>NZ_ATCL01000001.1:2500-4715 GCF_000416965.1 Exiguobacterium chiriqhucha RW-2
CATGTCCAGGATGAAGGTCAGGTAACACTGACTGGAGGTCCGAACCCACGCACGTTGAAAAGTGCGGGGATGAGGTGTGGGTAGCGGTGAAATGCCAATCGAACCTGGAGATAGCTGGTTCTCCCCGAAATAGCTTTAGGGCTAGCCTCGAGGTGTAGAGTTCCGGAGGTAGAGCACTGATTGGACTAGGGGCCCCCACAGGGTTACCGAATTCAGTCAAACTCCGAATGCCGGCAACTTGTACTCGGGAGTCAGACTGCGAGTGATAAGATCCGTAGTCGAAAGGGAAACAGCCCAGACCATCAGCTAAGGTCCCAAAGTGTATGTTAAGTGGAAAAGGATGTGGCGTTGCACAGACAACTAGGATGTTGGCTTAGAAGCAGCCACCATTCAAAGAGTGCGTAATAGCTCACTAGTCGAGTGACGCCGCGCCGAAAATGTAACGGGGCTAAACATACCACCGAAGCTATGGATCCCGTAAGGGATGGTAGGGGAGCGTTCCAAGCAGCAGTGAAGCGGTATCGTGAGGAGCCGTGGAGCGCTTGGAAGTGAGAATGCCGGTGTGAGTAGCGAAAAGAGGGGTGAGAATCCCCTCCGTCGAAAGCCCAAGGTTTCCTGAGGAAGGCTCGTCCGCTCAGGGTTAGTCTGGACCTAAGCCGAGGCCGAAAGGCGTAGGCGATGGACAACAGGTTGATATTCCTGTACCGCCGTACCACCGTTTGAACGATGGGGGGACGCAGAAGGATAAGGTAACCGTGCGACTGGAAGTGCACGGACAAGCAGCGAGGCCGTCGGGTTGGCAAATCCGCCCGACACACAAGGTTGAGCTGTGACGTGGAGCCCGTAGGGCGAAGTACCGGATTTCACGCTGCCAAGAAAAGCCTCTAGTAAGGAGGTCGGCGCCAGTACCGTAAACCGACACAGGTAGGCGAGATGAGAATTCTAAGACGCGCGGGATAACTCTCGTTAAGGAACTCGGCAAAATGGTCCCGTAACTTCGGGAGAAGGGACGCTTATGGCAACATAAGCCGCAGTGAATAGGCCCAAACGACTGTTTAGCAAAAACACAGGTCTCTGCTAAATCGCAAGATGAAGTATAGGGGCTGACGCCTGCCCGGTGCTGGAAGGTTAAGGGGATGTGTCATCGCAAGAGAAGCACTGAACCGAAGCCCCAGTAAACGGCGGCCGTAACTATAACGGTCCTAAGGTAGCGAAATTCCTTGTCGGGTAAGTTCCGACCCGCACGAAAGGCGTAACGATTTGGGCACTGTCTCAACGAGAGACCCGGTGAAATCATAGTACCTGTGAAGATGCAGGTTACCCGCGACAGGACGGAAAGACCCCATGGAGCTTTACTACAGCCTGATATTGAGGCTTTGTACGCGATGTACAGGATAGGTGGGAGTTTGTGAAGCCGGAGCGCCAGCTTCGGTGGAGACACCCTTGGGATACCACCCTTTGCGTATAGAGTCTCTAACTCGCAGCCGTGATCCGGCTGGAGGACCGTGTCAGGTGGGTAGTTTGACTGGGGCGGTCGCCTCCTAAACAGTAACGGAGGCGCCCAAAGGGTCCCTCAGAATGGTTGGAAATCATTCGAAGAGTGCAAAGGCAGAAGGGAGCTTGACTGCGAGACCTACAAGTCGAGCAGGGACGAAAGTCGGGCTTAGTGATCCGGTGGTTCCGCATGGAAGGGCCATCGCTCAACGGATAAAAGCTACCCTGGGGATAACAGGCTGATCTCCCCCAAGAGTCCACATCGACGGGGAGGTTTGGCACCTCGATGTCGGCTCATCGCATCCTGGGGCTGGAGTAGGTCCCAAGGGTTGGGCTGTTCGCCCATTAAAGCGGTACGCGAGCTGGGTTCAGAACGTCGTGAGACAGTTCGGTCCCTATCCGTCGTGGGCGCAGGAAATTTGAGGAGAGCTGTCCTTAGTACGAGAGGACCGGGATGGACGCACCGCTGGTGTACCAGTTGTTCCGCCAGGAGCATCGCTGGGTAGCTACGTGCGGACGGGATAAGTGCTGAAAGCATCTAAGCATGAAGCCCCCTCCGAGATGAGATTTCCCTTTGAGCAATCAAGAAAGACCCCTCAGAGACGATGAGGTAGATAGGTCATGGGTGGAAGCACGGCGACGTGTGGAGCTGAATGATACTAATCGGTCGAGGCTTTGATCTAGTCTAATGGTTTGTGTGAATTGATGAGTCTTCAGTTTT
>NZ_ATCL01000002.1 GCF_000416965.1 Exiguobacterium chiriqhucha RW-2
AAAAATGACGAAGCTTGCGCTTCATTCAAACATTGTAAAACTTTTTTTGCCTCATCGTTCAGTTTTCAAAGTTCGTCTGTCGCTCTTGGCGACTAAATGATAATAACATTTATCATTATTGTGTGTCAACCAGTTTGTTTACTAAGTTGTAAGCAGCGCTGGCAACAGAGATAACTATAGCATCCCTTTCTATCACATGGCAAGCATTATTCTAAAAAAACTTTAAAAGATTTTTCTCGTCCCCTTACTCGCATCTATTGTATTGGAGAAGGGAATTTTTCCCTGTCGACGAATACTCATCAATACCAACTTATAAGAAGGTGACACTTGATGCTCCAACTGCAGCCAAAGAAACGATCGAACCTGCGCATCTGGGCAGGAACACAGTATTACATATTAAAACGCCGAACACAATGGATGACGGATAATAAGCGGTACACTTCTAAACGAGATACTGCACCACTGCCCCACCTCATCTATGAGCACCGCACCCCACTCTACCGAAAATTACGAGATATCGATCTCAAAATGCAACAGAATAAAGTCATTAATCTTAATATCGCCATTAAACAGTTAAATGGCATCATCGTTTCTCCAAATGAAGTGCTCTCATATTGGAAAGCCATCGGGCGACCTACAAAACGAAAGGGCTATGTGGACGGAATGATTTTGCATTACGGAAAGGTCACGACTGGAACCGGGGGCGGATTGTGCCAATTATCCAACTTGATTTATTGGATCACGCTCCATAGCCCACTCACAGTGACCGAGCGTTACCGCCACAGTTATGATGTCTTCCCTGATTCACGAAGGGACCAACCTTTTGGGAGTGGCGCCACATGTTCCTACAACTATTTAGACCTTCAAATCACCAATCGGACGGCACAGACGTTTCAACTCCTTCTATATATAGAGGGGGATTATCTCGTAGGGCAATGGCGGTCCAATATCCCACCAACCGTTCAATATGAGATATATGAAGAAAACCACCACTTCACGAATGAATGGTGGGGTGGAACAGTTCGGCATAACCAAATATTTAGAAGCGTCCTCTCTCAAGATGGCACATTCATCCGAAATGAGTTCATCACAGAAAACCATGCCTTAACCATGTACGACCCCTTCTTACCTGAAAACACTGCATACAAAAAAGCCGACTCATAAACCGAGTCGGCTTCATTTCATTACGCGTGCGGCAAGAATATAAAGTAAGCCAAGAAGATCACTAACATGCCGTACATGATTGGGTGGATCTCTTTTGTCTTCCCTTTCGCGATCATCATGAGCGGATACAAGATGAATCCGAGCCCAATCCCCGTCGCAATCGACGAAGTGAGGGGCATCATCAGAATCGTCATGAATGAAGGAATCGCGATTTCTAGCTTTCTCCAGTCAATATCGAGTAAAGCCGAAGCCATGAGTACTCCTACGATAATCAATGCAGGGGCTGTGACCGCCGATGTGACGACTGCCAAGAGTGGCGAGAAGAAGAGCGCCAATCCGAAGAACAAACCTGCGAATACAGCCGTCAAGCCCGAACGTCCACCTGCCGCTACACCAGCCGACGATTCTACATATGACGTCGCAGTCGATGTCCCAAAGATTGCACCTGCCACTGTTGCTGTTGAGTCAGCCATGAGCGCTTTACTCGCACGCGGCACTTTGTTGTCTTTCATGATTCCTGCTTGACGAGCTACCGCTACGAGCGTACCCGCTGTATCAAAGAAATCGATGAAGAAGAACGTCAAGATGACGACTAGCATTTGGACCGTGAAGACTTCTGAGAAATTGATGAACGCTTGTCCGAACGTCGATGACATGCTCGGTGGTGCCGAGATGATGTCTGAGATGGCAGTCGGTGTCGGTACAAGATTGAAGATCATCCCGACAATTGCTGTGAGAAGCATCCCGATGAAGATACCACCTTTTACATTTCGAACCATTAACAATGCTGTCACTACAAGACCGAACACCGAAAGGAGTGTCGTCCCTGTTCCGAGTGAACCGAGACCGACGAGCGTCGCTTCGTTGGCGACGACGATACCTGCATTTTTCAAACCGATAAAGGCGATAAAGAAACCAATCCCTGCCGCGACCGCCATTTTAAGTGGTCCCGGAATTGCGTTGACGACTGTCTCACGAATACCTGAAAGTGTTAAAACGATAAAGAACAAACCAGAAACGAGAACCCCTGATAGTGCCGTCTGCCATGGAATACCCATGCCGAGAACTACACTGTACGCGAAGAAGGCGTTAAGCCCCATACCCGGAGCGATCGCAATCGGATAGTTGGCGAACAAGCCCATCATGACAGAACCGACGAGGGCGACAAGACCGGTTGCCACGAAAACGGCGCCCATGTCCATTCCTGCTGCACCTAACACGTTCGGGTTAACGAACAAGATGTAAGCCATTGCCAGGAACGTAGTGAATCCTGCGATCAATTCCGTTTTGATGTTCGTTCCAAGTTCATTCAACTGGAAGTAACGTTCAATCCGGTTTCCTGATGGTTGGTGATTTGGTTCTTGCTTGAGCTGTGTGCTCATTGGTTTTCCTCCTTGGCTCGCCGTAAAACGAGAAAAGGTCCCCGATTGATAACCGGAGACCCCACGCGAAACATACAGGGACATAAGTCCCTGATCTATGTCTCGCCGTAGTGAAATCATTTAAGGTGATTTCGTAGAGACTCTCGGGCCATATTCCCGATATTATACGGCAAAATAATTTTTAATTGTTCGGATATGATAAGAACGTTTTTATCTTAACAACGGCAAAATCGAATGTCAACACAAATGACGGATTTTAATCAAATATTTCGCTCTATTGTTCGGATTTACCAAATAAAAACAGAGGGGATTTCTCCCCTCTGGTGGTTATTCCCACTCGATTGTTGCTGGTGGCTTCGATGTGATGTCGTACAGGACACGGTTGACGTGACTGACTTCATTGACGATACGAACCGAGATTTTCTCGAGTACATCCCATGGAATGCGGGCCCAATCTGAAGTCATTCCATCAATCGAGGTGACGGCACGTACGCCGACCGCATAGTCATACGTCCGCTCGTCGCCCATGACACCAACTGAACGAATTGGTGTAAGGACCGTGAAATATTGCCAAATATCACGTTCGAGACCGGCTTTCTTCACTTCTTCGCGCAGAATCGCATCTGACTCACGCACGATTTCAAGTTTCTCTTCTGTGATTTCACCGAGAACACGAATGCCAAGACCTGGTCCCGGGAACGGTTGGCGCCAAACGATATAGTCCGGTAAACCGAGTTCAGTCCCGAGTTCACGCACTTCATCTTTAAAGAGCGTGTTAAGTGGCTCAATCAACGTGAAGTTCATGTCTTCTGGTAGTCCACCGACGTTATGGTGCGACTTGATTGTTTGAGCCGTGTCCGTTCCACTCTCGATGATATCCGTATAAAGCGTACCTTGGGCAAGGAAGTCCATGTCCACAAGTTTAGACGCTTCTTCGTCAAACACGTAGATGAACTCATTGCCGATGATTTTTCGTTTTTGTTCTGGATCTGAAACGCCGGCAAGTTTCGCCATGAAACGCTCCTGCGCGTCAATCTTGATGACTTTCATATTGAAACCGTCCGCGAACGTCTTCATGACGCTGTCCGCTTCATTTTTACGAAGCAAACCATGGTCGACGAACATACATGTCAATTGGTCGCCGATGGCACGATGAACGAGCGCTGCGACAACCGATGAGTCGACGCCACCTGACAACGCGCAAAGAACTTGCTTGTCACCGACAATCTCGCGAATCTTCTCGACTTCGATATCGATGAAGTTCTCCATCGACCACTCACCTTTGGCACCACACACTTCATAGATGAAGTTTTTCAAGATGTCGTTGCCGTACTCAGAGTGACGGACTTCCGGGTGATACTGTACACCGTACATTTTGAGTTCATCACTCTTGATTGAAGCGACCGGACATGATGGGTTCGTCCCATCGACGATAAATCCTGGCGGTGCTTCCATGACGAGGTCGCCGTGGCTCATCCAAACCGTATGTTCCACTGGGAGACCTTTGTAGAGCGCCGACGCTTCCGGTGTCGAGAAGAGCGTCGCTTTTCCGTATTCGCGATGTGCCGCTCGTTCAACACGTCCACCGAAGTGATGCGTCATAAGTTGCATGCCGTAGCAGATTCCGAAAATCGGAATGCCAAGTTCGAAAATTTCCGGGTCACAGCGATATGCGCCTTCCGCGTACACACTGTTCGGTCCACCCGAGAAAATAATCCCGGCCGGAGCCAGTTCACGAATCTCAGCAGCGGTCATCTTGTGGGAATGAAGCTCACTATATACGCCAAGGTCACGTACACGACGTGTGATCAACTGGTTGTACTGGCCTCCAAAGTCGAGCACCAAAATCATCTCTTGTTCTATTTTCACAAAACCTCCACCTTTCTGCCTTCTTCTCAAAAAAAGAGCGAGCTTCTCCCACGGATTCACTAAACCGAAGAAGAAGCACGCCCTTTTCTGTGTATACGAAACGTGCTCCTTCATAGTCGGTCCATTTACGGTGGTCCGGTAGAGACTCTCGCGCCAATTCGCGAGTATATACGAAGGAATGCTGTTCAATTATCTAACTAATGCGTCTATCTTACTGTATGCATCCACCTACTTCAACTCATAATTCGACGAATCATGATTTTCCAATATTCTTTATATTTTGAATTCGGCGTTTTTTCGGCATAGATACTTTGTTCAAACAAACGGGTCAATCTCGTCATTTCCGTCGATTCATAATAAGCATCGACCTCTGCGGCGAGTTCGGACGGCGTGCGCCCGTCGACTTTGAAACCTGCTCCGCGGAGTCGTTTCACTAGATATCGATGCATGGCGACAAGTCGATTTTCATTCAATGGACGCCGTGTCCACCAAAGCATCATGACGAGGCGTTCAATCGATTTTCGGTTCCATACGAGAACGGCGACCGTAAAGACAATCACAATCCAACCCCACACCGGCATATTCCAGTTCTCCGTTGCCGCCTCTCCCGACGTCACATCATCGAGTGCCAAATCTTCTTGCGGACGATTCGTCGGCTCGTCGTCTTGCGACGCTTGTGGATCATTGGCCGCTGGATCGTCTGCATTCGCTTCATCCTCCGTCTCGATTTGAAGCAAGTTGGCGTCCGAGAAACTGATGGTCGCCTCGAGCGGGACCCAGCCTGCGCCTTCCACGAAATATTCTACCCATGAGTGAGCGTGACGGTTCCGGACCGTGTATTCTTCTTCCCCTTGGATAATCCCGCGAGCATCACCCATCGTGAAACCTTTGACCCAACGCGTCGGCACTCCGCTCGCCCGGAGAAGGACGGCAGCCGAGGTCGAGAAGTTGTCACAGTACCCGATTAACGTATCGAACAAAAATTGATCGACGTAATCCGTATCACCTTCCGGGACGGCTACATCTTCCGTATTGTATTGGAAATCTCCAGATTGGAAGTAGGCTTGGACTGCTTGGGCTTGGTCGTAAGGTGTCTCACTGTCGCCCGTGATATCGGCCGACAAGTCGCGGACCCGATCCGGAAGTGAATCCGGCAATTGTAAGTACGCCTGCCGCTCTTCTTCCGTCAACGTCGTCACCGGCTCATTCAACGCCAGTTGCTCTTCTGTGAAGGAAGGGACACTGTAGCGAAGTTGAATCGTCTGAGGCGTCGTTTGCCCGTCATTGTCGAACACGATTTTCCCGGACGGTCGGATGTGAATCGTCTCGTTCGGAAACGGTTCTTCGATATTCCCGACTCGGAATTCGGTGCCATTGTCCGTCTCCGTCGCCTGTGGGTATTCTCCACCATACGGGACGAACGTTTGGCGCCGGTCAAATCGGAGCAACGCCTGTTCCGGTGTCGTATCGACAGCTTGGTCGACGAGTTGTCCGCGGTTATATTCGGAATCGAGGACCGGGGACTCGACCCAGCCTTTCCCCGTATAAATCTCTTTTGACTCGATGCGCCAATAGCGCGCCGGCACACCACGGGCGATGAAGACGATGCCGTCATCTTGCTCAAACGGTCCGCCGAGTTGTTCATCGTTCACCCCATAGCCGACTCGACCGCTGCCTGAGCCTTCATCGTTCCCAGCATTTTGGAAACTCGTCGTCAACCGATCGGACCAATCCCCTTCAATTGTCGGCGACACGCTCGCGAGCGCCAACACGACCGAAGCGAGGAGCGCGATACTGACATAGCGGACGAGCGATTTGCTCGGTCGTTTCGCCAGGTCGGTGACGAAGAGCAATAAGAGCGATGCTAAAATTGCGAGTAAAATCTTCCCTTCCCCGTCATAAAGCGTCCACGTGTCAAAGTAAGCCATCAGTCCGAGCGTCGAAACGATCATCCCGAGAACGAAGCCATAGCTCGGATACGTGCGTCCGACCAGGATGGCGAACAGTACCCCGATGAGTGCCATCGCCGAGAAGAAAATCGCCTCTTCCGGCAAAGCCCCGCTCAGTACCCCGCTCAAATCCTCTAACCATAGACCGAACCAATCCAGGATACTCCCGTGGTACACGTACAAGACGATAAAGAAATTGAAGACGACCACACCAATGAAACCATACCAAGGCAACAAGCTCGCAAACATCGGAACGAGAAGCAGGAACAAGAACGGCCAATTGACATCAAATGTCGTACTGCCCACAATCGGCTCGACCCAAAATGACAACAAGTAGGCGGCAAGCGCCGTATAGACGATTCGTTTCAACCATGCCGTCATGTCGTCACCTCGTTCGCCGTGTACAAGTGATAGCTGCCTTGTGTCTCATTCATGATCTCACGCACCCATTTCGTCTCGAGTGGGCTAATCAAAATCAAGTTTCCCACTTCTTGCGGCAGGTTGCGCTTCACTCGTTCGACAAGGCGCCCTTCCGGCTCCGGTGTCGCTGTCAGCAAGTAATGGCCGACCTCTGCGCTTTGGTCCGGCAAATGGAACAGACGGACCTGCTCTTCGATGACATACAGTTCGAACGGCAGATTTTTCCGCTCGAGTTGTCGGATTGCACCGACGAGAAGCGACAATGAACGTTCGAACGCTTCTTCATGCCCAGCCGTTGTCGATGGGACAAAGACAAGCGACAGTTTCTTCTCCTGCTCTTGGTCGAACGTTTTCGTCATTAAGTTTCCGCGTCGAGCCGAGGCTTTCCAATCGATTCGACCGATGCGGTCCCCGGCCGCATACTCACGGACACCACTCGTCGTATTGGCAACCTCGGTATATGTGCGCGTGCGGCGATACTGTTCGCCTCGCCCACCGACTTGCTCGTCACGCGGTAAGTCGAACGGAAGTTCAGCAGGTGAGACTTCAACGACCGTCTCGAGTCGCAACGTCCGTTTGCGGTCGAACAGTCCGAACACGTCTCGCACGTGAAGGACGGTCCGATCGAACACGTGGATGCCGCGTCGAATCTGTTCGATTTCGTAATGGACCGTCTCTGTCCGTCGAAAGAAACGATCGACCGTGGTAATGATGACATCAGTGGATGTCGCGAGTCGCGGCGGCGGTGTCTCTTCTAACGTGACGACCCCGACAAGAAACGGGTATTTCCGCTCCACTTGCAGTTCCACGTCCATCGTTTGGCCCGAGACGAGTCGTTTCGTCGTCACACGGCGCGACACGTTCGCGGCTGTGACCGGATAAATCATGAAAATCGTCCAATAGGCGGCCAGGACGAAAAATGACCACCAGAGCGTCGACGCGACGATACTCCCTTCAATCCGGGCGAATGCGTAAAGTCCGAATGCCGCCGCCCACACAAGGAACAGCTTCATCCAATTTTTCATACTTCTTTGACCTCACGATCCATCGGGACCGGAAGTGTGTCGAGCCAACCTTTGACGAGCTGTTCGGCCGTCTTCCCTTTATAGCGCGCTTCTGCCGTCAGTAAGATGCGATGACCGAGCACACTACCGGCGAGCGCCTTCACGTCATCCGGTAGCACGAAGTCACGGTTGTGGATATACGCCCACGCCTGTGCCGCCTTCATCAAAGCGAGTGTCGCCCGTGGACTGCCCCCGAGATACGTGTTCGGGTCGTTGCGCGACTCGTGAATCAAGCGGACGATATACTGTTTGACGGCACTCGAAACGTGTACATCGCGCACTTCGCGTTGCATCTGTTCGACTTCATGTTTCGTAATGACACTCTGTAACGCCTCAAGCGGTTCTGCTTTCTCAAACCGCGTCAGCAGTGCAATCTCTTCATTGAAAGATGGATAGCCCATCTCGATTTTAAGGAGGAATCGATCCAATTGAGCTTCCGGGAGCGGGTACGTCCCTTCATGCTCGATCGGGTTTTGCGTCGCCATGACGAAAAACGGGGACGGTAAGATTTTGACTTCCCCATCGACGGTCACGCTACGCTCCGCCATCGCCTCGAGTAAGGCTGATTGTGTTTTAGGAGAGGTCCGGTTGATTTCATCGGCCAACACGATATTGCCCATCAAGGGACCTGGCCGATATTCGAACTCTTTCGTCTTTTGGTTATACATCGAGATTCCTGTCAAATCAGACGGCAACATGTCCGGTGTGAACTGGACGCGTTTGAAATCTAAATCGATGGCTCGACTGAACGTCCGGACGAGCATCGTCTTCCCGACACCCGGTACGTCTTCTAACAACACGTGCCCTCCGGCAAGCAAAGCAGTCAAACTTTTTGCGATGACATCTTCTTTTCCGACGATCACCGTCTCAATGGCATTGATGATCGATTGAATGGCTGGACGATATGACATAGCCGACTCCCCTTTTTTCTCTGATCGCTGACGCGTTAGAAATTAGAATGTTCTGACTTTATTGTGACACATTCGAGCGCTCCTGTGAAAGAAAACCATCATGCCAATGGGCTTTCCGTTCTTTACCCGAAAAAAGGCGCCTTGTCTCCGATTTGAGCAGGCGCCATAGCATTTATTTGGGCCGCTCGATTTCGAACGTTTCGCCGAGCGTCGCATAGAAGTTTCCAGCGAGTCGACTCACGGGGGCCAATCGTTCAGCATCGATGCGTCCGGCTTCATACAGGGCCGGATCGATGTGAAACCGAACGACTCGGGCAATCAATAAGTCGGCCGTCACTTTCCCATTATGCTCGATCGGAACGTGATGATGCAGTTTGCACTCCATCCGAATTTTGGCTTCATGCACACCAGGTGTCTCGATGACATCGCTCGGTGCGATCGTGAACGTCGTCCGATCGAGTTCGCTTTCCGCTGGCCCTAGATTCGCCGCTGTCTCATTGACGAGCGCCACGTTCGTCTCATCGACGATATGGATGACGAGTTCTTCTGACGTAATGGCATTGCGGGCCGTATCTTTCATCACACCGTTCTTCCGTTGAACTGACACCGATAGCAGCGGAGGCTCCGACGCCACAATATTGAAGTAACTAAACGGCGCAGCGTTGATTGTCTCTCCGTTCCGAGTCGTCACAAATGCGATTGGCCGTGGAACGACACTTCCGATTAGAAATTTATACGCGTCTCGCTCGGTTAACGCGGATGGTTCAATCGATAGCATAATAGCACCTCTTCCTTAATCATTTCTTCTCTTTCAAGCTATCCTTTTCGCTTCGTACGTGTCAATCGGAAGCACATTTGAATGTGTAAGATGCATAAATCCGGGGTATATCCGTCTAGATATCACATTTAAATAGAGAATCCTGAATGACACTTTATTTGAGCAATTCGGTGTTCATTTGATTTTTCTTTTTGTATATTTCCGTTATACGACGATGGAGTTGGTTTTTGGTTAAGGAAGGAAGTAGAGCGTATTATGAGCAAGTGGGTTGAACAATTGAACAGTCGTCAAATTCTCGGCATCCTATATGGAGTATGTATCACTAGTCTCTTTTTAACGGCGATCGGCGCATGGTTCGTTCGGGACGATACCATATCACCGACCGAACTCCTGACGTTGCGTTGGATTTGGATGACCGGCCTAGTCATGTTTATCACTGCTATTTTATTAATTGGACGTCCTTTAATCACACGGATGATCAGACAAAATGAGAAGATGCATGCAAAGCAAACAGAGATGCAGTCCGTGATCGAAGCTTCGAAACAAAATGAGACAAAATTACAATACCGAAACGAATTGATTGAAGTGCTCGCTTCGAAAGAATCGTTACTCGACTATTCGGCCGTCATCGAAAAGATTGTCTGGTTGACCGAGGCCGAGTTCGGGGCCGTGCTGCTCGTCAAAGATAATGAAATCACGTCCGTCGTACCGAAAGGAATGACCGCCGAGCAACAAGAAGATTTGAAAGTCCAGTCGCTCTTGTTAAAACGAGTCATGATTTCCAAATCATTAGAGGCGACTTCAAAGAAAGTAGCCGATCAAATTCATGGCTACCCATATTATATCCATGAGACGGTTATCCCGGTGAAAGACCCGTCGGACGGAACGATGATTGGTTGCTTATATTTGGCGTGTTACGATGAGCCGTTCGACGCGAGTGAAACATCTGAGTTGAACGCGTTCGCGAACCAACTGGCCATCTCGCTCCTACGAACACGACTTTATCGCCAGATGCAACAAGACAGAAAAGAAACGGCTCAACTGATCAATTCAGTTCGTGAAGCCATTCTCTACTTTAACTATGAAGAAGATACGATTGTCGGTAACCGTGCTTTTATCCGCATGTTTGATGAGCTTCAATTTGAATATGCAGGCTATGAGGAATTGACGGCGGTATCGATTGATATCGAGCAATTGGCCGAACGTGTCGACCAACAGGACCTCTTCATCAGTTATGTCGAGCGTGTGTTCAATCAAGAACCACCAGAAGATGGCCTGTCAATTTCACTTGATCAAGGCGATTGCTTTCTCCAAGTGTATGCGGAGAGCATTTTCCGAGATGGGAAAATTCACGGCACGATGCTCGTCTTGCGCGATGTGACGGCCGAGACTGAAATCGACCGGATGAAATCAGAGCTTGTCTCGACGGTATCTCACGAGTTGAGAACGCCGCTGTCTTCCATCTATGGATTCACAGAGTTGATGCTCGAGCGTGATTTGAAAGAAAGCCGCCGTGAATTGTACTTGAAGACGATTCATGATGAGGCGAAACGTCTCTCTTACTTGGTCAACGACTTCCTCGACCTTCAAAAGATGGAGGCCGGAAAACAGACGTTCGAGTGGGAGACGGTCGATTTGCTCGAGCTCGCCCGCGACAGTATCAGCTTTTATCAAGAGACGACCGATTCGCATCATCTACACCTTGATGCCGATGTCGGACAAGACTTTAAAATCGAGGCCGACTTGGAAGGGATGCGACAGTTGCTCGGTAACTTGCTCAGTAACGCCATCAAGTATTCCCCAGAAGGCGGCAACGTGCTCGTCTCGTTGGAACGACTCGAAGGACAAGTCGTCATGAAAGTCCGGGACAACGGGATGGGTATCCCTTCTTCCGCCTTGCCGAACTTGTTCGGCAAATTTTACCGGGTCGATAACTCAGACCGTCGTAAAATCGGAGGGACAGGACTCGGTCTCGCCATCTGTAAAGAAATCGCGAAAGCGCACGACGGACATTTACACGTTGAATCGATTTACGGGGAAGGTAGCACATTTATTTGTGAATTGCCGACGTCGAAAGAAGCGATTCATCAATGAACACGACCGGAGTCGTTCCGGTCGTGTTTTTTACGCCTTAGCTTCTATTTTTAGCAGGAATGTTTTGGGATAATCTAGAAAAAGAGTAACATCGAGAAACGAAGGCAACATCGATTTACCCTTCCCATTTTTCTCGCAGGTTAAGTCTAGAAAAAGAGCTATACTAGTAAGGAAGAGACAGACAAGATTGGAGGTCATGAAGTTGGATCACCGCGACCCACCGTTTTCAGAACTAGGCGACTTTAAACAATGGGGACGTTTTGATATAAACGTGCCACTTCAAGGCGGGCAAGCCGAACTGCAAGCTGCCGTATCGATTGTTAGACATCATATTCCTTTGCGGTTGGGTGGGTTTTATATCATCGCGAGTGAAGATGGGATTTTGCGAAGCGGCTCTCACGATGCCAATTTGCAAAAACATATCATTCACCTGCTCCAACAAGTTCAAACGGGCCATGTGGAAGATGAAGCATTGATGAACGAACCGATTTGGACGATTCATTATTTCACCACTCCATAAACGACAAGAGACGATTCGGGCGTCTCTTTTTTTGTGCAAAAAAAGAACGCCTGAGGAGGCGTTAATCTGCTTGGGAGCGTATAGATATAACTTTTTCGTAATATTCGGTAGCGAGTTTATATTTACCATTTTCTCTAAGTTCACGCGCCAACCAAAGAGCATATTTTTCAATATAAACGTAATCGTCGTAGAGTTCGAAATATTGAACTGCCTTTTTTAACGTGTTAATCAATTTGATTTTATCTTGTTCTTGATAACAGTTTTTATAAATTTCGAAATGATGATCAAATTCTTCTAAACCTTCTTTATCGCCTTTTAGTTCATATCCCTTTTGGAGCCAATTTAATATTTCACGTTTATCATTATAATTCGTGTAGCCCTCGATTAAAGAAAGTACGCTAAATAATTTACTTTTAACTTCAATCTTGTATTCAAAACTGCGCATAAAGTACTCGAGTGCTTTTTCTTGGTCTCCGAGAGAAGAATAAACTTCCCCCATATTGTTGTAGAGCATACCATTATAATTTTTTAAATCAGTTGCACTAATAACCTTTACTGCCCGTTGATAATAGGAAAGCGCTTCTGAAAATCTCTTTCTCCGCTTATGTGATAATCCAATTAACAAATGACATTCTACTATTCGTTCTAAATAAAAGTGATCTTGAAAATAATCAAGACCGATTTTGACATTTTCAATAGCTTGTAAGTAATCTGCACATCTATAATAAAGTCCGCCCATAATATACCGCATATCAGCAACTTCCCAGTCAGGGATTCCTGTATTGACCATTTGTTCATTCAATCTTTCCAGAGCATCTAAACCTGCCTCTTTTTCATTTGCTTGAAACAATTTAAGACACTTCAGCAAGTCATACCTGAGCATGTTATCACGGTCTAACTGATCTTCTATCCACCCGATTTCCGTAAAGTATCTGCCTTCTCTACCTGGCATTACGTCAAATCTAGCTAGGACTAGTAATAAACAAATGTATACTTCCTTTGATTGATTCACCACTGGATTAGAAAGATATTTCTCCACTTCTTTTTGTTTATCTATATCTTTTCGAGTTAAAATTGCTTCTTTTAGTAGCCCTTGAATTTCTAATTTCACTTTCTCTATTTGTTCACTTAAGTCATAGTAGAGCGGAACATCAATATTTAACCTGTCAAATATCATTTCTAGTACTTCTTCACTAGGAGAAGTTTGATTATTTTCGATTTTG
This sequence comes from Exiguobacterium chiriqhucha RW-2, assembly GCF_000416965.1. Lineage (GTDB taxonomy): Bacteria > Bacillota > Bacilli > Exiguobacteriales > Exiguobacteriaceae > Exiguobacterium > Exiguobacterium chiriqhucha. The sequence goes on from NZ_ATCL01000002.1 coordinate 13,375, forward strand.
CTCAAATAAGAAATCGAACAAACTCCTCTGGCTAGTACCGATTGCTTCATATTCCTACGCATACGCTCGATTTTTATTAAGTTACCGTAGTTATATTCCATCTTATGCGATAGCCCCTTCGTCCTAATATCCAATGGTTTTTCATATAATTTTTAGTGAAAATGCAAGTAATCAGGAAACTTTATCTAGAAATCCATTAAAAAACGTGTTTCTCGGCTCCGATTTTCCCAATCAACAACAGTTCGATGGGCGTATTATTCATGATAAGATTTAACTATAAACAGTTAATAACAATGTGATTATTAGGTATAAGGAATCAGCTTAAGTATTTCCAATAAATAATTCATTTATTATGGAGGTGAATACGACAATGGGGAAATTAAATTTTTTACTCGCTGAAGATTACATTAAACCTAAAATCTATTTTCAATCTAAACAAACACCTACATTTAATGCATCTTATTCGTACGCTGATCGCAATCAGTTTGAGGGGTTAGAGCATTTGACCCAATTGTTATTTTCATCAAAAGGATTCATTATTAATGCATTTCAAATCGATTATTATCAAACTTTGCCACAACTAATTACAAGAACCCTTAAAGAAAATCGTTCATATAAAAAACTATACATTCTTGGACCTGAACTGTCTCTCTCTATTCTAAAGCGCAGTTCAAAAACCGTCTATGAGAAACACTTTCAAGAATTCGGCTATATCAATGTGGAACGAGAATTCCAAGGAGTTCTTCGCCAATGCTTAGCTTTATTGCAGGAAGGGCATATCTTATATATTCTTCCGGAAGCATCGATTTGCTGGCGACCAGAATCTTTTCAATCATTAGAAAATCAACTCTCTCCTCTATGCAGCACATTACTCAGTCAAGAAGCACACGTTCCAATCTTATCCTCTTCGACCAAAGAAGGGTCTGACAAAGTCGTGTTACATGAACCGAATGTACCACAACAATATGTCGGAGATTTGGAATCACGTGTTTACCAACAATCAGAATCGGTATATAATTTACTAGAATCTCCAGTTTCTGACTACTGAGTACTATCACACTAGGAATTGAAGCTTTCAACACAATATTATATTTAGCGGAGGGATTCATGATGAAAAAGATTACAGGTCTATTATTTATCGTAGCAGCAGTCTTACTATTAGGTAGTTCAATTAAACCAATGGGTGAAGAACTACCTCGCCTTGGTAAATTTGATGTACAAATTCAACCATTCGGCGAAGAGCTTCCACGTCTAGGTAAACTTACAGTACCAGTAAAGCAATTTGGTGAAGAATTACCTCGTCTTGGAAAAGTAGAAAGTACAATCAAACCACTTGGCGAAGAACTTCCACGCCTCGGATAATTTTTTAGAAAGAGACGCCCTCGTGCGTCTCTTTTTTATTTCCGAAACTCTGGAAATAAACTTATTGAAAAAAAGTCAAACAATTTACATATTAACCTCCATTTTTTTCTTGTTTCCTTATATAATAACGGAGACATGATGACGATTTCATTTCACAGCTACTTCACCTATCTTATGAATAAAGGAGCGGATCTCGATTGAACCAAACGAAATCATCTTGGAACTTGAAACTGTTGCTTAGCTCTTCCCTCGTCATTGGTGGCATGGCCATCGCCCCATTCGACTTGACGCCGAACGGTTTCGAATCGAGCCGAGTCGAAGCTGCCTCTACATACACGACGACAGCAAACTTGAACCTTCGTTTAAGTGCCGCCACATGGAGTCCTGTCCTTTTGACGATTCCAAACGGGGCGACCGTCAAATATGTTAGCAAGTACGGCTCTTGGTACAAGGTCAGCTACGGTGGCAAGACCGGCTACGTCGCTTCGCAATACGTGAAAGTTTCGACTCCCTCGACGATGACGCCGAGCTCAGCCTCGTACTACAAAACGACGGTCAATTTAAACTTGCGATTGACGGCAGCCTCGTGGAGCTCGGTCTTGACGACGATCCCGAACGGCGCCACCGTCAAGTATGTCAGTCGTTATGGCTCTTGGTATAAAGTCAGTTACAACGGAAAGACGGGCTATGTCGCTTCGCAATACTTAACAGCCACCGGAGCCCCGACTACGACGACTTCTACCACGTCCTACCAAACGACGGTCAACTTGAACATGCGCTTGACGGCAGCCTCGTGGAGCACGGTGTTGCTGACTATCCCAAACGGTGCGACCGTCAAGTACGTCAGCAAGTACGGCTCTTGGTATAAGGTCAGTTACGGCGGCAAGACGGGTTACGTCGCTTCACAGTATTTGAAACCGGCCACGACGACGACACCAACAACATCAACGGGTTCAGGTCGGACGATCGTGATCGATGCTGGACACGGCGGGAATGACCCAGGGGCTGTGTACGGATCATTGTACGAAAAAGTCATCGCTTTCGATATCGCCGCACGTCTCGCGAGTACGCTCTCGAATACATATGGCTATAACGCACGGATGACGCGCTCGAACGACGTGTACTTGTCGCTCGCACAACGCGTCGAATTGACAAAATCGTATAAAGGTAGCGCCTTCGTCAGCATTCATAACAACTCGTCGACGAATACGTCTTACCACGGTCACGAAGTCCTCGTCCCGACCGGTGAAAGTTATACGACGAACCCATACATCTCGGCTAGCCGTAGTTTAGGGGCAGCCATCAACCGTGAACTCGGTGTCCGAATCCCAACGATTCGTAACCGCGGTGTGAAATATCAAAACGTTTATGTCGTCGGCAAGAACAGCGTCCCATCGACCCTTGTCGAATATGGTTTCATCAGCAACTCGAACGACCGCTCGCACTTGACGAGCACCACATACCGGCAACGGATGGCAGATGCCACTGCTTCTGGGATTCATCAATTTATGAGCACTTATAAATAAGCAAGAGACCTGATCGCATGCGATCAGGTCTCTTTTTCATTGGCGGGGCAACGCCAAATTTTATGATGTGCCCCTGGACCCCAATAGTGCTCAATCGTCACGAGCGGCGGGCCGAGCCGCTTCTCCCAATAGGCTTGTGACGTTGGAAAGCCGGCATCTAAATAAAATGCCGTTTGTTGATTCGCCACGAGTTGCCGTCTCATATTGTCTATCAAGAAACGACCGACACCTTGGCGTTGGGCACCAGGTGCGACGTACATGCATCCGATTTCAGGAACGTTCGGATCGATGTTGACGTGTGCGGTAATGATGTCATTCGGAGGCAAAATCGCGGCCGTCCCTACGATGACGTCGTCTTGGAGCACCACGAAAATTTGAACGGTCTCGTCCTCGAAACTGTCTTGAACGGTCGTATTCAACCGTTCAACTTCCTCATCCAACAAGTCGGCATCCTCAAACTGTTCTCGGCGAATCAAATCACTCAGACTCTCCATAAACAGCCGTTGGAGCGGCTTTACATCTTCACGTTCGAGCGGGCGAAAGTTCAATCTCTCCACTTCCCTCTGTTCCTGAATGATACGTGCTAGTCTTTACCCGCGTCCGCTTCTGGCGTAACGTTCGGTTGATGCGACCCTTCCACCGCCTCGAGCTGCTCGAGATGATCGTAACCGAGATGTCCATGCGTTCTCCAGATGAGGACGATTGCAGTCGTGACGAGCAATAACGTCAAATGGAGAAAGCCGATCGGAAACATGCCCGGCTTCATTAGTGGAATGAGTGCGAACGAGACATTGAACATCGTATGGAGCAAGAAAACGGACCATAAATTCATCGTCGTAACATTGTAGAGCCAGGATATGATGAACGTGAACGCGAGAATCGCCATGGCGTATGCCCAAAACGGGATGAGCGATTGCCCGGTCCCCTCCATCAAAAAGAGTGGCGTATGCCAGACGGTCCAAATGCTCCCTACGAACAAACTCGCTTTGATCGGGGTCGTCTTCAATTGACACGCGTTGAGCAGATAACCACGCCATCCGTACTCTTCTTGCATCGTCCCGCCTAGGAACAACATGTAGAAGAACGTCGGCACGACGAGCCACGGACGCTCAAACAGCGACGCCCCTTCTGCATTGGACCACCAATAGGCAATCAGGAAAACGAAGGGAAGGAACAACAGGCCGAACGCATAGTATCTGCCTGCCATCCGCCAATCGAATCCCCGCTTCCATAACGTCGTGACACCTTCCCAACCGTTCTCCCGGAACGCCATGTAACTCCCGGCAAGACTTGGACCGAACGCTCCGATCAGCACAATCGCTTGAATCGGTAACTCGGTCCCAATAAATAGTCCCCACCACGCCAACCATGAGAACCCGAACGCGATGAGGAGAAATAAGATGATTTCTTTCTTTGTCGGTATCATTCGTCTCCTCTCCTTCTATCCGTAGTTTACCCGCTTTCCGAACGACTTCCCTATTTCATGCAAAAAATATTTTTATTATATGAAGCAAAATGATAGATGGACTTTTGAATTCCAAGGTATAATTGAAATTACAACAAAATTACATTCATAGTGAGGTATATATGGAACCAGTCGTTGAACACTCGATGAGTCACAATGGGTTTCTCGTGATTCTGTCTTATCTGATTGCCGCCGTTTCTGCTTACGCCGCCATCGAACTGGCCCGACGTGTCAATTCAGCGAACCGTTCCACCCAAAACGTCTGGATCATCGCTGGTGGCGCGACACTCGGTCTCGGCATTTGGTCTATGCATTTCATCGCCATGCTGGCCCATGAGGTATTGCGACCGATCACGTATTCGGTCCCGCTCGTCCTATTGTCCGTCGTCATCGCCATGGCCGGTTGCATGTTCGGCTTCTTGATTGTCTCGCGTCGCACGACTCGACCAGCCCTAATCGGTGCCGGGTTAGTCATGGGAGGCAGTATCGCCAGCATGCATTATGTCGGGATGGCAGCGCTCCAAGGCGTCACGACTTCCTACAACCCATGGTTGGCAGCGCTATCGATTTTGATCGCGCTCGGTGCCTCGCTCGTCGCCTTATGGATTGGCTTCTTTTCGAAGTACACACAGAAAAAGATGCATATGGAACTGAAGGTGTTCTTCTCCCTTTTGATGGGTGTCGCCATCTTCGGCATGCATTTCGTCGGCATGCTAGCGGCGACGTTCACGTTCGTTGAGACAGACAGACCTTTCGCCAATGCGATTGAGCCTTCACTGCTCGCATGGCTCGTGACGGCGATTACGATTCTCTTGTTCGCCATCTTCTTCTTATCACTCACGCTCGACCGTCATCTCCGCAAACGAGAATTCATTCAAGCGACGATTCTTGATTCGACGACGGATGCAGTCGTCACGACGACGAAAGACGGGATGATTCAATACGCGAACACAGCCTTCTATCGCTTGTTCGATGAAGTCGAGCAGGATGCCTTCTTCCAAGACTATCATCCGTCGCTCACAATCAATCAACCGTTCCATGAACCGAGACGCGTCGATCTCGACGACCGGACGATTGAAGTGACGAGTTATCCACTCAAAGGGGAAACGATGGACCAAGTACTTTGGTTCTTGCGTGACGTCTCGGAGACAATTGCCTCACAGCGGCTCGTCGAACATATGGCGTATCACGATACGCTCACGGATTTACCGAACCGGCATAAGCTCGAACGGATTTTAGCCGAACATATTCAAATCGAAGACCCGGTCGCTTGTCTCTACATCGACATCGACCGGTGGCGTTTCTTGAGTGACATGCTCGGGCATCACGGCTCGGACGAACTGACGATGCAAATCGCTGAGCGTCTGCAAGTGACCATTCACCCGGATGACATTTTGACGCGCGTCGGTTCATCCGAATTCATCATCTTGCTGTTTGATAAGCGGAGCACGCTCGCCAAACAGAAAGCCGAGAAGTGTATCAAGGCGATCTCGCAACCGTTCGATATCGACGGGACGACCGTCGAACTGACGATGAGCGCCGGCATCAGTCATTATCCGAAAGATACGAAGTCGGCCGAGGAGCTCGTGCAATACGCACGCCTCGCCGTCCACGAGTCGAAACGGACCGGTAAGAATCAAATTAAAGAATTCGAAGACGAGTCGAAGCATCAAATCCTTCGTACCGTCGAAATCGAAAAGGCGCTCGCGCAGGCGCTCGACCGAAATGAGTTTTCACTCGTGTACCAGCCGAAAGTGTCACTTACGCAAAATCGACTCGAAGGCGTTGAGGCGCTCCTGCGTTGGAACAACCGCGAGCTCGGTCACGTGTCACCGACCGACTTCATTCCAATCGCTGAAAACACGGGCCTCATTCACCCGATCGGCAATTGGGTCATGCGTGAATCTTGCCGAGCCTGGGTCCGTTGGAATAAGTCCGGCGTGAAACCGTTCACGCTTTCGGTCAACGTCTCCCCGCTCCAGTTCGCGCGTGAGGATTTCGTCGAGTCGCTCCAGGCCATCTTGGATGAGACCGGGATGGACCCAATGTTCCTCGAGCTCGAGGTGACGGAGTCGTCGATGCTGTCATATGAAGAATCGACGCGAGAGAAACTCACCCAGCTCCACCAGTTCGGGATTTTAATCTCACTCGACGATTTCGGGACGGGCTACTCGTCGTTCCGTCAATTGCGTGAGCTACCGGTCCAAGTGTTGAAAATCGACCGGTCGTTCATCGTCAACTTGTTCACCGACCGGAACCAGGAAGCCATCGTTCGCTCAATGATTCAACTCGGCCATAACTTGGGCATGAAAGTGCTCATGGAAGGCGTCGAGACGTCGGATCAGCTCGAATGGTTACTGAACGAACAGTGTGATTACGTCCAAGGTTATTACTTCAGTCGTCCACTTCTTGAAAAGGACGTCGTGAAACATGTCAAATCGGTCACGACGTACATCGAGTTTGGAAAGACACGCGCTTGATCAGACTGCAGCCCTTACGCTGCAGTCTTTTTTGTATGCAAAAATTCTCCCATGCCACCAGACACGGGAGAATCGTTTTACGAGACTTGCGCTTTTTCTTGCTCGCGAATCAAGTGGTATTGTTCGAGGATTAGCTTCGTCAGCGTATCATCCTCATGCAATTGGAGATATTTTTCTACCGTCGAGACGATGCCGTCTTCTTCGATGGAAAGATTGAGTTCAGAAGATTCTGAATCCTCAGGGTTGTAATAGGTCAAGGCAGCCGCGATTCCGTAGGCCAGTTCATTCGGTTCGATGCCGTTATCGATGAGTTCGCGGGCTGGTTTGACGAGCCGATCACTCGGTCCGAGCTTACGGATCGGTGAGCGGGCGACACGTGAGACTTCATCTTTCAACTTCGGATTCTCGAATCGTTTGATGATCTTTTGAATGTATTGGCTGTGTTCTTTCGCCTCGAATCCATACTTCTCGAGGAGGAGCCACCCGGTCTCATACAAGGCGCCTTGCACGACTTGACGGACACGGCGGTCTTTGAGCGCCTCGTCGATCGTCGCTTTCCCGAACAAGGAACCGATGTACGACGCGATGGCGTGACCCGTGTTGACCGTGAACAGCTTCCGTTCGATGTATGGCCCAATCTCGTCGACCCACGTCACACCTTGAAGCGGGGGCCGTTCGGCCAATCCTTTCGTCTCGATGACCCACTCGTAAAACGTCTCGACCTCGACGAATAGCGGGTCTGCGTGTTGTTGTAACGGGACGATCCGGTCGACGGCCGCATTCGGGAACGAGGCATTGGCCGTCCCGATACCACCTGACGCTTCAATCGCTTGATGAAGTGATGCGCTACCGCCAATCATGTTCTCGCAAGCAATCACATAAACGGGTGCCGACGTCACGCGTTCACGGAGTCCTTCGCTGATGAGTGGCGCGACTTTCGGCAACAGCGTCGGTCCGACCGCAGTCGTGACGAGATCGGCCTCCGCGATGAGGGCGATGACACGCTCCGGATCGGTCAAGCTATTGACCCCACGAACTCGGTCGACGAGGACGTTGTCGACGCCTTCTTCGGCGAATCCGACTTCATAAAATCGCTTGTCTTCTAACGCTTGGATGACGGTATCGTTAATATCGACGAACGCGACCTCATAACCACTCTGATTGAGCAGCAATCCGATAAATCCACGTCCGATATTCCCTGCCCCAAAATGTACGGCTTTCATTACGCCACCTCTTCCATGAATAGCGACAAAATCTCTTCTTTCGTCTTCGCCTGTACAAGACGCTCGACGTTATCCTCATCTGAACAGATGACCGCGATTTGGGACAGGAGTTCCAAATGTTCGTCATCCACACCAGCAATCCCGATGACGAGTTTCGCCGTCTGGCCACCGAAATCGACGCCGGCCGGCACTTGGAGGATGGAAATCCCCGTCTTTTGAACGGCGGATTTCGCTTCCTCGGTCCCGTGCGGAATCGCGACTTGGTTCCCGATATACACGCTCGAGAGCGCTTGACGTTCGTGCATCGCTTTGACGTAAGCCGGAGATACGCATCCGGCTGCTTCTAACACTTCACCGGCTGCGTCAATCGCTTCGGCCGACGTGTTGAACGATTGGTTGAGTCGAATCATCTCTGTCTGAATGAATGGCATTTTAGTTCCTCCTATACCTTAACCCTTGTCTCTGTCTACTTGTGTTATGAGATTTTGCTGCGTTCTGCTTTAATTTCTTCGATCAATTGATCGTAATAGTCGGCGTTCAAGAAGTTCGTGACCGAACGGTGAATCGCATCCGGCACTTGTGCCTCGGCCCGGTCCGTCAAATCCTCATGGGTGATGATGAATTGGGCGTCTTTCGGCAATTGGCTAATCGATGTGTTCGTGACTCGAATCGGCAAGTTCGCTTTATTCACTTTATTGCGAAGCACCGACGCGCCCATCGCGCTCGAACCCATACCGGCGTCACAAGCAAAGATGATGTGATCGACTTTGTCGAGACGGTCGTGAACGAGAGCTGACGCATACGACTGGTTGCCTTTCATCGCGCTGACGTTTTGTGTCGCTTCTTCAAGTGACACTTCTTCTGCCGCGCTCGATTTCAAGATGACACTTGCCACGGCGAACGTGACCGCTGCCGACAAGAGAATCCCTGTGACGAGCCCGAGGTACGAACCGCGTGAAGCCATTGCGAGGATTGCGAAGATACTACCTGGTGACGCTGGTGCGACGAGACCGACATCGAACAAGACGAATGTGAAGACCCCAGTTGCCCCCCCTGCGATCATCGCAAGGATTAAGATTGGTTTCATCAAGACGTATGGGAAGTAAATCTCGTGAATCCCACCGAGGAAGTGAATGATCGCTGCCCCTGGTGCCGTACGTTTGGCCGCGCCTTTCGCGAACACCATGTAAGCGAGCAGTAAACCAAGACCTGGTCCCGGGTTTGCCTCAAGTAAGAACAAGACCGATTTCCCGGCGTCCGCCACTTGGTCGACACCGAGCGGGCTCAAAATCCCGTGGTTGATGGCGTTGTTCAAGAACAAGATTTTCGCTGGCTCGATGAATAGACTTGCGATTGGCAACAGTTTCGCACCGACGATCCAGTCGACACCGGCTGCCATGACTTTATCAAGGCCGCTCATGATTGGACCGAACACTTCGAAGCCACCGATCATGAGAAGACCACCGATGATTCCGACCGAGAAGTTGTTGACGAGCATTTCGAATCCAGCTTTGACTTTGCCTTCGATGAGGCGGTCAAATTGTTTAATGACATATCCACCGAGTGGACCCATGATCATCGCACCGAGGAACATCGGAATGTCCGTCCCAACGATGACCCCCATCGTGGCGAGTACCCCGACGACTCCGCCTCGTACATCATGAATCAACTTACCGCCGGTGAACCCGATTAAGAGCGGTAACAGATACGTGATCGTCGGACCGACGAGTTCTGCTAATTTTTCATTCGGCCACCAGCCCGTTGGAATGAAGAGGGCGGTGATAATCCCCCAGGCGATGAAGGCGCCGATGTTTGGCATGACCATCCCGCTCAGGAAACTCCCGAACCGTTGTACTTTGACTCGAACCCCGCCCGAGCCAGCTTGCGCATTCGCCATGTATAAAACCTCCAGTCGATTATTGTGAAAGGTAGATTGTTGTAGTGTAGCTAACCGGTTTGTGCTCTACACTCGTATTGTAGTCTCAGCGTAAGCGCTTTCTCAATTCAATCCAGTTCATACTTTGGCAATATTCTGTGCCAAATAAAAAAATGACCACGGCGGGTCATTTCTCGTGCAACGTGTCTTGAATCATTTTCTTCATACATTCATGAAGCAAGAGACGCAGTTCTTTCTTTGAACCGTTACTGTATAAGTTCATATGTTGTTCGCTCTCAATCAATGATCCACTGACGGCACTGAGGAACTGGAGTTCGACGTCCTCCGCCTCTTCCGGTGCGAGCAGGACGAGCAAACGCGATACCGGTTCGGTCGATTGATCCATCATGAGGAGCGGGATTGATTGATTCAAGTCGAAAGCGAACACGCTCGCTCGTTCGATCGAAGCGTGACGTCCATGGAACAAGGCCAGTTTCGTGCCCGGAATCCCGAGCCCGGCCACTTCGTGACGCCGGAGCAGTTGGGCCGATAACTGGATGCCGCTTTGGACGAGTCCGCGTTCTTCTAAATGTGTCCCGATATCGAGCAAGATGTCTTCCAGTCGGTCGCTATTATCGAGCGTGACGAGATCGAACTGCCGGTCCATCCGTTCGAACGTCTCGACGAGAGCACCGAGTTCATTGAAGTCGAGCATCGTCGAGTGGCTCTTCTCTTTCGTCTGGAACGACTGCGGGAGCGATAACAGCAAGTGGCGGACGCGTTGCACTTCTTCGTTCGTCAACAGCGGGTTGACGATGAGCGTCGGCACCGATAACGGTGGCAACGGCACGGTCGACAAGATGACGTCATAGTCGTCGAGTCGATGCTGTTCGAGACCGAACAACGACGAGTTGACGACGTCCTGCATCTCTGGAAACTCTTGTTTGACCCGGTTGACGAGCATCTTCGAGGAGCCTAGACCGGCCGAACAGACGACAAGGGCTCGATATTCCCGACGCCGGACCGGTTTGACGAGCGCGGCGGCGAAATGCATCGCCCAAAACACCGTCTCTTCTTCCGTGAACGTGTTTGTCCCGAAGACAATATCGGCCGCCTGTTGAATGGCCGAACGTAAATGCGGATAGTCACGGTCGATGTGCGGACGAACCGTGTCCGTATCCGGAAGGGCTTGGGTGTTCATACTCGACAAGATATGGGCGAGGAGCCCCTTCTCGAGCGCGGCGTCGTCCGTGAAGGCGAATCCGTGGATCAGTGAAACGTGATGGATGAGCTTATGGACACGGATCTGCATGACCCAACGCTCTTCCTCATCTTCTTTCATCTGTTCCTTCAACGATCGGAGCCGATTCGCTTCCTCGGCGAACCAGACCCGCTCCGCCATCGAGAACGGCGTCCCGAGGGCCGTCTCCATATCAAACGCGACTTTCAAATAATCGTCGGAGCGTCCTTTCGTATACATCTCGAGGAAGAACCCGGCGTCCAGACGGGCTTGTTGCACGCCATAGGCGAACGTCACCCGCATAATCGTCCGGTCGTCCATCCGCTCATACGGATGTTCCTTCAAATAGTCATAACCGTCACGGAGCGCCTCGAGCATGACGTCACACGGGACGGTCTTCAAAAAGGTCGGGATGTAATCATCCTCCCCGCGGACAAAGCGATAGAACGCGAGCGTGTCCCAATGAGCGAGCAGCGCATTGATCATCAGCTTCCGCTTCTCGGCTTCGAGGCCGAGCACCCGCGCGCCGACCCCTTTCTTCCGCTCGACTTCAAGGTGATACTCGTCGAACCAACGATCGAGTTTCTCAAGGTCTTGAGTGAGCGTGCTCGGTGACACGTGCATCTGTTTCGCGACCGCCTGCAGCTTGAGCGTATCTTTTTCAAACAGGAGCCTCCAAGCGAGCTCGAAGATGCGGTCCTCCGCCGTTGGAATCGCCTCGGCCGACAAAATCAAGTCTTCGCGCAACTGTTGCTTCGCATCGGAACGACCGATGAGACTGAGGCCGTGCCCGCGCTGCCAAGCGAGTTCCAATTCGAACTCGCGCAGGATGCCTTCGAGCAGTTGACGCTCCCGTTGAATCGTCCGCTCAGACAAATTGACCGCTTGCGCGATTTCCGCGAGCGGGGTCGAGGTCTCCGTTGCCAATAGATGTAGTAAAATCGAGCGCTCCCGGGCGCTCCACTCATGTTTCATATGCATTCACCCATTCCTCGACGAGTTGTCGATATTCCGTGAGCGATAACATGTGTCTGACCGAGCGAACGTGCGCGGTCGGATGATCGACCGTCTCAGTCCCGGCTTGATAGATAATCCAATCCACGTCTTCCGGGATGTCTCGATACGTGCCGTGTTGAATCACACACGATAATTTTCCCGAACACGCTTCAGCAAACAGCTTCGCCGCCATCGCGCTCGTGACGAACCCGCATGGACAGGCAATATATACGTTCATGTCAGACCTTCTTTCATCGCTTATCTTTATCTAACCATACGATGCAACCGCTTACTTCACCTACTATTTTGCTTGTTGGCAAAGATATCGGCAAGCAGTAAAAAGCACCTTTCCTCAATCGGAAAGATGCTGTGTCTAAAGTTAGGCGGCCTTCAGACGATTCCGTGCATGAATCGACTTCATAACGGCACGGGCAATCGGTTGGGCGAACAATAACTCAATCCAGAACGCGATACCAAAATTACGGAACCACGTCGGGAAGAAGTGTTGCAACGTATCAAAATTGATCTCCCCCATCCCGATCCACGGTCCGATAATCGTCATGAAAAATGAGATCAGCGAGACGTTCAACACGATGTTCAATAAAATTCGGGCGTTAAAGCCATCCATTTCTCCGGCAAATCGTTTGAATAGCATCCCGGCTGCCGGTTTGACGATGAAGCGAATCAAAATCATGAGCGCAATCCAGGCGAACGGGATGATTTTGAGCGTGTCGATATAATGGGCGACACTAAAGCCACGTTCCATCCCGACGATGATTGGTGCAATCGTGTTCACGGACAAGATCGAAATAATCAGCATGAACAAGACGCCTTCTTTTGGACTTTGAGGTAATCGGTCTTCTTGGTACATAAGTAAGCCTCCATACAACATATGATTTCAGAGGGTAGACGTATCTTGCGACATATATTTTCGGTCTATGACCAATATCTCTACAAACTGATTGTCATAGTGTAGCAAGTTGGAGGCCTGCTTCGTAAGCATTATTTTTTGAAATTATTCAACCGTCACCGATTTCGCCAAGTTACGCGGTTTATCGACATCACAGCCACGGGCGAGCGCGGCATAATACGCCATAAGTTGAATCGGTAACACCGTGATGAGCGGGGCGAGAATTGGTTCGACGTGCGGCAAGATGAACTCATCGTTCTCGTGCTCGACGCCTTGCATCGAGATGATACACGCGTTCGCACCACGGGCGACGACTTCTTTGACGTTGCCGCGGATGTTCAAGTTCGTCTTCGGTTGCGAGATGAGTGCGATGACCGGTGTGCCGTCTTCAATCAAGGCGATCGAACCGTGCTTGAGCTCACCACCTGGGTAGCCTTCCGCTTGGATATACGAGATTTCTTTTACTTTGAGCGCGCCTTCGAGACAGACCGACGCATCGAGGCCACGTCCGATGAAGAACGTGTTCGGCGTCGTCTTCAAGTAACGGTCCGACAAATCTTCGAACAGCTCTTTTTGCGACATGATCGAGTCCATGATTGTCGCGACACGCGCGAGTTCCGGCATCAACTCGAACGGCAACTCTTTCCCGTTCGCACGGGCGATGTCGTACGCGAGAATCGCGAGCACGGCGATTTGGGCCGTGTACGCTTTCGTCGACGCGACCGCGATTTCCGGGCCGGCGTGAAGGAGCATCGTCTCGTTCGCCTCACGCGAGAGTGTCGACCCCGGCACGTTCGTCATCGTGAGCGCCTTGTAGCCGCGCTTCTTCACTTCGACGAGGACGGCCCGGCTGTCAGCCGTCTCTCCAGACTGTGACAAGAAGACGAAGAGCGGACGTGAACTTAAGAGCGGCATATTGTAGCCGAACTCTGACGAGACGTGGACCTCGGTCGGGATGCCGGCAATCCGCTCAAGGATGTCTTTTCCAACGAGCCCAGCGTTATAACTCGTGCCACAGGCGACGATATAGATGCGGTCCGCTTCCGAGACGAGCGAGCGCACGCCTTCCGTCAGCTCGATGTCACCGTTCTCGTTCTGGTAGTGTTGGATGATGTTGCGGATGACGGCCGGTTGCTCGTCCATCTCCTTCAACATGTAGTGCGCGTACGTGCCCTTCTCGATGTCTGACGCATCGATCTCGGCCGTGTACGGGGCACGTTCGAGGACCTCGCCGTCGAGCGTCTTGATCGTCGCCGATTCGCGCGTCAAGATGACGATCTCGCCGTCGTGGAGCTCGAGGTACTGGTCTGTCACTTGGAGCATCGCCATCGCGTCAGACGCCACGACGTTGAACGTGCCGTCGCCGAGTCCGACGAGGAGTGGTGACTTGTTCTTACCGATGTAGAGGCGCTCTTGATCCTCTGAGTCGATCATCGCGATCGCGTACGAGCCGTGGAGCTCAGCCAACGTCTTGCGGAACGCCGCCTCGACGTCATTTAGCACGACGAAGTTCTTCTCCATGAGCTGGACGATGACTTCCGTGTCCGTCTCCGAGAGGAACGGGACGTCGAGCGTCGCCTTAATCTGCTCGTCGTTCTCGATGACACCGTTGTGGACGAGCGTGAAGCGGCCCGTCGTGCTCTGGTGCGGGTGGGCGTTCGGGACGCTCGGCACGCCGTGTGTCGCCCAACGTGTGTGACCGATTCCGATCGTGCCATCTACTTCTGCTGGGACGACTTCGCGTAGCGCAGCGATTCGGCCGACTTCTTTATGCACGTTCACGTTATCATGCATCAAAGCAAGACCTGCCGAGTCATAACCACGGTACTCAAGTTTTTCAAGACCTTTGAGAAGGATTTCCTTCGCTCCGGTGTTCCCAATCATTCCTACAATTCCACACATACAAAAATCTCCCTTTATTTTCGATTTCTCGAAAAAGGAAACGGGCTTTTTCTAAGAGCTGTCAACGCGCTCCCCTTTGGCCGTCCGGTCGCCCGGGCGTTTTGAGGGTTTGCTTGTAGTCGTGACAGGCGACTAGGAGGCATCCGCCGAAAACTCGATAACCTCCAACCTCGTCAACTCCGTAGAGTTCTGGCGCTTGTTTCGTACTGGGTGTCCTTCCGTTTCTAAGGGCACGCTCTTAATAGTACAAATCACACCTCCATTCGTCAAGAAAATCACATAATTTCACAGTGACAAAACGGAAACAAAAAGGGAACCCGCAGACGGATTCCCTTGTTTTATTCCCTATTTCGACAAAATTATCCTTCTACACCGTAATCTTCGCGAACAACTTGTGCAATTCGTTCGACATAACGGTCACACTCTTCTGATGTCGGTGCTTCCGCCATGACGCGCACGAGCGGTTCCGTACCAGAAGCGCGGACGAGGATGCGGCCGTTGCCGTTCATTTCTGCTTCCGCTTCTTGAATCGTCGCGAGAACGCGGTCGCCGTTCATCGCCTCGTTTTTGTCTGTGACACGGATGTTGACGAGTTTTTGTGGGTAGACCGGCATCTCAGCCGCGAGTTCTGATAGCTTGCGGCCTGTCGTCTTCACGATTTGGGCGAGTTGAACGCCAGAGAGCATGCCGTCTCCCGTCGTCGAGTGGTCGAGGAAGATGAGGTGACCCGACTGCTCGCCACCGAGTGTGTAGTTGTGTTTCTTCATCTCTTCGACGACATAACGGTCACCGACCGCCGTCTGAAGCGCCGTCATACCAGCATCTTCAACCGCTTTATGGAAGCCGAGGTTACTCATGACCGTCGCGACAATCGTGTTGTCTTTGAGACGGCCTTTCTCGCTCAAGTACTTCCCGCAGATGTACATGATTTTATCGCCGTCGACGATATCACCGTTCTCATCGATTGCAATCAAGCGGTCGCCGTCGCCGTCAAAGGCGAGACCCATGTCCGCTCCTTTTTCACGAACGAACTGTGCCAAATGCTCAGGGTGTGTCGAGCCGACACCTTCGTTGATGTTCAAGCCGTTCGGCGAGTTGCCAATCGTCGAGACGTTCGCTTCGAGGTCAGCAAACAGACGTGCTGCCAATCCGCTCGTCGCACCATGGGCGCAGTCAAGGGCAATATGGAGACCGTCGAAATCTTCGTCAACCGTCTGTTTCAACATTTGAAGGTACTTCTGTGCACCCTCGTAGTAGTCTGAGACAAAGCCGAGGTCTTTTCCGACCGGGCGTGGCAACGTGTCTTCCGCCGCATCCAAAATCGCTTCGATTTCCGCTTCTGTCGCGTCGTCGAGCTTGAAGCCGTCGCTACCGAAGAACTTGATGCCGTTATCGGCTACCGGGTTGTGCGATGCCGAGATCATGACACCAGCCGTCGCATCGAGCGACTTCGTCAAATAAGCGACACCTGGCGTCGAGATGACGCCGAGACGCATCACTTCGGCTCCGATTGATAGGAGACCCGCGATGAGCGCACCTTCAAGCATATGACCTGAAATGCGTGTGTCACGGCCAATCAATACTTTTGGCTGTTCGCCGGCTGGCAAGTGTTTCGATAACACGTAGCCGCCCGCACGACCTAAACGATATGCTAACTCCGCTGTCAATTCTGAGTTCGCGACACCGCGGACTCCATCAGTTCCAAAATATTTACCCATAAATTCAATTCCTCACTTTTGTATGATTGAACGCCTCATTGAATCGAGGACGTTTCGGTTTGTTCATCGACGCTCGTTAACTCGATGTCGATTGTCTTCGGTGAGACGACGGTCACACCTTTTGGTACTTCATAGTCGACGTCGACCCCGTGTAACCCGCTCGGGAGGCCCGTCAAATCCAAGGTCACACTCACACTGTTCGACGTGATGCTCTCTAAGAGGGACCGCTTCCCGGACAAGGTGACCCCGATCACTTCAGGGGCTTGGAGCGTAAAGTTCGTTCGGTCATATCCTCGTACGGTCACAGGTACTGTCAATCGGACTCGTTCCGTCAATTCACCTGTGTCGTCTCGCGACTCATCCGCCGCTCGAACGAGCAATTGGACTTCCACTTGCTTCATCTCAAGCGATGAGGCACCCTCCGGCACGGCGAGCGTTGCGGTCACTTTTCCGGTCTTGTCGATGCCGTCTAAATCGATTGGCTCCGTCTCGACGGTGTCGATTGCATCGAGCACGTCTGGTGGCGCAAAGACACGGACTTCCGTTTCTTCTAGCAACGTGTCGACGAGTCTGAAGTCCTCGGCCACGTCACCGGTCGTCACCGCCTCAATCGGGAAGACGGCACTTTGTTCGTAGACCGGGACCGACACACTGATGATGTTCGGTTCGACGGTAACATTGAGCGGATTGCCATTGGCATCTAAAATCGTTGGCGTCAATTCACGCGTGAACGTTTGACTTTGATTGGCGACATCGACGTTTAACGTGATTTCTTGAACGTTTTGAATCCGACTGGCACCGCCCGACACTTTCACTGTCGTCGGTTCGATGTCGGCGTCACCGACCACTTTTCCTTCTGGCAATTGGTCTTTATTCAATAGGTTGACCGACACCGGGACTTCGACCGTCTGTTTGCGGTCAATATAGATTTCGACCGTATCCCGCTCGAGTTCGACGTTGACGTCTCCGCCAAAGCCGCGTGCCTCGACCGGAACGCGATGGAAGCCTGTCCCAAGGTTCGTTAAATCGACGAAGACTTGATAATCTTTCACCAACTTGGTCATCGTCAAACTGCTGGACGGACCTTGCAATTCGACGCTCATTTCTTCTGGGACGTTATATGCCACGTACTGCACCTCATCGAAGAACACTTCGACGGGAACGTCGAGTGTCATCGAACTTTGTCCGACAATCGGGAGGGCGTTTGTGGAGTTGGTCGACGAACTCGTCTCGGCGACCATGAAATAAAGTAGGATGGCTAAAGCAAGTGCGATGACGCGGAGAAACCATTTATGTTGTAACCACTGATCAATCACTTACTTGTCCCCCCCTTTTTTATTGAAGAACGAGAGTGTCGTCTCTTTTTCTTCAATAACGAGTTCTTGGATCAATTTATTGCGAAGTCCCTCCTCATCCAACTCTCGATACAGACGTCCCGCGATCGCAAGCGACACGGCGCCTGTTTCTTCAGAGACGGTGAGCGTCACGCTATCCGTCACTTCACTGACCCCGATGGCGGCCCGGTGTCGGGTACCTAGCGCTTTATCGATATGTGGACTTTCCGACAATGGTAAATAACAGGCTGCTGCCGCAATTTTCCCATCTTGGATAATCATCGCCCCATCATGGAGCGGGGTGTTCGGAATGAACAGGTTGATAATCAGTTGTGACGTGATGTGTGAATCCATGCGAATCCCGGTCTCGACATATTCATTCAATCCCGTATCGCGTTCAATCGCAATCAGCGCACCGATGCGACGTTTTGACATATATTGTGCCGAGCTGACAATCGCTTCAATCATTTGACGCTGTTTATCCTCGTCACTTGTGCTCGTGCGACCGAACAAGTTACTCGTTCGCCCTAGATGCTCGAGCCCACGTCGGAGTTCCGGTTGGAAGATGATGATAATCCCAAGTAATCCGTAGGTGATGACCTGGTTCAATAAGAACTGTAACGTCTTCAACCCAAAGAATCCGCTGAGGAACCAGCTGACAAGGATAATGGAAATCCCTTTAATCAATTGGACCGCTTTTGTCCCACGTACAATCATCATCAATTTGTAGATGACATACGTGACGACGACAATATCTAAAACGTCATTCAAATAATCGTACCAATGTACGTTTTCTGAAAGACTAAAGAATGATAAGAATGAAACCTGTTCAAGTAGCGGCAAATGCTCCCCTCCTCAACTACCTAGCCAATTCGTGCAAATTACATTATATCACATTTCTGAAACCACGCATCGCCAGACGATAAAACGAAACCAGATTGAAACGAACCAAAAAGACGCCGTCTCCGGCGCCTTCTTTTAGAAGATTTGTTTGAACGAATACCACATCCACTCAAACATCCGATCGATTTGTTCGAGTTCTCCCGTGACTTCTCCAGCGCTAGCCAGATAAGCCCGACCATTTACGGCCGTCGCGTTCCCGTTGACCGTCCCTTCAATCCGGAGGTCACCGCCTTGCACCGTGATGTCCCGCTCGACGGTTACACCTTGTGGGACGACCACCTCGTTCGATGTCACAACGATGCCCGGCACTTTCGTGTATGTCATCGTCTCCGTCGATTCATTCCATAAGCCAAGTGTCGCGCTCGACATCAAACTAAAGAAGAGAGCGGCCGCCATCAGTCCTGGATGCTTACGGAACCACGTCATCCATTTAGATTGTGGTTTCTGTTTCGTCCGGACTTTTTCTTCAAATCGAGTCACTGGTGCGACCTCGACCCGTGCTTTCGCTTTCGGTAAGGACGCCATGACACGGGCTGTAAAATCATCGGATAGTTTGGGCCGTGGTAAGGCCTTCAGTTCGGCATCTATTCGTTCGTAGTGGAGGTACGCTTCATATAACTCATCGTCCTCCAACAATTGACGTAGTTCGTCAGATTCTTCGGGCAGGATGCCATCTTCCAAATATTGTTGTACTTTTTCTTCAGGAGTCAATTGAACCCCTCCCTGTTTTGAAAGATTGTTTTTAACATTTCTCTTCCCCGGAAGATCCTTGTTTTAACCGTAGCAACCGGCATATCGATCATGACGCTAATTTCCTTCAGCGATAAGTCATCCACGTATTTCAACAGCAATGGAATCCGATACTTGTCGGGCAGCTGTTTAATCGCTTCATGCATCTCACCTCGAATTTCGCGATGAACGACTTGGGCGTCGGGTTGGGGTGCTTCATCAGCCAAGTGGTCCTGATAGGTCAAGCCATCGGTGCCCGCAATCTCGGCATCCATTGAGTATTCCGGCTTTCGCTTTCTCAGACGGTCGATTGCCACGTTTGTCGCAATCCGGTAAATCCACGTCTTGAACTTGTACTGGGGATCGTACGTATCGATTCGGGTATACGCCCGAATAAACGTCTCCTGGGCAGCATCTTCCGCTTCGCCTCGATCATATAATATCTTATAAGCGACAGCAAAGACACCATCCTTGTACAGTTCTACCAGCTCAGCAAACGAATCATGATTCCCCGACCTTAATTCGTCGACTAAACGGGTGGTCAGCCGTTCCATCAGTCCACTTCCCCTCTCCGCAACCTATGCGGTCATCCTTCTATACGGATTTGTCTCTATGTAGGTTTCATTAAAATCGCATGACAATAAAAAAAGTTTCCAAGTCCATTGTAGCAAACAGACTTGGAAACTGTAAGGTCGTCAGACAGTTTCACTTTCCAATAACAGGTTTTCTTTGGATTTCAAAATCGTCTTACATAACTCGAACGCCAACTGGGCCGTTGTGTCATCATGATCGAGCGATGGATTTAATTCTACGAGTTCGACCGCAATCAAATCGTCAGCCTTCATCACTTCGGCCAAGATGGCTTTACCTTCTTCGGCGGTCAGTCCTTGATCGACTGGCGTTCCGGTACCTGGAACAAGTTTCGCATCCAAGCTATCCATATCGAAGCTAAGATAGAACCGATCCACACGTGCGCGCAAATAAGCGAGTGCCTCGTCCATCATGACGTCGACGCCCCGTGTCCGAATCTCTTCGACTGTGATGACTTTAATGCCGAGTCGATTGATCTCTCGAATTTCACCTTCGTCGATATCCCGAAGCGCCATATACACCAAATGTTCGGGCGCGAGTTTCGGTTCACGTCCACCGACCTCAGTCAGGCGGATATCTCCCATCCCCATCGCCGCAGCAAGTGGCATCCCATGAATATTGCCCGATGGTGAGGTCTCACCCGTGTTCAGGTCAGCGTGCGCATCGACCCAGATGACACCGTATGGCCCCGTTTTGGCAAGACCCGCCAGCGTTCCGATTGCCATGCTGTGATCGCCCCCAACGATCAACGGGAATCGCTTCGCTTGAATGTCTGCATCGACGACCTCCGCGAGTTCTTGGACCGTGTATAAGACTCCATCTACCCGCTTCAAATGCTCTTCACTGTTAATCATTTCAGATTCAGGTAAGACACGGATCGTCTGTTGCTTCGTTTCTGCTGGCAATAGTGTTTCCAATCCGAGTGTCCGTAATTTTGATGGACCTTGCTCTACGCCATGTTTCCCCTGTCCATAACGTAGCGGTACTTCAATATATGACCAATTCATCCCCATTCCCCCTTGAACGTTTATAGTTTCATTGTAAACGCTACCAAACTCGTGGTTCAACTTCACACAATGATGAATAAACATACAAAAAGGCAGCCTGAATGGTGGCAGGCTGCCTTTCTCTGTACTCTCAAGTGAATGGTTCATGGATTTAGGCAAAAAAAAACTTAAGTCATAAGTAACTTAAGAAAAAAACAAATGGTGGAGCCTAGCGGGATCGAACCGCTGACCTCCTGCGTGCAAGGCAGGCGCTCTCCCAGCTGAGCTAAGGCCCC
>NZ_ATCL01000003.1 GCF_000416965.1 Exiguobacterium chiriqhucha RW-2
TGAATTGATGAGTCTTCAGTTTTGAGAGAACGATCTCTCTATGTCTGGTGGCGATGGCGAAGTGGTCACACCCGTTCCCATGCCGAACACGGAAGTTAAGCACTTCAGCGCCGAAAGTAGTTGGGGGTCTCCCCCTGTGAGGATAGGACGTCGCCAGGCAAACGGTGGTTCTGGAGCATTCGCTCAAGGGCCGCCGCTTTTTTATTTATATCGTGATTCAAATGAAAGAGAGGAAGAACAGATGGCCAAAAAAATCAAAGTATACGTCGAGCCAAACGAGACAATCGATGACTGTTTAAATCGAATTGCTCAAATGGGGTATCGCCCGGTACGTAGGATTGAAAAGCCTGTCTTTGAACAAACGGGAACCAAAGACGAACCTGTACATTCCCATCAATCGATTTTGTTTGAGTGCGTTGCTCTCGAATCATAATGCCAAACCGTCACGAATGCGTGGCGGTTTTTTTGTATTTCAACAACACTAAAGACGAACGATAAATATTCAGACAATTAAATTGTTCGCAGTTTGTTGACATGTTTTGAATGAACAAGGTACGATAGGCGTGTGAGTTAATAACAAATTAAATAGTGCTCCATATAATCGCGAGGAAATGGCTCGCAAGTTTCTACCTGATCGCCGATTCTGATCAGACTATGGGGTATAGTCGACATTTTTTTGTCGTGGCCTATACCCTAAACTGGTTATTCGGTTTAGGGATTTCTTTATTTAAGGGGGACATTTGAATGAAGGCAACGGTAGGTGTGATCATGGGTAGCTCGTCTGATTGGGAAACGATGCGTCATGCTTGTGACATCCTGGAAGAATTGAGTATTCCATATGAAAAACAAGTTGTCTCAGCACATCGGACGCCGGACTTAATGTTTGAATATGCTGAAGAGGCCCGTGCGAGAGGCATACAAGTCATCATTGCAGGCGCAGGAGGAGCAGCCCATTTACCGGGAATGGTCGCAGCGAAAACAACGCTTCCTGTCATCGGAGTGCCTGTTCAATCTAAAGCGTTAAATGGACTTGATTCCTTGCTCTCGATTGTTCAAATGCCTGCAGGAGTACCAGTAGCAACGGTCGCTATCGGACGTGCCGGTGCGACAAACGCGGCCCTACTCGCCGTTCAAATCCTCAGCCTGCAATTCCCCGCATTGGTTGAACGCCTAGATACGTATCGCCAAGCGAAGCGCGATATGGCACTTCAAGCGACGGAGGAACTGATCTAATGAGAATCGGCATTTTAGGTGGAGGTCAGTTAGGTCGCATGATGTCTCTCAGTGCGAGTGCTATGGGGTACAAAACGCTAAGCCTCGATCCAAACTCAAACGCGCCCGCCGCTCAGGTCGCACCAAGCATCGTCGCTGCATTCGACGACGTAACGGCAGCACGTGAACTTGCACATCGTTCAGACGTCATCACCTATGAATTTGAGAACATCGATACGGCGATGATTGAGGCCATTGCTGACAAATGTCCTCAAGGGATGGATGTCTTGAAGGCGACACAGCATCGAATCTTTGAAAAACAAATGATTGAAGGGGCAGGTCTTCAAGTCGCACCGTACGTTCCAGTCCGTTCCGTCCGTGATGTCATTCGAGCAAGAGACGTGTTAGGTTTTCCGTTCGTGATTAAGACGTGCCGTTTTGGTTATGACGGTAAAGGTCAAACCGTAATACGTTCAGAACAAGACGTACGCTCGTTCACAAATCAGTTCGAAGAGACGGAATATGTGGCCGAAGCTTGGCTTCCTTTTAAAAAAGAAATCTCTGTCATCGTGACGAGAGGGACGCACGAGACGACGACGTTCCCCATCAGCGAGAACATTCATCGAAACAATATTTTACATCTTTCGATTGTACCGGCACGAGTGGAGCCTGATATTTTAGAAGAGGCGCGTCATTTGGCCCTCCAACTCGCTGACCACATCGGATTGATCGGTACGCTTGCGGTTGAGTTGTTCATTATGGAAGACGGTTCATTGTACGTGAATGAACTTGCGCCACGCCCTCACAACTCAGGGCATTACACGATTGATGCCTGTGAGACATCACAGTTCGAGCAACACATTCGGGCAATCACCGGGATGAAGCTTGGACGAACGACGCTTTACACACCAATCGTCATGGTCAACCTGTTAGGCGAACATATGGACGAGCTGAACCCGCAAACGTTACCGTCGAATGTTAAACTACATTTGTATGGGAAAGAAGAAGCGAAGCAGGGGCGGAAAATGGGACATTTGAACGTGATTGCTGCTTCCGTCGAAGAAGCGCTTCAGACCATCGAACAATTGGCAATTTGGAAGGAGACCGTTTTATGATTTCACGTTATACCCGTCCTGAGATGGCGGCGATTTGGACAGACCAGAATAAATTTGAGGCATGGCTCCAAGTAGAGCTGTACGCCTGCGAGGCGTGGAGCGAACTTGGTATCATCCCGAAGGAAGATGTCGCCGTCTTATGGGACAAGGCATCGTTTGATGTCGAACGCATCCTTGAAATCGAGCAAGAGACACGTCATGACGTCATCGCATTCACCCGTGCCGTCTCAGAGACACTCGGTGAAGAGAAGAAGTGGGTGCATTACGGACTGACTTCGACAGACGTCGTCGATACGGCCTTATCGTACTTGATTAAGCAAGCGAACGATATTTTAGAAGCTGACATCGACCGTTTCATCGACATCCTCGCTGAAAAAGCTAGAGCACATAAGTATGACATCATGATGGGCCGTACACACGGTGTCCACGCAGAACCGACGACGTTCGGATTGAAGCTCGCCCTTTGGTACGAAGAGATGAAGCGCAACAAGAAACGGTTCATGGCAGCCCGTGAGACGATTGAATTCGGCAAGATGAGTGGTGCGGTCGGCACGTTCGCAAACATCGATCCGTTCATCGAATCGTATGTGTGTGACAAATTAGGGATTCAAGCAGCACCGATTTCGACGCAGACGTTACAACGTGACCGACACGCCGAATACATGTCCACGCTCGCATTGATTGCCACATCGATTGAGAAGATGGCGACAGAGATTCGCGGCCTCCAAAAGACAGAGACACGTGAGGTCGAAGAATTCTTCGCCAAAGGACAAAAAGGATCGTCAGCAATGCCGCATAAACGTAACCCGATTGGTTCAGAGAACATGACCGGCCTGGCCCGTGTCATTCGCGGTCATATGGTGACGGCGTATGAGAACGTCCCACTCTGGCATGAACGTGACATCTCACACTCATCAGCAGAACGGATCATTCTTCCGGATGCGACGAGTCTCCTCAACTACATGTTGAACCGCTTTGGCAATATCGTGAAGAACTTGACGGTCTTCCCGGATAATATGCGCCGGAACATGGACCGGACGTTTGGCATTATCTTCTCCCAACGCATCTTGCTCGCGTTGATTGAAAAAGGATGGTCGCGCGAAGCCGCTTATGATGCCGTTCAACCGAAGGCGATGCAAGCGTGGGAAGAAGAGACGATGTTCCGCACCTTGATTGAACAAGACGCCGAGATGGGCGCACTCTTCACGAGTGACGAGCTCGACGACCTATTCGACCCGAGCCATCACGTGCGCCGTGTCGATGTTATTTTTGAACGCTGTGGTTTGTGATCGTTGAGGGGCTTCATGCCCCTCTCACTTTTAAGGGGGACGATACAGATGGAAGCAATTTACGAAGGTAAAGCGAAAGCGTTATTTGAGACTGAAGAACAGGGTGTGCTCCGCGTTTATTATAAAGACGACGCGACAGCATTTAACGGGGAGAAGAAAGAATCAATCGCCGGCAAAGGCGTGTTGAACAATGCCATCACGACGCGCTTGTTCGAACTCATGCACGATAACAAGATTCCGACGCATTTCATTAAGCGACTATCGGATCGCGAGCAGCTCGTGCGCCGTGTCGATATCATTCCGCTCGAGGTCGTCGTTCGCAACGTCGCCGCCGGAAGCCTTGCCAAACGACTCGGTTGGGAAGAAGGGACACCGCTCCTGTCACCGATTGTCGAGTTTTACTATAAAGATGACGCACTCGGAGATCCACTCTTAACGGAGGATCATATCCGTTTACTGCAAGTTGCCACACACAAAGAAGTCGAAACATTGCGACAACTTGGTCTGTGGGTCAACGATGTGTTGCTCGATTTCTTCAATGAACATGGCATCGATTTAATCGATTTCAAACTTGAGTTCGGTAAAGTCGATGGCACGATCATCCTTGCCGATGAAATCTCACCAGACACGTGCCGGCTTTGGGACAAAGAGACGAAACAAAAGCTCGATAAAGACGTTTTCCGCAGAGACCTTGGATCTCTGACAGACACATACAGCCAACTGTTAACACGCATAGGGGGAATGGACCGATGAAAAAAGTAAACGTGTACGTGACATTACGTGAAAGTGTACTGGATCCACAAGGCGTCGCCGTAAAAGGTGGGCTCGAACATCTCGGTTTTACAGGGGTAGAGTCGGTACGCATCGGGAAAGTCATCGAGCTTCAAGTGGCAGATGAGACGACCGAAGCGATGGTGCGTGACATGTGTGAGAAGTTGCTCGTCAACACGGTTATCGAGAACTATCGAATCGAGATGGGGGTACTCGCATGAAATTCGCTGTCATCGTCTTCCCCGGATCGAACTGTGACCTCGACATGTATCATGCCGTAAAAGATGTCCTCGGCGAAGAAGCGGACTATGTGTTCCATACGGAAACGTCGCTTGATGGGTACGACGGTGTGCTCCTACCAGGCGGTTTCTCATACGGGGACTACTTGCGCTGTGGTGCCATCGCCCAGTTCTCACCGATTATGAACGAAGTGAAACGATTCGCCGAAGAAGGGCGTCCAGTGCTCGGCGTCTGTAACGGATTCCAAGTGCTCGTCGAAGCGGGACTCCTACCGGGCGTATTGATGCGCAACCGTGATTTGAAGTTCATGTGCAAGACAGTCGAATTGAAAGTCGAAACGAACGAGACGATGTTCACGAACGATTATGAGCTCGGGGAGACGATTCAAGTCCCAATCGCGCACGGGGAAGGCAACTACTACTGTGACGAGGCGACACTCGAGACGCTCCGTGCGAACGGGCAAATCGCCTTCACGTATACCAACAATCCGAATGGATCGGTCGCGAATATCGCAGGAATCACGAACGTACAAGGTAACGTACTCGGAATGATGCCACACCCGGAACGAGCGGTCGAAGCACTCTTAGGCGGGGAAGATGGCAAACGATTATTCACTTCGATGGTGAAATGGGGGACTCGACATGCTACTTACAACTGAACCGACAGCAACACACATCCGTGAAGAGCGACTTTACGCCACGATGGGCTTGACCGATGAGGAATACGCGCTCGTCGTCTCACTGCTCGGTCGTGAGCCGAATTACACAGAGATCGGGTTATTCTCGGTCATGTGGTCTGAACACTGTTCGTACAAAAACTCGAAGCCTGTCCTCCGGAAATTCCCGACTACTGGGAAACACGTCCTTCAAGGACCTGGGGAAGGTGCCGGCATCGTCGACATTGGCGATGGCCAGGCCGTCGCATTCAAAATCGAGAGCCATAACCATCCATCGGCGATTGAGCCGTACCAAGGTGCGGCGACAGGTGTCGGCGGGATTATCCGCGACATCTTCTCGATGGGCGCGCGACCGGTCGCACTCCTCAACTCGCTCCGCTTCGGAGATTTGAACGAATCACGTGTGAAACATCTTTTCGGCCACGTCGTCTCCGGCATCGCCGGTTACGGCAACTGTGTCGGCATCCCGACGGTCGGTGGGGAAGTCGCGTTCGACCCGGCCTATGCCGGCAACCCGCTCGTCAACGCGATGTGCGTCGGACTCATTCGCCATGAAGACATTCAAAAAGGGATTGCCGAAGGTGTCGGCAACTCGGTCATGTACGTCGGCGCAACGACAGGACGCGACGGCATTCACGGGGCGACGTTCGCCTCGGAAGAACTCGGTGAGGATGCGGACGAGAAACGCCCGGCCGTCCAAGTCGGTGACCCATTCATGGAGAAACTGTTGATTGAGGCGTGTTTGGAAGTCATTAAGCACCCAGCCCTCGTCGGGATCCAAGACATGGGAGCGGCTGGTCTCACGTCGTCTTCGGCCGAGATGGCATCGAAGGCAGGCATGGGCATCGAGATGAACCTCGACCTCGTCCCACAACGCGAGGCTGACATGACGCCTTACGAGATGATGTTGTCCGAGTCACAAGAGCGGATGCTTCTCGTCGTCAAGGCAGGGCATGAAGATGAAATCGAAGCAATCGTCACGAAGTGGGGACTTCATGCGATCAAAGTCGGTGTCGTCATCGAAGAAAAAGTGCTCCGTCTTCTCCATCAAGGGGAAGTCGCAGCCGAAGTACCGGTCGACGCGCTCGCAGAAGACGCACCGGTCTACCATAAGCCGTCGAAAGTACCGGCATATTATGAAACGTTCCAAGCGATGGCACCGGTCCAACCGGTCGTCACGGACGTACTCACGACATGGAAAGACGTGCTTGCCATGCCGACGATTGCCTCGAAACGTTGGGTGTATGAGCAATACGACCATATGGTCCAAACATCAACCGTCGTTGCACCAGGAAGTGATGCGGCCGTTATCCGGATTCGCGACACAGACAAAGCGCTCGCGATGACGACGGACTGCAACGCCAAATACGTGTACCTCGACCCGCGTGTCGGTGGTGCCATCGCGGTCGCAGAGGCAGCGCGCAACATCGTCGCCAGCGGCGCCACACCGCTCGCCCTCACGGACTGCTTGAACTTCGGTAGCCCGGACAAGCCAGAAGGGTTCTGGCAGCTCGACCAAGCCGTCGAAGGGATGGCCGAAGCGTGCCGTGCCCTCGACACACCGGTCATCGGCGGGAACGTTTCGCTTTACAATGAGTCGAACGGGACGGCGATTTATCCGACGCCGGTCGTCGGCATGGTCGGCTTGATCGACAAGCCAGAACATATCACGACGTCGTTCGCGAAAGAATCAGGCGACATCATCTTCCTGCTCGGAGAGACGAAACCTGAGTTCGGCGGTAGTGCGCTCCAAATGCTTCAAGACGGAGAAGTGAGCGGACAGGCGCCGACGCTTGACCTGGAGACGGAGAGCCGTCAGCAACAAGCGCTCCTCGCAGCAATCCGGGAAGGACTTGTCACGGCGGCCCACGACGTATCGGAAGGTGGACTCGCCGCAGCACTCCCTGAACTCGTGTTCGGCACGGGCTTCGGCGCAGACGTCACAGTCGACACAGATCTCGTGACGACACTTTTCAGCGAATCACAGTCACGGTTCCTCGTCACAGTCGCGCCACATCAGGCCGATGCGTTCGCGAAGTTGACGAAGGCGACACGCATCGGACAGGTGACAGACACGCCACAATTGACGGTGCGTGCGAGCGACCGCCTAATCGAAATGGACGTCACGGAACTTGAACGGGTATGGGAAGGAGCTATTCCATGTTATATGACATCCGAGGCATGAACGAGGAGTGCGGGGTATTCGGGGTATTTAATCACCACGAAGCGTCACACCTCGCCTACTACGGCCTCCACAGCCTGCAACACCGGGGACAAGAAGGGACAGGCATCGTCACGGCTGACGGGGAGCGCTTGCACGCCAAACGCGGGCTCGGACTCGTCGCTGAAGTGTTCGACGAACCGTCGCTCGATGCATTGACCGGGCACCACGCCATCGGTCATGTCCGTTATTCGACGGCAGGCGGCAACACGCTCGAGAACGTCCAACCGCTCCACTTCAAGTCGCTCACGGGCGATTTGGCGATGGCGCACAACGGGAATCTCGTCAACGCCAACGAGTTGAAACATATGCTCGAAGCGGAAGGTGCGATTTTTCAGACGACATCTGACACGGAAGTCGTCGCCCACTTGATTAAGCGGAGCCGAGGCAACTCGATGAAAGAACGAATCGCGGATAGCTTGGCTCGTCTCGTCGGCGCGTTCGCCTTCCTCTTCTTGACGGAAGACGCGCTCTACGTCGGCGTCGATGTTCACGGATTACGTCCGCTCTCGCTCGGCCAGACCGAGGACGGAGCCTACGTGTTCGCTTCAGAGACATGTGCGTTCGACGTCGTGGGGGCGACGTACGTACGCGATGTCGAGCCAGGGGAACTCCTTATGATCACGCAAGACGGGATCGTGTCGGAGCGGTACAGCGAGGCCTCGGTCCGCGCGATGTGTTCAATGGAATACATCTACTTCTCGCGGCCGGACTCGATCATCGATGGCGTCAACGTGCATACGGCCCGTAAGGCGATGGGGAAAAAGATGTTCGACGAGGCACCGGTCGAAGCGGACGTCGTCACCGGCGTCCCTGATTCGAGTATCTCAGCGGCCATCGGTTACGCCGAGGCGAGCGGGATTCCGTACGAGATGGGACTCATCAAAAACCGATACGTCGGCCGGACGTTCATTCAACCGTCGCAAGAGTTACGGGAGCGCGGCGTCAAGATGAAACTGTCGGCGTTGCGAGGTGTCGTGAGCGGTAAGCGGGTCATCATGGTCGACGACTCAATCGTTCGCGGGACGACGAGCCGACGCATCGTCAAACTGCTCCGTGAAGCCGGGGCGACCGAAGTGCATGTGCGCATCACGTCACCACCGATCAAGCATCCGTGCTATTACGGCATCGATACATCATCAAAGGAAGAGTTGATTGCGGCCACCAAATCCATCGAAGAGATTAAAGAAGAGATTGGAGCCGATTCACTGGCGTTCCTCACATTGGATGGGACGGTCGAAGCAATCGACCGGCCGTTCGAAGGGAACTTGCGCGGGCAGTGCGCCGCTTGCTTCACCGGACTTTATCCAACTGAACTGGCGGAACTTGTAACAGAGACAAAAGCTTGAGGGGGACTGACGATGAGTTTAAGATATGAACAAGCGGGTGTGAATTTAGAGGCAGGCTATGAGGCAGTATCACGCATGAAGCGTCACGTTGCACGGACGATGCGTCCAGAAGTGATGACCGGGCTCGGTAGTTTTGGGGCGATGATTGACCTTGGCTCGATGCAGTTGAAACATCCGATTCTCGTCAGCGGAACGGATGGGGTCGGCACGAAACTCAAACTCGCGTTCGCGCTCGACCAACATGATACGATTGGAATTGACTGTGTGGCGATGTGTGTCAATGACTGTCTCGTCCACGGGGCCGAACCGCTTTATTTCTTAGACTATATCGCGACCGGAAAAGCGGAACCGGCCAAACTTGAGCGCATCGTCGCAGGAGTCGCCGAAGGCTGTGTCCAAGCGGGCTGTGCCCTCGTTGGAGGCGAGACGGCCGAGATGCCGGGGATGTATCCGGACGGCGAATATGACATCGCCGGATTCGCCGTCGGTGTCGTCGAGAAGGAAGCACTGATCGATGGACGGACGATTGAAGCGGGGGACATCGTCCTCGGACTCGCATCATCGGGTGTCCATTCAAACGGATTCTCGCTCGTCCGCCATATCGTCGAATCGCAAGGGCTCGCCTACACTGATGAGATCGCCATGCTCGACACGACGCTCGGGAACGCCCTTTTGTTGCCGACGCGCATTTATTCCGAGGCGGCGAAAGCGGCCATCGCGACGGGGCGTGTCCAAGGCATGGCCCATATCACGGGCGGCGGTTTTTACGAGAACGTGCCACGCATGCTGCCGGAAGGCCTCGGTGTCACATTCGACGCATCGAATTGGCCGAGCCTGCCCGTGTTCGACTGGCTCGAACAAGTCGGGCACGTCTCGAAACAAGAGATGTTCAACGTGTTCAATATGGGTATCGGCTTCATGATCGCAGTCCGTCCTGAAGATGTCGAAGCTGTCGAAGCTGCGCTCGAGCGCGCCGGAGAGACGTCGCATCGCATCGGGAAAGTCGATGCCAAACCGGGTGTCCGCATCATGGGGGTCGACCAGTGAAAAAGTTTGCCATCTTCGCCTCCGGGTCCGGTAGCAACGCCGAAGCGATTTGGCAAGCCATTGACCGAGGCGACTTGTCAGGGGAATGCGTCCTGCTCGTCACGGACAAACCAGAAGCGAAAGTACTCGAGCGGGCCGATCGGTTCAACATCCCGACCTTCTCGTTCGAACCGAAGACGTACGCCTCAAAAGCGGAATTCGAACAAGAAATACTCGTCCTACTACAGGCACTCGGCGCCGACTATATTGTCTTGGCCGGGTATATGCGGTTGATTGGGGACGTGCTGCTTACCGCGTATCCAAAGCAAATCATCAACATCCATCCGTCGCTCTTACCGGCGTTCCCTGGAAAAGACGCCATCGGTCAGGCGCTCGCGGCGAATGTGCCGACGAGCGGGGTCACGGTTCATTACGTAGATGCCGGGATGGACACGGGACCAATCATCGCCCAACAAGACGTCGCTATCGCAGGCTGTGATGCGGCCGAAGCGGCAAGACGCATCCAAGCGGTCGAGCATCAGCTCTATCCGCGCGTACTACAACAAGTGTTTATCCAACAGGAGGTTTTCAAGTGAGAGCATTACTGAGTGTGTCAGATAAAACAGGAATCGTCGAGCTCGCGCAGGCGTTGCATGAAGCGGGCATCGAACTCATTTCGACAGGCGGGACGGAAGTAGCGCTCATCGCGGCCGGCCTTCCGGTAAAAAACATCTCAGCAGTGACGTCGTTCCCAGAGATGCTCGACGGACGCGTGAAGACGCTCCATCCGCTCGTTCACGGTGGTCTGCTCGGACGCCGCGATTTGGACTCGCACGTCGAACAGATGAGAGACCACGACATCGAGCCAATCGACTATGTCGTCGTCAACTTATACCCGTTCAAACAGACGATTGCGAAAGAGAATGCGACGTATGAAGAAGCGATTGAAAATATCGATATCGGTGGACCGAGCATGCTCCGTTCAGCCGCGAAAAACCATGCTAGCGTGACGGTCGTCGTTGATCCGGCCGACTACGGTCATGTGGCCGAAGCGGTTCGTGCCGGCGGGACGACGTTCGAAACACGTCAACGTCTTGCGACAAAAGCGTTCCGTCACACGGCGGCGTATGACGCCTTGATTGCCGACTATTTAGGGCAGCAGATCGGCGAGACGTTCCCGGAACAGCTCACGGTCACGTATGAGAAAGTACAAGACCTCCGTTACGGGGAAAACCCGCACCAGCAGGCAGCGTTTTATAAGACGCCGCTCTATCACGGGATGACGCTCGCGAACGCGAAGCAACTGCACGGCAAAGAACTCTCATATAACAATATCCAAGATACGAATGCGGCGCTCGAGGCGCTCAGCGAATTGACGGAGCCGGCAGCGGTCGTCGTCAAACATATGAACCCGTGCGGTGTCGCTGTCGGAGAAACAATCAGCCAGGCGTTCTCAAGAGCCCATGCGGCCGATCCGGTCTCGATTTTTGGAGGCATCGTCGCCTTGAACCGTGAAGTCGATGTGGAAACGGCAGAGGCGCTCCGCAACATCTTCCTAGAAATCATCATCGCGCCATCCTTTAGTGAGGCAGCACTTGACCGATTGAAAGAGAAAAAGAATCTTCGGTTATTGACGCTCGACATGGGCCAGATGACAGGGATGCGCTTGACAGCCGTCGCGGGCGGTCTCCTCGTACAAGATGGGGACGACGTCACACTCGATGATGCGTCATGCCAAATCGTGACGGATCGTCGTCCGACGGCGTCTGAATGGGAAGATTTGAAACTTGCGTGGCGTGTCGTTAAACACGTGAAATCCAACGCCATCGTCGTCGCCAAAGACGAGACGACAATCGGCATCGGTGCGGGACAGATGAACCGCGTCGGCGCGGCGAAAATCGCTTTCGAACAAGCAGGGGAACGTGCTCAAGGGGCCGCTCTCGGTAGCGATGCGTTCTTCCCGATGGGCGATACGGTCGAGGCTGCGGCTGCGGCCGGGATCACGGCCATCATTCAACCGGGCGGATCGATTCGTGACGAAGAGTCGATCGAAGCGGCGAACCGTCACGGCATCACGATGGTGTTCACGTCAGTTCGACACTTCAAACATTGAGAGGAGCGATAAGATGAACGTACTCGTCATTGGACGTGGCGGCCGTGAACACGCGCTCGCCTGGAAACTGGGACAAGACGGACATGAGGTGTTCGTCGCCCCGGGCAATCTCAATATGGATGGTGTGACCTGCGTGCCGATTGAAGAGACGGATGTTTCGGCCCTTGTTGGGTTTGCGAAGCGCGAAGGAATCGACTGGACGATTGTCGGCCCCGAATCGGCCCTGATGGCCGGAGTCGTCGATACGTTCCAAGCAGAAGGTCAACACATCTTCGGACCGACGAAAGCGGCAGCGCTCCTCGAGGGTAGTAAAGCCTTCGCCAAAGAAGTGATGCGCGAAGCAAATATCCCGACCGCAGGGTACGACACGTTCACCGACGCCGAGTCAGCGTTACGTCATATCGATCAGTCGGAAGCGCCGCTCGTTGTCAAAGCGGACGGGCTCGCTGCCGGGAAAGGCGTGACCGTCGCGTTCACACTCGAAGAGGCGCGAGAGGCGATTCACGACATCTTCGGCACCGATAAGTTCGGGGATCAGTCCCGTGTCGTCATCGAAGAGTTTTTAGACGGGGAAGAGTTCTCGCTCATGGCGTTCGTCTCAGGCGAGCACGTCATCCCGATGATCACGTCACAAGATCACAAGCGTGCGTTTGACGGCGACAAAGGGCCGAATACGGGTGGCATGGGCGCGTACAGTCCGATGCCTCATCTCGACGATGCCGTGTACGCGGAAGCGGTCAAGCGCGTGCTCTTCCCGCTCGCGCGGACGATGGTCGAACGTGGTACTCCGTTCGAAGGGTTCTTGTATGCAGGCTTGATCTTGACGGCGGATGGTCCGAAAGTAATCGAGTTCAACGCTCGGTTCGGCGATCCAGAGACTGAGGTCATTCTCCCGAACTTGGCATCGCCTCTCCTCGACGTCATCGAGGCGGTCGTGGACCAGAAACCGTATCCGATTGAATGGGTGGAAGGCTATACGATTGGAGTCGTCGTCGCGGCAGAAGGCTATCCTGATCGAGCGACGACCGGACAGGTACTATCAGGCTTCGGTGACTTACGAGACGATGTGCTCGTGTTCCATGCGGGCACGACCCGTGACGGGGCGGACATCGTCGGCAACGGGGGACGCTTGTTCGTGCTCACGTCGACAAAACCGACCTTGCTCGAAGCGAAACATGCCGTCTATACGGCACTCGAACAACTTGATTTGCCACAGACGTTCTACCGTCGAGACATCGGGGGACGGGCGTTGGCACGTATTTTTTAAAGGATGGGTCAACCCGTCCTTTTTTTCATGCGAAAAGAAGGGAATTCACGCTTCCTGCTCTACAATAATGGAGTAGATTGAAGGAAGAAGGTGGTCGACGTGCGCATTCGGACGAAGCTCATGATTGCGGTGGCCGTGAATATAGTCGTGTTTGTCGGAGTCATCTTTTTTGGGGTCCGCCCTTATTTTATCGAGAGGAGCATGGAGCAAGATCGGCAGACGGTCGAGAGTCAAGTCGCGAGCGTGTCAGAGACGCTCGCCAATCGGAAGCATACGCTCGAGCGCACACTCGTCGATTGGGCCGTCTGGAATGACACGTACACGTTCGTTCAACGACGGAACGCCTCCTATGTCCAAAGTAACATTAGCGAGGAATCGCTTGAAAACTTGAGCGTCAATGCCATCGTCTATTTGGACCGGGACGGAGAAGCGTTCTACTCGTCGTTCCGTTCAGCGAGCACGACGTTGTCAAAAACCGATCAACAAACGCTCATCAAGGCGGTCACTTCTCGATTAAGCGATCAGGAAGGTACGCAAAACGGCATCTATGCGAGTGATTTCGGTCCGACGCTGTACGTCAGTCACCCGATTTTACGAAGTGATAGTAGTGGTCCAAGTCAAGGTACGCTCGTCATGCTCGAGTTCGTCGACCCGGCATTTCTGGCGGACATGAGCACCCAGACGAAAATTCCATTGACGATTCAACCCGCGCGTCAAAATCAGACGGTCATCACGGATGGCGATGCGGGGACCGACGTCGTGATTCCGCTTGGCACCGTGTTTCAACAGTCCGATTTCGAAGTCAAATTCACCGTCGAACAAACACATTATGAAAATACGGTGGCGATGTTGCGACTCGGGATGATCGCCCTCGTCGTCCTTGGGCTCGGTCTCTTCTTTTCGTTGCTGTGGACGATTCACCGGGTCGTGATTCGACGTCTCATGGAAATCGTCAGTGAGTTGAAAGTGATCACGCTCGAACGGGATAGTCGGCTCCGGCTCAGTCGTGATGCGAACAGCCACGACGAGATTGAACAGATGGCGACGAGCATGAATGAAGTGCTCGCGGCACTCGAAGACACACGTGCCGAAGTGATTGACCGGGCGTTTCGTGACGCGTTGACGTTGCTCCCGAACCGGCTCGCGCTTGAGGACTACTTCTCGAACGTACGTGGCAAACAAGACCAAATCGGTGTGCTCGGTTTGGACTTGGACGATTTCCGGCGCATCAACGACCAGTACGGACACCGGACAGGCGACGCCGTCCTGATTTATATCGCTTCCCGACTCAACTTTTATAAAGAAGACGGATTTGTCGCCCGAATCGGTGCCGATGAATTCATGTTCGTCCACCCAAGCTGGACGCTCGAACAATTGCAGCCGGTCGCCCGGCGTTTGATCAAAGACTTGAAAGATTGGGCCGAAGTCAACGGGGTGAAGGGGATGGCGGCGACAATCGGTATCGATGTGTTCACTTGTGCCGAACCGCACCATACGTACGAGATGATGATGGGACGGCTCGATGTCGTCATTCATGAGGCAAAACTGTCAGGAAAGAATCGAGTGCTCACGTTCCAAGAAATCGAGGATGGAAGCCACTACTTACAGACGCTCGAGATGGAGCGTGACTTGCGCCATGCGCTCGAACATGATGAATTCGAACTGTATTATCAACCGATCGTGTCGCCGCGACCATTTGCCGTACGTGGCGTGGAGGCGCTCATTCGTTGGAACCATCCGACGAAAGGTCAAATCTCACCTGGACTCTTCATCCCTGTCGCCGAACAGCTCGGTCTCATCTCTGATTTGGGTCGTTGGGTGCTCGAACAAGCGGTCACAGAGATGAAAGACCACGTGGAACGACATCACTTGTTCCTTTCGATTAACGTGTCGAAGCGCCAAATCGCCGACGGTTCGTTTTTAGCTTCATTAGAACGAGTGTTGATGAGTTCGAGATTTGACCCTCACCGTCTCCATGTGGAAATCACCGAGAGCGAGGTCGGCGGCAATTTATACGAACTTCAGCAGTTCATTCAATCGCTCAAGGCCATCGGCGTCAAAATCTCGCTCGATGACTTCGGGGTCGGCACGTCGTCGCTGTCGTTTTTACAGTCGCTCCAACTCGACTTGATTAAAATCGACCAGAATTTCGTCAAAGGGATTCCGGAGAACACGTTCGACCGGGCGTTGCTCGAAGGGTTATATCAGACGTTCCACACGCTCGGGCTCGATATCGTCACCGAAGGAGTCGAACGTCCGGAACAGCTTGCCTTCGTGCTCGAACATAGCAGCTCCCTCATTCAAGGCTATCATTACAGCAAGCCCGTTCCGCTCGCTCAACTCGAGCATTATTTGAAAAAGACGGTCACGATGTACGATTGGTGAAGGCGTCTCCCGCGGGAGACGTCTTTATTTGTGTGAATTTCATGTGAATTCCGTTACAATGGGCAACATAGCTTGCGAGCCTTTCAGAGAAAAGGTAAACTTGAATCAGATGAAAGAAAACGCTTACAAAATTATTTTCTAATAATAATGGCGAGGCGATTAAGGGAGGATTGGGTTCGATGCCACCAAAACGATCGGCGCGGGCACCGTGGTCTAAAGCGATGATTCGGTCACAATTAGAAGTCGTGAGCCAAGTCAGACCACCTTCGCTCGTATTGACGAATGCCACATACTTAAATATGTACGTGAAGCAGTGGAAACAAGCAAACATATGGATTGAGCATGACCGAATCGTCTATGTCGGGCCAGATGTACCGAAAGCCGCCGTCGAGACGGTGGATATGTCAGGGAAATACATCGTGCCGGGCTATATCGAGCCGCACGCGCATCCATTCCAACTATATAATCCGGCGACGCTGTCGAAGTATGCAGGTGAGCGGGGGACGACAACGCTCGTGAATGACAACATGCTTCTTTTTTTACAAAATAAGGAGCAAGCGTTTGCGCAACTGGAAGCGATGCAACAGCTTCCGACGAGCACGTACTGGTGGGCGCGTCTCGATACACAGACCGAACTTGACCGTGATAGCGTTCTCGTCGACTCCGAGCGGATTCACGCTTGGTTCAATCACCCGGACGTCATCATGGCCGGAGAATTGACGGCCTGGCCACGGACGTTAAAAGGTGATGACGAGATGCTTCAGTGGATGCTCGATGCGGAGACGTGCGGTCTCCCGGTCGAAGGACACTTCCCAGGGGCTTCGGCGAAGACGTTGACGAAGATGGCGTTGATGGGTGTTCACAGCGACCATGAAGCGATGACGGCCGAAGAAGCGCTCTGCCGGCTCGAACACGGCTATACGACAACACTCCGTCACTCTTCCATTCGTCCTGACCTTCCGGGACTCATCCGTGGTCTGCTCGACGCCGGACTCGAGGCGTTCGATCATGTGATGGTCACGACAGACGGGTCGACGCCAGGATTTTATCAAGACGGGTTACAAGACGCGCTCGTGAAAATCATGATTGAGGCGGGTTTGCCTCCAATTGAAGCATACCGCATCGTCTCGTTGAACGTGGCGCGACACTTCGGGCTCGACCACGTCCTCGGTTCGATTGCGCCGGGACGCATCGCCCATCTCAATATTTTGGATGCGGTTGATGAGCCACGCCCGAGCGCTGTCATTGCCAAAGGGCAATGGATTTATCGGGACGGGACGTCCGAATTTCCGAACGAGCTCGTCGATGCGGCGCTTGCCTTGATGCCGTCGACGAACGTCGACATCGAACTGACGCCGAACGACTTATCGTTCAGCATGCCGGTCGGGCTCGACATGGTCAACTCGGTCATCATGAAGCTGTTCAAAATCACGCACGATACCGGACAAGATGAGCTGCCACGTGACGGGGACGAGTCGTTCCTCATGCTGCTCGATAAAGAAGGGAAATGGCGCCTCAATACGGTGCTGAAAGGATTCGCCAACGACTTCGGAGGCCTCGTCAGTTCGTATTCGATTAGCGGTGACTATTTGATTCTTGGGAAATGCAAACAAGACATGTTGACGGCTTTCGAGCGGATGAAGGAACTTGGCGGCGGCATCGTCCTTGTCGACCGCGGTGAGGTGATCGCGGAAATCCCGCTCCCGCTCTGTGGCATGACGTCGAAGGAGCCGGTCGAACGGTTGATTGTCCAAGAAGAAGGGTTGCGGGCCGAGCTACTCACCCGTGGGTACAAGTTCGAAGACCCGATTTATACGCTCTTGTTCTTGGCGTCGACGCACTTGCCATATGTGCGGGCCACACCGCTCGGGATTTACGAAGTGATGAAGAAACAAATACTATTTCCGGCGATTTTACGATGAACAGTTGAGTCCGAGCCGGTCGTGCTTTAGAATGATAAAGAAGTACGATGAGAGAGGATGCTTGCGGATGCAACTCGATAAATTACGAGGACGAGAGCTCGATCAGCTATTTGAGGCGATTTTGAAGCTCGATACAC
Source organism: Exiguobacterium chiriqhucha RW-2 (assembly GCF_000416965.1). Lineage (GTDB taxonomy): Bacteria > Bacillota > Bacilli > Exiguobacteriales > Exiguobacteriaceae > Exiguobacterium > Exiguobacterium chiriqhucha. Next base: position 17,724 of record NZ_ATCL01000003.1, read on the forward strand.
TCGAAGATTGTTATCAACTATTTGAAGATTTAGCGACCGTGAACGAAGTACAGGCGCTCGCCCAACGGCTTGAAGTAGCCCGTCAAATTCGTGAAGGTAGCACATATCATAAAATTGAAGAAGCGACAGGTGCTTCGACAGCCACCATCTCCCGCGTCAAGCGTTGCTTGAACTACGGGTCTGGCGGTTATGATCTTGCCCTTGAACGTCTAAAACAATCAGAAGGTGACTCGTAAGAGTCATCTTGTTTTTGATGGGAGAGGAGGGGCGAGATGCAAGACAAGTTTATGAAACGAAATTTACAGCTGTTCTTCCGGAAGCTGACACCGGTCCAGACACTCGTGTTGATTTACAGTGCGGCGGTCGTGTTAGCTGTCATTCTGCTCGCCTTACCGATTGCGCGACAGCCGGGTGTCACGATCACATTCACCGATCTCGTCTTTTTTGCGGTCAGCTGTGTCAGCGTCACCGGCTTGACGCCAATCGTCGTGACGGATACGTTTTCGACGTTCGGGCTGTTCATCATCCTGTTCATCGTTCAAGTGAGCGGGGTCGGTCTGATCAGTTTGCATGTCATCATGTGGATTTTGCTCGGAAAGCGGATTGGCTTTCGTGAGCGTCAGCTGATTTTACGGGACCAGAACCAGACGTCGATGTCTGGAATCGTGAAGTATATTGCGGAAATTGTCATCACCGTTATCACGATTGAAGCGATTGGGGCAATCATGCTCGGAATCCATTACTTAAATTACTTTGATACGGCCAGAGAGGCGTTCCTGCAAGGGCTGTTCGGTTCGATTAGTGCGACGACGAACGCGGGGTTCGATATCACCGGCAGTTCGCTCGCGCCATTCCGGGAAGACCCGTTCGTCATCTTTACGCAAATCGCGCTCATGACCGGTGGCGCCATCGGGTTCCCGGTCCTCGTCGAGATTCGCACCTATTTGACGAACCGGATTATACGGAAACGTGAGAATTTCCCGCGCCGCTTCTCGTTGTTCACGAAATTGACGGTATCCACGTTCTTTGGATTGATCGCGGTCGGGACCGTCGGCTTGTTTCTATTTGAATACAATAACGCGTTCAAAGACTTACCGCTCTGGCTGGCGCTCTCGGATTCCTTGTTCCAGTCCGTGACGACGCGAAACGGGGGCTTGACGACGGTAGACGTCAACCTGTTCTCGGAAGGCAGTATGTTATTGTTATCGATTCTGATGTTCATCGGGGCGTCCCCGTCCTCGGTCGGCGGGGGGATTCGGACGACGACGTTCGCCGTCGCCGTGCTCGGGGTCGTCGCGTTCATTCGCGGCGACTCGTCCATCAAAATTTTCGGGCGCGAGATTGTGCTCGAGGATATTTGGAAAGCGTTCGTCATCATCACGGTGTCACTCGCTGTCCTGCTCACGGGGGTCATGGTGCTCACCTTCTTTGAAGACGCATCGCTTACCCGCATCTTGTTCGAGGCGTGCTCGGCGTTCGGAACGACCGGCTTGTCGGTCGGTCTGTCGGCAGAGTTCAGTAACGTCGGAAAATGGGTACTCACGATTTTAATGTTCATCGGTCGAATCGGTGTCATCGCCTTCATCTTGATTTTGCAGCGGAGACAGCCGAAACGGATGTACAACTATCCGAAAGAATCAATCATCTTAGGCTAAGGAGCTCAGATCATGAAGGCTTTTTGGATCAACTTTGGTTACGTGTTCGCCGTCCCGGTCTTACCGTTCATCGCGGTCGTGAACGGAACAGCGCTCTGCTCGCCAGATTCACCGTTACTCGAGATTCCAGTGCTCGGCTTCTTTTTGGCCAATCCGCTCTGGTTCATCCCGGTTTACGGACTGTTCGCACTCGTCGTCGCCAAATGGATGACGGCCCGCGAACAAAAGACGCACGCCAGACGTGCTTGAGACTTGCCTCGGCAAGTCTTTTTTTGTTCAACAGATGCAAGCGACGGGAAAAATCGCTACACTAGAGAAGGTATCGAATGGGAGGGAAGCCGAATGGATTTTCAATCGTGGCGCCACGTCTTTAAACTTGATCCGAATAAACCGCTCGATGATTCGGCGCTCGCAGCGCTCATCCGTTCGGGCACGGACGCTTTCCTCATCGGTGGGACGGACGGGGTCGACGCGGAAAACACGTTCGCGCTCTATACTCGTCTCGAAGGATGCGGCATCCCGCTCGCGCTCGAGATGAGCCATCCCGAGCAAGTGATTCGAGGCTTCGACCACTATTTCATTCCGACCGTCTTGAACGCGGGCACCGTGGACTGGGTCATCGGTCATCAAACGAGAGCGTTCGAACGATACGGACACTTGTTTCACGCTGACGTGACCGGACAAGGGTATATCGTCTTGAATCCAGATGCGAAAGTGGCCCACGTGACCGAGGCGAAGACCGATTTGTCCATCGAGACAGCCATCGCCTATGCGGAAACGGGACATCGTTTGTTCCGCCTGCCTTCCTTGTATGTAGAGTATAGCGGCACGTTCGGATCGGTCGAGCTCGTCCAAGAAGTGCGACTGGCCGTGCCGGACGCCCATCTGTTTTATGGGGGCGGCATCACCGGATACGAGTCGGCCCGGGTGATGGCTGAACACGTGAATACGATCGTCGTCGGCAATGTAATTTATGACAATTTCGAAGGAGCGCTTGCGACTGTCGCGGCACTCCGATAAAATAAGAACAAATGTTTGGATAGGGAAAGGAAACGATTATGTATAACTTGAGTGAAGAATTAGTCAAAGGCATGAACCCTCCGCAAGCGGAGGCGGTCAAATATACGGACGGCCCGTTGCTCATCATGGCCGGGGCAGGGTCTGGGAAAACACGTGTCTTGACGCATCGCGTCGCCTACTTGATGGCGTCGAAACAAATCGCGCCGTGGAACATTCTCGCCATTACGTTCACGAACAAAGCGGCTCGCGAGATGAAAGACCGGATCGCCCGCCTCGTCGGTGGCGTCGCGGACGATATTTGGATTTCGACGTTCCACTCGATGTGTGTTCGGATTTTACGGCGTGACATCGATCGCATCCGTTATGACCGGAACTTCTCGATTCTCGACTCGTCCGATCAGTTGACGGCCATCAAGCAAGTGCTTAAAGAGTTGAACCTTGACCCGAAAAAATATGAGCCACGGACGCTCCTCGGTATGATCTCGAACCATAAGAACGAGCTACGCACGCCGCAAGACGCGGCCGCACTCGTCGGCAACAACCCGTACGAGAAAGTCATCTCGGACGTCTACACGGCGTATGAGAAGAAATTGAAGCAAAACAACGTGCTCGACTTTGACGACTTGATCATGAAGGCGATTCAGTTGTTCCAAGAAGCGCCGGACGTGCTCGCGTTTTATCAGAAGAAGTTCCAATACATCCACGTCGACGAGTATCAAGATACGAACCGGGCCCAATACACGCTCGTCAAGCTGCTCGCGCAGGCGCATGAGAACCTGTGTGTCGTCGGTGACTCGGATCAGTCGATTTATCGCTGGCGCGGCGCTGATATCGCCAACATCTTGACGTTCGAGAAGGATTATCCGAGCGCGCACGTCATCTTGCTCGAACAAAACTATCGGTCGACGAAGCGGATTTTGGAAGCGGCGAACGGTGTCATTCAAAACAACTCAGGTCGAAAAGACAAGCAGCTTTGGACCGAGAACGTCGAAGGCGAGAAACTCCTCTTGCATGTCGCCTCGGATGACCGGGATGAAGCGTTCTTCATCATCAATCAGATGAAGGAGCTCCGCCAAGAAGGCATCGATTACGGCGAGATGGCCGTCCTGTACCGGACGAACGCCCAATCGCGCGGACTCGAGGAAATGCTCCTCAAGTCGAACATCCCGTATAAGATGGTCGGCGGGACGAAGTTCTATGAACGAAAAGAAATCAAGGATATCTTGGCGTATTTGCGCTTAATCGCCAACCCAGACGAGGACATCTCATTCGTCCGTGTCGTCAACGAACCGAAGCGCGGCATCGGCGCCGCGACGGTCGATAAGCTCGGCGACTTCGCCGGGATGCAAGGCGTGTCGCTCATGGAAGCGATTCGTGACATCGAACTGTCGGGCATTGCGCCGCGCACAGCGACGAAGCTCGCCGAGTTCCGTCAATTGATGGTCGATTTGCGTCAAATGGCCGACTACTTGTCCATCTCGGAATTGATTGAAGAAGTGTTGAAGAAGTCAGGCTACGAAGAGATGCTCAAAATCGAGAAGACGCTCGAAGCCGAGAGCCGCCTTGAGAACTTGCAAGAGTTCCTCTCGGTCGCCCAAAATTTTGAGAAAGAGAGTGACGAGCAGACACTCGTCGCCTTTTTGACCGATTTGACGCTCGTCTCGGACCTCGACACGCTCGAAGAAGTCGACGAGTTACACCAAGTCACACTCATGACGCTACACTCGGCCAAGGGACTTGAGTTCCCGGTCGTCTTCTTGATTGGGATGGAAGAAGGGTTGTTCCCGCACAGCCGTGCCTTGAACGACCCGGAAGAGATGGAAGAAGAACGCCGTCTCGCGTACGTCGGCATCACGCGGGCCGAGAAGCGTCTCTATTTGACACGGGCCCAGTCCCGCATGTTGTACGGGCGTTTCCAAAACAACCCGGAGTCGCGCTTCTTGCACGAGTTGCCAGAGACGCTCTTGGAGCGATCGGGCAAAGCGAAGAAGCCGATGCCATGGAATCCAGTCGAGTCGCCGGGGAAACTTCCTGTGAACGGCTTCAGCTCGAAACCGAAACCAAAACTTGCCCAGTCGTCCGGCGCCGAATCAATCGGTTGGAACGTTGGGGACAAGGCCAATCATAAGAAATGGGGACAAGGCACGGTCGTTCAGACGCGTGGCGAAGGCGATCAGCTCGAGCTCGATATCGCTTTCCCGGCCGTCGGCATCAAGCGCCTGCTCGCCAAGTTTGCCCCAATCGAAAAAGCGTGAGGTGATCATATGGAGATGGCAGAACGCGTTGAAGCGCTTCGTCAAAAGTTAAATCAATACGGGTATGAATATTATGTGCTCGACCGACCGAGTGTCCCGGATGCGGAATACGACCGTCTCATGAACGAATTGATTGAAATCGAGACGGACTATCCGGAACTCCGGAGTCCGGATTCACCGACGCAACGTGTCGGCGGCGTCCCGCTCGATGCGTTCGTCAAAGTGACACATGACACGCCGATGCTGTCGCTCGGGAACGTCTTCTCCAAAGAAGAACTCGTCGAATGGGTCGAACGGATTGAGAAAGATCTTGGCTATAGTCCGCTGTTCGTCGCCGAGCTCAAGTTTGACGGGCTCGCCGTGTCGCTGAAATACGAAGAGGGTCGGCTCGTCCGTGGCGCGACGCGCGGGGACGGGACGACTGGGGAAGACATCACGCAAAACTTGAAGACGATCCGCTCGATTCCGCTCCGGTTGAACGAGGACGTCACGTTCGAGGTGCGCGGTGAGGCGTACATGCCGAAACGGTCGTTCGAACATTTGAACGACGAGCGGGAACGCCTCGGCGAACCACTATTCGCCAACCCACGCAATGCGGCGGCAGGTTCGCTCCGGCAGCTCGACTCGAAAATCGCGGCGTCGCGGAACTTGGCGTTCTTCGCCTACGGGCTCGTCTCGACGGACGATCTCGTCGCCTCGCATGACGAGTCGCTCGAATATTTGCGCCGTCTCGGGATTGCCGTCAGCCAAGAATACACGACGTGTCATATGGCCGATGAGTTATGGGACTATATTGAAACGTATGTGACGAAGCGGTCGGAGTTGCCGTACGAGATTGACGGCATCGTCATCAAAGTCGCAGCTTACGAAGAGCAAGAACAGCTCGGCTTCACGGCGAAGAGTCCGCGTTGGGCCGTCGCGTATAAGTTCCCGGCCGAGGAAGTCGTGACGACGATTGAAGACGTCGACTTTAGTGTCGGGCGGACCGGGAAAGTCACGCCGCGTGCGCGGTTTGCACCGGTCTCGGTCGCAGGGTCGACCGTGACGTATGCGACGCTCCATAACGAGGACTTCATTGTAGAGAAGGACCTTCACATCGGAGACCGTGTCGTCATCAAGAAAGCGGGGGACGTGATCCCAGCCGTCGTCTCGGCGCTCGTCAGTGAGCGGACCGGGGAGGAGACGGAAATCGTCTTCCCGACGCATTGTCCAGCTTGTGAATCTGAACTCGTCCGGTTAGAGGGCGAGGCGGACCACCGCTGCGTCAATCCGGAATGCCCGGCCCAACTGCTCGAAGGGCTGATTCATTTCGTATCGCGCCCGGCGATGAATATCGATGGGCTCGGTGAGAAAGTGATTACGCAACTCCATGCGTCTGACCTCGTCCATAACGTGGCCGACCTGTATCGCCTCGATCGGGATGCGTTGCTCGCGCTCGATCGGATGGGCGAGACGTCGGTGACGAACCTACTCGCGGCGATTGAGCAATCGAAACAGAACTCACTCGAGCGTGTCTTGTTCGCGCTCGGCATCCGTCTCGTCGGACAAAAAGCGGCCGTGTTGATTGCGGAACGGTTCGAGACGATGGAAGCGGTCATGGAGGCATCCGTCGACGAATTGACATCAATCGATGGTATCGGTACGAAGATGGCTGAATCGATCGTCTTATACTTTGAAAAGCCGGAAGCTCGTGACCTCGTCCGTGACCTCGGAGCTGCAGGGGTTAACCTGACGTTTAAAGGTGCGAAACGACCGGTCGCTGACGCTGATGCGCCGCTCGCCGGGAAGACAGTCGTCTTGACCGGGAAACTGCATGAGATGACGCGTGGTGAGGCCGGTAAGAAACTTGAACTGCTCGGTGCGAGCGTCACAGGCAGCGTCAGCAAGAACACCGACCTCCTCGTCGCAGGCGAGAAGGCAGGTTCGAAATTGACGAAAGCCGAGTCACTTGGCATCGAAGTGTGGGATGAGGCAGCTTTGCTCGCCTTCTTAGCCGACCAAACTTGAACGAGGTCCTCCTGAAGGAGGGCCTTTTTTCATTGACCTGATTTTTAAACGTTTCCGGTCGTGTGCAGGTTCGCACCGTCAACGGACGGGTAATGATTAGTATCTACAAATACTTTTCGACACCAAGACCCTACACCACGACTCGTGCACACTCATCCTCCATCCCTCTCCTGTGCCGGAGCGTGTCATCGCAGACGTTCGTCACACCTAAGAGGAGGGACCATCATGCAACGCACCAACCAACGTTTCATCGCACTCATCACATTCGTCCTCGTATTGATTGGCACGTGGGCACCGCATGGAAGTTACGCGAACACGACGGTGACACCAACGCCAATTTATGCACAAATTGATTTGAGCCCTGAAGAAATCGAAGCGTACGATGACGCGAGCCTGATTTATGCGGATGTCACGTATTACGGGGCTCGTGAGACGTCAACGATTTGGCGGTTCATGATTGATGCGACAGAAGTCGACTTGACGACAATCGATCAAGTCACCTTGTATGACAAAGCCGGTGTTCCATACTCATTTCCGGACGCCGTCTATGCATTCCAGATGGAGCAGCTTGCAGGTGAGTCAAGCGAACCGGGCGATGATGGGACGGAGACCGTTCCAGACGTCGACACACCGGTCGAGCCTCCGCTCGTTGAACCAGAGCCATCACCAGAGGAACCTGTCACAGAAGAAGTGGCCGCACCCTCCGCTAATCCGGCAGTTGCCATCGAGCAATTGGTGCTCGGTGCCGATGGGCCGATCGAGCGTGTGTTAAGCGGAGATTTGGTGACGTATCGGCTCGTCATCGATGTGACGGGCGCTCCAATTGAGAACTTGTCTGTGACCAACACGGTGCCCGAAGCGTTGACCGTCGTCGCGGATTCGGTCGAAGTGCTCGGTCCGGAAGGCTCGGTCGCTCCAACGACCGTGAGTGGGCCGCCTGCATTTGAATGGACATTCCCGACGATACCGGTCGGGACGACGACGATTCAATTCGACATGTTCGCACCAGACGTGACGAGTGAGACCGTCGTGACGAATACGTTCTGTATCGGTGTCGAAGACGAGGCTGTCCCGTCAGCTTGTAAGGAAGCGAGCGTCACGGTCGTACCGAACGAGACGATTGGCCTTGAGGTTGGGAAAGAGGCAAACATCGACCAAGCCGTCGTCGGTGGGATGATTCCGTATACGTTCGTCATCGAGAATACAGGCGAGACGGCGCTCACAATCACGTCCATCGAAGATGAGTTCTTTAGCGGCGACATCGACGCCAAGGCGGTCGACACGTTCAATGCAAACGTCCGCGAGCGCTTACTGGCACTCGTCGGCGATGATGGGCTTCTCGCTGGGGAACGAGTCGAGGCGACCGTCAACTTATCGATTCCAACCGATTACGATTGGACGAGCGCCCCTGAAATCGGGAACGTGTTCCGCGTCGCTGCGACCGATGCTTACGGTCGGATCATCGATGCCGAGAGCCAACAAATCGTCTTATTGAATCAAGCCGACTTCACCGTCACGAAGATGGCGCGTCCCGAGACGGTGCATCCAGGTGAGGCGATTCGCTATACGTATACAATCACGAACACGTCGAACGTCACGTTGTACTTCGTCGATGTCCTCGACGAATGGACGAGCGGGGCGTTGACGACCAAAGAACAGCGCGAGACGACCGAGACGCTTCGAGACGGAATGCGTGCTCTGGCCGAAGTCGAGAACGGACTAGTCCCCGGCGAAGAGGTCGTACTCGAGATGGAGAAAGTACTCTTGCCATCTTACGATGTGCGGGCCGGCGCAGTGCTCACGAACCGGACGACGTTCACGTTCGAAGTCAATCGTGAGGCGCGCGTGTCGCGGACGGTCGAGGCGACCGTGCACGTGAAGCAAAGCCTTCCAAAACCGGACAACGATAACCGTGATGACCAAGATGAATCGGTTTATGTGCCGGAACCGACGACTCCGGTGACGCCAGACCAAGCGACCCTCCCGATGACCGGCACAACCAAAACGTGGGGAACGGTACTCGGACTCGTCTTGATTGGGCTCGGTCTCTTGTTCTTGACGCATCGACGTCGCTCATCCGCGAAAGCGTGACACGGACACCCTTCCACTCGAGTTGAAGGGTGTTTTGCTGTGAATTGGCACTGATTCCGCTTCGACACTTTTTTCAACGGATGATTTTGTTATAATGGACGAAGTGTAACGAAACGAATCATTAAAGGAGTTCTGACATAGATGAAATGGAAACAAATGCTCATCCCAGCTCTCGCCGCAACGGTTTTTCTCGGTGGGTGCTCTATGAAAATCCCGATGGGGGAAGAAGAAGTCACACCGACAGGCGAAGAGACGGCAGCCGAAGGGGTCACGCAAGCGATTCAAGCGCGTGATTCATATTACCAGATGGTCATTCCGTTTAAACCGGCTGCGGCCAGAGGGCTGGCGCAACGTCAAGTCAGCTCATCGCTCGAGCTCGAAGAAGTGGAACTCGGCCTCATGCGCCATTCGACCGGCGCGTTCGATCCGGAGAAGTACGCCTATCAAGAAGGGCAGCTATTGACGAGTGAAGATGTATCGCGTCTGCTTGGCCGTAAAGACAAAACGTCAGAAGGTCTCGTCCCGCTTAACCCGGCGTATGCGAACGGCACGGCCGAAGTGGCCGAAGACCAGTTCGTCGAGGAGAATAAAAAGTCGCCACTCTATTTGGCATCGCTTGTCGAACAAAACTATATGACGAAAACGGATAGTGGGTATCAACTCGGCGGTGTGTCATTCGCCTTGATTTTGAATCAAGAGTACGTGTTCCAGGCGCCGAATTTCGGTCCGACGTATACGGAAAAGTTGGACGAAAAGAAAGTCATCGCTGAAGGAGAACGCATGGCGAATGAACTCGTCGCCCAGTTGCGGAAACGTGAGGACTTTAAAGACCTCGATATTAACGTCGCGTTGTATATGAAAGCGCCGCAAGGTTCACCGACACCAGGGAACTATATCAAATCGGCATTCGTCGGCTCAGCTAATGAAGTGGCGGCAAACGACTGGACCGCCATCGATGAGACATATTATTACTTCCCGTCCGCCACGGCGACGACAGAAGTGCGCGACGATGCCCAAAAGTTCTCCCTCTTCAGTGATCGGATTGCCGATGTGTTCCCGGATTTCAGCGGAATGATCGGGAAGGGCTTCTATCAAAACGGCGAGTTGTCACGAATCGAAATCGACATCCCAATCCAGTTTTATAGCCGGGCCGAGCTCGTCGGGTTCACCCAGCACGTCGTCGGTTTGCTCGAGAACCGGTGGGAGTACAACCGGAACGTACCGGTCCGGATTAACGTCACCTCACTCGGTGGCCAACAAGAAGTGACCATCGTGTTCGAAGAAGGCATGGACAGTCCAAGAGTATATTTCTAATCGTAAGAAGGCATCGTGATGAAACGGATGCCTTCTTTTTTTCGTATGCTAAGTAACGAGGAAATTCTTTGACCTTCTTTGACCAAATCGGTAGAATAGACTTAACAGAATCGGGAAAGAAATAGGTGAGGTGAAACGAGATGGCAAAAAACTATTATGACGTCCTTGGCGTGCCGAAAGAGGCGTCCGACCAAGACATTAAGCGAGCGTATCGAAAACTGGCAAAACAATACCATCCGGATGTGAACAAAGACTCGGGCGCACAGGACAAGTTCAAAGCAATCCAAGAAGCGTTCGATGTGCTGAGTGATCCTGATAAGAAAGCGAACTATGACCGCTATGGCAGTCCAGAAGGACCGACGTTCGGCGGAGGGACTTACAGCGGCGACGGATATGGGGAAGGATCGGCCCAGTTCGAAGACTTGTTCCGTCAGTTTGGCGGCGGGTCACGGACGACGTCGCGGACGTTCGGGTTCGAGGACATGTTTGGTAGCTTCTTTAATCAAGCGGTCGAAGAAGACCTCGATGAGACGGTCCGTGTCAACGTCCCACTCAGTCAATTGACGTCTGATTCCAAAGTGAGTCTGCGTCTCCAGACGGGAACGGTCAACGTGAAAATCCCGCAAGGCGCCCACGAAGGGCAAAAGTTACGGCTCAAAGGTAAGAGCAGCAAGGTCGGACAAGCGGGTGACCGCGGCGACGTGTACGTTGAGCTGCATTTCACGGATGATGATACGTACCGTCGAGAAGGAGCGAACGTCATTACCGTCAAACGGTTGCGCCCGCTCGCTTTCCTCGACGGCACAGAAGTCGTCGTGGCGACATTAGATGGTGGCCGGGTCAAACTGAAAGTGAAACCGGGGTCACGCCCGGGTCAACGGATGCGCATCCCAGGGCGCGGGTTCATGACCGCCTCGAAAGTCCGGTCGGATCTCTTCGTCCAACTTGAAGTTGACTTGCCGCTAGACGCCGGCCACCGATCTGTTTACGAACAACTCGAACGTTGAGCCTAAGGAGGAAGCAGAATGGATTTCAATCGATTTACCGATAAAGCACATGAAGGCATCGTCAGTTCGCAGGCACTTGCGAAACAGTACCACCATAGCGAGATGAACGAATGGCACGTCTTGGCGTCGATGATTTCACAAACGGACGGCATCGCGCCGCTCCTACTGCAAAAAATGGAATTGAGCGTCGCCGACATCGAGGCCGAGGTCGCGATGGCACTCAAGAACGCACCGAAGCTTCAGACGCCGACGACGCCGATGATCTCGGCCTCGCTGTTGAACGTGTTGACGACGGCGGAACGGGAAGCGACCGGTATGAGTGACGAGTACGTCTCGGTCGAGCACGTCCTGCTCGGCATCATTATGAATAAGAGCCAAGCGCAAAGCATGCTCGAGCGCAAAGGTGTGACCGAAGAGAAACTACGCGAGGCGCTTGTCGCCGTCCGCGGAAATCGGCGCATCACGTCGAAGTCGCCGGAAGCGACGTATGATGTCTTGACGAAGTATGGCCGCGACTTGATTCAAGAAGTGAAGACCGGCAAAATCGATCCCGTCATCGGGCGTGATAGCGAGATTCGGCGCGTCATCCGCATCTTGAGCCGGAAGACGAAAAACAATCCGGTCTTAATCGGAGAACCGGGTGTCGGGAAGACGGCGATCGTCGAAGGGCTCGCCCAACGCATCGTTCGCGGTGACGTTCCGGAAAGCTTGAAAGATAAGACGATTTTCAGCCTCGATATGAGTTCGCTCGTCGCCGGGGCCAAATATCGCGGTGAGTTCGAAGAGCGGCTCCAAGCTGTCTTGAACGAAGTGAAAGAAGCGGAAGGGAAAATCATCCTCTTCATTGACGAACTGCATACGATTGTCGGGGCCGGCAAGTCCGAAGGGGCGATGGATGCCGGGAACATGCTCAAACCGATGCTCGCCCGCGGCGAACTCCACTGCATCGGCGCGACGACACTCGATGAGTATCGCCAATATATCGAGAAGGACCCGGCACTTGAGCGCCGTTTCCAACAAGTGCTCGTCGACGAACCGGACGTCGAAGACACGGTGTCGATTTTGCGCGGTTTGAAAGAACGCTTCGAGATTCACCACGGTGTCCGCATTCATGACAACGCGCTCGTCGCAGCGGCCGTCTTATCGAACCGCTACATCACCGACCGGTTCATGCCGGACAAGGCGATTGATCTCGTCGATGAGTCGTGTGCGATGATTCGGACGGAGATGGAATCGATGCCGGCCGAACTCGATGAACTCGTACGCCGCGTCATGCAACTCGAGATTGAGGAGGCGGCCTTGAAGAAAGAAAGTGATGACGCCTCGAAGAAACGACTCGATGCGCTGCAACAAGAACTCGCCTCGATTCGCGAACAGTCGGACGCGCTCCGACTCCGTTGGGAGAACGAGAAAGAGTCGACGCATCGCGTGCAACACATCCGTGGCGACTTGGAGAAAGTGAAGCTCGAACTGCAAGAAGCTGAGAGCCGCTACGATTTGAACCGGGCCTCCGAGCTCAAATATGGCCGTATCCCGGAACTCGAGCGTGAACTCGCGGAAGCGGAACGGCTCGCCGGTTCGGTGACACGTGAACTCGTCCGCGAAGAAGTGACCGAGGAAGAAATCGCCGAGGTCGTCTCGAAATGGACGGGGATCCCCGTGACGAAATTGACCGAAGGAGAGCGAGACAAGTTGCTCAACCTCGAGACGGTGCTCCATCAACGTGTCTTCGGACAAGACGATGCGATTCGCCTCGTCAGTGATGCCGTCATTCGGGCTCGAGCCGGCATTAAAGATCCGAACCGTCCGATCGGCTCGTTTTTGTTCCTCGGACCGACGGGTGTCGGGAAGACCGAACTCGGGAAAGCGCTCGCCGAGGCGATGTTCGACTCGGAAGACCATATCGTACGTCTCGACATGAGCGAGTATATGGAGAAACACGCCGTGTCGCGTCTCGTCGGGGCGCCTCCAGGTTATATCGGCTATGAAGAGGGCGGCCAGTTGACGGAAGCAGTCCGCCGCAACCCGTACTCGGTGCTCCTGCTCGATGAGGTCGAGAAAGCGCACGCCGATGTGTTCAACATCTTGCTGCAACTGCTCGATGATGGTCGCTTGACCGATTCGCACGGACGTGTCGTCGACTTCAAAAACACAATCGTCATCATGACATCGAACATCGGGGCCGACATCTTGCTCGAAGCGGCGAAAGATGGTGTCATCGATGAGGCGGAAGAACGCCAAGTCATCGAGCGGCTCCGCCGCCACTTCCGTCCCGAGTTTTTGAACCGGGTCGATGAGACGATTTTGTTCCATCCGCTCACGCGGGCTCAAATCGGCCAAATCGTCGAGAAAGCGGTCGCGCGCATGGGTAGTCGCTTGACGGCGCGCTCGATTCAAATCGAGATCACGGATGCAGCGAAAGTGTTCATCGCCGACGAGGCGTATGAGCCACAGTTCGGGGCCCGTCCGATCAACCGGTACGTACAACGGACGATTGAGACGAAACTTGCCCGTAGTATTCTCGCCGGAGATATCGAGGACGGCCAGACGGTCGTCATCGATGTCGAGAACGACGAGTTGACGCTTCGTCCCGCGACGGTGACGCATTAAACATTGAAAGAGCGCTGGCTGATGCCGGCGCTCTTTGTTTATGAGATAGGTGTAGGTTGATAGATGCAGTACGGTTCTTCGGCCTTATAGTCGCCGGTGACGGCATAAGCGCGAGCCCGCGAGCCGCCGCATACGTAACGATACTCGCAGTAGCCGCATTTTCCGTGGTGGGTATCGGGATCGCGTAGTGATTTAAAAACCGGGTGGTGCCGGTAAATCTCGGCGAGCGGTGTTTGTTTCACGTTGCCGCACGTAATCGGTAAGAAACCGGACGGCTGCACGTCGCCCGTATGCGAGATGAACACGAAACCGTTCCCGTCATTCGTGCCGCGGGGTGCCTTGGCGAGATCGTCATGCGGATGGCCGATGGGCGACAATCCAACTTGTTTTCGTTTCAAGTTCTCTTGCCGGGCGATACGCCGATAAAACTGGGCTTCGGTCGTCGAGATGATGAATGGGACGTGTTCTTGCAAAGCGAACGCCCAGCGGAGTACTTCTTCATGCCGTTCTGGGGAGATGGGCTGCAGGAGCGACCCGCGGCCGGTCGGCACGAGGAAGAACAGCGTCCACACCGACACACCGAGTTCACCGACGAGTTTGGCGATGTCCGGGAGTTGATCGACGTTATATTCCGTGACCGTCGTATTGATTTGGAATGACATGCCTTCTTCCCGGAAATAAGAGATGCCGCGCAACGTCCGTTCGAAACTGCCGCGGGTACCCCGGAAATAGTCGTGTGACTTGGCGTCCGGACCGTCGAGCGAGAACGCCCAACGCGTCAATCCGGCATCTTTCGCCCGTTTGACGGCGTCATGGGTCACGCGTGGCGTTGCCGATGGGGTCATCGATACGCGCATTCCGAGCGAGGCGGCGTATTCCGTCAACTCGAACAAGTCTTCGCGCATGAGCGGATCGCCACCTGTGAAAACAAGAATCGGGTTGTCCATCGCATGAATGTCGCGGATGAGCGCCTTACCTTGGGCGGTGTCGAGTTCACCCGGATAACGATGGAACTGGGCCTCGGCCCGGCAATGGACGCATGACAGTGCACAGGCGCGTGTCACTTCCCAAATGACGATGAACGGATTTTCGTTGTAGTCGATTCGTTTCATACGGACACCACCTGTCTTGCCATGATGCGGGTGACGGCTTGTTTGGCCGAGTCGACGCAGTCGGGGAGACCGACGCCGTGTAAAATCGCCCCACAAGCTTCGACGCCGTCGAGGGAGGACAATGTTTCCTCGAACGCGCGCACGTATTGTTTATGGCCGACCTCATACTGCGGCATCGTGTCGACATGACGCTCGACTCTCGTGAAGATCGGGTTACCGACGTGTTGAATTTTTTGAAGCTCACGGAGCGCGAAGTCGGCAATCGTCTCGTCGGATTCCGTCAACAGGTCGGGAACGAACGCGGAGCCGATGTAGACGCGTAACAGCGCCTTGTTTTCGGGTGCCATATGCGGCCATTTCTTATGCATCCAGCTACAAGCGGTCAAGGCGTTGCCTTCGCTTTTGGCGATGACGTAGCCCGTCCCGTCGAGTGACTCGACGTCTGTTTTCTCAAACGCCGCGAGCACGGTGATGGAAGACGTGCGTTTCAATGACGACAACCGTTCCGCTTCCGGGAGACCGAGTAGAGGGCCGAGCGCGTTCGGCGAGGTGGCTAACACGATGCCGTCAAACGACTCGACCGTTCCGTCCTCGAGCACCACTTCATGGGGCCGGACTGCCGCGACCTGTGTCCCGAGACAGAGGCGGTCAATCGATGGACGGAGCGCCTCAATCAAGACACCAAGCCCTTGGCCGAGCGATAGAAATTTCCCGGCCTCGCGCGGTTTGACACCGGCTTGGACAGGAGGTGTCAATGCTTTCATACCGAGAATCAGGCTGCGTGTTTTTTGTTCAATCGTGATAAACTGAGGGAAAGTAGACTCGATGCTCATATCGTCGAGCGTACCATTGTAAATCCCAGACAGGAGCGGTTCGATCATCGCCTCGACGACTTCCGACCCGAGCCGGGCCCGAAAGAACGTATCGAGCGAGATATCTGATCCCGCATAGACGCGGGGCAACACGAGGTCCATACCGGCCCGAAACTTGCCGCGCCATGTGAACAGATCCGTCTTGACCATCGGCCAGAACTTGGTCGGGATGCCCATAACCGAACCTGCGGGCATCTGTCGCAGTCGGTTCCGGACGTAAATGTACGAGGTCCCGGTCATCGACCGGACGAGATCGTCGTCAAGCCCAAGTTCGGTGATCAGCTCGGTCAATGTCGGCTTACGAGCCATATATCCGTCCGGCCCGCATTCTAAGACGAATCCGTCTCGATAAACGGTCTTGATTTTTCCGCCAATCCGGTCACTTGCTTCATACAATGTGACATGCGCTCCCGCCTGTTTCGCATAATACGCGGCGGCCATGCCGGTAATCCCTCCACCGATGATTGCAATCTTGTTCAATCCATTCACCCATTTCTATGTAGTATTCCTACTAACGGTACCGAGAATGTTGACGTAGACATAGGATAAGTCTCACACGGTTCTAGACAAATTCGTCACGATTGGAAGGAGGACCACTTATGGTTTGGTTCGGGATAACGGCGGCGGTCGTCGTGGTCGGTATTATCGCGTTCATCGTCTCGATGAATCGGCATGGTGAGAAGCTCGAAGGTGACGAGGACAGCCCATCGGTCATATGGGCCGACGAGGAATGGTATAAGCCGGATAAGGAAGACGGTCCACTTGATGGTTAACCGTCTTCAAATATGTTAAGATGACCCGGGTAAAAACTATCGGACATGGGGTGATTGGATGAACGTATTGGAACAGCAGTTGGCGCATTTGGTCGACGAGTGTCGTCCGTACACAGCACAAGGAAAAGTCGCCGACTATATTCCGGAGCTCGCGCATGTACAAGATGATTTGCTCGGCGTGGCGATTTGCCTACCTGATGGTTCTTATATTCATGCGGGGGACGTCCATCATAAGTTCACGATTCAAAGCGTGTCAAAGGCGTTGACGCTCTGTTACGTCTTGATGGAGTTCGGGGAAGATTACGTGTTCTCGAAAGTCGGCATGGAACCGACGGGGGATGCGTTCAACTCGATTGCCAAACTTGAAGAGACGGTGCCATCGAAACCGCTCAATCCGATGATTAACGCCGGGGCGCTCGCGGTCACGAGCATGATTTTAGGGGACACGGCGGAGCTGAAAATCTATCAGTTCCGTCAATTTTTGGCGACGTTGCTCGATGTTCCGGTCGAGGAAGTCACGTATAACGAAAAAGTCGCTCGCTCGGAATACGAGACGACCGACTTGAACCGGGCCTTGCTCTATTTCATGCGCCATCACGGAATCGTCGAGGGCGATGTCGATGAGATTATCGATGTGTATACGAAACAGTGTGCCATCGAAATCGATTGTTTTGACTTGGCTCGCATCGGCCGGATTCTATCCGGTAACGGCGAAGACCCGGTCACAGGCGAGGAATTGATTCCGCGTCGCGTCGTCCGTATCGTCAAAGCCATCATGACGACGTGCGGCATGTACGACGCATCGGGTGAATTTGCCGTCCGTGTCGGCCTGCCTGGAAAGAGCGGGGTGTCGGGTGCGATTCTCGCGACCGGCAAACACGAGCTCGGATTGAGTGATGTCGGCTTTGGTATTTTTGGGCCTGCCCTTGATTCAAAAGGGAACTCGATTGCCGGGATGAAGTTGCTTGAACTGCTCGTCGAACGCTACACGTCGCGCTAAAGCTTGATGGCGTCGACCGATTCGTCGAGTCGGGTGTGCAGCTTCTGGACGACTTCTTTATAGTCGTCGGTCAAGGCGGCGGGCGGCGTGAAATCGGTCCAGCGCAACAACAGCTGATGCCGGTCATTCATATCACCAAGTTCGGTCTGGAGCCGCTTCAGTTTTTGAACTTGGTCTTTTGAGGCGCTCGGCTCATAGTTCAATAAGTACTCATTCAAATAGCGCTCCCGCTTCACGGCGAGCCGGACTTTGTGGAGGGTATCGAGCCGGTCGTTCCGTTTCGTCGCTGCGTGATGGGTCGCGATGCGCCGCTTGCGGTCGGCTTTGGCTTTATCGAGAAACACCGCCGCGTCTTGTTTGCGAAAGGCGCGGAACAGCTGCCCGCCAATGAAGCGACGGACTTGCTGGTCAAGCGAAGGCGTCATTTTTTCGGTCACACGCGCTTTCAACAGCGTGCGGTCTTTGGCCCGTTGTGTTTCGACATGCTCAACAAAAGCTTGATCGAGCTCGGTCTCGACGGCGAGCCCTTCAAGCAGGACGTCTCCGTCACGCACCGCACCGAGCGCCTCCATCAACTGTTTCAATTGACGATACGTCGAAGGCTTCGTGTCGTACAGTTGCATGAACGTCAATAGCTTGCGTAGATGGACCCGGGCTTGGTGGATATCTTCACTGTTTTGAAACGTGAGCGCCTCGGTCATATAATGATTGAACGTGTTCCACGTCTCTAACAGCTCATATTTTAATTTTTCCGCATTCCGTTGATTCATTCTAATTTTTCCTTTCTGAAATGAGATGAGGTTGCCCATGTATCAAACACATTCACTAAATGAAAAAATCAAACTGTTCTTCACCATCTTCTTCCCGATTTTGGTGACACAAGTGTCCTTTTACTTAATCAGCTTTTTTGACACAGTCATGTCGGGCCGAGCCGGCGCCGTCGATTTGGCGGGTGTCGGTGTCGGGTCGAGTTTATGGATGCCGGTGTATACGGGGTTGAGCGGGATTCTGCTCGCTGTCGCCCCAATCGTCGCCCAGGCGCTCGGGGCCCGCAATATCCAGCAGATTCAACGGACGCTGTACCAAGGCGTATACTTAGCGATCGGTCTGAGCATCGCGACGCTCTTGCTCGGCTTTTGGCTCGTCCCGACTGCTGTCGACGGCATGGGACTGAGTGAGGAAGGGAAACGGATTGCCAAAGGGTATTTGCTCGCACTCGGATTCGGGGTGTTGCCGATGTTCTTGTTCAACGTGCTACGCACGCTCATGGACTCGCTCGGCAAAACGCGAATCTCGATGCTACTTATACTATTAGGGTTACCCATTAACGTCGGATTAAATTACATCTTCATCTTTGGAAAACTCGGCGTCCCGGCGTATGGCGGTGTCGGGGCGGGAATCGCCTCGGCCATCACATATTGGTTGCTCTTCTTTATGGCGTTCGCGTTTGTCCGGAACGGCAAGCCTTTCCTTGAATATCGTTTCTTGCGCTCAGTGGAGCGTATCTTCTGGCCGAGACAGAAAGAACTGCTCAAGCTCGGGACACCGATCGGTCTCGCCATTTTTGCGGAAGTGAGCATCTTTGCGGCGGTGACGTTGCTCTTGAGTGAATATGGAGACAATATCGTCGCGGCCCACCAAGCGGCCATCAACTTCGCTTCATTTGTCTATATGTTGCCGTTGTCCGCGTCGAGCGCGCTGACGATTGTCGTCGGCTATGAGCTCGGGGCCCGGAGGCTGAAGGATGCCGTACGCTATGCCAAAATCGGTATCGTCCTTTGTCTCGGTGTGTCATCATTCTCGGGAGCGCTTCTGTTTTGGCAAAATGAACGGGTTGCGGCCATCTATACGAACGATGCGGCCGTCGTGGAACTCGCGGCCCACTTCATGATTTTTGCGGTCTTCTTCCAATTATCGGATGCGGTCGCCGCCCCGATTCAAGGGATTTTGCGTGGGTTCAAGGACGTCAACGTGACGCTCATCTTGTCGCTCATCGCCTATTGGGTCATCGGCCTCCCGCTCGGCTATACACTCGCCGAAAGGTTCGGTTTCGGACCGGACGGCTATTGGATTGGTTTGATTGCGGGTCTAGCGGCCGGAGCCGTGTTGCTGGTCATGCGTCTCATTCATATCGTCAAACGGTATGAGGCCCAACCGATTACGAACGAAACATCCTAACCGAGACAGGTTGACGCTATGGCGTCAGCCTTTTTGTTGTTTGAGGGGGAAACAGGATGGGCAAAGAACTGGGGAAATCGAGTTTGTCAGTTAGTAATATTGGTCTATACAACTATACTGGTTTTTGATATGATAACGATGAAGCTACTTGAAGAAAGGTGGATGACCGATTATGGTGATCATCAATGCACACATCGTTTCGGGGGACGAAACGTGGGAACGAGGCTATATCCAATTCGATGGCAAGACGATTGTGAGCGTCGGTGCGATGGAGGACTATCAGGCAGGAACAGATAAAGAGATTGACGTTCGTGGGGCACTCGTGACGCCAGGCATGATTGACGTCCACATCCATGGCGGTTACGACGTCGATACGATGGATGCGGACGTGGATCGACTACGTCATCTCAGCCGTTCGATGCTCGCTGAAGGTGTGACGTCTTATTTTGCGACGACGATTACACAGTCACCGACTGCCATTACGAAGGCGTTGCAAGCAGCCCGGACTGTCATCGAGGCGGGAGACACGTCACTCGTCGGTATCCATCTAGAGGGACCGTTCGTCAACGTCGACAATGCAGGGGCACAGCCGGCCGAATATATTATCGATCCCGATGCAAGTCAATTCCGCACATGGCAACAGGAAGCGGGCGGTCACATTCGCCTCGTCACGTATGCGCCGGAACGTCCGGGAGCACGTGAGCTTGAACAGGTGATGGGTGAGACAGGTGCAATCGGATCGACCGGACACACGAACGCCACGTTTGCCGAGAACAAGGAAGCGAACGTCAAGCATGGCACGCACTTATACAATCAGATGCGAGGGATTCATCATCGGGAGCCGGGAACGGTCGGCTATTGTCTGTTGGAGCGGGACGTCATGGTTGAAATCATTCCAGACGGGATTCACAGCCGTCACGAGATGGTCGACTTCGCCTATCGCATGAAAGGGGCAGACGGTCTCGTCGTCATTACGGATGCGATGCGCGCCAAAGGTCTTCCGGACGGCCGTTATGAACTCGGGGGTCAACCGGTCATCGTCGAAGGCGGGGCGGCTCGACTCGAAGCCGGGAACTTGGCCGGCAGCGTCTTGACGATGGACGCGGCGTTCCGCAACATGCTGTTATACACGGGATGCACGGTGCAAGAAGCGGTGAAGATGACGTCGGCGAACCAAGCGCGTGAGTTCGGTTTGACGAACAAAGGGGCCATCGCGCCTGGCTTCGACGCGGATCTCGTCATTTGGGATGACGCGATGACGGTCGTGACGACGATTCATCAAGGACAGGTCAGTTATTCGAAGGAGGACATGCAATGAACATATTAGTGGCGAACACACCGACGGACGCAGAAGAAATCGCATATACACTCATCAAGGAACGGGTCGCCGGGAAGCGCGATTTCGTGCTCGGACTCGCGACGGGCAGTACACCGGTCGGGATGTATCAGATGTTCAAACGAGATCGGCTCGACTGCAGTCATGTGACGAGCGTTAATCTTGATGAGTATATCGGGCTCGCGCCGAGTCATCCGCAAAGCTATCATCACTTCATGGAAGAGAAGCTGTTCAATGACATCCCATTCAAACAGAGCCATCTGCCTCACGGTGACGCGGCCGACCCGGAAGCGGAAGCGGCTCGCTATGAACAGCTCGTCCGCTCGATTGGTGTCGACCTGCAATTGCTAGGCATCGGAGAGAACGGACATATCGCCTTCAATGAGCCGGGTACCGCGCTCGATGCGAAGACGCATGTGACCGAACTGACCGAGTCGACGCGTGAAGCGAACCGCCGTTTCTTCGATTCAATCGAAGACGTGCCGACGCAGGCCATCACGATGGGACTCGATACGATTATGAACGCACGCGAGATCGTCCTCGTCGCGACCGGTACCCGTAAAGCCGAAGCCGTGCATCACATGATTGAGAGCGTGCCGACGATTGACTGGCCGGCTTCCATCTTACAGGCGCATCCAAGTGTGACCATCGTGCTCGATGCCGAAGCGGCCTCGGCTTGTAGCAATGTGTTACAGGCGCGTGGCAGTGAAGCGGCCGACCGATTCTTTTCGATCCGAGCTTGATGACCTGGAGACAAGTGTCTCCAGGTTTTTTTCTCGTTAACTGTGGGAAATTGTATGGAAATGGATTTGTAATCAAAACGTTTTCGACAAAAGTCGAGGTTTCCTCTATAATAGGTGAAGCTCATATCATTCGATCGCGAAGGAGAAACTCATGAATTCAAGAACCCAAGCTCGTAGACGGCGCAAAGGCCCGTCTGCGTTTTATAAGCTGTTCAGCGCCCTTGTATTGATTGCCGTCATCGTCGGCTCAAGCATGTATGGAACGGCTTTTTATAAAGCGCATAACATGCTGTCAGGTACTCAAGTGACGCTTGAGGATGATCCGACTATCGAACCGACTCGATTTGATAAAGAGGATACCGAGAGCTTCCTCGTGCTCGGGACGGACTTGTCCCCGCAGAAGAAAGCGCGCGGCGAGTATGGTCGGTCTGACGTCATGATTGTCGTCATTCTGAACAAGAAAAACAAACAGACGACGATGCTCAGCATCCCGCGTGACTCGTACGTCAACATCGACTATACGGGCTTCAATATCCCGTACGGTAAGACGGGTCTCGATCAAGACAAAATCACGCACGCCTATTACTTCGGGTCGATGGATGAATCGAACCCGAACAACGGTATGCGGATGGCGACGAACACGATTGAAGACTTGGTCGGCATCGACATCGACCACGTCGTCTCCCTCAACTTCCAAGGGTTCGTCGACTTCATCGATGCCGTAGGCGGGGTCGAAATCGACGTCCCGTTCTCGTCTGAACAGAAGAGTTACGACGCCTCACGAGAAGTCGTCCAAGTCGAAGCAGGGCTTCAGCAGTTATCGGGCGAAGAGGCACTCGCTTACGTCCGTAACCGCTATGACGATCCACGCGGAGACATCGGTCGCGGACAGCGTCAGATGGAAGTCATCAATGCCGTCCTTGACCAAGCGCTCGGCACGTCGCTCATCAACAACTACGACAAAGTGTTGAAAGCAGTCGGGGACAACATGCAGACGACGCTCGGTCCGAACGATTATATGCGTTTAATCGAGGACGTCGGCGCCCTCAACAACACGGTTCAATATCAGTTGACCGGTGAAGGGGCCCGCGGTGTCGACGGTCATTTCTATTACTTCTTGAACGAGCCGTTGCTCGAAGAAGTTCGTTATCGCGTCCAACAGGCCGATGCCGGGAATGAAGTCGAGCCGATGACCGATACCGAGCTTGAGACGTATATGTACGACCCAGCCGGAATCACGTATGAAGCACAATAAAAAAATGGTTTGCCGTCCGCGGCAAACCATTTTTTATGTGCGTTCCATCGCAACGGTGAACGAGTAGGCGTCGCCGCGGAACAAGGAACGGCTATATTCGAACATGTCCCCGTTCTCGAGATACGTCCGTTGGTCGATTAAGAGCACAGGGGCGTTCGGAGAAATCGTCAACAGCTTTGCTTCCTCCGGTCCCGAGCTCCTCGCCTCGAGGGTTTGGGTCGCATTCTTCAACCGGAGCCCTGACTGCTCGGCGAACTCGTAAATCGAACCGACGGCATCTGTCTCGGTCAAGTTCGGTAGTAAGGCGACCGGGATGTATGCCGTCTCGAGGGCGAGCACGTTCTCATCGGCGAGACGGAGACGTCGCATCTCATAGACGGGCGTGTCGAGCGCGACGCTCAATTTTTGGGCGATTTTGGCCGGGGCTGAAATCGTCTGGAACGACAACAGGCGGCTAAACGGACGCATGCCCCGATGTTTGATTTCTTCCGAGAAACTTGTCAATCCGGACAAGGCCATCGTGATTTTCTTGTTGGCGACGAACGTGCCTCGGCCTTTTTGACGGCTCAAATAACCGGCGTTGACCAAGTTTGTGATCGCTTGGCGGACCGTCATCCGGCTGACGTTATAGCGCTCTGAAAACTCCCGTTCGGATGGGATGGATTCCCCGGGTTGGAGCTCGCCGGCATCTATTTGTTGCTTTAAATAGGCTTCGATTTGATAATAAATAGGTAGCGGTGATTGTTTATCAATCTGTAACATGCATATCGCTCCTGACTGCTAAAGTAAGTGTTTCTTATTATAGACCAAATTAGACTAGTTGTCTGAACATATCCTACAGAAAAGGCGGCGATCAAGATGAAGCCATGGCAATTTGAAACGACGGTGACCGACGTGCGCACCGATGCGCGCGGGACGTGGGTCGCGCTTGAATCCACATTATTTTATGCGGAAGGCGGGGGCCAACCTCCGGACGTCGGAACACTCGACGGACAACCCGTTCTCGATGTGCAACGGGTCGAGGAGGTCGTCTGGCATTTAGTCGAACCGGGGCTCGAACGTGGGACGTTCGTGACCGGCATAGTCGATGAAGCGATCCGTCACGACCACTCGATTCAACACACGGCTCAGCACGTGTTGACAGCTTTATTGGAAGACGAATACGGCATTCAGACGCTCAGCTTCGGCATCGGACAAGAGGAGTCGTCGCTTGAAATCGAGACAGAGACGCTCGATTGGACTCAAATCGAGTCGTTGGAACGAGACGTGCAACGCATCATCTTTGAGAACCGTCCCGTCTCCACGTACGAACTCGCGTCCGCAGAGGTCGAGGTCGATCGGTTACGCAAACCGACCGATCGCACCGGGATGATCCGGATCGTCGACATTGAGGGACTCGATTACAACGCGTGCGGTGGGACACATGTCGAGACGACCGGCCAACTTGGAATCGTCCATGTGACCTCGATGAAGAAAGTTCGTGGGAACGTTCGTTTGACGTATGTTGCCGGTCACCGGGCCTTGTCCGCCATCCATTCGTCACGGACGGCGTTGCGGACGATTCACCAAACGTTATCGACGACGAACGAGACGGTCGCTGCCCGTGTCCTCGAGGAACGAAATCTTCGTCTCGAGCGGGACAAGGAAGTGAAGGCGCTCGAGGCGCGCGTCGCGAAAGCGAAAGTCGCTGCCTTTTTGCAGGAAGACAATTACGTCATCACCCATATCGGTAAGACGGAAGCGGAGACGTTGACGACGACCATCGTCGAACGCATCGCCGCGACGGGCCGAATCGCTGTCGGAGCCAATCATACGGGTCAAAAGCTATGGCTCATGCATGACGGGACACATGACATCGCCATCGGTAAATTCTTAAAACGGACGCTCGACGACCTCGGCATCGGTCGCGGTGGCGGCAGTCATAAACAAGCCCAGGCCCGATTCGAATCGGTCATCGAGTTGGAACGCGCGACGGCAGAAATCGTGAAACGGCTTCAGGAAGGGATGGTATCATGTTGAAGATTGAGCACGGCACGGAAGCAGAACTGATTGAACAGGCACGGGTTGTGCGGGCGACAGTGTTTATTCACGAGCAAGGCATCGCCCCTGAAATCGAATATGATGAGCTTGACCCAGCCTGCATCCATTTCGTCGGGACGGTGGACGGTGAGCCGGTGACGACGGCGCGTCTGCGTCCAATCGGTGACGCAGTCGGGAAAGTCGAGCGCGTCGCCACACTCGCTTCGGCGCGCGGCAACGGGTATGCCAAGGAGGTTATGCTCGCTATCGAGTCCGTCGCCCGGACGAGCGAGTTACATGAGCTCAAACTTGGCGCTCAACTGACGGCACTCCCTTTCTATGAGCGTCTCGGATATGAGGCGTACGGGGACGAATTTTTAGACGCGGACATCCCGCATCGGATGATGAAGAAGACGTGGTGATTGTTTTTAGAAATTTTCCTTTTTTCTAAAAAAAGGTTGGCAAGCCGGGATGCATTTGTTATAACTAAAACTAACAACTGACAGATAGAGGTTGCGAATGACATGAGTACGCTTGATCGACACGGACGCATTCCGGATCGAGCCGAAAGGGGAATTTCGCCGAAGTCGACGTTCGCATGCGTACGAACGAAGGCTGGGGTAGTCGTGAATAACGCCTACACTGCCATGGATGAAATGCCATGGAGCGCTATCTACGGAACGATTCTTTAATCGTTTTTCAACTGCGCGTACAAGCGGCAGACCGTAGGGAGAGTGCTTCCTACCGGTCTGCCGCTTTTTCTGTTGGTGGACATCATGAAAGTGGGGAACCTGATGACAACCGTATTGAAATTTGGAGGCAGCTCCGTTGCCACGATTGAACAAATCCAGGCCATTTCCGAATATTTACAGACACGGGCCGCGGCCGGAGAAAAACTTGTCGTCGTCGTCTCCGCGATGGGGAAAACGACTGACTCACTGTTGTCACTCGCCAAACAAATCACGGAACGCCCGATGATTCGTGAACTGGACCGCTTGCTCGCGGTCGGTGAGGAGCAGACGATCAGCCTGCTCAGCATCGCTTTAAACTCTCGAGGCGTGGCTGCCATCTCGCTTACCGGACAACAAGCCGGGATCGACACGATGGGCATTCACACGAAAAGTAAAATCAAGGCGATTCGCAAAGAAGTGCTCGAAGAGAAGCTCCGGACATATGACGTCGTCATCGTCGCCGGTTTCCAAGGTGTCAACGAGTTCGGTGATGTGACGACGCTCGGACGAGGCGGATCGGATACGACCGCTGTCGCCTTGGCCGCCGTCCTCAGCAAACGCTGTGAGATTTACACAGACGTCGCCGGTGTCTATACGGCTGACCCGCGCATCCATCCGACGGCCCGCCGATTAGATACCGTCTCGTATGACGAGATGATGGAGATGAGCGCGCTCGGGTCGAAAGTGATGGAGATGCGTAGCGTAGAGCTCGCGAAAAAATTTGATGTGAACATCTTTGTAGGAAAGACGCTTGCGAGCGAAGGAGGAACATGGATCATGGATATGACACAGGCGATGGAACAAAAAGCGGTGACGAGCGTGAGCGTCGTGAAGAACGTGCTCAGCGTCTCAATCAAACATATTCCACATTCGGTGGCAGGAGTTGCCGACATTTTCGAGAAATTGTCACAGCGTCATGTCAATATCGATATGATCAGTCAGACCGCGTTCGATGGTGAAGTATTCCTGTCGTTCACCTGTCCGCTCGATGAAGAAGCGTTTCTCGAAGAGGCGCTCGCGGAACTGACTGAGACGTTCCCACAAATCAAAATCGACCGTCATACCGAGCATGCGAAAATCTCGGTCGTCGGCATCGGCATGCGTGACGCGACCGGTGTCGCAGCCGAACTGTTCGCCACGTTCCGCGAGAGCGGAATCCCATTCTATCAAGTCACGACATCCGAGATTAGCATCTCGTACACGATTAACGAACAAGACGTCGAAGCAGCCGTCGCGGCCATCGCGACCCGCTTCAAGTTATAAGGAGGACGCCACATGTATAACGTAGCCGTCGTCGGTGCGACCGGTGCCGTCGGCCAAAAGATGATTGAAGTATTGACCGAGTATGAATTCCCGATTAACGAATTGATGTTGTACGCATCGGCCCGTTCGGTCGGGAAGACCGTGAACGTGAACGGCAAGGACGTCGTCATCCGGGAACTGTCGGACGCGATTTATGCGGACCCAATCGATATCGCGCTCTTCTCAGCCGGTGGGAGCATCAGTGAACAATATGCGCCTCGCCTGAGTGAACAAGGTGTCATCGTCATCGACAACTCGAGTGCATTCCGGATGCAGGCGGACATTCCGCTCATCGTACCGGAAGTGAACCGAGTCGAACTGAGCCCGGACAAGACGCTCATCGCCAACCCGAACTGCTCGACGATCCAATCGGTCGTCGCGCTCGCACCACTCGCGGAAGTATACGGATTGACGCGTGTCGCCTATACGTCGTATCAAGCCGTCTCTGGCTCGGGCCAAAAAGGGATTGAAGACTTGGAACGCGGAGCACGTGGGGAAGAGCCGAAGAACTATCCGTATCCGATTTACGATAACGTCTTGCCACACATTGATGTGTTCTTAGAGAACGGTTATACGAAAGAAGAACAGAAGATGATTGAAGAGACACGCAAGATTTTAAACGCGCCGAACCTCGGTGTCACCGCAACATGTGTCCGTGTCCCGGTCCGCAACAGCCACGCCGTCTCCATCACAGTCACGCTCGACCGCGACGCGACGCTCGCCGAAGTGAAAGCCGTGCTCGCGGACGCGCCAGGTATCGTCTTGATGGATAACCCAGCGGAGCTCGTCTATCCGACACCGCTCGATGCGAACGGGACAGACGACGTGTACGTCGGTCGTATCCGTGTCGACGAGTCACAGCCGAACACGTTCCATCTTTGGTGCGTCGCTGATAATGTTCGAAAAGGCGCGGCAGCGAACGCCGTCCAAATCGCCCAATGCATGATTGGGCAGACTGCTACGAAATAAGGGGGAGATTATATGTTCACAGGAGTCGCAACCGCACTCGCTACACCGTTTCAAGCAGACGGTCAGCTAAATCTCACAGCGTGGGAAGCGTTAATTGAAGATCAAATTAAAGAAGGTGTCAGCGGTCTCGTGATCGGGGGAACGACTGGTGAGGGCATGACCATCACGGACGAAGAGTTCGAGACGCTTCTCGTCAAAGCGATTGAAGTCGCTGCCGGCCGCGCCGTTATCATCGCCGGAACCGGGTCGAACAACACGGCGCTCAGCATTCAAAAGACGAAACGGGCCGCCGAACTCGGAGCCGAGATGGCGATGGTCGTCACGCCTTATTACAACAAGTCGACGCAAGCGGGTCTGATTGCCCACTTCACAGCGATTGCCGACGCGTCACCGATTCCGCTCATGCTCTACAACGTACCATCGCGGACGGGCGTCGCCCTTGATCCGGCAACGGTTGGGGAACTCGCTGATCACCCACGCATCGCTGCGCTCAAAGAAGCGAGCGGGGATATTTCAGTGATGGCTCAAATGATGGCGCACGTACCGGAAGGGTTCCCAGTCTATTGCGGGAACGATGATCAAATCCTTCCTTATATGGCTTGGGGGGCGCAAGGTGTTGTCTCGGTCCTTTCGAACGTCTATCCGGGTGCAACGGTCGCATTAGCTGAAGCGCTCCTCGCCGGAGATTTGGAAACGGCACGCACATGGCAGCTCCGACTGCTCCCGGTCATCGACGAATTGTTCGCGGAAGTGAATCCGATTCCGGTCAAAGCAGCATTGAATGCACGCGGCTTCGAGTTCGGTGCACCACGTCTCCCGCTCGTCCCGATGAGCGCGACGGCCGAGGCCCGCTTGTTATCGGCAATGGAGCAGTTCAATGAGGTGAGACAGTGAACTTACTCATTCATGGATACGGCGCGATGGGACAGATCGTCGAAGAAGTCGCCCGGACACAAAACTTGACCGTTGCAGCCATCGTCTCACCGGCCGGAGGGGAACATCCCGTCTCGATACAAGATGTCGAGGCCGACGTCGATGTCGTCATCGACTTCTCGAACCCGGCGTTGTTGGATGACGTACTCGCGTTCGGGAAAGCCAAGCAAATCCCGCTCGTCATCGCGACGACGGGCTTCTCGGAAGCAGAGCTCGCCAAAATTGAAGCGGCGTCTCAGGAGATCCCGATTTTCCAGTCGTATAATACGTCTTATGGGATCGCGCTCCTGAAACAGTTGCTCGACCAACTCGTCCCGCTCACGCTCGGTTATGACATCGAAGTGATTGAGGCGCACCACCGCAAAAAAGTCGATGCACCGAGCGGGACGGCGGAATTGCTCACCCGTGCCATCGAGGCGAAACGCGACGTGACACCGGTATATGACCGGACACCGCGCCGCGAAGCGCGTGCAGCCGATGAACTCGGCATGCATTCGGTACGCGGGGGGACGATTTTTGGAGAACATACCGTCCTCTTTGCCGGAGACGACGAAATGCTTGAATTGAAACACACGGCCCTGTCCAAACGCGTCTTCGCGAACGGGGCACTCGCTGCGGCGGCAACGATTCTTGACCGCCCAGCCGGACTATACAATTTAACGAACCTATACGAGGAGGCCACTCATGTTACTCACAAACGCTTATGAAATCGCGCAATACATTAAAGATGCCAAGAAAGAAACGCCTGTCAAATTGTACGTTAACGGTCAATTGGCCGGTCTGACAATCGAAGATGCCAAAGCTTTTGGAACAGACGAGTCGAAACTGTTCCTTACAACGGCTGAACGTGCGGCTGCTTTCCTAGAAGCGAACGCTGCCGTCATCACGGACACGCACCTCGAGTACGATCGCCGGAACAGCGCCGTACCGATGCTCGATACGACGCAGTTGAATGCCCGCATCGAACCAGGTTCGTTCATTCGCGACCACGTTCAAATCGGGAACAACGTCGTCGTCATGATGGGTGCTGTCATCAATATCGGTGCCGTCATCGGTGACGGGTCGATGGTCGATATGAACGCGGTCATCGGTGCCCGCGGGACACTCGGGAAAAACGTCCACCTTGGCGCTGGCGCTGTCGTGGCGGGTGTTCTTGAGCCACCTTCAAAAGATCCGGTCATCATCGAAGACGGTGTCATGGTCGGTGCGAACGCCGTCATTTTGGAAGGCGTCCGCATCGGTGAAAATGCCGTTGTCGCAGCAGGTAGTGTCGTCACGCAAGACGTACCGCCAGGCGTCGTCGTTGCCGGTACACCAGCCCGCGTCATTAAGCAAAAAGATGAAAAAACCGCAGAAAAAACACAACTTGTTGATGACTTACGCTCCCTGTAACGTATAATAGACAGAAAATATCAAAAATGAATGGGAGAGTTGAACAATGGAACAGTATGGACAATGGATGTGGCAAGACGGGGCTTGGATCGAGCCGAGTGATGCGAACACGAGTATCATGACGCACGCAATTCACTACGGTAGTGGGTTCTTTGAAGGGATTCGGGCATACCACACAGAGGAAGGCCCGGCCATCTTCCGACTCCGTGAACACTTGGAGCGACTCGTTCGTTCGTGTGCATACTATCACGTCGACTTGCCGTACACGGTCGATGAGCTCGAACAAGCAACAATCGAATTGATTGAACGCAACGGATTTGAAGCTTGTTACATCCGCCCATTCGTTTTCCTCGGCACACCTTGGCAGGCACTCATGCCGACGCAGGAAACAAAAGTACACGTCGCGATCTCGTGCTGGCCGCTCGGCGAATATTTCAGCAAGACGGTCGGAATCCGTGCGAAAGTCGCCTCGTATCGCCGCGTCTCTTCGACGATGATGCCGATGCAAGCGAAAGCGGCAGCGAACTATATGAACTCGCAACTCCTTAAAGGAGAAGCGGTCCGTGATGGATATGACGAAGCGATTGCCCTCGACATGAACGGAAACGTCAGCGAGGCGAGCGTCGCCAACATCTTCCTCGTAAAAGGAAACAAAATTTTCACACCGTCACTCGATTGCTCGGTGCTCGACGGCATCACGCGTCAAACGGTGATCGAACTTGCCCGTGAGGAAGGGTTCGAGGTCATCGAACGCCACATCGGACGTGACGAACTATATGTCGCAGATGAGATTTTCTTGACAGGAACGGCGGCTGAAGTGACGAGCGTCATCGAAATCGACAATATTTCGATTGGTGGCGGCGTTCAAACGGTCGCGACGAATATGCTCTCGCGTTACCGTGAGGCTGTGACAGGACAAATCGCAGGCCACCGTGATTGGGTCACGTTCGTCAAAGCTGGAGTCAAAGAGTAAAGGAGTTTTTTGTATGGGAGTCACAATTGACTTGAATGCGGTTCGCGAAAACAAACGTCGGATTGAAGCGCTTGGCCGACCGGTGTTCGCCGTCGTAAAAAACAACGCCTATAACTTAGGGATGGAGCCAGTTGTGACGACACTGTACGAAGAAGGGGTGCGTCACTTCATGGTGACGACGCTTGACGAGGCGAGCGAGGTCCGGGCATCAGCTCCGGAAGCACGCGTTCTTGTCATGAACCCGGTATACGAGTGGACAAGCGTCCATCGTGACCAACTTGACGTCGCCATCGGTTCCTATGACTGGCTCGTCTCGCAACGGGACCAGCTCGACGGGGTCCGGCTTCATTTGAAGCTCGACGTCGGCATGAACCGCTTCGGTGCGAAGACGTTCCAGGAAGCGTTGGCCATCGTCGCCTTTTGCCAAGACGAGGGGCTCGATCTTGTCGGGTTATGTACACATTTCCCACTCGCTGACGCGGATAACGCCGAAATCGAGCACAGTGTGCACGTGGAGCGGTTCGCCGACTGGTCGAATCGTCTCATGGAGCGGCACACGTTCGATATCGTGCACGCAGCCAACAGTGCAGCGACGCTTCAAGCGGATCCGCGTCTCGGGCATTGCACGCACGTCCGTGTCGGTATCTTTCTCTATGGCTACTCTTCGGTCGAACCGGTCGATTGGCTCATCCCGGCGTTTCGCTGGGAAACAGAAGTCGTCGCCGTGCATGACATCGAGGCCGGTGCCCACGTCGGTTACGGTACGGGCTACACGGCCGAGACGAAAGAACGCATCGCCGTACTCTCGGTCGGCTATGGTGACGGACTCATGCGAGCCCGGCGCTTCTTACCAGCCCATATCGAAGGACGAGCCTATCCGTTCATCAGCAACATTTTCATGAGCCACAGTTTTTTACGCGTCGATGACACCGTACAAGTCGGAGATCGTGTGGAGCTGTATGGCCATCTTACGAAAATCGATGACGTGACCCGTACCGGTCACGCCAATAACTCAGAACAATTATGCGCACGCTCATGGCGTGTCCCGCATCGCTTTGAAGGAGGCAATGTATGTACACCACCAACCAATCAGTTTGTATGATCGAAGGCGTGTCCGTCCGTGAACTTCAAGCGACGTACGGGACACCGCTCTATATCATGAGCGAGCCTGAACTCGAACGTCGTCTCGACCTTGTCCGGAACGCGTTCCTCGACAAGTATCCGAACACGTACGCGCTGTACGCATCGAAAGCGATGTCGATTGCGGCCGTATACGATAAAGTGATGGCAGCGGGTCTGAGCATCGACGTCGTCTCGCGGGGCGAGATGTTCGTCGCGCTCCACGCCGGTGTCCCGGCTGACCGGATTCACGTCCACGGCTCGAACAAGACGGTGCAGGACATCACGTTCGCGCTCGAGAACGGAATTACCCACTTCACCATCGACAACATGCGTGAGATTGGGCTGTTGTCGGGTCTGGCCGCGGAGCAAGGGGTAGACGTCGATGTCTTGCTCCGCATCGTCCCACAAGTCGTCGGAGGCGCCCATGAGGCGATTCAGACGGGCGGGGTCGATACGAAGTTCGGCTTCCCGACCCATGATGATACGTATCTCGAAGCGATCAAAGCGACGCTACAAGCGGAACGACTGCAACTGCGAGGCATTCACTGTCACGTCGGCTCGCAGATTCAAGAACCGACGCTGTTCATCAATACGGTCAAAACGATGGTCAACTTCATCGAGACGATCCGTCAAGAGACGGGGTATACGGCCGACGTCTTGAATATCGGTGGCGGCTTCGGTGTCGCCTATCTCGAGTCGGACGACCCGCTCGACTTCGCCGACACGATGACGCAAGTGATGGACACGCTCGTCGCGGAAGTGGAACGCTTCGGCTTTCCGCTTCCGAAAATCGGCATTGAACCGGGCCGTTGGCTCGTCGCCAACGCCGGCGCGACGCTCTATGAAGTCGGGACGGTGAAAGAAGTGAGCGGTGTCCGCACGTACGTCTCGGTCGATGGAGGGATGACGGATAACATTCGTCCCGCTCTCTATGACGCTGAATATGACGTCATTGCGGCGACACGGATGGATGAAGCGAAGACGTTCGAGGCGAAAATCGTCGGGGCGTGCTGCGAGTCGGGAGACATCATCTCGAACCGTTCGCTTATCCCGCCGGTCGAAGCTGGTGATCTCTTGCTCGTCAAAGCGACGGGAGCGTATAACTTCTCGATGGCAAGCAACTATAACCAGATGCTCCGCCCGGCCGTCGTCTTCGTGAAAGACGGGACACATCGTCTCGTCGTCCGGAGACAGACGCTCGAAGACTTGGTCGCCTGTGAGATTGTCGGACAATCGACGTGACGCCATAAACGCATTCCTGATTCAGGGATGCGTTTTTTAATGGAAGTCGTTCTTCTTCAAATGAGAAATGCTTTTAATTATGATGGGGGAGAGAGAACAGAGGGGGAAGTGACTTCAATGGAAAAGACAGCAGGACAACAGTTGATTGAATCGCGGCGGACGATTCGCATGTTCACGGAAGAACCAATTGCGACGAAAGTACTCTATGAGTTGTTGGCGTCAGCTCACCAAGCGCCGTTTCATAACAAAGTCGAACCGTGGAATCTCTATTTGTTCAACGGGGATGGAAAAGACGTCTTGCTTCAGGCGCTCGAGCCGGCGTTTCAAGATGGACCGGAATCGAAACGTGAAAAGATCGCCGGGCGGATTCGTAACGCGGCCGCATGTGTCTATGTAACGACGAAAGCGTTCGAGACGGACAAAGGGAAGAAAGATGCGCTACTCGCGACGGCGACGATGATTCAAAACTTTCATTTATTGTGTAGTGAGCAACAAATCGGCCTCGTCTGGCGGACGGGCGGTATTTTTGAGGATGCCAGGCTTCAAGAGATGATTGGAGCTGAAGGGGAGACGTTTGTCGGGTTACTCCAGCTCGGTCGTTACGAAGACGTGCCACCGACGAAGCAACGTCAATCGATTGACGCTAGTTTGACAATTTTTGAGTGAACGAAAAGGCCCGAGCGTAGGTGACTACGACCGGGCCAATCTTTATAGGTCAATGAGACTGAGCCGTTCATGTGAGCGCTCAGTTTATTTTTTTAACTTGGCTGCAAGCCAGTCTTGAATGACATTCGTTGGAATCATTGTGTTCACGTTCCCTCAGTTTTAATTTCTTTCTCTATATTATTATCCAATTGCAGTCGTTCCCAAACCTCTCGATGTGTACCTTGTAGCGTATCATCGAACGAATCCTCGATATGCAGGCAATAGCTTGGGTTAACGGACGAAGCGTACAAGTCTAACATCAGTTCGGCATGATTTGGATACATACAAATTGGCCCCTTTCGACACGTCGGCTTGACTACATCCTCAGTATACAAAGGAAACATAAAGAAAAATCGGGGAAATCGTTAACATTTTATGAATCTTGTAAACGCTTTCACAAACTTTATGTGGATGTCAGTGGTTCACACGTCTGTCTATACTGCTCAGCCCGCTTCGCATATTTGTTGACGGTCCGTTCCATGATGAAGCGATCTTCATCGTTAAGCGGACGGACGACTTTGGCAGGCACGCCCATGACCATGACGCCTTCCGGAATTTGCATGTTCGGTGTGACGAGAGCACCAGCGGCGATGAACGAGCCCTTCCCGATTTTTGCCCCGTCGAGAACGGTGGCATGCATCCCGATGAGACAACCTTCTTCAATCTCACAGCCGTGAATCATCGCCATATGTCCGATGGAGACGCGGTCATGAATGACTGTCGGGGAACCTTCATATTGGTGGACCATCGATCCGTCTTGGATATTCACGTAAGAACCGATGCGAATCGGTCCCTCATCGCCTCGAATGACCGTATTGAACCAGACGCCGGAATGGGCGCCGATGGTGACATCACCGATCACGTGGGACCCAGGTGCGAGAAAAACCGTCTCGTCAACTCGCGGCATCAATTTGCCTAATTTGTACTGCATAAGTGTAACCCCTTTCAAACAGATATGCTTTCATTGTCGCATAAGTTGAAAAAGAAATTGCGCCTGAAAGATTATTCTTGTTAAGATAGTAAAAATACGTAGGAAAAAGGAGACACACAGATGGAGAAACAACATTTGATCGACATCGCGGCGAAGAAAAAGAAAGCAGCGGTCGTCTTTAAAGATGTGGCCGTCATCGACGTCTACAGTCGTGAGACGATTCGCACGGATGTCGCTATCGATGCGGGATACATCGTGGCCATCGGGGACGGCTACGAAGGGGAGACGGAATACCACGACCCGTCCTGGACGCTCGCACCGTCGTTCATCGATTCACACGTCCATATCGAGTCATCGATGGTGCCGCCTCACGAGTTCGCCAAAGCGGTCCTGCCGCTCGGAGTCACGACGGTCATCGCCGATCCGCATGAGATTGCGAACGTCAACGGGGCGCTCGGAATCGAGTATATGTTGGCGGATGCCAAAGGCTTGCCGCTCGATGTGCGCATGATGCTCCCGAGCTGTGTGCCGGCGACACCGTTCGAGCACGCAGGTGCGAAGCTATACGCCGAGGACTTGGCACCGTTTTTAGGAGATCCGGGCGTACACGGTCTCGGCGAAGTGATGGACTATCCGTCCGTCGAGTCGGGGAGTGCGGATATGCTTCAAAAGATCGCCCAGACAGAACTCGCCGGAAAAGTCGTCGACGGTCATGCCTCAGGTCTTGGCCCGGATCAGTTGAACGTGTATCGCACGGCCGGCATCATGACCGATCATGAGTGTACGACGGCTGAGGAGGCGCTCGAACGGGTGCGGCGCGGCTTTTACGTTCAAATTCGTGAAGGGTCGGTTGCCCGGAACGTGGAAAAAGTCAGCCGGGCCATCACGGAGAGCAACGCCCACCGGTTCTTATTCTGTACGGACGATAAGCATTTGGACGATCTCGTCGTTGAGGGTGGGATCGACTACAACATTCGCATGGCGATCAAACAAGGCGTCAAGCCAGAGACGGCCTATGCCGTTGCCAGTCTGCACGCGGCCGAGGCGTATGGACTAACCGACGTGGGTGCTATCGCCCCGGGCAAGCGCGCGAACTTTGTCATCTTGTCAGACGTCGAATCGGTAACGATTGACACCGTCTACGTGAACGGGAAAGTCGTCGCTAAAGATGGTAAGGCGACGTTCGAGGCTGATGGGATTGAAGTGCCGAAACCGATGAAAGGTGAGCTCAAACTACCCGATTTGACGGCGGACTCGTTCCGTTTGGCCGTGAAAGAAGAAGCGGTCGATGTGATTCAAGTGTTGCCGAACAGTCTCTTGACGAAGCGACAGCGTCTTGTCTTCACACCTGACGCGTCCGGAGCCGACCTCAAGCAAGATATCGCCACGCTCGCCGTCATCGAACGCCACCACGGGACGGGTCATATGGCCCTCGCACCGGTAACCGGTTTCGGCTTGAAACGAGGGGCGCTCGCGGCCACGGTCGCGCACGACAGCCATAACCTCGTCATCGCCGGGGTGAGCCCGGACGATATGTTGCTCGCTGCCGAGACGCTTGAAAAAGTGGGCGGTGGGGTCGTCGCGGTGTCAGAAGGCAAGGTGCTGGCCGTCTTACCGCTTGAAATTGGTGGACTCATGACGAAACGTCCTTATGCGGAAGTGGCGGACGTGCTCGAACAGTTGAACGATGCGCTCGACGTCGTCGGGGCCCATCGTCACTTCAACCCGTATTTGACGATGTCGTTCCTGGCGCTTCCGGTCATCCCGGATTTGAAATTGACCGATATGGGACTATTCGACGTGACGACGTTCTCATTCATCGAGTCGTAAGTCAGTCTAACGTATGATTTTTGTTAAGAACGACCCGAAACGATTGAACGGCTCGGCTTAAGTTGGTATAGTTACGACAAGTTTCATCGGTAAATATGGAAAGGGGGGATATCACAGATGGAACAAGTTGCTTACAACCGGTCGTATGATGAACATGGGGATTTGATCAATTCTGTATATCGTGCCTTCCAAGACCGATGTCAAGAATTGCCCGACGAGACGCGGACAAAACGGCGATTGCGTCACCTTATTTTCTTAACGATTAAAGAACATACGACGTCACACGCCGAGCGTTTTGTCTTATATCATTTCTTTAGTGATTTCTTTAAAGCGGTCGAGTCAGACGACCAAGCTGCACTCGCGGTGTTGAAACAAATCATCCGAGATGAAAAAAACTATTGATTAGTCACTATGACCTATGATAATTTAGACGTAACTTTAAATGAATATTCGTGCTATCGATGAGGTAGAGGTGCGATGCTGATGAGTAAGTAGTCCGAGGATGACAACGGTGAAGACTACAGAAAGGCAAGATCGCCGAAGTGTAAAGTCATGTCTCTGACTTTGTGCTGGGCTGACGGGAAATACCCGTCAGACTGCCATACATATTTACGTATGGAGCGCTCCAAGTCGGCTAAGAAAGACGGAACATCCAGCGAGGGTGTCGGCTTTGTTGCCGATGCCCTCGCTTTGCGTTTTTTTAAGCATAGGGGGGCCTCATCTCTAACAAAAGAGGAGGAAATCACATGGTAGATTATTCAACTTCGGTACTCTCACTCGTACCGGCTTTATTGGCCATTATTATGGCCATCACAACACGGAAAGTCATTCCGTCACTCGGTGTCGGGATTATTGCAGGGGTCTTATTGCTTCACAATTTTAACCCGCTCGAATCGATTCAATATTTGTGGTCGAACGTCATCGCCTTATTCTGGGCCGACGGAGCCATTAATGAATGGAACGTGCTCTTGATTGCGTTCTTGCTCTTGCTTGGGATTTTGTCATCGATCATCCAAACGTCGGGCGGCGCCCGCGCGTTCGGAGAGTGGGCCGCTTCAAACGTCAAGACGGCCCGCGGTGCTCGTCTCGTCTCGTTCGGACTTGGGATTTTAATTTTCATCGACGATTACTTTAACAGTTTAGCCGTCGGGAACATCAGCCGGCCACTCACAGACCGTAAAAAAGTATCACGTGCGAAACTCGCCTACATGATTGACTCGACTGCCGCACCGGTCTGCGTCATCAGCCCGCTCTCGAGTTGGGGAGCTTATATCATCGCCATCATCGCAGGTATCCTGGCGAAGTATTCGATTGATAGCTACTCATCGTTCTCAGCGTTCATCCAAATCATCCCGATGAACTTCTACGCGGTATTCGCGCTTCTCTTGACGGCTTACGTCGCCTACACGGGACTTGCCATCGGACCGATGCGCACACATGAACTCCGTGCCCTCCAAGGGGAGCTCTACGATACATCGAAAGGTGCACCGATGGGGATGAGTGAAGACTTGAACGAACATGAAGGTGGAAAAGTACGTGACTTGATCGTTCCGATTATCGCCTTGATTATCGCGACGGTGTCGGCCATGCTCTACACGGGCGGACAGGCGCTTGCCGCTGACGGTCAGAGCTTCTCGTTGATCGGAGCGTTCGAATCAACAGACGTGACACGTTCCCTCGTAACGGGTGCTGTCATCAGCTTGATTGTCGCCCTCTTATTGTTGATTGGCCGCAAGATTCCGGCGAAAGACTATGGACAAGCGACATGGGGCGGAATTCGCGCCATGTGGCCAGCCGTGCTCATCTTGTTGTTTGCTTGGACGATTATCGCCGTCATCGGTGACATGAAGACAGGTGACTACTTGGCAAGTTTCGTTACGGATTCGATTTCACCATCTTACTTGCCGTTCCTCTTGTTCATGATCGCCGGTCTCATGGCGTTCTCGACAGGAACGAGCTGGGGGACGTTCGGTCTCATGCTTCCAATCGGAGCCGATTTGATTATGGCAGTCGAGCCGGAGCTCTTGCTTCCGACACTTGCCGCTGTTCTCGCCGGAGCGGTGTTCGGAGACCACTGTTCACCAATCTCGGATACGACGATTCTTAGTTCGACGGGTGCTGGATCGCACCATATCGACCACGTGTTGACGCAACTTCCATACGCGTTGATTTCAGCGGGCGTGGCAGCTGTCGGATATTTGGTCCTCGGTGTTTCGGGATCGATGTGGATTGGATTCTTTGCAGCCCTCGCGACGTTCATCGTGGCTCTCATCATTGCACAAATCATTTCAAAACGCGGACGCGTACCAGCCGATATGCGGGCTGAGCGCGAAGCGTAATCATCTAGATAGGGGACGTACCACAACTTCGTGGTACGCCCCCTTTTTTTGCGTCACAACGGCATAGCCCCAACAAACAAACCCTGCCGCAAGCAAGCGGCAGGGTTTGTGGGTTAGTTGACGTCCAACCATTTGAAGCTAGCGTCAGCTCCGAACGGGTGGCGGTACATGTTTTCGATGTTTGAACGCTCAAGGTAAGCTTCACCTTTTTGGTAAATCGGTGCGATCGCGAAATCATCTTCGAGCAAGATGCGTTCGGCTTCTTGCATCGCTTCCCAACGTTTCATTTGATCGGCTTCTTGTTTCGCGCCTTGAATCAACTTGTCGTACTCGTCGTTCGAGTAAGCCATGCGGTTGAACGGACCGTCTGTGACCCACATGTCGAGGTACGTCATCGGATCTTGATAGTCAGGGCCCCAACCGGCAGCGGAGACGTCATAGTCGCCAGCGCCTTCAAGTTCAAGGAAGTTTTTGAACGGCTGTTGCTTAATGTTAAGTGTGAGGCCAGGAAGGTTCTTCTCGAGCTCACCTTTGATATACTCGTTGACTTTCTTGAACGCTTCTTCGTCACGTGAGAGGAACTCAAGTTCGATTGTCTCGACACCGAGTTCGGCAAGACCTTTCTCCCATGCAGCTTTCGCCTCGTCGACGTTATAGCTTTGAAGGTCTGGATACTTCTCGCGGAAGTCAGCTCCATCTTCTGTGAACGTGAAGTCTTTCGCGACGATATAGTTGGCCGGCTGTGAACCGTCCGTCAAGATGACGTCTGTGACGCCTTGCTTATCGAAGCCTTTTGCGAGTGCCTCACGAATGTTGACGTTTTGAAGTGATTCGTTCTTCTGGTTGAAACGAAGGAAGTTGATTCGTGCGTCGGCACGTGTCTTGAACTCATCCGAGTCTTGGAATTGTGGAACGAATTCAGATGACAAGAGCGTGTAATCGACTTCGCCCGATTCGAACAAGTTGACGCCCGTCGCGACTTCTTTAACGACCTTGACGTTGATCGTATCCATCTTGACGTTTTCAGCGTCCCAATACTCAGGGTTCTTTTTATAGACCCAACCTTCATTGTCTTGCCAGCTATCTAACACGTATGGTCCGTTGTA
Organism: Exiguobacterium chiriqhucha RW-2; assembly: GCF_000416965.1. Classification (GTDB taxonomy): domain Bacteria; phylum Bacillota; class Bacilli; order Exiguobacteriales; family Exiguobacteriaceae; genus Exiguobacterium; species Exiguobacterium chiriqhucha. The sequence continues at coordinate 58,546 of NZ_ATCL01000003.1, forward strand.
AAGTGTCTTATCGACAGCTGTCGCAAACGACTCGCCTTGTTCTTCGACGAACTCTTGCTTTTGCGGCATGTACGTCGGGAATCCTGTCAACCCGAGGAAGTAAGGGGCAGGTGCCTCCAATTGTACTTCGAGTGTCTTCTCATCGAGCGCTTTCGCGCCAAGCGTATCGAGTTCTTCTTCGCCTGCGAGAATCTTATTGGCGTTTTTCAAATCTTGAAGGATATACGCGTACTCGGCACCTGTCTCAGGATTGAGGGCACGTTTCCATGAGTAGACGAAATCTTCAGCTGTGACCGGTGAACCGTCTGACCAGTTCGCGTCACGCAATTTGAAGGTGTATGTAAGTCCATCTTCTGAAATTTCTACGTCTTCAGCAATTCCCGGTACCGGTTGGTTATTTTCATCCAGACGATACAGTCCCTCGAAGACGTTGTTCGTCACGATGATTGACGTCGAGTCCGTTGTGAGCGTCGGATCGAGCTGTGGTAAATCTGTCGCCGAGACGAGCGTGATTTCCTTTTTCGCATCACTTGATGAAGACCCTTCAGACGAATCTGTTGTTTCTTCTCCACCGCCACATGCTGCTGTCGCAAGCAAAGCGACACCCGATAAAGCTAACCATTTTTTGTTGCGCATTGTGTTACCTCCCGAAAATTCTGATTGTTTCGAATATATTGCAATTAAACTACAAACAAGATGAATGCGCAATAAAATTTTTTAAATTATTCGAAAATATAAACATTAGCAAAATACCTATCTAAACACCATTAGTTTCAGTAGAATAAGGAAATCATCGAATGATTATACATTATCGATGTATAGTTATTCGTCAGACGTCAACTTTTTGTGGAGGGTTTTAAATGAAGTCACAGTCAGCCGGAATCGGCTTTTTTGGGCTTGCTGCCATGGTCGTTGGAACGATGATTGGCGGAGGCGCATTTAATTTACCGGGAGCGATGGCACAAGGTGCTGGAGTCGGTTCGGTGTTAATCGGATGGACGATCACCGGTATCGGGATGGTCATGCTCGCGTTCGTGTTCCAATTTTTAGCTAATACACGTCCTGAACTTGAAGGTGGGATTTACGCCTATGCGAAAGAAGGATTCGGCAAGTTTGTCGGATTCAATAGCGGGTGGGGCTACTGGATGTCGGCGTGGATCGGGACGGTCGCGAACATCACGTTAATCTTCAGCACGCTCAGCTACTTCTTCCCGATCTTTTCGGCCGAGCACCGGACGTTCCGCTTACTTATGAGCGCGGTCGTCATTTGGGGGCTGTTTTGGATTATCTCGCGCGGGATGAGAGAAGCGGCGCTACTCAATATCGTCACGACGATCGCAAAACTTGTACCCATCTTTTTGTTTATTGTCCTCATCTTGTTTGCGTTTCGAATCGATACGTTCCAAATCGACTTCTGGGGTCAATCTGGATTCAGCTGGTCACAAGTGTTCCCGCAAGTGAAGTCGACGATGCTCGTGACGCTTTGGGCGTTCGTCGGGATTGAAGGGGCGGTCGTCCTATCATCACGGGCTCGTCATAAACGAGACGTCGGTCGGGCGACGGTGATCGGACTCGTTGGAACGCTTGTCATTTATATGATGATCTCGATTTTATCGTTCGGGGTGATGACCCAGGAACAACTCGCGGCACTTTCGGAACCGTCGATGGCGTACGTGCTCGAGGCCGTCGTCGGACCGGTCGGTGCGACCATCATCAATATCGGACTCCTCGTCTCGCTCTCGGGTGCCCTGCTCGGGTGGACGATTCTCGCGACGGAGATTTCGTACGTCGCCAGTCGTGACGGCGTGTTCCCGAAACTGTTCAATCGGCTCAATCGAAATGAGACGCCGGTGAGCGCCTTGTTCATCACACAAGCGTTCACGCAACTCGTCACCATCATCGCTCTCTTCTCGGAACAGACGTACTTGGTGCTCTCGAGCATCGCCGGCATCGCTGCGCTCGTGCCGTATTTGTTCTCGGCCTTGTTCGGTTGGAAAGAGGCACGGCGGACTGGAACACGCCCGATGCTCGTCATGTCCGGGATTGCGACCGTTTATGCGGCCTGGCTCCTTTATGCGTCAGGTGTCGAGTATATGCTCATCGCCATGATTTTGTACGCGCCGGGCGTGTTCGTCTTCATGTTGGCCGAACGCGAACAAGGCCGGCCGTACCTCAGCCGGTTGCAATACATGATTGCGGTCGTCATCCTCTTGGCAGCCACGTACGGTGTCTATGGACTATGGACGGCGACAATTAGCCTATAATAAAAAGTCATCGTACGTCGGGAGACGCGCGATGACTTTTTTCATTGACTGTTGTCCGTCAATAAGCGAACGACTTCAATTGGAGGAAGCGGCTTGGCGTACAAGAACCCTTGGAACGAGTCGCAAGCGGTTTGCTTCAAGTGGTCGAGCATCTCTTGGTCCTCGACACCCTCGGCCACGACGTGCAGATTCAGGCTCTTGCCGAGGTGGACGATGACATCGAGTAAGTGTGACTTCGACGTCAACCAATCATCGAGGAAGACTTTATCGATTTTTAGCTCGTCGACCGGGAACGACTTCAAGTATTGCAGTGACGAGAAGCCGGTCCCGAAGTCGTCGATGGATAGGCGATAATCGAGACGTTTGATTTGATCCATCCGGGCGATAATCTCGTCCGTCTGCTGCATGACGAGACTCTCGGTAATCTCGAGGATGATGTCGGACGGGTTCAAATTGAGCTGTTGCTTGATATTACGGAGCGTATTGATGAAGCTGTCGCTCCGGAATTGATTCGGTGAAATGTTGACGGCCATCGACAACGGGCGATCGACGAGTTGCTGCCAGACTTTCAACTGTTTGGCCGCCTCAAGAATGACCCAGTTGTTGATTGGGACGATGAGTGCCATCTCCTCGGCGAGTGGGATGAACTCTGAAGGTGGGATCTGTCCGAGTTCATCATGATGCCAACGGAGAAGCGCCTCGAACCCGATGAGCGTGTCGGTCTTTAACTCATATTTTGGTTGATATTCTAAATAGAAATGTTTTTCTTCAAGTGCTTGATAAAGTGCTTTCTCGATATGGATTTGACGTGAGAACGCATCGTCCATATCTTTCGTGACGAACTGGATTGTCCCGACTCCGATTCGTTTGCCTTTGAACAGGGCGCTCTCGGCGCGCGTGTACAGTTCTTCTAATGAAGATGTGGCGGACGGATAGAAGACACACCCGATGGAAATCGATACCATGATGGAGTGATGATAAATCCGGAACGGACGCTGCAATTCATGTTGCAGTTGGCGCAGCAACTGGAATACTTCTTCTTTCGACTGTTCAAAGAAAATCAACCCGAACAAGCCACCCGACGGATGGAACATGACGCTCGTCTCAGGCAAGAACTGCGCGGCCCGGTCCTTGATTTGAAGGAGCAATTCGTTGCCGACGCGTGAACCGAACGATTCATTGATGATTTTGAAGCGATCGATATCGAACAAGGCGACGTGAACCAAGCCATCTCCTTGATCGACATCCGTCAACACGTGGCTGTACTGACGGAGCCATCCTTTCTTGTTCAAGAGTCCGGTCAAGTCGTTATGGTACGCGAGATAATTGACCTCTTGCTCGAGTCGCTTTTTATCTGAGACGTCAAAGCCGAAGGCGGTATACTGTACGATTTCGCCTTCATCACTCAAAATCGGGACGACCGTCAAATTGAGCCAACACATGTTGCGGACATGCAGCTCGGAACGGACAGGCATTTCACCGTTCCAGATGCGGTCGGTCGTAAGTGCTTGAAGCACGTCCTCGGCAAGCGGATGATTCTCAAATGACGGATGGATGAGCTCGAACCAGTTACGACCGATGAATTGATGATCGGGTGCGCCGATTAACCCGCATAGCAACGGATTGATTTCTGTAATCTCGCCGTAAGCGTTTGTTGCCAAATAATACGTCGATTGTTCAATCATCGCTTGAAAGTGGTGAAGCAGATTGAACTGTTCCGTGCTGATGAGCGGCCCAAATCCTTTCGGCAGGAACGCAAGGAAGTACCCCGTATAGTCGTTGATGGAAAAAGATTGTAAATAAGCAGTCGCATAGACGACTGATCCGTTTTTATGTTTGAACGGCGTCATCGCCGTCGTCGAGAACGGATATTGAAGGAGCATCGGTGACCAGGATTCAAGCGCATCCTGTAAGTGTTGGACAACAGGGAGCGGATGGTGAAGCACCTCGTCTCGTCCCCATCCGAACAGCGTTTCCGCATATTCGTTCCACAGCAGGACGTTGCCATCGAGATTGATGTAACAGCATGGGACAGATAAAGCATCGATAAACTCGTCAATCGGCAAATCACGCAATGAAGCCACATTGTTTCCTCCAATCCACATCAAATGAATCATATTCTACGTTCAGTGTACCTTATTTTGCCAAACCGAGGAATGGGCAAGTTGGTCGTTGTCAAAAGAAAGACGGTCATCATATACTGAAGGAGTAAGATAGTTTTTTGATAAGGGGGAAATCAAATGTCAAAGACACAAGAAGTGATTGAATTGACAGAGAAATTCGGGGCGCACAATTATCATCCACTTCCAATCGTCATCTCGGAAGCGAGGGGGATCTGGGTGACAGACCCAGAGGGGAATCGCTACATGGATATGTTGAGTGCCTATTCGGCCGTCAACCAAGGTCATTGTCATCCGAAAATCATTCAAGCGCTTAAGGACCAAGCCGATAAAATCACGCTGACGTCACGTGCGTTTTACAATGATCAACTCGGTCGTTTCTACAAAAAAGTGGCAGCGCTTACAAACAAAGAGATGGTGTTGCCGATGAATACGGGTGCGGAAGCGGTCGAAACGGCTGTCAAAGCGTCGCGGCGCTGGGCGTATGAAGTGAAACAAATCCCAGGTCAGGCGGAAATCATCGTCTGCTCGGGCAACTTCCACGGCCGGACGATGGCGGCGGTGTCGATGTCGACAGAAGCGGAATACCAACGTGGATTCGGGCCGCTATTGCCAGGGTTTAAAGTCGTGCCGTACGGTGACATCGATGCGTTCGAGGCGGCTATCACTGAAAATACGGCGGCGTTCATCGTCGAACCGATTCAAGGCGAAGCCGGCATCATCATCCCACCGGCTGGTTACTTGAAACGAGCCAGTGAACTGTGCCAACAGCATAACGTGTTATTTGTGGCCGATGAGATTCAGTCAGGGCTCGGTCGCTCAGGTAAATGGTTCGCCATCGAATGGGAAGATGTGGAGCCAGATATGTATATTCTCGGAAAAGCGCTCGGGGGCGGCGTGTTCCCGGTATCGTGTGTGGCGGCCAATGAAAACGTCTTGAGTGTATTCAATCCAGGCTCACACGGTTCGACGTTCGGAGGGAATCCGCTCGCGGCGGCCGTGTCGATCGCGTCACTCGAAGTGTTAGAAGAAGAGCAGTTGCCACAACGTTCTCTCGAACTCGGGACATATTTCATGGACCGTTTGAAATCAATCGACAATCCGCTCATTAAAGATGTGCGCGGTCGCGGTCTGTTCATCGGGATCGAATTGACGGAAGCAGCCCGTCCATACTGTGAGGCGCTTAAAGAACGTGGCCTACTCTGCAAAGAGACACATGAGACGGTGATTCGATTGGCACCACCACTCGTCATCACGAAAGAGGAGCTCGATGAGGCGTTCGAGGCCATCTCGGCCGTGTTCGCACCAGCAGCTATTTCGTGATCACGCATCGCTTGGTATAATGGTTACAGACTCAACACCTGTCTCGCGACGTGCGCGCGGCAGGTGTTTTTTTGAAGGGAGGCCTGGCGATGCTATATGTATACGTCGGTTTGGCAGGAGCGCTAGGAGCCTTGGCACGTTATGGGATCGGCACGGGCATCGAGACGTTTTGGGTCGGTATGTTTCCGCTCGGGACGCTGCTCATCAATTTATCAGGCAGTTTCGCGCTCGGTTGGCTGACACACTTCTTGTTTCGGTCCGGACGACTCTCCCCGAGTGTCGTCACCGCGGTCGGAACAGGATTCATCGGCTCGTTCACGACGTTCTCGACGTTCAGTGTGGAGACGATTGAGTTGCTGGAGTCCGGCGCAATTGGCATGGCCTTGCTCTACGTGACACTAAGCCTTATGCTCGGTCTGTTCAGTTCGTGGCTCGGGTTTTGGTTCGGACGGCGTCGGTTCAAACAGTTCAGGCGAGAAGAGGTGGTGCGATGACGATCTCCATCATTATGCTGGGGGCGTTCTTTGGAGCGATGGCCCGGTTTGGCATTGGTCAGCTCGTCAAAACATGGACGACATCTATGTTCCCGTGGGCGACGCTGTTCGTCAATGTGAGTGGGTCGTTTTGTCTCGGCTATTTATATGCGTCGAGTGCCGGCCCGTCGCTCATGCTCGGACTCGGTGTCGGCTTTCTCGGTTCGTTCACGACGTTCTCGACGTTCAAGCTCGAAGTGATGCGGTTCGTCGCCAAAGACTGGCTTCGTTTCGGGATGTATTTGCTTGCGACCTATGTACTTGGTCTGCTGGCGGCCTATCTCGGTTATCATCTGCCATGACAAATCCCTCGGAACACGTTTCCGAGGGATTGTTTTATTCGCTAAGTTGGAGTTTTTCAGCACAAGATGGGCACGTGTTCTCGTAAGACTCGCACTGCTCATCCATCTGTTTCCCGCACTCTTGACACGTCTTGTCCGGTAACTTCCGATAAAATTCGACGGAAGATTCAAGTCGGCTTGCCCATTCATTCATTGTAACTGCCCCCTTTATTTAAGTAACGTAGCTGTTATGTTGTTTTGATTGTATTATAACAGAGGGTGATAAGTCAACAATAATATATAACAGATTTATAAATCGGATTTTGGTAGAATGAGAGTATAGAAAATGAGGTGAGATGGATGAAAGCACCCCAATGCGAAACGATTGCCATTCAGAATGAGGATGTCGGGGTATTACAACAAGCGTTGACCGATCTTGATGCGACGCGGGTCAGTCGATTATTCAAAGCGTTCGCCGATCCGACCCGACTTAAAGTGCTCTACGTGCTCACGCTCGAAGCGGAACTGTGCGTCTGTGACGTGGCGGCCGTGATTAAACATTCGAATGCCACGGCGTCCCATCACTTACGGACATTGCTCGAGCAAGGACTTGTCAAATATCGCAAGGATGGAAAAGTCGTTTATTATTCGCTCGACGATGACCACGTCCGGTTGCTCGTCGAGATTGCGATGGCCCATAGCGCCGAGCAAGATGAGACTGAATCAGACACGTGAGGCTGACTGGGATTCCAGTCGGCTTTTTTTTCGGTTGTAATTGTGAGGCGACCGCGTTACGATATATTCAAATGAACGTTTGAATATAAAAGGGGCGAAATTAAGATGAAACGAGATGTATTGCCCGTCGAAGGGATTACATGTACGAACTGCGCCGCCAAAATCGAGAAGAGTGTGACGGGAGAGGACAGTGTCGCCGCTTGTCAGATTGATTTTGCGACAAGTCGAATGATTATCGAATGGAATGATTCGAAGGATCATACGGAGACGCTACGGGCTATCGAAGCGTCGATGGCGCGAATTGAACCGGGTGCTCATTTTGTGAAAGATGATGAGGAAGTACCGATGTCGAGTCGCTTGTTATGGCGGTTCGGGATTGCATTCGCATTCCTGCTCGTCGGTCTGTATACCGATTCGCTTGTCGTGTACGGAATCGCCTACGTGGTTGCGGGTTATGATGTCGTCTATGCCGCATTTCGTAACGTATGGCATCGGGAATGGTTTGATGAGAAATTTTTAATGACGATTGCGACGGTCGGTGCGATTGCGATTTCGGAGTATCCGGAAGCGGTCGCCGTCATGCTGTTTTATCAACTCGGTGAGTATTTCCAAGCGAAAGCGGTCCACGCTTCACGGCGGTCGATTCAATCGCTATTGAATTTGAAACCGACACGCGCACGCGTTCTTGTTGAGGGGCGAGAAGTTGAGCAACGACCTGAGGACGTAACGGTCGGCTCCGTCATCATAGTGCGGGCTGGTGAACAAGTGCCGATGGATGGTCAGGTGTTACAAGGGGACAGCTCACTGGATACGGCTTCTCTGACAGGAGAGTCGTTGCCACGCCAAGTCGGGCCTGGTGAAGACGTATTGGCCGGCATGATCAACCTCGAAGGGCGGCTCGAAGTTCGGGTCGAGCGACCGGCTGCGGAGTCGAGTCTTCAAAAGATGATTGCCCTCGTTGAACAGGCGAGCATGAACAAGGCGAAGACGGAACAGATGATTACAAGGTTAGCCAAAGTGTACACGCCAATCGTCGTCGTTTTAGCGGCTGTGGTCGCGTTTGTCCCGCCATTGTTTGTCGGAAATTTGGAGGAGTGGGTGTACCGGGCTTTAATCTTCCTCGTCATTAGTTGTCCGTGTGCCTTAGTGATCTCAATTCCGCTCGGTTATTTCGGTGGAATTGGTGCTGGCTCGCGGCGTGGCATTTTAGTGAAAGGCGGCGAGTATTTGGACGTCCTCGCCGAAGTTGAGACGGTTATCTTTGATAAGACCGGAACGCTCACGACGGGACGTTTTGAAGTGACGGATATCGCGACGAATGGAGAATTGACGAAGGACGAGTTGCTCCAACTTGCGTCCCGAGTCGAGATGGCTTCGACGCATCCGCTTGCAAAAGCAATCGTCGAGCAAGCCGGTCCGGTCGCGCCGTTCGCAACAATCCAAGAAGAGCCGGGTTACGGACTGATGGCTATAGAGGGTGAACACCGCATTTACGTCGGTAGTGCCCGCTATATGAAAAAATTGGGCTGCTCGATCCCGACGGAGACGTCGGGGACGATTGTGCATGTCGTGAAAAATGATCGCTGGCTCGGACGAATCGAGTTGAGGGACGAAGTGAAGGCGGATGCGGAACAGACGATTCGTGCGTTGAAACAATACGGATATCGGACAGTCATGCTGACGGGTGATCGGCAAGAAGTCGCGAATGCCGTCGGTTCAGCGATTGGCATCGATGAAGTGTACAGCGAGTTGCTTCCACATCAAAAAGTAACGGAAGTCGAGCGGTTGGCAACAACCGGCAAGGTCGCTTTTGTCGGTGATGGCTTGAACGATGCGGCGGCGCTTGCGCGTGCTGATGTCGGACTCGTGATGGGTGGTGTCGGTAGTGATACTGCGGTCGCAGCAGCTGACCTTGTTCTCATGAATGATGCCCCACACGATGTTGTGGCGGCGATTGATTTGAGCAAAAAGACACGACGAATCGTCTGGCAAAACATCACGTTCGCGTTCGGGATGAAGGCGCTCTTCCTCGTACTCGGCGTATTCGGACTCGCCTCAATGTGGGAAGCCGTGTTTGCCGATGTCGGGGTCGCCTTACTCGCCATCGGGAACGCCACTCGATTGATTCACGCCAAATAAAAAACCTCGAGCATGCTCGAGGCTGGGAACCGACTCATTGGGGTCGGTTCTTTTTGCGTGTTTTGAAAATCAAAAATAAAATGACGATAATCACAGCGCTGAGGAGGATGGCGATGGACGTGAGCGCTTGCATTAGCACATCGATTTGATTCTCGGTCGCAATCAATTGTTTGCGGATGTCGTCATACTGCATCTTTTTTAAGGCTCGTAAATCTTCGAGAATCGTTTGACGTTGATCAGTCATCGTTTCAGCGAGGTCAGTCGCGGCTTCGATGTCGCCCCTTTCATAGAGGACGAGCACTTGATCGGCCCCTTGCTCCCAAATCCCGTCGCGATGGAGCAAATCGATGAGTGAGCTCGGAGTGCCGGGGTCATTCGCAATGGATGTTTTCAATTCTTCTGCCTGCTGGGACATACTGTAATACGATTCTAAAAAGCGCCGGTCTTCATAGGCGAGAAGACCACGGATGGCGTTGGCTCGTTCGATGTTGAAATACATGATATCCTCGATGGCGTCATACGAGTCGAGACGTTGACCGTGAATCGATTCGATTTGCCTTGTCGTGTCGCGAAGTTGGAAGGCGAAACTAGCGAGAACGAGGATGGATAAGACGGATAACGAAATGAGTACGGTCAGCCATTTTCGTTGGGACATGGTCATCCCTCCTTCTGTAAACATCGTACAATACTTCCTGATTTCACCGCAAAATATTTTTTTGGAAAAGGAAAAAATCAGGTAAAGGTATAAATATATAGTAATGCGTTTCTTGATATCGTTTACAATGATAGAGGAACGATTTTATTCATAAGGAGAATACACATGCCAGAGAACTCATCGTTAATCAAGTTGCACCAAGTCTTGAAAGAAAAACGAACGAACGTCCATTATGAGATTCCGGCGTTATGGAACCGGCTGCAATTCGCTTCAGAGCCTGTACGTGATGGGGTCGAACGGGTCAATCCGTATGATTTCTTGATCGAGACGATTGAAAAAGCGATTCTTCCCCATGCGGTCGACGGACGGGGTTACCATCAATCGGTCGCCCAAGCGGACGGATATTTGCAAACTGGCGGCGATTGGATCAAGCGGGCCTCGGTCTACTCGATGCAAGTCCGGACGTCGACATCATGGGATCATGATGGATCAGGCTATGTCGAAATGGAGAACTCGATCGGCATGAAAGACACGGGGACGTTCGTCAAAACGCTCGCGTTGATTCCGCATCTCCTTTACATGGGAATCGACACGTTGTTCTTATTGCCAATCTCGCAACACAGTCATAAAAACAAAAAAGGCGAATTTGGTTCTCCTTATGCCGTGCAAGACTTTTTTGGAATCGATGAGGAACTGAAAGAGACGTTGACCGGAGACGGCTTGACGGTCGAAGAAGAGTTCGCGGCGTTCGTCGAAGCATGTCACATGGTGGGGATTCGTGTCGTCATCGATGTCATCCCGCGTACATGTGCCCGTGACAACCGACTCATTCTCGAAAATCCGGAATGGTTTTATTGGATTCCGGTGACCGAACTCGATTACTATCATCCGCCGCACGTACCAGGAATTGGTGAGAACGTGAAACCAGAGCATGCTTTCTTACCTATGATTTATGGGTCAGAAGACGTCTGGGCGCACTTACGTCGCTTCTCGATGGCACCGAATCTCGTCGATGCGGACAAGTGGGAGACGGTGAGAGCGTACTTGCTCGAGCATCCAGAAGAGAACTTGCTTGCCGTCATCGAGCGCGAGTTCGGATTAACGACCGCTCCAGCCTTCTCCGATTGCATCAATGACCCGCAACCACCATGGTCGGATGTGACGTATTTTCGTCTGTTCTTGGACCACCCGACAGCGGCAGCGCCTTACGTGAGCGAAGCGAACTTGGCACCTTATATCTTGTTCGACTCGATCAAATCGAATCAATTCCGAGGCGATCAAATCAACGAGCCGCTCTGGGCGATGCTCGCCGACATCATTCCACACTATCAGCGTGAATATGGGATTGATGGAGCTCGCATCGACATGGGGCACGCCTTGCCGGTCGATTTGGCGCAACGGATTCTACAGCAACCGCGTGAACTCGACGCCAACTTCAGCTTCATCGCTGAAGAATTGATTGAAATCGGTGCGTGGGCGGCGAAAGAAGCGGGCTATAACATGATTATCGGGTACGGGTTCTATAAAGAGCCACGCTTTGATACACATGAGACGCACCAGTTCGTATATGACTCGCGCTTCTTACCGTTACCGGTGTTTGCGGCCGGAGAAACGGCAGACACACGCCGTATCGCGACACGAGATGGGGGACGGCAGGCGAGTCGCTTGCTCACCGTCTTGAACGGCTTCGTACCGAACGGCGTCCCGATGACGAACTCTGGACTCGAACTGTATGAGACACAGCCGATGAACACCGGGCTCGACTGCCGACCGGAAGAAGCGTATCAACTCTTCCCGACCGATCCGTACTTTGGAAAGCTTGCTTTCTTCGATGCGTACCAGTTCCATTGGGATCATCCGGAGCGAGACGAGATGATCGAACTGATGCATCAAGTGGCCGAGGTGCGTCGTCGTTGGTTGGACGTCCTCGTCAACCCGAGTCATTTCGAACCGCTCGCCATGGCACATATGGATGCGCCGTTCATCGGCCTCGCTTGGTTGCGTCCGGATACGAACGAGACGCTTCTCGTCGTGGCCAATACGGATATGCACCAACCGTTGCAAGGGAAAGTCCCGCTCGACGGGGTGCGACGCCGCAACTGGAACGCGAGCCGTTTCGCCGAGATGGTGTACTCACCGACGTCATGGCCGTACGCCGAGCATTCGTTCGACGAGAATTGGGACCTGTGGGTCGATTTGAAGCCGGGCGAAGTGAAGATTTATGAGATGAAATAAGCAAATGCCCCGAACCGGATACCGGTTCGGGGCATGTTCGTTACATCGTCTGCTTCATATAGTAAATAACAAACTCATCGAGTGGCATCGGTTTCGCATAGCGATAGCCTTGCATCGAATCACAGCCGATTTTCCGTAAGAAATTCTCTTGATACTCGGTCTCGACACCTTCAGCGACGAGCGCCATCCCGAGTTGCCGGGCCATCGCGACGATGGTCGCGGTGACGGTCTGATACTCCCGGTTTTCTTCGAGTTGCATCGTGAACTCGCGCGGGATTTTCAGCTCATCGATTGGATAGCGGACGAGGTAGGCGAGCGAGCTGTAGCCGGTACCGAAATCGTCGATCGACAGTTTGATGCCAAGCGCCTTCAACTCGAGAATCCGTGTCAACACGCGGTCGGATTGATGTGCCGCGACCGTCTCGGTCAACTCGAAGTTAAGTCGGCCAGGTTCAATCGGGAACCGTTCGAATAACGTCGTCAAATATTCGATTAAGTGCTCATCGAACAGTTGGCGGACGGATAGGTTGACCGATAGTTTTGGTAAATCGATATCGCCTTGCTCGAAGGCGTACATCAATTGGAATGTTTCATGAATCATCCAGCGGCCGAGATCATGGATATGCCCCGTCTCTTCGGCAATCGGAATGAACTGGCTTGGCGGGATGAAGACGCCGTCTCGTTGCCAACGCATGAGCGCCTCGGCCCCGATGATGGCTTTCGTCGAAGCGTCAACTTGAGGCTGAAGATAAAGCGAGATCTCGCCTTTCTCGAGGGCGGTATCAAGCCCTTCCATCAACAGTTTGCGCTCTTCTTTGTGGGCCCGTAATTCAGGAGCGAACAAAACGGTCTCGTTGCGTCCTTTGTCCTTCGCCTTATACATGGCAAGGTCGGCGTTCGACAGCAAATGCTTGAGCGTCGAACCGTGTTCAGGATAGCGGACGATACCGATGGACGCGTGAATCTCGACGAGCGTCCCGCCCATGAAGTACGGCGGACGATAGACGGAGCGTCGTAACCGTTCGACGAGCATCTCATCGTCGTCATGCTCGGCGACAACGATGAATTCGTCACCACCGAGCCGGCCCGCATACTCGTTCGGCAACAAGGCGCCCCGTAGACGTTTACCGATATGTTGCAACAACTCGTCACCCATATGATGGCCGAACTGGTCGTTAATTTCTTTAAAACCGTCGAGGTCGGAGAACATGAGCGAGAACGGACGTCCTTCCGCGATCAGCCGTTCAATCTGTTCTTGCAGGGCGTAGCGGTTATGAAGCCCGGTCAGACTGTCATGGTTCGCTTGATAATAAATCTGTTCTTGTTGGACGATCATTTGCGTGATGTCCTTGACGATCGCATAGATGCCTTCGACTTCGCCGTCGATAATCATTGGAATATTCATCAACTGCCACACCCGTTTCGCCCCGTCTTCGGTGACGACATCGACGTCGAGTGTCCGGGGGCGACCGTTCGTTAAATCGTGCAACACGGTCGCATAGGCGGACCGGTCTTTTTGTTCGATAATGTCTAAAATGTTGGAGCCAATCAACGTTTCCGTATCATGACCAAGCACCGAGCTGCCGGCCTCGTTCACAGACAACACTTCGCCATGGAGGTCGAACAAGAAAATCGGTTCGGCATGATAGGCGAATAGCGAGCGATACTGTTGTTCGCGAACCTCGAGTTCATGCGCCTTCGTCGTCACCGCGACTTCGAGGTCGGTATTGACGGTATGTAAACGGTGACTGATCAATGCGTTTTGTTTGGCGACGACGAACTGACGGATGAGCAGCAACAAGACGGCGTTCGCCGTCATCGAGTCGAGCACAGATGTGCCGAGCAAACGATCCGAGGCGAGCATGAACAGCATGACGATTGCGCTATAGACGACGTAGTCGAACACGGAGTCATAGACGAGGGCATCTTCTCTCGATTCATCGAACACGTAGCTGATTGAAATGATAAAGATGCTACTCACTTGAAGCAGGTGCACCAACTCATGGCCGATGCCGTTGAAGATGAGCAATTGGTTCAAAATCGAGGCAGTCGTGAAGCCGAGAATGCCGATCAACAAGAGCACACGGAACGTTTGGCCGACCGAGGTGATGCGATTCAAGTACAGGAAGCCGAGCATCATGTAGAGACTAATCAACACCATCTGTTCTTCAAAACCGTTCAAATGAGCCGCATAACGTGCTCCGTCGTTCGAATAAACGAACAGATGCAACGCCCCAATCAACAGGAAGCTGAACAAGGCGAAAATGTCGAACGTTCGTAGTTTCAATGTCCGAATTTCAATCGATTGCGTGATGACAATCAGCGACATAATCAAATAAAAAAAGTTCTGAATGAACGGCATGTGGTTGATTGCTGTCGATGCACCAAAATGGTGTCCGACCAAATAGGCGATGAAGCAGACATTGCCGGCGCTAATCAGTAAATGTATGTAGCGTCGCATCCCTTGATTTTGAAACACGGCCGTCGCGCTAAAGATGGTCGCGATGAGTGTGACCGCCGTGAAATAGACGAACAAACTCGTCTCCCTTAAAGCGTAAGGGGTGAACAGAATCAATAAAAGTCCGAGAAAAAAGGTCCCGACGAGCAAAGCGGGGACTGTTTGGCGCAACGAGTGGTTGGTCAACTCATGCACCTCCTTCTGTATATGTCTAAGAGGCTCACCATTATTATCGGATTGTTCAAGCGTTTGTTACACAAAAAAATCGACAGCAACTCGCTGTCGATTAAAGTGTATACGAATGTTCTTTGAAGTTACCGACGACCGAATCGATTTCGGAGACGGTGACGAACGCTTCTGAATCAATCTCGGAGACGATTTGACGCAGTTTTGGAATTTCGTTGTTCTGGACGACGACATACAACATCTTCTTCGAGTCGTTCGAGTAACCGCCGGTCGCGTCCATAATCGTGACGCCGCGTTTCAAGTTCTGCTTGATGACGAGGTTGATTTCATCGGCTTTCTTACAGATGATGAAACACTGCTTCTGCGCCGAGAAGAACCGATGAATCGTCAACAACGTCCGCGACCGGACGAAACTGAGAACGAGCGCATACATGACCGCTTTAATGTCGAACGTGATGAACACGAGGATATAGACGATGATATCTTGTGTCAAAAAGATTTTCGGGAGTGATAAGTTCCGGTTGTTCGTATAAATGACTTTCCCGAGAATGTCGAGTCCTCCGGTCGAAGCGCCTGCGAATAACAGCAGGGCGAGCCCGAGGCCGGAAACAATCCCACTGAACACCGAGGCGACGAGCGGGTCATCGAGCGGTGTCGGCGGGATGAGCACGGGCAACGTGTCAATCAAGATGGATGATAAGACGACGACGAGGCCGGTCATGAGAATGAACCGTTTCCCCAGATATTTAATCCCGACGATGAAGAGCGGGATATTCAAGACGAGTTGCGTGAATCCAATCGGCGTGTTGAACAATTCATTGACGATCAACGTGATCCCGACGATACCCCCGGACCCGATTTCGTTTGGTTTGAGCAATAGACCGACAAAAATCGATTGTAGAATCGTTCCGGCGATGATGAACAAGGTCGTCTCGACGGCGATCCGTTTTCTAGTTTTTGCGTACATAGATAATGGCTAGGCGCCATACGCCCCCTTTGAAATAAACTCATTCAAGCGTACTCCGACGATGTCGGAATTTCAAGCGTCGAATGATTACAATTCATTATGGAAGCGGTCGATATCACTTGCGAGCTGTTCATGAACGTAATCGATGACTTGAGCGTCATCGAATAAGCCGAGCGGAGCGTCATCCGGAATCGCATCGAATGGGGATACGAAGTAGAGGACGGCGGCGACGAGGGCATGCTGTTTGTCTGGCTGCATCTCGAACTGGTCGTTATAGAGGGCGCGCAACATATTGAGCAACTGTTTCATTTGGAAGTAGAGCGTCAGTTCTTCTTCCCGTTCGATATTGCTAATCTCGCTTGACGCGACATCGACTGTCACTTTAGCGAGAGCGAGTTCGCCTTGGACCAAGAGATCACCCAATTTTTCTTTGTTGGTATAGTCCTCGGTCGCGCTTGTTAAAAAGTGTGTGTACGTCGTTTTCCAATCTGACATGTATATTCCTCCTTCTGTCTTCATCTACTAATATGCCCGTTTTTGCGATTTGGTTGCAACTTTTCCGAAAATTTAAGAAAATAGAAATAAGTGAAAAAGGAGGAACTGTACATATGTCTACTGTAACCATGCCGACTGAGGCAGAATTTGCCCGCTACGCTGAGCTTGCCGTCAAAAAAGGCGTCAACATTCAGCCGGGCCAACAGCTCGAAGTCCGAGCTGATATTAGCCAAGCACCGCTCGTCCGTCAAATCGTGAAAGCAGCTTACGCGGCTGGCGCGAAACAAGTGTATGTGAACTGGAGCGACGAAGAGACGACGAAAGTCCGTTACTTCAACGCCCCAGCAGATGCCTTCAAAGAATACCCGGAATGGCTCAAGGCACGCTTTGAGCAATTGGCCGAAGAGAAGACGGCGTTCCTATCGATCGTCAGCGACGACCCGGACGCACTGAACGGCGTCGAGTCGTCACGTATCGCGGACTCGAACCGTGCTGCCGGCGTGGCGCTCGCGAAATGGCGCAAATATGTCATGAGCGACAATGTCAGCTGGTCAATCGTCGCTGGCGCTTCGGAAGCATGGGCGAAGAAAGTCTTCCCAGACCGTGAAGACGCCGTACCAGCCCTTTGGAAAGCGATTTTCGAAGCGACGCGCATGGACCAACCGGATGTCGTCGCGGCGTGGGATACGCATGACGCATCGCTCCGTGAACGCGCGACGTTACTCACGAATAAGAAGTACACGAAGCTCCATTACAAAGCACCGGGCACGGAATTGACGATCGGCTTGCCGAAGAAGCACGTCTTCCTTGGCGGCGGCGGTCCGAACATCGACGGCGTCGATTTCATCGCCAACATGCCGACCGAAGAAGTGTTCACGCTCGCTGATAAAGATTCGGTCGAAGGACACGTCTCGAGCACGAAACCGCTCAGCTACAGCGGCAACTTGATTGATGGGTTCACACTTTGGTTCGAAGGCGGGAAAGTCGTGAAGGCGGAAGCGAAACAAGGCCAACAGGCACTCGATGAGTTGTTGAACCTCGATGAAGGGGCGCGTCGTATCGGAGAAGTTGCGCTCGTGCCGGACGACTCACCAATCTCGAACTCGGGTCTCCTTTTCTATAACACGTTGTTCGACGAGAACGCATCATGCCACTTGGCGCTCGGACGCGCCTACTCGACATGTCTCGAAGGCGGACCGCAAATGTCAGCTGAAGAGCTCGCCGAGAACGGTGCGAACGACTCGATGACACACGTCGACTTCATGATCGGCTCGGCCGAGATGAACATCGACGGCGAACTCGAAGACGGTTCACGCGAAGCCATCATGCGTGACGGCAACTGGGTCATTTAATCAAGCAAGAGACGAATCCCTTCGTGGAATTCGTCTCTTTTTTATGTCAATTCATAGAGGAAGGCGAGGGCGTTCGGTAGCCGACGCCGCCACGCGATTTCATTATGGACGGCACCGGGCTCGACTTCATAGCGGAAGGCGATCC
The DNA here is from genome assembly GCF_000416965.1 of Exiguobacterium chiriqhucha RW-2. Lineage (GTDB taxonomy): Bacteria > Bacillota > Bacilli > Exiguobacteriales > Exiguobacteriaceae > Exiguobacterium > Exiguobacterium chiriqhucha. The sequence goes on from NZ_ATCL01000003.1 coordinate 76,434, forward strand.
CTGTTCGCGCGACCGTCTCGACGAGTTTCGCGTTCGTATAGAGGTAATCCTCGGGCGTGATCGGTCCGCTCGTCTCGTTCGTCCCGATGTCCATATAGAGACGCGCCGTCACATCGGCCTGCTTCACATCCCGAATGAGGGAGTCGAGATTGGCCCAAGCGGCTGTCGAGAGCGAGCCGACGCGCCGGATGGACGGATAGGCCGTCATCATATAGAGCGAGATGACCCCGCCCATCGAGCTGCCCATCACGCCGACGTCGTCCGGGTCGGTCGCGTAGCGTTCATCAATCCACGGCTTCAACTCTTTCATGAGCCAGTCGGCGTAAGCCCGACCTCTCCCGCCGAGCGTGGGCCGTGTCTTGGCGAGTTCCGGCCCGATTCGGCGATATAGCATCTCATCCTCATAAAACGAATACTCATCGTAGCGGTCGAGCCAGTCCGGGGCACTCGCGATGGCGACGACCATGAGCGGCAATTGCAAGTCCTCGATGTGGCGGTCGATTGACCAACCTTCGCCGATCGTGGCGGTCTTGCCGTCGAACACGTTTTGACCGTCGTGCATATAGAGGACCGGGATCTTTTCGTCAGCCGACACGAAGTCGGGACGATAGACACGGACAATCCGCTTCCGGCCACGTATGGCCTCGGTCGGTAAGGTGAAGCTGAATTGGTCGAGCATATAAAGCGCTCCTTTCGCAGTCAACTGGTTTTAGTTTGCCGGGTGTGGACGAGAAATGCAATCGCGACACTTGACTACCTACCGTTCGTTAGGTAAAGTGATAATGAAGAAAGGGGTCGATGACGGATGAATACGAAACAACGAATCGAGCTGGCGGCACGGCGGCGCTTTGCGCTTGAAGGGTATGAAGGACTATCATTAGCGGCACTCGCCGAGGATGTTGGCATTAAGAAAGCGTCGCTATACGCCCATATCGAAGGAAAAGAGCAATTGTTCAAACAAGTCGTCGAGGACATGGCAGATCGTTACGATCGCGTCTGGCGAGAAGCGCGGGACGCCACTGAGGGCGCGGCACCGCTCGAACGGATCGAGGCCATCGTCGAGACGTTGATTCGCTTCTTTGAAGAAGAGGAGACATGGATGCTGACGAAGCGGATGTTGCTCGTCCCGCCGCCTGAATTGCGATTGTTCATCGAGACGACGCTCGGGTCGGTCGAGACGGACTTGCAAGCGTTTGAGAAAGAACAGTTTCGATTGGCGATGGAGCAAGGGGCGTTACCCGAACAGTCGCTCGAGGACGTTTACGATGCCTACTATTGTTTTCTCGACGGCGCGCTCATCTCACTCTTCACGCTCGAGACGAATCGCGTCAAGCGGCAACAGGCCGCATTCACCATCTATAAGAAAGGAGTCGGATGGACATGAAACAAGATCAAATGGCCTGGGTTTGGCTCATTCTAGCCGGCCTGCTTGAAATCGTCTGGGCCACGACGATGAAACTGTCGAACGGCTTCACGGTGCTCGGTCCGAGCGTGGTGACCGTTCTCTTATTAGTTGTGAGCTTTGGGTTGTTGGCGATGTCGTTCCGGACGTTACCGGCCGGGACCGGTTATGCAGTGTTCACCGGCATCGGGGCCGTCGGAACGGTCATCGTCGGTGCAGTCTTGTTCGATGAGGCGCTGACCGGCATGAAGCTCGTCTTTATCGCGACGCTCCTCATCGGTGTGATTGGACTGAAACAAGTGACAGGAGGAGAATCGGCATGAGTTGGGTATTTTTGATTGGCGCAGGTCTTGCCGAGATGATGGCGGTCTTTTGGATGGGAAAATCGAAAGGCTATCAGATTGTTAAATGGTCGATTTTGTCCGTCGGAACGTTTGCCTTAAGTTTTTATTTGTTGTCGCGCTCTCTCGAGACGCTCCCGCTTGGGCTGGCGTATTCGATTTGGGTCGGGATTGGAGCGGCCGGCGGCGTCGTGCTCGGCATGCTGTATTTGAACGAATCGCGGGACCGGTGGCGTATCTTCTTCTTATTGCTTATTATCGGTAGTGTCATCGGATTGAAAGTTGTCGCCTAATTAGGATTGAATCGAAATAAAAACGGGAATTGAATAGTTCAGACTGTGAACGAAAGGGGCGGGGACGATGAGTCATATCAAACTGCAATCCGAGCGTCTACGACTCGAACCTTACACGATTGCTGATTTTTATTTCGTGAAATCGCTACTCCAAGATCCGCGCGTGATGCGTTTCATCAGCTCGGATGGAAAGCCATATACGGATGAACAGACGATCGAATGGTTCGAGCGCCAGTTGGCCCGCTATCAGACGGGTCGTCAAACCGGGTTGCTCAAATTGATGTCGCATGAAAATGACGAGCCAATCGGTCATGCCGGCACGTTGCTCCATGAACTCGACGGCACGATTGAACTTGAAGTCGGATATTGGTTGGCGCCGAAGCATTGGCATATGGGCTACGGACGCGAGGCAGCGGCTCGCCTTATGCGTCATGCGTTCGAAGAAGGTGAGAAAGAGATCATTTCCTTGATTCATCCGGATAACGTCCCATCGCAACGAGTCGCGAAAGCGAACGGATTGCATTGGGACCGTGACACTGAGTATCAAGGCATGCTCGTCTCGGTATATGCCGGTGATTTAGAGCGGTTATGCCGCCATATGAAACGGGAAGAAATGACGCGTTAAAAAAAGTAAAAAAAATTTTAAAAAACAGTTGCCAAGGCATTAGTTTCTTGATATATTAATAGTGTCCTTAAGAGAGGACACGACCTGATTCTGTAGCTCAGCTGGGAGAGCGCTACCTTGACAGGGTAGAGGTCGCTGGTTCGAGCCCAGTCAGAATCACTTGGGTGCCAAACCCGATGCGAAACCCATAGGAACGTGGGTTTCCGCGACGCCACTTCTTGCGAGAAGTGGCTTTTTTTTTGTTTTTCTTTCAATTGACAGCCTACATAAACAGTTGGTATATTCCTCTCAATACATACAGAAACGGGGAATTATACGATGGTCTTAACCGGAACAATCGTCAACGCGGCGTTGATCGTGATTGGCACATTACTTGGACTCTTGTTTCACCGCATCCCCGAACGAATGAAAGAGACGGTCACCGCAGCCATCGGTCTCGCCGTCGTCTTGCTTGGCGTTCAAATGGGGATGAAAAGTGAGAACTTTTTAATCGTCATCGGCAGTCTCGTCATTGGGGCCGCACTCGGCGAATGGTGGAAGCTCGATGAGAAGTTGAACGAGGTCGGCTATCAATTGGAACGCCGCCTCGGGGGCAAGAGCAAGTCAAGTATCGCCGAAGGCTTCATCACGGCGACGCTCATCTTCGTCATCGGGGCGATGGCCGTCATCGGCGCGCTCGACAGCGGATTGCGCGGGGATCATGACGTCCTCTATACGAAAGGATTGATTGACGGTTTCACGGCACTCGTCCTCAGCTCGACGCTCGGCATCGGGGTCATGTTCTCGGCCGTCCCGGTACTCTTATACCAAGGGGCAATCGCCTTGCTCGCCATTCAAATCATGAAGTTCATCCCGGAGTCGCTCATGGATGATTTTATTTTAGAGATGACGGCGACCGGTGGTGTCATGATTGTCGCGATTGGGTTGAACCTGGTCGGCATCACGCGGATTCGCGTCGCGAACTTATTGCCGGGAATCTTGATGGTCGCGGTTATCGTCTCGATTTTACATATCGTCCAATAAAAAATCCGAGAAACGCGATGCGTCTCTCGGATTTTTTATTTCTTCGGTTGTTCGATTTCTTCTCTCGCACTTTCGCGAAGGGCAGAAGCCATGACGTCTGCTAAATCGCGCGAGCGAAGCACGCCGACACCGCGGTCGGTCGGACCGTCTGGCGCGGCCACGTCCGCAATCAAGTCGTTCGTCGGCCGTGTCTCGTGAAGTAACAGTTCGGCCGATCCTTTCATTGCCTGGGCGACGATTTGTCGCGCCGTCGCTTCATCGAAACCAGCATCGGTCAAGACGGGCGTCATCGAACCGACGATTTCATAAAAGAAAGCGGGGCTACATCCAGCGGCAGCCATGAAGGCGGACATCGTCTTCGCATCCGTCACGGCCGTCCGTCCGACGCGTTCAAACAGCGCCGTCGCGGTTTCGCGGACCGTATCATCGGTCTCTGGGCCGAACCAGAGTCCTGTCATCCCGCTCCGATAAGCGACTGGGGTATTCGGCATCGCGCAGACGGCAGGGAGACCTGACGCCTCTTCAATCTCGCTCGGTTCGATATGAGCTGCTACGGAGACGAGGAGCGGTGTGCTCCACGTTTTAGATTGCACGTAAGGAATGACCCCGTCCGGTTGCATCGCGAGGACGACGATGTCATACGCGTTGACATCTTCCTCGTCGACGATTTGCACGCCGAGCTCGGCCTGTAACGCTGTCAAACGGGTCCGGTCACTCCGGTTCGTCATCGTGATTTGTTCAGGCGACACACCAGAGGCAAGCCATCCGCGTACGAGTGACTCACTCATCGATCCTGCACCTACCATTAAAATATTCATTCTCGTCACCTCTTCATATAGATTCGGTCGTATATATACATGTTGCTTATCATAACAAATGACGCAACAAATAGCGCCCATCGTGCTCAAATTGTAAAACAAAGGAAAAAAAGATGAGCGGTTTGTCATTTGATTGTCGCATGCGCCATAGATGACAAGCTGGCCCGGGCAAGCTATTATGGCAGTAATCAAACTGGAGGCGATGAGAGTGAAACGAGTGTTAGTGCGGGGGATTCAAGGGTATCAACGGTTCATCTCGCCGTTGAAACCGCCGACTTGCCGTTTTTATCCGACGTGTTCGCACTATGGAATCGAGGCGATTGAAAAGCATGGTGCCCTTAAAGGTGGGTATTTGACGACTCGCCGCTTAATGCGGTGCCAACCGTTCCATTCGGGCGGACTCGACTACGTGCCGGATGAATTTGATTGGCGCGCCCCTTTACAACGTGAAAAACCCCATTCTCAGCGAGACGTCTAACCGGCGGCTCGCTGTTTTAGATACAGCTTAAAAACCAAATCGTTGTTTTATTACAATACTTTTGACAATCTTCTAAGTATTCTGAAAAAATAGAGGTGTACGATTACATAAGGGGAAGGGGAATTCAATATGAGTCAATCGTTCAGTGAACTCATCGGTACGATTTCGAACTTTGTGTGGGGACCACCGTTATTGATTTTGCTTGTGGGGACAGGCATCTACTTGACGGTACGGCTCGGGGGACTTCAAGTCACGAAGTTGCCGTACGCATTGAAGCTCGCGTTTTCTAAAAATCAAGACAAAACATCGAAAGGGGATATCAGTCACTTCCAAGCGCTCATGACGGCGCTCGCAGCAACCGTCGGTACGGGGAATATCGTCGGGGTTGCGACCGCGGTCGTGCTCGGTGGACCGGGGGCGATCGTCTGGATGTGGGTATCCGGATTTTTCGGTATGGCGACGAAATACGCCGAAGCTGTGCTCGCCGTTAAATATCGGGTGACCGATGAACGCGGACAAATGGCTGGGGGGCCGATGTATTACTTAGAACGTGGCTTGAAGCAACGTTGGCTCGCCGTCGCATTCGCAGGATTCGCCTCGCTCGCGGCATTTGGGATTGGGAACGGGGTGCAGACGAACTCGGTCGCGATGGCGCTCAAGACGACCTTTGACGTGCCGTTGTATGTCTCCGGTATCTTGATTATGATTTTCACAGGTGCGGTCATCTTGGGCGGTGTCAAATCAATCGGTCGCGTCGTCAGTTACTTCGTACCAGTCATGATCGTCTTTTATCTCGGCAGCGGATTGTTGATTATGGTGATGAACTATACGCTCATTCCGGATGCCATCGCCCTCATCTTCAGCAGCACGTTCAGTGCCGAAGCGATCGGTGGCGGAGCCATCGGGGCCGCCATTCGTTACGGTGTGGCGCGCGGCGTCTTCTCGAACGAGGCAGGTCTCGGTTCGGCGCCGATTGCCGCAGCGGCTGCTAAAACGGATATGCCGGGACGTCAGGCGCTCGTCTCGATGACGCAAGTGTTTCTCGATACGCTCATCGTCTGTTCTGTCACGGGAATCACGCTCGTCATGGGCGGTCAAATCGGATCGGGCCTCGAGGGTGTCGAATTGACGACGGCGACGTTCGAGCAATTCCTTGGACCGGCCGGCGGTTATATCGTGACGATCGGACTCGTCATGTTCGCCTATTCGACGGTGCTCGGCTGGTCATACTACGGGGAACGGTCGATTCATTACTTGTTCGGTCAAAAATCGATTCTTCCTTATCGGATTGCGTTCGTTCTCGTCGCCGGTCTCGGTGCGATGACGACGAACCTCAATTTGGTTTGGGCGCTCTCGGACGTGTTCAACGGCTTGATGGCCATCCCGAACTTGATTGGCTTACTGTTCTTGTCGGGTGTCGTCATTGCTGAAACGAAGCGATTCAATCAACAGCTCGAACTCGAAAATCGAAATCGAAAAGCTTCTTAAACCAATACGCCACCATCCTTACGGGGACGGTGGCGTATTGCGTTTGCGAACCTCTTCGAGCCGTGCTTGTTGAAGATGGTCGAACACTTTCGTGATGAAACCGACCATGATGCCGACACCCGTGATGACATAGCCGATCGTGAACACTTTGCCGATATCGGTCGTCGGGACAAAATCCCCATAGCCAATTGTCGTGAGTGTGACGACACTGAAATACAGGGCATCGAGCCAACGCATGTCTTCGAAGCGTGAGTAGAACAGTGTCCCGGAGAGGATGGTCAGGAAGGCGAGACTGAACAAGACTTGAAACTCCGCATCCTTCAAGCCACGCCAAATCCCACGGAACATGCGCCGGAACGTCAAGATGAAAGATAGCATTTCATTTCCTCCTTTCCCTATAGGTTTGTTCGCTAAGAACAGGGGAACATCCTTTATAGAAAAGATGGAGAGGATGATGACGATGACACGACCGATTCCGAAAGAGGAAGGGCTAGACCATAGTCTGGCGTTTCTGCGGGAAGGATACTTATACGTCCCGAACCGCCGGAAGAGCTTCCAGTCCAATCTGTTTGAAACACGTTTGCTCGGCGAACGAGTCATCTGTCTCGGAGGCGGCGAGGCGGCAGCCTTGTTTTATGACGCGGACAAGTTCGTGCGCAAAGATGCGGCACCGAAACGGTTGCTGAAAACACTATTCGGTGAGGACGGGGTGCAGACGTTAGACGGCTCGGCCCATACACATCGCAAACAGATGTTCATGGCGCTCATGTTCCCCCAAAATATCAAGCGGTTAACGAAGCTCGTCAGCCGGGAGTGGGAACGGGCGCTCGACGCGTCGGCTGACGAGACGGTGCTCTATGACACGGCGCAAGAAGTTCTCATGCGGGCCGTCTGTGAATGGGCGGGGGTCCCGCTCCGTGAAAGCGAAGTAGCTCGCCGGACGGACGAGATGCGATTGCTATTTGAATCTGGGACTGCGCTCGGACCAAAACATGTTCGTGGGCGAGCGGCCCGCTCCTCGGCCGAGGCGTGGGTGCGTGGCATGGTCGAAGAAGTGCGGAAGAACCGGCTTCTCCCAAACGAACAAACAGCGTTATATGAATTTTCTTGGCATCGGGATGAAGCGGGTCATCTGCTTCCGGCCGACGTCGTTGCTGTCGAAGTGATCAATATATTGCGCCCGACCGTGGCCGTCTCGATTTATGTGTTGTTCACTGTATTGGCGCTCCACCAATTTCCGGAAGCGCGGGACCGATTGGCGCGTGGTGAGACCGAACCCACATGGTTCGTCCAAGAAGTGAGACGCTTTTATCCATTTTTCCCTGTGACCGCTGCGAGGGTCAAGCAAGATTTCGCGTGGAACGGATTTACGTTCGAAGAAGGGACGCTCGTCTTGCTCGACTTATATGGGACGAATCATGACCCTTCCTTGTGGACGGAACCGGATACATTCAACCCCGATCGCTTCAAAGACTGGACAGAAAGTCCGTTCACATTCATTCCGCAAGGTGGCGGGGATGTCGATTTCGGACACCGCTGTGCGGGGGAGCACGTGACGATTGCAATCATGCGCGAGACGATCGACGTGTTCCTAACACGTTACCGTTACGAGGTGCCTCCGCAAGACCTCAGTTATAGCTTTGTCGACTTTCCGAGTTTACCGAAGAGCCGTTTCGTGCTGAATCAAATTCAAAAGAACGAATAAATGAGTCGCCCGCGGGCGACTCATTTCGTGTGTAACGCTAGCCGTTTTGTAATCGGTTGAATCGTGATATTCGTATCGACCATTCGATTATCACGTTTCGGTTCATCAGTCTGTTCGATTTGCCACGACGTATCATGTGACTCTTTGAGCGCCATCGCGATGTCATACAGAGAGTGACTCGAATTGCCATTCAATTGGTACAGCCCAGGCCCTCGCTTCGTCAAAATCTCGAACAAGGCATCGGCCGTGTCTTCCAAAAACGAACAAGACGGGTACCAGTGAGCGCTCGCGACGATGACGCCATGTCGTTTCATCTCGTTCTCGAAATAATCCATCATGTTATTCGAACCGGCACGATGCCCGATTTGCCAACCGAGCCGTACGATTTGGGCACCAGGATTGGTCCGGGCAATCGTCTCTTCGCAGGCCCGCTTATAAGCCCCGTATTCATCGGTCGCGTCAGGAGGCATGTCCGGTGTGATTGGCCCTGTCACGTTGTCAGAGAACACCGAGACGGTGCTCGTGAAGAGAAATGGAATCTTATATTCTCCGCATAGCCGAGCTAGCGTGTCGGCCCATTCGACGGCACCCATCCCGATATGAAGAAAGTAGTTCGGACGCACCGATTCGATGAAACGTCGCATCTCGGCCTCATCTGTGGTCGATACTTTCGTTCGGTCCCAGGCCACGGGCTCGATGCCATGCCGCGTTAACGTCTCGGCGACGACGGGGGCGACGGTCCCGTTCATACCTGTTAAAATTGCTTTCATCATGCATTCCTCCCTTTTGTTTCTATCATCCCACACTTCACGAACTGACAAACCCTTTGTGGACAGCTTTATGCTAGACTGTTGAGTGGAGGCGATAATGATGAATATTCGAAAAGCGACACCGGACGATCAGTTGCAGATTGCACCGCTCGTCTATACGGCGATTCATGAAATCGCCTATTCATTGACCGGCACATCCGATCAAGAGCACGTGCTCGATCGACTCGCGATGTGGATTGGTCAGCCTGGCAACCGCTTGAGCTACGAGAACATATGGGTGGCCGAATCCGATGCGACGATTGCAGGCATTCTGATTGCGTATCACGGCGAGCAGGCGGCAATGCTCGATGAACCGATTAAAGCTTGGCTCCGGACAAACGGTCAGCCTGGCGAGTTGGATGTCGAAACGGAAGGCGACGTCCTGTATATCGACTCGGTCGCCGTCGACGCGATGTTCGGCGGACGCGGGATTGGGACGGGCTTGATTCAACAGGCGATTGCTCATGCGCGTGCCATGAACATTCCTCGCGTCACGCTCAACGTCGATCAGACGAACCCGGCAGCAGGTCGATTGTATGAACGTCTCGGCTTTATGAAAGAGAAAGAGATTGAGATATCCGGGGGACGGTTCGATTATATGACGTTTACGGTAAGCGAGAACGCCTGAACACGTCACGAAACCGATGCAAACCGATCGGGACTCGGCTATACTATAGGCTTGATCACATTGAGAGAGAAAAAGGAGATTGTGTATGGAGTGGAAGAATATGTTGCGCGGCATCGCGATGGGAACGAGTGATTTGATTCCTGGCGTCAGCGGCGGGACGATTGCAGTCATTTTAGGAATTTATGACCGTTTGATTGAAGCCATCAGCGGTATCTTCAGTCGGCATTGGAAACAGCACTTGTTGTTCTTGATTCCGCTCGGGATTGGGATGGCAGGGGCGATTTTAGGACTCAGCCGCGTGATTGAGTTCCTCTTGCTCGAATATTATGAACCGACCCAGTTCTTTTTCATCGGATTGATTCTCGGGATTATCCCGATGCTCTTCTTTGAATTTCGAACGAGAGCCGTCATGCGACCGGTACATATCGTCGCGATGGTCATCGGGGCGATTCTTGTGGCCAGCATGGCGATCATCAAACCAGCAGATACGGCCATCATCACGGAACTCTCGACAGGGACGACTATTCTCTTGTTCTTCTCAGGATGGCTCGGCAGTATGGCGATGTTGTTGCCGGGAATCAGTGGCTCATTCGTATTGCTTTTGATCGGGGTGTATCCGACCGTCATCAGCGCGTTGTCGAACTTGAACCTGCTCATTATCGGCATCGTCGGTCTTGGAGTGGCCGTCGGTTTTATCGTCAGCAGTAAAGTGATTCGCTATTTGCTCGGTCATTTTCCGGGCATGACGTTTTCGGTCATCATCGGGTTGGTCATCGGCTCGCTTGCGGTCGTATTCCCAGGTCTGCCGGACACGACAATCATGTGGATACTCAGTGTCCTCTCGTTCTTCGCTGGATTCATCATCGTCCGTCTACTTGGACGTTTCTCCGTTTAACCAAACATGCACGCCCGTCAATGAAGACGAGCGTGCATGTTTTTTGCTTAATAAATGAACGGGATCAAGCGTTTACGTGACTTGGCCCACGTCTGATACGTCACACCGAAGTGAGATGTCAACATTTTCTCCTCGATATGGATGCGCCATAAGAGAGCGAGACTCATCAAACATGTACCGACGAGAGCAATCGTCCAAGGCGCGAAAAAGAGTGAAAATCCGAACGTGATAAATAAGAGCCCCGTGTAGAGGGGGTGGCGTAAATAACGATACGGTCCCGAACTGACGAGCTCATCCGCGGGCCGGACGACGACGTGGCGGGTGAACTGATGGCGCAATTGTCGGATGCCCCAATAGCGAAGTGAGACACCGGCGATGAACCCGCTCAGGCCGAGCAGGCGTTGCAGTGTGGCCTGACGTGTATCGGTCCAAACAGAAAGTCCGATTGAGATAGCGAATACGGTAACCATCATCAATGAGACGATATAAAAACTAGCGTGCTCACTGGCACCATCGGTCGGTTCGGACCGGTTTCGGTATCGCCAAATTTCATATAGCCAAGCGACCGAGGTGAGAACAAATAATCCATCGAGCCAATCCATAACGTGCCTCCTTTTTCAATACCTTCGATGTATTACCCGTGTCTTCCTCCTCACTAACGTGCAGGAATCGAAAAAACGTCTCGCGATGTGCGGGACGTCGAGAAAGCCTAACGGGCATTGGCAAGCAAGGTTGCGGCGGTCTGCTGGGCAGGGGGCGCTTCTTTTGACTCATCTTTAATCAAATGGTAAGTGAGACACATCGGTTTTTCGGTCCGGGGGTCACGCCCGATGATGGCATCGATATGGAACACTTGTCTGAGCACGAGCGGACAAATGACTTCCTCGGCCGAACCGGTCGCGAGCACCTCGCCGTCTTTCATCGCAACGATATGATCGGCAAAGCGAGCGGCCTGGTTCAAATCGTGGAGCACCATGACGATGGTCCGCCCTTGCTCTCGATTGAGCGTTTCGAGCAGTTCGAGCACTTCGAGCTGATGGGCCAAATCAAGGTAAGTCGTCGGTTCGTCCAAGAAGATTAAATCGGTCTCTTGGGCGAGTGCCATCGCAATCCACACGCGTTGACGTTGTCCCCCAGACAGGGCGTCGACGCTGCGGTCTTTATAAGCGAGCGTCCCGGTCACATCGAGTGCCCAATCGATGACTTCATGGTCATGTTTCGAGAGGCGTCCAAATCCGGACTGATAAGGGAATCGACCGTAGGAGACGAGTTCGCCGACCGTCAAGCCGCCGGCGCCTTCCGGCGTTTGCGGCAAGATGGCCATTTTACGGGCAATCTCTTTCGTATTACATTTCGCGATGTCGGCCCCGTCTAAATGCACAGCGCCAGCAGATGGAGAAAGAATCCGTGTCATCGCTTTTAAGAGCGTCGATTTTCCACAACCGTTCGGTCCGATAATCGTCGTGATTTTATGGTCGGGAATCGACAAGCTCAATTGTTTTACAATCGTCTTGTCCCCATATCCGACCTCGATATCCGTCGTATGTATCCGTGACATGATGGATTCCCCTTTCCGTAAATGACGCCCGTGATAATGATTCTCAATATCGAGTTTACTATAGCAAGTGCGACACATCGTGTCAATGTTTGTTTGATGTCAAAATAGATTGTCGAGCGGTCTAATTCGCGGTATAGTGAATGAGAATGAGAATCAATGGCGCAGGAGTTTTGAGGAAGGGTGAGGACGATGAGCGAACAGGACCTATATGACGTAACGATTATTGGAGGCGGACCGGCCGGGCTATATGCGACGTTTTACAGCGGATTGCGGGGGATGAAAACGAAATTGATTGAGTTTCAACCGCATCTCGGCGGGAAAATCCATGTCTATCCAGAGAAGATGATTTGGGACGTCGGGGGTGTCACGCCGACGACCGGGGCTCGACTCATCGAACAACTGGTAGAACAAGGCTTGACGTTCGACCCGACCGTCGTGCTCGGAGAAAAGGTCGAATCGATGACGAAAGATCACGATGGCCATTTCGTATTGGATACGACGCACGGGCAACATCGATCGAAAACGGTCATTGTCGCGACAGGAAGTGGTATCCTGCAACCGCAGAAAATTGATATTAGTGGAGCGGAGCGCTTTGAGGTCTCCAACTTACACTATACGGTCAAATCGCTCATGGCGTTCAAAGGGAAGACAGTGTTGATTTCGGGTGGCGGCAACAGTGCGATTGATTGGGCCAACGAGCTTGAACCGATTGCCGAGCGTGTCATTTTGACGTATCGAAAAGAGGCGCTTAAAGGACACGAGTCGCAAGTCGATAAGCTCCTCTGTGGACGCGTCGACTGTCGATTGCATACGCAAATCGAGGATTTAATTTCCCGGGACGGGACGACGATTCATGCCGTCGCTCTCGTCGATTGCGGAACAGGCGCCCGCGAGGTTGTGGAAGTGGACGAGGTCGTCATCAATCATGGGTATGAGCAGGATACAGCGCTTCTCGGGGAATGTGAGCTTCAAGTCGAGATGGTGAACGATTTTTACGTGAAAGGCAATGCGAGCAGTGAGTCGTCGGTGCCAGGTCTATACGCAGCGGGCGACATTTTGACGCATGAAGGGAAAGTCCATCTGATTGCGGGTGCTTTCCAAGATGCGGCCAACGCTGTCAACCGAGCGAAAACGTTCATCGATCCGGACGCGACGAAAACCGCAATGGTATCATCCCATAACGAACGATTGAAAACGAAGAACCGGGATATCATCGAACAGGCATTACAAAAGCAGTGAGGGGAGCCCTCACTGCTTTATTGTTGGATAATCACATAGTTCGACGATGACGCCTCCGGAATGACGGGGGTCCATATAGATGAGGCGCCGGCCTTTGGCCGTCGTCCGCAACGTGTCCTCTAAAAAAGTTACACCGTCACGTTTAAGTGACTCGATTGACTCGTCCAAATCCTCGACGCGATAGGCGACATGGTGAACACCTTTACCACGCGCTTTCATGAAGCGAGCGATTGGGCTGGTCGGACTCGTCGGCAATAACAGTTCAATTACGTCGTCACCCACGTGGATGACGGCAATCTCCGTCTCGACGCCGATGGCTGTGTTCGTATAACGGTCGACCAACTTTCCTTGTAGAACGGTCGTGTAAAATGTGATCGCCTCGTCTAAGTCACGGACGGCGATTCCGGTATGGTCAATGTGCATGGTTGTTCCCTCCTCTCGCTCTAGTTTGACGAAACTTGAACAAATTGTCACTTCACAACGTTTTGTCGGAATCCGATATACTAAAAGAGGGAGGGACGGCGAAATGAACGGTAAGATCACTCTTGGATTGGTCAGCGCGTTCGCGCTGGTGTCATTTGTGTTTGGACTCTCACTTGCGACGTTTGTCGACTATCGGATCAATGAAGAGCAAGTCGTTCTGGAACGCTTGACGACCCATAAAAAAATTGGCCCATCTGAACTTCTATCCACAGAAGTGGACTTTCACTTGAACGGTTCGAACTACGCCCTGCGGTTTACAGACGAGCCCCACATCACGTACTGGTTCAGTGTGACGGATCGTGAAATTCAGTTCGACCGGATTGAATCGTTGGACCGACGTGATACGGGTCTTCGGACCGATCTCTTTGAAAAGATGCCACCGCTCGCGATGGATTCGACAAACGCTGCCGAATAAAAACACGAAACGAACGAGTCTGATTGACGGACCGCGGACGTTTCGTGTTTTTTTATTAATCCGTTCGCGCTGGGGTCAAGTACTTCAATAATGTATAAGTGGATGATGGCGTTGGACGCGCACCTTGCTCGTATAAAGCGTGTAGGACGTGTGTCTGCATCGAAGTGGCAGTGACACTCATCAATTCTGTCTTTTTAAATTTGTCATAGTATGATTGCTGAAAAAATGAGATGCCTTCTTGAGTAAATTCTTTTTGGCCAACGATATGCAACTCGTGGAGGTACAATCGACCTTGCTTAATCTCGCCGTACATCGTACCGACCACGGTTCCTTTCCATTTTAACGAATAAAAGATTGTTTGCCTTCGATGGAGCATATCAAGTGCCCGAGCCGTAAGGGGCACGGCTCCAGGCAAGAGCCAGAAATATTGATTTCGTTTTCGTAACCAATCTCCATGCGTCTCCGGATACTCTATACAAAATTGCCATTGGTCAAAAGTTGTTTTTGTGTACGGAACGAAAGGGAACTCAAACGACGTCGCCTCGAGGTGGGGAAGAAATCCAATGTCCTTGAAACCATTCAACAAATTGCCTGGTGCGTCAGTTGGGAGAGTTACCGAAACCGTTGTGTTGTGACGAACCTCTAATCGAAGTTGGAACAGGACCTGATCGATTAAACCGCTTAACATCATGCGATTTTTGCAAGTGGTGTCGCTCAAGCGAATCAAATGCGAGGTTTTGAAATCCTTGCAGTCAACTGTGACAGCGGCGACTGGCTTGTTACGAAACCATCCAGTATAGTGGTAGCAGTCGGCAGGCAGACAGAAATGATGTGGAAGTTGACCTGCTGGATAGAGAGAGTGGAGCATAGACCGTTCATGGGGCTTGAGTTGTCGGCTTTCTTTGACGATAAAGGTGTGCTTCATGAAAGCAACCTACTTTCTACATTTATTGGAACACCCTTAAATTGTAAGCGTTACCACTTTAAAATACTCGTATTAAAATGATGAACATTATTTGGTTAAAATAGGGATGAATTTAAGGCATTTTCCTGAGAGTCCCGTTTAAAAAGAACAGGAGAATGGCTTCAGAAATAGGTTTGTATCAAACTGAATCGAAAAAAACAAAACCAGATCTTTTAAACGGAAATGGGTGTGAGAATTATTTAACTGGGGGGAAACGAAGAAAACCGTGTCATGACTTTGAAATCGACATGCTATAATTGATGTAAAGAAACGAACCGAGGAGACGACTATGCGATATTTGACAGGCTTGTGGTTGATAGTAGTGCTGTTGGCGGGGACGCCGCTCGTGGCTCAAGCGGATACAGAAGAACCGATTGTGGTCCACGAGAATGTCATCGTCGACGAGGCGGTAGAACTATATGAGGGGTTTCGCTCCCCGAATGAGATGGTCTTTATTTTTGTGCTGATCGTGTTACTGTCCGTCATCGGTCTTGGAATCATTAATGCCATCGAATAACGTGAAAACGTTCACAAAAATGCAATATCTAAAACGGAAGCGGTTTCAAATCTGATTTATACTAAACGTGTAGGAAGGAAGTTCTGCACCAACTTCCCCTCCTTTTCAGATGAACACCCCTCGTTCATATCATGTATTGGAGTCAACCGACGATGTCGATTGACTCCCTTTTTTTCGTATGCAGCATGAGGTTACAACTGGATGCGCTTTTCTTTGGCGAGACGACGCAATCGTTTCGTTTCATTCGTATGTCCATGACTTTCAAGCATATTGACATACACTTTGAACGGTTCAGAACGATGCGAGAAGAACGGGATATATTCGGCGAACAATTTTTGTTCGGCCTCAGATAACAAGCCGCGTTCGACGAGCAATTCTAGCTCGAGCATTTTTAAAGCTTGATAATCGGCGAGCGCATTATCGTCTGTCTGGGCTTTCGCTAACGTACGGTCGCACAACGTGGTGAGGCGTTCGTGGAGCAAGTTCCATTCAGCTATACTATACGATTGCTCGAGGAGGGTCGAGAGCAAATCGACCCGGGTGGAATCGACATCTTTTGGGACGTGGAGCGCGGTATACAAAGACCGATCGATCCAAACGGCAGGGGCGGGGGCGTCGAGTTGATAATATTGAATCAGTTGGGATAACATCGTGGTTTGAGACAATTTTAATAGTCGAAACGGGTCACTTGTCGTGAATAGAGGTTCTTCTCCCGCTGAAGACGACAGCAACAAAAACATTTCTTCATACATCGTCCGAGCCTCGGGCTCATCGTCAGCGTAATGGACGAGGTCGCGAATAATCTTTTTAGCGTGAATGTACCAGTTTTTTTGATCCCGTTCGCTCATCACTTGATTGGGTACTAAATATAAATGGTCATATGCCAATTCGACAAAGCGCTCAGCGAGGATGATGGTCTGTGAGAGCGAATGACGTTCGTCTGACGACTTTTGTTCTTTATAGCGCGTGAACTGGCTGACCATAAAGTCGATGTCTTTCTCTTCAATCACGGTTTTTGGGATGTTGCGATACATCTCGACAATTACATCGCGAAGCGTGGCTTCACCGTATTGTTCCAGCAACATCCGTAACTTCCCGATACGCATTAGCTCTCCCTCCTTTCGAGAGGACGTCGAACAATCTATCCATCCACAGATGGGCAGACACCAATTATTATTCCTTTCCCGGTTTCGATTCAAAACAACCCTTCCGTCTCATGCTTAAGACGGATTTTTGCGCTAACCGTTGTCAGAATAGCGTTTGTCGATGATAATGTAGAAAAATCTAACCATACTAGAGGTACAGCATATGAATGACGATCAACACTTATCACGTGTCGAACGACGGAAACGGGAGCTTGAACGCGAACGATTAACCGAACAAGCCCGGCTAGACGAACAAGCTCGACTAGATGAACAAGCTCGACACGAGACGCCCCAGCACCATGGGCATGTAGAAGACAAGTTTAACAATGATTCGAATCGACCGACAGATAAAGGGCAGGGCGAGCATCCGTTTTTAAATCGTTCGGAGGAAACGCCGTCGGAACGTAAGAAGAAATCGCTCAACGTCAAAAAACCGAAACTAAGTCTTCCCTTCGGTAAGAAGCGTAAGTCGAAGCCGCGTCGAGATGAACGACGTGAGCCTAGACAGAAAATACGAGAGCCGGAACGGACGCACGCCAAGCGGGAGACGGCCGCTCCGAAGGAAAAAGCACGCCGTCGCAAATGGAAAGGGAAATTGCTTCTCGTCCTGTTGCTCTTGATGATTGGGGCCGGCTATATGGCGACACGTCCGGTCACGTTTTTAGTCATGGGCAGCGATGCCCGGGTCGGAGAATCGTTATCAGGATCACGGACCGACTCGTTACAGCTGATGGAATTCGTGCCGCGTTCCCGCACTGTCCAAAACGTCTCGATTCCACGTGACACGTATACGGCGATTCCTTGTGAACCAGAGCGAGAAGGCGATAAAATCACCCATGCGTTCGCCTATGGCGGTGCTGACTGTACCGTTGGAGCGGTAGAGGGATTGACCGAAGCGTCTGTCGACGGTCAAGTCGTCATCACGTTCGAAACGTTCATGGAACTGATTGATTTGGTTGGCGGCGTCAACGTGACGGCGACCCACTCGTTCAGTGAGAAAGGCTTCAATCAGACGTATGAATACACGGAAGGTGTCTCGTACGCCATGGACGGAGATATGGCGCTCGCCTATGCCCGTCATCGGAAAACAGATACGGATGGGGCGCGATCGAATCGACAGACCGAGGTCATGTCAGCCGTCGCCGATAAATTGGCCAGTCCAACAGGCTGGACAAAAATCCCGGCAACGTATCGCTTTATGAAAGACGAGATGGGGCTTGAAATGAACCCGTTGCAAATGGCTTCAATCGGAATGACGATGGTGCTACAACCACAGGTGGACAAACTTCAAATCGAAGGGGAAGACGCCTACATCGATAACGTCTATTACTATCAACCGACCGAAGCGAGTGTTCAAGCCGTTCGCGATGCCCTCGACTTAACGATGTGGGGAACTGTTAGATAATTTTGCGAAAAGGGTTTGATTCCATCCCGAAAGAGGAAATTTAATCAAATGAACTACTCTTTTGAGGAGGGAAATTTGAATGAAAGTTTTAGTCATTGGAGCAACAGGAAAGATCGGTAGACGTGTATTGAAAAGTTTAGCGAAAACGCATCAAGTGACCGCTTTAATTCGTTATCCTGAACTACAGGCAGAGTATGAAAAAATGGGTGCGCGTGTGCTCACCGTCGACGTCGAGAAAGAATTAGATAAAGGGATACACGAGGCGACTTCCGGACAGGATGCCGTCATCATCGCAGCAACGGCTGGGGCAGAAGGTTCGAGCAAAGAAATCGAACTGCTGGACCGCAACGTCGCCATGAAAGCTATCGATGCTGCGAAAAAAGAACGGGTCCGCCACGTCGTTTTGCTCAGCGCTTACGGCGCCGATCAACCAGACGCTGCACCAAAAGAACATTTCAACTTCTTGTCTGCTAACAATGCGGCTGACGAGTATATCGAACATAGCGGTTTGAACTACACGATCATTTGCCCAGTGACAATCGTAGATGGTCCAGGGAAAGGCTCGATTGAGGCATCAGAAGATTTGAGTGATGCGAGTGACGCAACGATTTCTGAAACGGACGTCGCGACTATCATCGCCGCCTCGCTCGATAATCGAGGCTTGTACGGACGTCGGATTGAAGTCAAATCAGGCAGTACCCCAATCAACGATGCGCTCGATTTCGACAGTCGTGGAGAAGTGGCGACAGGTGGCAGAACGACGCTCCGTCGACCACAGCGTTAACGAAAAACTGGAGGAGAAGGTGTCTTGATGGAACGAAAACTGTATAAAGATCCGTCGAATCAAATGATTGCTGGTGTTTGTTCGGGACTCGGGAACTACTTAGGTGTCGATGTGACATTGATGCGAATCATCTTCGTCGTTCTCGCCCTGTTTGGAGGTCCAGGTCTTCTGATTTATATCGTCCTCGCCATCGTCATGAAAAAACCGCCTTCAGAGTATGAGGCGGAGCAAGACAGTCGCTTTTAACAAAACGTGCTGACCATAGCGGTCAGCACGTTTTTCATTCCATATACAAGGTGTAAGTCGCTTCGAACGACTCGCCTGGTTCGAGCAGTTGCATGTCTTCCTTATGGAGGATGTCTTTCCGGTGCCCTTTATAGTCGGCATGTCCGAACCACGGCTCGAGACAGGCGAATGGGGCGTCGGAATGTGGAGGTGACCAGATGCCGAAGTGGGTGAACTGGGGGGATTCCATGACGATGGCCCGGCCGCTCGGCTGATGCCGGAGCGCCGCGTATTCGATTTGTTCAAAGATAAGGGCGTCCTGGTCGAACAAATGATGCGTCAACGGGATATAACGACGTTCCCCAAGCGGTTGATAAGCACCCGTCAAGTAAGGTCCTTCGAGCAAGAGACGGTCGAGTGTTCGTGTCTCCCCAAAGTCAATCGTATAGTCTTCGAACGTGCCCCCGGCAAACGGAATGTTGAAGGCCGGATGTCCGCCGATGCTGAATGGGAGTACGACATCATCCCGATTGACGACGTGGTACGTCACATTCAACTCTTCGCCGATCAAGCGATAGATGACGTTCAGTTCGAATGAGAACGGATAGTGTTTACGGGTCTCGATCGAATCACGAAGAATGAACCGGACGTGTGTGTCCGAAGCCTCGGCGACCTCGAACAGTTCGTCTCGTGCAAATCCGTGTTGGCTCATCGTGTATGTCAGTCCTTCATATAAGTAGCGGTCGTCAAGCAGCCTTCCGACGAAAGGGAATAGGATTGGGGCTTGCCGCCCCCAATACGTCGGGTCGCCTTGCCAAAGGAGCTCCGTTCCTTCGACTTTCCAACTTGTCATTTCGGCGCCGTGCGCTTTTAGGGTGAGGCTAACTTTCTCATTGTGAAGTTGCAAGATAGTTACTCTCCTTTGAATGATGTGATAAGTTAAGTTTAGGAGTGAACAGTCCACAGAACAAGGGGTAAATCATGCGATTTCATAAACTAGCGATCAGTCTCATCATGGCCGGCCTCATTGGAGGATTGGCTTATAAAGGTTACGACGAGTACAAGACGAGCCAAGCGAGTGAGCCGACGGTCGAAGTCGCCACGGACGACGGCGTGCTCGGCGGTCTTGAAGTCGGACAGCGGGCGCCACAGTTCGAGCTCGAGACGACGGAAGGGCAGTCGGTGTCCCTCGCCGACTATGAAGGGCAACAAGTCATCCTGAACTTTTGGGCGACGTGGTGTCCACCGTGTCGGGAAGAGTTGCCAGAGTTGATTGAATTCGGCGAAGATACAGGCATCCCTGTGCTCGGGGTGAATGCGACGAAAAACGAACGGCTCGGTAAACGAGACGTCGATGCGTTTTTACAGGAAGTGCCGGTCAGTTTCCCAATCCTATTGGACGAGACGGGGACGGTGGAGAAGACGTATCGTGTCGTCGCGCTCCCGACCACCTACGTAATTGGGCCAGACGGCATCATCACGGCCAAACAAGTCGGACCGGTCGATTTCGACTGGCTGCATGACCGAACGAAATGAACGGACAAAGACAGACTGGAAAGAAACCGGTCTGTCTTTGTCTACTTTTTATAATGTTGTTTAATCAGCGCATCGAAATTGGGTGTCATGTCTTCTTCGAGATAGTAATGGTGGTTATCTCGAATGATGGTATCGCCAACACGTGCTTCTGATGGCAAGAATCGTCTTGGGATAAAGCTCGAGCCGTTGTTCCAACGTAACACGGCGTATTTCCCTTCGACCCGCACCAACGTGCCATACTTGATCATGCCTCTTCCTCCTCAACGAACAGCTTTCTGTCTCTTTTATTCTTATAGAGTGTATTCCCACATTCCACAAAACCTACACATATTTGCGTAAGGCTAGACAAGCAAAAGTAAAAAGAGAAGCGTGACAGAATTGTGAAGAAACTTTGAAGAAAACGCTTTCTTTTTGAATTATTTTCTTCTATAATGAAGGCACGGGGTGATTATGACGAATTTGTGAACAATGGGGGTATGGTCAATGTTTTCATCAGCTATGATTGGATTGCTCGCTGTCACCGGCGTGACCATTTATGGGATTGACCGTATGTTCACGGTCCGTTCAGAACGCGTCACAAAGAAATAGGTCTACATAATAGGGGGGAATCGCAACGTCTTGGGGAGACGTTGCGATTTTTTTGTGTCAATAATCTTGTTGCCGCGACTCGCGATCTTTTGCTTTTTGCTCGACGTGCTTCCGATTACGTTCATGGACGCGCTGGAAGAAAGCGTGTTCGGGCCAATGCGGAGACCAGACGCGTTCTTCTGGCAAGGCGAGGATATATTCTTCGGCGGCGCTCAGTCGTTCCATCATTTTGCTACGGTCGTCACACAAGTCGCCGTGGCCAGGAATGAGCCATCGAATCTCATACTCGTAAATGGCAGCTTGAAGTTTCTGCAACGACGTCAAATACGCCTCGGCATCGTGTTCGATGAACGGGGGCTCGATATTGGAGGCATAATCGCCACACACGAGCAGACGTAACGGCTCGACGATTAAAGACATGTGGGTCGACTCGTGACCAGGCGTCAATAAGAACGTGATGGGTGTAGAGCCGAGGGCGAGGGTACCATCTTCCGAAATCATAATATCAACAGCAGGTTTGATGATGGGACGATCGATGTAATACTGTTCGTAGAACGATTGAATCTCATCGAGCTGAGAACTCGCATCCGTCTCGACGAACGCTTGAGACGCGATGACGGTGGCATCGGGGAACGCATAAGCCCCGATGATATGGTCATAGTGCTGATGCGTATAGATGACATACAGCTTTTTCCCCCGGCGTCGTAATTCGACGTCCCGGCGAATCGTGGCGATTTCTTCGGGCAACCAGGTCGGATCAATCACAATCAAGCTTTCGTTCGTCTCAATTAACGTCGAAGTCGTGCGCATCAAAGCACTCTCGTATACGGTGAACGGTTGAAGACGTACTTGAATCATAGGAATCCCTCCTTCTTGTCTTCCATCCTTTTCCCGAATTAACGTCATTTAAGCGTTGTTGAATTCGGTGCTATTATGCTGAAAAACAAAAAAAGCAGAACGTCGAATGACGTTCTGCTTGTTGCACGGGACACCGTGCGGTTATGTGTGCGAGCAAATTCTCGCGTATATGTCGGTAATTGGAGCGGGTGAAGAGAATCGAACTCTCGTCATCAGCTTGGAAGGCTGAGGTTTTACCATTAAACTACACCCGC
>NZ_ATCL01000004.1 GCF_000416965.1 Exiguobacterium chiriqhucha RW-2
CCGTAATGGTCACCGTAGACGACGAAAATCGTGTCGTCCCACATGCCGTTCGCCTTCAACTCATCGATGAACAAGCCGAGCGCATAATCTTGATACGCGAGCGCTTGCGGGAAGTTGTTGAGTGTCGTCGAACTCGTCTCGAATTTCGGCACGAGCTCGTAGTCCTCGCTCGGCATCGTATACGGGAAGTGGTTCGTGAGCGTGATGAACTTCGCATAGAACGGTTCCGGCAGCTCCTCGAGCATCGGAATCGACTGTTCGAAGAAGCTGTCATCGAGCAGTCCCCACTCCGTCATGTTCTCGGGGTTGCCGAGGTCATAGCTCTTCTCATCGAAGAACTGGTCGACGCCGATGTTTTTATACATCAAGTCCCGGTTCCAGAACGATTTGTTGTTCGCATGGAACACGGCCGAGTAGTAATTATCTTCCTTAATCAATTCAGGGAGTGCCTGATACTCATTATCGGCGTTCGTGAAGTAGACGGCACCACGCGGAAGTCCGTATAGCGAGTTGTCGAGTGCGAACTCGGCATCTGACGTCTTCCCTTGGCCGACCGTATGGTAATAGTTCGGCCAGTAGTGGGACTCTTCGATCAGTTTGTTCAAGTTCGG
>NZ_ATCL01000005.1 GCF_000416965.1 Exiguobacterium chiriqhucha RW-2
GGTGACTTGTTCTTACCGATGTAGAGGCGCTCTTGATCCTCTGAGTCGATCATCGCGATTGCGTACGAGCCGTGGAGCTCAGCCAACGTCTTGCGGAACGCCGCCTCGACGTCGCCAAGTTCGACGAAGTTCTTCTCCATCAACTGTACGATGACTTCCGTGTCCGTCTCCGAGAGGAACGGGACGTCGAGCGTCGCCTTGATCTGCTCGTCGTTCTCGATGACACCGTTGTGGACGAGCGTGAAGCGGCCCGTCGTGCTCTGGTGCGGGTGGGCGTTCGGGACGCTCGGCACGCCGTGTGTCGCCCAACGTGTGTGACCGAT
>NZ_ATCL01000006.1 GCF_000416965.1 Exiguobacterium chiriqhucha RW-2
GTGACCCGTACGGGATTCGAACCCGTGTTACCGCCGTGAAAGGGCGGTGTCTTAACCGCTTGACCAACGGGCCATACTATTGATTGAAAAACTGGCGGAGAGCAAGGGATTCGAACCCTTGAGACGGTTTTGCCGCCTACACGAATTCCAATCGTGCTCCTTCGGCCACTCGGACAGCTCTCCAAAAAGAGAAAAGTGGCTCCGCAAGTAGGATTTGAACCTACGACCTACCGGTTAACAGCCGGTTGCTCTACCACTGAGCTATTGCGGAACG
>NZ_ATCL01000007.1 GCF_000416965.1 Exiguobacterium chiriqhucha RW-2
ACTTGCATGTATTAGGCACGCCGCCAGCGTTCGTCCTGAGCCAGGATCAAACTCTCCAAAGAATTTGATATAGCTCTTTAAAAATGACGAAGCTTGCGCTTCATTCAAAAATTGTAAAACTTTTTTTGCCTCATCGTTCAGTTTTCAAAGTTCGTCTGTCGTTCTTGGCGACTTAAATATCTTAACAAGCTATCAACTAGAAGTCAATATCTTTTTTTCGATTTTCAAAACCGCTCTCGGCGACGTCTATTAATATATCAATAAAACTTTAAATACACAATAGCTTTTTTAGAAAAACTTTAAATTATTTTTCATTTCAATTGTCTATCGCTTCAAATCTCTTCATATAATTCTAGTTCCTTCATTATATAGAGAAAAAATGCTCGATGTATTTGCTAAAGTGATTCAGCATAGAAAAAGGCGAGATGGAATATCTCGCCTCACGACCTTAAGTTAGACAGTGAAACATTGCGTCGCTTCGCTTCTTTCAAATAAAAGAAGTATAGGGCTTCCGCTTGTTTTACTTGGGCTGCTAACTCACCGGTATCTTCGATGCTCACTTCAAGAATGTGACGTTTCGATTCGTACTTCGCCTTAGCATCTAACAACTCCGACAAAAACCTTTGATCGTAACCATAGCGTAAAGGTTTACGAAACCAC
Source organism: Exiguobacterium chiriqhucha RW-2 (assembly GCF_000416965.1). Lineage (GTDB taxonomy): Bacteria > Bacillota > Bacilli > Exiguobacteriales > Exiguobacteriaceae > Exiguobacterium > Exiguobacterium chiriqhucha. The sequence goes on from NZ_ATCL01000007.1 coordinate 661, forward strand.
TTCATAGTTCCCGTCGACCTTCCATCGCTCTAGATAATGTCACTTCATCCGCGTATTCCAAATCGCCACCCACGGGCAACCCGTGAGCAAGACGTGTTACACGGATACCGGTCGGTTTTAAAAGTCGAGATAGATACATCGAAGTCGCTTCCCCTTCAATGTTCGGGTTAGTTGCCAAAATGACTTCACTAATCGCTTCATTTTCTTGGAGACGTGTTAACAAACTCGAGACGTTAATGTCTTCAGGACCAATTCCTTCCATCGGACTAATCGCTCCATGCAAGACATGATACTTCCCGCGGTACTCTCGCATCTTCTCCATCGCAATCACATCTCTAGAATCTTGAACGACACAGACTACCGTCTCATCACGATGCGAATCTGTACAAATTGCACATGGATCAACATCTGTAATGTGTCCACACACCGTACAATATTTAATATCACGCTTAGCACTGACAAGCGCCTTAGCGAACGTCAATACATCGTCTTCTTCCATATCAAGTACGTGGAACGCTAGACGGATAGCAGTTTTCGGACCAATGCCCGGCAATTTTGTAAAGCTTTCAATCAAACGTCCGATCGCTTCAGGGTATTGCAACTCGCATCTTTCCTTTCTTCACTTAAAAACCTGGAAGGTTCATCCCTTGCGTAAAACGTCCCATTTTATCATTAACTAGTTGGTCAGCTTGTTTCATCCCGTCGTTGACCGCTGCCAACACAAGGTCTTGCAACATTTCGACGTCGTCTGGATCCACAGCATCTTCAGCAATAATGACATCAAGCACTTCTTTATGTCCGCTAACGACTACTTTAACCATGCCGCCGCCTGCTGTACCTTCGACCGTTAAGTCTTTCAATTCTTCTTGAGCTTTCGCCATATCTTTCTGCATTTTCTGCATTTGCTTCATCATGTTGTTCATGTTTCCCATTCCACGCATGTAGAGCGCCTCCTTTTAAACTTCTTCAATTTCAACGACGTCACCGAAACGTTCGAGGGCCTTTGAGACAAGTGGATCTTCTTCCTCCACTTCCTCTTCCTTATGATCCGAACGTTCAGCTTGTTTACGAAGGATGAACTCATTCTTCAACTCAACCCAATCGGTCTCGAGTACAGCCATGATTTCTCGACGAATCCCCGTCACTTCGAATAAGGCTTGTTCAATCACGTCTCGCGTGCGACCGTTCGAGCTAACCTGCTCGTAATGCCACGTCATCCCATCTTTAAATTGTACCAGTAAGGTGTCACTAGCACAAAGCACAGCCTCACTCTCATAGAACAGTGCAAAAATCGGACCATCTTGCGTGCGAATGTTCCCCATGATGTCTTCCCAACTATCACGGATTGCGTTTAAGTGTTGGCGTTCCGCTCGTTGCAATAATTGACGAATGCGTTCTTTCGGGACTCGAATTTGAGTTCGCTTGGCAACTTTCGGTTTCTCCGCTGTTGCTTCCGCTGCAGGGACACCCGTTTTCTTGACTTCATTCAACTCGCGACTCAGTTCACGGACCTGCTCTTGAAGTTGTTTCATCTGTTCTGTCATCGTCCGTCCTTGTTCAGCAATCCGAATAAACGTTAACTCAACTAAGACTTTCGGATGGTTTGATAATCGCATCTGTTGCTGACAGTCATTCAACTCTTCAATCACTTGGAACAACTCGTCCGTCGACGTCGCTTCAACAAATTGTCGGAACGTCTCTGTCGGACGGGCGCGTTCGAGTAAATCGACGGCTTGAGGTGAAGCCTTTAATAGTAAAGCATCACGATGAACGAATACGAGATCTTCAATGAATCGCTTCAAATCCTTACCTTCACGAAGCATCGTTTCCAACGTACTCAAAATTTGATCGAGTTGCTTCTGTTGTAAGCCATAAGCCATATCAAGTAGAGCATCATCCGTTACCGCGCCGGTCACTTCTAGAACAGCGTCTTCGGTCAAACGGCCATCGCTAAAAGCGAGCGCTTGATCGAGTAGGCTGAGCGCATCGCGCATCCCACCATCGGCAGCACGAGCAATCAGCTTGAGCGCCTCTGGATCATAGTCATAATCTTGATCGTTCAAGATATATGCCATACGTGTTTGCAATTGACCGACTTCATGCCGTTTCACATCAAAGCGCTGGCAACGTGAGATGATAGTTGCCGGAATTTTATGTGGTTCTGTCGTCGCCAAAATAAAGATGGCATGCGCCGGTGGTTCTTCCAGCGTTTTCAATAAGGCGTTGAACGCCCCAGTCGAAAGCATGTGCACTTCATCAATGATATATACTTTGAAGCGCGCTTGAGAAGGCGGATATTTGACTTTATCCCGAATTTCTCGAATCTCGTCGACCCCATTATTTGAAGCCGCATCGATTTCAAACACGTCCGGGCTCGTCCCTTCCGTGATTGCGATACAAGTCGGGCATGTGTTACACGGTTCTCGTGTGGGTGCTGTCTCGCAGTTGATAGCTTTCGCGATAATTTTCGCCAAACTTGTCTTCCCGGTCCCTCGTGGACCCGAGAACAAATAGGCATGTGACATTCGTTCCTCAAGCAACGCATTTTGAATCGTACGTGTGATATGAATTTGACCGACAACCTCTTGGAACGACTGCGGACGATAAACCCGATACAACGCTTGATACGCCATGTCCCCGCCTCCTTTCTTCCTTACATTCTCTATTTCATCATACAAAAAAATCTACAACCCTGGGGCCGTAGATTGAAGTTATTAAATAAATCTGCCGCGCACCGATTTCTGAAAGCACGTCAATGTGCGTTACTCATGCAGTTTGCTCGGCCCAAGCACCCCTGCGGCACACGGTACGTCACCACTTAAGGCTGCTTCCTTCCGGACCTGACCTGGTTCATGGGTGACCGTTGCGCAGGACTCAGACGTCAACGCCACTTACACGAGGACAGGCCACACCAATGCACTCCCTCGAATCGGGATTCAGTCTCGCTATAGCGGATTGCGAGTTACAGGGCACCGCTACCTCCCCGCCTAGCACGGCAAATGGGTAAATGAAGTTAGGCACTACGTTGAGTGCTATTACATTATACTGTTTAATCAGATGGGTTGCAACCTCTCTGTTCAAGCCGCGCCTGCTTCTTCCTTTCTCTAAGGTTTCGGAAGAAAATCGTTAGCAACTCCCCACACTCTTCTGCTAAAACATTTTGTGTCACTTCGGCTTGGTGGTTGAAGCGTTCGTCTTGAACGAGGTTCATGAGCGTACCGCAACACCCTCCCTTCGGATCATGGGCACCAAAGATGACACGCTTCACGCGAGACAGCACGATGGCCCCCGCACACATCGGGCACGGCTCTAACGTGACGAACAGTTCGCAATCCTCCAAACGCCAATTGCTGAGCGCCTGGTTCGCCTGTTCAATCGCAATCATTTCGGCATGGGCCGTTGCCAATAAGTCCGTTTCTCGGCGATTATGACCCGCGGCAATCACTTCATCACCTTTAACGATGACGCATCCGATCGGGACTTCGCCGATTGCTTCCGCCTTCTTTGCTTCTTCTATGGCGAGCCTCATAAATCGTTCATCTCGTTCCATATACACACTCCGTTTCTGATTACTTATTATGAAAAAAAATGAAAATCATTTCGCTCGCCCTATCCACTTCATTGTATGCTAGAATGGAACTTGCACTTTGGATAATGGAGGATGACATCATATGTTTATAACGGTAGAGGGACCGATTGGTGTCGGGAAAACGTCACTGGCCCATATCATCAGTCAGCACTTTTCAATGCAGATGCTGAATGAAATTGTAGAAGAGAATCCGTTTCTCGGCAAGTTTTACGAAGATATCGACGAATGGAGCTTTCAGACGGAAATGTTTTTCCTTTGTAATCGCTTCAAGCAATTAGACGATATCCACAAACACCACTTGAGTCAACAGCAATCCGTCGTTTCGGACTATCATATTTTCAAAAACTTGATTTTTGCCCACCGTTCCCTGAGACCAGCTCATTTGAACAAATATGAGCAAATCTATAAGATTTTGACACACGATATGCCAAAGCCTGATGTCGTCATCTACTTACACGCCAGCATCGAGACGTTAATGAAACGTGTCGCCTTGCGTGGACGTGAAGTAGAAGAGAATATGTCTCGCGACTACCTCGAACAGCTCGCCCGCGATTATGAAACGTTCATCGAATCATACCGCGCGACACACCCCGAAGTGACGATTCTTTCGTTCAGTGGAGATGAACTCGACTTCGTCCAAAACCCGGACGATTTGACGCACGTCCTCACAACGATCGAACGTGAATTAGAATTGACTAAAGGAGCACAAATCAAATGACGCTGAATGAAAAATACAACATTCCGAATGACACGATCATCACGATCGGTGGAATGGTCGGAATCGGTAAATCGACAATCACGAACTCACTTGCCGATGCCCTCAACTTCCGAACTTCACTTGAGAAAGTAGATACGAACCCTTATCTCGATAAATTCTATCATGACTTCGAGCGTTGGAGCTTCCACCTTCAAATCTATTTCTTGGCTGAACGCTTCAAAGAACAGAAGAAGATTTTCCAATACGGCGGCGGCTTCATCCAAGACCGTTCGATCTATGAAGATACAGGAATCTTCGCCAAAATGCACTACGAAAAAGGGACGATGTCTCCAACTGACTACGAGACATACTCGAGTTTGTTTGAAGCGATGGTGCTGACACCGTTCTTCCCGCATCCTGACTTGCTCATCTATCTCGAAGGTTCGTTCGAGCAAGTGCTCGACCGCATTCAAATGCGCGGACGTGAGATGGAGCAACAAACACCAATTACGTATTGGGAAGAAATGTACGCGCGCTATACGGAGTGGATCAACAACTTCAATCTTTGCCCGGTACTTCGTCTCTCAATCGAAGAGTATGACTTGATTAACGACCCAAACTCGGTCGAACTCATCCTTGAAAAAATCGAGAAACAATTGACGATCGCTCGCGAAGCGAAAGTCAGATAAGTAAAGAAGGTGCACTGCTCACTTGAGCGGTGCACCTTCTTTTTATGTGTGGGCGATATGAGGTTTCCGGTACGTCGGCGTCTTCCGAGCTTTTCGGAAACCGTCGATGGAATCAAACACGGCCGCCAAAACCGTGATGGCGACGACCAATCCAAATACCCAATCGAACGAGAGCATGCCGTTCGGAACGTTCGTCTCCAGCCAGTTCAAAAATCGTGGATCGAGTAACTGTGGGGAACTGGCCATCCAGATGATGAACGTTGCCGAGGCAATATTGTAGATCAAATTAAACGAAGCGAGCGCATACGTCCAATGTCCTTTCATCCATTTCCATACCCCGAGCACGACTTGAAGCAAGATGACGATCACAAAAAACCAAATCACATCCATTAGGAACGTTTGATTGAAGATGGGAGTGATCATCCTGAATCCCGCGTTCGTAGATTCATAAATCCCTAGTAACTGTTCGGCATTAATATACACGCCAAACCACACGGCTGTCCAAAACAACCCGAACCCTGCGTCAAATTTACTGATTCGACCGCCCTTCACCTGTTCTTTCAGCTTGGACACATCCCATTTCATATCTGGCGCCGGTACATCATCGGGTGCATAGCGCTCAATCAAAAAGAAGACAAGCGTAATCCAAAACACGAGCTGAATCCCGACATCCCATAACGCATCGAACATGTTCGTCAAAAATGTGCCGACTGTCGGCATAAGCGGCCCTGAGAACGTCGGCATGCTAGCAAATACAAGCCCGAAGAAAACGACAGCTAAGACGATGGGAACGACAAGCTTGACGACAGTCACATACACGGGGAAAAAACGTGGGCCGATGACATACTGGCCTTCCTTATAACGCGCGGCCACGACGGCCGGATGCCCAATCTCTGCTAACACCCGTTTTACGTCTGCCTCAGACGGTTGGTCGGGCAGTGCCGCCTCAATCGATTGCCGAACCGAGGCAGCAGCTTCCTCGCGCCGCTTCGGTGGAACGTGTCGCACGACCTCATCGATATACATCTCAATCCAATCCATGACGCTCATCTCCTTCCTTACGCGCCACTATAGTCTACTCTATGTAGATTCCCGGTTTACGCGCGGCTTAGCCAGATTTCGCCGGATTGACACAAACAAAAAAAAGCCGCAGACCGGAGTCTACGACCATAAAAAAACGCATCTGCCCATGCAGATGCCAAAACAAGCGGAGTTGGTGGGATTCGAACCCACGCGAGCCTTACGACTCCTAACGGATTTCGAGTCCGTCCCCTTCAGCCGGGCTTGGGTACAACTCCAGGCTTAAAAAAGTGTAAAAAAAAGAAAGTGGAGGAGGTGGTGGGATTCGAACCCACGCAGGCTATTACACCCCTGACGGTTTTCAAGACCGTTCCCTTAAACCACTTGGGTACACCTCCAAA
>NZ_ATCL01000008.1 GCF_000416965.1 Exiguobacterium chiriqhucha RW-2
ATCTGCTCGTCGTTCTCGATGACACCGTTGTGGACGAGCGTGAAGCGGCCCGTCGTGCTCTGGTGCGGGTGGGCGTTCGGGACGCTCGGCACGCCGTGTGTCGCCCAACGTGTGTGACCGATGCCGATGGCGCCTTCCGCTTCGACCGGTACGATGTCACGAAGTGCGGCGATGCGACCGACTTCTTTGAACACATGGACATCATCACCGACGAGCGCGATTCCGGCTGAGTCATAACCTCGATACTCGAGCTTCTCCAACCCTTTTAATAAAATCTCTTTCGTTCCGATTTGACCAATCATTCCTACAATTCCACACATAACAATTCTCCTCATCGATTCGATTTCTCGAAAAAGGAAACGGGCTTTTTAGAGTGCTGTCAACGTGTTCCTCGTTGTCCGTCCGGTCACCCGAACGTTTTAAAAGAACACTTGTAGTCGTGACAGGCGACTAGGAGGCATCCGCCGAAAACTCGATAACCCCCAACCTCGTCAACTCCGAAGAGTTCTGGCGCTTTTCCCTTCATAGCTGGCCGTTTCTCCAGATACCCTTTCATGCTAGCCGGTCTCGATTGAATCCGAAAGTGTTTATGTCACAACAGAATCTGATACTTTTTTACTGTTCATGTAAAAGTCACCACTTTCACTAAAAAGCTACTTTTTTAAACAGGCTTGTCTCGTCGAGCTGGTTCGGTCATGATGGAAGTATCTATTAGATGAAGTGGAGGAATGGCTATGAATATCGTCTTTCTCGTCATCGGTATCATCTTATCGACCGCATCCAAATGGCTGCAAATCGAAGGACAGAGTGAAGTTGGGGATTTTCTTGTGTTTCCGGCCGCCTTTTTCTTGGCGCTCGCGCTCTTGTTCAGCTTCCCGTTCTTTAAAGAATGGTGGGATGACCCGTCGCTTCGCCCGAAAGCGTATCGTTTTGCTGGACTTGCTGCCGGCGGCGTCTTGTCATTCCAGCTCTTCGCCTGGCTCCTATTCGGTCAAGGCGAGTGGATCGGAAGTATGTTCTTGATCCCGTTCCTCATTTGTCTCTACTTCGTCATCCGCACGTTCAAATGAAAAAGGGGGAAGCGCCTAAGCGTTCCCCCTTTTTTAAGAGATGTCGAGATTGAGTAAGACTCCATAGTGATCACTCGGCAGCACGTCGGTGATTGAATCGGACGTCTTCCCAAACACGTCCACGCTCGAGATGAGCGGGACGTTCCCTTCGTCGTGACGCAATAACATCCAATCGTAGCGTGCTGGTTGTTTCTGCAAAGAATCCTGCTTCAAATACGGATTGTGTACATAATCCAGCGTCGGCTCATCCCCTCCACGATCACATGTGGCGACATCGATCCAACGATGTGCGGTCAAATCACGATAAATCTCCGACTGCGGATTGTCATTGAAGTCACCACATAATAGCTCGTAACGTTCTCCCTCACCGATCCACTTGCGGACCGCCTGCACTTGCGCTTCCCGAATGACCGGCGACCTCCAATTCAGATGGACGTTCGTCAATCCGAAAGCGTGACCTCCTGCTTGAAACGTCACCCGCATCGCACAGTAGTTCGCTTCTTCTACCTCGTGGTGCCAAATCGCATCATTCGTATCGAGGGGAATATTACTTAAGACAGCGAGCCCTTCATCGGGTGAGTCCGGATAGGCGAGAAATACGCAAAACGGATAGCCCGTTTCGTGGGCGATCTGCTCGGCTACACTGATGCCTTGCTCCCCTTCCACATGCGTTTTGACTTCTTGAAGCGCCAGCACATCGGCTTCAATCATCTTCACTGTGGCACAGATGGACTCGATCCGCTTCGACCATAATGTCGGATTGTTCCAGAGGTTGAACGTCGCAATCCTCATGTACTGGCTCCACTCTGTTGCAAATCTGTCAGCACGAATTGTTCGCTTTCTTGAAGCTGTTGAATCGTTTCGCTCAACTCACCGACCGTGTTGTCTAAATAGTAACGGTCCGGTGCACCCGAGCTTAGAAACTCGTTCCGCAATATGATGACCCGCTCCCCCATCTGCGCATCGCTCGGCCTATACTGATCGCGTTGGATGTGAACGTCTTGCTCCGCCCATAAGATGACGTAGCGTACTTCGACACCTTGTTCAATCCAGTGAACCGTGTAGCGCTTCACGTCTTGCCAAAAAGCGACCCAGTCCACGACGACGTCATACCCCGCCTCAAGAAAATTATCAGTCAACGCGACGATATTCTTCCAAACCAAATCGTTTGCCCGCTCTGATTCCCAAGGCCTTTCACGACCAGAGACTGCCATATGACTGATGTCATCCCCCGACACGTATGCACTCTTCTCCATGCTTTGAGCGAGCCATCTCGCCGTCGTCGACTTTCCGACACCAGCCGGACCTGAAATGATCCATACTTTCCGATTCATCATTATCCTCCTTAACATGTAAGAGGAAGCGCCTAAGCGCTCCCCCACTTTTGTTCTTCTCGCAATTCGGCTTCCGTGACGTAGTGCTCGTCGAGTTGAGCCATATGCCGCTCATACAGACGATGCTCAAGAATGGCGAGCATGTAAGCTCCTAGCCCAATCAACGCGAATGCTTGAAGTGAAATCCAATCCGTGAGCAATGCGTAAATCCACACTAGGAAGAAGGGTAGCGTCACGAGCCCAAAGATGGAGTTAAGATGGATGAGCCGCTTTGCTGCATCCGACTTCAAAAATTGTTTTTTAATATTCTCGCGTTGCCACATCTTACGAAAATCGGGAAGACCCGCTGCGATGCTGAGAAATATGACCGTCATGGGTGATAGCCAATTATACTCTAATGAGAAAAATAGAAGTGCGGCCAACACCGCTGACAAGAACACTTGTGTGGAATGCTTTCTCTGGTCGAACGCCGTCAATTCACGCATTTGGCTTCGTTTATCCATGACCTTGCTCCTTCTCGATGTCGCGCGCTTCCCGAATCAGTTTTAAATCCTCCCCCGTCAAATAATGGCCGTCATGCTTTTGGATGATGCGATCGAGCCATTTCCCGAAAAAGGCAGCTCCCCAGAAAAAGGCTTGCGACAACAAGAACGCCTGAAATGATTGCGGTTGTGGCGTCTCATAGAATACGACAATCCCGTAGTATCCGATTGCGCTAACCCCAATCAAATAAATCGTATACCGGAGCGTAAGCAATTTCCGTGCCTGTCCATTTTTCACGAACCGACGCCACATGAGAAATCGAGTCGTTTCGATGCTAATCATCAGAGCGAAAACCGACACTAAGAGCACAAGGATAAATGACTCGGGCATGTCCCAGTACGATGCGTAAATTAACATCCCAACGACCGCTGAGAAGACAGTTATACCGAAACCCCAACTCGTCCACTTCTCAAATCGAAGAATCGTATCAATCTGTTGTTTTGATTGTGGTGACAGTTCCATTCAACCCATCCTTTCGATCAATTCTTCATACGTCGGTGCATGAGGATCATGCTTTTTCAACTGACGTTCAATGAGTCGTTTCCGATGATTTGCAGTTAACCCCCAAATCCCAAATAGAAATCCAATCCCAATTCCAAGCGACTCCATTGTTAATAACGCCGTCATAAACGTGCCCATCAACAGCGCGCTAATCCACGTGTCCGCATATTCGACCTTTAGCCACTGTAAGCTTTTTGAGTGCGTCGAGACATAGCGAAGGAGACGGTATTGTTTATGCCCCATGAAAATAAGGAACACGGCGACGGTCCACATTAAAGGAATCAATAACATCTTTTCGAATAGAAGCGCAACAATCATTAATAGAATGTAGATGCCCAGAACCGCGCCCCCAAAGCGTTGAATTCGTTTAATCGATTGGACTTCTTTTTGAATAGAATATTCCATCCGCTCACCCCCTAAGCTGTTCGTATGTAGGAAGCCACACATCCTCTTCTTTCATCCGATTTTCGATTCGTATCGTCAACAACCCTGCTACTACGAGCATGAGCAGCCCACCTAGATACAGAACGTTCGACTCAAACAACTCACCACCATTTAAAGCGATAAAGAAGGCAATCGTATTGAAGCAGTCACTTCTTAATTGTTGGCGATAGCGATGCGTCAATTGTGGATTCAATGTCCGCCGCATCCGGGACCGTCGAATATACATGACATTGACGGGGACGAGCGCTAGTCCGGTATAGACAATTCCCCAAAACAGATGATCCGTCCATGCTATAACTGGAAGGACGACAATCAAGAATACACCGACAATCCCAAAGATGAGTTGATGGAACGAACGAAACCACGCCCGTTCCTGCTCGATGCGTTCTCTCATCGCGCTTCCTCCAATTCAAGGGCGCGCAAGATTGGATCACGGGCTTGTAGCGCCCGGTTCAAGCGGCGCGACACGACTTCGGCAATGATTCCCCAGATGACGACCGCGAACGCCCAATAGATGTTATCTTGACTAAAAATCAATAGCCCGCCGACCATGATGATGAGTACGCTCGTATTCACGATGTCGTATCCTAACTGCCAACGGAGCATTTTTTGTGCGGCTGACTCGAACAAAAACGACCGTCTCATCCGATATTTTGCGACGTCTGAAACGAGCAGGGCGACGCCGACAAGACCGAGCGGGACGGTGATCCACGTTGCCCGTCCAAAGAACATCAAAGCGAACGCCAGAATGACCACCCCCAATAAAGCGTAACCGATGCGTGTATGTCGTCGCTTCCATTCTCGTTCCCGTTCCATCCGAACTGATTGTGCCATGACCTTCTCCTCCTCACTCTTCTCTATTTTTATACGAAACCCTTTTGAATTCGTTTCGCAGATTTCAATGATTCTCTGTACAATCGTTCGACGTTTTTCAACAATTGCCGAAGGATTGTCCTCCACCCATATATAATTTCTGATATACTGATAGCGTATTCATACCTACAAATTTTCATGTGAAAGGTGCAGACCCTGATGTCCCCAAAGTATAAACAAGTCGCCGAACAGATTGAGACGGATATTATGAATCACGTCTATCAACATACGAACAAGCTCCTCACCGAGGACGAATACGCCACCAAGTACGGCGTCAGCCGCAACACGGTCCGAAAAGCAATCGAGATTCTCGTCAACAAAGGCTACGTCTATCAAGTGCAAGGGAGCGGCGTCTTCGTCCGTGACCATTATATGAGCGATTACGTGAACCTCGAGAAGTTGCAAGGTCTCACGAGCGACTTCAGTGGACGAAAAGTCGAGACGCGCGTGCTTGATTTTGAATTGACGACAGCGAACGATGAAGTCGCTGAACGGATGAAGTGCAACGTCGGGACACCCGTCTATTACGTCAAACGACTCCGTCTCGTCGATGACCATCCGTTTTCGGTCGAGGACTCGTATTTCCGAAAAGACCTCGTCGTCTATCTCGACCGGAACATCACGGAGAAGTCGATCTACAACTACTTCCGCAACGACCAAAAGCTCGCCATCGGTTTTGCCGACCGTGTCATTTACGCCGACTTTTTGAACGCAGCAGATGCTGAGCTACTTGGATTAAATGAAAATGACCCGGCCCTTCTCGTCGACAACACCGTCTATTTGACGAACGGTCAAATCTTCGACGTATCGCGCTCGACACATCATTTCCGCCATGTTAAGATGCTCAAAGTCTCTAACATCAAGTCCTAAACGCACTCGAGAGATTGTTCTCGTGTGCGTTTTTTTCGTTCGTATATTTTATAAAAGAAAGGGTTTACATGTAAGCGGTATCGTGATACTATCAATTTGTAGAATTTGTACCTATGAATTTTGGTTATCCATACAAAAAGGAGAGATACTATGGTTTCTGAAACAATCGAAATTACACCCGAAGATATTTTCGGTTTAATCGCTCTTTCAGGCGACGCCAAAGCGAGCTACCATCATGCGATGCTATTGATGCAAGAAGGCAAAGCAGAGGAAGCGGCTGAAGCGGTCAAAGCTGGGGATGCGACATTGAAAGAAGCACACGCCATCCAGACGAAATTCGTCACACTCGAGGCACAAGGGAAAACGGCTACGGTCGGCGTTCTCATGGTGCACGCGCAAGACCACTTAATGAACACAATTCTCGTCAAAGAGATGCTCGGCTATATGATGAACATGCAAAACGAAATCAACCAATTGAAAGGAATGGATCAAAAATGATGAAAATCGGACTCTTCTGTGCAGCAGGTATGTCAACAAGTATGTTAGTAGAAAAAATGAAAGCGGTTGCCGCTGAACGAGGCCTTGAGGCTGAAATCGCTGCTTACCCAGAATCAGAAATGGAAACGTACGTGGACAACCTCGACGTCGCGCTTCTCGGACCACAAGTCAAATACTTGCTCGCGAAAGGCAAACAAATCTGTGAGCCGAAAGGCGTTCCAATCGACGTCATCAACACAGTCGACTACGGCATGATGAACGGAACGAAAGTATTAGACCACGCGTTAAAACTCGCAAATAAATAAACTGAGGTGACCACTTTGAAAATGCCAAACAATTTCTTGTTCGGCGCCGCATCGGCTTCTTACCAAGTCGAAGGTGCATGGAACGAGGACGGGAAAGGACTCTCAAACTGGGACGTCTTCTCGAAAATTCCTGGAAAAACATTTGAAGATACGAACGGCGACGTCGCAGTCGACCATTACCACCGTTATAAAGAAGACATCGCACTCATGGCGGAGATGGGACTCGAATCATACCGTTTCTCGATCTCATGGCCGCGTGTCTTCCCGAACGGCACAGGTGAAGTGAACGAAAAAGGACTCGAGTTTTACAACAACTTGATTGACGAGTGCTTGAAGCACAACATCGTCCCATTCGTGACACTCTACCACTGGGACCTCCCGCAAGCGCTTGAAGAAAAAGGTGGCTGGAAAAATCCAGAGACGGTTGACGCATTCGTCCGTTTCGCCGATACTTGCTTCCAATCGTTCGGCGACCGTGTCCGTCACTGGATCACGTTCAACGAAGCGGTCATCTTCTGCTCACTCGGCTACTTGACTGGGGCACACCCGCCCGGCATCGAAGGCGACGTCAAAGGTTACTTCCAAACGACACACCACGTCTTCGTCGCTCACGCTCGTGCCGTCGAGTTGTTCAAACAAAACGGATACGTCGGCGAAATCGGAATCACGCACGTGTTCAACCCGGCTTTCAGCATCGATGACGCCGAAGAGAATAAGTTCGCTGAAATGCACGCGAACGCTTACTCGACGCATTGGTTCTATGATCCGATCTTGAAAGGTGAATACCCAGCGTACGTCGTGAAAGGACTCGAGGAGCAAGGCCTTCTCCCTGACATGACAGACGAAGAGCTCGACCTCTTGAAGCGCACGGCTTCGATGAACGACTTCATCGGCCTCAACTACTACAGCCCGCAACGCGTCATGAAAAATGACTCGGCGCTCGTCATGGCCGGTGGCCGCGAGAACTCGACAGGCCGCCCGGGTAACCCATCATTCGATGGCGTCTACAAAACGGTCATGATGGATGACAAAGTCTACACGAAATGGGCTTGGGAAATCTCACCGGAAGCGTTCCTTGACGGCATGCACATGCTCAAAGATCGTTACGGCGATGTGAAAATCTACATCACAGAGAACGGTCTCGGTGATGTCGACCCGATCGTAGACGGAGAAATCGTCGACGACGCTCGCATCGAATACATCGAAGGTCATATCCGCGCCGTGAAACACGCTGTCGAACAGGGTGTTAACGTCGCAGGTTACTATGCTTGGTCGGCTATCGATCTTCTCAGCTGGCTCAACGGATATAAAAAGCAATATGGCTTCATCTATGTTGATCACGCTAACGGGCTTGCTCGTAAGAAGAAAAAATCGTTCTACTGGTACAAAGACATTATCGCTACTCGCGCTGAAAACCTATAAGGAGGTTCCCCATGAGCCGCTTAGAAACCGTATTTGAAAAATTCACGCCAGGGTTCGTTCGTTTCGCGAACGCCAAGCCCGTCCTTGCTATTAAGGACGGGTTCATCCTGACGATGCCGATGACGATCATCGGGTCATTGTTCTTGCTCATTCTTGCTCTCCCAATTCCAGGTTGGGCTGACTTCATGTCAGGATTGTTCGGAGCCGATTGGACGCTTCCACTCACGCAAGTCGTCGGTGCGACGTTCGACATTCTCGCTTTAATCGGTGTATTCGGAATCGCTTACTCGTATGTTAAAAACGAAAAAATCGAAGGTGTACCAGCTGGTATCCTCGGGATCATCTCGTTCTTGATCATCACGCAAGCGTCTGTCCTCTCTGAAGGTGGAGAAACAGTCGGCGGAGTCATCCCGAAAGTATGGACAGGTGGACAAGGTGTCCTCGCTGCCATCGTCGTCGGATTGGTCGTTGGATTCATTTATTCGCAGTTCATCAAACGCGGCATCAGCATCAAAATGCCTGACGGTGTTCCACCAGGCGTATCGAACTCATTCTCAGCACTCGTTCCTGGTCTTGCGATTATCACACTTGCGGTCGCGACATTCGCGATTTTCCAAGCGGTTGCAGATCGTACGTTCACAGAAGTCGTCTATGACGTGCTTCAAGCACCACTTCAAAACTTGACAGACACACTTGCTGGAGCCGTTATCATCATGGTGCTCATGTCAGTCATGTGGTGGTGTGGAATTCACGGTGCTGCCATCCTCATGGGGATTATGGGACCACTCCTTACAGCAAACGCGCTTCAAAACCAAGCACTCATCGATGCGGGTGAAACACTCGTTGCCGGTGAGAACGCGAAAATCGTTACCATCCAGTTCCTCGACGTCTTCACGAAGCTCGGTGGATCAGGAATCACAATCGGTTTCATCATCGCGACACTCATGGTCGCCCGTTCGGCTCACTTGAAGCAACTCGGTAAGCTCTCGCTTGCACCAAGTCTCTTCAACATCAACGAGCCGGTCATCTTCGGGATGCCGATCGTGTTCAACCCGATCATGTTCGTACCGTTCGTTATCGTTCCTGCCATCGCATCGTTCATGGTGTACTTCTCAATCCTTTGGGGCTGGGTCGACCCGTTCAACGCACTTCAAGTGCCATGGACAACACCACCGATCATCTCTGGTTTCTTAATCGGCGGATGGCGTGCAGCGCTCTTGCAAATCGTTACGATTGCGATGGCCGTAGCCGTCTACCTCCCGTTCGTCCGCATGCAAGACCGCGTCTCGTACGGCGAAGAGTTGAAAGCACAAGAAGACGCAGACAAAGCGTCAGCCTAAGCAAATAACGACAGCCCTTCTCAGCGATGAGAAGGGCTGTTATATTTAGGAAAATGAGTATGAGAGTTGGTACATAGATGAAACGAAATTATACGGTCACGTTCTGCTTATTGATGAGCGCCTCGTTCCTCGCCGGCATCGCTCTAGAGTCTGTCGTCCCGTTCGTACTAGGAGTCGTCTGTCTGTTCGCAGCTGGCGTTCAAGCCAGGAAAGAAATCATTCATTAACAAGCAGCCAGCCTATTCGTAGCGCTGGCTGCTTTCGATTACAGATCTCGAATCGGATATGCGTCGGCGATTGCCTGTAACCCTTCCAAAAAACGCGTCACATTGCTCACAGACGTCTCAAACGTGAACGCAAGCTCCTCAGACTCACCTTCAAGCGGATGCTCGAGATACCCCTTTACCGTGACCTCATCCCCATCTCCGTCTCTTCTCGTCACTGTCAAGCTGACGAATGGTTCGGTCGGCTCAAACTCGACTTCGGATACGTCGCCCGCTACGAATGACTCGAACATTGGTATGTAGTGAGCCACGAGCAGACTGTCGAGCATGACGTCATCGAACGTGATGCGATGGTCCGGCGTATGGAGCCCGACCCAATTACGATGCCAGGCCGCGTCATGGATGTTGTCGGCGTCCGGATAGGCATACGCATAGCTCTCGATTGTCACATCACATGACTCGTCACGCGACATCAATTTGGCGATGGGCATCGTTATCCGTCCTTCCTGAGCGAATAACCGTCAATCTCCTGCAAACGCATCCGTTTCTGATCCACCGCTGCGTGGACGATGACCGTCACTCCTGGGTTGAGCTCCATCATCTTTTTGATTTTCGTCAAGTCGTCTCCTTTAATCTCGACTGGCAGGATAAACTCACCTTCCTTCAAATGGATGAACTTGATTTTCCCTTTGTCGTCATACCCTGTCACTTCGTACGTCGCATACTCGCGTTTCATTTGAACGGCCCCTTTCATTTGTTGTCCTCTTCTATACGTTCCCTGACCGAATACGTTCCACACAAAAAATCCATCCCTGTAGCGGCAGGGATGGATCCATCTTACGCCTCGACGCTATCCGCGTGTTTGGCTTTATGATCGCCGATGACTCCAGCGTACCATTTCGCGCTGTCTTTCCAGACGCGCTCTTGCGTGTCGAAGTCGATGTAGAGAATGCCGAAGCGTTTCTCATAACCGAAGCTCCATTCGAAGTTGTCCATGAGCGACCAGAGATAATATCCGGCGATGTTCATGCCTTCGTCGTTCAAGTCGGATACGGCTGTGAGGTGCTTTTTAACGTAGTCGATGCGTTTCACGTCATGGACTTCGCCGTTCTCAAGCACGTCGTCGTAAGCCGCGCCGTTCTCTGTGATGATGATTGGAAGGTCTGTGTACTCGTTACGTAAGCGACGGATCAGGTCTTTGAATTCGTTCGGGGCGATATCCCAGCCCATGCCCGTCTTGTCGTAATCGGAGTACGCAGCCACCGTCATGAAGTCGTTCGCCGCGCTGAACTCAACGAGTCCGCGGCTGTAGAAGTTGATGCCGAAGAAGTCGCACTCTGTCGAAATCGTCTCCATGTCACCTGGTTTGATGAAATCGTACGTGTGAACATATTTCGCGAACAAGTTCATCATATCGACCGGATATTGACCTTTGAACACTGGATCGAGGAACCAGCGATTCGAGTAACCGTCCGAGTTGTTTTGTGCGAGTCGGTCATTCACCGAGTCCGTCTTCGCATAGACCGGTGACAAGTTGAGCGTGATACCGATTGGCGTCGTCGACTTCAACTCTTGTTTCAATAATTCGACCGCTTTCCCGTGCGAGAGAAGCATATGGTGCACAGCGCGGACCGCTTCGTTCATGTCGCGATGGCCCGGTGCGTGGACACCAACGTGGTAGCCGAGGAATCCAGCACACCATGGCTCGTTGTGTGTGATCCATGAGTCGACGATGCCGTCGAGTTCATCGAAGCACACTTTGGCATAGTCGAGGAACCAGTCGACCGAGTCGCGGTTCACCCAGCCCCCTTCATTGTGGGCCCACATCGGGAGATCCCAGTGGTAGAGTGTGACGGCCGGCTTGATGCCTTCCTCACGGAGGCGTGTCGCCAGCGTCTTATAGAACGCCATCCCAGCTGGGTTGAACTCACCTTTCGCCGGGAAAATGCGCGGCCATGCGATCGAGAAGCGATACGTGTCGACACCGAGCTGTTTGATATGCTGGATGTCTTCTTCGAAGCGGTGGTAGTGGTCGCAGGCGACGTCACCGTTATGCTTCTCGAACACGCGTCCGTCGATGTCGCAGAACATGTCCCAAATCGACGGAGTGCGCCCGTCCTCGTTATGCGCGCCTTCAATCTGATACGACGAAGTCGCGGTCCCGAAGACGAAGTCTTTGTTAAACTGCATAGTCAATTCCTCTTTTCTCTCTAGTTATTCTTTGACCGCACCAGCCGAGATACTGCTGACGATGTATTTCGACAAGAACAAGAAGGCGATCATGATCGGTACGACCGAAATGGCGATACCGAGGTAAAGGGCACCGAGGTTCTCGGCGACTTGCGATCCTTTCAAGAAGCCCATGAGGACCGGCAACGTGTACTTCTCAGGTGAGAACAAGAGCACGAGCGGCATCAAGTAGTTGTTCCATGAGCCGATGAACGTGAAGATCGACATCGTCGCGACGGCCGGCATCATCATCGGGAGCGCAATCGTATGGAAGATGCGCAGTTCGCTCGCTCCATCGATGCGCGCCGCTTCAATCATACTGACGTGCAGCGTCGCTTGCGTGTACTGACGGATGAAGAAGACGACGAACGGACTGGCGATTGATGGGATGATGAGCGGGATGAACGAATCGAGAATTCCGAGCGTTTTCGAAATCTCGTAGAACCCGATAAGTCCGAGTTGCCCTGGGACCATCATCATGACAAGCATGAAGATGAACATCACGTTTTTCCCTTTGAAGTTGTAGAAGGCGAATCCAAATGCAGTCATCGCTGAGAAATAACCAGAGAGCAACGTCACGAGCACCGCGACGATCAAACTGTTTTTGAAGCCGGTCCAAATGTTGATATAGTCGCTCAAAATCGCATAGTTGTCGACGAGTGCCGATCCGGGGATGAGCGAGAAACCAGACATGATTTCACCGTTCGTCCGCGTCGCGTTGACGAGCATCATCAAGAACGGGATGAAGCAGACAATCGTCAAGATAATCAAGCCCGTGTAAATCAAGCCACGGCTGAACCATTTCTTTTTCGGTTTCTTACTTGGCGGTAGCACGCGAAGCGGTTTCTCCTCGCGCGGCGGCTGGACTTCGCTGTCGGCGAGCATACGCCGTGATTCTGCATTTTGTTCCATTGCTTATGCTCCCTTCTGCGCAGCGCGTTCTTTACGGAACATCCCTTTGAAGACGATCGCCGAGAAGACGAGTGTAATCAAGAACAAGCCGTAAGCGACCGCTGCCGCATAGCCATAGTTGTTATACTTGAATGCTTGGTTGTACAAGTAGAGAACCATCGTGTTCAGTGAGCCATCTGGTGCGCCGATTCCATCCGTCAATAAGAGCGGAAGATCGAACAGTTGAAGACCACCGATGAGCGATGTGATCATGATGTACAAAAGAATCGGTTTGAGTAATGGGACCGTGACGTTCGTAAACATCTGCCAACGGTTCGCGCCATCGATATGGGCGGCTTCGAAGAAGTCTTGTGAAATCCCCGATACACCGGCCATGACGATGATGAACGAGTGACCGAACCACATCCATGTCAAAATGAGTGAGACGGACAGTTGTGCCGTCACCGGTTGCGATAACCAATTGATCGGGTCAGAGATGATACCAAGTTTCAAGAGCATCATGTTGAGTGATCCATGCTGCCAGTCGAGCAAGATTCCGAACAAGAGTGCGACCGAACTGATCGTGATCAAGTTAGGAAGATAGAAGAATGAACGGAAGAACGCGAGGCCCTTCAACTTCAAACGTAAATCTGAGAACAAGAGCGCGAGTGCCAGTGCGAGACCGATTTGCAAGACAAAGTTTATTCCCCAAATCTTGATCGTATTGACGAACGCCTCGATGAAGTATGTGTCTGTCAACAGGCGCGCGTAGTTCGCAAAGCCGACGACCTCTTCTCCTTGGCTGCCGGTATAGTTGGTGAAACTGTAGTACAGGGTCAAGAAGACCGGGTAAATACTGAATGTCAAAAAGACGACCCAAAATGGGGCAATAAACGCATAGCCGTAACGGTCTAGTTTTTTCACGTCGTGTTACTCCTTCCATAGCAACCCTTCAGGGGGGGAAATCCCCCCACGGGTTAGCTGGCCTCAGTCAACTGTAATGTCTGGGTAAGCGTTCTTCGCTTGTTTTTTGAACTCTTCAATCGCTTCTTCTTTCGACTTCTTACCTTCTACGTATTGAAGGACTGAAGCGCCGTAGAGCGTGTCGAGCTGTTGGTCGTATTTCGTGACGATCCCTGGTGTGATTTCATCCGCTTGGTCAAGGAAGAACTCGTAGTTGTTCTGTCCGCCGAGGAACTCATCGCTGAAGTCGTCTTTGATTTTGTCGGTAACTGGTTTGTAAGCGAGGACGTCGCCTGTCTCTTCAGCCCAGTCAGTCAAGAACTCTTCGTCTTGTGTCATGAGCTTAACGAAATCGTATGCAGCTTCTTTGTTTTTCGATCCTTCGTACACACCGAGCCATGTGCCGCCCCAGAAGTACGGGCTTGGACCGTTCGTGACTGCCCAGTCACCAGCTGTGTCTTTCGCGCTGTCTTTCAAGACGCTGTGAAGACCCCATGTTGGGAGGACGTAAGAGAAGACTTGTGTCTCTGTCTCTTTGCCGCCTTCTTTAACTTTGATTGGCTTCGACATGCCTTCGAACCAAGATGGTGACCATTCTGGAGCGAGCGCCGTGTATTGTTTCTCACGAAGCTCTTTCGCGTAGTCCATGTAGTTGATTTTATCTTCTGTCAACACAAGTTCGTTCTTATCGTTTACCCATGCTTCTGGGTTCGCGCCTTGTGAGAACCAACGGATCGCGCCTTCGTCTGGGAACATTTTGTAGCCTTTTTGCTTCATCTTCTCAGCAACTTCGAAAACGCCGTCCATCGAGCTCATCATGTTGCCGATTTCAGTCGGATCGTCCGTACCGAGGACTTCTTTCGCTAAGCTACGTTTGTAGTAGACGCCACCTGGTGTCGTTTGCCATGAGAGAGCGCGCACGTTGCCATCTTTATCTTTCCCGAGGTCGAAGACGTAAGGGATGTAGTCGTCTGAGATTTCATTGACGTTGTAAGGCTCGTCTGAAAGGTTTTCCCAGTAGCCTGCGTCAACCCATTGCTTGAGGAACGCGATTTCGCCTGTGAAGACGTCCGGTGCCCCAACGCCGCTTTCAAGTGCCGGCTTAAGTTTTGTCGGATAGTCCGCGATTGGAACGATTGTCAATTCGACCTTGACGCCGTTCTTCTCTTCGTATGTTTTGATTGGTTCTTTGAGCTCATCCGTGAACGACCAAACTTTAAGTACGTCGTCTTTGCCGTTTGACGATTCTGAAGACCCTTCGTCATTTGAGCATGCGCCCAAGACACCGACTGATAGTGCTCCGATAGAGAGTAAGCTAACTAATTTTTTACGCATGTGTGAACCATCCTTTATAAGTGTTTTTGAGAAAGCGTTTACAAGAAGAGGTAAATAATTGTCGAAAGCGCTTTCGAAAGAATCGAAATAAAATATCGAAAGCGGTTTCGATTTGGGGTGAATGATTTTCGAAATCGCTCTCTTCTCTCCATTCCGCTGAAGCGAACAGAGCGACTTCGAAACATCATCGTGACTTGTTTACTTTTTGACCGGCGCGCACGATGCCCGTTCAATCAATGTGACCGGGATGACGCGACGTTCAGTCCGTCGTTCTTTGGCTGTCATCTGCTCGATGAGCAGCTCGGCCGCCGCCTCTCCGATTTCGTCCGTGTCTTGCCGGATTGTCGTCAGTTTCGGCGTGATGTACTTGATCATCTCGATGTCATCGTAGCCGATAATCGAGATGTCTTCCGGGACCCGGAGACCGTGTTCATGGACGGCTTCGATTGCCCCGATTGCCATTTGATCGCCTGCCACAAAGACAGCCGTCGGCGGTGACGCCAATTGTAACAACTTCTCCATCGCCTGCTTGCCTTCTTCGACCGAGAAGAACCCGGCGTTGACCAAGTATCCTGGATGAATCGGCAAGTCGAGCGTTTGCATGGCGAGCTCGTACCCTTTCACCCGGGCCGCCCCAGCGTCAATCGACGAATCTCCGGCGATGTGAGCGATGTGGCGATGGCCTAACTCATACAAGTAGTTCACAGCCATGCGGGCACCTTCCGTATTGTCCGAGTAGACGACGCTACAGTTGGCGCTGTCCATGTCGACCACGACGATTGGGATGTCGCTTTGCATGAGTTCTTGTACTTGTTCGTCCATCCGGTCCGAGCAAATGACGACGATGCCGTCGACCGCTCGATGTTTGAAGTGTTCGAGGTAACTCATGTCACGATTCCGGAGGTTACGCGAGGCGAAAATCAAATCATAGCCGTGCTCCTCGGTCGCGTGACGGAAACTTTCGATGATGCCGTTAAAGAACGGATGTTTCATTCCGACTTCATTCGCTTCTGAGAACATGACCCCGATCGCCCACGACTTCTTCGTCGATAACGACTGCGCGTGCGCGTTCGGCAGATAGTCCATCTCAGCCGCGGCTTGTAATATTTTGGCTCTCGTCTTTTCGCTGACGTCCTTGTAGTTGTTCAACGCTTTGGAGACGGTCGTAATCGAAAAGCCGGTTATTTTTGCTAAATCATAAATCGTACCCATGTCATTCTCCTCTTCCCGAAAGCGCTTTCGGTAATTTGATTGTAGCGCATGAATTTGTAGGAATCAATTCTTTTTCGTGGAATATTTTGAGATTTATTTTCGTACCGTGTTTCTTCTATATTACAGCAACCAATCTTTTTTTGTCGTTAGTGTGTCCGTGTATACAACCAAACGAGATTCGTAAATTTCTGAACTTCGGTCTCCCCCGTCACTCCTTTGAACAGACGTTGGAACGGCTTGAGCAATTGCTCGATGACAATTTTACGAAGCCGGTCTTGATGCAACTCATACGTGATTGCCTCAAACAAATCCGCTTGTTCTTCGGTCATCTTGACGTGTGCGCGAATCCGTTCCGCCATCTCAATCAGTTCGTCTTTTGTGACGAGGTTTTTATCGGTCGTACCACGCATCTGATCGACCGTAACCGGATTTAAAATATGCTCGTTCGTCTCGACCATGCGGGCCGCCATCAGCTCGACGTAGGCGTATAAGTTACGAATCAGTTTCTGAATCGAATAGGCCGTGTTCGTGATGCGGAGCGTGAACAAGATGTGTTGCAACATCCCATTGAAGAGCACGGTCAACTCGACCGAGTACGGACGAATCTCCTCACCGATAATCTCGGTCAAACGCATGGCGAGCCACTCGATCTCATAAACACGGTGCTGCAAGACGAGCTTCTTCAGCTCGGGCTCATTCGCCGACATGATCGACTCAAATAAGGCGTGGAGGTTCCGCTCTTCATTTAATTGAATGAGGATGGAAATCTGCTCGATAAAGACGTCCTTGTCACGCTTGTCCCGCCCCATCTGCATCTCGATGCGGCGCTGGCCGGCGTCATAGCGCAAGTTCTCAAGGATATTGGCGACACAGTCCGTCTTCGAGGCGAAGTAATTGTAGAACGTCCCTTTCGAGATGTTCGCCCGTTCAATGATTTCTTGGACCGACGTCTGTTGGACCCCGTTCTCAATGAAGAGGTTCATGGCGACATCGGCGACTTTTCGTTTCTTATCTTTCATATCATTTCCTGCTCCGTTCTGTTTCATTTATAGATTCAGTATATCATTTTGAACTGATAGTACAAAATGGTTGATTTATTTATACGACGGGTATAAAATCACTACATCGACACTTACTAGTATATAACTATTCAGAACATAAAGGAGCAACTCGTATGAAACCAGAATTCCAAAAGAAACCGCCGTATCTCATGCTCGCGGTCCTCTTTGCCGGGGCGTTCATCGCCTTTCTCAACAACTCTTTATTGAACGTCGCACTCCCATCAATCATGGTCGATTTGGAGATTGCCGACTACTCGACCGTCCAATGGCTCGCGACCGGCTTCATGCTCGTGACGGGTGTGCTCGTCCCGGCATCAGCCTACTTGATCACCCGGTTCTCGAACCGAAGCCTATTCATCACCTCGATGGCGATTTTCGCTGTCGGGACGGCCATCGCCGCCTTTTCACCGAACTTCGGCATCTTACTCGCCGGTCGGATGATTCAAGCGGTCGGTGCCTCGACGATGGGGCCACTCCTTATGAACGTCATGCTCGTCAGTTTCCCGCGTGAAAAACGTGGAACAGCGATGGGGATTTTCGGTCTCGTCATGATCTCCGCACCAGCCATCGGACCGACGCTTTCAGGTTATATCGTCGAGTATTACGACTGGCGCGTCTTATTTGAGATGATTCTCCCGCTCGCCATCATCGGTCTCGGCCTCGCCATTTGGAAAGCCGAGAACGTCATGGTCCAAAATAAAGATCAATCGCTCGACTATTTGTCACTCGTCTTATCGACGCTCGGTTTCGGTGGCGTCTTGTACGGAGTCAGCTCGGCGAGTTCGGATGGCTGGGACAACCCGATCGTCTTGACGACGATGATCGTCGGATTCGTCGCGTTAATCGCCTTCGTCATCCGTCAGCTCAACATGGAGAAGCCGCTGCTCGACCTTCGGGCGTACAAATACCCGATGTTCGCACTCGCTTCCATCATTGCGATCGTCAACGCCGTCGCCATGTTCTCCGGCATGATTTTGACACCGGCCTATGTTCAAAGCGTCCGCGGCATCTCGCCGCTCGACTCTGGGCTCATGCTGTTACCGGGTGCCATCATCATGGGGATCATGTCACCGATTACGGGGAAACTGTTCGATAAGTTCGGACCGAAGGTGCTCTCGATTACAGGTCTCACCATCACAGCGATTTCGACGTATATGCTCGCTAACGTTCAACTCGATTCGACGTACACGTACATCGTGACGACGTATACGCTCCGCATGTTCGGAATGTCGATGGTCATGATGCCGATTATGACTAACGGTCTCAATCAGCTTCCGACGAGCCTCAACCCGCACGGAACGGCCATCAACAACACGGCCCAACAAGTATCCGGTGCAATTGGAACGGCAGTCCTCGTCACGATCATGAACTCGGTGACGAAAACAGAAGCCGAATCACTCATGACCGGCGTCGACCCAGCGACACTCACCGAAAGTGCGATGGGCGCGTTGACGCAACAAGCGTTACTGTCAGGGATTCAAGTTTCATTCTATGTCGCACTTGGGATGAACCTACTTGCGCTTGTACTGGCATTTTTCGTAAAACGAGTCGATGTACGCAAGCTCGACTTCAAGGAAGAAGAATCAGAACTCAAAAAAGCGAATTAACACAACAAGCCGTCCTGTTCGAACAGGGCGGCTTGTTTTCTGTTTATCCTTTTGTAAAACTCAAGTCATGCCGACTCGGATGCTCCGGATCGAGCTGGCGAATCTTGCGTTCGTAATACATTGTCGTCGCCGCTTGGCCCGCGACCGCACCAAAGAAAATCATCATCCATAAGAACAGATTTGACTGGAATCCGTTCTTAAACAACAAACAGAATCCGATGGCCCCGAACAACGAGACAGCGTTGCGACCGAGATACGTGCGGCGAATGAACTTCTGGACGGACGGTTCGTCTGTCAACCGTTGCATGAATCGACTCTCACGCCACTCCAAATAAATCAACACAACGAGCGCCGCTAAAAAGGCGATTCCATAACCCGTTTGAAACTCGTTCATGACCAATAACGCAAATGACATCCCGACCGCGATGACGACCGATACGTGCAACGGCATCCATCTTTTTTGATACGATTGAATCGAACGCATCCGTGCTTGTTTCTCCATTCCCATCACCTCGTCTTTATTTACGTAAGTAAACTGATTTAAGTTTCCTCAGACGTTGGATTTTTATAGAGATTTTCACTCCGCCGCTTTTCTCATTTCACTCTCTTCACAGTCACATATTCTTGCAATAGGAAATTAATTTTATCCTTCTGATAGAATTGTACTTCTTTAGACGCTTCCACATACTCCTCGTGTTGTGGATGAGCCGAATCGTTTAAGATGTCTTGAATCATCTGATTTCCAGCCATTCCGCCCACGTCTTCGAATGGCGTCTCCCCTTCCCATTCTGTCACTGTCGGATACGGGAGCGGATAGTCGTCGATGACGTTCTCTAACGTCAGTTCATGTCTCCAGTCGTCCCCGTAGTCATACGTATAGTAAAGCGTCGAATGCGCCTCGATGACGGCCGGCAATTTTACGTTCTTCATCTGGCGAATGGATAATTGCCGATACATTTCATAAATCTGTTGTTCGAATGCTTCTAGCTTCGGCTTGGACTTGAAATAAGACAACCGAGCCTTATGGTCTTCGACCTCTTCTGAAGACAAGACGAATCGGAACGTCGGCTTCCGTAAAGCATCTTCAAACTTCGCCAAATGGGAGTCGTCCCACCACATGACGATTTGAATCGCATCATGAAGTCGTTTGAAGTTCGTTTCGGCCGGGATGATAAAGCGGCGCCAGACTGGTGTCGGGCTGTCGAGAAGTTGAATGTGGAACTGATACGCTTTAAACATAAAATTTAATCCTCCTAGTTTCGTTTCGGTCGCTTCTTTTTCTGATGATGATTCTTCCTGTTTCAAAAATACCTGAATGAATGGAAACTCGCCACTTACAAAATAGCACTTTACGATTTAGTTGCATAAATTTGGATGATTCCTCCCACTTAATCAAAATGAAATAATTTAAAAGCCTAATATATGGTATTATCTTCATAGTTTATTCGTTGATCAGGGAGGAACCAAGATGAAAAACGTGTTCGTTTATTCGATTGGAATGGCTTTAATCCTATTTTTGTTAATTAGTTCGACGCCGTCTGTTTCAGCTGCGTCAAAAAAAGAAAATCGTGCTATTATGGGAACATCAGCATTAACACCTCAACAAATGGCGGACTTTGTCAAAAAGAAAAATCCGAGAAACGTCCGGCTTGAAGGGGTGACCGTCGAAGAACTCGCCAAGCTGTTCGTCGTCATCGGCGCCAAAGAAGGTGTCCGTGGCGATGTCGCGTTCGCACAGGCGTTGAAGGAGACCGGCTACTTCAGTTACAAAGGGGACGTCCTCCCGAGGCAACATAACTACGCGGGGATC
This sequence comes from Exiguobacterium chiriqhucha RW-2, assembly GCF_000416965.1. GTDB lineage: Bacteria > Bacillota > Bacilli > Exiguobacteriales > Exiguobacteriaceae > Exiguobacterium > Exiguobacterium chiriqhucha. The sequence goes on from NZ_ATCL01000008.1 coordinate 20,533, forward strand.
GGAACGGTCGGCAACGGGGTAAAAGGCCATACGTTCCGCTCGCCTTTCCAAGGCGTCACGGCCCATATTCAGCATTTGAAAGCATACGCTTCCACTGACAAACTGAACATGACGCTCGTCGACCCACGCTTCCGTTACGTAAAACGTGGATCCGCCCCAACATGGCCCGCCCTCCAAGGCAAATGGGCGATGCAACCGAGAGGCAACTATGGCAACGACGTCCTTGCAATCTATAAAGAGATGGAACAGACAAAACTTCGCGTCGCCAAAAAATGAACGACTACAATGACTTACAGGGGTGAAAGATAGTGACTTGCAACCAAGTACGATTGTTTAGCGGACTCGCACTTCTCGTGACCGGCGTCGCTTTACTACTTAAACGTTAACAAGCATTCGGGGTATTTGCCCCGATGCTTTTTTATTTCACTTATAAATCTCGATTTGGTGGCTGACTTGAATCAATGCATGGACGAATTTTAGATAGTTCACTTGTTGAGGAAATCGTGATTCGAAAAAACATCAAGTTCTGTTAGAATCGCTTCCTCGTTCAATCGGAAAGTTAGCTTCAAAACAAATTCGGTTACCTCCCGAAGCATACGCTGTCAGCATGCCTTCATGCAGAAGCATGATTTGTCGGGCAATCGACAGACCGAGCCCGTCACCTGGCGTCTCGCCTCGTGACGCATCCACCCGATACGTCCGGTCAAACAAATGATCGATAGACGCAATCGTCTGGGGTGTCGTCTCATTACACAATTGCCACAAGACATGCTCATCCCGTTCGACAAGCGTCAGTTCAATCGGTCCGTCCGATGTCGCGTATTTCAATGCGTTCGACATCAAATTTTGAAAGACGCGAATCAGCTGGTCTTGATCGGCTTCGATGTAGAGATCAGGCTGCACATCAATTGAGACACGAGACCCGGCCTCTTCAAACAACGGACCCATCTCGTGAACGAGCTGTGTCGTCAGAAGACTGATGTTCATACGATGTTTTGATAGCGTTACTTGAGATGAGTATAAGCGGTTCACGTCCATCAACTGATCGAGCAATTGTTCGAGCTGAGCCGTTTTCTCGTTCAACACGTTAAAATGACCCCGTTCGATATCCGTCATGACACGTTCGCTTTCAAGCAATTGCAGATAGCCACGAATACTCGTCAGCGGTGTCCGTAAATCGTGGGAAAGGTTCGAGAACAGCTGATTGCGTTCTTCTTCATGGGCGCGTTCTTTTTCGAACAGATGTTGCAACTGCTTTGACATCCAATTCACGCTTTGCCCCAGTGAGGCCAGTTCATCCCGTCCTTCTACCTCGACCGTCCGACCGAGGTCGCCACTAGCGATTTGCTCAATCTCGCTCGACAAATACGTGATTTTGCGTAATGTTTTGCGCATCATCAATGAGAAGCCGATCACAAAAATGATAATCGTAATGAACGTCACGCTTAAAAAAGCCAGATTGGACGTCAACGGGTCAGGCGTGGTCTCGTTCCGAATGTAATACATGCTGATGGAGTAACCCATGATTAAAAACGCAATCGTCGCAATCAGTGCATTAATCAAGATAATCCCAATCAACTTGACGAGTAATCGATCCCATTGTCGCTGTCTCATAACCGGTATCCTACGCCCCAAATCGTCTTGATAAACGATGGTTTCCGAGGCGTATCTTCTATTTTTTCGCGAATTTTCGTGATGTGCACCATCACGGTATTATCGACCTCAAATGCATCCTCGCCCCACACGGCCTCATAAATCTGTTCGACCGTCAGCACTTGATTCGGATGCCGCATGAAATAGGCAAGAATATCAAACTCTTTTGGGGTAAGGCGAATCAGTGTCTCGCCTTTTTGACATTGCCTCGTCTGCACGTCGAGCGTCAATTCTTGAAACATGAGTTTTCCAGACTGGCTCGCTTGATGTGCTCCATAGTCACGATAACGTCGGAGCAACGACTTGACCCGAAGTGTCACCTCGAGCGGATTGAACGGCTTTTTCATATAGTCATCCGCTCCGACAGAAATCCCTTGCATCAAATCCAAGTCACTTGTTTTAGCCGTTAGCATCAAGATGGGCATGAACTGTGTCTTCCGGATTTCGATGCATGCAGAAATGCCGTCCATGACGGGCATCATCCAATCCAAAATGAGTAAATCGATCGGTTCATGCGCGACGACGTCGAGCACCTCTTGGCCTGTTTTCGCAAAGCGAAGCAAATACCCTTCATTCTTCAAGTAAATCGCGAGCAGCTCGCGAATTGCCTCATCGTCATCGGCAATCAAAATGGTCGGTTGTGACCGCATGTTCTTCCTCCTTGCCTGATTACACGTTACACATACGATTTATGGACGACCTTAGCAGTCGTCTCGATTGAACCTAGCGTAGCATCTTTTTTCCGCTTCTGTTCCATCCTACACGTCAACTTGTCTATTTATCTTAAGGATACCGAGCGGATCGCAACGATTTCTGTGGTACTTCTTAAGATTTCTTAAGATGATGCTAAAAACTCCTTACGTTTGTCGGGGAATACTAGACAAAGGTAAGGAGTGAACGAATATGGATATATTGACGCAATACGTGATGCTCGCCATCGGCATCATGTTTACCCCACTATCAGACGACGTATTGATGATTACCCATCTGACCGTCGCATCATCTGGCTGGGCGCTCTTCTTCACGACGTGGGTCGTCTTCACGCTCGCGTTCAGCTGGTTTTATCTTGTCGGTCGCGGCCTTCATCGCGTGATTCCGTCTTCCAAGCGTGATTCCCGGTATTTGAATCGGGCGAAAGCACTTTATGAAACGTACGGGTCACGGATTGTCCTCATCTCGTATTTCATTCCCGGTCTGCGCCATCCGCTCCATTACGTTGCCGGTTTCACATCGCTCAGGTTTCGGACGTATGCGCTCTACAACGCCATCTCGGCCTTTCTTTATACTGGGGCCTGGTTCATCGTGATTCGCTTGGCCGGACAAGTCCCAGCATTTCAACAGTTCCAAGATTGGGTGCTCGCTTTATGACTCAATGCCCTCGATACTTCCCGAGCGCCCGCATATTCAACAAGTAGAGCACAGCGGCGTAAACGATTAAGCCGAGCACATAGCCCCATATCCCGGCGAACCCGCTGCCGTACACCATGACTTCTTTAATCGCGGTCGCCCCGTAAAAGATCGGCATGATATAGCTCAAGTTGCCAAGTCCGTACGGAATCAAGTCGAGCGGGATGAGACCAGAGAAGAACACTTGCGGAATGATTGTGAACGGAATCATTTGGACGACTTGGAGTTCCGAACGGGCGAACACTGAAATCGTCGCGCCGAACAAGACAGCTGTCCCCGCCATTAAAATCATCACGAGAAACACCCAGCCGATATTGCCGAGCGAGGTCAGTCCGAGCACGTAAATCGTATAGAGAACGATGAAGACGGACTGAACGACCGCGAATACGCCGTAGCCGAGCGTATACCCTAAGATGACCTGCCCGCGCTTGATCGGTGTCATCAGGAGCCGTTCGAGCGTGCCACCACTTCGCTCTTTGACGAGCGCCATCGCCGACAGGATGAAGACGAAGAAGAACGAGAACAGCGATAAGAACACGTAGCCGAACGAATCGAACGTCGATTGGCCTTCCTCTCCATATACATAGTTCATCTCGATATCAGCCGCCGGATTCAATGCCGACAACGCCGCTTGAATCTCTCGTACCGCTTTCGAGGACTTTGTCGACGGTTCTCGGAGCGTGATCGTCGTCCCTTCCTGCGTCGCTTCAAAAATCGCATCGACGTCTTTATTGTCCTCTAAATACCCGAACGGATTGTCGACCGTGTCCAACCGGACGTCGAGTGTCTCGGCTTCGAACGCCTCGACGAGTTGCGTTTGTGCATTCTCATCAAGGACGACGACCGGCACGTAATCCGAGTCACCGAGGAGGAAGTAAACGAGCGTCAAAATCAAGAGTGGCGCAATCAAAATCAAGGCGACACTCCGCTTATCGTTGAGCGTCTGAAAGATGACGCGTTTCGCCAAGTTACGCATGATCCGTCCCTCCTTCTCGACCAGCGATGAGGAACAGTTCCTCGACGCGGCCATTTTCCGTCTGTTCCAACAGACGCGGCACCGTATCAAAGGCAATCAAACGGCCGTTGTAAATGAGCGCGGCCCGGTCACACTCGAGCACTTCATCCATGACGTGCGTCGAGACGATAATCGTCGTCCCGTTCGCCCGAATCGCTTGAAACTGATCCCAGATTTGGCGTCGCAAGATTGGATCGATTCCGACCGTGGGCTCGTCTAAAAACAAGACGTCCGGCTGATGCAGGATGGCGATTGCAAGTGACAACCGTTTTTTCATCCCACCCGAGAAGTTTCGGACGAGTTTCTTGCGGTCGGCCGTCAAATCGACGAGCGTGAGCACTTCCGTGATGCGTTGTTGGAGTGTCGGTTTGCCGAGCTTATAGATCGAGCCGAAAAATTCAAGATTTGCCTCGGCCGACAAGTCGTCATACAATCCGTCGTTCTGGGGCATGAAGCCGATCTTGTGGAGCATGCTCATATTTGGCATGATCGTCTCTCCGATTTGAATCGAACCTGTGTCTGCGGCCAAGGCACCAATCATCAGCCGGATGAGCGTCGTCTTTCCCGAACCGGACGGGCCCAGCAGGCAACAGATGTCCCCTGAGTTGATGGTGAAGCCGACGTGGTCGATGGCCAATTGGTCACCGAACGATTTACTGACGCCGTTCAGTTGAATGTCCATAGCGATTCTCCTTTTCGATGTCCGATTCATGTACACTTGACTAATAGACACCGTGTTGGTTTATATGTTCAGTATAGACCTCGTCCGGTAGCCCAACAATCGGCAATATCGGGCATCGTGTCGGTTATCAGACAGTCCGCACTCAAGTGTTGGATAAAGGAGAAAAAAACAGATGGGACATGAAGATTTACGAATCACACGTACGAAACAATTGATCAAGAATGCCTTTTTGGATTTGATTGACGAGCACGGGTTCGAGGCGGTCACCGTGAAAGCCATCACCGAACGGGCCGGCATCAATCGCGGGACGTTTTACAGTCACTATGTGGATAAGTTCGACTTGATGGAGAAATTGATTGAAGTCATTTTTCAAGAGGCCGAACAGAAACTGGTCAAACAGATTCCACGCGTCTTCGGTGACCAACGCGGACCCGCTGCTCATGAGTTGCTCGTCCCGTTCATCCGCTTCATCGAGGACAATAAAATCTTGATGAAACCGCTACTGGGGCCGAACGGTGACCCTCAGTTTCAAGCCCGGCTCCGGTCGTACATGCACGCGGCGCTATTCCAACGCTCCCCGACCGTGTTGTTCGATGCGACGAAAGCACTCGTGCCGGCCGATTATCTGGTGTCTTACATCTCGTCGGCCCATATGGGGGTCATTTACGAATGGCTGTACAACGACCGACCCGAAACGGCCGAGGACATCGCCCGCATCATTTATACGATCACGTTCGAAGGCCCGTTGACGGCTGGCGGCTTGAAGCCATAAAAAGAGACAGGTCATTATCACCTGTCTCTTCGAAGCGGAAGCGTGACGGTCACCGTCGTTCCGACCTGCACCTCACTATTCACCTGAATCTTTCCACCATGCAACGTGACAATCTTTTGAACGATGGCCATGCCGAGCCCCGAGCCACCTTGATGTCTCGAGCTATCGGCTTGGTAAAACCGTTCGTACATGCGACTCACTTGATCCGGTGTCATCCCTTCTCCCTCGTCTCGAATCTCACATACGATTGCTTCGGACGTCTGCGTCAAGTGGACGCGCAACATCCCGTCCTCATAGGCATGGGTCATCGCATTTTGAAGCAGGTTCATCCACACTTGTTGCAGTAGACCCGCATCCCCGACCATGTCGATCTCATCCAGTTCAACAATCCAATTCAACTGTTTTTTAGTCGATTCACGCTCAAACGATAGGATACTCTCCCGAATCTGTTCGGTGAGCGAGAAACGGGTCAGGTCTAAGCCGACGACCGTGTGATCGAGTTTGGCAAGACGAAGTAAATCGCGAGACAATCGCGACAGCCGCTTCCCTTCCTGTTCAATCATCGTCGCATAATCGATTCGTTTCTCGGTCGAGACATCCCCACGTTTCAACATCGTCGCATACCCGAGAATCGAGGCGACAGGCGTTTTGAACTCGTGGGCCATAATCGACGTCAGTTCTTCATTCTTCGATTCATTCGTCGCGAGCGTCTCGGTCATCTGATTGAACTGACTGGCCAGTTTGCCAATCTCATCATTCCCACCGTCTTGGACCCGTACTGTCAAATCGCCAGAGGCGACCCGGCTTGCGGCTTCGGTGACACGATCAATCCGACGCGTCATGAGTCGCACCGCGAGTAGGACGAACCCGCTCGAGACGAGCGCGGTCAGCAGTAACGTCTGGAGGGATAGATTACGGAAGATGGAAATCGGGTTGTCTTCCGCATTCGGCGTCAACGTCACAATCGTTTCGTCAATCAGCAAGACGACTGCAGGCAACCGTTCATCGCGAACGGTCAACACGTCTCCCCGTTCCAGACGAGCACGTTCGGAGACGGACCACTCAGTTGCATCATACCGATTTGTCGCCATGACGAGCGTCTGTTCCGAGAACAGCTCGACGACCTCATCGGCCCCGAGCTCATAGCGTTCGGATGCCGTCCGCATGCTGTCGGCCCGTTCGACGAGCATCGTCTCAACTTGCGTCGTCAATGAATTGAACTGGAACGTCAGGAAGAGTGTGAGCGTCAACAGAATCGGGATGAGCAACAGCCCAAAGAAGATGATTAGGAAGCGGCCATAGATGGAACTGAGGAACCGCTTCATGACTTCAACTCCAACCGATAGCCAAGACCCCAGGCCGTACTGATTTGGAACGCCTCGACATGCTTCAAACGACTGCGTAACCGGTTGATATGCACATCAATCGTCCGGACGTCACTCTCCGTCTCATAGCCCCAAATCCGATCGAGCAACTGTTGTCTCGTGAACACTTGGTTCAAGTGTGTCGCCAGATGGTACAACAGCTCGAACTCTTTCTTCGGCACTTCAATCGTCTCGGACGGCGTGATCACGGTGAGCGACCGTTCGTCGAGAACGCAGTCGTTCAATTGAATCTGGTGCTCCCGATAGATGTTGGCCCGCCGGAGCATCGCCTCGATGCGGAGCTCAAGTTCTTCCAAATCGACCGGTTTGACGAGATAGTCGTCCGCCCCGGCCCGGAACCCTTTCTTCTTATCCGGTAACGTCTCGAGCGCGGTCAACATTAAAATCGGGAACGTGTATCCGGCATCGCGCAACTGTTCCGTCAATTCGCGGCCGTCGAGCCGAGGCATCATGACGTCGGTGACCATCAAATCGATTGGTTCTCGTTCGAGCACGTCTAGCGCCGCTTCCCCGTCGACCGCCAAGTGGACGCGGTAACCCGCCGTCGTCAAATATTCATCTAATAGACTCCCGAGCGCCGGGTCGTCTTCGACCAGTAGGATGGTGACCATCGTGAATCCCTGCTTTCCTTATGCGTTTCGTAACGCTTCAATCGGTTGTAAATTCGACGCCTTTCGGGCTGGAATATAACCGAAGACAACGCCGATGAGAATCGAGAATCCTAGTGCGAGCCCAATCGTCGAACTTGCGAGTGTGAACGGCACACCCATGACGAGCGTCAACCCGAATGCGAGCAGTCCACCCACGACCACACCGACGAATCCGCCGAGCAGCGATAACAGCACCGACTCGAACAAAAATTGTTGGCGAATCTTGCCGGGTGTCGCCCCTAACGCTTTACGCAAGCCGATTTCGCTCGTCCGCTCCGTCACGGAGACGAGCATCATGTTCATGATGCCAATCCCACCGACAAGGAGTGAGATAGAGGCGATTCCGACGAGCAACATACTAAGCAAGGCGTTGATTTGATCAATCGAGGCGAGCGCGTCCTCAAAGCTCGTGACGGTAAACGTGTCTCGGCCGTTGAAAGCGGTCGTCAATTGTTGCGTCACCGCTTCGTTCACCGTCTCCGACTGTCCGGCTTCGGTGTAAATATCGAATGACGCAATCGTGTTTTGGTGAAACTGTTGGAGTGCCGTCGTCACCGGAATGATGACCGCTTCATCGGTCGACATCGAAAATTCAGATGACGGTGCGAGCGTGTCCCCAAGCAAGGCGACATGCGTCTGTTGCGAGACGTCGACCGGTGTGAGACCACGACCGGTCGCGACGGTGGAATCATCGAAATAGGAATTGCTCTTGCCGATTACTGACTGCGTCGACGTCTGGCCCGTCACATAAACGTCCGTCTGTTGGGTCGTCGTTGGTGAAACTGAGCGGACACCGTCGATGGCTTCGAGCCGGTCGAGTTCAGCGACGCTGACGCCACTCTTGCTCGCGTCTTCGATTTGAACGGTCATCCGATCCGCCCCGAACGTCGCCACTTCTTCATTGATGGAATCGGTCACCCCGGAGATGATCGTCATCAAGGCGATGATGGACGCCGTCCCGATGACGATTCCGAGAATCGTCAAGAAGGAACGCATCTTATGACTGATGACCGTCAGCCAGGCCATGCGTATATTTTCTCGAATCATCGTACCCGTTCCTCCTTTTCAATCTTCCCGTCCCGCACATGGACGATCCGTGTCGCCTCTCTCGCGATATCGATGTCGTGCGTGATCATGATAATCGTCTTCCCTTCGGCGTGCAGGTCATGGAACAATTCCATGATTTGACGCCCGTTCGCCTGATCGAGCGCACCGGTCGGCTCATCGGCCAACAACAGCGACGGATTCGTCACCAACGCCCGCGCGATAGCGACCCGCTGCTGTTGCCCGCCGGACAGTTGGTTCGGGAAGGCGTCTAATTTGTCGCCGAGTCCGACGCGGGTGAGCATCTGCTTCGTGCGCGTTTGGCGGTCCGCCTTCGAGCTCCGTTGGTAAATGAGCGGCAACTCGACGTTCTCGTACGCCGATAGGCGCGGCAACAGATTGAACTGTTGAAAGATGAACCCGATCTGTTTGTTGCGAAACAACGATAGCTCGGTCTCGGATAGTCCTGTCACGTCCTTATCCCCGAATCGATACCGCCCACTCGTATAACCATCTAAACAACCGAGAATGTTCATGAGCGTCGACTTGCCGGACCCGGAAGGCCCAAGGATGGCGACAAATTCCCCTTCTTGAATCTCGAGGTCAATCCCACGTAAGACTGTCTGCTCATTGTCGCCCGACCCGTATGTTTTCGTGAGCCCTTCTACTTCGATTAAAGTCATTGGGCACCTCCGATTCGTGGAGGCATCAAGCCGCCGCTCGCCGCTTCATCGAGCAACAAGACGCGGTCTGCGTCCAAGCCATCCTTGATTTCGACACGGCTCCCGTCTGTGATGCCGAGTTCGACTTGTCGTTTGACCGGACCGTCGTCTCCTTCGACGTAGACGTACGCGTCTTCCTCTTCGAACGTGATGCTGTCGAGCGAGAGCGTATCCACTTCTTCGGCACGGGCAGCGACGACGGAGCCTTCGAGCGCCATCCCGTTGCGCATGCCATCCATCTCAGGGAGTTCGACGTCCATCGCATACCGTGCCGATGTGCCCGGTGTCGTCATCGGTTCCGCCTCGTCTGCAATCGATTCAATCGTTCCATCTACCTCGCGATCGAGCGCACTCACATAAATCGTCAGTGGATCTCCTTCCTCGACTTTACCGACATCTCGTTCATCGACGAACAACGTCCCCGTTCTCTCCTCGACGCTCGTCACTTGTCCCGCGAACGTATACACGTTCTCAATCGTCTCGACCGATACGGCCTCTGTCTTATAGTCGACCGACTGTGGCATCAACGCGACGCCTGCCCCTAATGTGATGGCTAATACCCCGATCCCGAGGCCCCATTTCCATTTCTGTTTCATCTGTGTATTCCTCCTTTTGGTTGTACCTAAAGGATAATCAGAAGATGTAAACAAAGTATAAACAGGCAAGACAATCTCCATTCGGTGACTGCATGTCGAGTTTTTTTTGTACATTCAAGCGCGATATGCGTGTTCATACATCACGAAGCAGGGAATAAGAGACGTGATGGCAAACTGTTAGAGTAGATCATCACGCTTTCATACTTATCTAATAAAAAATACATGGTGGAAGAAGGGCGAGACATATATGCAAAACGTGAACAAGTCTGTGATTGTGATTGGTGGAGGGCTCGGGGGAATTTCGGCGGCCATCTCACTCGCACAAAAAGGATACGACGTCTCCTTATACGAAAAGAACGACCATATTGGTGGCAAAGTGAACCGGCTCGAACAAGACGGCTTCGGTTTCGACCTCGGACCATCGATTTTAACGATGCCGCAGATTTTCGAAAGACTGTTCGCAGGTAGCGGCAAGCGGATGGAAGACTACGTGCCAATCAAACGGCTCGACCTTGAGTGGCGCTCGTTCTTCCCGGACGGCACCGTGCTCGATCTCTATCATGACTTGGACAAGATGGAGCGCGCCAATCCGACACTGTCACGCAAAGACATGTATGAGTATCGTGAGCTGTTGAAATATGCCGAGCGGATTTATAACACGACAGAGAAGGCGTACTTGAAAGAAGGATTCGAATCCCCGCGCGAAGCGGTCGCGAAGAACGGTCTGTTCGCGACATTGTTCGGCTTCGATTTGACGTCGACGATGTACGACGGCATCGCCAAACGGATCAGCAACCCGCATTTACGGACGATGCTGTCATATTACGTCAAGTACGTAGGGTCATCCCCGTACAGCGCGCCGGCCGTCCTCAACATGATGATTTATATGCAACACGCCCAAGGCTGCTGGTACGTCGAAGGCGGCACGCATAAACTCGCGGAAGGATTGACGAAACTCGCGGAAGAGATTGGCGTCCAGCTCCATACCGGTCAAGGCGTCGTCCGCGCGCACACGCTGAATGGTCAACTGACGGCCATCGAACTTGAGGACGGAAGGCTCCGCTCGGCTGACTATTTCGTCTCGAATATGGAAGTCATCCCGTTCTATCAAAAGATGGTCGAAGCGGATGACCAATTCGTCGACAAGCTCGTCGAAAAATATGAGCCGGCCAGTTCTGGCTTCGTGCTCCATCTCGGCGTGAACAAAGAGTATCCGGCGCTCGGCCACCACAACTTCTTCTTCTCGGAGAACTTGCATGAACAGATGGACAAGATCTTCGAGCAGCACGAGTTGCCGGACGATCCGACGATTTATTTGGTGAACGTCAATAAGACTGACCCCACACAGGCACCGCCTGGGCACGAGAATATCAAGATCTTGCCGCATATTCCGTATATCCAAGACAACCCGTTCACACCAGAACAGTACGCCGCGTTTGAAGAGCGCGTCCTCGACAAGCTCGAACGGATGGGCTTGGACGGTTTGCGGGAACATACGGTGACACGCGACGTCTGGACACCCCATGACATCGAGCGCACATACGGCTCAGATCGAGGCGCGATTTACGGCACGGTCGCCGATAAGAAACAAAACGGCGGCTTCAAGCATAAGAAGCAGAGCGAGCTGTACGACAACCTCTACTTCGTCGGCGGCACGGTCAATCCCGGCGGCGGCATGCCGATGGTGACGTTGAGCGGCCAGCAAGTAAGCGATAAGATTGCGAAGCGTGACGGGGTCACAACCCAATAACCGACTCGTTTTGGGAACGTCATCGCTTCAAGTTTTATACGATTGGCATGGTCATCTGCGGAATCTTGGTGGGCATGTTCGCCTAACGAAGCCAAATTATATCTTAATTTAAAACACCCTATGGAGAAGCAGATGAAATAAACAATCTGTATTCATCCATAGGGTTTTATCGTGCCGAAATACTACTAATCAAGTAATATATCTATTTTGTGTATAGAACTCAGACCTCTGTGATGTAACTTGTGCGCATATTTCTGTAAAGTGTTCATCTTGTATTGATGCGCCCAGAGCTAGTTGCTACACTAATTTCAAATATGTGGATTTTCGTATAGGAAGGCGGTTAGTGCATGAAAATCAAGCTCGATATTAGTAGCGAGCGCTATGACGAGATTAAATCTTTGCTCGAGGAAAGAGGAATTGAAATAGATGATTCAGCCGACCTGGTCCTGAGTACATCCACTCCTTTTATCCAGCATTTGACCGTGAGAGAGAAGGATACGAATGCACGGGCCGTATTACCGGTCACGGACATTATTTGTATCGAGTCCTTCGGTCATACAGTGGAGATTCAAACGCAAGAATCAATTTATCTCGCCACTGATCGATTATATCGGCTCGTCGGTTCGCTTGATCCGACGTCTTTTTTACGAATTAGTAATTCTGTGGTGATCGCAACCAATCAAATCAAACAAATCAAGCCTACGCTTTCTTCAAAATTTATCCTTACCTTAACGAACGGAAAACGTGTTGATGTGACAAGAAGCTATTACCATATTTTCAAAGATCATTTTCATATTTGAAGGAGACGAATCCATGAGTATCCCCATTTACGTCATCGCAACATGTATCGTTCTATTCATGTTTATTGTGACTGTCTCGCTTTATTTTCAGGCCTATAAGCGGCATATTAATCAAGCGCTAAACGGAAACGCAAGAAAACGTTCTCCGATGGTCCCACCTTATAAGATGACTATAATCCTATCAATCATCGTCTTATTGATTAGTGTATTGATTAGTTACTTTGCGGGATACACCCATGCGTACAAAGCGTATGAGGAGGATGCCTGGGTCCTCACTCCGTCCGATATCCAAACCTATTATGCCGAAATCAAAGAAATCGAAGGCAATCGGATCGCAGTTCAAGGTAGCGTTCTCAACGATGAATACAATCAAACCCTTATGGAATATGAGATTTTTGATGAACAAGTATCTATTTACAAACAAGAGGAGACACTCTCTCTATCAGACTTATCGAAAGGTGATTTGATTTTAATCACTTTGTTGACTAACCGTTCGGGCACAGGTGTGTTTAAAATACAGGTAGTAGAGGGGCAGTGAATCTGCAATCAATATAAAAAGCCATAAAAGTCGAGGCTCTCGATTTTTATGGCTTTTTGGTTCTATTCAGTTCTGCTTGTTCGCTGTTCCAATCATCAGCTTAAGCACGAAAATGATTACGCCTAACATGACAGCATAATTACCAAGCGACCACAACATGTCTAATACTCGCATATCCATCGAACTCCTCCTTATTTAAGCTGGCGTTTCGCTTCATCGCGATGCGCCGTCCGCAACTCATGGTTCGTCACGTGCTCCGGATCAATCAACTCAATTTTCCGGTTCACCCACACTGACAAGAAGATGAATGGGATGAACAGAGCGAGCAGCATAATCGCGAAGATGACGAGCGACCCTTCAATCGCCCAAGCGATGGCGATAAAGATGCCAAGCAGAATAATGTTCGCGAGGACGATGCCGAACTCGAGTCGCACGAACTTTTGATAGCGCGCGTCGTCATTGAAAGTTATCAGCAACTTCATTCGATGCCATGCCCGATAGAGACTTGGCAGCTGCGTCGCCATGATGATGACGGCAAACGTCAATAACGAGATTTCTTGCGTGAAGATGAAGTAAAAGGCAATTCCTAGAATTGCGAACGTGAGCAGGAGTGCTGTCCGGTTCACTTTACGGTCGTTCTCGACCATTTGTTTTAATCGTTCATGTTTATTAACCATATTGAGGACTCCCATCATGATGACTTTCTTTTTTCACGTTCGATTTGTGCCTCACCGAGTTCAGTCGCAGTCACATGGTTCGGATCAATGTCTTTCAACTCGCGATCGATTCGAAATCGAAGTGTCAAAAACGTGATGAGGCCAACGATGATGACGATGGAGAACGTGAGGAGCGTGATCCAGCCTAACATAGTACTCGCGACCACTAGCAAAAGAAATACGAGGTTCCCGACGGCCAATCCGAATTCGGATCGTACTTTCTGTCGGTAGGAAGCATCCTCGTTGAAGGTGAGCAACAACTTCATCCGGTGCCACCCTTTATACAGCACGGGCAACTGTCCGGCCAAGATGATCGGCAGCAGCAAGAGGACGTCCGTCACCCAAAAATAAACGATAAATAGCGCCAGGAAACCGAGCATCGGATACCACGTTTGTTTTTGTCGCTTCTGGTCGTTCTCAAGCATCCGTTCTAGCCTTACGTCATGATCACACATCAAATCCCCCTCATTTAATCTCATTACCTTCTTTTACGAAAGAAGAAGGTAACAGGTTTCACATTTTGTCCCACCCTCGCTTCAACCGCTCCCGTTTCGTGAAGCTAATCAAGCTATCCGCGACATGCTCGTGATCGATCCGAAGCAAGCGGGTATCAAGCCATGTCTCAACTACTAGCATGCCTGCAATCAACATCACCGACAGTCCGCTGAACACGGACAATGCGAAGAATCCGGATATGTGTGCAAACATCAGACCAAGCAACCCCCATAACATCGCAATCGCGATGACGCCTTTCGCCCGAATCAATCGTTGGTAAGAGCGATGCTCATTGAATGTCAAAAGTGTACGTGTCTTCTGCCACGTGACAACACTAAACGGGACAGCCGTCATGATCAGAAAGGATAAGACTGCCAGTAGCTGCAACGACGCATTGGCGTAAATCCACCATCCCACTCCTAGTCCAGCTGCGGCGGCCCATAACAAGTTAAACGCACCTTTTTTCGGGCGCTTCTGTAACTGCTCGATTCGTTCTTCTCGCGTCATCATAATTTGTTCCTCCTTGAAACCAATTCGGACCGTTTACCGTACATAAGAGTAGCATACCAATAATTAGGAGGTATTTCGATGGATATTCTCATTTTAGTCGTCCTGCTCGGTATCGCCGGATTCATCGTAACCCGTTCTTATACCATCTATCCGTCATCGTTCGGCGACCGTTCACCCGTTCAACCACGCGCCTCGCTCACAACAAAATGCCCGCATTGCCAAACCGTCATCAAACGGCAGGAACACGGGCAGACATGTCATATTTGTCGTAAATCGTTTTAACCGACTTGTTTTACTTTTTGATGGGCCGTCTCTTTATTCCCACTCAACTGGAATAACAACACCCCGCCGACGATCAACACAATGCCAATCGCTGTCTTCCATGTGAACGGGATGGCTTCGAGCCCGAACCAGCCGAGCGTGTCCCATAGGAGCGCGAATAGGATTTGTGACACCATGACGATTGAGATGGCGTGGCTCGGCCCGAGCTGTTGGACGCCTTGCGTCACACTCATGACGACACCGACTCCGATGATGCCGCTGAACCAATACCACGTCTCCATCCCCGTGACGGCGAACAGACCCATTCCCTCACTGATCAATCCGACGAGTAGCGATGCCAAGAATCCGAGGGCGAGCACGAGCGTCGTCGTCGCCCACGCCCCGACCTGTTCTTTCACTTTGGCGTTGAACGTATTCTGCACACAGACGAGCATGCCGCCCATGACCGCGAGCATCATCCCAAGTGCCATGATGTGTCCTCCTCATTCATAAATGCTCTCCCCAGCAACAGCAAGCAATCCGGCGCGATCAATGATTGCAATCGATCGACGATCCCGTTCAATCAATCCCTGCTCGACGAAACGCTTGAGCGTCCGGTTGACGTGGCGATAGCTCGTCCCAATCAAATCGGCGATATCGGTCAACTCATCGACGGTCGACCCGAGCGTCGTCTCTTCCGGTGTCATCGACAACAGATAGCTCGCGAGCCGCACATCGACCGGGTAAAACAAGTTGAAACTCATCGACTGCGACTTCATCTCGAACTTTTTCGTGATGCCTTCCAACAAATAGTGGAGCCATTTCACATCATCCTTGGCATAACGCGCGAGATCGTCGAAGCGGACGACAATCATCTCGACCGGCGTGACTGCCTCGACCGTGTTCAAGAACGGCGTGCGGCGGACGTATTCGATGTCTCCAATCAAGTCGAGTGGATATTTGAACGACAAGACGAGCCGCTTTCCAGCCGCTGACGTGTGGGCCACCCGAATCTTTCCACTGACGAGAAAGTGGAGCTGCTCGGCCTTAGCGCCTTGGGTGCAAATCGCCTCTCCCGTCGCATAACGAACGAGCTTAAGTTGAGGACGTACAGCTGATGGGAGTACCTCATCCAGCCCATATCGCTTCATGTAACGGTCAATCTGTTCCATCGCACGTCATCCTTTCAATACGAGAATCCCGACAATCATCATGACGACCCCGAGCAGTTGCGTCCGGTTTAAGTCACGGCGCAACATCCCGAACCATCCGCGCCAGTCGATGACGAGCGCGAGGGCAAGCTGGGCAATCAAGAACAACGAGATGGTGAGTGTGACACCGAGCTCATGCACGGCTGTCATATTGCTGAACAAGATGAACGCAGCGAACGCGCCCCCTGACAAATAAAGCGGCTCGACGCGACGCATGTGGACGTACGTCCGGTCGCGGACGAGAAGCATGATGACGAGCGCGACAAGGAAACCCGTCAATTGCGTCAACGTCGCTGCCTGCCACGTCCCGATACTTGAACTGATGCGTGCGTTGGCGACGCTCTGTAGCGTTAAAAAGAAGCCGCCACTGATGGCGAACAGTACTCCGCGCATGATGTCTCTCCTTCCTTATGATAAACGAATCAGCATGATTCCGATGACCATGACGAGTAAACTGACGAGTTGAATCCCGGTGACCGGGTTCTTGGCGGCCCCGAACCAACCGAAACGGTCGATGAGCAGGCTTCCGCACAGCAAGCCGACAATGACGATGACGACGGCGATGCCGGTCCCGACCATCGGCACGATTAAGACGTTCCCGCCGATGAACAGTGCCCCGATGATCCCGCCGAGCCAAATCCACCACGGCTGACCACGTAACCCGCACCATTCGACGCTCGGCCGCAAGACGAGCAAGATGAGCAGTAACGTGACCGTCCCGACGACGAACGAAACGAGGGCCCCTTTCAAGGCCGATTCGAGCACCGTTCCCAAATAACCGTTGATGGCCGTCTGTGTCGCACTCATCATACCGGTCCCGATTCCGACGAGGCGCCAAGCGTTCAAATTGCCGTTTCCCGTCTGCGATGAGGCGACGAGTTTACCACGGCGACGGTTAATCCAGTCCGTGAGCGCGACCGTCCCGACGACACCGAGCAAGACGAGCATGGCCCCGAACACGCGCCACGGTGTGAGGACATTGACGGTTGAATTGAACCAGCCGAAGTGGTCAATCAAGAGCCCCATCAAAATCTGTCCGAAGATTGGCATGATGACGGTCTGGACACTCCCGAGTCTCGGGAACAAGAGGATGTTCCCCGTTAAAAAGATTACCCCTAACAAACCACCCGACCACATCCAAAGCGGTTCTCCTTGGAAAATGGATGATTCAATCCCGAACGACTGCCCGGTGAGCAGTAACGTAAGTGTTAAAAACGTCGTCCCGATTGCGAACGACAGGAACGACGCGACAAACGGTGACCCGACGATGGTGCGCAGACGCGAGTTCACGCTCGTCTGCATCGGTAACAAAATCCCGATGACGAGTCCAATTACAATGGCTAACATAGTCTCTTCCTCGATTCTCTCTATATACTGTGTACGTGTTAAGCTTACTCCCCACACACTTTAGCATAAAGGACCGATGTCCTGAAATGTGAAAAAAGACGAGTTCCGACTATCAGGAACTCGTTTTTTGGTGTGTATGGCGCTCAGTTTTCGCTTCGTTGAACATCCGATTCGTGACGTGATGTGTATCAAACGTCAGCACCACTCGGTTGACCATGTATGAAAACAGTAACTCGCCAATCGTACCAGTCACCAACATGACCAGGAGTGGCCAAACCGTGAGAAGGTCGGTGTGATGTGCAGCGAGCAGACAGATAAACAGCAAAAAAATGAACCATTCGACGATGAAATCACTGTAAATCCAACGTCGATAGCGAGGATCCGGATTAAATGTCAGCAACACTTTCGTCTTGCACCACGCGACACACAATTGGGGCAAATACACTGCAAACAGGATGAGCGGTAAATAAATCGACGTCTGATACGAGATGAATGCGACAGCGATCAGGCTGAAGAAAAGTCCCCAGTAGCGCCAGTGCCACGTCGCATCCTCATGCGCGAATAATCGCTCGATTCGTTGTTGTTTCGTCAGCATGTTCATATCAACCCATTCGCCGTTGCCAATTCAGAGCGGACCGGTTGGGCTGCATCTGCGCTTTGGACAGTTTCATTGAAGCGTTTATACAGAAGGGATAGCAGGACGGCAATCCCAATGACGAGAACCCATGTCCACCAAGGGGCCACCAGTTTATAACTCGCCACGCTACCGACGATGAAGACGTACCACCCGCCTAAAATCCGGTAGACGTTTTGCGTCGCCACTCGTGCGCCGTTTTCATCTGATAGACGAGCGAACGCCTCCCCTTCTTTCAGCAAATACACGATTGAACCGCTGGCGAACAAACCCATCAACCCTAAGCCAACCCACCAAATGTGATCCGCGAGCAACATGACAAACAATAGTCCAGGGACAGGGGCGAACAGCATGTCTCGTCGCCGCTTCCTTTGCTCACGATATCGATTCATTTCGTCAATCCGTTGTTGTTTCGTCATACGATTCCATTCCTTTTCTAATCATTGATTCCGTTGAGGCAACGCTTCAATCCGGGCTTCTCTGTTCAACTAAATACCTCCTCAGTCCTTGACGTTACTAAGTTTGATGTCGCGACGGATTGGGTGTTCCGGGTCTTCACGCGTCAATCGATTGTCGAGATTTCGTTGAATGCGGTGGATTGCGAGAACGAAGCCGATTACCAAGACAGGTAAAAACCACGTCACCCCGAGTCGTCCAGTCAAAAGGTACGTGAAAACAATGAGTAGGATCACTACAAAATCGTACACGTATTGCTTCGTGATGATTTGTTTCGCCTCGTTCTTGCTCGTCAAACTCTTCACGAAGCGGCTTTCATAACTAAGCACGGCGCCAATCAATACGAGACTGCTAGCAGCGCCCACGATGTACCAGTCGTTTCTTTGAATCGAAAACACACAAAGCAGCATCACGATCAACAAGAAACTGCGAGCCCAAGCCAACTGTTGATTCTTTTTATACATGACGTTGATGCGTTCTTGTTTGGTCATTCAGTTCCACTCCTTAAAAACTTTCTCGTTTGACGTCGCGACGCGTCGGTTGCTCAGGATCAATCAACTTTACTTTCTCATCGAGCAGCCGTTCGACAATTACCAGCGCCAATGCCGTTAGGGAGAAGATGAAGAATGGGACCCAGCTGATGGTTTCTATCTTCATGAGCAACGGGAAAAACAAACATATGAAGACAACCATCATGTAGTCGAACACATATTGAATGTGGATGACCCGCTTCGCTCGAATGTGGTCTGTGAAACTGCTCATGAATCGACTTTCCCGCCTAATTATCACGCCGTACGCTAACAGCGACACTATAATCAAACTTCCGTATATGAGCGATTGTGTCTCGGTTTGTAGAAAGAAGAAGAGCAATACGCCAATCGGAATCGCAAAACCGAGTCTAATGAGAAGCGATTTTCGATTACCTTTAATCATTTCTTTTAAACGCTGATGTTTGTTCATCTCATTCACCTCTTATCTCACTATACGATTCCACCATAAAAAAAGTTCCGTTTTTTTACAATTGTCTTGTAATAGCCTCCTCGCTTGACGAACCAGTCACTTCACTATATAGTTTAGTTAACTTAACTATATTAAAAGATAGAAAGACTGAGGTTTTCTTTATGAATTTGCTACAAAATACACGTTTCGTGTTCACGTGGTTATCCGGGATGACGCTCACGCTCGGCTTCTCGATTTTCTTCCTGAGCGTATCGTGGCTCACGATCGATGTGCTGAAGCAACCCGCCCTCCTCGGGATCATCATGACTGCCGTCTCGTTGCCGCGTGTCGTGATGATGGTATTCGCAGGCGTGTTCGCCGACCGATTCCAAAAGAGTCGGCTCTTGTTTTTGACGAACCTCGGGCAAGGTCTTCTCATGGTCGCGGTCGTTGCGCTCCATCTCGCGGACGCATATTCAGTGTTCGCCTTGATTATGATTTCCATCGTGTTCGGACTCCTCGACGGCATGTCTTACCCGGCGTTGTCTTCTTTGATTCCGTCGCTCGTCAAACAAGAAGAGCTGCAACGTGCCAACTCGCTCTTCCAAGGGACGCTCGAGCTCATGTTCGTGTTCGGTCCGTTCCTCGCCGGGGCTTTACTCACATGGGGCGGCTTCGGGCTCAGCTTCGGGACGGCAGCTGTCTTGATTTTCATTGCGGCTATCCTGATCATGCCGCGCTTGATTCGCGATTCGATCCCGCTCGCCCGTGCCATGTCGCTCGGTGATGTCATCTTTGACTTAAAAGAGGGCATCCGTTACGTCTCGAGCACGCCGATTTTACGGAGCGGGACGTTATCCATCGCCATCGTCAACTTGTTCGTCATGGGACCGCTCATCATGAGTATCCCGATTCTCGTCGGTGAACGAGGCGGGAATGCGTTTGACTTGAGTCTGATTGAAGGTGGACTTGCTGTCGGGACGTTCGTGGCAAGTTTTCTCGTCCTCTTGTTCCGCTCGGTCCATCGTGGACGTTTCGTCTTCCGCGTCCTGTTTTTGACGATTGGGGCCTTCTTCCTCTATACGCAGGCGCAGTCCATCACGCTCCTTGCCTTGGCTGCGGCCGCGAGCGGATTCATGTTGATGCTCGTCTATTTGCCGACAGTCACACTCATGCAAGAACATAGTGACCACGACAAAATCGGACGCGTCATGAGCATCATGGCGCTCGCTGCATCCGGATTAGAACCGATCGCGTTCGCCGTCCTCTCGATTTTGGTCGCTCTTGCCGTACCGATTCAAACGTTACTCATCTCGTTTGGTATAATCGGATTAGTATTCAGTATCGTGTTATACGTGCGGAGCCAGACGTTCCGTGACACGCGATGAAAGGAGAACGACGATTGAACGACACACGCAAACAGCAAGTCATCGAGATGTACCGTCAAATTGACGAACTCGACTTGTTGTTCACCAAATACTTTACCGAGTTGAACGAATTCGAACTCAGTTACCAGCAAGAGCAGATGTTACTCCTGTTCAAACGACAAGACACATGGACGACGACCGAGATTGCGACGAAGATGAATATCTCGAAAAGTGCGGTCAGCCAAGTGCTCAAAGTGCTCGAACAACGTGAGTTCGTCCAAAAAGAGAAGAATCCGGACAACTTACGTGAGAGTTTCATCCGTCTCGGTCCAATCGGTATGGCATATTCGAAACAAATCGATGCCATCGAGGAACGGCTCGCCGAAGAGATGTTCTCCGTGCTCGAAGATGACGAGATGACGATGATCAATCGCTCACTCGCGCTGATGATTAAAAAGTTCAAATGAAAAATGCGTATCGTCCCGACTCGGGAGGATACGCATTTTTGGTTAGAGTTTCTCGACGACACGTTCCGCTGCACGGAGCGCGCCTTCGATATGACCGCCGAACAAGGAGTCCGTCTCCGTCCCGGCGAGTGAGAGTCGTCCTTCCCAAGCTGGGTCGAGCGCGATCGGCTGATAGACCGGGAATTCGGTCAATGGCTGGGCATCTCGCGGGCTTGCCGTGTCACGATCACTCGACCAATCCATATACAAGACATCACGTGACTGCCGCGCCTCTTCCCCGAACAGTCGCACGAGTTGATCGATGACGCGACGATTCAGCTCGTCTTGATCGAATACCGAACGTTCGGCAGCAGACAACCGAAAGAAGCCGAATAACGCCGCAAGTCCGCCCGGCTGCGAGGCATCATGAATCTCCTGCAACACTCCGGCCCAGCTCATGCCTTGACCAGATTGACCATTATCTCGCCAAAACGGGCGGTCGTAGACGGCGAGTACTTTCGCCTGCCCGGCCATCCAGGTCGGCGTGTTTGCTAGGTTCGACTTCGTCGTTTCAGACAGTTCTGGTTGGAAGCTGATGCGTGATGCGAGTCGTGGCGGGATGGCAAGGATGACATGACTGAACGTTTGAGATCGCCCTGTTTCGAGTTCGATGGAGACCTCGTCTTCTGTCTGTTGAATCAAGGTGACGGTCGACTCGAGTTTAATCGTTCCGTCAGGCAAGGTGGCAGCAAGCGCTGTCGTCAGTGTCATCATTCCACCCACGAGTCGCATCGATGGGACGGTGTGACCTGGCGGGAGCGTATGGCGTTCGATGACACCGAACTGCCGCTCAAGCATCAAATCACCGGCCGTATATTGTGTGAACGTCGGGAGACCGAGCCGTTCGATGAGTTGGGTGATCGTCGTCTCCGTCTCTGGCCAATACCAGGTCGGACCGAGGTCGAAACCGTCATGGCTTAACACCCGTCCCCCGATGCGATCGCGCGCCTCGAACACGGTGACGTCATAGCCTTTCTCGATGAGGAGCGACGCGGCATACAGCCCACTCACGCCCGCTCCGATAATCGCAATTGATGGATTCATGAAAATGCTCCTTCTTTGTACGTGGTGTTCCTATTATACTGAAAAAGATGGATATACATAATTTGGGCGCACCGCTCAGTAAAGGACGTTACGATGTGAATCGATTCTTTTATTATTTCTATTTCCCGTTCATTTGGTTGATGCTCATATTGCATCGGTTCATCAAAACAGAAGTGATGATGACATTTGCATTATTTGTCATGGTGACCCCAGTGACGGTCATGATATTAGCTGATGTAATTCCACTGCCATTTCACTTGAAAACATTTGTTTCGTACTATGTCCCACTAGGAATGTACACACCATTTCATTATTTTGACTCGGACGTCAGACGAAGGCGGACCAAGCCTGGATACGTTCCGCTCGATGAAACCAAATCGTATTTGAAATCGTAATATCTAAGAGTCACACAAGGAGGAAACCACATGGAGGAAGTATTATTCTCATTGCTCGAGGGAGTTATGGCACTGCTCCCGTTGCTCGTCATCATCTTGTTCATTGTGACAATCGTACGATTCATGAATCGTTATGAGCAACGCGCCAACGCACAAATCGAATTTGAGAAACTAACCGCCTTGCATCAACAAGAACAGATGAATGCGTTAATCGACCGACTGGATCGAATTGAAGAGACGTTAGAGACTCGCCGTTAATCCGAAAGGAGTGTTTGAATGGATTGGAGCACAATCATGTTAATCGCCTCGCTGATTATGAACGCCTTATTTCTCAATATCATCGTCCAACAAGCGAGAGATATAAGTGTATTGCGACGAAAGATAATTCGTATCGAGCCATTTCGGGCAAGATGATGAATTTATCGCGTCCGTAAAAGAAAAAGTAGACACGATTGGCGTGATTCCGACTGTGAAGTTTTTGCGGGAGACTCATGGCATGTCCCTGCTTGAAGCAAAACGACTAGTCGATCGCATTACAGGTCGATCAACATCATAAAAAGGAGTAGCGCGCTACTCCTTTTTGACTGCCTTCATTTAGGAAAGAATCCTACTTTCCCACGCTCATACACTTTGTGCGTCACATGTTCCGGGTCAATCTTCGCAAGCTGTTGATCAATCTTAGATGACATAATCCATCCAATCCCATAGAGGCCCATCGTCACCCAAAACTCAAGGCGAACTAGTCGCGTATATTCAGGGGATGAGTTGAATCGCAGTAACGTGTTCGTCCCTGCCCAAATCTTAACGAGAAAGATGGAAGGAACCAAAAGTACAAACCAAATCAGTTCAGCGAGCAGCCGTTCCTCGCTCATCAATAAAATGAATCCAATGCCCGTGACCAATGAAAACAGAAGCGCCGCCTGTCGGGTCGACCGCTTTCCTGAGTGATAGAGTTGTTCGAACCGTTCACGTTGGGTCATATTCATATTCCTTTCTTACGATTGCATCGTTACTATTCAAATAGACTTTCATACAAAGAAAAGAGGATGTTCATGAATCCTGCAAAAACCGAAGTCCTGGTCTATTTCCAACTGCTAGCCGACGATTTCTCAATCGAGAAGACGTTACGCTTCGTCTCGGCTTAACCCCTACCGAAACATTTGAACGAGGCGATAAGAGTACCTACTCGTCTCGTCCTCGTGAATATACATCGTGGTCACTCGGTACGGGCTATCAGCCTTCATTTGATGTGAACAATCAGCTGCAACACATCATTGCTCAACTTTGCGGCAAAGAAACAATTTTAGATGACATTTATAGCGCGTACGACGACATCCGAGCGAAATTCACCATCGTAATCGTGATGGAAAACGGTCAAGCACCGTCGCTTGTATTTGATTTGGAGACGATTCAATTCGCCCATCGGATTCGTGCCGAGTTTGACATTGATTTATATTCGAACCCGTATGAAGAGGACCATTCATGACTTAAATTCGAATCACTTCCGCCTTCACTCGACCGCTTTAAACGGAACTGGCGACGACAGATTGATGAGTGACGACGGCTGGCCGTATGCCATCGATTCATCGATGAACGTCTCGAGCGTGCGCACGTTTTCCGTCACCACTTTGACCAAATAACTGTACTGACCGGCGAGACGATGGCATTCCATCACGCTAGGTTGTTGTCGGCAAAACTCCCGGAACGCTTCACACCGTGTCGTGTCATATAAAATGAAGGCCGTCACATGCTTTCCTAGTTTCTCCGGATTGATTACGGCACGATATCCTGTGATGACGCCACGTTCTTCGAGTCGCTTCAACCGTTCATTCGCAGCCGGTGTTGATAAGCCAATCCGCTTTCCGAGCTCCGTGACAGAAATCCGCGCGTTCCCCTGCATCAAGCTGACGATATGTCGATCAATTTCGTCCATTTCAGTCCCCACTTTCAAATCGTAAGTTGTATCTCCAAACTTCCGTTCATTTTAAGGAATCAAACGCATAACTCCGTTTATATCTTATGTAATCAAGCCTTCCTCCCCGCTACACTTAACATAACGTTGAAGAGGGGGAAACAATCATGAATCAAAACACAGTCGTACCATTATTGATTATCGACGTCCAACAAGCGTTTCACGATCCGAGTTGGGGCAATCGGAACAATCCGATGTGTGAAGACAACATCGCACGACTCATCACCACTTGGGAAGAGGCCAATCAGCCAATCATCTACGTCCAACACGTCTCACAAGTGCCTGAATCCTTGTTTTACTTCAAGAAGGATGGCCATTTGTTCCAAGACTTCATTCGTCCACGAGAACAAGACACAATCCTCACCAAGCAAGTCAACAGCGCCTTCATCGGAACGAATCTGCAAGAGCTTTTAGAGGCGTATCAAGCGAAATCCATTATCGTCACGGGATTAATCACGAACCATTGTGTCGAGACGACCGCCCGCATGGCCGGTAATCTTGGCTTTGGACCGATTGTTGTATCCGATGCGACAGCGACGTTCGACCGTCGTTCATTGAGCGGTTCGTTGATTTTGGCGGATGTCATCCATGACGTGTCCCTCGCCAATTTGAACGAGGAGTTCGCGACCATCCAAACGACGGATGAGGTTATCGCGATGATTCAGATGAAAGCAGTACAGGCCTAGTAACGGGCTGTACTGCTTTTTTTAGTGTTAATACTGCCCTTATCAAACTAGTTCCTGTAACGTCATTCAGCAACCTCTTCTTTATAGCCACTAATTAAAAATGGAATCTTTAAGTTCGCAAGTTTCATCAAGAAATCAGGTTCAAACTCTAGTTTCACATCAAGGTGATAAACGACACCTAAATCGATATAGATATTATCGGCTCCACAAGAACGAAGGGTATCGATATGTTCCGTAAGTGTGTCCACCATCCAAAAGAGTCCGACATACGGATTTTCCATTTGTTGAAATTCCAGTGGTGGTTCAAATGACGCATTGCCGTACGTAGCAATCCATTTTCCTACGCGCTCAATCTCCCCGACTTCCGTTTGTTTATAAAATTGAATTCCTGTTTTCTCCGATGCGACGCGAGGTGAGAAATTCTATCCAATTAAATGGCAAGGAATCATAAATTGATCCGATGGGATATTCAATTCGAGCTCCCCACTCATTTTTGCGGACCCGGATACTTCAC
Organism: Exiguobacterium chiriqhucha RW-2; assembly: GCF_000416965.1. GTDB lineage: Bacteria > Bacillota > Bacilli > Exiguobacteriales > Exiguobacteriaceae > Exiguobacterium > Exiguobacterium chiriqhucha. Next base: position 46,600 of record NZ_ATCL01000008.1, read on the forward strand.
CGCATTTTTCTAAAGCTTCTCTTCAATCGCCTGCGACACATCAATCCCTGCTGCATGGGCGAACGTCAGCGCATAGATGAGGACATCCGCGAGTTCTTCTTTCATCTCGACGTGTTTCGTCTCGAGCGCTTCTTCGCTCGACACCCATTGGAACAACTCCAAAAGCTCGCTCGCCTCAAGCGATAACGACAACGCCAAGTCTTTCGGGTTATGGTGGAACGCCCAATCACGCTCGTCTCGGAATTCAATCACTTTATCCATCAATCGTTGTACTTCGTTCATTTGGCTTCCTTCTTTCCTTAACTCTTCTGTCTCACTTTATCAACGATTAATGACAAGCCGTTGGCGTTGATCACTTAACAATGGTGAAAATTCATTCGTCGTATGGATAATTACTTCATGCAATGCTCGAGTTAATGAAACATATAACCGTCTAGCTTCCTTGGCGTCTTCCGGGTAGGTACTTTCATTGACATCTAGTAAAAGAACCGCATCAAATTCCATCCCACGAAGATAATCAATTGTTGAGATAATGATTTGATCATTGACCTTTGTCGTCTCCGAACGGATCAATTGAGTCTCGAGCTGTAATTTAGAATGAAGGAATGAAGCTCGTTCCATCGTCGGTGTAATAATGCAAATTGAAAATCCTTCATTCTGCCATTGTCGAAGTAGAGTTCTTAATTCGTTACTCTTTTTCGTGCGTAAATAAGTGACAGGTTTTCCTGTCCGATCAAATGGATCAATCCACGATGTGTCGTGTCCTGCATCATGTAAAATTTCTTTCGCTACTTTTACAATCGGCTTCGCCGTACGGAACGTTTTTGTTAAGTACTCGATTGTCCAATTCGATTCTCCATGTGTTTTAACTGGTTCCCATGACGCCATTTCGAGCGATCGATAGCTTTGGAGCGTATCACCAAACACCGTCATCCCGTGACACAGCTTCTCGAGTACGAAAATGTCGAGTGGTCGAAGCGTCTGTCCCTCATCGACAAAAAGATGACTCCACTTGTCCGGATATCCGTTCGTTTCGTAATGAAGATACATCCAGAAGAAACAGTCGAGCTCAGTCGGACGTTTCAACTTGTGCCACATCTCTAACAGTTCTTCTGACTGGGTCTTCTTGAGATAAACAAGACGGCCAGGTTGCTTCATGATTGACCAAATCGTCGCAGCCTCCAGCTGGGTCGTCTTCTTCCAAAAGTCGATTAATCGAAGATGCTCTCGTTTTTCACGGGCCAGTTGGCGCTTCATATTTTCTTGCATGATCTGTTCAAGCGTGCGAGTTTTCGTCGAATCTAAATCCCCGCTCCATCTCTGCATATCCGTAATTAGCTCGTTCTCATACTTCTCTTTATTCAAGATAGCTGTTCGTTCAGACTCACTGCGCATCATTTGTAAAATGCGTTCTGTTTGTGCAGGACCTGGTCGTTCTTGTCCAAACCAAATGGCTAACGCCCGCTCGTGTAAATCCCCTAACGCTTTAATCGGCTCATATCGTCGAAGCAACACAGCAACGTCGTCGTACCACTCCTCAATTGCCGCATCCGCCCATTCGAATAGATCGTGCCCTTGATATAACGGAAGGAGTTCTTGAACGATGCTCGCGGTGAAGTCTTTAGACGACCCTGTCTTTAACCATTCATCAAACGCCATCGTCGACACCGATTGAATTTGTAAATGCTCCGCGTCCTTCAATAGTTGATGAATCGTCGCCTCATTCGGAGCTAAATAAAGCATCTTCCGACGTTCGTCTTGATACTGTAAATAAGACATACGGTGCAGCGCCGTCAACGACTTTCCGGTCCCGGCCGCCCCTTGGACAATCATATATGTATTCACTGGCGCCTGGATGATGTGGTTCTGTTCGGCTTGCCGTGTCGCAATGAATCCGTCGATAGAGCGATCTTTTTGTTTCTTCGTCAACTCTTGCTCCATAAAACTCTGTTGTGGGACGTCAGCCACCGTCGACGGCTTTTTGAATGTCGATTTGATTTGCTCGGTAAATCGTTTTGTCAGTGAGCTCGATTGCCGTTTTGGAGCACGACGATGATTTGCCTGAACGACACGTCGCTGTCTTCGATCAAGCTCGAGCTGAGTCATCCCGACGATATCACCACCTGTCGTCTCAATCGTTTCCCCGTTAAACATGGACGCACGCATCGCCATCTCACTTCGCCAATCTAGGACGAGCGGAATCTCAGGTGAACGAGGGTGCGCCACTCCAAACTTTCCGACCGGATAAATCTCTTCTTCACCTTCATCCTCAATCACGAATGTGAATGAATACAACTCTTTCAGCGCGTCTTTGTAACGTTGTCGTTCCTGTGCACTTTCTGATTGACGTGAATGCCCCCGCATGTCAATCATTTCATAGTCGCTTGACTCAAGACCTGGTTTGTCACCAGCTGTCTTCCCATTTAGATGAGATTCAATGACCATACAGAAATGATCAAGTCGTTGCTGCTCATTTTCTAAAACCGCCTTCATGCCTTACACCCCTACATTATTTGATATCCTCATTTTACCAAATGTTATACTTATCAACTTTTCACTTTTCATAAAAAAGGTAAATTCTCTAAGGTGAGTGATATAACTAGGAGTTCAATCGGTATGATTTTTTATAGGGAAGTATGTTTTGAGTCTTCACAATCTGCATTCCAAAGCTTTTCTTTATTAAGGTTCATAAATGGTATACTCCAACTAAAAAGGGAGGGATTCGGTGTTTACGTTCGACAACGTCTCTGTTCGCCAACAAGACACGCTCATCCTTGAAAATATCTCGTTCACCATCAATCCAGGTGAAATCGCAGCCATCCACTGCGGCGTCACTTCCCGGGAAATATTGTTCGCATTATTGACTGACTCGCACGCGAACTACTCCGGTACCATCGATACAGCGAATCGTACGCTCTCTGTCTTCTCCATTCGTGACGGATTGTATGACCGGCTGACTGTCGAGGAGTACTTGCGATTTACGCACACGCTTTACGAATCGACGGAATCGCTGGATATCGTCCTGCAAACCGTTCAACTCACCCCATATCGGAACAAACGATTGAACCGGCTCAGCTTGTCTCTCGTCCGGCGCGTCCAATATGCTGCGCTGCTCTTACATAATCGAGACATTTACGTTCTCGAAGAACCAGATCAAAACGTCGACCAAGAGACACGGCACTTGTTCGCGACCGTCTTGATGCAACTGAAGCAGCAACAAAAAGCCATCCTGCTTCTGACGAGCAACATGGAGAGCGCCCTGTTCGTCACGTCGACCGTCTATCGCATCGACCACCGACATTTGCGACTACTCGACGTGGAACCGGATGAACCAGATGCGAACGAAGATATCACCCCTGACGTGATGCACGTCCGATTCGAGAAGATTCCAACGAAAGTGAATGAGAAAATCGTCTTGCTCGATCCGCCGGAAATTGACTACATCGAGAGCCAGGACGGACAATCCGTATTGCACAGTCAGTCCGAGCAGTTCCCGAGCGTCTTCACGATGAACGAACTCGAGACGCGTCTGACACCGTACGGCTTCTTCCGCTGTCATCGGTCGTACATCGTGAACCTTCAACGAGTGCGGGAAGTCATCACCTATACGAAGAACAGTTTCAGCCTCGTACTCGATGATTCGGCGAAGACTACCATCCCACTCTCGAAGACGAAAATGGCCGAATTGAAGACGATGATCGGACTCAAATAAGCTCCATTCGTCGTCTCATTCACTCCACTCGCTCCTCAAAAAGCGCCATTTACCGCCATTCTAATGCGCCCACCTCTCCCTCTCGATATGATGTAAGCAAGCAAGACGACATCGACGAGGAGGAACGAGAATGGACTCAATCATTCAAGTGAACGGATTAAAAAAGCTATTCGGCAATGAAGAGGCGTTACGCGACGTGACATTTTCTGTCGGCAAGGGAGAAGTGTTCGGCTTCCTTGGACCGAGTGGATCGGGGAAGACGACGACCATCAAAATCTTGACGTCCCAACTCGCTCAGACATCAGGTGACGCAACCGTGTTCGGCGTCCCGGTCTCGGAGTTGAAACAAGAACAGTATCGGAAGCGGATCGGCGTATTGACCGATAACAGCGGACTGTATACGCGTCTCTCCATCGAAGAAAACTTGCAACTCTATTGCGACCTATACGACGAACCACGCACCCGAATTGATGAAGTACTGCAAACGGTGAACTTGGCCGGGGAACGCAAAAAACGCATCTCCGCTTTATCACGCGGGATGCTGCAACGGGTGACACTGGCCCGAGCGTTATTACATGAACCGGAATTGTTGTTTTTAGATGAGCCGACTTCCGCGCTCGACCCGGTCAATTCGCGCCACATTTATAAAGGGATTGAACGATTAAAGGCAAAAGGGACGACGATTTTCTTGACGACACACGACATGAACGAGGCAGAGGAACTGTGCGACCGCGTCGCGTTCTTGCATCAAGGGGAAATTCAATTGCTCGACGCCCCAAAACAATTGCGCCGAAAATACGCGAACGGCTCGATGCGCGTCGAACTGCATGACGGGGAAACGGTTGACTTGAAACAAGGAAAAGACGGGGCCGACTGGCTCCATGCACAGATGCGCGACCAAAACATCGCGGCCATCCATTCAAACGAGCCGACGCTCGGGGATATCTTTATTGAAGTGACGGGGAGGAAATTATCATGACATTTTCAATGAAACGGGCACTCGCCATTTTCCAGAAAGACTATAAAGACTTGTCGCGGAACTTATTCGTCTCCTCGACGTTGATCATGCCGCTGTTCTTCGCCGTCTTCTATTCACAGCTCGGCGGAGGAGGCATCGACGTAACGTACTTCGTCATCAACATCACGTTCAGTCTCGTCGCGACGTTCGTCCAGTGTGCCTTAATCGCGGAAGAGAAAGAGAAGAACACGCTCCGCGGGTTGATGTTGTCGCCAGCGAGCACGCTCGACATCTTGCTCGGGAAAAGCGCGCTCACCTTCGTGACGACGCTCATCCTCATCGCGGCATGCGCTTTCATCATGGGTTACAGTCCTGCGAACCTGCTCGTCATCTCACTCGCCTTGATCGTCTCGACGTTCTTCTATATCGGGATTGGGACGATTCTTGGATTGATGACGAAGACGGTCATGGAAGCCTCGCTCATCGTCATGCCGGCGTTCTTCTTCTTCTCGTTCTCTCCGATGTTGTTAGCGTACGAGGACCGCTTCTCCATTATCGGTCTCCTCGAGTACTTGCCAAACATCGTCTTGATCGACCTCGCGCATCAAATCGAGGCGGGTGCTGGCCTTGGTGCTGCATGGTTGGAGCTGGTGATTTTGTCTGCCTGGGCGCTCGTTGTGTTCGTTGGGAGTATTGTGATGTATAACCGGAAACAGACGGATTAAAAAGTAATCGTGTAGAAGTGAAGTCACTTCTACACGATTACTTTTTAATGAGAACCTGTTCTGTTAGTCTATCTAAAAAATCATGATGCTTTCGTGCTTGTCAACGTCTCTTGGCGGTCCAGTCGATAGCTAGCAAATGCTAACCCAGAGGCGATCAATGCACATAATCCGCCCACCCAAGAAAGATGAATTAGATCACCACTTGTTACTACGTAACCGCCAATCGTCGCACCTAGTGCGATTCCGACGTTAACGGCTACAGGTGTGAGCGAAGAAGCAAAGTCTTTCGCTGCTGGTGCATAAACTGTCGCTAAGTTCATTAAATACAATTGAACGGTCGCATTCATGGCATAAATCATGACTGCCATCAGCATGAGACTCATCAGTCCAGCCACAGTTGAACTCATCGTAAAGTAAAGTGAACCTAAAATGATTGCTTGAACAATAAATACATAACGTAACTTACTGATTCCGTCACGACTCGCAATTTTCCCGGCTACCACATTACTCAAAATCGAGAACGCTCCATACGCTAGTAAAATCATACTCACGTAACTTGTCGGAATATCTAGACCTTGTTCTAAAATTGGTGTGATATACGTGTAAATGGTATATGTTCCCGCAATCGAGAAGGTCGGGATAAAGAAAGCTAATAATATTCGTGGATTCGTCAACAATGCGAGTTGATCTTTCAAGGACCCTTTCTCTACTTTCATTTTTTTCGGAAGAATCAAAATCGCCATAATCAAACTGATGATACCCAACAACGTCGTGAACCAAAATGTAAGTTGCCAGTTTCCAAGTTGACCAATCAATGTACCAATTGGAACACCGATTACATTTGAAATTGTAAAGCCCGCAAAAATTAAGGCGATGATTGAGCCCTTTTTATTTTTTGGCATAATGTCACCGGCTATGCTCATTGATAAGGCAACGAGAACACCACTCACTACTGCCGTAAGGACGCGAGACAAGATTAATAATTCATACGAAGCGGATAACGCACTGATGATATTTCCAATGATAAAAATAGAAATCAACGTTAACATTAACGGATATTTTGGGAAACGACTAACAAACGCCGTCAACACCGGTGTCCCGATTGCATAGGCAATCGCAAAACCAGACACAAGGGTTCCTGCTGTCGCTAAGCTAATATTTAAATCCAAAGATACTTCCGTCAGTAAGCCAACAATTACAAATTCACTCGTCCCCATGACAAACGTCAATAACGTCAGCGTGATCGCCAATACTTTTTGTTTCGTATTCAGTCCTTCTTGATTTAAAGTTCGATCCATCGGTATCACCTCTGTTTTTTATATAGATATATCTAGAAATGTCGATATTAGTAATCAAAAAAAGACATTCGGCTCTCAAATTTCTTCTTCGATAAACTTTGAGATTTTCGCCAATGTCTCTTCATTTCGTCTGTAATAAGTCCATTGTCCATAGCGAACAGCTTCTAACAATCCCGCTTTTTGCATAAGGGACAAGTAATGGGAAACGGTCGATTGAGATAAGTTCACCTTTTCTTGAATATCCCCAACACAGACACCACCTTTAATGCTGACCTCCTTTGGTAAATGGGCTTGCTGAGCAGGGAAGTTTTTCTCAGGTTCTCGTAACCATTTCAAAATATTAAGACGAGTTTCGTTTGATAATGCCTTAAAAATATCTAAAACATTTAAGTTATCCATGTCTTTATCCTATATCGATTTAATTCGATATGTCTAGTAAATCGATTGTGAATAAAAAAATCTCCAATAAGTTCATAGAACTAACTGGAGATTCTCTCAAAAGCTATAGATTGTTTAAACGACCAACTTAGCCATTTTTGTTTCAATCATTCACGAACTCTCTAATTTAGAGGTTCAGGCGTATGACTTACATCATTCCGCCCATTCCACCCATGCCGCCCATGTCAGGCATGCCGCCACCAGCGCCTGCTGGTTCTGGCTTGTCTGCGATGACTGCTTCTGTAGTGAGGAACATGGCTGATACTGACGCTGCGTTTTGAAGCGCTGAACGCGTCACTTTCGCCGGATCGACGATTCCGTGTGCGATCATGTCGACGTACTCGCCAGTCGCGGCGTTATAGCCGATGCCGACCGACTCGTTCTTAAGCTTCTCGACGATGACCGAACCTTCTTCACCCGCGTTTTCCGCGATTTGACGGACCGGTGCTTCGAGGGCACGGAGGACGAGTTTCACACCTGTCGCTTCATCCGCTGTCACTTCTGCAAGCAACGCGCGAACGGCTGGGATGACGTTGATGAACGCCGTACCACCACCTGCGACGATACCTTCTTCGACAGCTGCGCGTGTCGCGTTAAGCGCGTCTTCGATGCGGAGCTTACGTTCTTTAAGCTCTGTCTCTGTCGCTGCGCCAACTTTGACGACGGCTACGCCGCCAGCGAGTTTCGCGAGACGCTCTTGGAGTTTCTCACGATCGAAGTCAGACGATGTCTCTTCGATTTGGTTGCGAATCGTTTGCACGCGTGCTTTGATCGTTGCTTCGTCTCCAGCACCTTCGACGATCGTTGTCGTGTCTTTCGTGACGACGACTTTCGATGCACGTCCGAGCTGTTGAAGTGATGCCGACTTGAGCTCGAGGCCGAGGTCTTCTGTGATGACTTGGCCACCTGTAAGCGTCGCGAGGTCTTCGAGCATCGCTTTACGACGATCGCCGAACCCTGGTGCCTTGACTGCGACCGCGTTGAACGTACCACGGAGCTTGTTCAAGACGAGTGTCGCGAGCGCATCGCCTTCGATGTCTTCAGCGACGATAAGGATTGGTTTCCCTTGTTGCACGACTTGCTCGAGCACTGGGATGATTTCTTGGATGTTCGAGATTTTCTTATCGGTGATCAAGATGAACGGGTTGTCGAGCACCGCTTCCATCTTGTCTGAATCTGAGATCATGTATGGTGACAAGTAACCACGGTCGAACTGCATTCCTTCGACGACGTCGAGTTCTGTCGTGAAGCCGCGTGATTCTTCAATCGTGATAACACCGTCGTTACCGACGCGTTCCATCGCTTCAGCGATCAACTCGCCGACTTCTTCGTCTGCTGCCGAGATGGCCGCGACTTGGGCGATCGCTTCTTTCGACTCGATTGGTTTCGAGATGAGCTTGAGCTCTTCGAGTGAACGACGAACCGCCTTGTCGATCCCTTTACGAAGAATCATCGGGTTCGCGCCTGCTGTCACGTTTTTGAGACCTTCACGAATCATCGCTTGAGCGAGGACTGTCGCCGTTGTCGTACCGTCCCCTGCGACTTCGTTCGTCTTCGAGGCGACTTCGGCAACGAGCTTCGCGCCCATGTTTTCGAAGTGGTCTTCGAGTTCGATTTCTTTTGCGATCGTCACGCCGTCATTCGTGATGAGCGGTGAGCCGAACTTCTTCTCGAGGACGACGTTGCGTCCTTTCGGTCCGATTGTGACTTTTACCGCGTCAGCGAGTGCGTCGACACCGCGAAGCATCGCGTGACGTGCATCTTCTGAGAATTTGATTTCTTTTGCCATTGTTCATTTCCCCCTAGAAAAAGTTTTTGAAGAATGGTGAGTCTTAGCCTACGATTGCGAGAATGTCGCTCTCTCGAACGATTAAGTATTCTTTGCCTTCATGCTTCACTTCGGTACCCGCGTACTTCGAGTAGATGACCAAATCATTTTCTTTGACGTCGAGCGCGATCCGCTCACCTTGGTCCGTGACGCGGCCTGTACCGACTGCGAGGACGCGTCCTTGTTGCGGCTTCTCTTTCGCCGTGTCAGGAAGCACGATGCCTCCGATCGTCTTTTCTTCTTTCTCCACGACTTCGATGATGACGCGATCGCCTAGTGGTTTTAACATAGAAAAAACCTCCTCCGAATATGAATGATGTATCGTTGAATCGTAAGTTTTAGCACTCATCAAAAAGGAGTGCTAACATTGATTAGTGTAGTATGAGACGCCTGAAAATGCAAGCGGGAACATCGAAAAAATGCTCCCACTCGCGGTCAAGAGACCTTATTTGATACAATGGTCAAAAGGAACGTTGACTCTTAGGAATAAGGACGTGTTCAATTGGCTACACTAAACTCAAACCAATCGATAAATACCCGTTTTTCGATGGCGCCTAACATTCGGATTCGGCATATCATCCCGATTCTGCTCTACGCGTTTGTTCAATTCTTTCCGGTATTGATTAGCGGAGTGCGTCCGGAATGGATCACGCCGACGGCAACTGGACTTTGGTTCGCTATCGGATTCAGCTTGACGATCATCATCTCGGTCGTCTTGCTGTGGCCCGACTTGAAGCTATATAAACAGCAAGGCATCCAGTCGAACTTGAACGATACGGTCAAATGGATCGGACTCGGGATTCTCATGCAATACGGGCTCGTCATCGTCGCCAACTTGATTGAGACGTGGATCTCAGGTGATGTCATGGGGTCACAGAACACCGAACAAATTGCGGATATCGTCCGGCTCGTCCCAGTCATGACGCTCTCAGTCGTCTTACTCGGACCGATTATGGAAGAGATTCTGTTCCGTCACATCTTGTTCGGCAACTTGAGCGCCCGCTTCGGGTTCTGGATTGCGTTCGCGGTCAGCTCGCTCTTGTTCGCGCTCATCCACGGTGACAACAAGATTCTCGTTTACGTGGCGATGAGCTTCGCCTTCACGGTCGCTTACGCCAAGACGCGTCGCTTGATCGTACCGATCGCGATTCACGCGTTTAACAACGCGCTCGTCATGGTCGTATTATTCTTAATGTAGAAATGAGGTGGCATTGATGCCGCGACACTTAAAAGTTATGTTTTTGTTCAGTCTCTCGTTCGGGATTCTGTTCACCGTCCTCGCCTACTACTCGGTGCAAGAGTACGGCTTCAGCTTCTGGACGTACTTCATCATCGCCGTAGCCGCGTATGACTTCTTCAAGGTGTATCAGATTTTAACACTCGCCCGAAAAGCGAAAAAAGAAAAGACCGATAAATCGGCATAACGAAAAGACCAAGCGCGCAGCTTGGTCTTTTTTAGTGTCGAATCACGTTGGACTTATCACTCAACTCGTCTCGATACACGCTCCGAATGAACAATCCGTTCAGCGTCAATCCGATACCTAGAACGAGATAAATCATATCAAGCAACGGCACGCGTGGCTCATCAAAGAAAATGACACTGATGATAAACACGAGCATGAGGCCCATACCGAACCATGTCACGAGTGACTGGTTGACAGCGGCACGAATCGTCACATTCGTTTCTTTGTCGAGCTTGCTCAATTGCTGTTCATAGTAAGCCGATAACGTGACGCCGAATCCAGTCGCAGCAATCCACACCACTTCCCCGTTCCAAAACCCCAGACCGAACAAGACAGGCCATCCTATCAATAACACGATAAACCAGTTTCGGGTCAGCTTCATTTTTCTCCCTCTTTCTTTACGATGGAATCCATAACTTCGCAAAATCAAAATACCCAAAGATGTCGATACAGACATCCTTCAACTCGACCGGGAACGGGATCGTCCGCTCCTCGTTATAGAGCGGAATGAAGTATGACCCTTCTTTCAACTCCCGCTCGATTTGCTGATGGAGCGGCAACCAGTCCTCGAACGGTAGCTCATCGTACTGACGGACCCGTTCCGTCATCCCATCGATGTGACGCAACAGCTCCCGCGGAGGCGAATAGTCGCTCGTCAAAAATTGCTCGAAGCCGAGCGAGATATTGCGCTCATAAATCTCGCCATGGACGATTAAGTCGACCCGGTCGAAATACGTCGTATCATGTATCGTGTCCTTGAAACTGACCGGCACCCACTCATATGAAATCCCGTGCCGCGTCAACATGTCGGCGATCCACATCGACACCGTCGACGTGAAGTCCGTCTGTTTGATGCGAATCGGACGGTCGAACGTCACCGCTGGACCATCTGGAATTTCATACGCCTCGCTCGCATCCCCGAGGAAGCCACGGTCGTTCGGGATTTTCCGATCGTCGAGCAACCCCACATCCGGACGAATCTCTGCAATCAGACGATGGATGTAATGTCGCGCCTCGTCCCGCTCGAACACACCGCCCGGCTGAGCGTTCAAGAAGACGAGCGTGAATCCGGACGGAGTCGAGATGTAGCCCGTCTCCCCGGAGTCTCGTGACGAGATGCGGTACGTCGGGTCGTAGCCGTCAGGCACTTGTAAGAACTCCACCCGGTCGAGCAGCGCACGGACGCCAAAGTAGTTCTCGAACGCCGCGAGCACCGTCTTCTCGGCATCGTGCCGCTCCAACAGGAACGGCCCCGTGCCGATTGTGTCTTTGGCGATGCTCGTGTGAATCATCGAGAGCCGTGGCACGAACGAGTTGCGACGACGATCGAGCGTCACATCGACCTGATATGGACCGTTTGACGACACGCGTCGGACGTGACGATATGTATGACGATAAGCCGGAGACTGGAAGAGCGCCCGCAAGCTTTTTGTCACGTCTTTACTCGTCATGAGCGAGCCGTCGTGGAAGCGGACTCCCTTTCGAAGAAACAGCACGAGTGTGTCTCCTTGCCACTCATAGTGATGCGCCAATTCACCCGTCACCTGTCCCGAGGCGTCAATCGTAAACAGTCGATTGAACACATTTTGGACGAGATGCGCGCTATGAATATCGGCCGCCTCAAGCGGATGCGTCGTCAAGAAATTGCGCCTTCTCGGAATGATGAGGGCGTCACTCGATGTTTGGCTATAGCCGAACTTCTTCTCGAGCTGACGCATGAAGCGCCCGGCCTGCGCCGGTGACCAGTCCCATTCGAGCTGGTTCGTCACGGCCTCAATCGACTCGGTCTCCATCCGCTTCAATAACTGTTCGGCCAACTCGCTCTCCACATGGCGCAACCAGACGAGCTGACTGACGTTGCCACGTCCGAGCCCGCTCGTATAGGTGAGCCACCCTTCCTCTTGCCAGCGAAGCAAGTGCCGTCTCGTTTGTTTGGCACTTAAATGGATGGCGTCCGCCATATCCGCAATCGTGTAATGTCCGTCCCGACATTGCTTCCACAAACTAAATAAGTAGGCATCCATGTCCGTTCCCCCTTACCAAAAGTGGACATCGTCCCCTCGATTCGTCCATTTTCAAGTTCTGTTGTCTTGTTTATGATACAGGTACAGAATGGAAGGTGACAATATGAAATGGAAAGAAATACCTCGCCCAATTAAAGTTCGACTCATCACATCGTTTTTCAATCGTTCCGTCTCATTCGCCATCATGCCGTTCATGGCACTGTTGTTCGTCAAAGCGTTCAACGCGTTAATCGCCGGTGTCTTCTTAATCACGCTCGTCTGCCTCGGCTATGTCATCGGATTGTTGGGCGGCTATCTCGCCGACCGCTTCTCCCGCAAACAATTGCTCGTCCTCACCTCGAGCATCACGGCGGGCATGTTCCTCACGATGACGCTTTGCCTTATGATGGACCAGATGATCGTGTTCATGGTCGCGTATACAATTTTCACGGTGACGAGCAACCTCGGACGTCCTGCCATGAGTGCCATCATCATCGATGCGACGACGCCGGAGAACCGGAAAGCCGTCTATGCCCTCGACTACTGGTTAATCAACTTATCGATTGCAATCGGAACAGCCATCGGCGGCTGGCTCTACGTCAGCAATCAGCTGTTACTGTTTTGGATTTTGACCTTGACGTCGTCGACGCTTCCAATCGCCTATGCGATCTTCCTCGAAGATACGAAGCGGACGTGGACGTCGCAGCGACTGAAACTCGTCTTCGTCGATATCTTCCAAAGCTATCAAATCGCTTGGCGCGACCGCCCGTTTGTCAAAGTCGTGTTCGGTACGATGTGTATCCTCGCCGCCGAGTTTTCGATGGGGAGCTACGTCGCTGTCCGGCTCGCCGACTCGTTCGAGCCGATGTCCATCAACGATTGGGCAATCAACGGGGTGCGGATGTTCAGCCTCATCCAAATCGAGAACACGCTCATCGTCGTCGCGTTGACGTTCATGATTCAACGTCTCGCTTCTCGCTTCTCCAACAAACAGGCGTTGCTCGGCGGGTTGTTGCTATACATGATCGGGTACGCCGTCATCACGAGTTCCAATTCGATGACGCTCTTGCTCGGGTTCATGCTTCTCGCAACGTTCGGTGAGTTGCTCTACTCACCTGTCCTGAACACGGAGCAAGCGAATATGATGCCGGAAGACCAACGTGGCGCCTACTCGGCGTTCGCCGGCACATCGTTCGCTGGTGCCGACTTCATGTCGCGCTCGACGATTCTCATCGGCTCGCTCCTCTCCCCGTTCATGATGAGCGTCTATATCGGTTTGGTCGTCTGTGTCGGCTGCTTCTTGGTGTATACAGGTATCTATGTGAAAGAAACGTTGGCCTTGAATCAAAAGGCTTCTTAAATCAAAACGGTCTCTCACATGTGAGGGACCGTTTGTATAGGTTCATTTTGAAAAAGATATCAATCTGCGGTATATTTGATAGGTTAACTATCAAATAAGGAGAGATACGATGAAGAAAGCAGTTCTCGCGCTGGTCGCTTCCCTGTTTCTCGTCGCCTGTTCAAACGAAGACGACCTGTCTACATACGAAGAGTATGGCGTGCTCGAAGAGACGATTGAAATTGCGCAGTATGAACCGAAAGTCGAGACGGACAACGACGGCAACCGCGTCATCTTATTCTATGAAGGTGAACGTGTCGCCTATAAGAGCGTCTATGTGAAAGACGAGCGTCACCTAAAAGTCATCAGTACGGACGATGAGGCCCCGCTCTATAACGGCACACTGTAACACACAGCCACCTTCGCGCGAAGAGGGCTGTTCTCAATTCTCATAATGAATTTGTTGTTGGTATTGTAGGCGATACGTGATCAATCGATCGCTGTCTAACGGTTCATGGAACAGCGACACAGCCGTGATTTGGTTGTTGCCATACGTCCGGTAATAATAGATACCGTCGTCGACGTTACAACATGAGGAATAGATGGTGTACTCGTACGTCCCGTCCCCAGCCTCGTTCAAGCCCCGCGTTTGCATTACCGTATCCAACAGTTTGAAAAATTGACCGACCGCGGACGCCTCGGTCGGTTCGCAGACCGAGTTGAAGGTAGCGAACGTTGCCCGGACGAAGCGTGATGTCGACGATAAGTCACCCGGCAAGCCTTGCCCGCCTAATCCGAGACAATAGGCATCGAGGTTCAATGTCGGCGCGAACGTATTGGCCGGCAGTTTCGTCGAGACGTGCCGATAATCATTCAGATTGAACAGCTGATACTCGAACGACGGATTGTTCGTCAAGACGCCGACTGGATTGTCGTACACACGCAACCCGTCCGCCATCGGCTCGACGACAACCGAGGTATCACTGTCGGCGATGATCCAGTGCAGCGGATGAAGCGGGAGCGCGTCACTGAAGTTGAGATTGATCAGCTGAATCGTCGCCAGTCGCTCTTTCACTTCCTCGATTGTCGCGCATTGTCCGAGGATCCACGGAATGAACTCGAATGAAGAGATGTTGTCTCTTCCGTCGACTTCCGGCTTGAATACGGCATTCCCTGGGAAGTTCAGCCCGGCCATGCTAAGCCCTTTTTCATTCGTCGCCTCGTAATAGAGCGGGTAGTCTTCCACGACGGTCGCCATTCCGATCATCGCGTAATGGTTCGCGTTCTCGCCCATCCGTCTGAAGTTGAATGGATAGTGTCGGGGCGTGATCGTCACTTGTTCGTGATAGGACACGTTCAGGTCTAAGTTTCTGCCGAAGTAGTGGGCGTGCGGAGCGTACGTGATTGCTGTACACATAACAAAACTCCTTCCGATCCAATGCAGACAATAACAGCACTCTTTGTCCTATTCACGTTTTCGTCTGACATCAACCATAAGAAAAAACGATGAGGCGTGTGCCACATCGTTCTTCATATTAATTCAGTTCGGTTTCGACCGTTGTGTCCGGCATGAAAAACCAAAGTCCCATCCCTTTTAATCCGAATACGAACGCCAACCCATAATACATGAGGGCTTCAAGCGAGTAGGTCAACGTATCCATGAAGAACGAGACGAAGAGTCCAATCATCAAGGCGACGATAACACCTCGTAACGCCAGTTCACTTGATTCGCGCCCGACGGCACGAGATGCTTCCTCACCAAGTGTCGCCGCGATGTCACGGCGCCAAGCATAAAACAGAGTCGCAGCCAGCGCCAAAGTCATATCTGGCACGTTACCACCTAAGACATCCATGATGGTGAGCCCGAGCATCATGAACATCCCGAGTTTCAATGCATCTTCATTTGTATAGGTCACTCGAGGTTTCAAGAACTTGTTCATAGGACGATGAACCCCACCGTCAACAGACCATATACGAAACCGAGCACGATCACACTGATAGCAATCGATTTATATTGCGGATACTTATGTAAGACGACCGCTCCGGCGATCACGTGAATAAACGCGACGATGAACGTCACAATCGCAAAACCCATTCGGTTGTTCCTCGCTTCCAAAAATAAATAATAGAAAATCATGGGAATTCATCCGTTTCCCGGTACAATAAAGACTGCATTCATTATATCAATTTTTGGAAAGAAGGCACATCACATCATGAATTATTCACGTACCGATTTATCGACAGAGGAAATGCTCCTCGTCAACAGCGAAGTCGAGAAAAAGAAACGCAGTCTCGTCGTCGCTTACTTGCTTTGGTTCTTCCTCGGCGCGTTAGGCGCACACCGCTTCTATTTCAAGAAAACAGGGACGGGCATCGCCATGCTCTTGATGGTCGTTTTGACGATTGGTTTCGGCGCTATCATCACAGGCATTTGGGCGCTCGTCGACGCGTTCCTCATGCCAGGCTGGCAACAACGCGAAGTCGAAGCAATCGAACGCGAGACGATTGCTTCGTTGAAAACACGCTCTGAGCGTCAAGCTGCTTTTTAACGACCAAGACGGTCACGCCAACGCGTGACCGTCTTTTCTATTAAAAACTATTCTCTTTCAAGTAGAACGCAAAGTTCCGGTGCTTCCGTTCTTTCGTCGCGTAATGAATCCATAGCCACGCGAGCGACTCGAGCTCTCGCGCCAGTTTCAAGTGACGGAGCGTATGGGCGTCGAAGCCGATTTTCGAGGCGAGGTCTTGAACGGCCCGGACCGACTCCTGCTCGTCACCGGCGATGAACATCATCGACATGTTCGGGTTCTCCAAGTTCTCGACACCGGTCTGATTGAACGCCTTGACGATACGGACGTGGGGGGCGAGTTCTTGCAGATGTTCGGCCCCCGATTTTCCTTCCGGTCGCTCGATGGCGTCAAACTCTTTGGCAATCGGATTCGTCACATCGATGACGATCTTATCGTCCAAGTCTCGGAGCGATTGAATCAAATCGACGGCCGCCGCGAACGGCGTCGTCAATAACAAAATCTGTGCGTTCGACGCCACTTCTTGGAGCGACATCGTCCCTTCCCGTTCTGACCGTGTCCCGTACAACACGTCATAGCCGACGTCCTCGAACTTGCGCCCGAGCGTCCGTCCGACTTTCCCGGCCCCTAAAATACCAATCTTCATATAGTCCGACTCCCCTTCACAGTTCTTCGTCTGTCCGTGTCACCGTGCCGCCAAGTTCAGCCGCCAGTCCATCGAGCACCGAGTGATCGAACTCTTCCCCGATTGCCATCACCCCGGTCTGTCCGGGCTCGATATTCCCGACCGTCCGCTTGAACGTCTCTTGAATGCTCTGGACGTGTTTCAAATCTTTCGTTCCTCCGATGAGTCCTCCCGTGAGCGTACCGAACAGAATCCCGAACGGTCCGCCGAGAATCCCGACGGCCATCCCGATGAGCGCGCCTTTGGTCGACTTGTTCGTCGGTGTCAGTTGAACGGCATCCTCGAACGAGAAGGCGCCATTGTCCTCACGCTTGATGATGACGAGTTGTTCGAACCCGACGAGTCCTTCGGCGTGATACTTTTTCAACTTGCTGAACGCTTGATACGAGATCGACTCCTCTGGAAACGTGAACGTGACGATATGGTACGGTTGTTTTTCCTTCTTAGCCATATGGGCTCCTCCTTTGACAGGACCAGGTGACACATCAGCTTTCTCTTACCACTTCCCCGGCTTCAGACGAAAAAAAACCTACGAAACCTATACATTTCCAGCAGGTCTATATGGTAAAATTTTCATATCACATGTGAGATAGGAGCCCTGCTTATGCAACGTCCGCTTCGCAAATCCGCCACGAACCGCTCACTCTTCGGTGTCTGCGGCGGCATCGCTGAATACTTCGACTTGTCCCCGCTCGGTGTTCGTCTGCTCTTTTTAATCGTACCGGGGAACTTTCTCATCTATATGATCCTCGCCAACTCGATGAAGGACGCTCCACGCTATCTATAAAAAACTCGGAAGCCGCGGCTTCCGAGTTTTTTTATGCGTTGACTTTGTCTTTCATCGCCGTGAGCGCCCCACTGTTGATGAAGTGCCATGGCTTGTTGTAATGCGGTTGGAAGAAGAAGTCGACATAGGCGAGCTCTTCGACCGTCATCTCGTTTTGGATCGCGAGCGACAACGTGTTGACCGCTTGCGTCATGTCCGCTTTCGAGAGGACTTGTCCGCCGACTACGCGATGCGTGCCGACTTCATAGACGAGTTTGAACTGGACCGGTTCCGCCGTCGGCATGAACTCCGGACGGTACGCATCTTCAATCACGACACTCTCGACATCAAGGTCGAACAGACCGGCCGCTTCTTCCGTGAGACCTGATGAAGCGATGTTCCAATCGTAGAGACGGAGACCTGACGTCCCTTGCGTCCCTTGATAACGGACACGCGGTGCGATCAAGTTCTCGGCGACGAGCGTTCCCATGCGGACGGCGTTCGTCGCGAGCGGGATATAGGCATGTGTGCGCGCCGGGTTGTAATAGACGGCACAGCTGTCACCAGCCGCGAAGACGTCCGGGTTGCTCGTGCGCATATACTCGTCGACGATGATGGCGCCGTTGCCGAGCATGTCGACTTGGCCTTGAAGGAGTCCCGTGTTCGGGCGGAAGCCGACACAAAGGATGACGAGGTCGGCCTCGAACTCACCTTTATCGGTCACGACGTGTGTGACGTTTCCATCTGTACCACGGAACGCTTCGACCGTCTGGCCGAGCTCGAGGTCGATGCCGCGTGACGTCATATCTGCTTCAAGTTGATCCGTGAACGATTTGTCGAGATATTTGTTCAAGATGCGGTCGGCGCTATCGATGAACGTGACGTGTTTGCCGTACACTTCGAACGCTTCGACGAGCTCGACGCCGATATAGCCGGCACCGATGACGGCGATGTTCGTCGCGTCTTTTGCCCGCTCGATGATGCGTTGGGCGTGGCCATAGTTTTTGCAGAGCTCAATCCCAGTCATCTCGATGCCAGGAAGCGTCGGGACGATCGGCCATGAACCAGTCGTGACGATCAAACGGTCGAACGTGTCATAGACGTCTTCTCCCGTGTCGAGGTTTTTCGCATGGACCGTCTTCGCTTCCGTATCGATGTTCAATACGTCGTGCTTCATGCGCATCGTCGCGCCGAGTTCTTCGAGTTCTGTCGGTGACGCGTAGAAGAGCTCTTCCGCACGTTTGACGACACCGCCGACGTGGAGGGCGATCCCACACGAGAGGAAGCTGACGTTGTCGTTCCGCTCATACACCGTGATGTCGAGATTGTCGTGCTTGGCGAGTAATCCTTTGACGGCTGCTGTTCCTGCGTGTGTACATCCGATGACTGCGATTTTCATATGGTTGTCTCTCCTTTGAGTGTTAGGCAAGTTAGTGTTTGTGATAAATATCACATTTACTTTCTGAACTTAGTGTACTATTTCACAAGAAGGTTTGACAATCCCTTTGCTCACTTTTTCACGTAATTATGTCTAAAGTTTGAACGGCTGGTGTGACAACAAAAAAACCGCTCCGCAACCGGAACGGTTCATTCATGAATGGGTCGTGCGTCTTGCTTTAAACCAGTGGTAAGTGACGACGCCGATATAGGTGAGGAGGCCGATTACATACAGACTAATGCCAATAAAAATCCAGCCCAGAGCGTCCCAACCACGGACGCAGACGAGTCCGATGATACACGATACGTATCCCGCGAGGAGCAACGTCAACGAGAAGACGAGGCTTCGCCTGAATCGCGACTTCAAAAAATTCAGCACGGCAATCAACAAAATTGTCGTCAACACGCCGATGATGATGAGTTCATCCCCGTAGTACTCCCAAGCCATCGCTTCTCCCCCTGACTGATGTTTAAGTAGTTTCATCGTATCACGTGGGTCCAGTGTTTAACTTGTTGTTAAAAACATTTATTCCCAATCATAAAAAAGCATCGTCCCGTTAAAGAACGATGCTTACTTCTCATTCATTTGTTTCATCAAATCCATCTGTTCTTTCACCATCGCCTCTTTTTCACGTCGGAGCACGCCCCGGTACGTGATGCGTGAAATCGATAAACTGATTTCATACAAGAAGAAGAGCGGCAGTGACACCATGAGGTGCGACGTCAAATCCGGCGGCGTGATGAAGGCCGCGATGACGAATAAGGCGAAGTACGCATACTTCCGAATCGATGACAGGAAGTACGGTGTCACGACACCGATGCGCGTCAAGAACATCGTCACGACCGGCAACTGGAATAACAGTCCGAATGGAATGGTCAGTTGCAGCAAGAACGTGAAGTAGTTCGACGCCCCGATGATTTGCGTCAGACCGAGGTCTTGCCCGAGGTCCGTCGAGATATCGAGGACGAGCGGGAACAACCAATAGTAGGCGAACGCAAGACCGATCAGGAACAAGATGAAGATGATCGGGATATAAGCGAGCGTCGCTTTCCGCTCGTTCGGATGCAGACCAGGTGCGACGAACGCCCACAGTTGATACAGTAGAAACGGACCGGACGCGACGAGCCCGATGACGAGCGCCAAGTTCAAGTAAATCATGAGCGGGTCCGCGACCCCAAAGGCGTTCAGCTCGAGCCCTCGTTCGACGAGGTCCGCCTGCAGATAGGCGAGCACGTATTTGACACTCGGCAAAGCAATGAGAAAGAAAGCAAAGACGACAAATGCCGACAGCATCAGTCGTCTCCGCAGCTCTGTCAAGTGATCGGACAGTGCCCGTTCTTGATCAGGTTGATGATTCATGATTACTGCTCTTTCTTCTCAAGTTCTTTCTTATCTTTCTCGTCATGTTCGTTCATCATGCCGTTTGTGGCATTTTTGAACTCACGGAGCGTTTGTCCGGCGGCGCGTCCGAATTCAGGCAATTTCTTCGGCCCGAAGATGATGAGCGCGACGATGGCGATAATGAAGATACTCGCTCCCCCAGGAATACCGACGACGAGCAACGATGATAGTAATTCCATTATTGATGGACCCCCTCAGCAGATGGATAGTGTTGCATAAAGTAAATGAGCGACTGGAGTTCGATCGACAAGTCGATATGATGGACGCGGACCGTGTCCGGCACAGTAAGCCTGGCCGGTGTGAAGTTCAAGATGCCTTTGATGCCGAAGCGGACCAAATCATCCGCGACAGGCTGCGCATAGGTAGACGGCACCGTTAAGATGGCGACGTCAATCTTGTTTTGTTTCATGATCTGTTCCATCTCATCCACGTGATGAATCGGGACACCGGACATCGTCGTGCCGACTTTTGTCTCGTCTGCGTCGAACCCGACGACGATATGTGTGTTATTGTTTTTAAGGAAGTTATAGTTGACGAAAGCTGTCCCAAGATGACCAACCCCGACTAAGGCGACGTTCGTAATCTCGTCCTGATTCAGTGTCTTACGGAAAAAGTCTAACAGATACTGTACGTTATAGCCATATCCCTTTTTACCGAGCGCACCGAAGTACGAGAAATCGCGACGAATCGTGGCCGAATCGACCTTGACCGCCTCGCTCAGTTCAGCAGAAGAGACACGCTGTTTTCCTGATGAATGTAGGCTTTGGATAAACCGATAGTATAGTGGCAACCGTTTGGCTGTCGCTTGCGGAATCTTTGGTTCGTTTTGACTCAACGGAAAGAGCCTCCTTTTTACGACGCGTTTCAAACGAATCTAATTTCATACACCTTGATTGTAAACGAATTCACATGACCACTCAATGAATATACCTGAAAAGGGGAAGAAATAAAGTATACTAAATAGAGAGAAAGGGGTTTTTTCACTTGATCCTACTGCAAGTCAATAACTTATCGAAATCATTCGGCGTCGAGCCGATTTTAGAGAACGTCAAACTCGAGATTCAAGAAGGCGAACGCGTCGCGCTCGTCGGCCGTAACGGTGCCGGCAAGTCGACACTGCTCAAAGTCATCGCCGGGGAATACAACTACGACTCGGGCGATATCATGAAGCCGAAAGACGTCACCATCGGCTACCTGGCCCAAGATTCAGGACTCGAATCCAACGAGACGATTTGGAATGAGATGCTCACTGTCTTCACCGATTTAATCGAACAAGAAAAGACGCTGCGCCGCATGGAGCAAGACATGGGTTCCGAGCGCATCTTGAACGACCCGGCCGCCTATGAACGCCTGCTGTCGTCTTACGATGAAGAACAGCATACATTCAAAGACCGCGGCGGCTATCAATACGAGGCGACGATCCGCTCTGTGCTTCATGGGATGCGTTTTTATCCGGACGACTTCGAACGCCGCATCGATACGCTCTCTGGCGGACAACGGACGCGCCTCGCCCTCGCGAAGATGCTGCTCCAGAGTCCGGACCTGCTCATCCTGGATGAGCCGACGAACCACTTGGACATCGAGACGCTCGGTTGGCTCGAGAAGTATTTGAGCGGCTATAAAGGCGCCGTCCTCATCGTCTCCCACGACCGCTACTTCCTCGACCGCGTCGTCTCGGTCGTCTATGAGCTGTCGCGTCACCGGAGCCGTCGCTTCGTCGGCAACTATACGAAGTATCTCGAGCAGAAGGCCGCCATCTACGAGCAAGAGAAGAAGCAGTTCGAGTCGCAACAAGAAGAGATCGCCAAGATGCAGGACTTCATCCAGCGCAACATCGCCCGGGCAACGACGACGAAGCGGGCCCAGAGTGTCCGAAAGCGTCTCGAGAAAGTCGACCGGATGGAAGCGCCGGACGGTGATGAGCGTAGTGCCGTCCTATCGTTCTCGATTAAACGCCAAAGCGGGAACGACGTGTTGAGCGGCAGCGACCTCGCCATCGGCTATGAGGAACCAATCGCCCAGCAGCTCCGCTTCCAACTGCAGCGCGGCGAATCGGTCGCCCTCGTCGGCCCGAACGGGGTCGGCAAATCGACGCTCTTGAAAGTGTTGACGAAACAACAGCCGGCCCTTACCGGTGACATCCGCTACGGTACCGGCGTCGAGATCGGCTACTACGACCAGGAGCAACAGAACTTGTCGGACGCCAACCGCGTCATCGACGAGATTTGGAACGACTGGCCGCTCATGCGCGAACAAGAAGTGCGGAGCCTGCTTGGACAGTTCCTGTTCAGCGGTGACGACGTCATGAAACGCGTCCATGAATTGTCGGGTGGAGAGCGGGCCCGCTTGACGCTCGCGAAACTGAAGCTCGAGCAACCAAACTTGCTCATCTTGGATGAGCCGACGAACCACTTGGACCTCGACTCGAAGATGATTCTCGAGAACGCCCTCGTCGACTATCCGGGCACAATCCTATTCGTCTCGCACGACCGCTACTTCATCGACCGGCTCGCGACGCGCGTCTTAGAGATCACGCCGAACGGCATCGATGAATACCTCGGCGATTACTCATATTATGTCGAGAAGAAAGAAGAACTCGAAGAACTGGCCCGACTCGCCCGCGAAGAGACGAAACAAGTCATCGTCAAGAAACAGCGCGCCGACAAGGAACAGCAACGTGAGGAACGCCGGATGAAACAACGGATCGAGGAAATCGAGCTCACCATCGAACAACACGAGGCCCGTCTCGAGGAAATCGAGCAGCTCTTGTGTGAACCGGACGTCTTCAACGACTTCGCTCGGGCACAGGAACTGTCGACCGAGTCCGACGCGACGAAAGAATCGATCACGGCACTGTATGCAGAATGGGAGGATCTCCATTCATGATGCGATTCCGTGCGATGCGAATCGAATGGATGCACGCCTTCCTGACCGGTCTCGCCTACATCGTGCCGACGGGGACGGAATTCGTATCCGAACTGATTCGTGGGGAACCGACGGTCGTTCCGTCGTTCCTGTTTTATTTCTTGCCGGTCGTCATCGGCTTCATCATCCAGACATGGAGCGGGATTGTGATCAGTTTGTTGAGCGGCCTGCTTATGAGCAGCCTGTTTATCCGCCTCGTCGTCTGGCCAGTCGATGTGACCGTGCACAGTTTTTACGCCCCGGGCTCGGTGTGGGGACACTTCTATCAGTCGACGCTCCTCATGTGGGTGCTCGCACTGATTGTCTACGTCGTGAGCCGGGTGAACATGTGGTACAAACAGAACAAACATCATCTGGACGTATAAAAAAGGGAAGCCGTCTCCAACGTGGAGACCGGCTTCCCTTTTAACAGTTAGAAATAACGTAGCGGCTGGAATCCGCGTGTATGGAAGTCGAGCTTGAGGCCGTCTTCCGTGATAAAGAACACGTACTCGTTCGTATCGACATCACGGACGAACACTTTATAAAACGTGAGTGTCTCCTCACGGTTCGTCACATACTTCGCCTCATGCGTCGAGATCACTTGCGCGAACAATTGCTCTTCGTCAAACTCGTTGACGATATCCTCGAACTTCGCCGCTTCTTCTTCGGTCGCTTCTCGTCCCGGCGCAATCTCGTAATATGCGTCGCTCGCTTTCGGCTGAACGCCGAGGTTGCGGTCGACGACGATGACGCTCTCGATATTTTGATCGTCCAGGCTCTTATAGCCGTACAACGTCTCGACAAGCGTGTTCTCACCCGTGACCCGGCCGATGCCTTCGAGCGATTCCGCTCCTGTGAGTGAACGGACGCGTGTCGCTTCCGGCACGATTTCTTCTTGATAGGCGATATTATAGGCGCGGATAATCTCCCGTACTTGCAAAAACGTCGCGACGACGAGCAGTACGACCAGACCTCCAATAATGATGCGTTTCGTCATGTCTCTATTTCCCCCTAGACTGTCATGCTCTCTTCTAAGGATAACCCAGGAACCGCATTCATCGCCAGTGTATCGCGCTTTCCGCGCACATACGCGTGATGTGCCGCCACCCCGATCATACCGGCATTATCTCCGCATAGATCAAGTGGTGGGATGACGAGGCTGATGCCTTCGCGGTCCGTCGCTTCTTGAAGTGCAGTACGGAGTCCACGGTTGGCTGCGACGCCACCTGCGACGAGCAATTGCTTCGCTCCTTTTTCTTTCACGGCACGAATCGCTTTCTCGACGAGCACTTCGACGACACTCGCTTGGAAACTGGCCGCCAAGTTTTCAGGGATGACCGTCTCCCCGCGCTGTTCGGCGTTGTGGACGGCGTTGATGACCGACGACTTGAGCCCGCTGAAGCTGAAATCGAAACTTCCCGCTTCAAGCCGAACCCGCGGGAACTTGTACGTGTCTTCCCCATCGGCCGCGAGACGGTCGATAGCAGGTCCACCTGGGTAAGGAAGACTGAGCGTCCGTGCGACTTTGTCATATGCTTCTCCGGCCGCATCGTCACGTGTCTCCCCAATGACTTCGAACACACCGTGCTCGGGCATATAGACGAGCTCCGTGTGACCGCCCGATACGACGAGACAGACGAGCGGGAACTCCATCTCCTCGACGAGTTCGTTCGCATAGATGTGTCCGGCGATGTGATGCACGCCGATGAGCGGTTTGCTATGGGCGAAAGCGAGCGCTTTGGCCGCACTGATTCCGACGAGGAGTGCACCGACAAGACCCGGCCCTTGCGTGACCGCGACGGCGTCGACGTCTTGCATCGTCACACCCGCTTCACTGAGGGCGTCATCGATGACGTAGGTGATCCGTTCGACGTGGTGACGCGAGGCGACCTCGGGCACAACCCCGCCAAACCGTTTATGACTTTCAATCTGCGACGAGACGACGTTCGATAAAAGCGTCTTACCGTCACGCACGAGCGCGACCGACGTCTCATCACAACTCGACTCAATCGCGAGGATGAGCGATGTGTCCATCTGTTTCACTTCCTAACTTCGCCCAGTAAATATAGGCATCTTCATTATTGTCTTGATAATATCGTTTCCGGCGTCCGGCATTTTCGAAACCGAACTGTTCGTACAGCTTTTGGGCGCCGATGTTCGAGACGCGCACTTCGAGCGTGAGCGCCGCGAGTGACTTCGAGCGGGCGAATTCAACGAGTTGCGTCAACAGCAGATTGCCGATGCCTTGCCCGCGATATTCTGGTAAGACGGCAATGTTCGTGATGTGCCCCTCGTCTACAATTTGCCAAACCCCGACGAAGCCGACCACGCGTCGTTCATGCACAGCGACAAAATAGATCGCTTGGTCATTGCGGAGCATCTCGTTCATGAACGCTTCTTTCGTCCACGGAATAGCGAACGAGGCTTCCTCGACCTTGGTCACTTCTTCGACGTCGAGCCATGTCATGCGCCGGATTTTAATATCAGCCATTGTTTTGTCCCTCGAGCCATTTTGCTTCCGCTTCAGCGAGACGCAGATACTCAGGCTCAAACGCGTGGACATCGTCCGTGACGTCACCTAACGCGACGAGATCGCTTGCCCGGCCATAGCTATGCGCGGCCGGTGCTTCGGTATAGTCGTAAGACGCGAGTACGTCACGGAACGGTTCGACATCACCGACAACGACAAACGGTCCTGTGATGTTGGCTTCAAGCCAAGCTGCGACCGAGGCGTGACGGTCGGGTGTCACGGCCTCGTTCTGTTGATAGTGACCGATATACGCATTGCCACGACGGGCATCGATGAGCGCGACGACCGGGAGCTCCGTATTCGGGGCCGCCGCCATGAGATGGAGCGCCGAGACCCCGACGAGCGGGAGTTGAAGCGTGTAGGCGAGCGTCTTCGCGGTCGTGACACCGATGCGGATACCCGTATAAGATCCCGGACCTGTCGTCACGACGATACGTTCGAGCTCGGTCGGTGTCCATTTGACCGCATTCATCAGTTGTTCAATCATCGGCATGAGCGTGACGGCATGGTTTTTCGAGACCATGACCGTCGCCTCGGCTTGAATCTGTCCATGTTCACTGAGGGCGACAGATAGACGTGTCGTCGCCGTATCAATCATCAGTTGCTTCATGCGAGCACCTCCTTCACCAGCGCATCATAGACGTCGCCGACGGGCGCGAACGTCAGTTGACGTTCCTCGTCCCCGACTCGCTCGATTGTGATGGCGAGCCGTTCCTTCGGAAGCGATGACTCGATCAAGTTCGACCATTCGACGATGGCGACACCATCGCCGTTGATGTATTCTTCGAGGCCGATATCGTCCCCCGTATCTTCGAGACGATAGACGTCCATATGGTAGAGCGGCAAGCGCCCTTGGTATTGTTTCATGATGGTAAACGTCGGGCTGTTGACGTTGCGCGTGACACCGAGGCCTTTACCAAAGCCCTGGGTGAACGTCGTCTTACCGGCACCGAGGTCGCCGTTCAACGTTATGACCGTCCCGGCTTTGACAAGTGTGGCCAATTTCTCTGCCACTGCCTGCGTCTCAGCCGCAGAATGGGTAATCAATGTATACATGATGTTTCTCCTTTAGTCGGTTCTAGCGATACGTACTCATTGTACACTCAATTTTACGCAAAAAAAAACACGAAACGTCATCGTTTCGCTATCTCATTTAAAAAATTGGTTGCGGGGGCTGGATTTGAACCAACGACCTTCGGGTTATGAGCCCGACGAGCTACCAGACTGCTCCACCCCGCGACGACATATGAAATTAAATAAAAATTGGTTGCGGGGGCCGGATTTGAACCGACGACCTTCGGGTTATGAGCCCGACGAGCTACCAGACTGCTCCACCCCGCGATGGTTTGAATTGTTTCGACATCCTCTATAATAAGTGAAGTAGTTATATAATGCAACCTTTTTCTTCATGTTTTTTCAGAATTGGAATCGGGAACATTTAAAAGAGTGCAATCTATAAGAGAAAAGGAGCGCGACCGTCATGTCGAAATGGGGTAATCGCTTTAAAAAATGGTTCTTTTCCGAACTGGACGCATCCGTCTATTTTCACACTGTCCCGTTCATTCCGAACGAGACCGTTCATGGAACGCTGCGGGTGTTGAACACCACTTCGCATGTCGTGCGCCTGCAAGAGTTGACGCTTAATTTTTTGACGACGTTCAAAGATATCACGCTCGAAGGCAACGAGTTTAATCGGGAGGCCGACTTGCAAGAAGTCCCAATCGTCCTATCCGCCGAGCTTGAACCGGGTGCTGAAGAGCACATCCCGTTCACGTTCGATTTGACGATGTATGCCCCATCAACAGCCGGAGCACCATACAGCGTCGAAGCGACCGTCTGGGACACCGACGGCAAACGGGTCTGGTTCGATGTCATCGAAAAAGTCGAAGTCGAACCACTCCCTGCCTTGAAACGCTTGTTACAGGCGACCGAACATGCCGGGCTCGAGCTCATGTTCGTCCGTAACGTTATCGACCCGATCGGAGAAGAACGACCGTATCCATTCGTCGAGAAGTATGGATTCAAACCGGTCGGTGACTGGGCCGACGAGTTCGAAGTCGTCAAATCGTTCTGGCGGGTCGACGAGGACGGGGTCGACGTCTATTACTGGCTCGACAATATCGAGAAGCAACGTACACTCGAGTCAATCGCCAATGACGTCACGATGCGCCATCGCTCGCTCACGTGGGACCAACTCGAACGAGAACAGGATCGACTTGGACTCGGTATCCAAGAGACGTTACGTAGCCACCGTTCTTCATGAGCGATGGTTTTCAATTGTCCAAACATCGTTACTCGTCGAGACGATCGTTTGGAACTTTTCGCGCTGCGGATGCATGAACAGCTCGTATTGGAGTCGACGCTCTTCGTGCGAAGCCTGTAAATATGCGAGATCCATTCCCCGTTGCTGGATATCTCGAACGGAACGTCGCGCAAACTCAGTATCACTGTCGGTATATAGATAAGCCGAAACATCCCACGAATCAGCGGCGAGGAACGCGACGCTCATGCCTTCGATGATGGTGATCCGTTTTGTCGGGTCAATCCACGTTCGTTCAAGGTATGGGACGTCAATCGTGAAAAAACCGATCCCTTCACGCACCATACGAACGTCACGCTCTAGTGAAGGTAGATGGTGCGCGGACGGATGACAAGCCGTCAT
This sequence comes from Exiguobacterium chiriqhucha RW-2, assembly GCF_000416965.1. GTDB lineage: Bacteria > Bacillota > Bacilli > Exiguobacteriales > Exiguobacteriaceae > Exiguobacterium > Exiguobacterium chiriqhucha. The sequence continues at coordinate 75,281 of NZ_ATCL01000008.1, forward strand.
CTTATAATGATGCTCCTGCCCGTCGACCGTGTAATCGAGCATAGCGCTCTTCCGTAACAACGAGTCCGTGATATATGGATCGGTATTGATGTAGTTTACGTCTCCGAGGCGCTCGCGTAGGGCATCTGCAAATATCGTCTTCCCGGCACCCCCGTGTCCCGAGATGGCGATAATCGTGCGCTGCTCTCGTTCGGCCTGGGCAACCATCATATCAATCAATTCATTCATAATGCTCACCCTTTTGGTACACTTCATATAGAAAGGAAGTGTACCAATCCGATGTCAACTTGTCCATTTTGTCATCCTCAACTTGACCCGTCTCAGACGATCGTCGCCGAGAATGAGACATGCTACTTCTTGATGCACGACCGTGAGCAGGACGTGCTCGTCGGCTCTGGCGTCATCGTCCCAAAACGACATCGAGCGACGACGTTCGATCTCACGCCTTCGGAATGGCGCGATACATACGAGTTACTCCACGAAGCAAAGTCCTTCCTCGAGAAGATGTATAGTCCTGATGGGTATACCCTTGGCTGGAACGTCGGAACGGCTTCAAACCAGACCGTCCCACACGCCCACCTGCACGTTATCCCTCGATACGCCGACGGACCGCACGCGGGTAAAGGTTTACGCCATTGGTTGAAACGACCAGAATAACCAAACAGCTCATCGTGTGAGGATGAGCTGTTTTCGTTTCGTTTCTATTTCTTCGAGTTGTTGTTCTAGACGTTCTACTTCTCTCGTCATTTTCTCAATCAGTTGAGCGATTTCACGATCGAGTCCTTTTACCTTGTCGAGCGAATCATTGATTCGTCCATGCATCGTCCACTCGGAAAAGATGTCATCGAGGAAGTAGTCAGCGAATTGAATGAGCGAACCGCGTTCGATTTGTAAGCCACTGACGACTCCTTTCACGTCAGCCAACTCCCGCGAGAAGCGCTCGAGCGCAGCTTGAAGTTCATGCATCTTCCGTTCCGAAGCATCGATGGCATCATGTTTCATCGCTGTCGCAATCAAGCCGCCTCCAAAGAACGTATCATACGTCGACCAACCTTTCGCACTGTCGAGATGTTTAAGTGTTCTCGAGATGGCCGTCCGTGCTGAATTTCCAGCGACGATGGCTTCTTTATATTCAACAAGCACCTCATTCATTTTTACCTGTTGATCCGTGAGTCGATATAATTCTTCCCTAACAGTAAAATCTTGCTTCAAATGAGTTTCCTTCCCTTTTAGGAAGGTCTCCCATTTCGCGTCGATTCCACGATACGTCTCAAATGTTTCATATAAGTCACGACGCTCAAGCGCTAACTCATCCACCATCGCCTCATGTTCCCGTAACTTCAATTCGGCCCGGGCCGCCTCTTCTAATTCAATCGTTTTTTGTTCGTTGAATGTTCCCCTTAGCTTACGCCATGCGTTGACGAGCGAGAATGAATCTAAGTCATAGACATCGCGCTGTTCCTTCGTAAACGAATTGAGAAGTTGCTTTCGCACAGCTTCATGTTCGGCAATTTGCTTGTCGAGTGTTTTTAATTTACGGGCGAGTCGGTCCCGTTCTGCCATCTGTTGTTGTAAGTCGTGTTGGGTTTGGTAGAGATCACTCATAACGTTTTATTCCTCCAGTTTCTTTTCGATAATATTCTAACAGGTCTTTGACGTGTACCCCGTCAATCGTTAAGCCGTCAATCGATGAGTCCTTGATTTGGACACCATCGAGCCGACAGTTTTCAAAAAATGTATTCGTCAGGTTTGTATGGAAGAACGTCGTCGGCCTCCCTGATTCGTACATGGTGACGAAACGATACTGAGAACCAGATAGATTCAAATCATCAAACTCCGTCTCTCTGAAGTTGATATTCCGAAATTGGCTCTTCGTGAAATTACAGTTGTGCGCCTGAAGCTCTGAGACGTTACTATTCGTGATGGAGACACGACTCGCATCCATCCCATACGCTTGAGCACCTGTAATGGAAAGCTCTTCATAGCGCAATATCATGTGATCTGTCCGTTGCTTCACTCGTTTGACGAAACAAACTTCCTGATCTGATTCGAAGACGGATTGGTAACCAGCTGCTCGATAAAATGCCACGTTGTTAGGTTGGGCTGTGGATGTCTCCAACTCCCAAATTCGAACAGTCGGATGAAGCTCCTCGATTGATTGTAGTGCCCGTTTCCCAATCCCTTTACCTTGTCTATATGGATGGATAAAGATGCGGTCTATCCGGCCATAATCTTGCCCTGTCAACGTCACGACGGCTCCCCCGACGACTTGTCCTTCAAGCTCGATGACGTAGCATGTCAATTGTTCAATCAAGTACAGGCTCATCGCCTCGTCATCATAACCGGGTGGTTCAATATTTAAGTCTCGATATGGTAGTCGGAGACGGTCTGCCTCTTGTTTAAAACTTGCCCGTGAAACCTCAGTGAATATCGTCTGGTCCGAGGTTGTAGCTTCACGAATGTGCATGATGATTCCCCCTCTTCACGTGTTTATACGCAAAGAAAGAATTAAAGGTTTCGAGAACGACAAAAAAGGACGATCGAGCATTTGCTCAATCGTCCTTTGCGTTGGCCTAGCAACGTCCTATCCTCACAGGGGGAGACCCCCAACTACTTTCGGCGCTGAAGTACTTAACTTCCGTGTTCGGCATGGGAACGGGTGTGACCACTTCGCTATCGCCACTAGACAATTATTATATTAACATACCGATTAGGATAAAGCAATACTATTAGGTAATTTTGTTTAAAATAATCACATAAAGAAAGACGACCGAGCGGATGCTCGATCGTCTTTCGCGTTGGCCTGGCAACGTCCTATCCTCACAGGGGGAGACCCCCAACTACTTTCGGCGCTGAAG
>NZ_ATCL01000009.1 GCF_000416965.1 Exiguobacterium chiriqhucha RW-2
ACAGAGGGGACGACATATGTGAGCTCTGTGCCGAGCCGGGTGAGCGTGGACGCCGAGGGCCTCTTGACGGTCCCGGCGGGAGCAACTTATGGAATAGTAACCATTACTGTAAAAAATGGGGTTGTGAGTCACAAGATTACGGTGACCGTTTCAGAGAATCCTTACAACACACTTAAAGAATTAATGGTTTCTGATTCTACAATTTATCTTAGAAGAGGAGAGTCCTATTCTCTATCTGTTCAAGGGATTTATTTATTGAGAACTGAAGATTTAACTCTAGGATCGACTGGAACCACCTATATCAGTTCAGTCCCGAGTCGATTAGTTGTTAGTGGTGATGGCGTTTTATTAGTACCTTCAAGTGCAACCACTGGGTTAGCGGTCATCACCATTAAAAACGGACAAAAATATGTAAAGAAAACTATCCACATAATCAACTAAATGATAGGTGTCTAATTTCATCCAAAAACAGAAACAATCCTGTGACGATTGTTTCTGTTTTTTAGTACAAAAAATACATTACATAAATTGAGTAAAGAAAACTCTTCATCAATAAGTGAAGAGTTAGGTATTTATTGCCGATACTAATTATGAATATAGTAAAGGGGAGTATAAAAATGAGCTCTACGATTTCGGAAATTCGCCTTCATTTGCCATCTTCAGTATTACCGTATGAACAAACAAAAAATATATTTAGTGAGGATTCTCAAACACGGTTGGCTACTGAGGGATTTGTAGTTTTGCCAACTCCTCAGCATGTTACAAAACTAGAAACAGCAATCGAAAAAGCTAACCAATCATTAGATTTGCAACGAGCGGGGTTGAAATTTGTTAAGCACGAAAAGTTAAATGATTACTACATTCAAATTGTAGACACTAATAACGAAGTTATTAGAGAAATTCCTAGCAAAAAATCACTTGATTTTTTTGCTGCTTTCATGGAATTCAATCGATTGTTCGATGAACGTGTATAAAGGAGGCAAATCATGACAACACCTATCCGATTCGGCGGACTAGCTAGTGGGATTGATACTGATACAATTATTAAACAATTGATGCAAGCAGAGCGAGTCCCCGTCGATAAACTTGAACAGAAAAAACAGACCACCGAATGGAAGCGTGATGCGTATCGTGAAATTAACCGATCACTCATGACACTCCGGAACAGTGCAGTCGATTTGATGTTCAGTCGAAACTTCTATGCAAAAACTTCTAGTTCATCTGATGAGTCACGCGTCTCAGTTGTAGCAGGACCATCGAGCGGTAACACAGCAATTCGTATTGAATCCGTTGGTCAGCTTGCGACAGCTGCAACCCAAGTTGTCGAACCAAAAGACAAAAATGGGAATGCAGTTACAAAGACAACAAAAGTTGCAGATATGAACTTGCAATCGGCCACTCAAGAAGTGACATTATCTACCGTTACAAAGGAATGGACACTCTCGCCAAAACCAAGAGCAGGGACAACAATCACTTTGAAAGATGCAACGAGTAATCCTATTGATGCATCAACCTATACTTACGATGAAGCGACAGGGAAAGTAACGATGAACGATGGGACAGATGTACCTATCGGAGCAACCGCAACCTATACTTCCGGTTATCAAGTGCAAATTCGTTCCGTCAGCGGTGGCGATTTTAAAACCATTCAAGTAGCAGAAGATGCTACTATGGAGAATTTAGTAACTGCTTTAAATGGAAAAGATTCAGGGATTTCCGCATTTTTTGAGCCGGTTTCTGGGAAGTTGTCACTTACTCAAAAACAAACGGGTGAAGATGCGATTATCGAATTTGATGCTACTACCAAAGCTGCTTTAGGGATTGATCCGGCAGCCGTTCCACAAAAAGGAATGAACGCTAATTTTATAGTGAATGGCATTTCCATGACACAAAGCTCGAACACTGTGACAATTGATAATATGACGATAACGTTAAAGTCGCAGTTTACGGCAGGCGAAGGTGCAGTTACTCTTTCTGCGGCAACTGACACACAGAAAGTCTTTGATAACATAAAAGCGTTTGTTGATAAATATAATGAAACAATCGATCTTATGAACAAAAAAGTAAAAGAAGATCGTTTCCGTTCATTTGCGCCACTTACGCAAGCACAGCGTGATGAATTGTCAGATGACGAAGTTAAAAAATGGGAAGAAAAAGCGATGAGTGGGATGTTACGAGGTGATACAATTATTCGAGGGGCAATGGACTCGCTCCGGAGTAATTGGTCAAGCACTTCAATCGCGACGAACGACACAGACATGCGCCAATTGTTTCAAATCGGTCTATCAACCGGAGCAGACTTCACAAACGGTGGGAAAATTGAGTTGAACGAAGAAAAACTCAAAGCCGCTATCGAAAAAGATCCAGACCAAGTATATCAGTTATTCGCCAATACGAAGAGTGGGTTACTCACACAAGTTCGTGATGCTGCAACTAGCTCACGTTCGTCGATCACACGGATTGCCGGCGCGGAAGGCTCTGGTGCACCGACATATTCGATGGGGCGCGAAATGACAGAAATCGATACTCGGATTAGACGATTAAATGATTTGTTAATCGATAAAGAAAATGCCTATTACCGTCGCTTTGCAGCGATGGAAACGGCCATGAACCAGGCGAACTCACAAGCCGCCTCACTGCAACAGTTCTTAGGCGGAGGCATGTAAGAGGAGGAATTTAAATGGTATCCAACCCATATGCAGCATATCAAAATAGTGCGGTCACGACCGCAAATTCGCAAGAATTGACGCTCATGCTTTATGATGGGGCGCTCAAGTTCATGCGCCTCGCCAAACTCGCCATCGAGCAAGGGAATTCAGATTTGAAGAACACGAACATCCAAAAGACGCAAGCCATCTTCCAAGAGCTTCGTCTGACACTGAATAAAAAAATCGCCGTCTCCGCGAATTTGGATTCGCTCTATGAGTACATGTGGCGCCGTCTCGTCGATGCGAATGTCAAGAACGACACGACGATTCTCGACGAAGTGCTCGATTTCACGACGGAACTCCGCGACACGTGGAAGGAAGCGATGAAACTCGCGAAGCAAGCATGAGACCCATCGATGAGATCATCTTCAAAACACAGCGATTAAAAGATTTACTAGCGAAAGTGCCGGAAGAGCCGACATATGACACGTGGATGGATCAAATCCATGAGTTGCTCGATGACCGCGAGCAGTTGCTTGCGGCGCACGGACCGAACTTGAAGGATGCTGACCAGACGGTGATTCGTCAGCTCGTCGATGATAGTCAACAGATCGCACGTTTGATTGAGGCGGAGCACCAACGGCTCGGGATGACGCTCGGGACGGCGCGACAAGAACGGAAAACGGTCAAGTCGTACGTCGACCCGTACGAAGACGTCGATTCGAACTTCTCAGGATTATTCGATCAACAGACATGAAACAGCTCGAAGGCGCGCCTTCGAGCTGTTTTCGTTCATGAAGATTTGACTTGTCGTCGTACTTTCAACAGGGTTCTAGACAAGGTGAACAAAATCAACCCGCTCACATTAAACTTCAAGTAAACCAATAGGGCATCATGTAACGACGTCACCGGTAGAAAACCACTGAATATGACGAGCGGCAGAATCGTCACATGCATCGTGGTCCAATGAATCAAAATCTGTTTCGGGAACGACCAACGTTTCACTTCGTAGATGACGCTTGTCAGACCAAGGAAAAATGCCATCCCGCCATAGACGAGCATATTATGTACGCCTTCCATATTTCCACTCCACCACTGATACGTTGCAAGCAATCCGAATAGCGCGAACCACTTCACGCCACGAACGAATCCTATTTTCAATAACATCATCTATATCGTCCCCTCATGTATTTGTTATCATCATTTACGACCCGATTACTAAAAAGTTTCATTCCATTTGATAGGGATGCAAAGATGTCTGATTTCATTTACAATCGACTCAATACCATTTAAACCGGTAGAAAACCGGGTAAATACCACTGTAACCGTTGCTTCTTTTCTGGAAAGGGGAGGGAAACGAGATGAGTGAGAAAAAAGTGAAACCTGAGTCTGTGAAAAACCGTCGTTACTTCGTCTATGGTCCAGAAGGGGCGTATGATGAATATGTGGAACGTGACCCTAAACTTGAAGCGTACATCGAAGACGATGCGCCAATCGAGGACGGTCCCGATCCATATGAAGAAGAAGAGCTCAAATCACGAGGATAAGTCAGTTAAAGTCAAGGTCCAATCACGGGCCTTGACTTTTATTTGTATGGGGTAATAACCCTATACGTTTTCTTACACCGGTCATGCTAGACAATCCAGTATGCTTATCTTATCAACCACCACTCACACGGAAAAGGAGAGAATGAAGATGAACATGAAACGATATGGATTGCTCCTCGCTTTACCTTTAACACTGCTTGTAGGCTGCGGGGAAGCCGATGAACTGAAGACGACGACCGACACGGAGGAAGTCGTCGAAGCCGAAACGACGGAAGAACCAGTGGTAGAATCAACAGAAGAAGTAGAAGTGCAGGAGAGCGAACTTGGGTCGAACCAGATTTATATGAAGAACAAAGCGCTCGACATTAAAGAGACGATTGGCTCCATCAACTTTGCCATCGATAAAGTACAGACGTCCCGACTCACTGTCAACGAAGCGTACAGCGACTCGTTTGATGGACAAGAAGAAGTGACAGTCGTCGCGATGAACATGCTCGTGGAGAATACGATTGATGAGACGGTCAATTTCTATCCGGACCAGGCGACGCTCGTGACGAACACAGGGGAGCAAGTGTCAGCTGACTTGTGGTTCTCGGATGACGTCGGCGGCGAGTTCCTCGGGAAAGTGAAGAAGGAAGGGAACGTCCTCTTCTTCGTCAAGGCGATGCCGGAAGAGTTAGCGGACCTGAAAGTCGTCATTGACGGACCGTCGGACACGAACTATGAGTCAATCGGGGAATCCCGCTACGAATATACAATCAACGTCGAGAAATAAAGGATGGCCGCTCCAGGGAACTGGTGCGGCCATTTGCTATCCTTTTGTTGTGGAAGGATTTTCTAATGATTAGTTCCGTAAAATTGCCGAGGAGCGATATGGATATACAATCGACATCACTAAATAAGAGAACGAATATCTCCGCGATGCGAGTCTCTTATTTTCGTTGATGTGGCAACGGGATTGTCAACACGTTCCAGTTCTCACCGGCGAACAGCTTCGCGAGATAGACGATCTGTCCGACATGATAACTGTAGTGCGACACTTGCTTCTCAATTGCCCAGATGACGGTCTTTTCCTCACCACGGATGAAAACGGTCTTACTGAGGTCTTCCGGCGTGAGACTCGATAGCACGTCGTCCAATAGCTGCCAACGTTCGTCCCACGTCGCCATCAGTTCGGCGCGGGATTGTTGTTGGTCCTCGAACTCGGCGTCGCGGTTCCGGTTCGGCTTCTCGCCGTCCGTCGTCAAAAAATCGGTCCAGCGGGATTTCATGTTGTTCGAGATGTGCTGCACGATGACCGCGAGCGAGAGTGTGTCTTTCGCGAGCACACGATGCATATCCTCGTCGTTCACTTGGTTCAACGCGTCTTCGGCGAGCTGTTTCTGTTCCTGAAAAATCGAGCGTACCGTTTCGATATAGCGAGTTTCAAACATGGAATGACCTCCTTTGGATTCCTCATAAGCATACCCCAATCTGAACGTGATAAAAATAATTGAGAATGAACCTTGTAACACGCCGCCGCGCAATCGGTTCTTGGGTGCCCTGTTTAGGTTTTGACGTGAGTCATGTCGCGTATATCTCCTTTCGGTTTGGGGGTTTACTCATGAAGAGAGCCGACCGCGTTTGCCCGTGAGTGGATGAGCGCGGTTTTTTTGTATGCCAAAAGGGAGAGCCGTGGCTCTCCCTTTTAGGCATGTTCGATTCTAAAGTCTTCCCAATGTGACCGGGCCTGGGTACGGATTCGCTCCGACACTTCCTTACTGCCGAGCAAGATGCCGTACCAACGCCTCGCGTCTTCATATAGACCGAGCGCGGCCGACAAGTCGGCGATTCGCAGCATGAGCTGATCGTACGGGAGGCCGGTCCGGATTTGATCCGTGTATGCCTCCTGTACCTCGTTGTACTTGTCGAGCGTCCGCTTCATCCATTCCTTCTCGGACGACTCGTCGCCCGTCAAGCGATACATCCAGACGAGGCGCATGCCGAGCATGGCGACGACGGACGGTTTTTGGCCGCTCAATTGGGCTGTCATGACGGCGAACTTGTAGAGCCGGATGACGTGTTCGGCCGAACGGTCGCCCGCGAGCGCATCGGCGTTGACCCGATTGAAGTAACCCGTCTCGAGCGCCTCACGATGTGTCTTCCTCACCTTATCGAACGAATCGTGGAAGACGAGATGACAATGGCTGCAGACGGTCGGCTCATAAAAATATGGGTTGGCGCCGCCGTAAGTCGTATATCCGTCCTTCGCGACTTCCTGCGGTCGGATGTGGCGCGACAAAACGCGCGGTGTCTCACTCTGTTTCAAACAATACGGACATTTCACTTTTTTCGAAAAGATATGTTCTGCCATATTCTCACCTCACACGTATACGTTGACGAGCAGGCCGCGAATCTCACCGACTTGATCGAGGAGCGACAAACGTGATGCTTCGCCCGAGATGACTTGATCGGTCAAGGCAAGTAGCTTCTGGTCGACTTGTTCGACAATCTTATAAATTTTGGCTCGGCCACGGCGGTTGAAGCCGCGTTTGTCCTCGAGGCGGAGTGCCGCGTCAACGGCGTCTTTCATAAAGTCTTTAATGAGCTGCTTATATTCAGCGAGTGACTCGACCGTCTGGCTCTCGGCGAGGAGCTCGCCTTTCTCTTGGATGGCCGCGATTTGGCGTTGGAAGCGCTCATGCTCGCGGTCCTCACGTTTTTGACCGATGACGTTCTGGAACGAGACGCCGGGCTCAGCCTCGGGGCGTTTCGCCTTGCCGGCGCCGTGAAGCGACTGTGTCTCCATGATGCGACGAATGTCCATAGGGATCCGTCCTTCCTTAAGTTAGTTCAACAATTGTAGCACGCCTTGCGGCAATGCGTTCGACTGGGCGATCATCGCCATGCCGGACTGATTCAAGATGTTGAGGCGGGCGAAGTCCATCATCTCGCGCGCCATGTCGGCGTCGCGGATGCGTGACTCGGAAGCCGTCAAGTTCTCAGAACCAATCGTCACGACGCTCACATTCGCCTCGAGCCGGTTCTGGATAGCACCGAGCTTCGAACGTTCGAGCGAGACCTTTTGGATGGCGGCGTCAAACTTGGCGATGGCGTCGTTGGCGCCACCTGGTGTGGTCACGTCCAAGCCGTCAATCCCGAGTGCGGCAGCACGCATGTCGTCGACGTTCAAGACGACACCTTCACCGCTACCGGCCCCGAGTTGGAAGAAGAGCGTCTCATTGCCGGCGATATAGTCACCGTTCATGATCTTCTTCGAGTTGAACTCGGTCGTCTCGGCGATTCGGGTCACTTCATCGGTGAGCGCTGAAATCTCGTCTTGAATCGCCTTGGCGTCATCACCGCTCAACGTCCCGTTCGACGCTTGGACCGACAGCTCCCGCATCCGCTGCAGGAGGGAATGCGTCTCGCTCATCCCGCCTTCGAGCGTCTGGGTGAGTGAGATGCCGTCGAGCGTGTTGCGTTCGGCCATCGACAGCGAGTCGAGCCGGATGCGCATCTTCTCGGAGATGGCGAGCCCGGCCGCGTCATCGGACGCCTTATTGATGCGGACACCGCTCGAGAGGCGGTCCATCGTCTTCTTCATCGTCGCTTGGTTAAGAGTGAGCGACGAGTAGGCTTTCAGTGCTTGGACGTTATTGGTAATTTTCATAACGGTTTCCTCCTGCCGGTACGGGTTTCAGACGAGCGTTCTCGATTGCCTCGCCCCAGGTCTGGTCGAGCTCGGTCGCGAGGCCGTGGAGCTCTTCGATTTTGTCCATGTCTTGCTCGATCAACGCCTCAAGGCTTGATTTTGCCATATAGAGGTAAAGCTCATCGAGTTGAGCCGAGATGATGCCGCCACCGTCGTGGAGGCCTTGATGGAGCTTCGCGAGCAATTCGCGTGCTTGACGTAAGTGGCGATTGCGTTCGGCGATGGTCGCTGTCCTGGCGTTTGCATAGTGATAGACGAGCGCGTGGAGCATCGCTTGGGTCAGCTCTTCCGGGCTCATTTCGTATAATCGGTTCGATTTCATGATGGATCTCCTTTGATAGTGTCGAGTTCTTCAATCAGTAATAGCACTTCGGCCATGACGTCATACAGTTGGGGCGGAATCGCGTCCCCGAGGTCGAGGTCAAGCAGGTGGCCAAGGAGCGAATGGTCATGCTCGATGGCGACGCCGCGCGCTCTCGCCTCATCTAAGATTTTATCGGCGACGGCACCCGTCCCGCGGGCGACGATGACCGGGGCACGGTCAATCGTCTCGTCATAGCGGACGACGGCGGCCGTCTTGCGTTTCGTCAAATCCATGCGTTGATACATAACAGCCTCCTAGATGCGGAAATCATAGCCGGTCGTCTCGAGCGTCGGGCGCTCGGTCTCCGGTCGGTCGGACTTCGTCAATGGGCGGAACTGGGTCGTCACGCTCTTGTAGCCGATCGCCTCGAGCGTCGTCTCGATCTTGCCGAGCAGGGGACGCGCGAGTGCCTCGACGGTCGGGTCATCGTGTTCGAGCGTGAGCCGGAGATTCCGGTCGATCGCTTCGAGCTTGACGCCAATCTCACCGAGCCGTGGCGTCTCGAGCCGAATGTAGAGCACGCTGTTCTCCCAGTCGACGACGTCCCCGGCCTCACGGTTTTGGATATGGACGTGGATGCCGGTGTCAATCTCTTGGACTTTCGCCGGCAAGGCAAGGATGAGCTGATGGAGCTGCCCACCGTCCAACCGGTTCAACGTCTGTTGGACTTGGAAGAACGAGGCGAGTCGTTGTGCCTCGGGTGTCGCCGCGTCGGCTTTCAATGACAACGTCGACGCCTGGACGCGCTGCGCCGTCTCTTGGATGACGCGGCCCGATAGGTTCGGGTCGACCTTGAACGGCGTGACGCGCGGCAGTTCACCGGCGCGGGTCGCCTGATGCGGGATGTATTCGAGCCGGACGTGGTTCGGCACGTACCGGAACTCGTTCAAGCTGGCGCGCACTTCTTTGATGAGCACGGCGCTCTCGGCCGGTTTCGTCGACAGCAGGCCGAGGGCGACGTCGAGTTTCGCCGTCATCACGACGAGCGCCTTCTCTTGGGTCGCGCTCGTATGTAACAGGGCGTCCGTCTTTTGGATGAGCTGCGTCAAGCGGGTCGATACCGTCTCGAGTGCGGGACGTGCCTGATGCGGGTTCGTCTCGACGAGGGCGGCGACTTGGCCGAGCTGTTTCGTCACCGTCACTTGTTCGCTTCGGAACGTGTTCGTCACGGTCGCGAGATGCGTCGTCACTTCTTTGACGAGCACCGGGCGTCCGAGGACGGGCGGTAACGCCTCACGCGGTTCGATTCGCGTCGGGCGCGGCTCCGGCAACGCGTTGATGAGCCGATCGACCGTCTCCGGTGTCGGGGTCATGCGCTCGCTGACGGGGCGTGACAGATTGACGTGCTCGATGAACCGTTCTTTCTGCGGGTACGGCGCGTCAGGTGCCGGTGGTTTGATTTGTTGTCTCGCTTCATCTAATGACGCGACGGCGAGATCGCGCGCGACATCACGCGGGAGCGTCGGCGCCTCAACTGTCTTCAGCCAAAGGACGGCATCGCGCATGTCACCTTTGAAGACGGTTTCGAGCAGACGCACCGTGTCCTCGTTCATCGGCAGCCGTCCTGATTGGAGCAAACGGCTGACGGCGCTCCGGACCTCGGGCGGGAGCGATGCGAGCAACGCCTGAATTTTCGTATCGAGTTTTACCGGTTGACTGGTCGGCATGTCCGGCGTCTCGGGTTCAGGCTTGACGACAATCGTCGCGATGAGCTGGCCGTCTTGTTCGGCGAGTGTCAGTTGGAACGGGTTCGTCTTCGGGAGCCCGCCCTCGAACGTGACCTCGACGTGCTCGCCATTGATTTTGACGATCCCGGAGTCGGGTCCGGTCTGTTTGACGAGCTCGGCTTTATAGATGCGATTCGTCTGGATGCCGGCTGTGACCGCAACGGCCGCGGTCATGGGGGCTTGGATTTGCATAGTTGTCACCTCGACCAATATATCGACCTCTTTTTCAAAAAGTGAAGCGAAACCGACAGAAAAAAACCTCCCGTCGATTCGACGGAAGGGTCAAGAGTTGAGCGTTGCGCTCTGGTTTAATTGTTGGAACCGGGCGACGAGTTCGCCCGTCGCTTTCAATTGATTGCGGAGGACGTATGAGGTCGCGTTCGTGGCAATCCGGTGACCGTTCTGGGTGACGACCAAGCCTTTCGACTCGATCGGGTCACTCGTGATGTCACGGACGTGCGACCAGGCGTACCATTCACATTCAGGACGCTTCGGGGACATCGTCGGGAAGAAGACGAGCCCGGACGTCGGTTCGATGACGACAGGCACTTTGCCTTTGATTCCGGCGACGCGCTTGGCGACGAAGATGCGCTCCTCGATCGAACTGCTGTACTGGCGGCATGAGAGCTGTAGGAGCTGGTAAGGCCGGAGCGGGGTCGTAATCTCAGAGCCGTCCTCGAGAATGACGCGCGATTGAGCGGACATCTCATAACAAGGTAGGATGGCTACAGTCCGCTTCGTAATACGGTACTTTTCCTCGGAATGGTAGGGGCGCATATGGCTGCACCGTCCTTTTCGTATTAGATTTTCAGGCTCGGCTCGCCCAGATGGCGTACAAACCTAAATCATCCCTTTCATGATATATCACAAAATATGTAAATTCAATAACTCTATATGAAAAGTAGGGGAATAGAATTCCAATGTAAGCCAAAAGACGATTCATTTACAAAAATATGAGAAAGTGTTTGTCACGCTTCCAAGAAGGTGGTAAGATTACCGATAGAGGGAAAGCCTCTGTATTCTTCAATGGTGAAAGGAATGGATTTACACATGGTAGGTAAAGTAAAATGGTTTAACTCAGAAAAAGGTTTTGGATTCATCGAAGTAGAAGGCGGCAAAGACGTATTCGTACACTTCTCTGCAATCCAAACTGACGGCTACAAATCACTTGACGAAGGTCAAGAGGTAGAATTTGAAATCGTTGATGGCGAGCGTGGCCCACAAGCGGCTAACGTTACAAAATTATAATTTCAAGCCGTAAGCCGGTTCCCTCGTGGAGCCGGCTTTTTATTTTTCTTACATAGCGTCCTTCGAATCAAAATCGCGTTTAAGAACCGGCAGAACGGGTAGTTTCTTTTTATACCGCCGATTCAAGTTGAAGACGACGCAATCGGAACAAAATTGTCATTATTTTCTGATGATAACGTTTTCAAACGATTTGAATTCGGGGTATACTATAAATGAGCCACCTGGTTCCACTTTCTTTTCAGAAATGAAGCAGGAGATTCGGTCCAGATCGACGAATCATTGGGTCAAGCGGTTATTTTAAGGAGGAGTTCAGATGATTTATAACATTCGCGGCGAAAACATTGAAGTCACACCAGCTATTCAAGACTATGTCGAGAAAAAGTTGGACAAATTGACTCGGTATTTCACAACTCCTACGGATGCACAGACGGCTTACGTCAACTTGAAAGTGTACAATGAGAAGCAAAAGGTGGAAGTGACGATCCCGATGCCGAACTTGTTGCTCCGTGCTGAGGAAACAAACCTCGACATGTACGCGGCGATTGACCTCGTCGTCGATAAATTGGAACGTCAAATCCGTAAGCACAAAACGAAACTCAACCGTAAATCACGTGCCAAAGATGGCGGTATCGGCGAGTACTTCAAGTCACTCGAAGGTCCTGAGGACGTGGTCGTCTACGACGAGGACGAGGCAGAACTCGAACTCGTGCGGACGAAGCGTTTCACGCTCAAACCGATGGATACGGAAGAAGCGATTCTTCAGATGGACATGCTCGGCCACAGCTTCTTCGTCTTCTCAGACGCAGAAACGGGCAACACGAACGTCGTCTATCGTCGTAAAGACGGGAAATACGGCTTGATCGAACCAGAATAATTTAACCTTGAAACCACACGGCCCTCCAACTCGGAGGGCCGTTTCGTTTGGCCTTTCCTTGAAAGCGAGGGTCACTTCGGTTAAACTGTACATTAGGGAAAAAACATGCATTTTTCAGTGAATGCAGAGGAGATAAAGCGTATGGCGAACTTTTTGAAAGATTTATTTGCTCCACAGAAACGAGTATTGAAAAAAGCAGAAAAAGCGGCCGACCTCGTCGAGTCGTTCGCCGAACCGATTAAGGCATTGTCTGACGAAGCACTTCAGGCGAAGTCGATTGAGTTCCGGGAGCGTTTGGACAAGGGCGAGACGCTTGATGATATCTTGCCAGAAGCGTTCGCGGTCTGTCGCGAGGCGTCTGAGCGTGTGCTCGGCATGCGCCACTACCGTGTCCAGCTCATCGGGGGCTACGTGCTCCATAACGGTGACATCGCTGAGATGAAGACCGGGGAAGGGAAGACGCTTGTCGCGACCCTTCCGGTATATTTGAACGCGCTCACGGGCCGCGGCGTCCACGTCGTGACGGTTAACGAATATTTGGCTCGCCGTGACAAAGAACTCATGGAACCGCTCTACTTCGCACTCGGTCTTTCGGTCGGCCTCAACGTGTCGAACATGGACCGTGTCGAGAAGCAGGCGGCGTATAACTGTGACATCACCTACTCGACGAACAACGAGCTCGGTTTCGACTACTTGCGTGACAACATGGTCCTTTATAAAGAAGACCGTGTCCAACGCGAGCTCTACTTCACAATCGTCGATGAAGTCGACTCGATTCTCGTCGATGAGGCGCGGACCCCGCTCATCATCTCGGGTTCGGCCCAAAAATCGACAGAGCTTTACACACGGGCCGATGCTTTCGTCCGCACGCTCAAAATCGAGGACGACTACACGGTCGACGTGAAGACGAAGTCGGTTCTCCTCACGGACAAAGGGGTCGACCTCGCCGAGAAGTTCTTTGGCATCGACAACTTGTTCGCGATCGAGCACGTCTCGGTCAACCACCACGTCGGGCTCGCCCTTCGTGCCAACGCCGTCATGCATCATGACGTCGACTACATGGTCCGTGACGGCCAAGTCATGATCATCGACCAGTTCACCGGTCGGGTCATGGACGGACGCCGCTACTCGGAAGGGTTGCACCAGGCGATCGAAGCGAAAGAAGGCGTCGAGATTCAGCGTGAATCGATGACGCTCGCGACGATCACGTACCAGAACTACTTCCGTATGTATGAGAAGCTGGCCGGGATGACCGGAACGGCGAAGACAGAGGAAGAAGAATTCCGTAACATTTACAACATGCAGGTCGTAACGATCCCGACGAACAAACCGATCCTTCGAGAAGACCGTTCGGATCTCATCTTCAAATCGATGGATGGCAAGTTCAAAGCTGTCGTCGAAGAAATTATGGCAGCCCACGCGACGGGACAACCGGTCCTCGTCGGGACGGTCGCCGTCGAGACGTCGGAGCATTTGAGCAAGCTTCTCTCGAAGAAGAAAATCAAACACGAAGTCTTGAACGCGAAGAACCACGCCCGTGAGGCCGAAATCGTCGAGAACGCCGGCCAAAAAGGTTCGGTCACGATCGCGACGAACATGGCAGGACGCGGAACCGACATTAAGCTCGGCGAAGGCGTCATCGAGCTCGGCGGATTATATATCGTCGGGACCGAGCGCCACGAATCACGCCGGATTGACAATCAGCTCCGTGGACGGGCCGGACGACAAGGGGACCCGGGTAAATCCCAGTTCTACTTGTCACTCGAAGATGAGCTCATGCGCCGCTTCGGAACGGACAGCCTCCAGAACATGATGGAGCGCCTCGGTATGGACGACACGCAACCGATTGAGAGCCGTATGGTCTCGAAAGCGGTCGAGTCGGCCCAGAAACGTGTCGAAGGGAACAACTATGACGCTCGGAAACAGCTCCTCGGTTACGATAACGTCATGGCCGACCAACGGAAAGTCATGTACAAAGACCGGGCCAGCATCCTCGAGAACGAATCGGTCACGAACATCGTCCGTTCGATGATTCAAGAGACGGTCGAGACGGGCGTCGCACAATATACACCGCTCGAGCTCGTGCCGGAAGAGTGGAACATCGATGAGCTCGCGCACTGGGCCAACCAGACGCTCGCCCTCGAGCAGCCGGTCGAAGGTAAGGACTTCTACGGCAAAGAGCGCGAAGAGATCATCGAGCTCTTGAGCGAACGCACGACCGCGCAGTATGAGGCGAAACGCCAACTCGCGCCGCCGGAACGCTTCAACGAGTTCGAGAAGATCATCGTGCTCCGTGCCGTTGACTCACACTGGATGGCACACATCGACCACATGGACCAACTCCGTCAAGGGATTCACTTGCGTGCCTATGGACAGAACGACCCGCTCCGCGAGTATCAGGCGGAAGGCGTCAACATGTTCGACGCGATGAACGTGGCCATCTCCGAAGAAGTGACCGGCTTCGTGCTTCGTGCTGAAGTCGGCGACAACCTCCGACGCGAGAAAGTCGTCGAGGAGGAAGTGGCGGTGTCTGGCAAGGACGACACGCCACTCAAGAAAAAGCCGGTCCGTCGCACGGAAGACCAACGGCTCGGGCGCAACGACCCGTGCTGGTGTGGTTCAGGCAAGAAGTTCAAAAACTGCCACGGCAAACAACAGGCTTAATTTTGAAAGAGGCGAGTCCGCTCGCCTCTTTCCTACGGAAAGGTGACCTACACTATGGAAATTTCAGATATTCGCAACGAACTCGAGGCGATGGCGAAACGCCTCGAGAATTATCGCCAATCGCTCAACCTGACAGAGAAGCAGGCTCGCATCGCCGAGCTCGAGAACGAGATGACGTACCCAGACTTCTGGGACAGCCAAGAGAAGGCGCAGAAAGTCATCGACGAGTCGAACGCGCTCAAAGCGATGGTCGACAAATACCAAGAGCTCGCCGATGGGCATGAAGACGGCGAAGTCACGCTCGAACTGATCAAAGAAGAGCCGGACGCCGAGATGCAAGGTGAATTAGGAGAGATGGTCACGGCGCTCAAGGCCGATTTCGACGCGTTCGAACTCGAAATCCTCTTGAACGGACCGTACGACGCCAATAACGCCATCCTCGAGCTTCACCCGGGGGCGGGCGGTACCGAGTCGCAAGACTGGGCCTCGCTCCTGCTTCGGATGTACCAACGCTTCGCGGACAAGCAAGGCTGGAAAGTCGAGACGGTCGACTATCTGCCGGGCGAAGAAGCCGGCGTCAAGTCGGTCACGCTCCGCATCGTCGGGCATAACGCCTACGGCTACTTGAAGGCGGAGAAAGGGATTCACCGTCTCGTCCGCATCTCGCCGTTCGATTCGTCGGGCCGCCGCCATACGTCGTTCGTCTCGTGTGACGTCATGCCGGAATTCAATGACGACATCGAAATCGAAGTGAAGACCGAAGACCTCCGGATCGATACGTACCGCGCGTCAGGCGCCGGCGGTCAGCACATCAACACGACCGACTCGGCCGTCCGGATCACGCACGTGCCGACGGGCGTCGTCGTCTCGTGTCAAGCCGAGCGTTCGCAAATCAAGAACCGCGAAGCAGCGATGAAGATGCTCAAGGCGAAACTGTATCAACGCGAACTCGACGAGCAGCAACGCAAACTCGATGAGATCCGCGGCGAGAAGACAGACATCGGTTGGGGCAGCCAAATCCGTTCGTACGTCTTCCACCCGTACGCGATGGTCAAGGACCACCGCACGAGTTATGAAGTCGGGAACACGAGCGGCGTCATGGATGGCGACATCATGGGCTTCATCGACGCTTACCTCCGCAAGACAAATATGTGATGCAAGTGGCTCAAGGACTGACGTCTTTGGGCCACGTTGTATGTAGAGGAGAAAACCTTTAATGAAGCAAATCGTCAAAGACTATATCTATTTACTGACCGGGTCCGTCTTCGTCGCCTCGGCGTTCAGTTTGTTCCTATTGCCGAACAACCTCGCCTCGGGCGGCGTCAGCGGGATCTCAATCATCACGTACGAGCTGTTCAACATCTCGCCAGGGGCGTTCCAGCTCGTGTCGAACGTGTTGCTCCTCCTCGTCGGCTGGATGATTCTCGGGCTAGGCTTCGGCGTGAAGTCACTCGTCGGGTCGATTTTTTTACCGGGCGTGATCTTATTTTATGAAGCGATTGACGCGGGTGCGGCCGTCAATGACACGTTGCTCGCGGCCATTTTTGGCGGGGCAGGCGTCGGCATCGGTCTCGGGCTCATCTTCCGGGGACGGGCCTCGACCGGTGGGATGGATTTGCTCGCGCAAATCTTACATAAGTTCACCCACATCCCGCTCTACCTCTGTATCGCCATCCTCGACGGGGCGGTCGTCCTCGTCGCTGCTGTCACGTTCTCGTTCACGACGGGACTGTATGCACTGATCGCCCTCTTCATTACGATCAAGATGATCGACTTCGTCCAGCTCGGCTTCACGCAGGACAAGATGGCGTATGTCATCTCAGAGAAACGGGACGTCATCACGCGCGCCGTCTTCGATGAGCTCGACCGGGGCGCGACGGAGATACAAGCGATCGGGGCGTACTCGCGTCTCGAGCGCCCGATGCTCCTCGTCGTCGTCCGCCAGAACGAAGTGAGCCGGCTGAAAGAAATCATTCGCCGCATCGATCCCGATGCGTTCCTCATCTTCAGTGAGGCGCACGAGGTGATGGGGCAAGGGTTCACGTCGGACAAACGCTATATCAACGTTCCCTAAGTTGTGGAATCTTTGTGTATTTTTCGTGAGTTAGGTTAGAAAGCGGTTCATAACGGCTATAATGGTAAAAGTAGGTTATTTCTACAACTTAGGAGGGGAACCCTATTATGAAGAAATGGATGATGGCGATTGGACTTGGCGCCATGCTCACGCTCGGTGCGTGCGGCGGTGGCGATGAAGAAGAGTCGACGAGCAACGGGGACGGCGCCAACACGGCGTCGGTCGACGCGGAAGCGGTCTACGCACAAAACTGTGCGGCATGTCACGGCGCAAATCTAGAAGGGATGAGCGGTCCGAAACTCTCGGACGTCGGCTCACGTCTATCGGCCAGTGAAATTGAAGAAGTCATCAAAAACGGGAAAGGCGCTATGCCTGCGAATGTGATTGAAGACGAAGAAGAAATCACGGCTGTCGCCGCTTGGCTCGCCGAGAAAAAATAATCATGGGGAACCACGAGACGACTCGTGGTTTTTTTGTTTCCTTCAATCTCGACTGAATCCGGATTGTCAGTGATTGAAGCGAGGGAGTTGCGAACGCGGGTAGCTTTTGAATGTGCGTTTCATCATATGTGTCCGAGTCGTGAAATCTGTCTTCAACGCGACAATTTCACACCGAACTCAATCCAACTGAAACATTCCTGTAATGGTTATTTAAAAGTCCGATTGCTATAATTGTAGGCGCTTGAACTATATTGCCTGTCGCCTTTTTGGGTCAGGTTGGCACGAACAGGGTCCCTTGACAGGACGAGTGCTTATCGTGTAGAACAGAGGCTAGACGAAAATATTCACTTAACTAACTAATCCAATCTTCGTCATAGATGCATGAAACGTGATAGATGCATAAAAAATATATAAAAAGGGTAGGGAATACGTTATGATTTCGATGCAAAAAGTCAGCAAAGTATATCCAAACGGCGTCGTCGCCGTCGATGACCTCGAGTTAGAGATTCAAGACGGCGAATTCTTATACGTCGTCGGACCATCCGGCGCCGGGAAATCGACGTTTATGAAGATGATTTATCGGGAGGAGAAACCGTCGAGCGGTCTTCTTTTGATTGACGGGATTGACGTCGGCAAGTTGAAAAACCGCCACGTCCCGAAATTACGCCGTCAACTCGGCGTCATCTTCCAAGACTATAAGTTGTTGCCGTCACTCACGGTATATGAGAACGTCGCGTTCGCTCTCGAAGTCGTACAGGCCGACACGAACACGATGCGTAAGCAGGTCATGGACGTGTTGAACCTTGTCGGACTGAAACATAAGGCGCGCAACTATCCGGATGAACTATCGGGTGGGGAGCAACAGCGTGTGTCGATTGCTCGTGCCATCGTCAATAAGCCAAAGCTCATCATCGCCGACGAGCCGACGGGTAACTTAGACCCGGACACGGCTTGGGGCATCATGGAAGTGTTCCAAGAGATTCACCGTCGCGGTGCAACCATCGTCATGGCGACCCACAACCGTGATATCGTCGACAAGATCCGCCATCGCGTCATCGCGATCGAGAACGGGAAAGTCGTACGCGATGAAGAGAAAGGAGCATATGGCTATGATATTTAAAAGTGGATTACGTCATCTGCGCGAAGGGTTCAAGGGAACACTACGCAACGGTTGGATGACATTCGCGGCCATCAGTGCCGTTACCATCACCTTGTTACTCGTCGGGGTATTCGCCCTCGTCATGTTCAACGTCAATGAGATTTCAGAGAACGTCGAGAGCGACGTCGAGATTCAAGTATTCGTCACCCGGACCGCGGAGGAAGCGAACGTCGAGAAGCTCGGTGAGAACTTAGAGCAGATTCCAGGCGTCGAATCGGTCACGTTCAGCTCGAAAGAGGATGAACTGGAGAACTTCCGCAACCAACTCGGGGAAGATGCGAACGCCTACGGGACGGTCGAGAAGGACAACCCGCTCCACGACCGCTATATCGTCAAGGCGTCAGACCCGCTCAACACGGAGACGGTCGCTGATGCGGTGCAATCGCTCGCTAACGTCGATAAGGTCACATATGGACAGGACTATATCGACAAGATGTTCGCCTTCTTCAACGGGATTCGCATCGGCGGACTCGTATTGATCGTCGGTCTCACGCTCATGGCGATGTTCCTCATCTCGAACACGATCAAGATGACGATTTTCTCACGCCGTCGCGAAATCGAGATCATGCGTCTCGTCGGAGCGAAAAACAGCTTCATTCGCTGGCCGTTCTTCATCGAAGGGCTTCTCCTCGGTGTATTCGGTGCGCTCATCCCGATCGCCGTCATCTACTTCGGTTATGACGTCGCATATAGTGCTTTACAACCATCGCTAGATCAACTGAATAGTGATATATTTAAATTGATTGATCCATCGATTTTGACGACGCAAGTGTCACTCGTCCTCTTAGCGCTCGGTGCCTTCATCGGGATCTGGGGTTCGACGACATCGCTCGGTCGATTCTTGAAAGTCTAATCTAATTTAAATATGAGGAGGAGTTGGCGGATGAAACGTTCGCTTGCGCTTGGATTGAGTTTGACGCTACTTGCCTCGCCTGTATGGGCGACGGAGAAAGACACGCTGAAAGCACGACAAGATCGTTTATCCAATCAATTGGAGGAATCCAAGAAAGCGCAAGACGAGACGGACGCCGAGCTCGAAGTCACCGAGGCGGAACGCGACGCGGTCACGACAGAAATCCGCGCCGTCAATGAGCGTCTCGAAGGCTTAAGTGAACAGATCGCCGTCCAACAGGAAGAAGCGGACGCGGCGCGCACCGAGCTCGAGGAAACCCGTGATCAACTCACTGCCCAAGGGCAGTACCTCGAAAGCCAGAAGGCGCTCCTTAGTGAGCGTCTTCGTGTGCTTCAAGTACATGAGGACCAGTCCTATCTCCAAGTCGTCTTCGAGTCCCGTTCATTCGGAGACTTCGTAACGCGGCTCTTGACCGCGCAGACGATTGCCGATCAGGACCGGGACCTCATACATAGTTACATGAGTGAAGTCGAGCGGCTCGAAGCGCTCGAAGCACGGCAGCGGACCCAGCTCTCGTTCCTTAAACAGAAAGAGCGGGAACTCGTCGTGACGAAACAGGCGCTCGACGTCGCCGCTGAACAAAAGCAGGGTTTGTTGTCGGAACTGAACGAACAAGTCGAACTACTCGAGCTTGAGAAGATGAGCCGTGAAGAAGAACAGGCGCTCATGAGTGAGCAGAGCCGGATCATCGCCGGTCAACTCGAAGCGATCGCCCAAGCGGAGCGGGAAGCCGCCGCCCGCGCCGAGGCCGAAGCGAAGGCCAAGGCCCAAGCAGAAGCACAGGCAAGAGCCGAGGCAGAGGCGAGAGCACGAGCTGATGCCAAAGCGGAAGCGGACAAGCGGGCAGACGACAAAGCGCCAACCGCCCCAGCTCCTGCTCCAACAACCCCACCGCCTGTGGAAACCCCGACGGACGTGACGGGACCGGCGACCTCGTTCGTGCGGCCGGTATCCGGCTACGTGTCGAGCCCTTTCGGCCCGCGGCAAAACCCGCTCACGGGCGTGGCGGAGTCGCACCGTGGCATCGATCTCGTCAATGCGACCGGGACACCGATCGTCGCGGCGGCACCAGGCATCGTCATCAAGGCGGCCCCGGCGACCGGTTACGGCAACGTCGTCTTCGTGTCCCATATCGTCGGCGGGGAAGTATGGACGACCGTCTATGCCCATCTCGACGCGATTACGGTCACGTCGGGGCAAACGGTCGGAGCCGGACAGACCGTCGGTACGCTCGGCAGCACGGGCTGGTCGACAGGCCCGCATCTCCACTTCGAATTACATCGCGGACAATGGGCGCCAGGGCAACCGAATGCGGTCGACCCGGGTCCATACATCGGTTACTGATGAGACGGACGTGTTCCAAATTTCTGGAACACGTCCGTTTTTCTGAACTTTTTGCTATACTGGATGAAAGACTGACAAAGAGAAATGAGGGACTACCCGTGAAAAATACAACCGCAGGATTACTAGCCGGTGCCACGTTCGTCGCCGGTGCCGGTGCTGGGCTCGCGACGATGGCGTTCACCGATACAGCGTTACCGATTCAACCGAAAGCGGAAGGCTGGGACAAAGTCGACCAAGTCCGACAATTGATCGAGACGCATTCGTTAAAGGATATCTCGGAAGAAGACTTGTTGACCGGTGCCCTCGACGGGATGACGGGAGCGCTCGACGACCCGTACTCGGACTTCCTCGACGCCGAAGAGACGTCACAGTTCACTGACTCGATCGAGTCGAGCTTTGAAGGAATCGGCGCGACTTTGGAGAAGAAAGGAGAAGACATCTTAATCGTCGCTCCAATCAAAGGCGCACCAGCCGAAGAGGCGGGTCTCCGAGCTGGAGACGTCATCACGGCGGTTGACGGGGAATCGATTGAAGGGATGGCCGTCGAAGAGGCGGTCCAACTCATCCGTGGCGAGAAAGGGACCGTCGTCACGCTCACGATCCGTCGCGGCGGCCAAGAGGCCGACTATGAGATTACACGCGATACGATTCCGATCGAGACCGTCTATTCAGAAGTGAAAGAACAGGACGGCAAGAAAATCGGCTATATCGAGGTGACCCAGTTCTCTGAGCCGACGGCCGATGAGTTTTTGGAGCAGCTTGAGACGCTCGAGTCAGAAGACATCGATAGCCTTATCATCGACGTGCGCGGGAACCCAGGTGGCTTGCTTCCGGCCGTCATCGAGATGACCGAAGGGTTCGTCCCGACGAATAAACCGGTCGTCCAAATTGAGAACGCGGACGGGGAACGCGAGTCGCAGAGCGGCCGCGCCCGAGAAGCGAAGCCGTACGACTTGTTCGTCTTGACGGACGAAGGATCGGCGTCGGCATCTGAGATTTTGGCTGGGGCGCTCAAAGAAGGGGCCGGTGCAACGATTATCGGCAACAAGACTTTCGGAAAAGGGGTCGTCCAGACGGCGTTCGATTTAGAGGACGGCAGCAACTTGAAGCTGACGACGAGCAAATGGCTCACGCCGGACGGCAATTGGATTAACGAGAAAGGCATCGAGCCGGACGTCGAGGTCAATCAACCGGATTACTTCGGGGTGAACCGCATCCTCGCCGACACGGACTCGCTCAAAGTCGGCGACTACGGCGAGGCGGTGTCGAACCTGCACACGGTCTTGTCGGGCATCGGCTATGAGCCGGGCGGACAGCCAGGATATTACGGCGACACGATGGCCCGCGCCGTCAGCGACTTCCAAGCCGACAACAATTTGCCGGAAGACGGGGTCGTCAATGAGGCGACGGCGTCGGCGCTTGAGTCACGCTTGCTCGAGGTGATTCAAGATGAGGCGAACGATGCCCAATTGAACCGAGCGCTCGAAGAAGCTGCAAAATAAGGATTAGGGAAAGGATTGGACAAGTGTGGACGTTCTACGAATGAGTTTTACTGCTTTGTTGACCTTGATCGGTAGTCCGCTACTCTGGGCGACACTCGTCGCCCTCGCTTACATATCCATGACGCGCATCAAACGGGAGCGAGGCATGTTCCGCTCACGGCGACGTTCGCCGAAGTCGGACTGGCGCCATTTTGTGTGGCCGAGCCTGTTGCTCGCCGTCATCGGTTCAGCCGCATTGATTTTGCTCGAGACGACCGTCAACTGGGAATGGCTCGTGACGTTCAGCGTGCTGTATGCGCTCATCGTCTTGACGATGCACCCACGTTTCAGCAGCCCGGCGTTCCCGTTCCTCCTCATGCTGACGGCGGTCGCGTTGCGTGACGTCGTCGACTACGGCGCCGTCTCGGGCTGGATGGACCGGCTATCCGAGGTCGAGTGGCCGGTATATGCGCTCGTGTTCGGCGTCGTCACATTGGCGGAAGCGATTCTCTTACGTTGGAACGGGTCGATTGAAACATCACCGACGCTCATCTTGTCCAAACGAGGCCAGTTCATCGGCGGACATGTCGTCAAACGGCTTTGGTTTTTCCCGCTCGTCGTCTTTTTGCCACCGTCGTTCGGTCTCGACATGCCGGTGCCGGTCATCTTGCCGATCCCAATCGGGGTCAGCCTGTTATCGACCGGGGCCTTGCCAGGGACGCTCCTCGGTCGCCTGAGCCTGTATCGCGGCTTGCTCGCGCTCGTCGCCCTCGGTTTGTTCGGGGCGTCGTACGTCATCGACGTGCCGTATGCGGCTTACGGCTTGCTCGTCGTGTTCGTCTTGTATGAGCTAGCGCTTCAAATGATCAAGCGAGAGAACCGCGGGACGACACCAGTGTTCATCAACGGCAACCGGGGCGCGGTCATCATCGACACGCTCCCGGGTTCGCCAGGTGAATCGATGCAGCTCATCCCGGGCGAGTCGATTTATAAAGTGAACGGGACGGTCATCACGGGCGGGAGCAGCTTCTATGAGGCGCTCCAGCTCCATAAGCCGTACATCAAGCTCGAGGTGCTCAACTTGAACGGAGATATCCGTTTCGTGCAACGGGCGATGTATGAGACCGACCCGCATGAGCTCGGCATCTTGTTCGTCGCCGAGCCGGCGAGTCCGCGTCTGCGGTTACGGAAATTATAAAAGGGAGCATCCTTGGCGGATGCTCCCTTTCGTGCGTTCGATTAAAGTTCAAGTTTCGATGGTTTGAAGCCCATCGTCGCTTCGACGGCGTGTTGCCAGCCTTTATACAGATTTTCGCGGTGTGCCTCGTCCATGTTCGGTTCGAACTGGTGGTCGAGTTTCCACTGCTGTTTAATCTCAGCTTGGTCTTTCCAGAACCCGACGGCGAGTCCGGCGAGGTAGGCGGCACCGAGGGCCGTCGTCTCGCTCACTTCCGGACGTTCGACCGGCACGTTCAAGATGTCCGCTTGGAACTGCATGAGGAAGTTGTTGTTGACCGCACCACCATCGACGCGGAGTGTCTTCAACTCGATGCCAGAATCTTGTTCCATCGCCGTCAAGACGTCGCGCGTCTGATAAGCGAGTGATTCGAGCGTCGCCCGGACGAAGTGTTCTTTCTCCGTACCGCGTGTGAGGCCGAAGATGGCACCGCGGACGTCCGAGTTCCAGTACGGGGCACCGAGACCGACGAAGGCAGGGACGACGTAGACGCCGTCAGTCGTTTCGACACGGTTGGCGTACTGTTCCGTATCTTTCGCCGACTTGAGCATGCGGAGTCCGTCACGGAGCCATTGGATGGCCGAACCGGCGACGAAGATCGATCCTTCGAGCGCGTATTCGACTTTGCCACCGTAACCCCAAGCGATTGTCGTGAGCAATCCGTGGTTCGATTTGACGGCTTCTTCACCCGTGTTCATGAGCATGAAGCAACCCGTACCGTACGTGTTCTTACCTTCGCCTGACTCAAAGCAAGCTTGACCGAAGAGGGCAGCCTGTTGGTCACCGGCTGCACCGGCGATTGGGACTTCGAAGCCGAAGAAGTGGTACGGAATCGTGTTGGCATATACTTCACTCGACGGTTTGACTTCTGGGAGCATCGATTTTGGTACCGTCAAAATCTCGAGGAGCTCATCGTCCCACTTCTGCTCATAAATGTTGTACATGAGCGTCCGTGAGGCGTTCGAGTAATCCGTGACGTGGGCGTGACCGCCTGAGAGCTTCCAGATGAGCCATGTGTCGATTGTCCCGAAAAGGAGATCGCCAGCTTCCGCTTTCTCGCGCGCACCTTCGACGTTGTCGAGAATCCATTTGACTTTCGTTCCTGAGAAGTAGGCGTCAATCAAGAGGCCCGTCTTGTCACGGAACAAATCCCCGTGTCCGGCCGCGTTCAGCTCGTCACAGATGCCAGCCGTTTGCCGCGATTGCCAGACGACCGCGTTATAGACCGGGCGTCCTGTCGACTTCTCCCAGACGACGGCCGTTTCCCGTTGGTTCGTGATTCCGATGGCCGCGATCTCTTTTGGATCGATATCAGCCGACCCGAACGCCTCGGCCATGACGGCGAGGACAGAACCCCAAATCTCGTTCGCGTTATGCTCGACCCAACCCGGTTTCGGGAAGTATTGTTTGAACTCACGTTGCGCGACTGTGACGATTTTCCCGTCATGGTCGAAGATGATAGCCCGTGAGCTTGTCGTTCCTTGGTCAAGTGCTAAAATGTAACGTTTTTCTTTCTCCATATGAGAGAGCCTCCTTAGAAAGTAGAGAGATTATGGTACAAGAATGCCGTACACCAATGCGGCGATGATCGCCCCGATAATCGGTCCGACGACCGGGATCCATGAATAGCCCCAGTCCGACGTGCCTTTGTTTTTAATTGGAAGGACTGCGTGCGCAATCCGCGGCCCTAAGTCACGAGCCGGGTTGATCGCGTAACCCGTAGGTCCCCCGAGCGACATCCCGATCGACACGACGAGGAACGCCACGATGAGCGGATTCAAACCGTCGGTGAACGTGTTGGCCCCGAATGACAAAATCCCGAAGACGAGGACGAACGTACCGATGATCTCAGAGATCAAGTTGAACGGCGTGTTGCGGATGGCCGGTGCTGTCGAGAACGTGGCCAATTTGCCGCCCGGATCATCTGTCGCGTCATAGTGTGGCTTGTAGTGCAGGAAGACGAGGACGGCCCCGATGAACGCCCCGATAAACTGCGCCAAGATGTAGCCTGGCACATCAGCCCAAGGGAATGAGCCTGCTGTCGCGAGCCCGACCGTGACGGCAGGGTTCAAGTGCGCCCCTCCGTAGATTCCGGCCGCGTACACCCCGATCATAACGGCGAAGCCCCAACCGAACGTGATGACGACCCAGCCTGCGTTCTCCGCTTTCGAATGGCGTAGGACGACGCCGGCGACGACACCGTTACCGAGCAAGATGAGTAGCATTGTACCGATAATTTCACTGACGAATGCTGACATGTGATAATCCCTTCCTTCCATATTAAATTTGGCTTACCACTTCATTATATGCCCCAAATGTAAGCGTTTCAAAACCGAATATGCAAAAAAAGCCACTTTTCTTATGAAAAGTGGTTTTGATTGACAATACGCCGTTTGAAGTCGAGTCCAATCCCGATAAGAAAAGCGAGCAGGACCGCCAAACTGACGTACGCGAGCGGCGCATAGACGGCGGCACCGAGATCGAGCGCGATCGAGGTGATGACGGCCATATACAACCAGGCGAGTCGGTTAGAGATCTCTTTATCGTGATAGCGATTCGTGAGCGTGGCGCCGAACGGGGCTCCGATGAAAGCGCCGATGACCAACGCGAGCGGCGTCACGTAGTCGAGCGACAGCGACGGGAGATAACCGACGAGTCCGCCGAGCGAGATGAACAGGACGGCAGCCAGGCTCGTTCCGACCCCGTGATGTGTCGAGAATCCAAGCCAACTGACGAGGAGCGGGACGATGATGAAGCCGCCACCGATACCGAGCAGCGCCGACAACAGCCCGGCCATCATCCCGATGACGAGGGCGGCAAGCAGCGATGATTTTTTCGGCTTCTGCGGTTTAGATGTTTTCTTTAATAGCGTAACGGCAAAATAAGATAGGATAGCCAGATAAAATAGATTGAGCAACCAGTCATACGAGCCCGAGATCGAGAGGACGAGCCGGCTCGACAGCTGCGCCGTGACGGCACCGGCCAAGCCGACCGTGATGCCTGTCGACCAGGACACGTTGCCGAGCGACGTATGTTTCTTGGCGCCGGACAGGCTCGTCCCGACGACGAATAGGAGCGACGTGGCGACGGCCTCGGCCGCCGAATATCCACTAAAGAGCAACACCGGGACGATGATGACCCCGCCGCCGATGCCGAAGAAGCCGGACAAGGCGCCGACGACGGCACCGAGCGGGATAAAGAGAAGCGACCACATGACGACCAACTCGTTTCTGTTTAGATTCACTCTCCATGATAACGAAAAGCGGAACGATTTGGGAAGCGTGTCAGAAGCGAATATTTGTTCGTGTATGTGATATAATCAAGCCAATATGCAAGGTAAAGAAAGCGAGGAATATACATGGATAAGATTAGCGTTCCGTTCGACTTACATTCAGAATATAAGCCGGCCGGCGACCAACCAGAAGCGATTCGTCAGCTCGTCGAAGGAATCAATCGCGGCGACCGGTATCAGACGTTGCTCGGTGCGACCGGCACCGGGAAGACGTTCACCGTATCGAACGTCATCCAAGAAGTGAAGAAGCCAACGCTCGTCTTGGCCCACAACAAGACGCTCGCCGGACAGCTTTACTCCGAGTTCAAAGAGTTCTTCCCGAACAACGCCGTCGAATATTTCGTCAGTTATTACGACTACTACCAGCCGGAGGCGTATGTGCCGTCGACCGATACGTTCATCGAGAAAGATGCCTCGATTAACGATGAAATCGATAAACTCCGCCACTCGGCGACATCGGCCTTGTTCGAGCGGGACGACGTCATCATCGTCGCCTCCGTCTCCTGTATTTACGGTCTCGGTAACCCGGAAGAATATAACAGTCTCGTCTTAAGTCTCCGCGTCGGCAAAGAGATGGGGCGCGACCAGATGCTCCGCAAACTGATCGACATTCAATATGAACGGAACGATATCGATTTCCAGCGCGGCCGTTTCCGTGTCCGCGGGGATGTCGTCGAGATTTTCCCGGCGTCACGTGACGAGCAGTGCTTGCGCGTTGAGTTTTTCGGTGACGAAATCGACCGCATCCGCGAGATGGACCCCCTCACCGGAGAGATTATCGCCGACCGGGAGCACGTCTCGATCTTCCCGGCGTCCCACTTCGTCACCCGTGACGAGAAGTTGCAAAAAGCAATCGTCAACATCGAGGCCGAGCTCGAACAACAGCTCGAAAAGTTCCGCGAAGAAGGCAAACTGCTTGAAGCACAGCGCCTCGAACAACGGACGAACTATGACCTCGAGATGATGCGCGAGATGGGCTACTGTTCAGGCATCGAGAACTATTCACGTCATTTGAACTTGACGGAGGCAGGGGCGACGCCGTACACGCTCATCGACTACTTCCCGAAAGACTTCTTGCTCATCGCCGATGAGTCGCACGTGACCCTCCCGCAAGTGCGCGGCATGTACAACGGCGACCAGGCCCGAAAACAAGTGCTCGTCGACCACGGTTTCCGTCTGCCTTCGGCCAAAGACAACCGACCACTCAAGTTCGACGAGTTCGAGAAGAAGTTGTCGCAAGCGATCTTCATCTCGGCGACACCGGGTCCTTACGAGCTTGAACATACACCGAACATGATCGAACAAATCATCCGGCCGACGGGTCTACTCGACCCGACGATCGAGATTCATCCAATTAAAGGACAGATCGACTACTTGATGGATCAGATTCGCGACCGCATCAAACAGGACGAACGCGTCCTCGTGACGACGCTCACGAAAAAGATGGCCGAGGATTTATCGGACTATCTGCGTGAAGCGGGCATCAAGGTCAACTATATGCACTCGGAAATCAAGACGCTCGAGCGGATTGAGATTATCCGTGACCTGCGTCTCGGGAAATACGACGTCCTCGTCGGAATCAACTTACTGCGGGAAGGACTAGACATCCCGGAAGTGAGTCTCGTCACGATTCTAGACGCCGACAAGGAAGGGTTCCTCCGTTCGGACCGATCGCTCATTCAGACGATCGGGCGGGCGGCGCGGAACTCGAACGGGCACGTCATCTTGTTCGCTGATAAGATGACCGACTCGATGACGCGCGCGATTGAAGAGACCGACCGTCGTCGCTCGATTCAAGAAGCTTATAATGAAGAACACGGCATCACGCCGCAGACGATCCGTAAAGAAGTACGCGGCGTCATCCGCGCGACGGTCGACGCCGAGGAGGATGTGCTCGAATCACTCAGCTCGATGAAGCCGGCTGAACGTGAGGAAGCCATCGCCAAGCTAGAAGAAGAAATGAAACAAGCGGCCCGCGACCTCCAGTTCGAACGGGCGGCCGAATTGCGTGACTTAATCTTGGAGTTGAAGGTAGGGAATTAAATGGCTGAAAAGAAAAATGCGATCGTCATCAAAGGGGCGCGCGTCAACAACTTGAAAAACATTGATATCGATATTCCACGGGACCAGCTCGTCGTCTTGACGGGCTTGTCCGGTTCCGGTAAATCGTCACTCGCGTTCGACACCATCTACGCCGAGGGGCAGCGCCGTTACGTCGAGAGTCTATCGGCCTACGCTCGCCAGTTCCTCGGACAGATGGACAAACCGGACGTCGATACGATTGAAGGGCTGAGCCCAGCCATCTCGATCGACCAGAAGACGACGAGCCGTAACCCGCGCTCGACCGTCGGGACGGTGACGGAAATCTATGACTACTTACGTCTTTTGTTCGCTCGCATCGGGAAACCGGTCTGTCCGCGTCACGGTATCGAAATCTCGAGCCAGACGATCTCACAGATGGTCGACCAAGTGATGGAGCTTCCGGAGAAGACGCGCCTGCAAATTTTGGCGCCAATCGTCTCGGGCCGCAAAGGGACGCACGTCAAAGTGTTCGACTCGCTCAAAAAAGAAGGGTTCGTCCGTGTCCGTGTCAACGGGGAGACGATTGAACTGACCGATGAGATCGAGCTCGACAAGAATAAGAAACATTCGATTGAAGTCGTCGTCGACCGTCTCGTCGTCCGCGCCGACGTCGAAGGACGTCTCGCCGACTCGCTCGAGACGGCGCTTCGCCTCGCCGACGGTCGGGCCATCATCGACAAGATGGACGGCACCGAGCTCTTGTTCAGTGAGCATCATGCCTGTCCGATTTGCGGGTTCTCGATTGGGGAGCTCGAACCGCGCATGTTCTCGTTCAACTCGCCGTTCGGCGCTTGTCCGACATGTGACGGCCTCGGCACGAAGCTCGACGTCGATCCGGAACTCGTCATCCCCGATCCGTCGAAGACGCTGAAGGAAGGCGCGGTCGTCGCTTGGCAGCCGACAAGTTCACAATATTATCCACAACTGCTCGCCTCGATGTGCAAACACTTCGACATCGACATGGACGTCCCGTTCGAACGGTTATCGAAGCGCGACCAAGATCTCGTCTTGCACGGGACGGACGAAGAGTCGTTCCTGTTCCGTTACGAGAATGACTTCGGACAAGTTCGGACGAACACGATCTTCTTCGAAGGGGTGCTCCGCAACATCGAGCGTCGCTATAAAGAGACGACGTCGGACTATATCCGTGAACAGATGGAGACGTACATGGCGACACACGCCTGTCCGACATGTAGCGGCTACCGGTTGAAAGAAGAGACGCTCGCCGTCAAAATCACGGGCCACCATATCGGCCAAGTGACGAACTTGTCGGTCGTCAACGCCATCGACCTGTTCGATTCGATCATGACGGAACTGAGCGAGAAAGATATCGCCATAGCCCGTCTCATCTTGCAAGAGATTTGCGAGCGGCTCAGCTTCTTGAACAACGTCGGTCTCGACTATTTGACGTTGTCACGCGCCGCTGGGACATTATCGGGCGGAGAAGCGCAACGGATTCGTCTCGCGACGCAAATCGGTTCGCGACTCACAGGCGTGCTCTACGTCCTCGATGAACCGTCAATCGGGTTGCATCAACGGGACAACGATCGCTTGATTGCGACGCTCAAACAGATGCGCGATATCGGCAACACGCTCATCGTCGTCGAACACGACGAGGACACGATGATGGAGGCCGATTATTTGATCGACATCGGACCGGGCGCCGGGGAGCACGGGGGTCAAGTCATCGCCGCCGGCACACCGAAACAACTCATGAAAAACAAAAACTCACTGACGGGCCAATACTTGTCCGGTAAGAAGTTCATCCCGCTCCCGGCCGAACGAAAAGTGCCGGATGAGCGCTTCTTGAAAATCTTGAAGGCGGAAGAGAACAACTTGAAAGGGGTCGACGTCTCGATCCCGCTCGGTATGTTCATCGCCGTTACCGGTGTGTCCGGTTCCGGGAAGTCGACGCTCATCAACGAGATTCTGTATAAATCGCTCGCCCATCACATCAACCGGGCCAAGGCGAAGCCAGGGAAGCATAAGAAGATTGAAGGACTCGACCATATCGATAAAGTCATCGATATCGACCAGTCGCCAATCGGACGGACGCCGCGGTCGAACCCGGCGACGTATACCGGCGTATTCGATGATATTCGTGACGTGTTCGCGTCGACGAACGAGGCGAAGATGCGTGGGTACAAGAAAGGCCGCTTTAGTTTCAACGTCAAGGGCGGACGCTGCGAGGCGTGCCGCGGGGACGGAATCATCAAAATCGAGATGCACTTCTTGCCGGACGTCTATGTCCCATGTGAAGTGTGTCACGGAAAACGCTATAACCGTGAGACGCTCGAAGTGAAATACAAAGGTAAGACGATTGCCGACGTGCTCGATATGACGATCGAGGAAGGGCTCGACTTCTTTGACAAGATTCCGAAAATCAAGCGCAAGATTCAGACGATTTATGACGTCGGTCTCGGCTATATGAAACTCGGGCAACCGGCGACGGAACTGTCGGGTGGGGAAGCGCAGCGCGTCAAGCTCGCCTCTGAGCTCCATAAACGTTCGACCGGCAAAACGATTTATATTTTGGACGAGCCGACGACGGGACTTCATGTCGATGATATCGCCCGGTTGTTGAAAGTGCTGCAACGCCTCGTCGAGAACGGGGACACGGTACTCGTCATCGAGCATAACCTCGACGTCATCAAATCGGCCGACTACTTGATCGACCTCGGACCTGAGGGCGGTGACGGTGGCGGTACAATCGTCGCGACCGGGACTCCGGAAGAAGTCGCTGAAGTGGCAGCCTCGTATACGGGTAAGTATTTGAAGCCGGTGTTAGAACGGGATTCGGCCCGAGCGAAACCAAAAGCAGGAAAACGGAAGTAAGGTATAGAAATGATGAGAAACGGGAACATGATTGACGTGTAACCAAATCGAAGGGGGAAACGAACAGTGAAACAAGAAATGCGTGAACTGATTCTCCAGCAAGTGAAAGATGGAAAGCTGACGATTGAAGAGGGCATGACCCAACTCGAGCGACTGGAACGGCTCGAACCTGAGCGCGTCCAAGCGCTCGAGGAACGTCAAGAGACGGAGAAAGTCGATGCGTATTCGGTCGAGTCGCTCACGACGAAACTGACGTCGGCCGTCGAAGGACTCGTGACGAAACTTCGTGACAGCGACTTCACGTTCAGCTCGAACTTCGGACCAGAAGTGACGTATTCGAAATCGTTCCCGTTCACTGGGAAAGACATCTCGCTCGACTTGTTCAACGCCTCGGCGACGATTGTCTCGTCCGACAACGACGAGTGCGAACTGATCGTCACGGGCCGTCCGCTCCGTCAACAAGACGCGGATAAGGCGCTCGAACAGCTCCAGTCGGCGGTCAAGCATTCGGTCATCGGCGACCGTCTCGTCGTGTCGCTCCGTGACAAACTCGTCCGGGCCCACGTCGAATTGTACGTCCCGCATCATCATTTCGATCACCTGCACGTGCAGACGCTCAACGGGGAAGTCCGCGCGGACGGCCTCGATGTCGAGAGCGTTCGCATCCAGACGGCGAACGGCCGGGTCGTGCTCCATGACGTGCACGCCTCAGAGCTGCTCCTCAATACGGGGAACGGCACGGTCGAGGTCGAAGCGGTCGAGTCAGAACTCGTCCACGTACGGACCGGCAACGGTGCCGTCATCGTGAACGGGAAATATGACAAGGCGTCGCTCAAGACCGGCAACGGGAATATCCGGGCCGAACTCGCGACGGCCCGTCCGGCCAAGTTCGAGCTCGTCTCGCTCGCCGGAAACATTCGTCTCGTCTTGCCGCACGGCGTCGAGGTCGAAGGGGAACTCGAGACGAACTTCGGTGGACTTCACTGTAACTTGGACGAGCTCGAGTTGATCCGTGACCGGAAAGATGTCGCCCAGCGTCGTCTTGAATTCCTGTCGGGACGCGGTCAGACACCACGCATCGAAGTCGAGGCCGGAACACGTACCGGTACAATCGACCTCGAACACGGCTCGCTCCATACGCCGTCGACGTTCCTCGAAGAGGACAAGCACGAGCCGGTGGAACCGATCGACCCGGTCGACCCGGTCAATCCGGCCGACTTGAACAACCCGTTCCATCAGCAATGACCGACAACCCGAAGGCCTCTCGCCTTCGGGTTTCTTTTAACTCTACAGACGAGGAGGGACGGGATGAAGCGATTTGTGTCAACGTACGGATGGATGATGATTGCGGTGCTGTTGCTCGGTGGATGTGACGACGAACAGCGCATCGTCAGTGGGAACGAGCCGGCAGGCGACGAAGCGATTGCCATCGCCTGGGCGTATGTGACCGCGCGAAACTGGCAGGAGCCCGCAATCGATGCGGGAGCGAGTGCCGAGGTACATCGTGTCACGGTCGATGATGGCTATGAACTGTTGGACGATGCGTATACAGGGACCGAGGCGCTCGCCGTCTCGTTCGAAGCGGACCCGAACAGTAGCGTCGGCGTCCCGACAATCTTGGTCGCACCGGAGTCGAACACCGTGGTCGGTTATTTGCCGGGCGAATGAGACACCCATGACAAAACCCGAAGGCGAATGCCTCCGGGTTTTTGTCGTGTCATAGATTCATTTGATACTCCATCTGTTCCCAATCCATCATTTGACCGTCATACAGCGTGAATGAGCCGATGATAAACAGGATAAATAGGACCGGTCCGGCGATAAGCAAGAAGATTCCGAGATACCGCATCTTCTTCGATCGGTTCCAATAGAAGATGATGGCGACGATCATCGATAAGAGCGACCCGGACAAGAACAAACCGACGATGTTCAAGATGAACAATAAGAGCACCGTCTCGTTCTTCGTCGCCGCATATTCGCGCCACATGTCAAATAGTGACTTGACCAAGTAGACGAGCGCCGCGATCCCGACGATAAAAATAAAGACAATGGCAATCCAAAATAGTGAATTCATGTGATTTCACCTCCCTATTCGTCTATACCCGTTCTACGCAATTGCCACGATTTAGTTTCACCTCTTTTTTTCGACACGCTTCGGCTCACTTTCGTTGACACTTCTCAAGAAGAGCTATGATACAATAATGAGCGTGAAAGGGGCAGATTACTCATGCAAAATATCGTACGCACGGCTCAACTCGTTGAGCGCTTCAAACTTCAAGTCATCGCCGGGGAAGAAGGACTTCACCGTCCTGTCGCCACACCGGACCTCAGTCGACCAGGACTCGTCCTTGCCGGCTATTATACCCACTATGCGAAAAATCGGCTTCAAGTGCTCGGGAAGACCGAGCTCACGTTCTATGCGAGCTTGTCGGAAGAGAGCCGCCGCGAGCGGGCGAAGATTTTATGCACGGAATTGACACCGGGCATCCTCATCACGCGCGGCTTCGACATCCCGAAAGAGATTGAACAAGAAGCCGAGGCGGCTAACGTTCCGCTCATGCGCACGAACGCGGTCACGACCTCAATCGAGTCACAAATCACAAACTTCCTCGAGATGGAACTCGCACCGATGACGGCGATGCACGGCGTGCTCGTCGACATCTACGGCGTCGGCGTGCTCATCAAAGGGCAGAGCGGCGTCGGGAAATCCGAGACCGCCCTCGAACTCGTCAAGCGGGGCCACCGTCTCGTCGCTGATGACTCGGTCGAGATTCGCCAGACCGGGGACCAATTGCTCGTCGGTTCAGCGCCGAAGCTGATTCGCCACTTGCTCGAGATTCGCGGAATCGGCATCATCGACGTCATGACGTTGTTCGGCGCCGGTGCCGTCCGTTCGCACAAGAAAATCAGCTTGATCATCAACCTCGAGAACTGGGATGCGGGCAAAGTATATGACCGCGTCGGGCTCGATCACAACACGATGAAAATCATCGACAGTGAAGTGCCGATTTTGACGATTCCGGTCCGTCCGGGACGTAACTTGGCCGTCATCGTCGAAGTCGCGGCGATGAACTACCGTCTGCAGAACATGGGCATCAATACGGCCGAAGAGTTCGCGGAGCGGCTCGCGAACGCCATCCATGACAATGAAGGAGACATGGAATAATGGTAGAGCCAACATTTGACCGCGTCGCGTTTGAGATCGGGTCACTCCCGATTTATTGGTACGGCATGATTATCGCCTTCGGGGCGATGCTCGGCCTCGTTCTCGCCTTGTTCGAGGCGAAGCGCCTCAATTATGATTCAGAACGGGTCGTCGACGTCATCATCTGGTCGATTCCGATCAGCATCGTTTTCGCCCGGATTTACTACGTCATCTTCCAATGGGACTACTATAGTCAGAACCTCGGCCAAATCATCGACATCCGTCAAGGCGGCATCGCCATTCACGGGGCCATCTTCGGGGCGCTGCTCGTCGTCATCATCTATTGCATGCGCAAGTCGATGTCGTTCTGGAAGATCACGGACATCCTCGCACCGTCGCTCTTGCTCGGACAGGCGGTCGGACGCTGGGGCAACTTCATGAACCAAGAGGCGCACGGTGCCGAGACGACGAGTCGTTTCTTGAAAGAGACGCTCTTCCTCCCGGACTGGATCGTCAATCAGATGTATATCGACGGGGCCTACTATTTGCCGACGTTCTTATTCGAGAGCGTCTGGAACATCATCGGCGTCATCTTGCTCGTCGTATGGCGTATGGTCGGTAACCCGCCGCGCGGCTATATCTTCTTGTCGTATCTTGTCTGGTACTCGATCGGTCGCTTCTATATCGAAGGACTGCGGACCGACAGCTTGATGGCCGGTGATCTCCGGACGGCACAACTCGTCTCGATCGCGATGATCGTGTTCGGTATCTTCATGATGATCGTCCGCCGTAAAGCGAAACGATACGACGACCCTTCAGAGAAAGGACTGTTTGATTGATGGATACACTTCTATTCGATTTGGATGGTACGTTGCTCGATACGAACCCGCTCATCATCGCGAGCTTCCGTCACACGCTCGGGTATTACTTCCCAAACGAGACGTATCGCGATGAGGACATTTTCCCGTTCATCGGACCGACGCTCGAGAAGTCGTTCAAAGCGCTCAATGAGCCGGAATGGAAAGAGATGCAGGCGTTCTATCGCAGCTTCAACATCGCCATGCACGACCAACTCGTCGCCGAATATCCGGGTGTGATCGAAGGGTTGTACCGCCTTCACGCCAAAGGATACAAGATGGGCGTCGTCACATCGAAAGGCCGTCCCGTCGTCGAGCAAGGCTTGCGTTTGTTCAACATCGACCACTTGTTCGACGTCGTCATCACGGCCGACGATGTCGTCCATGAGAAACCGCATGCCGAACCGGTCGAGCTTGCGCTCCGCGCGCTTGGGTCGACGGCGGACCGCGCCGTCATGGTCGGCGATAATGACACGGACATTTTCAGCGGCAAGAACGCCGGCACGAAGACGGTCGCCGTCGGCTGGGCGTTGAAAGGCCGCGCGTTTTTAGAAGCGCTCGAGCCTGACGTCATCATCGACTCGATGGAACATTTTGAGGCGTGGCTCGACGAGGTTACGGTCCATGCGTAAGACGGAACGGTTTCGTCTCGACGGGCCGAACCCGCTCTGGCAGATGTATCGGACGATTCGTTTCCTGCGCGTCTTCAAGAACACGACCGTCGTCTTGATTGGCCGCTACTTCCCATCCGTCAAAGCGAAACGCTGGTTGTACCGGACGTTACTCGGCATGGAAATCGGGGAGTATAGCGCGCTCGCCCTCATGGTGACACCGGACGTCATGTTCCCGGAGCGAATCTCGATCGGCCGTAATACAGTCATCGGGTTCAATTCGACGATTCTCTGTCACGAGTACCTCGTCGACGAGTACCGGATCGGGGATGTCCGCATCGGGGACGAGGTGTTGATCGGGGCGAACGTGACGATCCTTCCTGGCGTCACGATCGGCGACCGGGCCGTCATCGGTGCCGGTGCCGTCGTGCATCGCGACGTCCTGCCCGGAGAGCGCGTCGTTGGCGCAAAGCTCCAAACCATCGACACAAAATAGACACAATTTAGCGCGAAATCATTTTGAGGTCAAGACATGTTCGTCCTCATAAAATTACTAGAGCGGTATCACTTTTTTTAAAGGGGATGCCGCTTTTTTGTGTCTGTGGGCGCTGACACGAAACCCTCATATTTTTGTCAAAAAGCATTTAGCGGACCTAGCAAAATATATTCATTATAGAAGGAATATAGTCCCGATTTTTTTTAAGTTTTTCAGTTGCCCTCACTGATTGAGTGCGGTATTCTTAACCCTGCAACTAAAAAAAGATTTAGAGATGATGTGGAGGATTTAGAATATGGAAGCGAACTATGAAGCAGTAATGACGCTACCCGAACCAGAATCTCCGCTCGCCGCGGAGCTCCACTACTATAGAGGTCGTCGTGCGTTACGTGAAGGTCGCCTAGATGAAGCGACTTTTTTCATGGCTGAAGCCACTGCCGCTGCAGCCCACCGCGTCGACTATCACAAACAGTACGCTGAACTGTTATTTGAAGTAGGGGAGATCTACCACGCCAATGACGTGTGGAAACGGGTGCTTGAACTCGATGAAACGTCAACAGAGGCCTTATATCACCTTGCGAGCAACTGCGCCTATATCTCTTTATATGAAGAAGCAGCGATGTATGCGAACCGATACCTCGAAGTCGAGGCACACGGACGCTACGCGGACTCGGTCCAATCCCTGTTAGAACTGATTGAACTCGAACAAGAACTCGAAGATGACGAAGAAGACGAGCTAATCACGTGGCACACCGAGGCCCAACAGCATATCGACAAAGGCCGCCTGTTCGCCGCCAAGTCGACGCTCGAACGGTTAATCGATCGCTATCCGCGCTTTTGGCCGGCGTTCAACAACTTGGCCGTCGTCAATTTCTATCTCGGCAACGATGACGCGGCTTTCGAGACGCTCGAGTACGTGCTCGATGAGAACCCGGGCAACTTGCATGCGCTCTTGAACACGATTCTGTTGTTGCATGAAGCCGGACAATCAGAGGCGGCGCTCCAACTGTCGGTCCCACTGACACGTGTCCGTCCGCTCCAGTTCGATTTACGCTACAAACTCGCCACGACGCTCGCGCTCGTCGGTCAATACGACCGCGCGTACGAAGAACTCCGCCTGTTGAAAGAACGCGGATTCCGTGGGGATTCACTGTTCGGGCATTGGCTCAGCGTATCCGCCTACAAGACCGGGCGTCTTGAAGAAGCGGCTACCTATTTGAACAGTGACGAGTTGAAACAATTCGAAGAGAAGAGCCCGTACGACATCCGCGACAACCTCGAGTTCCGCTCGGCGCTCGTCCAAGGATTGCGCCAAGAAGAAGACGCGGCTCGAATCGAAATCATCCGAATCATCTCGAAGCTCGCCGATGACGAGGCGTTCGAAGCGCTCGCGTTGACGAGCGGCATCACCGACAACGAGACGGTGCTTGCGTTCGCAGAGAAGTGCCGGGCCGAGATTTGCCAGGCCCCGTTCACAGGCGATGTCCGCATCGCTCGGGCATATGACGCGCTCTTGCTTGCCGAGACGGAAGTGTCGGAAGCAGAACAGATGAGCCTCGACGGCGACTTTTATGAACGGTTCGCGCTCTTGCTGCTCGCCGGTGCATCATTCGAGGACACAACGGCATCGGCCGCTGCCCTCGTCTGGATGTTCTATGCGAAACGGGACGCTCTCGTCCTCGACGACTGTGCCGATGCGTTCGGTATCGATGTCGCGACGCTCACGGAGACGATCCGTTCGTTCAAACAAACACTCGAACAAGCATAAAGATAGACGATACCTCCCTAGGTTTCTTATACTGAAGTCAATCAATTTCATGCAGAGGTGGAATCATTATGACAGAAGAAAAAATCTATGACGTCATTATCATCGGGGCCGGCCCAGCCGGAATGACGGCGGCACTTTACGCGTCGCGTGCCAACTTATCGACACTTATGATCGAACGCGGCATCCCAGGTGGACAGATGGCGAACACGGAAGATATCGAAAACTATCCGGGCTATGACAGCATTCTTGGTCCAGACTTGTCTCAAAAAATGTTCGACCACTCGAAAGCGTTTGGTGCGGAGTACGCCTATGGCGACGTCCAAAGCATCTCGGACGAGACGGAGTATAAAGTCGTTCACGCCCACAACCGCGACTATAAAGCGCGGGCCATCATTCTCGCCTCAGGCGCGCAATACAAGAAAATCGGTGTCCCGGGCGAAGAAGAGCTCGGCGGCCGCGGTGTCTCTTACTGTGCGGTCTGTGACGGAGCATTCTTCAAAGGCAAGAACTTGTTCGTCATCGGTGGCGGTGACTCGGCAGTCGAAGAAGGCGTGTTCTTGACGCGCTTCGCTGACAAAGTCACAATCGTCCACCGTCGCGACGAGCTTCGCGCGCAAAAGATTCTTCAAAAACGGGCGTTCGACAACCCGAAAATCGACTTCATCTGGAACCACACGCTCAAAGAGATCGTGGAAGCGGACGGAAAAGTCGGTGGGGCGCGTCTCGTCAGCACGGTCGACGGAACCGAGTCGGACCATGAGATCGATGGCGTGTTCATCTATATCGGCATGAACCCGATCACTGGTTTCGTCAAAGACCTCGGCATCACGAACGAGCAAGGCTATATCGTCACGAACGAAGCGATGGAGACGACGATCCCTGGGATTTTCGCAGCCGGAGACGTTCGCGACAAGACGCTCCGTCAAGTCGTCACCGCGACGAACGACGGGTCGATTGCCGCTCAAAACGCGCAACATTATATCGAGGGACTCCTCGAGGCGTTGCACGAACAAAACGCGTGACTAGAGACAGAAGGGATTGCGGGCGACCGCAATCCCTTCTCTTTTTTTCAGGCGTTCGTTATACTAAAGACAGAAGAGAGCTACACACACGGCTCGGTTGTCAATTTTAAGGGGGCGTCAGTGACATGGAAGACTTTAAAGGATTAGAAGAATTGATTATCATCAGCGGGATGAGCGGGGCCGGGAAATCGGTCGCGATGAACAGCTTTGAGGACCTCGGCTATTTTTGCGTCGATAACTTGCCGCCGGTGCTATTGCCGCAATTGATTGACGTCATCAGCTCGGTCCGACCGAAAATTGCTGTCGCGATCGATACGCGCACGCGTGACTTCATCGACAGCCTGTTCATCGTCATCGACGACTTGGAACAGAAGAACGTGCACCCGCACTTACTCTATCTCGACACACGGGACGAAGTGCTCGTGCGCCGCTATAAAGAGACGCGCCGGTCGCATCCGCTCGCCCCGGAAGACGCACCGCTCGTCGGCATCGGTCTCGAGCGCTCGTTACTCGAAGGCTTCCGTGACCGGGCCCATACGCTCTATGACACGACCGACTTGAAGCCACAGATGCTCAAAGACCGCATCCTGCTCCAATTCAACGAGGAACGGATTCCGTTCACGGTCAACTTCATGTCGTTCGGGTTCAAGCACGGCGTCCCGCTCGATATCGATTTGTTGTTCGACGTCCGCTTCATCACGAACCCGTTCTATATCCCGGAGCTCCGTCCGCTCACCGGACAGACGGAAGAAGTCCAGAATTACGTCATGTCGCACCCCGAGGCGCGGGCGTTCTATAAGAAACTGATCGACATGCTCGAATTTCTGTTACCGCAGTACAAGCGCGAAGGGAAGACGCAAGTCGTCGTCGCCTTCGGCTGTACGGGCGGGAAGCACCGTTCGATCACGTTCGCCGAGAAAGTGTCGGCCCATTTCGCCGAGCGCTATAACGTCAAGACCGTCCATCGCGACCTCGCGCATGCGACGAAGGAGAAGTGAGATGAGACGCGAAAGGAAAGTTGTGGCCATCGGTGGCGGTACGGGCCTCTCGACGCTCGTACGGGGCTTGAAGCACTATCCGCTCGACATCACGGCCATCGTCACGGTCGGGGACGATGGGGGCAGCTCGGGACGTCTCCGTGACGAGTTCCACATGTTACCGCCGGGCGATATCCGGAACGTCATCCTCGCCTTATCCGAGGTCGAGCCGCTCATGGACAAGATTCTGCAATATCGGTTCGACAGTGGTTTTGGGCTCGAAGGCCACTCGCTCGGCAACCTCATGCTGACGGCGGCGACGCATATCTGTGAAGGCTCGTTCGTCAAGGCGGTCGACGTCTTGTCCCAGCTGTTGAACGCCCAGGGCAAGGTGCTCCCGGTGACGGAGACGCTCATGACGCTCGCGGCCGAGTTCGAGGACGGGACGATTGTCAAAGGCGAATCGAAAATCCCGCTCGTCGAAAAACCGATCAAGCGCCTATTTTTGCTCGAAGAAGGCATCAAGCCGGCGGCCGGTGTCGTCGAGGCGATCGAGGACGCGGATTTGATTGTGCTTGGACCAGGGAGCTTATATACGAGCATCATCCCGAACCTGTTGATTCCGGAAGTGCGCGACGCCATCGTCCGCTCCGGGAAGCCGGTCGTCTATATTTGCAACGTCATGACGCAGCCGGGCGAGACGAAAGGGTACGACGCGATGAAGCATTTGAAATCGATTGAGGCGTATCTCGGCAAGTCGACGGTCGACACGATTGTCGTCAATAACGAGCCGATCGAGGACATCTATTTAGAGCGTTACCTCGAGGACGGCTCGGAAGAGGTCCGGTTCGATCGCAAGAAGCTTCGGAACTATGGCACGAACGTGCTCGCCGGTGACATCGTCGACTATAATCGCGATTACATCCGCCACGACTCGGACGCCATCGCCGGCCTCGTCATGCAGCGCGTGCTGCGCATCAAGAAACCACGCTCGTTTCAAGAGCTCGAGCTGAAATAAGTTGTGATTGAACAGAAAGGAGGGGACTGACATGAG
Organism: Exiguobacterium chiriqhucha RW-2; assembly: GCF_000416965.1. Taxonomy (GTDB): domain Bacteria; phylum Bacillota; class Bacilli; order Exiguobacteriales; family Exiguobacteriaceae; genus Exiguobacterium; species Exiguobacterium chiriqhucha. The sequence continues at coordinate 41,554 of NZ_ATCL01000009.1, forward strand.
CTTTGCCTCTGACGTCAAAAAAGAACTGACGCAACTCGTTGTGACCGATGCCGAGGCGAAAGCGGAACTGTCCGCGCTCGTCCGGATGAACGGGGTCATCTCGCTCGCCTTAGGGCGGGGGATGACGCTCGACGTCTCGACCGAGAACGCCGCCATCGCACGCCGAATCTATTCCCTCATGAAACGGCTGTACGACCATCATCTCGATTTGTTCGTACGGAAGAAAATGCGGTTGAAGAAGAACAACGTCTATATCGTCCGTGTCGCCCAACGCGCCGAGACGATGTTGAAGGACCTCGAGATTCTCGGGGAGAATTACGAGATGATTCGGACGCTCAACTCGGATATGACACGCGACGAGAACCTCGCCCGGGCGTATTTGCGCGGGGCGTTCCTCGCCGGCGGATCGATTAACCATCCGAAGACGTCATCGTATCACCTCGAGGTATATAGCTTGTACGAGAACCATAACCAGGCGCTCCGGGACCTCGCCAACCGCTTCGGCTTGAACGCGAAGACGCTCGAGCGGAAGAAAGGTCATATCCTCTACATCAAAGAGAGCGAGAAAATCTCGGACTTCCTGAAACTCGTCGGCGCCACGCGCGGTATGCTCGACTTCGAGGACGCGCGCATCATCAAGGACATGCGCAACTCGGTCAACCGGCTCGTCAACTGTGAGACGGCGAACTTGAACAAGACCGTCGGTGCGGCGCTCCGCCAAGTCGAGAACATCAAGTTCCTCGAGCGCACGGTCGGGCTTGAGATTTTACCGGTCAAACTCCGAGAAATCGCTGAACTCCGGGTCACCCATCAAGACGTCTCGCTTCAAGAACTCGGCGAGATGCTCGAGACGGGACCAATCTCGAAGTCAGGAATCAACCACCGGCTCCGTAAAATCGACCAGATCGCGGACAAGGTGCGCAACGGTGAAGAAATCAGCTCATCGTGACGTTGGTTGCGCCAAAACCATTCTTCCTATATAATTAGCAATTGTGTATAGGACTTTAGAAATGTAACTTAAAGGAGCTTCATGATTATGTCGAATGCAAAGAAAAGAATCTCGCTCACGATTGACGCTGACTTAGACCAGGTCATCACGGAGCGTGCGAAACAAATCGGGATCCCGAAAAGTGCCCTCGTCACGTTCGCGACAAGCCTCTTCCTCAACCAATTGCGGGCCGAAGAAGTATTGTCAGGCGACACGAATGCCATCTATCAGGTCATCCGTAAAGACTATGAACTGCTCACGAGCGTTGATAACTTAGACAAATAATTGCGAAAGGCTGACTCCGGTCAGCCTTTTTTGGTTGCATCCGGCCCTGAAATTTGAAATAGTGGTTGTATTGAATTCGAATGGAGGTCGTTCCAATGGGGCAAATCTTGCTCATCCTAGTATTACAACTCGTCTATGTACCGGTGCTGACGCTTCGTACCATCATGCTCGTCAAAGGAAAAACGATGATTGCGGGGCTGTTCGGTACGCTTGAGACGCTTATCTATATCTTCGCGCTCGGCATCGTGTTCCAAGATTTGACGACACTCGGGATGATCGTCTATGCGGTCGGCTTCGGACTTGGGATTCTCGTCGGCGGTTACGTCGAGCGGAAACTTGCGATCGGCTACAATATGATTCAAGTCCACACACAAGAGTTCCCGGCCGAGCTCATCCAGAAGATGCGCGACAGCGGCTACGGGGTGACACACTACCAAGGGCAGGGACGTGACGGCATCCGCTATCGTCTCGATGTCTTGGCAGCGCGGACACGGATGAAAGATTTGCGCCAGATGGTCGAGGAGTATGAACCGAAGGCGTTTCTCGTCGCTTTCGATCCAATCGACTTTAAAGGCGGCTATATGATGAAAGGGCTCCGACGCCCGAAATGAACAGGACGACTCACGAAAGTGGGTCGTTTTTTTCGTAGGACGGGGAATAGACGTACAAAGGGGATGAGCGGGTTGAGACGAAAAGGATTATGGATTGTTGTGATTGGGTTGCTCGTGGTCGGCGGGGCGTTGTACGCCACCTCGTTTTGGAACTCGGAGTCGTCACTGAAACCACCGCTCCCGACGGTCCGGGTCGGAACCGTGACTGCGGAAGTGAAACAGTCGACATTCTGTTGGTCGGACGGGGGAGAGGCTGTATGCGAGGACCACGCTCTGCCGGAGGCGGATGACCTGCAGCTCGTGCCGGTCGAAGCGGGTGCCGAGATTGATGTCGAGTTCCACGCCGAGCCGTCGAACGCCTCGTTCCATCAACTCGTCGATGGGGAACTTGTCCCGGCTGAACCGGTCGTGCCAGACGAGCCGGGCGTCTATGTATTCGAGACGGGCGGGGATTGGCCGCAAGGCGATAGCCGCTATGTGTTCGGGGTCGAGGTCAAAGAGTAAACAAAAACCCCATTCTCCGAGGAGAATGGGGTTGCGTCATTAACGCGTCATGACTTTGTCGATGAGACCGTAGTCTTTCGCTTGTTCAGCTGACATGAAGTAGTCGCGCTCTGTGTCGCGCTCGATGACTTCAAGCGGCTGACCTGTGTTATCGGCCATGATTTGGTTCAATTTCTCACGCATCTTGATGATGCGTTCGGCATGGATTTTGATATCCGATGCTTGACCTTGCGTACCGCCGAGCGGTTGGTGAATCATGATCTCTGCGTTCGGAAGCGCGAAGCGTTTGCCTTGTTCACCGGCTTGGAGCAAGAAGGCACCCATCGATGCGGCCATTCCGATACAAATCGTCGACACGTTCGGCTTGATGAAGTTCATCGTGTCATAAATCGCCATTCCGGAAGTGATCGAACCACCCGGGCTGTTGATGTAAAGTGAGATGTCCTTATCTGGGTCCTCGGCTGCAAGGAAGAGAAGCTGGGCGACAATCGAGTTGGCGACGTTGTCGTCGATTGCACTTCCGAGCAAGATGATGCGGTCCTTGAGCAAGCGTGAGTAAATATCGTACGCGCGTTCCCCGCGACCTGTTTGTTCGATAACTGTTGGAATTAACATTGAATCTGCCTCCTTTATGTAGGTTGTAAACATATCATACCGCTATAGTCAATGTTGGTCAAACGATAGTCATCGTTTTTGACCTATTCCACGGTTTGACGATTCTAAAACGACAAAAGAGGCCAGGCATATGCCTGACCTCTTGCTGTGATACACCCGGAGAGATTCGAACTCCCGACACCTGGCACCGGAAACCAGTGCTCTATCCCCTGAGCTACGGGTGCATGTTCTCTGACACGATTTATTATACATTTGTTTTTTTAAAAAAGCAATCCTGTTCGGCTCACTTTTTTTGAGCGCGATTTCCCGCTGTTCGATACAATAGGAAGCGAGAGGGGTGTGACCGATGCAACGGCAAGAACAGCAACAACTTCAAACACAACAGCTGACCCAGGACATGGTTCGGCGGCTGCCGATTCTCGAGGCGGACCGGACCGCGATCGCCTTTCAGCTCGGCCGGTTGGCTCGACGCAATCCATGCATCGCCACGGGGAGCGGTGCGGTCGAATGGGTAGCCGATACGGCGAGTGGGTTCGAGGAGCGATTGTTCGAGCAAATCGAGGAAGGGAGCGGGACTGAGGCCCAGCGCGCGCTCCAGAAACGGCTCGTCCTCGCGCTCGACCATCGTGGTCTGCTACCGGAGAGCGACTTCGTGCTCGCCCATCGTTTCGAGGTCGATGTGGCGGACATTGAGGCGGCGCGCCAGGCGCTCTTGTTTCTAGAACCGACAGGGATCGGGGCGAAGAATGAGCGCGACTGCCAATATCGGCATGCGATTGAACATGACGACCCACTCGTCTTAGACGTGTTCGAGGCGCTCGACGCGCACCTTGACGACATCCCGGGACGACTCGACATCTCGGTTGCCGAGTACGAACGAGTGACGCGTATCGTGGCAACGCTCCCGAAGACGCCATTATTATATGAAGGAACCGAACACGTCGTCCCGGAACTTGAAGTCGTCCGTCGTGACGGCGAGCTCGTGACGACATGGTTCAGCCCGACGCTCGATGCGGCTCGAATCGGGGACGACCGCGAGGCAAAATGGTGGCATGAGACGCTCGAGATGCGGAACGCGACGCTTCGATTGGTATGGGCCGTCATCGCCGAACGGCAACGCGACTGGTTGGACGGGAAGCTCGTCTTACATCCGTTGACGCGAAAAGAAGTCGCCGAACAAATCGGCAAGCACGAGTCGACCGTCGGCCGGGCGATTCAAGGCAAGTACGTGACGACCGAAGGCGGCGTGATGGCGTGGCGTCACTTTTTCGTCCGGGCCTCGCACGGGCAATCGCCGTTCATGGTGAAGAAGGCGCTCGCCGAACTGATTCAACAAGAGACGTCGCCGCTGAGCGATGCCGCACTCATGCGCGAGCTGGCAAGGCTCGGCTATACGGTGACACGACGGACCGTGGCGAACTATCGGGAGGCGCTCGGTTTTGGAAACTCGCGGGAGCGGGAACGACAACTATGGAAAGGAGGGGACTGACATGGTCCTGACGTTATACCGCCGTGCCAACTGTTCGCTTTGCGAGGAGGCACTCGTCATGCTCGAATGGCTCATGGAAGACTATCCGTTTGAGCTCGAGCAGATCGACATCACCGGCAACGAAGAACTTGAGGCGAAGTACTTGTTTGAGATTCCTGTCGTCTTACACGAGGGGCGTGTCATTAGTCAAGGTCGATACGATGACAGTAAAGTTGAAGATTTTGTTAAGTATACGCTTACATCGAAAAAAAACGTTTGAAGGGGTTGCAAGACGGAAAGGTGATTGATAAGATGAAGTCGTAGCGGTGGGACGCAAATATAAAAGTGGGACAAAAATTGTCCATGCTTTAAGTCGAGGGGGAATGAGTATGATCCAGCAGCTGATTCAAGTTCAGAAGCAAATCGTTCCCGACATGCTCGATACGCTCCGACATCGTTACGATATCTTACATTATGTCCGTTTGATGCAGCCGATCGGCCGCAGGACATTGGCCACAAGCCTCGGGCTGACGGAACGAATCCTAAGACGAGAAGTCGACTTTTTGAAAGACCAAGGTCTATTGATGGTCGCTACTCAAGGTATTTCCCTTACGGAATCGGGCCGAAACGTTCTCCGGGACTTGCACGAGGTCATGGGAGAGATCCTAGGCATCTCGGAAGTCGCACGAGAACTCGAGCGCAAACTAGGCGTTCGCCAAGTCGTCATCGTACCGGGTGATTCCGACGAGACGTTCTGGGTCCAGCGAGATATCGGTCGGGCCGCCGTCACGCAACTGAAAGCGAGACTGGCACCGGACGACAATATCATCGCGGTCACAGGCGGGACGACGATGGCATCGGTTGCGGCTATGATGTCGCCCGATAAAAAAGAACGGCCGATGCATTTCGTGCCGGCACGCGGCGGACTCGGAGAGACGCTCGAGTTACAGGCGAACACCGTCTGTTCTCGGATGGCCGACCGGGCCCATGCCGACTATCATTTACTCCACATTCCGGACGAGGTATCGCAAGAGACGTTCGAGCGGATGGTGGAGGAACCTAGCATTAAAAATGTACTGGAAATGATTAGAGCGGCGCGAATTGTGGTACATGGAATTGGTGAGGCGGAAACGATGGCGAAACGCCGTCATGCGTCACCAGAGCATTTGCGGATGATTGAACGGCACGATGCCGTCGCCGAAGCGTTCGGATATTATTTCAACGCGGAAGGTGAAATCGTGCACCGGGTCAAGACGGTCGGGATCCAATTGGAGGAGCTCGACGACATGGACACCGTCATCGCTGTCGCCGGAGGAAAGTCGAAGGCACAGGCGATCGCCGCATATGCGAAACACACGCCGAACATCATCCTCGTCACAGACGAAGGTGCGGCGACAGAATTATTAACTCGTTATTAAAGAGTTGACCCCCGTTGGCTCTTCAATAAATAGCTTCTACCCTAAGGAGGAAATTAACTATGGCAGTAAAAGTTGGTATTAACGGATTTGGACGTATTGGTCGTTTGGCATTCCGCGAGATTATCAAAAACGAAGGAATCGAAGTTGTTGCAATCAACGACTTGACTGACACGAAGATGCTTGCTCACCTTCTCAAGTACGACACGACTCAAGGTCGTTTCGACGGAGACGTTGAAGTACACGACGATCACTTCCTCGTAAACGGCGAGAAAGTCATCACACTTGCTAACCGTAACCCAGAAGAACTTCCATGGGGCGAGCTCGGTGTTGACATCGTACTCGAATGTACTGGATTCTTCACAGACAAAGAAAAAGCGGAGCTTCACTTGAAAGCTGGCGCGAAAAAAGTTGTCATCTCGGCTCCAGCTACAGGTGATATGAAGACTGTCGTTTATAACACAAACCACGACATCCTCGATGGTACAGAGACAGTAATCTCTGGTGCTTCATGTACGACAAACTGCTTGGCGCCAATGGCTAAAGTTCTCCAAGACCAGTTCGGAATCATCGAAGGTCTTATGACAACAATCCACGCTTACACAGGCGACCAAAACACGCTTGACGCTCCACACCCGAAAGGCGACTTCCGTCGTGCGCGTGCGGCAGCAGCTAACATCGTACCGAACACAACTGGTGCGGCTAAAGCAATCGGCCTCGTTATCCCAGAACTTCAAGGTAAACTTGACGGTGCGGCACAACGTGTACCAGTTGCTACAGGTTCACTCACAGAGCTCGTAACAGTTCTTGAGAAAACTGTATCTGTTGACGAAATCAACGCAGCAATGAAAGCAGCAGCGAACGAGTCTTACGGTTACACTGAAGACGAAATCGTATCTTCTGACATCGTCGGAATCACTTACGGTTCACTCTTCGATGCAACACAAACTAAAGTAATGACAGTTGGCGACAAGCAACTCGTTAAGACAGTTTCTTGGTACGACAACGAAATGTCTTACACTGCACAATTGGTTCGCACACTCAAGCACTTCGCTGAAATCGCGAAGTAAGTTCGTGAACTAAATAGAATCAAATAGGAGCGGAAACAAGAGATTGTTCTCCGCTCTATTTATGAAATTGACACGCACGACATATGGAGGCGAAGGTTATGAACAAACAGTCTATTCGTGACATCGATGTAAAAGGGAAACGCGTCTTTTGCCGCGTTGACTTCAACGTTCCACTCAAAGATGGCGTCATTCAAGATGAAACGCGGATTCAAGCGGCACTTCCAACGATCAAGCACTTGATCGACGGCGGCGCGAAAGTCATTTTGGCGAGCCACCTCGGCCGTCCAAAAGGCGAGAAGAACCTCGAGTTCTCACTCGCACCGGTCGCTAAACGTCTCGCTGAACTTCTCGGCAAAGAAGTACCCCTCGTCGAAGAGGCGTACGGTCCAGTCGCAGAAGAAGCCGTTTCAAAACTTGGTGAAGGTGACGTCGTCGTTCTCGAGAACGTCCGTTTCTACCCTGGTGAAACGAAAAACGATCCAGAACTCGCTAAAGGTTTCGCGGCACTCGCTGATATCTTCGTCAACGACGCGTTCGGTGCGGCTCACCGTGCCCACGCTTCGACAGAAGGCATCGCGCACCACGTCGACCACGCGGTTGCTGGTTTCTTGATGGAGAAAGAACTTGAAGTCCTCGGCAAGGCACTCTCGAATCCTGACCGTCCGTTCACGGCGATTATCGGCGGATCGAAAGTTGCTGACAAGATTGGGGTCATCGACCACCTTCTTGACATCGTGGATACACTCATCATCGGTGGCGGTCTCTCGTACACGTTCTCGAAAGCACTCGGGCACGAAGTAGGGACATCACTCCTTGAAGAAGACAAGCTCGACCTCGCTCGTCAGTTCATGAAAAAAGCAGAAGACAAAGGCGTGAAGTTCTTGATGCCAGTCGACTGTGTCATCACGAAAGAATTCGGCGAAGAGACATACGTCGGACCAGTCGATATCGACTCAATCCCAGCGGATCACATGGGTCTTGATATCGGACCGAAGACAGTCGAACTTTACGCGGCAGCGATTCGCGAATCGAAACTTGTCGTTTGGAACGGACCGATGGGCGTATTCGAACTTGATAAGTACGCCAACGGAACGAAAGGTGTCGCTCAAGCACTTGCAGACAGCGATGCATACTCAATCATCGGTGGTGGGGATTCAGCGGCAGCAGCAGCCAAGTTTGGCCTTGCTGACCAAATGAGCCACATTTCAACTGGTGGCGGCGCTTCACTCGAATTCATGGAAGGCAAGAAACTTCCAGGCGTCGAAGCGTTGAACGACAAGTAAAACAGAGGAGGGTTATCGATGCGTAAACCGATTATTGCAGGTAACTGGAAAATGAACAAAACACTCTCGGAAGCCGTCGCTTTCGTAGAGGAAGTTAAAAACAATATCCCGTCAACGGACAAAGTTGACGCGGCGATTGGTGCACCAGCAGTATTCTTGGCCCCAATGGTAGAAGCGGCTAAAGGATCGAACTTGAAACTCAGTGCACAAAACATGTACGACAAAGACAGCGGGGCATACACAGGCGAAATCAGCCCGGCCATGGTCGCTGACCTCGGCGTGACATATGTCATCCTTGGACACTCAGAGCGTCGCGAATACTTCGGCGAATCAGATGCGTTCATCAACAGCAAAACGAAAAAAGCGTTCGAACACGGTCTTACGCCAATCGTTTGTGTCGGTGAGACATTGGAAGAGCGCGAAGGCGGCAAGTTCGAAGAAGTCATCAAGACGCAAGTCGAAGGTGGCCTCGCGGACCTCTCAGCTGACCAAGTCAAACAACTCGTCATCGCGTACGAGCCAGTTTGGGCAATCGGCACTGGTAAATCAGCGGACGAAGCAGATGCGCAAAGCTCATGCAAATATGTTCGTGACGTGGTAAAAGGTCTTTACGGTGAAGACGTGGCGGCTGCGGTTCGCATCCAATACGGTGGTTCTGTAAAACCTGAGAACATCAAGGAGTATATGGCACAAGAAGACATCGACGGCGCACTCGTCGGCGGTGCTTCACTTGAAGCTGCTTCGTTCCTCAAGTTGTTGGAGGCGATTTAAATGGCAAGACCAGTCGCCCTCATCATCTTGGATGGTTTTGGAATGCGGAACGAGACGTTCGGTAATGCGGTCGCTGCGGCGAACAAACCGAACTTCGACCGCTTCTGGGAGCAGTATCCACATACGCTCTTGAACGCGAAAGGCGAGTACGTCGGCCTTCCGGAAGGTCAGATGGGGAACTCGGAAGTCGGTCACTTGAACATCGGTGCCGGCCGGGTCGTCTATCAGTCACTTTCACGCGTCAACAACTCCATCAAAGACCGTTCACTCTTCGACCGCCAAGCGATGAACCACTTGGCCGGACATGTGAAAAAGTATGATTCGAGCCTTCACATCATGGGCCTCGTCTCAGACGGTGGGATTCACTCTCACATCAACCACATGTACGCCATCGTCGAGTTTGCAAAACTTCATGGTATCGAAAAAGTATTCATACACGCTTTCACGGACGGCCGTGACTGTGATCCGAAATCAGGCGCTGGCTTCCTCGAACAAACGGAAGCGAAGCTCGCTGAACTCGGACTCGGTCAAGTCGCTAGCGTGTCTGGACGTTACTATGCCATGGACCGCGACAACCGTTGGGAACGCGTCGAGAAAGTATACGACGTGCTCGTCAACGCGAAAGGCGAAGTCGGCACGAATGCAGTCGACGTTCTTAAACAGTCGTATGCAGACGGCTTGACGGATGAATTCGTTCTTCCGACGGTCATCGAGAAAGACGGTCAACCGATTGCGACGATTAAAGACAACGACGCAATCATGTTCTTCAACTTCCGTCCGGACCGGGCGATTGAACTTGCGAAAGTGTTCAAAGAGAAGACCGGCTTCAAAGGCTTCGAACTTTCGAGCGCACATCCAGAGAACATCTTGCTCGTCTCGATGACGAAATTCTCGGATGAAATCGACACGGATATCGTCTTCCCACCAGAAGATTTGAAAAACACGCTCGGTGAGACTCTCGCCGCGCAAGGGTACAAACAGCTCCGCGCTGCGGAAACTGAGAAATACCCGCACGTCACGTTCTTCTTGAACGGACAACAAGAAACACCGTTCGAAGGTGAAGATCGTTTCCTCGTACCGTCACCAAAAGTGGCGACGTACGACTTGAAGCCGGAAATGAGCGCATACGAGCTCACGGAAGGTCTTCTCGAACGCATCGAATCGGACACGTATGACGCGTATATCATCAACTACGCGAACCCGGACATGGTCGGCCATTCCGGTATGCTCGAACCGACGAAGAAAGCTGTCGAAGTCGTCGACGAATGCCTCGGTAAAGTAGTGGACGCACTCATTGCCAAAGGCGGCGCGGCGATCATCACGGCGGACCACGGGAACGCTGACCTTGTCACGAACCCGGACGGATCACCGATGACGGCCCACACGACGGAACCAGTACCATGTATCGTCACGAAAGAAGGGGTGGAACTGAAACCAGTTCTAGAAGGCGCCTTGTGCGACCTCGCCCCGACGCTCCTTCACCTTCTCGGTGGAGAGCAACCGGCCGAAATGACCGGCACATCAATCGTCACGAAGTAACTCAAAAAACTTTCCAAACAAAAAGGAGCGAATTTTCATGTCAATGATTACAGAAATTTACGCACGCGAGATTTTGGATTCACGCGGTAACCCAACAATCGAAGTAGAAGTCTTCACAGAAGACGGCGGTTTCGGCCGTGCCCTCGTCCCATCAGGCGCATCAACTGGTGAGCACGAAGCAGTTGAACTCCGTGATGGCGACAAGTCACGTTACCTTGGTAAAGGCGTACTCAAAGCCGTTGCTAACGTAAACGACACAATCGCACCAGAACTCATCGGCTACGATGTATTCGATCAAAACGCACTCGATAAGAAAATGATCGAGCTCGACGGTACGAAAAACAAAGGTAAACTCGGCGCAAACGCGATCCTTGGTGTCTCTATGGCAGCAGCACACGCAGCAGCAGACGAGCTCGGCCTTCCACTTTACACGTACCTCGGTGGATTCAACGCGAAGACGCTTCCAACTCCAATGATGAACATCATCAACGGTGGTTCGCACGCTGACAACAACGTTGACTTCCAAGAGTTCATGATCATGCCTGTTGGCGCACCAACGTTCCGCGAAGCGCTCCGCATGGGTGCAGAAGTATTCCACGCCCTCAAATCAGTTCTTTCTGGTATGGGTCTTAACACAGCTGTCGGTGACGAAGGTGGTTTCGCACCAAACCTTAAGTCTAACGAAGAAGCGATCACAGTTATCCTTGAAGCGATCGAAAAAGCTGGTTACAAAGCTGGCGAAGACATCTACCTCGCAATGGACGTTGCGTCTTCTGAGTTCTACGACAAGTCGACTGGCAAGTACGAACTCGCTGGCGAAGGCAAGTCAATGACAACTGCTGAGCTCGTAGACTTCTACGCTGAGCTCGTAAGCAAGTACCCAATCATCTCAATCGAAGACGGTTGCGACGAAAACGACTGGGACGGCTTCAAATTGCTCACTGACAAAATCGGTGACAAAGTTCAGCTCGTTGGGGATGACCTCTTCGTAACGAACACTGAGAAATTGGCTGAAGGTATCGAAAAAGGAATCTCGAACTCGATCCTCATCAAAGTTAACCAAATCGGTACGCTCACAGAAACATTCGACGCGATCGAAATGGCTAAAAAAGCTGGCTACACAGCTGTTATCTCACACCGTTCTGGTGAAACAGAAGATGCGACGATCGCGGACATCGCTGTTGCGACAAACGCTGGTCAAATCAAAACTGGTTCGCTCTCGCGTACAGACCGTATCGCGAAGTACAACCAACTTCTCCGCATCGAAGACATGCTCGGCGATGTAGCGAAATACGACGGTATCAAGTCGTTCTACAACCTCAAAAAATAATTGATTGTTTCAGGTCCGCCTCGTGCGGGCCTGTTTTTTTGTTGGTGGATCAGACGTTCATCAGACGGTGGGACGCTTTCCTGGGGTGATGCGGATGCCTCCGCAGCGCATGCGCGCTTTACGGGGTCATCCTTGCATCACTCTCCCCAAGGAGTCGCCCACCGTCTGATTCAGTCGCGCGCCAATCTATCGTCTTGCAGGATTCGACAATGGGTGTATGTATATTCCGAGATTCGCCTGTCCGCGCGGCAGCGATGCTTTCTGCAGGGAATCTACAGTGCCGCTTGGACGGGGCGCGAACGCTCCGTGTCGAGGCTCATGGTCATCGGTACCCCTTGTTGCGGTATACTGAACGTGACTGATGAAGAGTAGGGGGGATTAGATGGACCGATCAAATGAGCAAGAGGAAAGATTGAGCGGCGGGAACGTATCGATCGTCTATAAAAAGGGGAATCACGTCTATCGGACGCAGAAAGAGGGGAGTGCGAATGTCCATCGCTTGTTAAAGCACTTAGAGGCGAAGGGGATATCGGGCGTGCCGCGATTTATCGGGGTGGATGAACAGGGCCGAGAGGTCTTGACGTACCTCGAAGGCGAGACGGCTGATTATCCGTTGAAAGCCTATATGTGGTCCGATGAGGCGATTCAGGATGCCGCTCGGCTGATGCGCCGGCTGCATGACGCGACGGCGGATGTCGCATGGCCATCGGACTGGCAACCGCTCGACCATACGCCAGAACCGTTTGACGTGATTTGCCATAACGACTTCGCCGTCTACAATACGATTTTCCATGACGGGAAAGTGGCAGGGGTCATCGACTTTGATTTGGCGGCGCCCGGACCACGAGCCTGGGATATCGTCTATGCGCTCTATACGTTCGTCCCGCTCAGCCGGCGTCATCAAGCCGAGTCGGGTGAAGTTGTTCACTATGAGGCGAAGCGCGATGATGGGACGTACAAACGACGAGTCTCTCTCTTCTTGAAAGCATACGGCTGGGAAGGGTCGACAACAGAGTTACTGACGATGTTGCTGTTACGAATCGATGCGCTCTGTCGATTGATGAAACGGAGAGCTTCGGAAGGGGATGCGGCGTTCCAACACATGATCGATGAAGGGCACTATGACCATTATCAAGAAGAGTACCGGTTCATCGAGGTGCACGGACGGAAGTGGTTCTAAGAAAGGTTTGAGACGAACGCTTGCCGACCGTTCATTCCGGGAATAGAGTAGTGTAGGTGAAAGGAGGCGTTCGTCATGATGATCAGCGGTTTTCTCCTTCTTCTCATCGCGCTCGGTGTCGGTGGTTGGTTCCTGTATAAGTATATGGACGACCGGAAATGGTCGTGACGTATGTCACGGCCGTTTTTTTGTGTGCGTGAACGCTAGGAAATTGGGTATAATCATCAGATACAGCATAAAAAAGGAGAGACGTCCATGACACGCGTACGGAAAGCCATCATCCCGGCCGCCGGGCTCGGCACCCGCTTCTTGCCGGCGACGAAAGCGATGCCGAAAGAGATGCTCCCGATCGTCAACAAACCGACGATCCAATTCATCGTGGAAGAAGCCGTCGCTTCCGGCATCGAGGACATCATCATCGTGACCGGGAAGAACAAGCGCGCCATCGAGGACCATTTCGACCGGGCCATCGAGCTCGAACAGAACCTTGAGTCAAAAGGAAAGACCGAACTCCTCGAGTCGGTGCGCCACTCATCGAACCTTGCCAATATCCACTACATACGGCAACAAGAGCCGAAAGGGCTCGGTCACGCGATTTGGTGTGCCCGCAAGTTCATCGGCGACGAACCGTTCGCGGTCCTGCTCGGGGACGATATCATCGAGGCGGATGTGCCGGCGACGAAGCAATTGATTGACCAGTACGAGCAGTATGAGCGTTCGATTATCGGGGTACAGCGCGTCCCGTATGAAATGACGAATCGATATGGTATAATTGACCCGCTTGCCGTCGAAGGGAAGCTGATTCCGGTCCGGACGTTCGTTGAGAAACCGGCCGTCGGTGAAGCCCCATCGAACCTCGCCATCCTCGGCCGCTACATTTTGACGCCGGACGTCTTCGAGGCGTTGTCGGCGCAAGAAATCGGGACGGGCGGCGAGATCCAACTGACGGACGCCATCGCCCGCTTGAACGAGGTGGAGACCGTCTTCGCCTATGAATTTGACGGGCGTCGCTATGACGTTGGGGAACCGATCGGCTTCATCGAAGCGACGATTGCCCACGCGCTCTGCGACCCAGATTTAAAAGCCAACGTCCACACGCTCTTGAAGCGCTTCGTGGACGAACTCGAACAACAGTAAGGTGTGTTATTTTTGAAAACAATGTTAATGGTCTGTCAAAACTATTATCCGGAAATCGGCAGTGCCGGTAACCGGATGCAAAATATTACGCATCTCATGAAAGAACGCGGTTACGAGGTGGAGGTCATCACGGCCGCCCCGTCGTATCCGAACTTCAACTTGTATAAAGACGACCGCTTCTGGAACGACAAGGCGCTCAACAACCAGCCGTTCATCAAGCGTCTCATCACGAAAAAACGCAAGCATACGTCGAACATGGTGAGCCGGCTCGCTTTGTTTTTGGAACAGATGATTAAAGGCGTCGCCGCCGTCCAAAAGCTCGACTCGAAACCGGATGTCGTCTTTGCGACGACCCCGTCTTTTTTTATGGCGTTCGTCGGTGTGTATGCGAAACGGAAGTATGGCGTCCCGTTCATCTTGGACGTCCGTGACCTCTGGCCGGAGTCGGTGAAAGGCGTCGGCGTGTTCAAACACGACTGGATGCTCGCCCCGGCGTTTTGGTTTGAGAAGCGGCTGTATAAGGCGGCCGATGAAATCATCATCAACTCGGAAGGGTTCCGTAGCTATCTGCGCCAACGTGGTGTCGACAACGACATGATTCACTATATGCCGAACTCGATTCGAGAGAGCGAGCGCAACCTCGAGCGGACCGTCCCCGAGGACGACCGGATGGAGATTCTGTACGCCGGGAACATGGGCCTCGCCCAAGACGTATCGCTCTTGCTCGAGCTTGCGGAGCGGTTCCGTGACGAACCGCGCGTCCATTTCAAATTGATTGGCTACGGGTACCGGAAGAACGAGTTGAAAGACATGATTAAAGCCCGCGGTTTCAAGAACTTCCTCTTCCTCGAGGCGATGCCTCGGACGGAGGCGTTCCAAGCCATCAAGAACGCGGACGTCGCGTTCGTCAGCCTGATCGAGCAAGAAGTGTTCGATACGGTCATCCCGGGCAAACTGATCGATTATATGGCGGTCGGCAAACCAATCGTCGCGGCGGTGTCAGGCCATGCGGCGAATGTCATCGAAGCGGCCGAAGTTGGTTACGTGTCACGGAAACGCGACATCAACGAAATCGAGCTCATGCTCCGGAAACTGCTCGAACGTCCCGAGTTGCGTGAGAAGTACGGCGTGAACGGGATCCGTTATGTGAAAGACAATCTGTGTTGGGAAAACAACATACACGTCCTCGAAGACGTGATAGAAAAAGTAACGATGGAGGAAACACGATGAAGTCAGTATGTATGTTTGTATGGAACCATTTTACGAATGATGCGCGCGTCTTGCGCGAATGCTCGGCGCTCGCCGAGGCGGGCTATGAAGTCGATTTGATCGCGCTCCAAGACCCGAAAAATCCGTCGCTCCCGAAAGAGGAGATGCGTCCGGAAGGATTCCGCGTCATCCGCGTCAAACGTCAGCCGTCGATTCTCGCCAACGGGATGAAGGCGCTCAAATCGGTCCGCACATGGGTCAGCGCAAAGAAGACGCGTCAACTCGGGGCCGGACTCGTCGGCGCGGGACTGCTCGTCCTCGCACCACTGACGATGCTCGGACTCGGCGCGGCAGCGGGTGCGATTTTGTTCCCACCGGTGCGTAAAAACATCGTCAACGCGAGCGCGATGCTCGAGATGGTGTTCACTTCGACGAAGAAGTCGTACGATTTCTATCACGCCAACGACTTGAACACGCTCCCGCAGGCATTGATTGCCGGGAAACTCGTCAACAAAGGTAAAATCGTCTACGATTCGCACGAAGTACAGACGGACCGGACCGGTTACGGTTATATCCAAAGTAACCTCGAGGGCTGGCTCTTGCCATACGTCGACTCGATGATGGTCGAGAACCACACGCGCGCGGCGCACAATGAGGAACTCTACGGCTTCTATCCGTACGTGCTCCACAACTATCCTTTCTATCGTCCGCTCGACTTCACGCTCCGCAAAGACTTGCATGCGCTCCTCGACTTGCCGAAAGATGAAAAGATCCTCTTGTACCAAGGCGGCATTCAAGCCGGCCGCGGACTCGAGCAGCTCATCCTCGCCGTCAAGGACTTCAACGAAGGCACGCTCGTCATGATTGGGGATGGGAAACTCAAGCCGGTGATCAAACAGATGATCGAGGACGAAGGCGTCAGCGACCGCGTCAAGATGATTGACAAAGTACCGGTCGAGGCGTTACCGTACTATACGATGAACGCGTATCTCGGTTTCCAAGTGTTGAACAACGTCTGCTTCAACCACTACTCGGCGTCATCGAACAAGCTGTTCGAATATTTGATGGCCGAAGTACCGGTCGTCTCATGTGACTTCCCGGAAATCGAACGTGTCGTCGCCGGCAACGACGTCGGTGTCGTCGTCGATTCGCACGACCCACAATCAATCGCCGAAGGCGTCAACCGCCTGCTCGACGATCAAGCACTCTACGCTCGTGTCAAAGAGAACACGAAGACGGCGCGTGAGCAATATAACTGGGATTTGGAAAAAGAGGCACTCTTGAATGTCTACACGAACGTCGTGGACCGCAAGTTGCCGATTATGAAAGACGGTGCGCCAAAGCCAGTTCAACAGTAAGACTTAGACTGCGGCTTTGTGCCGCGGTCTTTTTTATATGGAAGGGGGACAAATGATGAAACGTCAGCAACAACATCTATTGCGTCAACAAGTCTGGAAGAAGCTCCAATCGATTTCCTTGAAGGATATCGCCTGGATCGTCGCCGGCTCATTCATTCTCTCGTTCGGGGTGAACTACTTCACCGTCCCGAACGATTTCTCGGAAGGCGGCCTGCTCGGGGTCACCATCATCCTGTACTACATGTTCGGCTGGGACCTCGGGGTCACGTCGATTATCGGGAACGGGATTTTATTCATCGTCGGCTATAAGCTGCTCGACCGCCGGACGATGGTCTATTCGGTCGTCGCCGTCATCGCGACGTCATTCTTCCTCAGCTTGACCCATGACTGGGGCAGCCCGGCCGAGGACAAACTGCTCGCGGCCGTCTACGCCGGGATCATGATCGGTGTCGGCATCGGCATGGTGCTCCGCGTCGGCGGGACGACCGGGGGCGGGGTCATCATCGCCCGCCTCATGGAGCGGTATTTGCATATGAGCGTCGCCGTGTCGATGTTCATCATCGATGCCATCGTCGTCGGGGCGTCGGGCTTCATCCTCGGGGAACAGATCGTGCTCTATACGTTGATCGCCATCATCATCGGCTCGTGGGTCATCGACCTCGTCGCCGAAGGGCTCAATATCCGTAAGGCTGTCACGATCATCAGCGACAAGCAAGAAGAGCTTGCTGTCGTATTGACGGAGACGCTTGGCCGCTCGGCGACGATTATCCACGGTCACGGCTACTATACGAAGCAGGATAAGAACATGCTGTATATGATCGTCGACAAGCGCCAAGTCGGTCCACTCAAGAAAATCGTCGAAGTGACAGACCCACGTGCCTTCGTCGTCATCCACCAAGTGAAAGAGGTCATCGGGGAAGGGTTCAGCTACCCGTCCCGATAATTTGAAAGCTGGTGTTTTGACGCCAACTTCTATATAATAAGAAGCGTGTAAAAAGAAGGAGGAACTGACTACTATGCAAACGATCGCTACAATCAGCCTACTCGTCGTGGCTGTTTTATTGATTGTCGTCGTACTGCTCATGTCAGGTCGGTCGCAAGGTCTTGGGGCGATTGCAGGTGGCGCGGAGCAGTTGTTCGGCCGCCAGAAAGCGCGCGGCTTCGACGCTGTTTTGAACCGAACTGCAGCTGTACTAGGCACATTGTTTTTCATTTTAGGATTACTAGTCGCATCACTATGATGAAAGGCTGATCGTTCTCGATTTTCACGTGAGGCGGTCGGCTTTTGTTTTTTTCAATTATTTTTTGGGAATAATGGATTGTATGAGGAGATGACGTTAGCAATGAAGATTACAGCACCGAAACCGTTCTTCTTTGAAGGCGGACCACGTGCCGTGTTGATGTTACATGGCTTTACCGGATCGAGCGCGGATGTCCGCATGCTCGGTCGTTTCCTGCAAAAAGAAGGCTATACGTGTATGGGTCCCCAGTACCGGGGCCATGCCGTCCCGCCGGAAGAATTGCTTCAGTACGGACCGGCCGACTGGTGGGAAGACGTCTTGAACGCCTACCAATCGTTGAAAGATAAAGGCTATGAGGAGATTGCCGTCTGTGGCCTCTCGCTCGGAGGCGTCATGTCGCTACGCCTCGCTTCGGAGGAAACCGTCAAAGGCGTCATCCCGATGTGTGCCCCGACCGGAATCGATGCCGAGGACCGGTTATACAAAGGAGTCAAAGCCTACGCTCGAGAATATAAATCTCGAGAAGACAAATCACCTGAACAGATCGAACAGGAGATGGCGGATTTCAAACCGATGCCGACGCTCAAGGACCTCCGTGCCTTCGTCCGTGACACGACGACAAAACTCGAAGATATTTTCGTCCCGGCGCTCGTCGTCCAAGGGGCGAAAGATCAAATGGTCGATCCTGAATCTGCACACGAAATTTACGAGGCGATCAACGCGTTCCAAAAAGAACTGCTCATGTATGAGGAGTCGGGACACGTGATCACACTCGATAAAGAAAAAGAGAAACTGCACCAGGACGTGCTCGATTTTCTCGAAACGTTAGACTGGTCAGTCTAAAAAGGAGGTGTCACGTTGAATTTACGTGACCAACTACTAGAAATCATCCAAGCCAGTGATAAAGCACTGACGGTGGACCAATTGACCGAGCGTCTCGCGCTCGAGTCGACGGATGCCTTTAAAGAGCTCATCCGCACCTTGAACACTCTCGAAGAAGAGGGCTTAATCGGCCGCACACGGACGAACCGTTACGGGACGCTCGCCGTGCTCGGCCAAGCAGCGGGAATCATCTCGATTCACCAACGCGGCTTCGGCTTCTTATCGGTCGAAGGGGAGACGGAGGACGTGTTCCTTCCGCCCGACCAATTGAAAGACGTCTACCACGGGGACACGATCCTCGTCAAAAAACGCGAGGACAACCGCGGCAAGACCGAGGGCGTGCTCCTCAAAGTCTTGAAGCGCGGCTTGTCGGAGTTCGTCGGGACGTATACGCTCCCGAGCGGACGCCTCGACCAGTTCGCCTTCATCGAGCCGGACGACAAGCGCATCAACTTCTGGCCGGTCGTCAACCCGGACAAATCGCTCGGTGCCGTCGATGGCCATAAAGTCGTCGTCCGCATCACGAAATATCCGGACGGACGTTTCGCCGGAGCGTGTGACGTCGTCCGCATCATCGGACACAAGAACGACCCAGGCGTCGACATCTTGTCGATCGTCTATAAGCACGGCATCCCGACGGAGTTCCCGGAAGATGTCATCGACCAGGCGAACGCCGTGCCGGACGAGGCAGACGAGAAGGACTTCATGGGACGCGTCGATCTTCGTAACGAGACGATCTTCACGATTGATGGCGAAGACGCGAAAGATTTGGACGATGCCGTCCACGTCAAGAAACTCGACAACGGCAACTATGAGCTCGGCGTCCATATCGCTGACGTGTCACACTACGTGACGGAAGGCTCACCGCTCGACGTCGAGGCGTTCGAACGGGGGACGAGTGTCTATCTCGTCGACCGCGTCATCCCGATGTTGCCGCACCGTCTCTCGAACGGAATCTGTTCACTCAACCCGCACGTCAACCGTTTGACGCTCAGCTGTGTCATGGAGATTTCCCCGCAAAACGGGAAGGTCGTCAACCATGAGCTGTTCCCGAGTGTCATCAAGACGACGGAGCGGATGACGTATACGAACGTCCGTGAAATCATCGAACGCGATGACGAAGCGACGCTCGAACGGTACGAGCCGTACATCCCGTTGTTTGACCTCATGGCCGAGCTCGCGGAAGTACTCCGCACGCGCCGTAACTCGCGTGGTGCCATCAACTTCGATTTCGCCGAGGCCAAAGTCGTCGTCGACGAAGAAGGCAAACCGGCCGACATCGTCTTGCGTCCACGCTCGGTCGCCGAGAAGTTGATCGAAGAGTTCATGCTCGCGGCCAACGAGACGGTCGCTGAACACTTCCACAAGATGGACGTGCCGTTCATCTATCGTGTCCACGATAATCCGAAACCGGACAAGCTCGATTTCTTCTTCGACTTCGTCGCGAACTTCGGTGTGCACATCGAGCGCTTCAAAGGACAGAAGGTCGAACCGAAGACGCTTCAGAAAATTTTGAAGGCGATCTCGGGTGAACCGGAAGAGCCGGTCATCAGCACGATCATGCTCCGTTCGATGCAACAGGCGAAGTACGATGACGTCTCGCTCGGCCACTTCGGCCTCGCGACCGACTTCTATACGCACTTCACATCGCCGATCCGTCGCTACCCGGACTTGATTGTCCACCGTCTCATGCGCACGTACGTCTTTAACGGTGACGTGTCCGAGAAGACGATCGCCAAGTATGAGGACCGTCTCGACTCGATTGCTGAACAGGCGTCGAAACGTGAGCGCCGTTCAGTTGATGCCGAGCGCGAGACACAGTCCTTGAAGAAAGCCGAGTACATGGAATCACGTCTCGGTGAAGAGTTCGACGGCGTCGTCAGCGGCGTCACGAACTTCGGGATGTTCATCGAGCTCCCGAACACGATCGAAGGGCTCGTCCGTCTCCAGTCGATGGATGACTACTACCACTTCGACGAGTCGCAGCTCATGTTGCTCGGCGAGCGGACGAAACGTCAGTTCCGCATCGGTGACGCGGTGCGCGTCAAGGTCGACGCTGTCAACTTGGACGAGCGCACGATTGACTTCACCGTTGTCGGCATGCCGAAGCGGGAACAGTCGCGCCGTCGCCAACCGACGACGATCAAAGCGACGGAAGGCCGTCCGAAGAAGGACGACAAAAAAGGCCGCGGCCGTGACGACAAACGTCCGAAGCGCGGCAAGCCTGGGAAACCAGGTCAAGCCGGCAAACCGTCTAAACCAGGCGAGAAGCCGAAGACGTCGCAAGGACGCTCGGCACTCGACTTGAAGAAGAAAGACGGTCAAAAACGAACAGGCGACGCCAAACGCGGAGCGAAGAAGCGTCGTTGATGGGAGGGGGCGACCCCTCCTCCATATTGAAGTAAAGGACTGAATGTCTATGGCCAAGAAGAAAGATTCGAACGCACTCGCGCAAAACCGAAAAGCGTCCTTCGATTATGCGATTGAAGATACGATTGAAGCCGGCATGGTGTTGACGGGGACCGAGATTAAATCGGTGCGGCAGTCAAAAATCAATATCGCCGACGCGTATGTCCGCTTTGACGGTGGCGAGGCGACACTTCATAACTGTCATATCAGCCCGTTCGAGCAAGGGAACCGGTTCAACCATGAGCCGCTTCGTGTCCGAAAGCTATTGTTGCATAAGAAGCAAATCAATCAGCTCATCGGCGCGCAAGGCCGTGACGGGTATACGATCATCCCGCTCAAAGTGTATCTGAAGAACGGCTTCGCCAAATGTCTCCTCGGCATCGGGCGCGGGAAGAAGAAGTATGACAAGCGCGACGACTTGAAGAAGAAAGATGCGAAGCGCGATGTCGACCGGGCACTCCGGGACCGGCAAAAATACTGACAGCGAGACCTGATTGTGGTATAGTTGTTGTAGCACCAATTACCACCTCGGGGACGTTATGGATTCGACGGGGGTAGGTCGGTCGTATGTGGCGTGTCGAGGGGTCGGCCTCGTTAAAACGCAAACGCCTATAACTGGCAAAACTAACACACAACTCGCAGCAGCCTAAGTGCCCTGCGGATCCTGACATCCATCGCTTGTGTGGATGATTATCAGGGTCTCAAACTAAGCAAGCTACGCTTCAACCTCGCCGTCTGAGGGCGCGAAGAAGAGATGAATCAGACTGGATGCGACAACGCCTGTTTATCGGCAGTGTCACATTGAGATTCAATAGATAAACTACACACGTAGAAGCATGCGTTACGATGCCTTCGGACGCGGGTTCGACTCCCGCCGTCTCCATTTTTAAGTAGTCTGCAACGACTGCAATCAATGATTTGTAATGAAGACCTTCTAATTTCATTGAGATTAGAAGGTCTTTTGATGTGAACGGAGCAAGTCAATCACAATGAAATGAAAGTAGGTGAATCGAATGGGAAAATATCAATTGGATACGAAAAGTAAAGTAGCTGCTGCCAAGTATCAAGACGGTAAAAAACCAGCTGTCTCGAACAAAAAAGATAAGATCAATCAGATTCGAGAAGCATATTTGCAGAAGAAAAATGAGAAGAAACAAGCTGGTGAATGATCAGACAGCTTAGCTGACTTCAAGTGCTTTGCCATTAGAAGTTAAAATAAACAAAGAGGGTCACCCGTGCGTAGTTTATGCCTAGGTGGCCCTTTTCTTGTTTTGCAGTTTGTTAATGAGATTCGATTTGAATTTCACCCCAAGTTAAACAAAGCCGCAATGATTGCATCACTCCAATTCTGGAGCATGAATAATCTGAGTGCGATTAAAAGCCTTACGATGAGGAGTGTGCCGAACGGGATGAGTTTGTTCTTGTTCTTTTTTAAAAGGCTGCGAGTTACGAGCCATACACCCGAATATGACAACGCCTATTTATCAGCAGTGTCATATTGAGATTCAATAGATAAACTACATACCTAGAAGTAGCATACGTTACGATACCTTGAATTGCGGGTTCGACTTCCGCAGTCTCCATTAAGAAGTAATTGAATTTAATTACTTCTTAATTCTTTTTTTTAAGATTTAGAAGGAAATTTTATATATACAAATATAACCTAAAATGATAAAATATTTTTGATTTAAATGGATAAAAAAAGAATAATTTACAATTAGTTATAAAAATTAAATTTTAGTCTTATGGAGGAATTATTGTGTACATATCTAAAATTCATATTCATAACTATAGATCTATTATTGATGAAAAGTTCGAACTCTCTGGATTTAATTTATTGGTTGGTGCCAATAACTCGGGGAAATCAACTGTCATAAATGCAATTTTGACGTTTTATGAAAAAATAAAATTTAATTCCAAAAATGATTTTCCTAAAATTGGTTTTTTTGATAAAGAGTCTTGGATAGAAATCACTTATGGATTAGAGAAAGAAGAATACGATAATCTCCCTGACGATTATAAATCTTTAGATAAAAATTTAACGATTAGAAAATTGTTATATTCTGCAGATAAACAAAGGTTTAGCACAAGTCAGAGTAATTTATTTGCTGTAATTGATGGTCAATTAGATGAAAAACTATTCTTTGGAGCTAAAAATGTAGGTAATGCTAAATTAGGTGAGGTTGTATACATACCAGCTGTTAGCAATATATCGGATAATTTAAAAATGACAGGCCCATCTCCACTTAGAGATACTATTAATTTTTTATTTAAAGAAGCTGTTCAAGAGCATCCGAGCTATAATAGCTTGAAAAAAGCATTCGATAATTTCAATGAATTTGCAAATGAAGAAAAAGGAATTTTTAATAACATTGCAAATCCTTTGAATAAAGGAATCGAAGAATGGGGTATCTCATTTAAATTAAGAATAAACCCTATTAGTACAGATGAGATTACTAAAAGTTTAATTACTTATCACTTTAATGATAGAAACATAAACAATGAAGAAGTAGGGATAGATCAGTATGGTCACGGATTTCAAAGGTCTATAGTATTTAATTTAATTAAACTTTCAGCAAGTTTTAAAAAAGAAAAAAAATCTGTAAAAAAAGAATTCAATCCTAAACTAGTAATTTTATTATTTGAAGAACCTGAAGCGTTTTTACATCCTACCCAGCAAGATCAATTGGCATATAATTTAAAAAAACTATCTAAAAATCAAGAATATCAAATCCTAATTACAAGTCATTCATCTCTATTTATCGGAAAAGCAAATGATCAGTTAAATCAAATTATTAAAGTCAATAAGTCTAACGGATGTTCAACTTTACATCAGCCGACATTAAAAGAGTTAGAAAATTTCTTTGCTTACAATAAATATTTTAAAACATTATTTGAAGATGATTTAATTGAGGGTGTTGACGAGGAATTATCAGTGCAAGAAGAGAAATTTAGATATCAATTATGGTTAGATTCGGAAAGGGCATCTATGTTTTTTGCCGATAAAATTATTATCACTGAGGGAGCTACTGAAAAAATATTATTAGATTATTTATTAGATAATGATTGGGCAGATTTAAAAAAAGAAAAAATTTATGTTTTAGATGCGATGGGCAAATATAATATTCATAGGTACATGAAATTACTATGTTTATTTGGAATTAAACATTCAATATTTATTGATTCTGACTCGCAAGCAAAAGGTAAACGTATAAATCAACATCGGATTTTAAACAATCATATTAACGAGTGTGTAAACGAATTCACAATTTCAGATGCCTATTTAATTGACCCTGACTTAGAGACATTTTTGAATTTGCCGATGCCTAGAAAAGATCGTAAACCTTTAGATATGATAATGGCTCTAACTGAAAATAAAATTAATCCTGATAAACTTGTAGAATTAAAAGCAATAATTTCTAAATTAATTGATTTGCATGAACTCGAATTACAAACTTTATAAAAATGGAAGTACGAGTTAAACTGACATAATGATATGAGACACGTATAAAAAGCACCTTAATTTGGCCACTATTACCCCGTATTTTATCGGTGTCAGGTAGCCATTTTTTCTTGAATACGTTTTTTGTTATAGTAATTTAGATAATAATTCACCCGTTCAAACACTTCATTGTACTCATCTCTAAGAAGATATACAATCTTCAGAACTGCTAATTTCTCAACTCTCTTTCGATATCCACGTATTTTTTGAGGTTTCGTTCTCCGTCTTCAGGGGGGGGGGCTGATGTTCTTTTTTGCTATCCTCACTCGCGGAATCAGGACCGTGTCCGTAGGCATACTGTTTCCCAATTGGCTAATCAAATCGATAGATTTCATTCAACCCAGAACATCTTAGCCATGTGTGAATCTAAGATTCGCTTTTGATTTCGTGTTTTTCCATAAATCTATCTAATCTTCAACTCACTACGTAGTTTATTTTCTATCACAACTGCCCATTTCACTTCGCTTTAACATGCATTTTTGACCACGCAAAAACACCTCCGATGCCAGCACTTTTTAAAAGTGTATCACTCAAAGGTGTTTTAAATATTGTCTCAAAAAAATTAGCAGAGCATATGTCATACTTTGCAACTTATGCGTCTTTTAGTGTATTTAATTTTTAGATAAACAAATCGCCAAAAAAATTGCAATTATTATTGAGAAATAAAACATAAGGAGAGTTTTTGAAAAACAAACTATTAACCATGAATCAATATCCTTCTTGAAATCAGAAGTATCCATGGAATAGTCTATTGTTTCATCCGATTTTATTCTGACCACATCATACAATTTGCGAAACAGCTTTTCTTGGTGAAGATAAAATCCATCTAAAAACCAAAAAAATATAGTTGGAATTAATGCGATGTATATATATCGAGAGTCCATATCCTTGACATTTGCAAATGCCAATATTGCAGCTACAAGGGTTACTGCCCATCCTTTAAGATAGAACGAGTTTGAGGCCATTCTACTAATAGTTTGTTGAATGAATTCCAAATGCTTTATTTTATGTTCTGCCATATTTACTCACTCCTTTCAATTGGTTCATTTCCAGTTACCCATCTAGCCAAATCTATATACTTATTAGGGTTGTCTTGAATCCAAATTGTTATTTCGCCATTTTCATTTGTACCATGTACTCCATATGAGTATAAACTTAAATATTCTTGCCCTATAAATTCTTCACTGTTTGTGTAAGTTTTAGTTATTGGTAAAATTGCAATCCTTCCGACTTTAGAATCGAAATATCCTATTTCCCAAGGAACCCATTTGGATTCTGGTGATGATTCAGAATATGCAACTAACATTGTTTTACAATTGTTCATTCTGCTTCTTAATCTATCAGCAGTAGACTTATTTACCTGACTTCTATCTAACTCAGGATCATCTATCCAATCAATATAAACGTCCAATGAATAAATATTTTCAATAAATATTTTTAGTCCATGAATGACTTCTGCATCATGAAAGCTATGAGAAATGAAAACATCATATTTCTTACCATAATCGAATGATGAAGAGGCATGTTTTAATATTTTTTCGCTACTTTCATAAAAATTCTTATTTTTTTGAGCCAATTTTTTTAACTCAGTTTCATTAAACTTCATTGCCATTATTTTTTACCCCTTTATAAAGTCTATTATCCCCCTATGATGACTTCTTAGTTATGTATTATTTAAATTTACAGGAATGTCCTGCATTTAGTATATAGTATATTTACAAATAGTATCTGTAATGTAGTATTTGGAAAAGTAATTTCATTATCGAGGTTGCCAGATAATTAGTTTGTTTCAGCCTGTCTAAATTTTTAATACATAGATAGTGAGCTACATTTGAAAGATGGAATATAATTATTACTGAGTGAATAAGAGAAGTTTTACAAAAATGTTTATAAAATTTATTCGATTCTCTACTAGGAAAACCTATAAGTGCGTTCTTGTATTAGACACTTTAATTATAAAGAAAGATAAACGATATTATTATAAATCATATCTGGCTAATTATTTTTGGAGGATAAATTATGAATGAATTAACAAGAGAAAACATATTTTTATTTATGATCAATAATATTGATGAAGTGGATATAGGTTCTTTCTCTGAGTCAAATTATATAAAAGAAATATATGAAATAAATTTAATTGTTTTAAATGAGATTGAAGAGAAATTTTACAGCTCAACTCCAAATTTTAATATTGACTTAATAAATCAATTGGAAATTAATATCACAAATATTGAAGATTTAACTAAAAATAATAATTTTGAGTTAAGTAACGATTTAATTAAAAAACTAATTACTGACCTTACTGTGTTTAATAATAATAATTATGAAAATAAAATGAAATCACAAAACCTTTTTAATAAATTGCTAAAAATATTAATGGATTGGTCTGATAAGGCTTTAAAAAGAAAATTTAATAATATAAGGAACCATGTTAAGTCATTTAATGATAAAAATTATAAAAAGATATTTTTATCATATGCATTTGAAGATCATCTGTATACCTTAGCGCTATTTTATTATTTTTATTCTAATCAATTATATCTGTATGTGGATTGGCTTATAAATGATGAAATTCCAAAAACTGATTATTTAAAAAGAAATTTATTTGATAATTTAAGTGACTCTGAACAGCTTTTATTTTTACAAAGCCCAAATATGGAGTTAAATATCCAAGGAAACCCTAGTATTAAAGCTTGGTGTGCATGGGAGTTAGGTAGTTTTTTCTACAAAACTAATTCTCAATTTAGTGGAAACCCTTATAATTATGACTCCAGTAGAAAATATAAATTTTTTATAAACATTTATCGAACTAATGCAAGTAAAAGTCATCGAATATTAGAAGGTTTAACTGAACTAAGTGGTATATCACCAAATGGATTAACTTAGATTTTCACTTTAAGAATTGCTGATTAAATAAGGAATTTAATTTAGAAATATTTATCAAATAAAAAACAATCATTTTATACTTTGACAACTCTACGCGACAGCCGTATTTTATAAATTTGAGAAAGTTAAGTATAAGAATTTGGTGCGTCTTCTATTAACCCACGCATACTTGGTGCTAATCGGGATTATAATGGTCATCGTCGGACTTGCGTTTGCTTTTTACTCAATCGATGTAACATAATCATGACGAAGAGATGAAAACAATTGTAGTATCTAGGCTATATGTAGCCAAAGTATTCGGAAATGTTGAAGTGACGAGAACTGATTTTTTTGTCTACGCGGACGAGACGACAGGGGAAGTCGTCGACACGTTCCTGGCATCGAAATGGGAAGATGACGTGACGGATGTCATCGAGGATTCGGTCATGACGGCGTTTGGCCGTGATGTCACGTACGATGTTTTTTACGATGAAGTAGCCGTACGAGAACTCGACACCGCGGCTGCGAACCCGCTCGCCTATAAAACGGCCGACGTCGTACCGACAATCTTGGTGACGATTCATCGGGAGCCAGCGTCAGGAGACGAGGCACTCGTCCGCACTTGGATGGCGGCGCTAAAAGAGAACGACATGTTACGCCATGCGGAAGTTCATGTCGACTATGTCGCTAAAAATGGGGAGATCCTCAATGACGGTACCCCGTTAATTCTATCGTTCTAATGAAAAAACACTTTCTGCGCGCAGGAAGTGTTTTTGTTCAATCAATGGTCACCACAAGTTAAACAAATCCGCCACAATCGCATCACTGCCGTCTTGGAACATAAACAAGCCGAGCGCGATTAACAGCCCTCCGATGACGAGAGTACCGAATCGTATCAGTCCGCTCGTGTTCTTTTTGAGTAAGCCGCGAATCACGAGCCCTCCACCAATCAATAGCATCAAGAAATACCAAAACCCCATAGCCATTCCTCCTCTGCCTGTAGTTGAGTCTAGTTTACATATATTTTCCAGTACATACTGTAGGGCGTGAGACTGATTTAATCTAAGCCCAAGACGGGTACAGTACCTTTATGTGTAAATAAAGGGGAGAGTGACCACTATGCGGAAAACCATCGTCATCGCGGGGGCGAGCGGCTATATCGGCTCGAACGTGATGGACCATTTAAAAGAAGAATACGACATCATCGCCTTATCTCGTTCGACGAAGAACAAAGAAGACGAGGACCACATCACGTGGCGGTCGTGCGATTTGTTCTCGTATGAACAGACGCGCGAGGCGTGCGAGGGGGCGGACTATGCCATGTTCCTCGTCCACTCGATGATTCCGGACGGCGGGCTGACGCAGGCGACGTTCGAAGACATGGACGCGCTCATCGCCGATAACTTCGCCCGGGCGACGAAAGCAAATGACATCGAACAGATTGTCTATTTGAGCGGGATCATCCCGAAAGAGTCGAAGACGTTGTCACGTCACTTGAAGAGCCGGCTCGAGGTCGAACGGATTCTTGGTGGCCAAGGGGTACCTGTGACGACGATTCGGGCCGGACTCATCATCGGTCCAGAAGGTTCATCGTTCCCGATTCTCGCGAAACTTGTCAAACGGTTGCCGGTCATGATTCTCCCGAACTGGACGAAGACGGAGACGCATCCGATTGACCTGCGTGAAGCCGTCCAAGCGCTCATCTCGGTAATCGGGGCCGAAGCACTGTATGACCATCATATCGATATCGGTGGACCGGAAGTGATGACGTATCGCAAGATGATTGAAGATACGGCTGACGTCATGGGCAAACGTCGCGTCATGATCGATTTCCCGTTCCCGACGATCAAACTGTCCCGCCTTTGGGTCCTGGCCGTGACGGGTGAACCGAAAGACACCGTCTATCCGCTCGTCGAGAGCATGGGCCACGCCATGGTCGCGAAAGACACGACCGGCGTCAAGCAAGGGGAGATTCCGTTCAAGGAAGCGGTCGAGCACGCGCTCGAGGAAGAAGAGAAGCAGAAGTCGGGCGGCAGCAAGAAGAAAAAAGCACCGCAACAGTATACCGTCCGCTCGATTCAACGGTTCGGTCTGCCGGATAACAAATCGGCGCTATGGATGGCCGACACGTATTTCGAGTGGCTCGGCCGGCTCGCCTATCCGCTCATCCAGACGACGAAAGAAAACGATGATTGGGAGATCGCCCTCCTCCGTCCATCATTCGTCGCGCTTCATCTGTCGCTCGAAGACGAGGCGACGGACGATATGGCCT
The DNA here is from genome assembly GCF_000416965.1 of Exiguobacterium chiriqhucha RW-2. Classification (GTDB taxonomy): domain Bacteria; phylum Bacillota; class Bacilli; order Exiguobacteriales; family Exiguobacteriaceae; genus Exiguobacterium; species Exiguobacterium chiriqhucha. The sequence goes on from NZ_ATCL01000009.1 coordinate 71,488, forward strand.
CTTATGAAATCGATGGCGGCTTGTTCGCGAAGTTGAGTGAGGATGACAAGACAGGCCGACTTGAGTTCAGACGGCTCCCCGAGTCGGACCAAGGGCTCGTCGCCATCCATGAGTTCGTGCCGGCGCTACCATGGTGGTTCTATACGAAGACGCAGGCGAAAGCCCATCTCGTCGTCATGTGGCTGTTCGGCCGTCACGTCCGTCTGCTTGGGGAAGATGCGGATGAGGGCGATCAAGTTGTCGAAGCGCCGACGAATTAACGAAGACGCATCCATCGCGATGCGTTTTTTTGTTTTAACAAATGTCAGGAATTAAAAATAGCGATATACTCGAATGAATAATTTTCGTTAAAATGGAAAATGAATCAAGTGGATCCGCTGAAAGATGAATCAAATCGAGTTGAACAATGGAGGATTGAATATGTCGATGACGATTCAACAAAGGACCAAAGAAAAACGAATCAAGGCGCTCCGACATGCTGGTGTCACCGAACCAATTTTTCTTGGTGAAGGTGCGTGGCATGACGCATGGAAAGTGTCAAAAGACGGTCGCGAACTGGTTTTGCGGATTCCGAAAGAAGTCGCTTACGGAAAGCCTGTTACGTTCGATCATGATGCCTTGATGGCAGAGTATGCCGCTACGAAATTGTATTATCAGTCCGTGAATCGCGCGGTTCAAGGAGCTGCTCCAAATTTTTTTGAATTCTACGTGTCTGCTGAGTTCACGTATACGTTAGAGTCATTCGGAGGTGTCCCTCTTTCTTTACCTGCGATGACGAAAGAACAAGCTTCGCAGGTGGGAGCTCAGATTGGCGAGATTTATCGAAAAACCGATCAAATCCGACACGATGTCGAGGGGTTAGGTTATTTGATGTGGACGGACGAGAAGAGATTACACGGCAGTTTGAACGGGGACCTTCACACGTTTATCCGGGAAGAAAGTGCTGAGCACTTGGCAGACTATAAAACGTTATGCGCCACGTATCCCGAGTTTAAAGACGATGTAGTCGAACAAATGCTCGATGCCGCGACAGAACTTCGCAACGATCAAATCAGCGTGCCGAGTCTCGTCAATCAAGATGCGTCTCCCGAAAATATTTTATTGAACGGCAATCGCGTCTGTTTGATTGATCCTTATCCGATTGTGTATGCACCGCGAGGCATGGCTGGTAATTTCATGAACTTATACGAGACCTTTTTTGTCGCCCTTTCACATACGGAACGCTATCAGAGGCATCGATTTGATTTGTGTGAAGCACAATTAAAAGGAATAGCAGAAGGGTTTCTTGCAGGCTACAGCGACGGGAATCAGTCAATTGTTCGAGAAGTGAGAGGGGAACAGTTGCTCCAAATACTCGAGACGGCTTACCTTCACCATCAGCTGTTACTTCAAGAAGAATTGACACGGGAGGATACGATTCGTTATGGAAGCAAGGAAGCCATCACAACCCGGTTGTTCGTATTATGTGACGCACTGAAACAGTTCGCCACCTCTCGATTGACTGAACTATGAATTTGTTGTTGTACCCCGGTCACTCTTCGACGCATCCATCGCGATGCGTCTTTTGTTTTGTCGATTATGTTAACGTTTCGCCAGAGTCGTTTACAAAGGGCAGGGACAGGCGTACACTGAACTCGTTTTCGACTGAATGGAAAGAAGGAATGCAAGAATGGACAACTTCATGACATCACGCCAAGGATGGCAAAAAGACATCTCGGCCGGGATCACCGTTGGGGTCGTCGCCGTGCCGCTCGCGATGGCGTTCGCGATTGCCTCTGGCGTCGGACCGGTGTACGGCCTCTATACGGCCATCATCGCCGGTATCCTCGTCAGCCTGTTCGGGGGCTCGACGTTCCAAATCGCCGGACCGACCGGCGCCTTCATCCCGATTGTCTCGGGCGTCATGCTCGCGCACGGCTACGAAGGGTTGCTTGTGACGACGTTCCTCGCCGGGATCCTGTTGTTCCTCATGAGCGTGCTCCGCGTCGGACGACTGATCCGCTTCATGCCGCGGGCTGTCACCATCGGGTTCACGGCCGGAATCGCCGTCGTCATCTTCGTCGACCAGCTCGATGAACTGTTCGGCATCTCGTTTCAGAAGGCGCCGCACTTCCACGAGAATTTACTGAAGCTCGTGACGTCGTTACATGAAGCGAGTTTATGGCCTGTCTTCATTGCCGCCATCGGTTTCTTGACGCTCTGGCTCGTGCCGAAACTGCCCGTGAAATTGCCACTTCTCTTGATGGCGATGCTCGTGCCGACGTTCGTCAGTCTCGTCATCCCAGGGGAAGTCGCGACGATCGGCAGTGCCTATGGCGGCATCCCGAGCGGACTGCCTGAGTTCGACTGGCTCGTGATTGACCTCGATTTGATTGCGACGCTCATGCCATCGGCGTTCGCCATCGCCTTCCTCGGGGCGCTCGAGTCGCTATTGTCGGGTGCGGTCGCGGACGGCATGGCCGGTACGAAGATGAACCCGGACAAGGAACTGTTCGGGCAAGGGCTCGCCAACGTCGTCGTCCCGTTCTTCGGCGGGATCCCGGCGACCGGCGCCATCGCCCGGACGGCGACGAACATTCAAGCAGGTGCCGTCAGCCGCCGCTCCGGCGTCATCCACGGATTGACGGTGCTCCTCGCCGTGCTCGTGTTGGCACCGCTCGCGAGCTATGTCCCATTGGCCGCACTCGCCCCGATTCTAATGCGCGTCGCTTGGAACATGTCGGAGCGGCACCACGTCTTCGAGATGCTCAAGCATCGGTCGGCCGAGTCGCTCGTCCTGCTGATCACACTCGGTCTGACCGTGTTCGTCGACCTCGTCGTCGCCGTCGAGGTCGGGGTCATCTGTGCGCTCGCCTTGTTCGCGAAACGGATGGCCGATACGATCGACGTCCGCGAACAGACGGAACGGTATGTGACGCGGGACGGCCAGGTCGTCTTCAGCGTCGAGGGACCGCTCTTTTTCGGCGCGATCGAGATGTTTGAGCACGTCCTGCATCATATCCATGACGAGCCCGACGTGTTCATCTTCAACTTCCATCGCTGTCCGGTCATCGATGTGACGGCCGTCGAAGAGATTCGCCGTGTCGTCCGGGAGCTGAAAGCGGCCGATCGTCGTGTCGTTTTCGCGCACTTGTCGGCACCGGTGCGGCAGACACTCGCGCATTACGGCGTCCTCGATGACGTCGATACGTTCGAGACGACGCAGGAAGCGGTTGACGCGTCTTAACGGACGGACAGAATCTGACCGAACGGGATGCGAAGCACCTCGGTGTCGAACAGCTCGACTTCACGCTCGGCGTAATAGATGGCGTGGACGTAACCGCGCACCGTATGGGTCATGCCGTTATCGAACAGCGTTAGCTCGACGGCGTCCCCTTCACGGATGGCGCGTTCGAGCTCGGTCTGCCACAAGTAGAGGAGCTGCTCATCCAAATCGGGTAGCTCGATCTTTTGGACGTGGGCGTAATATTTCTTCAGGAGCGCCACATGCTCGGGCATGAGGAACGGGATCCATTTCAATTCACCGCGGTCTTTGTATCGGGTCTGGCTCATGACGATTCACCTCCTTGTTTATGTCCGCCGATTAACCGCTGGCGGGTACGGAGCGGACTGTCTTTCAGTAAACTCGATGCCGGGCGGATCGTGCCGCGCCCGAAGCGGACGTTCAAGCTATCGACGAGGTCGAGGAAGTCGAACCGGCGCGCCCGGGCCCACTCGTCTTCGAAGAACGACAGCTGAACGTGGTCGCTCCGGGGCTCGAGTTTGCCGAGGGCGACCGAGACGTAACGGACCGCCTCCGTCTCGTCCCACGCGTCGAGGAAAAGCGTCAACAACACCGGCAAGAACTCGCGCTCGTCCGCTGTGAAGCGGGCGAGTTTTTTTTGTTTGCTGAACCCGCGCCGCTCGCTCGTCCGGGTGTAGCGGACGCCGAGATGGACGCTCCCGCCGACGAGTCCGGCCTGTCGCGTCCGCATCCCGACCTCGACCGCAATCGCCTGCAGGACGAGCCGGATGGCTGCGTACGTCGCATAGTCCTTCACGAGCGTGATGCCGTGGCCGATCGTCCGGGGCCGTTGCCGCTTCGCCCCGAACAGGGAGCTCGGCGGGAGGATCGTCGGCGACTCGTCGATGCCCCAGGCGTGATGCCACAGCTCGGCGCCGATGACGCCGAACTTCTCATGGAGCGTCTCGAGCGGATAGCGGGCGAGGTCACCGATCGTCTCGATGCCGAGCCGCCGGAGATGGACTTCCATCTTCGCCCCGACGCCCCACATCTTGCCGATCGGGGCCGGGTGGATCAATCGTTCGACGTCGTGGAGGAAACAGCTGGCGACACCCATCTTTTTTCCATGTAGGTCGAGGACGAGCTTGGCGAGGACGTTGTTCGGCCCGATGCCGATTGTGACCGGGATGCCGGTATAGCGGAACACGGTCGAGCGGATGAGGCGGGCGACGTGCGCATCGTTCCCGAACAGCCGCTCCGTCCCGGTCAAGTCGACGAGCGTCTCGTCGACCGAGTAGACGCGAATCGCCTCCGGGGGTGCGAACTGATGCAAGATGTGGACGATTTGCACGGACACGTTCAAATAATGACTCATCCGGGCCTCGGCGTAGATGACGTGCCGTCGCTCGTGCCACGGCAACCGGTCGATGTGGAACCGTCTAGAGCCGGTCTTGATGCCGAGCTTCTTCATCGGCGGCGTCGCGGCGAGGACGAGGGCACCGTGGTCCTGCAGGTTCGATAAGACGACGAGCTTTGTCTTGTACGGGTTCAATTTGCGGGCGGCGCACTCGCAACTGGCGTAGAACGAGACGCTGTCGATACAAAAAATCCGACGTCGCATAGCCACCTCTCCTTTTTACGAACAAGCGTTCTGTTTTTCTCATCGTATCACGGTCTCACGCCGTCTCAAATAGAAAAATGAAAACAAATTTTGAAAAGAGTTAAAAAAAGGATGGCTGATGCATGAAATTCCATCTTTTTGGAATTTACCGAAATAATAAAGCGAGGCGGAAACAAAATCCGTTATAATGAGAGGGTAGCTAGACAAATATGGTTTCGGACGATGGAGGCTATCCTGTGATTGATTTTGTGAAGCAATTGACCAATGATCAGGCACGACGATTGAAAACCTATAAGAAACAAGTCGAACGCATCAACGCGTACGAGGAAACGATGCGCGCTTTAGACGATGAGGCGCTTCGCCAGTACGCGCTCGAACTAAAACAGCGGCTCACGGACGGTGCGGATGTCCGCGCCATCACGGAGGAAGGGTTCGCCCTCGTCCGCGAGGCATCCGTCCGGACGATCGGGCTCCGTCATTATGACGTCCAACTCATCGGCGGTCTCGCGCTGCTCGAAGGAAATATCGCCGAGATGCCGACCGGGGAAGGGAAGACGCTCGTCGCGGCTCTCCCGGCGTTCGTCAAGGCGCTCGAAGGGAAAGGCGTCCATGTCATCACGGTAAACGACTATTTGGCGATGCGTGACGCCGAACAGATCGGCAAGATCCATACGTTTCTCGGGCTCACAGTCGGACTGAACGTCCCGGAGATGGAGCTTGCTGACAAACAGGCGGCGTATGCGGCCGACATTACATACGGGGTCGGGACCGAGTTCGGGTTCGACTATCTTCGGGACCATTTGGTCGGTTCGCCGCAAGAACGCGTGCAGCGTCCGTTCCATTTCGCCTTGCTCGATGAAGTCGACAGCGTCTTGATTGACGAGGCGAAGACGCCGCTCATCATCGCCCAGAAGGATGAGTCACACGTCCGCTTGAAACGTCTCGCCCAAACCGTGTTCGGTCAATTGACGGAAGATGACTATACGGTCGACCTCGAGGCGCGCGCCGTCATGTTCTCGGATCAGGGCATCGAGAAGATTGAAGCGTTGTTCTCGGTCGACAACTTGTTTTCCGCCGAGCACCACGTCCTGTATCACTACATGATGCAGGCGCTCCGGGCGAACGTGTTGTTCGAGCGGGACGTCGACTATATCGTCCAAGAAGGCAAGATCGAGTTGATCGACTTGTTCACGGGTCGGGTCATGGAAGGACGCAGCTTGTCGGAAGGCCTCCATCAGGCGCTCGAGGCGAAAGAACAGCTCGACATCACCGAAGAGAACAAGACGACGGCCGAGATTACGATTCAACACTACTTCCGGATGTACCCGCTCCTCGGCGGCATGACCGGTACGGCCCAGACGTCACGCGAAGAGTTCATGAAGACGTATCAGATGGACGTCGTCCAAGTGCCGACGAACCGGCCGCGTCTGCGTGAAGACTTGCCGGACCTCGTCTTTGACACGATCGCTCATAAATATGCGGCGGTCGGACAAGAAGTGGCGGCCATCCACGCGACAGGACAACCGATTTTGATTGGGACGACCTCGATTGCTCAATCCGAAGCGGTGAGCGAACAGCTCGAGCGACAGGGCATCACGCATGAGCTGTTGAACGCGAAGACGGTCGCCCAAGAAGCCGAGATTATCGCCGAGGCGGGACGGCTCGGACACGTGACGATTGCGACGAACATGGCCGGACGCGGGACCGACATCGTCTTAGACGAGACGGCGCGCGAACGCGGCGGCTTGTATGTCATCGGGACGGAACGACACGAGTCGCTCCGCGTCGACAATCAGCTCCGTGGACGGTCGGGACGCCAAGGCGACCCAGGCATGTCACGTTTCTTCGTCTCGCTCGAGGACGACCTCGTCAAACGATATGCCGCCGAGCGGTTGAAACGTGTCGAGCACAAACTGAAGCCGGACGAGCACGGGGAGATTCGCCATAAGGAAGCAGGCGACATCATCGAATACGCCCAGACGACGATCGAAGGCGTCGGCGTATCGGTCCGTGACTACATGTTCAAACTCGACGACGTCTTGAACGAACAGCGCCGCATCATCTACTCGATTCGCGATGAGGCGGTCGACGCCAATGCGACGGCCATCTTGAACAACGTGCTCGCCATGATGCGCCTCGCGCTCAACGAGACGCTCGACCGTCATATCGACGCTGAGCTCGTCCCGGAAGAGTGGGCGACTGACGCGCTTATCGAGGACTATATGTATTTGACGCAACAGGCGCCGACATGGGACGACACGGTCGGAGACAAAGACGAGTTGAAACGAGCACTCGCACCATGGATCGACGGCATCGTCGCGATGGCGCAAGAGCGTATCGAGGGCTACCCGGAAGTCATCGCCTTCGCGCGGCAACAACTGCTCAGCCACCTTGATATCCGCTGGACGAACCATTTGACGACGATGAACGCCTTGAAAGAGGGCATCGGACTCCGCAGCTACGGCCAGGAAGACCCGAGTCGTCAGTTCGGCAAGGAAGGGCTCGAGATTTTCCAAGAGACGTATCTCGATATCGCCCGCGACGTGACGATTCAACTGTGCCAGCTTGATCTATACTTTGCGCAACGGGAAGAGGAGGGGCTGTGACATGTTCGGACTGTTGAAACGAAAGAAAGTCGAGACGATCATCCGCCAAGACGACGAGCGGGCGCTCCGCCTCGTGTTCGATGAAGGGATGGATATCTCGAAAGAAGATGAGTACGTGTTCCGTTATCATGCGACGACGCTGCCGCCGCTCGCGGACAACCAGTTGTCGATTGAACTGCTCAGTGCGACGAAGAACCCGGGAGGCCTGTCCGTGGTCGCCTTGTTCCGCAACACGGTCGCGACCGAGTTCTCGCTCGACGAGATCCCGGTGCTCTTGTTGAACGAACGCCGCGAACCGCTCGGCCAGAAGATGCTCAGCCGGATGGACTTGCCGTCGTTTGAGGCGATGACGAGTAAGCCCGTCTATCTCGACTTTTTCGAAGAGGAACTGTTCACCGATGTCGACGAACTCGACACCGAGTCGATTCAGCTCGCCTTCCAAATGAACCCGACGGCACCGCTCCAAGATGTGACCGACGCCGAACGGGACGCGTTCCCAGACGTGGCGTGGCACCGCCTGAAGCGGATGAACGTCCTCAGCCGTCCGGTCGCCGAAGGCCAGTTCGATTTGTTGCTCGTCCATCTCGACGTGACCGACACGGAAATCGGCGCCTCACTCCTCGTCCGGAACGGCTATTCCGAGCAGGCGCTCCAAATCCCGCGCCTCCCACTCGAGTTGATGCAGCGAGACGAGGTCGTCGGCCGGGCCGATGCCGTGCTCGCCGAGCCAATCTTGCCGAAACACGACTATCCGCTCCACGTCCGCTTCCCGCGGCCGGAAGGCGACAACGACGGACCAATCTCGATTCGCATCCGTTCGTGACGATATGACCATCCCCGATACGCGTCGGGGATGGTTTTTTAGGTCTAATGGACTGCTTGTGCGAAGTCTAGCCTCTGTACAAGTTCGACCAAAAAAATCTCGTGAAGCGAAGTCGTCTGTTCGGTTCCATCATACTGATTCGGACCTTTTCTATGTTCTCGGAAAGTCGTCTGAGACTAGACCTTTCTTTACCAAATTTTAAAGGAAATAGGGCGTTAGATTCATTAAATTGAGAGTCCGGCTATGGTATATTTAGTCCGCAATGCACACCACATGAATGGGGAGAAAAATCATGTCTAAATTTACGAAGATGGCCATTGCTACGTCGCTCATCGTCCCAACACTTATCCCGCTCCAACACGCGGCAGCGGAAGACGAGGACGTCGTCAAACTGCGCTTCTTGGAGACGACCGACCTACATACGAACATTACGAACTACGATTACTTCCAGGACAAAATCGATAACACGATCGGGTTGACGAAAGTCGCGACGTTGATTCAGCAACATCGCACGGACGCCGGAAAGCCGAACACGTTCCTATTCGATAACGGGGATACGCTTCAAGGGACGCCGTTCGGGGATTACGTCCGCGAGCAACACCAAAAAGCACCAGGCGCGTTCGAGCATCCGATGTATCAAGCGATGTCGGCGCTCGAGTTCGACGCCGTCACACTCGGGAACCACGAGTTTAACTTTGGGCTCCAGTTCTTGTATGACGCGATGCAAGGGTCGAAAGGCAAGCTTCGCTTCGTCAACTCGAACGTGAAGGACTTGTCAGGTGAGCCGATCGTCTCGAAATACAATGAAGACGGACAAGAAGTCCAAATCATTGAACGCCAAGTCGTCGACGGGGACGGCGAGACACATACAATTAAAGTCGGTGTCTTCGGTGTCGTGCCGCCAAAAATCATGTCGTGGGATTCAGGGAACCTCCAAGGCAAGGTGACGGCAGATGATATGGTACCGGCAGCAAGAGCGGCCGTCGCCAAATTGAAAGAGCAAGGGGCGGACGTCGTCGTCGCGCTCGCGCACTCAGGGATCGGGGAAAGTGCGGCACTTGCGGAAGAACAGTCAGATGGGGAAGAGAACGTCGGCTACACGCTCACGAAAATCGAAGGGCTCGACATGGTCATGACCGGTCACCAGCACGGGCGTTTCCCAGACGCGAACGGCATGTTCAAAGATTTCCCGCACGTGAACATGGAGAAAGGGACAATCAACGGCAAGCCGGTCGTCATGGCGAACAACCAAGGGAAAGACCTCGGTGTCATCGACCTCGACCTCGAGCTCGTCGACGGCAAGTGGAACGTGCTCGACGCGAATGCGAAACTCGATACAGTCAAGGCGGACACACCGGTCGACCCAACGATCGCCTCGCTCATCGACGCGGACCATAAGGCGACGATCGAATACATCAACCGCCCGGTCGGTGAGATTCAAGACGATATCCAAAGCTACTTCGCGCTCGTCCGTGACGACGCGTCGGTCCAGTTCGTGACGAACGCGCAGAAATGGTACGTCGAGAGAGAACTCGCGACGAACCCGGAACTCGCGGCGTATAAAGAGCTTCCAATCCTCTCGGCCGGGGCTCCATTCAAAGCGGGTAACCGTAACTTGACGGACGCCAGCTATTACACAAACATCCCGAAAGGCTCAATCGCATTGAAAAACGTGGCCGACCTATACGTCTTCCCGAACACGCTCGAAGTCGTCAAAGTGACAGGCGCGGACGTGATGGACTGGCTCGAGATGTCAGCTGGGGCGTACAAACAAGTGTCGGATACGAACGATGAATTGCTCAACTTGGAGTTCCGCAGCTACAACTTCGATATCCTTGACGGCCTCACGTATGAGATTGACGTGACGGGTCCAGCCAAGTTCGATGCGGGCGGGAAATTGATTGAGGAAAACAAAGATGCGAACCGCATCAAGAACGTGAAGTACAACGGCAAGCCGATCACACTCGACCAAGAGTTCCTCGTCGCGACGAACAACTATCGCGCTGGCTCGACATCGTTCCCGGGACTCGGTGGCGGGAAGAACATCGTCTATCGTTCGGCGTATGAGACACGGAACGTCATCTCGGACTATATCGTCTCAGGCAAGCTCGAATACAAAGCGGATGACAACTGGAAAATCGTCGCTGATGCGAAACGGACAGCGAAGTTCGAGACGGCCGATGCCGGCAAACAGTACGTCGACCTGTATGAAGGTATCGAAGCGACCGAGACGACACGTCCGGATGCGGCGAATCGCTTGTTCCGCACATACACGATCGAACTCGATCAAGCGGCAGTCGAACTCGCCCTCACGGTGAACACGATCAAACCAGGTGCGAAAGCGGTGACAGGGACGACGACACCGAACGCCAACGTCACGTTGAAAGATGGCGACAAAGTGCTCGCGACAGCGAAAGCGGATAAAGACGGTGCGTATACGCTCGTGACGAAACCGCTCAAGCTCCGCCAATCGCTCACCATCGTCTCTGAACTCGATGGCGCTTCGGTCACGGAAACGAAAGTCGTCGGTGCTGGCTTCGTCGGTACACCGGCGCTCGCGTCGAAGTTGACGTACGCCAACACGAACGTCATTACCGGAAAAGCGACACCGGAGACGAAGTTGACGCTCAAGCGTGACGGCAAGACGATCGCGTATGCGACGGCTGACAAGAACGGATCGTTTGAATTCACGAAACGGGCCGGCTTCATCTATGGCGACTATGAAGTCGTCGCCAAAGATGTGACGGGAACGGTCGCCAAAGCGAAGGCGTTCACGCTCAAGAAAGCGGCCATCGCGACACCGAAGAACACGAAAGGCGTGAAAGCCGGCACGAAAGCAATCATCGGGAAAACGACACCGGGAGCCGTCGTCGTCTTGAAAGACGCGAAAGGCAAACAAGTCGCCAAAGTGAAAGCGAGCTGGGCCGGAACGTATACATTCACATTCAAAAAAGGTCTCGCCAAAGGAAGCTACGCGGTCATCGCGAGCGACTATACTGGCGCAGGGGCGAAGCAAGCGAAGTTCGCCTTGAAATAAGCGATTCAACCGAGACGGCGTCCTAAAAGGGCGCCGTTTTTTCGTGATCGAAAAAGTGTCAAAAAAGTGAACGAAACCCCTTACAAAATTTTGGGAACTCCTGTATAATCAGTCACGTAAGCGTTTACATTATACGTGTAAAACAACGGGATTCATTTTTTCGGGGCCGACGGGGATCGGCTACATATGTACAAAAGGGGACAGCACACATGATTACATTCTTTATTGCCTTGGCGATTTTATTCGTCGGGTACAAAGTGTACGGCAGCTATGTCGAGAAGACGTTCGGCATCAAAGAAGAGCGGACGACACCTGCCTATGCGTCACAGGACGGCATCGATTACGTGCCGATGGGGAAAAAACGGAACTCGATGATTCAACTGTTGAACATCGCCGGTGTCGGGCCGATTTTCGGACCAATCATGGGGGCTCTCTACGGACCGGTCGCGTTCCTATGGATCGTCTTCGGGTCGATTTTCGCGGGAGCGGTACACGACTATTTGACGGGCATGATCTCGCTTCGTAACAACGGAGCGCACTTGCCGCAGCTCGCTGAGAAGTTCCTCGGCCGCTCGCTCCGCCACGTCGTCAACGGGTTCGCACTTTTGCTTTTACTCTTGGTCGGGACAGTATTCGTCACGTCACCGAGTAACATGATCAACAACTTGTTCGACGGCAATGCGACGACGCTCACGATCGTCATCTTCGCCGTGTTCGCCTACTACATCTTGGCGACGCTCCTTCCGGTCGATAAAATCATCGGACGCATCTATCCGTTCTTCGGGGCGCTCCTCATGATCAGCGCCGTCGGGATCGCTGTCAGCCTGTTCGCACAAGGCTACCAGATTCCAGAGATGACACTCACGAACATGCATCCGGATGGCTTGCCGATTTGGCCGCTCCTCTTCTTCACCATCTCGTGTGGGGCGTTGTCTGGTTTCCACGCCACGCAGTCGCCGATCATCTCGCGGACGACGATGAAAGAAAGCAATGGCCGTGAAATCTTCTATGGCATGATGATTGTCGAAGCGGTCATCGCCATGATTTGGGCCGCTGCAGCCATGGCCATCTTTGAGCCAGGCGAATTGCTCGGGCTGATTCAAACGGGTACACCGGCACTCGTCGTTCAAGAAGTGGCGACACTCATGCTCGGCAGCATCGGCGGCACACTCGCCATCCTCGGTGTCATCGTCTTGCCAATCACGTCAGGTGACACGGCGTTCCGTAGCGCGCGGATGATTATCGCCGACTACATGAGCATCGCGCAGAAGAAATTCTCGTCACGCCTTTGGATCGCACTTCCACTCTTCGTGATCTCATACGCGCTCACGAACATGGACTTCCAGATGCTCTGGCAATACTTCAACTGGGCCAACCAGACGACGGCGGTCATCGCCTTGTTCGTCGGGGCGATGTACTTGTACATCAAAGGGCGCAACCACTATATCGCGCTCATCCCAGGGACGTTCATGTTGTATGCCGTCTGGTTCTACATTTTGACAGCACCGATCGGCTTCAAGATGGATGGGGTCATCCCGTACGTCATCGCTACCATCGGGACGATCACGTTGCTCGTCTTGTTCCACATGCGCGCGAAAGCGATGCGAGCACAAAATATGGAATGTGACGTTCCGGTGAAGGAAGTCGCATAATTCACAGACATGGGTCGCTTCGGCCCATGTTTTTATTTGCGTTGAAATCGGGAAATGACCATACTAGAGGAATAGATTTGAAAGGTGGGACCTGAATGGATCAAGAGAAGCTAAAAGACATGCTCCATGCCGATACGCTTGGAGAAGAGATTGCGAGCGCCATCACCCACGGGCTTGGCGTCATCTTTAGCATCGTCGCATTCGTTCTGCTTGTCATGACGGCAACCGAGACGGGAAGCACAGGTAATGTCATCGCGGTGAGCGTGTTCGGGGCATCGATGATTTTACTGTATCTGTTCTCGACACTCATGCATGCGATTCCGCACCCACGGGCGAAGCGCGTGCTCCAAGTGTTCGACCATGCCGGGATTTACTTACTCATTGCGGGGAGTTATACGCCGTTCGCGCTCGTGTCGCTCAAAGGGACGCTCGGCTGGACGTTGTTCGGGATCGTTTGGGGCGTCGCCGTGCTAGGTATTGTCTGGAAGTTGTTCTCGACGGGGAAATACATGTGGGTGTCGAACGTGACCTATCTCGGCCTCGGCTGGATTTGTGTCATCGCCATCCGCCCGCTGTACGAGTCGCTCGGTCATAACGGCTTCATGTTGCTCCTCGCCGGAGGGATCGCCTATTCGGTCGGGATCATCTTCTACGTATGGCAGAAGTTGCCGTTCAACCATGCGATTTGGCACTTGTTCGTCCTAGCCGGAAGCGTGTTCGTTTTCCTTAGTATCTTGCTCTATGTGGCACCGAATACGGGCCTGTGAAACGGACGTCCTGCTGGGCGTCTGTTTTTTCTGAATAGAGGGAAATGAAATCCTGAAAACGATTACAAAATTACAGACGAATTGACGTTTGTATGTCATAATAATTTCAGACATCGTCATAGAGATAGATGGGTGTAAACGTAAGGGGGAAAATCAGATGGAAAAAGTGTTGCGCGATGGATTTATCTACATGTCTCAAAACAAAACACTCAACAGTTTGGCTAAAAAATACGGGCTTCGGTTCGGGGCTTCGCGCTTTGTGGCGGGGGAAGATTTTAAGACGTCGGTACCGACGATTCGCGAGTTGAACGCGAAAGGATTATCGGTCACGGTCGACCATTTAGGGGAGTTCATCACGACGGTCGCGGAAGCGAACGAGAACCGTGATGAAATTATCCGGGCGATTGAAATTATGGCAGAAGAGAAACTCGACGCCTACATGTCACTCAAACTGACGTCACTCGGATTCGACATCTCGGACGAGTTGATTGAAGACAACATGCGTCAAATCTTGACGACGGCTCAAGCGGTCGGTGTGTTCGTTGCTATCGACATGGAAGACGAGACACGCTGCGAGAAGACGCTCGACTTATTCAAGAAGTTGAAAGCTGACTTCGACGGGCTCGGGACGGTCATCCAGTCGTACTTGTACCGCTCGGAAGACGACATCAACCATCTCGCACCGCTCAAGCCGAACCTCCGGATCGTTAAAGGGGCATACAAAGAGCCGGCGACGGTCGCATTCCCGGAAAAGGAAGACGTCGACCACAACTACTTGAAGCTCGTCAAACTCCATCTTGCGAACGGGAACTACGCTTCTATCGCGACACATGACGACCACATGATCGATGCGGTCATCGAACATGTGAAACTGAACAACATCCCACTCGACCAGTTCGAGTTCCAAATGCTGTACGGCATCCGGGTCGAGCGTCAACTCGAGCTCGTTCGCCAAGGCTATAAAGTCCGCGTCTACGTGCCATACGGCCGTGACTGGTATGGCTACTTCATGCGCCGCCTCGCAGAACGTCCGGCGAACGTTGCGTTCGTGTTAAAAGGAATGGTCAAGAAATGAAACAAGCACACGGGTTCAACGTGAACTCGTGTGCTTTTCTGTGTTCATATGTTTGTCGAGGATCCGCTCGATTTCACTCTGTTCGACTTCTGTGACTCCATTTTTCACTTTCGGGATAATCAACGCCTCATCTTCTTCGTAATAGAGGAAGCGATGCGTCTCGTTCTCGTTCACTTTGAGAATGGATGTCCATGGGACTTGAGTTGTTCGATGGATGTTGCCACGAATGGCCTGCATTTCGATGTGCGTATCAGAAAGTTGAAGCGTGATGTCTGTTGGCCAGGCACTGTCTTTATTAACTAGACGAAATTGCCGAAGGACGAATGGTGCATATAAATCTTTAAGGAGGGGTCTGAGCAACAGCGCGAACAAAATACCTACACCGATTACAGTGAGTAAAAATAAAACGATTGACTCGGACCGGGGTAGAATAAAGGTTGTTGCTAAATATCCGAGTAGGAATGCGGGGATACTCATGACAGTCAACCATATTTTGCGGCTCTTCTTATGTTGAGGTGAATGGTAAATCATGTCTTGTTGAAATGATAGAACATCTTCAAGCGTCATTTTATATGCGGTGATCATTTGAGGTACTCCTTTCTGATTAAATCATATACGTGTACGTTCAGAAACATCGGACCATGTCTGTCTTCAGATCACATAGAAAATCAGAGTGTGATATTTAAGTGTTTTTGTAACAGGTCATTAATCTTAATTTGTTCCGTCTCGCTCAGCATATGGTGTTGCTTCGGGACAACAATCGTATCTCTTGCTTCCACATATAGATAATGATTTTTCTCATCGCCACTTACTCGTTCAATCGCTTCCCATGCGACTTGAAGCCGTTTATTCACATTGTTGTGAAGCGAGTTGCGCTCAATCCCGTGCTCATTGATGTACAAGGTGATGTCACGTGGCCATTTCGTCTCTTGGTTCAGTAGATAGCGGAATTGCCAAAGTGTGATGTTTACATACGCTTTTTTTAAGAAGGGAAACAATAGAAGCGCTAGGAACAAACTTGAACCGATGGCGAGTCCGAGAAATAGAGGGACAGAAATCGTTTGAGGTAACAAAAAAATTGCGAGCAAGAATCCCCATAATACTGTAAGCAACATCAATACAATCGTGACGCGTCTCGCTCTTCCTTTATGATAATCGGAATTTTCGATGAAGTTTTTTTGTAAGGCGAAAAAATCATCTTTTGTCAATTGAAAATGAATCATCAAGCGTTGGCTCCTTTCTTCCGTATAATCGTCTAAATGACAAGTTGACGCCTGCAAATTACGCTAACATAGGATGGATGAATTTTCCATACAAAAGGCCCAGTGACTGAACACTGGGCCTGCGACAATATTATCCGTTGATGACCGTACCACCGTTGACGTGCATGACCTGCCCGCTGACGTATGTCGAGTCGTCGCTCGCGAGATAGACGTAAGCCGGGGCGAGTTCCGCTGGTTGGCCCGGACGTTTCATCTCGGCCGAGTCACCGAACGAGGCGACTTTTTCTGCCGGGAACGTCGCTGGGATGAGCGGCGTCCAAATCGGACCTGGTGCGACGCCATTGACGCGAATTTTCTTCTCGGCCAAGTTCTTGGCGAGCGAACGCGTGAACGCTGTGATCGCACCTTTCGTCGACGCATAGTCAATCAATTGGTCGTTACCTTCATACGCCGTGATTGACGTCGTATTGATGATGCTCGCGCCTTCGTTCAAGTATGGAAGGGCGGCTTTCGTCAAATAGAACATGCTGAAGATGTTCGTCCGGAACGTGCGCTCGAGTTGGTCGTCCGAGATGTCGAGGAGCGACTCTTGTGGATGTTGCTCGGCGGCATTGTTGACGAGGATGTCCAAATGTCCGAACGTCTCAATCGTCTGTTTGACGACGTCTTGGCAGAAGGCCGAGTCGCCGATGTCCCCTTGTAGCAACAGACAGGCTTGGCCGAGTTCCTCGATGCGCTCTTTCGTCGCCTCGGCGTCCTCGAGCTCGTTTTGATCTTTATAGACGATGACCGTGTTCGCGCCTTCGTGGGCGAAGAAGATGGCGACCGATTTCCCGATTCCCGAGTCGCCTCCTGTGATGATGGCCACTTTATCTTTTAGTTTATCGCTTCCTTTATAGCCTTCACGCTCATAGATCGGGAACGGCTCCATCTTCGAGTCGATCCCCGGTTGATGGGCCTGCTCTTGGCCGTCCTTCTTGAACGATTCAAAATCATGTCGGTTCCCCACTGTGTTTAAACGATTATCACTCATGTATACATTCCCCTTTCTAAAATTGACTCTTTGTGTCTATACCACAGTGACCGAGAAATAAATCGTCCTCAGTGAAATTGGAACGAATTTGAAAAATGAACGCTTGCGAATGAATTGTCATTCATTTATGATAGAAGAGTAAACACGATGGTGATTGCGATTTTTTTTACGCTTGAAATGAATCACTATTCATTCTCATTGAGGGGGGAACAATATGACGAGTCACATCGAACAATCAGCCGACCTCCGTTTGACGAGCAATATCCGTTTTGCGGTCGTCATCGGTTCAGGAGTAATGGGGGCGGGGATTGCGGCTCACTTGGCGAACGCGGGGATTCGTTCGCTCATGCTCGACATCGTACCACGTGAATTGACGGCGAAAGAAGAAGCGAAAGGGCTCACGCTCGAATCACCAGAAGTGCGGAACCGCATCGCTTCCGAGAACCGTCAGAAGCTATTGAAACAAAACCCGGCACCACTCGCGACAGCGGAGCACTTGAACTTCATCGACGTGGGGAACTTAGAAGATGATCTCGAGCGCTTGAAGGAAGCGGACTGGGTCATCGAGGTCGTCGTCGAACGGCTCGACGTGAAACAACAGCTGTTCGAGAAAATCGTTCCTTACATCCGTGAAGACGCGATTCTCAGCTCGAACACGTCTGGTATCTCGATCGAGGCGATGGCGAGCGTATTGCCGGAAGGCTTGAAGACACGTTTCCTCGGAACACACTTCTTCAACCCGCCACGTTATTTGAAACTGCTCGAACTCATCCCGACGGAGCAGACGGCACGTCCGGTCATCGATTTCATGGCCCGCTTCGCGGAGGACCGTCTCGGGAAAGGCGTCGTCGAGGCGAAAGACACACCGAACTTCATCGGTAACCGCATCGGTACGTACGGACTCCTCGTCACGTTCGAAGAGATGCTCAAGCAGAACGCCTCGATTGGCGAGATGGACTCGATCACCGGACCGCTCATCGGCCGGCCAAAATCGGCGACATTCCGTACGCTCGACGTCGTCGGCATCGATACGTTCGTCCACGTCGCTGGTAACGTCTATGAGACACTCGACGCAGGTGAAGAGAAGGACACGTTCGACGTCCCAACTGAAATGAAGACGCTCGTCGAGAGGGGCTGGATCGGTCAAAAGGCCGGACAAGGCTTCTATAAGAAAGACGGCAGAGTCATCCAAGAACTCAACCTTCACACATTCGAGTACGAGCAATTGAAAGCGATTACAGGCCCAGAGCTCGATCAAATCAAATCGCTCCCGGGCTCGAAAGCGAAGTTGAAAGGTGCCATCTTGAACAAAGGACGCATCGGACAACTGCTCTGGCCGGTCACGGCGAAGACGCTCGTCTACTCGGCTCGTCTCACAGGCGAAATCAGTGATTCGATCGTCGCTATCGATGACGCGATGAAGTGGGGCTTCGGCTGGAAGTTCGGACCGTTCGAGACGTGGGACGCACTCGGTGTCGAGAAATCGGTCGCCCGCATGAAAGCGGAAGGTTATGACGTCCCGGCGTGGATCGACGAGATGCTCGCTGCCGGACACACATCTTTCTATAAGGGAGACCAGTATTACGACCAAGCGTCACAGACGTACGTTGAGAAGACCGTCAACCCGAAAGAAGTGAAACTCGCGCCGCTCGCCAAATCGAACGGCATCGTGCTCGAGAACGGTGGGGCCCGCCTCATCGATATCGGAGACGACGTCGTCGCCCTCGAGTTCACGTCACCGAACAACGCGATCGGTGTCGATATCATGCAGATGATTGAACAGTCAATTGACCTCGTCGAGACAGACTTCAAAGGACTCGTCCTCGCCAACGACGGCAAGAACTTCTGTGTCGGCGCCAACCTCGCGATGATGCTCATGGAAGCGGAAGACGAGAACTGGTACGAACTCGACTGGATCATCAACAAGTTCCAACAAGTCGTCCAGAAGATTCGCTATGCGGGTCGCCCGGTCGTCGTCGCGCCTTACGGCATGACGCTCGGCGGTGGGACAGAAATCAGCTTGCCGGCCGCACGCATGCAGGCGGCGCTCGAGACATATATGGGTCTCGTCGAAGTCGGTGTCGGCCTCATCCCAGGTGGGGGCGGAAACGTCAACACGTACCGTCGACTCCTCGAGCAGACGCCGAAGTCGATGCAAAACATCGAGAAAGCGGCGCAACAGACGTTTGAAAACATTGCCATGGCGAAAGTATCGAAGTCGGCCTATGACGCGAAAGCGCTCGGCTATCACCGTCCGGTCGACGGCATCTCGATGAACCGCGACCACTTGACGTTCGATGCGAAACAGACGGTACTCGGTCTCGCTGACGGCTATACGGCACCGGTTCGTGAGAAGTTGCCGGTCGTCGGTCAAACGGGGAAAGCGACGCTCGAACTCGCGGCGTACGAGATGTTCTACGGTGGCTATATCTCTGAACACGATTTGAAGATTGCGAAAAAACTTGCCCACGTCATCAGCGGCGGCGATTTGGCATACGGCACGATGGTCGACGAGCAGTACTTCCTCGACATCGAGCGCGAGGCGTTCCTAAGCCTCATCGGGGAACCAAAATCGCAGCAACGGATGCAACATATGCTCGTCAAAGGCAAGCCACTTCGGAACTGACAAAAGGGGGACTTAACAGATGAGAGAAGCAGTCATCGTGGCCGGCGCACGAACGCCGGTCGGAAAAGCAAAACGCGGTTCGTTCCGAAATGTTCGCTCGGACGAACTCGCGGGTCATGCGATTAAAGCGACGCTCGAGCGGTCTGGCTACACGGGACCAATCGACGACGTCATCATGGGATGCGCCATGCCGGAAGCGGAACAAGGGATGAACATCGCCCGCTACGCGGCCGTCCGGGGCGGCTTGTCGCACGAAGTACCAGCCATCACGATCAACCGTTATTGCTCGTCAGGTCTGCAAGCCATCGCCGACGCGGCAGCGAAAATCATGATCGGCCAAGCGACGGCGGTCATCGCCGGCGGTATGGAATCGATGAGTCTCGTCCCAATGGGCGGACACGTCATCCGTCCGAACCCGACGATCATGGAGACGGCTCCGGAATACTATATGAGCATGGGCCACACGGCAGAACGTGTCGCGGCCGAATATAACATCTCGCGCGAAGACCAAGACTTGTTCGCGATCGACAGCCACCAAAAAGCGGCGGCGGCGATTGCGGGCGGCAAGTTCGAAGAAGAGATCGTCCCGGTCACGGTCGTCGAGCAAGTGCTCGGCGAAGACGGGAAAGTCGCGGAACGTGAATTCGTCGTCAAACATGACGAAGGCGTCCGTGCCGACTCGACGCTCGAGGCGCTCGGTAAACTGCGCCCGGCGTTTAAAATTAAGGGTTCAGTGACGGCGGGGAACGCGTCACAAGTGTCAGACGGCGCAGCGGCCGTGCTCGTCATGGAGCGCGAAGAAGCCGAACGTCAAGGCTTGAAACCGATGGCGAAATTCCTCTCGTTCGCGGTCGGCGGTGTCCGTCCGGAAGTGATGGGAATCGGGCCAGTCGTCGCCATTCCGAAAGCACTCGAGATGGCCGGCGTGAAGCTCGAAGAAGTCGGATTGTTTGAATTGAACGAGGCGTTCGCGAGCCAATCGCTCGGCGTCATCCGTGAACTCGGGATCGACCCGTCGAAAGTGAACGTCAATGGCGGCGCGATCGCTCTCGGGCATCCGCTCGGTTGCACGGGCGCGAAACTCGCGGTCTCGATCTTGCATGAGATGAAACGACGCAATGAAAAGTATGGGGTTGTGACGATGTGCATCGGTGGCGGTATGGGTGCTGCTGGCGTCTTCGAATTACTATAAGGGGGAATTGACAATGGAACGTACAGAACACGAATTGATTAAAGGCGGTAGCTTCGTCATCGACGCACTCGACGCGGATCGTTTGTTCACACCGGAAGACTTCTCAGATGAGCACAAAATGATTGGCGACACGACGGCGAGCTTCGTCGACGACCGTGTCATGCCTGTCCTTGGACGCATCGAGAAACACGAGTTCGATCTCTCGGTCGAACTGTTGAAAGAAGCGGGCGAGCTCGGCCTCCTCGGCGCGGACGTGCCAGAAGAGTATGGCGGTTATCAGCTCGATAAAATCTCGTCATCGATCATCACAGAGCGATTCGCCAAAGCGCGTTCATTCGCCCTCAGCTACGGCGCCCACGTCGGCATCGGGACGCTCCCGATCGTCTTCTTCGGGACAGAAGAGCAAAAGCATAAGTACTTGCCGAAACTCGCAACTGGCGAATGGATTGCCGCCTACGCGCTCACAGAGCCAGGCTCAGGCTCGGACGCGCTCGGTGCGAAAGCGACGGCCGTCTTGAACGAGGCCGGCACACACTACGTCTTGAACGGGGAGAAACAATGGATCACGAACGCTGGTTTCGCGAACGTGTTCGTCGTCTACGCGAAAATCGACGGCGACAAGTTCAGCGCCTTCATCGTCGAGCGTGAATTCAAAGGTGTCTCGACAGGCGCCGAAGAACAGAAGATGGGCATTAAAGGCTCATCGACACGGACGCTCATCTTAGAAGACGTCGAAGTCCCAGTCGACAACCTCCTCGGAGAAATCGGCAAAGGTCACGTCATCGCCTTCAACATCTTGAACGTCGGTCGTTACAAACTTGCGGTCGGTGCGGTCGGTTCGTCGAAACGTGCGTTCGATCTTTCGGTCCAGTACGCGAACGAGCGCAAACAGTTCAAGACACCGATCAGTCAGTTCCCGCTCATCCAAGAGAAACTCGCGACGATGGCTGCGAACATTTATGCGATGGAGAGCTCGGTCTACCGGACGGGCGGTCTGTTCCAAGACAGCCTCGACGCGCTGGGCGACGACAACATGCGTGACGGTTCGAAAGTTGCCCAAGCCATTGCCGAATACGCGATTGAATGTTCACTCAACAAAGTGTTCGCCTCGGAGACGTTTGACTACGTCGTCGACGAAGCGGTTCAAATCCACGGCGGCTACGGCTTCATGACTGAATATGAAGTCGAGAACTTGTACCGTGACTCACGCATCAACCGCATCTTCGAAGGAACGAACGAAATCAACCGCTTAATCGTACCGAGCACGCTTCTTAAGAAAGCGATGAAAGGCGACTTGCCGCTTCTCGCCGAAGCACAGAAGCTCCAGAAAGAGCTCATGAGCTACATGCCACAAGAACTTGACGGTACGCCGCTCGCACGTGAGAAGATGCTTCTGTCGAACATGAAGAAAATCAACTTGATGATTGCCGGAACTGCCGTCCAGAAATATCAGCAGGCCCTCCAAAACGAGCAAGAGATCCTCGCGAAGATTGCCGACATCATCAGCGCCATCTATGCGCTTGAAGCGGCCATCGCACGGACGGAGAAAGCCATCGCTCGCACAGGCGCTGAGAAGAACCAGCAGAAAGTCCGCTATACAGAAATCTTCGCCGAGCAAGTGTTCAAGCAAGTCGAACTCATGGCGAAAGAAGTCTTGTATGCGGCCGCATCGGGCGACGAGCAGCGCATGCTCTTGTCGGCGATGAAGAAGTTCAGCCGCTATCAGCCGATCAACGTCATCGGCACGAAGCGCGAAGTCGCAGCGAGCCTCATCAAAGCGAACAAGTTCATCGTATAAGCAAGCGAGAGAAAGGGTGGCCGGACGCGGTCGGCCCTTTCTTTTTGCTGTCTGCGGACGATACAATGGACGAAGGAGGGGATACGCATGAAACGAGATGACTTATTAGAACGGATGGATGCAATCGGCCGCTCGGTCGCCAAGCATGAGGGCACGCTCATGCTCCTCGCGCTCGGTTCAATTGGACTTGAGATGGATCGGCTCGACGACTATTCGGACCTCGATTTCTTTTTGATCGTCGAGGACGGGCATAAGGCCCGCTTCATCGACAATTTGGACTGGCTCGCGGTCGAGCCGTTGGCGTACCAGTTCCAAAACACGAAAGACGGGCACAAGGTCATGTATGAGGACGGCATTTACGCCGAGTTCGCCGTGTTCGAGATCGTAGAGATGCCTGGAATCGCTTATACACCGGGTCGTGTCGTTTGGCAGCGTGACGAGGCGCTCGATACGTTTGCGACGCCGAAGCTTGTCACACGCCCTTCAGACGCCGCACATCGCTACGAGGAAGCGCTGACGAACCTATACGTCGGACTGCTCCGGGAACGGCGCGGTGAACAGCTCGCTGGCTTCGAACTCATTCAAGTCGCGGCTGTCAACAACGTGTTAATCGCGTACGGGGAGACGAGCGACCCGTTCAACCCGACGCGACGGGTCGAAGGGACACATCCGGAGCTCGTCGCACGTCTACAGGAGTGGTTACCCGGTTACGGAAAATCGGTCGAGGCGGCCGCAGCCATCCTCCGCCACATCGAGGCGCACCACTCGGTCAATCCGGCGCTCAAGCAAGAGATTGTGCGCTTGCTTGAAACGTGAACCGACGAATCGGAATATGCTACAGTAACAGGAGAGGTGATGAACATGGTGACACTATATGGCTATCCGCCATGCAGTACGTGTAAAAAAGCAGAGAAGTGGTTGAAAGAGAACGGCATCGACTATACATATATCCATATCGTCGAGGCGACGCCGTCGAAAGACGAGTTGGCTGAACTATGGAAACAGTCGGGTCTCCCGCTTAAAAAATTCTTCAATACGAGCGGCCAAGTGTATCGGAACGAAGGCATCAAAGACAAGCTACCAAATCTATCAGAAGACGAACAACTCGAGCTTCTTGCGAGCAATGGTATGCTTTTAAAGCGCCCAATCGTGACAGATGGTCAAAAATCAACTGTCGGATTTTCAGAAAAGTCGTTTACAGACGTTTGGGGCGAAGTGCTATAATACTCGTGTGAGTCTAATTCATTTGAGGGGGAAGTTAAGATGAGCAAAGTACCTGCCAATCTACGTTATTCAAAAGAGCACGAATGGGTGGAAGTGAATGGAAGCGTCGCCCGCATCGGGATCACGGATTTCGCACAAAGCGAACTAGGGGATATCGTCTTTGTCGAACTTCCTGAAGTCGGTGGCACGATCTTACTCGATGAGCCATTCGGTTCGGTTGAATCGGTCAAGACCGTATCAGAGCTTTACGCACCGATCTCTGGGAAAATCACAGCAGTGAACGAATCACTTGCCGATTCACCAGAACTCGTCAACGAAGCACCGTTTGAAGGCGCTTGGATGATCGAAGTCGAGTTGAACGACGCGTCTGACGTCGACAAGCTCATGTCAGCCGAAGAATACGAAGCGATGATTCAAGGCTAAACAAAACCCGGTTTCTCTTTACGAGAAGCCGGGTCTTTTTGATTAATCGAAGTCGAGACGGTAATGATCAGGCTGGATGAGCGACGTCCGGTTGAACAACCGATAGAACAGAATCCCGAGTGCGATTGGGATGAGCCCGAACAAGACGACGACGAGCATGACGTTCCAGAGCGCGAATCCTCCCGGCATCAAATGTAAGGCGTTGACCGGACCGATGAGACCGGAGACGCCGAAACCGGCACTGATCGGTGTGCCTTCGATTCGAAGGATCCCGGCGAGTGCTCCGAGGATGGCTGCATTGGCGAGCACCGGTAGCATCATGATTGGACGACGGACGAAGTTGGCCATTTGAATCTTCGGTGAGCCGAGGAAGTGGGCGATTGACGTTCCGGTCGCATTCATCTGCCAGCCGGCGATGGCGAGACCGAAGCCGGCGGCGACGACGCCAAGGTTGGCGGCCCCGGCAGCGACACCAGACAGGCTGATGGCTGTAGCGATCCCGACCGTCGAGATTGGCGAGACGATGATGAGCGAGAACGCCATCGCGATCAACATGCCCATCACGATCGGTTGCAGTTCCGTCATCGTCATGATGATTGTTCCGACGTACGTCGTGATCTGTGAGATGTAAGTGAGCAGGAACGCCCCGATGCCTCCAGCGACGACGATGACCGTCATCGGCAAGACGAGCACCGTGTATGTCTTCAAGCGTGGCGACAACTGCATGACGAGAAACGTCGCGAGAGCGGCCGTCACACCGGCCGTGATGACGTCACCGATTCCGGCCATGAGGAATGTGCCTTCCTCGACGCGGATGGCGCCACTTCCGACCTGGGTCGCGATGCCGATCGTCCCGGCCTCGAGCGCCGAGCGTCCGAACTGCATGGCGACGGCGACACCGATGATGACCGGTAAGAGGCGCATCGCAATCGTCGTCGCATCTAAGATGAACTGCAAGGACGGAAAATACGGCAAGATGGCTTTCGTTAATTCACCGAGCAAAGCGCTCGGGATGAGGGCGATGAGAATGGCAAGACTGAGGCCGTTCAAGACGTTCATTAAAAATTGTTTTCCGGTAAGCTTCTCTTCCGTCATTGGGGATTCACCTGTCCTTTTCCACTGGTTTGCTGTTATGTACAAAAGCGATAAAGTTAATGACCATACTATGCCTCTTTCTGCCGAGCGTCAACAAAAAATGTTGAAATGTTCAGAATTTTCCATTTGAGCACAACTTTTGAACCGACTGGCCCGGATTCATATACTTAGAAGAGAGGTGAGCAAAATGATGACAGACGGATTCTTATATATATACGCCCCAATGTGCGGTACATGCGCCGTGGCCGAGCGGATGCTCTCGGTTGTCGAGGCGGTCGACCCAGAATTGAAGATTGAAAAACGCGATGCCAACTTTATCCCGAACGAGCTCGAGGCGTATCAGGTCATGAGCGTTCCGGCGCTATTGAAGCTGGAGAATGGCCAAGTTCGCGATCGTTTGTACGCGTTTCAAAACGTCCAGCACGTCCTATCTTTCGTTAAATGAGATAGGATGATTAGAATAATCTGAAAATTTTAAATAATCAGTTGACACAGAAAGTTCACGAATGATATATTCATTACAACATCTTACTTGAACACAACATAGGACGAGATTTTCCCGTCATCAAGACGTTTTCGAACAACCGCTGCATGAGCTTACGCGATTTCAGGTGGACCTTCCCTTCGATTGTCCCCCAAAAAAATCAAGCGTCGGGGCACCGGTCGCGTAATTGCATGGTCCGTTCGAAGACCGAGTGATGGTTGGGTAAAAATCCCCCATATAAGGATGAATGCTCTGATCGGGCAAAAGAGGTTCATCTATGGGTTGTCCTTCAGTGACTCAAGGTGCTACGTTCTGTGTCATCCTCGGATGGCACCTTTTTTTATTTTGCTGAAAAAAATAGTTTGACATGAAAATAATGTGTCGCTATGATAAAGCTAATCAAATACGCAACCACTCTTATCAAGAGAGGCTGAGGGACTGGCCCTATGACGCCCAGCAACCGCGGAGCAATCCGAAATGGTGCTAATTCCAGCAAGGTGTATACCTTGGAAGATGAGAGCAATCGTTGTCCGTACGATAAAGTACGCACGTTTGCTCAAACGTGCGTACTTTTTTTGTTGTCAGGAGGGAAATGGATTGATTCAATTACGCAATGTGGCCAAATGGTTCGACACGAAAAACGGTCGGGTCCAGGCGGTCGATGATGTGTCGCTTACTATCGAAAGCGGCGAAATTTTTGGAATAATCGGATATTCAGGGGCGGGGAAGTCGACGCTCATCCGCTTGCTCAACCGACTCGAGGCACCGTCAAGCGGTGAAATCGTGGTCGCCGGCAGCGAGCTGACGAAGCTCACGCCGAAGGAACTGCGCGGGGTACGTAAAAACGTCTCGATGGTGTTCCAACACTTCAACTTGTTATGGTCGCGCACAGTCGCTGAGAACATCAGCTTCCCGCTCGAGCTCATCGGGGTACCGGCGAGCGAGCGCAAACGCCGCGTCCAAGAACTCGTCGAGCTCGTCGGCCTCGCCGGACGAGAAGATAGCTATCCGTCACAACTATCAGGCGGCCAAAAGCAGCGAGTCGGGATAGCCCGTGCGCTCGCTACGAATCCAGAAGTGCTCCTCTGCGATGAAGCGACGAGCGCACTCGACCCGAAGACGACGGATTCGATTCTCGAACTGCTCGTCAGCATCAACAAGAAACTCGGTTTGACAATCGTCCTCATCACCCATGAGATGCACGTCATCCAAAAGATTTGTCACCGTGTCGCCGTCATGGAGGCCGGAAAGGTCGTCGAGACCGGACAAGTCGCCGACGTGTTCCAACATCCGGAACAGCCGATCACGAAAGAGTTCGTCAAGCAGATCGGCGCGGTCGAAGACATGTCGCTCACATTCGAACATTTGAAAGCTCGTTATCCGAGCGGTCAAATCGTCAAGCTCAAATTCTTGAACGAGACGGCCGAACAACCGATTCTGTCGGAAGTGTTGAAGCAGCATGACATCGGCTTCAACATCATCGGCGGGAACGTGACGCAGTCACAAGTCGGTGCCCTCGGGACATTATTCATCCAATTGATCGGAGAGCCGGCTGAAGTCGAGCGGGCCATCGCCTCAATCCGATCACAGGCAGTGGAAGTGGAGGTAGAAAGCGATGTTTCCTAATGTAGATTGGCAAGTCATGTTAGAACAGACGTGGGAGACGCTCTATATGACGCTCGTCGCCGGAGCCGCGACGTTCGTCATCGGTCTCGCCCTCGGGATGCTCCTATATGTCACAAACGAGCCGCTCATGATGAAGAACCGTCCGATTTACACGGTCATCAGTGCGGTCGTCAACATCTTCCGGTCAATCCCGTTCATCATTTTGATTATCTTGCTCATCCCGTTCACGCTACTCGTCGTCGGGACGATGCTCGGGTCAACGGCAGCACTGCCGGCACTTATCATCGGTGCGGCCCCGTTCTATGCGCGGATGGTCGAGCTCGCGCTTCGCGAAGTCGACCGCGGCGTCATCGAGGCGGCTGAATCGATGGGTGCGACAAAATGGCAGATCGTCTATAAAGTATTGTTCCCAGAAGCATTGCCGGCCATCGTGTCAGGCATCACGGTCACGATTGTCGCGATCGTCGGTTACACGGCGATGGCAGGGGTCGTCGGCGGTGGAGGACTCGGGAACTTGGCGTTCCTTGAAGGCTTCCAGCGTTCACAAAGTGACGTCACGTTCGTCGCGACCGTCTTAATCTTGGTCATCGTCTTCGTCATTCAGTTCATCGGCGATCGACTCGTATCTGTAATTGATAAGCGTTCTGCTTAATCTAAATAGAAAATTTGGAGGGGTTTTATAATGAAATCATGGAAAACAGTACTCGGTTTAACGGCAGCTTCAGCACTTACGATTCTCGCGGCTTGTGGCGGTGGGGATTCAGAATCAGGTTCAGGCGATGACAAGACACTCGTCGTCGGCGCATCAAACGTCCCGCACGCTGAGATTTTAGAGCACGTCCAAGACGAATACGAAGAGAAGGGCTATACGCTCGAAATCAAAAAGTTCCAAGACTACGTCCTCCCGAACAAGACGCTCGCAGACGGGGAGTTGGACGCGAACTACTTCCAACACGAGCCGTACCTCGAGTCGCAAATGGCTGAAAACAAAGACTACAAATTCGCTTCAGCCGGCGGCGTTCACATCGAGCCGATCGGTGTGTACTCGAAAGACTACGCGTCACTCGATGAGCTTCCAGAAGGCGCTGAAATCATCATGAGTTCGTCGGTCGCTGACCACGGACGTATCCTCACGATGCTTCAATCTGAAGGGTTGCTCACACTCGCAGACGGCAAGACAACGGACGCGACGGTTTCAGACATCGTCGACAACCCGAAAAACTTGGAGTTCAAGACGGACGTCGAAGCGGCACTTCTCCCGCAAGCGTTCAACAACGGTGAAGGGGACGCGGTCCTCATCAACACGAACTACGCGATTGATGCCGGCCTCAACCCACTCGAAGACGCAAT
The DNA here is from genome assembly GCF_000416965.1 of Exiguobacterium chiriqhucha RW-2. GTDB lineage: Bacteria > Bacillota > Bacilli > Exiguobacteriales > Exiguobacteriaceae > Exiguobacterium > Exiguobacterium chiriqhucha. The sequence goes on from NZ_ATCL01000009.1 coordinate 100,366, forward strand.
CGCTCTCGAAGGTGAAGATTCACCTTACGTCAACTTGATCGTCACACGTGAAGGCGACGAAGATGATGAGCGCGTCAAAGCACTCCTTGAAGTCCTCACGTCAGAAGAGACACAACAGTGGATCTTGGATGAGTACAAAGGTGCGGTCGTACCGGTCAAACAATAATTTCGTCAAGGCCCGGGCTATCCCGGGCCTTTTTTATTTGGAGTAGTTTTGGTTCACCAATAGAAGTACACTACATATATGTAGGAAAAGGGGGGATCCGGATGAACATACGACACATTCATCCGCTGACGCTGGGTGTCTTGTTTGGCACATTTTTTGCCCGGCTGTCGACATTTTTTGTTATGCCGTTTTTTGCGATTTATCTCGCGACGCTCGGTTTCTCGGCGAGTGTCATCGGGACGGTGTTCGCCATCTCGGCGCTATCGGGTCTGTTCATGAGCTTTTTCGGGGGAACGCTGTCTGACCGGTACGGGCGCAAACAGTTGATGCTGATCGGCATCGTCTTGAACGCCTTGACGTTCAGCGGCTTCGCGCTCGTGACAGAATTATTTTGGTTTTACATATTTTCGGTACTCATGGGTGTGTCGCGGTCGTTCCTCGAACCGGCGTCTCGCGCGCTCATCAGCGATACGACGCAGCCGGACCAGCGCGTCATCGTCTATAACGTCCGCTACTTTTTAATCAATATCGCGGCGGCGATTGGGCCATTGCTCGCGGTCGTCTTGTCGCTCACCGGCGCAAAGAGCGCCTTCTTCGTCGTGACGGGCGTTTACGTGATGTACGGACTCGTCATTTCGACGCTGTTCCGAAAGTATCCGTTCGAGGAAGGGGACGGCGTCAAAGTCCGGCCGCGCTTGACGGAGACGTTCCGTGTGTTACAACAAGATAAGACGTTCCGCTTCGTCATCATCGGGATGATTTTTGCCATCATCGGCTATAGTCAGTTCAATGCGACGTTGCCACAGTTCATCGCTTTCCATGACGGATTCAGTGACGGCTCGCGTTTGTTCGCCTATCTATTGACGGTCAATGCGATCACCGTCCTTGTCGTCCAATATCCGATTATGCGATTCGGGATGCGGGTCTCACCGATCAAGTCACTCTTCTTCGGTGTCGCCACGCTGTCGTCGGGACTCCTCCTGATCGGCTTCGCGACCGAGACGTGGATTTTATTCGTCGCGATGGTCATCTTCACGGTCGGCGAGGTGCTCATGTTCACGATGACGGACGTGTTGACGGACGAATTGGCACCGGCCCATCTGCGCGGGACGTATTTCGGGGCGATGGGGTTGACGGCGCTCGGTCAGACGATTGGCCCCGTCATCGGAGGAGTGTTGCTTGATGGATTCGACAATGCAGCGTTGCCAGTGTTTGGAAGCTTGGCCGTATTGACGGCGTGTGGCGCCTTCTTCTTCACCGGCGCCTTGAAAGAACGGAAAGCAAGTTTGGCGTTAACCGAGGAAAAAGTTGGATAATGTCTTGATTTCCCGATATTCTCATTCTCAACATTTATGTTTTATTGAGAATGAATAATAAGGTGAGTCGCTTGAAATAAAAAATTGCCTAGATTAAGATTAGAATATATCTAATCTACGCCAAAAATGGCGAGAAAACGGAAGGGGTATCCGAATGTCTAACGTACCACACATGAAAATTGATGACCTCCGCGTCTCAATCGAAGGAAAAGAGATCGTCAAAGGTCTTAATCTTGAAATTAAAGGTGGCGAAATTCACGCCATCATGGGTCCTAACGGGACGGGTAAATCAACACTCGCATCGGCACTTATGGGTCATCCATTGTATGAAGTAACAGGCGGAAGCGTCGATTTGAACGGTGAAGACGTACTCGAGATGGAAGTCGACGAGCGCGCGCAAGCCGGAATGTTCCTCGCGATGCAGTATCCTGCTGAAATCAGTGGTGTCACGAATGCCGATTTCTTGCGTTCAGCAATCAACTCGCGCCGTGAAGAAGGCCAAGAAATCTCGCTCATGAAGTTCATCCGTGAACTCGATGCGAAGATGGACGTCCTTGAAATCCCTTCAGCAATGGCACACCGCTATTTAAACGAAGGTTTCTCAGGCGGAGAGAAAAAACGTAACGAGATTCTTCAGATGATGATGATCAAACCGAACATCGCCATCCTCGATGAGATTGACTCAGGTCTTGACATCGATGCGCTCAAAGTCGTCGCGAAAGGCGTCAACGAAATGCGCAACGAAGAGTTCGGCTGCTTGATCATCACGCACTATCAACGTCTCCTCAACTATATCGAGCCAGACTTTGTTCACATCATGATGGACGGAAAAATCGTCATGTCAGGTGGCAAAGAGCTTGCACAACGACTCGAAGCAGAAGGTTACGACTGGGTGAAGCAAGATCTTGGAATGACAGTAGACACAGAAGCGTAAGGAGGCTGTACGATGACCGTACAATTTGAATTGGATGCACAAGCAGTAGCGGCACGTGCAGAGGCGCTCGGTGGACCTTCATGGATGGTCAACCGTCGCAAAGAAGCAGCAGAACTTGCGCCGACTCTCGCCTTGCCAAAAGTTGAAAAGATCAAGATTGATAAATGGGACTTCGTCTCTGGAGACGTCGAGCTCACGAAGCATGACGGCTTGACGCCTGAAATCGAAGCACTTCTTGGAGACCACCGTACAAACGTGCTCGTTGAACGCAACGGTCATGTCGTCTACAACGAACTTGCGACGCCAGAAGGTGTCCTCTTCATGGGCATCAACGAAGCGATGGAACAACATCCGGACCTCGTCGAGAAATACTTCATGACGGAAGGTGTCCGCGTGGACGAAGAACGTTTGTCTGCGTTGAACGCTGCCCTCATGAACGGCGGTGCGTTCTTATACGTACCGAAGAACGTTCAGTTGAAAGACCCGCTCCAAGCCATCTTCACGATGGAACAAGCGAACGGCGCGCTCTATCACCACACGATCATCGTCGCAGACGAAGGCAGTGAATTGACGTACGTCGAGAGCTTCCTCTCGAACACGAACGAGCCGCACACGGTCAACGCTGTGACGGAAGTGTTCGCTGGCGCGAACGCGAAAGTCGTCTTCGGTGGCGTCGACCAGCTCGCTGAGTCGGCTCTCTCGTTCATGAACCGCCGCGGTGTCGTCTATGAGAACGCACGCCTCGAATGGGCGCTCGGTCATATGAATGACGGCAACTCGGTCGTTGAGACGAAAACACACCTCGTCGGAGACAACACGTTCTCAGACACTAAAGCGGTCACGATCGGTCGTGGCGCACAGAAACAAAACTTCAACATCCGGACGGACCATTTCGGGAAGTCTTCAGAAGGGTTCATCTTGATTCACGGTGTCCAAAAAGATTCGGCCACGGCCATCTTCAGCGGGACATCGATGATTCACCATGGCGCTTCGAAATCGAACGGCGTTCAAACGGAACGTGTGCTCATGTTGTCTGAAAAGGCACGTGGAGATGCGAACCCGATTCTCCTCATCGATGAGGACGACGTCATGGCAGGTCACGCCGCTTCGGTCGGACGCGTCGACGACGTGCAGCTCTACTACTTGATGAGCCGCGGTTTGTCACGTAAAGAAGCCGAACGGTTGATCATTCACGGATTCTTGAACCCGGTCGTCGAGCAACTCGCGATCGAGTCGGTCAAAGACCGTCTCCGTGAAGTCATCGAAGGGAAAGTACGTTAAGATGATTGATGCCTCGATTCGTAAACAGTTCCCGATTTTAGATCAGGAAATCAACGGTCATCCGCTCGTCTATCTCGACAGCGCGGCGAGCTCCCAAAAACCGCTTGCTGTCATCGAGGCGATCGAGGATTACTATCGCCGCATCCACTCGAACGTGCACCGGGGCGTCCATACGCTCGGGACGCACGCGACGGATGCGTATGAAGGGGCGCGGGAGCGCGTCCGTTCATTCATCAACGCCGCCGTCCCAGAAGAAATCATCTTCACACGCGGGACGACGACGGCGATTAACCTCGTCGCGTCAAGCTACGGGGACGCCAACGTCGGCGCGGGGGACGAAATCGTCCTCACGCCGATGGAGCACCACGCCAACTTGATTCCGTGGCAACAGCTCGCCAAGCGTAAAGGGGCCACGCTCCGTTACGTCGAACTGACGCCGGACGGTCGGGTCACGCTCGACGCGGTCCGTGCCGTCTTGTCGGACCGGACGAAAATCGTCGCCATGAGTCACGTCTCGAACGTGCTCGGCACGATCAACCCGATCACCGACGTGGCGAAGCTCGCCCATGAAAAAGGCGCGGTCATGGTCGTCGATGCGGCGCAAAGCGCACCGCACCGGAAACTTGACGTGCAAGCACTCGATTGCGACTTCCTCGCCTTCTCAGGCCATAAGATGCTCGGTCCGACCGGGATCGGTGTCTTATACGGGAAGAAGCAGTTGCTCAAAAACATGGAACCGGTCGAATTCGGTGGCGAGATGATCGATTACGTCGACTTGTATGAGTCGACATGGAAAGACATCCCTTACCGGTTCGAAGCAGGGACGCCGATTATCGCCGGCGCCGTCGGTTTGGCAGCGGCCATCGACTTTTTAGAAGACCTCGGTCTCGAGAACGTCGAAGCCCACGAACGGGCGCTCGCGACGTACGCCATCGAACAGATGCGTACGATTGAAGGCATTGAAATTTACGGACCAGAGGAACGGGTCGGACTCGTCACGTTCAATTTAGGTGACGTGCACGCTCACGACTTAGCAACCGTCTTGGATATGCAAGGCATCGCGGTCCGGGCCGGCCACCACTGTGCCCAGCCGCTCATGCGTCTCCTGAAGCAATCATCGACAGCCCGAGCGAGCTTCTACTTGTACAATACGAAAGAAGAGGTCGACCGCTTCATCGAAGGGCTACGTCAAACGAAGGAGTATTTCAATTATGAGTTTTAACAATCTCGACATGTTGTACCGACAGGTCATCATGGATCATTATAAAAACCCAAGAAACCGTGGCGTCATCGAAGATGGCGTGACGGTCGACTTGAACAACCCGACATGCGGGGATTCACTCCGACTCCAACTCCAAGTCGAGGACGGAATCGTGAAAGATGCCAAGTTCGAAGGTGAAGGCTGTTCAATCAGTCTCGCGTCGGCATCGATGATGACTCAAATCGTGAAGGGCAAGTCTGTTGACGAGGCACTCCAATTGGCCACCATCTTCTCGGAGATGGTCCAAGGAAAAGACTATGATACAGACAAGTTCGACCTAGGCGACATCGAAGCGTTGTCTGGCGTCTCAAAGTTTCCGGCTCGCATCAAGTGTGCCACGCTCGCGTGGAAAGCGCTTGAAAAGGGAGTCGACGAGGAAGCGTAAGTAGAAGGAGGAGACCGATATGGCGAAAAACATGCCTGACATTGGCGATTATAAATATGGCTTCCATGACCGAGACATCTCGATTTTCCGTTCAGGCCGCGGCTTGACGAATGAAATCGTAGAGACGATCTCGCGCATGAAAGAAGAACCGGCATGGATGCTCGAGTTCCGCTTGAAATCACTCGAACAGTTCCGCAAAATGCCGATGCCGACATGGGGCGGCGATCTCACAGCACTAGATTTCGATGAGATCACGTATTATGTCAAACCGTCTGAAAAGACAGAGCACTCGTGGGACGAGGTTCCTGAAGAAATCAAACGTACGTTTGACAAGCTCGGAATCCCGGAAGCGGAGCAAAAATACTTGGCAGGCGTCTCGGCTCAGTATGAGTCTGAGGTTGTCTATCACAGCATGCAAGAAGACTTTGAAGCGAAAGGTGTCATCTTCAAAGATACAGACACAGCGCTCAAAGAAAACGAAGACCTCTTCCGTGAGTACTTCGGAAAATTGATTCCACCGACGGACAACAAGTTCTCGGCGCTCAACTCGGCTGTATGGTCAGGTGGCTCGTTCATCTACGTACCAAAAGGGGTGAAGCTCGAGCAACCGCTCCAAGCTTACTTCCGCATCAACTCGGAGAACATGGGTCAGTTCGAGCGGACGCTCATCATCGTCGACGAAGGCGCTTCTGTCCATTACGTCGAAGGATGTACAGCACCGGTCTACACGACGAACTCACTCCACTCAGCGGTCGTTGAGATTTTCGTCAACAAAGACGCATACTGCCGCTATACGACAATCCAGAACTGGGCGAACAACGTCTACAACTTGGTCACGAAGCGTGCTGTTTGTGAAGCGGGTGGATCGATGGAATGGATCGATGGCAACATCGGTTCGAAACTCACGATGAAATACCCGGCCGTCATCTTGAAAGGTGAAGGCTCACGCGGTATGACGCTCTCAATCGCTCTCGGCGGTAAAGGGCAGCACCAAGACGCGGGCGCGAAGATGATTCACCTCGCACCGAACACGTCGTCGTCAATCGTCTCGAAGTCGATCTCGAAACAAGGCGGAAAAGTCTCGTATCGCGGAATCGTCCACTTCGGTCGTAAAGCGAAAGGTGCACGTTCGAATATCGAATGTGACACGCTCATCATGGATAACCAGTCGACGTCGGACACGATCCCGTACAACGAGATCTTGAACGACCAAGTCTCACTCGAGCACGAAGCGAAAGTCTCTAAAGTGTCAGAAGAGCAACTCTTCTACCTCATGAGCCGTGGAATCTCGGAAGAAGAAGCGACGGAGATGATCGTCATGGGCTTCATCGAGCCGTTCACGAAAGAATTGCCAATGGAATATGCCGTCGAAATGAACCGTCTCATCAAGTTTGAGATGGAAGGATCGATCGGATAATCCTGAATAGATGAGGAAAGACGGTTGACATGATTTCATGTCGACCGTCTTTTTGTGTAGGCAATGCCTGTAAACAGGGAATAGGGAATGGGATAAGATGATGCGTGACTGTAGATTCGAGAGGAGAAGATCACATGATGTTCTTGGTAACGGGATATTTCAACGCTGACAAAATGAACGAAAAGACCGACCTGGAAATCGATCAAATCATGGCTACGTGTGAACCATACTTACAGGAGCTATATGCAAGTGAACAGGTGTTGATGGATATGGGGCTTGAAGCGAGCATGAAACAACTCAAGCGGGAGTCACATCAGATTTCGATTACGGATGGGCCTGTTACTGAATCGAAGGAAGTCATGGGAAGTGCGTTCGTGATTGAAGCGTTGGATATGGAGGATGCGGTCAGAATCGCTTCCATCCATCCGACGACCCAAGTGCCCGAAGCGGAAGCATTAGGGTGGCGGCTCGAGATTCGGCCGGTTCACTATTATCGGGAGCGAGAGTGACATGTGTCATAAACATGGTTTTGTTTAGAAGCGAATTCCTCACAAGTGAGTTCGCTTTTTTTGTCGTGAAACGAACGCCAGTCGGGTATGCTAAGTAAGAGAACACGTTTAGAAAGGGATGAAGCATATGGATCACTTGAACACGATTGACCCAGAAGACATCACCCGTATCGCCGTCGTCGGCGCTGGATGGGTCGGCGTCAGTTTCGCCTATCAACTGTCGATGGCCGCGCTCTGTGAAGAGCTCGTCTTGATTGATTCGAACCACGCCAAGGCTGAAGGAGAGGCGATGGACCTCAATCACGGGATATCATTCGCCCCGAGTCCGGTCCGGATTTGGGCAGGTGACTACTCGGACTGCCGCGACGCCGATATCGTCGTCATCACGGCCGGTGCCGCGCAAAAGCTCGGTCAGACCCAGATGGACCTCGCCGAACAAAATGCGAAGGTCATGCAACATGTCACGGAACAAATTATGGCGAGCGGATTCGACGGCATCATCGTCGTCGCGACGAACCCGGTCAATGTCATGGCACACGTCGTCTGGAAGGCGTCCGGCTTGCCGAAACATCGCGTTATCGGTTCAGGAACAGTCCTTGATACGGCGCGTCTCCGTTATAAGGTAGGCGAGTACTTCGACTTGTCGTCGCGGAACTGTCACGTCTATTACATGGGTGAGCACGGTGCCGGGGGCTTCGTCGCCTGGGACAACGCCCGCGTTTACGGGAAGTCGATGAAGCAGCTACTTGAGGAGAATGAATCGTATCGCCAAGAAGATTTGGACGCCATCTATCAAGGAGTCCGCGATGCGGCGAATCAAATCATCGAATATAAGAGCGCGGCGTACTACGCGATCGGGCTCGGGCTCCTCCGAATCGTCCGCGCCATCGTCCGGAATGAGAACTCCGTCGTGACAATCGGTGCCCATCTCGATGGCGAATACGGTGCCTCAGGTCTCCATATCGGCGTACCGGCCTTGATTGACCGGACTGGTATCCGCCAAATTATCGAGATTGAACTGACGGACGAGGAACAAGGACAGTTCGATGCCTCGGTCGGACGGATTCGCCAAGCGATTGACAACATCGAATCATCAACATAAAAAGGACCCGGCTGCAATCGCAGCCGGGTTTGTCATTACGACGCCTTCTTCTCGGCGACGTCTTTCTTATAATATTTCTCGGACGTGAAGAACTCGGTCGTCAAGCGCTTCACTTCGCCGCTCAACATCAAGACGGCAATCATGTTCGGGATAAGAATCATCGCGAGCATCAAATCAAGGAAGTTCCAAATCATCTGTGCTCCACCGATTGCACCGATGACGATTGAGCCGATATAGACGACTTTCATCAGGAAGCCGGCCTTCAAACCGAATAAGTACTCGGCTTGGCGCGACCCGTAGAAGATGATGACGATAATCGTCGACAAGACGAAGAAGATGAGCGAGATTGTGACGAGCAGGCTACCCGTGTACCCGAAGTACTGTTGGAACGCGATGGTTGTCAGGGCTGCTGGATCGTTCATCGCATCGGCCCGTGTCCATACACCGGACGACAAGACAACGAACGCCGTCGTGCTACAGATGATGAGCGTATCGATGACGATCCCGATCACGGCCCAGAAGCCTTGCCGGACCGGATGATCCGTTTGCGCAGCGGCGTGGGCAATCGGTGCCGTCCCGAGTCCTGCCTCGTTCGAATAAAGACCACGGGCGAAGCCCCAACGAATCGTCTCGGCGATGGCGGCACCAGCGAAACCACCGAGCGCGGCCATCGGTTGGAATGCGTATGAGAAGATGAGCCCGAGTACTTCCGGGATTTGTGAGAAATTCATCAAGACGATAATGAAACCGGCACCGACATAGACGAGTGCCATCGCCGGGACGATGACTTCCGTCACTTTCGCGATGCGTTTCATACCGCCGAAGACGACGAGGGCGACGAGCCCGGCGACGATAATCCCGGTCACAAGGGTATTGCCGTTGAACGTCTCTCTGACGGCCGAACTGACGGCGTTTCCTTGAACCATGATACTCGGGATGAGTTCGATCATGAGAGCGAAGGCGAACCATGAGGCGAGCCATTTCAGCTTCAAGCCTTTCGCCATATAGTAGACGGGACCGCCGACAAATTCACCGGTCTCGTTCTTCTCGCGGTAACGGACGGCGAGGACGCTCTCCGAGAACTTGATGGCCATCCCGACGACGGCGATGACCCACATCCAGAAGATGGCGCCCGGCCCGCCGAACATGATGGCGGCCGGTACCCCGATGATATTGGCGGCACCGATCGTCGAAGATAAGGCTGACGTCAACGCCTGGCGGGGACTGATATCACCTTCACCTTTTGGTTTTTTGAAAACACTGCCTAACGTTTGTTGCATTATGTAGAGGGGGTATCGGAATTGGAAGAATCCTAAACGAATCGTCAAATAGAGTCCAGACAAAACGAGTAACGAGATGATTGGCACACCCCATAGCCAATCTGAAATTGTCGTCACCACAGTCACAAGTTGTTCCACATCACCACTCCTATCCAGTATTTTACTTATATATTGTTGCCTAACGAGACAGAGGCTAAACCCATTCTTTCAAATTAGAGGAGGAGACTTATATGAAACAAGCACAGCATCTTATCGTATCGGGCCGGGTCCAAGGGGTCGGCTTCCGTTACTTCGCGCAAGCGACTGCCCTTGAATACGGCATCACAGGTTGGGTCCGGAATTTGAATGACGGGACGGTTGAACTTCAAATCGAAGGAGACGCGGAGAGACTCGAATCATATAAACGCGCCCTCTATGACGGCAATCGTTTTGTCGGGGTCGAACGGATTGAAGCGGAAGACACGACGGTCGAATCATTCCGGAAGTTTGATATCCGTTATTGACCATTTTTCTCATTTACAGCTAGTCAATGAGTGTGACCAACCGATAATTTGTAAATTAAGGGAACGGTTCCATACAATAAATCCACATTTCAAAAAAATAAACATCATTTTTATGGATAGGGTGGTCAAAAAAATGAAAGTGTGTATAATGAAATAGACCAAGCGGTTTATTGTCAGAAAATTTAGTCATTTGATTCATTGGGTAACACGGAAGGTATTACATGTATGTGGAGGTAGTTGTATGAAAAAATCGACATTATTCCCGTTAGCATTCACGATTTTCGCATTATTCTTCGGGGCCGGGAACTTGCTGTTCCCACCGATGCTAGGTGCGATGGCAGGACAGAACCTCGTCCCAGCCCTAGTCGGCTTCGTCATTACCGGCGTCGGGCTACCATTACTCGCGCTCTTCGCAGTCGCGCGGGTCGGCGGTGGATCTGACCAAATCGCTCGGTATATTCCGAAGCGACTTGCGCTCGTCTTGACGGGATTAATGTACGTGGCGATTGGACCGTTCTTCGGGATTCCTCGGACGGCAGCAGTCACGTATGAGATGGGAGTCGTACCGTTCCTCGGTGCGCCATCTACGCTCACGCTCGCAATCAGTTCAACTGTCTTCTTCGGTTTGACGTTCTTCTTGACGTTACGCGCTCAGAAATTGATTGAAGTCATCGGACGTATCATCACGCCAATCCTCTTGCTCTTGCTTGCGGCAATTGGAATCACGAACCTCGTGGCTCCACTCGGGAAGCCGGTCGCACCAGCAGAAGGATATGAGACGTGGATTGGTGCCCTCGGGGAAGGCTTCAAACAAGGCTACTTGACGATGGACGTCTTCGGCGCTCTCGTCTTCGGTGCCATCGTGCTCGTCACGCTCAAAGCGAACGGTATGACGGACCAGAAAGAAGCATCTTCACTCCTTCGGACGTCTGGAATGCTCGCTGTCACATGTTTAATGCTCGTCTATATCTCGCTCGGGTCGATTGGAGCGAACATGACGGGCCAAACGGGAACGACGGACGGAGCAAGCTTGCTTCAAGCGTTTGCAGGTTCGTCTTTCGGACAAGTCGGAATGCTCGCGCTCGGGGCTGCGGTCTTCCTCGCTTGTTTGACGACAGCGGTCGGACTCATCACTGAGTTCTCACGCTTCATCAGCAACACGTTCGAATCACTCAAGTATTACCAAGTCGTCATCGCGACGACGTTGTTCGGCTTCATGATTTCACTCGTCGGACTCGGTATGTTGATTGAAATCGCAGTACCGCTTCTCACGCTCTTGTATCCGGTCATGATCGCACTCGTGCTCGTCTCGATTACGGAGCGGATTCAACGCAACCCGCATGTCGCGATGAAGGCGACTGTATATACGGCCCTCGTGCTCTCGCTCTTCGAGACGACACACGGATTGGCGCCGTCAGCAGTTACAGCTTGGATCACGAACTTGCCGATGGCTGAGATCGGACTCGCTTGGGCAGTTCCAACATTGATCGTGTATGTGATCACACTGTTTTTACCGAAAAATCGTTCCAACCAATCACTCGCTCAATCACGCATCTCATAAGCAAGTGTTTGAACACCCATCCTCTGGTCAAGGATGGGTGTTTTGCTGTCTTATCGTTTGCTCATTTCATTCATCAACAAGTAAAATGAAAGGATGAAAAGGAAGTGACATACATTGACGACTAAACAAAAGAAACAATTGGCGATTCTCATGTTGAACATGTTCATCGCTGTAGCAGGATTCGGGATTATCATACCGATTATTCCTGATTATTTGAAGATGATTGGAGAAGGCGGAACCGCTGCCGGACTCATGATCTCTGTCTTTGCCGGGGCCCAGCTGCTCATGTCGCCGATTGCCGGGAAATGGGCGGACGTTTACGGCCGCAGGCTCATGATCATCCTCGGACTCATCGGGTTTACCATCTCGATGGGCGTCTTTTACTTATCAGACAACTTGACCGTCCTGTTGATTTCACGGGCGATCGGCGGCGTCGGGGCCGCTCTCTTGATTCCGGCCATCTTTGCTTACGTGGCCGATATCACAACGCTCAAACAACGGGCGAAAGGGAACAGTTATATTTCCGCGGCAATGTCGCTCGGGATTGTCATCGGCCCAGGAATCGGTGGTTTCTTCGCCGAATTCGGGTTGAAGGCACCGCTCTTGTTATCGGCGATCGTATCATTCGTTGCCGTCATCTCGTCAATCATTCTATTGAAAGAACCGGACCGTGAACCGTATGTCCAAACGAGTGAGAGTGAATCGTTACCGCGTCAACTCGTGTCATCGACACGGAAACCGTATTTCTTCGTGCTCGTCATCAACTTGGTCATGGCGTTCGGTTTGATGGCATACGAGTCGGTCCTCGGTCTGTTCGTCAGTGAGACGTTCAGCGCAACGCCGCAACAAATCGCGGTCATGATCACCGGGACGGGAATCGTCAGCGTCATCGTCCAGCTGTTCGCGGTCGATCGTCTTGTCTCGCTGTTCGGTGAGATTAAAGTCGTGCTCATCTTTATCATGCTCGCTGCGCTCGGTTTCTTGTTCTCACTGTTTGCCGGGTCTTACACGATTTTCTTCGCGGTCACGTTGATTATCTTCTTGTCGACGTCAATTTTACGACCGGTATTGAATACGCTCGTATCGAAAATGGCAGATAAAGAGCAAGGGTTTGCGATGGGGATGAACAATGCTTATATGAGCATCGGGAATATCGTCGGACCAACGCTTGCCGGAATCGCCTTCGATATCGATATGCGCTATCCGTTTGTGATGGGGCTCGTCCTGTTGCTCGTGACGTTCGCGGGAACGTTGAATTGGTCGAAACGGAACACGGCGGCCACGTTCGAACAATAAGTTGAGGAGGGAATGTGATGATTTATGTCGGTGTGACGGGGTGGGGAGACCATGATTTACTGTATACGACCCCAGAAGAACGAAAACATAAACTGTCGACCTATGCGGGGCATTTCCCGACCGTTGAAATCGATTCCTCGTTTTATGCGATTCAACCGGTGAAGAATTACGAGAAGTGGAACTTGGAAACACCGGAGACGTTCCAATTCATCGTCAAAGTTTCCAGGGAAATGAGCGGCCATGACCGGGAGCCGAAGCTACCTCTCGCCGAGCTGTTCGAGCGGTATCGAACGTCTGTCGAACCGCTGAAACAAGCTGGGAAGCTACGAGCCGTGCTCGTCCAACTCCCGCCCTGGTTCGATGTCTCGAAGCCACATCTCGATTATTTACGGACGATCCGTGACGAGTTGCGCGACTATGACATCGCCATCGAGTTCCGGAACCCGACGTGGTTCTCCGAGGCGTTCCGGGAGCGGACGCTCGCATTCTTAAAGGAACAACGCTTCATCAATACGATTTGTGATGAGCCGCAAACGAAAGAGAGCAGCATCCCGTTCGTCCCGGTCGTGACCAATCCGGACGTGGCCGTCGTGCGCTTGCACGGCCGCAACACCGCCGGCTGGCTCCGAAAGCCGGGCATGACGAGCCAAGAATGGCGTCACGTCCGCTGCCTGTATCGCTATAGTGAGGATGAACTGCAGGAGCTCGCTGCGGCCCTCAAACAAGTCGATGAAACAGCGAAGTCGGTGTACGTCTACTTCAACAACAACTCGGCCGGCGACGCGGTACCAAACGCCAAACGGTTGATTGAGATTCTCGGTGCTGAATATGAACTCGCCCCGAGCCAAATCAGTCTGTTCTAGGAAGGGGGATCGTCTTGAGAACGATTACGATGTTCCATTATAATGACTTACATTCGAAATTCCATAACTGGCCGCGGTTCGTCTCGTTTTTGAATGAGCATCGGACGGACGAGACGCTCGTCTTCGATCTCGGCGACCATGCCGATCGGACCCATCCGGCGACAGAAGTGACGCGCGGACAAGTGAACGTCCGACTGCTCAATCGGATTCGACCGACGGCGGTCACGATCGGCAATAATGAAGGCATCACGTTCCCGCACGACTGGCTCGCCCATCTGTATGACGAGGCCGCGTTCCCGGTCCTATTAGGGAACGTCTATCAAGCAGCTGGTGAACGACCGGAATGGGCGTCGGAGACGCTCATCGTCGAACGAGAGGGAATTCAGATCGGGCTGTTCGGAGTGACCGCTCCGTATGAAGAGCTTTATCCTGAACTCGGCTGGGCCATCGAAGCACCACATGCGGCAACGGCGCGTGCCCTCGAGACACTTCGAGACTGCGACGTCATCATCGCGCTCAGCCATCTCGGCTTTTATGCCGACGAGCGGCTGGCCGAGGCGTTCCCAGAAATCGATGTCATCCTCGGAGCCCATACCCATCACGTGCTCGATGAGGGTGTCGTCACGAACGGCGTCCTGATTGCGCAGGCCGGCAAATACGGGCAGTACGTCGGGCAAATCGAGCTGACCATCGAAGGAAAGCAGGTCATCGAGAAACGGGCTTGTCTCCACGATGTATCGGAGCGCGAACCTGATGAAGCGACGGTCGCGGTTCTAGCCGCAGAGTATGGTCAAGCCGAGCGTCTGCTCGATGTGACGATTGCCGAGACACCAGGTTATGAAAGTGACTGGTTCGGTCCGTCGGCCATCGGAGACCTATTGGCGAGCGGACTTGCGGACTGGTGTGACGCCGAGTTGAGTATTATCCCATCCGGTGTCTTGTTAGAAGGTTTGCGCCCGGGCCACGTCACGCTCAATATGTTGCACCGGATTTGTCCGCATCCGATCAACCCTTGTCTCTTGACGCTTGACGGGGCGACCCTCGTCCGATTTTTGAACGATGTCCAAGAAGATGCGTTCACGACAATGCATGTCCGTGGCCTCGGTTTTCGCGGGACGGTGCTCGGTAGCCCGATCCTCCATGGAATCGACAGCCGACACGGTCGCTATTCGATCAATGGTGAGGAAATCAAGCTAGACGGGACGTATCGTGTCGCCACGGTCGACATGTTCACGTTCGGACCGCTCCTTCCGTATTTGGCCGATCAGCCGAAGCGTTACTTTATGCCGGAACTGCTTCGTGACGTGTTACGCGAGACGATCGTGACCCGTCATAATGCCATCCGAAAAGGATAGGGACGGGACCGGTCGGCATGCTATGATAGAACAGTGGAGGTGTGAAACATGATTAGAGTGAATCGCCACGGCTATACCGTCATTGAAGAGAAACGTGACGGTTTTGACGAGGAAGCGTTCATCGCACGCTATAGCGACGTGCTTGATAAATACGATTATATCGTCGGGGATTGGGGCCACGGACAGCTTCGGTTGAAAGGGTTCTATGAGACGAAGTCCAAGTTCGCGACGTATGATAATCGAATCGATCACGTGATGGATTACGTGTATGAATACTGTAACTTTGGGTGCCCGTTCTTTGTACTCAAAAAAGAGACGGAAATCGATGAGGCGGAAGACGGTCCAGTCTTCGGTGGCACGAAACAACCGCTCAAACTGAAACGCAAATTCAATAAATCGGAAGAAGCCGAGCCTTCGACCGGTACATGACGCGCTGATGACATCAGCGCTTTTTTGTTACATTTATTTTCCAAATGTTTCTTTTAGGTGAAAAGACGGTGTGACAGGTTTAGGGATAGGAAAATTGTGATAACTTATATTTAAGGTTATTGTTTCTGTTCGGGTTTTTGTGGGTTTTGGAAGTGAGGTGGAAGTATGCAACACGTACAAACGGCGACCGTCGGTGACCGCGATGACGTCCATAATCGAATTCATAATTTCGGCTTGGGCGTACTGGCGATGTTGTTCTTCGGGTTCGGGAGTATCATGACGTTTTACTTCACCGCCGCAGTCCTGATTTATGAGGTTGTCCACGTCTTGCTAATCCGCCGCTTTGAATATCGTCAGGCGTTTTTGAGAAGCCGCCTCTTTAAAATTATTTCGTTGGCGGCAGTGGCCACAGGTGTGCTCTTATTTATCGTATCGATGTCACAGTTTTTCATGGGCAACGTCATGTATTGAAGGGAAAGGAAAAACCTTTTCCCTTTTTTCGTGTTTTTTTGAAACTTTTCGTGAAGTGATGACGTACACTGAAGAGAGAACTCAAAAAAGGATGATGAAAATGACTGCACAACTTAAGCAACATGCACAACAAATGTTAACTGGTAAGCGTTGGCTACTCGCCGGGCTATTAATTTTGTTCGTCGTCTTGAACGGGATTCCACAATCGTTCGCGCCTCCTGTAGATCCAGAAGCGGTCCCAACAGCAGCGGACACGGGACTTACGTTCTTGTCGCTCCTCCTCACATTATTGATCGCACCGCTCGCCATCGGTTGGTCTTGGCTCGTCCTATCTGTATCGCGCGGTGACAAGCCTGCTGTTTCGACGTTGTTCGAGCCGTTCAAAACGGGATACGTCAAGCACGTGCTCGCCCCGTTCTTCATGGGATTGTTTATCTTCCTTTGGTCGCTGCTCCTCGTGATTCCGGGAATCATCAAAAGTTTCTCGTACTCACTCACGTATTACATCTTACGTGACCAGCCGGAATTATCGGCCCTCGAGGCGATCACCGAATCACGCCGGATGATGGACGGGCATAAGATGGACGCGTTCAAACTCGTCCTCTCGTTCATCGGTTGGTTCCTTCTCGGGGTCATTACACTCGGTATCGGTTTCTTGTACGTCTATCCATACTTTACGACGACGTATGCGACGTTCTACGATTCACTTCGGAAAGCAGAACAACCGCAGACGAACCATGTCGGGACAGATTTTGAACAAGGATTCTAAACGAAAACCTCCGCTCATCGAGAGCGGAGGTTTTGTATTAGGCGTTGACTTCTTGTTTTTGGAGGTAGGGCTTGAGCGATAACGTGTGTTCGGCGACGACTTTACGAATCGTCTTCGTCTTCGATCGCATGACGAGTGACGTCGTCTCGACGATATCGTCCGTCAAGAATTTTACGCCGTCGAGCAATTCGCCCGATGTGACGCCTGTCGCCGCAAAGATGCAGTCGTCGCTCTTGACGAGGTCGTCAAGCGTGAGCAATTGGAGTGGGTCCTCGATGCCCATCGAGATGACACGTGCTGTCTCTTCCTCGTTCATCGGGTGGAGCCGTGCCTGCATGTCACCGCCGAGCGCTTTGACGGCCGCTGCGGTGATGACGCCTTCTGGTGCGCCGCCCGTACTGATGAAGATATCGATCGGGTTCGACTTGACGGCCGCTGCGATTCCAGCGGAGACGTCGCCGTCTTCGAACAGCTTGACGCGTGCGCCCATGTTCATCGCCGCTTGACGGAAATGTTCATGACGATCACGGTCTTGCATGATGACGGTCACTTCCTCGATACGCTTGCCGTTATAAAGGGCGGCTTTCTCGATAATCGACTCAAGCGGTTCGTCGAGTGAGACTTTGCCTTTTAAATTCGGTCCGACGACGAGCTTATCCATATACATATCTGGTGCGTGGAGGAGGGCGCCTTTATCCGCGACCGCGATGACGACCATGGCGTCCCCGAGTCCTTTGGCGACGATCGATGTCCCTTCGAGCGGGTCGACGGCGATATCGACTTCTGGTCCGAACGTCGTGCCGAGACGTTCCCCGATGTATAGCATCGGCGCCTCATCGAGTTCACCTTCACCAATGACGACAGTTGCATCCATATTGATCGTACCGAGTACTTCACGCATGGCCGATGTCGCTGCGTCATCCGCTTCATTCTTCTGACCACGACCGATCCATTTCGATGAGGCCAATGCTGCTGCCTCGGTTGCTCGTACGATCTCTAACGCTAATTCTCGTTCCATAGTGTTGTACCCTCCACGTGATATCTATTTAATGTGACATACTAATAGTTGTGTTAATCCGTGGATTAGTGTATCACAATTACGTAAATGATGTAAATAGGAGAGATTCTTTTCTCGAACGAGAAAAAGGATTACTATAGGAGGCAGGGGGGATTGCGATGTATTTTGTAAACAGAGAAAAGATTAACGAGACGTTGACCCATATGGAGACGATGCTCAGTCGACTCGATCAATTAGAGGGGGACGCGTTCACCATCGAGCTGGCGAAACAACGTTTGGCCGTTCACTTGATGGAGGGCGTGATTGACGTCGGCAACTCGATGATTGACGGGTTCATCATGCGTGACCCGGGCAGCTATGAGGATATTGTCGACATCTTGCTCGACGAGCGTGTGCTCGACGCTGAGACGGCGGAAGCGACGAAAGCGCTCGTCGGATTACGGGCGCACTATGTCAGGGAGTTCGTCACGGCAAATTCGGCCCGGTTCGACGCCTGGGTCGACCGTGATAAATCAACGTTCGAGGCATTCCCGGAGCAGGTCCGACGCTATCTCGAGGTGGAGCTCGGTCCTGTATCAGCATTTTTACCAGAAAGCGAGTGATTGGATGAATCCGATTAAAGGATACTTATTTGATTTAGATGGCACGATGTATGCGGGGACGGCCCCGATTCAAGCAGCGGTCGATTTTGTGAATCGACTCGAGGCGACTGGCTTCCCATACTTATTCGTCACGAACAACGCGTCGATGACGCCGGAGCAAGTGGCGGATAAACTTGTCTCGATGGGTGTGCATGTGACGCCTGAGCACGTATTGACGAGTGCGATGGCGACGGCCCGTTATATCGAGAAGATGACGCCAGGGGCGACGATTTACATGATCGGGGAAGATGGCCTGCGCCTGGCGCTCGAAGAACGCGGTTTCCATGTGACGGAAGAGGCGAAGGCGGATTACGTCGTCGTCGGGCTCGACCGGCACATCACATACGAAAAGTTGGCGAAAGGCGCGCTCGCGATCCGTTCCGGCGCTCGTTTCATCTCGACGAACGGCGATATCGCCATTCCGACGGAACGCGGCTTTTTACCAGGGAACGGTGCGCTCACGTCCGTCTTGACGGTAACGACGGAAAAAGATCCGTTCTTTATCGGCAAACCAGAACCGGTCATGGTCGATATCGCGCTTGAAATGATTGGTCTCACGAAAGAAGAAGTCGTCATGGTCGGGGATAACTACCATACTGACATCTTGTTCGGGATCAACGGCGGGATTCGGACGCTCCACGTCAACTCAGGCGTGCATGGTCCGGCTTTCATTCAGGAACAAGAAAAACTCCCGACCTATATGGTCGAGAGCTTGGACGAATGGACGCATGCATGAAAAAAAGGGATGACATGATTGTCTCCCTTTTTGTTTAGAATACTTGTTCGACTTCAACGATGCCAGGTACTTCTTCGATGAGCGCGCGCTCAATCCCGGCTTTCAATGTAATTGTTGAAGATGGGCAGCTGCCGCATGCACCCATCAAACGAAGTTTGACGATGCCTTCTTCTACATCAACGAGTTCGACGTCACCGCCGTCGCGAAGCAAGAACGGGCGTAATTTATCGAGTACTTCTTGGACTTGATCAAACATTTCCATGGTATCTACCCCTTTCTGGTTCTCTTTCATTCTAGCAAGTTTGAGATTGTTTCTCAATCATTAACGCTGAGCGTTTTGTGACGATGCCCCTTCTTGATTTTTGTATAATAGGAAAGAAGAGGGGGAATGGACATGAAAATCACAGTATATGGGGCCGAAGTACAGTGTGCGAGCTGTGTCGGGGCGCCGAGTTCGATTGAGACATACGAATGGTTGCAAAGCGCATTGGCACGGAAATACCCGAATCAGGCGTTCGAGTTCGAGTACATCGACTTTGAGACGGCAGATGATGACATCGCCGAAGCAATCAAGCAAGACGAGTGGTTCTATCCGCTCGTGCTCATCGATGGGGAAGTGGTGGACGAAGGGGTCGTCCAACTCCGAAAAGTCTATTCGGCCATCGAACAGACGACAGCATGAAAAGAGTCGAGCGACGATTGTCGTTCGACTCTTGTGCGTTATAGAAGACGGAACGACGACGTCGCCGAACCTGCCGTGTAACCAGCGAGCGTCGCATCAGATTTTACTTGATACGTCCCACGTTGTGACGAAGAGCTTGTCGAGAGCGTGAACGTGATGGCGCCCGTTGAACTTGTCTTGCCTGTCCCTGTGAGCGTCGCGCCGTTTGGCTGTGTGACCGTCACACGGACGTCGGCGTTCGCGACCGCTTGGCCGTTCGAATTCAGGACTGTTGAAGAGATCGAGACGACTTCACCAGCGTAGTAAGTTGATTTCGATGTCGATACTGTCGTCGTGAGCGCTTGGACCGGTTGCGTCGTGCCACCAGACGTCGGTGCTTGCACGAGTCCGTTTCCGAACCATGTGTCACGTCCGGCCGTTCCGAGGTCGATTGACTCTTGTGACAGTTTCGTGCGGAGTTGCGAGCTCGACAACGTCGGGAACGCTTGCTTCATGAGTGCGAGGTTACCGGCGACGTAAGGTGTCGCCATCGATGTCCCGCTCATTTGACCGTAGCCGCCGTTCGCGAGTGTCGAGTTGATACTCACACCTGGTGCTGCGACTTCGACCGTGCTACCTGTCGCCGAGAACGAGGCGCGGTTGTTGTTGATGTCCGTCGCCGCGACGGCGATGGCCGAGCTGTAACGGGCTGGGTAGTTGACGAGGTCACCTGTACCGTCAGCGCGTCCGTTGTTACCGGCTGCCGCGACGACGAGGATACCCGCGTTATTGGCGCGATCGACGACTTGTTGGAGCGTCGTCGATGGACTTGTCGTCCCGAGACTCAAGTTGATGACGTCCATATCGTTCGTGATCGACCAGTCAATCCCGGCGATGATACTCGAGAGGCTACCACTACCGTTGGCTTCGAGTGCTTTAACGGCATAGATGCTCGCCTCATGGGCAATCCCGACCGTTCCGATGCTGTTGTTGCGGGCACCGATAATCCCGGCGACGTGCGTACCGTGACCGTTGTCATCCGCGTATGAGCTCGTGACTGTACTGAACGAGGCACCACCAGAAATCGTCAAATCAGGGTGCGGCGAGATTCCGGTATCAACGACAGATACTTTCACGCCTTTCCCGGTGTAGCCACTCTGCCAAGCTGATGGAGCTTTCAACTTCGGAATGCCCCAGTCTTGCGTCTGATTTTCGATTTGTACCGTTTGATCGACTTCCACGTGGGCGACGTTCGGGTTGTTCTTCAAGCCATTCAAGGCAGCCTTCGGTACTTCGAGCGCTGCGGCCGGAATGTTTTTGTACTGTTGGCGAACTTCCATGCCTTCAATCGAGAGCGGGATGTTTTTCGCCGATTCCTTGAAGACGACGATGACACGTTCTTTCTCTTTGTTCGGGGCGGCTTCTGCGCCTCCTGGAACGGTTGACAAGACGAGCAGTGAGGCGAGGACAGTGCTGCAAACTTTTTTCAACTTGTTTCCTCCTTCGGGTTATGTAGGCGAGGTGACGCGATGTCGAACTGCCGTGCCCATAGAGTAACAAGTTTTCCCATCGGGTAAAATATGTCAATGGAATTAAAAATCTGAATATTTAGATAAGGATACAGGGGATTCAGATACAAGACTTTTGACTCAAGGAGATGGCAGCAGAACGCCAAATCGAATCCGATAAACAAAAAAACGGGTGACCCTAAAGGTCGACCCGTTCATGTTATTTAATGACTTTATGTTTCCAAAGAATCCCGGACTTGAGCAGTCGAGCGACTTTTCCGGTGAGCGACTGTTTGCCCATGAAGACACCGAAGCCGGCCTTCTTCCCGAGCGAGCCGAGCGTTCCTCGGAGTTTGATATCCGGTAAATCCGGATAACTGACGCCTTTCCATTTACAGAGCAACACTTGGACGATCTGTTCCGCTTGCGCTTCAGCGAGTTGACCGGAAGGTGCATACGGAAGGCTGGCGTTGTCTCCGACGACGAAGATGTCCGGCTGTTCCGGGACGTAATGGTGCGGTGTCAATTTGACGCGCCCGCCGCCATCGAGTTCCCACCCTTGATTTCGGACGACGGCGACCGGTTGAATCCCAGCCGTCCAAACCGTCAAATCAGACGGGAAGTGTTGCTCGTGATTCCATAGGCCGTCGGCGTCGACCCGGACGATATTCGACTGGTTGATGACCTCGACGCCGTGCTCTTCGAACCAAGACTGGACATACATCGAGACGCGGCTCGATAGGAACGATAAGACCGATGGGCCACGGTCGAACAAACGGACCGTCAAATCAGGACGGCTCTCGCGCAGCTCGCTGGCGAGTTCGACACCCGATAATCCAGCACCGACGATTGAGACGATTGAACCGGGCGACAGACCGTTGATGGCTTGTTGGGTCTTACGTGATTCTTCTAACGTTTGGATGCTGTACGTGAACTCGGCGGCGCCAGGCACGTTGTGATACTTGTCCTCGCATCCGAGTCCGATGACGAGGTCGTCATACGGTACTTTTTCACCGCTCGCGAGCAGAACCATCTTGTCTCCAGCGTCGATATCGGTGACTTGACCGTATATGTAATCGATCTCTTCTGGAAAATCGATACGGATATCGCGATCCGATACGGTCCCCGCCGCAAGTGCGTAATACTCTGTTTTTAACCCATGGTAAGGTAGACGATCGATGAGTGTGATCGATACGTCCTTCAGCTGATGGCCGAGGACGCGTTCGATTACACGCATACCCCCGTAACCGCCTCCCAAGACGACTAATTTGCGCATAAAAATCCCCCTTTGTTACACTTCAACTGTATCATGTTATAATACGCCGTAGAAGAACCATTTTCCTGTTTTGAGGGAAAGGGGAAGGGTGAATGACATGATGAATCCGATCATTGAGTTCTGTGCCTCCAATTTGGCGATGGGCTCGCAAATCGCCCGGGCCAAACTAGAGTCCGATCCAGACCTAGATGTCGTTGAATACGGCTGTACAGGCTACTGTGGCGTCTGTTCGCTCGACTTGTTTTGCCTAGTCGATGGAGAGGTCGTGACGGGAGATACGCCAGAGCAACTCGTGACGAACGTATATGAAAAAATTGAAGAAATGGCTTGGTGAAAAAGTTTGAAGCAACTTCAAACTTTTTTTATTTTGACTGTTTTGACCCGTTGCATTTTTAAAAAGGGTCTGTTATATTCAAAGAGGTTCGAATGTAGGTTGTCTGACGTTTAACAACATAAAAAGAAAGCGTTTCAAACGGTAGGACACATCTCGATTCGGGTATATCACAATATCAGGTTTCCCCAATATGAAAGGAGCACAACACCAATGAATATCATGAGCGTGGTTGGTATTTTGGCACTAATTGGAATCGCTTACATCTTTTCAACCAACCGTAAAGCCATCAAATGGCGTACCGTTCTTGCCGCTTTCGCGGTACAGTTTACGTTCGCTTTCCTCGTCCTCTTCACATCAGCAGGACGTAGCGCGTTAGAATGGATCTCAGGAGGCGTTCAGAACGTCTTGAACACAGCAAATGACGGAATCGCCTTCGTTTTCGGTACAGCTGTAGGAGGGGACAACTTCGTCTTCGCATTCCAAGTGTTGCCGATTATCATTTTTATGTCTTCTTTAATCGCTTTGCTTTACTACCTCGGTGTCATGCAATGGGTCATCCGTATTCTCGGGACAGCCCTTGCGAAAGCTCTCGGCACATCACGTAAAGAGTCGCTTTCAGCGACGGCAAACATCTTCGTCGGTCAAACGGAAGCACCACTTGTCATCAAGCCTTACCTTCCGACAATGACACAATCGGAGCTCTTCGCCGTTATGGTCGGGGGACTCGCGTCGGTTGCCGGTTCGGTTCTCGCTGGATACGCTGCCCTTGGTGTACCGCTTGAGTACTTGCTCGCAGCGAGTTTCATGGCTGCACCTGCTGGTCTCATGTTCGCGAAAATCATCGTTCCTGAAACAGAAGAGTATAATGATGATATCGAAATTGCTGAAGATGAAGAGGACAAAGCAGCGAACTTCGTCGATGCGGCCGCTCGCGGTGCGTCTGACGGTCTCTTCCTTGCATTGAATGTCGGTGCGATGCTTCTCGCGTTCGTTTCATTGATTGCACTCGTCAACTTGATTCTTGGTGGAATCGGCGGCTTGGTCGGATTCGACGGTCTCTCGCTCGAATTGATTCTTGGTTATGTGTTCGCACCACTCGCATTTGTCATCGGTGTACCGTGGGCTGATGCCGTTCAGTTCGGTAGCTTCCTCGGTCAGAAACTCGTCTTGAACGAATTCGTTGCCTTCTCAGAGTTCGCACCAATAATTGGAACGG
Source organism: Exiguobacterium chiriqhucha RW-2 (assembly GCF_000416965.1). Taxonomy (GTDB): domain Bacteria; phylum Bacillota; class Bacilli; order Exiguobacteriales; family Exiguobacteriaceae; genus Exiguobacterium; species Exiguobacterium chiriqhucha. The sequence goes on from NZ_ATCL01000009.1 coordinate 124,654, forward strand.
GTGAGCTCTCAGCACGTACGGAAGCGATGATCGCCTTCGCACTCTGTGGATTCGCTAACATCTCGTCACTCGCGATCCTTCTCGGTGGTCTTGGTGGAATGGCACCGAACCGTCGGAACGATATCGCGCGCATGGGTGTCCTCGCGATTCTCGCAGGTACGCTTGCTAACTTGATGTCAGCCACGCTTGCTGGTTTGCTTCTCTAATCAAATACGATTTACTCAGAGTGATCACTTCGGTGGTCACTCTTTTTTTTTGTAGATGAATGAATAGCAAAACCCGACCGTATCGGCGGTCGGGTTCTACAGTCCGTGACGAGTCACGTCCACTTCTTGAAGTTTCGGCCAAGTGGCTTGCCAATTCTTATTTTGGATCCGCGCTTGATAAATGTGGTGATGCGGGGATCCGTCTTCAAATGCTGGGGTCGGTCGCAATTTCAGTCCAATGATGTCGTCAATGCCGTAAGGGGCAGCCAACTTCAACCGTCCGCTGTTGTCGAGGCTGACACCGATGGCTGTGACGGTCTCGGGGAAGTGGGCCAAGGCGTCGGTCGCAGACTGATAGGGTGGCAATTGATTGACCAGGTGCATGCGGGCTTGGTTTTTGACCGACCAAGCGACGTTTGGTAACAGAGCGTATAGTTGTGCCTCATACTCTTTTTCGATTGCTTCGTCGTTGTGAGATTGGTCAAAGTAGATGACGTCGACATCTTCGGTCGGCGTCGGTACTGGATAGCCGTGCACGTCATCCCATATCTTCGCCCGTACGTATCCGGCACAGATCCACCAGTCGGGTAAATTGAGCGAAGCGACGGTCGTCAATAGACGCATCAATTCATCGTCATTTTCTAAAAAAAGGGTCACCTCTTCAGTCGTGTTCAATCCATCTCCTCCAATCCTCTCCTAAGCATAACGTATCCAAATAAAAAGCACCTCGATCGAAATCGAGGTGCATGTCAGTTACGCTTGAAGTTGCATCCGCTGGCGTTCGATCCACGGCTTCAACTTGAGGAAGAGTGGGACGAACAAGGCGCTGATCAACAACGCTTTAATAAGGTTGAACGGCAAGATGCCATAGAGGACGAGGTCCGTTTTGACTGCCGGTTGCGCCATCTCGGTCATGCCGAAGAAGAACGCGTATGCTGGTAAGATGAGCAAATAATTCAAAATCGCCAAGCTGAGTGCCATCGTGATTGTGCCGGCCACGAGGCCTGAAGCGAGCGCTTTATTCGTTTTACGTTTATGGTAGAACCATGCGACCGGATACATGAAAGCGACACCTGCAAAGAAGTTTGCGACTTCACCGACCGGAACGCCGCCACCGTTAAAGACATAGTAGAGGACGTTTTTTAGAGCGACGACCACGACGCCTGCGAGTGGGGAAAACACGATTCCGGCGACGAGCGCGGGAATGTCACTAAAGTCCACTTTTAGGAATGGTGGTAGGAATGGCAGCGGGAAGTTAAAGAGCATGAGGACAAAAGAAATGGCCCCGAGCATCGATAGCGTCACCAGTGTTGTCAATCGTTTGTTGCGCGTTGTTTTCATCAAAATCTCTCCTTTTGTCGCTCCTTGATGAATGGCACCCGTCGCATAGAAAAACCCGATTGTATCAAACAATCGGGAGAGTTTACGCGCATACGAAATAGATGTTCTCGTCGGCGTTTAGACCACGCCAAAGAAAACATCCGGATATCGGTCGGATGCCGCCATCTTCTCCCATCCAGACTATACTGTCGGCTTTCGAATCTCACGAAATCAGCAAGCAACGCCTTGCTCGCTCACGGGCTGAGAAGATCATGTCTTCAATACCGCCGGTCGGGAATTTCACCCTGCCCCGAAGATGGAACGATTTAATTTTTTTTGTTACAGTTTAGTTATACAAGATATTTCACAAAATCTCAAGTCAGTTGACTTGAAGTTAAGATAATGAAGGAGGAGTTCAGATGATTCATTTGACAGAGTCAGCTGCATTGCAAGTCATCGATATGATGAAACAGACAGAACACCCCGAAAATCAGTACTTGCGCATCAAGGTACAAGGTGGGGGATGCACCGGCCTCTCGTACGGGATGGGGTTTGATGAAGACAAGACGGATCGAGATATCCAGTTCGACCATCACGGCGTCCGTGTCATCGTCGCTGAAGCCGATCATGGCGTCGTCGATGGCCTCGAGATTGACTATAAGCAGTCGATGCTCGGTGGCGGGTTTACGATTAAAAACCCGAACGCCATCGCCACGTGCGGATGCGGTTCGAGTTTCCGGACGGCGTCGAACGCCGGGACACCTGGAGATTGCTAAACGAAAGGCCAATCATATGGACGATTGGCCTTTTTTTGGTTCAGTCGTTTTCTTCCATCAAAATCAAGCGAATCACTTTTGACGTTGCATCCAATTCGATGTGATGTTGCCAAGGGCGAAACGCCGTGATTTTACACGTGTCGGTCGTGATTTGGAATGAACAGACGCTCTCTTCCTCTTGGTCAAGGACCGAGTAGCGGCTGAAATCCGATAAACTTTGGTAGATGGCGTATTGCTTCGGTAACTCACACGTCCATCCTTTTTCTAACATGATTTGATGCATGGGCCTCGCCTCTTTCTTTTCTATATATATAAGAATAACAAAAAAATTCAAGGAAGTGGAAGATTAGGCGAGAGGATGCAAGGGAAAATGAAAAGAGATGTCATTTTTATGTAGGAGGGGTAGGGACGATGAGAAAAGTATTGATATTCGGTGGGTCACGTTATTTTGGAAAGCGATTGGCACTTCGTTTGGCGGAAGCCGGGGATGATGTGACGATTGTGACGCGAGGACAACTGCAAGTACCTGAGGCGGAAGGAATCCGTTCGATCAAAGGGGACCGACAATCGGTGGCGACGATGAAAGACTTGTCGCGCGATCATTATGATGTCGTCTATGACAATATTTGTTTTAACCCATATCAAGCGAAAATCGCCTCGGACGCCTTCATGGACCAAGTCGGAAAATACGTTCTCACGTCGACGATGTCCGTCTATGCACCGGGTGCCGATTTGAAAGAAAGTGACTTCAATCCGCTCCACCACGACTATCATCTTGAATCCGAACATGACTATGGTCAAGGGAAGCGGGAAGCCGAGTCCTACTTCTTCCATCGCGCCTCATTCCCGGTCGCGACCGTCCGTTTGCCAATCGTCTTAGGCCCGGACGACTATACGGACCGTCTCAAGTTTTATATCGATGCTGTCCGTCGAGAAGAACCGGTTGTCCTGCATCATCCCGAAGCGAAGATGGGCTTTATCTCAAGTTTTGAGGCGGCGGCCTTTTTAGAATGGGTCGGTCGGGCCAACGTGTCCGGACCGTTCAATGCGGCGAGTGAAGGGATCATCTCACTTGGGGCGCTCATGGAACGGATTGGCCATCACTTAAATAAACCCGTCCAAATCATCAAAGACGGCGAGTCGTCGCCGTACGATACGGACGTCGACTATTACATGTCAATCGCCGAGGCGAAAAAGGCAGGTTTTGTCTTTACCCAACTCGATGACTGGCTCGATCGGGTCATCCTCCAAACAATCCGTAAATGAAAATGGCCCTCATCATCGCGATGAGGGCCACATCTTTATTTCCCGGCGAATACCGAAGTCGAATGTTGCGGGTGACGCGCTGTCGGGTCGACGAGCTGCTTCACTTGGTTGATGGCAATCGGAGCTTCTCCGAAGCCTGTCGCAATCAATTTTACTTTTCCTTCGTACGTGGCGATGTCACCACACGCGAAGATGCCGGCGACCGTCGTCTCCATCCGCGAGTCGACGCGGATCGTGTTCTTCTCGAACTCCATGCCCCAGTTTTTGATTGGGCCGAGCGATGAGACGAAACCGTAGTTACAGATAAGGTCATCGATCTCGACGAATTTCGATTCGCCGTCCTTGTCTGTCAATTCGACCGACTCGATGTGCGTCTCACCTGAAAGTGATTCGATGTTATATGGCGTCCAGACGTTAATCGTCGACGCTTTCATCTGTTCGACCGTATGCTCGTGGGCACGGAACCGGTCGCGACGGTGGACGATATGGACTTCTTTGGCAATTCCTTCGAGCATGAGTGCCCAGTCGACAGCCGAGTCGCCGCCGCCGGCGATCATGACGCGACGATCACGGAATTTCTCCATGTTGTCGACGAAGTAATGAAGGTTCGCATAGTCTTCACAACCATCGAGACCGAGTGGTCGTGCGGCGAATGCCCCGTTCCCAGCCGTGATGATGATCGCTTTCGTATGGTACTCGTCTTTATTCGTCGTAATCTGGAACGTGCCGTCCTCGAGACGCTCGACTGTTTCAACTGTCTCCCCGAGGCGATAGTCCTGTTCGAACTGATCGGCTTGGGCTTTCAATTGGTCAATCAAATCTTGGGCTTTCACTTTCGGGAAGCCGGCGATGTCGTAAATATATTTTTCTGGATACAGTGTCGACAATTGTCCGCCGAGTTGTGGCAAACTTTCAATCAACGCCGTATCGAGTTGGCGCATACCTGCATAAAATGCGGTGAACAGTCCGATTGGGCCGCCACCGATGATGATCACATCTTTCGTCGATTTCATCGAATTCCTCCTCAAAACGTATACATCTATTATAGTGACAATCGTGAATTAAATCCATTCTGTACAAACATGCTATACATTCAAAAAAAATTCAAGAAGATATGCTTTTCCATTGAGAAAACAAAACAAACAGCGTACAATGAACGAGAAGCAATTGTGAACATTGGTTGAACAAGGTTTAGGCTTTATTGTGAACACTCATGTGAAAAAACACACAACATGGTTGTTCAAGAAAACAAAACTATCAAAACAAGGTGGAAATGAACATGAAACGACCTAACATTGTTATTCTTGGCGCAGGTTTCGGTGGACTCATCACAGCGGTCAACCTCCAGAAGACGCTCTCAGCTGGCGACGCGAACATCACGCTCATCAACAAGCATGATTACCATTACCAGACGACGTGGCTTCATGAGCCAGCGGCCGGAACGATGAAACCGGATCAAGCTCGCATCTACATCAACGACGTCGTGAACCCGTCACGTGTGAAATTTGTCAAAGGGATCGTCGATCGCGTCGATACTACGGCAAAACAAGTCTTGCTCGTAGACGGTTCAGCCGTTGAATATGATTATGTCGTGTTCGCACTCGGCGGCGTACCTGAAACATTCGGTATCCCTGGCCTTAAAGAGAACGCGATGACAATCAGTTCATTGAACAGCGTCCGTAAAATCAAAGAACATATCGAGTACTCGTTCGCTCAATATAAAACGAACGGTTCAGCTGACCGCTCGTACGTGACGATCGTTGTCGGTGGCGCAGGATTCACAGGAATCGAGTTCCTCGGTGAGCTCGTCAACCGTGTGCCTGAGCTTTGCAAACAGTATGACGTGCCACGTGAAGCGGTTCGCATCGTGAACATCGAAGCCGCTCCGACTGTACTTCCTGGTTTCGACCCAGAACTCACGACGTACGCGCAGAAATGGCTCGAGCGCAACGGCGTCGAGATGAAACTCGGCAACGGCATTAAAGGCGTTGAGCCTGGTGTTGTCACGTTCGGTCCACTCCAAGGCGACACGACAGAGACGATTGAAGCGAACACGATTCTCTGGACAGGTGGCGTCAGCGGTAGCCCGATCGTTGAGAAGTCTGGCTTTGAAGCGGTTCGGAACCGTGTCATGGTCGAGGCGGACAACCGTGCCCCTGGTCACGACAACGTCTTCATCATCGGTGACTGCTCGGCTGTCATGGATCCGGTCTCAAACCGTCCATACCCACCGACTGCCCAAATCGCGACACAACAAGCGCACAACGTGGCGAAAAACATCGCAGCACTCATCAACGGGAAATCAACTTCGAAATTCACGTATGAGAGCAAAGGGACAGTCGCATCACTTGGCCATAACGATGGCATCGGCATCGTCATGGGCAAAAAGATCTTCGGTCGTAACGCTTCATTCATGAAGAAAGTGATCGACAACAAACACTTCCTCGAATTGAAGAAGTACGGTCTCGTCCTCAAAAAAGGTAAATTCTAAGCCATATATCTGAGTGGCCCGCTCATAGGAGCGGGTCACTTTTTTATTGTCGGTGGCGTACGGTTCACCTTTGACCTAAGCGCAAACGATTCGGTATAATAGACAACGGGAAAAGGGGGCAATCGCATGCATATTATCCAGGCTGTCATTGGGGCGATTCTTTATTTGGTCATCTTCTTCAGCATCGGCTTCATTTTGAACATGCTGCTTAAAAAAACATGGACGCTCGTGTTCATCTATCCGATTTTCGTCATTATGATGATTGATAACGTCAAGCTCTCGAGTTACATCACTGAGACGTCGACCGCGCTCGCCAACGTTTACGAACGCGTGCTCGGTCTTCAATTTCTGGATGTGTTCATGCTCGGTTTCGGGTTGCTCGGTGCGATTTTGGCTGGGGTCACGATTCGCTACTTGCGCAAGAGTGGTTATTCAATGTTTTAAAGACGACAGAAATGTTCGTCTTTTTTGTTTTCCGCCTACTTTTTTGGGGGATGAACCGATATACTTAGTACGAAACGATTATAGTGAGTAAGGGATGCGATACGAATGACATTACCGATGTATACGATCAAGAAAGTGTTGAATAATAGCGTTGTCATTTGCCAACATGATCCGGAACCGGAAGTCATTCTACTCGGGAAAGGGATTGGCTTCGGCAAGAAAGCGGGCGATCTCGTCGACCCGGCCAGTGTCCCGGAGAAAGTGTATCAACTGACGGACAAAGAAGAACAATCGCAATATCGTGAACTCGTCAAACACGTCGACGAGGACTTTATTGCTTTCATGCAAGAAATCGTCGGCTTTATCGAGAACAACACCGGTAAAAAAGTCGACCAGCATATTCATATCGGTTTGACCGACCACTTGTTCTTCACGATGAAGCGGATTGAACAAGGGATGGAAGTCACGAATCCGTTCTTGCTTGAGACCGAATCGCTCTATCCGAACGAGTACGCGCTCGCCGAACGTATCGTCGATATGATTCACGAGCGGCTTGACGTGTTATTGCCGGACGCGGAGATCGGTTTCATCGCGCTCCACATCCATTCGGCGACGACGTTCAAAAACGTCCTCGAGGTCAATCGACACAACCAAATTATCGGGCAGATCGTTCAGACGATTGAGAGTCGTTTGAACGTCAAAATGGACCGGAGTTCACTCGATTATAAGCGCTTACTTCGGCACTTAAGGTACGCCGTTGAGCGGGTTGCGACGGGTGAGATGGTGGAGGCCCCACAAAAAATTGAAAAGGTATTGCGCGAAGAATATCCGCTATGCTATAGTACTGCTTGGGAGCTGATGGGCATCATGGAACGCGAATTAAAGCGTCCGGTCCCGCGAGGTGAAGCGACATATTTGACGATGCATCTCCAGCGCCTAACAAGTAGATAACTGATACCACGTATCTTACGTGTTACTGATTCGATCAGGCATGAGTAAGGAGTGGAACGCAACGATTTCTCTATTAGGAGAGGTCTACGTTCTATACCTTATTCATGCCTGTTTCTGTTTTTATAAACGTTTATTATGAAAACGTTTAGATACGTCGGTTGTCTGACATCTACAGTCGTCTTTCCGCACGAAACAATCACAAAAAGGAGGATTTATCATGTTTAAGCAGATCTTTGGTGTTCTTCAAAAAGTCGGTAAAGCACTTATGCTTCCTGTTGCGATTTTGCCGGCAGCCGGTCTTCTTCTTGCATTCGGTAACGCGATGCAAAACCCGGCCCTTACATCACGCGCTGGTTGGTTAACGAACGAAGGCGTTGTGAAATTCGCTCAGCTCATGGAGCAAGCGGGTGGCATTATCTTCTCGAACTTAGCACTCTTATTCGCAGTCGGTGTCGCGATCGGTTTAGCAGGGGACGGCGTTGCCGGACTCGCGGCCATCGTCGGATTCCTCATCATGAACAAAGTTATGGGTGTTTGGCTTGAACTCACACCTGAAATCATCGCACAAGGTGATCCGGCTTACGCATCAGTACTCGGGATTCCAACGCTCCAAACTGGGGTATTCGGAGGTATCATCGTCGGTCTGATAGCCGCCTGGGCATATAATAAGTACTTCAACATCGAGTTGCCGCAATTCCTTGGCTTCTTCGCTGGTAAGCGTTTCGTCCCAATCGTTACTGCGGTATTGGCAGTTGTCGCTGGTTTCGTCATGCTTCTCATCTGGCCACCAGTTCAGCACGGCTTGAACACGTTCTCAAACTTCATGTTGACTGAAAACCGCACGTTCGCGGCATTCATCTTCGGTTTGATCGAACGTTCATTGATTCCATTCGGTCTTCACCACATCTTCTACTCACCATTCTGGTTCGAGTTCGGCTCGTACACGGATGCAGCGGGTAACATCGTTCGTGGTGACCAAGCGATCTTCTTCGCACAAATTCGTGATGGCGCTGAGCTCACAGCCGGTACGTTCATGACTGGTAAGTACCCGTTCATGATGTTCGGTCTTCCAGCAGCAGCACTCGCAATGTACCACGAAGCACGTCCTGAACGTAAAGCAGTCGTCGGTGGTCTCTTGGCTTCGGCAGCACTTACATCGTTCTTGACTGGTATCACTGAGCCGATCGAGTTCTCATTCTTGTTCGTTGCTCCACTCTTGTTCGCAGTACACGCAGTCTTCGCTGGCCTTTCATTCATGGTCATGCACATCTTGAACGTCAAAATCGGGATGACGTTCTCGGGCGGTTTGATCGACTACCTTCTCTTCGGTGTACTTCCTAACCGTACAGACTGGTGGCTCGTCATTCCAGTCGGTCTCGTGTTCGCAGTCGTTTACTACTTCGGATTCCGCTTCGTTATCCGTAAGTTCAACCTTAAAACACCGGGCCGTGAAGATGAAGTCGTTGAGCAATCAACTGCTACAGGTTCGGAACTTGCACAAGATATCCTCGTTGGTTTCGGTGGTTCACAAAACATCAAACACCTTGACGCATGTATCACACGTCTCCGCGTCGAAGTAAAAGATAAGAGCCAAGTCAACAAAGAAGAGTTGAAACGCCTTGGGGCAGCTGGTGTCCTTGAAGTCGGTAACAACATTCAAGCCATCTTCGGACCACGTTCGGATGCGTTGAAATCAGAAATGCAAGCGGTCATCGCTTCAGGTAACGAAAAGAAAGCTAACTAATTGAAGCTATAAGCCAATCCATTATGGGTTGGCTTTTTTTGTATGGGTGAAACGGTTTCAGCCTACTGGCAGATGGGGAAAAGTAAGTATTCTGACAAAAGGAGGGAACCATGATGTGGAAGAAAGTGTTTGGTGTTTTGCAGCGAATCGGGAAGGCACTCATGCTTCCGGTTGCGATTCTACCGGCAGCCGGTCTATTACTCGCATTTGGTACCGCGTTCCAAAACCCTGATCTCGTTTCGCTCTTACCTTTCTTGGCAAACGATTCACTCGTCCTCGTCTGGCAAGTTATGACAGATGCCGGGGATATCGTGTTTGCCAATCTAGGTCTTCTGTTCGCCGTCGGTGTCGCCATCGGGCTAGCCAACGGGGACGGTGTTGCCGGGTTAGCAGCTATCGTTGGTTATTTGATTATGAACAAGGTTATCAGCACGTGGAACGGTATTACCGCGGAAATAGCCCAGGGAGACCCGGCCTATGCCACGGTACTCGGGATTCCGACGCTCCAAATGGGGGTATTCGGGGGTATCATTGCCGGTTTGATTGCCGCATTCGCGTACAACAAGTACTTCAACATCAAGTTGCCGGATTTCTTAGGGTTCTTTGCAGGGAAACGGTTCGTGCCAATCGCGACCGCCGCGTTCAGCTTATTGATCGGGATTGCGCTCGCCTATATTTGGCCGCCAATCGGTTCAGCGATCAACACGTTCTCGAGCACGATCATTGAAGCGAACGTCGCGGTCTCCGCCTTCGTCTTCGGTTTGGTCGAACGTTCACTAATCCCGTTCGGTCTGCATCACATCTGGTACTCTCCGTTTTGGTTCCAGTTCGGGGAATATACGAACCAAGCGGGGGATCTCGTCCAAGGGGACCAACGGATCTTCTTCGCCCAGCTTCGTGACGGGGTCGAATTTACAGCCGGTACGTATATGACCGGTAAATTCCCATTCATGATGTTCGGATTACCTGCCGCTTGTCTCGCCATGTTCCATACTGTCCCGAAAGAACGTCGCAAAGACGTTGAAGGACTTTACTTCTCAGCAGCCCTCACTTCATTCTTGACGGGAATCACCGAGCCGGTTGAATTCTCGTTCGTCTTCGTTGCACCTCTTCTCTTTGGTATTCATGCCGTCTTTGCTGGACTTTCCTTTATGACCATGCACTTGCTCAATGTTAAAATCGGGATGACATTCTCGGGCGGACTCATTGACTATCTCTTGTTCGGGGTATTACCGAACCGGACAGCCTGGTGGCTCGTCATTCCAGTCGGTCTCGTCTTCGCGGTCATCTATTACTTTGGGTTCCGTTTCGCAATCACGAAGTTCGACTTGAAAGTACCGGGACGTGAAACCGTCGCCGAAGGCAAAGGCGCCCGCGCCGTCGTCGGAGATGATTTACCGTATGAGGTGCTCGTTGGACTCGGTGGACCGGATAACATCAAACACCTCGATGCTTGTATCACACGCTTGCGTGTCACTGTGAACGATGTCAAACAAGTCGATAAAGACTTGCTGAAAGATTTGGGAGCGGCCGGAGTGCTCGAGGTCGGGGATAACATTCAAGCCATCTTCGGTCCGAAATCGGATACGCTCAAATCGCAAATCGCGGCCATCATCGAAGGCGGCGAATATAAACCGAAAGAAAAAGCTGTCATCACACCGGAAGCGGCTGAACATGCCGACCATCGATTCCTTGCCCCGATGTCGGGTGTCATCTTATCGCTTGACGATGTGCCGGACCAAGTCTTCTCGGGCCGGATGATGGGTGAAGGATTTGCCATCGAGCCAAGCTCGGGACAAGTCGTTGCGCCGGTCACCGGTCAAATCACCACGTTCTTCCCGACGAAACATGCAATCGGCCTACTCGCGGACGACGGACGAGAGATTCTCATCCACGTCGGACTCGACACGGTCAACCTGAAAGGGGAGGGCTTCGTCGCCAAAGTGAAAGAAGGCGACCGGGTCGAAGCAGGGGACGTCTTGCTCGATGTCGACCTCAACTTGATTCGTGACAAAGTCCCATCGCTCATCACGCCGATCATCTGGACGAACGGAGACGGCAAAATCGTCGTCGTCCCATTCGGAGAGACGGTCGTCGCCGGGGAAGCGCTCGACTTCAGAACGGATGACAAAGGAGCCGAGTAAACAAAAAAGAAGCTCTCGCAACCGCGAGAACTTCTTTTTTTGTGTTACTTCTTAATATCGAATTTTTCACTGAGGAAGTTCACGACTTCTTCAGCTGTATCCATGTTGAGGACGTCGTTGACGATTGCTTCTGTTTCCGACTTCGTCAAACGCTTCACGAGGCTACGTGCGCGAAGGACGCTTGAAGCCGACATCGAGAATTCGTCAAGACCGAGTCCGAGCAGGATTGGAATCGCAAGCTCTTCTCCAGCCATCTCTCCACACATACCGACCCATTTACCGGCTTTGTGTGCTTCTGTGATGACGTTGTGGAGCAAGTTCAAGATGGCCGGGTTGAACGGTTGGTACAAGTACGAGACTTTCTCGTTCATGCGGTCCGCTGCCATCGTGTATTGAATCAAGTCGTTCGTGCCGACTGAGAAGAAGTCGACTTCTTTCGCGAATTGCTTCGCCATGACGGCAGTCGATGGAATCTCGACCATCATCCCAGTTTCGTAGTTACCGACAGCAATTCCTTCTGTCTTCAACTTCGCTTCTTCTTCAAGCAAGATGGCTTTCGCAGCACGGAACTCTTCAAGCGTCGCGATCATTGGGAACATGATGGCGAGGTCACCGTGCGCTGAGGCACGGAGAAGCGCGCGAAGCTGTGTGCGGAACAAGTCCGTCTCTTCGAGGCAAAGGCGAATCGCACGATAGCCGAGGAACGGGTTCATCTCTTTTGGAAGGTCGAGGTAAGACAATTCTTTATCTCCACCGATATCGAGCGTACGGATGACGACTTGTTTGCCGTCCATACCTTCGATGACTGCTTTATAAGCTGTATACTGCTCTTCTTCCGTCGGGAACGTTTCCGAGTCCATGTAGAGGAACTCAGTCCGGTAAAGACCGATGGCGTCAGCGCCGTTTTTCAATACGCCTTCGAGGTCGTTCGGTGTACCGATGTTCGCTGCAAGTTTGACCTTGTGGCCGTCGGCTGTGATCGACTCTTCGTTGACGAGTTGTTTCAACTCTTCTTTATACGCTTCGAATGCAGCGCGTTTTTCGTTATATTCGTTGACGAGTTCTTCAGACGGGTTGACGAACACGTCGCCCTCTGTCCCGTCAATGACGACGAGATCGCCATTTTTGATTTCTTCGAGTGCTACTTTTGTACCGACGACGGCAGGGATCTCGAGTGAACGAGACATGATTGCCGAGTGAGACGTACGTCCACCGATGTTTGTCGCGAATCCTTTGACGTACTTACGGTTGAGCTGAGCTGTATCAGACGGCGTCAAATCTTCAGCGATGATGATGACTTCTTCTGAGATTGAGGCTGGCGTCATGAACGTGACACCGAGAATGTGCGCCATGACACGTTTCGTGACGTCACGAACGTCTGCTGCGCGCTCACGCATGTACTCGTTATCCATCGATTCAAAGATCATGACCATCATTTGAGCGACTTCATCGAGCGCCTTCGCAGCGTTCATGTGTTCGCTTTCAATTTTGTCGTTCACTTGTGAGACGATCTCAGGATCCTCGACGATGAGCAAGTGAGCCGAGAAAATCTCAGCCTTGTCTTCACCGAGCTCACGAAGCGTGATTTGACGGATTTCTTCGAGTTCTGTTTTTGACTGAGCGATGGCCGCTTGGAAACGGGCTTTCTCAGCTGCTACGTCCTCGATTTTGTTTGTCGGGATGTCGAATGAAGGTGTCTCCATGACGAATGCTTTCGCAACTGCGATTCCTGCAGATGCGCCAATACCTTTAATGTGTGACATAAGCGTAGTCCCTCTCTTCAAAGAAATAGTGGTTTCCAATGTTATCTCGTTAGTTCTTACCCGAAATGAAAAAGGAACTAACGAAAACCTGGAAGATTAAAGTAGCAACGGTCTACTACTAGGGGAAGCCTCGACCGAACAAAATGGCCTCGCCTCAACAGTGAGGGATGCCTGATTGCGTACTTTCTTATCCTATCATAAAATAAATCATCGTCACAACGAGGAGTTAACGCCTGAATTCGAAGAATTCATGACTCTTACGCATACTGTTTCATTATTTCGCCGAAGTTCGTTATGCTAACCATATATAAAGAAGGGAAGTGGCAAACATGTATCAAGTGAAGGATTTAGATTGGAACGGTTCATACGACACGATCGTCGTCGGAATCGGTGCGGCCGACACGATTGACGAAGGCCTCGATACGTTGTTTAACGGGCGCGTCAAGTCGCTCATCCAAGCGTCGGATATCTCGACGAAAACAGGGGAACTGTCCATCGTCCCGACGTTCGAAGGAACGGTCAAACGCATCCTATTCGTCGGTCTTGGACAACGCAACGAGAATACGCCTGAGAACGTGCGCAATTGGTTCGGGAAAGTCGCGAAACAAATTAAAGCACGCGCCTTCACAAACGTCGCGGTCGCGCTCGACACGTTCGGACCGAACACGGCGAAACTGTTTGCCGAAGCGTATGAGATGGCGACATATGAGCACCCTACATACAAATCTGAACCGAAGCCGGCGAAGTCAGACGTGACGATCACGTTGCTCGGTGCTGGTGTAGAGGAAGAGGCGTTGACGGGTGCCGCTTACGGACGCGGTGTCAATGTCGCACGGACGCTCACGATGATGCCGGCCAATATTTTGACGTCGGAAACACTCGCGGACTATGCGGTCGAATTGGCCGAACGTCATGGATTCAGCCATCGCATCTTGGAGAAGGAAGAGATGGAGGCGCTCGGGATGGGGGCGCTGCTCGCCGTCAATCAAGGGTCGACCATCCCGCCGAAATTGATTGTCCTCGAATACCACGGTGCAGGCGATGCAGCGCCCGTCGCTGTCGTCGGAAAAGGAATCACGTTTGATACGGGTGGTTACTCAATCAAACCGAAAGACGGCATCGTCGGCATGAAAGGCGACATGGGGGGCGCGGCGACCGTGCTCGGCCTATTCGAGACGCTTGCGACGACGAAACCGAACGTGAACGTCATCGGCGTCATCCCGTCGACGGACAACATGATCTCAGGGGACGCGTTCAAACCGGATGATGTCATCACAGCGATGAGCGGGAAGACGATTGAAGTGCTCAATACCGACGCGGAAGGTCGTCTTGTCCTCGCCGACGCTGTCACCTTTGCCAAGACGTATGAACCACAAGCCATCATCGATGTGGCGACGCTCACGGGCGGTGTGCTCGTCGCACTCGGCACAGAAGTGACTGGTTGCCTGACGAACGATGCGTCGCTCTACGGCGCCTTAGAAGCTGCGAGCCGAGAGACGAATGAACTCGTCTGGCAAATGCCATACTTCGACGTCTTCATTAAACAAGTCCGGAAATCAGAAGTCGCAGATTTGAACAACTCGCCGGGCCGTTATGGGCATATGATCTTTGGTGGCGCGTTCGTCGGTGAGTTTGTCGGCGACACGCCTTGGCTCCACCTCGATATCGCCGGGACGAGTGAACGTTCGGCGGCAAGCGATCTCGGACCAAAAGGACCGACTGGGGTCATGGTGCGCACGCTCGCATTGATGCTCGAAGAGTGGAAACGTTGAAGTCAGGATTGTTATTGATTGGCTTAGCCGTCGTCTCCGGACTCGGATACACGGCTTGGCCGAGTCAATGGTTGTTGGGAGTGACCGTCTTATGCGCGGTGCTCGGAATATTGTTTTTGATGCAGGAGGGACGACGTGGTCGGAGTAGGAATTGATGGCGCGCGCGGGAGCTGGGTACGAATCACGTACGACAGCATCTCGCTCTGTTTGACCATCTCAGAAAAGTTGGAAGATTTATTGATTGAAGGGGCCGTCCATTTTGTCGACATGCCGAAAGACTTGGCGACGATTGATGCGCCGGACCGGTCGTGTGATGCCTGGATGCGGTCACAACTGAAGCAGCGGAAGTCGTCCATCTTCACGCCGCCGATTCAAGACGTGCTCATGGAGGCGTCCTATGCCGAGGCGAATGCAAAGAGCCGGGAACTGGTCGGAAAAGGGATCAGTAAACAGGCGTGGAACTTGGTGCCGCGTATCCGTGAGTTTCAAACGATCACGGATGCAGATGTCTACGAGTCGCATCCTGAAGTGTGTTTTGCCGTCATGACGGGAAACGAGGCGTCCTTCAGCAAGAAGACCGAGGCGGGAGAGCTTGAACGGATCGAGTTGTTGCGCCGTTATTCGAACAGCTCACCATGGAAATGGAAGATGTCGAACGTGCAAGTCGATGATATCATCGACGCCTGTATTTTGGCCGTTGCCGCCTATGAGGCGGGCACGACCGGGATGGTTACGCATCCGGACCAAACTGAAGGGGCACCGTTCGTGGCGGTACCGAAGACAAAAGAGCGATGACATGTCATCGCTCTTTTGGTGTCGTCGGCCCGATGACGAACTTCCACATATAGTGGAACACTTGGGCGTTATAGAGGGCTTTAAGCAGGACGGCCAATACCGGCCCTAAAATGAAGCCGAGTACCCCGAACAGCTGGAGTCCGACAAAAATCGAGATGAGGGCGGCGAGCGGGTCGAGGCCGATGTGAGAGCCGACGATTTTCGGTTCGGCCAGATTGCGTTGCACGATAACGACGATATAGAGGACGACGAGCCCGATCGCGAGGAACCATTCGCCCGTGACGGCGGCATAGGCGGCCCACGGCAATAACAGCGTCCCGACACCGAGGTACGGCAACAAGTCAAAGATGGCCGCGAGCAGGGCGAACGAGAACGGGTTGTCGACACGAAGGATGAACATGCCGATTAAGACGATTCCGAACGTGATCGAGATGAGCGTCAATTGCGCGCGGACGTAACCGAACAGCGCCGAGCGTAAATTCGTCATGACGAGCTCGAACTCCTTGAAGCCTTTTCGTTCATTCAAGCGAGCGATGGACTTCATATAGTCCGGCCAGTCTTTCGTGATGAAGAACCAGGCGAGCACGATGACGATGAACAAGAGCAAGACGAGCGGCAACGCGCTCAAGATGTCCTGCAACAAGCCGGCGACACCTCGGGACAAGACGCCGATCGCGGCGCCGAGTTGGACACCGATTTCGGTGATACCGCCTTCGAGCGAGTTCGCCTGTTCGGGGTTCAGCCGTTGGATGCTATCGTACGCATCGTTGACCAACGGGGCGAGTTTTTCATTGAATAGGCGTTGTATGTATTCGGTGAACGTTTCAATCTGGGCAGGCAGTTTTTCGGCGGCAATCGTCAAGTAGCGAATGAGTTGCGTCACGACGATGGCGATGATTCCGCTGACGACGCTCATGACAATCAACAAAGAAACGAGTGTGCCGAGGGCGCGTGGTAACTTGGTCTCACGCTCGATCCAATTGACGAGTGGGACCGTCAACAAGGATAACAAGAGAGCGAACACGAATGGATACGTGTACGTGAAGAGGACACTCAGTCCCCAGATGACGAAGACGAGGCCGATGATGACGAGCAGGAAACGAAGTAATTGCCATAGTCTGGCTGGCGACAAGATGCATAGCCCCTTTCTTAACAATTTGATTGAGCATAGTATACCACGCAGGCGGTAAATAAAGAGGATGGATAGGTGATTAAATATGAAGGAATTACAACGACGAATCGATCAAATGATTATTCATTTAGGTGGCTATTGGCGGCCACTATCGGGGTTGGCCCGACTGCTAGAAGAAGTCGGTGAAGTCGGCGGAGCATTGTATGCGAACGACCAATCGGCGCTACGGGAAGAACTGATGGACGTGTTCGTCATTTCGACGTGTCTGGCGAACCAGTACGCCATCACGCTTCAGCGTCAAGAGGCCGGAAATGGTCAGGAGGCGCAGGACAAGACGTACTATCGGCTCGTTCGTGAGGCCGGGGAAGTCGGACGGATTTTAAACGCCTATGAAGGGGACAAAAAACTGAAGGCGTCCGCGACGCCGGGTTCGTTGCAGCGACATATCGAGGCTGTCCAACGAGCGGTCCTCGACCTTGCGTCCCAAAACGACTTTGATTTATATGCAGCGATTGGCTCACTCATCGAAGACAAGTCATCCCGGGACTTCGGACGTTTCGACCATACCCCGGACCCGATCACGGAAGCGTCGGTCCGCGCCTACGTGGCGTATGTCGAAGGACGCTATTGGGGTGGAGTAGCGGCTAAACCTTTCGAGGAGGCGAGCCGATATAGAGAGCGAGAAGGGCATTTGACGCGATTTTTAAAAATTGCCGAAGTGGAAGGGCTTGATGGATTCGTGATCCGTCAGCCAGAGCCTCCGCTCCAAACAAACGGCTCGTTGACTGCAGCTTTCCAGCTCCCGGACTCTTTCGTGGTCGAGACCGAGCGGCATGGTGCCGATTCGTTCTTGATTGTTCGAAAACAAGGGTAAAAACATTCCCCTTTTTTGTAAAAAGTATTCATCGTTTTTTCAAATATTTACTTTTTTAATAAAAGCAATGTGCTACTATGAAGGTGTTGTCAGTTGCGATGCGCGTAGAAGAAAGGAATATTTTGGATGAATATGAAGCTTTTTAAACTTGCCCTCATCATGATTGTCTTGTTGTTTTCAATCCAAATACCGTCAGCTGAAGCGGCTACTTTGGAAGGAGAAACAACTGTCAATCTGAATGTGCGCGCTACACCGAGCACGAACGGGAAATTGATTCAAACGCTAAAAAAGGGAACAAAAGTAAAATATGGAACTTATAACAAAGAGTGGAGCAAAATATATTTAAACAGTCGTACGTATTATGCTTCAGCACAGTATATCAAGCGAATCGCTACACCATCTTCGACCGTAACGAAGCAAGCGGCCACTTCGACAGGCGTGACCACGGTCAACTTGAATATCCGTGTGTCCGCCCATAGCAAAGCGACTGTCTATCGGACGCTCAAAAAAGGCACGACCGTCCAATATGCGGTCCACAACTCGTCTTGGGCAAAAGTGTATATCGGCGGCAAAACGTATTATGCGGCCAAAGCATACATTGCCCCGAAAGTCGTCGCCTCGACACCGACCGTGACGAAAGAGGATGGTTATGCCAACCGATCGTTGAAGCTGTTCGGTGAACGAAATCAACGGTCGACCGTATTGAAGGTGCTTCCGGTCAAGTCGAAAGTCGTCTCGAGCAAGTACAACACGAGCTGGTCAATCGTCTATCTCGGCAATGAGACGTTCTTCACGCCGACCGCTTGGATTACGTCGGGAGCGCCAGCCACTCCTCCGGCGACGACAAAACCGCCAGTAGTGAAAACGGATGGTTACGCGAATCGTGAGTTGAAGCTGTTCGGTCAGCGCAATCAACGTTCAACGGTGTTGAAGGTATTGCCGATTAAGTCGAAGGTCGTCTCGAGCAAGTACAACACGAGCTGGTCGGTCGTCTATCTCGGGAACGAGACGTATTACACGCCGACAGTTGGGATCACGACGGGTGCGCCTCCGGTAGCAAAACCGCCGATAGCGAAGCCACCGGTCATTCAAAAAGTACAAGGCTATGCGAATCGGAATGCGAACCTCTACAAGAAAACGCTTCAGTCTTCACCGGTCGCTCGCGTATTGCCGAAGTATACGACCGTGACTTACAGTAAACATAATTCGAGCTGGTCGGTCGTCTATATCGGAACGGAGACGTTCTATACGCCAACGTCTTGGCTGACGGCTGGAAAGGCCCCGGCCGCCCCTGCGGCCACGCCGAAAGGGAAAGTGTACACGAATACACCAGGAGACGTGTTGAACGTTCGGGCGAGCGCTTCGGCGAGCTCGGCGGTTCTCGGTCGCCTCGCGCACGGGACTCAAGTCGACCATTACGGTTCGGCGAACGGTTTCTATAAAATCAAGTACAATGGCCGCGATGGCTACATCTCAACGGCTTACGCGATGACGCTTAAACCGAATGCAACGAGTGGCGCCGTCATCGTCCTCGATGCGGGCCATGGAGGCGGTGACCCGGGAGCGGTCAATGGATCACTCTATGAGAAGACGATCGTCCTCGACGTGACGAAGCGGGTCGAGACGTATCTTCGGTCGAAATATGGATATCAAGTCCGGTTAACGCGCTCGACGGACGTCTATTTGACGCTCGATCAACGCGTTCAGACCGCTAAGACACTTCGCGGCAACTTGTTCGTCAGCTTGCATACAAACGCAGCGACGACGCCTGCGGCCAAAGGGGTCGAAACATTCTATTCGTCTTATTCGGCCCATAGCGCCAAGAGCCGTGTCCTGGCGACGAATATCCAATCCAACTTGATGGGGAAAATGTCCGGGATGACGAACCGTGGCGTCAAGACGGCCAACTATTATGTCATCAGTTATAATACGATGCCATCGGCCCTCGTCGAACTCGGCTTCATTTCATCTCCGCAAGACGTCACACATTTACGAAATAACACCTCACGTCAACGGATGGCGGAAGGTGTCGCAGAAGGAATTGCCCAATACGTACGCGCTTATCATTAAGCTTCATCCATTATAAAAATCCCCCGACTCACGATGAGTCGGGGGATTTTGTGCTTACAGGTCGTCGAAGCCGTTGGCGTCGGTGACTTTCGCGTACGAACGTGATTTTTGTTCGAAGAAGTCTGACTTGGTCGCGTTCAATGAATCATCTGAATAAGCGCGAATCCAAGGCATGACATCCTCATTGAACCCTTCATACAGATCGTTCAAGCCGATGACACGGAGACGCTTGTTGGCGAGATATTTGACGTAGTCGCGCATCTCGCTGACGTCGAGTCCATCGAGATCACGCAACACATACTCACACCATTCGATTTCAAGGTCGACGGCTTCCGCCATCGTGTCGTAGACGAACTGACTGAAGCTACCGTCCGCGTCAATCTCCGGATTTTCCGTCAAGACGGCCCGGAGCAACTGGCTGACGAAATAGGAGTGCTGCATCTCGTCGCGCTGGATGTAACTGATCATCGTCGACGTGCCGACCATCTTCTGATGGCGCGCCAAGTTATAGAAGTAGGCGAAACCGGAATAGAAGTTGATGCCTTCGAGAATGATTGAGGCGACGAGCGATTTGGCAAACGTCTCGGCCGTTTGATCGGCGCGGAAGTCCTCATATAAGTCCAAGATGAATTGATTGCGTTTCATGACCATCTCATCGTCCTTGGCGATATCGAAAATACGATTTTGTTCGCTGAGCGGGACGAGGCTCGAGAGGACGTAGCTATACGATTGGTTATGCACGACTTCTTGTTGGGCGATGACGGCGAGCACGGCGTGCACCGACGAGTCGGATGAGAACATTGATGACTCGAGGATGTAACGCGTCTGCACCGAGTCAAGGATTGACAGCAGACCGATGATGCGTTTGAAGGCATCCTGCTCGCGCTCCGTCAACTGTGGCCATTGCTGCATGTCTTTGGACATCGAAATCTCATCCGGGATCCAAAAGTTCGAGAGCAGTTGCTTATAGATGGTATAAAACTGTGGATAGGCGATGTCGTTCCAATTCACGATGGAACTCGTCTCGCCCCCGATAATGGCTGTCGCCCGGTTAGGATGTTTGGGCGACAGTAGTTTGATCTTTTGAATGTTCATGGACATATACTCCTTCTTCGGCGTTTCTAGCCAACCGTTCGGCCCAATGACGGACGTTGTACGGTTGATTGCGCGGTGATTGCTCGATTTTCAACGTTTCACCGGCGAGGGGGATCCCGTATTTCGAAAGGTGGTACGCCATCTCATCGACCGCTCGACAGAAGTGGACGAACATCTTGTCCCCGGTCCCGAATACGGCGGCTTGGCGAAGCGGCACGTCGAGCTCTTTCAAGACGAGCCGGAACGTGTCTTTCATCTCGTCCGGCAAGACGCCGTCGGCCCACGTGTACGATCCGAAATAGACGAGGTCGTACGTGGCGAGCGATCGGGCTTCGCGATGGCCGATGCGGTCCGCCTCGAACAAGACGACGCGGTCGCCCCGATTAACGTGGCTTTCCTGAATCAGCTCGGCGACTTCTTCTGTATTCCCACTCATGGAACTATAGACGATGGCGATGTGCATGGTTGTTCCCACCTTTCTGTTACGTGACGTTATGAAGCACACGATTCACATTCGTCGACTTCAACAGTCGTCGAACGCGTGTAGTAGATTGATTTCATTCCGAGCGACCACGCCTCGAGGTGCATCGAGAGGAGTTCGGTCGCTTTGACGTCGTTTTTGACGTACAGGTTGAAGCTGATTGCTTGGTCGATGTGACGCTGGCGCGCCGCGTTTTGACGGATGCTCCAGAGTTGGTCGACTTCGAACGCTGATTTATAGAACCAGTTCGTCTCCGAGTTGAGGTCAGGGACCGTCACCGGAATCTTATAGTTTTTCTTCTCTTCCGAGTAGACCTTCTTATAGACCGGGTCGATTGACGCGGTGCTGCCAGCGATGATGGCCGTCGACGAGTTCGGAGCGACCGCCATCATATAGGCGTTGCGGACACCGTTTTGATGGACCGCTGCGGCGAGACCGTCCCAATCGAGTTCGTCGTGTGAGCGATAGTTGCGGCGCTTGAAGTACTCACCCGTGTGCCATTCCGATCCTTCGAAGACCCCGAACGCGCCTTTTTCTTTGGCGAGTTCCATCGAGGCTTGAATCGTCAAGTAGGCGATTTTCTCGTACAGCTTCTCCGCGTATTGGACGGCATCGACCGATTCCCAACGGATGCCTTCAAGTGCGAGCAAGTGATGCCAGCCGAACGTACCGAGTCCGACGGCGCGGTATTTCTGGTTCGTGATCATCGCTTGTGGCACTTCGATCGTGTTCAAGTCGATGACGTTATCGAGCATCCGCATTTGAATCGGGATGAGTCGCTCGAGGACGTCCGATTTGACGGCCCGGGCGAGGGCGATTGAGCTCAAGTTACAGACGACGAAGTCACCAGGGGTCTTCGTAATGACGATTTTTCCGTCTTCCGTGTACTCTTCATCGATTGTCGTCGGCGACATGTTTTGCGCGATCTCTGAGCAGAGGTTCGAGCTGTAAATCATGCCGGCGTGTTTGTTCGGGTTGGCGCGGTTCACGGCGTCGCGGAAGAACATGTAAGGAGTTCCTGTCTCGAGCTGTGAGCGCATATACCGTTTGACGAGGTCGATGGCCGGTACCGTGACGCGAGTCAGTTCAGGCGTATTGACGCACGCCATATATTTCTCCGTGAATGAACCGCCGTTCTCTGTCTCATCATAGAAGTCTTCGAGGCTGAAGCCCATGACCGTCCGGATCTCGTGCGGGTCGAACAAGTGCCAGTCACCGCGGGCTTCGACCGTACGCATGAACAAGTCTGGCAAACAGACGCCCGTGAACAAATCGTGGGTCCGGAGACGCTCGTCCCCGTTATTCAATTTCGCATCGAGGAACTCGAAGATGTCCTTATGCCAAATGTCGAGGTAGACGGCAATCGAGCCTTGACGCATGCCGAGCTGGTCGACCGAGACGGCCGTGTTGTTCAACTGTTTCATCCAAGGGAGCGCGCCGCTCGAGACACCTTTGAAGCCTTTGATGTCACTGCCGCGTGAGCGGATCTTGCCGAGATAGACGCCGATCCCGCCGCCGCCTTTCGAGAGCGTGGCCACGTCCGTGTTCGAATCGTAGATGCCGCGGAGTGAGTCATCGACCGTATCGATGAAGCATGAGCTGAGCTGCCCGTACGATTTCCCGGCGTTCGAGAGCGTCGGTGTGGCAACCGTCATATAGAGATTCGAGAGTGCCCAGTACGCTTCTTCGACGAGTTTGACGCGCTGGTCGGCATTCTCCTTTTGCATGAGCGTCATGGCGATGACCATGAACCGCTCTTGCGGTAACTCGTATAGGTTCTTGACATGGTCACGGCCGAGATAACGGTCCGACAACGTCCGGAGACCGATGTAAGTGAACATGCGGTCGCGTGACGGGTCAATCAACGTCTCCAAGTAGGCAATGTCTTCTTTTGAGTACGTATCGAGTAGGGCCGACGTGAAGATGCCTTTTGTCGTGAGCGTCTCAATCATCGGATAGAGCGCACCGTAACGCATCGAGGCGTCATAGCCACGGTTTCGTGCCGCTTCTAAATAGAGGCGGTTTAAGTACATCTCAGTGGCAACGAACGTCCAGTCCGGCTCTTCTGCCTGCAACATGTCGAGGGCGTGCATCGTCAAGAGTTCATATACTACATCTTGTGTCAGTGTCTTTCCTTCGAGCGCCCGAATGGCCCGTTCTTCATATCGTTCAACACTGAGTTGTGGGTAGCGTTGTTTAAGGGATTGGATCAATGTCGAGACGTCAGCGAGCGTTGGCGTCGCAGCCAACAGCGTCTCGTGGTGGATAGGGGATGTCAAAACGATCACTCCTTCTTCGGATGTAGATATTATAAAGGTATAGCGGAACTTGTCCGATACGACGTCAATGTGAGCGGAACGTGATAAATATCCGTTAACTATATATTGACGTTTTCTTGTCTTTTTAATCATAAATCACCTATATTTAGTTTTGCAATCTTAACATTCGGCAAACTGCAGACGCTTGAATTACTTTTACTCAAAAACGGCGCTGTCATCCGATTTGAGATGAGATTTGAGATAGAAAAAAGTTTGAGCGACGGTTAAACGACAGCACATTCATTTTTATGTAAGCGGTCAATCGAGAAGCGAACGACCTCATTCGGCAGTCGCCTTCGTTGTTTTTTGAGAAAATCCTGCTTCTTTTCACTGTTGATTCATTACTATATATAGTGGTCGCTTGTTTTTGAAAACGAGGGAAAATCGAACGCTCACTAGCATCGGATTGAAAAGTGAGGTAGATTGAGGGAGTACGATTTGAAATCAAGGTAAAAAGAAGGGTTTAACAAATGAGAGCAGAAGACTTATTATTAGCATGGGACCCACTCGGTTACGGGCTTGGGTCGTATGGACCAGAGTTTGATGATATCGCCTTGGCGCTCATCCACATCGACACGATCGATGAGTTGGATGAAACGATTCGCCGGATTTTGACAGACGCGTTCGGCGACTGTCCGACCGAATCGGAAACACGGGCCATGGCGGCACACTTACTCGCGTCTTCAGAATCTTGTCACTTATAAGGGGGAACCACGATGTTACGTATCGATCCAACACCGAATCCAAATGCAATGAAAATCACACTTCCTGAGAACGTCTTCGGCGCGAAAAGCCAAAGCGTAAAAGCTGGCGAAGAGACGGACCAACCGCTTCTCGCGAAACTCGTCGCCATCGAAGGCGTGGAGAGCGTATTCGCCTATGGCGATTTCGTCACGGTATCAAAAGAGAATGGCGTGAGCTGGGAAACAATCTTGCCACACGTCGAAACTGCTTACCGCGGATGAACCCGCTCGTTTCCATCGTCATCCCGGTCTATTCACGGGAGACAGAATTGACCGAACTGCTGGAAAGCCTGGTCGTCCAGACGTTTCAACAGTTCGAAGTACTTGTAATCAATAATGACGGGCCGCCAAAACAGCATCTTTTGGCGCCTTTTTTGAATCGATTGTCGATTCGTTATATCGAACTTGGCGAGAACCATCACGTCAAAGCCCGCAATCTCGGCGTGCAAGAGGCGAACGGCGAGTATGTCTTGTTGCTCGACGATGACGATCTGCTCATGCCGACACATCTCGAGCAGGCGCTCGAGGACATCCGCGCGGCCGACCTCGTCTTCACGGATGCGGAACTGTTCCGCTTCATATGGGAAGACGGACGCCGACGCGTCACCGACTGGGAGGCGTTCGCCTACGACCTCGATTTGGAACGACTCCGTCAAGACTCGACGTTCATCCCGTCCGGCACGCTGTATCGAAAACAGCTCCACGAGACGATTGGACCGTTCGACGAGGATGTCTATAACTACTGGGACTGGGATTTCATTCTACGTGTCAGCGAAGTCGGGACGATTCGGCATCCCGCGCGCGCGACCGTGCTATACGCGTTCAACGGCACGGACAATCTGTCGGCCAAACAAGATGAGACGCGTCGTCGTTACTTTGATCGGTTCTGTCACAAGCACGGCCTCGTCAATATGGAGATGAAAAACTTCCATATCGTTCAAGCCGAGCGACGGGACTACGTGAGACAGACAGAGAGAACGTTCACAGGGGCGTTCCCCGGTAGAACGGAAGGAGAATAAATTATGTACACATCGAAAGAATTAGAACTGCTCGAGTTGCTAGAAGAGAAAGGCTACCTCGAGACGAAATTGTTGGCGAACTTGCTGGCGACAGACGAGGCGACCGTTGAGGCGATGCTCGAGAAGTTCAAGGCGGACGGAATTTTGCTCGGTTTCCGGGCGATGGTCAACTGGCAAAAAATCAATCGGCACGACGTCACGGCGTTCATCGACGTCAAAGTCACACCGAAACGTGGCCGCGGCTTCGACGAGGTCGCCGAGCGGATTTATCGCTTCCCTGAAGTGACGGCGCTCTATTTAATGTCAGGGGCTTACGATTTGCAAGTCGTCATTCGGGCGAACTCACTTCAAGACGTCGCGTCGTTCGTGTCGGATAAACTGTCACCGCTCGATTCGGTCGTCTCGACGACGACGCACTTCAAATTGAAGACGTATAAACACGATGGCATCTTGTTCACCCCACAAGTCGAAGACAAACGGTTGAACATCACGCCATGAAGTCACTATCTCAACAAGTCGTCTCGATGAAGCCGTCCGGCATCCGCCGATTCTTCGATTTGGCACAAACGATGGAAAATGTCGTCTCTCTCGGGGTGGGGGAGCCAGATTTCATCACGCCATGGAATGTGCGCGAGGCGAGCTATGCGGCGCTCGAGCAAGGTTATACGGCTTATAGCGCCAACGCAGGACTCCTCGAATTGCGACAAGAAATCGCGAGTTATATGACGGACCGCTTCGGGGCGACGTATGATCCGGCGACGGAATTGATTGTCACGACGGGCGCCTCGCAAGCGCTCGATATCGCGTTCCGGGCGCTGCTCAACCCGGGTGACGAGGTCATCGTCGTCGAGCCGGCCTTCGTCTCGTACGGACCGCTCATCGAACTCGCCGGCGGGACGGTCGTTCCTGTCGCCTGTCGTCCGGAGAACGGGTTCCGTTTGAACCGGGACGATGTCGAGGCGGCCATCACCGAACGGACGAAGGCGATGCTCCTCTGTTTCCCATCGAATCCGACCGGGGCCACGATGACGGGCGAAGAGCTCACCGAAATTGCGGAACTCGCGACGAAACACGATCTCTGGGTCGTCAGCGATGAGATTTATGCCGAGCTGTCTTACGATGAGCCGTTCACGAGTTTCGCGACGCTCCACGATATGCGCGAGCGGACGATTGTCGTCAACGGGTTCTCGAAGGCGTTCGCGATGACGGGCTGGCGGCTCGGGTTCACATGCGCGCCGGAAGTCGTGACGCGAGAGATGCTCAAAGTCCATCAATACGGCATGATGTGTGCCCCGACACTCGTCCAATTCGGCGGTCTCGAGGCGCTCCGTAGTCGCGACCAACATGTACCGAAGATGGTGAAGAGCTATCGACAGCGCCGTAACTACTTCATCCAGGCCCTCAATGACGCCGGATTACCGACGCACGTGCCGGGAGGCGCGTTCTATGCCTTCCCGTCAATCCGTCACACGGGCTTGACGAGCGAAGAGTTCGCCGAGCGTCTCTTGCTCGAGGAACGGGTCGCGGTCGTACCGGGCAACGCGTTCGGTGCGAGTGGCGAAGGTTTCGTCCGTGCCAGTTACGCGACGTCGGTCGAACAGTTACAAGAAGCGATTCGTCGCATCGATCGGTTTATGAAACAGTTCGAGGTGACGACGACAACAACAGACTCTCAGCGATGAGGGTCTGTTTACGTTTTAGCGGTATAATAGGTGGGAAAAGACGAGCGAGGTGAAGCCAATGGAACAAGTGGATTTTGTAGCGATCGGCTGTGGGCCGTACAATCTCGGATTGATGGCGCTCAGTGAAGCGACGTCATTGAAGGGTGTCTGTTTTGAGGAACGGGACGACTTCAAGTGGCACGAAGGCATGCTGCTCGAGTCGGCGACGATGCAGACGCATTACTTATATGATCTCGTGACGCTTGCCGATCCGACGAACCGTCACAGTTATTTGAACTATTTGAAACAGAACGGCCGCTTGCAGACATTCATCGTCCAGGAGAGCCCGACAATTCCCCGGACGGAGTTCAACCGGTATTTACAATCGGTCGCCGCCTCGCTCGACACGATCAAGTTCTCACACCGGGTCACCGATGTCCGTCCGGCGGCGGATGGGTTTCTCGTCACGGTCGAGACACCGGATGGGGAAACGGTGCTGTCGTCACGTCACGTCGTCATTGGTACGGGAGCAGAACCGCTTGTCCCAGACGCCTTCCAAGATGTCGTCCATACGAGTTCGTATCGGATGGAGCGGGAGCGCTTGCTTGAAACCGATCGCATCGTCATCATCGGTAGCGGTCAAAGCGCGGCTGAAGTGTATCTCGACTTATTGACCCGGTCCGATAAAATGCGCCAACGCATCGATTGGGTGACGCGCTCGGATGTGTTCGAATCACTAGAGAGCGGTAAGCTCGGCGAGGAAATTTTCAGCTTGCCGTATGTCGACTATTTCAATCAATTGCCCTATGCGGAGCGGGAGCAGCTCGGGAAAGCGTTCGAGCGGTTCCGGAACGGGGTCAATCCTGAGACGCTTCGGGCGATTTATGGATTTTTGTATCATCGGACGGCGGACGGAAGTGATCAAGCGACGAACCTGTACACGCAGATTGAAATCGAGCACATCGCACACGAAATCGTTTATACTGTCGAAGGGACGCAACAATATACGGGGCAATCGTTTACGGGTGAATATGATGCGGTCGTGGCGGCGACCGGATATCGACCGCGCATCCCGACATGGGTCGAACGGTTCGACATCGAATGGGAGGCGGACCAGCAGTGGCGCGTCAACAATCGCTATCAGATTGCGACGAAGACGACATTGGCGGGAAGTTTATTTACCCATACGAATTTAGAACATTCGCACGGTCCGGCGGCGACGAATTTGGGGATGGCAGTGTATCGAAACGCGATCATGTTGAATGAAATGATGGGGGAAACGGTGTTCGATGTGGCCGCTCAGCAACCGTTTACAAGTTTTTGAACAAAAAAAGGGCTAGGCGTTAGCCTAGCGGAATCAGGGGGGAATACTTGAAGTCTTGCTTGATTTGTATTTACCCGACCCGTCGACTTTGAAACACAAAAACAATCCCAAATAATCTTTTTTACTAATTTGTACACTTTATCGAAAAAAGTATGTTATAGTAAGTTGATGAATTTAGCATAGGAGTGTTTGTAATGGCAAAATACGAAAAAGATCAAGTTTTAAAAGGTAAAGTAACAGGAATCCAACCTTTCGGTGCGTTCGTCGCACTCGACGACGAGACTCAAGGTCTTGTCCACATCTCTGAAATCTCACACGACTACGTGAAAGACGTGAACGAGTACGTTCAAGTCGGTCAAGAAGTTGAAGTGAAAATTCTTGATGTTGATGAAGCATCTAAGAAAATCAAGCTTTCAATGAAAGCAACACAAGAAGCTCCAAAACGCGAGAAGTCGGCTAAGCCAGCTCGTCGTGGCGCACCACGCCGCAACGAAGCTTCAAACTTCAAGCAAGAAGAAGCACCAGGCTTCACTGTCCTCAAGGACAAGCTCGAAGACTGGATCAAAAACACGAACTTCAAAAAGTAAGTGATTGAGACGACCTGCCCTGTGCAGGTCGTCTTTTTTTTGTACAGGAAATGTCCCACACGTTCACGAACAGTACAGAAAAGGAGTGAGGACCATGAAAATCGGAATCATCGGTACGGGCGGGATTGCCAAGACCGCCCACATCCCGCAATATATCGCAGCAGGCGCAGACGTCGTCGCCGTCATGAATCGGACACGCGAACGCGGGGAGGCGGTGGCGAAGCAGTTCGGAATCGAACGGGTGTACGAGACGGTCGAGGAGATGCTCGCCGAAGAAACACTCGATGCGGTCAGCATCTGTACACCGAACGCCTTACATAAACAACAAGTCATTGCCGCACTCGAGGCCGGCTGTCACGTCCTCTGCGAGAAACCGCCGGCCATCTCGGCTTACGAGGCGAACGAGATGCTAGAAGCGGCCAGACGAGCTGAGCGAACCCTTCATTATGGCTTCCATTACCGGCATCGGTCGGATACCCAACTATTGAAGCGGATGATCGAGGCGGGTGAACTCGGACACATCTATGCCGCGACCGCGCTCGCCCTTCGGCGCCGTGGCATCCCGGGATGGGGCGTGTTCACGAATAAAGAGTTGCAGGGCGGCGGCGCACTGCTCGATATCGGGGTGCATATGCTCGACCTTGCCCTCTATTTGATGGATTATCCGAAGCCGGTCGATGTGGTCGGTCACGTCGGTCAATATCTCGGAACACGACCTGGTGTCGGGCTGATGGGCGATTGGGACGCGGACGCGTTTTCGGTCGAAGACACGGCGCGGGCGATGGTCACGTTCGATAATGGGGCATCCTTGTTCTTAGACGCGAGTTTCATGGCCAACGTCGACGCGGCGGACACGATGCGGGTCGAACTGCGTGGGACGAACGGTGGCGCGTCGCTGTTCCCACTCGTCATCCATACGGAAGAGCACGGGGCGTTGTTCGATAAGACACCGGCTCACCTCGCGCTCGAAGACCCGTATGCGAGACAGATTCACACGTTTCTCGAGGCGTGTCGTCAGGAGCCGTCGTACCAGCAAGCGGAACAGGCGGTGACGCTCCATACAATCATCGACCGCATCTACGCTCAGGCCTGATTGCTTTTCAATCACAAAAAACAGGGTATATAGTGTAGGTGTTACATATTTTCGAAGGAGGATGAATTATGCACAACTTTGAATACAAAAACCCGACGAAACTTATTTTCGGGACTCATCAAATCGAAAAACTCGCGAGCGAGTTACAGGCGCTTGACGCCAAGAAAGTGATGCTCGTCTATGGAGGCGGGAGCATCAAAAAGAACGGCACGTACGAAGAAGTCGTGGCCGAGTTAAACAATGCTGGGATCGATTACGTCGACTTCTCAGGCGTCGAGCCGAACCCGCGCATCGAGACGGTACGTCGCGCGGTCAAACAAGCACGCGAAGAGAACATCGACGCGTTGCTCGCGGTTGGCGGTGGTTCGGTCATCGATTGTACGAAACTCATCTCGGCGGCCATCCCGTATGAAGGCGATGCTTGGGATATCGTGCTTCGCGACCACATCCCGACAGAAGCGGTCCCGTTCGGTACGGTGCTCACGCTAGCGGCGACTGGTTCTGAAATGAACTCGGGCTCGGTCATCACGAACTGGGAGACGCAAGAGAAATATGGTTGGGGTCACCCGCTCGTCTATCCGACGTTCTCGATTCTCGATCCGCGTTATACGGTATCGGTACCGAAAGATCAAACGATTTACGGTATCGTCGACATGATGAGCCATTGTTTCGAGCAATACTTCCACCCGAACCATGCGCCGGTCCAAGAGCGTATGACGGAAGGTGTGTTGAAAGCGGTCGTCGAATCGGCACCGAAACTCGTCAATGACTTGGAGAACGTCGACTTGCGCGCCATCATCTTGTTCGCCGGAACAATCGCCTTGAACGGTGTGCTCCAAATGGGCGCCTCGGGCGACTGGGCGTCACACAACATCGAGCATGCGGTCTCGGCTGTCCATGACATTCCACACGCAGGCGGACTCGCAATCTTGTTCCCGCGCTGGATGGAGCATGTGCTTGAAGAAGACAACGCTGCTCGATTTGCACGCCTCGGGACGGAAGTGTTCAACGTTGAACCGGCCAGTAACGATCTTGAGACGGCGAAACGGACGATTGCAGCTGTCCGCGCCTTCTTCGACGAGCTCGGTGCACCAAGCTCACTCCGTGACTATGACATCGATGAATCGACATTTGACGCCATCCTCGACTCGGCGATGAAACGAGGCGCATTCGGTCGCTTCCGTACGCTCGAAC
The DNA here is from genome assembly GCF_000416965.1 of Exiguobacterium chiriqhucha RW-2. Lineage (GTDB taxonomy): Bacteria > Bacillota > Bacilli > Exiguobacteriales > Exiguobacteriaceae > Exiguobacterium > Exiguobacterium chiriqhucha. The sequence continues at coordinate 155,917 of NZ_ATCL01000009.1, forward strand.
GTGAAGACGTCGCAGCGATTCTTGAACTGAGCAAATAAGGCGATTTCATGCCTATTTTGCAATAATGATTGAACGAATCCGACGTTTCCGTTTATGATGGGTCATGTATGGCTCTTCAATGAGCGATTTAAAGGAGGAAATGACATGTCAACAGTACGTTTCGATTATTCAAACGCCCTGTCTTTCGTCGGGGAACATGAAGTCGATCAATTGCAAGAAACCGTGAAAGCAATGCATTCGGTCATTCATGACCGCAGTGGGGCAGGTAGCGATTTCCTTGGGTGGGTCGACCTTCCAACAAACTACGATACGGATGAGTTTGCTCGCATCAAAGCGGCTGCGGAACGAATCCGTGAAAATTCGGACGTCCTCGTCGTCGTCGGAATCGGTGGATCATACCTCGGCGCACGCGCGGCAATCGAGATGCTCCAACATTCATTCTTCAACGTGTTATCTAAGGAAGAACGCAACGCACCACAAGTCTTCTTCGCCGGCCACAACATCTCGTCGACATACTTGACGGAGTTGCTCCAAGTGCTCGAAGGCAAGGACGTCTCAGTCAACGTCATCTCGAAATCGGGAACGACGACTGAACCGGCCATCGCGTTCCGTGTCCTCAAACAGTTCATGGAAGACAAGTATGGTCAAGATGGCGCACGTGAACGCATTTATGCGACGACAGACCGTGCCCGTGGCGCCTTGAAGACGCTCGCGGATGCAGAAGGCTACGAGACGTTCGTGATTCCAGATGACGTTGGAGGTCGTTTCTCGGTGCTCACACCGGTCGGACTCCTTCCGATCGCGGCAGCAGGCATCGACATCGACGCCCTCATGGAAGGTGCACGCGATGCCCAAACGGCTTACTCGTCTCCGAACTTGGTGGACAACGAAGCGTACCAGTACGCGGTCGTCCGTAACGCTTTATATGCGAAAGGCAAGTCGATCGAGTTGCTCGTCAACTACGAACCAGCCTTGCATTACGTATCGGAGTGGTGGAAACAGCTTTATGGCGAGTCAGAAGGGAAAGACAACAAAGGGATTTTCCCGGCGGCAGTCGACTTCTCGACGGATCTCCACTCGATGGGACAATACATTCAGGAAGGTCGTCGTGACTTGTTCGAGACGGTTATCCGTGTCACGAACGTCCGTCACGCGATGAACGTGCCGGAAGATTCACAAGACCTCGATGGCTTGAACTTCCTCGCTGGTGAGACGATTCAATTCGTCAACGACAAGGCAGCTGAAGGAACACTCCTCGCCCACACGGACGGAGAAGTCCCGAACCTCGTCGTCGAATTGCCAGAGATGACGCCGTACCACCTCGGTTACTTGTTCTACTTCTTCGAGAAGGCATGCGCGATGAGCGGATACATCCTCGGAGTGAATCCGTTCAACCAACCAGGCGTTGAAGCGTATAAAGCGAACATGTTCGCGTTGCTTGGAAAACCAGGTTACGAAGAGCAAAAAGCTGAGCTTGAAAAGCGCTTGAACCAATAATTTTGAGTAGGTCCGCTCCGGCGGGCCTATTTTTTTGTTTGAAACTAGTGGAAGACAAGGTAAAGTGAGAGTAGACAGGGGAAAGAAAGGGATGGACTATGTTGACATTCACGGACTACTATCACAATAAAGTCGAGTTGAGCTTTGCGCACTATCCATTTTCGGATACACCGCTCCACGTCTGGGTCGTCGCTCGCTTTGAAAATCAATGGGTGCTGACGAAGCACAAGCAGCGCGGGCTCGAGTTTCCGGGTGGGAAAGTCGAACCCGGCGAACACGAGGATGACGCCGCGATTCGGGAAGTGTATGAAGAGACGGGCGGTGTCGTGAAGACGCTCCATTATCTCGGCCAATATCGCGTGCTTGGGCGTGGCGACACGGTTATTAAAAATATTTATTTCGCCGAAATCGAACGTTTCGACGATCATCCGGCGGTCGACGAGACCGATGGGGCCGTCCTTATGAAGGAATTGCCGACGAATCTGCTCCGGAACAATCGGTACAGCTTCATGATGAAAGACCGGGTGCTCCCGGAAACGATGAAGGTGCTCTATGAAAAACAATTGGTTTGACAAGGTCGAGGTCCTGCCGCCGTACGCCGGTTATCCGGTCCATCGTGGCTGGTATGCGACGCGTGACGGTGAGGACGTCGTCGCCTATACGATCACACCGAAACGGCCGAACGGACATGTCCTGTTCTATCTGCGCGGCGGAACAGGACGCATCGGGGATGTGCGTTTGCCCCGGTTGATGCAGTTCGCTGCCAAAGGTTTTCACGTCGTGGCGCCCGTTTACCGGGGTAACCATGGCGGGAGCGGGAAAGAGGACTTCGGCGGCGCCGATCTAGAGGACGTCCTGTCTCTCTACGATCGCGTCCGTCGAACGGATACGTTCATTCATGCCCTTGGTTTCTCGCGCGGGGGCATGATGGCGTTGTCGCTCGCCGCGGAACGACCGCTCACGTCCGTCACGTCATGGGCGGGTGTGACCAATCTCGAGTGGACATATGAAGAACAGCGTTCGATGCGGAAGATGTTGCGCCGTATGACCGGGGGCGACCCGGAAGCGGCCCGTGCCGCTTATGTTGAGCGCTCGCCGCTCTACAAGGAATGGGATGCACCGACGTTGTTGATTCACGGCACCGATGATGAACAAGTCCGCCTCCGCCATGCGACGGCGGTCGCGGAACGGATGGGGGAGCGGGCCGAACTTTGGGTCGTCCCATTCGCCCATCAACTCCCGTTTTGGGAAAAATGGAAGACGACCGATGCGGCGATGGAATGGATGCTCGCCAACTCAAAAAAATGAGACGACTGCCGAATCGGCAATCGTCTCATTTTTCGTTATACGATGATTGGTCCGGCCGCAACGACCGCCTCACTCGCTTTCGTGAATCGTTTGAAATTGTCCTGGAACTTCCGGGCGAGCGCCGTTGCCTCGGCATCGTAGCGCGCTCCGTCTTTCCATGTGTCCCGCGGATTGAGCACGTCGCCTGGCACGCCGTCAATGTGGCGTGGAATCTCGACATTGAAAATGTCGTGGCGCGTCGTCTCGACGTCACGCAATTTGCCGTTGACCGCCGCGTTCACCATCGCCCGTGTATAGGCGAGCTTCATCCGTGATCCTTCTCCGTACGCGCCGCCGGTCCAACCCGTGTTGACGAGATAGACGTCGACGTCATGCTTTTCAATCAGCGTACCGAGCATGTCCGCATAGCGCTCCGGTGCGAGTGGCAAGAACGGTGACCCGAAGCAGGTCGAGAACGTCGCCTGTGGTTCAGTGACGCCGCGCTCCGTGCCAGCGAGTTTTGACGTATACCCTGACAAGAAGTGGTACATCGCCTGCTCTTTCGTCAATTTGCTGATTGGAGGCAATACCCCGTATGCATCGGCCGTCAAGAAGACGATCGTGTTCGGATGACCGGCCCGTGACGGAAGCATCGCGTTATCGATGAATTGAATCGGATAGGCGGCCCGTGTGTTCTCGGTGAGCGAGATATTCTTATAATCCGGTGCCCGGTTCTCGTCTAAGACGACGTTCTCAATCAATGAGCCGAAACGGATGGCATCGTAGATTTCCGGCTCGTTCTCGCGCGACAAATTGATCGTCTTCGCGTAGCAACCGCCCTCGATATTGAAGACGCCGTCGGGTGACCAACCGTGCTCGTCATCCCCAATCAAATGGCGTTCCGGGTCGGCCGACAGTGTCGTCTTCCCAGTTCCCGATAGACCGAAGAAAAGGGCCGTCTCGCCGGCGTCCGATACGTTCGCCGAGCAGTGCATCGATAACACATGTTGTTCCGGCAACAGGAAGTTCATGACCGAGAAAATCGATTTTTTAATCTCGCCGCCGTATTCTGTTCCCCCGATCAGAATGGTCCGCTTGGCGAATGAGACGAGAATGAACGTTTCGGAGTTCGTCCCGTCGATGATTGGGTCGGCCTTATAACTAGGTGCATAGATGACCGTGAAGGGCTCGAAGGCACCTTTCGTCGGCCATTCACGCAAGAACAACTGTTTGGCGAACAAATTGTGCCACGCGTATTCCGTGATGGCACGGACCGGGAGCGTATAGTGCTCGTCTGCCCCCGCAGAAGCCTCGAGATAATAGAGCTTGTCTTTCGTTTCGAGGTGCGTCAACACTTTGTCGAGTAGCGCGGTGAACTTCTCTTCCGCGATCGGTTGGTTGACTGGACCCCAGTCTACTAAATGATTGCTGACTTCATCTTGCACGACGAATTTGTCTTTCGGTGACCGTCCTGTGAATTTCCCGGTACTGACCGATAAAGCCCCGTCTTTCGTCAGTACGCCTTCACCGTTGCGAATGGCTTCTTCCACCAGTTCTGGAACCGTCAAGTTCCGCATCATGTCGGCACCTTTAATTAATTCTTCGATTTTCAGGAGCGTTGTCGCCATCCTGAATCCCACCTTTCCCCTAAATAGATGTGGATGAAATCCGCATACTTCCGCGTTTAATCAGTATGACGTTTTTATTATATGTGACATACTAATCAAAAACAAGCATTTTTTACCCTTTAAAGTAAGCGCTTTCTTACATTGTCATTCTAACATATTCTGTACCAGGTCATAGTACAAAAACCAAAACGGACAAAAAAATGTTTGATATTTCACAAACATAACTATTTGACCGTTTGTGAAAAGTTTGACGAATTCGGTCGATACGCTTGACAGAACGGGGTGTCATTTATATGATGGTCTTCGTAACGGATACTCTTATTCTGAGCGGTGGAGGGAACAAGGCCCTACGAAGCCCAGCAACCGTCCGATTTTTCATTGTTATTCGGAAAAGGTGCTATCCTGAAGCGAAGCGTAAGCTTCGAACGATAAGAGGGTAAGGAAGAACGATTCAACCTTTCCCATTTGAACATGGCGAGAGGTTTTTTTCATTACCGTCCCAAAGCAACGCGTAAGGGGAACGAGTACCGTCCACACATCACCCTTTATTATAGGAGGTTTTTCGAAATGGCAAACTTGAACCGTCGACTTTTCACTTCGGAGTCCGTCACGGAAGGACATCCGGATAAAATTTGTGACCAAATCTCAGATGCGATTTTGGATGCAATTTTAGCTGAAGATCCAAACGCCCGCGTTGCGGCTGAGACGTCTGTCACAACAGGTCTCGTGCTCGTAGCAGGTGAAATCACAACATCAACTTACGTGGATATCCCGAAAGTTGTTCGTGAAACTGTTCGTGAGATCGGCTACACACGTGCGAAATATGGTTTCGATGCAGAGACTTGTGCTGTCCTCACATCGATCGATGAGCAATCGGTAGACATCGCGCAAGGTGTTGACCAAGCGCTCGAAGCTCGTGAAGGACAAATGACTGAAGAAGAAATCGATGCGATCGGTGCTGGTGACCAAGGTCTCATGTTCGGTTACGCAACAAAAGAGACGCCGGAACTCATGCCGCTCCCGATTTCACTCGCTCACAAATTGTCACGTCGTTTGGCAGAAGTTCGTAAGAACGGCACGCTCGCTTACCTTCGCCCAGACGGTAAGACACAAGTGACAGTCGAATACGACGAAGCGAACAACCCAGTTCGCATCGACACAATCGTCATCTCGACACAACACGCGGAAGACATCACGCTCGAGCAAATCCAAGCTGATTTGAAAGAACACGTCATCGATGCAGTCATCCCGGCTGAACTCATCGACGCGGACACGAAATACTTCATCAACCCGACTGGCCGCTTCGTAATCGGTGGACCACAAGGGGATGCAGGTCTCACAGGACGCAAAATCATCGTCGATACGTACGGTGGATACGCTCGTCACGGCGGCGGCGCGTTCTCAGGTAAAGATCCTACCAAAGTTGACCGTTCAGCAGCGTATGCAGCTCGTTACGTGGCGAAAAACCTCGTTGCAGCGGGACTTGCTGACAAAGCAGAAGTTCAACTTGCTTACGCAATCGGTGTTGCTCACCCGGTATCGATCGCGGTTGATACGTTCGGCACAGGCAAATTGAGCGAGACTGAGCTCGTCGAACTCATTCGTGAGAACTTCGACCTCCGTCCGGCCGGCATCATCAAGATGCTCGACCTTCGTCGCCCGATTTACAAGCAGACAGCAGCTTACGGCCACTTCGGTCGTACAGACGTTGAACTCCCATGGGAGCAAACGGACAAAGCGGCAGTGCTCGAAGAAGGCGCGAAACGCTTCGCATAAGCATAGAAAAACGACCTTTCACGCGAAAGGTCGTTTTTTTTTAGGCTTGCGGCTTGTCTTCAGTTGTCGCGTTCTCTTTGCCAAGTGCGGTATCTTTCGCTTCGACGACTTTCTCGCCAATAGATTGTAAATCCGATTTCGCTTCTTGTGCCGTCCCGACGACTTTGTTCACGTCTTGTTTGACCGTGTCGACTTCACCGGCGACTTTTTCATAGACGTTTTGCACGTCGGTCGCGACGTCTTGAATGACCTCGGTCGCTGCTTTCACTTGACCGATGACTTGTGACGCCGTTCCGGCCGGGTCTTGTTTGACCGTGTCGACGAGACCGCCGACCGATGACTTCGCGCTCGAGAACGATTGTTTCGTGTTCTCACGGTTTGACGTGCTAAGTAAGGCGAGTAGGCCGCCGACGAGGGCGCCGAGGAGCATCCCGGTCACGACTGTGATTTTTGGGCCTCCTGTGTTCGTCTGTTCAAACTGACGGTTCGGATGATTGGCTTGCTCGACTTGTGGATCGTGTTGTAGTTTCGGTTCCATGGTAACACTCCTTTTTATAAGTTGGCATTGATACTCTTATACCCGACACAAAATGGAAAATAACGTCTTCCTTCATTTCGACATCAAAAAGTAATGAACGGGCAGGATATTTTTTTGCCGATGGGGAATGTTACTACTAGATTGGCCAAAAGGGGGATGCCGTTATGAAGATTCGAGAAGCCGTGCCAGAAGATGCCGCCACCATCCGCGACATTGCGCTCGCGACGGTCAGTGAACAAGACGAGGTTCGTTCGAAAGTGATGGAACGCGCCTATCAGCAAGAAGAGATCGTCCGCGCCATCAGTTCGAGCGAGGAAGCGAAAGAGCAGTTGTTCATTGTCGGTGAGGCCGAAGGCGACGTCATCGGATTCTATCACGCCATCGACCGCGGGGACACATGGGAAGTACTCCGTCTCTATCTTCATCCGGCTCATCACCGCCAAGGTCTCGGGACAGCGCTGTTGTCGCATCTACGGGAGCGGAAAGTCCAACCGATTGAGCTGTACGTCGAAAGCTCGAACGAGCAAGCCATCGCTTTTTTGAGTCATGAGGCGTTCATCGAACTGAATCGCATCCAAGAGGAAGTGTACGATCAACCGATGGAGCTGATTCATTTACGGTACGACCCGCGCTAAGACCCTAGACGGATTTTCAACCAAACATCAGTCTGGGCTGATGTTTTTTGTTAGTATAAAGATATGTGATAACAAAATGAGGTGACAGCATGGCATATGAAGAAGAATCACGAAAAGGGGTCATCGTGATCGTATATCCGCTCCAGTTCACGTCGCGGTTAAGTGAGGCGTTTTTAGGACGGTTGCGGGACGAGTATGAAGTCCTCGTCGTGACCGGCCAGACGGTCGGATTGACGGCGGAAGACCATAAATTATTAATCAAGAACACGTTGCGCGAGGCAAGTCAATACAAGCTACCGATTCACGTCATCGCGTTCAGTCTCGGGGCGTTGTTGACTAACCGTCTGCTCCAGGAATATGATGTGCCGCTTGGTAGTCTGACGTACATCTCACCGCTATTCGACTGGCATCCGTCCCGCCAAATCGGCGGACTGAAGCAAGTCGTCGCCAGTGCGGTCGATCGTTTCCGTCCCGACCTCCCGCTCGGCATGATGACGTTCATGGGTGGCGGGGAAGAGTCGTCGCGCTTCGGAGAGATCACGTACGGTCAATACCGTGAAATCGAAGAAGAGATCGTCGAACATCAAGAAGAGAAAAAACATCTACCGCGTCTGCCGCTCGCTTGCTTCTATGCACCGGACGACCGCTTCGCCGATGTGAAATTGACACTCAACGTCTGTCGGAAAATCGGTGGCGATCAAGTGTATATCCGCCGACTCGAAGGATTCCCACATTTCGGCTACGAACGATTGAATACGAAATTCGCGGAGACGCTCATCACGTTTTATGAATTGATTCGAGAATGAAGACAGGCGACTCGCATGAGTCGCCTGTTTTTATTCTCGTTTTTCAATCGCCACGATGAACGGGGGATGATTGATTTGATTGATGAAGCCGTAACGGAGGACGCCAGCCCGCTTTTGATCGAGTGCCTCGGTATACGCGAGCACCTCGTCACGCTCGACTTTGCCACTCTCATGGCCGTGATAGATGACGACGACGATGACGCCACCGACGGCCATGACGTCGAGCAGTTGCTCGAGGGCGTCGATGGTCGTATTGCCGGTCGTCGTGACCGACTTGTCGCTCCCTGGTAAATAACCGAGATTGAACACGGCCGCTGTGATTGGGCGTGTCTCGTCTGCCACGATGTCCCGGACCGTGTCGTGGCTATCATGAATGACGGTGACACGGTCCGTCAATGTTGCCTCCTCGATACGAGTCCGTGTTGCCTCGACCGCCGCGGCTTGAACGTCGAACGCATAGACATGTCCCGTCGCTTCGACGAGTTCGGCTAAAAACAATGTGTCGTGCCCGTTGCCGGCCGTCATATCGATGGCGACGGCACCTGGCGTCACATGTTCACGAAGTAGGTATTTCGCGAACGGTAAAACTCTCATTAATCCCATGGCTCTCATCCTTCTTTTTTCCTTGGAAAGAATCACGACGCATTAATTCGGCATCGATGGCGTTTAGGACGGCCATCTTGTGCCGGCTCCACGTCGGACCGATCAACAGATCGGGTGGACCGTCACCGGTCAGACGATGGATGACCATCTCGGGCGGTAATACTTCCAATTGATCACAGACGAGCGAGACGTAAGTCGTCTCGTCCATGAGCTCGAGCAGTCCTTTTTCGTATTGTCTGGCGAGCGGGGTCTGCTTCAAGACGTGGAGCAAATGAATCTTGATTCCTTGTACGTCCATTTTAGCAACTTCTCGCGCCGTGTCGAGCATCATGTCCGTCGTCTCGCCCGGCAAACCGTTGATGATATGGACAACGACGCTGATTTGGCGTCGCCGGAGTTTGTCGAGTCCTTCCAAGAACGTCTTGTAGTCGTGACCACGATTGATTTTCCTCGCCGTCGCATCGTGAATCGTCTGCAGGCCGAGTTCGACCGTGAGTGACGTCCGTTCATTCAACTCGGCGAGATAGTCGACGACGTCGTCTGGCAGACAGTCCGGTCGGGTCGCGATCGATAGACCGACGACACCGTCCTCCTCAAGGGCGGGCTCGAATAATTCCTGGAGCCGGGAGACGGGGGCATACGTGTTGCTGAACGCTTGGAAGTAGGCGATGTAACTGGCGTGTTTCCATTTTCGGTGCAGCCGCGCCTTCACTTCGGCGAATTGGACCGAAATCGGATCACAGGCATTGCCTGCGAAGTCGCCACTTCCGTCATCCGAGCAGAACGTACACCCGCCCTTCGAGACGAGCCCGTCCCGGTTCGGACAAGTGAAGCCCCCGTCGAGCGGTACTTTAAACACTTTCCCGCCGAACTCGCGGCGATATGCTTCATTTAATTTGTGATATCTGGCTTCGCCAAACGGATGTTGCATGAATATCCTCTCCTTCTTTGCTCATGCTATCACAAAGATAAGTCACCGTTATTTCATAATAAGTAATTTTTCTTGACAGTTATGAGGCGTTCCGTTAGCTTGGAGGAGGACTTATTTTTGATTCGGCCGTCGTGCCGAATTTTTATCGTTTAACGGGTAGGAAAGGAGTAACTGGTATGAACAACAAAATGCCGATTTCGGTATGGATTTTGGTCATCGCGATGGCGCTCAATACGACGGCGGCGTCTTTTTTATGGCCATTTAACACACTCTATATAAATGGATATTTAGGCGAGTCAATGACGCTCGCAGGGGTGGCGTTGCTCGTTAACTCGGCGCTCGCCATTGCCGGGAACTATATCGGGGGGACGCTGTTTGACCGGATCGGCGGGAAGCGGACGCTCATCCTCTCGGTCGGCCTATTGCTCGTGAGCTCGCTCGGGTTCTTGTTGTTCCATGCCACGTTCCTCGGCTACTTGGGCTGGCTCGGCTTAATCGGGTTCTCCGGCGGTCTCGTCTTCCCGACGGTATACGCCTTTGCCGGCTTGATTTGGCCGGAAGGCGGACGCCGTTCGTTCAACGCGATTTACGTCGCTCAAAACGTCGGGGTCGCCCTCGGGACAGCGATGAGCGGACAGATTGCGCGCATCGATATCGAGTTGATTTTCTACGCCAACTTCTTCTTATCGGTCTTATTCGTCGTCGTCCTCTTATTCGGGCTCCGTTATTTGAAAGACCCGGCACGTCCGGTCGTCCAGTCGCAGCTTGAGGCTGCGGCGACGACGTTATCGAGTGCGACGATGAAATCGATGTGGTTCGTCGCCATCGGCTACGCGGCCCTTTGGTTCGTTTACGTGCAGTGGCAAGGGACAATCGCCGTCCATTCGAAAGACCTTGGCGTGACAATCAGCCAATATTCACTCCTTTGGACGGTGAACGGAGCCTTGATCGTGTTCGCTCAACCGCTCCTCAACCGGGCGCTTCGTTACTTTGAAGATGATTTGAAGAAGCAACTCATCGTCGGCGCCGTCATTTTCCTCGCTGCCTTCGCGGTCGTCCCGTTCGCGGGGGGCTTCACGATGTTCATGGTCGCGATGATCGTCATGACGATCGGGGAGATGTTCATTTGGCCGGCCGTTCCGACGATTGCCGCGAAACTCGCACCGCCGGGGAAAGCAGGTCAGTTCCAAGGACTCGTCAATATCGCAGCCTCGGTCGGTCGGATGATCGGTCCGACCGTGTCGGGTCTCGTCTATGACGTATTCGGCATCGGTGCCGTCTTTACAATGCTATTCTTGCTCACGGCCATCGCGCTCGCGTTCTTCATTTTCATGAAGGACATCCGAGTACCTGAAAAATCAAGTTGACGCTCTAAAACAGATTGGGCTAAAATGAACGAGTGAGATCATACACATGCGTAGAAGAGGAATAGTATCGTGACGTCTGTATTTGTAGAGAGCCGGTGGGTGGTGTGAACCGGTATATGGACCGCGAGAACTCGCCTTGGAGCAGTTCGCCTGAACGAACAGTAGGGTGAACCGGAGTTACGCCTCGTTACCGGCGTCTCAAGTGGCAGAAATGCAACATGGGTGGTACCGCGGAAAGCTTTCAAGCCTTTCGTCCCATTACCGGGGCGGAAGGCTTTTTATTATGCAGAGGAGGATGAATGTTGGACTATTTTAAACATCAAGACATCGAGCCGAAATGGCAAAAGCGTTGGGACGAGAAAGATGCATTCCGGACGACAGAAGACCCGGACAAGGAGTGTTTCTACGTCCTTGACATGTTCCCTTATCCATCAGGAGCGGGACTTCACGTCGGTCACCCGGAAGGTTACACGGCGACGGACATCATCGCCCGCATGAAACGGATGCAAGGCTTCAACGTCCTCCATCCAATGGGTTGGGACGCGTTCGGTCTTCCGGCCGAGCAATATGCCCTCGACACAGGGAACGACCCGCGCGAGTTCACAGAGCGCAACATCGGCACATTCCGCCGCCAATTGAAAGAGCTCGGTTTCTCATACGATTGGGATCGTGAAATCAGCACGACCGACCCGAAATACTACAAGTGGACGCAATGGATCTTCACACAACTTCATGACCGCGGACTCGCCTATGTCGACGAAGTCGCCGTCAACTGGTGCCCGGCCCTCGGGACGGTACTCGCCAACGAAGAAGTCATCGACGGATTGTCGGAGCGGGGAAGCCACCCGGTTTACCGTGTGCCGATGAAGCAGTGGGTGCTTCGTATCACAGAATACGCCGAGCGCTTGCTCGATGATTTAGAAGGGCTTGACTGGCCAGACAGCGTCAAAGAGATGCAACGCAACTGGATCGGCAAGTCGGTCGGGGCCGAAGTCGATTTCAAAGTCGACGGTCACGATAAAGTCGTGACGGTGTTCACAACACGTCCGGACACACTTTACGGCGCGACATACGTCACGCTCGCACCGGAGCACCCGTTTGTGAAAGCAATCGCGACACCGGAACAAGTCGTCGCCATCGAAGCGTACGTCGAAGAAGTCTCGAAAAAGACAGACCTCGAACGGACGGATCTCGCCAAAGAGAAGACGGGTGTATTTACCGGCGCTTACGCCATCAACCCGGTCAACGGGGAGAAGCTTCCGATTTGGATCGCTGACTACGTGTTGTCGACATACGGCACGGGCGCGGTCATGGCCGTACCTGGACATGATGAGCGCGACTATGAGTTCGCGAAGACGTTCGACCTTCCGATCCGTGAAGTCGTCACAGGCGGCAACTTGGATGAGGCGGCTTACGTCGAGGACGGCGTCCACGTCAACTCAGGCAGCTTGGACGGCCTCAATAAAGCCGACGCGATCGCCAAAATCATCGAAGAACTCGAACTCGCCGGCACTGGCCGTGCGAAGACGACGTATCGTCTCCGCGATTGGTTGTTCAGCCGTCAACGCTATTGGGGCGAGCCGATTCCAATCATTCATATGGAAGACGGTACGCTCAAGACCGTTGCGATTGAAGAGCTTCCGCTCGAACTCCCGATTATCGATGAAATCAAGCCGTCGGGTACGGGAGAATCACCGCTTGCGAACGCCGACGAGTGGTTGACGTACACGGATCCTGTGACCGGTGAGAAGGGGCGTCGCGAGACGAACACGATGCCACAATGGGCCGGCAGTTGCTGGTACTACATTCGCTTCATCGATCCGCACAATGAAGACATGATTGCGGATCCAGAGAAGTTGAAGCGTTGGCTTCCGGTCGACTTATATATCGGTGGTACGGAGCACGCGGTCCTACACTTGCTCTACGCTCGTTTCTGGCATAAAGTGCTCTATGATATCGGCATCGTTCCAACGAACGAGCCGTTCCAAAAGCTCTATAACCAAGGGATGATTCTCGGTGAGAACAACGAGAAGATGTCGAAGTCAAAAGGGAACGTCGTCAACCCGGACGATATTATCAAATCGCACGGTGCTGACACGCTTCGCCTTTACGAGATGTTCATGGGACCGCTCGACGCAGCCATCGCTTGGTCGACGAACGGCCTTGACGGCGCTCGTCGCTTCCTTGACCGCGTCTGGCGCTTGTTCGACCAGACGGAGCTCACGGACGGCGCTCCGTCGGCCGACTTCGAACGGACGTACCATCAGACGGTGAAGAAAGTGACAGAAGACTACGAGGCGCTCCGTTTCAACACGGCAATCTCGCAACTCATGGTCTTCATCAACGAGGCGTACAAACAAGACACGCTTCCAAAACAAGAGATGGTCAACTTCATCAAGATGCTGTCCCCAGTCGCGCCACACTTGGCCGAAGAGTTATGGGAACGTCTCGGCATGACAGAAGACTTGACGTACGCGGCATGGCCGGCGTTCGATGAGTCGAAACTCGTCAGCGACACGATTGAAGTCGTCATCCAAGTGAACGGGAAGCTTCGTGCGAAGATGCACGTGGCCCGCGACGCTTCGAAAGAAGCGCTCGAGGCCGATGCGCTTGCGAACGAACGCGTTCAAGAGTTCACGGAAGGAAAGACGGTCCGCAAAGTGATTGTCGTTCCAGGGAAACTCGTCAATATCGTCGTAGGATAAGCAAAGGAATGTGTGACATTGTCACACGTTCCTTTCTTTTTCGTCATGTCGTTTTCTTTTCGGGTCGGGTTTGTTACACTAAAGGGCGATACTGCATATAAAGGGGACGAAACGTCCATGAAACGTTCATACGTACTATATACGACGCTATTTGCCGTCGTCGTCGGTGTGATTTTATGCTATGTGTTCGTCTTTTCGGACGAGGACATCCAAAGCCAAATCGCCTCGACGTTTGAGAAAATCGATATTCAAACGAGCCATCAATCGACTTCGGTACCTCCCGTCGAAGCCTCGCCGGACGAGGAGGACATCGATACGACCGATGCCCTTGAACAGATTCAAGAGATTGATGAAGTGTATTATAGTGACACGATCGGATCGTATCTCGTCTTGACGAAAAATAAAGAGTTCTTCGAAGTGAGCGGGAACGCCAATCGCGTGAATTCGTCGCTCATATTGGAGAACGAAGGGCAACCCTATCGGTTCGGCGAGTTCATCGGCATGCGCATGATTTCCGAAGACAAGATATATGCCGTCACGGCGAACGGGGTTCTCGTGACAATCGAGCGGGTAGAAGGCCGTTGGACGGAACAACGACGCAAATTGATTAAAGGAATCGCCTCGACAGATCGGTTGTTCGGCCTCGGTTACGATGAAGAGACGAAACGATTGATTATCATGAGCCGTTTGGAGGACACGCCGGATGTAGAACTGTTGTACGTCCAAGAGCGGACGCTCGAGGAAGAGACGGCCAACGACAGTGAGGCGGAAACGGATACATCGTCGGAAACCGATTCAGACGACGATTCGACATCGACGACAGATGAAGCGGATGCTGAAGCAGCACCGGAACCGAAGACGGAATGGGCTGTTGAGTCGAGAAAACCGCTTACGACCGAAGGAATGAGCGCCTCGATTCAACAGAAGTTCGAGAACTTCCGCGGTGTCGGCCTCGTCGAACGCCAAGGGCGCATTTACGTCCTTGATTCGGAAGAACTCGTCCTCTATACGGTCAACCCGGACGAAGGGACGATGAACGGACAGATGGTGACACCTCGCGTCTACGGCTCGACCGGCATGTTCCTGCAAGACAATGAGATATTCGCCATCGTGCGACCAGATGTGTTCGACCTTGACGATTTCGTCTCGGTCGACTGATAGGAGAGAATGAGATGAGCAAACGTTACTTTTATGAAGAGGTTCGCCAGTTCCACGAGACGTTCGGACACCCGGAGGCGAGTGCACCGCAACCGCTCGGCTTAGACCGTGCTGTCAAACGTTCGGTCTGGACGGCAGAAGAAGCTGTCGTCGAATTTTTACATCAATCGGCACGGAATGAAGACGAGTTCCTTGCTGCCGTCGCCACGTTCCAACAAGGATTCGAACAGGCGGTTCAAAAATCGCTCCAAGACGCACCGCCGACGGACGACGTCGCTCGCCTCGTCGGACAAGGTGATGCGCTCACGGACGCCCTCTATTTCGTGATGGGCAGTTTCGTCGAACTCGGGCTCGACCCGGTTCCGTTGTTTGAAATCGTGCAGCGTGCCAATATGGCGAAGCTCGGACCAGACGGCAAGCCGATCCTCCGTGCGTCAGACAATAAAGTCATGAAGCCGGAAGGCTGGTTGCCACCCGAGCCAGAGCTCGAGGCGGAAGTAAGACGTCAACTTGAAGCAAAACAGTGACACTAAAAAGAGAGCCGATCGCACGTGCGATCGACTCTCTTTGTTTATACGGTCGTCTGTTCCGCGAACTGTGCCGCGTGTGAACCGGCACAGTGTCCGGTCGTGAAGGCGGCCGTGATGTTATAACCACCCGTATAGCCGTGAATATCGAGCACTTCGCCGGCGAAGAACAAGCCGTCTGCTTTCTTCGACATCATCGTCTGTGGGGCGATTTCTTTGACGGAAACGCCGCCGCCCGTGACGAACGCTTTATCGAAATCGAGCGTTCCGGTGGCGTGCAACTCGAACGTCTTCAATCGGGTCGCGAAATCGATGACCGATTGTTTCTTCAGTTGACTCGCGTCCTCTTCGCCGAACGCGAGGTCGGCCAACAACAAGTCGAGCATACGCTCCGGGATAAATCCTTTCCAGACGTTCTTAACGGCCCGCTTCGGTTGGTCTTGCACTTGGTTCCAAAGCTCTTGATACAGCTCGTCACGTGCCATATCCGGGAACAAGTCGAGCGAGAGGGCGACGACGCGCTCTTTGCTACGTTTGCGTTCTTTAATCGTATATTGACTGCACCGGAGGGCAATCGGACCCGAAATCCCGAAATGCGTGAAAATCATGTCGCCACGGTGTGTCTTAATCGGCTTGCCTTTCTTGCCGTGAACGGTGAGGGCGACGTCACGGAGCGACAGCCCTTGCAGCTGTTTCGTGCCGATGAACGCATCGTTCAACAAAATCGGTACTTCAGTCGGGAACAGCTCGGTGATCGTATGGCCGGCTTTCTCGGCCCATGGATAGCCGTCCCCGGTCGAGCCGGTGTGAGGGACAGATTGTCCACCGACGGCGATGACGCAAGCGCCGGCCTCAATCCGCTCGCCGTCCTCGAGTTCGACCGCTTCGAACTCATTTGCTTCATTAAAATGGAGCGTCTTCACTTTCGCATTTTTGCGAATCTCGACACCGAGTTGGTCGATGGCCCCGAGGAGCGTGTTGACGACGTCTTGCGCTTTATCCGTCACCGGGAACATCCGGCCGTTATCTTCCTCTTTTAACGGGATGCCGAACCCGGTGAACAAGTCGATAATCGACTGGTTGTCGAACTGGGCGAGGGCGCTATATAAGAAGCGTCCGTTCCCCGGGATGAATTGAATCAACTCGTCGACGGGCTTGCGGTTCGTCACGTTACAGCGTCCTCCGCCAGAAATGGCGAGCTTGCGTCCGAGCTTCGAACCTTTATCAATTAGGAGCGTGTTCGCTCCGGCTTTGGCGGCGGCATAGGTCGCCATCAGACCGCTTGGGCCTCCTCCGATGACGATTACATCTTTCATCATGGTATCCCTCGTTTCTCTTTCAAATCAAATTCGTAACTTTATTATCTGCAACAGTAAGAGTATAATGAGAAACGGTCGTTTTGTAAAATTAGGTACATTAGTTGTGAAACAATAGATGGAGGTATCTCATGTCATCAAGCGTCAAACAAGATTCAGGACGAGAGTCCTTCGTCAAAGGCACGCTGCTGCTGTCAGCCGGAAATTTGATTTCACGTGCACTCGGACTGCTCTATACGTTCCCGTTCCAAGCGATGGTCGGGATTGCCGGTGTCACGCTCTATCAGGCGGCGTACACCTATTATGCGCTCATGATCGCCATTTCGACGGCGGGGATTCCCGTGGCCGTATCGAAATTCATCGCCAAGTATAATGCGCTCGGCGAATATGGCACGAGTCAGCGCTTGTTCCGCCAAGGGATGAAGCTGATGCTCGTGACCGGAGTCGTCGCTTTTTTATTACTGTTCTTCTCAGCACCGTGGTTATCGGAACTCATGGTCCGCAACTCGGAGAACAATCAGCAATATATCGACTCGTTGACGCTCGTCACGCGTAGCGTCAGTTTCGCCCTCCTGCTCATCCCAGCGATGAGTATGGTGCGCGGCTATTTCCAAGGACATCAGGACATGGCCCCGACGGCCATCTCCCAGGTCATCGAACAGATTGTCCGCATCATGTTCCTGCTCAGTGGGACGATGCTCGTCTTGTTCGTCTTCTCGGACTCGGCACTCATTCGTCCGCTCGCCGACTCGCTCGGTGGCACCGCTGCCGTGGCGACGACCGAGTTGAACGGTTTGAAAGTGCTCGCCGTCACGATTGCGACGTTCAGCGCCTTTATCGGTGCGATTGGTAGTATCGTCGTGCTCGCCATGTACTGGCGCAAACGGAAAGACATCCATCGTCAAACCGATAATCCGGCCGGCACACCGGTCCGTTCGATGAAATCACTATTGCTCGAGTTGCTCAGCTATTCGATTCCAATCGTCATGGTCGGTCTGTCGACGCCGCTCTATCAGTTCGTCGACCAGTTGACGATGGTCAATACGTTGCTCAACTCTGGGAAGTCGGTCGCCGAAGCGACGTCCGCGTTCGGATTCTTGACGGGGAACGCCCATAAAATCGTGTTGATTCCGGTATCGATTGCGGCGAGTGTGTCGATGGCGACCATCCCGCTCGTGACAAAATCGTTCACGCACGGCGATATGAACAAAGTTCGCAATCAAGTGAACCATATTTTCCAAGTATCGTTCTTTGTCACCATCCCGGCCGTCATCGGATTGGTCGCGCTCGCGGAACCGTTGTTCGGGACGTTGTTCCCAGGTGACCGCGAAGGGTGGGTCTACCTGCTCCACTACGCACCGAGTGCGTTCTTCCTCGCTTATTACTCGGTGGCGGCGGCCATCCTGCAAGGGATCAACCGTCAATATTTCACGATCTTCGCGACGGCGATGGGTCTCATCACGAAAGCTGTGCTCAACGTACCGTTCGTGTATGCAATCGGCGGGATCGGCGCTGGTTATGCGACGATCGCCGGTTATATCGTCGCGATTATCCTCATGGTTTGGAAAATCCAACGGGCGCTCCAGTTTCCGTATAAGCAACTGTTGCGTCGGACGATGCTCATGTTTGCCATGGGTGGCGCGATGTTTATCGCCGTGTATGGCTCGCTGTTCGTCACGCTCCGGAATGAACCGAGTTGGAGCAATGATATCGTTGCCACGATCGTCGGTTTCGGAATCGGTCTCGTCGTATACGGCTATCTCGGTTGGAGAAGCCACTTGGCCGGAAAACTATTAGGGAAACGATTCCAGTATCGGAGGAAAGCTTAATGCGAATTGATAAATTATTGGCGAACATGGGATACGGTTCGCGCAAAGACGTCAAGATTTTACTGAAACAAGGGGTCGTCCGTGTCGATGACCAACCTGTCAAAGACGCGAAACGTCAAGTCAACCTTGAAACGGAACGGGTGACCGTGCAAGGCGAGGTCGTCGAGTACAAACCGTTCGTCTACTTGATGATGAACAAGCCGGTAGGTGTCATCAGTGCGACCGAGGACAAGGTCGAATCGACGGTCGTCGATTTGATCGACCCGTCCTACGCCCATTACGAGTTGTTCCCGGTCGGACGTCTCGACAAGGACACGACCGGTCTGTTGCTTCTCACAAACGATGGGGCGTTCAATCATGCGCTCATGTCACCGCGTAAACATGTCGACAAAGTGTATGTCGCCGAAGTTGACGGGGAGATGACGACAGACGATGTCCGTCACTTCGCCGAGGGTGTCGAGCTTGAGGACGGCTATACGACGAAACCGGCCCGACTTGAGCTCATCAGCAAATCCGGACGTCGTTCGACGGTCCGGCTGACGCTCTCGGAAGGGAAGTATCATCAAGTAAAACGGATGATTGCCGCGGTCGGGAAACACGTCGAGCAGCTCGAACGGGTCCAAATCGGCGAGCTCGAGCTCGACCCGACGCTCGAACCCGGGGCGTATCGGGAATTGAGCGAAGAAGAAGTCGACTTGTTCTTCACATGAAATGAAGGCACGTGTCAGCCGACACGTGCCTTTTTGGGCGCAAAAAAAGGGACCCGTTGCCGGAATCCCTCGTAACTTGTTATTTAATTTGCCGTCTTGAGCGAACGTTTTGATGATGTCCACGTTCCGCGACTCGGACTTTCAACCAGATTGTTGTATTCAAGCACGTTCAAATCACGCTGTACGGTGCGTGATGTGATCCCGAACTCCTCTACTAGTTCAGAAGTGGTGACGCATTCCCTTTCGTTAATGAACAAATAAATGGACTTGATGCGGGTTAGCATACGATCTGTTGAACCTTTCATTGGATAACCTCCCAATGCGTAGAATGATGAAAGACAAAACCTACGGACGACAAATGAAATATGAAATTGTTATTTTCTAAAATTACACCTTTAGTATACCGCTCCTGCATAGAATTGCAAGGGAAAAGAACGAACAATCGAAATGTAAAGAAACGATTATGAACGTAAATATCGAATGAAGGATATGTAAAGACGTAGACAAAAGGCTAAAAGACGAACGAAAAAATATTTTCGAAATGAATGTTCGTCTTTCTAACATTTGGATATACTAATAAGGGAGAGAACATTCGCAAAGGGGAGATCCATATGAATTGGAGACAAGAAGTCGACGCACGAAAAGACGCATTTTTAGAAGATTTAACAGGGTTATTGCAAATCCCAAGCGTGCTTGATGAGACGAAGACCGGCCCGAACGAACCGTTTGGACCTGAAGTCCGCCGAGCTCTCGATTACATGTTTGCACTCGGAGAGCGAGACGGGTTCGCTACGAAAGACGTCGCCGGATACGCGGGGCATTTAGAATACGGGTCAGGGGAAGAAATCGTTGGCATCCTCTGTCACTTAGACGTGGTGCCGGCTGGGGAGGGATGGACGTATGGGGCGTTCAATCCTACCATCGCCGACGGGAAAATATTCGCCCGTGGCAGCAATGACGATAAAGGACCGACGATGGCTGCTTATTACGGACTGCGCATCGTGAAGGAACTTGGATTGCCGCTATCGAAACGCGTCCGCCTGATTGCAGGTTGCGACGAGGAGAGCGAATGGCGTTGTGTCCGCGAATACTTCAAACAAGAGGCGATGCCGACATATGGCTTCGCACCGGACGCTGACTTTCCAATTATCAATGCTGAAAAGGGGCTATACGATGGCGTCTTGAAGCAGCTCCCAATTCAACGGGTGCCAGGCTCGAAACATCACTTGGTCTCGTTCGTGAGCGGAGAACGGCCGAACATGGTCCCGGACTTTGCGACAGCGGTACTCGAGACAGAAGACGTTCTCGAAGAAAAGTTTGAAGCGTATCTCGAAAAATATGAAGCGGACGGCACGTGCACATGGGACCAAGGGACGTATACGTTCACGATGAAAGGTGTGGCCGCCCACGCCATGGAACCAGATAACGGAGTCAACGCGGCCTACGTCCTCGCCGGCTTCTTGTTGACGCTCCCGCTCGACATTCAAGGAGAGCGCTACATCGAGTTCATTCGTCACGTGTTCGCCGATTCACGCGGGATTTCACTCGGTATCGAAGCGAGTGATGAGACGGGTGATTTGACGATTAACGGTGGCGTGTTCCGCTATCAAGGGGACGAACGGACGGCGACGGTGAATATCCGTTATCCATACACCGCGAAATTCGAGGAACGGTTGCAAAACTTGAAAGAGATCGCCTTGTCGTTCGGGTTCGAACTGTCGACGCGTCATCATATGCCGCCGCACCATGTGGCCGAAGACCATCCGCTCGTGAAAACGTTGGCAGGCGTCTATGAGCGTCAGACCGGCGAGTCAGCGCACTTGATGGCCATCGGCGGAGGGACGTATGCGCGCTCGCTCGAGGCTGGTGTCGCTTTTGGGGCGCTGTTCCCTGGAGCGAAAGACGTCGCCCACCAAGTCGATGAATACATGGAAATTGAAGATTTACTTCGCGCCGCCGCCATCTATGCGGAAGCGATTTATGAGCTCGCTAAATAATAACCCGTGAGAGCTGACTGATTCGGTCGGCTCTCTGTCTGTTAGGAAGGAAGTTTACTGTGAACCAACAAAAAATATCGTTTCAATCGATTTACGTCGCCATTTTCTTTGCCCAAGGAGCCCTCATTCCTTACATGGCACTTTTCTTCTCGCAGTCACGTTTTGATTTGTCTCCGGGTCAGGTCGGAACAATCGTCGCCATCATGCCGATCCTCTCAATCGGTGTCCAACCGCTATGGGGCATGCTCGCCGACCGAACGGGGCGGGTTCGGGCTTGGCTGATTATCGCGATGCTCGGGGCGGCTGCCTTATCGCTCACGTTCTTGTTCGCGACGTCTTACGTATGGATTATTATATTGATGATTGCCTGGTCCATCTTCCAATGTGCACACATCCCGCTCGTCGATATGATGACACTCGAGTATACGTCACGCGCCAAAATCGACTACGGGGCCATCCGGCTGTTCGGATCGGCCGGATTTGCGATTGCGGTGTTCGTCATGGGTCGCATCTCGGACACGACATGGGGCCTCGCGAGTACGTTTTTACTCAGCGCGGTCATGCTGGCAATCGGTACGCTGTTCGTGCGGAGCGTATCTGAACAGGAACCGAAGCAAGTACACACGACGGCACCGTTCCAATGGTCGGCCGTCTGGAATGGGCCGTTCATCGCCTTTTTGATTGGGGGCATGCTCGTCTTCGGCCCGATTTACGCGAATAACTATTACTTCGGAATTTATGTGACGAGCATCGGAGGCTCGACGACGCTCGTCGGGACACTGTTCCTTGTCGCGGTATTATGCGAAATTCCATTCATGAAAGTGGCGTACCAAATCGTCTCACGTCTAGGTACGGTTAACGTGCTGGCGGGAGCCGCCTTGATTTCGGCGCTTCGCAACGGCTGGTTAGCACTTGAGCCCCCGATTTGGGTCGTTTGGATTCTTGCCATCGTTCAAGGACTGGTCGTCGGATTATTGATTCCGGTCGCACTTCAATTTGTCCGCAGCCTTGTCAGTCGCAACGTCGTCTCGACGGCGATTGGCGTCTATATGGCCATCACGTCAGGACTAGCGACGGCCGGATTCAACCTCCTCAGTGGATTTATCATTGAATATAACAGCATCATCGGTGTATTTTGGATGTACACGGTGGTCAGCATCGTAGGAGCGGTCCTCTTCTTTGGACTGAGACGTTTTCGAGTGAAAGGATGATGGCATGTCGACACATTATTTTTTGGCGCTACCCATCGAGGACGAAAAGTTCGAACATGTACAGCGGGACATCTTGCCGTTTTATTCGTATCGTCGGACGTATCGTCCGGAGGAATTTCATTTGACACTTCAGTTTCTCGGTTCATTGGACGATGATGAAGTCGAGGCAGTGAAAGAACTCACACGTGAAGTGACAACGTCGACGGCCCCGTTCGTGCTGACGTTCCAGCAAATTGACCACTTCGGTAGACCGGATCGTCCGCGTGTCTTGACGATCGTCCCGGAACCGTCCGTGGACTTGACGGCGCTTACCGGGACGCTTCGACGAAAGTTATCCGAAGAGATTCCAGCACTCGACCGTAAACCGTTCGTCCCCCACGTCACACTCGCGAAGAAGTGGGACACAGGCACACGAATCCCGTACATCGCCCCGACGTTTACCATCGAGGAGCCGATTGAAACGGTCGTACTTTATCGAATCAATCCAAACCATACCCCTGCCTATGAGGCAGTCGAAGTATTTCCGTTACAGCGGTCAGAGGAGGACACATGGCGATCCCGATTAAAATTTTTGACGTAACATCTAAATATGAACGAAACATGCTCGACCAGTTCAATCGCTTTCAAGAGTATGTCGAGTCCGATGTCGCTCGCATGCGTCGTCTTCACGATTCCAATCGGTTGAATCCTCCCGAAATCATGGAGTTTGAGAACCCGTGGTGGAAATTTTGGCGCCGTACGGAACGCATCGAGCTCGAACCGACACCGCTCTCGGAGTCGCAGTTCCAGACGTTGCTCGCGAACCGCCGTCATATCCAAAAACTGCAGTACGCCTGTGAAGGGGCGACCGAGGCGGACGTCCCGTTGTTGCCGTTTTTGCGAGAATACGGATATCGCAAGATGGTATCCGAATGGAACGACCAACACTTCTTCATGTATCGTCCGGTCGTCGAATGGAACGGGGCGACGGTCGAACTGAGCCATCTCATCATCGGACCATCGCATATTTACCTGGTCGAATGGCTCGACGGCGACCGCAGCATCTATCACATATCGAAGCAGAAGACGTGGATTCATCAACCGCTCAAAGGGGAAAATAAACGTGTAGTCAACCCGCTCATCGCGTTGACGCGCACCGAAGAAATCGTTCGACAGTTTCTTCCGTCCTATGACGGGGTCATCCAAAAAGTGACGGTGGCCCCACAAGGCTATTTCGATCATGTGCCTGAAATTCGGTCGACTCAGTTCATCTCACGCGCGGATTATGAGCCGTGGATGAAACAAGTGAACACGAGGGCGCCGATCGTCAAAGCCCAACAAATTCGAGATGTGGCGAAACTACTAGATGCGACAGCCCAGATGCCGTTTCGACAATTTTTGGACCAGTAGGTAGGAGAGGATGGAACGCGTATGCATCACACACCAAATCAGCAAACGACGTCTCATGTGACGATTGAACGGGCTTCCTTGCTCTCATTCGAGACGATTCGACTCGAGGTCATTGCCGAATATGAATCCGTACCGGTACAAATCGAACAAAACGGTCGACCGGTCGATTATGTGGTGCTCAACGAATGGACGACAGAGGCGGGCACGATTGAACGAGATATCCAATTGACGCGCCCGGTTACGCTCGAAGCGGTCTATACCGTGTTTCACCCTGGACATAAGACGATTGTCGTCGTGCCCCGCGAAATTGTGCATACGGACGAGTTTGAACGTCGCTATGCCTATGACGGACCGCTCGGCCTTTCATTTTCCGGGCAATCGATTGAGGCATATGTCTGGTCGCCCGTCGCGTTTTCGATTTGGTTCGTCATCCATGATCCCGAAACGCATCGTGAGATTGAACGGTTTCGCATGTCTCGGAGCGGTCGAGGCGTCTGGCATGCCGATGTTCCTAGACTGTACGAAGGCTATTTTTATCGACTGTACGTCAAGACACCTGTCGAAACGAACGAGGTCGTCGATCCTTACGCCAAAGCCGTCAGCCTAAATGGCGAATTTGGCGTATTGATTGATGTTGAGACAGCCGTCGCTGAGCACGTGGAGCCGGCAGAACGCCCGCCTCTCCGCAAAGCGACAGATGCCGTCATCTATGAACTGCATATCCGTGACTTCACGAGCCACCCTGCGTCGACGAGTCGACGGCAAGGGCTGTACGCCAGCATCGTCGAGACCGGGCTTGAAACCCGGGCGAGGAACAGTGCCGGTTTCGATTATTTGAAAGAACTTGGGGTCACGCACCTGCAGTTATTGCCGGTCCATGATTTTGGAAGCGTCGACGAAGCGACCCGGATGCCCTACAACTGGGGTTATGATCCGATCCATTGGTTCGGGTTGGAAGGCAGTTACGCCTCGAAACCTGACGAGCCGCTATCACGCATTCTAGAGTATGCCGAAATGGTCGATGCCTTGCATCGCCATGACATGCGCGTCGTCGTCGATGTCGTCATGAACCATATCTTCATCCGTGAGCAATCGTCGCTCGAAGCACTCGTCCCGTACTATTATTTCCGTTATGAACATGACGGGACGGTGGCGAACGGGACCGGCGTCGGAAACGACACGGCCTCAGAACGGTATATGATGCGACGGATGATTGTCGATTGTGTGACGTACTTTGCCGAGACGTATCACGTCGACGGTTTCCGGTTCGACTTGATGGGCATTCATGA
Source organism: Exiguobacterium chiriqhucha RW-2 (assembly GCF_000416965.1). Taxonomy (GTDB): domain Bacteria; phylum Bacillota; class Bacilli; order Exiguobacteriales; family Exiguobacteriaceae; genus Exiguobacterium; species Exiguobacterium chiriqhucha. The sequence continues at coordinate 181,116 of NZ_ATCL01000009.1, forward strand.
CGTCGAGACGATGAATCAAATACGGGCCGCACTCGATAAAATCGATCGCTCGATTTTGATTTACGGGGAAGGATGGGATTTGGCGACACCGCTCAGCCCGTCATTGAAAGCCTCGTCGCATAACGCGGCTTTCATGCCCCGAATCGGTCATTTCAATGACATGATGCGGGACGCCTTGAAAGGGTCGACGTTCAATGACCGGGAGCGCGGGTTCGTCTCCGGGAACGAGTGGCGGGAGTGGGAGCTTCGCGAATGTATCACCGGAGCGGTCCAAATCCCGAACGTCACCGTCGGGCGTTTCCCGAGCCCGCAGTATACGATCAACTACGTCGAAGCACATGACAATTATACGACGTACGATAAATTGCTCTTGTCGTGTGAAGATATGGACGAGACGATGCGGTTGCGGATGCAACGGTTCGCCACAGCCATCGTCATCACGTCGCAAGGCGTCCCGTTCCTTCACGCCGGCCAAGAGTTTGGTCGAACAAAACAAGGGGTTGAGAACAGCTATAATGCACCGGACCGAATCAATCACTTCGATTGGGACTTACGTGACGAGCGGCAAAGTGAGGTCGAGTTTGTGAAGACACTACTCAAGTTACGGCGCCGTCACACGTGTTTCCGTTACGATACCCGGCAAAAAGTCATCGAACAGTTCAAGTTCTTACCGTCGCCCCCGGGCGTGATTGCATACGAGCTGACGGCGAGCCATTCTTATGATGCCTGGCAGCGCGTCCGCGTCTATCTGAACGGAACGTTCCACGATGTGACATTCCAAGCGGAGGGGGACTGGAACGTCTACGTCCAAGGGGAAACGGCGAGCCTCGTCCCGATTGAACGAAATCCGAGCCAGATTCAAGTCGAGTCGTTGTCAATGACGATTATCGCGTGTTAATATGGTGATTGTATCTTTGTAATTCTTAATGAGATTTGAGCGTGATGAATATGTATTCAGATATAATCGGTGCGCTCGGTGAAGAGTGGACGGTGGCTTCCGCAGGCGGGATTACAGGCGAAGCGTACGTAGCGACGACGCGCCAACAAAAAATCTTTGTCAAACGAAACTCGTCCCCGTTTTTAGCCATTCTTTCCGCCGAAGGCATCGTCCCCAAATTGCTGTGGACGAAACGGATGTTTAACGGTGACGTCCTCAGTGCCCAACAGTTCATCGAAGGTCGTGAGCTCTCGCCAGCCGATATGAAACGGGCTGATGTGGCGGCACAGCTTGGGAAGATTCATCATTCGAAAGAGCTATTATTCATGTTGCAGCAGTTGAATCATACACCGGTCACGTCCTCACTGTTGCTCCGGCAATGTGCCGCTTACGAGCAAGACGAGGCGGACGTGACGATTGATGAGGCAATTCGTTGGTTGTCGGTCCATCAGCCGATTGATGACGAACGTGAACTCGTCGTCTGCCATTCAGACTTGAACCATAACAATTGGATTGAGGATGAGACCGGTCTGTTATATTTGACCGACTGGGATGACGCCATCATCGCCGACCGTGCCTTTGATTTGGCCATGGTCGTCTACAGCTACGTCGACGAGGTGGACTGGGAGACGTGGTTCAGCCATTACGGTATCCGTTTCACGTCCGAGTTACACTATCGAATGCACTGGTATGCGATTGCCCAGACGGTTCTGACCTTATATGGTGAACAGAATGGCATCGCCCGAGCAGAAGGATTGACCGTGCTCCGGGAATTGCTCGATGAAGCAGAGGAACGGACACAATGAAAAAAGGGATGGATCACAAGTGTGAGCCATCCCTTTCCATATGCATCAGACATCATCAGGTTTCATGAAATACGCCCATACGAACGTCGCGATGACGGCGCCGAAGAACGTCAACGGAGCCGCGTAAAAAATAAGAAATTGATCTAACGTGCTCATCGATATAACCTCCTTGTGAAGGATGATTCATGTTCATTAAACAATGATTTCGTGTATAATCGCAAGGGGACTGCTCGCGCGAAGCGGCTAGTCAGCTGAAACTTGAACATTTCTTGAACGAAAGGTTGGAAAAACATGCGTTTACGTCACAAGCCTTGGGCTAAAGAATACATGGAAGCTCAAGAACACGTCTTTATTACTCATCCCGAAACGTTAAAAGGGAACTGGAAATCAGAATTTAAGAACGACAATCCGCTCTTCATCGAAGTCGGGTCGGGGAAAGGGCAATTCATTTTAGGGATGGCCCAGCAGTTCCCGGACGTCAACTTCATCGCTATCGAGTTGTTCGAGAGCGTCGCCGTGTCGATCGTGCAAAAGCTCGTCGAAACGCCGATGCCGAACGTCCGCGTTTTGACTGTGGATGCCAAGCAACTCGTCGACTATTTCGAAGCCGGCGAAGTCGACCGCGTCTATTTGAACTTCTCAGATCCATGGCCGAAGACCCGACATGCGAAACGTCGTTTGACGTATAAGACATTCCTCGCCACGTACGAGGCTGTGTTGCCACGCGGAGGCGAGATTCACTTCAAGACGGATAACCGCGGACTGTTCGAATATTCACTCGAAAGCATGAGTCAATACGGCATGTACTTCACAGATATTTCACTTGATCTTCACGCGAACGAACCGGCAGATAACGTCCGTACCGAGTACGAAGAGCGCTTCAGCGCCATGGGACAACCGATTTATCGGATGGAGGCCGCGTTCCGCCCGAAAATTTGACACGCTTTTTTCTTATTTTAATAGCATTTTCTTCACACTTTTTTCTTTCTTCTTGGTACAATAGGAATGACGCTAAACTGGAATTAGAGAAGGGGGAACATGGGGATGTTGAAAAAAGCATGGGCAAGCCTGCTTGCACTAATCTTCATTCTAACAATCGCACCACTTAATACCTCGGCAAATGAGGCGTTCTTGGACGCCCTTGAAGAGGATTTGAAGGCCACGCACTATGATTACAAAGAAGGAACGGCTGAAATCGTAAAAGAAGAGACGCTCCGTCACTCGAATGGCAACGAAGTCATCGCGGCGGTCGTTGAAATTGATACGGTCCGTGACGGCATCTTCATCACACGTAAGACGGAGTTCCATTACTATGATGCGACGGACAACAAAATCCTCGCAACAGCTGACCTTGCAGAAGTCGAAGGCGCGACTGAATTTGCAGACGCAAACATCGACATGCTCGGACAACAAATCGTCTATTGGTTGCCTGTCTTGATCTTGTTACTCTTGATCGCAATCCCGGCTGTCATCTTGTTCGTTGTCGTGCCACGTTTCTACTCGACGACTGAATACATGAACCCGATTTACGAGAAAAACGATAACCCACGTTAAAAAAAGAGCCGCGAGGCTCTTTTTTTATGCCATCTTTAACTGTTCGACGATTTGAGCAACGTCCATGCCGTTACCGGCTGAGACGGAAGCGACGAAGGCGCTCTCGACGATCGGGCCGTCATAAAACTGGACGGTCTTCTCGCCTTCATACATATCGACGGCCAGTTCGGCGTTCATCGTGGCCGAACCGATATCCGATAAGATGAGTGCCTCTTTGTCGACGGCTTCAATGGCTTCAAGGATTCGGGTCACATCAGTCCCGATGCTGCCGTCTTCAAGCCCGCTCGCTAAATGAATCGGAACGGACGGGGCCATCTCTTTCATCAAGTCTTGAATCCCTTCAGCGATTTTAGCGCTATGGGATACGATGATGAGCTCTACGATATCACTCAACCTCCTTCATAATCGCTTTTAAGACGATTGAACTCGAGAGTGCCCCCGGGTCGACAGTGCCGCGAGAGTTCTCACCAAAATAAGACGCCCGTCCTTTCGTGGCGACCATATCTTCGGTCGCACCGACGAGTTGATCAAGTTTTGCGTCAAAGTCGTCGGACTCGTTCAAGTCACTCAAGAACGGGTCCCACACATCGACCATCGTCTTTTGGCCAACTTCCGATTTCCCGCGCGCCTTGATCGCTGTCGCTGCTTCGACAAGCGCTTCTTTGACGAGATTGAAATCGGCTTCGGTCGCGTCACCAAACTTAGGCGCTGCCTTGACGAAGGCGGAACCGTAAAGTGGACCGGCTGCACCACCGACTTTCGACATGAGCGTCATCCCGACTTTCTTACTCAAGTCGCCGAGAGTCGCGTAGTCGTCATCGAGGACAGCGACGACCGCTTCAAAGCCACGCGACATATTGATGCCGTGATCTCCGTCGCCGATGGCGCGGTCGAGATCGGTCAATGTATCCTTGTTCGCCTCAATCTCTGATTGGGCGTGCCGTAATGCTTGCTTGAATCCTTCAATCGTCAACATTGCATGAACACCTCATTCGTAGATTAGAGTTTGAAACCGAGTGCCGCCGATGGTGCATCGAGATAGCTCGTCAACTCTTCATCGAGCGGCAAGAGTGTGATCGAGAAGCCGTGCATCTCGAGTGATGTCATATAGTTGCCGACGTATTTTCGTTTCAATGAATAGCCGGCATCTTCTAATTTTTTCGCGACGAAGTGATACGTCACGTACAGTTCAGATAGAGGCGTTCCGCCCATACCGTTGACCATGACGGCGACTTCGCCGGGGCTGACTTCTTTTTTCAAATGATCAAGCAAGTCATCGACAATCGCATCGACGTTCGTCGTCGGTTTCCGTTCGACGCCGCGTTCTCCGTGAATCCCGATTCCGATTTCCATTTCTTCTTCGTTCAAATCGAATCCAGGTTTACCGCTCACCGGCATATAGCAAGGTTCGACGGCCATCCCCATTGAGCGGACATTGGCCGCGACTTTCTCTGCAAGCGCTTTCACTTCATCGAGCGACTTCCCGCTCGCTGCGGCTGCACCGGCAATCTTGTGGACGAACACGGTACCGGCGACACCGCGACGGTCTTCTTTGTTCGTGATAGCGACATCATCGGCGACGACGACGTGGTCGACTTTAATGCCTTCGGCGTCCGCGAGCTCGGCGGCGAGTTCGAAGTTCATGACGTCACCTGCGTAATTTTTGACGACGAGCAATACGCCATTGCCGCCATCGGCCGCTTTGATGCCTTCGAGTACCATGTCCGGTGTCGGGGACGTGAACACTTCACCGCATACGGCGGCATCGAGCATCCCATCGCCTACATAACCGGCGTGCGCTGGTTCGTGACCGCTCCCTCCACCTGAGACGAGTCCGACTTTCCCGGACTTGGCCCCGTCGGCACGACAGATGACATTGAATCCTTCCACACGACCGTACAGTTCAGGGTGGGCGTGGACCATACCTTCGACCATTTGTGACACGAGCTCGTTTGCTTCACCGATCAGTTTCTTCACGTGGGATCACTCCTTTTTGAGTTTGAAAAGTACCATATTCAATTTTCCACTCTTTTGGGTGAATTAAACAAAAAAAGTCGGCGAAAATATTCGCCGACCTCATCTCATGCATATTCAAGTAGAGCGCCAGTCTCTGAATCGACTGTGAATTGGTACGTCTTCTCTTCGTCGTTCTCGAGAACCGAGATGCCGCCTTTGAAGACGTCGTACTCGCGTCCGTCATACGTATAAATCTCAGGTGATGCCGAGATCCATGCCCCTTGGACGTGACCTTTGGCTGAAAATGCACGCTTCGTGTACTCAAGCGCATCCTCGGCCGATAAGCTTCGTTCATCTAACACTTTTTTCGTCATAAGTGCGGCTGCGATGGCAACCCCGATTCCAACTAACCAATATCTTTTCTTCATATGACTACCTCCCCTTGAACTATGGCTATCATGTACATCGTACCAAAACCTGTACCCCATTGGAACGAAAACCATTCGCATCTGTCGAAAAGTTCTGTATATAATGAAAGAAGAACGGTTGAAGGGATGGATGGAAATGGAACAAAAAACGAGAGACTTATTCAAGACGTTGACAGAGCTTCCGGGCGCGCCCGGGTTTGAATCAGAGGTCCGCCGGTTTGTTCGTGACCGAATCACACCGCACGTCGATGAAGTCATGACGGATGGCATCGGCTCGATCTTTGGGAAACGAGTCGGCGATGAGGCGGGACCACGCATCATGGTTGCCGGTCATATGGACGAAGTCGCATTCATGGTCACCCGAATCACAGAAAACGGGATGCTGTACATACAACCGCTCGGCGGATGGTGGAGCCAAGTGCTCATGGCACAACGATTTGACATCGTGACGGCGGATGGATTGATTCCAGGGGTCGTCGCATCGACGCCGCCGCACTTGCTTGGACCGGAGGCGATGAACAAGCCGATGGACATGAAGCAAATGTTTATCGATATCGGGGCCGATACGAAAGAAGAGGCCGAATCGTGGGGCGTACGTCCGGGTCTACCGGCTGTGCCGACGAGCGAGTTCACGCCACTCAAACATCCGAAAAAAATTATGGCCAAGGCATGGGACAACCGCTACGGCGTCGGGCTCGCCGTCGAGTTGCTCGAAGAGACGACAAAAGCCGATCACCCGAACATCTTGTTCGCCGGGGCGACCGTACAAGAAGAAGTCGGTCTCCGTGGTGCCCAAACAGCAGCCGAAATGATTCGTCCGGATGTCGCGCTTGTCCTCGACGCATCACCAGCCAACGATGCATCAGGCAATAAGACAGAGTTCGGACAGCTCGGGGAAGGGGCACTCATTCGTATCCTCGATCGGGTCATGGTCATGTCTCCTGAGATGCGTGACTTCCTGCTCGATACGGCATCTGATGAAAACATTAAGACCCAGTATTTCGTCTCGCCAGGTGGCACGGATGCGGGTCGCATCCACATGAGCGGGGAAGGGGTGCCGACGGCCGTCATCGGTGTCGCGGCGCGTTATATCCACACGCATGCCTCGATTTTGCATACGGAAGACTACGACGCGGCGAAAGCGCTCCTGAAGGCACTCGTCAAACGACTCGATCGCTCGACGATGGAGACGCTCCGGGCTTCACGCTAATTGAACGAAGAACGTCACTCGTGGAGTGGCGTTTTTTTCATATTGAAATTTCCCGAGAAACGCTTATACTGATAAAAGTGTGAAGACAGAAACTTTACGACTGACAAGACAGAAAAGAGGAATTTCCATGCTTAAGAAAAAAGGGATTACGCTCAGTCCGTCGCTCTATTTCGTGACGGCTCTCAGTTATATGGCACTCGGATTATTCAGTACGCTCATTATCGGCTTGATTATGAAGACGGCCGGAGGACAGTTGCTCGAGACGAGCCTGTCCGGATTTGGTTCGACACTCATCGAGATTGGTGACGTGGCCATCGGCTTGACCGGGCCTGCCATCGGGATCGCCATCGCCTATGCACTCCAGGCACCACCGCTCATCTTGTTCTCGGCACTCGTCGTCGGGGCGTTCGGCTATGAGTTCGGACCGGCCGGCAGTTATGTGGCGACGTTGCTCGCCGTCGAAGTCGCCAAGCTCGTCTCGAAGTCGACGAAACTCGATATTTTGGTCACGCCGTTCACGACGATCGGCATCGGTTATTTAAGTGCGACCTATATCGGTAAATACGTCGGGTTGTTCATGACACAGCTCGGCACATGGATCGAATGGGGAACGGAACAGCAGCCACTGTTCATGGGCGTCGTCGTCGCGACGTTGATGGGGCTCGCGCTCACGGCTCCGATCTCGAGCGCGGCCATCGCCCTCATGCTCGGTTTGAGCGGGATTGCCGCCGGCGCGGCGACGGTCGGGTGTGCTGCCCAAATGGTCGGGTTTGCCATCACGAGCTATCGGGACAATGGCATCGGAGGCGCCATCGCCCAAGGCATCGGTACATCTATGCTCCAAGTCGGCAATATTGTCAAAAACCCATGGATTTTGTTGCCGCCGACCGTGGCCGGCGCCGTGCTCGCGCCGATTGCGATTCTGTTGTTTGAACTCGAGAGCGTCGCGGCAGGCGCTGGCATGGGAACAAGTGGACTCGTCGGACCGATCGTCATGCTCGAAACGATGGGCTTCAGTTGGTATACGTTCATCGTCGTCTTCGGCTTTTTAATCGTCGGGCCAGCGGTGCTCAGCTACGCCGTCTATCAAGTGTTGGTCCGGATGAACCGGATTCGACCGAACGACATGAAAATCGAATATTGAACATACGAAAGAGAGCGTCCCGGCAAATAAGCGGGACGCTCTCTTTCGTTCACCACCCGAAAAAATTCCGGACGATTTCGACCGTTTCCCGCGGGACGCGGAAGCTCGCGAGGAATAGTACGAGCAGGACGGCATAAACGGGGAGTAAAAAACGTTTTCGAATGATGGGCAGCCTGCGCACAAGACGCTTGCCGACGCGTTCAAGTATGTAAATCACGGCGAATCCGACGACGAGCCAAATGAAAATCTCGCCTCGTGATTTGTCCGTATCGATGAACAAATAACCGTAGCGCAGAATCGCCAACATGCCGATGACGCCGACGAGTTGTTCAAGTGGATGCTTCATTTCTGGATTCAACTGTTCGCGTGTCCATTTTGTCATGACTTCACCTTTTTCACGTAGTCTTCACTCCCGACTATCATAAAACACGAGAGCGGAATGTGACAACGGACTTATGCTATCATGAATGAGGAAAAAAGAACAGGAGTGGTGAAGATGAAACAACTGACAACGATGAACGAATATACAGCAGCGAAACAAGGGAAGAGCGTCCTCATGTTTTCAGCAACATGGTGCGGCGATTGCCGTTTCCTCGACCCATTCATGCCGGACATTGAAGCGAAGTTCTCAGACTGGTCATTTTATTACGTCGATCGTGATGAATGGATGGAGCTTGCGCAAGAACTCGACATTTTCGGAATTCCAAGCTTCGTCGCTTTCAACGGCGGACAAGAAGTCGACCGCTATGTCGGACGCGAACGGAAGACGCCGGAGCAAGTCGAAGCCTTCCTTCATGGGTTAGGGTGATTTAAATGGAGCGGAATGAATTACGTCGTCATCTCGAAAGTAAGTTCACGGACGGATACCGGACCTCGTACGACCGCGAGAATGAGGTGTTGCGCATCGAACGGGCGACCGATCGTTTCGGCGTCAACATCCGTCTCGCCCCGCTCGTAGCGAAAACAAAAGTTCGAGGGGAAATCGCTGTCGATGAGGTCGTAGAATACATCAAGACAGCGCTCACCGCGGATGATGACATCACATTAGCGGGTAATGAGGCCAATCTTTATCCTGTCATCCGTTCTGCTTCGTTCTCGACCGAGACGAAACGGGGCGAGACGTTGGCGATGACGCCGCATACAGCTGAGACTGCCGTCTTTTACGCCCTAGATTTGGGTAACGGCTATCGATTGATTGAAGAGCGACATTTGGGCGGGATGACGCTCGAACGCCTTGATGAGTTGGCGCGGGATAACGTCAAAAAATTACCGACCGATTTAAAAGAAGATACCGTTGCCGGCAACACGTTCTATTTCCTGGCGGCACGGGACGGCTACGAGGCGTCGCGTATCTTGAACGATGACTTTTTACGAGTTATGGAACGCCGCATCGAAGGCGATATGCTCGTCGGAGTGCCGCATCAAGACGTCATGATTATCGCGGACATCCGCAACGATCAGGGTTATGATGCGATGCAACAGCTCATGTTCGACTTTTTCACGAACGGTCGGATTCCGGTGACGGCTCTTTCTTTCCATTATGAGGCTGGCGTACTCGAGCCAATTTTCATTGTCGGAAAAAAGAACCCACCAACCGACGCATAATCTGCTAAACTATTTGTGTCTAGTTTGAAAGAAGGGGCGTTTTTACGTATGCAAATCAATGCTTTTTATAACCGTGAAGGAATCGGCGATGTCCTCATGGTCCTGTTAAGAGAAGGCGATCGCCATCATCAAGTTGTTGAACGGAAAGACGATGTCGCCATCGTTAAGTCGACGACAGGGAAAGTCAATGGCTACAACGTGTTCAACGCGAGCAACTATTTTGATGTCAGCGATTGGCATGGACCGGTCGAATTGACGGCCGAATTGATTGAGACGCTCGGTGTCATCTTGCGCAAACAAAATATCGAAGCCGAGTTGTCGGGCGTGGACTTTACCCCGAAATTCGTCGTCGGCTATGTCAAAGAAGCTGAGAAACACCCGGATGCCGATAAATTGTCGATTTGTCAGGTCGAGACTGACCAAGGTATGGTCCAAATCGTCTGTGGCGCACCGAACGTCGCGGCCTGCCAAAAAGTCGTCGTCGCGAAACCGGGTGCAGTCATGCCATCAGGTTTGATCATTCGCCCGTCTAAATTACGTGGTGAGAGCTCACACGGGATGATTTGTTCGGCGCGTGAATTGAACTTGCCTGATGCACCGCAAGAAAAAGGAATTCTCGTATTAGATGACGAATATGAAGTAGGTAAAGCATTTGAAATCGGTCGCTAAACTCGACCGATTTTTTGCTAAATAGGATTGAGTGAAAAAGCGAGGAATCAAGTATGGATGCATATGAACGTTCATTAAAACAGCAAGCAGACCGAATTCGACGCGAACTATCCCAAGAAGGGAAGAAAGGTGCGCCTGCACCGAAGCCCGAGCCGAAGGATGAATTTGTGCCGTCGGATGTACCGTCTCCGATTTATGGATACGCCCGACCGAAACCGAAAATCATCCTGCCGACTGAACATTCTCCGGAGACGCGAGACGATTCAGCGATGCGTCAAGCGAAGCGAGTGGCCGTCCCAGTCGAGGAAATGTCAGAGGCGGTGCCACCAAGCGTAACGCCTGAGCCTGAGAACGAACCGGTAATTGATTCTGTAGATGAATCGGTGATGGAGTCAGTAGACGAATCCGTTGTTGAATCAGTAGATGAATCGGCGCCGGACACGGACGAAGCGATGACACCACAGTCTGACTTTGATGTCATAGCGGACGAAGCGCCAGTAGTGGAGACGCTTGAGGAAATGGTGGCCGAGCAAACAGATTCACCAATCGAAGCGTCAATTATTTCCGCGGAAACATCGCAACCGATTGACGAGAGTCCGACCGTCTTGGAAGATGAGCCGGATGAATCAGATACAAAACCGCTTCTCGGGGAAGTCTCGATTGTAGAGAGCGGATTTGCCTCGGTCTTCATGGGGTCGACCGATTTGAAATCGTCAAAGATTGCCGTTCGTGAAGAAAAACAAGATGTGACCGAACCATCGTTGCCGACCGAGGCATCGGTCGAGACGGTGGCACCGATTGTTGAGGATGTTGCGAAAACATTACAGTCGGACGAACCGGTCGATGTGCCTGATGAAGAAACATTGACGCCCGCCATGGGCGTGTCATACAAAGCGGAAGGCCCTCCGCTCAACGTCATGATGACGCCGCAAGACCGGATGGCGATGTACAAGAGTCGCCGATTGGCTAAAAAAAACAATAATCTGTAATAGCATGACTCCGGTAGTTTTGCTATAATGACAAAGGTTTGTCGCATTTTTGAAACAGACCGCAATGAATTAGGGGGGCTATTTACAGATGAACCGTTATCACTTCGTCGGAATTAAAGGAACGGGCATGAGTCCTTTAGCTCAAATTTTAAATGACATGAATAATGAGGTCCGAGGTTCGGACGTTGACAAAGCATTTTTTACTGAAGAAGCATTGAACCGTAAAGGAATTGAAATCCTTCCGTTTGACCCTGAAAACATTACTGAAGGGCAAATCGTCGTCCAAGGTAACGCCTTCACAGACGATCACCCTGAAGTTGTTCGGGCACGCGAACTCGGATTGACGATATACAAGTACTATGAGTTTCTAGGCGAGTTGGCTGACCACTACACTAGTGTCGCCATCACTGGATCTCACGGGAAAACATCGACGACAGGTCTGTTGGCCCACGTCATGCGTGGCATCGAGCCGACATCATTCTTGATTGGCGATGGTACGGGTGAAGGTGTCGAAGACTCGAAAAACTTCGTTTTCGAGGCTTGTGAGTATAAGCGTCACTTCTTATACTATCGTCCGGACTATGCCATCATGACGAACATCGACTTTGATCATTCTGATTACTTCTCAGGACTCGATGACGTCATCGACGCATTCCAAGAGATGGCCAAGCAAGTGAAGAAAGGCATCATCGCTTGCGGGGATGATGAAAATCTTCAACACATTCAAGCGAACGTGCCAATCGTCTATTACGGTTTTGGCGCTCATAACGACTTCCGCGCCGAGAACGTGAACTCGACGGATAACGGGACGACGTTTGACGTGTATTTGCGTGACGACTTCTATGGGACGTTCCGGATTCCAGGATACGGGAACCATAGCGTCTTGAACGCACTTGCCGTCATCGCGACATGTGACTACGAGAACTTACCGAAAGAGTTGGTCAAAGACCGCCTCGAGACGTTCAACGGCGTGAAACGTCGTTTCAGCGAATCGACGCTCGGAAGCCAAGTGTTAGTGGATGATTATGCCCACCATCCACGGGAAATCAGTGCGACAGTGGAAGCGGCGCGTAAAAAATACGTCGGCCGTGAAGTTGTAGCTATCTTCCAACCGCACACGTACACGCGTCTTAAATCATTCATGGATGATTTCGCTGCGGCATTAGCCGAAGCGGATGCCGTTTACTTGTGTGACATCTTCGGTTCGGCTCGCGAACAAGAAGGTACAGTTACGATTGAAGACCTGCAATCGCGCATCGAAGGCGCGAACGTGTTGAAGCGCGGCGGAACGCAAGTGCTCCAGGCACATGACAATGCCGTCCTCCTGTTCATGGGGGCTGGGGACATCCAGACTTATCAACGCGAATATGAGAAACACGTCCAACTTGAAGCGTGAATCGAGAGCGAACGGCTGATGCCGTTCGTTTTTTTTGTGTTTAACATCGAGCTAAGACGGTAATAATACTAGCGACTGAATTTGGAAAAGGAGATGTTAAGGATGGCAAGCCAAGGCGCATTAAACACATTGAACAAAGAGGTAGCCAACTATGGCCTCTTATTCGTCAAACTGCACAACTACCATTGGTACATTAGCGGCCCTCACTTCTTCACGTATCATGAAAAATTAGAGGAACTGTATAATCTCGTCGCCGAACTGTACGATGACGTGGCGGAACGTCTATTGATGAACGATGGCGAACCGTATGCGACGATGAAGGAGTATCTCGAACATTCGACGTTGCAAGAAGGGGACCGCCACGCGGATACCGAGCAGATGATTAAAGATGTCATCAGTGACTTCAAACAGATTCGCCAAGAGATGCAAGACGCGATGGAGAACTTCGAAGACGGGGACGAAGCCATCGAGGACACATTCGTGTCTCATATCGAACGACTCGAAAAAGAGATTTGGATGATGTCGGCTGCGCTCGGTAAAAAGACGAAGCTGTAACGAAAAAACAAGCGTGCCGTCATCGGCACGCTTGTTTTTGTTATTTCAAGTTCTCTGGGTTGAGTGGCAAGAGCGAGTCGACGACGAAACGCCCGTCCTTACGAATCAAGACATCATCGAACCAAATCTCGCCGCCGCCGTAATCAGGGCGTTGGATATTGACGAGGTCCCAATGGATTGACGAGTTGTTGCCGTTATAAGCGTCATCATACGCCTGACCCGGTGTAAAGTGGAAACTGCCGTCGATTTTCTCATCGAACAAGATATCCTTCATCGGATGTTGGATGTACGGGTTGACGCCGATGGCGAACTCGCCGACGAAACGTGCCCCTTCGTCCGTATTGAACACTTCATTGATTCGGTCTGTGTCGTTCGCTGTCGCATCGACAATCTTTCCATCTTTGAACGTCAACGACACGTTCTCGAACGTGAAGCCGTGATACGGTGACGGCGTGTTGTACGTGATGACACCGTTGATCGAATCTTTGACCGGAGCTGTGAACACTTCACCGTCCGGAATGTTCATTTGGCCAGAACACTTGATGGCCGGAATGTCTTTAATTGAGAACGTGAGGTCCGTCCCTGGTCCTTTGATTGTGACACGGTCGGTCTCATTCATGAGGCTGACGAGCGCGTCCATGGCCCGGTCCATCTTACCGTAGTCGAGTGTGCAGACGTTGAAGTAGAAGTCTTCGAACGCCTCAGTCGATTTACCAGCGAGTTGTGCCATCGACGGCGATGGATAACGGAGCACGACCCATCTCGTTCCTTTGACGCGGTCCTCGGTATGCATTTTACCGATAGTGGCCCCGACGAGTTTTTGTTGCTCGGCCGGCACGTCTGACAGTTCGTTGATGTTGTCACCGGCACGAAGGCCGATGTAAGCGTCCATCGCTTGCATCTGTTTGCGTTCGATGTCGGCCATGAGTTCGAGCTGTTCCCGGCTCGCTCCCGTATAAAGTTTGCGCAAGATGCGGCTCTCTTTCAATAAGACGAACGGATGCCCCCCAGCCTCATACGCCTTTTCGACGAGCGCTTCGACAAGCGATTCCTCGACGCCGAAATTTTCAATGAGAACGCGTTCCCCCGGTTTCAATTCGACTGAATAATTGATTAATCCATCAGCGAGTTGCGTGATTCTTGGATCTCTCATACGAACACCCCTTTTAACTTTTTTAAATTTATTTCTATTTTAGTGTAATCGAAAACATAAAAACGGGTAAAGGAATAATCAGACCGGATGGCGAAAACGGTTGTGACAAATCTTTTGAGTCATAATGGTGCTATAATGAAACCACCACATTATCGAATAGGAGGAATGGATGCATGGAAATCACATTAGGAGGCATTGCAGGGCTCGTCGCAGCACTCGCATTTGTCGTACTCGTATTTTTCTTGGCACGTGTTTTGTCGAACGTCAATCGGACACTCGGTAGCGTCGCCAACACAACTGAAAACTTAGAACGTCAATTAGACGGAATTACAATGGAAGTGACGGCGCTCTTACATAAGACGAACCGTCTCGTGGATAACGTCGAAGAGAAAACAGAATTGCTCGCACCGGTGGCACACGCCCTTGATGAGCTCGGCACGTCACTCAACGAAGTGACAGAGTCGGTACGGACGGTTTCTTCTTCTGTTCACGTAGCAGCAGACGAGAATAAAGAGCAGATTGCCCAAGCGGTACGTTGGGGATCGGTCGCTGTAGAATTATTTAAGAAAAACAAAACAGAAACGTCTTCAGACGAACGACCATCACGTCGTCGCGGCCGTCGGGACCGTAAACAAGAACCGACTACGGTTTCACCAGGGTTGATTGCGACAGACGATACAATCAAATCATAACTATCACAAGGAGGAAGTAACGATGACATACGACAAGAACAAGACATATACGAATGAACAGCAATCAAGCGGTGGGTTTTTAGCTGGTGTCGTCCTCGGCGGCGTGATTGGTGCAGCAGTAGCACTCCTCACATCACCGAAGAGCGGACGTGAAGTACGGACATACCTCGACGAGAAAACGGCGACGTCGCGTGAGCGATTGACCGTCAAGTCGAAAGAAGTTCGTGAAAAAGCAGAACCGGTCGTCGGCGAATGGATTAAAGTAGCGAGCGATAAAGCGGCTCCGGTCTTAAACCTCGTCAAAGACAAGGCCCGTGAAGCGGCTGAATTGAAACAACAAGTCGATGAAGACGAATTGTCAATCGAAGAAGCGATGGAGAAAGCTGATCAACTCGTAGCGGAGGCGGAAGCCGAAGTGAAAGAGCAACTCGATAAGGCTTCAGAAGAGCAGTCGAACGAAGCAAAAGATTCGAACGAAGCGAAAGCTTCAAATGAGTCAAACGAGTCGTCGAAGTCAGAAGCGTCGACAGACAAACCGAAACAATCAGACAGTAAGCCGAACGCGAACAAATCGAACGCGACGAAATCGGCTGCAAACAAACAAAACACAACGAGCAGCCGTGACCAGTCGGAAGACTATGAGTCAGACTTCGAGGCACCTGTGAAAGACTTGCTCGACGATGAGTCGAAACAAGAATTGAACAACTTGAAGCAAGACCTTAAAAACGGCAACAAATAAGTGATGACGCGTCCGGGACTAGCCGGGCGCTTTTTTTTGTTGATTTTGTGTCGTCAGCCCATTTCCCTATGACAAAGCGATTAAAGTTCGTTATAATTAGGAATCTGGAAAGAACGGCTTAGAAATGAGAGGGTAATTATGAGTCCACAAGATCAGTTGAATCGATTACGTCGCGAGATGGATGAGTTGAATCGTGAGATGCTCGACTTGCTCAGCCGCCGTGGCACACTCGCTGTTGAGATTGGAAAAGTAAAACGTCTGCAAGGTGTGGAGCGATACGATCCGGTACGTGAACGTGAGATGCTCGACTTCATCGCGGCAGAGAATCCGGGTCCGTTCGAGACGGCTCGCTTGCAACATCTGTTCAAAGAGATGTTTAAAGCTTCGGCCGAACTGCAAGGCGAAGACCGTGACAAGACGCTACTCGTTTCACGGAAACGCCAAGCCGAAGACACGATCGTCACGCTCGATGATGTCAAAATCGGCAATGGACGTCCGCAACTGATTGCGGGACCATGTGCGGTCGAATCGTTTGAGCAAGTGAACGCCGTCGCTGAGAAATTGGCGCTGTCCGGAGTGAAAATCTTGCGGGGCGGGGCGTACAAGCCACGTACTTCACCATACGACTTCCAAGGTCTCGGCTTCGAGGGATTGAAACTGCTGAAGCAAGCGGCAGATCGTCATGACTTACGGGTCATCTCTGAAATCATGACGCCTGGTGCGGTCGAATCGGCACTTCCATACGTGGACATCATCCAAGTCGGTGCGCGCAATATGCAAAACTTCGACTTGCTGAAAGAAGTCGGGAAGACGGATAAACCGGTGCTCTTGAAGCGTGGCTTATCGGCTACGATTGAAGAGTTCATCTATGCGGCCGAGTACATCATGGCGAGCGGCAACAGCCAAGTCATCTTGTGCGAACGCGGCATCCGGACATATGAACGGGCGACACGCAACACGCTCGACATCACCGCGGTCCCGATTTTGAAACAAGAGACGCATTTGCCGGTCATGGTCGACGTGACGCACTCGACAGGACGACGCGACTTGTTACTGCCAGCGGCCAAAGCGGCGCTTGCAGTCGGGGCGGACGGGGTCATGGTGGAAGTACACCCGAACCCGGCCATCGCCTTATCGGATGCCCAGCAACAACTCGATTTCGATCAGTTCGATCAATTCGTGGACGGGCTAACGGCCCAGTTCCCTCAACTTGATTTGGTGAAAAAGTAAGCTTTCCAATTGGAAACGTTTTATATAGCGTGAAGACAGGGTAAAATGATGACAGATACCTGTCTTCCTTTTTTGACACGTTTTTTGAAAATCGTTTGAAAATCATTGCTTGTAGGAGGAGTTTTAATGAATAGTAACAATGTAACCATCTATGATGTCGCACGAGAAGCCGGGGTGTCGATGGCAACCGTCTCACGCGTCGTCAACGGAAACCCGAACGTCAAACCGACGACCCGCAAGAAAGTCCAGGATGCGATTGACCGTCTCGGCTATCGTCCGAACGCTGTTGCACGTGGACTGGCCAGTAAGAAGACGACGACGGTCGGCGTCATCGTCCCAGATATCTCGAACATCTTCTTCGCAGACCTTGCCCGCGGAATCGAGGACGTCGCGACGATGTACAAGTACAACATCATCCTCGGGAACTCGGACTCGAACCGTGACAAAGAGATCCATTTGTTGAACACATTGCTCGGGAAACAAGTCGACGGCATCATTTTCATGGGCGGTCGTCTGCATGAAGACCTCGTCAACGAGTTTAAGAAGTCACCGGTCCCAATCGTCCTCGCGGCGACACTCAACCAAGGGTATGACCTCCCTGCGGTCAACATCGATTATGAGCAAGCGGCATACGACGCGACCGAAATGTTGATTGGCCACGGTCATAAACAAGTCGGCTTCATCACAGGTCCACTCGAGCAACAAATCAATGGCGAGAAGAAATTCTCTGGCTACCGCCGTGCCCTTGACGACGCCGGACTCCCGTTCCGTGAGAGTGACGTCGTCCTTGGGAATTACACGTACGCATCAGGCCTTGAGGCGATGCAGAAGATGCTCGAACGTGACGATTGCCCGAAAGCGATTTTCGCCGGTACGGATGAGATGGCACTCGGTGTCATTCACGCGATTCAAGACGCCGGTTTCTCGGTCCCGAACGATTTTGAAGTCGTCGGCCATGATAACACGCGTCTCGCTACGATGATTCGTCCGAAATTGACGACGGTCGTCCAACCGATGTATGACATCGGTGCCGTTGCCATGCGTCTCTTGACGAAAATCTTGAATGCGGAAGAAGTCGAAGAGAAGAACGTTGTCTTGCCGCACCGCATCGAACGTCGCGATTCGGTACGTCAAGACTGAATAAAAATCCCCTCGCCTGTCGGAGTCACTCCGCGGACGAGGGGATTTTTTAGACATATAGTGATTTGCGATCGTGCGAAATGAACGGCCAGAACGCCCGTTTCGTCACTTCCCAATTTTTCTCCTCAATTTGTTGGCGTCGGGGAATATGTTGGAACGTGTACGGATGGTCATCCCAGCGTGTCGGCAAGGCTAAATCCGCTTTGTCCTGCCACTGCTCGATCCATTCGGGCGGAATGTCGCCGCTGTACGGCGCCTCGCGCGTCAGTCCGGCCCACACTTGCGCCCAAGCCCGGGGTACGGTCCGATACCAATCATAGCCGCCGCCGCCGAGGGCGACGAGTCTTCCTTCCGTATACTCGTCGGCAAGTCGAGAGGCGATTTGAGGAATCTGTTCGAACGTCCGAATCGTCGAGGCAAGGTGCGTCAACGGATCAAAGGCATGGGCGTCGGCCCCGTTCTGCGTCACGATGATATCCGGCTTGAACCATTCGCACGCTTCCCGGAACACTGTCTCGTAACAGCGCAAGAACGACTCGTCTTGGGTGAACGCATCGACCGGGACGTTCCAGCTATAGCCGTACCCATTCCCGTTGCCGCGCTCTGTGACGGCTCCTGTCCCCGGGAACAGGTAGCGGCCGGTCTCGTGGATGGATAACGTCATCACATCGTCATCGTCATAAAACAGCCATTGTACGCCGTCTCCGTGGTGGGCGTCAGTATCGACATAGAGGACCCGGCTGCCGTACGCTTTACGGACGTGGGCGATGGCAACCGCTGCGTCGTTATACACGCAAAATCCGGACGCTTTCCGCCTCATCCCGTGATGGAGGCCGCCCCCGACGTGAAAGGCGCGCTCCAGTTTACCGCTCGCGACCAAATCGAGTGCGTGAACGGTGCCCCCGACGAGCCGGGCCGCCCCTTCATGGATGGTTGGGAAAATCGGCGTGTCTTCAGTGCCGAGGCCGAACTTGTTCGCTTTCAATGTCGACAGCTCACCGGCCGCCGCCGCTTGAACCGCTTCGATATAATCAAGGTCATGGACGAGCGCGAGCGACTCGACCGAGGCGAGGGGCGGGGCGATGCACTCGGAGGCCTGAAGTTTACCTGAGGCGATGAGCAGGGACGTCGTCAGCTCCAGGCGGACCGGATTGAACGGATGATCCGCATGGAAGCGGTACGAGTTCTCGTTCTCCCCGAATATGTAGGCCGGTCTCATTGGGACATCTCCGGACCGAGCACGTCATAACCTTCGCGTTTCAACCGTTCGATGATGCGGAGCGGATTCATCGTCTGGACGCGGAACGAGATGATGCGTTTATACGGGTCGGGCGTCGGGTGAACGAACACGTTGATGATGTTGACGTTCGTCTTGGCGAGGAGCCGGGTCACTTTCTCGAGCGTCCCCGTCGTGTTCTCGACCAAGAGCTCAATCTGAGAGCTCGGCTCGAGCGCGCCCGTCAATTGGACGAAGTAACGCAATAAGTCTGTCTCGGTCAAGACGCCGACGAGTTTGCCTTGTTCGACAATCGGCAGGCAGGTCAGGCGATACTCATAAAACAGAGCGGCCGCATCTTCGAAGAAGTCGTACGGATGTGCCGTCGTCACATCTTGACGCATGATGCTCGAAACGGGGTTTTTGAAGTCGGCGCTCTCGCTCTCCGGATGGAACACGCTCGTCGCTCCGCTCATCTCGAACTGGCCGACGATTCCGACGACTTGTCGGGCCGGGTTGGTGACGATGAGATGGCGCACTTTATGATCACGCATGAGCTTGGCCGCATGGGCGATCGTGTTGGTCGGTTGAATCGTCACGACATGACGGTTCATCATTTGTTCAATCAACATCCAGGTCCCTCCTTAGTCATACATGAACCGGCGCCGCAGCCGGAGCGAATCGAAATGGTCGATCGTTTCTTGCCGGACGTTCTTGCCAATCCGTGCCATGAGACAGTTGGCCGGATGCGAGGCAATCTCCGGGTCATCGGTCGGGAAGAAGACGAGTCCGCCGTGGTTCATCATCTTTTCCATCACTTTCCGATAGTCCCAGATAGAGAGCCCGCTCCCTTTCAAGTCCCAGTGCCAATAATATTCGGTCGTCAAAATCAAGAAGTCATCCATATGCGAGTCCATCATTGACACTTCAAGCAGTTGCTTGCCGATCCGTTGGCCACGGAAGCGCGGGCTCACTTCGATCGCGCCGAGCTCGAGGATATAGGGGTCGTTCCCTTCACTCCAACGTTCATATGGGTCCGGATATAAATACGTGACATAACCGATGACGAGGTCATCGACGCGGGCCACGATGATGCGGCCTTCTTTCAAGTGAGCGATTTCGACGAGCGCCTTGTGTTGGTCCTCAGGTTCACGAAATGCGGTCAATCCCTCATCGAGCCGATACGTGGCCAACACGTCGCTCTCGATCGGTCCATCGATGATTACGGCTCCGAGTGAGGTTTCCCACACCTTTGAATGATATTGTTTTTCCATGGAGTCACCACCTTTTCCACCTTCTATTATAGCGCTTTCATTTAGCTTGTTTCACACTCTTTTGGAGATTTTGGAAATTCATTGATTTGTCATAATATTAACACTATACTGAAAGTGGTTATACCATTCATTACAGGGGAGGCGAATCTTTAGCGATGGAAAAATTGAAAGCGTTATCAGGGGAACATCAATTGGCGTCGTATGAAGATGCTTGTCAGTCGTTCGAGTGGACACAAGCAGAAGCATTATTTTCTTGGAATTTGACGGGGAACGTCAACATGGCGTACGAAGCAATCGACCGTCACGCAGAAGGTGAACTCGCCACGAAGCTGGCGTTGCTCTATTTCGATGGGGAACGAGAAGAGCGCTACACGTATGAGGACATGAAACGAGAAAGCAATCGGGCCGGAAACGTTCTGAAATCGGTTGGAGTGGAGAAAGGCGACCGCGTCTTCATCTTCATGCCACGGAGTCCAGAACTTTATTTTATTTTGCTCGGTACACTCAAGCTCGGGGCGATTGTCGGTCCGTTGTTTGAGGCGTTCATGGAGCAAGCCGTCCACGACCGTCTGCTCGACTCGGAAGCGAAAGTCATCGTCACGACCGAGGCGCTCCTACCGCGTATCCCGGTCGATCAACTCCCGCACTTGGAGACGATTTTAATCGTCGGTGACGAGGTAAAAGAGGCAGGGAAAATCATCGACTACCGCAAATTGGCGGGTGATGCCTCGACCGATCTCGACATCACGTGGGTCGACCGCGAAGACGGCATGATTTTGCATTATACGTCAGGGTCGACCGGGAAACCGAAAGGTGTCTTGCATGTCCATAACGCCATGGTGCAGCATTTGATGACCGGCAAATGGGTGCTTGACTTGCAACCGGACGACATTTACTGGTGCACAGCCGATCCAGGTTGGGTGACGGGTACGAGCTACGGGATTTTCGCACCGTTCTTGAACGGGGCGACGAACGTAATCGTCGGGGGACGATTCAATCCTGAGTTCTGGTATTCGGTCATCGAACGGTTCGGTGTCACGGTCTGGTACAGCGCGCCGACAGCGTTTCGGATGCTCATGGGTGCCGGAGAAGAGGCGTTTGAAAAATATGATTTGTCGTCACTCCGCCATATCCTGTCGGTCGGAGAACCGCTCAATCCGGAAGTCATTCGTTGGGGGAACGAATCGTTCGGATTACGGATTCATGACACGTGGTGGATGACAGAGACCGGCGCGATGATGATTTGTAACTATCCGACGATGGATATCAAACCGGGGTCGATGGGCAAAGCTATCCCGGGTTGTGAAGCGGCCATCTTAGACGACCGCGGTCAACCACTCCCGCCTCACCGGATGGGCAACTTGGCACTCAAGACGCCATGGCCGTCGATGATGCGGAAAATTTGGAAGAATGACGCCAAGTATGAGAGCTACTTCTGGGGTGACTGGTACGTCTCGGGTGACTCGGCGTATATGGACGAGGACGGTTACTTCTGGTTCCAAGGCCGCGTCGATGACGTCATCATGACGGCAGGGGAACGGGTCGGTCCGTTCGAAGTCGAGAGCCGTCTCGTCGAGCATCCAGCTGTCGCCGAGGCCGGGGTTATCGGGAAACCAGATCCGGTCCGCGGCGAGATCATCAAGGCGTTCATCGCGCTCCGTAAAGGCTATGAGCCGTCGGACGAGTTGAAGGCGGAGATTCAAAAGTTCGTCAAAGAAGGTCTCGCGGCTCACGCGGCTCCGCGTGAGATCGAGTTCAAAGACAAATTGCCGAAAACGCGAAGCGGGAAAATCATGCGTCGCGTCTTGAAAGCATGGGAGTTGAACCTCGAGACGGGTGACTTATCGACAATGGAAGATTGAACGACAAAAGGTCGACACGCGATGTGTCGACCTTTCTTGTCGGATTAGGCGCCGTCTGCAGCTTCGGCGTCTTCTTTCTTCTTGTCTTCCTCAGCCTTTTTCTCAGCTTCGGCTTTCTTCTTTGCTTCTTCTTCAGCTTTCTTCTTATCAGCTTCCGCTTTTTTCTTTGCGTCGGCTTCTGCTTTCGCTTTTGCGTCAGCCGCTGCCTTTTCCTTCGCAGCAGCGTCAGCTTCTTGTTTCTCTTCTTCAGCCTCTTGTTTCTTCTCTTCGGCTTCTTCTTTCTTCTTCGCCTCTTCTTCGGCTTTCTTCTTCGCTTCCTCTTCCTTCTTCTTCTCTTCGACTTTTTTTTTCTCAGAGAATGAACCAGAGTCACCGAAGTCGCCAGCTCTTACGCTAGCCGGTTGTACGAAGCGAGCGTTCGAGTTGAACACTTCTGGACGATCGAGATAGACGTTGTTGGCAATCTTAGACCACATACCTTGTGTCCGTTGGTAGTAGCGGCCATAAGCGCCTCCGTCAGTCAAACCATTTTCTTTATCATATCCTGTCCAGACAGCAAGCGTGACACCCGGTGTCGAACCGACCAAGTAGGAGTCGCGAATATCTTGGGTCGTACCCGTTTTACCCATCCAGTCGCCGGGGACGTTCAAGAGCGAGTTGGCATACGTCGCTGTTCCTGACGTATAGACGTCACGGAGCATATCGACAATCAAGTAGGCCGTACGATCTGAGTAGATACGTGTCTTCTTCGGATTTTTCTCGTAAATGACTTCACCTTGATACTCGACGCGGTCGATGATATACGGTTCGACATGTTCACCACCGTTGGCAAGCATCGCATAACCTGAGGCAAGTGATGCGAGTGAGACCGAGCTGACACCGAGTGCCATTGATGGCGCGTCGCGTGTATCGTCAGGGACGTTCATGCCCATCTGAATCAATTTCTCCGTATCACTTCTAAAGTCGCCTTGCTCTTCGTAAATTTTCACGGCCGGGACGTTTCGCGATAGCTTCAACGCGTCACGAGCCGTCATCGGTCCACGGTAGCCGCGGTCTTCGTTTCGAACCGAAATCGTATTCGGGTTTGTACCGTTTTGGTATTTATACTCCTCATCGATGATGACCGTATCCGTCGTGATGAGACCTTTTTCAATCGCGTTCGCATAAACGAGTAACGGCTTCGCTGTCGACCCGATTTGGCGTTCCATTAAACGGGCGCGGTTGAAGTCATCGGCCTTACCGTTCACATAACGACCACCGACGAATCCGAGGATGCGACCGGTCTTGTTGTCGAGCATGATGGCTGCCGTTTGCTCCGGACCTTGGTCAGGATCGACATTTGGTGAATTGTTTGGTCCAAAGTTATTGACGTTCCGGGCCGGTTGTTGCATCGATTCGTGAACTTGTTTATCGAGTGACAAATGAATCTTGTATCCACCTTGACGGAGCGCGTTGTGAGCGCGACGTCCGTACGTGTTCGTAATTTCTTTGCGCTCTTCTGCACTTAATTCGTTCACGTTCACGCCATCTTGTTTAAGCATGTGGTCCCGAACGATAATGAGAGCATCTTCTTCAGCCCATTGCACGACATACGGATAGCGGTCACGCGGCTTCGATTGCGTCTTCATGAAGTCGTTTGTGATGTCGTAGTTGTATGCAGCGTCGTAGTCTTTTTTCGTGATTTTCCCGGCTACGTACATCCGGTTGAGTACCGTTTTCATCCGGTTGATGGCCGGTGCCACGTCCTCTTTAATGACACCGCCTTGGTAATACGGTGTGTACAAGAACGGGTTTTTCGGAATCCCGGCGAGGAAAGCAGCTTGTGGCAACGTCAATTTCTCAGCCGATGTGTTGAAGACACCGCGAGCGGCTGCTTCAATCCCTGAGATGTTGCGTCCCATCGAGTTTCGTCCGAATGAGACGACGTTCAAGTACGCGTTCAAGATCTCATCTTTGTTCATTGCTTTCTCGAGGCGAAGGGCGAGTAAAATCTCTTTCGCTTTTCGTTCGAACGACACTTCGTTCGTCAGCATTTGGTTCTTGATGAGCTGTTGTGTGAGCGTAGAGCCACCGGTCCGATCTTCCGATCCGGTCGCTTCTTGTAAGATGGCACGGAGCGTCGCTTTCGGGACGACACCATCGTGTTCGTAAAACTCGACGTCCTCTGTGGCGAGTAATGCGTCGACGACGAACGGAGAAACTTTATCGACGGCGACGGGAATCCGTACTTCATCCGTCGTGTAGTTTCCGATTCGTTCACCGCTTCCAAAATAAATGTCAGAAGTCGATGAGTACGTGTTGATTTGTGACGTCATCGTCTTATATGCAGGTGCCGGCATATCCTTGACGAGGGAAGCGAAATAACCCGCTCCGATTCCTGCGCCTAAAAATCCAATGAGAACGACCGATATAATCGTTAGGAGCAGGACGTTCCACGATACATCGTAAAATACATTGGCATAACGGCGGGCTTTCAAGGACTTTGGTTGGTTCCATGTGTCTCGAATCTTTTGCAGCATGACAGCCTCCTTAATATGGTGTAAAACTATTTTGGACAGTAATATATACGATTATAGCACAAGTCATTGCCGACCTTCCTCCCAATCAACTGTCGGCTGCAAGTTTCCATCTTCCAGTTGACAATTTGGAAATAGAACTTATAAAATGTAAAGCATAGTCCATAAACAAAGATGCTATGAAGAAAGCGAAGTAGTCGACTGACCGCTTGTCCAGAAAGCTAGTGGGTGCTGTGAACTAGCCAATGTCAATCGATGAATTACACTTTTGGAGCGTGCCGTTCGGCCGGGTCGAGACCGTTATCTCTCGCTACAAGTGGCCACAGCTGTGGCAATTAGGGTGGTACCGCGGAATCTCCGTCCCTTCTCATATGAGAAGGGACGTTTTTTTATGTCAATCGAAGGAGTGGAACAGATGGAATTATTGAAGGATTTAGAATTTCGAGGTCTCGTCAACCAAATGACGGACGAAGATGGATTGAAAGAACAGTTGAACAAACCGACGACGCTTTACACCGGGTTCGACCCGACGGCAGACTCGCTTCATATCGGGCACTTGCTCCCGATTTTAACACTCAAACGTTTCCAAGAGGCGGGACACCACGTCATCGCCCTCGTCGGTGGCGCGACCGGGATGATCGGTGACCCGTCAGGTCGTTCGGACGAGCGTTCGCTCAACACGCTCGACACGGTCAAACAGTTCTCGGATCGGATCAAAGACCAATTGAGCCGTTTCCTCCCGCTCGAAGGTGAGAATCCAATCTCTATCCGCAACAACTACGAGTGGACGGAAGAGTTATCGATTATCGATTTCTTACGTGATATCGGGAAACACTTCCCGATCAGCTACATGCTCGCCAAAGACTCGGTCGACTCACGTTTGGAGAACGGAATCTCGTACACGGAATTCTCATACATGTTGTTGCAATCGTTCGACTTCTTGAAGTTGTACGAAAACGAGAACTGCCGCCTTCAAGTCGGGGGCAGCGACCAGTGGGGCAACATCACGGCTGGACTCGAACTCATCCGCCGCTTCGGTCACTCGGAGAAGGCGTTCGGGTTGACGGTGCCGCTCGTGACGAAGTCGGACGGTCAAAAATTCGGGAAGACGGCCGGTGGTGCAGTCTGGCTCGACGCCGATAAGACGACGCCGTACGAGTTTTACCAGTTCTGGATTAACGTCGACGACGCTGACGTCATCAAGTTCATCAAATACTTCACGTTCATGTCGCACGAAGACATCTTGGCGCTCGAAGCAGAAGTGGTCGCTGCACCGGAGAAGCGTGTCGCCCAACGTCGTCTCGCTGAAGAGATGACAAAACTCGTCCACGGAGAAGCGGGTCTTGATCAAGCGCAACGCATCACGACTGCCTTCTTTAGTGGCGACTTAAAAACGCTCAAACCAGAAGACATGGATGCCGCATTCAAGGGCATGCCACAGTTCGAGCTCGAAGGCGAGCGCAACCTTGTCGACCTTCTCGTCGAAGCGAAGATTGCACCATCGAAACGTCAAGCCCGTGAAGACGTTCAAAACGGGGCGATTTACTTGAACGGGGAGCGGGAGCAGTCGCTCGATAAGACGGTGACACGCGCCGATACGCTCGGTGAGTTCACCATCATCCGTCGCGGTAAGAAAAAATACTTCGTGATCCGTCACGTCTGATGCATGCGTCCATGTCCGCCAATGTTGCGAACATGGACGTTTTTTTCTGACTCAACATCGATTCGGTCTGCTACGATAGCAAGTATAGACGACAAGGAGGCTTTGTTATGGACATTGAAGAATTTTTTGGCGAGCAGTTCCATCAATGGCGGGAGCGGTTCCGGTACTACGAGATGGCGATCACTGAACTCGAGAGCGATCTCGGCATCATCGACCTCGATTGGCAGACGCGGCTCGGCTATTCGCCGATTGAACACGTGAAGACGAGGATGAAGACGTTGCCGTCCATCATTCGGAAGATGAATCAAAAAGGGCTTCCCCTCGAAGTGGAAGCGCTGTGGGACAATATATCTGACGTCGCCGGAGTGCGAATCGTCACGAGTTTTCGTGATGACATCTACGCCATCCTCGATCATTTGAAAAAACGGGACGATTTAGAAATTGATGAGATTAAGGATTACATCCAACATCCGAAACCGAGCGGCTATCGGAGCCTGCACCTCATCGTCCGAACGAAAGTATATTTGGCGGAACGCGTCATCTGGGTGCCAGCCGAGATTCAAATTCGTACGCTCGCTATGGACTTTTGGGCGGCGACGGAGCATAAGCTTCATTATAAATACCAGCACGTCGTCCCGGAGGCGTCGAAACTCGAATTGATTGAAGCGGCGAAGATGGCGGATGCGCTCGATACCCAGATGGGCCGGATTCGTGAACAGATTTTAAAGAAATAAAAAAATCCCCTTTCCTGCCGAGGCAGGGAAGGGGATAAAAGCATTAACGTGAGTAGTACTCAACGATAAGTTGCTCTTTGATTTGGTCGTTCAATTCAGCGCGCTCAGGAAGACGTACGAATGAACCTTCGAGCTTCTCAGCATCGAATGTGACGTAGTCTTTTGTAGCTGGTGCTACTTCGAGAGCTTCAGCGATCGCTTTGAAGTTTTTAGACTTCTCGCGAACTGAGATGACTTGACCTGGTTTTACACGGTAAGACGCGATGTCTACACGTGAACCGTCAACTTGGATGTGACCGTGGTTGACGAGTTGGCGCGCTCCGCGACGTGTGCGAGCGAGACCCATACGGTAAACGAGGTTGTCAAGGCGTGACTCGAGCAAGAACATGAAGTTCTCACCGTGGATACCTTGCATTTTCCCAGCATCGTTGAAGATGCGACGGAATTGCTTCTCGTTGATTCCGTACATGTGACGGAGTGCTTGCTTCGCTTGAAGCTGAAGACCGTATTCAGAGATTTTACGACGACCATTTCCGTGTTGACCTGGTGCGTAAGGACGTTTTGCTAATTCTTTACCCGTTTCGCTAAGCGAGATGCCTAAGCGACGCGAGAGTTTCCAAGCTGGACCTGTGTAACGAGCCATGTTTGGACTCCTCCTTGTTGTTCATGTATTTTGCACAAAAGAACAACGGTGTCAAAGACGGGTGACGCCCCTTTCTAGGTTCAAGCACCTTCACTTGATAGCGAAGCTACGAGATGCTCCTCCGACTCAGTCGAGGCCCGAAAGGTGGATACGTCTGTCAATGACTGCTATCGTCATTTCATGCACAAAAATCAGTATACGACGAAACGATTCGCTTGTCAATCAGATGAAGCGAAGTAATGTCTGGCAAAATTGCTCGAGCCCTTGGCGGTCGACATCTGAGAAGCGGTCGAACTCGGGGCTGTCGATATCGAGGACACCGATCGTCTTGCCGTCGCGAACGAGCGGGACGACGATTTCTGAGTTAGAAGCCGCATCACAAGCGATATGGCCTGGGAATTGATGAACGTCTGCAATGAGTTGCGTCTCTTGCGTTGAGGCCGCCGTGCCGCAAACTCCTTTACCGAACGCGATATGGACACAAGCCGGAAGGCCTTGGAACGGTCCGAGGATGAGGGCATCTTCTCCCTCTGTTAAATAGAAGCCGACCCAGTTGATGCGGTCGAGGAACTGGTTAAGCAATGCGCTCGCGTTCGATAGGTTGGCGACACGGTTCGTCTCGCCTTCTAGAAGTGCTGCCAACTGTTTATTGAGCATGTCGTACCCGGCGGCCAAGTCGCCAGTGTAAGTCGTTGTTTGAAACATTTGATTCCCTCCTATGAATGAATGCATGATGAATTAGCATTATGGTACACGCATTTTTTCGGTTTGTCTTCTTAAAAGATTCGCGTGAAAAATAACATTCTCTCCCTAAACCGTTGGAAAACCTATGCAAATCATTGGTTCTATAATATGATTAGTATTATCTATACTCATAAAATACTTCATTTATTCATTTAGATACATAAGTCCATGAAAGCGGCTTGGAGGTTGTGACAGAGATGGATTACGGAATCTACGGAATTTTAATTGGAATCATTGTCATCGCATTAGGGGCCATGCTGGGAAGCATGCTCGTGCGAAGGAATTTTTACCAGAAAATTGATGATTTAGACATGCGCAAACAAAGTGTGCTCAGCGCCAGCGTGCCGGCTGAACTGCAA
The DNA here is from genome assembly GCF_000416965.1 of Exiguobacterium chiriqhucha RW-2. Classification (GTDB taxonomy): domain Bacteria; phylum Bacillota; class Bacilli; order Exiguobacteriales; family Exiguobacteriaceae; genus Exiguobacterium; species Exiguobacterium chiriqhucha. The sequence continues at coordinate 210,330 of NZ_ATCL01000009.1, forward strand.
AAGTTCAAACAATGGCCGATGGAAGGCGAGACGAAAGAGAAGTTCGAACGATGGCACCAGTCGTGGGACGAACTCGTAAGTGTACATACGGGGCAAATCGATGAGGCGCTCTATCATGCCGAAGAAGATTTGGACAAATATCGCTTCCTTAAAGTGAAATCCGATTTGAACGCGACGGAACAGTTGATTGAAGAGCTCGAGTCGATGGTACACGCCATGCTCGATGAGATGGATGAGTTCAATCAACACCATTCGTCGCTTCTCGATATCGTCAAAAAAGACGAGAAAGAGTTGTATCAATTCCGGAAGACGCTCGTCGCCCAAAACAGTGCGTTTGGCCCGACATACGAGCTCGTCGAGTCTGAAATCGCGGCAGCGGAAGCGAAGCGGACCGAGATGATCACGTTGAAGCAGGAAGGACAAGTGTCGGAGGCGTATATCGCCGGCCAAGTCTTGTCTGAGAAAGTGACGAAGATTCGTGAACTCGTCGGCGTCATCCCGCAGTTCGTGCGCACGGTGCAAATCGATTTGAAACAACAGCTCAACCAGTTGCGCTCGGGTCATAAAGAGATGCAAATGGACGGCTACGCGCTTGAGCCGCTCGGTTTAATGGAAGAGATCGAGCAAGCGGAAGATCGCCGGGCCGCGCTCATGGACCGGATTGAACAACTCGACTTCGATCATTTCGAGATGGACATGCAACAGCTCAGCTCGGACATCGATCAGCTGTTCGAAGCGTTCCGGACCGAAGTCGATGCACGCCAATACGTGAAAAAAGAATTCGCGACCGTGAAAGAACGTGACCGCCAGACGAGTGAAGTCATGGCTCGTCTCCATCAAGAGATGACCCGCCTCGTCAGCAATTACGAGATTAATGCCCGTGTCGGCGAAGAGTTTGAACAGCTCGAAAGGGAGCGTGCGACGCTCACAGCGAACGTACTCGACATCGAACAGGCGCTCGTCGCCCAGATGATTCCGTTCAGCATGATTAAATCAAAAGTACAAGAAGCGAAACGTTCGCTCGATCAGTTCAGTGCGATGCATGAACGGTTCATCGAGAACACGAACTCCCTTCGCAAAGAAGAACTCGAAGTCCGCAACAAACTCGAGTCATGGAAGCGCGAACTGTCTGCCCATCGCCGTTTGCTCGCGAAGAGCGCCATGCCGGTCGTTCCGACTGATTTGACGAGCGATATGCGCCAGTTGCAAAAAGGCGTGCAATCGTTGGATGAACAGTTCGAGAAAGCACCGTTTAATATGACGTATATCGTCGGCCTCAGCCACGACGTCGAAGAGACGATGGACAACTTCCGGGACCGGGTCAAAGCGCTCTTGCGCCAAGTCACGTACGCCGAACAGCTTCTGCAGTATGCGAACCGCTATCGCCGTCGCGACAACGAGGTGCATATCGCCTTGACGCTCGCCGAGAACAAGTTTTTACATGGTGAGTATGGGACGGCCGTCGAAATTGGCGAGCGTGTCCTCGGACGTTTCGATGAAGGAGCGGCCCGTGAGATTCGCCAACGTGTCGAAAAAGGATTGGAACAGCAAGAGCTATTACGAAAATAATGATGCATGAAGATTGACGTAAACGGGAATTAACGTGTACGTCAATCTTTTTTGAATCGAGGAGGAATTTTGTGATGGGAACGCTATGGGTTAACGGAAAGATTTATACGATGAACAAAGAGCATGAACAAGCTCGTGCCATGTACGTGGAGCACGGCCGGATCTTGAAGATGGGGGAAGAAGGCCACCTTCGTCGTACATACGCCGGAAGAATCAAGCAAATTGTGAATCTTGAAGGGAAGAGCGTCTATCCGGCGTTCACCGACTCACACATCCACTTGATCGGGTACGGGGAAGCGCTCGACCGGATCGATGCGACCGAGACGACGGACTTGCAAGCTCTGCTCGAATCGATGAAGCAAAAGGGTGGAAACGACGATTGGATCGTCGCGGAAGGGTTCAATGACCGTCTGCTTGGCGAAATGCCGACGCGTGAGATGATTGATGCCGTCATTCCGGACCGCCCCGTCGTCTTGAAACGGGTCTGTCGCCACGTTGCCGTCGTCAACTCGAAAGGGTTGGAACGGCTCGGCTTGATTCATCATACCGTCATCGAAGGCGGGAAGCTCGGACGCGATGCGGACGGCAAGTTGAACGGGGTACTGTACGATGCGGCGCTCGACCTGCTCCACAAAGAGCTGGGCGGGAATCGCGAGAAAAATGTCGCCTCGCTCCACCGGGCCATCGACTCTCTGTTCGCCCACGGCATCGTCAATGCCCATACGGAAGACTTGTTCTATCACGGTGACCCGCTCGAGACGATTCAAGCGTATGAAGACGTGTTGGCGGACCTCCCGTTTCACGCGCATCTGCTCGTCCATGAACAAGTCGTCGATACGTTGATTCGTCACGATGCGCTCGCCAAGCGCCCGCGTTTTGATTTCGGGGCGATGAAATTGTTCGTCGACGGATCGTTCGGGGGACGGACGGCACTCTTGTCGGAACCGTACACGGATGATCCGGCACAGCGGGGAATCGAGGTCCATCGTCCGGATCATCTCGAGGCGCTTGTCAAAAAGGCGCGGTCCTACGGGATGAACGTGGCGGCCCACGTGATTGGGGACGCCGCCGCCGAACAGTTCATCACGCTGCTTGAGAAATATCCGGCCAAGCGCGGGACGAGAGACCGAATCATTCACGCTTCACTCTTGAACGACGCGCTCTTGAAACGGATTCAAGCGTTGCCGGTGTTGATTGATGCCCAACCGATTTTCTTGTCGGACGACATGAACTTGTTGTTCGACCGGCTCGGCAACGACCGCGTCGATGACGCCTACCGCTTCAAATCGATGCTCGATACGGGAGCGCTCGTCCTTGGAGGCAGTGACGCCCCGATTTCTACCGTCGATGTACGGAAAGGTTTGTATGCGGCGGTCACCCGTCAGTCATTTGAGGAATCAGGGGCGCTCAACCCGCCGGAACGCCTATCGATGTATGAGGCGCTCCGTAGCTTCACGTATGCACCACGTGTCGCCACAGGCACACACGGACGCGACGGCTTGTTGATTCAGAGCTATAACGCGACGTTCACAGTGTGGGAAGAGGACTTCTTCGACTTGCGTGGACGCGACATCCTCGACAACCGACTCGTCATGACGGTCGTCGACGGGGCTCCGGTATACGAGGCCGACGTCGTCAACACGTAATAAAAAAAGGCTAGCCATCCACGAGGACGGCTAGCCTTTTGTCGTTTAGAAGAATGAGCGTTGGACTTTGTGCCAGAACGAGTTGTTTTTCAGTTTGACCGTCTTGATGACCTGGTCAGACAGTTCGATATCGATGCGGTCTGTATACTTCAAGCTGAGCGCCTCGTTGTCCATGCCGATAATCGGATAGTCGTTCCCGTCCTCAACGATGCGGAGCGAGAGTTTGCGTGAGTCGTGCACGATGAACGACGAGCCGAGCGTGCGGTAACGATTATTGTTCACCGAGGCGATCTCGCTCACTTGCATACATGGGATGAGCGGGTCGACGATGGCGCCGTCGAGTGATTTGTTGTACGCTGTCGAGCCGGTCGGTGTCGAGACGACCATGCCGTCACCGCGGAACGTCTCGAAATGGAGGTCGTCGATGTACACTTCGATGGCGAGCGATTTGATGATACTCGACTTGATTGAGGCTTCGTTCAAACAAAGCATCGGAGTCGATTCATTGATGGATGCCGACAAGAGCGGGTATTTCCGCACTTCGAGACCGGCTTCGATACGGGCGCTGTTGTCCGAGAACAAGCGATCGACTTCGTCGAGTTTATGTATATCGAAGTCGCAATAAAACTCGTTCAAGCCGCGGCCAAACCCGACGTAGATGGCATCTTGACGGAATCCCGTATAGCGGACGGCCTGCAAGAACGCGCCATCTCCCCCGATGGCGACGATGATGTTGGCGTCTTCAGGACGATTGACGACGTTGAAGCCATATTTCTCACCGATTTCGATTAATTTCTTTACTTCTTTTGTAAAGTCGTTGACGTTACGATGGTACAAAAAAACGTTGTTTCTCATCCTAGTCATCCCCTTTGTCAATTGAGTCTCTTTCATTATACAGCGTTTTAGACGCTCGATATAGGGAAAATCACAATCAGGCCGTCTGAGGCAGGATGCTTGTCATCGAGACGGCGCCATCGCTATGATGAAGAAGTATAAATCATGCAAAAGGGGATGAAACGATGCCAACATTTAAAGGCAATACCGTTACACTGCAAGGGAACCCGGTCAAAGTCGGAGATACTGCACCGGACTTTACAGCGCTCACGACGGCACTTGAAGAGGTGACGCTCGCGTCATACCCAGGCAAGAAATTGATTAGTGTCGTTCCATCGATCGACACAGGTGTCTGTGACACGCAAACACGCGCATTCAACGAGAAGGCGTCATCGCTCGGCGGTACCGTCTTGACGGTGTCAAACGACTTACCGTTCGCACAGCGTCGCTGGTGTGCGGCGTCAGGACTTGATAATGTCGTCATGTTATCGGATCACCGCGACCAATCGTTCGCGAAATCGTACGGCGTATTGATGGAAGAACTCCGTCTTCTCGCACGTTCGGTATTCGTCATCGACTCGGCCGGTACGGTCCAGTACGTCCAGTACATGGATGAGATGACTGAGGAAGTTGATTTCGATGCGGCGCTCGAGGCGTTTGACGCTGCGAACTGATTCGCTTGGCGAAACGACCACGAATCGCTTACACTAATAGAAGTGAACCGACCGGCTCTCCACAAGAGGGCCGGTTTTGTATGGAAAGGATGATCGAAGATGGAACGATTTGAACAACTGTATCGGGATTGGAAGAAAGAAGCGAAGAAGCTGACGACAGACCTTGACTTATTGCCGCTCGAGGCATTGATTGAAGTGTTTGAGCGAGTCAATGTCGAACAGGAGAAAACGGATGATGTCCGCAAAGCCGTCAGTATGCTCGTCCTCGAGGAGACGACGACACTCCCGCCGAACCATCAACCGACGCCGGACGCCGTCAGCCTGTTCATCGGGTACTTGGCGACGAAACTCGTCAAGGACGGGGCGAACGTGCTCGAGCTCGGTAGCGGGACGGGGACACTCGTCCACGCCGTGTTGACACAATTGAAAGATGCCACCGCACAGGCGGTCGAAGTCGATGAGACGATGCTGCGTCTGTCGTACGCAATCAGCAACCTGCTCGGGAAGCCGGTATCGTACTTCCATCAAGACGCACTCGCACCGCTGTTCGTCGAGCCGAGCGACTTGGCACTCGTCGATTTGCCGATCGGCTATTATCCGAACGATGACATGGCGTCTGGCTACGCCTTGAAACGGGATGAAGGCCATTCTTACTCGCACTTCTTGTTGATCGAGCAGGCGATGCGTCACTTGAAACCAGGCGGTCACGGGATCTTTGTCATCCCGAACAATTTGTTTGAACAGGATGACGAAGGGAAATTAAAACAGTGGATGGACCGTGAGGCTGTCGTCAAAGGTGTTCTTCAATTACCGACGACGATGTTCAAAGACGAGCGATATGCGAAAAGCCTATTGATGTTACAAAAGCTTGGGGAAGGCGTCAAACGCCCGAAACAAGCACTCCTCGTCGAGTTGCCATCGTTCACGGATGTGCGTGCTGTTGCCAATATTGTGAAACAGATTGACGATTGGTTTAAAACAACATAATTTTTATTGGGCAAAAGACTTGAAAAACATATGCCATATCAAGTATCTTCATTATGATACAGTTATCGGTTTTTAAGAGAACAGATAAAGACTCGTGTTTAAATCGAAAGGTAAGAGGTGTATGACATGACAAAAATTATGGCAGTCAACGCAGGTAGTTCGTCATTAAAGTTCCAACTTCTCGAAATGCCATCTGAGAAGATGCTCGCCGTCGGGCTCGTCGAGCGTGTCGGAAAAGAAGATGCGATCTTCACGATTAAATATGGCGAAGGACAAAAGTTCCATATCGTCACACCGCTTCATTCACATAAAGAAGCGGTCGAGCTCTCGCTCGAAAAATTGATTGACCTTGATATCATTCAGTCGTTCGACGAAATCGCAGGCGTCGGTCACCGTGTCCTTCACGGAAAAGAGTTGTACGCGGATTCGGTCGTTATCGACGATGAAGTCATGAAGAACATCGAATCGTTCGTCGAACTCGGACCGCTCCACATCCCGCCAAACTTGACGGGGATTCGTGCGTTCCAAACGATTTTACCGAACGTACCGCAAGTCGCGGTCTTCGACACGGCGTTCCACCAGTCGATGCCGGAAGAGAACTTCTTGTACAGCCTTCCGTACGAGTACTACACGGAGCACGGCGTCCGGAAGTACGGTTTCCACGGAACGAGCCACAAGTACGTCACGCAACGTGCGGCAGAGCTTCTCGGTCGTCCGCTTGAAGACCTTCGTTTAATCTCATGCCACCTCGGTAGCGGTGCATCAATCGCAGCGGTTGCCGGCGGTCGTTCGATCGACACGACGATGGGCTTCACGCCACTCGAAGGAATCACGATGGGAACGCGCTCGGGATCACTTGACCCGGCCCTCATCCCGTTCTTGATGCAGAAGACTGGCAAGTCGGCTGAAGACGTATTGAACGTCATGAACAAAGAGTCAGGTGTCTACGGTCTCTCGGGTATCTCGAGTGACTTGCGTGACATCGAGCAAGCAGCGGCTGAAGGCAACCACCGTGCCGAAGTCTCGCTCAAAATCTTCTCGAACCGCATCCACGGCTATATCGGTCAATATGCGGCAGAGATGAACGGTGTCGATGCGATCATCTTCACAGCTGGTGTCGGAGAAAACTCTGACGTCATCCGTGAGCGCATCCTTCGTGGCCTTGAGTTCATGGGCGTCTACTGGGATCCATCACTCAACAACGGAGCACGCGGCAAAGAGTTGTTCATCAACTACCCGCACTCACCGGTCAAAGTCATCATCATCCCGACGAACGAAGAATTGGTCATCGCACGCGATACTGTTCGCATCGCCAACCTCGTCGAATCACACGTTTAAGCTGTTACAACGTCCGTTCCGTACTCATACGGGACGGACGTTTTTTTAGTGCTTTTGGCATACGGCACGAGATGGTTTTGTGACGATGGGCCGAATCGAAAGTGCTCGTTTGTAACATTTGACGTAAGGAAACATGGTTTTCGTAACAAAGCAGATATATTAATCCCTTTAATTGGAAATTAATATGACGAAACCTAAAGATTTTTATCAAAGCCGTCATCTTCCCTTAAAAGATGGCGGTTTTGTAATGTAATCGTAACTTAGCTGACACTCAAATGAATTTTAGTTGTAAACGCACGGTCATACGATTCGTCATATAGTTATCTGGACGAAACATTCCGTAATCGATACGACATGTTTCAACTGGAACAGCACCACAGATTCGACAACACGAACTTACAACGAACAAACCGACTAGGAGAGGACAAACCACATGCTCAAAAAAATTGGAACGGTCTTACTACTGACGGTCATGACACTCGCTATGCTCTTACCCCAACAACAAGTTGAGGCGTCTTCAAAAGTTTACGTACAAAGCCAAGTCAACGGATTGAACGTCCGCTCGGCAGGGACGCTCAGCGGTAAAGTGATTGGGAAAATCAATAAAGGACAACAACTTCAACGCACTGGCTCAAAAGGAGCTTGGATTCGCGTCAACTACAAAGGCAAGTCAGGTTGGATCGCTACAAAGTACTTACGCACCGTGAAGAAAACGGTCGCGAAGGCTAGTGTGAAAACATATACGATGAACGCATCGGCTTACACACCGTACTGCAAAGGATGTTCAGGCGTTACGGCATTAGGCTGGAACGTACGGGCACAAAAACGTAACGTCGTCGCTGTCGACCCGCGCGTCATTCCGCTCGGTAAGAAAGTACAAGTGTACGTCGGCGGGAAGTTGATGGGCACATACACAGCGGCTGACACAGGCGGCGCCATCAAAGGTAACAAAATCGACATCTTAATGTACTCACAAAGTGCGGCCCTCAACTTCGGTCGTAAGACAGTAACTGTCAAAGTATTATAATATGTGAACGACAAAGGGCCATCGCATCTGCGGTGGCCCTTTGTTATATGGTTAATGAAACCGCTTTGGCTCGGTTTTGGAACAGGACTTCAGAAAAATAAAGGAAGTTCGGGTTTTGTCCAGAAATATACACGAGGCTTGAAAGGGGGAGATTGACTTGAAGACATCTTACGTTGCATTGGATTCGTACGTTAGGCATATTCAAAACCTAAATCATAGCAGTGCCGCCGCGCTGCTAGTCCTGCAAGACGATCGCATCGTGTTCGAAAATTATGACGGATTCCATTCGAATCATGATGCAAAAGTGGTTGACGTCAATTCGATGTTCAACGTCGCTTCGGCCCGTAAAAGTTATTTGGGGCTGGCGATTGCCTATGCGTTGTATGAAGGCAAGATTCGGCATCTCGACGATTTGGTCTCTAATTATTTTGATGAGCATGACGTGGACACGTTTCGAGGGACGACGATTCGGCACTTGGTCACGCACTCGCACGGACTGAACCGGGATGAGACGGGTGTGCTATTTCGGGAGTTCGATGCGGGTGAAGGATGGGCATATCGGAACGTGAACGTCGAGATCGTGACGGATTTGTTTAAACGGTTATACGGATATGACTTCACGCACTTATTAAGGGAGCGGGTGTTTCGGCCGATGGGACTCTCGCGGACGGAATGGGCGACCGATGCGGCACCGAGTTTCGTCAAAGTCATTGACGATCCTGACGAGGAAGCGTCGTATAAGTTGTATCCTTTTGATGATGGAATGGGGTCGAACCTACATACGACTGCGCGAGAATTCGCGGCATGGGGCAATCTTCATCTGAATATCGGACGTCATCATGGCGTTCAGATTGTGCCGGAAGAAGTGATTCGTCTCGCGACATCGATTCAAAGTCCCGCATATCCCAACTCAACGTTCCCGACAAACGGGCTGTTTTGGTATGTCCAAGGCGAGCCGAAAGCGTGGAGCGAACTAGGGGAGGCTGTACCAGCTGGGTCGTATCAAATTCTTGGGAACACCGGGCCATTGCTATTGGTTATTCCTGCTTATCGAACCGTCGTCGTCAGAATGTATAACAAACTCTATAATTATGGTGGCGATCGATACCTCGATTACCTTCGCGAGTTCAGTAATTTGGCGGCTGAGACGGTTCGACCGATTGATAACCTGATGCCATAAGCGACTACACACGAAAGGGCCAACGCATGCGCGCTGGCCCTGGAAACGTTATTGGCGGACGATCAGAACGTCACACTTCGAGTAGCGGACGATGCTTTCAGAGACGCTACCGATGAAGAAGCGTTCGACGGCGTTCAACCCGGTCGCTCCACAGATGATGAGATCAATGTCGTGATTCGGTGCGATTTTTTTAGCGATTGTCACTTTCGGAGAGCCGTACTCGATGACCGTCTCTACTTCTTTGACACCTCGTTCTTTCGCGCGATTGACGTAGTCCTCGAGCAGTTCTTTCGCATACGTCTCGGCACGCTCGGTAATCGTCCGGTCGTACGCTTCAACCGTGGCGAATGTCCGTGTATCGATGACGTGTCCGATATACAGTTTGCCATCGTTTCGAAGTGCGACGTCGATTGCTGTTTCAAATGCACGTTCGGCCTCTTTCGAGCCGTCGACGGCAGATAGAATATGTTTGTAGACAATTGCCATGTAAATCCCAACCTTTCGCTTGAAATGTACGTGCGGCTTACATGTATAGTATACCACTTCTGCTTCAATTCACGCCCGGTTCTTTCAGAAATGTGTGAAATTTTCACAACTTTCTGATGGAACAGGTTGAAGTTTGGAAATGGGCAAGCGGAACGGGTAAGATGATACAGAGGAGGGATGACGATGAAACATGTAGTCATCACGGCCGGTGCGAAAGGGATCGGCCGCATTGTGACGGAACGATTATTGGAGGAAGGTTGGCACGTCAGTGTATTGCAGCGGAAGCCGATCGATTGGCAACATGAACGGTTACATATGGTCGAGGCCCCGTTGACGGACCGCGAAGCTGTCCTGAGTGGCTATGAAGAGGCGGTGGCCAAATTCGGAGAGCCGGACGCGCTCATCTTGAACGCCGGGCCTTACATCTTCGAACGGAAGTGTCTCGTCGATTTGACGGACGAGGAGTGGGACGAGGTCATCAGCGGCAACTTGTCAGCCTCGTTTTGGCTGATGCGCCGGGCTATCCCGAGTATGCGGGCAAAACGATTCGGCCGCATCATCACATATGGCTTCCCGGAGAGTGGGACGGCACCGGGCTGGGTTCATCGGTCGGCGTTCGCGGCCGCCAAAACCGGGCTCGTCAGTTTGACGAAATCGGTCGCACTCGAGGAAGCGGCACACGGCATCACAGCCAATATGATTAACCCGGGCAATATCGTCGGCGCGCAAAAAGAAATGCGAATCGAAGCGGCCGAACCGGACGACCAGACCCCGGTCGGACGACACGGGACGGGCGAAGACATCGCCCGCATGATTCTATTCCTGCTCGCCCGTGACTCCGATATGGTCACAGGTGCCATCATCGATGTGACCGGAGGCGTCAACGTCGTCCATCAATACCGAAAATAAGGGGGAAACCGCATGAAATTGGCCATGTTGACCGATATCCATGGAAACGTCCAAGCGCTCGACGCGGTGCTGGCCGAGCTCGATCGCCAGCAGGTCGACGAGATTTGGAGTTTGGGCGATATGATCGCGATGGGGCCCGACTCGAACGAAGTGATGGCACGTCTGCTCGACCGTGGTGTACACATGATCACCGGCAACCATGATGAGGCTGTCTTGTCGCTCATGGCCGGGACGGGTCACCCTGACAGTTATGCCCATACCCGTCCGCATCACGAGTGGGTGGCGCGCACGCTTAGGCCTGACTATGCGGACGCGCTCTTCAAGTTGCCGCGTACGATTGAACGCGTTGTCGAGGGTACGCGGGTATATGGGATTCATTATCATATCCCGAGCGAGAAGCGGGACGTGCCGATCACCGAGGAGCCGTTCCATGACATCGTCGAGGCGACGCTTTCGAACATGCAGTCGCTGTATGGGTCTTATGAAGCGGACGTCATCTGTTTCGGGCATCATCATCCGGAGCATGTGTTCCATGACGACACGAAACATTATTTCAATTCCGGTGCGCTCGGTGTCGCCCGTGACGACTTGGCCCGTTACGGCATCCTCGAGTGGGATGAGACAGGGTTCGCCATCCATCCGCAGTCGGTCCGTTATGACAAGCGGGCATTTCTAGAGGCGATGGAACGGAATGATGTGCCGCAACGTGACGTCATGTTCCGACTCTTTTATTGACCATGAAAAAGACCAGCCGCGTGCGGCTGGTCTTTGTTGTGACTCAATTGATTTCTTGGAGCGTCTTCGGGTAACTCGTCAACAAGATCGGACCACTCTCGGTCATGACGATATCGTCCTCGATGCGGACGCCGCCGACGCCAGGGAGATAAATTCCTGGTTCGACGGTGAACGTCATCCCGACTTGGGCCGTCATATCATTGTTGGCCGCCATCGATGGGAATTCGTGCACCTCGATGCCGATTCCGTGTCCGACGCGATGCGTGAAGTATTCGCCGTAGCCGGCCGACGTGATGACTTGGCGAGCCGCGATGTCGATGGACCCGAGCGTCGTCCCGACGTTCGCCATCTCGATGGCGGCTTCTTCGGCCTTGAGGACGGTCTCGTAAATCTCACGTTGCTTCGTGCTCGCTTCGCCGTAGACGACGGTGCGCGTGATATCCGAGGCATAGCCTTGCCAAATGACACCGAGGTCGAACAAGGCGAAGTCGCCTTTCTTCAAGCGGTTATTGCCGGGTACGCCATGCGGATCGGCACTGTTCTCGCCGAACAAAACGAGCGTGTCGAACGACATCTCGCGGACACCTTGTTTCTTCATCGCATATTCGATCTCGGCGATGACCTCGAGCTCGGTCACACCTTCACGCAAGGCGCGAATCCCTGCCTCAATCGCCATATCAGCGAGTTCGGCGGCGCGTTTCATCAGGCGGACCTCGTCCGGAGACTTAATCATGCGAAGCGCCTGAAGCTCTTCGGTCAAGTCGATGATTGAGAGACCGGCAAAGCCGGCGCGGAGCTGTTCGACGCGGTTGTAGGTCAAATGCTCGCCTTCAATCCCGATGCGCTCGGGGATAATCTGTTGGTCGAGGAACAGTTTGACGACTTTGTCCCATGGATTTTCGTGGTCCATGTACGTGACGATATCGCCATTCCAGTCGCTCGCCTCGACGATGCCTTTTTCAAGTGCCGGACAGACGAGAGCGGTCGTGCCGTTCTTCAAGACGAGGATGGCGATGAGCCGCTCATGTGCCTCGGCATATACTCCCGAAAAATAAAAGACCGATGCTTTCGACGTGACAAAAGCAGCGTCTAACCCTTTAGTGGCCAAAGATTGTGCAATATGGTTGGTTCGTTGATTCAACTCGTTTCCCTTCCTTCTCGTTCATTGGCGTTCTGTTTCATTATACCGTTTTCCAAAACGGAAAGGAAATGTCACATTTTCAGTAGTACAGTTTGAAGAAGGAAGACTGATACAGTATACTGAGGATGACAGAAAATGTATTGAGGAAAGGGACTCGTGACATGACAACAAAACATGAACAGATCATAGCACATATCGAGTCGCTCGATGTCGGATCTAAAATTTCGGTCCGCCAAATCGCGAAGGAATTGGCAGTATCAGAAGGAACGGCGTATCGGGCCATCAAGGAAGCGGAGAATTTAGGCTTCGTCTCGACGATTGAACGGGTCGGAACCATTCGTATCAAACGTAAACATAAAGAGAATATTGAGAAGCTGACGTTCGCAGAAGTCGTCAATATCGTCGACGGGCAAGTGCTCGGTGGCCGAGACGGGCTCCATAAAACGCTCTCGAAGTTCGTCATCGGGGCGATGAAGCTTGAGGCGATGATGCGTTATATCGACGTCGACTCACTCGTCATCATCGGAAACCGGGAAAAGGCGCATGAACTTGTGCTCCAGTCCGGTGGCGCCGTGTTGATCACGGGGGGATTCGACACGACCGATGAAGTGAAACGGATGGCCGATAAGTATCACATGCCGGTCATCTCGACGTCGTATGACAGTTTCACCGTCGCGACGATGATCAACCGGGCCATCTATGACCGCTTGATTAAAAAAGAGATTCTACTCGTCTCGGATATCGTCATTCCGCTGCACGACACGTTCTATTTGAAAGTGGACGATACGGTCAAACGGTGGCACGAACTGAACGAACGGACGAAACATAACCGCTATCCCGTCATCGACGAGCAGATGAAAGTCGTCGGCGTCATCACGGCGAAAGACTTGCTCGACCGTCCGCACGACACTGAAATCGAGAAAGTGATGACGAAGAGCCCGATCACGGTCGGTGTTCAGACGAGCGTCACCAATGCGGCGCACCAAATGGTTTGGGAAGGCATCGAGATGTTGCCGGTCGTCGACAACTATGGCCGCCTGCTCGGCATCATCAGCCGCCAAGACGTGTTGAAGGCGCTCCAACTCGCCAACCGCCAACCGCAAGTCGGCGAGACGTTCGACAATATGATCACGAACCAGTTGAAAGAAGATCCGGCTTCGAACGGGACGGCGTTCACCGTCGAGGTCGCGCCACAGATGACGAGCCACATGGGGACGGCATCGTCAGGGGTGTTGACGACGTTGCTCGTCGAAGGAGCGACCCGCAGTCTGCGCCATATGAAAAAAGGCGACCTCGTCGTCGAAAATATTACGGTCTACTTTATGAAACCGATTCAAATCGAGAGTCAAATTCGCGTCTCGGCCAACGTGTTCGACCTTGGCCGGAAGTTCGGGAAAGTCGATGTTGAGATGACACAAGGCACCCAACTCGTCGCCAAGGCGCTTGTCACGGCGCAATTGATTGACCGCTAACAAAAAAACGAGCTGATGCCATCATCAGCTCGTTTCTATTTCTCTTATGATTGGTTGATTGGCTCTTCGCTAGCGAGCGGATAGATTTTACGATAGCGAATGAACCCGACGATGGCGTTGCCGACACCCAAGACGAGCATAGCGATGCTGACGATCCAACCGATCGTCGAGCCGAGTCCGAGTCCGCCAACCATTTGGTTGACGGCGAAGAGTGCGAGAAACATGCTCAGCCAGATGAGCGCTTGCGTGTTGAACAGTGCTTTCCGGTACGGTGTCTTCGTCAAATAAGCGCGTCGTTTGGAAACGAAGTAAGCGCCTAACGAAAACAGAATGAGTCCGATCATAACTAATTGACCCAAGTGAAGAAACCCCTTTCAGACGTGTAATCTGTTATCATCATACCATAGAATAGTGTTCAAGAAAGCGAGGAATGGCAATGGCACATTGGCCAGAGGCAGCAACGATATTGAAATTGATTGAAGCGGCGGACACGATTATGATTCATCGACACGTCCGTCCCGACCCTGACGCGCTCGGGAGTCAGCTCGGATTAAAGCGGATTCTTGAAGTCGCCTATCCGGAAAAGCAGGTCTATGTCGTCGGCGGTATCGTCCGTGATTTAGAGTTTTTAGGTAAGATGGAGCATGTCGAACCGGAGATGTATCAAGAGGCGCTCGTCATCGTGCTCGATACGGCTAACCATGAACGAATCGATGGGCCGCACGCCTTGACCGGCAAAACGGTCGTCAAGATTGATCACCACCCTGACGAAGATGCGTATGCGACCCATCAAATCGTCGACACGACGGTCAGTTCCACCTCAGAGATGATTGCTGAACTTGCAGGGATTTGGGGGCTTGAACTTGACGAGGCGTCCGCATTCTTGTTGTTCGCCGGAATCGTCGGCGACACGGGACGGTTCCAGTTCCGCAACGCGACGCCACGTACGTTCGAAGTCGCGGCCGAACTGATTAACCATGGTATCGATACGAACCGGTTGTATCGTCAAATGTATAAGACGAATTTGGCGACGTTGCAACTCCAAGGCTATGTCTTACAAAACGTCAATGTGACCGACGCGGGTGTCGGCTACGTCAAAATCGATGCAGACGTCTTGCGCACGTTCCATGCGACACCGGAAGCGGCGTCGCTGCTCGTCAACAGCTTCTCTGGCCTTGAAGGGCTGAAGTGTTGGGTCATGTTCGTCGAGAACAAGGACGAGATTCGTGTCCGGATCCGTTCGAAAGGACCGGTCATCAATGAAGTGGCGAAACGCTATCGCGGCGGTGGTCATCCGATGGCCGCCGGTGCCACGATCGATAAATGGGAAGAGATGGACGAGGTGATCACGGCGCTCGATGAAGTCGCGGCCCCGTTCACGTTCGAAACAGAAGAGAGCTGACCCGTTGGTCAGCTCTCTTCAGCGTTTATCCTCTTCTTGTGGAATGAACCACGTACCACGGTCGGTCACATCCTCGACGACATCGAGTTGATACTCGGTGATATAACGACGGAGTCGTTCGATAATCTCCGGACTGTCGGCGAAGACGGTCTGGCCGTTCTGTAAATTCTCTAGCTTGTCACGTGCGATTTTACCCCGATTAATAATCATACGGTTTATACCCCCTTTTAGGAGAAGTTTTGTCTATAATTATTGTATCAGACAAGTGCCAAAATGAGTTTTACAATTGTGAAAAAAGAAAGGGGGACTCTTGTGATCCACTTGAATGTACGATCGGCTTATAGCTTGATGCAAAGTACGATTCGGCTCGAACAGTATGTCGCCCAGATGGCCGAACGGGGGAGTCGAGCAGTCGCTTTGGCCGACGATGCGTTATACGGCTTGCCGCAATTCGTCCGGTTATGTGAACGCTATGCGGTTAAACCCGTTATTGGATTACGGACGACGCTGCGAATGGATGGATTCGACGTCTCCGTTCTCGTCTATGCGTTGACCGATGAACAAGTGCCCGAACTGTATCGCATCGTCCAGGCCGATGGCTTGACCGAAGCGACCGAACTGGCGGTGCTCATCTTACCGGAGAACTGGAAAGCGAACGACCCGGTTCACCGTCGCCGTCTCTATAACCATTTGCTCGGTTATGTGAATGAAGACAGACTGTGGCTCGGGTTGCCGGCGCCGCAGTCGACGGAACAGACGCTGATGCTCCGGCAATTACGCGAGATGCGTGACGAACTGGGGACACGACTCGTACCGGCCCCGGACACGTGTTACATGAGACCGGAGGATTTCGAGGCGTATCGCGCCATCGTCGCCATCGGTGAAGGCGAGCTCATCTCACAAGAAGATGTGCATCGGAAAGGAAAGTACGTAAGACTGCCGAGCGAAATGAACGATTGGTTCGACCCGATCGAGCTTGAGGCGTTGGACGAGTTCGAATCCCTCATCTCGGTCACACGCTTGCCGGAGGCGACCTCGTCGATTCCAGAGATTGAACATGCGATCGACCGACTGAAGCGTCTCGTCGCCGAACGATTAAAGGCGCTCGACTTGTTCCAAGAGGAATATATCGAACGAGCCCGCTATGAACTCGACGTCATTGCGCGGACCGGTTTCGCCTCGTATTTCCTCATCGTCGAGGACATCGTCCGCTACGCTAGGGAGCAAGGCATTGAAGTCGGTCCGGGGCGTGGGTCCGCGGCCGGATCACTCGTCAGTTTCGCGCTTCACATCACCGAGGTCGACCCGGTCCGGTTCGAGCTGTTATTCGAACGCTTTTTGAACCCGGAACGAATCACGATGCCGGATATCGATTTAGACTTCGAAGACGAGCGGCGCGACGAGGTCGTCCGCTATGTCCTCGATAAATACGGGGCCAACCACGCCGCCCAAATCGGGACGCTCGCGACGTTCGGCGCGAAAGCGGCGCTACGTGATGTCGCGCGGGCGCTCGGGCTGACGCTTGAAGAAGGACAGGCGGCCAGCAAACAAGTGAAAGACGACGGGTTGGCCGGGATTTTGGCCAATCCGACGAAGATGAAATGGTTCGCCGGCAGTCAGAAGCGGTCGCAACTGTTACACATCGCCGCCCAGCTCGAAGGATTGCCCCGTCAAGCCTCGGTCCACGCGGCCGGACTCGTACTCAGTCGTGACGCGCTTGATGACGTCACCCCGTTACAGCCGACAGCAGGGGAGCAAGTGACCCAATATAATATGAAGGATCTCGAAGCGCTCGGCCTGTTGAAAATCGATTTGCTCGGCCTGCGCAACTTGACGAGACTCCGTCAGATGGAGACGCTCATTCGCGAGACGGATGAACTGTTCTCGCTGAAGACGATTCCATTGAATGACGCCAAAACGTTGCGGGTGCTCGCTCGCGGTGACACGGACGGGATTTTTCAGTTCGAATCGGAAGGGATGAAACAAGCGCTCCGGCAAGTGAAGCCGACCACGTTCGAGGATATCGTCGTCACGATGTCGCTCTATCGTCCAGGTCCGATGCAGTTTATCGATACGTATGCGAAGCGAAAGCATGGCATGCCGCATCAGCCGGTCCACCCGGTCGTCGGTGAGATTATGCGTACGACGAACGGCGTGCTCGTCTATCAGGAGCAAGTCATGCGCCTCCTGCGAGAACTTGCCGGCTACTCGTATGCCGAGGCCGATTTGATTCGCCGTGCCATCGCCAAGAAAGATGTAGCGGCCATCGACGTTGAGAAGAGTCGATTCTTGGAACGTTCGTCGGAGCGGTTCGACAGCGACTCGATGCGACAAGTATTCTCGTGGATTGAGAAGTTCGCGGGCTACGGTTTCAACCGTTCGCACGCGGTGGCCTACAGTTTAATCAGTTATCGCTTGGCTTTCGTGAAGGCGCACTTCGAGCGGATTTTTTATCTCGTTACGTACGACAAGACGAACCAACTCGTTCGCATGCTGCGAAAAGGGAAAATTCCCGTCTATCCGCCGGACGTCCTTCATGGCCAAGCCGGGGCCTTTTTAGAAGGGCCAGGGGTCCGTCTCGGGTTGAAGGCGGTCCAAGGCTTGACGAAACGCGACGTCGAACGGTTGATTGAACACCATTCCGAATTCACCGACGTAAAACGTCTGCTCGAACTGATGGAGTGGGGCTCGAAAGACCAGCCGAAGTTGCGGCGCCTGCTCGGAGCCGGTGCCCTCGACCGGATGTATCACGGCGATCGCCACCGTGCGTTCGAGGCCGTTGAACGGCTTCGCGAGGAGACAGAGACGCATCTGCTCCCAGATGAGCTGTCCGCACTCGGTTTGAAGCGCTCGGCACCAATCGAGCCGAATTGGTCCGAAGAAGAACGGGAAGCACTCGGGACGTGGATCGTCCACTCGCCGTTGACGACGGTCGCCCCGCTCTCGATTGAGACGGTGACGATCGATGAAGTGTTGAACGGCGAACGGGGATTCATCGTCGTCTATGTCGATGCGATTCGTACGTTCAAGACGAAAAAGAATGAAGAGATGGGTGTTGTCATGGTCGATGACGGCGTCTTGCAAGACGAGGTCGTGATTTTTCCACGCGTGTTCACCCAATTCTCTCGTTCACTTTACGTCGGGAACGTCCTCTTGCTCGAGGTGCATCCGAATGAACGGGACGGGCGTCGCCAACTCGTCGTCGAACGCGTCCGGCCTCTCCACGGCCAAGCGTTGTTTGTCCGATTGCGTCTGGAGTCGTTCGCCGACCTTGAAGAACTATTGCGAACAGCGCCAGGGGATGTCCCCGTCATTTGCCGATTCTCTGATTCGAAAGAAGTGAAACAACTCGCCTCGACATATGCCGTCAATCCGACAGAAGCATTGTTGCAAGGATTGAGGCAGCGGTTCGGCGATACGGATGTCGTGTTGAAACGGGTCGACTCGAAATTGCCCGGCACGGGAACTAGTACCAAGTCATAAAAAGTGGTATAATCTGTTTAATTGGTCTGACCACTTTAGAGATAATGCCATCCAAAAGGGAGTTGAACGGTCAGATGCATGGAAAACACGCATCCTCATTTCACGAAAACATTTCTAAAATCAGAACGTTAATCGTCCAGGCCGCACTCGAGCCGGGCGACCGTCTCCCGTCAGAACGGGAACTCGCTGAAACGCTGTCCATCAGCCGTGCGTCAGTCCGTGAAGCATTACGGGCTCTCAGCTTCCTTGGGATTGTTGAGACGAAACACGGCGGCGGCACGTTTTTGTGCGAACAGGATCGGCACCGTTACATTGAAATCTTGTCAGAGTTCATCGTCACGAAACAGACGAAGGCGTCGGACATCGTCGATATGTTGCGTTTGCTTGAGCGCTTGGCGTTGACGGAGGTCGAACCGACCCCGGAACGCATCGCGTTGCTCGAGTCGAGCGTTGAGACGGACCGCGCCTTCAGGCAAAACCTTATCTTCGGATTAAAGAATGAACTGTTCATTCGAATCTGGAGCGAAGTGAACCGGTTTTATGACGGCACGGACGCAGGCGACCTATATACGGAAGACGAACGTAGACGATTGTTGGAGATGTGGCGTGGGGCGGGGATGCCGGAATGAACGAGGGGGAAGCGATGACTGCTTTTTTCAAGAAACCTAAACGATATATGCCATTGCGTCAACGAGAACCAAAGATTGATGCACCACAAGGCTTGATGACGAAATGTCCATCTTGTAAATATATGCATTACACGAAACAGTTAAACGAGAATCATAAAGTGTGTGATTGCGGCTACCATTTCCCGCTCAGTGCAGATGAGCGGATTCACATGTTGGTCGATGGTCAATCGTTTGAAAAATTTGCGGGACCGCTCGTCAAAGAGAACCCGCTTGATTTTCCAGATTATGAAGATAAATTGAAAAAAGACAGGGAACGAACTGGGATTGAGGAAGCAATCGTTTGCGGTCGTGCCACAATCGATGGGCTCCCGGTCGTCGTCTGCGTCATGGATGCCCGTTTCCGTATGGGGTCGATGGGCGCCTACGTCGGAGAAGCAATCGCCTCGGCGGTCCGGACCGCGACGAAAGACGGATTGCCGGTCGTCTTGTTCACGGCCTCGGGCGGTGCCCGCATGCAAGAAGGCATGGTCAGCTTGATGCAGATGGCCAATACGTCAATCGCCTTGAAAGAACATGACGAGGCGGGTCTTCTGTATGTCGCCTACTTGACGCATCCGACAACAGGTGGCGTGTCGGCGAGTTTCGCGATGCTTGGTGATGTGAACGTCGCCGAACCTGGAGCGTTGATCGGCTTTGCCGGTCGTCGCATCATCGAACAGACGATTCGTGAAAAATTGCCAGACAACTTCCAAACTGCCGAGTTTCTATTAGAAGCGGGTCAATTGGACGCCGTCGTTCATCGTGAACAGATGCGTTCGTTCTTGAAGAAGATGATCGTGTTACACGGCGGGGAGGTCCATCATGTTTGATCCAATCAAAGAAGTAAATGAACAGCTCGGGAAGTTGCGTGAGACGGCGGAGACGAAAGGAATCGATTTATCCCGTGAAATCCGTCACCTTGAAGCGAAGCTTCATCGATTAGAAAAAGACATTTATGGGAATATGAAACCGTGGGATCGCGTGCAGCTGGCGCGAAATCCGAAACGCCCGACGACGCTCGATTATATCGATCGCCTGTTCCCGGATTTCATCGAGTTGCACGGTGACCGTCACGGCTATGATGACGCTGCGATTGTAGCGGGATTGGCCACACTCGACGGCGTCCCGGTGACGATTATCGGTCATCAACGTGGGCGGAACACGAAAGAGAACATGAAACGCAACTTCGGGATGCCACATCCAGAAGGCTATCGCAAAGCGCTTCGTTTCATGAAGCAAGCAGAGAAGTTCAATCGTCCGGTCATCACGTTCATCGATACAAAAGGCGCCTACCCTGGGAAAGCGGCCGAAGAGCGTGGACAAAGCGAAGCGATTGCCCGCAACTTGTTTGAAATGGCGACGTTGAAAGTTCCGATTATCTCGATTGTCATCGGGGAAGGCGGATCGGGCGGTGCGCTCGGGATTGGTGTTTGCGACCGGTTGCTCATGCTTGAAAACAGCACGTACTCGGTCATTTCACCAGAAGGCGCGGCTGCCCTGCTTTGGAAAGACGCGAAGCTTGCGGAACGCGCTGCGGAAACGATGAAGATTACGGCACAAGATTTGTTGAATTTAGGGATTGTCGATGAAGTCGTCACCGAGGTGTTTGGTGGTGCCCATATCGATGTGTCATTACAGTCATCACTCTTAAAGCCTGTATTAGCACAACACATGACTGAGTTGCGAGGACGGACTCAAAACGAGTTGTTGCAAGGGCGCGCTGCCAAATATCATGAAATTGGCACAATTGGCTCGTGAAAACGTTAACAATCGCTTTGCGTTCACGTTAAATCACTCACGAGTTGACTGCTTTTGAGCATACCCCATGCTTTTTTTTCACATACTTGTGTTGTAAAACAAAGGTCAGACATGGTATTTTATTTTCAGATTTCGTTAAAACACATAAGAGGTGAGTGACGTGAATTTAAAACGTATTGCGGTATTGACAAGTGGGGGAGACGCCCCCGGAATGAACGCTGCAGTCCGTGCCGTGACCCGAAAAGCGATTTTCGAAGGTCTAGAAGTGTACGGTGTGTATAACGGCTATCAAGGTCTAATCGAAGGAGATCTCGTTGAATTGAACCTCGGTTCTGTCGGTGACATCATCCAGCGTGGAGGAACATTCTTACGTTCTGCCCGTTGCCCTGAGTTTAGAACGGAAGAGGGCCGTGCCAAAGCGGTCGAGCAGTTGAAGAAATTCAATATCGACGCGCTTGTAGTCATCGGGGGCGACGGTTCTTACCGTGGCGCCCAGAAGTTGACGGAACTTGGATTCCCGACAATCGGGCTTCCAGGAACGATTGACAACGATATCCCAGGAACGGATGCAACAATCGGGTTCGATACGGCGCTCAATACGGCGCTTGACGCGATTGATAAAATCCGTGACACGGCGTCGTCGCATGAGCGGACGTACGTCATCGAAGTAATGGGTCGTGATGCAGGTGACATCGCACTTTATGCCGGTCTTGCCGGTGGTGCCGAGTCAATCCTCGTCCCAGAACGTCCAGAAGATTTGAGTGCCATCGTCGACCGCATCAACCATGGTGTGGCGCGCGGTAAGAAACATTCGATCGTCGTTGTCGCCGAAGGCGCAGGCAGTGCCGAAGAAATCGGAAAAATGATCGCTGAGAAGACAAACTCAGAGACGCGTGTAACGATTCTTGGACATATCCAACGCGGCGGTTCCCCGACTGCTGCTGACCGTGTGCTTGCGAGCCGCATGGGTGCGTATGCCGTTGAGATTTTACTCGAAGGCAAAGCCGGACGTGTTGTCGGTATCCGCGGCGGTAAGATGATGGATCTTGATATCGATGAAGCGCTCGACCATAACAAACATTCGATTGATATGCAGTTGATTGATCTTTCGAACCAACTTTCGATTTAACGAGTAGCAGTGAACTCCACAGAGACGGGATCAGGTCGGTTGACCCCCCGTTTTCTGTGTGTAAATGTAATACATCCCCTAGGAGGTTTTTATTTATGCGTAGAACGAAAATTGTATGTACGATTGGACCAGCTTCAGAGAAACGTCTTCCAGAAATGATTGAAGCCGGAATGAACGTCGCTCGTCTCAACTTCTCACACGGTGACTATGAAGAGCACGGCGCACGTATCCGTGACATTCGCGAAGCATCAAAAGCTGCCGGTAAAGTCGTGACGGTACTTCTTGACACGAAAGGTCCTGAAATTCGTACACATACGTTTGAAGAAGGAAAAGCACTCCTCGAAAAAGGCAAAGAAGTCATCATCGTCTCGACAGAAGAAATCGTCGGAACGAAAGATCGTTTCTCAGTCACGTACGAAGGCTTGTACGAAGACGTTGAAGTCGGTTCACGCATCATGCTCGACGACGGACTCATTGGTCTCCTTGTCGTTGAGAAACTCCCGAACCGTGACCTTCGCTGCGTCATCGAAAACGAAGGCGTCATCAAGACGAAGAAAGGTGTCAACTTGCCTAACGTCAAAGTGAACCTTCCTGCCCTTACAGACAAAGACATCGCCGACATCGAGTTCGGTATTTCTCAAGACATCGATGTCATCGCGGCATCGTTCGTACGCCGTGCGTCTGACGTCGTTGAGATTCGTCAACTTCTCGAGCGCAACAACGCGTCACACATCAAAATCTATCCAAAAATCGAAAACCAAGAAGGTGTCGACAACATCGACGAAATCTTGGCGATTTCTGACGGTTTGATGGTCGCTCGTGGTGACCTCGGAATCGAGATCCCAACAGAAGAAGTCACACCAGTTCAAAAAGAATTGATCAAGAAGTGTAACGACCTCGGGAAACCGGTCATCACGGCTACACAAATGCTTGATTCAATGCAACGCAACCCGCGTCCAACACGTGCGGAAGCATCTGACGTTGCCAACGCCATCCTCGATGGTACGGACGCAGTCATGCTTTCAGGTGAGACGGCAGCAGGGGACTACCCAATCGAGTCAGTTCAAATGCAAGCAGCAATCGCTGTTCGTACTGAGCAAATGCTCGACTACAAAAACTTGCTCAAAGATCGTCAGAAGCGCAGTGAGCACACGGTAACGGATGCGATCTCACAAGCGGTTGCCCACACGGCAATCAACTTGAACGCGAAAGCGATCTTGACACCGACACAATCAGGTTACACGGCTGCTCGTACAGCGAAGTATCGTCCAGAGGCGAACATCATCGCGGTCACAGAGTCAGAGCGTGTGGCACGTCAATTGAACCTCGTTTGGGGCGTGTACCCAATCGTGGCTGACACGATGCCGAACAACACGGATGAGATGTTGGTACAAGCTTCAGAAGCAGCTCGTCACGCTGGATTCGTTACAGACGGTGACCTCGTCGTCATCTCGGCTGGTATCCCGGCTGCGACTGCTGGTACGACAAACATGATGAAAGTTCATATCGTCGGTCACGCCCTCGCAAACGGACGTGGGATCGGTGAGCGTGGTCTCGTCGGTGAAGTCGTCGTTGCGAACAATGCAGACGAAGCGAATGCGAAAGCGAAAGAGGGCATGATCCTCGTCGCACCATTCACAGATAAAGAAATGATGCCAGCGATTGAAAAAGCGGCTGGAATCATCACAGAAGACGGTGGATTGACGAGCCATGCCGGTATCGTTGGACCATCACTCCGCAAGCCGGTTATCGTCGGTGTCGAATCAGCGACATCAACGTTCCGCGACGGACAGATGATTTCAATCGACCCACTTACTGGTAAAATCTACAACGCGTAATCGAATGCCAATCGAACCGACCTTTTCATGAGGTCGGTTCTTTTTCCATTCAGAAAGAGAGTGTGTGATGAGTGCCTATTTATTCTTGCTGTTGCTCGTATTGATTGGGGTTATCTCCCATAACCAGTCGGTCATCATCGCCAGCAGCGTCCTCTTGATTATTAAAGCGGTCGGATTCGGCGACCAATTGTTCCCGACGCTCGCCTCAAAAGGCATCCATTGGGGGGTAACGATTATTACAATTGCCGTCCTCGTGCCGATTGCGACCGGCGACATCGGATTCCGGGAATTGTGGAATAGTATTAAAGGTCCAGTCGGCATCATCGCGTTCGCCTCTGGAATCTTCGTCGCGCTTGCCGCCGGCCAAGGGGTCCAACTGATGCGGGTCGACCCCGTCGTCACGACGGCATTGCTCGCTGGGACCATCCTGGCCGTCGGTTTCATGAAAGGCGTGCCGGTCGGACCGCTCGTCGGAGCCGGCATCGCCGCCTTGATTTTAGGTGGATTTAGCCTGTTACAAAAATGGTTCTGACATTTTTTGACGGCTGGATACGCTTACATTTCTTTTTTTCAGTAAATTGTTTATACTAGATAAAGGACAGGGTGGAGCGAGCTCGAAACGGATTGGGGAGAGTCTTCGACTCCTCGCCCTTATTCCCTACACACAGACTGTATATGCGGTCGATCACTTTTAAAGACTGAGGGGGAGTTATTGATGTCAACGACAAAAGGTTTAGAAGGAATTGTGGCAGCGGCCTCAAAAGTCAGTTCGATTATCGACGGACAATTGACTTACGGAGGATACACGATTGACGATTTGGCAGACCACGCCACATTCGAAGAGGTTGTTTTCCTATTATGGAACGACCGCCTTCCGAAAGAAGATGAATTAACTGAGCTCTCAGCAGCGCTCGTGAAAGAAGCCAAATTGCCAGAAGACGTCATCGCGACGCTCGAACGGGCACCGAAATCGGCCAATGCGATGGCGACGATTCGGACTGCACTTTCACAGCTCGCGCTTTATGATGAAGAGTCTGAAGATATGAGTCCGGAAGCGAACATGCGCAAAGCGATTCGTCTCCAAGCGCAAATCGCCACGATTGTGACGGCATTCGCTCGTCTTCGTAAAGGCGAACAACCGGTTGCACCAAAACAGGGCTTGTCTTATGCGGGCAACTTCTTGTACATGTTGAATGGAGAAGAGCCGAGCGAGGTCGCCGAGAAGACGATTGACAAGGCACTCATCCTTCACGCCGACCATGAATTGAACGCTTCGACGTTCACGGCACGCGTCTGCGTTGCCACATTGTCGGATATTTATTCTGGTGTGACGGCGGCGATGGGCGCCCTTAAAGGCCCGCTCCACGGAGGTGCGAACGAGGCGGTCATGAAGATGCTTCATGAAATCGGATCGGTCGACAAAGTCGAAGACTACGTCCGCGGCAAGTTCGAACGCCGTGAGAAGATCATGGGCTTCGGTCACCGTGTCTATAAGGACGGCGACCCACGCGCGAAACACTTGAAAGAGATGAGCCGCCAATTGACTGCTCAAATCGGCGAACCGGAATGGTACGAGATGTCTGAGAAAATCGATCATCTCGTCGAGACGGAAAAAGGCTTGAAACCGAACGTCGATTTCTATTCGGCGTCAACATATTACGCGCTCGGCCTCGACGAAGAGTTGTTCACGCCGATCTTTGCTGTCTCACGCATGTCGGGCTGGATTGCCCACATCCTCGAGCAGTACGCGGACAACCGTTTGATCCGTCCTCGCGCTGAATACATCGGCGAGACGAACCGGTCATACGTCCCGGTGAACGAGCGTTAATTGACGCCGAACGAGAAGTTCGAGTCACAATTTAGACATAAACTTTGGTAAACTAACAATTGACGTAGGTCGGCGCTCGCGTCGGCCTACATAAATGTACTTAGGGGGATTCATTATGTTGACACAAAACGAAAAGATTACAGTTGAAAACGGTGTATTAAACGTACCAAACGTACCGACGATTCCATTTATCATCGGCGACGGCACAGGACCTGATATTTGGAACGCATCAGTGCGCGTCTTTGATGCGGCTGTCGAAAAAGCATATGGCGGCGAGAAGAAAATCGAATGGATGGAAGTGTACGCTGGGGAGAAGGCCTACAACCAAAAAGGCGAATGGCTTCCAAACGAGACACTCGATCAAATCCGTGAATATTTGATTGCCATCAAAGGTCCATTGACGACACCGGTCGGCGGCGGAATCCGTTCACTCAACGTAGCACTCCGTCAAGAACTTGACTTGTACACGTGCTTGCGCCCGGTCCGTTACTTCACAGGCGTCCCTTCACCGGTCAAACGCCCAGAGGATACAGACATGGTCATCTTCCGTGAGAACACAGAAGATATCTACGCAGGAATCGAATACGCGTCAGGTAGCGACGAAGTGAAGAAGTTGATCTCATTCTTGAAAGAAGAGATGAACGTCAACAAAATCCGTTTCCCAGAAACGTCTGGAATCGGAATCAAGCCAATCTCGTCTGAAGGAACAAAACGTCTTGTTCGTGCGGCGCTCGAGTACGCCATCGCGAACAACCGTAAATCGCTCACGCTCGTTCATAAAGGAAACATCATGAAGTTCACAGAAGGCGCCTTCAAAAACTGGGGCTATGAGCTTGCAGAAGAAGAGTACGGCGACAAAGTCTTCACATGGGCGCAGTATGACCGTATCAAAGAAGAATCAGGCGAAGCGGCTGCGAATGAAGCGCAATCGAAAGCAGAAGCAGAAGGCAAAATCATCGTAAAAGATTCAATCGCTGATATCTTCTTGCAACAGATTTTGACACGTCCGCGTGAGTTCGATGTCGTGGCCACGATGAACTTGAACGGTGACTACATCTCGGATGCGCTCGCTGCCCAAGTCGGCGGAATCGGGATCGCCCCTGGAGCGAACATCAACTACGTGACGGGCCATGCTATCTTCGAAGCGACACACGGTACGGCACCGAAGTATGCCGGCCTCGACAAGGTCAACCCGTCATCGGTCATCTTGTCTGGTGAAATGATGCTTCGTCATATGAACTGGAACGAAGCGGCTGACCTCATCATCAACTCGATGGAGAAGACGATCGCCTCGAAAGTCGTCACATACGATTTCGCTCGTCTCATGGACGGCGCGACAGAAGTGAAGTGTTCAGAGTTTGCGGATGAATTAATTAAAAACATGTAAGACATCAGCTAAACCAAGGGGGAGAGCACAATGATTCGTCGCAATAAAATCTCGGTTATCGGTAGCGGATTCACGGGGGCCACGACGGCACTGTATTTGGCTCAAAAAGAACTCGGTAACGTCGTCTTGCTCGATATCAAAGAAAACGAGAACCCGACGAAAGGAAAAGCGCTCGATATGCAAGAGACGGCGCCGATTCAAGGGTTTGACTCGTGGATTACAGGGACGTCGGACTATGCCGAAACGGCGGACTCGGATATCGTCGTCATCACAGCGGGAATCGCGCGCAAGCCAGGCATGAGCCGGGACGACCTCGTCTCGACGAACGCCAAAGTGATGCGGGCGGTCACGAAAGAAGTGGCCCGTTACTCGCCGGACGCGATTATCATCGTCTTGACGAACCCGGTCGACGCGATGACGTATGCCGCCTTCAAAGAGTCGGGCTTCCCGAAAGAGCGGGTCATTGGTCAATCCGGTGTGCTTGATACGGCCCGGTTCCGGACGTTCGTCGCTGCGGAGTTGAATATATCCGTGAAGGACGTTTCTGGATTCGTGCTCGGCGGGCACGGGGATGACATGGTCCCGCTCATCCGCTACTCGTATGCGGGAGGAATCCCGCTCGAGAAATTGTTGCCGACCGACCGCATCGAAGCAATCGTCAATCGGACCCGTAAAGGCGGCGGTGAGATCGTCCAACTGCTCGGGAACGGATCGGCCTACTATGCGCCGGCCGCGGCCATCGTCGAGATGGTCGAAGCGATTCTCAAAGATCAACGGCGTATTTTACCGGCCATCGCGTATCTCGACGGCGAATACGGTTTCCACGACTTGTATCTCGGTGTTCCGACGATTCTTGGTGCGAACGGAATCGAACGTGTGCTCGAACTTGAATTGACGGAAGCCGAAACGGCGGCGCTACAGCGTTCAGCCGACTCGGTCCGCTCCGTCCTGAACGTCCTCAACTGAGGGCTTACCTCGTCTGCCATGGCAGACGAGGTTTTTTGTATGCGTGGCGCATGCTACACTGAAAGCAGAACGTGGATTTGTTTTGTTTTTGTAAAGATTTGCTTTGAGGTTGGTCGTAGGTGGCATTGATTTGTAAAATAGGTAGTGTACATGACTGAACAGATAGATTAGAGGAGGAACTAAGCGTGGCTGATAAAGTAATTGTTGTCGATGACGAGGTGTCGATTGCGACGTTATTAAAGTTTAATTTAGAACAAGCCGGATTCGAAGTCGAGACGGCGCACGATGGAAAGACCGGACTTGAACTGGCCGAGAAACAAGATGCCGTCTTGATTGTCCTCGATTTGATGTTGCCTGAGATGGACGGTCTCGAAGTTTGCAAACGGCTCCGCCAACAAAAAGTGAACACACCGATTCTCATGTTGACGGCGAAAGACGATGAGTTCGATAAAGTACTCGGCCTCGAACTCGGTGCCGATGACTATTTGACGAAGCCGTTCAGCCCACGAGAAGTCGTGGCCCGGGTCAAAGCCATCCTGCGCCGTTCGGCCCCACAAGAAGCTCCGGCGACAGACACGGACGTCATCGAGATTGGCGACGTGAAAATCATCGCGTCGAACTATGAAGTGTTCAAAAACGGCGAACGGCTCGAGTTGACACCGAAAGAGTTCGAACTGTTAGCCTACTTAGCCAAGAACAAAGGACGCGTTTTGACGCGCGACCAGCTCTTGTCGGCGATATGGAATTACGATTTCGTCGGAGATACGCGCATCGTGGACGTTCACATCAGTCACCTCCGGGAGAAGATTGAACCGGTGACAAAAAAACCGACCTATATCAAGACGATTCGCGGCCTCGGTTATAAGATGGAAGAGCCGATGCCCGAATGAAGACGTACCGCTCGCGGTTTTTGACGACGCTCATCCTGCTCGTGACGGGCGTCTTATTGACCCTCGGGATCGTGCTCGGTCAATTGTTCAAAGACTTCTATTTAGATTCTGAACGCGACCGCTTGAAAGAAGACGCTGAGTTGGCCGCGCTCTATTTAGACGGAGGCGACCTTGCGGACATCCAAGACTACGTCGGTCAAATCGATGATGAGAGCAGTTTCGATATCTTGCTCCTCAATCGTCGGATGGAAGTCATCGCCGGGACACCGTTTCGGGTCGGTTCCTTTGATTTCCGGATGGATGCCTCGTCGATTCCGGAAGGCGGGACGTTCGGCAACGAGACACGCGAGGACTTGATTCAGTTCACGAAGCCGATCGAACTGTCATCCGGTGACACGGTATATTTGAGTTTTATCCGTTATGTCTCCGATTTGGAAGGGGTGTATGACCGGATTTGGCTGACCATCGCGCTAGCCTTGATTTTCTCGTTCTTCTTAATCCTTTTCGTGTTACACAACCTGACGAACCAATTCATCCGACCGATCGACGAGGCGACCATCGTCTTGCGGGAACTGGCGGACGGGAACTATCGGGCCCGCGTCTACGAGTTGCGAAACGATGAGGAGACGGGCAGCCTGGCCGGGTCGATTAACGTGCTCGCCCGCAACTTGGAGACAATCTCACTCGGGGAATCGGTTCAACGGGCAAGGCTTGAGTCGCTCATCGAGTATATGGGGGCAGGGTTACTTTTGGTCGACGAACGTGGCATCGTGACGCTCGTCAACCGCTCGTATCGCGACATGTTCCAATATGATGAGTTGATGATCGGTCAGTTTTATCATGGAATTTTGCCGAGCCCGGACGTTGAGACGCTGATTGAAGACGTCTATTTGACAGAGGAGCCGCATCGCCGACAACTATCGATTCGGTCCGGTTTCAACCAAAAGACGTATATGGTATCGGCCGCACCGATTTTCAGTGATACAGGCATGTTGCGCGGGACGACGCTTCTCTTTAACGACATCAGCGAGTTGAAGCGACTTGAGAAGATGCGCAAGGATTTCGTCGCGAACGTCAGTCATGAACTGAAGACGCCGCTCACGTCGATTCGTGGTTTCAGCGAGACGCTGCTCGACGGGGCGAAAGAAGTGCCGGAACTACGCGATCAATTCTTGGATATCATTCAAAAGGAAGCGACGCGCATGCAGATGCTCGTCGAGGACTTGCTCGAACTGTCGCGGCTCGAACGGGAAGACTTCCATTTGGAGTTCACCCCGGTCCAACTCAATCAGCTCGTCGAGGAAGTCTGTCTCGTGCTCAGTCAAAAAGCGGAACAGAAATCGATTCACTTGGAGTCGCGTCATGATGGGGAAGTCGTCTTGCAGGCGGACATGAACCGAATCAAACAAGTCATCTTGAATCTCGTCGCCAATGCGATTAACTACTCGCCGGAAGGTAGCCAGGTCGAGATTGCGGTCGAGAAGAGACCGGACGGCTCTTATTTGATCGTCAAAGACAACGGCATCGGCATCGCGCCGAAAGAAGTGGGCCGAATCTTTGAACGGTTCTACCGGGTCGATAAGGCGCGGAGCCGAAACTCCGGCGGGACGGGTCTTGGTCTTGCCATCGTCAAGCATATCGTCGATCTCCATCACGCGACGATTCAAGTCGATAGCGTCGAAGGCGAAGGAACGACGTTCACCATCAAATTCCCGAGTGCTTAACAAGGAATTCATGGTGAATTCATACCGGCTTTACAAAGCGATGCTACTCTATGGATGAGACCTCTTCATCATCTCGTGTCCCGATTGGTGCTCATCTCCACTCGATCGGGAAGATCGACCCTTTTCTAGTACCTAGAAAAGGGTCTTTTTTTTCGAACGCATGTACCCGTATGATATGATGGAACCAGATAGAATGGAGGTTGTCCAATGAATAAACTACTACTCCTTGACGGAAACTCACTCACGTATCGTGCCTTTTTCGCGTTGCCTCCGATGACGGATGCGAGCGGTCGAAACACGAACGCCGTGTACGGGTTCACGATGATGTTATTGAAGCTGATGGAAGACGAACAGCCGACACATTTCGCGGTCGCGTTCGATGCGTCGAAAAAGACGTTCCGCCACGACACGTATGCCGACTATAAAGGTGGACGGCAAAAGACACCGGGTGAGCTCCGCGAGCAATTCCCGATCGTCCGTGAGATTTGCGAGGCGTTCGGTATCAAAGTACTTGAGCTCGACCAGTACGAGGCCGATGACATCATCGGGACGCTTTCAAAAAATACCGCGTTCGACCAAGTGACGGTCGTCACCGGTGATAAGGATTTACTGCAGTTGATTGACGACCGTGTCACCGTCTATTTGACGAAGCGCGGTATCACCGACGTTGAGGCGATGGACGCGGCGGCATTCCACGAGCGGTATGAGGGACTGAGCCCGCTTCAAATGATTGATTTGAAGGGGCTGATGGGCGATAAATCCGATAACATCCCGGGCATCCCCGGTGTCGGTGAGAAGACGGCCCTCAAATTGCTCACGGCCTACGGTTCCGTAGAAGGCCTGTATGAACATACGCACGAACTGAAAGGGAAACAAAAAGAGAAAGTCGAGGCGAACGAGCGAGAAGCGCTCATGTCGAAACAATTGGCGACGATTTATACCGACGTGCCGATTGACGTCACCATGGACGAGCTCACGTTCCATCCGTATGACGCTGGAAGAGTGAAGCCGCTGTTCATGAGCCTGCAGTTCAAGTCGCTTCTCGGGAAACTGAGTCTCGACGCGTCGAGCGAGGAAGCCGTGGAAGTGCGTGACGTAAACCACATCGGGATTGACGAGCAAGATTTGACAGAGGCGGTCCTCTTCCTCGAACAACTTCGCGACGATTATTTCGAAGAACCGGTCATCGGCGTAGCCATCGCTTCAAAAGCCGGAGTGACCGTCGGCGACGTGTCGCTCTTAGACGTCTCGACTGTCCGCGAGTGGCTGGCGGATGAAGACCGGGCCACGATTTGTCTCGATGCGAAACAGACAATCATTCAACTGAAGCGCCACGGCGTGTCGCTTCGAGGCTACGAGGACTTGCTCGTCGCCGGCTATTTGCTCAACTTGTCGGGCGGGACGACGCTCGACTCGATTGCCGCCCATTTCGAATATGCGTTGCCGGAAGACGAGGCCGTATACGGAAAAGGTGCCAAACTGCACGTGCCGGATCAAAACGTCCTCGACCAGCACCTCGGGGAGAAGGCGATGGCCATCTTGACGTTGTTCGTCAACGTCAGTAACGAACTCGTCAAAAACGAGCAGACATCGCTGTATGAGGATTTGGAACGACCGCTCGCCTCGGTGCTCGCTGAGATGGAGTGGGCCGGGATTCATGTCGATGTGGCGACGTTGAAGGTGATGGAAGACGATCTTCGCGAACGCCTGCTTCAGCTCGAGACCGAAATTCACAGTCTCGCCGGTGAAGCGTTCAATATCAATTCACCGAAGCAACTCGGCGTCATCTTGTTCGAGAAGCTGGCGTTGCCGCCGGTCAAGAAGACAAAGACGGGGTACTCGACGGCGGCGGACGTGCTTGAGAAGCTTGCACCACTCCACCCGATCGTCGAACATATCATGCATTACCGCGAACTTGGGAAGTTGCAGTCGACGTACGTCGAGGGGTTACAGAAAGTCATCAAGGACGACGGGAAAATCCATACCCGTTACACGCAGACGTTGACGCAGACGGGACGATTATCGTCGGTCAACCCGAACTTGCAAAACATCCCGATTCGCTTGGAAGAAGGGCGCCGGATTCGTAAGGCGTTCACGGCGAGCGAATCCGATTGGGTGCTCTATGCGGTCGACTACTCACAAATCGAACTCCGCATCATGGCCCACATGTCGCAGGATGAAAAGATGCTCGAGGCGTTCCTGCATGACGAGGATATCCATACGTCGACGGCAGCCAACGTGTTCCGGGTCGCCAAAGAAGAAGTGACGTCGCTCATGCGACGCCAAGCGAAAGCGGTCAACTTCGGAATCATCTATGGCATTAGTGATTACGGGCTGTCGCAAAACCTCGGCATTAGCCGAAAAGAAGCGCAGACGTTCATCGATACGTACTTCGAGCAGTTCCCAGGAGTGAAACGATTCATGGATGCCGCCATCGAACGGGCCCGGGAACACGGCTACGTCGAGACGATGTTGAAACGCCGCCGCAATATCCCGGACATCCATTCCCGCAACTTCAACTTGCGCGGTTTCGCCGAACGGACGGCCATCAATACGCCGATTCAAGGGACGGCAGCCGATATTATCAAGAAAGCGATGATTGACGTCGATGTGGCGCTCCGCGAATCGGGCTTACGCTCGAAACTATTGCTTCAAGTCCACGATGAACTCATCTTCGAAGGACCGAAAGCAGAGACGGAAGCGCTCGAAAAAATCGTCAAGCAAGCGATGGAGCACACAATCACCTTGGATGTCCCGCTCCGCGCGGACGGTTCGTTCGGTGAGACGTGGTTCGACACGAAATAAGATCGAGAAAGGAAATCAATATGCCTGAATTACCAGAAGTGGAGACGGTCTGTCGCCGATTGCGACCGTTCGTCTCCGGAAAAACGATTGCAAATGTCGAGGTGCTCGACGCGAAAATCATTCGGGGACACGAACCGGAGATTTGGAAACAACAGTTGCTCGACGAGACGATTCAAGACGTCGAGCGGCGTGGGAAATTTATTTTGTTCAAGTTGACAAACGGATATCTCGTTTCGCATCTCCGAATGGAAGGGAAATTCTTCCCGCATGACGAAATGGTCAATCCGGTCAAACATACGCACGTCGTCTTCACGTTCACGGACGGGACGACGCTTCATTACAACGATGTCAGAAAGTTTGGCACGATGGAACTGAAGACGAATGACGACTTGTATGTGACACCGCCGCTGTCGCTGCTCGCACTTGAACCGTTCGATTCGGGAGTGACGGCAGAGACGCTCCACACCCGCTTGAAGAGGATGAATGTCCGTGCCATCAAGACGGCACTCCTCGACCAGTCGATTTTCGTCGGCCTCGGCAACATTTACGTCGATGAGACATTGTTCCGGGCCGGGGTCCATCCGACTCGTCCGTCGGCCTCGCTCTCGCTTGACGAGGTGCGCTTGGTGCATCAAGAAGCTGTGGCCGTGTTGACAGAAGCGATTGAACGCGGCGGGAGCACGATCCGAAGCTATACGAATCCGGATGGGGCGAGCGGAACGTATCAAGAGACGCTCTATGTGTACGGACAGACCGGTGAGCCGTGTAAACGATGCGGCCGACCGATTGAAAAGATGAAATTGGGCGGACGGGGCACGCACTACTGTCCGCACTGCCAACAGTAAGAGGTGGACATGATGTTGAAGATTGGTTTGACAGGTGGAATTGCGACAGGGAAGTCGACCGTATCCCGTCTGTTTCGAAAACAAGGAATTCCGATTATCGATGCCGATAAAATGGCACGGATCGTCATCGAGCCGGGAGGCAAGGCGTTCGCGGCCGTTCGTGAGGCGTTCCCACAATGCTTCTCGGGCGACGCGTTGAACCGTCAGGCGCTCGGACGTGAGATTTTTCATGATGACGCCAAACGTCAGTTGCTGAATCAGCTCATGCATCCGGCCATCCGTGAGGAGATGCTCGAGGAGATGCGTGGATATGAGACGGCAGGGGAAACGGTCGTCATATTCGACATCCCGCTCTTGTTCGAAGGGACGATGCGGGACCTCGTCGATTATACGGTCGTCGTCTATTGCCGGGAAGAGATTCAGTTGATGCGCCTCATGGAGCGGAACGGCTTGACGAAAGCTGAAGCGCTCGCGCGCATTCATGCCCAAATGCCGATTGAAGAGAAGAAGCAACAGGCTGATTTTTTAATCAACAACAACGGTGCCTTAGGCGATTTGTCGGCCCAAGTGGCCCGCCTCGTCGAACAATTTGAAGACATGAAAAAAGAAGGCGACTGAGCGCCTTCTTTTTTTGTTCAGTTTAACGGGTCTGAGTCTGGTCTGCCTTTCTTCCATGTATCGAAGATGGCTCGGCCGTCACTCGGATGACCGTTCGAATAATAAATCGGATAGAGCGAGAAGAAGACGTAATAAAACGAGAAGTACGCGAATTGATACGTATAAAGCGTCGGTTCAATCTCCCGCATCAAGATGAAGGCGTTCACGATCAAGATGCTCGATAGGTTGAAGATGGATCCGCCCGCGTAGACGATACTGCGGGTCAATCGGTTACTATATTTCAAGTCACTGAACTGACACCACGCGTCATAGAAGTAGACACGGTTGAATTGTAGGCGCCCGACTTTGAATAATTTTTTACCGGTTCCAATCTCCATATCGAGCGAACCCCCAAAGAGTTTCGCGAAGAAGAAATGGCCGAATTGATGGATAATCGTCACTATCGGCAAAATGATGAAAAACGAGATGATAAATTTGTCTAAATCGGTCCAATCGAACATGCTGTCCTAGCTCCTTTCCAAGCTCTACACCAAATTTCCCTCTTTTTCAAATCTGAAACTGTAAAAAAGTGAAAGAAATGTGACGATTCATAGTGAAAACGCTTCCATTTTTCCGTTATAATGGTGTCGTAACGCAGAAAAAAGGGGGACTTTACATGGGGACGAAAGTTGCAATCAATGGATTTGGTCGAATCGGGAGAATGGTGTTCCGAAAATTGATGCTCGAAGGGCGTCACGACGTGGTCGCCATCAATGCGAGTTATCCGGCGGAGACGCTCGCCCACTTGATTAAGCACGACACGGTCCACGGACCGTTCACACTCACGGTCCGGGCGCATGGGGATGCGCTTGAAGTTGATGGGAAGCGAATCATGCTCGTCTCCGAGCGTGATCCGGAGCGGTTGCCGTGGAATGAGCTCGGGGTTGAAATCGTCATCGAGGCGACTGGTAAATTTAATTCAGATGTCGGGGCGAAAAAACATTTGACGGCAGGTGCGAAGAAAGTTATTTTGACGGCACCAGGAAAAGGGGAGCTGCGGACGATTGTCATGGGGGTGAACGATCGTGATTATTTACCGGAGCACGATCACGTCATCTCGAACGCCTCGTGCACGACGAACTGTCTCGGTCCGGTCGTTAAAGTATTGGACTCGACGTTCGGAATCGAGACGGGGCTCGTCACAACCGTGCATGCCTATACGAATGATCAAAACAATATCGACAATCCGCATAAAGACCTTCGGCGCGCTCGCGCTTGTGGTAGTTCCATTATACCGACTTCGACCGGGGCTGCCAAAGCCATCGGACTCGTCTTGCCTGAATTGCAAGGGAAGTTGAACGGGATGGCACTTCGCGTACCGACACCGAACGTCTCACTCGTCGACCTCGTCGTCGAGTTGCGCCGTGACGTGACGGTAGATGAAGTGAATCAGGCGTTCGAGCGTGCCGCACATGGAGAGATGACGGGTATTCTCGGTGTCTCGAACGAACCGCTCGTCTCCATCGACTTCAACGGGGATGAACGTTCATCGATTATCGATGCCGATTCGACGATGGTGCTCGGGGGCAATCACGTCAAAGTGCTCGCTTGGTACGATAACGAATGGGGCTATTCGTGCCGTGTCGTCGACTTGTTGGACATGGTCGCGAGCTACCTACAAATCGGACAACAAGAAACCCACGTCTGAAAAAATATATTTACACAAAAATATTTTCAATGAATTGAAACAAATGTCTTGTATCGACGTCCCAAACGCGATACACTCTAACTCGTGAACTTCAATTGGTCTGACAAACGCAACTTAAAGGGTTAGGACCTCTTAGGACTAACTTGCCCCCGTGGTTGTGGGCGATTCAGGCACAAAGTGAGTGATCATCAACTACTTTGAGACCATTGATGTAAAGGGGGATCCACTAATATGGATACTATGGGACGTCACATTATTACAGAACTTTGGGAGTGCAATCCCGACAAATTGAACGATATCGACTACATCGAGCGCTTGTTCGTCGATGCAGCACTTCGTTCGGGCGCTGAAGTCCGCGAAGTCGCTTTCCACAAATTTGCGCCACACGGTGTAAGTGGAGTCGTTATCATCTCAGAATCACACTTAACGATTCACAGTTTCCCTGAGCATGGCTACGCATCAGTCGATGTGTTCACATGTGGGGACCGAATCGATCCGGCCACAGCTTCGCAGTACATCGCGGAAGGCTTGGAAGCAAAAGTTCGTGAGGACGTGAAACTTGATCGCGGAATGGGACCGATTCGTGTTCCGGAAGCACAAGTTGCAATCAGCAAATAATCAGATTGACCTTTTGAGGCTGGCCGAATTTCGGTCAGCCCTTTTAATTGTTTTGTTAACCGCTTAATTTTGATATGCTTAACCTATATAAATAAGGTGTCGAGGTGGATAATGGGATTATTGGATAAGTTTCAAACACATGTCCAGACGGACGATTCGCATAAAAATGAGGCGCTGCGCACACGTTATGTGGCGGCTTCGCCGACCGCCGTGCTCACATGGCTCCGCGATCGGATTCAAACAGAAGGACAAACGGTTCGCCGTGTCGATACAGACCGGGGCGAAGTGGCGTTTAACGGCGACGGCTGGGACGCGCTGGCGACAGTCATTCAAGTGGATGGCGGACGCACGGCTGTCGACTTCACGTTGAACCGTGACCAGATGCTCGGGCCGGACCTTGGTCAAATCGTTACCACATACTATGAGGCGCTGCAAGTGAAGTTCCCGCTCCGCGCCATCGGGAATCAATCTGTCGAACGATAAGGAGGGCTGAGCATGCGTTGTCCTAAATGCGATCATAATGGAACGAGAGTGCTCGACTCCCGACCAGTACAAGATTTCTATTCGATTCGTCGCCGTCGCGAATGCGAGGAGTGCGGCTATCGCTTCACCACGTTTGAAACGGTCGAACAGACCCCGCTCATCATCGTTAAAAAAGACGGGAATCGGGAAGAGTTCAGCCGGGAGAAAGTACTTCGCGGGATTATTCGGGCGTGTGAGAAACGACCGGTCACGCTAGAGCAACTCGAAGGCGTGGTCACGAAAGTCGAACAACAGTTACGCGCGCTCGGTCAGTCCGAGATTCCGAGTGAGCAAGTCGGTGAGCTCGTGATGAATGAATTGGCACGTGTCGATGAAGTGGCCTACGTCCGCTTCGCGTCCGTCTATCGCCAGTTCAAAGATATCTCTGTGTTCTTTAAAGAACTTGAAGATTTAATGAAGCAAGAAAAATCGACCAACTAGAGGGGCGGCCTGCTGGTCGCCTTTTTTCAGGGGAGACCTATCATGGAAAAAGAACGAATACTGTACGGGACTGACGAACTGTTGATTATGAGCACTGGGCTCATCGATCGCGAGTCGTATCAGTCGTTGTACCACTTATATCAGCCGGTCATCGGTGTGAAGGCGCTTGCGATGTATCAGACGCTTTGGAGCGAGCTGAAGCCCGGGAAGATGAAATCGAATTATATGTCGCACAGCGCGCTCTGTGAAATGCTCGATTACTCGATTAACGAGCTGACGGACTGTCTGTTCCGGCTCGAGGCGATCGGACTCGTCCGGACGTATAAGACGAAAGATGAGCGTTTGACCCAGTACGTATATCAACTGCGTGTCCCGCTCGCACCCCATACGTTCTTGAACGACGGACTGTTGTCGAGTTTTCTCTTCTATAAAGTCGGGGAAGTTCGCTTTAAACAGTTGCAAGGACGATTCACGATCGATCCATTGCCGGCCGGGATTATCGAGGTGACGAAAGACTTTAATGAAGTGTTCGACGTCAAAGGCGTCAATCATATGGCGTTCACCCAAAAGAACTACGAGAAACCTGACCGCGCCAAAATCGAGATCAACTATACGTTCGATATGGAAATCGTCAAAAAACTGACGAACTTCCCCGTCGGCTTCTTCACGAAGAAGCTCGATGAGACGATCACGAAGCTTGCCTACGTCTCACAAATCGATGAAGAGACGATGGCCGAGATGTTGAAGGAGTATTTCGTCCACGAGGCGTATCTACCACTCAGCGAGCAAGAGAAGCGCGACGGCTGCCGCCAAATGGTGTTGCAGTTGAAGAAGAAACAAACGCGCCATCGGAAAGTGAAGTCGGACGAGACGGTAAAAGCAGAAATCGGTGATTTGCATGACGTGACGGTCATGGAAGAAGCGCATCCGCATCAATACGTGTCGACGTTACGGAAGACGCCACAACTGTCGAAGAGTGACGAGCAACTCATTATCGATCTCGTCGATACGCTCGGGCTCGCGCCAAGTGTCATCAATGCATTGTTCTATTACTGTATCGAAGTGAAGAAGCAGACGCGGCTCAGTGAGAACTATGTCATGCGGATCGCGACGAGTTGGAAGACGGCGGGCTATTTAAACGCCAAAGACGCGTTGGAACAAGAAGCGACACAAGATGCGCTCATCGAGAAGAAACAGCAGAAACGGGAGAATGTGCAACAGCGGACGACCGTCGGCTCGAGACGCAAAGACAAGACCGAGATGCCAAAATGGCTCGAAGACGAGGCGAAAGAGCAACGGACGTACGATCAAAAACGAAAACAAGAGCTCGAGGCATCGGTCCCGGACGACGCGGAACTCGTTAAGCTGTTGAATGAATTGAAAGAGAAAGGATGAGGGACATGGAACGCATCAATCAAACGCTCGCCCAAATGATGAACCGGAAAGAAGTGCGGGAAGCGTACGAATCGATTCGCCGGCGCACCCTCGAACATCCAGAAGTCGTCGCTTTTTTAAAGGCGCATCCGGAGTTAGACGAGACGGCGGTCGAAGTCGGCTTTACGAAGCTCAGTGAATATGCGGAACAGATGGACGGTAAGAAGCTCGTCGAGGAGCAAGCCGTCATCCCGGGCCATCAGCCGGTGCTCTATGTCGACCTCGGTCAAATCGCAATCCGTTATGAAGAGACGGTGAAGCATCGTCAAGCACGGCGCCAAAAAGAGATGGACCGGAAGTTCAAGAGTCTATTCTTGCCGGAGGAAGTGCGAGAGGCGAGCTTTGAATCGTTCGACTGGTCCGATGACGCCCGTAAAATCGCACTCCGTGAATCGATGCGGTTCGTCTCAGGCATGAAGACCCGCCAAAAAGTGAACGGTTTATACCTTCACGGCAGCTTCGGCGTCGGGAAGACGTACTTGCTCGCGGCGATCGCCAACGAGCTGAAAGTGGCGGACATCGAGACAATCCTTGTCCACGCCCCGGGATTCGTCTCGGAAGCGAAACGGAAAATCCGGACCGACTCGTTCGATTCGTTTTTGACGTCATTCCAACACGTGCCGGTGTTATTGATTGATGACATCGGGGCCGAGGCGATCAGTCCGTGGGTACGGGATGAACTGTTCGGCATTATTTTGCAGTATCGCATGATGCATCGCTTGCCGACGCTTTACAGCTCGAACTTCAGCGGAGAAGAGCTCGAGACCCACTTCTCGATCGACGGTTCGCCACAGAACAAAATGAAGGCGCAGCGGCTCATGCAACGCATCTCGACGACGACGACGCAAATCGAGTTAAAAGGTGAGAATCGACGGCGGTAAAGGGATTGTATTTCTGGAACGAGTTGACTATACTAATAAGCATATAACCGATGCATTGAAGAGGACATGAGACGTCGTAACGGGTTTCAAAGCGAGGGAAGGCTGGTGAGAGCTTCCTAAACACGCCGATCGCCTTACTCCCTCAGAGCACCGTACGGGTCAATCGTGCGGCGATTCACACTCGTTATCGTGTGTTCGAGCCAAGCGGATCGCTTGGGAACGAGGGTGGTACCACGAGAATCAAAGCTCGTCCCTTTCATAGGGATGGGCTTTTTTTATTTTCTTTTAAATGTAGAGAGGGGAAGTTGACACATGATTCAATTGACATTTCCAGATGGGGCCGTCAAAGAGTTTGAGGCCGGCATCACAGCAGAAGAAGTAGCAGGTTCGATCAGTCCAGGACTCCGAAAAAAAGCAATCGCGGCCAAAATCGATGGTGAGATGATTGATTACCGTCGTCCGATTGAACAGAACGGTAAAATCGAGCTCGTCATGCCCGACTCAGAAGACGGCATCGATTTGATGCGCCACTCGTCAGCCCACTTGATGGCCCAAGCCATCAAACGGTTGTACGGCGAAGAAGGTAGCATCTACCTCGGCATCGGACCGACAATCGAGAACGGGTTCTATTACGACATCGAGATGGACCGCCGCATCAACGAGGAAGACCTTCCAGAAATCGAGAAGATGATGAAACGAATCGTCGACGAGAACTTGGACATCACACGCGAAGTCGTCTCGCGCGACGAAGCGCTCGAGCGCTACAAACAGCTCGGGGACCCACTCAAAATCGAATTGATTGAAGATATCCCGGCGAGCGAGACGCTCACGATTTACCATCAAGGCGAATTCTTCGACTTGTGCCGCGGACCGCACGTCCCATCGACATCGAAATTGAAAGTGTTCAAGTTGATGAGTGTGGCCGGTGCTTACTGGCGCGGCGACTCGGACAACAAAATGCTTCAGCGGATTTACGGAACGGCGTTCGCGACGAAAGAACAACTCGCGGAGCACCTGCGTCTATTGGAAGAAGCGAAAGAGCGCGATCACCGCAAACTCGGGAAAGAACTCGATCTCTTCTTCGTGTCGCAAGAAGTCGGCCAAGGTTTGCCGATGTGGCTCCCGAAAGGTGCCTCAATCCGTCGTACGGTCGAACGTTATATCGTCGACAAAGAGCTCGAGCTCGGGTATCAGCACGTCTACACACCGGTCCTCGGTTCGGTCGACTTATATAAGACATCGGGGCACTGGGATCACTATCAAGACGATATGTTCCCGAAAATGGAGATGGACAACGAAGAACTCGTCCTTCGTCCGATGAACTGTCCGCACCACATGACGATCTATAAACATGAGCCGCGCTCATACCGCGAACTCCCGCTTCGCATCGCTGAGCTCGGCGGTATGCACCGTTACGAGATGTCAGGGGCGCTCACAGGCCTCCAACGCGTCCGTTACATGGTGTTGAACGACGGGCATACGTTCGTCACACCGGAGCAGATGAAACAAGAGTTCAAAGATATCGTCCACTTGATTCAAGAAGTGTACGCCGACTTTGGCATCAAGGATTATCGCTTCCGCTTGTCGTACCGTGACCCGGCCGACAAAGAGAAATACTTCGACAACGATGCGATTTGGGAAACAGCCCAACGTCAATTGAAAGAGACGATGGATGAGCTCGGTCTCCCTTATTTCGAAGCGGAAGGTGAAGCGGCATTCTACGGACCGAAACTCGACGTCCAAGTCCGCACGGCGCTCGGCAAAGAAGAGACACTGTCGACAGTCCAACTCGACTTCTTGCTCCCTGAGCGATTCGACTTGACGTACACAGGACCAGACGGCAAAGACCATCGTCCGATTGTCCTTCACCGTGGTGTCGTCTCGACGATGGAGCGTTTCGTCGCTTACTTGATCGAAGAGTATAAAGGAGCGTTCCCGACATGGCTCGCCCCGGTTCAAGTCAAATTGATTCCTGTCTCGCACGTTCACGACGAATATGTCGCAGAAGTGAAGGCAGAGCTCGTCAAGCGCGGTGTCCGTGTCGAAACGGACCTCCGTGACGAGAAGCTCGGCTATAAGATCCGAGAAGCACAGATGAAGAAAATCCCGATGACACTCGTCCTCGGTGATAAAGAGCGCGATGAGCGTGCGGTCAACATCCGCCGCTACGGACAGCAAGAACAAGTATCGGCCACACTCGATGCGTTCTTGGCATCCCTCACAGAAGAAATCGCGAACCGTTCACGTTAATCGGTCGACCATCCTTCGCCGGAAGGGTGGTCGTTTTTTCGGTCTCAAGACGGATGCGGAACGGGTGATGGAAACGTAAGGTAGAAGAAAGGAGTGATTCATTTTGAATTATATGAAACCATTAGTGGCGTTGACGATCGGTTCGGTCGTCGCGACAAGCATGATTCCAAAAGTAAACGCAGAAGCCATCGTCGATGACACGATTGTCACACT
Organism: Exiguobacterium chiriqhucha RW-2; assembly: GCF_000416965.1. Classification (GTDB taxonomy): domain Bacteria; phylum Bacillota; class Bacilli; order Exiguobacteriales; family Exiguobacteriaceae; genus Exiguobacterium; species Exiguobacterium chiriqhucha. Next base: position 253,715 of record NZ_ATCL01000009.1, read on the forward strand.
CGGTGAATCATTATCAGCCAGCCAACGGGATTGGGTGCTCGAACGAGTTGAGGCACCGGCTGGAATTGAACCGATCATCACGACCGCGGCCGATGAAGATAAGTACTTAGGGGATGCCGTCCCACAAGCACAACGCGGCGGGGGTATGTATTCATCAGCCCGTATCAAACTGACTGACGGGACTGGACTCGATATCAAAACGGAAAACGTGACATGGGTCACCGAAGATATGTATGCGAACGCGCTCGTGACCGCCGGTGTCACCGATGCCGACATATACATCACATCTCCGATTCGTGTCACCGGGACGTCGGCCTTGACGGGCATCATGAAAGCGTACGATCAGACAGCGGAAGAGACAGGCATTCAATTGTCCGAAGAGCGGAAAGACTTGGCACAGGAAGAACTGGCTGTCACGTCTGAAATCGGGAAGACAGTCGGTCAAGAGGACGTGGCCGGTCTCATGAACGAGATTAAAGCTGAGATTGCGAACAAGGCACCGGAGACGAACATTGAGATTCGCGATATCGTCATCCAAGTGTTGAATCAAAACAATGTCCAATTGTCTGATACGCAATTGACGCAATTGACGACGCTGTTCGAAAACATGCAGCAAGCGAACCTGGACTGGGGAGCGATCAGCAACGGGCTACAAGGGGCCGGACAAGACGTCCAGGCGTTCCTCGAGACCGAGGAAGTCCAAGGTTTCTTCGCCCGCTTGTTCGAAGCACTCAGCAACTTCTTCAAGTCATTAACGAATTGATCGACGTTGACTATGTGATAGATGGTATTGAAAAAAGGGCGAGCGCCCTTTTTCAATACCATCGTTTATGGATATAGTCGCGAGCGGACTCATGGTCGTCGACAATCTTCAACGTGATTCGGTTCATTTCTTCTAATAAGTCCGTCAAAATCGCTTCGAGCTTGGCATCACTCACTTCATGGTGGCGCATCGTCTCTTGTACGATGTGTTTGATTTGGTCGTGATAATCATGGTCGTCTTTCACTTGCTTTCTCCAAGACACGGTCCATCCCTCCTTTTTTATTTTATTCCCTTGGAAAAGGTATTGCGAAACAGCGAAATGACTGTTATCATCATAAAAGTGTGAGCTACCAATTATTCATGCGCGAATTCTTGACATCTTAATCCTATTGGTGTTAAGATGACATAGTGATTAAATACAACAAAGCAGAAGCGCCCGCTTCTCACCTCGTCCGAACAGATTCGGTCAGGTCCATCATGTACGTGAAGCAGTCGAGCCTTGGTCTCTACTGTCTCCGAAATGATGTGTGGGCGGGAAACTGCCGACGCTTTTTTTATTGCCATGTTGTCTTATCAATCTAAAACTCGTGCAACCGCACGATGGAGGTGCTAACCATTAGCAAAGAGCTCTTTATCAACGAAAACATTCGTGCCCGTGAAGTTCGCTTAATTGGAGCGGACGGTGCACAACTCGGTGTGCAATCGCGTAATGAAGCATTACGTTTAGCAGAAGAGGCTGAACTCGATCTCGTCTTGGTCGCCGACAAAGCTAACCCACCGGTCGCTAAAATTATGGACTATGGGAAATACCGTTTCGAACTCCAGAAAAAGGAGAAAGAAGCGCGTAAAAACCAAAAAGTCATCCAATTGAAAGAAGTGCGCCTCAGTCCGACAATCGAGGAAAACGATTTCCAAACGAAATTGCGTAACGCTCGCAAATTCCTTGAAAATGGTAACAAAGTGAAAGCGTCGATCCGTTTCCGCGGACGCGCCATCACACACTCGGAAATCGGCCGACGCGTCATGGAAAAATTGGCGGCGGAATGTGCCGACTTGGCAACAGTTGAGCAAAAGCCGAAGATGGAAGGACGCAGCATGTTCTTAGTGCTGGCTCCGAAGAAAGAAGATTAATCATCGAGTCATAGTGGGGAGGAAATACTCATGCCGAAAATGAAATCGCACCGTGGTGCTTCTAAACGTTTCAAACGTACTGCATCAGGTAAACTCAAGCGTTCACACGCTTACACAAGTCACTTGTTTGGTAACAAATCGACTAAAGCGAAACGTAAGCTCCGTAAAGGTGCTATCGTCTCAGCTGGAGACTTCAAACGCATTCGCAACATGATCGCGAAGTAATACAGAAAGAATTTAGGAGGGAAACCATATGCCACGCGTAAAAGGCGGTTATACGACTCGTCAACGTCGTAAAAAGCAAATCAAGCTTGCCAAAGGTTATTTTGGCTCGAAACACATTCTATTTAAAGTAGCAAAACAACAAGTCATGAAGTCACTCATGTACGCTTACCGTGACCGTCGTCAAAAGAAACGTGATTTCCGTCGTCTTTGGATCACACGTATCAATGCGGCAGCACGCACAAACGGTCTTTCATACAGCCGTATGATGCACGGCCTCAAGCTTGCAGGAATCGACATCAACCGTAAGATGCTTGCTGAGCTTGCTGTGACAGATGCACAGGCATTCGCGTCACTTGCTGATACAGCTAAATCAAAATTGAACGCGTAATCGTTCAATCGACAGCGCCGAGACCTTATCTCGGCGCTTTCTTTTTTCTGATTAATTCCTTAAACTTAAGATAAGGAGGGCGGACTATGAATCCATCTGTCTTGGCCATCGTCGCGTTGGCACTCATCGTCTTGAACGTCTACACCTATTTGCAGGCGAAACGGTACACGCTCGGCGAAGGTGATTTCAACGTCTTATATGCTTATGCCGGCGGTGCGATCGGTGCTCTGTTTGGGCTTCATTTGACGCGGAAAAAGGCGGTTCATGCCCCAAAAAGCGTTCAAATACAAGTATTGATTTTGGCAGTCGGCTGGTCTTTAATGATTTTAGTACTGCTTTGAATGCAGAATAGGAGGAGCAACCGGTGAACTGGACAACATTATTTGATCGGCAGCGTAAATTAGATGAGCGGATCAAAGAAGAACATCAACTATCCGGGAACCAATTTGATGAGCGGCTACTCGCTTTGCTCGTCGAACTCGGTGAACTCGCCAATGAGACCCGTAGCTTTAAATTTTGGTCAACGAAGGGCCCGTCGCCTCAAGACGTGATCTTAGAAGAGTATGTCGACGGCATTCATTTCTTATTGTCGCTCGGTCTTGCCCTCGGGTATGAACGCGATTCGTTCCCAGCAGGTAGCTCGTATCTTGATGCGACTGACGCTTTTTTAGACGTGTTCCGCAAAGTGACGAACTTTGGTTTGTCGAAGACGGAACCGATGTACGAGACGCTGATGGCGGCTTATCTCGAACTTGGCTATACGCTCGGCATCAACGAAGAGTTGATGGTGATGGCGTATATGGCAAAAAATGAAAAGAACCATGAGCGACAAAATCAAGGTTACTAATCGAAACGAAGGAGCGATGTCCCATGAACGAATCATTACATATGCTGAAACGCTTGACGGATGCCACCGGTGTCCCGGGAAATGAAGGAGAAGTCCGCTCATTGATGCGCGAATACTTGGAGCCTCACGTGGAAGCGTTCGAACAAGACGGGTTAGGCAGTCTGTTTGGACGGGTGACGGGCAACGCGGATGGACCGCGTGTCATGATTGCCGGCCATATGGATGAAGTCGGCTTCATGGTGACACGAATCGAAGAAGGGGGCTTCTTACGTTTCCAAGCGCTCGGTGGCTGGTGGAACCAAGTATTGCTCGCGCAACGCATGGACGTCGTCACACGCTCAGGCGAAAAAATCCCTGGAGTCATCGGTGCGAAACCGCCGCACGTGCTTCCGCTCGAGGCGCGCAAGAAACCTGTCGAGATTAAAGACATGTTCCTCGATATCGGTGCGACGTCGAAAGATCAAGTCGCGGAGTGGGGCATTCGCCCGGGCGATACGGTCGTCCCGCACTGTGAGTTCACGGTCATGAAAAATGAAGACTTCTTGATGGCCAAAGCGTGGGATAACCGAATCGGTTGTGCCATCGCCATCGAGGCGGCAAAACGATTGAAAGACGACGAAGTTCCGGGTGTTGTCTTTACTGGAGCGACGGTCCAAGAAGAAGTCGGGTTGCGCGGTGCCGTCACGGCTGCCAACTTGGTCAAACCGGACGTCGCCATCGCCGTCGATACGGGTATTCCTGGAGATACACCAGGGATGACACCGGCAGAAGGATTGTCGAAACTCGGGGAAGGCGTTCAAGTCATCTTCTTCGATGCGACGACCATCACGAACCCGCGCCTCATCGATTTGATCGTCGAAGTGGCGAAAGAGAACGACATCAAGTACCAATTGGATTTGACGCCGGGCGGTGGAACGGACGCTGGCCGCTTCCATTTGGCAGGTGTCGGGATGCCGGCCGTCGCGCTCACGGTACCGGTCCGTTATTTGCATACGAATGTCTCAATCATTCACAAAGCAGATTATGAAGCAGCCGTCGATTTGGTCGTAGCGCTCACGAAACGACTCGACCACGAAACGGTTCAATGGTTGAAAGAGGGATAATATGACGAAAATCACGTCTACGAAAAGTGAGACGATTAAGCGCTTAAAGCGTTTGATGACGAAAAAAGGCAGACAAGAGTCCGGACAATTTTTGGTCGAAGGCGAGCATTTGGTCGACGAGGCCATCCGTGCCGGACGTCTCGTCCAGCTGATTATGGGGGAGTCGTATACCCCGAAAGGATCATGGCGCCTTGATGAGATGCCTGTCCTTGAACTATCCGACCATGTGGCTGACTTATTGTCAGAGACAGAGAAAACGCAAGGTGTGTTCGCTGTCGTCAAGATGGCCCCGGTCGAACGAAAGATGAAACATGTGCTCGTTCTCGATCGAATCCAAGACCCAGGTAATCTCGGAACGATGATTCGAACGGCGGACGCGGCCGGCTTTGATACGGTCCTTCTCGGCAAAGGGACGGTCGACCCGTTCAATGCCAAAGTCGTGCGCGCGACACAAGGTTCTTTGTTCCACGTCAACGTGAGCTCGGTCGATTTGCTCGAGACGTTGCCTGAATTGAAGAGCGAAGGCTTCCAGATTTACGGCACGGCTCTCGCGAAAGCGACATCGTACGAGCAAGTCGATTTTAGTGAGAAGGTCGCGCTCGTCATCGGCAACGAGGCACAAGGCGTACATCAAGACGTGCTCGACTTGTGTGACACGCGTGTCCATATCCCGGTTCTCGGCGATGCCGAATCGTTGAACGCGGCCGTCGCAGCCGGTATTCTCATGTATCGGATCGCGCTACAATAACCTTGTCAGCACTGACGAATCGTGATAGGTTAATTACATCGAACAAAATAATGAATAGACGTTGAAAGAGCATAGTACGCGAACTACCGAACGAGTACAGGGAGCATGGGCCGAGACTGAGAGCCGATGCCTTGGTCGGCGCTGAATTCACTCTCGAGTCGTGTTGGAGACAACACCGAAGTAGCATCCCGATACCGATGCTCTCAAGTGGGCCGATTTCGGCCAAGTAGGGTGGTACCGCGATTATTCGTCCCTTCAGTCATCGACTGAAGGGACTTTTTTTGTAGAGGAGGAAATAAGAATGAAAGAACAGTTGGAACAATTACAACAAGAGGCGTTGCAAGAGATTCAAGCGGCATCTTCGCAAAAAGAGTTGAACGATGTCCGCATCAAATATTTAGGGAAAAAGGGGCCGATGACCGAGGTGCTTCGCGGGATGGGGAAACTCTCACCTGAAGAACGACCAGTCGTGGGTGAACTCGTCAACACGGTCCGGACGACAATCCAAGACACGTTAGAGGCACGGATTGAGGAAGTGAAGGCAGTCGAGCTCGAAGCGAAACTGGCGGCTGAAACGATTGATGTCACGCTCCCAGGTCGGACGTCACTGCCAGGTCATACCCACTTGCTCCAACAAATTGTCGATGAGATGGAAGATTTGTTCGTCGGTCTAGGCTATACGATTGCCGAAGGTCCGGAAGTCGAGACGGATTTGTACAATTTCGAGATGCTCAACCTCCCGAAAGATCACCCGGCCCGTGATATGCAGGATTCGTTCTATATCACAGACGAGACGCTCCTCCGGACACATACGTCGCCTGTCCAGGCGCGGACGATGCTACAAGCAGAAGGGAAGCCGATTCGCATCATCTGCCCGGGTAAAGTATACCGTCGTGATGAGGATGACGCGACACATTCGCATCAGTTCATGCAAATCGAAGGACTCGTCGTCGATGAGCATATCTCGATGGCCGATTTGAAAGGCACGCTCGAAGTGTTCGTCAAACAGTTGTTCGGTGAGACGCGTGAGATTCGTCTCCGTCCGAGCTTCTTCCCGTTCACAGAGCCGTCGGTCGAAGTCGATATCTCTTGTTTCAAGTGCGGCGGCAAAGGCTGCAACGTCTGTAAGAAGACAGGCTGGATTGAGATTCTCGGAGGCGGAATGGTGCATCCACGCGTGCTTGAGATGGCAGGCTATGATTCGACGAAGATGTCCGGATTTGCATTCGGAATCGGTGTCGAACGGATGGCGATGTTAAAACATGGGGTGGACGATATTCGTCACTTCTATACAAACGACTTACGCTTCATCGAGCAATTCTAAGGGGGATCACACATGTTATTATCAAAAAAATGGTTGAATCAATATATTGACGTATCCGATTTGAGCGGACAAACGCTCGGTGACTTAATCACGAAAAACGGGATTGAAGTGGAAAGCGTCGTCAGCCGGTCGGAAGGCTTGTCGGGACTCGTCGTCGGGCATGTCCTCGCTTGCGAGAAGCATCCTGAGGCAGACAAATTGAACGTGACGACGGTCGATATCGGTGCGGATAGCCCGGTTCAAATCGTCTGTGGCGCGCCGAACGTCGCCGCTGGTCAACACGTCATCGTGGCGACGGTCGGAGCTCGTCTCCCAGGCCTTAAAATTAAGAAAGCGAAGCTGCGCGGCGTCGAGTCGCAAGGGATGATTTGCTCGCTCGAGGAACTCGGGTTCGAGAAGAAACAAATTCGTGAAGACGAGCAGGATGGCATTCACACGTTCCGCGAACCGGTCGAAGTCGGTGCGGACGTCATCCGTCTGTTAGACCTCGACGATGAAGTGATCGAGCTCGGATTGACACCGAACCGTTCAGATTGCTTAAGCCTTTACGGGATCATTCATGAAGTCGCGGCCATCCTTGAGCGCCCATACACATTACCGACTGCCGACGTGACGACAAATGTCGCGAACACGGTCAGCGTTCGTCTCGAGACAGACAACTGTCCGTACTATGCGACACGCCGTGTCGACGGCGTCGTCATCGGTGACTCGCCACAATGGTTGAAAAATATTTTGATCGCAGAAGGCGTCCGCCCAATCAACAACGTCGTCGATGTGACGAACTACGTCATGCTCGAGCTCGGTCAACCGCTTCATGCGTTCGATACGGCGAAACTCGGAACGACGATTGCTGTTCGCCAAGCGTATGACGGGGAAGAAATCGTCACGCTCGATGACGTGACGCGCACGCTCGATGCCTCGATGATGGTCATCACGGACGGCGAGCAGCCTGTCGCCATCGCCGGCGTCATGGGTGGAGCGAACACCGAAGTCGATGCGACGACGTCGAGTATCATCCTCGAGTCGGCCTACTTCGCACCGGCATCGGTCCGTAAGACGAGCCGTACGCTCGGTTTACGCTCGGATTCGAGTGCCCGCTTTGAAAAAGGGGTCGACCCGGAACGGTTACAATTGGCCCTTGACCGTGCGGCCGAACTCATCGTCGAAGTGAGCGGTGGCACAATTAGCGACATCGTCATCGCTGGGGACAAAGACTCTGCGGCTCGGACGATTGATGTCTCGGTCGCTTATATCAACCATCGACTCGGAATGGACCTCGAGCAAGAGACGATTGTCCGCATCTTGGAACGTCTCGGTCTCGATGTGACCGGGGACGAGACGTTGACGGTCCACGTACCGTCGCGTCGCCCTGACTTGGAGTTGCCGGCTGACATCACGGAAGAAGTGGCACGCCTCTATGGCTATGACAGTCTTCCGTCGAGCCTTCCGGCGTCACACTCGAAAGGGTACCTCCCGAAAGAAAACGTGTTGCGCCGTCGCGTCCGTCGCATCCTCCAAGGCGCAGGATTGTCGCAAGCGATCACGTACTCGCTCACGAGCGTCGGGAACGCCTCACGCTTCAGTGGAGCCGACTTGACGCAAGTGAACTTGGCAATGCCGATGAGCGAAGAGCGTTCGGTACTCCGGACATCGCTCATTCCAGGTCTGTTGGAGGCGGCTCGTTACAATACGTCGCGTCAACAAGCGAACGTGCGATTGTATGAGACAGGACGCGTCTATGTTGAACAAGGCGAGACGTTGCCACGTGAAACGGAGCGCGTCGCCGGCGTATTGACGGGACTTTGGTACGATCACCGTTCACAAGGTACGCGTGTCCCGGTCGACTATTTCGTCGCCAAAGGAGCCGTTGAGACGCTCTTGTCTGCGCTACGTGTCGAAGCGACGTATGAGGCGGCCGTGATTGCCGATATGCACCCAGGTCGTACCGCAAACGTGCTCATCGACGGACGTGTCATCGGTTACGTCGGACAAGTCCACCCAGGCGTGTCGAAAGACGTGTATGGATTGAAAGAAGTGTACGTGTTCGAACTCGACTTGGACGTGTTGCAACAGTCAGCCGAGCTCATCTATGAAGACGTACCACGTTTCCCATCCATCACACGTGATTTGGCGCTCGTGTTGAAACGGGACATCCCGGCCGGTCAAGTCGAAGCGACCATCAAACAGGCGGCAGGACCGCTCTTGATTGACCTCGCCTTGTTCGATGTCTATATGGGGGAGAACGTAGGGGACGATGAGAAATCAATCGCCTTCTCGCTCAAGTATCAAGATCCGACCCGCACCCTTCAAGATGAAGAAGTGACGGCGTCGTATGAAGCGATTCTCACTGCCGTTCAAGCGGCACACGGTGCGGAAGTTCGCGCATAACCTAAAAAGGTGTCCACCACGTGTGGACACCTTTTTTGAGTTTACTGGACTTCAAGAGCCAAGTCGCCGAACTTTGTCCAACCGACGAGGCATGTCACTTTATACAAGACGAGCGTGATGACGGCCGGAAGGACGACTCCCGTTCCAACGAAGATGAGGAACGCGTCCATTCCTTGCGCGGCAAGGATGTTGAGCGGCGCAATCAATGAGTTGAGCCCGAGTCCCGCGATTTCATAAGGGACTTCGAGTGAGAAGACGAGCGTCGCAATCGGCGCGCTGATCATCGCCGCGATGAAAGGCGGCATGACGACGCGAGGGTTTTTGACGACGTTCGGGAACTGGACTTTCGGTGTGACGAAGAACGAGGCGACCAAACCGCCTGGATCTGTTTGACGATATGCCATGAGCGTGAAGCCGACGAACTGGGCCGTACATCCGATCAACGCGGCGGCACTGGCGACCGGGTCGAGTTGAAGCGCGATGGCGAGTGCGGCCGATGAAGCAGGTGACATGAGCATGACACTAAATACGAGCGCGATGACGAGTGATGTCGCGATTGGTGACGTATTGACCGAAGCGGTGATGCTGGCGCTGATTGAGTTGATGAGCGGTGTCGTGACGGCTGCTGCGCCGACTCCGACGATGCCGCCTCCAAGGACAGCCGTGACCGGGACGACCATCATATCAAATTTCGTTTTCCCGAGAACACGTTTACCAAGCCAAACTGCAGCCGCTGCTGCAATCAAGGCGCTGATCGGTTGACCGGGCACGAGGACGAGCCCGCTCTCGGTCGCTTGGAGCGCCGCACCACCGACGGTTGCCGCAATCATCGAGCTGAACAAAATGAGCGTATTGCCGCCGAGCTGATAAGCGACACCGGCACCGAGTGCCGGGGCGAGCAATGATTTCGCGACTTGCCCGATCAAGACGAGTGTCTCGATGCCGGCCATCTTCCCAATCGTTTCAATTAAGAGTCCAACCCCGAGCGTGACGAGGACGGCGCTTGCCATTCCTGCTGATATTTTGATCATTCGGTCCATTGCGTACTGTTTCACTTCCATCATCTCCTCTATGTGTGTCAATCCAATAAAAAAACCTATCCAGATGGGATAGGCGCGTCGGTCATACCATGAGCGCCTCGTCCGAAACCATCGAAACAAGGGCCCAAAAATTCGTCTCGGTCATCGAGTCGATTTTCAGTCCCTCAGTCGAATAATAATCAGTAGGCCGTGTTGCGCATGGGTTTTCATCATTGCCAGCTCCTCCGTTTGTTAAGATTTGTCTAAGAGTAACACGATATTTTTCAATAATCAATATTTTCTGAAAATTAATTTGAAAAAAATTGAAAACCGCTCAAAAAGAAAGACGACCCAATGAAGGATCGTCTCGTATTAAGACGTGCTGGCTGCAAGTGAGCCAACTTGTTGATCGATGAATGCCATCGAGATTGAATTGAAATGATCGGGTTGGTCGACATTGACGACATGGCCCGAGTCAGTGACGACTTGGACACGAGCCGTCGGCTGATGTTTCGCAGTCCGTTCGACGGCTTCGAGGAACATGTAGTCCTCGTCGCCCATAATATAGAGAATCGGTACGTTCGTCTCGATCGAAGAGAAATGACGAAGCAACGGATTCATATTCTCGGTCATCTTGAACCAGCGGATGAACTCGCGTTGACAGAGGTTGGCCGCATCGCGGACGAACATCATGCGTGATTTCTTATGACGCTTCTTCGGTAATAAAATCCACGCGAACAGCTGATATAGCCACATGTACGGCACGAAGCTCTGTACGAGACTACCGAGGCGAATCAACAACGTCGAGCGGACGTTGAACTTGACGATGGCCCCGCCGAGCACGACTGAAGCGATTCGTTCCGGATGGTGCTCGAACATCGCTTGAATGACAATCGTCCCGAGCGATAGGCCGACCATGTGGCCTTTTTCAATCTGTAAGTGGTCCATGACCTCGACGACGTCTTCGACAACGACATCGAGCGTATACGCGTTCAGCGGTTGATTCAACGACTGTTCTGCGTTGTAAGAGCCGCCATGTCCGCGTAGGTCGAGCAGGAGCACGTTATATTTCTTTTTGAACGGCCGAATTTGACGATACCAATGCGACAGACTTCCACCCGCGCCATGGATGAAGATGACCCAAGGATGGTCGTCGCTTAATGTGTACGTTTTATAATGCAACATGAACGCTATCCTCCAAAAATTTTTAAGTTCATTAAACCCTAAAAATAATATACCATATCTACAAATGTAGGACTATCGTTTCAACTCGCTCAACCGGATTGCTTTTTTCGTGTTGGCGAAGTGAACTTTCGCGACCTCGTTCAAACGGGATTGACCATAACGAAGAATCAAATCGGCCGCGACTTGGTCGACTTTGGCGCCGGCGCCTTTCGGTAACGTGACCCCGAGTGTCGCACTTAACTTGTCCATTTCTTTTAAGAACAAGGCGCGAGCGAGAATCGAGGCGGCGGCCACGGCGACATGCAGTCCTTCCGCTTTCGTCGAGAAATAGACGTCGTCTTTGACGACTGCTTTTTCGGACCGAAGGTGGTTATAGTAGATGTTCTTTTCAGCGAACTGATCGATTAAAATGGCGTCCGGTGTCGCATCGAGCTTCTGTAATAAGGCCGACAAGGCGGCGTTATGGGCGACGGCCGTCATTTTGCCTTGCGTCATCGTCCGTTGCATTTTATTATACGCCGGATTGTGCAACGTCGCCTTCTGATAGGTGATGGTGACGTGCAAGTCTTTGGCGATTCGGACGATCTCTGTGTCCGACAGCAGTTTGGAGTCTTTGACCCCGAGCTCTTTGACGAGAGCGATTTTCTCTTTTGGCACGTAGGCGGCGACGACGACGAGCGGTCCGAAATAATCACCTTTTCCGACTTCGTCGCTCCCGATGACAGACCAGTCCGAAAAGCCTTCCGGCAGAACATTTTTCGGAACGCTCGGTTCTTTTTTAATGCTCGTTCCCCATTTGGCGGCTTCCGTGTCGGCATCACGTCCTTGGAACATGACTTTACCCGAATTGTAGACCGTAATCACACACTGAGGTGTTTTAGCACTGAATCGTGCGTGTGGCGGAGGATTGACTGAATGGGCCCGATAACTCGCGATGAGTTCCTCCTGGGCGGTAGCTGATAATTTAATGACTTGATTGCCCAATGTGAGCACTTCCTTTCTAACGCTAGCAAATCAATCTTACATTTTTTTTAGTTATTTTGAAACCAAAGTTTCGCTCTAAACGTATAGACAAGTGAGTAAAGAAAGAAGCGAGGTGAGTCGGAGATGTGGTGGCGCGATGACACGGATGAAGATGAGGCAGAATCTCTCTATAAACATATTCTCGAGCTAGAAGCTCGGATTGCAAAACTGATCGCCCATCAAGTCAGGGTGCGTCGCTTGCTCATGCAGGAATCGTCGGAAGCGGCGACCGAGCAAATCATTGCGTTACAAGCGGAAGTCGATCACTATTTGTCACTTCTGCGACAAGAACGGATGGAGGCGGTCGACCGCTATGATCGCTTACGTCTCGAGCAGACGTTAGGACGGGTCCGACAGTCGGTCAATCAACCGACCCGACCGTTGGCAGAGTGGGACACGATTGAACAGGCGCTCGCGCTCGAAGTCGAACATTTGCGCCGCGTCCTTTCGTACGAACGACAGCGTCGCGCCGAGGAGGAGTGGTAATGGAATCGTTAGATCAGCTGTATTGGTGGGTACTCATCATCGCGGGTCTCGGTACATTCGTGTACATGATTTTTTCAGATGCGTTCGATGTATTTGATGGTTGGTTCAATCCCGCCGTCATCTTATCCTTTTTAGCGCTCGGTGCGGGAATCGGATTGATTTTAAATGCGCTTGCCCACGTGTCGCCAATGATAGGGCTTGCCGTCGCCCTCGTCGGTTCATTCGCGCTCACGACGCTCCTGTACTTATTCGTCCTCTTGCCGCTATCGAACGCGGAAGAATCGATCGGAATGACCGATGAATCCCTCGTCGGCCTGATTGGTCGATTGACGGTCCCGGTCCCAGAAGGTGGGTTTGGCGAAGTGCTCGTCGAATCGGTAACGGGATCCGTACTAAAAACGGCTAAGAGTGTCGACGGAAAAGCCATCGATACGACACAACGCGTCGTCATCATCGAAGTCGAACGAAACATTGCGGTCGTCATGGAGTATGACGAACCGACAATCCGAAAGGAGTTTTAACGTATGAACACAGCTATTTTAGCCAGTATTATCGTCGGGGTGATTTTGCTCGCCTTAATTTTCGTCTTCGTGTTGAAGTATCGCACGGTCGGACCAGATGAGGCGCTCATCGTTACCGGCAGCTACTTAGGGAAAAAGAACGTCCATAGCGACGCGTCAGGCAACCGTGTGAAGATTATCCGTGGGGGCGGAACGTTCGTCTTGCCGGTGTTCCAGCAGGCTGAACCACTCAGTCTTCTCTCGAGCAAGCTCGAAGTGACGACGCCGGAAGTGTATACCGAGCAAGGTGTACCGGTCATGGCGGACGGGACGGCCATCATCAAAATCGGCGGCTCAATCAGTGAGATTGCCACGGCGGCCGAACAATTCCTCGGTAAACCGAAAATCGAACGCGAGAACGAGGCGAAAGAAGTGCTCGAAGGTCACCTCCGTTCAATCCTCGGTTCAATGACAGTTGAAGAGATTTATAAGAACCGTGATAAGTTCTCACAAGAAGTGCAACGCGTCGCCTCACAAGACTTGGCCAAGATGGGTCTCGTTATCGTCTCGTTCACTATCAAAGATGTTCGTGACAAGAACGGCTATCTTGAATCGCTCGGGAAGCCGCGAATCGCGCAAGTGAAGCGAGATGCCGATATCGCCACGGCCGAAGCGGACAAAGAGACGCGCATCAAACAAGCAGAAGCGATGAAGGACGCGAAGAAAGCGGAACTTGAACGTGCTTCAGAAATCGCGGAAGCCGAGAAAGAGAACCAGCTTCGTATCGCGGCGTATCGCCGTGAACAAGACGTCGCCAAGGCCCGCGCCGACCAAGCGTATGAGCTCGAAGAAGCGAAAGCGAAGCAAGAAGTCACCGAGCAACAGATGCAGGTCCAAATCATCGAACGTCAAAAGCAAATCGAGCTCGAAGAGAAAGAAATCATGCGTCGTGAGAAACAGTACGATTCTGAAGTGAAGAAGAAAGCCGACGCCGACCGTTACGCGATCGAGCAGTCAGCCGAAGCCGACAAGGCACGTCAAATCGCCGCAGCCGACGCCGAGAAGTACCGCATCGAAGCGGAAGCGAAAGCCGACGCCGAACGGGTCCGCCTCGCCGGTGTGGCCGAGGCCGATTCGGAACGGGCCAAAGGGGAAGCCGAAGCCGACATTATCCGCTTGACGGGTCTCGCTGAAGCCGAAGCGAAACAAAAGATTGCCGAAGCGTTCGAGCAGTATGGTCAAGCCGCCATCCTCGACATGGTCGTCAAGATGCTTCCGGATTATGCGAAACAAATCGCAGCACCGCTTGGCAATATCGACAAGATTACGGTCGTCGATACGGGCAGCGGCAAAGACGGCGGAGCCGGCAAAGTCACGGGTTACGCCACCGACTTGATGGCATCGCTGCAACAGACGCTCAAAGCGTCGTCAGGAATCGATATGAAAGATTTACTCGACAACTTTGCTGGAAAAGGCAACGTTCAGCCGAGTGCGAATCGCGAGTTGAGCGAGTCAACGTTCGCCGCGACGGAAGAATAAGTAGGGAGCCACAGACAAGTCATCGTCTGTGGCTTTTTTTGTTTCACTCAAATTCCCCTAAATTTGAAACGAAAGGCTTCAAACTCGATCGGTTTCTGACGATAAGTGAGATGTCAGACCATTAGAGAGAGGAAGTAGCGATTATGAAGAAATCACTCATCATCGGCTTGTTGGCCGCATGTGTGACTTGGTTGCCAGGTTGTCAGTCTGTGATTGACCAACCGGAAGCAACCGTTGAAACCCGTCAATCGATGGGCGTCGTCTTGTCTGATGTTGGTCTCGGGGACCAGTCATTCAGCGATGCGGCGATGCGCGGCATGGGACAACTCCGTGAGACGGGGGAATGGTTCGTCGACTACCGCGAATTGGATGAGACGGAAACGTACAAGGCCGGGTTCGAACAGCTCGTCGCCGACGGACATGACGTCATCATCGGGCTCGGGTTCGCTTGTCAAGAGGACTTGGAAGCGGTAGCGGCCGAACATCCGGAGCAACAGTTCGCGTTGATCGATGCCGTATCGACATTACCGAACGTCATGTCCGTGACGTTCAAAGAGACGGAAGGAAGTGCGCTAGCCGGTGCAGTCGCGGGGCTCGAGACGGAATCGAACAAAATCGGATTTATCGGGGGCGTCGACAACGAACTGATTCAAAAGTTTGGGACTGGCTTCGAACTCGGAGCGAAAAGTGTCAACGATGACGTGACGATGCTCGTCGACTATGCGAACGATTTTGCATCACCTGAAATCGGGCGCGAATTGGCAGAAAAACAGATTGAAGCCGGAGCGGACGTGTTATACGCCGCTGCAGGACTGACAGGGGTCGGAGTTCTAGAGGCGGCTGAGCGGAACGGTGTGAAGGCCATCGGGGTCGACAGTGATCAATCGATGATTGCACCGGACGCGGTCATCACATCGATGTTGAAACAAGTTGATTTGGCCATCGTTGAAATCGCGAATCGACTCGAGAACGAGGCGTTCAATACCCACGTCGAACTCGGAATCGATCAAAACGGTGTCGGTTTGGCCGCTCTTCGTCGTGTCCAGTGGGATGACGAAGAGACAAAACAGTTTGAGGCGTTTCAGAAACAGTTGATGGAGGGGACGCTGAAATGAGTTTACGGAAACGGTTTATCTTTTCGACCGTGTTCACGGTCTTGTTGATTGTGTTGATGATGAGTTACGTTTTGACGACACTCAATCGTCTACAGACGTACAATGAACAATACGGCACGCAAATGATCGAGCTGTCACAGCTCGAGACGTCGCTCTTACAAGAACAGTCGCTTTGGACATCGCTCGGCGAGCAGATGAGTCAATCGACGCTGACGCAACTCGAGCGCATCCGGGCGACGAACGGAGAAACGTTTGCGATGCTCGAACAGACATATCTGATTCCGGAGTTCGCGACGCACCTTGAACGGGCGACAACGAAGTATGAACGGATTGAAGCTGAAGTGGAGACGGCCGAGGCCGGCGGAATTGCGGCCCGGATTCAAGCCGCCAAACTCGAAGGAGTATTGAACGATGTGAACACACTCCTCTTGAAAAATGGTACGTTCTATGAGGCGCTACAGGCCGAGGCGGCGAGCGAGACGAAACGTCTCCTGCTCGTATCGGTATTGTTGACGGTCTTCGTCATCGGCGCACTCAGTGTCTATAACTTCTTCTTCGCCCGCTCGATCACCCATCCGCTCGAGCGAAACGTTGAGGCGGCGGAAGCAATCGCGGCCGGCCGGTTAATCACGTTGCCGGATTCGACGCGCCGTGATGAAATCGGACGGTTAGAGCGGGCCATGCAAGAGATGACGATGTCGCTCCAGACGGTCATCGGGTCCATTCGCGTCACGTCGATGAAAGTGAACGATATGACGGAGACAGCGGCCGCCGAGAACGAGGCCGTGGTCAGCACGACGTCGAACATCACGAATGCGGTCGATGAGATGGCGAACGGGGCGCAGTCGATTGCAACGGAACTGCAAGAGACGCTCGAATCGGTCGGCATCATGGCGACCTCGTTCGAGACGAGTTTGAACCAGACGAAGCAGACGACTGAACAGACGACCGAGATGACTCGTGAAGTCGCGGCCGGTATCGAGACGCTGACGGACCAGGAAGCGATTCTAGAGCGCTCGAGCGCGCGCAACGCATCACTCGTCAATCGGATGGATGACTTCGCCCGGAAGACCGAAGAGATTGAGAAAATGGCGAAACTCGTGGAAGACGTCGCCGCCCAGACGAACCTGCTCGCCTTGAACGCCGCCATCGAGGCTGCACGGGCTGGCGAGGCCGGACGCGGATTTGCAGTCGTCGCCAGCGAAGTCAAGAAGCTGGCTGAAGAAAGTAACGTGGCGACACGTTCGATTTTCGGAGTCGTCCAGACGATTCGCGATGAGGTCGCCCGCTTGACGGATATGGTCGAAGAGTCGAGTCGTGAGCAGACGGCACAGCTCGAGGCGTTCGGATTGACGAAGCAGGCGTTCAGTCGAATCCATGACCGGACCGATCACGTCGCCTCGTTCGTCGGGACGATCGAGCGCGAGATGGTCGCATCGAGCACGGAAGTCACGAACGTCTTGAAACGGGTCGAGGAAGTGAGCGGCGTGACCGAGGAACTCGCGGCGGGCAATGAAGAAGTCGCGGCCTCGATGAAAGAACAACAAGCGAGCTTCGATCAAATTTTCGCCTTGATGCAGGAGTTAGAAGGGCAGGCCGCCGCACTCGCGAGCCAAGTCCAACATTTTGAAGAGAACTGAGACAAGTTTCGGCTTGTCTCTTTTTTGTCGTCTCGAAGCGGATGCGACACACGTCCATCAGGGTCATAAGCGCGTCAGAAACGTCAAAGGAGGAACGGGCGCACCGATGTCTATTTGCTCATACTAGAGGGGAGACTCACGCGAGGAGGAGACGTATGGAAAAGTGGAGACGGTATGTCGTCGTGCTGCTCGTCGGATTATTCATTGGGGTGGGCTATATGTTTTACTCGAAAGAACCGGAGACGCCGATGGTCGAACAGTTCGTGGCGACACCCGAGCCGGAAATCGAGCCGAGCGTCCCGACCGAAATCGTCGTCTATGTGACCGGGGCGGTCGAGGCGCCCGATATGTATACGATGCCGCAAGGGGCCCGTGTCGGGGATGTGTTGTCTCTCGCCGTCTTGACGGCCGAGGCTGATCCCGAACAATTGAATTTGGCCCAATTGCTCGTCGATGGGACGAAAGTGAGCGTCCCGAAAAAAGGGGAGACGGTCGTTGTGCCGGCCGCTGAAGAAGCGGGCGGGGGGACGAACGGGGTCCATGTTAACAGTGCGACGAAGGACGAATTGATGACCGTACCGGGCATCGGTCCGGCCAAAGCCGAGGCGATTCTCAATCATTTGAAACAGCATGGGCCGTTCAAGTCATATGAAGAGATCGGCAACGTCAAAGGGTTCGGGGAGAAGACGTTAGAAAGCATGGAAGGTTATCTCTTGGTTCCATGACATGCCACTGTATCCATTGTTGCCAATCAGCCTATTCATTGCCGGGATACACGGATCAGTCGCCCTCTGCCTCCTGTTGTCTGTCGCCATCGCCTTCACTTGGCGTGGTCAATTCGTTTATGCGCACGTTGGTGCCGTCCTGCTCGTCCTGTTCGTGTTCGTACGTCCTGACGCCGAACCGTTGCCGGTGGACGGACCCTATCTGTTCGCCATCGAGAGCCGGCGGGACAATGGCCAATCGGCGCGGCTGTATGGACAAATCGACGGAAAGGAGGGTGTATTGACCGGCCGTGACCTCTCGCTCGGTCGTCCCGGAGAGACGTGCCTCGTCACGTTCACGCAGACCCCGTTCGCACCGTTGCGCAATACAGGTGGGTTCGATGAGGCGGCTTGGGCGTATGGGGCCGGACTTGCGTTCAAAGGGAGTGACGTCGCCATCGAGGCGTGTCGTCCGAGTGACGGCATGAGTGGACGGATGCTCCGTTGGAAGGAACGACAGCTCGCGAGAATCGAGACGACGTATCGGCCGGATGTGGCGCTTTATATGGAGGCGTTATTGTTCGGGGAGAGTCGGTTGCTCGATGAGGATACCTCGTTTTCTTACCGGGTGACAGGTCTGCTCCATCTGCTCGTCATCTCCGGGTCACATATCGCGCTCCTCGTGCTCGGATTGCGTTGGACGACGCGGCCGTTGCCGTTGCGACGTGAGACGAAGACAATATTGATTCTCGTTGTGGTCACGTTGTTCGGATGGTTGACCGGGTTTTCGCCGCCAGTGGCGCGGGCCGTGCTCGTCGCCGACGTGTTGCTCGGGCTGTCACTGTTTGGTTACCGTGTCCGCGACCCGATTCGGTTGCTCAGTTGGTGCGCCGCGTTCTTGCTCGCCTTGCAACCGTACTTGCTATGGAATTTAGGGTTTCAGTTGACGGTTGCGATGACGTTGTTCTTGCTCGTGACTCGCTCGATTTGGACAGGACCGTTCGGGCTGGCCGTATATGCTCAATGGTTCGGGCTCATCTTGTTATGGCCCGTTCAACCGATTATATCGGTGTTGGCACCCGTGTATAACGTCGTCGGCGCTTTCTTAATTTCCTGGATCGTCATTCCGCTCGCCCTGTTCGCGTATATCGTGCCGACCGCTGAACCACTCCTGCATCCGATCCTCGATGGCCTGAATGGGACGTTCGCCCTGCATCACGTCTGGCGACCTTGGCTTCCGCTGCATGAGTTTACGTTTTGGCACGCTCTTGGCCTCGCTGTCGTCCTGTGGGGCGGATTGATGCTCCTTGAGTGGAAACGATGGAGCGGTTGGGGGCTTGCCGTGATTGCGCTCTTGCTCATGCATGGCGTCCTTGAATGGGTCGAAGAGCCGCGCGTCACGTTTTTAGACGTCGGACAAGGCGATGCCGTCGTCGTCGAGTACGGCGAGGTCACGGGCGTCATCGATGTCGGCGGAGTGTTTCAAGACCCGAAAGAATCGAAACGGTCCACCTATGACCCGGGAGCGGACGTCGTCGCCCCGTACATATGGAAGCGAGGGGAGACGCGCCTCGACTTCTTATTGCTTACCCATGCCGATCATGATCACGTCGGCGGACTGCCCGGTTTGCTCTCGTCCATCGAAGTCGATGAGGTGTGGCTCTCGGCGGAAGTAGCGGATCAAGGCAAACGGGACGAGTTACTGGCCGAGCTGGAGACCTATCAAGTCCCGGTCAGGCTCCTGTCGAGCGGGGATAGGCCGTATCCATGGATGTGGGTCGTCGCACCGGGAGAGGCGGGCGAGGACGAGAATGCGAACTCGGTGTCGCTGTTCATGCAGGTCGGGGCGCTCACGTATTTATTGACTGGGGATTTGCCGGACACGCGGGAAGAGATGATTCCGACCGTTGACGTCGATGTGTTCAAATTAGGGCATCATGGGTCGAACACATCGTCAAGTGAGGCGCTGTTGAACCGAATCAATCCGGAATGGGTCATCATCAGTGTCGGAAGGAACAATCGTTACGGACATCCGCATCTTGAGACGTTGCAACGTCTCGAGGGAAAGCGGGTATTACGGACGGACGAGGACGGGATGGTCGTCTGTGAACGAAATCGGTGTCGCGGGATTGTGACGAAGGCAGTACCGCCATGAAAAACTATGATAAACTAAAAAAGCGATTGCTCCCCCGGGGCAATCGCTTTCTGACTGACTTATAAGCTCAAGAACTTGATGAGGACACCAATCGCGAAGATGGTGAAGAAAAAGCCGAACGGGACGATGAAGCCGATTGCTGAATCGATGGCATCGTTACGTTTGCACTGTACGTCGTTCTCGAACGGGTTTTCGCTTTGTGGGCGAACAGAGTTAATATGCATAGTGAGTCCCTCCTTGAAATGGTTCCGTCCTAAGTATAGCGAATCAGTGAAGGATAATCTATGTTTAGATAAGAATAAATTGTGAAAGTGGTGTGTGTTTTGAATGAACCGTGGCTGCATAACGGAAAGTTGTCGAACGTGTACGTCCTGTTTGGGACAGAAAAATATTTGCTAGAGACGTGGGAGCGGGCCATCATCAAAGCGGCCAACCCATCTGGTGACCACTTTGATGTCATGCAGCTCGACTTGCACGAGACGTCACTCGACACGGCGCTCGATGAGGCGGAGACGGTACCGTTCTTTAGCGAGTATCGGACCGTCATCGTCAAACAAGCGCAGTTCTTGACGGGGGCAAAAGAGAAGCAAAAGCAAAACGTCGAGCGATTGACCGAATACGCGTTACAACCAGCGCCTTATTCCGTACTCGTCTTTATTATCGAAGCGGAGAAGCTCGACGAACGGAAAAAAGTCGTCAAGCGCTTAAAAGAGCGGGCCATCGTGCTCGAAGCGAAAAAGCCGAGCCAGTCGGAGCTGATGCGCTACGTAGGCGACGAGCTGAACCGGCGCGGCCAAAAAATGGAGCGGGCGACCGTCGAACGGCTGTTATTCCTCTGTCAGGATGATTGGGGCAAACTCGTCCGCGAGCTCGAGAAGTTGCAACTGTACGCGAGTGAAGGGGCAGAGATTCCGATTGATATCGTCAACGATCTCGTCCCGCGGACACTCGAAGACAACGTGTTCCAACTGTCCGAGTTTTTAGTGGCCCGTCGTGCGGATGCGGCGCTTCGGCTCGTCCGTGATTTAGAGAAGCAAGGTCAAGAGCTGATCGGTTTGTTAGCACTCCTCGCGCGACAGTATCGGAATATGTATCTCGCGAAACAGCTGACGGAGAAGGGGTATGGCGAGAAGCAAATCGCCTCGAAAATCGGGGCGCATCCGTATACGGTGAAACTGGCCTCGCAAGCGAGCCGAAATTTCTCCGAGGCTCAGCTCGGACGGGCACTGACATTGATTGCCGACGCGGATGAGGCGATGAAGACGGGACGGGGTGACAAGCAGATCGTGTTTGATACGCTCGTCTGCCAATTGACATTACTGTGAGGTGAGGACATGGGGTTACAGGAAGTAGGGTTAGAAGCAGTGATTCCGCTTCGACACGAAGTGTTGCGGCCAGGATTGCCGGTGGAGACGTGTTATTTTGAAGGGGATGACGCGGAGACGACGCGTCACTTCGCCTGGGTCGAAGGCGGTCGTGTCGTGTCGATTGCGACCGTCATGCGGCAACGCCGTGAGTTTGCGGGCGAATACGTGCCGTTTCAATTGCGCGGCATGGCGACCGCTCCCGATGTCGCCGGGAGGGGCATCGGCTCTGCCTTCTTGCAGGCGCTCCATCGTGAGCTCGACGCCGACTGGTGGTGTAACGCTCGAGCCGTAGCGGTCCGGTTTTATGAACGGAACGGATTGGAGACGGTCGGTGACGCTTTTGACATCCCAGGCATTGGTGACCATTACGTCATGCGAACCCAAAAAACAGCCGGCTCCTAATGGAGGCGGCTGTTTCGTTTTAGTCTCTAATTAGAGAGCTGCGATGCGAGCTGCAAGACGTGATTTGTCACGGCCAGCTTTGTTTTGGTGGATAAGACCTTTTGCTGCAGCTTTGTCGATTTTCTTCGTAGCGAGGACGAAAGCTTCTTGAGCAGCTTCTTTGTTTCCTTCGAGTACGAGAGCGTCAACACGTTTCACTGCTGTACGCATTGCTGCTTTCTCTTGCGAGTTCGCGACGCGACGCTTTTCAGAAGTTTTTGCACGTTTGATTGCTGATTTGATGTTTGCCATTGTTTTGTCACCCCCTGAAACAAGAAAGTGTATGTTCTTATTACTTCAAGTAATCATTCAACAGAACAAGCACAATTGTAGCAAACGCTTATTCGAAAAGCAACCACTTGATGATTATTCTGAAAACTATATGTGGTATTGTTGAAGTAGGTCGTACACATTAACTTAGGATTTTGATATAATGACACGGTATGCATGAGAAGGATAGGTGAACCCATATATGAACAAACAAGAATTAGAGAATCGTCAGAAGAAGATTCGGAACTTTTCCATCATCGCTCACATCGATCATGGGAAGTCGACGCTCGCTGACCGGATTCTCGAGAGAACTGGTGCGCTCACGGCGCGTGAAATGAAAGAACAGACGCTCGATGCGATGGATCTCGAACGGGAACGTGGGATTACAATCAAGTTGAACGCCGTTAAATTGAACTATACCGCAAAAGACGGAGAAGAGTACATCCTTCACTTGATCGATACACCGGGACACGTCGACTTCACGTATGAAGTGTCACGTTCACTCGCAGCATGTGAAGGGGCTGTCCTCGTCGTCGATGCGGCGCAAGGCATCGAGGCCCAGACGCTCGCGAACGTTTATCTCGCGCTTGATAACGACCTTGAAATCATCCCGGTCATCAACAAGATCGACTTGCCGTCTGCGGACGTCGAACGCGTCCGTCAAGAGATTGAGGACGTCATCGGTTTGGATGCGAGTGATGCCGTACCGGCTTCGGCCAAAGCGGGAATCGGGATTGAAGAGATTCTCGAACAGATCGTCGAACTCGTCCCAGCACCGACGGGAGATCCGTCAGCGCCACTTCAGGCGTTGATTTTCGACTCGTATTATGACGCTTATCGCGGCGTCGTCGCTTCGATTCGAATCGTCAACGGTTCGGTCAAAGTCGGAGACAAGGTACAAATGATGTCGACGGGCAAATCGTTTGAAGTCACGGATCTCGGCGTCTCGACACCGAAACCGTTATCGGTGAAAGAATTGAATGTCGGCGACGTTGGGACGCTCTCGGCGTCGATTAAAACGGTCGGCGACGTTCGTGTCGGTGATACGATCACACTCGCCAAAAACCCTTCGACGGAACAACTCCCGGGTTACCGGAAGATGAACCCGATGGTATACTGCGGTCTCTATCCGATTGACGCGGCGAAGTACAACGATTTGCGTGAAGCGCTTGAACGGCTTCAGTTGTCGGACGCGGCGCTCGAGTTCGAGCCGGAGACGTCACAGGCACTCGGATTCGGATTCCGGAGCGGATTCCTCGGCATGCTCCACATGGAAATCATTCAAGAGCGAATCGAGCGCGAATTCGGCATTGATTTGATTACGACGGCACCGTCGGTTATCTATCACGTCACGACGACAGCCGGAGACGTCATCCACGTCGACAACCCGTCGAAGATGCCAGAACAGCAAAAAGTTGAATTGATTGAAGAGCCATACGTCAAAGCGGCCATCATGACACCGAACGATTATGTCGGTGCCATCATGGAGCTCTGTCAGAAGAAACGCGGTAGCTTCATCGATATGCAGTATATCGACACGACCCGCGTCAAAATCACGTACGACATCCCGCTCAGTGAGATCGTCTACGACTTCTTCGACCAGTTGAAGTCGAGCACGAAAGGCTATGCGTCGCTCGATTACGACTTGATCGGCTATCGTCCGTCGCGACTCGTCAAGATGGATATCCTCCTCAACAACGAGCTCGTCGATGCCTTGAGCTTCATCGTGCACCGTGATTTCGCCTACGAACGTGGGAAGGTCATCGTCGAGAAGCTGAAAGCACTCATCCCGCGGATGCAGTTCGAAGTGCCGATTCAAGCAGCAGTCGGAACGAAGATTGTGGCCCGCTCGACAATCAAGGCACTCCGTAAGAACGTTCTCGCCAAATGTTACGGTGGTGACATCTCGCGGAAACGTAAATTGCTCGAGAAGCAAAAAGAAGGTAAAAAGCGCATGAAGATGGTTGGTTCCGTCGAAGTGCCACAAGAAGCATTCATGTCCGTCTTGTCGATGGACGAAGAATAATCGTTCGCCCTTATCTCCGGATAAGGGCGATTTTTGTCATTTGGCAGGATTCGGCACGTCGGGCACGGAATAGTACGTACTTACAGAGAAATAGAGGAGGAGTGGCGGTGATCTATAATTTTTCAGCCGGGCCGGGCGTCTTGCCGGAACCGGTCTTACGTGAAGTGCAAGCCGAGTTTCTTTCCTATAAACAAGGGGTGTCCATCGTCGAGATGAGTCACCGTTCCGACACGTTCGCCACAATCGTCGAGCAGCTCGAGGCGAGACTGCGGCGGTTGATGCAGATTCCTGACGACTATGCAGTCCTGTTTCTACAAGGCGGTGCCACCCTACAATTCTCGATGGTGCCGATGAACCTGCGCGAGTCGGGGCGCTTCGCCTATCTCGACAGCGGGATTTGGTCGAAAAAGGCGATTGCTGATGCGAAACACTACGGTGACGTCGTCGTCGCCGGCAGTTCGGCAGCGGTCAAGTATCGAGACCTTCCCGCATGGCCGGAGACGATTTCAGACGTCGACTATCTTCATGTGACGTTGAACAACACGATTGAAGGGACGCGCTATACGAAACTGCCGGACACGGGAGTCCCGATCGTCGCCGACGTCTCGTCGAACATCTTGGCGGAAGCGATTGACGTCAAGCGCTATGGGCTATTATATGCCGGTGCCCAAAAAAATATCGGGCCGGCCGGATTGACGCTCGTCATCATCCGTCGCGATTTGATTGTCGACCGTGACTTGCCGTCATACCTCGCGTACAGCAAGCACGTTGATACGCTGCTCAACACGCCATCGACGTTCAGTCTATACGTCGCCGAGCGCGTGCTCGCCTGGGTCGAGGGAGAAGGCGGGGTCGAGGCGATGGAACGTCGCAACGTCGAGAAGAGTGGTCTATTTTACGACGCCTTGGATGCATCGCCTTTGTTTCATGCCGTCGTCTCGGGCAAGCAGCGGTCGCTGACGAACATCCCGTTCACGACCGGGGATGCCGAGACGGACCGGGCGTTTCAACGATTCGCCGAGGCACGCGGATTAATCGAGCTCGGGGGTCACCGTTCGGTCGGCGGCCTGCGAGCCAGTCTATACAACGCGATGCCGCTCGAAGGCGTGAAGCGTCTCATCGATGTGATGCATGAGTTTGAACAGGAGGGACAAGATGTTTCATATAAAAACGTATAATCAAATCGCAGAAGACGGGTTACGGCGTTTCGAGCCGAGCGAGTATGCCGTCAATGACGCCGAACAAGCGGACGCCTGGGTCATTCGGAGCCATGACGTCCATCAGGCGGACATCCCGCCTTACTTGCTCGCCATCGCCCGGGCCGGTGCCGGCGTGAACAATATCCCGCTCGACCGGCTCGCCCGTCAAGGGGTCGTCGTGTTCCATACGCCGGGCGCGAATGCGAACGCGGTCAAAGAACTCGTGCTCGCCAGCATGCTGTTATCGGTCCGTCCGATTTTGGAAGGGGCGAACTGGGTCAACAATCATACGTTTGCCGATCAGACATCGCTCGAAGAAGCGATGGAACAACAGAAACGGCGTTTCGTCGGGTCCGAACTGCGAGGCAAGCGCGTCGGCATCGTCGGTCTCGGTGCAATCGGGGCGTCGCTCGCGAACGATTTGCTCCATCTCGGCATCGACGTCATCGGGTACGACCCGCACTTATCGGTCGACGGGGCCTGGAATATCTCACAACAAGTAAAACGGGCGAAGCAGTTGAGCGAGTTGCTCGCCGACGTCGACATCCTGACGATTCATATGCCGCTCACGGATGACACGCGCCACATGATTGATGCGACATGGTTCAAGCAGATGAAACCGGGCGCTACCGTTTTGAATTTCGCCCGGGGTGAACTCGTGAATGACGCCGATTTGTTAGAAGCGCTCGATGACAACGTGGCGACATACATCACCGACTTCCCGAAACAAGTGCTGCTCGGACATCCGCAAGTCGTCGCGTTCCCGCACCTCGGCGCCTCGACCCACGAGTCTGAGGTGAACTGTGCAATCCAAGCCGTCGATACGCTCAAACTGTATCTCGAGACCGGTAGTATCCGAAACTCGGCCAATTTCCCGAACACGGAACTTCCTTACGTCGGCAAGCGGCGTTTGGCCGTGCTCCATTTGAACGTCCCGAACATGGTCGGTCAAATCGCCAGCCGGCTCGCCGAGAACGGAATCAATATCGACAACATGGTCAACCGGAGCCGCAACGACGTGGCCTATACGTTGATCGACATCGACAACCATAAACATGAGACGCTATCTGTGCACGCCCTGTACGACATCGAGGGCGTCATGCGCGTCCGCGAATTTTAAGGAGGAATAATTATGGTCGTATTCAAACCGTTTGCCCCATACATGCCAACCCATCCCGAGAACGTCGCAGCCGACCCGTACGATATCGTCAGCGTCGAACAAGCACGTGTAGACGTCAAACTGCGTCCCGACTCGTTCCTTGCGGTCGATAAACCAGAAGTGTTCACGGCGGACATGCCGCTCGAGGCGTGGGGACAACGAGCCCGTCATGAGCTCGAACGGCTTTACGAGAGCGAGTTGACCGAACGGACCCACGGATTTTATGTTTACCGGCTCACTGATCAAGGGCGTGTCCAGACAGGGCTCGTCGCCACATTCTCGGTGACCGATTATGAGGCCGGTCGCATCAAGATTCATGAGCACACCCGTGCCGCGAAAGAACGCGAACGCGTCGAGCACGTATCGGCGACGAAAGCGCACACTGGCCCGATTTTGATGAGCCACGCGCCGGACGAAGGGTTGCGTCGCATCTTGGACGACGCGACGACAGGAGAGGCGTTGTTCGCCTTCACGGACAGTGAAGGTGTCATCCATGAAGGCTATGCCGTGCCATCCAAGCATCAAGCACGCGTCATCATGATCGGGGCCAGCATTTCGGCCATCTATATCGCCGATGGGCATCACCGGGCCAAAGCCGCAGCCGTCGTCGCACGGAGCCCGATTCATGAAGGGGAATCGAAACAAGAGCGGGACCACTTCCTCGGCGTCTTGTTCCCGAGCGATGAGCTGACGATTTTGCCATATCACCGGATCCTGAATCAAGTGGACACAGAAGAAGTGATGGTGCTGCTCGAAAGTCTGGATTTATCGTATGACCTCGAGTCGGTCCCTGCTTTGTATGTCCCGAACGAGCGGGGCACGTTCGGTTTGTCTTACCGGGGCGAGCATTTCATGCTCAAAAAACTGCAGACGACGACGTCGCTCGACGTCGCGACGCTGCAACGGGATGTGCTCGAACCGTATTTTCACGTCACGGACGTTCGCACCGATCACCGAATCGATTTCATCGGCGGCAAGGACGCACCGAAACGTCTCGCCGACTTGGCTGAACGTGATGACGTCGTCGTATTGACGTGTCATGCCACGGCGATGGAAGAGCTGATGCGCGTCGCCGACGAGAACGGTCAAATGCCGCCAAAATCGACGTGGTTCGAACCGAAACTGAAGAGCGGTCTGTTCATTCATCGGTTCGATTGAACGTGCAGAGTGGCGTCCCGGCGTGAAAAGCGTTATAAATGGAAGAGAAGAAAGGGGTGGCCGCCATGGCTAAAGCCGTATATCTTCACATTCCATTTTGTGAACATATTTGTTATTACTGTGATTTCAACAAGGTGTTCTTAAAGAACCAACCGGTTGATGACTATTTAGATGCACTTGAACGGGAAATCATCCTATCGCTCGAACAATATCCGACCGATACGATCGAGACGATCTTTATCGGCGGTGGGACACCGACGGCGCTCAATGAGGCGCAGATGAAACGACTCATGGACATGGTCGCACGTCATCTGCTCCCGCTCGCGTCTCCGAATTTGGAGTATTCGGTCGAGGCGAACCCGAACTTCGTCAGTGCGGAGAAACTCGACACGATGAAGCAAGGAGGAGTCAACCGCGTCAGTTTCGGCGTCCAAACGTTCGACGACGGCGGACTCGAGCGCATCGGACGGACGCACCGGGCCGATGACGTGTTTGCGACCGTGACGGAAGCTGCGAAGCGATTCGATAACATCTCGATTGACTTGATGTTCGGGTTGCCGGAACAGACGCTCGAGCAGATTGAGCGCGACCTCGACTTGGCGTTCGAGCTCCCGATTCAACACGTGTCTTCCTATTCGTTGATTCTCGAGCCGCACACCGTGTTCGCGATTCAAGAACGAAAAGGAAAGCTGCGCCTGCCGGGTGAGGACATCGAAGTCGCGATGTATTTGAAAGTGATGGAGACGCTCGAACGGCGTGGGTTGAAGCAGTACGAGATTTCGAACTATAGCCTCGAAGGGCGCGAGAGCCGTCACAACCAAGTGTACTGGCGCAATGAAGAGTATTACGGCTTCGGCGCCGGGGCGCACAGTTATTTGAACGGGGAACGCCGGGCAAACATCGCCCCGATTCCGCATTATATTAAGGCGGAAGGCTTGCCGGTGCGCAATACGACGACGCTCGAGACGGTCGAGAAGATGGAGGAGGAACTGTTCCTCGGACTCCGGATGCGCCAAGGCGTGTCGTTTGCGACGTTCGAGTCGAAGTACGGTGTATCGATGCGTTCGGTGTTCGGGCACGTCTTGACGGAGCTTGAGGCGAAGCGGTTGATCGAGACGACGGACACGCACGTCCGCTTGACCGAATCAGGACTCCCGCTCGCCAATGAGGCGTTCGCAGCCTTCATCGGCGAGGCACGCGTGAACGACACGCACGGCCAGGCTTCCCACTCATAAAAACAAGGGCGGACCCATCTCGGGTCCGCCCTTGACTGCTTATAGGACTAAATCGCGGTAAATCGGCATGAGCCGGCTGAACGTATCCTCGACGAGCGCCAGGAAGGCAGCTTCGTTTTGGAGGATGGACGCGTCAGCCGGGAGTTGACGGCCGATCAAGAAGTCGGCTTTCTTCACGGTCGCGAAGCGTTCCGTCATCGTCTCAATCGATTCGGACGACATGTCCTCGATTAAGAATGCATCTTTCTTCATATGGTCCCCGGCGATATGGAAGTCGGGGAACTCTGATTTGAAGTCGAGCGCCATGAGCCGGCGGCCGATCGCTTCCTTGTTCGGCATCTCATAGATGAAGGCGAGCCAGACGAAGACGCGGTCGTCGAATAAGCCGACCTGGAAATGGGGATGTTTCTTATAGCCGCGTTTGTCATGGCAGATGGCCATCCATGTGTCTTTCGGCGGATTGACCGTCCGGCGCGCATGTTTGGCGACATGTAAATAGAGTGGGATGCCGACGTCGGCTTCGAGCTGGGGCCCGACCTCGTCATAAATCCGGTGGAACAGCGGTTGAATCTCGGAGCGGATCCCGGCCATCCGGGCGTCGAGTCCGTCCTGCGTGAATACATCGAATTGTTGTGTTGTAAACATCTAATCACCTCATGTCGTATCATACAGAATGTTGGGGCGACATGCATCATCGGACGCTCGAACGGACTGGAAAAAATGAGCCAAATGAATTGACAAATAAGGAGAACATGATAATATTTGAAGTGTGATTAGCACTCAGTAAATATGAGTGCTAATAAAGCGAGGCCAATCCTTCAGAGAGGAGTGACGTTGTGCTGACAGAGAGACAATTGCTCATTTTACGAGCCATCATCGATGATTATATTCAGACGGCCCAACCGGTCGGGTCGCGGACGTTATCGAAGCGGGATGACTTATCATTCAGTTCGGCGACGATTCGGAACGACATGGCCGATTTAGAAGACATGGGTTTGATTGAAAAGCCGCATACGTCGGCCGGACGCATCCCGTCCGAGGTCGGCTATCGGTATTATGTCGACCATCTCGTCGAGACGAAAATCATCGACGAGCGTGAGACGTATCGTCTCGGTGAACGACTGCGCGCTTCGGCCCAAGAGTCGGAAGTGCTCATCCGTCAAGCCGCTGACCTGCTCTCTGATTTGACCAACTATACGACGGTGGCACTCGGTCCGAACAGCCAGATGAATCGTCTGGCCCGAATCGATTTGATGCCGCTCGACGAACGGCGCGGCGTCGTCTTGATCGTGACCGATCAAGGCCACGTCGAACATCGGACGGTCGTTTTCGACTCCCCGATGGCGCCTGACTTGGTCGAACAGACGATTCGTTTCTTGAACGATCGTCTCAAAGGGACTCCACTCGGTCAGCTGAAGTTCCGAATCGGGGAAGAAGTGGCCAAACTTCGACTCGCGCACCAGGAACAATTTGAGTTCATGATGCAACTCATTCAATCGACCGTCGAAGTCCAACATCCTGCTTCGCTATATCTAGGGGGGAAGAAGAACATCTTCAACCAACCTGAGTTTCAGACGCTCGACACGTTGCGTCCGTTCCTCGAATGGATTGATGAACAGGAACGGTTGACCGACTGGCTCGAATCGTTGCCAAACCGCGAGATTTATGTGAGCATTGGTAGCGAGAATGGCATCGTCGCGCTTCAAAATTGTAGCGTCATCACGTCCGATTATACACTCGACGGAAAGACGTTCGGGACAATCGCCATGATTGGACCGACCCGGATGGACTATCGACACGGTGTCCAAATGATGGGGCAAATCATTGAGGCGTTAAGGCGAACGAAATTAGAAGAGTGATGGAAAGGAGCCTCATTATGACAACTGACAAACAAAACGGGCCTGAACCAGAAGAAGTGCTCGAAGAAAAAGATTTTGATCCGAAACAGACAGAAACTGTCGAAGCAGAAGAGGTTTCAAATGTTGAGTTTGTGGAAGAAACTTCTGAAGGGACGGATTTACAAAAAGAGATCGACGCACTCAAAGCGAGCGAGCTCCGCATCCGAGCGGACTTTGATAACTTCCGTCGTCGGACGAACGAAGAGAACGCGAAACGCGTGAAGTTCGCATCACAGTCGGTCATCGAGAAGTTGATTCCGCTCATCGACAACTTCGAGCGCGCGCTCCAAGTTGAGGCGACTTCGGATGACGCCAAGCAGATTCAAGCGGGCGTCGACATGATTCATCGTCAGTTGCTGGACGTGTTGAACGGTGAGAACGTCGAAGTGATTGAAGCGGTCGGTCAACCGTTCGACCCGAACTATCATCAAGCGGTCATGCAAGAGCCGAGCGATGAGTTCGAATCGGGCATCGTGACGATGGAGCTTCAAAAAGGATACACGATGCACGGACGCGTCATTCGTCCGAGCATGGTAAAAGTCTCAGAATAACATTACTTAATTAGATGGAGGAATAGACAATGGGTAAAATTATCGGAATTGACTTAGGTACAACGAACTCATGTGTGGCAGTCATGGAGGGTGGCGAAGCAGTCGTCATCTCAAACGCGGAAGGAAACCGTACGACACCATCTGTCGTCGCATTCAAAGGCGAAGAGCGTCAAGTCGGAGAAGTGGCGAAACGTCAGGCCATCACGAACCCGAACACGATTCAATCGATTAAGCGTCACATGGGAACGTCGCATACGGTCGAAGTCGACGGTAAAAAATTCACACCGCAAGAAATCTCGGCAATCATTTTGCAAAAATTGAAAAAAGATGCAGAAGACTACCTCGGTGAAACGGTAACAGAAGCAGTCATCACTGTACCTGCCTACTTCAATGATGCGGAGCGTCAAGCGACGAAAGATGCAGGGAAAATCGCTGGTCTCGACGTCAAACGAATCATCAACGAGCCGACGGCAGCTGCACTCGCTTACGGTCTCGATAAAGGTGAAGACCACACGATCTTGATTTATGACCTCGGTGGCGGTACGTTCGACGTCTCGATTCTCGAACTTGGCGACGGCGTCTTCGAAGTTGTCGCAACAGCAGGGGACAACCGTCTCGGTGGTGACGACTTTGACCAAAAAGTCATCGACTATCTCGTGTCTGAATTCAAAAAAGAGAACGGCATCGACCTCGCACAAGACAAGATGGCGCTCCAACGTTTGAAAGATGCAGCCGAGAAAGCGAAAAAAGACCTTTCAGGTGTAACGAGCGCACACATCAGCCTTCCGTTCATCACGGCCGGAGCAGCTGGTCCGCTTCACCTTGAAACGACACTCACACGTGCGAAATTCGAAGAGTTGACAGCCGACCTCGTCGAGCGCACGATGGAGCCGACACGCCGCGCATTGAAAGACTCAGGTCTTACACCATCTGACCTCGACAAAATCATCCTCGTCGGTGGTTCGACACGTATCCCAGCGGTTCAAAAAGCGATTCACGACTTCACGAAGAAAGAGCCGTTCAAAGGCGTGAACCCGGATGAAGTCGTCGCCCTCGGTGCCGCCATCCAAGGTGGCGTCCTTGCCGGTGACGTCAAAGACGTCGTCCTTCTCGACGTGACTCCGCTCTCGCTCGGTATCGAAACGATGGGTGGCGTGATGACGAAGTTGATCGATCGCAACACGACGATCCCGACTTCAAAATCACAAGTCTTCTCGACGGCGGCTGACAGCCAGCCAGCGGTAGACATCCACGTCCTCCAAGGGGAACGTCCGATGGCACCAGACAACAAGACACTCGGCCG
The DNA here is from genome assembly GCF_000416965.1 of Exiguobacterium chiriqhucha RW-2. GTDB lineage: Bacteria > Bacillota > Bacilli > Exiguobacteriales > Exiguobacteriaceae > Exiguobacterium > Exiguobacterium chiriqhucha. The sequence goes on from NZ_ATCL01000009.1 coordinate 286,605, forward strand.
CTTCCAGTTGACGGACATTCCGCCGGCACCACGTGGTGTGCCACAAATCGAAGTCAAATTCGACATCGATGCGAACGGAATCGTTCACGTATCGGCGAAAGACCTCGGTACGAACAAAGAACAGTCGATCACGATTCAATCGTCTTCAGGTATCGACGAGGCTGAAATCGAGCGCATGGTGAAAGAAGCGGAAGCGAACGCGGAAGCTGACAAGCAGCGTAAAGAAGAAGCTGAACTTCGCAACGAGACGGATCAACTCGTCTTCGCAACGGACAAGGCAATCAAAGATCTCGGCGACAAAGTTGACGCTACGGACAAAGAGCGCGCTGAAGCTGCGAAAGAAAAAGCGAAAACGGCACTCGAAGGCACAGACCTCGAAGCCATCCGTACGGCGAAAGACGAATTGTCGAACGTCGTGCAAGAGTTGACGCAAAAAGTATACGCGAACATGGCTGAACAGCAAGATGCTGAAAGTGCCGAGACGCAGACGGAAGCGAAAGACGACAACGTCGTCGACGCTGAGTTTGAAGATCTCGACGATCGCAAATAAGGCAACCGATAGAGAGGAGAGCGCCAAAGCAGGTTTCTGCTTTGGCTCTTTCCATGTTAAGGTAGATTCGATAGAATTTTAGTTTAGACAGTGTAGAGGAGAGAGTAACGTGGCGAAACGAGATTATTATGAAGTGCTTGGCCTAGATAAATCGGCCTCGGCGCAAGACATCAAGCGTGCCTATCGCAAGCTGGCACGCCAATATCACCCTGACATCAACCAAGAGCCGGATGCGGCCGACAAGTTCAAAGAGCTCGGTGAAGCGTACGAAGTATTGTCAGACGAGCAGAAACGGGCCCAATACGACCGCTTCGGTTTTGAAGGGGCCAGTCAATTCGGCGGCGGTGGCGACTTCCAAGGCGGCTTCGGCGACATCTTCGACATGTTCTTCGGTGGCGGTGGTGGACGTCGTCAAGACCCGAACGCCCCGCGACGCGGGGAAGACTATCAATACGTCGTCGATCTCGATTTCATGGAAAGCGTGACCGGCAAGACGGAAATCATCGATCTTGAAATCGAAGTCGAATGCGACACGTGTATGGGCAGCGGCGCCAAGCCGGGAACGAAACCGGATACGTGTAGCCGGTGTGGAGGCAGCGGTGTCGAGACGGTCGAACAGAACACGATTCTCGGACGGATGGTCAATCAGCGGACGTGTAGCCAATGTCACGGTAGCGGGAAGACGATTAAAGAAAAATGTGAGACGTGTCACGGCGCTGGCCATGTGAAGAAACAGAAGCAAGTCGAAGTCAAGATTCCAGCCGGGATTGACAACGGTCAACAGATCCGTCTATCAGGCAAAGGTGGTCCTGGCTTTAACGGCGGTCCAGCCGGCGACTTGTATATCGTCGTTCGCGTCCGGGCGCATGAAATCTTTGAACGGGTCGACCAACATATCACGATGGAGATGCCGGTCACGTTCGCCCAGGCCGCACTCGGTGCGGAACTCGAAGTTCCGACCGTTCACGGTAAAGTGAGTTTGAAAGTCCCTGCTGGTACGCAGACCGGTTCGCGATTCCGGTTGCGCGGCAAAGGGATGCCGAGCGTCCGCGGTGGCGGCAACGGCGACCAGTACGTCAATATCGTCATCATGACGCCGACGAATATGACCGACCGTCAAAAAGAATTGCTCCGTGAATTCGAAGAGATTAGCGGGGAAGCAGGCGTCGAAGAACAACACGGCCTGTTCCAAAAGATGAAGAAGTTTTTTAGCCAGTAAAAGGAGCGTGTTCAAACAATGAAATGGTCTGAAATTTGTGTCCACACGACACAGCAGGCAGTCGAAGCCGTATCGAATTTACTACATGAAGTGGGGGCACAAGGGGTCGTCATCGAGGACGTCGAAGATTACGACCAGATGATGGCCGAAGACCATTTCGGCGAGATTTGGGACGTGTCGGGCCGCGAATCGTATCCTACTTCCGGCGTCTATGTGAAAGCATACGTCCCGGCCTCGGGTGATTTTCAAGACACGTTCGCCGCGTTCAAAAAAGAAGTGGACGGCTTGCGCCACGTTCTCGACATCGGCACAGGTGACGTTACGGTCGTCGAGATGGACGAAGAAGACTGGGCCCATTCGTGGAAGCAATACTACAAGCCCGTCAAAATCTCACAACATTTGACGATCGTCCCGCTTTGGGAAGATTACGAGCCGCAACCGGAAGAGAACGTCATCTTGCTCGATCCGGGCATGGCGTTCGGGACGGGGACGCATCCGACGACGATGCTCTGCATTCAAGCGATCGAGAACTATATCCGACCGGGTGACCGATTGATTGACGTCGGCACGGGATCAGGCGTCCTCGCCATCGCCGCTGCCAAGCTCGGGGCCGAACGGGTCGAGGCGCTTGATTTGGATGCGGTCGCCGTCGAGTCGGCGCGCCAAAACGTCGAGACGAACGGTGTCGGCCACATCATCGACGTGAAGACGGGTGACTTGTTGAAAGGGATGACGGGCGAGTATGACCTCGTCGTCGCCAATATTTTGGCCGATGTCATCATGCTGTTCATCGATGACGCTTACGCACGCGTCAAGCCAGGTGGTTATTTCATCACATCGGGCATCATCGGGCAGAAGCGCGCCGAAGTGACGGAAGCGCTCAAGGCGTCCGGATTCGCGATTGAAGAGACACGGGTCATGGAAGACTGGGTCGCCATCATCGCGAAGAAGGACTAAGCCATGCAACGTTACTTTTTACCGCGTGACTCATTTGTCAATGACACGGCCATGTTACCGGCCGACGTCGTCCATCATATCGGGACAGTGCTCCGGGAGACGCCCGGTTATCGCATGGTGCTCTTAGACGGTACCGGTCTCGAGTATGAGGCCGAGGTCGTGACGCTCGAGAAGAAGACGGGCACGGCCCGTGTGCTCGAACGCCGTCAAGCGACGACCGAACTTCCCGTCGACGTGACGCTCGCTTATGCGCTCCCGAAAGGCGATAAAGTCGAACTCGTCGCCCAAAAAGGGACCGAGCTCGGCATGCATCACTTTTGGGTGTTCGAGTCGAAACGCTCGGTCGCCAAATGGGACGCCAAAAAGGCACCGAAAAAAGTCGAACGGCTCCAAAAAATCATGCAGGAAGCAGCCGAACAGTCGTACCGCGCCGTCGTTCCGATGTGTCAACATATCACACCTCGAGAACTGGCGGACCGGATCGATGCATTCGATGCCGTCGTCATCGCCTATGAGGAAGAAGCGAAGCAAGGGGAGCAATCAATGTTTGCGACCGTATTGCAAGCACTTCAACCTGGGGCGAAACTACTGCTCATCGTCGGGCCCGAGGGTGGCTTTGACGAAAGTGAAGTGAACGATTGGACGGTACGTGGGGCCAAGCCCTGTGCGTTCGGACCACGCATCTTGCGTTCGGAGACGGCGCCGCTCTATGCGCTCGCAGCTATCTCATATGCGCTCGAATTGAATTGATACGTCAAACGGCTCTCGCGTATGCGGGAGCCGTTTTTTAATAATTGTGAGGAGGTGTATCTTTGTTTGTAGTTAGTACATTGTTATAGTTGACTAACCAGGAACAAATTGCGCTTTTCTGGAGGTAAAAAGGTATGGGCATCTTAAAGGTATAGCCATGTTGCTGATTGCTTAGAGGCTAGAAAAGTAGCTTTGGAGTCGACTCCTTTATCCGTTCTTACATAATTTTTCTTTGATTAGGGATAAAAAATAGACAATGAAATAAATCTTAATGATTCAAAAGTTGGAAGAATTGTAAAATAATCGAATACGACTGGAGATGGGGGTGAACTTGCGGTAATATAAGATAATTCGAAGAACAATTTAATCGGGGATATAATTAGAATGTATTCAATGAAGGTTCTTATAAATTCTCATATATTTAAAACTAACTAACGAATAATTCATTTCCCCCCAAATTTTCGAGAACAACGAAGATGGTAATGCAAGTTGTTTCGACTATGTTGATTACGGCCACAAGATTTAATAACCTCTGATATCTTTTGTACTATCAAATGCCACATTCTATACTTGTCATTAGCATACACGTTAATTAAATGACTCTAAGTCTGATCAAGAAAGGACTGGGGCGTTCTGAAAGATCGGTTCTGCACAACCGGCCACCAAATACTAAGTTAATAACCAAAACATGGATAAATCGGGCGTGAGATTTTAAGTGTAAAAATATTAAAAGGCGACTAAATACAACTTACTAATAAACAAAAATAGATAAAATAAATAGATGATATACTAATAGAATGAGATGTAAAAATAATATTGAAAACAAGAAATTAAATTTCGTACACTTTAAGTTACGATAAAAATTTTTAGAATCATAAGTTCGCTAAAAATGTTATTTCCAATGCGATTTTAATAAGATTTCAAGGAGGGAAAATAGTGATTTATGTAGTTCGTGAAGAGTTACTAAGATATGTAGATAATATGTTAGAAATTACAAATAGTTTTAAAATCATAACCGACTGGCTAATAAAAGAAAAAAAAGAAGCAAACACTTTAAATCTTCAGGAAATACCTGATAAATTTTATGTTGTGAAAATTACAGATTCGCAATCAAAGTTGGTCGAAATTGAAAAAGAAATTAAAAAAACATCTGTCGATAGTGATGAATACATAACTTATATTCACAATAAATTGGAGACGACAAATTGGGCCTCATTTACAAAAATTAGAGATATGGCAAGTTTTTGTGAAGGGAAAGAAATAGGTAAAGATGTTAAATATTCAGAAATAGAAAAAATTGAATTCATTAAAGTGCTTAATCATTTCGTGCCGCTTATAAATGAGATAATTAATCGGATTTCTGCTATTTCTTTATATACAAAAATTCACAAAATTGAAAACAATATTGTGATCATTGGTCGAAATGGTTCGGGAAAAAGTAATTTTGCAAGAGAACTAAATGGGATATTAGCTGATGAAATGTCAATCATTTCTGCACAAAGATTGCTTTATTATAATCCACCTTCAGAAATTTCAATAGCCAATGATTACTCTCAAATAATTAGAGAATTTCAAAGTAAATCAAAGTTGAGTAAAGATGATAATTATCAAAATTTAGTATTAGATGATTTTACTAACTTACTTTTAGCACTATTTGAAGAAAAGAGAAAGAATGTATATAAATATTATATACAAAATAAAAAATCAATTTCAGTGATTGATGAAACTATTGAAATTTGGGAAAAAATTTGTTTGGATAAAAAAATTATACATGTGTTAGATTTCGAATTAATAGTAGAATCTGAATCTGGGGAAAAATATGAATTCAATATGCTGAGTGACGGTGAGAAAGCAGTATTCTATTATATAGGGCATACACTTTTAGCACAAAAAAGTGGATACATACTGATTGATGAACCTGAAAATCATTTACACCTTTCAAGTTGTATTAAACTATGGAATATACTTGAAAACAAAAGAGAGGATTGTAAATTTATTTATATTACACATAATCTAGAATTTGCAACATCTAGAACAAATAAAACTCTTATTTGGAATGAACGTTATCAGCCTCCTTTTGATTGGCAGTTTGAAATTATAAATGATGATCAATCTATTCCAGAACGTTATTTGATTGAAATGTTAGGTAGTAGGAAAAAAATTATTTTTTGTGAGGGTGTCGAAAGAAAAAGTCTGGATTACTACGTATACTCTGCTCTATTTCCTGAGTATCACGTCATACCTGTAGGGGGACACAAAGAAGTAATATCTTATGTTCGAGCATCAAAAAAAAATAAATTTTTATCACATATTAAAGTGGTTGGTATTATAGATGGAGATTTTATGGATGAAAGTAAAGTTGAACAGTATAAGAAAGATTTAATATTTGTTCTTCCTTTTAATGAAATTGAAAACTTTTTTTACTCTAAAGAAATGCTATTAATCATGATTGAGGAAACTGATAGCGAAGAGATTAAAGGCTCAGATGCTTTCGGAAAATTCAAGGCCGAGTTTTATAAGTTATTAAGAAAACACAACAATGAACTTAGTCTAGAATATACTAGACATAAGTTAAATGAATACATTTCCTCTAACTCTCTTACTACGAAATCAACAGATAAAATTGAAGATTTAAAGAATGGAATTCAGGATTACTTTAAAGATAAGAATATAGACCAAATTTATGAGGAATATTCAAACAAAATTATCCTATTGATTGAACAAGATAATTTTGATGAGCTTATGAGAATTCATAATTTGAAAAGAAATTTAATACCATTAGGTCAACGTTTTATTGTAGAGAACTATGAAGCGAGAGTGAAAATATTAATCCAAAAAAATAATCCAGATAAACTTAAGCAAATAAAGAGTATATTTGGAAGTTTTTACACTGATATCGCAAATTTAAAATAGGTTTGGCAATTGATTTAGCATGAGGTATAAAGTAAAATAGTGGAATACTAATGTAACCATTTATAATTGATCATTAGTCGGTGATATCGCTGACCTAATTTTTATTGTGTACTTTATTCGCTGCCATGTTGTTTTTGTTGGTAGTTGTTCTCGTTAGTTGTTTAATGCGTTTCGATTTTAGAATGGAAGAATTAAGAATGGTTACATTAGTATATAATTTAAACTGTGGAGAAGTAATTTGAACAATCCATTTAGTAATTTAACTGTAAAATTAAAAAAAAGTGATGATGAGTTAATTAATGCTTTTGGGAGCTTATCAACGTTTGAAGATGTGGCATCAATTCTGGAAGTGTCTAGTCATGCACTATGGATTATCCTTGTAAAAAATAAACCTTATAACTATAGAGAAGCATCAATCCCTAAAAAGGATGGTGGAGAAAGAAAAGTTTATATTCCAAATAATAATCTATTCATTTTACAACAGAAGTTAAAGTATGTTCTTGAACTAATATATTCTCCCCATTTTACATCACACGGTTTTGTAAATGATAGAAGTATTATTTCTAATGCTGAACGTCACGTTAACAAGAAATTTGTGATTAATATTGATTTGAAGGATTTTTTCCCAACAATCAAATATAATCGGATTGTAAATATGTTTGTTAAAGTTTTTAGATGCTCTCCTAATATTGCAAATACTTTAGCAAACATTGTTACACATCACGAAGGTTTTTTACCTCAAGGGTCTCCCATCTCTCCATTGATTTCAAATGTAATAGCTAGAACAATGGATGATCAACTATTTAAACTGTGCAAAGAAATTAAAGAAGTTCAATATACTAGATATGCTGATGACTTAACGTTTTCGACAAATCGAAAGAAAATACCGAATAGCATAGTAAAAAATTCAAATAATAGTTACGAACTGTCTGATAAACTGATTAATATTATTGAAAATAATGGATTTGAAATTAATTATAAAAAATTTCGTGTTCAATCTGAATATGATCATCAAAGCGTTACTGGTATAAAAGTCAACAAAAAACTTAACATAAACAAATCATACATCAGAATGGTGCGCGTATATCTTTACATTTTTGAAAAAAATGAAGATATAAACCAAGCTATTAAAGAATTTAATTTACGAAGACCCAAAAAATCGAATTTAAAACATCGATTAATAAAAAACGAATTTCAAAATCAAATTTTCCATCTCAAAGTTTTAAAGGGAATGATTGAATTTATTGGGTCCGTCAGAGGTAGAAGAGATAGAATTTTTAACAAATTTTCAAAGCGGTTTAATACAATTTGTGAAACTGCCGGATTAAATAATATTCAAATTAATATTCCTCTACTTTTAGAAGAAGTGATTGATAATAAAATATTGGTAGTTGGGAATAATGATCAGTATTTCTATACTTTAGATCAAGGAATCAATACTAAAGAAATTTCTCTTTCTAAGTCACTAGCAGTAAGTAACAATGAAAGGGGAATAATATCTACAAAAGCGAACTGGACAACATTCCGAGATGATTTTGAAGGGACACACTACTATGATTTTCATACTATACCCTTATATAGAAAAAATACAACTGATGTATTATCCTATTTGAAAATTAATCGAGTAGCGGAAAATGATTTAATCTATTTTGAAGGACCTGAAGAGCTTACTAAAAATTTACAAGAAATTAATACTGAAATCGAGTCTTTAAAAATTGGAAATGTAATATTAGTTGGGTTACATAATAATACCATTGAAATTTTTGAAGGTATTTTGACAAAAAGAATTTTATTTGGTGAGAGTAAATTTATTTTTAAACCAATTTCAAACGAGAACCTACCCATTTCTTTTGGATTTGTATTTAATCAAGTTGGCAATTTAGTGGGTACACTTTCTCGTGGTAACTCAGAATTATATGTTAACTCAATTAAATAAAAACAAATTCTATATTCGACTTAATCGCGTTGTCAAAATTCCATTTCAATCTGATAACAATAATTTTTACATTTGTTTAATTAAACTAAACCGCTTTATAAAACTCGGGCGTTACAATCCGAGTTTTATAAAGCGGTATTTTTAATATTTGTAGACTTTAGTAATTGTCAATAATGATGAAAAAATAAGATTGAATGCTCTATATAAAAACTATAAAATTTCGTTCAAAATAATTAAATTAAAAACAGATTATTAGATTTTAAAAGGGCGAAATTTTGCAGATGATTATGTAATAATTAAACCTTTTCTAAGAATCGAACAGATTTTGATATGGAAAAAATGTCAATAATAATTCGCAGAAGCATACAGAAGTAAAATCAGATTTATCAAAGAATATAAAAACGTAAACGAAATTAGGTAAATCTAATTTTTAAATTCGTTTAGTAAGGAGATGTCTTACTTTTCCTAAAAATTCAATCCAATTGTCAAGGTGAATGACTTAGTTATGGCAATAAGCAAATTGTATAACTCTAGAAAAATCCATTTTATATTAGAACTAATCTCTATACGCATAGTATTATGAAAATTCCTTTATAAACATAGCTATTGATTTTTTATTGCTACTATAAAAGTTTATATAAATATTAAATGTGTTTTAGATACTGCAATTGAATATTTAAAAATAGGCTCCCGCGTTCGCGAGAGCCTACCGGATTTATTATTTGACGAGTGTGATCGTCTTCGTTGTCACGTTACCGGCGAGGTCGGTCGCCTCGAACGTGAACGTGTTCTCACCTGATGTCACAGGAAGCGTGACCGTCTGTGTTTTTGCGAATGAACGCATCTCATACGGTGCTTTCAGCGCTTGGCTGAATTTCAAATCACCGTTGACGACGAGTTTCACTTCGTCGAAGTTGTCTTTCACTGTCACAGCGACGTCGACCGACGTTTGTTTTTTACCGATCTTCTTCGGTAGTTTTCCGAGTTCAATCACGGCTGGTGTCGTGTCTACGAAAATCGCACGTTGGAAGTTGGCGACGTTTCCAGCCGCATCCTCGGCGACGAACCGTAACTTATGGACACCGTCCGCGAACGTCCGCGTCGTGTCGAAGATGTGTTCTTTCTTCGCATCGTCCCATGTGAGCGGAACGTCAACACCGTCGACTTGGAACGACTGAATCGCAGATGCGTCTTGAATCGTTCCAGCGACCGGGACGACCGATGTCGCGTATGGCGTCAAAGCGAGCGGGGCGTTCACGAACACGCCCGGCTTATCCGCGTCTGTCGAGTAAGCGACCGTCTTCGTCATGCTGTTGCCGGCGTGATCGACGACGCGAACGCTGACTTGATCGGCGTCACTGACGCCTGTGAACGTATAGGCCTTGCCATCAGCTTGCTTGGCGACGGATTTTCCGTTCAAGAAATATTCGACCGAATGGATGCCAGAGAATTCATCTTTCGCTTGGACCGCCAAGCTCTCACCTTGCCATTTCGTCGTGAACGTCGGGTCCGTGTAATCGACTTTGACTGGGAAGCGAAGCGTCTGGGCTTGTTTCTTCATGTAATCGATACTTCCTTCGATTTCATAGAAGTACTTGCCGGCCGGGGCTGGCTTGCCGTTCAACTGGCCATCCCATGTGTAAGCGGCCGAGTAGTAATAAGGTGTGTTGGCACCGCCGTCAAAGTAGTTCTTGCGAAGCTCTTCGTCTTGGAACAACGTCCGGACGACATTGCCGGCCTCGTCGACGATGCGATATTTGACGTCCTTGGCGTTACGGAGCAACGAGAACACCGGTACGGCAACGTCTTTTGAGCCATCTTTGTCTGGTGAGAAGGCGATTGCGTCGGCAGAGACCGATTCGTCAAGGTTCGAACCGAGATAGTTGCCTGTTTGATCGACCATACCTGATACTTCGTAGAACGAGCCGTCTTCATAGATGGAGGCATCGAAGATTGGCGCCTTGCCCCAGTCTCCTTCGAAACCGACGAACGGTACGACGAGTGACGGGTTGCCCTCAGGACCGTTGACGTCCGTCAAGCGGACGAATCCATCAACGAAGTAACCGTTCTCGAAGACGTCTTTCGCCGGCACGAGACCGTCGAGTGTTTTTGGATTGAGCACTTTTGCTTTCGAGACGTCAAGTGCGACTTTGAGTTCTACTTTCGCGTTCGGTTTTACTTTGACCGTACTGACTTTCTTCCCGTTGACCGTCACTTTTGCATTCTCGAGCGCTTGGGCTTCCATCGCGTTCTGAACGAGTCCAGCCGTCTGCTCGATAGCGAGATCGGTCTGGAGTGACGAAGACACGTTATACGATACGGCCTTGTCCGACAAGTTCTCGACGACAAGCGTGAACGTCGCCTTGCTGCGGTTCAATTCCTTAAGCGCGACTTTCGCTTCTTTCGTCTTCTTCTCGTACGCGATTGCCGGTGTCGAGACGGCAGCATGCAATTGCATGAGACCAGCTCCACCACGACGCGGCGTGTAAGGGAGGTTTTGTTGTAACTGTTTGTTGAGCGGTCCGATATCCGTGACAGCTTTCGATGTGTTGATGAGCAAGTTCTTCGCCATCGTGACGCGTGCTGTTCCTGTCAAATTGAAGTCGCGGTCGACGCGTTCGAGGACGAGGGCAGCTCCGCCGGCCACGTGTGGGGCAGCCATCGATGTACCGCTCATCAAGCCGTACTGGTTATCATTCAACGTCGAGAAGATCTGTCCGCCCGGTGCTGAAATCTCTGGCTTGAAGTCGAGGTTTGGCGTCATGCCCCACGACGTGAAGTTCGAGAGCTGACCAGCCGCGCCGTTCGTGACACTGAGGCGATCGCCGGCAAAGCCGATTGTCATCTGTTCACCAGCGAGGAGACGTTGTTGCAACGTGTTCCCGTCTTTGATGCTAAGCGAGGCCATCGGGATTTTCGGGTTGGCCAATGCCATGCTCACATAATCGCCGTGACCGACAGCTCCACGGACAATGACGCCAGCTGCGCCGTTCGCTTCGGCTGTCTGTTGAATGTTTGAATAGAAGTAACTGCCGTCGCGAACCGCGAGGACGATTTTTCCTTTAACGTCTTTTCCGACGTATTGGCTCGGTTGGCCGTCGCCGACGTAAACGAGGTCGTAATTGCCTTGCGTGAAGGCAGGACCGTCTTGTTTTTTCCAACCGATTTTGTCAGTGGCGTCACCCGACTTGACTGAGAACGCGTCCAATTGAATTTGATCGTTCTCGAGCGAAGCGACGGATGTCGACGCCGAGCTGACACTCGGGGCACCGACGACGCCCGTGTCCGGATTATCGGCGTACGGAAGGTCGTAACCGTTGCCGAAGTAAGCCGAGTTTCCAGCCGAGATCGACATGAAGACACCGTTATCGACGGCACGTTGGACGGCTTGTTGTTCCGGTGAGTCGGCATCGACGAATCCGGCCGTTGAGCCGAGACTCATGTTGATGACGTCCGCACCGAGTTTGATGGCGTCATCGATGGCTTTGATGTAGATATCGCCGTATGTCGAAGCATAGTTCGGGTCGTTACTGAATACTTTGAGCCCGAGCACTTGTGCCTCAGGAGCGACACCTTTCAAGCCACCGGCCGCTTCATCCCCGTTGGCGGCGACAGTACCCGAGACGTGCATCCCGTGCATCGAGGCGCCAGGTGAATCGTCACGGATATCATCGTTCTCATCATAATAGTTATAAGCGTATGGGACTTTCTCGTTTATGTAAGCTCCAGGCATGCCGAACGTGCTGACGGCCGTCTCGACTTCTGTTTGAGACAACTCGGCTTTTGAATCATCCGTAAGACGGAAGTCACGGTGGTCGGCGTCAACGCCTGTATCGATGACAGCGACGATCGTCCCTTCGCCCGTGAACCCGTAATCGCCCCACGTCTGCTGTGATTGGACCATGCCATTACTCGTGACCATGTCCGGTTTGACTTCTGGACGTTCGTACTCGTTGACGACGTGGACGCTTGCGACTTCAGGCAACGCCTCGACCTTTTTGACGTCGGTCGCTGTGAGCATCGTACTGAAACCGTTGAAGACGGTCGTGAACTCTTCGAGCGTCACGGCCTTGACGCCTTTTTTCGAGATGGCAGCTTTCGCTTTCTTTTGTTCGGCTTTGACGAGCTTTTGAGCGCCGTCTTTCTCCGTTTTCGTCAACTCGTTAAACTTTTTACCCTTTTTCTTTGCTTGTTCGATGGCTGGGGCACCGACAAGTTCGACGACGACGCGCAATTTCTCATGTTTGTCGGTCGAGCTCACGCTTTGTTTGACAGATGGCTTGGCTAGGACAGGTTCTGCGCCGAGGCCGAGTAGGCCGGGCGTCAACGCGAGGCAAGTCGCGAGGGAGACGTTCAAATAAAATTTCGGTTGTGGCAATTTAGTATCCTCCAATCGTTTTTTGAAAAAATAAATCCATTTGTGGAAAATGATAGCGGATTTCAAACCAAAATTCTTCCTATTTTTTAAACGATAGGGTAATGAATTTGAACAAATTAAAAGATTCTGACAATTACTTTGGACCTATCCACGTTAAAATGTGGATAGGTCTTTTCTCATTTCCTGACTCTTTCATCGGATTAACAATAAATAATTCATCTCTCTCAAACAATATGGGCAATTCGCTTGAGATTTTAATCTAAAGTTGATACAGTCTGTAGTAGATAAATCATATAAAACTTATCGATATAGTCGGAATAAAGATGATGGGGTGATAACATGGGATTACAATTCATGGACATTTTTAAGGAATGGGCGTTAGAATATGACGCGACCGTGACCGGACATGACGAACAGTATCGTGAAGTGTTCGCCGGGTACGAGACGATGCTCAACGAGATCGTCGACCAATTAGAAGGCCGGGTCATGGAATTCGGAAGCGGGACAGGGAACTTGAGTGCAAAAATCTTGGAGCGCCACGAATTGATTTCGGTCGAACCGTCTCCGGAAATGCGGGCCGTCGCGGCCGAGAAGTTACAGCTCGATATCGTCGACGGTGACTTTCTCAACTATCCGACGGATCAACAGGTCGATACAATCGTGTCATCCTATGCGTTCCATCATTTGACGGATGATGAGAAACGGACGGCGATTCGAAGTTACGTCGAACACCTCGACGCCCCGCGCTTCGTCTTGCTCGATACGATGTTCGCCTCGCAAACAGCGAAACGGGACATCTTGGACTGGGCCGAAGCGAACGGCTATACCGATTTACTCGAGGATTTGAATCGAGAGTTTTATCCATATACCCAGACGATTCAAGCGATGCTCGAAGCAAACGGCTATACGGTTACGCTCACGCAAAAAAATAAATTCGTCTGGCTCGTCGTGGCCACGAAACAATCAGGAGGAACTCAATCATGAAAAGTTATAAAGTCGAAAGCTTTAATTTAGACCATACAAAAGTACAAGCGCCTTACGTCCGTTTAGCTGGAGTGAAGAAAGGGACGGCCGATACGATTTATAAATATGACATTCGCTTCATTCAACCGAACGAAGGGCTTATGCCGATGCGCGCCGTCCATTCGCTCGAGCACTTGATTGCCGAGAACAGCCGTAGCCACTCGAATCAAATCATTGACGTCTCGCCGATGGGTTGCCAGACAGGCTTCTATTGGACGATGTTGAACGACGGGGATTACGAAGCGATGCTCGACCTCGTTGAAGCGACACTCCGCGATGCAGCAAATGCGACAGAACTTCCAGCGCAAAACCCGATTCAATGCGGCAGCGCGAACCATCACGATTTCGAGGGTGCGAAGAAGCTCGCGGCCGACATGCTTGCTAAGCGTGACGAGTGGCACATCATCTTCAAGGACGAAGCGTAAATGATTGTCCAAAGCGTCTATGAATTGATCGGGGAGACGCCTCTTCTCGAATTGCGGACGTTACCGGTTCCTCCGGGTGTCAAAGTGTACGGCAAGCTCGAGATGATGAACCCGGGCGGTAGTGTCAAGGATCGGCTCGGTCTGCAATTGATTGAACGGGCGCTTGAACGTGGACAACTCGCACGCGGGGGAACGGTCGTCGAACCGACGGCCGGGAACACCGGGATCGGGCTCGCACTCGCCTGTCAACGTCACGGCATCAAGTTGATGACCGTCACTCCGGAGAAGTTCAGTCAAGAGAAGCAAGCGCTCATGGCGCTTCTCGGGGCGACCGTCGTCAACACGCCGACGGAGCTCGGGATGAAAGGGGCCATCGCGCGGGCGAAAGAGCTCGCCATCGAACATGACGCCTATGTGCCGGAACAGTTCTCGAATCCGGATAATCCGGACGCATACGTCGACACGCTCGCGCTCGAGCTTCAGGCCGACCTGCCGAACATCGATGTGTTCATCGCCGGGGCCGGCTCAGGGGGGACGTTTACAGGTGTCGCGAGCAAGTTGCGGCCGAACGGGACGAAGACAATCGTCGTCGAGCCGGAAGGGTCGATTTTGAACGGTGGAGCACCAGGGCCGCACAAGACAGAAGGCATCGGCGTCGAGGCGTGGCCGGCGTTCTTGCCGCGCGAGCTCGTCGACGGGATTTACACGATTACGGACGAAGAAGCGTTCTATTATGTCGCCCACCTCGCCAAACAAGAAGGTTTGCTCGTCGGAAGTTCATCCGGAGCGGCCATCGCGGCATGCGTACAAGAAGCGGCTCAGATGACAGAAGGCGTCATCGTGACGATTTTACCGGACAGCGTTGAACGTTATTTAAGTCAAGGAATAGTCAAGGAGGCAGAATATGCGTACAAAAACAGCACTCATTCACGGCGGTAAAACAACGGACCCGTTGACGGGAGCCGTCACACCACCGATTTATCAGACGAGCACGTATAAGCAAGACGGCATCGGCAATCTCCGCGAAGGATATGAATATTCGCGGACGGCCAACCCGACACGGACGGCACTTGAAACGCTCATCGCGGATATCGAGGGCGGTGCCAGCGGATTTGCGTTCGGTTCTGGGATGGCAGCCATCTCGACGATTTTAATGTTAATGAAATCAGGGGACCACGTCATCGTCGGTTCTGACGTATATGGGGGAACGTACCGTGTATTCAATCGAGTATTTCAATCACTTGGCTTGGAGGCAACTTTTGTCGATACGGCCGATACGCAAGCGGTCCGTGAAGCGCTCCAGCCGAACACGAAAATGATTTACGTCGAGACACCGACGAACCCGTTGTTGAACGTGACCGACATGCGCCTCATCCGCGCCATCGCTGATGAGGCGGACGTCCTGTTCGTCGTCGACAACACGTTCATGACACCGTACTTCCAAAACCCGATCGAATTGGGGGCGGACTACGTGCTTCATAGTGCCACAAAATATTTAGGCGGCCATAGCGACGTCGTCGCCGGTCTCGTCGTCGCCCGCACGGAAGAGCTTGGGGAGCGTTTGGCGTTCTTGCAAAACTCAGTCGGCGCGGTACTTGGACCACAAGACAGCTTCCTCGTTGTTCGCGGCATCAAGACGCTCGCGGTCCGCATGGAAGCGATTGAAGCGAACGCGCTCGCGCTCGTCGACTACTTGACGAAGCATGAAGCCGTCAGCCGTGTCTTGCATCCGAGTGTCGGCAGCGAAGAAGCGAAGCGGGTCCACTTGTCGCAGGCACGTGGTTTCGGTGGAATGATCGCCTTCGATGTCGGTTCAGCCGAAGCGGCCGAACTCGTCGTAGCGAAGACGAAGTACTTCACACTCGCCGAAAGTCTCGGCGCGGTCGAGAGCTTGATTAGCGTACCAGCTCGGATGACGCATGCGTCAATCCCTGCGGAACGCCGTCTCGAACTCGGGATTACGGACGGACTCGTCCGCATCTCGGTCGGCCTTGAAGATGTACAAGATTTGATTGAAGATTTGGAGCAGGCGCTCGCGACCGTGGCGACGATTCCGAACTAAGTTGCATAGCGATACGAGGTGCGCTCGCGAGCGTGCCTCTTTTTGTCGTGTGCAAGGTGAAAGAATTCGCTTGAATGTCCTAATCGCATCGACTACACTGACGATAATTGATTACGAGAGCGGGTGAACAGAGTGAACAAAGGCGTCATGCCAACGGTCGGGGCCTACGTCATGTGGGGCGTCCTACCGATTTATTGGAAGTTTTTGCAGGAAATACCGAGCGGTCAAATCTTGGCCCATCGCATCGTCTGGTCGTTCCTCTTCATCTTACTTGTCTTGAAATGGACGAAACAGTGGACCGAGTTCAACTATGCGCTTCGGCACCGGGCGACAAGGAACGCCTTTATGTTGAACGGATTTATCGTCAGTGCCAACTGGTTCGTCTACATATGGGCGGTCAATCACGGCTATATCATCGAAGCGTCACTCGGCTATTACATCAATCCGCTCGTGAGCATGGTGTTAGGTGTGCTTGTTTTTCGGGAATCATTAAATCGAGTACAATGGCTGGCGGTGACCGTGGCGGCAATCGGCGTGCTCGTCTTGACGTTCGGCTATGGGTCGTTCCCGTGGATCGCGTTCATTTTGGCCAGTACGTTCGGGTTTTACGGGATGGTGAAAAAACGCCGTCCACTCGCCTCGACGGTTAGCCTCGGCATCGAGACGCTCGCGGTCGTGCCGGTCGCTATCATTTTCTTGGGTTGGCAGACGTCTCAGGGAGGATTGACGATGACGACCGAACCGGTCATTTGGGTTGCGTTGGTCGGGACAGGCGTGATGACGGCGCTACCCCTTCTTTTGTTCGGGTATGGTGCCCAACATATCCCGTTCACGCTCGTCGGGTTTCTTCAGTTCATCGCACCGACGCTCAGTCTCGCAATCGGGGTCATTCTCTATAATGAACCGTTCACGGGCTATCACGTTTTTGCGTTCACATGTATATGGATTGCCATTTTCTTCTTTAGTTGGAACAGTTGGATCCAGACGCGGAAACGCCGTCAACTCGTCTGAATTGAAAGCTGTTACATTTCAAGAAAACATGATAATATGTTAGATGTCAGACCTATATGTCAGACCGATACATCAGAGGAGGAATTTTACGATGGAATTAGCACGTTATATCGACCACACAGCCTTGAAGGCAGAAACAACGAAAGATCAAGTCACAAAACTTTGTGCCGAGGCGCTCGAATACAAATTCGCAAGCGTCTGTGTCAACCCGACATGGGTGAAGTACGCGGCGGAACAACTCAAATCAGATGACGACGTCAAAGTATGTACGGTCATCGGCTTCCCACTCGGAGCTAACACGCCAGAAGTGAAAGCGTTCGAAACTAAAGACGCGATTGCAAACGGCGCAGGCGAAATCGATATGGTCATCAACATCGGTGCCATGAAAGACGGCGACTTCGATCTCGTTGAGCGCGATATCCGCGCTGTCGTCGAAGCGGCAAACGGAACGCTCGTTAAAGTCATCTTTGAGACGTGCCTCCTTACGAAAGAAGAAATCAAAAAAGCGGCTGAGCTTTCAGTCAAAGCAGGCGCAGATTTCGTGAAAACGTCGACTGGCTTCTCGACAGGCGGCGCGACAGTAGAAGATATCCGCCTCATGCGTGAGACGGTCGGACCAGATCTCGGCGTTAAAGCTTCAGGCGGCGTACGTGATTTCGAAGGCGCACAAGCGATGATCGATGCCGGCGCGACGCGCATCGGCGCATCAGCTGGAATCGCCATCGTTACAGGCGGACGTTCAGACAGCGACTATTAATAACTAGTGGTTGACCGCACGACTTACTTTCACTATAATATGTTATGACGTGTGAAACACGTTTCCTTAGTCGTGTAATTCGGAGGGAGGGAAAACTAGTGGAAACTCGTGTCCGTAAAAACGAATCGCTTGAAGACGCTCTTCGTCGTTTCAAACGCGGTGTTTCGAAAGATGGCACTCTTGCCGAAGTTCGCAAACGTCGTCACTACGAAAAGCCAAGCGTAAAACGTAAATTGAAATCAGAAGCTGCGCGTAAGCGTAAGAAATTCTAATTTCAGTTTCATTTGTAGAGAGGGTGTTAGCTCATGAGTCTTCAAGAACGCTTGACGGACGACATGAAGCAAGCCATGCGCGCGAAACAGAAAGATCGTCTCACGACGATCCGGATGGTCAAAGCGTCGCTCCAAAATGAGGCCATCAAATTTGGTCGACAAGATCTAACTGAGGAAGAGGAACTCACGGTGCTCAACCGAGAGATGAAACAGCGCAGAGACTCCCTCCGAGAATTCGAAAGCGCTGGTCGTGAAGACCTTGCTTCTAAAGTAGCTGACGAGATTGTCGTACTAGAGGCCTATATGCCTGAACAACTTTCTGAAGATGAAGTCACGGCAATCGTGAAAGCAGCTATTGCTCAAACGAATGCTACAGGCCCGTCGGATATGGGTAAGGTGATGGGCGTCGTCATGCCTCAAGTTAAAGGCAAGGCAGACGGTGGTCTTGTGAACCGCATTGTCAAACAACAATTGACGAATTAATGAGAGAGACAGAGATTTTTGGGTCAAACCAAAAGTTTCTGTCTTTTTTTGCGTATTCCGAAACCAAAAGCGAACTTGTTTCGTATACACTAGAGATAAGAGGTAGCTTGTGAACTCGGAAGGGGGTTGCAATACGATGACATTTGGTCTCGGAGTGATTCTGACGGTGTTTTTTGTCGGGATCGTCCTTCTAGGAATTGAAGTGTTCGTTGCCGGTTTTGGATTGTTCGGCGTGCTAGGGATTGGGGCTGTCGTCGCCAGTTTGATTATGGCGGGTGCCACAATCGGACAACTGTGGTTGTCGCTTGGTTTAGCCACGGCCATCGTCGCTGGACTCGGATTTTGGGCATATCGTCGCCTACAGTCCAATCGATCGCTCATGTATAAAGGGTTGATTTTGACCGATTCGACGTCAACAGACAAAGGGTATTTGTCCCACGATGACCGCAAACGGTTGCTCGGGAAAGTCGGGGTCACGTTGACGCCGCTTCGCCCGGCGGGTACCGCTGAGATTGACGGAGAACGGATTGATGTCGTGACAGAAGGTAGCTATCTCGATTCGCAAACGAAAATTCAGGTGTATAAAGTCGATTCAGGGCGCGTTGTCGTCCGCAACTTTATAGAGCCGAAGGAGGATGTAACAGAATGACACCAGAACTATTGACCACGTTACTCATCTCGGGTGGAGGATTGATTGCGCTCGCCGTATTCTTCACGTTCGTACCGGTCGGGCTGTGGATCAGCTCGTTCGCCGCTGGCGTCCACGTCTCGATCTTCACACTAATCGGGATGCGACTCCGTCGCGTCGTCCCATCGAAAATCGTCAACCCGCTCATCAAAGCGGTCAAAGCCGGCATCGGCTTGAACACGAACCAGCTCGAGAGTCACTTCTTGGCTGGAGGTAACGTCGACCGTGTCGTCAACGCCTTGATTGCGGCCCACCGTGCCGATATCGAATTATCGTTTGAACGTGCCGCAGCAATCGATCTTGCTGGCCGTAACGTGTTAGAGGCGGTTCAAATGTCCGTTAACCCGAAAGTCATCGAAACGCCGTTCATCGCCGGTGTGGCCATGGATGGGATTGAAGTGAAGGCGAAAGCTCGCATCACGGTCCGTGCCAACATCGACCGTCTTGTCGGGGGTGCCGGGGAAGAGACGATTATCGCCCGTGTCGGTGAAGGGGTCGTCTCGACGATCGGTTCACAACACAACCATAAGCACGTCTTGGAGAACCCTGACATGATTTCACGTACCGTATTGACGAAAGGTCTCGATTCAGGGACCGCGTTTGAAATCCTATCAATCGACATCGCCGACATCGATATCGGTAAAAACATTGGGGCGGTCCTCCAGACCGACCAAGCCGAAGCTGATAAGAAAATCGCGCAAGCGAAAGCGGAAGAACGCCGCGCGATGGCAATCGCCCGTGAGCAAGAGATGAAATCATCGGTCGAAGAGATGCGCGCCAAAGTCGTCGCGGCCGAGGCGGAAGTCCCACTCGCGATGGCCGACGCACTTCGAAACGGCAAACTCGGGGTCATGGATTACGTCAACTACTTGAACGTCCAAGCCGATACAGAAATGCGTAAAGCAATCGGTCATCCTGTCGAATCTGATAGAGAGTAACGGACATGGATGGACTCTGGGTACTACTCTTAGCCGCTTTCGGGATTGCCTCGGCGGTCATGAAGCGGATGGAGAAACCATCATCTACTGGAGAACGACCACCGAGTACGGATTTGAAACGTTATCTCGATACGGTCGGTGACATGATGAAAGAAGTCGAGGCGACGTTCGATGAGCCGCGCAACAAGCAAGACAAACCGGCTCCTCAGAAACTACGTCGCCGTGTCGCCGCACCGGCCGAAACAACAGACCGACATGCACCGCGTCGACGTGAAGAACTACCGCACGTGAGTGCCCAGTTCGAACAGACGGTCAAAATTCCACCGATTTCCGAGTCGACCGAGTCGCGGCCACAACCGCGCATCTCGATGAAGCAAGTTCGGCAAGCGGTCGTGTGGAGTGAAATTTTGCAACCGCCGGTGTCGAAACGCCGTCGTTAAACCTGAGGCAGTGACTCCGTGTCACTGCTTCTTTTTGTTGGAGGAATGGACGGTCTTTCTTTCACGAACGGCTTGATAGTGCTAAAGTAAAGAAGGAACAATCTACTGATGGGGAGGAGAAACAACCATTGATTATGACTGATAAAATTCCGTTCGTCATGGAACATGCGAACGAAGCGCAGGCGCTCCTCGGACCGAAGGACGAGGTATTTCAAGCCATCGAAGCAGAACTCGCGGTCGCACTCACTCCTCGTGGAGAAGAATTAATCATTCAGGCCGATACGGCCGATACGCTCGAATTGACGAAGGCCGTTATCAAGACGTTGCAACAACTCGTTAAAAAAGGGGCTCGCTTGAACGAAAGCGATGCCATCAGTGTGATTCAACACATCAAGGTCGGCAAGGGCGACGAGTTGCTCGAGCATTATGAGCGGGTCGTCTTCACGACAAACAAAGGGAAACCGATTCGGGCGAAGACGGTCGGGCAGAGCCGATATGTCCGGGCCATCGAAAAACGTGACCTCGTGTTCGGAATCGGACCGGCGGGGACCGGGAAGACATATTTGGCCGTCGTTTTGGCAGCGCGTGCGCTGAAAGAAGGCCAAGTCAAACGAATCATTTTGACGCGTCCGGCGGTCGAAGCGGGTGAAAACTTGGGCTTCTTGCCAGGGGACTTGAAAGAGAAGGTCGACCCGTACTTGCGTCCGTTGTACGACGCCTTGTTTGACGTCTATGGCGTCGAACAGACGAACCGATTGCTCGAACGCGGCACGATCGAAGTCGCGCCGCTCGCTTACATGCGCGGCCGGACGCTTGAAGATGCGTTTGTCATTTTAGACGAGGCCCAGAATACGACGAAAGAACAGATGAAGATGTTTTTGACGCGACTCGGGTTCGGCTCGAAAATGGTCGTCACCGGCGATTTGACGCAAGTCGATTTGCCGAAAGGTAAAGCGTCAGGACTGCAAGAAGCATTACATCTGCTTGAAGGTGTCGATGGGATTCATTTTGAACATTTCACGTCGTCCGACGTCGTTCGCCATCCGCTCGTCAAGAAAATCATTAACGCCTATAGTACCGAACTCACATAACCAAAAGGGGGGGCACTGATGCAGCAAGCACGTCATTGGACGGTCGCGACAATCTCCGTCCTCTTTTTTCTCATTTTAGGCGCGATTCTATACTTTACGGTGCGCCCATCCATCATTAGTGTCGAGCCGCTCGGGATTGCCGAACAGGACATTCGCTCGCCGGTCACGATTGAAGACCGGACGGCGACGGAGCGGTTACGACAAGATGCGATCAATAGCGTCGGCAGTCAGTTCTCGTTGCGGCGCGAGTTTGCCGATCAACAGATCGCCAAAGTCGAGCAACTGTTCGCAGCGTTCGAAGAGACGGAAGATGACACCGAGCTATCAGACATCAAAAATCGCTTGAACTCGACCGAGGTGAACGGATTCCTCGGCGATGATGAACTGAACCTTCTGCTCGAGGCGAGCGAGAACACCCGTCGTACGGTCGAAGACGTCACCGTGACGGCGCTCCAAGAAGTGATGGGTAACCGCATCGACACGAGCTCACAGTCCATCTCAGAAGCGAGAGATCGGGCTGAGACACTTGTCGACCAATCACCGCTCTCACTCGAGTTCCGGGCGATCGCTAACAGCCTGAGCGATCAATTGATCGTACCGAACTACGTGTTCGACTCTGAAGCGACACGTGAGAAAGAACAGCAGGCGGTCGATGCGGTCGAACCGGTCATCATTCAAGAAGGCCAGTTGCTCGTCAACCAAGGCGAGGTCGTGACGCGCGAAATCTACCGCAAACTCGAATTGACAGGGGCCATCGATCCAAATCGTTCATTCGCACCGCTGTTCGGGGCTTACTTACTGAGCGGACTGTTGACGATCGGTTTTCTGTTCATGTTAATCCGTTCGAAAATCCAACAACTGTTACTCCGCCCTAAAATCTTGATTACTGTCTATGGATTATTATTGTTACAGCTCGGCATCTTCTTTGGTGTCGGTTATATCGGTATCGAGTTCACGACATATGCGTACGTGCTCGCACCGACGGCATTCGTCGTCCTGTTGCTGCGTATCCTCGTCGATGAACGGGTCGCGCTCGCCTCGGCGTTGATCACGATGATTGCCGGGTCGATTGTGGCGAGTTTCGGGCAAAACACGAGCTTCATGACGGTCGTCTATTTCGCGACCGGAAGTTTCTTGGCCGTCTTCCTCGTCGAACCGAAGATTCAGCGCAAACGACTATTCTTGTCCGGTGTGTTGCTCGGCATTATCAATATCATCATGGTGCTCGCGCTCTTGTTCTTGCGCAACACGCAAGTGACGTGGGAGATGGTCGCCTACTTATCCGGTTTCGCCATCACGAGCGCGCTGTTGTCCATCGTGCTCACCTTCGGCTTCTTGCCGTTCCTTGAACCGTGGTTCGGCGTCCTATCGTCGGGTCGCCTCATCGAATTGATGAGTCCGACGCATCCGCTGTTACGCAAGTTGTTGATGGAGGCTCCGGGGACGTATCATCACAGCATGATGGTCGCCAACTTGGCCGAATCGGCTTGCGAGGCGATTGGTGCCGACGGACTGCTCGCCCGGGTCGCCAGTTATTATCATGACCTCGGTAAGACCGAGCGTCCGCTCCATTTCATCGAGAATCAGCAGAACGGCGTCAACCCGCACGACCGGCTCACACCGGAGGAATCAGCCGACATCATCATGGCCCATCCATATGACGGGGCCGATCTGTTGAGTCGTTATAAGTTGCCAAAAGAGATTATCGATATCGCCGAGCAACATCACGGCACATCGCTCTTGAAGTTCTTTTATGTGAAAGCAAAAGAGACGCGTGACGTCAATGAATCACGCTTCCGCTACCCGGGACCGAAGCCGCAGACACGCGAGGCGGCGGTCGTCATGATCGTCGATTCAATCGAGGCGGCGGTCCGGTCACAGAAGCAACCGACACCAGAACGGATTCGCCAGCTCGTCAGTGCGATTATTCGTGATAAGCTACAAGACGGGCAATTCGAAGACTGCGAGTTGACGACGAAAGAAGTATGGCGCGTCGGGGAAAGCGCGTGTGAGACGCTGACCGGCCTGTTCCATGAACGAATCGAGTATCCAGAACTGAAGAAAGAAGGAGACTTACATGCAAATCATTTCGAACGATGAGCACGGCTTATTGTCGGATGCTCAAATCGAGCTCGTTGAATCCATATTGGTCCATGCGGCGATGGAAGAAGACGTCGAAGAACCGAGTGAGCTATCGGTCACGTTCTTGACGAACGATGAGATTCAAGCCATCAACCGCGAATGGCGCGGGAAAGATGCGGCGACCGACGTCATCAGTTTCGCCTTTGATGAGATGGGAGAAGACGAGATGGACTTCATGCTCGATGAAGACGAGCCCCGTCTCCTAGGGGACTTGCTCATCTCGGTCGAACGTTGTCGCGAACAGGCGGCCGATTATGGCCACTCGTTCGAACGGGAACTCGGATTCTTGGCGATTCACGGATTTCTCCACTTGCTCGGGTATGACCATATGACGCCCGAGGAAGAAGCAGAGATGACGGCGCGCCAAGAACAAGTGCTCGCTCACTTCGAGCTGAAACGAGGCGAAGTGTGAAACCGTTCTGGTTCGCCTTGCACGGCATCGTGCACGCAGTGCGGACCGAACGCAACATGCTGATTCATCTCGTATCGAGCCTGCTCGTCGTCGTGTTTGCCTGGTGGCTCCCGACGACGAAACTCGAGAACTTGATTCTGTTCGGCTGGGTCGTGCTCGTCATCGCGCTCGAGCTGATGAACACGGCGGTCGAACGCACGGTCGACCTCGTCACGAAAGACATCCACCCGCTCGCGAAGCAAGCGAAAGACGTCGCGGCCGGGTCGGTCCTCGTCGCAGCGATCGGGGCCGCCATCACGGCCCTATTCATTTTTTGTCCTTATATAATCGACAAATTCGTTATATGATTGAACGTATTGCAAATTTAGAAAGCAGGTGCACTATGTATCAAGAAGATTTTAAATCAGGTTTTGTGTCCATCATCGGTCGTCCGAACGTCGGGAAATCGACGTTCTTGAATCGGGTCATCGGACAAAAGATTGCCATCATGTCAGACAAGCCGCAGACGACGCGCAATAAGGTCCAAGGTGTGTATACGACAGATGATTCGCAAATCATCTTTATCGACACGCCAGGGATTCATAAGCCGAAACACCGTCTCGGCGATTTCATGATGAAAGTCGCGACGAACGCACTA
Organism: Exiguobacterium chiriqhucha RW-2; assembly: GCF_000416965.1. Classification (GTDB taxonomy): domain Bacteria; phylum Bacillota; class Bacilli; order Exiguobacteriales; family Exiguobacteriaceae; genus Exiguobacterium; species Exiguobacterium chiriqhucha. The sequence goes on from NZ_ATCL01000009.1 coordinate 311,689, forward strand.
CGTGAAGTCGACGCGATCCTCTTCATGGTCAACGTCACGGAACCGCGTGGCGCCGGCGATGAGTTCATCATCGAGAAGTTGAAAGGGCTCGACACGCCAATCATTCTCGTCATGAACAAAATCGATTTGATTCATCCGGACGAGATTCCGGCTGTCATCGAGCAGTATACGAACCAACTCGATTTCGCGGCATACGTCCCGATTTCGGCACTTCAAGGCAACAACGTCGAACCGCTCCTTATAGAAATCAAAAAGTTGCTCCCGGAAGGACCGATGTATTATCCGGCCGACCAAGTGACCGACCACCCGGAACGGTTCATCATCTCTGAATTGATTCGCGAGAAAGTGCTCCATAAGACGCGTGATGAGGTGCCACACTCAATCGCGGTCGCCATCGAATCGATCAAGAAACGGGAAAACTCGGAAATGATTGATGTCGAGGCCGTGATCATGGTCGAGCGTGATTCTCAAAAAGGAATCGTCATCGGCAAAAAAGGTGCGATGCTCCGCGAAATCGGGACAGAAGCGCGCCACGACATCGAGGCGCTCCTCGGGACGAAAGTGTATTTGAACCTATGGGTGAAAGTGCAAAAAGATTGGCGTAACAAGATGGGCCAACTCCGCGACCTCGGTTTCCGCGACGACGAGTATTAAGCCATGTTGCAAAAGGTCACGGGAATCGTCATTCGGACCGTCAATTACGGAGAGTCGAACAAAGTCGTCACCTTGTTCACCGAAGAGCTCGGAAAAGTTGCCGTCATGGCACGAGGGGCGAAAAAGCCGGGCAGCCGTCTGCATTCGTCGAGTCAGCCGTTCGTCGAAGCGGTATATATCTTTCCGGCGAGTCGCGGCCTCGGCCAATTGAAATCGTCGGATGTGATCACGTCTTATCCGGAAATCCGAAAAGACGTCGAGCGGATGGCATACGCCATGTATTGGCTCGAACTCGTCGACCGGACAGTAGAGGACCGCGTCCCGAACCGTCCGCTCTATCGCATTTTGAACGACGCCCTGCAGGCGCTCAATGCAGGGATGGATCCGGAAGTGATCACGCATCACTTCGAACTACGCATTTTGCACTTGCTCGGGGTCGCACCGGTCTTGACCGGTTGCATCCGGTGCAACGATGTGACCGACCCGATGTACTTCTCGGTGACGGCCGGCGGCTTCCTCTGCGCCCGGCACCAAGAAGAAGGATCGATTCGCATGAGCGAGCGTCTGGCGAAGTTGCTCTATTTGATGAGCCGGCACGAACTGTCCGAATTCAGTAACGTTCCGCTCACGAAAGAGACACGGATTCTGCTCCGACAGCTGTTTGATGCGTATATGGACTCCTATAGCGGTCTGCGGCTGAAGACGAAACGGGTCCTCGACCAAATGCAGCGATTGTACTTGAACGATGATTGACTTTTTCGACAAGATTCGATACCATAATCTACGATTAGACAAATGAAATAGCGTGCGCAATGAAGGAAAACAAGTAGCTTTTATACCGTGGGTGCAGCGAGTTCGGGAAGGTGGAAGCCGAACGCCAGGTTGAAGTGAATGGCAATTCCAGAGCGCCCACAATCCAAAGAGTGGCCTCATCTCGAGGCAAGTAGGGTGGAACCGCGGGTAATCCCGTCCCTATGTGCATGGCACATAGGGGCGTTTTTTGTCGTTTCAATACTTTTGGAGGTGTCACATATGAAGCACATGACCGTGCAAGAAATTATTTTGACGTTACAAAATTTCTGGGCGTCGAAAGGCTGTTTGACAATGCAAGCGTATGACGTTGAGAAAGGGGCCGGCACGATGAACCCGATGACGTTCCTACGGAGTCTCGGACCCGAGCCGTGGAACGTCTGTTACACAGAGCCATCACGTCGTCCGGCGGATGGACGGTACGGAGAAAACCCGAACCGCTTGTATCAGCATCACCAATTCCAAGTCATCATGAAGCCGTCGCCAAGCAACATCCAAGAGCTTTACTTAGAGAGCTTAGAGTTGATCGGGATTAACCCGCTCGAGCACGACATCCGTTTCGTCGAAGACAACTGGGAGAACCCGACGTTCGGTGCGGCCGGACTCGGTTGGGAAGTCTGGTTGAACGGGATGGAAATCACTCAGTTCACGTATTTCCAACAAGTCGGTGGCATCGAGTGCGATCCGATCGCCGTCGAGATCACGTACGGTCTTGAACGTCTTGCGTCATATATCCAAGAAGTCGAAAGCGTGTTTGACCTCGTCTGGACAGACGGATTCAAATATGGCGATATCTTCTATCAGCCGGAATTCGAACATTCAAAATATACGTTCGAGCTCTCGGACGTCGATATGTTGTTCACATTGTTCGATACGTATGAAAAAGAAGCGAAGCGTGCCTTGGACGAAAACCTCGTCTTCCCGGCTTACGACTATATCCTTAAATGTTCGCATACGTTCAACCTTCTCGATGCGAAAGGCGCCATCTCGGTGACAGAACGGACCGGTTTCATCCAACGCGTCCGTAACATGTCCCGTGCCTGTGCCGCCAAATTTATCGAAGAGCGGGAACGTCTCGGTTTCCCACTTTTGAACCAACAGAAAGCAGGTGCCCTTGATGCGTGACCTTTTATTAGAAATCGGACTTGAAGAATTACCAGCCCAATACGTCCTCCGTTCAGAGAAACAATTGGCGGAACGCGTAACTACCTTCTTGACGGAAGCCCGTGTCCAATTCGGTGCCATCACCGTTTATTCGACACCGCGCCGCCTCGCCGTTCTCGTCAAAGACGTGGAAGAGAACCAACAAGATTTGACGGAGACGCTTCGCGGACCAGCGAAAAAGATTGCCCAAGATGCTGAAGGAAACTGGTCGAAAGCAGCCGCCGGCTTTGCCCGTGGCCGCGGCCTATCGGTCGACGACTTGTACTTCGCCGAAGAGAAAGGTGTCGAGTACGTCTTCGCCGACCGTCATGAATCAGGTCAACCGACGAGCACGTTGCTCCCGGCACTCGAAGACGTCGTCCGTGGCATGACGTTCCCGAAAAACATGAAGTGGGGCACGAGCAGCCTACGCTATATGCGTCCGATTCGTTGGCTCGTCGCTTTGTTCGGTGCCGAACAAATCGATTTCGAAATCGAAGGCGTGAAGACGGGGAACGTGACGCGTGGTCACCGTTTCTTGAGTAAGGGTGACGTCGTCATCACGGAACCGGCTGCCTACGCTGAGACGCTTGAACGCGAGTTCGTTGTCGCTTCGTACGAAGACCGGAAAGGGCGCATCGAACGTCAAATCGAGGAGTTGGCTTCAGAACAGGGGTGGACCGTCCCGCTCGATGCCTCGTTGCTCGAAGAAGTGACGAACCTCGTCGAGTGGCCGACAGCGCTATTCGGTGAATTCGATGCCCGTTATCTCGAACTTCCGGAAGAAGTCTTGATTACGACGATGAAAGAACATCAGCGCTATTTCCCGGTTTATATCGGTGAAACGCTCAAAAACTATTTCGTGACCGTCCGTAACGGAAATGCTGAACACCTTCAAAACGTTGCCAAAGGGAACGAGAAGGTCATCCGGGCCCGCTTGGCAGATGCCGTCTTCTTCTATGAGGAAGACCAAAAGACGAAGATTGACGAACAACTCGTCCGTCTCGACCGCATCGTCTTCCATGAGAAGTTGGGCACGACGGGAGACAAGGTCCGTCGCGTCGAACAGCTCGCAGGAACGCTTGCGCCATTGTTCAATGCGGATGCAGCCAAAGTGGCGCGTGCCGGTGCCATCCATAAGTTCGACCTCGTCAGCCAAATGGTGTATGAGTTCACAGAACTTCAAGGAGTGATGGGTGAGAAGTATGCGCTCCAACAAGGTGAGGACGCGGAAGTGGCCGCGGCGATCCGTGAGCACTACATGCCGCGCTTTGCTGGTGATGCCTCGCCGGCGACATCGACGGGTGCCGTACTCGCACTCGCCGATAAACTGGATTCGATTGCTGCCTTCTTCGGAATCGGCATGATCCCGAGCGGTTCACAAGATCCGTTTGCGCTCCGTCGTCAAGCCCAAGGGGTCGTTCAAATTTTGGCGGATTGGAAGATTGCCTTGCCACTCGACAAATTACTTTCACAAGTTGTCGATTCGCAACTTCAGGCAGGACTTTACGATGCCGATAAAGAACAAGTCAAGGCGCAACTCGAGGACTTCTTCATGCTTCGCTTGAAGTATCGTCTGCAAGAGCGACAAGTCCGTTATGACGTCATTGACGCCGTCTTGACGACTGGCCTTGCGATCGACCGACTCGATGCGAGAGCGGATGCGGTTCAAGCCATGCTCGCGAGCGAGGCGAAACTGCTCATCGAACAATTGACACGCGTCGTCAACATCGCTAAAAAAGGCGAGGCCGGGGACGTCGATCCGTCATTGTTTGAAAATACGGAGGAGAAAGATCTCCACGCTGCCATCGAAGCGACGTTACCGGAGACGGAACGCGCGGTCGAGGCGGGCGACTATCATCAAGCAATCACATCATTGCGCGCCCTAGAACATCCGATTAGCACTTATTTTGAAAATACAATGGTCATGAGCGATGTCGAGGCGATTCGCGAGAACCGTCTGCGTGAGATGAAGCGACTCGCTGCGACAATCGAGAATGTCGCCGATTTTAGCGCGCTCGTACTCTGACCAAACTTGAGGGGGTTGGCTATGCAGCTGAATGAACGCCAACAGAAGATCGTTGAAATCGTAAGGGTCAACGGACCGATCACGGGGGAGCAGATCGCCCAAGAGCTATCGCTCACCCGGGCCACGCTCCGACCGGACCTTGCCATTTTGACGATGACTGGAATACTAGAAGCCCGACCGCGTGTCGGCTACACGTTCGTCGGCAAACGAAACTCATCCCTGCTTCGGGAAAAGCTTGACTCGTTGACGGTCGGAGACTTCATGTCGTCGGCGAAAGTCGTCAGTAACGAGATGACGGTGTATGACGCTGTCGTGACGTTGTTCTTGGAAGACGTCGGCTCGCTGTTTGTCGTCGGGAAAGACAATGAGCTCGTCGGCGTCCTATCGCGTAAAGACTTACTCCGGGCTGCCATCGGTAATCAAGATCTCGATCAGTTGCCGGTCAACGTCATCATGACCCGGATGCCGAACATCACGGTATGCGAGAAGGGTGAGACGTTGATTCGGGCCGGAATGAAGTTGATCGAGAAGCAAATCGATGCCATGCCGGTCGTTGAAGAGAAGGATGGCAAGCTGATTGTGCTCGGTCGCATGACGAAGACGAACATGACGAAAGTATTAATCGCGCTCGCTAACGATGAGTCGTTCTGAGGAGGAATCTGGTTTGACACTGACACAAAAACAACTCGTATTTGTCGTGAGCGATTCAGTCGGCGAGACGTGTGAACTCGTCGTCCGGGCCGCGAGCATCCAATTCCATGAGAATGCGATTGAGACGCTCCGCATCCCGTTCGTCGAAGATGAACAGACGATTCACGACGTCGTGACACAAGCGCGTGCCCAAGGAGCGGTCATCGCCTTCACGTTGGTCAATGAAGAACACCGGTCGTTGCTCGTCCGTCTCGGACAAGAGTACGGTGTGAAGACGGTCGATTTGCTCGGGGATTTGCTCGATGTGCTCGCTGGTCAACTCGGTGAGAGTCCGCGTGAAAAACCAGGACTCATCTATCGTTTGGACGAAGATTATTTTCGGAAAATCGAAGCGATGGAGTTCGCGGTCAAGTACGATGACGGACGTGATCCGCGCGGGTTGAAAAAGGCGGACATCGTCCTCGTCGGCGTCTCACGGACATCGAAGACACCGCTCTCGCAGTATTTGGCCCTGAAGCGCTATAAGGTCGCGAACGTGCCGCTCGTGCCGGAGTCACGCCCGCCGGAAGAACTGTTTGAATTGCCGCCTGACAAGTGTGTCGGCTTGATTATCTCCCCTGACAAATTGATTTCGATTCGGATGGAACGGTTGAAGTCGCTCGGATTAAAACCCGAGGCCGATTACGCCCAACTCGAACGGATTAACCGGGAGCTCGAATACGCCCGTGGGATTTACGAGCGGATCGGTTGCGAGGTCATCGATGTGACGAACAAGGCCGTCGAAGAGACGGCTGGCATCATTTTGCGGATGCTCGATCAATCAAAAGAGGATTGAGCACTCGGATTAGTAATCGACTGGTGATAACGGTATAATAGAGTACTGACATGACATTGAAACGGAACGTGGTGAACGTTCCGTTTCGTTGCGAGTTTGGATAGGGAGTGGTCAAGTTGCCGCGCATACCGGATGAAGTCATTGCGGAAGTAAAACAAGCCACAGATATCGTTGATTTAATTAGTGAACGCGTTGAATTGAAGAAGCAAGGACATCGTCTCGTCGGGCTTTGCCCGTTCCACTCGGAGAACAGCCCATCGTTCTCCGTGTCCCCGGAGAAAGGGATGTATCACTGTTTCGGATGCGGCGCCGGCGGGAACGTGTTCACGTTCGTTATGGAGACGGAAGGACTATCGTTTCCAGAGACGATTGAACGCCTCGCCACGCGAGCGAATATCGCAATCGAAGGTGGCGTGTCGGGCGACGAGGAATTATCGCGAGACCAAGTCCTCCGTAAACAGATGCGCGATGCGCATCGGGTCGTGGCCGACTTGTATCACGAGGTGTTGATGAAGACCGAGGCGGGCGAAGTCGGATTGACGTATTTGCAGCAGCGCGGTTTAGAGGAGTCGACGATCGGTCAGTATAAGATCGGTTACGCGCCCGACCATCGCCGATTCACCGTGGATTCATTAGAACGAAGAGGTTTCGACCTCGAGGTCATGGTAGAAGCGGGATTGATTTCTAAGTCTAGATCCGGTGAATATTTCGACCGGTTCGAAGGCAGAGTCGTCTTTCCGATTGCGGATCGAGACGGCACCATCGTCGGATTTAGCGGACGGGCGATCGATGAGCGACAGCCAAAGTACGTCAATACGGCGGATACTCCGTTATTTAATAAGAGTGAACTCTTATTCGGGTTCTCACAGGCCCGCGCCACGATGCGCAAACAAAAACGTGTCTTGCTCGTCGAAGGAAACGTCGACGTCTTACAAGTCGCGCAAGCCGGGACGAAAGAAGTCGTCGCCTCGCTCGGGACAGCGTTCTCGTCCCAACATGCCCGCGCCTTGGCCCGCATGGTCGAAGAAGTCATCATCTGTTACGACGGCGATACGGCCGGACAGGAAGCGACGATGAAAGTCGTCCGCTTGCTCGAAGGCTATCCGCTCGACGTGCAAGTGTTGATGTTACCTGAGAAGACCGATCCGGACGACTACATTCGGACGAACGGGGCGGAACAGTGGCGTAAATTGGTCGAATCGGAACGGTTGTCCGTCCTCGATTTCATGAACCGCACGCTCCGGCGTGGGAAAAACATGAATCGAGAAGGAGAACGGATACGGTTTATTGAATCTATGCTTGTGGAAATTAGTAAAACGGATAACTCGATTCGCCGTGACCTGTACGTGAAGAAGCTGGCCAACGAATTTGAGATTCCGGTCGAGACGTTATTGTCGCGGATGCCGAAGACGTCTTCGAAAGAAGCCGTCCCACAGCCCGTCCGCGAACCGGAGCCGGTCCGCCGGCGTTCGTCTAAAGCAAACGAGCCACGCTACGTCAAAGCGGAGAAGTTATTGCTGCGGGCGATGTTGAGTGGTCCGGAACGGGTTCGTTTCGTCCGGGACCGCCTCGGTCTGTCCTACCAGGACGAGGTGCACCGGATGTTGGCGACGGCATTGTATGAAATCGTCTCCGAGGACATGACACACGAGGAGTTCGAACAGGTCGCCCCTCCGTTCATGGAACGATATTGTGACCAACGTCCGGACTATGCGAATCGTTATGCCGAGATTCGACTCATGGCCGCACCGGATGAACTGACCGAAGAGGTTTTAGATGAATACATTAAGGTCATAAACAGTTATGAGGAACAGCGTCAAATCGAGCGGGCGAAAAGGGAAATCGGACAAGATGCCGAAAGTATAGTAGACCAGGCATCCAAGTTACAAGAATTGATTACCCGGAGTCGTCGGCTTCGTGAACGATGAACGTGGAGGAAGTTTGGAAGGAGTTGAACTGCTAGATGGCAGAGAAGAAAAAAGAGGATTTATTTAACGCCATAGAGGAACTTGAGAAATTAGGGAAGAAAAAAGGCGTCGTATCGATGCAGGAGATTCAAGATCGCCTCAGCCATTTCGAGGTGGACTCAGACTTTATCGATAACTTCATCGAAGATTTAGAAGGTAAAGATATCCGCGTCACAGAAGATGCGGCCGATGCCGAAGAGACGCCATCGAAAAAAGAAGACGAAGAGGTCGATTTGAACGACCTATCTGTCCCACCGGGCATTAAAATCAATGACCCGGTCCGCATGTACTTGAAAGAAATCGGACGCGTCGATCTTCTTAGCGCGAAAGATGAGACTGAACTCGCGAAGCGGATTGAACAAGGCGATGAAGAGGCGAAGAAACGCCTTGCCGAAGCCAACCTCCGTCTCGTCGTCTCGATTGCGAAACGTTATGTCGGGCGCGGCATGCTCTTCCTCGACTTGATTCAAGAAGGAAACATGGGCCTCATTAAAGCCGTCGAGAAGTTCGACTATATGAAAGGGTTCAAGTTCTCGACATATGCGACGTGGTGGATTCGTCAAGCAATCACACGTGCCATCGCGGACCAAGCCCGGACAATCCGGATTCCGGTTCACATGGTCGAGACCATTAACAAATTGATTCGTGTTCAACGTCAATTGTTGCAAGACCTCGGACGCGAACCGTCGCCTGAAGAGATTGCCAAAGAGATGGAGCTCACACCTGAGAAGGTGCGTGAAATCTTGAAAATCGCTCAAGAACCGGTGTCGCTTGAGACGCCGATTGGTGAAGAAGACGATTCACACCTCGGTGATTTCATTGAAGACCAAGATGCGATGGCTCCACAAGATGCCGCCGCGTATGAATTGCTCAAAGAACAACTCGAAGACGTGCTCGACACGCTCACGGACCGTGAAGAGAACGTACTCCGTCTCCGCTTCGGACTCGATGACGGCCGCACGCGTACGCTTGAAGAAGTCGGTAAAGTGTTCGGCGTCACCCGTGAGCGGATTCGTCAAATCGAGGCGAAGGCACTTCGGAAACTTCGTCACCCGAGCCGTTCGAAACGCTTGAAAGACTTCCTCGATTAATTGTGTTTTTTGAATAAAATGTGAAGTTTTAGAAGAAAGGAAGGAAAATGAGTGATTTTCCTTCCTTCTTTATTATTTTTTGAGTAAAATAGTGATGGGTAGAAATTTGGAATGAACATGAGGGGGAAATGCAATGCGTAATCCATTGTTACCGTTTGCAGCGATTGCGATCGTCGCAATCATTGCCATGGTCTCATTATCGTATTTTGGCGTAAACCAAGCACAACAAGCTGCTGAAGGTCCGTCTGTCACTGAGATGAACCCAGAAGACTTGTATGCGGCTAAAGGCTGCACAGGTTGCCACGGTGGAAATCTCGAAGGAGGCGTCGGTCCTGCCTTGACTGGTGTCGGCGAACGTTTATCGGCTGAAGAGATCACGAACATCATCGTCAACGGTAAAGGTGCGATGCCAGCTGGCCTCGCCACTGCCGAAGAGGCGGACGTGCTCGCGACTTGGTTGCTCGAACAATAAGAGGGAAACGTACTCCTAACGGGGTACGTTTTTTATTGTCCTGGCTATCAATATTCGTTACCCTAATAGTGAAGAAGTAGAAAAAGGAGTTGTCCCTATGCAAGAACAAGTGACGTTAGACCGGCGGCTGAAGCAAGTCGTCGATTTCATCCCGAAAGGTAGCGTAGTGGCGGACATTGGATCTGACCACGCTTACGTGCCGTGCTACCTCGTCCAACAAGGCATCGTCAATCGAGCCATCGCCGGCGAAGTGAACCGCGGACCGATGGAGGCGGCAAAAGCGCAAGTCGCGTTGATTGGCGCGACTGAACAGATTGACGTCCGTCTCGGTGACGGACTCGCCGTCCTCGAAGCAGATGAGGCGACTTGTATCTCAATCTGTGGGATGGGAGGAAGTTTGATTCGGTCGATTTTAGAGAGTGGCCGTGACAAGTTAGGCGCGGTCGAACGCCTCGTCTTGCAACCGAACGTGGATGGACAACACGTCCGCGAATGGTTGCTCGACGCAGGTTTCGTGTTGATCGCCGAGTCCATCGTCGAAGAGAACGATAAAGTATATGAGATTCTCGTCGGAGAACGTGGTACGGAGACCCGCTATAGTTCGGATGAAACGGAACGGGCTTGGCAGCTCATGTTCGGACCTTACTTGCTCGAGACACGGCCTGAGGCGTTCAAGCTGAAATGGGGACGCGAAGCGGACAAACTCGATTATGTGCTCGGTCAAATGGCCGAGGGGGCACAGACCGAGGCGCTCATCCAGAAACAGGAGGAGTTCAAGACGTTACGTGACAAAATGAGAGAGGTGAGCAACTAATGGCGAACGGAAACCATGTCATCCAATTGTTTGACGAATTTGCCCCGAAACATCTTGCCGTCGAGGGCGATAAAATCGGTCTCCAAATCGGTACGTTGAATAAACCGGTACATCGGGTCATGGTGACGCTCGACGTGCTCGAATCGGTCGTCGATGAGGCCATCGAACGAGACGTCGACTTGATTATCGCCCATCATCCACCGATTTTCAGTGCTCTCGAACAAGTGAACGACCGCAGTGCGGCAGGGCGCATCGTCATGAAATGCATTCGGCATGACATCGCCGTCTATGTGGCCCACACGAACTTGGACGTCTGCGAGGGCGGGGTCAACGACTGGATGAGTGAGGCACTCGGTTTGGTCGATCCGACGGTGCTCATCCCGACGTATGAAGAACCGGTGTATAAACTGTCCGTGTTCGTCCCGACGACGCATCGACAAGCCGTGTCGGAGGCGCTCGGCCGGGCCGGAGCCGGTCGTCTCGGAGATTATGGGGACTGTCAGTTCACCGTCTCGGGAGAGGGTCAGTTCACACCACTCGAAGGGTCGGACCCCTATCTAGGCCAACACGGCAAGACGGAACATGTCGAGGAAGTGAAAATCGAGACGATTGTCACGGAGAGCCAAAAGAAACGAGTACTCAAGGCGATGACGGACGCGCATCCATATGAAGAGGTCGCCTATGATTTGATTCGGGACGACATCGAGGGGCGTGTGTTCGGTCTCGGGCGCATTGGTCGTCTATCGACCCCGCTCACACTCGCTGCGTTCGCAGAGCACGTCAAGGCGAGTTTTGGCGTCGCGGCGGTGCGTATCGTTGGCGATCCGAACCGGACAATCGAGAAAGTAGCCGTCCTCGGTGGTGATGGGAACAAATACGTGTCGGCCGCCCATTTCAAAGGCGCGGACGTGTATGTGACGGGTGACTTGTATTTCCATGTGGCGCACGACGCGATGGCTCTCGGTCTTTCGGTCGTCGACCCGGGTCATCATGTCGAGAGTGTCATGAAGCAGGGTGTCGTCGACGTCATGCGGCAAAAAGGAGAACGTGCGAAGCTCGATGTCGAATTCTTCGTGTCCGAAGCCGATACGAATCCGTTTCGTTTCTATTGATGATGCGAAAACCCCGTCCTCTCACGAGGACGGGGTTTGATGTCACTTACGGAGCGCCTTCACTTTCGGGAGGATGCTACGGAGTTCAAGATAAGGGGTCTTGTCATGTGTGCTCAAATCGAGCGGGTCATATTGGCTCAAGAAGTCGATCACTTTCTTTGTGATCGGCGTCGGTGTCGACGCGCCTGACGTGACGGCGACCGTCTCGACACCATCGAGCCAAGCCAGGTCGAGCTCGCTCAAATCACCAATGCGATAGGCATTCGTGCCGGCAATCTCTTTAGAGACTTGGGCCAGGCGGTTCGAGTTATTCGATTTCGGGTCGCCGACGACGATTAACAGTTCGCAATCGCCGGCTTGTTCGGCCACCGCTTCTTGACGGACTTGTGTCGCGTTACAGATCTCATTATGCACTTCGACGTGTGGATAACGCTCTTGAATCATTTCGATCAAGGCCGAGACGTCCCATTGACTCATCGTCGTCTGGTTCGTGACGAGGATTTTCGTCTCATAGAGATGGGCCGGCAACGCCTCGAAATCCTGTTCATATTGTACGAGATGAACTTTGCCCGGGGCGACGCCCATGGCACCTTCTGGTTCCGGGTGTCCGTGCTTCCCGATATAGATGACCTCATAGTCGAGGGCCGTCTTTTCACGAATCAAATCGTGCGTGACCAAGACGTCCGGGCACGAGGCATCGACAATCGTCAATCCTTTCTCGATGGCACGTTTACGTACGAGCGGCGAGATGCCGTGAGCAGTAAAGACGACCGTTCCGCGGTCGATGGTCTCGAGTGCTTTCATGCGATCCTCGCCGTCGACCGTCTTGACGCCGAGGTCCTCGAACGCTTGGGTGACATGTCGGTTATGGACGATCATGCCGAGTATATGGATAGGACGCGGTAAATCTGGGTTGGCCACCGCTTCGTTGGCGAGCTTCATGGCATCGACGACGCCGTAGCAGTATCCGCGTGGACTGATTTTTTTAACTTTCATTTTGTAAGGAACGCTCCTTTCGCGATGCTTTCATACGTATTAGTCTAACATTGTTTCGAAAATACGAAAAGAATTGCGTGTATTCATGCTATAATCTTAAGGTTAGAAAGGAGGGACACCGTGGAACGCTTGAGAACATTGCTTGAAGTTCGAAAATCGTACTTCTTTCAGATTACATTTATTATCTTCATTATACTAGGACTTGTCATCTCTTCACTAGCGTTCTCTGCCGATCGTGTGACGGTGTCCCGGGCGGAAGAGCTAGCGAAAGAACAATTTGATTATGCGATTGACGGAAGTATCGAGAACCTAGAGACGCGACTCGGTAAACTGTATGAAGACTTGGTCTATCTCGGCGCCTACGTCGGAAACGAGACGTATATCGAAGAACGGATTCGAACCGGCTATTTGAATCAGCGCACGAGCTTTACCTCGATTTTTTATTACGATTTACGGGACGATGCCTTTAAATGGTACTCGCAACGTCAAGTGCCGGCCACGACGCTGAAAGCCGATGCAAAGTTTAACGAAGTGCTCAACGGTGGAGGCAACGACTTATTCATGAGTGAACCGATTTCCATCTCCGGTGACGTCGGGACGTTTTTGTACGTACCGGTCCTTGAGGATAACCGGTTGGTCGGGATGTTCGGCGGCAGCATCAGCGTGCTCAACTCCGATTTATATCGACGCATGCTCGAATCGGCGAACGACGATATGATTCTTTACTTGTTGAACGAGCGGGGCGAGGTGTTATCGACGTCGTTCAATCTCGTCACGGACGCGGAACGTCGTCTGCCTCGCTCGATTATCGAGGCGACGGACGACTATGCGGTCCGGACGATTTTCAGCACTAAGGATGACGTCATCATGTATGAACCGGACGCCCGCGTCACCGGCTGGAGCGTCCTCGCCAAACATAGTACTGATTCTGTGTACGAGGCGGTCTATGCGACGCGCTGGCAATATTTAATGATTACGCTCGTCACGTTCTTTTTAAGTATCATGGTCGGTTTGCTCTTGTCGAAGACGTTGACGAGCCCGCTCCTCGAGCTCGTGCAAAACATCAAGAAGCAGCAGTCGCTCGAACCGATTCAACTAGAACGGACCGGCTCCAAAGAAGTCGAGACGTTGCTTGATACGTATAACGACTATTCCCGCCGCATGGAGACGGCACGACGGGAACAGCTTAGCCAGCAACAATTGTTGCTTCAGCAAGAGAAGCTCGCCTCGCTCGGACAGCTTGCGGCCGGAATCGCTCATGAGATCCGCAACCCGCTCACACCGGTCCAAATCACGTTACAGATGGTGAAAGAGGGGCATAGCAGCCAAGAAATGCTTGACCTCGCCCTCTCAGAGCTCGACCGGGCCAACCATTTGATTACGACGATGCTCACGCTCGCCAAGCCAGATCAGGCGAAACTGCAAGAAGAATGGCTCGATATGACAGAGTTTGCGAGTCGCCTTGAATTCTTGCTCGACGCCGAGTGTTATAAACGGGTCACGAATTGGGAGTTGAACTTCCCGAACGACATGCCGCCGTTTTACTGCTCGAGCGACATGCTCATTCAAATCATTTACAACTTGTTCAAAAATGCGGTCGAAGCCGTCGACTCGAAAGGGGCCGACGGGAATGTGACGGTCACCATTCAGTTCACGGAGCGGGATTATCGCTTCTTGATTGAGGATAACGGCATCGGCATGACCGAGGCTCAAGTCAAATCGGTCGGATCGGCGTTTTACACGACGAAAGAGAACGGCAACGGCTTAGGTCTCTACATGATCCGCGAATACTTGAAAGCCGTGAACGGTGACATGAACATCGAGAGCGTTGAAGGAGAAGGTACGGCCATGATGATTAAAATCCCAAGGCGGTCGCACCCATGACGAAAGGATTCAAACATTACTGGTTATGGCTACCTGTCGTCTGGGCGTTGACGATTTTACTGATCACCTCGATTCAATTGCCGGAACGTTCGAGTGAGAACAACGAAGTCGGTTTCGTCTTCGTCAGTGAAAAGCATGAACACGCCAATAAATTATTGGCCGCTTTCGTCAGGACGGCGAATCAAAAAGGGTTCATCCCTGTCCCGACGACGAGCGAGGACTCACGGGTGTTAGAGAAAGAGAAGTTGGACGCCTTGATTGACCGCGGGGTCGAAGCGATTTTTGTGACGACGCTCGACGAGGCGTTCATTCGTCCGTCGCTCGAACGTGCCGAGCGGGAAGGGATCCCGATTATCGCGATTGACCGCATGATTGACCATGAGAGCGTCTTGACGTCCGTCATGTCCGACAACGTCGAGATCGGTCGCATGGCGGCGAACCATATCGCCGCCCAACACGCGGGGCTCGACCGTCCGATTCGAGTCGTCGAAGTGCGCGGGACGGCCAAAGTCCGCTCGACGATTGACCGGAGTCTCGGATTGACGGAATATGATAAGGCGAACGACAACCTTCAAGTCGTCGCTTCCATCACCGGAAACTATGATACGTTCCAAGCGGAGATCGAGATGTCACGTTGGCTCGAGGCTGACATCCCGTTCGATGCCGTCTTCTCGCATAACGATGACAATACGTTCGGTGTCGTCCGCGCCCTTGAAAGTCATGGGCTCAGCGACAAAACGCTCGTGTCGGTTGACGGGGTGACAGAAATTTATCCGCTCATCCACAACGGCAAAGTGAATGCGACGGTCGTCCAATCTCCGAACGAGATGATCGAGGTCGGATTTAAAGCGCTCGAACTACATTTGAGCGGCAAAAAAATCGCACCACACTACTACACATCGAGCTATTTATATGAAGGGCTCGCAAAAGATTAATTGACAAATGATTAGATTCCGCTATGCTAGGAAAAGTGGAAAGAAACAGGAGGTGTATCGATTGAACAGCTTCCAACAGTTCAAATTGTTACCGTTTATCGTCGATGCCTTGACAGAAAAGCGCATCACAGTACCGACGGACATTCAGGCCCGGATTATTCCGGCTGCGATGAATGGCCGCGATATCATTGGGAAATCACAAACCGGGACGGGGAAGACGCTTGCGTTCCTCTTACCTATTTTAGAAGCAATCGATCCGAAAGAAGAATCGGTCCAAGCCATCGTCGTCGCACCGACGCGCGAACTCGCTTGGCAGATTCACGAAGAGTTGAAAACACTCCTCGTCAAACAGCCGGACTATATTAAGACAAGTCTGATTGTCGGAGGAACTGACCGGGAACGACAAATCGACAAGATGAAAAACCCACCACAACTGATCATCGGGACACCAGGTCGTTTGCTCGACTTGATGAAAGTCCAAGCGTTATTCCCGCACAAAGTCACGCACTTCGTCGTCGATGAAGCTGACCAAATGCTTGACATGGGCTTCTTGCCTGAAGTCGACCGCATCGCGCAGTCGTTGCCAGAGAAACTTCAAACGATGGTCTTCTCAGCGACAATCCCTGAGAAGTTACAGCCGTTCTTGAAGAAATACTTGCACGACCCACGCTACGCGGAAGCGAGTGAAGAGCACCGTGTCGTTCCGAAAATCAAGCATCACGTCATTCCGGTCCGTCACCGTGACCGTAAGGCGTTGACGGTCGAAATCGCAAAAACGATTAACCCGTTCGTCTGTCTCGTGTTCACAAACACGAAACAAGATGCAGATGAGTTGGAGACGTCGTTCCGCGAGGCGGGACTCAACGTCGGCACGCTTCATGGGGACATGCAAGCCCGTCGCCGGAAGCAAGCCATCAAAGACATTAACGACGCGAAATATCAGTTCGTGATCGCCACCGACTTGGCGGCGCGCGGCATCGATATTAAAGGTGTGTCGCACATCATCAACTTCGGGATTCCAAAAGACCTTGACTTCTATACGCACCGCGTCGGCCGGACGGGCCGCGCCGGTGAGACGGGTGAAGCGTACACGTTGTATGAAGATCACGAGAACGGTCCGATCAATCGACTTGAAGAGCGTGGTTTCACGTTCAAGCACGTCGATGTGAAGAACGGGTCACTTCAAGAGATTAAGACACGCAAACGCCGCACGACCGACCGGAAGATGAAAGTCTCGCAAACGGCGCACAGCCGGATGGCGGGCGAAATCAAGAAGGCGAAGAAAAAGGTCAAGCCTGGTTACAAGAAGAAGTTCAAGTATAAGTTGAAAGAGACGGCCTCACGTGAGCATATGCAGAGCCAACGTCAGGAACGTCGCGAAGTTCGTAAGAAGAACCGTCGCTAAGCAAAAGAAGAATCGACTTCGTGGAGTCGATTCTTCTTTTTGTGTACACTAAAGACAGATGAGAATGAAGGAGAAATGACTATGTTAAAAATTGGTTCCCACGTTTCAGTTTCCGGTAAGAAGATGTTGCTCGCAGGAAGTGAAGAGGCCGTATCTTACGGTGCCAACACGATGATGGTGTATACGGGTGCGCCCCAAAACACACGTCGCAAACCGATTGAAGACTTGAATATTGAGGCGGCGCTCGTTCATATGGCGGCGCACGACATCGAGGAAATCGTTGTCCATGCCCCTTATATCATCAACTTGGGCAATACGACGAAACCCGAGACGTTTGAACTCGCCGTGTCGTTCTTAGCAGCCGAGATTAAACGGGCCGAGGCACTCCAAGTCGCGCGCCATGTCGTGCTCCATCCCGGTGCCCACGTCGGTGCCGGTGAAGACGTCGGACTCGCTCGCATCATCGAGGGCTTGAACGAAGTGCTCACTGGCGATGAGACGGTTAAAATCGCGCTCGAGACGATGGCTGGGAAAGGCAGTGAGCTCGGCAAGACGTTCGAGGAGCTAGCGACCATCATCGATGGAGTGACGCATAACGATCGTCTCTCGGTCTGCTTCGATACGTGTCACGTCCATGACGCGGGTTACGACCTCGTCGGTGATTTGGACGGCGTCATCGAACAGTTCGACCGAATCGTCGGATTGGATCGGCTCGGTGTCATCCACGTCAACGACTCGAAGAACGTCCGTGGCGCGAAGAAAGACCGGCATGAGAATATCGGATACGGGGAGATCGGCTTTGATACGTTGAACCGCATCATCCATCACGAGGCGTTCACCCACTTGCCGAAGATTTTAGAGACGCCATATATTCCAATCAGTGAGAAGACGAAAGTGGCACCATACAAGCAGGAAATCGAGATGTTCCGGGCGAACCGCTTTGACGCCGAGTGGCGCGAACAGTTCACGCTCGCGCACCAATAAGATGAGCGTCATCCGAATCGACCCGAACGTATATGACGTCTGGTCTGCGCTTCCGACATATTTTCAAGAAGCGAGCCCGTTTTATGTGGAAGGGCAGATTGACGAGGCGACAGCGTGGATTGAGATTCTCGGATATGGAATCGTGGCCGAAGTCGAAGTCATGCTCGTCGAGAAGACGCAGCGCCCGTTCGACCGCTATTGGCGGACGGAGGCAACGCCCGAGGTGACGGCGTATAGCCTCGTCGATGTGATCGGCCTCGACTTTCATCATCCGCTGCTGCGAACGGGCCTGTATGAAGGGGACACGGACGTCGAGATTCGTGATAAGTGGGAGCGGGGGTACCGCGTCCCTTCTGCGAAGTGGACCCGGGAGACGTTCCGCGCCCATTTGGCGGACGAGCAGGCGAGGTTACAACTCGCCCCGACGACTGTCTGTGAGGCATGCGGGGATGACTTGAGCCGTTTTGGAGCATTTGGGGTTCGTCTGATGGAGTATCATCTCGAAGCAGGAAGCGGTACATGGCTTTGCCCGACGTGTCACAAAGCAAGACATTACGATATGTAAAAAAAACGAAGCCCGCGGGCTTCGTTTTTTGAATTAAAATGGCCAGTTCGCGAGTGCGAATTGATATACTTTCATCCCAAGAAACACACCGAAGATGCCGATGACACCAGGTAAAACGGGTGGGGCAGGGAGCGGCAACTTCAAAGCGGTGAAAATCATGCCACAAATAAGACCAGCGAGCAATGACAATAGGATTTCTTGCATGAATGATTCCTCCATAATCGAAATGAAAACGCTTTATTAACAGGTAACCGAATTCATTATACAATGTTCATTCTCGTTTGAGAAGTCTAACATCAGTCATCTGTCATTTTCTCATTTTCAGCTCGTAAGCGAAGGACTTCCCGTTCGGCCCAGTTCGAAGGTTCCCGTTCAAACACGCTCGGAATGTTGTTCCAGCGGCCGCCCGTGTATTGATGGATGATGATTTGTGATTGAATTTGTTCTTGTCCGGCTTCTTGTTTCAAATACACATAACTGCCGTCAGCACGCTGGATTCTGGCTTTCACGTTATCGACGAGTTGTAGCGCGAGCATGTCTTTAATATACGACTTATGTCCCGCATCGAGGATTGGGAATAGAATCTCAATCCGTTTGCGCATGTTACGGGTCATCCAGTCGGCAGAGGAACAATATAAGTCTTCTTTCCCGTTTTGATAGAAGTAGAAGATACGCGAGTGTTCCAAATAGCGATCGATGATGGAGATGACACGGATGTTTTCCGAGATGCCTTTAATGCCCGGACGCAGACAACAGATGCCGCGGATGATTAAATCGATTTTGACGCCGGCCTGTGAGGCGTCGTATAGTTTCGTGATAATTGGCTTGTCGGTAATCGAGTTCATCTTGGCGACGATGCGGCCGTTGCCGTATTTCTCGTGCAGTTTAATTTCGTCCTCAATCTTTTGAAGGAAGAAGTCGTGCATGTCGTCCGGTGACGTCTCGAATTTATGCCACGACGGACGTTCTCCGTACCCCGAGAGCCAGTTGAAGAAGTTGGTCGCGTCCTCGGCGAGCTCTTCGTTCGTTGTCAACAAGCCGATGTCCGTGTACAGCTTGGCGGTCGAGTCGTTATAGTTGCCGGTACCGAGATGGACGAACCGTTGCAAGACGCCGCCTTCAAGAATACGGACGACGAGCGTTATTTTCGAGTGCGTCTTTAATTCTTTATAGCCATAAATGACGTGGGCGCCGGCTTTCTCGAGCTGTTTTGCCCATTGGATATTCTTCTCCTCATCGAACCTGGCCTTCAATTCGACGAGCACCGTCACTTGCTTCCCGCTCTCGGCGGCATCGGTCAGTGCCTTGATAATCGGCGAGTCACCGGACACCCGATATAACGTCTGCTTGATGGCGAGGACATTCGGATCTTTGGCCGCCTGGGCGATGAAGCGGACGACCGGGTCGAACGAATGGTACGGATGGTGGAGCAAGTAATCTTTTTTCAGTACCGCTTGGAACAAATCTTTCCCCGGTTCAAGTCCTTCCGGGACGAACGGAATGAGCGTCTCGTTAATCATCTCATCATACTCGATCCCGATTTTATTATAGACCCCGAACAAGAACGTCAAATCAATTGGACCATCGACGAGGAAGATGTCCCGGTCATGAAGGTCGAGCACGTCCTGGAGCATGAACAACAGCTCTTTACTGAGCGACCGTTGCTGCACCTCGAGCCGAATCGCGACCCCGTAGCGTCGTTTCTTCAACTCTTTCTCGATTTGTTTCAAGACGTCGCGGCTGCCTTCCTCATGGAACGGCATATCGGCGTTTCGGGTGATTCGGAATGGCATCGTCGACTCGACTTCGAACCCTTTGAACAACGAGTCGATGAACTGGATGATGACATCCTCGAGCAACATCAAGTCGGTATGGTCCTCATCCTCGGTCGGTAGCTCGAGATAGCGTGGCAAGACGGCCGGTACTTGGACGAGAGCGAGCCGTTTCTTGCCTTCATCGGTCGAGGCGATCTCGACGGCGATATTCAGTGATTTAGACAACAACATCGGGAACGGCCGATAGGCGTCGACGGCAATCGGCGTCAAGACAGGGAAGACATGCGTCCGGAAATAGAGTTTGACGAACTCGAGTTGCGTCTTATTCAAATGTTTCGGCCGCAAGAAACGGACGTTCTCCACGGCGAGCTGCTTGAGGATTTTCTTATATGTCGCGTATTGGACCTCGACGAGCTCTTGCGCCTTGATGGAGATGGCTTTGATTTGCTGCTTCGGCGTCAGACCGGCCTTATCTTCCGGACGGTTGAAGCCGGCGAGCACCTCGTCTTTCAATCCGCCGAAACGGACCATATAAAACTCATCGAGGTTCGAGCTGAAGATGCCGAGAAACTTCAGCCGTTCCATGAGTGGATTGCGTTCGTCCATCGCTTCTTGCAAGACGCGTTCGTTGAAGCTCAGCCAGCTGAGCTCACGGTTATTGAAATGTTCGGGTAAGTAGATGGTCATGAATCTCTCTCCTCTACGCGTAACTCGATTGATTGGTCAATCGCACGTTCCAAATGTTTTTTATGGCGGATGCCGCGCTGCAGTTCAAAGCGCGGGGATGTGTGCGTATGAAGCGTGAAGACAAGTCCTTCCTCGGTCGAGGATACGTCGACGTTCTCGACGACTTGACGTTCGGTCAAATCGAGCGCGTCGACGAGCTTGACGATGGAGCCGAGCAGCTCTAAGCTCTTCAACATCTTCGAGTCGAACCATTCAGGGAAGCCTTCGATATGTTGTTCGAGCAGGCGTCGCGATTTATAGGACGTCACCAAGGCAAGGGCGAGCCGGTCCTCGTTGTTCATCCCTTTAAAATCGTTCGTCGTAATCAAGTGGAACGTGTGGTCGCTCTTGTTGTTATGGTCGATATATTCACCGACATAAGCGAGCCGGCACGCCCCTTCTAAAAGACCGGGTTCGAACGGTTTCGGCTTAATCGTCTTCGTCTCAATCAAGCCGGTGTAGATTTGGCGGGCGAGATGAATTAAGTGTTGATGACGGACCGGGTCGACGGCATACTGCTTCTCGAAATGCCGGAAACTTTCTTCTTTGACGTCACCGAAACGGACCCGATTGTTTTCCTTTAAGTAGTACTCATAGAACAAGCCCTCGCGTAGTCCGTTGTTGCTCATCATGAACTCAGGCACTTTCAAATACTTCGCCAGTTCATCGATGGCGGTCACGGCCGGTGCGATGATGTCCATCCGGTCCTTCGATAAACCGTCGAGACGCCCAAGTTGTTTCGGCGACATTTGTATGAGTTCGTCGACGACATCATGCAGGCGGTCGGCCCCGAGCGTGTATTGATGAATTCCCTCGAGTGGGAACAAGGACATCGACTGTTCGACCCGAACGAGGTTTCGAGCCGTGCCTCCGACACCGACGAGCGGTATACCGTGCGGCTCGAGCCAGTCGATCTCTTTGAACGACTTTTTCAAGAACGTCGTCAATTGTTTACGCTCGTCTTTCGTTAGCGTGTCACCCTTCATGAAGTCCTCGGTCAATGTGACGGCTCCGAACGGGAAGCTGTGATAGAAGACGAGTTCACGATCTTTGAAGTAGGTCACTTCCATTGAACCACCACCGATATCGACTGAATAGCCGTCCTCGATATACGTCGAGTTGATGATGGCCGAGTAGCCGTAAAACGCCTCCTCATAGTCGCTCAACAACCGAATCTCCATGCCGGTCGCTTGCCGGACTTCTTCTAAAATGGCCTCGGAATTGCTGGCGTTGCGGATGGCGGCCGTCGCGACGGGCAACACTTCTTTCACTTCGTGATGCTCGTTCAAGCGATTAAAGTGATTCAGCGTCTCGATGAGCGCCTCGATGCCAGACTCGGACAGTTCATTGTCATCGGTGATATGGCTCGACAGTCGAGCCACTTCTTTCACGTTCAACCGTTCAAAATACTGACCGTGGCCGTTCACTTCAAAAATGACGTTACGAATCGAGTTGGACCCGATATCGATGACTGCTAGTTTTTTCTCCACGGAAAAACCCCCTCTGCGTTATCTCTAGTGTACAACGAAGATCATAAAATTACATACGGATTTCAGTTCGTGCGCCGCCAATCGGCTCGCATTGCCTCTATACTTGAAGCATGGACTGATATTCTGTATAATACAGACGCCAAGCAAGTAGAAATGATTACGATTTATAACACGAGAGAAGGGTAGCTTATGACGACATCCGTCGTAAAATTAAATCATGTTTCCTATCATTACGATGGGACCGCCGCGCTACAGGACGTGTCCATCGATATTAAACAAGGCGACTTTGTCGCCGTCGTCGGGGAGAACGGTTCCGGCAAATCGACGCTGATTCGGACGATTCTCGGATTGTTATCGCCGCAAACCGGATCGGTCGAACTGTTCGGCCGTCCCCAAGGACAGTTCAAAGACAAGTCTCGTATCAGTTACGTTTCCCAAAAAGCCGCGTCGTTTAACTCTGGATTTCCGGTGACGGTCGAGGAAGTCGTCGCCATGGGCCGCTATGGACGCCTCGGTCTATTCAAACGATTGAATATCGAAGACAAGGCGGCCATCCAAAATGCACTCGAGACGGTCAATATGTGGCAGTTTCGACATCGGAAAATCGGCAGCCTGTCCGGCGGTCAGCAACAGCGCGTCTTTATTGCTCGAGCGATCGTCAACCAACCGGACTTGCTCATCTTGGATGAGCCGACGGTCGGGGTCGACCAAAAACATTTGCGTGATTTTTATGAGGTGCTCC
The DNA here is from genome assembly GCF_000416965.1 of Exiguobacterium chiriqhucha RW-2. Taxonomy (GTDB): domain Bacteria; phylum Bacillota; class Bacilli; order Exiguobacteriales; family Exiguobacteriaceae; genus Exiguobacterium; species Exiguobacterium chiriqhucha. Next base: position 334,769 of record NZ_ATCL01000009.1, read on the forward strand.
ATCTGTTGCGCGAGCACACGTCATGTACGTTCATTCTCGTTACCCATGACTTGAACGTCGTCACCGACCTCGTCACGAAAGTCGTCCATCTCGATCACGGACGTATGGCCTGCAACTGTGGCTTGAAAGAATATAGTGAGCTCGGCGAATTGACGGCGATTAAACCGTACCCGGTCAAAGTGCTCGTCCATGAAGGTACGTCATGATCACGGATCTGTTCACGTACAGCTTTTTACGTTATGCGTTCATCGCAGCCGTCGTCATCGGGTTCACCGCGCCGCTCATCGGCTCGTTCGTCGTCGTCAGACGGATGAGCTTAATTGCCGACGCGTTGTCCCATATGACGCTTGCCGGAATCTCGTTCAGTCTGTTCCTCGGACAGTATATCTTGCTGTTCAGCGACTTGAACCCGCTTTACTTGGGGACGCTCGTCTCCGTGCTCGCCGCGCTCGGCCTCAATTGGCTCCGCGGAAAATACGTCCATTTCCAAGAGTTGTCGATTCCGATTATGATGTCGGCCGGGATGGGACTCAGTGCAATCTTCATCTCGTTGTCGCGCGGGTTTTCCATCGATTTGTCGACGCTCCTGTTCGGGTCAATCTCAGCGGTCAGTCTATCAGACATCTGGATGATTTTAGCAGTGGCGGGTTTCACGCTGCTCGTCATCATCGTGTTCTATAAACAGCTGTTGTTCTTGTCGTTCGATGAAGAACAGGCGAAAGTGTCGGGTCTGCCGAGTACGATGCTCCACGTGCTGTTCATGTTCGTCGTCGCGCTCGTCATCGCCGTCAGCATGCGCATCGTCGGCACACTGCTCGTCTCGAGTCTGATCACATTACCGGTCGCGGCTGCGCTCCGGTTCACGAGCAGCTTCAAGCAAACGATTCTCTGGTCAATCGTGTTCGGAGAAGTCGCGACGATTGGCGGACTCATCCTCGCCTATGAGCTCGATGTCGCCCCGGGAGGAGTCATCGTCTTGCTCGCCGTATTGATTTTAGCCGTCGTCATGCTGGCTGAACGACTCGGACTCGCTCGGAAGAAGGAGGTTCGTTATGAAGGAAACTGAACAATTGACCCGCCTGCAATCGTCGTCGCTCAAAGTGACACCGAAACGGATTGAGATGTTTGCCTTTCTCGCGGCGGAAGAGCGTTACGTCAGTGCCAAGGACGTGCTCGACTATATGCGCGCGAAACATCCGACGATGAGTTTTGACACCGTGTACCGCAACTTGAAGTCATTCGCTGAGGAAGGATTGCTCGAAGCGACCGAATTGAATGGAGAGAAGGCGTTCCGCGTCACGTGCGGGTCGAATCATCATCATCACCATTTGATTTGCCGCGGTTGCGGTAAGACGAAGCTGCTAGAGCTCTGCCCGATGCGCTATGTCGAGACGCTCGATCCTGATTTTGAGGTCGTCGATCATAAATTCGAGATTTACGGGTATTGTAAACAATGTAAGTGACAAGAAGGGATTGTGGATGCAATCCCTTTTTTGTCGAATCAAGAGAGGGGGAGTCGAGATGATTTACACCGCAGCCGAAATCAAACAAGCCGATGCGACGGCGTTCCGGCAAGGGATGCCGGCCGACGTGTTAATGGAACGGGCAGCATCAGCCGTGGCGGCCCGTCTGACCTTCCGGCCACGCTCGTCGGTGCTCGTCATCTGCGGCGCCGGCAATAACGGTGGGGACGGCTGGGTCGTGGCTCGAGAATCGGCACAGCGAGGGTGTGACGTCTTTGTCTATGCCCCATTTGGCGAACCGAAGTCTTCGGAAGGGGAACGGCATGCGGCGTATGCGCGCCGTTTCGTCACCATCGTCGAGGAGCCCCGAGACGCCGATTATGTCGTCGACGCCTTGTTTGGGGTCGGATTCCGTGGTCCGGTCACCGGAAAGGCGAGGGACGTCATCACTTGGATGCGTGAACAGTCGGCGCCGGTCATGGCGATCGATGTGCCGTCCGGTGTCCCGAGTGATGAGGCGTCAGAATTTGACGGACATGCGGTTAAGGCAGATACGACGTTTTCGCTACACGGCTATAAGCGGAGTGCCTTTTTAACTCAGACGGCTCCATATTATGGGACGGTCGAGATGGTCGATATCGGACTGTCACACAAGTCCGAATGGCGTGTGTTGACCGAGTCAGACTTTGATCGGGGGTTGCTCGAGCGCGACCCGTACGGTCATAAGAATCGATATGGTCATGGATGTTTGATTGGCGGGAGCCGTCATTTGATTGGAGCCCCGTTCTTGGCGGCCCGGGCGGCGTTACGGACTGGCATTGGCTTACTGGACTTGGCCATCCCATCGGAGGCGCACATCATGGCATCGAGTTTACCGGAGGCGATGTATTATGGCATCGATGAATTACCGGACAAAACGTATGCGGCTACGGCGATTGGGCCAGGTCTCGTCGACGATGAACGGTCGGACCGTTTATGGCAAACCGTCAGTCGTCAATCGAAACCGCTGATTGTCGATGCGGGCGCCTTGACGACGGAACATCTCGCAGCGGAAGGTCCTCTCACGTTGACGCCGCACCCGGGAGAGTTCGCTCGCTTGACGGGACGGTCCGTCGCCGAGATTGAAGCGGACCGGTTCCGTATCGCGTCAGACTTCGCACGGCAACATGGGATTCACCTCATCTTGAAAGGGACGCATACGCTCATTGTCAAACCAGACGGGACGGGGGCGGTCAATACGATTCAAGCCGCGGTGCTCTCGAAAGGAGGGAGTGGCGACGTGTTGACCGGAATGTTGCTCGCGCTCTGGGCGCGGACGGACCGAATCGACACCGAGTCTTCCCCGAACGAACAAGCCGTCCTATGGCATGCCTTGGCGGCACAAGCCGCGAGTCGGCAGATGCATCCGGCGAGTGTCCTCGCAACAGACGTCATCGAAGCGATCGGACGCATATAAAAAAGCCCCGTATACAGTGGATATTCTTATCCACGTATATGGGGCTTTTTTTAAATGGTGATGGACTTGGTCGTCTCGAAGCGATTGACGATGTGGAGCGCCTCGTTCCAAGATGTGATCCGCTTCACGCCATCCGGTAACGGTTTGCGATTATACGGCGCGTCGAACAATAGGACCGGGATGGTCGTCTGTTCATGGATCGAGATCGCGTTCTCATAACGGTCCTCCATGAATAGGTCGAGTTCGAGCTGTTTGACGACGCCGACCTTGTCATGGCTCCCTGTCATGATGAGCGAGTCGAGTGGGAGTTCATGCTGCCGAATCCACTCCTCGGTGACGGCGCGGACGGCTTCGCTGCGGGCCGTGACGTAATGGAGACGGTGTGCTTTTCGCATGTGCCAAAGGACGTCGTTCACTTCAGAGTGGGGAAGTGAGCGACGATAAATCGCTTCCTCGTGGCCTTGCTCAATCATGAAGCGCCAAAACGCCTCTTGTGTCATATCGGTATACGTATGCAACTCGTATTCGGTCGCTTTGTGGTAATCGATGGCGTATCCGAGCGCATCGTTCATATAGTGAAAACAACTTTGCGGATCCGTGACGGTTCCGTCGAGGTCTATTCCAATGTGCATCTTCGTCCCTCCTTGCTCATAACCCTTATTGTACCAAAAGCCCGCTCGGTTGCAACCGAGCGGGCGAAGGATTAGTTAGATTGGTTGGCGAGTTCTTGCTCCTCGAGTTCGCGAGCGGCAAGTTTCTCGGCGACGATGGCGTCGATTTCTTTCTTCAACTCTTCGACCATCGTGGCTTCAGGCACTTTACGGATGATTTTCCCGTGACGGAAGAGCAGGCCTTCGTTGCGGGCACCGGCGATGCCGATATCGGCTTCACGTGCTTCACCCGGTCCGTTGACCGCACAGCCGAGCACAGCGACCTTGATGTTGACATTAATGTTTTGGATATACTCTTCGACTTCTTTCGCAATCGAAATCAAGTCGATTTCGATGCGTCCACATGTCGGGCATGAGATAAGCGTCGCCGCGTTGGCCGCGAGACCGAACGATTTGAGCACTTCTTTGGCGACTTTGATTTCTTCGACCGGGTCGTCAGATAGTGAGACACGGACCGTCGAACCGATACCGAGCGAAAGGATTGCCCCGAGGCCGGCAGCAGACTTGAGTGATCCCGAGAAGAGCGGGCCTGATTCCGTGATTCCGACGTGGAGCGGGTAATCGAACGTCTTGGCTGCGAGCGTATACGCTTCGAGGGCCAAGTTTACGTCAGATGCCTTAAGCGAGATGATCGTGTTATAGAAACCGAGGTCTTCTAAGATTTTGACGTGGTGCATGGCACTCTCGACCATTCCTTGAGCCGTCGGATAACCGTACTTTTCAAGGAACTGCTTTTCGAGTGAGCCGGCGTTGACACCGATGCGAATCGGGATGCCTTTTGCTTTAGCGGCGTTGACGACCGCTTCGACTTTCTCGCGACGACCGATGTTACCCGGGTTGATTCGAATCTTATCGACACCGCTCTCGATGGCTTTGAGCGCCAATTTGTAGTCGAAGTGAATATCGACGACGAGCGGGATATTGATGCGGCTCTTAATCTCAGCGAGGGCATCGGCAGCGCGCTCATCCGGACAAGCGACGCGGACGACTTGGCAGCCTGCTTCTTCAAGACGCAAAATTTCGGCGACGGTCGCTTCGACGTCATGTGTTTTCGTTGTCGTCATCGACTGGATGACGACCTCATTCGATCCCCCAATGATGAGGTTGCCGACACGAATCGGACGGGTTAATGAACGATGCAAAATTTCTGACATATACGTAATCTCCTTCTTTTGGAAAGGTTCCAATCGATTTAAGATGAGTGGTTTCCTTATTATCATAACGAAATGTTTGTGAAAAAGCACCCGGCAAGCGCTTGCGAGATGTGCTCTTACGAAACGCTAACGTTATCTTAACAGATGCTTCATAATTTTCCACCGTCTGAAGACCGATATATTCAATGAAATGACGTGTGAAGAGGTGGAATGAAGGATGTTGAAGCGATTTAAGCGATTGAAGCGTCGAAACGAGTGGACGATGGCAAGTCGGTTGACTTGGACGTTGATGCCAATCATGCTCATATCATTTTCAATTGTATTCGGTTGGTTCGCCATGAAAGCCGAACAGTTGATGACCGACGAAATCGAAAAACGGTTGCATCGAGAAGCGACTGTGATGCGGGAGACAATCAAGACGACGTATGGGGCGTACGTCGCGAACGAAAAGATGTTAACCCGTTCTCTAAAGTCGACGTATATGCAACAGGCTTCGATCTTAGCTGCAGACGGACTCGAAGCGAGTCAGTATTTGGTGACCAATGATAATATCGAAAAATTGAGCGGGAAAAAAGTTGAAGACCGGTTTAGCAATCGCCTAGATGAGATTTTAGTGGAAGACGTGAGTGTCAGTGATCAACATGATGAGTTTATCGTTACGACGCCGATTCCTGAACTTCAGGCTCATTACGTCATTGTTGTGACGAAACAGTCGGTACTCGGTTCGATGTGGGCACTACGAGAAATCGTCTTCGTTGGCCTGATCAGTATGCTCGTGTTCATGATTGGCTTGTTTGCCGTCATGATTCGTCGTGAGGTCAAGCCGTTGACGCAGTTTGCCGAACGATTGCGTGAGTCGGTGGCGACGCGCTCATTCACAGCAGTCACATTAGACGCCAACTCAATTGAAATGCGAAGTATAGAGCAGGCATACAATACGTTAATTGGATTATGGACGCGCTCGCTCGTGACGATGACCGAGACGTCAACAGCATTCGAATCAAGCTTGCCGCTGTTCAGAAGACAACTGGAGGCGAATGAACAGCAAATCGTGGGCTTTAAGGAAGTAGCGGCCACGGTCGCGCTGACAAGTCAGTCTTACCAGTCGTTCACGACCGAGTCGACCAATCGGTTTACCGATATCGCTGCCCACGTTCGTTCATTCGAAAAAGATATCGCTGCAATCGATCAACGGACAGAGTTACTAAATCGAACGATTGCGTCAGAAATGGAATCGTTCTCGAGCGTCAAAGGAGCGAGTGAATCGTTTGCCATCAAAGCGGCAGCGGTCCAGCAACGATTATTAGACAGCGAGGCGACATCAGAGCGAGCGGATGATGCGCTAAAGAAAATCCTTTCTGTCGCGGCTGCGACGAAAATGTTAGCGCTCAACGCCTCGATTGAAGCAGCACGTGCCGGTGAACATGGTAAAGGATTTGCCGTTGTCGCCAGCGAAGTCGGACAGTTGGCGAAAGCAACGAACGAATCGACGTTATCTGCTGTGGCTACGATTGAAGCCATTCGGCAAGAACGAAGCGAAGTGTTCATGGAAATGGAACGCTTCGAATCCGACATTAAATCATTAGGGGAGGCATTGCGTAATGTCGAAGCGGGAATCGAGAAAATTGATCATGAGGTCACAAAACAAATGAGCCAATTCCAAGCGATCACGGAACAGACATCGCTGACCGGACAGCAGTTGCTTGAAATGGCGGAAGCGAATGGTCAATTGACCGAAATCGGAATGATGCTCGAGCAAAAACTGCATGACTTACAAGACGGTGTCGAAGAATGGACGGATACACAACGAGCTTTACAAACGGCAGGAACCCATCTCGGCAATCAAAGCGAACGTCTTCACGACGTCTTGCATGATTTGGCACCACTCCAATAAACAAGGCCGGACGAGCGCATAGAAGCGTTCATCCGGCCTTGTTTTATGATGTTCGTTTAATCGGGATTCGCGATAATGGGACGACTACATAAATGAATAATAGTAGAATCCCGAACCACGACGCGGACGGCGAAACGTGATACAGGACGACGAGACTGACTGTCGGAATGAGCGACATCGCGACCGCATACGGCCATGCTTGTCGATACGGCCACATTTTTTTCGTGCGCCATTTCGTGACGAGTTGGACGAGGAGGGCACTGAGGGCGACGAGTCCCATATAGAAGAAGAAAATCGCGAACGCATGTAAGAACAACCACATCGGCCAAAAGAAATTTGGTTGTAACACGATGTAATCGAGTACCGTGACGGTCAACGTCAACACTAAACTCGCCATCATATAGGCGTGAAGCGGGGCCAAGCGGAGACGTAACGCCTGCTTGGACGGGTAAAGGCTATGGCGGATAAACTGAATCGTTGTCTTGAACATAAATGGAACTCCAATCTGTTATAGTACAAAACTAGAAAAACAAACAAAAATCATACAGTGGTTTAATAAAACCTTAACATTAAACCTGTTTACATCGAATGGGTGATGCGGGCATAATGAGTAGGGCATTAAAAAAACCAAGCAAACACAACTAATTTACAATCAAAAGGAGTACAAAAATCGTGGAATACAATTTGCAAGAAATGTTATTCATGTTTTTTGGAGGATTAGGAATCTTCCTCTTCGGTATCAAATCGATGGGAGACGGCCTCCAAAAGTCAGCAGGTAACCGCCTGCGTGACATCCTTGATAAGTATACATCGAATCCGTTCCTCGGAGTACTAGCTGGTATCATTGTAACAGTCTTAATTCAGTCATCGTCAGGTACGACTGTCATCACGGTCGGTCTTGTCAGCGCCGGGTTCATGACGCTCCGTCAAGCAATCGGGGTCATCATGGGGGCGAACATCGGGACGACAGTGACAGCGTTCATCATCGGTTTCGATGTCGGCGCCTATGCGTTACCTGTTATCGCCGTTGGTGCGGTATTGATTTTCTTCTTTAAAAAAGAGAAGTTGCAACATTTGGGTCAAATCTTCTTCGGTTTCGGGATGCTGTTTTACGGTCTTGAGCTCATGGGAGAGGGTATGAAGCCGCTCCGTTCGAGCGAATACTTCATCGACTTGACGCAATCGATGAGTGACAACCCGTTCCTCGGCGTCATCGTCGGTACGGTGTTCACCGTCATCGTTCAATCGTCATCAGCAACGATCGGGATTTTGCAAGAGTTGTATGCCGGTGGATCAATCGACTTGGACGCGGCACTTCCGGTCTTGTTCGGAGACAACATCGGGACAACGATTACAGCGGTACTCGCTTCAATCGGTGCCTCGGTCGCAGCCCGTCGTGCGGCAGCAGCCCACGTTATCTTTAATATTGTCGGGACAATCTTATTCATGATTGCACTCGTACCGTTTACAGCATATATTTACTGGATCACAGATGTTTTAGCGATTGAAGACAAGATGCAAATCGCCTTCGCCCACGGGACGTTCAACGTCGTCAACACGTTCATCCAGTTCTGGTTCATTGGAACGATTGCTTGGATCGTGACGAAAATGGTTCCTGGTGAAGATTCAATCGTCGATACGAAAGCACAGCATTTGGATCCAATCTTCATCCAACAGTCACCATCGATTGCCGTCGAGCAAGCGAAGTTTGAAGTCATCCGCATGGGCGACTTCGCAAAACTTGGCCTTGATGAAGCGCGCAACTACATGACGACTGGCGATAAGAAACATGCCGAGAAGTCAGCGCACATTGAAGAGGCGCTCAACTCGCTTAACTCAAAAATCACAGATTACCTCGTGAAACTCGCTGCCGTTGATTTGACGGAGCAAGAATCACAAGAACATAAGACACTCATGCATGCCATCAACGATATCGAGCGAATCGGTGACCACGTCGAGAATATTATCGAATTGATCGATTATAAGACGGCGACACGTGTCACACTATCGACCGGTGCTCAGAAAGAGTTGACGGAAATGTACGATTTGACACGGGCCACGCTCGAGAAGTCACTTCAAACGTTGGCGAGCGGAGACATGGTCGAAGCGCGTCAAGTCATCGAGATGGAAGCGAAACTCGATATGCTGGAGCGTCAGTTCCGTAAAAATCACGTCGTCCGCTTGAATACAGGCGAGTGTGACGGCCAAGCCGGAATGTTCTTCGTCGATATGCTCTCGAACTTGGAGCGAATCGGTGACCACGCCATGAACATCACAGAAATCACGCTTGAAGATAGAAACGAAGCAACAGTCTAATCCAACGGTCCTTCCGGCTCATTTGAGACGGAGGGACTTTTTGGTTCAATGTGACTTTTGATTGACAGTGACGCGTTCATTCAGTATATTATTACTGTATAACAACGTGGCGGTGTAGCTCAGCTGGCTAGAGCGTACGGTTCATACCCGTGAGGTCGTGGGTTCGACTCCCTCCGCCGCTACCAATAAAGGACCCTTAGCTCAGCTGGTTAGAGCAGACGGCTCATAACCGTCCGGTCGTAGGTTCAAGTCCTACAGGGTCCATTTTGTGAACAGCTTTCTGATGAAAGCTGTTTTTTGTTTTCATTTTTAGTTTTCAAACTCGAAGTCCTGGGTAAATATCCGTTAGCATTTTGTTTTTTGAAAAATATGAAATGAGGCGAAGCGAGATGGAACGAAATCATACGATGATGCAATTTTTTGAATGGCACGTCCCGGCTGACCAGAAACATTGGAAGCGATTGAAAGAACGAGCTTCTGAATTGAAGGAAGTCGGAATTACCGCATTATGGTTGCCCCCTGTCACGAAAGGACAGAGCGACGAGGATACGGGATATGGCGTGTACGATTTGTATGATTTAGGGGAGTTTGACCAAAAAGGAACGGTCGCGACCAAATACGGAACAAAAGAGGAATTACTCGAGGCGACGAAGCATGCCCAAGAACTTGGAATGCAAGTCTATATGGATGTCGTCTTAAACCATAAAGCCGGGGCCGATGCGACCGAGAAGTTCGATGTGCTCGAAGTCGACCCGGAAGATCGCACGAAAGTGCTGTCAGAAGAGCCGTTCGAAATTGAAGGCTGGACCAAGTTTGATTTCGAAGGTCGAAACGACAAACATTCCTCTTTCAAATGGAACTTCCATCACTTTAACGGTACAGATTATGACGCTGCGAACGACCATAGCGGTATCTTCTTCATCCTCGGTGAAAACAAAAAATGGAACGACAACGTCGATGACGAGTTCGGTGTCTATGACTATTTGATGTTCGCCAATATCGATTATCACCACCCAGAAGTCCGTGAAGAAGTTCTTAGCTGGGGCAAGTGGTTTATCGAAGAGACGCAGTGCGACGGGTTCCGACTCGATGCCATCAAACACATCAACTATGATTTCGTTAAAGAGTTCAGCCAGAAAATGAAAGCTGAAAAAGGCGACAACTTCTATTTGGTCGGTGAGTTCTGGAAGTCAGAGCTCGATGCATGCCGTGAGTTCCTCGACAACATCGATTATCACGTCGATTTGTTCGACGTGCCGCTCCATTACAACTTGCAGCGTGCCTCGACAGAAGGAGAATCGTTCGATATGCGGACGATCTTTGACGATACGCTCGTCCAGTCCCACCCGCTCCACTCAGTGACGTTCGTCGATAACCACGATTCACAACCGGCGGAAGCACTCGAGTCATGGGTCGAAGATTGGTTCAAACAAATCGCCTACGGTTTAATCTTGCTTCGCCAAGACGGGTACCCTTGTGTGTTCTATGGGGACTACTACGGCATCAACGGACCGCACCCGGCCGATGGAAAGAAAGTGGCAATCGATCCGCTCCTTTATGCACGCCGGGAGAAAGCGTACGGTCAACAGGACGACTACTTCGATGACGAACACGTCATCGGTTGGGTCCGTCAAGGTGTCGAGGAGATCGAGCGTTCGGGTTGTGCTGTCCTCATCTCGAACAGTGAAGCAGCCGAGAAACAGATGTTCGTCGGCGAGCACCGTGCCGGCGAGAAATGGGTCGATTTGACACAGACCGTCGATGAGGTCGTTGAGATTGATGAAGACGGACATGGGGTATTTAAAGTAGCGGCAGGTTCGATTTCGGTTTGGGCGTTACCTGAACAAGACGTCGAGTGAAGCATTACAATTGAGTCGACCGTCACAAATCTGTTACATTTAAAACGAACGTTGTTCAAACCAATTTAAGGGGGATTTTAGTTATGGCTAAATTTGAATTACCACAACTTGATTACGCATACGATGCACTTGAACCACACATTGACGCACGCACGATGGAAATCCACCACACGAAACACCACAACACTTACGTCACGAACGTAAACAATGCACTCGAAGGAAAAGACGTGAACTACTCTTCACTCGAAGAGTTGCTTCAAAACCTCGATTCACTTCCTGCTGACATTCAAACAGCGGTCCGCAACAACGGTGGCGGTCACTGGAACCACTCATTCTTCTGGAAATTGTTGAAGAAGAACGAGAACGGTGCTCCGACGGGCGAACTCGCTTCTGCAATCGACGAAGCGTTCGGCAGCTTCGACGCGTTCAAAGAGGAGTTCACGAAAGCAGCGACAACACGCTTCGGCTCTGGTTGGGCTTGGCTCGTCGTGAAAAACGGCAAACTCGAAGTCACATCGACTCCAAACCAAGATTCACCGATCATGGAAGGCGTTCAGCCAATCCTCGGTCTCGATGTTTGGGAGCATGCGTACTACTTGAACTACCAAAACCGTCGTCCGGATTACATTCAAGCGTTCTTCCATGTCATCGACTGGGATTACGTCGCGAAGCTCTACGCAGACGCAAAATAATGACACAGTCCCGGGATTCGATTGAATCTCGGGATTTTTTCTACATTTCATTATTTTGTAAACAAATTATGATATAGTGAAAATCGAGTCGAAAAATAGAAATAACACTGACATATACGTCACCTATACTTATAGAAGGAATTGAATCAGAAAGGAGACAACTGAATTGGCCAGAAACCGTGTGAAAGTGCCGAAGAAACGGCGCAACCACCTTCCGTTGCGATTGAACTTATTGTTCTTTATCGTCTTCATCTTATTCGCGACACTCATTTTCCGTTTAGGCGTCGTCCAAATCGTCAACGGTGAGTTGATTGCCCGTGAAGTTCAGAAGACCGAATCAAGCAAAATCAAGTACGAGGTACCGCGCGGTAAAATCTATGACCGCAACGGCCAAGTGCTCGCCGACACCATCTCGAACTACTCGGTCATGTATCGCCGGTCGCAAGTGACGAAGACGGAAGAGCGCCTCGAAGTCGCCATCAAGCTCGCGGAAATCGTCGACGTGCCGGAGAAGGACCGTAAAGTGACGGAGCGGGACCGCAAGGATTATTGGATTGCCATCGATCCGGAGCGCTCGCAAGAACGGGTCCAAAACCTGTTGGCTGATTTATCGGAAGAAGAACGGGCCGCCTTGTCGAACCAAGACGTCGACCAGTTGTTGCTCGATTCCATCACGGACGCGGAAATCACGTTTGATGATGCGACCGAAGAAATCATCGCTATCAAACATAACATGGAGTCAGGCTATGCGCTCGACCCACAAGTCATTAAAATCGGGGCGTCTCCAAAAGAAATGGCACTGATTGAAGAAAACTTGGAACTGCTCCCTGGCGTCAGTGTCGAACCGTATTATCAGCGGGATTATCCGTTCGGTGAGACGTTCCAAAGCTTCCTCGGAAGTTATCGTCAAATCCCAGCCGAGCAGCGCGCTTCGTATCAAGCGAAAGGGTATGGCTTGAACGATCGGGTCGGAACGTCTTATCTCGAACAACAGTATGAGGACGTGCTACGCGGAACCCCGGCCTATGACGTCTTCACGACGTATAAAGGGGAACCGGTCGGAGAACCGACTCGCGTTAGCGGGAACCCAGGGAAAGATATCATCTTGTCGACGGACATCGAATTCCAAAAAGAAATCGATGAGATTTTGAAGAAAGCGATTCGAGCCGGCCGCTCGGGCAGCCCGCACTTTGACCGTGCCTTCGCCGTCGTCATGAACCCGCAAACGGGTGAATTGCTCGCCCTCTCGGGACAAGAGCTCGACTATGAAACGAACAAATTCAAAGACGTCTCGACCGGGACGGTCCTGCGGGCGAGTCAAATCGGCTCGACAATCAAGGGAGCGACGGTCGCGTTCGGACTTGAAGAAGAAGTCATCCAACCGGGTGAATATATTTATGACACGCCGATTCGGATCGGTTCGTCACTCAAGTCGTCGTACCGGAACATGGGGAACATCAACGACCTTGATGCCCTCGCGTTATCATCGAACATTTATATGTTCCAAATTGCCCTGCGGCTCGCCGATTACTACTCGACCGGCCAAATCGTCGGAGAGAACGTGACCGAGGCATTCAATACGATGGAACATTACTATAAGCAGTTCGGACTCGGAATTGAGACAGGGATCGACCTCCCATATGAATCAATCGGATTCCGTAGCGTACCGGACCGTGTTACGCTCCTCATGGATATGTCGATCGGTCAGTTCATCTCATACACGCCGATTCAATTGGCGCAGTATACGTCGACGCTTGCGAACGGCGGATACCGGATTCAACCGCATCTCTTGAAAGAAATCATCGAACCTGGCTCGCTCGACGAAGCGAACAAGCAAGTCGTCAGCACGTTCCAACCGAACGCGCTCAATAAAGTCGATATTCGTGATGAATTTCTTCAACGGGCGCGCCAAGGATTCCGGCAAGGGGTCGAGAGTGGAACGTCTCGTATCCTGCAACAGACGGGAATCACGGCGGCCGGTAAGACCGGTACCGCTCAAGCGATCGCGGAAGGGCCAGATGGTCAAGCGAAGCGAAACGCGAACGGTGAACCGATTAAGACACTCAACTCGAACCACGTCGGCTGGGCGCCATATGATGACCCGGAAATCGCTTGGGCCATCATCATGCCAGGCCTCGAGGCGGAAGGGATCAACACCCGTGTCGCGCACGACATCATGAAGGCGTATTTCGACTTAGAAGACGTCCAAGCACAGATTCAATAAAGAAGTCACTTCGGTGGCTTCTTTTTTTCGTCTTTACAATTCTTTTACGTTCCGTTTATTTCTCGTTAATAGTAGTTTATTAGGATGTTAATTGTAGGACAGAACAACGAAGCCACAACACAAATCAAAGCAAACTCAAGGAGGACGTCAGAAATGTCTTGGATGAAAAAATCAGCTTTAGTCGCTTCAATTACTTCGGTGGCCATCATCGGTGCCGCGTGTGGGAACAATGAAGAAGGTGGCGCAGCCGACGGTGAAGGACTTTCAGGTAAAGTCGTCATGGACGGTTCGTCAACAGTCTTCCCGATCATGGAAGCCGTAGCCGAAGAATATTCAGCTGAACAGCCAGACGTTGAAGTCACGGTCGGTGTCTCAGGTACGGGTGGCGGATTCAAACGTTTCGTAACAGGCGAGACGGACTTCTCGAACGCATCACGTGAAATCAAAGAAGAAGAAGCGGCTGAAGCCGAGAAGAACGGTGTCGAGTACACGCAACTCGCTGTCGCCCTCGATGGCCTTTCACTCGTCGTCAACCCAGAGAACGATTGGGCACAAGATATCACGATTGAAGAACTTAACAAGATGTGGACAGACACGAACGTGAAAACATGGAAAGACGTCCGCTCAGACTGGCCGGATGAAGAAATTTCATTCTTCTCACCAGGTAAAGACTCAGGTACGTTCGACTTCTTCAACGAAGCGGTCCTTGACGACACGGATATCCGTGAAGACGCACAGTTGTCAGAAGACGACAACGTCCTCGTGACAGGTGTCGCCGGCACGAAAGGTGCAATCGGATTCTTCGGATACGCATACTACATTGAAAACCAAGATACGCTTCGCGCGTTGAACGTCGAAGGCATCGAGCCGACGACTGATACGATCAACGATCTTTCATACCCGCTCTCACGTGAGATTTACACATACGTGAACAACGCGTCATTGAAAGACAAGCCACAAGTCGCTGACTACACACGCTTCTTGAATGAAAATGCAGCAGCCCTTTCAGAAGAAGTTGGATATGTCGGAATGGAACAAGCACGATATGATGAGAACGCTGAAGTGATCGACGAGATCGCTGGCGAGTAATAGCGCAGAAGGCAGAAGGTGAGAGTCGCTCTCGCCTTCTCGCCGTGCTTTCTAGTATGAAGAGGTAGGGAGCGATACACGAGATGAATCAACCAAACAAAGGGCTGTCAATTCGAGAGATGATTGAAGCCAATAAGAAAAAGAAATATAGTACGACGAACGTGTTTGATAAAGTCATGCCGTTCTTATTATTCTTGAGCGCATTCGTTTCGGTCGTCACGACGGTCGGCATCGCGTTCACACTCGGTTTTGAACTGTTCAAGTTTTTCGAGCGCGTACCGGTCGCCGAGTTTTTAGGCTCGACCGAATGGTATCCGCTTAGTGCCGATCAACGTTTCGGCGTCTGGGCCCTCGTCATGGGGACACTCCAGATCACGGTCATTGCCATGATTGTCGCTGTACCACTCGGTTTGGCGTCGGCGATTTATTTGAGCGAGTATGCGTCTGAGCGTGCCCGCACGATTTTGAAGCCGATTCTTGAAGTGCTTGCTGGCGTTCCAACGATTGTCTTCGGATTCTTTGCCTTGTCGTTCGTCACACCGATTTTGCAAGCATTGATTCCAGGGCTTCAAATCTATAACGCACTCAGCCCAGGAATCGTCGTCGGAATCATGATCATTCCGATGATCGCTTCGATTTCGGAAGACTCGATGAGCGCCGTCCCGAAAAAGATTCGTGATGGAGCCCTCGGCCTTGGCGCGACGCGTCTTGAAGTCGCGATTAAAGTCGTTATGCCAGCCGCGCTCTCAGGGATTATCGCCTCAATCGTCCTCGGGATGAGCCGTGCCATCGGTGAGACGATGATCGTAACAATCGCAGGTGGGTCACAACCGAACTTTGAGTTCAACCCGCTCAACGCGATTCAAACGATGACAGCTTATATCGTCCAAATCGCCAAAGGTGATGCAGGATACGGGACAATCGAATACTACAGTATCTATGCGGTCGGCGCATTGTTGTTCATCTTTACGCTCGTGATGAACTTATTCGCGAACTGGGTGACGCGCCGCTTCAGAGAGGAGTACTAATATGGCATTGCCGAACAGTGAGTTCAAGAATACGAAGAACTTGATGGACCGTGCTTCCGTTTCACAACGGATTAAGCGCCGTCTCCAATTAAATGAAATCTTTAAGTACGTCTTTTTAGCGGGACTTGTCTTTGCCCTGCTCGTCCTATCGACATTGATTTATGATGTCGTCTCTAAAGGTGGCGGCTGGGTGAACTTGGACTTCATCCGTAACTTCCCATCCCGTCGTCCTGAACAGGCCGGGCTCTATCCAGCCTTGATTGGATCACTTTGGTTGATGATGTTGATCGTTCCGATGGTATTTATCGTCGGTGTTGGTGCCGCGATTTATCTTGAAGAGTACGCACCAAAAAACCGTATCACGTCATTTATCGAAGTAAATATTTCAAACTTGGCCGGTGTCCCGTCAATCGTTTTCGGATTGCTCGGATTGACGATTTTTGTTCGCATTATGGAACTTGGGAACTCAATCATGGCCGGAGCTCTCACGCTCGGACTGATGAGTTTACCGATTGTTATCGTCGCGTCACAAGAAGCGCTCCGTTCCGTCAAGATGGAATTGCGGCACGCGTCGCTCGCACTCGGAGCCTCGAAGTGGCAGACGACGTTCAACGTCGTCTTGCCGTCGGCGATTCCAGGGATTATCACGGGAATCATCTTGGCCGTATCGCGAGCAATCGGGGAAACGGCTCCATTGATCATGGTCGGAGCAGCGACGTTCATTTCGACGACGCCGAGCAATGTGTTCTCTGATTTCACAGCGCTCCCGATTCAAATCTACAACTGGACGAGCCGTCCGCAAGCTGAATTCCAAAACTTGGCCGCTGCCGGAATCATTGTATTGATGACGATGTTGATCATCATGAACTCGGCTGCCATCTATATCCGTAACAAGTACACGAACCGACATTAAGTCGTAGCAGTAAACGAGGAGGACTCTCGAGATGATGAAACAAAAAGAACTCAAAGGAGATCATGAAGTGAATACAACGACGACTCAACCGAACGAAACGGTGATGCAAAAAGAAAGTGCCTATGTCGTGAACAACTTGAATTTATGGTATGGCGACGATCAAGCGTTGATCGACGTCAACCTCGACATCAAGAAAAACGAAGTGACGGCCATCATCGGTCCGTCGGGTTGCGGGAAGTCGACGTTCATCAAGACGTTGAATCGGATGGTCGAGCTCGTGCCGTCTGTCCGTACGAACGGTGAAATCTTGTATCATGGTCGCAACATCTTTGACCGCGATTATAAAGTTGAAGATCTTCGCACGTCGGTCGGTATGGTGTTCCAACAACCGAACCCGTTCCCGAAATCGGTGTATGACAACGTGGCGTACGGGCCACGTACACACGGCATCAAAAACAAAAAAGTACTCGATGAAATCGTCGAGCGCTCGCTTCGTGGCGCCGCGATTTGGGATGAAGTAAAAGATCGCTTGAACGAGAACGCCTATGGCCTCTCGGGTGGACAGCAACAACGTCTCTGCATCGCCCGCACACTTGCCATCGAACCGGACGTCATCCTCATGGATGAGCCGACGTCAGCGCTCGACCCAATCTCGACACTAAAAGTCGAAGAGCTCGTCCAAGAGTTGAAAGAGCAGTACTCGATTATCATCGTCACGCACAACATGCAGCAAGCAGCTCGTGTATCGGATAAGACGGCGTTCTTCTTGAACGGAGAAGTCGTCGAGTTCGATGCGACCGATAAAATCTTCTCGAATCCAACGGACAAACGGACTGAAGATTACATTTCTGGCCGGTTCGGTTAAGAAGGGGAGACAATCATGGCACAAAATCGCACATTTTTTGATACGAAGTTAAACGAATTAGAAGACAAGGTTGTTCGCTTGGCGAATTTGACGATGCGTCAAACGGCTACGGCCATCGAAGTGCTTGAAAAACATGATCTCGTACTCGCTCAGACTGTCATCGACAACGACAACGAACTCGATGACCTCGAGCTCGAAATCAATGACGAGGCGATTCTGTTGATCGCGAAACAACAACCGGTCGCGACCGACCTTCGTCGCTTGATCGTGACGATGAAGTCGGCGACAGACCTTGAGCGCATCGCGGACTATGCGACGAACATCGCCAAAGCCGTTGCGCGCATCGAGCACGTCCCGTACGTGTTAGACATCAAGCCGCTCAAACAGATGGCCGAGCAGTTGATCGACATGCTCGAGCTGGCGACTCGTGCTTATCGTAAAGGCGAGGTCAGCCGGGTGCGTGACTTGAACGAGATGGACAAAGTCATCGATGACTTGAACTTGCAGGTCATCAAACAATACATGGGATCTGTGCCGACAATGGCTGTCGGGACGAACGATGTCTATGAGTTTTCGAACATCGCCCGCTATTTAGAACGCATGGGCGATCACGTGACGAATTTCGGAGAACATCTCATTTTCCTCGAAAAAGGGAAACATTATGATTTAAACCAGTAAGAAAAGTGGTAAAGAACAACAGACCAGTTGTTCTTTACTTTTTTTTTGTGCAGGAATTCACGGGTTGGAGGCGAATAGTAGAACACATGGATTTTTTTTAGGAAGGGAGCCACAAATAGATGGAAGAGAAAATCGTTTCCTTGAAACAACAAGGGCTAACGTTAAAACAGATTGCAGAACAATTAGACATGCCGATCGGGAAAGTCCAGTACGCTTGGCGCAAATGGCGTTCCCAACACGGTGAACCAGCCAAGCCGGTAGCCGCCGCTCCAAAACGAAAGACCGAAGGGAAGAAAGCAATGACACCGAAATCGAAGCAAGTACCCGCCTCATCTGGGACGCAGGTCGCTTCGACGCTGCAACATGAGCTGCCAGTCCAATCACCGCTTCTAGATAAAGGCCCAGATGGGTTCTGGAAGCTCCCTGACCGTTATGATCAAGATTTGATGCATGCGGTCGTTCAATCGCCGAACGCCGTCTACGTCTTTTGGGAGGTTTCTGACAGCGTCAAGGAGACGTTGTCGATGCAGTTCATGCGTCCGTGGGAAGATTTGCCGAAGGCGTTCCGGATCCTCGACATCACGTTGCTTGATTACGCGAGCGGGCATGCGAACCGTTCGTATACGTTCGAATTGCCGGAGATGACGAACAGTTGGTTCGTTCGGCCACTCGATCCGAACACGACGTATGTGTTCGAATTTGGGATTCGGACGATGGAAGGGGAGTTTCTTCCGTTGCTCGCATCTTCACCGATTGATACGCCACGTGCGGAGCCAGCCGGCCATGGTCGTTTCGCTGAACCGGTACGACGTTGGCAATACGGGGAAGTCGAGTCTCCTGAACTGCTCGACACGCTACCTAAATATTCTGCATACCGATTCGTGCGCTGAGGAGGATTTATTTGATGAAACCAGGTTATTTTTCACTCGTCCTTCATGCCCACCTTCCGTACGTGCGACATGAAGAGAAACACCGCTTAGAAGAGAGATGGGTGTATGAAGCCATCTCCGAGACATATATCCCGATTCTTTGGCAAATCGACCGTCTGCAAAAGCCGCTTCATTGGACGGTCAGCATTTCACCGCCCGTCGTTGAGATGCTCGCCGACCCGCTCGTCCAGGACCGTTACGTGGAACATTTGGATGAGATGCTCGAATTGATTGAGATTGAGCTCGCCGAAGGACGGAGCGAACAGGAAGTTGAGACGCTCCATTTTTATCGCGGGCGCTACACCGATTTGAAAACAACGTTCCTGCATTGGGAAAAGAACTTGAACCATGCGTTCCGTACATATCGTGAGCAAGGGTTCATCGATATGGTCACATGTACGGCGACGCACGGCTTCAACCCGCACTTGTTCACGGAGCAGGCCGCCCGTGCGGAAATCCGTACCGGTTTGAACTGTTTCGAGCGTCATTACGGGTTCCGCCCGACCGGTATTTGGTTGCCGGAGTGTGCCTATACGCCGGGTGTCGACCGCATCTTGTACGAGGAAGGCGTTCGTTATACGTTCGTCGATGAGCACGCTTTACTCGATGCCGACCCTACTCCGGACAAGGGGATTGGCGCACCGGTCTACTCGCCGCATGGCGTCGCCTTGTTCCCGCGTGACCAAATCATCTCCGGGAAGATTTGGAGCTCGATGATCGGGTATCCGGGCCATCCTGACTATCGCGAGTTTTATCGTGACCTCGCCTATGACCGCGACTGGGCGTATATTGAAAAGTTCATGCACCCAGAAGGGATTCGATTCGATACCGGTCTGAAGATGCACCGCATCACGGGCGACTCGGATGAGAAAGACTATTATGTCCGCGCCTGGGCCGAACATCAAATCGACAACCACGCCCTCGATTTTGCGCAGACGCTCGAAGGGCATCTCGAGGCCCATGGTGGACAAATGTTCCCGCCGTTCCTCGTGACGGCACCGTTCGATGCCGAGTTGTTCGGACATTGGTGGTTTGAAGGACCTGAATTCCTCGGCAAGGTCGCCGAGCGGCTCGAAGAGTTCGGAATCGAGACGATTACGCCGGCCCTGTTCCTCGAGCGCCACTTCCAAGACCTCGAGACAGTACACGTCTCGATGAACACGTGGGGGCGTAAAGGTTATGGTGACGTGTGGATCAACGAGCGCAACGAATGGATGCTCCGCCACTTGCACATGATGGAGACACAACTCGTCAAAGACGTGGCCGATTATCGTCACGCCTCACCGCTCGTCGATCGGGCGCTCATTCAACTCGTGCGACATTACGTCCTCGCCGTATCGAGTGACTGGGCCTTCATCCTCGACGGACAGACGACGGCTCAATATGCAGCCGAACGCTTCCGCGAGCACACACGCCTGTTTGCTGAGCTCGAGACGGCACTGTATCAAGACAAGTTATCGGATGAACTGCTCGCCGACCATTATCGCGCGTATCCGTTCCTTGATGATGTGGACATTGACATCGACACGTTCCTGTCTCCGCACGACTATTACGTGACTGAGGAACGTGGCAGTGAAGGCGAGGCGATTCTCGTCTTGACGCCAGAATATACAGGCAACGTCGTCGGTGATCTCGGACGCCGTGTCATCGACGAGGTCGAAGCCCGGGCGGCGGAAGGCGAGACGGTGTACGTCTTGACCCCGTTCAAGGAAGGGTTACCGGAGTATGAACGTCACAACCACGTCCACGTGTACCGCGTCCGTCTGACGAGCCCGTTCTTGGAGCACGTGATGAACCAAGTCGCGGCCCAAAACGTGGCGTACGTCAAACTTGCGCATGAGCTCGTGGCCAAAGTTCCGTTCAAAGCGATCCATCAATTTGATTGGATGACGATTCCTGCGGCACGTTCGCTTGCGAAAGCACTACAAGTTCCGTTATACTCAACTATGTTGTCCTTTGAAACGACCCGCAATCCGCACGGACATGGCGGTCTGTTCGACGCGATTCACCGAATCGAGAACAGCGTCCTCGCTGAAGCCGACACGGTGTACATCTGCGAACAACTATCGACTGAGGAAGTCGGAATGCGCTATGCGATTGGTGATAACGTAAAAACCTGCCTGCCGCTCGATGCTTCGCCATACGGGCAAAAACGTTTGAAAAAGAACACGAAATAACCTTGCTTTTTCAAATAAAAATTGGTAGGATAATTGAGTATGCTTAGACTGTAAAGCAAAAGCACTTGATACAACATTAGTAAGATGGGAGTGAAAGAAATGCGCGTTAAAATCACACTAGCTTGCACAGAAACAGGCGATCGCACGTACATCACGAAGAAAAACAAACGTAACAACCCAGAGCGCCTCGAATTGCGCAAATACAACCCACGTCTCCGTCGTCACACGCTTTACCGCGAAGTGAAATAATGAGACTGGCCGTCACTCATGTGGCGGCCTTTTTTTTGAACAAGGGGGAATTGAAGTGATTGAAAAGAAACAACTTCGGCAAGACGTACATCGTCAAATCCGTGAACTCGACGACCGGTCGGACCGGGACCGCGTCATCATACATACATTGACCGAACTGAAGGCGTGGCAAGAGGCGGACACGGTGGCTGTTACGCTCGCCCTCGATTTAGAGATTGATACGTTGCCGCTCATCCGCTTAGCATGGAAGGCAGGAAAATCGGTGTTCGTGCCGAAAGTTACGAAACAGGGACTCACGTTCCATGAGATTCATTCGTTAGAAGACCTCGAGCCGGGCGTCATGAATATATTGGAGCCGACGACTGAAGCGACGATGCGCTCGATTGACGTCTGTATCGTCCCCGGCCGCGTGTTTGACCGGTCCGGCTATCGAATCGGATGGGGAGGCGGCTATTATGATCGCTACCTCGCCACGTACAAAGGGACGACCATCGCGTTGGCCTATGACGTCCAACTGCTCGATGAGATCCCGATTGAGCCACACGACATTCCTGTCGAATTCATCGTGACGGAAAGGGAAACGATTTTATGTTCGCCATCTTCGTTGTAACTTGTTTGGTGGCCTTTGCCGGCTATCGATTGCGCTCGTTGACCCGCTCCGGAGCCGTCTTGACGGTCGTGACGGGGGCGGTCATCGGCTACGGTTTCGGTTGGTTCGGGCTCTATTTACTCGGTGTCTTTTTCTCGACATCGTCGCTCGCCTCGAAATATCGTGCCCGGGACAAGGCGCCTGTCGATGAGATTGTTGAGAAATCGGGTCCCCGTGATTTCGTACAAGTGCTCGCCAATGGGGGCGTCGGCATGGTGACGGCGCTTGGAATGATTCTTGCGCCAAACGACGCCTGGTTATTCGCCTATGTCGCCTCGATTGCCGCGGCGACGAGTGATACGTGGGGATCTGAGTTCGGCGTCCTCGCCAAGCAGAAACCGCGCTCGATTCGGACGTTCCGTGAAGTCGAACCGGGAACGAGTGGTGGGGTGTCCGTGTTCGGAACGGTCATGTCGATCGTCGGGGCCACGGTCATCATCCTCGCCTCGCTTCCATTTATCGAGATCGATGTGACGTTCGCGCTCGTCTTGATCGCCCTCGGATTGAGCGGCAGCGTCGTCGACACATTGTTAGGGGCCACGGTGCAACGGAAATACCGATGCCGTGTGTGCGGCAAGTTGACCGAGAAGAAAATACATCATCGTGAGCCGACGGCTTATGTGTCGGGCTGGCGTTTTCTCGGCAATGACGCCGTCAACTTTTTGTCGATCGCCGCGGCCGCGACGATTAGTTTCCTCTTGTTACGATGAGGGTAGTACAGAAAATGTAGATGTTTCAAACGAATGTGAATTTTGTCACAATATCGCCAAAGTGAAAACGGTTTCCTTAGTAGTGAGTGTTTGTGAATGATGTTACAATCTTTATGTAACAGACATAACAAAAACATGAAACAGATTGTTCGAAGGGTGGAGAATCAATATGGAAACATTAAATCATGCAAAAGTAACACGCGTCGCGCTCGTTGGGGCCGGAGCGGTCGGTGCCAGCTTTGCGTACCAATTGACGACAGCAAGTCTTTGTGAGGAACTCGTCATTATCGACATCAACAAATCGAAGGCGGAAGGCGAAGCGATGGACTTGAACCACGGCGTCTCGTTCGCTTCTTCACCGATGCGCGTCTGGGCAGGGGACTATACGGACTGTGGTGCAGCAGATATCGTCGTCATCACTGCCGGTGCTCCGCAAAAACCGGGTGAAACTCGCCTCGACCTCGTCGAGAAGAACGCCAAAATCATGAAATCGATGATTGGGGACATCATGGCATCTGGATTCGACGGCATCATCATCATCGCCTCGAACCCGGTCGACATCATGACACATTTGGCTTGGAAATACTCAGGTTTACCGAAACACCGCGTGTTCGGATCAGGAACGGTACTCGATACGTCACGTCTCCGTTACATGCTCGGCGACTATTTCAACGTCGATCCACGCAACTGCCACGCCTACATCATGGGTGAGCACGGAGACACGGAATTCGCGGCCTGGAGCAACGCCCGCATCTACGGGAAGTCGGTCGAGCAGTTGCTTGAAGAGAACGACGAATATACATGGGAAGACCTCGAAGACATCTACGTCAACGTTCGGGACGCGGCGTACCACATCATCGAGCGCAAAGGCGCGACGTACTACGCCATCGGCCTCGGTTTGCTCCGTCTCGTCAAGGCTGTGCTCCGTAACGAGAACACGTTGTTGACGGTCGGCGCACATTTAGATGGTGAATACGGCTTGAACGATATCCATATCGGTGTACCGGCCATCATCAACCGCCAAGGAGTCCGTCAAGTCGTGGAAATCGAGTTGTCAGACGAAGAAAAACAAAAGATGCATCATTCGGCAGAAGTGTTATTGAAAACGATGCAACCTGTCTTATAAGAACGATTACTCGTTCTGTCATGACCGTAGTTGGCTCCCGCCACTACGGTTTTTTTGTGGACCGACGGAAGAGCGGGGCAGATTGGGGCGATGCTCGATTTTGTCGTCCTGCCCAAATTCCTTTAGAATGAAAGTATAGAAGGAGGTGAGCCAACATGACAGAACCAGCTTGTTTTTGGGAAGATGTATATCGTGCCGTCGAAGCAGGAGGACGCATCGAGGGCGTCTTAGAGCCGTCGCGGGCACTTTTATTGTTTGACACGAAAGCGGGGGATGTCTATCACCTCTACATACGGACAGATAAGGCGTGGGCGAACCATGTCGCCTTGGACGTCGAGGCGGTCATGAACTCGTTTCGCTTGGCCCGAATCGGCCGCGAGAAGCTCCATGTCCACATTTATGGTGACCCGCTCGTCGATGAAGAGCGTCTGTCGTCGCTCACGTTCCCGATTGCGGCAAAAGTGAAGCTCGAGATGCGGCCGTGCGCCGAAACGGAAACGTCATATCGCCCGCGTGCCGTCGCTCTCGACCAACAACGGAAAAATGAACTGAAGCAACGGTTCGCCTTTGGGAAGCCTCAGTTCGTCTATGCGCTCATGTTCGTGACGTTCCTCGTCATGTGGTTCGCCGAATCAATCGGCTCGACGCTCGATCCGAACACGCTCATCCGCTTCGGTGCGAAAGTGAATCCTCTCATCGACGAAGGAGAATGGTGGCGTCTGATCACACCGATGTTCCTTCATATCGGTTGGTTCCATTTCGCCATCAACATGTTCGCGCTCTGGTCACTCGGCCCGCTCGTGGAACGGATGTACGGCTCGACGCGTTTCGCCACCATTTATCTGTTGGCAGGTGTCATCGCCACGGTCGCCTCGTATGCGTTCAGCGAAGCCATCTCGGCCGGCGCGTCCGGGGCATTGTTTGGGCTTGTCGGCGCACTGCTCTATTTCGGACTGCGCGACCGCTCCTTATTTATGAAGACACTCGGCCCTCCTCTGTTTATTATGTTAGGATTAAACGTGGGACTCGCTTTCGTCCTTGGCGCTAGTTTGGACCATTCCGCACACGCGGGTGGACTCGTCGGGGGCTTTCTGATGGCGGGAGTGGTCGGCTTACCGGATGAACACGTGAAGAAACGTCGCTTGCTATTTGCGGGGCTCGTGTTCGTGGCGTCCGGCGCATTATTTTGGCTCGGCTACAATCGATGACAAAGGAGTAAGGGTATGATTGAAACGTTGAAGCAATTGGTTGAAATTCCAAGTCCGTCCGGGATGACGGACGAGGCGATCGGATTCGTCGAACAAGAACTGACGGCACTCGGGATCCCCACGAAACGCTTGAACAAAGGGGCGCTTCTGGCGACATTTGAGGGCAAATCGGATCGAGCACGTCTGTTGACGGCCCATGTCGATACGCTCGGCGCGATGGTGAAAGAAATCTTGCCGAGCGGCCGCTTGCGCTTGACGCAAGTCGGCGGATACGCCTGGACTGCAATCGAAGGGGAGAACTGTCTGGTTCATGCCGAGACGGGTGCGCCGATTGAAGGAACGATTCTCATTCATCAATCGAGCGTCCATGTCTATAAGGACACGAATAGTGCCGAACGGACGGCGTCAACGATTGAAGTGCGCTTGGACGCGGACGTCCATACAGCCGAAGACGTAAGGGCCCTCGGCATCGAGGTCGGGGACTTCGTCTCGTTCGACCCGCGCTTCCGTCAGACCGACGCCGGTTATATCAAATCACGTCATCTCGATGATAAGGCGTCCGTTGCCATCTTGCTCGATTTGGCGAAAGATCTGGTCGAGGCGGAGTTGCCACACCCGGTCCATTACTTGATCTCGAACTATGAAGAGGTCGGGTTCGGGGGCAACGCCGGAATTCCCGAAGCGGTGACTGAATATATCGCTGTCGATATGGGTGCGCTCGGGGACGGGCAACACTCGGACGAGTATACAGTTTCGATTTGTGCGAAAGATTCGTCAGGCCCGTATGATCTCGGGTTGCGCCGTCAATTCACCGCGCTATGCCGTAAACATGACATCGCCCATAAAGTCGATATCTATCCGTACTATGGATCGGACGCCTCGGCTGCAATCGGAGCCGGCTACGATGTGCGCCACGCGCTCGTCGGCCCAGGCATCGAGTCGAGCCATAGCTATGAGCGGACGCATCTCAAATCGCTCGAAGCGACGCGGGAACTGCTGTACCGTTTCGTGCTCACCGCGATGGAGGACGAACGATGAAAAATTTTTATGACGTCCAGCAATTTTTGAAATCGTTCGGCACGATCATTTATATCGGGGAGCGCGATGCCGAGATCGGGCTCATGATGATGGAACTCGATGAGTTGCATGCGGGCGGAATGATTGAACAACGGGAATATGATACGGCCAAGATTATTTTGACCCATGAACTGAAAAATTCAAGAGATTGACAGAAAAACCCCTAGTGCAAAGGTTTGCACTAGGGGTTTAATAGTGTAAACTATGGGATGAAAGCGATTTAATCGAGACGAGGAGTGGAACACATGAAGTGGTTATTAGGAATCGACATTGGTGGAACGACGGTGAAGATGGCCGTCCTCGATATGAACGGGATTATTTCTGACAAGTGGGAGATTACAACGGATATTCGTGAGAACGGGGTACATATTCCGACTGATATTGCCGCTTCATTCGAAGCCTATTTAGAAACGTCGGGCAAAGCGAAGCAAGATTTTGCAGGTGCGGGCATCGGGGCACCAGGCTTTATCAACTTTTCAGAAGGTGTGGTCGAATATTCACCAAACATCGGCTGGAAAAACTTTGCGCTCGTCAGCGAGTTCGAGAAAGCGGTCGGTTTGCCGGCCGTCTTAGAGAATGACGCCAACGCTGCCGCACTCGGTGAAATGTGGAAAGGGGCAGGCGAAGGCGCATCAGAACTGCTCGCCATCACGCTCGGCACAGGCGTCGGCGGCGGTGTCATCACGAACGGCAATATCGTCCACGGGGCTGCAGGTATGGCTGGGGAAATTGGCCATATTACGGTTGAACGTGACGAGTCGAAAGCCGTCATGTGTGGCTGCGGCCGTAAAGGTTGCATCGAGACGATTGCTTCGGCTACCGGAATCGCCCGTCTGGCACTCCAAAAACGTAAAGGTCGGACGACATCGTTGAACGAACTGAACGAAGTGACGGCACGCGACGTGTTCGAAGCGTATAAAGCGAATGATGTCGTCGCGACAGAAGTCGTGAACGAGATGACCGAATATCTTGGATTGACGATTTCGAATATCGCCAACACGTTGAACCCGAAAATGATTGTCATCGGCGGAGGCGTCTCGAAAGCACGCGAAGCACTCCTCGAGCCGCTCGACGAGCAGTTCAAACGGTTCGCCCTCGAGCGCGTCTATGCGTCGACGGCGTTCAAAATCGCGGAACTCGAGAACGATGCGGGTGTCATCGGTTGTGCGTGGCTTGCCCGTAAACACTTTATCCCGACTCGTGTATAACGTTTGTCCATGCACGCCTGCGACTTGATGCAGGCGTGTTTTATATTGGGAACGGGTATGGGATAATGTAAAATTTGTAATGACGGAGTTGATTTTTTGTTAAAAAAGGGGTAAGATTTGGACTTGATACAGGACTGTTATCGTACGTGAAATGGATAACAAGCCAATTGGACTTATAAAAAAATAGGGGCACCGAGTCTGTTGAACTCGTCGCCCGTTGAACAGAGGAGGAGGCCGTCAGATGAAGTCATCTCAGAGCTTCTCGAAGCTTACTATGCGACTGAATGATACGGTCCGCGCTTCGTTTCATGAATATCGGTTATTTTGGATTTTCTCGCTATTACTTTGGACGAAGACGTACGTAGTTTACCAATTTTTCTTCAATATCCCGATTGAAAACACCGCTCAGGCATTCATTCTGCTGATCAGCCCGATCAGCTCCACTCTATTCCTATTCGCGTTCAGTTTCTTCTTTAAAGGAAATAAGCAGAAATGGGTCTTGTACATGCTGTATGCCGTAGCATCGTTCATCTTGTTTGCGGATGCCGTCTATTACCGCGAGTTTACCGACTACTTGACGATGCCGGTCATCTTGCAACCGTCGAACATGGAGACGTTGTCGACATCGTTCACGTCACTGTTGGAATGGAAAGATTTGATTATCCTCGGGGACGTGCTCGTCTTGCCGTTCATCTTATGGCGCATCAACGCGACAGCGACGGCTGCCTCTCATCGGAGAGCGCTCGTGACGTTCGCGACGGCCGTCGTCGTGTTCTTGTTCAACTTGTCGCTCGCTGAAACAGAGCGTCCGGAACTGTTGACTCGTTCGTTCGACCGGGAACTGTTGGTCAAGAATATCGGGACGTTCAATTTCCACGTCTACGATGCGATGCTTCAAACGAAAACGTCGGCCCAGAAGGCGATGGCTGACGGGTCAGAACTCGCCAAAATCGAGAAGTACACCCGTCAACACTATGCAGCACCGAACCCGGACTACTTCGGGAAGTATAAAGGCAAGAACGTGGTCGTCGTCTCGTTCGAGTCGGCCCAAAACTTCACGCACAACATGAAAGCGTCGAACGG
>NZ_ATCL01000010.1 GCF_000416965.1 Exiguobacterium chiriqhucha RW-2
GTGACCCGTACGGGATTCGAACCCGTGTTACCGCCGTGAAAGGGCGGTGTCTTAACCGCTTGACCAACGGGCCTAAATAAAATGGTAGCGGCGGAGGGAGTCGAACCCACGACCTCACGGGTATGAACCGTACGCTCTAGCCAGCTGAGCTACACCGCCATGTTATTGTTGTGTCCTAAGCACATTTTCTATAATAACCAGTACCCACGCCAGTGTCAATTCTTTTTTAAAAGTTTTTTCACAAAAAAATCGTGTATAGTGTCGTCTTATCCACTATACACGATTTTCAGTTCGTTGTGCATCACGCTTCTGACGTCGTCAGCCGATATTTTTTCTTCCAAGCGATGCGGAAATATCCCCATAGCAGGAAGAAGCAAGCGGTTGAGACGAACGCCAAATAGATGATTGCTTGTTGCAGGTAGCTCCAGCCGTCCGCTGACAAGATTTCTTTATAGCCCGATACGGTGTATGTCATCGGCAACCAGGCGTTAAACGGTTGGAGGGCGCTCGGAATCAGTTCGAGCGGGAACGTTCCAGCCGACGTCGTCAATTGAAGGATCAATAAGACGATGGCTACGAAACGGCCCGGATTTCCGAGCGTCGTGACGAGTAGCTGCACGATTAAGAGGAACGTGATGCTGACGAGCCAACTGAATCCGAAGAACTGGAGCGGCGCCTCGACTTCAAGTCCGAGCAACATGACCATCGCCACATCCAAGACGAGCGCTTGAATAAATCCGATAACGAGCAACACACCTGATTTTGAGACGAGCCATGACAGGCTGCGTTTCGGTTTTCCAGCCGGATCGTACAGCGGATAGACGATCGAGAGCAAGAGCGCCCCGACGAATAGTCCGAGTGACATGAAGTACGGTGCAAAACCCGTTCCGTAGTTCGGGACCTTGTGAATCGATTCGTTGACGACCGTGACCGGTCCGGCCATCATGTCGACGTTATCGTCTCGGATGTCGATCGCGGCCGCTTCGGCCCCATCGGCGAGCGCGTCCCGTAACTTGCTGTTACCAGCCGCAAGTTCGGACACTCCGTCTGCGAGCTGGTCGCTACCTGACTGGAGGTCTTTACCGCCCTCTGCCAAACGTACAGCCCCGTTCGCGAGTGTATTCGTGCCCGCGCCGGCGCTCTTCGCCCCGTCTGCGAGTTTCGAACTCCCCTCTGACAAGGCGCCCGTCGCCTCGGTCAACTGCGTACTGCCGGACGCGAGTTCGGCGGTCCCGTCTTTCAACGCTCCGACGCCGGCGTTTAAGCGATTGCTTGCCGAAGCCAACTCTTTCGAACTCACGGCTGCCGTTTGCGCCCCTTGTTCCACTTGGGTCGACCCATCCGCCAACGCCTGTGCCCCGCTTGCGAGTTCGGCTTGTCCGTCACGTAACGTCACCAGTCCCGAAGCGAGTTCATTGGCACCAGCCTCTGCTTGCGTCAATCCGTCACCGAGCGCGGCCTGTCCTTCTTTCACACGCGTCGCTCCCGCGGACAGTGCATCGAATCCAGCGGCTGTCGCTGTTTGACCTTCCGCCAATTGGGCCACAATCGCCTGTAGCATCTCTGGTGAAGCAGGTTGCCCTGCCTCGACGAGTGCTGACAGCTGGTTCATCAACTGATCTTGACTGGCCAACATTTCTGTCTTCATCTGACCGATTCCGGCCACGAGTTCCGTCTCTCCTGCCATCAAGGCGGCATTTCCTTCTTTCGCCGCCGTCATCGCGGCCGCCAATTCATTTGAACCGGCACTCAATTGCTCACTGCCGTCCTTCGAACGCTGAATCCCGGCCGCGAGTTGTTGAACGCCTTGATTGAGAGAAGCCGTCCCGCTGTGCAATTCCTCCAACTTCGAGGCGAACGTGTCTGTCCCTTCGACAAGTTGGCTCGTTCCGTCTTGAAGGGCAGACGCCCCGTCATTCACTTGACGTGCCCCGTCTGATAAGGCGGCGCTACCTGCATAAACTTGCTGGCTTCCCTTCGCCAACTCCGTCGTCCCTGTCTCGAGTTGGGCCACACCTTCATTCAACCGACTCGCCCCGTCAGCCAATTCTTGTTGTTTTGAAGCGAGCAATGCGGTCCCGTCGGCCAATTGGGTCGCCCCCTGTTCGGCCGTCTGCGACCCATCTGCTAGTTTTCCCGCCCCAGCCGCCGCTTCATCGAGTCCAGCAGCGGCATCTTGAATCCCGTCACGCATCGCACTGACGTACTGTTTCGCGACTTCGGTCGACAGTTCACCTTTCACTTGCTCCATCGCGGAACCGCCGATTTGAGCCGCTAAAAAGTTATACGATTCATTGGCGATATATTTGAGTTCAAGCTTCTCAGGTTTTTCGCTGAGCGCCGTCGTCGCTTTTTCTGAGAAGTTTGCCGGAATCTCAATCGCCATGTAATAGTCATGATCGTTCAACCCTGACTCGGCTTCTTGTTTCGTCGTCTCGATAAATTCGAACGCCTCAGACGTCTTTAACTTCTCAACGAGTTCGTCCCCGACGGCAAGTTGCTCCCCGTCGAACGTCGCTCCCTGGTCTTCGTTCACGATCGCCACCGGCAAGTCTTTCATCTGTCCATACGGATCCCAAAACGCCCATAAGAACATCCCGGCATACATGAGCGGTACAAGTGCGACCGCGAGAATCGGGACCCAGACCCGAGGATTCTTCCCGATGCTTCTCCATTCCGCCAACCACAGTTTCCATCCATTCATTTTCATTCTCACCTTTCACTTATAAAACATAACTATTTTTTCATGTTCCCTATTGTGCTCGCTTCCTCGAAAAAATGCAACCCTTTTTAGTTATTTTTCATAACAAAAAAGAATCAAAAAAAAAACCACAGACTATAAAAGTCTGTGGTTCGTCGTCTTCTTGAGGAAGACCGTCTATCGTTACGAGTAGAAGCTGATGGTTTACGAAGGGTTACCCGCGCTTGGCTCCACGTCCACCGCGTTTTGAGTCGGTTTGACGTTTTAACGTCGTCAAGCGCTCGTCGCTGTCTTTCAAGAACTTGCTCATCAACGTATCGAACGTTTCTGGCTCACGGCGTACTTCACGACGTCCGCCGCCACCACCACGTGGACCGCCACCGCGTGGACCGCCGCCACCGCGTGGGCCACCTTGTCCTGGACCACCTGGGCGTGGGCCGCCTTGACCCGGGCCACCTGGGCGTGGGCCACGAGAGAAACGCTCGCCGGCTGGACGCTCTGGACGTTCACTGACAGGGCGATCGACGGCCTTTTTGATAGACAACCCGATTTTGCCATCTGTTTCGACGTTCAAGATTTTGACCGTCACTTCTTGACCGACCGTTAGCACTTCATTGATGTCTTTGACGTAAGAATCTGCCACTTCACTGATGTGCACCAAACCCGTTTTGCCATTTGGAAGTTCTACGAACGCTCCGAAATGCGTAATCCCTGTAACCTTACCTTGTACCTTGCTTCCTACTTCAATTGACATAAAATAATGTACTCCTTTTTTTGATTGATTCCCTACAATTATACGAGTCGATTCGTCAACGGTCAACGAACCCACTTATTCCTCTGGTGAGAAGTAAAAAATAATCTCGCCATCTTTCGAGAACAACAGCTCGTTGCGCGCTAGATTGGCGATGTATTCTTCGTCTTGTAAACGCTCGACCTGCTCTTTCAGTTCTGATTGTTCGTCCTTCGTTTCCCGAAGTTCGACTTGCGCTTCATTTTGTTTCCGTTCTTGCTCGGACACATATCCGACTTTCGAGAAGTAACTTTGACCGATGAAGACAACCATTAACAAAAAGAGAAGTGAGGCCGCAGCCAGGCGGCGTCGAAGATGGATACGTCGCCGGTTCTGTTCTTTTTCCAGCTGTTCTCTCCGTTCATCAAGAGCCCGAATCCGCTGTTTGCGTTCCATCGGGTTACGTCCATTCATCGAATCACCTTCCTCCTGTCCTGTTACGTTCAGTATACCTTTTTTTTACGCTTCCGTACCACTGTTCACCTTTTCTTCTTTGAGCAAGCGGTACATTTCTTTCGCATCCTCTTTGCGGGCATGCTCGGCAATCGAGTCAATGACGACCGTGACGAGCTTGTTCCCGAATCGAATTTGTAACTCGTCACCGACTTTGACGTCGGTGCTCGCTTTCGCTACTTGTCCGTTCAATTGAATCCGGCCTTGGTCGGCGACTTCTTTCGCCAACGTACGCCGCTTAATCAAGCGGGATACTTTCAAAAACTTGTCTAGTCTCATAATCCCTTCTCCTTCGCTTCATCCCAGAGCCGATCCATCTCTTCGAGCGTCATCTCTTCGAGGGAGCCGTTCGCTTCAATGTATTCGAATCGTCTCTTAAATTTTTGATTGGTTCGTTCGAGCGCCTGCTCGGCGTTCAACTTGAAATAGCGCGCCACGTTGACGATTGAGAAGAGGACATCCCCAAGTTCTCGTTCATCTTCAGGCTGACTTCTCCACTCGTGGAGTTCTTCTTCCAATTTCTCGAACGCACCTTGAACATCGTCCCATTCGAAACCGACTTGCGCAGCTTTCTTCTGCAATTGCTCGGCCCGCATCAAACCAGGTTGCGTCATGAGAACTCCATCTAGCTGCGATTTTCTCTTTTCCCCTTTTTCCACTTGTTTAATCGCATTCCAATTCGTCACCACTTCATCGGCATCATCGACCGTCACATCCCCAAACACATGAGGATGACGGCGGACCATCTTCTCACTGACGGTGCCAATGACGTCTCGAATATCAAAATAGCCTTCGTCCGCTCCGATTTGGGCGTGGAGCATGACTTGAAGCAACACATCACCGAGCTCTTCGACAATCGCATCATCGTCTTCCGTATCGATTGCTTCAATCAATTCGTACGCTTCTTCGAGCAAATATTTGCGGAGCGACTCATGCGTCTGTTTCCGGTCCCACGGGCAGCCGTCCGGACCGCGGAGCGTCGCAATGATGTGCTTCAACGTCGAAAATTCGCGCGCCAAATGCGTCTCGTCCGTCAACGGCGGCACATAGAGCGTCGTCAAGTTGTCGACTTCTGCCACGCGGTCCATCTCATAGAGCGGGATTTCACTGACCCGCTCATGTTTTGTCCCAGCGGCTGTCACGAGTTTGACGATATGCTCATCCGGATATCGTTCCATCAATTGGACTTTCACGTCTCCGGCCACGAACCCGTCATACACTTGACCAATCAATACGTGTTGAGTCACTTGAATCCGTTCGACATCGAGCGCCGTCGCATCGAGTAATTGGAAGCCGTTGATTGGATCGATGCGGAGGGCTTGGAACATGGCGTCCAAAAAGCTCTGACCGCCGAGGAACGTGACGTCCGCACCTTGTTCGACGAGCAACTCGACCGTCCGCTCCGCCACGAACGGATGTCCCGGTACGGCATAGGTGATGGCTAGCTCTTCACTCTTTTCAAGCAACGTCTCAACGATTTGTCGGTAGACGTCCTCGAACGTGTCACTCGCTTCGTAAATCGCATCAAACGATTCGAACGTCACGCCTTCCGCCTCAAGTTCGCTGACGACAGGGTGTTCTTTCGTGCGCAACCAAACGAGCGGTTGCTGCTTCAAATGACGATAGACACCGAGCGGTAGTTGATCAAGTTCGCCAGACCCGAGGCCGACGACCGTAATTCCGTAACTCATATCAGTTCTCCTTTTTTTCTAGCAGATTGATGAGACGACCTCCGAACGGAATCATTTCCCATTCTTCTATCGTCAAAATTTGTTCTTTCCATAACCGCCAGACATAAATGCCGGCCCCGAGCACGAGCATGAAGACGAGCCAGATGAGGGCATCGAGACGATGCGTCAGGCCATCCAGCGCCATGACGTTCAAGCCGAGCAAGATGACGCCCATCGGCGCCACCGCTTTGACGAGACGTCCATAATGTCGAAACCGGAGCATGCCGAGCGGGATGATTTGATCGAGCCGATTGAAATTGAACGCGGCCATCGCTAAAAAGGCCATCGAGGTCCCGAGGGCAGCCCCGGCGATGCCATAGGAAGGGACGAGCCACAAGTTGCTGCCGAGCTTCACGCCGATGGCGAGAATCATACCGACAGCAGCTGTGCGTTCCCGGTCAATCGCCTGTAGACACGTCATGCTCGCCACGGCAAGCGACGCGGCGAACGTACTCGTCGAGAGCAAGACGAGCGCTGTCGTCCCGGCCGCGTTCTCAAATAGCGCGACATTCAACGGGAACATGACACCCATCAAGCCGATTGTGGCCGCAGCGGCGACCGTTGTCGTCACGCGAATCATCGAACTGAGTCCGGAAGAGGTCGCTTCGATACGACCGGCACGATAATGCCGCACCAAGTTCGGGACGTTTGCCATTCCGAGCGCCGTCGTGAAAAGAATCGCGAATTGAACGAGCGGATAACCTCGGTCAAATACCCCTTTGCCGACTTTCGCCGCATAATCCCCGCCCATCAGATTGACAATCGTGAACGAGTCGACGAGTTGCATCCA
Source organism: Exiguobacterium chiriqhucha RW-2 (assembly GCF_000416965.1). Lineage (GTDB taxonomy): Bacteria > Bacillota > Bacilli > Exiguobacteriales > Exiguobacteriaceae > Exiguobacterium > Exiguobacterium chiriqhucha. The sequence continues at coordinate 6,465 of NZ_ATCL01000010.1, forward strand.
TAAAATCCCGAGCGAGGCGAAACCGACGGCAAACCCCGTCGTCAGTAAGATTCGAAGGACAGACCGCAACGTCGTGGGTTGTACCGGTACGAGCCGTAACTGCTTCGCCCATAATGACAAGATGACGATGGCGATGACACCTCCGACGAGCGTCGCCCCATACGCGTATCGACTGAGTGTATAGGCGTCTTGGCCGAAGCGCACGCCAATCAACAAGGCGATGAGCAATACCGTGACGCGAACGAGGTTCTCGAGCACTTGAGAAATCGCACTCGGCCGCAAGTCATCGACGGACTGAAACGAACCGCGGAGCACCGCCAAAGCCGGCATGAGTAAATAACTCAGGCTGATGATCCGCAGCGTCGGTGCGAGTTCCATGTCCCCGAGGAGACGGGCGATGACCGGTGCTAGCATCCACATCGTGACGACAAGGATGACGGCTAAACCGAGCAAGGCGTAAAAACTGCCCCATAACACTTCGAGCTTTCGCCTCGGTCCATGTGCCCCGACACCGATTTTGGCAATCACGACCGGCATCGCATACATGCCGAGCGAAGCGACGATCGCGGCAAATGGATACACCGTCTGATAGGCATACAACCCGAAGTCTCCGGCGATATTTTGGTAAGGCACTCGGTAAGCGAAACTGATGAACTTTGAAAGATAGCCCGCGAGCGCAAATAAGACGACGCCGGTCGCAAACTTACTTGGCGACCGCATGCGCCAACCTCTTCACGAGCTCCTCAAGCACCGTATCGGCATCGTTCAACAGTTCGACGACCGGCATGCGGCCACTGAGCGACAATTTGAGGGCACCGTTGTCTTGTCCGACACCGAGTTTCCGACCGAGCGGCATCGTCCATTCCATGAATGACGGCACGTCGAGCGCCGTCGTCGATTCGAGCGACAATACCATCTCGATGCGGCCCGGAGACTGTTTGATGCGCGCCACTTTCGCCATCTCGCCATAGATGCGCAGACGCGTCAGTTGGATGAGGAGCGCGACCGGTTCCGGGAATTCGCCGAACCGTTCAATCAACTCGTCCTGGAGGGCGAACAACGCTTCTGGTGTATCGACATACTTAAAGCGTTTGTACATCTCGATTTTCAATTCGCTGTCCGATAAATAGTCGTCCGGAATATACGCATCCGCTTGGAACGCGATTTCCGGTTTGAAGACGACTTGTTTCGCCTGTCCGCGCATCCGGTCTTTCCGTTCCTCGATGGCTTCAGACAACATTTGTGAGTATAAGTCGAATCCGACCGAATCAATGAACCCGGACTGTTGGGCCCCGAGCAGATTTCCGGCGCCGCGAATCGATAAGTCGCGCATCGCAATCTTGAACCCGCTCCCGAGCTCCGTGAACTCTTTAATGGCCTGTAGCCGGCTCTCCGCGACCTCGGTCAAACGCTTGTCTTTCCGATACGTGAAGTAGGCGTAGGCGATCCGGTTGGAACGACCGACACGTCCGCGCAACTGATACAGCTGTGACAGCCCCATCTTGTCCGCATCGTGAACGATGAGTGTGTTCACGTTCGGGATATCGATGCCGGTCTCGATGATCGTCGTCGAGACGAGCACATCCGCTTCCCCTTCTAGGAAACTGATGAGCTGGCTCTCGAGTTCTGTCTCGGTCATCCGACCGTGTGCCGTCGCAATGCGTGCCTCCGGTAACAAAGCGCGAATCTCTTCTGCCTTCCGCTCGATGCCTTCGACGCGGTTGTAGAGGAAGAATGCCTGTCCGCCTCGCGCGAGTTCGCGCTCAAGTGCTTCCCGCAAGACGATACCATCGTATTCCATGACATACGTCTGCACCGGGTAGCGGTTCTCCGGCGGTGTCTCGAGTACCGACAAGTCCCGGATGCCGATCATCGACATGTGGAGTGTCCGCGGAATCGGTGTCGCCGTCAGCGTCAAGACGTCGATATTCGTCTTCAACTGCTTGAGCCTTTCCTTGTGCTTGACCCCGAACCGCTGCTCTTCATCAATGATGACGAGACCGAGGTCGGCGAACGTCACATCTTTCGACAAGACGCGGTGCGTCCCGACGACGACGTCAATCGTCCCTTCTTTCAAGCCTTTTTTCGTCGCCGCCATCTCGCTTTTCGAGCGGAAGCGGCTCATGACAGAGACGTTGATTGGAAATTCACTGAACCGTTCGAGCATCGTCTCGTAATGTTGTTGCGCCAGCACGGTCGTCGGCACGAGGAACGCGACTTGCTTCCCGGCGAGCACGGCTTTGAACGCGGCTCGAATCGCCACTTCCGTCTTGCCGTAACCGACATCGCCGCAAAGGAGACGGTCCATTGGCCGCGACCGTTCCATGTCCGCTTTGATTTCGGCGATGGAGCGGACTTGGTCTTCTGTCTCTGCGTACGGGAACGAGCTTTCGAACTGGCTCATCTCTTCGTCATCACCTGGGAACGCATAGCCGACGGACGCTTCACGCGCCGCGTACAGCTTGATCAGTTCATCGGCGATGTCTTCCACCGATTTGGCGACTTTCGATTTGACCTTCTTCCACTCGGTTCCGCCGAGTTTGTAAATCTTCGGCTCTTTACCTTCGGCCCCGACATACTTTTGAACGAGATCGATTTGATCGACGGGGACGTACAGCGCATCGTCGCCGGCATAGACGAGATGTAAGTAGTCTTGATGAATGCCGCCGACTTCAATCGTCTTGATGCCTAGGTACTTCCCGATTCCGTGATGGATGTGGACGACATGGTCGTTCGGCTTCAATTCTTGGTAACTTTTAATCCGTTCGGCGTTCGTCAAATTCTTCGTCTGACGTTTCCGCTTCGTGACGCGCTTGAACAGTTCTTCTTCGGAAACGACGACGAGACGGCTCGTCGAGAGTTCAAAGCCGCCTTCGATTTGTCCGATCATGACATGGACGTGACGCGGCAACAGCTCACCGTCCACATTTGTGAACGTGGATGAGATTCCATAATCGTCAAGCAACTCCACTACTTTATCGGCCCGTGTTTGATCGCCTGCCAAGAAGACGATGCGATGGTCACCTTGTTGCCACCGTTCGACTTCTTGTTTCAATAAGTGCATCTGGCCATGAAACGCCGGGAGCGGGCGACAGCTGAGGTGGACCGTGTTCGTCTCCGGAATTCCGGACCGTCGTGACGGCAACAAGGAGAACGCGACTTGCTTCAACGTACGGAATACTTTATGCATCGGGACGGCGAGCGTGTAGTTGCTGACCGACTCCCCTCGTTCGATGAGCGACGAGAACCATTCCGCTTCTTCGCGGTCTTGCACGTCGGCAGCATCTTCAATCCGGGCCACTTCATCTAACATCAACACCGCTTCCGCCCCAACATAATCGAGGAGCGTCGAGCTATACAGGAGCGGTGTGTACTTTCCAACTTTTTCAGGAACCTCGCCTCGACCGAACTGTTCGATGTCCCGGGCGATTCCGTCCTCGAGCGCTTGCCGGATCGTCTCGGTCTCGATGAGCGAGAGCGTCCGCTCATATTGACGTTCGAGTGCTTGTCCGGCCTGCTGCAACTGGTCGCGTGAGGCGATGAACTCGGTGGCGGGTGGGATGACCGCTTCGCCGACGACACCTAGCGAACGCTGCGTCTCGGCATCAAACGTAAAGATGGAATCGACTTCGGTGTCGAACAAATCGATGCGATACGGGCGCGCTGCCGTGAGCGGATAGACGTCTAAAATACTGCCGCGGACGGAGAATTCACCCGGTGCGGTCACGGTGGCCGTCCGTTCATAACCGAGCGTGATGAGCGTCTCGGCGAACGGCTTTAAATCGAGCTCTTGTCCAGGTTTGATGTGATGATGACTCGTCTGCCAGTCTGACGGGTTCGGGATATAACGGCGCAAGCCACCGAGCGGCACGACAAGGACGCCTCCCGTTTCGTCAAGGAGACGTGTCCGAGCCTCAATCCGAGCGGCAAGCAATTCTGGGCTCGATGTGAGGGATAGTTCGCCAGCGAGCGTCTCATCAATCGGATAAAGCAACGTTTTGCTCGGACCGATGAGCGACTCGAGTTGATCGTACATTTTTTGTGCTTGATACATGTTATGCGTGACGACGACGAGACGTCTTGGCGAATTTTTCGCCAAACCCGCCAATACAAGCGCCTTGGCACTTGTCGTCAATCCGGTGACGAGTTGTCGATCGACTTTTGGCAACCGCTCCCGAATCACGTTCGTCTCAGGTAACGTCACCATGAATTTCTCTAGAGCATTCATTTGTTTTCCTCCACCTCATACGACAAAAAAGGGTACGTTGACCCTTTAGTTATATCGATTCATGAGCGCAATCCATTCAGTATCCACAAAATCGGTTACGGCGGACACAGCTTGATCGAGCGTATCATTTAATTCTGGCATGTCTTCTTTACGGTAGTTCATAAGCACCCAATCGACCACTTTAATCGGATGCGGCGGACGGCCAATCCCCAGTTTCAGACGTTTAAAGTCTTGTGTGCCTAAATGTTGAATCAACGACTTGATGCCGTTATGTCCGCCGGCACTGCCTTTCGGACGGAACCGCAGCTTTCCTGGCACCATGTCCAAGTCATCATAAATGACGAGCAAGTCGTCAATCTCAATCTTATAATAATCTAAAATCGGACGGACCGACTCGCCTGATAAATTCATATACGTGAGCGGTTTGACGAGGACGACACGTTCTCCATTGATTCTTCCCGTTCCAATCAATGCTTTAAACTTGGCTTCATCGAGTTTGATCCCATGCTTGTCGGCAAGGCGATCAATCGCCAAAAATCCGACATTGTGACGGGTCATCTCATACTTTTTGCCTGGATTCCCGAGGCCGACGATACATTTCATCTTATTCCTCCTGAACAAAAAAGCCCAAAGGCGAACGCCTTCGGGCCTCGTTTTTTTAATCGAACAGTGTGCTCACCGATTTGTGCTCGTGGACACGCATGATCGCTTCTCCAAGCAAACGGGCAACCGACATCTGCTTGATTTTGCTTGAACATTCGCGACCTTCTAAATCGATCGTGTTCAAGACAACAAGTTCCTTGATTGACGAGTTGTCGATCCGTTCCATCGCCGGTCCAGATAACACTGGGTGTGTACACGAGGCGTACACTTCTTTTGCACCAGCTTGGACGATGGCATCGGCCGCGAGCGTGATTGTTCCAGCTGTATCGATGATGTCATCGATCAAGATGGCCGTCTTGCCTTCAACGCTGCCAACGATGTTCATGACTTCAGCCACGTTCGCTTCAGGACGACGCTTGTCGATGATGGCGATTGGAGCCTTCAAGCGTTCGGCAAGCTTACGGGCACGCGTGACGCCACCGTGGTCCGGTGAAACGACGACAATGTCTTTCGCTTTAAATTCATCTGTCTCAAAATACGTCGAGATGAGTGGAACACCTAATAATTGGTCTACTGGGATATTGAAGAAACCTTGGATTTGAGCAGCATGCAAGTCCATCGTGATTAAACGAGTGGCACCTGCAACCGTCAATAAATCAGCGACAAGTTTCGCTGTGATCGGCTCACGTGAGCGCGCCTTGCGGTCTTGGCGAGCGTAACCGTAGTATGGCATGACCACGTTAATCGTCCGAACCGATGCTCGTTTCAACGCATCGATCATGACGAGTAACTCCATGAGCGTTTCGTTCACCGGTGAGCTCGTCGATTGAATGATGTACACATCATCGCCTCGCACGCTCTCCTCGATGTTGATGTAAAGTTCTCCGTCGCTAAACCGCTTCACTTGGCAATCGCTGAGCGGGATGCCAATTTCCTTGGCAATCTCTTCGGCGAGTGGACGGTTTGAGTTTAAGCTAAATAGGCGAATTTCACGTTCATATACAGTAGACATGTTTAGGATTCTCCTCCATCGTTTTCCATAATAATAGGCAGCAACTTATCGTTTCGTGTAACCTTCTTTATTCGTTTGGCGTTCGCGTGCAATCGCAAGCGCCTCTTCAGGAACGTCATCCGTGATCGTCGAACCGGCTGCTACGATTGAGCCTTTTCCGACTTTCACCGGAGCGATCAAGTTCACATTGCAGCCGACGAATGCATCGGCTTCGACGACCGTTTCGAACTTGTTCTTCCCGTCATAGTTGACCGTGATCGAGCCACAGCCGAGGTTGACGCGTTCCCCGATCGAAGCATCTCCGATATAGCTGAGATGTGATGCTTTCGCACCGTCTCCGAACGTTGATTTTTTGATTTCCACGAAGTTACCGACGCGCGTATTCGCGCCGAGGACTGCTTGTTGACGAAGGTGGGCGAACGGCCCGACCTGTGCTTCAGTTCCGACACGGCTGTCACTTACGACCGATTGACGAACCGTCGCACCGTCTTCGATGACGCTATTGCGGATATCTGAATTTGGACCAATCACGCACTCTGAACCGATAATCGTTTTCCCGAGAATGACCGTCCCTGGATAGATGATCGTATCCGAACCGATGACGGCATCTGGTGAGATGTATGTCGAAGCTGCATCCATGAATGTGACACCTTCACGCATGAGGCGTTCGTTCGTCCGCTTGCGCATGACCGCTTCAGCTTGTGAGAGAGCGACACGATCGTTGACGCCGATCGTTTCATCGAATGTCGGCGCCGTGTGTGCTGCCACGACTTCGCCTGCTTCTTTCGCAATCGAGATGACGTCCGGCAAGTAGTACTCGCCTTGAGCGTTGTTGTTCCCGACTTGCTTCAATGCATCAAACAAGAGCTCGTTATCGAACACGTACGTTCCGGTGTTGATTTCACGGATCTCTAGTTCAGTGTCAGAGGCATCTTTATGCTCGACGACTTTTGTGACGTTTCCGTCTTCACCGCGGATGACGCGGCCATATCCAGTCGCATCATCAGCAATCGCAGTCAACACGGTCACTTTTGCCTGTTGCGCCTCGTGATGGGCCAACAACGCCTCGAGCGTTTCCGCTGTCAATAACGGTGTATCGCCGCAAACGACGAGCGTCGCGCCAGGTTTGCCTGCGAGTTCAGCTTCTGCCATCTGTACTGCATGGCCCGTACCGAGCTGTTGTTCTTGGACCGCATACTCCACGCGTGAGCCCAACGTCTCTTGTACCGCTTCAGCCCCATGGCCGACGATGACGATTTGACGACTGACCCCGATTTTGTCGAGTTGATCGACGACGTGTTCGACCATCGGTTTTCCAAGGACCGGATGAAGTACTTTATAAAGCTTCGACTTCATGCGCGTCCCTTTACCTGCTGCCAAAATGACTGCAAAACGATCCATTCTTGATTCGCTCCTATCTCATATCGACTGTAATGTACTCAAATGTTCGGTTTTTTATACATTCAAACCTTATTTACACCGTATCTACTATATCGAAACCATGACGCGGTTTCAACCGTTGTACCTATTCGTAACCAATGAAACGTAAAAAGGCAGCGGAAGGATCCCCATCCGCTGTCAAATATTACTCGTTCATGGCATTATATTGGGCTTGCGTCTCGGCGATGGCGACGTCCTCTTGACCGTACGCCTCTAAAACGGCAGCCTCGACTTTCTGACGCATATCTCCATTAATCGGGTGAGCAATGTCACGGAAAATTCCTTCTGGCGTCCGCTTGCTCGGCATCGCTACGAACAGACCGGTACTCCCTTCAATGATTCGAAGGTCGTGTACCACAAATTCGTGGTCGAGTGTAATGGAGGCCAGTGCCTTCATTCTACCTTCCGTCGCGACTTTGCGAATTTTTACGTCTGTGATCTGCATGTTTCGCATCCCCTTTTCATCGTTGTCTGGACCGTGGTGTACTTTCTAAAAGGCTGAGATGATTCCAAGCGAACCGATTGACTTCGTACGAATCTTATACCCTTTCATCATAAAACGAAATCAAATTTTTGCCAATCACTTTAAGAATTGTTCGACGTTTCCACGCGAAATCGTAACGAGACCTTCATCCGAGTCGACGTTCGTCAATTTCATTAAACTGACGTATTCGCTCACCATTTTCTTCTCGGCGCCTTCTGCTTCCATAAGTACGCCGACACCGGCAAGGTTCGCTTCGAACTCGTTCAAGAGACTCATCATTCCGCGAATCGTTCCGCCAGCTTTCATGAAATCGTCAATCAACAGCACGTTCGCGCCACGTGGCAAACTGCGACGCGCGAGCGCCATCGTGCGGATCGCCTTCGACGAACCGGAGACGTAGTTGATACTCACGGTCGAACCTTCGGTGACACGACTATCGGACCGAACGATGACAAACGGTACCCCGAGTTGCTCGGCTACAGCGTAGGCGAGCGGAATCCCTTTCGTCGCAATCGTCATGACGACATCGACTTTCCGATCAGCGAACACCGAGGCGAAGACTTGGCCCATCGGCTTCACTTGACGCGGGTTACCGAGGACGTCTGTCAAATAGAGATAGCCTCCTGGGAGCAACCGTTCTGGCTTCGACAACTGTTCACATAGCCCGTCGATCATCGAGAGCGACTTGTCTTTGCTCCACCCTGGGATGAACATGACGCCACCGGCCGCTCCTGGCACCGTGACCAGTTTACCCGTGCCATCGTGGGCCAACATTTCACTGACAATGACCAAATCTTCACTGATGGATGACTTGGCTGCTTTATAACGGCTCGAAAACATCGATAACGAGACGAGCTGGTGCGGATGGTCCAGCAAATAACGGGTCATATCAACGAGACGACCACTTCTACGAATTTTCATACGGATTCCCCTTCACTTCTTCAATAATAGACGAATGTTCTAAACAGAATATATCATTCTCATTCGTCTTTGTTCAATGTTTTTTGCCGAGAATCCGAACGACGAACACTTCAGGACAAAATCCTTTCAGCCCGTTATAGACACGATGTGCTTTTTGTTCATGCTCAATTAGTGCGAATACGGTCGGACCACTTCCACTCATGAGCACCCCATCCGCTCCGCAGTGGAGCATCGTTTCTTTGATTTGGCGAACTTCCGGATGAAGTTCGAGCGTGACCGCCTCAAGGGCATTGCCTAAGTTTGAACAGATACCATCAAAATCACGATCACGAATCGCCGTGACCATAGCCTCGGTGTTTGGATGCACAATCTTCTCCATCTCTACCGCGCGATAGACGTCGGCCGTCGATACCCCGATTTTCGGTTTCGCCAAGACGACGTAACACGGTGGCGGTGACGGGATTGTCTCTAACTGTTCACCGCGTCCGCGCGCGATGGCTGTTCCCCCCATGACACAAAACGATACGTCCGATCCGACGGCGGCCCCAAGTTCGGCCAACTCTTCTAACGACAGGCCGAGGTCGAACAGGTCGTTCATACCTCGAAGCGTCGCGGCAGCGTCACTTGATCCGCCAGCTAGCCCTGCCGCGACCGGAATCTGCTTATCCAATACGATTTCGACACCTTGCTTGATGCCAAATCGCTTCCGCAACAACTCGGCTGCACGATACGCCAAGTTCCGGTGGTCATTCGGCACATAGGCATGTTCAGATTGAATCCGAATCTCGTCTGTATCAAGGACGGTCAATTCCAGTCGATCCGATAAATCCACTGTCGTCATTACCATTTCTACTTCATGATAGCCATCTGCCCGCTTCCCAAGGACGTCAAGCGTCAAATTGATTTTTGCCGGCGCTTTCACACTGATCGTGCGCATATCGTTCACCCTTCCCATGTATCTCCTGTTCGCCATTGTACCGTAAACGAGCGCACAAAAAAAGAAGCAGCTGCCAATGCATCCGCCTCTCATTTATCGTTCAATTGCTGAATTCAATTTTAACTGTATCCGTTAGGACATCAGCGTAGCTATATGAGACACGTTCCACGTTATGATGGTCTTCATCCAATTTGACGACGAACACCGCGGGATACGTCTCAACGAGCGTTCCAAACCGAGTAACGACTTTCTTACGACCGCCGTTTGCTTTCAACGTCAATCGTTCTCCAACATGCGATTCGAGTTTCTGTCTGATTTCTTGCAACGTCTTTGGCATACGCTTCACCTCACTGTTACAAGTATAACACATTCAGAAATGAAAATAAAGATTAATATTATATCGATTCGCTATCCGGTCGTCAACTGTTTTTAAGTGGTAAAATTGTGTCCGCTAACCGTGCAAACTCTTCAAGCGAAAGCGTTTCGCCTCGCCGTTTTGGATCGATTTCAGCCTCACCCAAGAGACGTTCGATTTCCATTTTTTTATCTTTGCCCAGGTGATTCGTCAAGTTATTCAAAATCGTTTTCCGACGTTGCGCGAAACTGGCACGGGCAATCTCAAAGAAGAAGGCTTCATCCTTCACGTCGACCGCCGGTTTGGGGCGCATCTTCAACGTGATGACCGCTGAATCGACGTTCGGCGCCGGCATGAACACACTTTTCGGGACGATAAAGCTCACGTTCGCCTCTGCGTAATACTGAATTGCAATCGAAAGAGAGCCGTATGCTTTCGTCCCAGGCTTCGCTCCGATCCGCTCGGCAACTTCTTTTTGAATCATCATGACGAGTGAGCGGAACTTGATTTGGCTTTCCAGTAAACGCATGATGATTGGCGTCGTCACGTAATACGGCAAGTTCGCCACGACCGAGATGTCTTCAATACCTTGACTGAAAAACTCACGCTCGACGATGGATTGAATATCGAGCTCGAGCGCATCGCCGTGGATGACATGCACGTGTGGATAAGGAGACATCGTGTCTTCCAAAATCGGAAGCAGACGTTGGTCGATTTCGAGGGCGACGACCTTTTTAGCCCGCTTGGCAGACTGTTCCGTCAATGACCCGATACCGGGACCGATTTCGAGCACCCCGCTCGCCTCTCCCAGCTCCGCGGCGTCCACGATTTTATTCAAAATATTTAAATCGATTAAAAAGTTCTGCCCAAGCGACTTTTTAAACGAGAAGCCGTGACGTTCTAGAATTGATTTCGTGCGTTGAATTGTGGCGATGTCTTTCAATGATTTTCCTCCTCTAACTGAGCCAGTGCTCGTTCCCATTCTTCAATCGTGACCCGTAACGCTTCCACACGTTTCACAAACTGTTTCGCGTTCGGTTCACCAATGCGAAGTAACACCCCGAGTCGTTTGCGCCGCCGCGCCGCGTCTGGTCCGCCAATCAAATCGGCCTCGAGCACCATCTGACGGGTGACGAGCGGCATGTCCGTCTCAACCCGCTGTTCATACAACGCTTCGAGCACACGGCGAATCGTCGCGGGAGAAGCATGCTCGACCCCGATTTTACCGCGCTTGTCTTTCGCTTCGGCTCGAGGGAGATAGGCATGCTTGCACCCTTTGACTTGCTCCTCGACGATGGCCCGGATTCGGTCACCCGGATAATCTGGATCTGTCAAAATAATCACGCCCCGTGTCTCTTGGGCACGTTTGATTCGCTCGATTGTTTGCTTCGAAACAGCCGACCCGTTCGTCTCAATCGTATCGACGTCATACACTTCTTGTAGCCGCGTCGTGTCGTCTCGACCTTCGACGACAATCACTTCTTGTATCTTTTCACGCATCATCAGTTCCTTCTTTCTCTTCTTGCTTGGGGATGACCCAAATCGTGAGTGGCTGACGCCCAAACGTCACTGCCTCTTCTTTCGAATCCATCATCACATCGATTTTATTGCCTTTGATGGCACTACCTGTGTCTAAGGCAATCGCCATCCCAAACCCTTCAACGTACACGCGTGTGCCGAGCGGGATGATGGCTGGATCGACTGCAATGATTCGCATGCCTTCATACAGAATCGTGTCCGTCACATCATAACCGCTGCGCGTCAGTACCCTGCCGTCAAACGTGATCGTATCTTCCGCATTGTTCGTATACGCCGTCGCCTCGACGAGAAGCTGTTTCGCAGAGGTGAAATCTAAGACGTCCTCGGCTCGAGGCGTCTCTTCGATTTTAATCTCTGCTTCCTCTCGAAACGGGCTCGACGGTTCGGTCGTTGCCGTCTCCTCTTGTTCTTGCTCGGTCTCTTGATTCGCCTCTGGTTCAGCTACGATTCTCGTTCCAAGTTTTATGATTTGAGGGCGCACGGTTCGCAGCGTTTCCACGCTCGTTTCGGTCCGATTTGTAATTGTACCATTTTCCACTGTCAGTGCATACCGCGTCCGTTCGAGTCCAGGGACACCGACTTGAACAACCTCGGTTTCTCCGAGCGCAAGCGTGTCGTCCTCTTCTCTGACGATTTCAAATGGGATGAGTCGATTCTCATACTGCACGACGTCTCGACTCACATTGACCGTGATTGTCATCCCATCTCGCACTGGTGTCGCCAGAGCCGGTTCGACAGTATCCTTATCAGAAACCGTCACATTCGCCTCCTGTAGTGCCTGCTCGACAGTTTGAGCCATCGTATGAACCGTCTTCGCCTCATCGCCGACAATGACATCGAGGGCGACGACAGGCTGATACCGGATGGTCATACCCGATGTAATCGGGGTACGGACGCCCGGGTAGACATCGTCCCCGTCACGGACACTCACTCCATAACGAAGCAACACGTCTTCGACAGTCCGTTCACGCGTCTCAATCGTTTCGATTTGTCCGTAACCAATTTGTAGCGAGACGGTACGGGCCCGCTCAATCTGAATAACTCGGTCGAGCGGGATATCCGCACTCAAAGCCGGCGTCACGACGTCTGACTCGTCAACGACAATCCCCGTCTCTTCAAGCACATCTAACACCGACTCGCCCCGACTCTCATGCACCATCGTCACTCCGTCATCGATGATGGTGACAGGTTCTGGTTGCATCGCCATATAGGCGAACACAGCGGTGGCCACGACGCCGACGCTTAACACGATCCGTCTGAACATCATGGGAGACGGAACAGGCGCTTCGCATTAGCGGTCGTCGCCTCAGCAAGTGCGTCGTAAGACATGTCACGTAGCGATGCAATCTCTTCGGCGACATACGTGACGTAAGCCGGTTCGTTCCGCTTGCCACGGAACGGCGTCGGCGTTAAATACGGACAGTCTGTCTCTACGAGGAGTCGATCGAGCGGGACTTGTTGTGCCACCGCTTTTGGTACTTTCGCATTCTTGAACGTCACCGGTCCCCCAAGAGAAATATAGAAGTTCAAACGCAGACAGCGCTCCAACAGTTCGACGGACATGCTGTAACTATGGAACACACCCCCGACCTCTTCGGCGTGTTCTTCCTCTAAAATATCGAGCACGTCGGCGGTCGCTTCCCGATTGTGAATCACGATCGGCATATTCGTCCGTTTCGCGATGGCGATTTGTTGCCGGAACACGTGCTGTTGGACATCTTTAGGTGATTTGTCCCAATGATAGTCGAGCCCGATCTCCCCGAGCGCCATTACTTTCGGATGATCCATCAATGTCTCGATTCTTGCCAAATCGGCCTCCGTGCAATCGACGGCGTCGACTGGGTGCCAGCCGACGATCGCGTAAATGTCTTCATACGTTTCCGCGAGCTCGATGGCACGCGTGATGGTCGGATTGTCGAACCCGACGACGAGCATCGGGGAAACGCCCGCAGCACGAGCTCGTTCAATCGTCGCTTCGACGTCTTCATTGAACTGTTCTGCATTGATATGTGTGTGTGTATCAATCAACATGATGGTTCCTCCTTGTATAGACAAAGAGGGAGACCGAAGTCTCCCCCAAACGATTATTTGACGATGGCCCCGTTCGGCATATTCTCAGATACGGTCGCAAGTTCAAGCTTGCCGTCTTTATCCGCCGCTAAAATCATCCCTTGTGACAATTCGCCACGCAGTTTGACCGGCTTCAAGTTGGCGACAACGATGACTTTCTTGCCAACCAAGTCTTCCGGCGCATACCATTCCGCGATACCCGAGACGATTTGACGCGTCTCCCCGCCAAGGTCGACTTGAAGTTTCAACAACTTCTTCGCCTTCTTGATTTTATCGGCTTCGATGATTTGACCGACACGGAACTCGACTTGGTCAAAGACGTCAATCGTGATTTCTGGACGCACGTCCTCATCTTCGACGTCGCCCGCTTCCGCTTCGACTTCTTCGACACGAGCTTGCGACGCTTGACGCATCATCTCTTGAATCGCATCGACTTCTTCTTTGACGTCACGACGCGGGAAAATCGGTGTCCCGTCTGTGACGACGGCTCCATCGAACGCCGCGAACGTATCGAGCGCTTCCCATGACATATCTTCTCCTTCGAGACCGAGCTGACGGAACATCTCTTTCGGCGCCCGTGTCATGAACGGTTGAATCATGACCGCGACGTGACGGAGCACGCCGGCGAGGTGAGTCATCACCGACGCCAGTTCGTCTCGTTTCGTTTCATCCTTCGCAAGGACCCACGGTTGTGTCTCATCAATGTATTTATTGGCACGGCTAACGAGTTGCCAGATGCTTGTGAGCGCCACCGAAAACTCCATGTGTTCCATAGCCGCTTCCGTCTTCGCTGTCGTCTCGTTGACGACTTGAAGCAATGAGGCATCGAATTCCGTCACATTGCCCGCGTACGCCGGAATGTTCCCATCAAAATACTTCTTAATCATGGCCACGGTCCGGTTGAGCAGGTTCCCGAGGTCGTTCGCCAGGTCAAAGTTCAAGCGATCGACGAACGCTTCCGGTGTGAACGTACCGTCTGCCCCGAATGGAACTTCACGAAGAAGATAGTAGCGGAGCGAGTCGAGTCCGTAACGGTCGATGAGTGGAATTGGGTCGACGACGTTGCCTTTTGATTTCGACATTTTACCGTCTTTCATGAGCAACCAACCATGTGCGAAAACTTGTTTCGGTAACGGGAGATCAAGCGCCATGAGCAACGCTGGCCAAATGATTGTATGGAACCGGACGATCTCTTTTCCGACCAAATGGACATCGGCTGGCCAATAGCGGTTGAACAACTCGTCGTTGTCCGACCCGTAGCCGAGGGCAGAGATATAGTTCGTAAGGGCATCGACCCATACGTATACGACATGCTTCGGGTTCGATGGGACTTGTACACCCCAGTCAAACGTCGTCCGTGAGACAGCCAAGTCTTGAAGACCCGGCTTCAAGAAGTTGTTGATCATCTCCGTTTTGCGCGATTCTGGCAAGATGAAGTCAGGGTGCGACTCGAAGTACTCGATCAAACGATCCGCATACTTGCTGAGACGGAAGAAGTAACACTCTTCGCGCACGAGTTCGACTGGGTGACCGCTGTCCGGGCTCTTCCCGTCGATGAGCTGAGACTCCGTATAATACGTTTCATCAGGAATCGAGTACCAACCTTCATACTCTCCGAGATAAATATCATCATTTTTAAGAAGCGTCTCGAACACATGCTCGACGACAGCTTTGTGGCGTGCGTCTGTTGTACGGATGTAGTCATCATATGAGATTTCGAGACGGTCCCATAACACTTTGATGTCTTTGACAACTTCATCCACGAACGCTTGCGGTGTCACACCGGCTTCTTTCGCTTTTTCTTGAATCTTTTGACCGTGTTCATCCGTCCCAGTCAAATAACGAACGTCAAAACCTTTCAAACGCTTATAGCGCGCGATCGCATCGCCGGCCACCGTCGTATAAGCGTGACCGATGTGTAGTTTGGCACTCGGATAGTAAATCGGAGTCGTAATATAAAAAGTAGGCTTCGCCATTGTATGTTCTCCATCCTTTCGACATTTGCAATTTCCATTATACACGGTTCGACAAAAGAATTTCCAAACCAATTGTTTGGAATTTTTTTGTTGTTATCTCATAAAATATGTTCCAAAAAAACCCTTTCTTTGTTTCAGGTCCTAACTTTCGGGGAATTTTAGGTATATATCGCTCCTACATCGTCATTTTTCGAAAATGTAGATTTCCAATAGTAAGCAGTTGACTGCAATTGGAAAGTTTAGTATGCTTTTTGCTGTAGTAACATTGTCGAATTTTGACGACTCATGTCACCAAGAGATTTCGACACCATTGGAGGAGGAAACACAAAATGAAATCTACAGGTATCGTACGGAAAGTTGATGAGCTCGGTCGTGTCGTCATTCCAATCGAATTGCGCCGCACACTCGGGATCGCTGAGAAAGATGCACTTGAAATCTACGTCGACAACGATCAAATCGTGTTGAAAAAATACAAACCGAACATGACTTGCCAAGTGACGGGCGAAGTATCGGATGACAACTTCAAGTTGGCTGACGGTAAATTGATCCTTTCACCAGAAGGCGCACAACGCGTTCTCGTCGAGTTGAAAAACATGCTCGAAAACTACTACAGTGAAGAGTAAGCAAGGGATTCCTTGCTTACTCTTTTTTGTCGACTTGATGATACGCGTCATACACTTCACTCCGTGACAGACCCCGCTCTTTAGCGGCTTGTTTAATGGCAGCGTTCGGTTTTAAGCCGTCTTCAATGTAACGGTCGACGTGCTCGAGGGGCGATAGTGCCTCCCACCAATCGTGTGTCGGTGCCGCTTCCGTCGATCCTTCCACCATGACGACGAATTCGCCGCGTACTTCGCCTTCGCACCAGACCAACGCCTCTTCTACCGTCCCTCGTAAAAACTCTTCAAACGTTTTCGTCAACTCTCGTCCGAGAACGAGTTGCCGATTGCCGAACACGTCTTGAATCCCGGTCAGCATCTCTTTTAACCGATGTGGCGCTTCATAAAAAATGATAGTGCCCGGTTCATATTGTAAGGATGACAACACATCGAGGCGCTCTTTCTTTTTACGGGGCAAGAATCCATAATACAAAAACCGCTCGGTCGCAAGACCAGAGGCGACAAGAGCCGTCAATGCTGCGTTCGCTCCAGGGAGTACGACGACGGGGAGCCTCGCTTGAATGGCCAACCTCACGAGGTCACTCCCAGGGTCTGAGATACCCGGCATGCCAGCGTCTGAGACCACGGCGACCGACTTGCCCGCCTCGATATCTTCGATTAAACGCGGGCCACTCACGTGCTTATTATGCTCATGGTAGCTGACCAGTTTCGTCTCAATGCCGAAATGGCGACAGAGTTTCATCGTTTGGCGCGTGTCTTCAGCCGCAATCAAATCGACTTCTCCTAAAATTCGAACCGCCCGATACGTCATGTCTTCTAAATTTCCAATCGGCGTCGGCACAACATAGAGCGTGGGCCCATCAGTCTGGTAACTTTTCTGTGAGTTCATTACTCGTTCCCTCCATCAATTGCTGTTTTTGAGCCCGCGTGAGTTGTTTGATGGACCATTCGTACTGCATGGCTTCGCGTTTGGTCGCAAACGACCTGACATATCGCAACGTCACCGGGAGACGAGCCCGTGTATATTTCGCACCTTTGCCGTTGTTA
Source organism: Exiguobacterium chiriqhucha RW-2 (assembly GCF_000416965.1). Classification (GTDB taxonomy): domain Bacteria; phylum Bacillota; class Bacilli; order Exiguobacteriales; family Exiguobacteriaceae; genus Exiguobacterium; species Exiguobacterium chiriqhucha. The sequence goes on from NZ_ATCL01000010.1 coordinate 23,697, forward strand.
TGCACTTCCATCCGCTTATCCACATCCGTCGTATATCCGGTATAGTACGTGCCATCGTTGCACTCGAGAATATAGGCAAAGTGCTTACGCATCGAGGATTGCCCGCATGTCGCTCGTATACGTGTCATCTTCCTCATAAACGATAAACGGAGGTAAGATTGTGAGCCCTGCTTTTCCATCTTTCGACCCCTCTATTAACAATGTGTTCGCGTCTCGACCTTGCTTCGGATAAACGAGTTGCATTCGCTTTGGTTCAATCCGATACGCCCGCATGAGCGTCAGAATGTCGAGTAATCGTTCTGGACGATGGACGAAGGCTACTTTGCCACCCGGTTTGACGAGTTGACTGGCTGAACGAATACAGTCTTCTAGTGTGCAAAGGACTTCATGGCGTGCAATCGTATGATGTTCATTTTGATTGCGTAGCGATGTCTCGTTCGCCAAAAAATAAGGGGGATTGCATGTGACAACATCGTAACGGGCATGACCTAATCGACTTGCAGCGGTTTTCACGTCCCCTTCAACGATGTGGAGCCTCTCGTCCAACTCATTGATGGCAATGCTACGATTGGCCATGTCGACGAGGCGAGGCTGGATTTCAACACCCGTGACCGTCCCTTTCGTTCGATATGATAAAAAGAGCGGAATCGCCCCCGTGCCGGCGCACAAATCGACGAGCTTCCCTTTTTGAATCGGCACCCATACAAATTCGGCGAGTAATACGGCATCCAATGAAAATGAAAAAACGTCATCACTTTGAATGATCTTGCCGGGACGCCCTAACAAATCATCAAGACGTTCACCTTGTTTAACAGTCACGCCATTTCCCTCCTACATAACGTACAAAGGCGACGGACGGGAATACCCCCGTCTATCGCCCCTTATTAATGTTTATTTAGCATCGACATGCAGAAGAGACAGTCTCCGTCTTTTCTAACTTGTCCATAATGCAAATTACAAATGTGAAATCCTTCTTGGTATAGCGCCGCCAGATTGTTCTGTCCTTTTCCGGACAACGCAATTTGGGGATCCCCATCAGGCGTCTCGACTTCTGCAAGTTGCTCCACTTTTTCACGCAAATGATGGTTTTCGAGATACATGTGTTGGTTTTCTTCGAGCAAATAGGCGAGTTGCTCTTTGAGCACCCCTAAATGCTCCGTCAACAATTGCATTTGTTGCTCGATCGCATCGACCCGCATCATGACTTCCTTTTTATCCATTCTTTCCACTGCTCAGCACCCCATCACTGTTTCGACGGTTTTCGTTTGACTGCACCGACCTCGACGAGCTCGTCGATTGTATACGTCACAACACGGGTCCGATCATTCAACTCGACTTGAATCAATTGATCCAAGATATTGAGACCGATGACACGTCCGTCACCTTCTGGAATTTTGATTCGTTTTCCGACGTCTGGTAAATCCCGCTTCAATTCTTCATACGTATCATTCTCGTATTTCAGACAGCACATGAGACGACCACACACACCGGAGATTTTATTCGGATTCAAGGATAAGTTCTGATCCTTGGCCATCTTAATCGATACCGGCTCAAATTCCCCTAAAAACGAGGAGCAGCACAACACACGACCACAAGGCCCGATTCCGCTCAGCAGTTTCGCTTCGTCCCGAACTCCAATTTGACGGAGTTCGATCCGGGTGCGAAACACACTTGCTAAATCTTTGACGAGTTCCCGAAAATCAACGCGCCCTTCTGCCGTGAAATAAAAGATGACTTTATTACGATCAAATGTATACTCAACATCTACTAACTTCATTTCAAGTCGATGTTCACGAATTTTTTCTTCACAGACGGCGTGAGCGTCAAATGCTGCCAATCGATTGTCTTGAACGATTTCGGCATCTTTTTGATCGGCGACACGAAGGATTGTCTTTAACGGCAATACTACTTCGTCTTCACCCAGTTGCTTACCAACTTGGACGACTTCACCGTATTCGATGCCTCGTACCGTCTCTACGATGACATGGTCTCCACGTTCAAGCGTTGCTTCGCCTGGTGAAAAGTAATAGATTTTTCCCGCTTCTTTAAAACGGACTCCGACTACTTCAAGCACGCTCTCCTATCCTTTCTGCAAATCGAACGTTAACCGTTCGAACGTTAATTGAGGATTGACGTTTGCCTCAAGCCGTCGAATCGCCTCATGGACAGATTCAATAGCATGGACGATTTTATGAACCGGACGATCTTTTACAAACGCGGTATATAGCGCTTGTTCTTTCGTAAACAACTCCGGAACATAGTCTGTTCGCACTTTGAAGTGGAGCGCTTGCTCCAACCAATTTCCGAACAGCTCGAGACCGACTCGCAATTCATTCCGCCCTTTAAAATGACCGAGCCATTTTTCTTGGGCGAATAAAAGCAATTCTTGCGGGCGTTTTGTCAACACTTCAACTAATTGTACCACTAGCCCATACGCCTGTACAAACCAGTCGTTGTGAAGCGCCTCACGGGCGTCTTCGAATTTCGGATATGTCTCTAAAGCAAGACGTGCTAAATCGCTCGTACATTGCACGTCTGCGACCAACGTTTCCACAAGCCGTTCTCGATCAATCGGTCGAAACACTAAATGCTGAGCCCGCGAGCGAATGGTTGGTAATAAGAGTTGCGGCTGGGTCGTGACCAAGATGGCCAGTTTCCCAACGCCCGGTTCTTCGAAAAATTTTAAGAGACTGTTGGCCGCCTGAGGTGTCATTTTATGCGCTTGATGAATGACATATATTTGACGGTCCCCTTCTGCTCCACGTAGCGACAAGTCGCTCAACAATTGTTGAACTTGTTCTTTTTTGATACTGGCCCCATCCGGTTCCACTTCCATATAGTCGACGAGGTTCCCCGAATCCATCCGTCTACAGTTTCGACAACTGCCACAGGGCTCTACTCCGTCAGGCGACTCGCAAAAAAGGGATTTTGCAAACAGTTGCGCCGTCTCAATTAAATAAGGTTCATAATCTCCTGAGAAAATATAGGCGTGACCCACCTTTTGAGCGACAATCGAATTTTCAATCACTTTGGCGATAACCGTTTGAGATTTCGCTAACTCTTGAAAGCTCATATTCGTGACCGTTCCCATTAAAACTGATGGAATCCTTCAATCGGCAAGACGAACACAGTCGCTCCGCCAACTTGTACTTCTACCGGATACGGAATATATGAATCAGCGTGACCGCCCATCGGTGAAATCGGCGTGATCATTTGATCTCGGCTCGAGCAATTCGATTTGATTAGCGCGAGCAAATCATCTAACCGTTCTTTTGGTACACCAATCATGAACGTTGTGTTACCTTCTTTCAAAAAGCCTCCCGTTGTGGCTAATTTTGTTGCGCGGAAGTCCTCTTCGATTAAAGCATCTGACAACCGAGCACTGTCCTTATCATGTACAATCGCGATTACCATCTTCATCATTGCGTCACTCCTCTTTCATTTAATCGTTCTAACGTAATGTCTAACACTTCATCTTGAATCATTTCAATTGTAGCGTTCGCATCGATACGAACCATCCGATCCGGATGTTGTTCTAATATTTTTTTGAACCCATCGTATACGCGTTGATGGAAAGACTCATCTCGGCTCTCGATACGGTCTAATTGACCTCGATCTTTCATGCGACGACTCGCTTGATCAGGGGGCAAATCAAAGAGGAAAGTCAAATCGGGTTTAATCCCGGCCGTTGCCCACTCGTTCAGTGATAGAATTTGATTCAAATCATATTGGAGTCCATATCCTTGATAGGCAATCGAGGCATCGACAAATCGATCACACACAACAATCGCCCCTCGTTTAAGAGCAGGTCGAATCACTTGATCGATGTTTTGGGCACGGGACGCGGCATACAGCATCATCTCGACGCGTGGGGTCATTTCATCATGTTCTGGTGATAATAAGACCTCTCGAATACTGTTTCCGACTTTGGTCCCTCCTGGTTCTCGAGTGACGACTACTTCGTATCCTTTTTCAGTCAATGAACGAACTAACAATTGCAACTGCGTGGTTTTCCCCGAACCGTCGGGACCTTCTACAGTAATAAACATACCTTTCACGATTAAAACTCCTCTACGATAACATCAATTTGTTTCATCATAACATGCCTACTTGCTTGAAGGTTCCGTCCTAGTGAAATCCATTCATTCAATACCCTAATTTTCTCGTGTGTGATGACTTCTCCTCTTAGTATCCACGGAATTCCTGGTGGATAAGGGATAACGGTTTCTGCAGCGACGGCTCCTATTGCTTGTTCAAACGATTTGCGAATGATATCTGCATCATCTGAAATAGCATGCAACACCGAAACACGTTCTGTCATCGGGTAAGGATAAATTGTTTCATCTTCGACAATGAGCGGGACATGTTGTGATGCATTTTTAATCAGTTTTACCCAATGTTGAATCTCTTGGCTTTTTAATTCCCTTAACGGCAGGCAGAATAACACATGATCTTCTGCAGCTAGTTCCGCATCAATACCGATTGACGCCAAATGTTGACTAAAGATGAGACCATTTTTCGGATATGTCAGTACGGTCATTTTGGTAAAATCATCGCCCACTTTGATTGAAAAGCCAGCTCGTCTCATTTCCATGATGAATGCGAAATGACTTTTTTGAATATGTGTCCAATCTCGTTCACTCAAATTTTCGAGATACTCTCTAGCGTAATCGAGTGAAGCCATAATCAAATAAGACGGACTAGACGTTTGAAAAGAAGAGAGTGCATGAAATAAACGTTTCTCATTAATCTCTTCCTTATAGTGGACCCAAGCACCCATCGTGAGCGCTGGAAGGGTTTTATGAGCAGACTGGACAACGGCGCTAGCTCCTTCGAAAATAGCGGATCGCTTTGGAAATGTAGGATGAATCAAATGAGCGCCATGTGCTTCATCAACTAAGAGAGGAATATGCAACGGACGCAAATAAGCACTGATCTCCGGGATGTTTGCCATATCTCCGTAATAAGTAGGAGATGTCAGTAGGAGGGCCTTCCCACCTGGGTACTGCGTGACAGCATCTTGAATTGTTTCTAATGTGACGACAGTCGGTAAACTGCTCCCCCTATCTAATTCAGGAGTGAGTAAAATGGGTTCTAAACCGAGCCACTCAATGGCGTTCCACACGGATTTGTGGGAATTACGTTGTACATATACTCGTTCTCCCCGTTTCACAGTTGCTGCCAATAGACTCCAGTTTCCCGCCGTTGACCCATTCACTAACCATTTACTTTTACTTTGATAAAGAGATCCTAGTGCCCTCTCTCCTTCTAGAATAATACCTTCAGCATGGTGTAAATCATCCAAGTGTCCGAGTTCTGTTAAATCGTATGGCATTATTTTTTGGAATACAGTCGGAAGTTTCTCATCTCTTACTGTTCCATTGTGATGACCAGGTACATGAAAAGAGACACGATCTTCGCGTACATGTTGCTCCAATGTTTCCATAAATGTGAAAGGATTATGTTTAGGTTTTCGAGTCATATAGGCAACCTTCCTATCCGAAATAGATGCGACTTATATACAAAAAGAGACGATCAAGCGGATGCTTGATCGTCTTTCGCGTTGGCCTGGCAACGTCCTATCCTCACAGGGGGAGACCCCCAACTACTTTCGGCGCTGAAG
>NZ_ATCL01000011.1 GCF_000416965.1 Exiguobacterium chiriqhucha RW-2
GGCCCGTTGGTCAAGCGGTTAAGACACCGCCCTTTCACGGCGGTAACACGGGTTCGAATCCCGTACGGGTCACCATTTAAATTTTATATCGTCGCGGGGTGGAGCAGTCTGGTAGCTCGTCGGGCTCATAACCCGAAGGTCGTTGGTTCAAATCCAGCCCCCGCAATTAGTGTGGTCCTGTGGTGTAGCGGTTAACATGCCTGCCTGTCACGCAGGAGATCGCGGGTTCGAATCCCGTCAGGACCGCCATTTTTTCAATTAAATTACTACATACATGGCTTTGTAGCTCAGTTGGTAGAGCAAAGGACTGAAAATCCTTGTGTCGGCGGTTCGATTCCGTCCAAAGCCACCATGTGGGGGGGTAGCGAAGTGGCTAAACGCGGCGGACTGTAAATCCGCTCCCTCGGGTTCGGCGGTTCGAATCCGCCCCCCCCCACCACCTAGGGGCATAGTTTAGCGGTAGAACTACGGTCTCCAAAACCGTCAGCGCGGGTTCGATTCCTGCTGCCCCTGCTTTCTAATATAATTATGGCGATTGTGGCGAAGTGGTTAACGCACCGGATTGTGATTCCGGCATTCGAGGGTTCAATTCCCTTCAGTCGCCCCATTTTATTGGGCTGTAGCCAAGTGGTAAGGCATCGGATTTTGATTCCGACATGCGTAGGTTCGATCCCTTCCAGCCCAGCCATTATGCGGAAGTAGTTCAGTGGTAGAATACGACCTTGCCAAGGTCGGGGTCGCGGGTTCGAATCCCGTCTTCCGCTCCATTAAATTTGGCGCCATAGCCAAGTGGTAAGGCAGAGGACTGCAACTCCTCTATCGTCGGTTCGATTCCGACTGGCGCCTCCAACATAATATGCCGGTGTGGCGGAATTGGTAGACGCGCACGACTCAAAATCGTGTTCCTCTGGAGTGTCGGTTCGACTCCGACCACCGGTATCCGTAGATCCTAGCTGAGGCTAGGGTCTTTTTTTTTTGTATGTGAAAGTTTAAAAATAAAGGGAAGTGAGCGATGCGTAAGGAATAAGCAAGGAGTGTACGATTGTGCAAGGGGACGAAGGGGGAAGTACATTGCCGACAGATCAAATCGCTCAAGCTTTTATGAGGTTTGCTGCAAACGAGTGTAGAGGTTCGAGTGTTCTTTATGAATCATTGTCGAACGAGATAGCGACAGACGTGTCGATTCTCACATTATGTGAGCAAGCCAATCCAGGACAGCCTATTCCGAACCTGTTGTTTGGGGCAGTCCAATATCTGCTCTTGAGTGGGCACCAACATCCATTAGGCGACTATTACCCAAGCGTGGCCATTGAAGCGAAAGAGGTAGATGAAGGACTATTTCCGAGTTTTCAGCAATTTTGCACAACTTATGAAACTGAGTTGGTTGCTCTCTTACAGACTAGGCTCGTTCAAACGAACGAAGTGAGACGGTGTGCGTATTTATATCCAGTGTTCGGTATGATTTCTAGATACTCAAAGCAACCGTTGTCTTTAGTGGAGATTGGTACGAGCGCCGGTCTACAGCTCCTATGGGATCAGTACAGCTATCGATATGGCGACAGCGAACTGGTCGGGAACGTCACGTCATCTCTCGAGATTTCAGCGGAGGTGATTGGCGAAGGAAGACCTAGACTGAATCTACCGCTTCCTCCAGTCCGGGAACGAATCGGGTTCGATTTGAATATCGTCGATTTGACCGATGCAGATGAAAAATTGTGGTTGAAGGCTCTCATCTGGCCGGAACATGAAACTCGTCTCGAGCTATTTGAACAGGCGAGTGCGTTGATCGGGTCACACCCATTGGTGTTGATTCAAGGGGATGGAGTTCAATTATTAAAAACACGAGTCGATTCGATTGAAACGGACAGCATCGTCTGTATCTTCCATACACACGTGGCGAATCAAATGCCACTTGAAACCAAGTATGAGCTTTTGCGTCAAGTCGACTGTATCGGGGAGTACCGGGACGTCTGTCACATCTATAATAATGTCCAAGACAAGCTACTCCACCTCGATCTTATTATCGACGGCAGAAAGAGTGAGTTCGTGCTCGCCGAAACGGATGGGCATGGACGTTGGTTCAACTGGTTGTTACCACCAGAAGCGCAAGAAAGTCTTAAGCGAAGACTCAGTAAGCTCTAACCTCGGTTAGAGCTTTTTAGGATCCATGAAAAAAAGAACCATCATGGAGATGATTCTTCATATGACGTATACGTCGCTTCGTCCAAAGTATTTAAATAATCAGGTCCGAAATTGTTCAGGATAAAGAGTTCTTCTTCGTTCTCAGTCGCCAATCCGTTCGAGAATCCTCTGTTTGCTTGGAGGAAGTGCAACAAACGATCTTGTTCCTTGTCCGCTTGAGAGAAGTCACCTTGTGACCAGTGATCGAGTATCGTTTTCAATTCCGAGTACATACTGTCACCAATTTTGAATTTAGTTTTTAGGAGCTCCAAATAGTCAGCGGACTGTTGTATATTGTCTGGGGTCATCGGAATCGCACCCCATTTAGATCGGGCTGATATTTTTTGGTGTGTCATCAAGTGCATGCTTTTAATCAATTCAGTTCGACTTGGTTTCTCTTCATTGAAAGAGACCTCTAATTCAACACGAGTCTTTGCGGTGGAGTTGCCTCTCCGGTCTAATGGGTCTTCTTTAGATACTTCGATTTGTAATTCTTTGACGCGTTTGGCGTATTTGTCGTCAAGATTCTCGTTCTCGACACCTTGACTTAAATTTTTGTAAAACGTATAGCTGACAAAAAAGACAGGAATGAGCAAGATGAAGACACTCGTCACGATGATAAGTCGCTTCGGGGTAAATAGCTATTTCAGTTTTGAGACCAATATCATTTCCTCCTATCTGTACATAGTTGGATTCTAACACACTTAAAATACCATTAATCCCACATAAGGAATTTATATGGAAGAATAGATAAAAAAACAAAAAAATGATTTGATAACTCATTTGGAATGAACGATTTTCCGTCTGTGATGTGATATAATTACCTGGTAATAATATTTTATGATGAATAAATTCTAATGACGGTCACGTTGCTCGTCAATCTCATAGTGTATTTGGTTTCATATTTCATTTTTGTTGTCGTCATCGCTATTTGCAATTGAGGAGGAAGTTGTACATGAGTAAAGAAAAAATTGCCCAGCTCCGAAAGCATGTCTCGCCGTTTGAAAAGGCCGATGTGAAGAAGAGCGTCCGGCAGATGATCAACACGATCTTGCCGTTTCTTGCCGCCTGGATTCTTGCCTATCAGGCGCTCCAAATCTCGGTCTTCTTGACCATTCCACTCGCCATCGTCGCAGCTGGTTTCGTCGTCCGAATGTTCATCATTTTCCATGACTGTACGCACGGTTCGTTTTTCAAGAATAAGAAGGCGAACGCCATCGTCGGGACGATTATGGGGATTCTAACGTTGTTCCCGTATGAGAAATGGAAACGAGAGCATTCGATTCACCATGCTTCGAGTGGTAACTTGGACAAACGTGGCGTCGGTGACATTTGGGTCATGACGATTGAAGAATACGTCGAGGCATCGAGATGGACTCGATTGCAATATCGTCTATACCGTAACCCGCTCGTCATGTTCGGTCTCGGGCCGTTGTTCTTGATTCTTGTCACGAGCCGTTTCAATCGGAAAGATGCGCGTAAAAAAGAACGGAATAACACATACCTCATTAACTTGTCGCTCGTCGTTCTCTATGCGCTCGTCATCGCGATCGTCGGTTGGAAAGCGTTCTTGATTGTTCAAGGCACGACAATGTTCACAGCCGGTGTCCTTGGAATCTGGTTGTTCTACGTACAGCATACGTTCGAAGACTCGTATTTCGAGGACGAGAGCGAGTGGGACTACGTGAAGGCTGCGATCGAAGGAAGCTCGTATTACGAGTTGCCGAAAGTGTTGCAGTGGGTAACCGGGAATATCGGTTTCCACCATGTTCATCACTTGAGCCCGCGTGTACCGAACTACAACCTTGAACAAGCCCATACGTCGACGCCGCCGCTCCAAAAAGCGACGACGATTGGTCTATGGTCGAGTTTGAAGTCGCTACGCTACAAACTGTACGATGCTCAGAACAAGACGTTCGTCACGTTCCGCGATATTAAGCACTTGCTTCGGGAACCGAAGACGTCATCGTTGTGACGCACATTCCTGCCGACTTTGTCGGCAGGATATTTTTATATCGCCACAGCTATCTTATATTGAGATATGATTTAAAGAAGATAAATAAGGGAATTAGATGTACTCAGACAAAAAACATGTAGACTTGATAAGCCATCAAAAAAAATTCTTTAAAAGTGTTGACTTCCGAAAGGTATAGATGTATATTGATTGTAGTCGCTTTTACAGCCGACTCATATGAACCATGCGGGTGTAGTTTAATGGTAAAACCTCAGCCTTCCAAGCTGATGACGAGAGTTCGATTCTCTTCACCCGCT
>NZ_ATCL01000012.1 GCF_000416965.1 Exiguobacterium chiriqhucha RW-2
TGCAGTGCATTTGATTGGATTGCCTCCATACTACGTAAGACTTTCTGGACAGAATCCTGCAGTGCATCTGTTTCCGAAAAATTATCTAAATCAAGATTTTTTTCCATGTAGATACTCCGCCTCTCCTTTTTCTATCAATAACACCTCTAGTCTTCCCAAAGCTCATCCATCAACTCATCGATTTCTTTTGATAACCGTTCTTTTTCCCCAGTATCCATCTCAACTCGTCCATCTTCGTAAAACCAAAGCACATCGCCCGACTGCGACGATTCAGGGAACCGTGACTTTGGAATATCCTCCATCACTTCCCCGAATTCGACGACAGCCAAGTCCCCTTCAAATCGATCGATGATACCTCTCCGTCGCTTCATTTTGATTTCTTTACGGCATAACTTGAACCGTTCCCTGTAATGATGATCGTGCCATTTTTGTCTGTACGAAGCGTATTCACTTTTTGACGCTTCAAATTCGTCACTACTTCGGACGTCGGGTGCCCGTAGCTGTTCTTCCCGACACTGATGATGGCATGCTTCGGTTTGACAGTATTGAGGAACGTGTTGCTTGTCGACGTCTTGGCACCGTGATGCCCCACCTTCAAGACATCTGCCCGAAGCGTCTGCTTCTTGGCCATCATGTCCTTCTCAGAAACGTGTTCCGCATCTCCCGTGAACAAGAACGTGTTCTTCTTGTACGTGACATGAAGGACTGCACTCCAGTTGTTCAAGTCACTGTTCGAGTAGGATTTGACCGGACCCACAAACTTCGCACTGACACCTTTGATCGGTAGTTTCACGCCAGCCTGTGCCGTTTTGATGGTCTTGCCTTCTCGTTTCACGGCTTGAAGGAAGTCTTTGTAGGCCTGGGTCGTGTGTTTTACTTTTGGTGCGTAGACGTTCTCGACACGGTAGGCATCCAAGATTTCGTCCAATCCACCGATATGATCCGCATCCGGATGCGTCGAGATCAATACTTCGATATCGTCGACTTTTTGTTTTTTAAGGTAGGCGACGATGGTGTCCCCTTTTCCTTTGTTCCCGCCGTCGATGATGACGTCCTCACCGCTCGGCATCTTGATGTAGATGGCGTCTCCCTGCCTGACGTCGATGTAATGGACTTTGATGCTCGTAGCGGCCGATGCCTCTCCGTATGGCGATACCAATAGCGCTCCACTAAATAGAACTGCACTCCCGATCTTGATCAATTTATTCATCTTATATCACTCCATCATGAAAATTATTGTAAATTTATTCAACATAAATTCATTATAATCCGTTATTTGTTAAATAGCTTCAGAATATTGATTGTATCCATAACCAAAAATAACGCAGGTAGTCATTCATACAATTACGAGTATTAACGGGATAATTGGAAATATGCTTTAAGAAACGTTCACACGCCGCTCCCTAAAAACTCTTTTAAAATATACTCAGAAAGGATCAAGAAAATAGGAAAACTGATTACTCATTCAAATAAAAAACGAGAAGGATGATTTAGCAACCTTCTCGTTCTTTATCAAACCAATACTTATTGATTTTTCTTTCTATTTATTTCTTCTATAATCATTTCTTGAAAAAATTTAGGCGCGTTGGGTTGATTACCATAAGGTCCTGACACAAAAGTATTAACCACTTCATCGGAGACTATCTCAAAAGTTGCTTCAAGTATTTGTTTATTGGAACTAGAACTAAATTTAAACTTTACCATTCCGTTATTTAAAAATGCTGCTAATCCTCTAGGAGTTTTCGTAGCGATGTTGTTAATTTCGTTTTCTGTGAGTCCTCCAAAAAGCTTCTCTTCTATGAATTCAAGGTTCTGTTTTTTTTCTAAATCAGGAGAAATTGTCGAAGTAATCTTGTCACTATTTTTATATCTATATTGGATTATACCAGCAGCAATCAATAAAATTGCTGATGAAGCTATCTGTTTATTAATTTCCATATTCTTCCTCCTCTTATGATCTAAGGTTCTAGACACGGCTCAAATACATAACTTAACCCCTACATCTTTTATAACTGTTCCTTATTAAGTATTTTATTGATCAGTGCTTGATTGTATTCGACCCCGTCGCTTCCTCGATGAATACGTGCATGACAATTTGGACAAACCGCTGCCACATGCTCAGGATGATCAGGTCCTCCATCTGAAAGACGATACAAATGATGTACGTCTAAAGCCGAACCAGACTTTGCGTTAAATGGTTCTGGTTGCTCACATGCTTCACAAATTCCATCCGCTCGTTTTCTTGCGTATGCTTTAACTGCTTCAGATCGTCTTCTGACTTTCACTTTCCTTTCTTGCACAGAGGTATTTTCAGATGAAGTATCATCTAGTGCTAATTGCTTCAATTCCTCTAGCGATTGATCTCTGACATCCTCTACAATTTCATTAGCCGATTGAATTACTTTCGACAATGGTTCAAACATAAATGAGATAACCGTGCGTGAATCTCCATTTCGATCAAGTGCAGGTTTTAGTTCATAACCGAGTAAGGTCAATTGATCATCAAATTTACAAAGTCCATTAGAGGAGGCTCGAAATAAAAAAACATCCTTAGAAGAACTAATATGATCGCGAAGCGCCTTATTGCCCATCGTGAATGTTTGATCGCCTACTTGTCCTTCACCAGTGAAAGTGAAGACAGTATTATCCTCATTCCAACCATCCGAATAACCGTACTGACCTCCACTTTCCCCGGAGAATATAAAAATTACTGCTTCTTTCGCGGAAGGGCTAATTCCACGTTGACGGTTTCCTCCAAATTGATCATGTAAATCAGAGCGTCTATATAACTTTCCTTGCTCGAAACTATGAACTAATATCATTTTCCCCACTCTTTCTGCTATAAAGATTACTATTATTTATTAAGCTCTGTTTTTTAAATCATCGTTCTATATTGGCTTCGAGGTGTTACCTTTCGTTGGTAATTTTAATACTTAAAGTACGGTTTAAATGATTTTACTTACATTCAAATTAATTAGGATTGGAATATTACTCACGATTAACCCACTATAATCCGTTGAGTGACATCAAAGTTCCCAATCAGGGTCGTTAAAAAGACCAACATCCGAATCTCCGATCAATCCTTCACTTGAGGTGTGAGCGTTCAATGGAGCGGTTCGTCTTGGGACTTTAATGACTTTTTTAGTTGCGGGACGGAAGAGTTTCGGAACCAGATCACCGCGAAGGAATAACGGATGTTTCGGGAACTCTCCACAAACGGTTAGCTCAAGCGTATACGTATCGACCGAATTTAATAGTTCCAATGTTTCTTTAATGCGTGTCTTCACGAAGGCCGTTCGAATCGACTGCCCCCAGGCAACAATCACTTTCTCCGAGTTTCGGATGGCTTCCAGCACATGTCGATCATTATCCGGTCCGACTGGATCGATTTGCTTTTTCAACTCCTTGGGTTCCGTGGAGATATAGGCGAACAAATTGACGACGTTGAGACCGTCGTAACCCCACTTTTTCGCGTAGGCGATACATTTCTTCAATGTCGGGTCTTCTTGTTCCTGATTGCCTACACTTGGGTTCAACATCACGAATGTGATAATTTTTCCTCCGTCCCCCCATTCGCAAGAGAACTGATAACGATACTGCTTCGTCTCATCTACAATCGCCTTCACTCGGTACTGACTGTTCCAAGCCCTTTTCATATCCTCGCCTCCAAAAGTTGATACCTTGATTATACAATGAGGATAAAAATCGACCTGATACATAATCTTTACTGGCCTTACTTGATCTTTCTCGATACACATGATTGTGTTAGCGATAATTCACTATTTCTCTTGAGGATGCGTCATACCGATTTCTTTTGAAAATGGCTGTGATAACTTCTTTGTTAGAAGACATGAACCTGTCACGGATAAAAGCATTCAATAGAGCTAAACTTAAATCAAAAAGGAGTGTTCTTATGTCCCTCTATGAATGGATTCAACACCACATGAAGACACACATCTTACGTTTTGAACATCTCGACCATTATCTCGAGGCAGATGCAGTAGATATTGAAGCTTACCTGTCTCGAATCAATCCGCTCTTTGTCACCGCATTGCGTTCTGATGATGGAGTCACGGCGTGGAGAATGGTTAATGACTTGGAATCTGTTCTGTTAGGACGATTTAAACGCCGACAAAAGAAAGTGAAGGTCACGTTAGAGATAGAACTGGATATGTCTGATTTTGCGATTGTATTTTGTAAGTCAGAACAACGTCGAATCATCGAACGTGTGACGACATACATGACGAACCATGAAATAGAGAACTGGCGCATCACACGAATTCATAGGTTACAATGAATCTGTACGCGCATAGAAGTGTATTTAAGAATTGATGCGTCTACTCATGATGTTTGGAGGAATAAGAAAGATGAAATCTACATATCTTGCCTTACCATTGGCCCTGTTATTGATGGCTAGTTGTACGAATGAAGAGACTGCATCCCCGAATCAAAAGATGGAAGAACCTGCTGAACAAGAGGAAACGGTCACTGTAACGATTGATGACAAAGAAGAGACAGAAGCTACTGCTGAACCGGTTTCTGAAGAGCTTGAGGAGACAGAAGAACCCATTGTCAACTCAAACAGTGATCTGTTTTCAGGTTATCAATTGATCAACGTCGATGGTGGGGATTTGTCCGGTTACCGTGAGGCGAATGTCGTCGTCGATATCGGTTATGGCGAACGCGAGTATTGGGCGTTCACGAACGAACATGGACAACTTGTGAGGGTTTTGGCTGAAGAAATCGTCTTGCAAGATGATGACATGGAAAAAGTGACTTCGGATGGCCGCTACTATAATGACGAGGCGAAGGTCACAGGCGTTGAACACAGTGAACTCGACGAGGGTCACGTCATCGCTGACTCACTCGGGGGCGTCTCGAACGCCTATAACATCACACCACAGGACAGCACGCTCAACCGCTATGGGGACCAGGCCTATATGGAGGATGTTATCCGTAAGGCCGGCGGCGCGACCGACTTCGAGGCGATCATCACATATCCGGGTACGAAAACTCATATTCCATCACACTATGAGTACACGTATACGGTCAAAGGAAATGTCGTTACCGATTCGTTCGACAATGTCAACCCGGATGAGGTGAACGAAGAACTCGGCCTCACAGAAAGTGAACCGGAAGCTGCAACGGCGCCCGAGGCCACAGGCGATGTCTCGAGCGTAGATACGAATGGCAATGGTCAGGTGACGATCCAGGAGGCGAAAGACGCCGGTTTCACGATGCCAATCATGAGTGACCATTGGCTTTATCCTTATATGCGCGATAACGACAATGACGGAATGGTAGGAGAATGAAAATAGAATCATTTTAATACAAGGAAGATTGCAAATAGGAAGGCAGCATTTTTTCAAGTGCTTCCTTCCTATTTTTTCAGCTATTTTGTTGAATTAGACGATGACTGAGGACTGTCTCGACAAGTACCACCGTCTCAAATGTTGCACAATAGTCAACTTCCTCAAAGTCTGTATGCTCGTCACGGTAACCAATGGATAGATTCACAGATGGAATACCGAATTCGGCAAATATTTTTGCATCACTCGATCCCCCGTTACGAGTCGCCTTCCAATCATCCATTCCGACCAATCGACCCGCTCTTTCGAACAGTTCTCCATAAGACTTTTCACAAAAATCGAACATGCCTCGGCATCCTGTGACAATGTCGCGTGTCCCACGTCGGTCCAACACGATGGCGGCATCCACGTCACGGATAAATTCTTGATTGATGCCACGCGCACCACATAACCCTATTTCTTCCTCGACCGTGAACGCCACCTTGATAGTCCCTGTGAAATGCGTCATCGGAAGACGTTCGAGGATTTCAAGAACAGACGCAATACCGGCCCGGTCGTCTGCTCCGAGAATCCCTTCCGAACTCGTGAGTATAGTACCTTCCTGATGGATGACGCGCCCTCTCTTGATACGCTCGACCGTATCCATGTGCGCCGACAATAGAATCGTCGGCCCTTCTCCGTGACGAACGGTTGCCAGTAAATTGCCTGCTTCATCAATTTGTTGTTCATCCGTGAGTTTTCTCAAACTCGATGTGAGTCGTCGACGAACTTTCTGTTCCCGTCCACTCTCACCAGGCACCTCGAGCCAGTCGAGAAGGCGATGTTTGAACCGTTCTGTCTCAAGCATTTGGATATACCGTTCGTCGTTCGACATCTTGAATAGCATTTCCGCGATATCGAGCAACGCTTTCCGCTCCGTCTGACTGTAGTCAAAGAGGACGGTATGTCTACGCCGATTTTTACGGAAACGGATACGAACCGCTGAATCCGAAGGGATCGCAAGATTCAATACATGCATTTGTCTATCATTCAAAAATCCGTCCATCTCAACGTACGCATGACGTTCTCCGTGTCCATCACAACACATCATCGTCATCATTCCTAATTCGTTCATCCAACGAACGATGCCACGGATATAGGCATCAAACGCATAATAAGGCAGTTCTTCAGTCTTCGAGTTGAACAAATGCTCCTGACCGACAGAATTCCAAGATCCTTTCTCATTCTGAAGACTCTCAATGTACGCTACGATTTGTTCGTCCTCCACCAATTCACCAGCGCTGATTTTCTGAATAGAGTAACTTAATTCCTTCATTACCTTATTTGTTTCATTCATCCATTCCTTCAATCCGTGTCTTGCCATCATCTCTGCTTGGTTCATCATCATCCAGCTCCTTCTGTTTTGATGAGCCAAATATATCAATACCGATGTGACAGCTTGTCACACCGATCATAAGAACACTATGATAAGAGAAACGGCTGACGAGGAGTGGATTGTAGATGGAGACGAGCGGTTATATGGAAGAGTTGACGTTAAAACGACGCATGCGTGATGAAAAGTCAAATGAAGAGAGAATGAAAATTCGGAAAGAGATTGTCTCACTATATGTACGTCAGGCCGAACACTTCAAACTGTCCGACCGACCCGACTTCAAGGTGGCACGACAGATCCTCGAAAAAGCAATCGGACTACAAGCCGATCATCCGCTCGCGAACTATCGCCTCGGCTATATCCACTACAGGGACGGTCGTTACGCGAGTGCCGTCAATCATTTCAACATCGCCTTAGACGGGACGACGACCGATTCGTTGAGTGAGGTCCAGATGACACTGGCCCATATGTTCTCGGTGAATTGCGGCATCCATATCGCACGCGAAGCGCTCTTCGAGATTGAAGGCATGGAGGATATGTTTGAGCTGATTGACGATGAGGAATCAGAAAAAATCAAGCGCTATCGGGCGGAGCTGCTCGTTCAAGAAGGCGAGATGTTTGATCGATTATACTATCGAAAAATCAGGAACGGGCAGGAGACAATCATCAACGAGACCGAATTTCATGACTACTTACCTGCTCCTCGTGAACTAGTGTTAAAAAGCTCAGAAGAAGGGAGATATGCCCTAATTCATTTGGAGATGCCTGTTGAATTGAACATGACTTTTTTTAACTTGTTGTTCTTATTATCGACACGCTCTCAGTCGACACATCAATCCCTACAAACTCAGCTCACGGAGCTTAACGGAGAAGGAATATCTAATGACAACTTACGCCAATCTATATCCCGTCTCAAAAAGAAAATGACCTCCTTTGATACCCTTTTCAATACAATCTCTACGACTGACAAGGAGGGAAGTCGCATCAACGCCTTCGAGTTGAGCAAGGAATGGACGGTCACCATTCTGTGTCGTGCTGACGATTTTCTTAAGAGTGAAATCTAGTCTTTAGAAGTACAAGTGCAATCTTTCATTTAATACAACAATAATTGCAAAAGGTGTATTCTCAATGTTAAAGAGAATACACCTTTTCGTTAGAAGCGTCTAAATTTTGAATTTATTTACACTAGATTCACTTGTATATTTTCCGGACTTTGCATTCATACGAACGTGTTCAATCAATGCCTGCATGATTTGATCTTCTTTGATATCAAAACCCTTGTGAAATGGCACCCGCTCTTCTTCAAATAAGAACGCATCAACCAAATAAAGGACACGTGGTTTTTTTCGTGGGGCACTGTTCTTAAGACACCTTTCCCAGACCAGCTGTTCAAATTCTTTTGAATAACGTCTATGCGCGACCGCGTTCCGCACCATCCTACGACTGATCTCAAAATCGCCTTCCCACAGCCAGCGGCCGGCCACTTGATGCCACATTTCAATCCGCTCCTGCTCTTTGATTGCTTCCACGTCGATTTCGACGTGATATGGGGCCACGTCCTCACTCTTGACGACCTCCCGAGCATCTCCTGTCACCGACTTTGGATACATCTCCCATCCTTCAGGCATCCGTTCTTTGATGAACTGCTCGAGAGCCTCCTCGCTGATTCGATATCCTTTTTTACGAGACTCGAGCGGTTCCGCCTGTATCACGCCTTTTCGTACCCAGTTCCGGACGGTTTTCTTGTGGGTCGTGAGCTTGGTCTTCGATGGAATCTCAAATGCCTCGTCAATCGTATACCTAGTAAGCCTCCTTTTAACACAACGATGTTTTCATTAAATAACACCATATTCATTGCATTAAAAGTGAGAGAAATGCTTCATAAAACGAATACACTCGATTCATAAGTAGATGATCACTCCATAATTTTATGTTATCACTCCATCGATGCACTCGATTGAAGGCTTGGCCATCCTAACTTAAATACCACTTCCAGCGAACCCAAACAATGTTAGATTCCTCTACACTCAAGAATTTTGAAAACTCTTCTTTGACCATAAACAAAAAATTACAATCATTTTCAAGGTTACCTATGATACAGCCTGCTACAAATTGATGACAGTTATCATCAAGAAGATTGTATTTTCTTCTTTCTGCCAGATTTTTAAACGCTTCTTTTGCTATGTTTTCATCTCCTAATGGCCACATTGCATGCTTCATTACCGGAATAAAAATGTCTTTATCTGTACTAAGGATGTTACCAGTGAATTCTTTCAGACTAACTTTTTTAATTTCTCCTTTTCGATTTAAGTCGATAACATTTTTATTTCCTATGTATACACCCGAATGTTCTGCTGTACCTAATTGGCAATAAATCAATGCACCAATAGCAGGCTCCTGCATAAAATCGTATGATTTATTCAAAAGTGAGGAATGCCTATGAATTGAAGTTTTTTCTCGTGCCCATAACATGGGAGTAACGATATTTTTTAGTACTTTTTTGTTAGATTGCGTGACTTTAATTTTGTCTAATAATCTATTTTTCAACTGTATATCTCCAATCTTTTTTTCTTTGTATCAAATATCATTCAAAAATTAAGATGTCGAATTCTTTACAAAATAAAAGTATAAAGATAAAAAACTAAGATTCATTAACAGGAAAAATTATACTATATTTTTATCGTATTACCTATGAACAAAATTGTAAGGGGATTATTATCATTTGTTAATTTGGTAGATGAATGACTTTATTCTTCGATACTTGTATAGCCAACAGATGATGCGCCACCATTTCCGTTTTGTGAAGTTGTTCGTAATAAATATTCGTTTTGTCTCTTTCATGTCGAGAGACAGGAGTGTCCAGCTTAAACACCTTATTTTGCTCATCCTAATTCAATTGGCGCTCTAAATGGTTCGGCCCTAACCAAAAATTCTTGTGTCATCCTAGACAATTTTCAATAGGCAATGTGCGTGACGATTCTAGATTTCCGCATCAGTCAGTAGTTAATTGGTGCCCCGACGACGCTGGAGTTGACGCTCCTGATAGACGATGACCCGAGTTGTCGGGCACTGTTCGGCTAATAGATGTTGGTATGTTCAAGGGCGAGCATTTCCTCTCTTAACTTCTATTTGATACGGATAACCTCGATGATGGCGGATCGTTCCATGACGTTATCCCCTTTCGGATAAGTCGACCTAAGGACGCACTAATTATCAATCACGAAAAAGGCTGTTCAAAAGAGATAAATTAGGTACTAAATAGGAGCAAACATGTGCTTAATTGAAAGAATAAATACTTATGACGATGTATTGCGACCAACTTCAAGGCGATCGACACATATCCGGGAACGGCGAAGAATATCCCTTCACACTATGAGTACACCTATACGATCAAATGGAATATCGTAATTTATCGAGATGAATCTTTGACCATAATATTAAAATTCTTTCGGTGAATAAAGTACTGAAAAGTTAAAATTAAGTTATTATCTTCGGAAGGAAGCAAATAATGGATAACTTAATTAAAAAGAAAAAACTTACTTCTTGGCAGATTGTCAAAAAGAAATATCCAACCTCTTATGTCGCGGGCGGGACAAAATATGATATGTCGGATTTTAATCCGATTTTCCTTGTGGCTTCTGCACAAGAAGGACTAAGGTTTGTGAAAGAAAATCAAGGAAGAGTTATTGAAATCGAAAAAAATAAATGGGAAGAACTACCTGATGAATTAGTAGTGAAACAGACGTTGAGTGAAAGAATATATTCCTATAAAGATAGATTTTATCTGTCAGTTCAAAATACCACTCAAGATGGTCAAGCCATCGTTGAACTAATTGAAAGAAAAAGACGAATTCTTTTGCCGGCTGCACCTTGGTATAGAAACATTGATAGTTACCGAAGCGGTTTACCGGTAATCATTTCTTCTGTCGTTTACATTTTTATAATGATGTCCGCCTTAGTAAGTTGTATCGGAGAGGACGATTTGGATTCAATAACACCTGATGATTCTTCAGAAGTTCTTCAAGCACTAGACCCTATCGAAAAACCAATCATCAAGGAAATTGTTGAAAAACCAAAATTACAATCTACAAGGTTAGGCGACATTGAAGTAAAATCCCTCAAGAACGAGTCTGAAACAGAAAATTTAGGAGATTATGCGTTTATTTCTACAACAAAGAATAAAATTACGTCATACAACTTAATCAAGTTTTTCGTAAAAGACATATCAAAATTGGCCGGTACGGATTACCTTTTAATTGATTTACAAGATGGAACAGCACTTTATAAAGTTGCTGGTGCATCGATGCTAACATATGGACCTTACGAATCGGGTAATGACAGACTTTCTTCAAAATGGGAAGATATCATTGTTGATCCTACAGGTGAAACAGTAATAGGTGAACTTTATGACGGTATAGATTTAAGTCGCGCACTATTCCCTAACATTCAAGAACCCGAAGTGAGTGAACCTGTTGAGGCAGAACCCGAAGTAGTAGTTGAAACACCAGAAGTGGTTGAAGAACCTGAAGTAAGTATAGATACTCCTCAGTTCGAGTTTTTTGCTAACTGTACGGAGTTAAAAGCAGTCCATCCTAATGGCGTAGACTCTTCGCACCCTGCATACCAATCAAAAATGGATCGCGATAAAGATGGATTCGCTTGCGACTAATAAATCTAGTAAATTTCAAGTTGATTTGAAGACAAGCACCCTTCCATTAATGGGAGGATGCTTGTTTGTATATTATGTATTGCCTGACTGCTTGATGATTTACGAGTGAGTAGGTAAGGTTACGATTTCAAAAAAGCCGTTACGTACTTGAGTTAATCTGTTCAATACTCCACCCACATCTCCAATCTCCACATACTTTCTTAAATTTCCCTCGTTCCTTTCAAAAGTTTTAGTCAATTCTATCAATGTTTCCTTGAGTATTTCTGGGGTGAGATGCTTCTGCACATCATAATATTCAATCTCCCCGTATCTGGCCTTATAGAATGCAACACGGTCTATAGAATGATAGTCGCCAAATTCAAACTCCTCGGAACCAGCATAATATGAGAGTTCATCTAATAAGTAGTAGGCAATCATTTGAAGGTTGTCTTTTCTCTTGAGTGAATGGTCTTTGGTAGTTTTAAAGTCATACAAGGTCCCATTAATATATACGTCGGCATCTGCACCTTCAACCAATAGCGACGAAACACCGAAATGTGGATTGAATGACACACTACTATGCTTTTTTATGACTTCCGGAATCATAAAGTTCTCTTCAAATAGATGTATCATCATTTCCAATTCACGTATCACTTCAGTAGGTACTGGATCATTAAACAAGTAATCCAAATCTACAGCATTCGGGTTGATTCTTGCTCTTACGATTTGTTCCAACATTGCTAAACGCACAGCAACTTCGTATAGTTCGGCTAACTGTGCCCTTCCCATTACTACTTTTTCGATTTTCTCCACCCACGGTAGATACTTATTAAAGTAATATTCGTTGATATTCGGTACGTTTTTTAGCATATACATTCCTTCATATGACATTAAACCAGAGGTGACGTACTGAGATTTGATAAATTTCGCAATCCTAAATCGCGCCAGATAATCAAAAGCTGTTCCTAACAACGTTGAATCCCGAGTTACACTTAAATTGTTCGGAACTTTGAGTATGTATTCATTTGAAAAAGCTTTTTTACCACTTTGAGTGTAGTACTCACTTTTATTAGGTGCAACAGAGAGAAGTACGTTTATAAACTCTTTGTCTTGTTGCGTTTTTCCAAGTAATTTGCTGTTTAGAGACATTATCTTCATTCCCCTCATTAAATTTAAAATTGACCCTCTCACATTAAATTTCGAGCATTATAATCCAGGTGGGCGCGATTCTTCCTGATTTCCTTTTGACTTTTCAACCAATTGAAAGCTTTGTAACCTTGGATACATTCTTATTGCACGCCTTTCCGTATTAGGAGCCTCTGTCTGTGGTGTGACTGTTCCATGTTCGATCTATCTTCGATGCATCATGAATGTATACAAAAGCGTCATATTGCTTCTGGTTCAATGACTCTATTAAGTAAGGCTGATAGATACAGATTGAATGAGTTGTGGCCAATGGTTGATTTATAAAGCAGTGTAAACCATCAAAATATCACTTTTCTGAGGTCTTCATATGGAATAGTAGATAAAAAGAGCATGTATACGTTTCGACATCGAAATATATACATGCTCGTTTAAGATGGTCTGATTCATACTTTCATGGCCTGTTCGATTAAAAGGATTGATATCTTCTACGGTTAAAAATCTAGACATCTTGACCATTGATATAGAGGTGTCAGGACATCAGTTGTTTTATGACTGCTTATGATGGAATCAAACCGATCTCGGTCAACAACCGGAAGCCTAGGATACGAGCAGACAGATAAGCAATCAGTGCGTCCTCCGCACTGAATAGACGGTTTCTCGATTCGTCTTGGTTCACCTCATGTTTCGACATGTTGTACAAACGTACGAATACAAGTAGGCTCTGAATCGTCTTTTCATCTATCGTTCGTAGCTTGGCGATTTGATGGACCGCTTTTCCTAAGGTGGACTGGGAGTGTCGAAGCGACCCGAGCGTTTGCGATCGCATCAAATATTGACGTGTCACGGCCTCCAGGTGCATGCCTGCATATTGAACGATGTATCGCGCCCCATGCGCTACGTCCCGCTCTAGTTCGCTCGCCGCATACTGCAACGGCCTATACAAAGTTCGTTCCATTCCGCCGGGAAACGGATTCTGTATCGGGTTTTTAGGAAGCAGGTATCCGCCGATCCCTCCGATTTCCGCGTCCGTCTCCCATAACTGTGCTACGAATTCCGCTTGCCCGTGCATAGGGCATTTAGCCGCAAAGTCATCGACAGCGGTCTGTTGCCCATGGTTCAAAAGTTGTTCATATAGCCAACGTGTGTCAGGTAAGGCATGTTTCATCTGGCCTCTCCGCCTTCTCTGATTTGATGGTCTTTCGCTTACTCATGTACGCGGATCGTATCAATAGTCCAATGAAAAATGTACCGGTTCGTCCACTGACACTATTGACGGATTGACGTTCGAGTAGACGCGGGGCCGCCTACCTTCGATGGTAATCCTCGTGATGGCACCGCGTTCGACAAATAAATGCAATGAGCTCACTTCAGACACAATTGATTTGAATACAAGGACCGCTATGAGGTGTAGTCTGATACATTCCAGGGTGACATGCTGATCAAGCAAATCCGGGATTAACCGATCGGACACCTCATAGCCGGATGGATTCCCGTAAATGAGTGTTTCCGAATGATCCATTCTGACATGTCTTGGAACTTCTTTGTTGAATAGATAGTGATCGATTCTCAGCTTAGCGATTTCATCGGGTTTAATACCATTGACCGTCATTTCACTAAACATATGACTGCCATGTCTGTCTTCACTCGAGACCAGCTTGAGGTTGATTGTTTTTTCGCCCCCAACCACTTCCACATTCACCTCGGCCACGCGGACATATTCAGCCGTATCTTCAATCGCGAAAGGTTGCTCAGTTCTCCACATCTGCTTGAGCACTTCCTCGACCCCTCTCGAGTTGTCTTCGGCCTTCAAGATCAAGCTGTATGCCTTGTCAGAACGGTTGTAGCGATATGAGAAGTAGCGTGCGTGTACACGTCCTAGTAGAAACCAATCTCCAGAGTTGTCGACCACTCGCTGCCCACCATCGAAGAGTGGTGCCGGTGACAGATTCGATCCGGCCTCTCTCGTCTTTACATTCTTGATGACGACAGGTGGACCGGAGAGCGTGCTGTTTAAGACAGGATGTTGATTCTCGAATTCTTTCGAGAGAGCCCGGCTGACGTAAGCATAAAGCGTGTAGATATCAATCTCCCCGCTCGGGTTCGTCGCCCCACCTTCTAGGCCACGGATCAAATGATCTGTGAAGGCTCCATGCCCGTTTCGATCCCAAGCCAACTGATTTTCCGTGCACGCTGCGATGACGAACTTACCGGACCCTTTAATTTCAAGCCCTCTCTCCATCAGATTGTCGATTGATCGCATGAGCGCACCGCTATGACACGTATCAAAAAAGCTCAAGACTGTGCGGGCCTTTGTTTGATCGATATGGTCTCTGACATCGGACATGTTGATGCTGGTGTCACCTATGGCATGAATACCTGCATCATATGGAATGAAATACGCATTGGTTTGACTGAACCCCCCGTGGCCTGCCCAGTAGAGAAATAAGACATCATTTGGAGACGCATCTCTAAAAAAACTATGTAATGCATGATCTAACATTGACTTGGTGGTCAAATTCCCATATAAAATCTGGACGTCAGATTTATCGAATACGGCGGGCTCTTCTGTCAATAATCGATTGATTTCTCTTACGTCGTTTAACGTATTCGGAAGAGCGGATATCTCATGGTCACGTTGCTCATTGACTGCAATTAATAGAGCTTTATACAATATAAATCCCTACCTTCTCATCATTTACATATATTGTATTATACAATGTACACATGCTCCAAACTTGAATAGAAAAATCAATCACTCGATTCAGAAGACATGTCAACGCAGACTCTTTCATTCTCAATCCTTATTCTAAGAACCATTGATAAACAGCTGATTTGAAAAGTAAAGTGCCTCTAGGTAAAAACAAAAAACCATTCGACTGAATGGTTTCCCTCGCTTGTCGATCGACAAGCCCACGTTCTTGCTTTTAGTGTTGTTCTTACGCTCCGTGCCTCCCGTCAGAAAGGGCCAGGAACATAGAGATGCGGCAGTGAGCCAGCAGCTCTTGTTATCGGGCCGTCAGGGGGGCAGCGGTGCGATGAGCGACTTCGCCATCAGGCGTTAGACGCTCACGCATGAGCCCAAATCACCATTCCTTCTCCCATGCCCCGTCCTCGGACACGCCCCAATCCTCGAAGCGATACTTGATGAGCCAATGGACATGCATCACTTCATATTCGAATACACCTTTGGATAGCTCTGAGACGACGAAGCTGACGTCTCCATCCGCCACCACCCATGTCCCATATAGATACACAATCTTGGTCGGACGCTCCTCTGCATCCAGATAGATCACTACGCGGAAGTAAGGCGAGTTCCGTCCTTCATCGAACCGGACGACCTTCTCGACGCAATGTTGCCTGTCGACGACACGCATCCACGCGGGATGTTCCATCAATTCTGAGAACACCGTCCGAACGAACGGATCCAATTCTTCGAACGCATAGTCATCAAGCAGCCCCTCATCCATCACGTCTCCCCCTTTCCGGTTGTCTATAGAACGATTCCCCGTCCAGAGCCAGTTCAGTCCTTGTTCATGAACCTACAGAAATGAAGACTTTTAAAAATTGTATACACATATACATGTATACCATGATTCCTTTTTCTTATGTACGACGATTCCGTCGAATCATATTGGTATTGAAAAAGACGGTGAGGTGGGTCAAGCGTTCTCCTTCCTTCACATCACAAAGAAGATCCATGCTCACGAGTTTCAAATCGTCAACTTCTTCTTGAAGCCGGTCTGGAAGGCGTCGAAGCAATACCTCCGTCATTTCGTCCATCGTCTGTTGGTCTAGTTGGAATTTATCCATCTGAATCATCCTCTCCATTTGATAGCCTAACAATACCTCGCATCCACGTAAGAAACATCTCGCCTAATTTCACGTAAGCCCAGGTGTTGTTTCAAACAAGCCCTAGGGCTTGTTTCGAAAACATGGTCATTTTTAATAAACAAACCGCGTTTTTACTTCTATCGTTTCATCAAAAGAACTCTTTACGAGACACGTCAAAATACTATCTTATATCTACGCACGAACCACTCCGTTTTCGTCATACGAAAACGACCCTTTTCCCGGATCCGTCTTATGGATCCAGGCTAGAGCAACGCGAGTCGCCCGTCTTGTCACAAAAAAACGTACGTTTTTCGTCCTTGCCCTTACCGGATGGAGTGGGACCGATCCCCCCCGGCCCCACTCCATTCCATTAAACCCATGTAACCTCGCTGTTTCATACTGACGTATGACTCGTCCGCACCGAGGATGAGATGGTCGAGCACCGGTATGCCGATGAGGCCCCCCGCTTCATGTAACCGTTTGGAGACGAGGATGTCCTCCTTGCTCGGGGTCGGGTCCCCGCTCGGGTGCTGAGGACAGACGATAAGGCACGAGGCGTTGCTGGCGAAGTATTAGAAAGAGAATTAAAAATTTGAGATGCCGACTGTCGATGAACTGTCCCTATTGGTCTATGAGAAGGTCTTGAATAATATTACAACTTTCAGCGACGGCGACGGCTATAAAAGTCGACTTATTGATTTGATGACTTAATAAAAAGGCGAGATTATGTACATGAAGAAACCAATCTCGTCGAATGAAATTTGGATTTTGAAGTATGAGAACTCTAAATAATTGTCTTTATTCAATTCAAGTGACATAATAGGTATATAAATACAAAATGTAATGAGGCATTATCCAAAGTTTCGATACTTTGCCATCTTTTTACCTGCATTTATTCTAATTGTTAGTTTGCGTTATTTTAGTATCACGCTATCAAACATGACAATTATGGAGGCGATGCATATGCAAATACTATTAAAACATCTGAATTCAATCCTCATGGAAACTTTCTGGACTTTTGGAGTTAGCTTATTTGCAGGTATATTAATTGGTGGGTCCAATGGCGGGCGACTTGGGTGTAATGCCTGATTACGTTTTGTTATAAATAATTTTACTAGATAGAACAGGATTAAATGAGAATGAGATTCCGATACTTTTACGGAAACCTCTTTCTCTTTTTTCTTTGCTTATACTCTGATTAGTGATTAATAATCTGTTCGTCATATCGCGAAATATCCACACGCGGACCACCTCGGTTTTGTCCTGCAAAAACGTACCTTACCTGACGTTAGACACGCCCTCGATCTCGCTTTTGACGTTGCCCTTACGCCCCGTGCCTCCCGTCAGAAAGGACCAGGAACATAGAGATGCGGCGGTGAGCCAGCAGCTCTTGTTATCGGGCCGTCAGGGGGGCAGCGGTGCGATGAGCGACTTTGCCACTGGCGCTAGACGCTCACGCATGAGCCCGACTTGGCTTTCCGACAGGCGACGCACGGGATGCGAAATGGATCCTCAGGCGTGTGAGACTCCCCCGATTCTCCTCTAAGATACACATCTCCTGCCCCAAATACCTGACAGATTATTTGTAATGGGTGAACCGGACATACGTGATAGAATGAAGCAACAAGTAAATATTTAACAGTTTCTGTTCTGGCGTCTTATAGGACTCAGACAGGATGGATGACAGGCACATTTAAAATCAAAGGAGGACATGACATGGCAAAGACGATCGGATTATGGGGCATCCCGCTGCTGTTACTACTCGCCACCGGATGTGGTGCGACAGAGGAGACGGTTTCGACCACGGAGGACACAACGAGTGGGTCAGAGACCGTGACAGAGACGATTGAAACAGAAGAGACAGAAAACGAAGCGGCGGAGAGCGACGTCTATTTCAAAGACGGTGAAGCAAAATTGATTGACCTCAAGATTCAGATCACCGAGACGAAAGTGATCCCACCCGGAGAGCCGGGGAACGAGTATGGCGACAAAGCGGTCCTCGCCATCTGGTATGACACGACGAACCTGACCGGGAAAGACATCGACCCGACAAGTGCCTGGATGATCGTCTTCGAGGCGATCCAAGACAATGACCCGAACGCGGTCAACACCCTCGAGGTTGGCATGCTGCCGGACGAGCAGTTCCTCGACAGTCAGCTCGAGACCATCAAACAGGACGGCACGGTCTCGAACGCCGTCGCCTATGAACTCGACGACTTGGAGACACCGGTCACCTTGGTAGCCACGCAAGGCATAGGCGGTGACGAATTGGGCGAACAGACGATTGAAATCAAATAAGACGATACAACTCAGAACGACACAGAGGACCTGCGTATAGAAGACGACAGGTTCTTTTTTGATGCTTGCATCCCGTATCACCGTTTTCGTCATGCGAAAACGAACCTTTTCCGGATCCCGCTCTACGGATCCAGGCGAGAGCAACGCGAGTCGCCCGTCCCGTCAAAGAAAAACGTATGTTTTTCGTCCTTGCCCTTACCGGACGGACCGGTCCCCCGGCCCCACTCCATTCCATTCAACCCATGTAACCTCGCTGTTTCATGCTGACGTATGACTCGTCCGCTCCGAGGATGAGATGGTCGAGCACCGGGATGCCGACGAGCTGTCCCGCTTCATGTAACCGTTCCGTCACTTCGATGTCTTCCCGGCTCGGGGTCGGGTCCCCGCTCGGGTGTTGATGACAGACGACGAGGCACGAGGCGTTGTTCAAGATGGCGCATTTGAACACCTCCCGTGGGTGGACGATGCTCGAGTTGACGCTCCCGACATGCGCCCGGTGGACCCCGATTACCCGGTTTTTGGTATTCAACATGATGACGAGGAAGACCTCACGGTCGTCGTCAGCGATGAACGGTGCCGCGATGGACCGGGCACACGCCGGTGAGCGGAGCGTCGCGTGCTCGAGAGCGACCATCTCCTCGCGAATCTCCTGTTTGATACGAATGACCTCGATGATGGATGTGAGTTCCATGATAGTTTGTCCCCTTTCGGATAAGCCGACCTCAGAACGAACACCGTTGTGCGTCCTGTTGACGGAAACGAAGCGAGCGTCGGGAGACGGTGCAAGGGCGACCGTAGGGAGAGCATCAAAAAAATGCGTAGAGCGCACGGAGGACCAGGCTTCCGTAGCCAACGAGCGAAAAGCCTTGCTTTGAGCCAAGAGCGAAGGAAGACGGGCCGAAGGGTGCGTCATTTTTTTGACGTCCCTTGCATCGACGACCAGCGAGCTAGAGTACGGAAACAGGACGCACGGATCACCGATTACGAAAAAGACTGTTCAAATGAGACAAATCGGGTATAAAATAAGAACAAACGTTCGTTTTATGGAAAGGAGGAATTGTGATGACGATGTATCGTGACCGAGGTGAGTTGAAATGGACCCCCTTCCTCATGCCCGAGCATAAGGCGCTGCTGACGAAATACTACAAGGAGATTCAGAGGATCGAGATGCCCAACATCGATGAACAGGTCTTATCAATATATGAGAACGTATTGAATGACGCGATCTTCAGTGGGGACGTGGTGGAAGTGAAATATGTGGAGGAGCGGGAGATGAGACGATTCAAGGGATTCGTGCACCGGACGAACTACATGGAGCGGACCGTCGAACTGGCCAATCAACGGGACGGTGTCATCCAGGTGCCGTTCGAGGCAATCATCTATGTGGAGCGGTCTTCAGACTAACGGATGAACACTTTATAAATCTTGATCCTAAGTTCCATTTAAGTGTTAAAATATATCTGTAAGGATAGTAAGGTGTAAAAAATTATGAAATATTTTCTAAATTTAGGATGGTTGAGAAAGTTGCATTGCTGACAGCTCAGTATCGAGTATTTGTTTGATTCAGTCGATCACAATTACAAACACCAAATGGAAGGATGAGAGAGATGGCTGATATTTACGAAAATGACAATATAGTTAGTTCCATGGAACCGCTATTAGAATTGATAAATGATATCAACTCCCAAGCGCAGATTCAAGATCATCAAATTAGTAGAATCTCTGAACTTACGGAAATATATAATAGGCTAAGACGTTTGTATACAAGTGATTATACCGTGTCTGCAATTCATGCGACTGAATTAGACACTGGCAGTTTTGAGCTGCCAAATCTTACGATGTATGATGTAGGAAATAGCACGGGGTACACCATAAATAAATTGTCTATTTTCACCGGGGATATCATCGAGACCCCAGATGGAAAGGAAGGAATGATTGTAGAACATAGCAGTCCTATTGCACCAGAATTTTTTTTTGTTAAGGACCCACCTGTTTTTAAACTAATCATGAAGGATAGAACTGTTGTCATTAATAAAGAAGATGCACATGGATCATTAACTTTGGATGGGAGTACTCAACTAAAACTGACGAGACCTTACTACCTATTTAAAGACCATGAGGAAGTCATTTTTGACAAGAATGATACACAAAATAACTTATTCATTTCTTTAAATAAACGGAAACGTGATAATTTCTTTGAAAGTGATCGTCGTTTCGATGAAGAAACCACTGATGAAATGATTAGACAATTGTTTCCAGAGTATTTTGATTAACTGGTGATGAGGAGCGTTGTACTGACGACAAAAATGGAAAAATGATACGTTAGTGATTCTTTATGACGTTGCCTTTTTTGTTTTGTCATATATCTGACTCGTCTAATTTCCTGGTGTCGTCCAAATCTCTGTTTTCTCCTATTCGAATTGACCTTTAACCCATAGCAGTTCCTTCGCATGAATGATAGTAAATTCATTCTACGCGGGTAGCTTACTATGGGCTTTTTTATGTTCCGGTTCAGCAGCCGGACGTGATTCTATGCTTCGCCAAATATCCATATGCCATCTAACGTTAAGTGAAGCATTGGAGCGTTCGTTTCACTTCTAGTTCAGGAGTTAAAAAGGTTTTAAATCGTCATCAGAAAGGTTCAACTTAGGGAGAGGTATTTTTTCAAAAGACACAAATAACACATCTAAATCAACCTTCTCTTCTGAAGATGGGACGATTCTTATTTCAGACATGGTCAAGTCACAATTTTTTTCGATTTTAGTGAAGGTATGAAATGAAATAGTATGCAAAGAATATTTTGATGTAAAGATTGCAACGCTGTCCTGATGCACAATCAACTCTTCTCCGCACAGGATAAAAGGTTCGATTAAATTCCGTGGTGTATCATATACATACTCGTTTTTTGCAAAGTATGTAGGGGTAAGAATCCGATAGGTGTACACTGCAATATCTCCTTCCTAATCTCAAACGGTGGATGGTTCAAAAATCTAAAGTGGACTACAAACATGTAATTAGGCAATTTGTTTAAGCAGTTTTGTTTGAATTCGAAACAACGCAATCGAGAGCATTCAGATTTGAATAACTTGCTTTAGACTAATCCATTTTCAATCAAGTACATCCCAGTCAGAGTTGCCTTCTTTAGGTGTTAGATATATGGGAATAGTAACGAGAATATCAATCAAGTCTTCATTAGACGGCTCAAGTATGACTTCGGAAATATAATGGGACGCTTCATCGAACACTTGGAATTTTTGACTCATATATGTTGACACGAGAACTTCTATCTCTTTTCCAAAATTGACTTTGATTCCGATACCTTCTAGTATCATAGGATCGAATAAATATTTCATATCATGTTCAGACGTATCGCTAATATCTTCTTCAATCGGCGTTATAATTTTATAGGTATGCATTTCTAGTACCTCCCTCTTTGTATGTTTTATTAAAAGTCGCGTCACTTTTTTCATATTCTGAAGAACACTATGCTATGTGTTTTCCAATCGATACGCTGATATCGAAGTCGATTCCTGATTCAGTCGACGGGGAGAGCTGCACTTCTTTGATTATTAAGGATCCTCCAAAAGGTCCATTAAGAATTTGAAACGTATGTACCGAAATATCAGATGTCCAAATACGCACTTCGTCATCGAGTATTTCAATGCGCGTTCCACTTAGATGTACGGGTTCTGTCAGAAACTCTCCCTTTGACTTCTTATAACTTTTTTCTACTTCTTCCTCGTCCACGTAATGAAGCTCTGAAACTTCAAATGACTCAGTCGGTGTTAACAAACGATATGTGTACATTCATGTTACTCTCCTCTCAAAATATACTCGCATTCCTTACTATAAGCTATTCTCTTCAAACATAAGTCTAACTGAAAAAGATTCCAATATATAGTTCTATAACCCAATAAATTAATTTTTATCACGAGAGAATTTTCCTTTTCTCAGTGCCCTTCCTAGTAGAGTCAGAGGTTACTTTTTTTGACTAACCTTGCACCAAAGGCCAACGAGTTAGGATACGAAAAAAAGACACACGGGGTCACGAATCTTTAAAAAGACTGTTCAAACAGAACAATGCGGGCATAAAATAAGAACAAATGTTCGTTTTTTTGAGTAGGGACTTTTTATGACAAGGTATCGTGACCGGGGGGAGTTAAAGTGGATCCCATTTTTGATGCCGGAGCATCGAGCACTGCTTACGAAATACTACAAAGAGATTCAGAAGATTGAGATGCCCGATGTCGATGAACAAGGGCTCTCAATTTATGAGAATGTGTTGAACGATGCAATCTTTAGCGGGGACACAGTAGAAGTAAAGTATGTAGAAGAGCGGCAAATTAAACGATTTAAGGGCTTCGTACATCGTACGAACTACCTGGAGCGGGCCGTCGAGATAGCTAATGAGCGTGATGGGATTATCAACGTTCCCTTTGTATCAATCGTTCATGTAGAGCGGTCGATGGACTAACTCCCTGGCGGTTGTTCGAAGTCTGCGTCACGAAACATAGTGATTCATTTCAATACACCATAAAAAAATTTCGTATTAACTTTTTTGAAAGTTATGCATAACTTTCAAAAAAGTATTGTTTGTTTAAGTGATGTTTGTTATATTCAACTTATCAACAAAACAGATTTTATATTGTGCATATCAAAAAGAAAGGTACGTGAAGTAAATGGCGAAAAAGTCGTTATATGAAGCGATTCAATCTTTACGTAATGCCACACATCACGATCCTGAGATTTCACCATTTGTCTTAGGTGTCTTATTCAAACATTTAGAAAGAGTCGAAGGAAAAGACTATCTGGGTCGTGTTGTGCGTGAAGAAGATAATATCGAGCTGAAACTCGATACAATCCTAACTGAAATAGAAGAGGTACACTCTGAGCTATCAGGCATTAAACATCTTGACATCAAATCAGTAGAGAAGTTGAGACGCTTTTGGCTAGAGTTAGATCGATATTTGAACGAAATAAAAGACTTATCGATCTTTATTGATGACCTGATTGACGAACTCTCTAGTATTGGGTCTAGAACTTCGCATTTATTCCCTACCCCTCCGTCCATCAATAGTTTAGCTATCCAACTAATAGATCCAGGTAGTGGTAGCTTCCATGACAGCATGTGTGGTCCCGGAGGAAGTTTACTTTCCGCCTATAAACATGCAGCTATGAAGAAAGAGACACTTCAATTGACAGGACAAGACATTAATCCGATTAATATTGCAATTACAAAAGTTAGACTTTTCGTTGAAGGAGTCAAGGATGCGACTATCAAGTTTGGCGATATCATCAGTTCTCCTCAATTCGTAGAAAATGAACGTCTAGAAAAGTTTGACTATATCATTATTGATCCGCCATTTGGGCTTTCATGGCGACCGGAAGGCGACCAATATAATCGCTTTGTATTTGGCACCCCACCCTCTAGTAAGATGGAACTTGCTGTTCTGACCCATGCACTTGTCAGTTTAAAAGATAAAGGGCGATCGGCAGTAATCATGAGTGGTGGAGTCCTATATGCAGGGGGAGCGAGCGCGAAAATCCGTCAAAACATTATCGATTTGGATTATGTCGAGTCTGTGATCACCCTCCCATCTAATCTTTATCAAAATACAGCCTTGCAAACGCACCTCATTATACTGAATAAAGATAAAGACTCAGAAAGACAAAACGAGATTTTGTTTATTAATGGAGAAGAACTGTACCAAGAAATCGGTAAACGAAAACGGGCTATTAGTGAAAAAGGAATGAAAAAAATTATCGAGACGTATCGATCTTGGAAAGTTGAGAGTGGCTTCAGCAAAATTGTCCGAAACAGTGAACTAAACGAAAGCAATCTATTGCCCTCTCAATACATCTTCTCAAACCAACTCACAATCGAACCTTTCGGCAATATCGAAGTATCCATGGATAAAATAGAAGAGATGAATACGTTATCACTAGGTGATTTTGTAAAATTTTTCAGAGGATACAATGTCTCTCCGAGTGATGAGGATACGGAAGGTCAATATAAAGTCGTCAAAGCATCAGATGTACAAGATGGTCAACTGTTTTATGAAAATGTTACTCGATATAGCATTCAGAAGAAATTTAATCTTGAAGACTATAGACTGAAAAAAGGTGACCTCCTTATCACGGTGCGTGGACGATCAATCAAGGTTGCCCACGTCGATGTAGAAGACGAATATCTGCTGTTTTCGCAAAACTTTCTGGGCATTCGTTGTGGGGAATTGATAAATCCTAAATACCTAAAGCTTTATCTAGAAAGCCCAGTGGCACAGTTCATTCTCACGAGTAAATTAAGCGGGACGACCATCCCCGTTCTTAACCGTAAAGATTTAGAACAATTACCATTCCTGAACATTCCTCTAGAAGAGCAAAAAAGGATTGCACAACGAACTGAAGAAAGACATGCAGAATTATGTTTTGAGATTCAACGTATTCAGAATGAAATGATGCAAAACAAAAAACAGTCTTACGAAGACATGGGACTAGCCGATCTGTTCTCTATAAAGAACAGAGCCTAAGGCGCTTTTGAATAGTCTGGTCTATCATTATCGTCACATGAAAGGTCACTTAGATAACGAAGTGAGTTCTAAGTGATTCAACCATGAGAAGCGTAAAGCAGCTAACCTACTTTCATATAGCATTCGATTAACGAGATAGATTTTAGTTAGTCGACACTCATAAAATTATATTGATATGATATAAGCGTTAGTAAGTGACACCGCTTCATCGATTTATATATCATAGGAAAATTATTGGGGGATATACAGTGATTACATCAGAAGAAATTAAACGTAGATTATGGGACGGTGCAAATGAACTGCGCGGCTCAATGGACGCAAGTCGTTATAAGGATTATATGCTCGGATTGATGTTCTATAAGTTCTTAAGTGATAAGACGTTAGAAACATTCAAAGTAACGAGTGGTCTAGAGAATATGACTCAAGCTGAATTAGTAGAAGAATACTCAAAAGCGCACGTCGAATTTGGAGAACAGCTAGATAAAATGATTCAAAATGTTCTCGGCTATTATGTTGCACCTGAGTATCTCTATCAAACTTGGATTAAAGACATCAATTCCGGAGATTTTGAAGTCCAAAAAGTAACGGATAGTTTAAATAACTTTGAGCGCACCATCGCCGGATATGATGATGCGAGTGACTTCAAAGGGTTGTTCTCAAGTTCTACGCTAGATTTAACGGATACCGCGTTGGGTGGTAACTTAAACGAACGCAGTAAAAATATTAAAGCATTGATTTTGCTATTTGCAGACTTAAACATGATTGCCTTACAAAAAGGTGATGTACTAGGTGACGCTTATGAATATCTCATCGGTCAGTTTGCCATGGAGTCTGGGAAAAAAGCAGGAGAATTCTATACCCCACGACAAGTAAGTGAAGTCATGGCCCAAATCATCGCAAAAAAAACCGATATAAAGTCAATCTATGACCCTACCGTCGGTTCAGGCTCACTTCTCCTAACGGTCAAGAAACATTTAAGTGATGAGGTTCAAAAAGATCTCGCTTATTATGGACAGGAAAAAAATACAGCGACCTATAACTTGACTCGTATGAACTTATTACTCCATGGGGTTCGTCCAGAAAAAATGGTTATCAATAATGGCGATACTCTCTCGCGAGACTGGCCAGAAGATCCTGAACGCCCGAATGAAGGCGTACAGTTTGATGCTGTCGTCATGAATCCACCCTACTCTGTGAAGAACTGGAACGCAGCGGGACTTAAAGTCAGTGATCCGCGTTTTGAGGTCGCCGGCGCACTTCCACCAGACTCAAAAGGAGACTTTGCATTCCTATTACACGGCCTGTTCCACTTAGGTCAAAATGGGACGATGGCGATTGTATTGCCTCACGGTGTTCTCTTCCGGGGAGGCGCAGAAGGCGAGATTCGGGAACGTTTACTCGAGAAAAACTACATCGATACCATTATTGGGTTACCAAGTCACTTATTTACCAATACAGGAATCCCTGTAGCCATTTTAATCTTGAAAAAGAATCGAGAAACCGGGGAACCTGTACTCGTGATAGACGCTTCTCACGGTTTCACTAAAGTCGGAAAACAGCACGTTCTATTCGAGAAAGATATCGCTAAAATTGTTGATACGTTCGTTGAACGTAGAGAAGAAACAGGCTATAGCCGATTAGTGAAGCGAGAAGAAATTCTTAGAAATCAATATAACATGAACATCTCACGTTATGTCGAAGCAATAGATGAAGAAATTCCACAAGATGTAGACGCGCACTTGTATGGTGGGATTCCTCAACAGAACATTGATGATTTGAAAGTATTGCAGTCCACGGTGCCTGATGTATTGAATGAGTCTTTAAAGGAAGTCCGTAAGGGTTACGTCGAGTTGGTGAAACCGGTTGAAGAAATCTCTACTCTTGTCTTCAATGATCCGCGTGTCCTTGAAAAATCAAAAGAACTTGAAGATGAAATAACGACTTATATCCATAAACAGTTCGATACGATTCGAAATGTAGAGAGTATCAGTACGTTGCCACAATTGATGGAGAACATGCTGGACGAGATAAAAGTAATTCTTTCAGCCTTCGACAATATTGATGTCTATGACGGCTACCAAATTATCGCAGAAATCTGGAAACAATCTTTATCACATGACACAGAAATCATTGCCCTAAGTGATTTCTATACAGCCGGATGTACACGTGAACCGAATATGGTGACGAGAGGTACTGGCAAAAAAACACGAGTCGAACAAGACGGTTGGATTGGCAGTATTGTATCGAACACATTGATTGAAAAACAACTATACAGCGATGAGTTAGAAGAAATTGAAACAAAGAAATCACGCATTCAAGAAATTGAAACAGAATTAGCTGATTTAGTCGAGGCTGCAAAGGTCGAAGATAGCGAAGAAGCCAATGCATTAGGTGATACATTGAATGAAGCTGGTGAAGCATTTGTCAGCAAAGCGCTCAAAGCCGAATTGAAACAAGTGGTCAAAGATTCAGTTGAATATAAACATCTAAAAAATGTTGAACAATTACTATCTGAAAAATCTGCGCTAAACAAAAAAGTAACTGCAGATGAAGACGCACTAAAAAAATCGGT
Source organism: Exiguobacterium chiriqhucha RW-2 (assembly GCF_000416965.1). GTDB lineage: Bacteria > Bacillota > Bacilli > Exiguobacteriales > Exiguobacteriaceae > Exiguobacterium > Exiguobacterium chiriqhucha. The sequence continues at coordinate 27,707 of NZ_ATCL01000012.1, forward strand.
ACAAGAACGAATCTTGACTTTGAAAGACGACGAAATCGATAACTTGATGTATGAAAAATGGTTCGGTAATACAGTCAATGCTTTAGTTCGTCTAATAGAACTACCATTGCAAAACGAGTTAAACACCCTTCAGATGTTGCATAATCGCTATGCTGATACACTGTCAGCTATCGACAAAGAAAGTCGCAACTTAGAATCAGCGTTTGAAGCATTGATGAGTGAACTGGTGGTGGAATCATGACAGAGCAAAAAAATCTATTACCAAAGCGGCGATTCAAACAATTTCATAATGAAATTGTTTGGAATCAACTTGAATTGAAAAAAATCGCTCCCTTACAAAGGGGGTTTGACTTAACTAAATCTTCAATGAAGAGTGGCCCCTACCCAGTGGTATTTTCAAATGGTATTGGAGCATGGAATTCAGAATACAAGGTTAAAGGTCCAGGTGTAGTAACAGGTCGATCAGGATCAATCGGAAATGTCTCATATATCGATGATGATTTTTGGCCGCACAATACTTCTTTATGGGTCACTAACTTTTTTGATAATTATCCATTATTTATTTATTATCTTTATCAAAATGTAAACTTAACTAGATTTGGAAGTGGAAGTGGAGTACCAACATTAAATAGAAATGACGTCCATGATTATTCTACCTCGATTCCTAAAATAGACGAACAAATTAGAATAGGCAATTTCCTTAAACACTTTGACGACCTCATCATCCTTCAACAGCACAAGCTAGAAAAGACAAAAGAATTAAAGGCTGCCTATCTTTCAGAGATGTTCCCTGCTGAGGGTGAGTTCGTTCCTAAAAGAAGGTTTACAAAGTTTGATGATGATTGGAAACAGCGCAAGGTTTTCGAATTCGGAAATCAAATCTCTAGTGGGGGTACGCCAAAAACAAGTTGTGAAGACTACTGGAATGGAAATATACCTTGGATTCAATCCTCAGATTTAACTGAAGACATTGTAGTAATAAAAGAGTCAAGAAAGAAAATAACAGAAGAAGCTGTGAATAATTCAGCAACGAAAATTATTCCCAAAAATTCTATTGCTGTTGTAACTCGAGTCGGTGTTGGAAAGCTAGCGTTAATACCGTTTGAGTATGCTACAAGTCAAGATTTTTTGTCCATTAGCAATTTAAACTTAGACAAATGGTTTGCAACTTATGCTTTATACAATGTACTTCAAAAAGAAAAAAAATCTGTTCAAGGTACATCTATCAAGGGTATGACGAAAAATGACCTACTAATGAAAGAAATAATGATTCCCGCATCTCATGAAGAACAACAACAAATAGGTGCATATTTTTTGATGCTAGACGATCTTATTGCACTTCATCAGCATAAGTTAGATAAACTACAAAATCTAAAAAAAGCATATCTACATGAGATGTTTGTTTAAAAGGAGACGATGTCATGAGCAAAGCACCGAAAAGTGCGGCAGAAAAAACATTTCAAGAAAACTTTGTAAAAGAACTACAGAAATATAAATGGGAAGCCCCCGATTTCTTAGATGGGAATCGGCAGAAAGTTACTGTTGCTGACCTCATTCAACATTGGCGTAAAGAATTGAACCGTATAAATGCCGACCAACTTGAAGGTATCGAATTGACAGATAATGAGTTCAAGCAGGTCATGGCAAAAGTGAGTCAAATCAGTAATAGCTACGAAGCCGCAAAACTGTTAGCCATTGAAGAATCAAAAGGCAAGATCGACGGGATTTATCGTGACGACAATCCCAACATCACACGAAAACAAATTACCTTGACCATATTCAAAAAAGCCGAAGTACGCGGTGGCGATTCAAGCTACCGAATCGCGAGAGAAGTACAGACAACAAATAACAATCGTTTTGATCTGGTCTTACTGATTAACGGTCTGCCTCTCATCAATATCGAACAAAAGCGCACTGACAAAACGCTAGATGAAGCATATGGTCAGTTCATGCGCTATTATCGCGACGGCGAATACACTCATAATTTCATGGCATTCTCACAGATGATGGTGATCACTTCTGAAATCGCCACTCGCTACTTCGCCACACCGAAGTCAGTTGATGACTTCAACCTGAGTTTTGTCTTCCATTGGGCCGATAAAGATAACCATGTAGTGAATGCTTGGGAACAAGTCATCGCACAATTTCTGATGATCCCGATGGCGCATCAAATGGTCGGCGATTACCTGGTCATTGACGAAGCACGTCTTGAAGAAAACAGACGACATATCCTCATGCGTCCGTATCAAGTGCATGCGTTGCAGGCCGTAGAAGGTGCAGCTTTTGGTTGGGACAATAAAGAAAAAATCCCTCACGGAGGATTTGTTTGGCACACGACAGGATCTGGTAAAACAATCACTAGTTTTAAAACCGCTCTATTCTTGTCTACACGAGCCGGGTTCGATAAAGTCGTCTTTCTCGTTGATCGGCGTGAGCTTGATAATCGTACCAGTGAAAATTTCAAAGCGTATGCAGCTTATGAATCTGTGTCTGTTGATGATACCAAGCATACCTATCAACTTAGGAAGATACTGAAGTCTCCTAAAAATGGCATTGTCGTGACGACAACGTTCAAGCTGAACGCTCTAGTGAAAGAATTAGAAGAAGCTCAAGATGCGAGCTTAGTGGATAAAAAAGTCATCTTTATTATCGATGAAGCTCATCGAACGACAATGGGACATATGATGGGGACGATTAAACGATATTTCAAGAAAAATGGACTCTTCTTTGGTTTTACCGGGACGCCACTATTTGATGAAAATAAAATCAAAGGTAAGGTAAATGAAAAAAGCGAAGTGATCAATACGACGGAAAAGTTGTTCGGTCCAAATTTGCACCAGTATACGATTGATGAAGCCATCGCAGATAAAAACGTGTTGGGATTTCATGTGGACTATATCAATACCGGTGAATTTAAAAGTTATGACGATTTAAGGGAGCAACTGGTCAAAAAAATAAAAGAAGAAAAGCCTGACTTGGCGGACAGAGATATCGAACGTCAAGTTCAAGAATTGTCCGAGGCCGACGTGGAAAGACATGCGAAAAAGTTAGGACTTCTTACTTATCATGACGAGACACATATTCCACGCGTTGTAGAAGAAATTCTAAAGAATTGGGACTCGCAGTCACAAGAAAGAAAATTTAACGCGATTTTAACTGTCGCCTATAAAAATCGTGTCATTGCCTATTATGAGGAATTTCAAAAACAGATGGCAATGCACAATGAACATTTGAATATCGCCATGACGTTTAGCTTCGGCAATGAAAATGATCCTACTCCCCTCGATCCCGAAATTGTGAAAGGGATGTTTAAGGACTACGCTTCATTTACCGGAATTTCGTTTGTGGCCGGTGATAAAAAACATGGGGAAGATGCTTATTTTGAAGATCTTGTAGAACGTGCCACTCGAGGCGGAAGCGGGCGAAACCCTAAGAACATTGACCTTGTGATTGTTGCAGACCAGCTCTTGACTGGTTACGATTCCAAGCGCCTGAATACGCTCTACATTGATCGTCCACTTGAACTTCAAGGGTTGATTCAAGCTTACTCGAGAACCAATCGAGTGTTTGGCCCAGCCAAAGAATTCGGGACAATCATTAACTTTCAGTACCCTCGTATTACTGAAGAATTAGTTAATGACGCGTTACGGTTATATGGAAGTGGCGGTAAGAGTAGCAAAGCTATTGTCGAACCTTACGAGACGTCTGTACAGAAGTTCGCAATAAAAATTGCCGAAATGACTCCGACCTTGCCTAATCCTACAGACTGGCAAACGATTGAACATGACGAAGTAAGAAAAGAAGCCTTCTTACTCGCCTTTAAAGATGCCGCAGAGCAGTTGAATTTAGTCGAGCAATATTATGAATTTCAGTGGGATGACCATGCTTTTGGTATTGATGAACATACGTGGCTGCAGTATGTCGGGGCCTATAAAAACTTAACGCGGAAGATCGGGCCTCCTCCGCCGCCTTCACCTGTTAATGTGTTAGTTGGCAAAACCAAACTAGCAGGTACCCAAGTGATTGATGCCGCTCACATTCTTAGTTTGATTGATTCAAAGATCACCACGTCAAACGGTGTCCAAACGGTAGATAGTGAAACCCTCCGTATCATCTATCAACAGATTCAGGAATTGAGTGACATGGGAGATAACGAGCAAGCTCAACTGTTAAGAGAGTTTGTCGATACCGAGTTGGTACCTGGGAACTTGTCTAGTGGCATGAATTTTGATGAGGCGTTTGAGCTGTGGAAATCAACCCAAATGCAAACGGCCGTAAATGAGTTAGCTATGGAATGGGGTCTGAATAGTGATCTGCTTGAAAAATCAGTTCGCTCTTATTCGCCTGCTCAGCCAGACGTTGTACCCTATATCGATGAACTCATCAAAAGTGTTGATTTTGACGCAGTCAACAAACAAGCGGGTAACAATCGATTAATGCATGTCATGAAATTAACTGGGAAACTCCCGGAGCTGATTGCTGAAATCAAGCAGCGGTACAATTAAGTTTTCACAATAATTCAAAGGATTGTATACCTAGCTCGTGAGTTGCAACCCTCTAGATTTTATACTCCATATAAAAAAGCGTTTGAGACCAATCCATCTTTTTGACTGGTTTCAAACGCTTTTGTTTATTCACTTTTATTGGGAGTGCTTATTTCGATTAATCTGCAAATTTTTCAATCAGCTTCTTTTGTACAAGCAAAATTTTTTTGCGTTCTGCACTCTTCGAGTTTGTCAGTTGACTGATACCTTCCAATAGAGCGGCACTGATTTCTGTCAATCTTTCTAGTTCTTTGACGCTCGCTTCTTGATTGTGTTTCGAGACATGTTGCATCTGTTGATTCAGTTCTTCAATTTGTTTGATCAATGTTCCAAACGCCTCGACTTCTTTTAATGCGAGCACTTGTGCATCTTCAGAACGTTTCATCAAGGTCGTTGCTTCTTCTTGAATGTACATGCTCAGATTTTCCACACGGGTATTCACGGTGTCGATTATTTTACCGTTCAATTCGAGAAGCTGTTCATGATAAGACTCTTTGCCGTTCTTCATTTCGTAGATATGGGTCTCGAGCCCTTGCATGACTTCGATCTGGTCATCGTTTGCTTGGGAGATAGAATCCTGAAGCTCTTTGAATCCGTTCGGGATCTCATTCTGTATCTCCACGAGTTCTTCAGCCAGACGCAAGAGCCCGTCTTGTTTCTTGACGATCTCCTGGATATCATTCTGATTACTCTCTTTCAACTTGCTCAATTGCTCTGTGATCGCCTCAGTGTTTGACTTCATCGCCTCCACATTCTCTTGAGAACTCTTGTTTAGTTCAGAGGCTACGTCATGCATATTTTGCAATCCAGTTGCGACAACTTCACCGTTCTGTCGTAACTCGGTGACGGCCTCTCGGACGACTTCTGTTTGGTGTTCGATACTGTTGAGAAGCGCGTTCATTTTCTGTTCATTCTCATCTGCTTTTTTCGCAACAGACGTAATCCCTAACCACAATGTCACGACGCCGACCAATATTAGAACCGAAATCACAAGATTCGAATCAGCGACTGGCGTCGCTACAAGTGCAAATGCTCCTAACGATATAGGAAACATGTAACTATACAACTTCTTCATGATGTCCCTCACCTCAAATTATCCATTTCTTATATTGTTTAAGTAACACGAGCACGGCATCGCTGACCGCCTCAGACTTCAAAGTCCGTATTGTCTGATCGAACCCGTCATGGTCTTTTTGCGAATCTAACACCTCAAGAAGTTCAGCCACATACAACGTTCGTTCGAACACATCTAATCGATCAAGATTGTTTAGGTGCTGCTTTAATGTTTCAAGCATGTAGGGATAAGCGCTAGACGTAATCTCAAGTAACCGATGGCTCAACATCAGATATCCTCTCTCACTTTCCATCAATTCGTTTCTCACGTTCACCCCACCTTTTCAGTTGTTCAATCAACTCTTCACCTTGAGCATTCGACGACTTGATTGTTAAAAACTGTGCGACTTCTCTTACTAGAATCGGCATCCATTCGGGAAAGCTCGGTCGATTTTGGAGCCAGTAAGTGTTCAACATGTCCGCCGCAGCCAAATCCATCACTTCAGACAGTTCGTGTGGTTCGGTCAGTGTCGACAAACGAATCAGATGTTGCCGTGGTACATCCGGAAACAATTCTTCCGATACTTTCTCGACCGATTCCATAGGGAGGAAGTCATCCATGAGATGATCGATTGTCATTTCTTCGTATAAAGAATTTGTCACTCTCGTTAACCGTGCCAATGTCTTGATTTTCTTTTTACTCACTACTTTTGCGACAGTTTCTGCTTGGAACAAAGGGCGCGACCAAGTCGGTAGCCGTTCCTCGACAAACAGGTTTACTCGGACGCCTGTAGGGATTTCATCTAAATCTAAGGGAAGATAGTAATGGACGGTCATCCACTGTAGAATCGGATGATCTTCTCGAGATTGGATTCGTCCCATCGAGGTTGGTACCGTGTCGAAAAGATTTGTATACTCACCTAAAACGTCTGGTTCACCTACGATGTACACTTGTCTGATTCCATCGTTATATCGCCGTGTGTCTTTAAAATCCGCTTCTCGCATTGCCTTCCAAATAGACGGTTCGTCCTCGAGCATATGTTTCTCCAATTGACGTGCTAACCAAGAGACCTCAGATTGATGGTCCATGTTGCGTTCCATCCAATAACATATCGATTTCTTGAATGGCCTGCCGTGATGCTTGAAGTTCGACTTCTACACGGTCGCTGCCTTGTTTTTTGAAGCGTTCGATCTCTTCAATCTGTTCCTTCGACTCTTCCAACTGTTGCGACAGCTGAGCGGGTATCATTTGTTCTATTGAGTTGGAGACAACCCCAAACTCTGATTTGAACCAGATTCGCACGCTTTCTTGTTCTTCTGAGAGCACAGATTGAATTTGATGTTCGACTTCTTTATACATGTGTCGATTCTTGAGTTCTTGAAGCGTCCGCTCATGTTCGTTTTGAACGCGTGCAATTTCTTGTTCGACACTCTTTTCAATCTTCTGGCGTTTGAGTCGTAAGTCCTGACGCATCTTCTCATTGGTTGTCGCTTTTTCTTCTAATTCTTTTAACTGTGACAATCGTTTATCACGTTCGACTTCAAGCTCATGTTTTCGAGCGAAGAAATCACGACGATATTGAATGTCCTCCGCGGGCGGTTGTCTGCGTTGCTCGTCGATGTTTTGACCGATTTTTTTTGCCAATGTCTGCACCGGGCTGGTGACTTGATCGAACGTCTTCACTGCTCGAAGGAGTTGACTGTCTTCCCCGACTTCTCCACCTGCTTTTCGATCGACCATCTCTGCTCCCATGATCGCCATTTTTTCGGTCGCTTCTACCGCAATTTTTTTCGTGGCTTTTTTCGCCGAATCTTTCATCGCTTCTTTAGCTGCTTTTAATGCAGCTTCTTTTACGAGTTTTTTGGTGACCGCTTTCGTTGTCTCTTTAGTCGCGGCCTTACCGGCACCTTTCGCCAACACTTGTACCCCAGCTGATGCACCGGCCGTCACGGCTGCAAGTCCGATCGCGAGTCCGATATCCCCGACAAAACCGATTGCAGACGCAATTTTCGTCGCGGTTTGGTCATCAGCAGATTCATCGATGATATATTGCGGGACGTAACGCTCGACCAACTCGTCTGTCAATCCTTCGATTTCTTGTGTGAGTCGAAGGTGTCTCTCCTCATCCACCACCTCTACCGGCAGATATTGAAGTTCCGTTGCCACTGACTCGACTCTTTTCAAGAGTCTTTGCCGCTCGGCATCATGCTTTTGCTGAAGATGGAACAGATCTGGCTCTGTAATGTGAAGATTTACAGTCTGATTCATTTCTTGATTCAATGTAAGGAAGAAGCTTTCTCCCACGATGTTATTCAATTTTTCCTGTACCGTCTTGAATATAGCGTTCCGGGTCGTCAATACTTCATCTTCGACTTTTAAGGTCAGTACATCGATTGACAGGCTTTGATGGACCAGCGACTTCAAGCGTATCTCAAGTGTAAGATAATTCGAATGAATGAATTCTTCTACTTCTTCGCCTGTGCGATAGAGTACGGCTTGCATCGAATCAATTTGATTGGCGATTTCGAGGTTCACTTCCTCGAACTGAATAAGAAGTTCCTGTTTCTCAGTCTCAAGCTTCGACTCGTCCTTTGAGAGTGCCAACTCTAGTAGTTTAATCTGTTGATTCATACGACTCTGCTCACGTAAAAGGAACTGATGAATCGCATGATCGAAGCGCGTTGACTTGACCGCTCTCATCTCTTTCTTCAGATTGGCGAGAAGGTCTAACACAGCTGCGATGTTCTGTCCGGTCGTCGCGCTGACCGCATGGACCGGGTACGCTTTTCCAAGTTGAGAAGAGAGGTCCGTTGTGACTTTCGCTACCAACTCGTCAATGGATACACCTTGCGTCTCATCCACTCGATCGATTTTGTTGATGATGAAATGGAGGTTCGGTTGATAGAGAAGAACATGCTTGATGTAGACGATATCTTCCAACGTCAAACCTTGCCACGGCATCACATACATAATCACATCAGCGGATCGTAGCGCAGACTCAGAGGCCTCGATATGTGCGTTAAATTTTGTATTGCGTCCGGGCGTGTCGATGATCGTCATCCCCTGCAGCCAATCTGGTGACGTTTTTAGCAGTCGAATGCAAGACACATCTTCCACTTGCCCGCCTGCCACAAAAGCATGTAATTCATCCACCGTGATCACTCGAGTCTGTCCATCGACGAACTCGACCTCCACCTTGTCTTCATCCGATCCTGATACATATGTCGGGATCGCAGTTGTCTCGTTAGTATGTGTCGGTAAAATATCTCCTTCCCCGATCAAGGTATTGATCAGAGCTGATTTCCCGACACTGAAAGATCCCAGCACGGCAATTTCAATTTCTTGTGTCGACGCCTGTGCCTCTATCGTCTCAAGAAATTTAATGTCTTCCCGCAACAGAGGAAGTTGTTTTAACGTTTCGATCATACTTGGTCTCTCCCTTTCAAATGAGTGCCGTCATCAGCAACATTTTTTCTTCCTCTACTTTTTGCTTCACTTGTTCCACGTCTTTTGCGACAGATGCTCGCGTCTCTAGAGAACTGTCAATTTGCTCGGCAAGCTGCGCAGCCAATCGCATACTCGAGGATAATAGTTCATCCTGTTTACGGATATACTCTTCAATCTGCTGTTCGGCTAGTTTCAACGTATCCAATGTCCGAATGAAATCTCGATAATCGCGTTTGCATTGAGTGAAGATGGAATCTAACTGTCTTGTCACTTTGCGTTTTTGATTGTTTAACAATCGACCCGATTCCACTAGCTCTTCGTTCATACGTTGAATGAGGGCCATTCCTTCTTTCTCATTGAGTGCTTTCTGCTCCTCGAGAATTTCTTCACGATCAGTGTAAACGCCATCGAAATTCCCTAATTCCATTTCGATGCTCATAGCCTGTTCGATACGCTCATCGATTTCACGACGAGCGGCTACGACAGTCTCTCGTCTTTCGGCAATCAATTGATCATATCGCTTGTTCTCTTCTTTCACCGTGCCATGCTTGTCGAACCAAAAACGCCTTTTTTTAATGACACCGTAACGTTCCTCGGTTTGAGGTGTGCTATTGATTAGCATCTCATGGAAGCGCAGGTCATCTTTATGTTGTTCTTTCTTGCGCTGTAGTTCTCGTCTTTGGACGTTCAGTTGATGTTCTTGTTTGGTTTTAAGATCAAGTTTCCGCTTTTCTTCTGCCAACTCTTCTTTCTGATTGGCAAATTTCTTCTTCACTTCCGCCTCAATTTCTTCAGCCGTCTTTATTTTTGGTCGATGGACGCCAACTCGAACATCTAACACTTCGTTTAGGTTTGGCGTTTCTACTTTCAATTCAAACTCTTCAAGCTCATGTCGCATGGCGGTGTTCAATTCTTCTGCCAAATCAAACAGCTTTCGATCGAACAGGTCCTGGTAATCTTTATTGAATAACTCTAGTTCGTCATTTACCTGGCTCTCGAGTCGATCAAATGATTCAATCGATTCGACTGCAAGTTTGGTAGAGGTCGTCAACTTCTCAAACTCTTCATTGAATTGCTTTTGGTTTTCTCGCGTTGTATTGGAGAAAAGATTTTTCAATCGGATGATTTCTTTCTTCAGTTGTAAGTTTCGAAGTTCCGCCTCATCTTTGGCTAACTTATGGGCTTTCTCAAGTCCCTCCATGTCATCGTCTCGTTCAAGCGCTTCTTGGTACTGTTCAAGCTGACGAATCAATTGTTCGTAGTAGTTTTCGATGGAAACATTAGGGACATTTAAAAAGTCGTTTGTCTTTTCGCCGGCAAAGAGATAATTTTCCAAACGATCTACGAATGCAGGGAAACGCGATGAGGTCATCAATTCGTCTGCAGGAACATCTTCCCAATGTCGTGTGACGACCATCTCGTCTTGCGCCTTCAAGGCCTGTAAAGCACTAACTGGATAGACCACTGCCTGAGCAGCGGCGATTTGTTGATAGTCATTCTCGCGCAATGATTTCTCGAGTTGTTCTTTCACTTCCTGCACTTGATTTTGAGGAACACCATCGAGTCGATTGGCGACGAAGAAAATCCGATCGATTGACTCCGAGAGGTCGCGGAGAAACTTGATCTCTGTCAATTTCCCGGGCTGTTCCATATTAAATAGAAGAATGCTCGCATTCGATTTTTTGATTTGTTCTTTCGTGATGCGCTCATGTTCGAGATTCAATGCCTGTAGACCAGGTGTATCGACAAGCACGACTCCATTTTCTAGATATGGCGAGTCAACATAGAGATCGACATAGCGGATATTTTCACTGACATTCACCTTCTCGCTCATCTCAGTGACGTAGTCAGAGAGGTCGTGGTAGGGAATTTCGATGACGTCATCGTTTTTAAAATGAACTTTCGCGATTGGTTCCTTGCAATCTTCACCAAGTTCATTGAGGTGTCTGATGAAATTGACTGTCGCCGTCGTAGGCGTCACCTTCGAAGGAAGGATCTCACGTTTCAACAAAGCGTTGATAAACGTCGATTTTCCAGTTGAGAACTCACCGACCACGACGATTTCAAAACGTTCATTCTCCCAGTTTTCTTTCAATGTCTGAAGGTCTTCCATCACAGGACGCACCGACAGGACTTCTGGATAACGTTCCTCAAGCTCCTTACCGATTTGTAAAGCGGCATCGAACCTTTCTTGTAATTCTTGCTTTCGTTCCACAAATTGATTTCTGATCATAGGATGGACCTCACAATACTCTAATTTTTTTGATGGCTGTTTGTTTCGAATCATTCACAAATTTCACGAACTTGTCTTCAATCGTCTGGAGGTGCGTGCTATGACGTTCCTCTTGTATGGTTAATAATCGTTCCCACTCTTGCCGAACATCGTTTAATCGCTCATTGTGCGTCTCACGAACAATTTTTGATTGGTCATTGATGATGGAATAAAGCGCACTTAAAAAAGCGCGACGCTTCGAATGGATTTCTTCTTCAAGCTCATCGATTTCTTTCAATGTACGTGTTCGCTTTCTCTCGTTTTTCATGGAAAGCTCTCGATTGACCTCGTTGATCCGAGTTAAGTCCTGTTCATACACGGTCGTCATTTCTCTGTAACGTTCGTCCCATCGATTTGGTCCAGAGTAATCATAGCCATCAGGGACACTTTTTTTCCAAAACCACATTCCTGTTTCCCGATACTGTCTCTCAGGTTTCGGTCGTTCCCCCAAGTGGGACAGGACACTTTTTTTGTTCTTCTCGACCTCAGATACTTGTTCATCAAGCGTTTTTGCAATCTGTTGCTGCTCTTTTTCGACCGTGGATAGCTTCGTTTTGAGTTTTGTCCGTTTCGATTCCTCTTTGTCGACCTGTGACTCGTACACTTCAAAGTCAGTCAAGTCGATGTCTAATCGCATAGGTTCGAAGGCGATAGACATCAAAATCGAATCAAAGTGATCCCACTGGATATCAACGTCATTCTCCATTGTTTTCATGGCATGAAGAAATGTTTTATCTGCACGTTTTACTTGGGCCTCAAACGCTTCAACAAATTGATGGCCCGATGCCTCAATCGTCTCTCCCCACTCTAGATAGATTTGTTCGACATGATTTAAATGATTGATATAATCATGTTTCAGTGACTCAACGTCAATCATTCCGTACGCAAGCTCCTGCATCTTACTGTTCAACTGTTGGCTGAAGGTGGCATAGGATGCCGTGACTGTATGTAAAATATCTTTTCCGTCCCTTAACACGCCTTCTTCTAGACGCGAGCCCATTTCTCGCACACTGCCCTCGCGCCGACGTAACAATGTCTTTCCATATGTCTCGACATCCGCATAATCTAATTCGGTAATCGCAATAAGACGCTCCCGTCTCCGTTCCCGCTCTTCCTCTATTTCACGTTCTTCGTCGAGTTGATCTTCCTCGACTTTTTTTATTTCCATGAGTAATTTCATGTAGTCACTTTCGATTGAACGAAGGTCGGCTCGGTGATAATCACCCGAGGCCATATAATCACCTAGCACGGCTTCAAGAGTCGTGATATTCGATTCACTTAAAAGAATGTCATTGGATTCGATTTTTCCTTGTAACCCCCAAATGGAGGATACACCTATGATGTCGAGGTCAGATATTTCTTGAAGATTCGATTGAGCGCTTTTTACTACAGCATCCCAATCCTTTGACACATCAATCCGATCGATATGTGTACCGACCAGGAATACTTTCTTGCCATCTGAGATGAACTCTTTCAGAAGCTCATGATCTGTCGTCTCAAGCCCTTTCTGTCCATTGAACAAATAGAGAATTGCCGACGATTTTTTGAGCTGTGTCCGCGTCGTCTGAAAGGCCGATTTGGTGACCGAGTTCGCGCCAGGTGTATCGACCAATACAAGTTCTTCGTTCAAGAAACTAACCGGCCAGTAAAGATCGACGGACGCCAACTGGTCTGTGACTTCTTCCCCTTGAAAAGTCGTATACTTTTCCAAGTCTTCGATGTCCTCGATTGGAAATGTGCGTGAGTCTCCCTTTAAATAGGTGAGTGTTACTTTTGCTTCTTCCCGAGAAGGACAACTCCGTATACGGGTCAAGACTTTTGTTGATTCAATCCGACGGGTCGATAGAATCTCCTCTCCTAACAACGCGTTGAGCAGCGCTGACTTTCCGACAGAGAATTGGCCCGTGACGGCGATGCTGCTTTCTAACGAATGGATACGATTTGAAAGAAGCTCGATTTCGTCTCCAAAAAACAAATCCTCTTTGTATGCGTTGACCAACTCATTGATTTCTGAGCGTAGGACGTTTTTATTCATTTTAGTTTCCACTCTCTCGTACGTATTAGAAAAAATAAGTGCTGTATTCGACAAAATATATGTACATGCACAAATTACTCATTATTACATTTTAAGTCATAAGATATTATGATATAGGAAAATTATACTATATTTTTTCACATTTACTTATTAATAAAAAGTGTTAGGTTGAAAAAAGAAACATCGATCGTTCATCCTATGTATACAGGAATTTATGCATATATTAATGGCTGTCTATGCCACTTTCACTTTAAAGTGCCAAGTGGTATCAAATCACAAACAGTCGGATGTAGGAGTGAAGATAATTGAAATTATTTAATATCGTATATATCAATAAAAAAGAGCGAAGTGCTTTTGTCTCAAAGGTACAACCTGCCCACGTTAAAGTTCTAAAGGAGTTAGAAAGACATCACTGTACTTATATCTTTCAAGAACATAACGAGAAGGATGCACAACAGATTCACCTCGGCGTCCAGGTAGACGGCGCTTCTCGGATCACATTGTCAGGTGTTACGGGTGCACAATTCTCTCATTCTAATAATCATGAAGACCTCTGGTATTTGGAACCTCATCCCGATCGAGACGCATTGTTTAAAGAATGCGGAAAGTTTTTAATCAAAGCGTATGACGCTGATGGAAATCTGTTAGAAAAGGAGACCTTGCTTGCATTACCCCATACGCTCTCAATCACTCATTATCTCTCCCTTCAACATGAAGTACGAGACATACTGACAAGGTTCGAGATGGATCAAGGTTATTCCAACCGTCCGAATCGTAACACCGAACAGTTAGAATTCGCTAAAGTTCAGTCACTGTTTGATGAATTTCAGCGCTCAGTAGGCAATCGAGAAAAATTGCCCGTCTCGTTGACAAAAGAACCCTTGGACCAGACGACATCAGTCGACACTATGGCACATACCATCGAGCAACTATTGGAACATCGCCACCAAATAATATCTTTATCTCAACTCAGGCTCGACCGCGAAATGAATCTTCGTCGTGAGACTGCTGAACTACGTCGCCCCGGTGCCGACCGTGGGATCACTACTGCGATACATAAAAAATTGGACAGTCTCGAACAAAATTTACAAAGTGCCGAAGACACTTTGAAGCTGTTGCGACAGATGATTGACCACATCCATTCACTACAATCTCGAGCACACATGACACCCGAAAGTTTAACTGGAAATGATTCGACCCCTGCTTCACTTGGAACGGAACAGCGTCAGAAAATCATCCATCTGTATAACGAGATGGTCCAGTTGTGGCCCTCACCCTCATCAGAAACAGAATCGTTCATCACTTGGATGCTTGATTCATCACACCTTTTTGAGATTTGGACACTCCTACAATTATATTCAGAGTGTATACGTTTAAAGTTCTTACCACGGACCCAAATCATGCAACGTCTTCAAGAACATTTGAAAAAGCATAAGTCCTTAAGCGGTGTGGCAATCCAGTTCGAGCATTATAAAACACAAGACCGATTGATTGTCGTATTTTCTCCCCAAATACAGTTGAGCAATCATGAGATTCGACGACCCGATCTCGTTGTCACCTTTGTCAACGCACGTAAGAAGTCTCATCAACATCACGCTCTACAAATCAGACATCTTCCTTATCAAAATCCACACTATACTTATCTATTGCGTCATCATCTGATGGGGTCTCGAAGCCGCTTCATCCATGATTTAGCGGGGACGGCTTATGAAATGACGAGTACCTCATTGATTCATAGTGCTTCGATGGCAAACTGGAACATTGAACTAGAAGAATCTCCCTTGTATTCACACGCCCACTTTCATGTCACACCGGACCAGACGAACCATTTAAGGACTTATCTAAGTCGAATACTGCATCAATACAATGGAAATCTAGACTATTGTCCATCTTGCGGTTCGATTCAGAATGGAACACCTTACCCATCCCGAAAAAGGGCCTATAAATGGACCTATGTGTGTGCGTGTGGAGAGATCTGGGGCAGTTATGTATGTAAAAATTCGTATGACGAGGAATATCATGATGAACAAACAAAGAAAACTCAAGTGACGAAGTATATGTTTGGAAATTACAACCCGCTCTCGTCTGAAACCTGGGATGTGTATTGTCCAACTTGCAGTCGGAATCAGAACGGTGACATGTTCCTACAGAATATAAACGGGGAACGACTGGACCTTCAATTATAAGACCTATCTTTGTCTATTGTCTTATCCGAGGTTAGAGGATATCTAATCACAAAAAGATGCCTGTATACATTTCGACATCGAAATGTATACAGGCATCTTTTTTATAAATTTCATTAAGACTATATAACTATCAGAGTGACTATCTTCCAAAATTACAGATGATAAAAGGAAAAGTTAGTTACACAATTCGTTATATGTGGCTTCGCTAATCTCGTCATACCCATAGTCACAAAAGTATTCGTATGATTCAGCTCCCCAATCTCGATTCTCAGTTAAGTTAAATAGTTCTTCCTCTAGCTCCTCGTTTCTTTCTCGAAGAAATTCTACTTCATCTACCATCTCTAAATACTCTCGGTACTGTTCTTCGACATCCTCAAACGCCCGTGCTTGCTCATCCATATTTTGACCTGATTGTTCACTGATTTGATCAGCATTAGCGCCAAATCTATCCACGCCGTCGCAACCAACTAGTAAGAAGCTACTTATCGCAAATATAATTAACGTTCTCCACCGCATAGTTTACGTCTCCCTTTAACTTATCCTTCCGCCGGAACGGTGACCCATACTCGTTTTAAAGGTATAAATGCCTGTATTTCTTCATCCAGCTGATCATATACGCGAAGTAACGCGTCAATCAGATCGTCAGAATCCCATAAACGAACTTTAAAGAACTGTTCTTTTGCTTTATTACGTGCGTCTTTTGTAAATCCTCCGAGAGAGACGACCAGTCCATACGTGGCCCCATATCCAGCTACTACTCCTAATAAGCTATTGATAACGTCTATACCGGCTGATGACGCCGTTGCTTTGACTTGAACACAAATACGTGGTTCTTCAAGTCCTAGGACACCCTTCCCAGCTAGAATATCAACCCCTCCATCTTTCCCCGGTGGAGAGACGACCGGCTGGAAACCTTCCACTTTCAAGACCGCTGCGACCAAATCCTGCAAACGATGCCCAGCGAATTCTCGTTCGATGAGGATCCGAATCTGGTCACGACCAATCGCCTCAAGGTCTACGATTTCTTCCACGTCGATATCAGAAACCTGAGTGGTAGAAACAGGGTCTAATCCATTCACATATCGGTGCATCGCCTGTGGGATTCGAGTTTCTGCGTCATTTCGTTGAATCCGGCATACCGTCATGTAAGCACCAAGAGAATACAACAAATCTTGATCTAAGCGAGTCCGTGGCATGTTTGTCGTGAGCCATTCTACTCTTCGAATGTGTCTGACTTCGTCAGCGATCGCTGTATTGAATTCATAAGGTCCCGTCACGCGACCAATCGCAATGACCGGTTCTGTTTTTAAAGGGAGCACCACATAATCCCCGATTTTAATTTCATTTGCAAAACGCCAAATTTGATTAGCCATGTTGCTGATGGCTCTTGCTTTATCTTCTATGTAGGTCTCTCCGTATAACTCGATTAATGTTTCTCTGTCATCGATCGCCGAAAGGTCACCAAGATCCTCCCACCCTATCGCGACTAAATTATTTTCGAGTGCTGCGTTCTCTTGATGTCCATTTCTACCCGCTCGGACTAACCATATCGGATTTGTCATGTTGATATCCCCCATCAATTCAATAGTGTGATAATGATTATTTACTAGTTCAATTATAAGATAATTCTGTAATATAAAATATGGAATTCACTAATATTGGTATTTTTCGCTATGATTTTATCGTGAATGAATAGACCCTAGATAAACTAGTTAAAAAAAGGAATATCGACAAACATCATTTTTTTCAATATCTCATATTTAAAAATTATTTTTCTTATATCCATCTGCAGGTGAACATGATTCAGAGTTTAGGAACATAAGATATGTCATTGCTAGCCAAACTCATTATGAAGAAGAAGATGAAGACGATGCTGAGACTTGTTATTATTACTACCAAAATATAATTAAACCAGTTAATGAAGAGGTAGTGAAATTTAGAAGACAATACTTAGATACGATCAATAAATAACGTGTTTGATATAATCCATTTTTATTAATCGGAAACAAGAAAAGGACCTTTTTCTTCAGAGAATTAGCGGCAAACAATTCGAATTTCAATTTTAAAATATCATCATGTTTATGATTTTATCTTCGTCTCAAAGAATAGTTAACCAAACAAAGAGCCCGTATACATTTTGACATCGAAATGTATACGGGCTCTTTAATAAGCAAATTAGATATTATTGATCATCAGTTACGAGTCGGTTTGTTATCAAAGTTGATAAAATCACCAAGTTCATCTTCATCGAAGTCGAACAAGGCACTGTCATCATCAGCGGCTTTGGCTGCCGTTACCATTGCAGCGGCAGGAACTGAGACGTGCTTCAGTTGTTCAACCAACTCATTGCGCTCAACTTCCGTCGCTTCTAAACTGAGGTTAGCTTGCTCCAATTCAGCGATAGCCACTTTTGCTTCTTCAGCCAACATACGGCCATTTTTCTTTTCTTCTTCGAGGAGACGGTTCAATTCAGCGACTTGTTGCTCTAAAGTACCAAGTTTTTCATCATATGAAACTTTTACTTTAAGTGATTCTTTGTCGAACTCTTTTGTGAGTTTTGCTGTTATCGATTTTTTTTCGGTTTCAAGAAGGTTAACTCGACGTTCGAGATTCCCTTTGAGCTTTTCTAGCTCTTCCGTCTCTTTTCGAACCTCACCGAGCGTTTGTCCAAGACGTCCCACTTCTTTCTGTTGTTGCTCGGCTTTATTAGTGGCCGTTTCAGCTTGTTTTAGGAGAATGCGGTTTTCTTTTGTTAGAGATTTGATCTGTGTATTTTTTGATTTCATGTCTCGTACTAGTTCACTGTTTATTTGTTTTAGAGACACGACTTGCTCTCTCTCAGATTCAAGTTGTTGTTTCAATTCCTTTTGTTCGCCTAAAGCATCGATCTCGTCAGCTACACTCTCAAGCATCTTTAATGCGATTTTTAATCGAGAAGCTACTTTTACTCCATCAGAAGTGATTGATTCTTCAGGAACCCCAAAATCTTCCAACCCTAACAACTCCTCGTATTTACTGCGTAAAAGTTCGTCCCAGTCTAATTCGAAGCCCTCAACCTTTATCCCAAGTTCATCGTAAAATTGTAAAACATGCGCTTCTTCTTCCATTAAAGGTTTGATCAGTTCTTTGAACTCTCCGTTCTTATAGAATCGCAAAATATTGATTGTCACATAGAAAGGCACACGCTCTTCAAGAAGTGCCTTTCGAATAGACGAGTCCCACTGTTTGAGATCAAAGTTTTTGTATTCCTCTTCGAACAATTCTGTTAAGAGAGGCTCGATATACTTCTCCCCCTGATTTGCTAAGAAGTTATAAAAATTATAACTTTCGAGTAGATGAGGACAAATGATTCGAATCACTTCATTTTGATCGAATTTGTCTTGTTTGAGATCTTGAGCTGTAATTTCAGCTTTCTTTAGCAGTTTGTGTTCGTCTTTCAAAAGTGCCATTAACGAACCTTCTGAACAGGTATTCAACAAAGCTGCATCAAGATACTCATTTCTCACACCCTCGACCTCGATATAACGAATTTTTCTTTCTTTGAGACCACTTTTTCTTCTCATCTTAATCCCTCCAATCTCATCTGTGTCGCTCCTGACCAAGCATTAGTTTCGCACCGTGGAGATGCGTCCCTTCTCCTTGCGCATGTTCTCAATGATTTGATCTAATTCACGAATAACCCGTGGGTCGTTTTCATCTTGCTTTGCCTTATAGAGGACGTCTTGCGACAACAACTCTTTCTTCTTGTTCACGTGTTTTCCAATCAATCGATAAATCTCTAACTTTAAAGTTGGAGAAGGTTTTTGATTTAATTTTTTCTGTAGGATCGGCCCCACGTCCTCTGGCATGATGTTGGCGCGCTGGAGCGAGGTTACCAACATGATCGCTTTTTCATCAGGACAAACGAGCATTGTCTCAGCCATTTTCACGATGAGTCTGAATGGCATTTTTGGTAAATGCTTTTGAAGGACGAATTGTTCATTTTCATCACCGTTCATCAATAAATCGATATATTGCTCAAAAGATTCTCGATCGCCAAGGCGGACCATACAGTTGAGCGCATCAAGATAAAGTTTGCTCCGTTGCTCGTTTAAGAATGGTCTGATTGTCGGGATCAGTTCTCTGTCGTTTTGACCGAGGTATGCAATGGCGCCAAGACACTCTTGTTGCAACCTAAGATCTGGTGTAGCTTTCAATTCAGCGACAATCATCGGTACTAGTGACGAGTCATTGGTATGACTGAAACCACGAACGATGACTCGTTTTTTGTTCGGGTACTTTTGGAAGGCATCGACTAATAACTTTGTCGCATATGGCATGCGCAATCCACCTAACGTCATACAAATCGGCATCAATTTACCTTCATCCGACTCGTCCTCAAGGACAGCCGATAAGACAGGGACCGCATCTTCTTTAAATGAACGCAACGCCAGTGTGAAGACTGGGCGCACTGCTCGCTTTTCTCCCTTAATATATGCATCAAATACTGGTTTAACCGCTTCAGGACCAAAGTCAGCAAAGCGAGGGGCCAACTGAATGACTTGGTCGATGATATCGTTTCGGTTCGAGTCCAAATTATTGATGATTTTAATGATAGGTTCGACCGATTGTTTATCCCGAATTTTAATAAGGGATTCCAAACCGATTGCAACAAAATCCGGGTTAGACATGTGTGTCAAAATACTTCCCACGGCTTCACGTTCACGGATGGTGCCAGCTCCGAGCATCGAGAGCGTGATGTGTTGTGTACTATTCGCCTTTTCGAGTACAGCCTTGATGATTTTGCGTCCTCTCAGGCTTCTGACGGAAAGCCGCCCTAGTAAGTTAACGATCTCACTCTTTCTTTGATCTTCCGTCAAATCGAATTTTCGACATTCTCTGAAGATGATGGAGACCGCTTTTTCTCCGTAAGCTTCTACTTCTTTTGCTGCTTCTTTCCGCTTGGCCGGATCATCACTGTAAGCCATCAATTCTAGAGAATCCACAATGGTTCTCGCTTCTGTCTCGTTGATGTCCTCGTCTAGGTGTTCAAACGAGATGTCGACATATCCAACTCGTCCCATATACTCAACTTCAACTAATTTTTCATTGCCGTCCTGTTGAGAAGGACCGGAAAGGGAAGTGAAGAAATCATCATCGATTTCCTCACTTTCATCTTCTCGTTCCGCTTGTTGCAATAACTCTTGTCGAATCTTCTCTTCCTCATCTTCATTGAGTACGAATTTTTCTTGTACATCGTGATCGACTAGGTGTTTCTTCATATCATTTAGCTTTTGGAAACTACTTGCTGAAATTCTATCTTTCATCGACATAGGAGCCACTCCTTTTATTTGATCTTATTGATATGTTCTTGTTTCTGTTTCAGTAATTGGATTTCTTTCTCTGTAAACTCATGTGCCCCGATATTTACATCGATGACTTCTGTTTCATCTTGTTCGAGCCAAGCCTTTACCGACACTTCACGTTCTTGGTTGCATTCTACTTTTAAGACGAGTTTCGAATTGACCGATACTGGTTTTTTGAAAGCCACAGTGGCTGATTTTAGTTTTTTAGTATGGATCGATTTTGCGTCAACTGCCGTAAACAATTCTAATTGCATGGCATTCACAGCCTTTGTCGAACTCGCGCCCGTCACGATGAAACGATCCTCAATGATTCGTTCAAACGGAAGTACCGTTCCTTTTTCCAATAACGCGACAGGATCCGCTCCTATGACATCAATGTAAATGTTATTTGGCACCGTATTTGTGAACACGACAGTCTCTGCTGAAATTTCAGTATCCGCAACTTGAATCTGGTCACTAGACTTGAAGTTTATGTTGTCAATTTGATGATGATAGATAGCTGCACCACGACTGACCGCAAACATCGGGTTGATTGATTTAATTGGCTTCATTCGACGACCAAAAATCTCATAAATTCGTTCTTGGACCGTATGATAGTATGTCATCCCCCCGACTAAAAAGACTCCATCGATGTCCTGCGGGGTCATCGCTCCAATTTTTGAATGCTGAAGGGCATTTAGAATAGGTTCTTCAATATTTTTCCCTTGTTTACTCTGTTCTTTATAGAGCAGTTCACTGATGATTTGGTCATATTCTTTTTTGGTGATGGAAAGAGAGGTGACGAGCTCTTCCGGTAATTGGGACGACAACATTTCACGGTAAGATAGTCGATCAAACTTCTCACTGTTTTCGTAATAGTCGATTTGTTGAAGTCGAAGCTGGTTTTCAATTTTAGTACTGAAACTCTTTTTCGCTTTTTCAGCAAAATCATGGAGGTTCTCAAACAATCTCAATACGTCTTTTTTCTCGTATTTTGCTGTAAATTGTTTGAACGAAAGACCATACTCTTTGAGAAGTCTCTTGAATAGCTCGTTTACGACCTTTTTATCAAAGTCGATACCACCTAACTCCGTATATTGAGAAATCGAGAGTTCTTGGATATCAATGCCACCATTTAACCCCTCGCCGACTTGCAAGATGGATACATCACAAGTTCCACCGCCTAAGTCAAACACCATCAAGTTTTTCTTCTTTCCTTCAAGGGTCAAGCGACGGGCCGAAACATCCAGCTTCTTCTCTTCGTTTAAGAAGTCGATCAAGGCAGCCGTTGGCTCCGGAATCATATGAATTTTATCTTTATCAAACCCGCTCAGCATGCCGGCCGCTTTCGTGGCTTGCTGTTGCTGGAAATTAAAGTTGGCCGGGATGGTGATCACGACACTATCAATTTTTTCTTCCCCATAATATTCTTCAGCTTGGGCTTTAAGAATTTTTAAGACATAGGAGGCCACCATTTCCGGCCGGATATTCTCTTCACCGATTGGCCACGAAACGTCTTCACCGATATGTCGTTTCGCTTCTTTGATGATTTGAGACGGATAGACCCCGTTCATCCGTTTTGCGAAACGTCCGACATATGGATAACCCTGATCATCTATATAAAGTACTGAAGGGAGTGTATGATCTTGTACGATAGAGTTTCCACTCTCATCGACTTGAGCCACTTCGAGGGTTGATGACTCGATGTCCCCTCTAACTGTCAAGTTAGCCACACTCACTGTCGAGTTTGTCGTTCCTAGATCGATTCCAATATATCTCTTTGCCATTTTAGAGTTCTCCTTTTAATTCAATAATTAGTGGACGAATAATGATTTTTCCATTCAATGTCCAGCCATACTTCATAAGCTTTACTTGAATCATGCTATCCTGACTCTCGACTGGGCTGTCGATGTGGTAATCCTTAATTAAATCAGTTTTTGAAACCGTGAATACCTCACCCAATTCGTGATTGTTCGAATGTTTTTCTAACCCGATTTCAAATTCCAATTTATCGAATAAGCTCTCTAGTCGCCATTGACTGAGTTGGACTTTTTCAGGTCGCTCTCCTTGGCTTTCGACCATGAGATCTGACAACAAATAATCACTCGATTCTCCGCCGATGGCCTTAAATAGTTTTGTATAAATGGCTTCTTCCATCTTCTCAGCCTTCTCTTTTTCCTGTTCTAAGGCTACATTTAAGCGGTTTATCTCTTCTTCCGCGATAGCAAGTTTATACGATGGCTCTAAAGTTGACTTGCTGTCGTGGTCTTCAAGCAATGGCGTAACTTGCTTAATGGCCGTTTGAACTGATAGAAGAGCTGTCTCTAGTGAAGTCAAAACGTCCTCACCGTTAGCGGTTGCTTCGGGTTGCTCTTGGAGGGTCATCTCGTCGGTAGCACTCGCCTCCGTTTCAGGGAACACTTCGACGTTCTCTGTGTTTTGAGTCTCTGATTCAATGGGGACATCAATTTGATTCAAAGACACTTCTTTTGGTGCATTGCCATCTTTGAGATCTTCAAGTTTTTCTTTTAAAGTGATCAACGCTCCTGATACGTCTCGCTCGTTCAATGCATCCGCTAGGATTGCTTTTATACCGTTCGCAAATACGAGGTTATCCAAACCAACTTCTTTTTTGAAGGTCACCATTTTTGGATAAGAAGGGCCCATTTTAAATGTGAGGTCCGTTCTTTTAATGATGGCCGCCACCTCTGATGTATCGATGTTATCGAAGAGTAAAGGCATGACTTCCTCAACCTCTTGTTTGATAGTGTGCATCTGTTTTTTACTAGAGATACTGATCAGTAGTTTTAGCAAGAGCTCAACGAACATCTTCGGTTTATTATTGAACACTTTATAATCTTGAAGTTCTCCCTCGCATAAATATAAGAAGGCTTTTCGTGCATTGGGAAAATTAAGATTTGTAGTTTGAAGTGCAGTAATTGCTATATCACTTGTGATGGGTAGGTTATTGGATTTATTCCATGCTTCAGCAATCAAGTCAGGAAAAACATTCGATTCACTTTTCTCCCTGTTCTCAAAAAGCATTGTTTCCGTGAGGTTTTCTAGCGTCATGACGAACTTATCCCGAGATTTATGCTGAAAAATTTCAAGTCTCTTTAACTCATTTTCAAATTCTTCAGTTGATACCCCTTCTATGCTCGAGTAAAGATTTTTGTTTTTCATCCCATAATTCTTTAATACTGCGTTCAGTACTTGTGATTGAATGTCCATGTTAGGCAAATCCCTTCTAATTTAAAAAGTATTCATTTCCGTTAAACGCTGGCGTGACTTCGATCTCATCTTGAAGAGGTGTGAGCAATTCGATGAGGGACGGATAAATCTTTTCCCCCGTCACAATCGTCTGGGTCGACGCAAAACGTTTCTCATGCTCACCATGCATCAGGAAGACGCGCTTGGGCCGAACATCCAAAATCAACTGAAGAATCTGTTCTCGGCTGGCGTGAGCCGATAAACGAAATGATTCGATCTTCGCACGAATTTCTTTTTCCTGTCCGTTCATGCGGATGTTTTCCAACTCTTCAGAATTCGCTTTTTGAAGGATGTGATGTCCAGGGCTCTCTTCATCCATATAGCCTGTGAAAGATATCGTGTTTTGCGCTTCACCAATCAAACGTTCAGCGTAACGTGCCGAAGCACTGTTTTCTGTCAACATCCCGGAACTCGCCACAATGCAGTTGTTTCCCGGCATGATATAGTCGTCCATGAAGTCGTCGAAGGTAAAATGACTGTCTCTTCGATTTGAATAGATGTCTTGTGCGGACTGAACCCCACCCCCAAAGAACAATGATTCTTCATCTTCTTTTGAGAAGGCAGATGGATTAATGTAGCGATTCTGTTCTGAGTATCGTTCATAGATTCGACAGACGTTCGTCACCCTACCATCTAAAAAGAGATTAAAGGGTAAGTATTTTTCTTTTTTGAAAGCATCTTTTAGAATCAGGATGATTTCTTGGGCCCTACCTACTGCAAACGCTGGTATCAACATCGAACCTGACTTGTCCATCGTCCGTTTGACAGACTCGATGAATAACTCCTCCTGACGAGATCGCTCGATGCTTGCGTTAGTTGGTAAAAATCCATAAGTAGACTCAGTGATCAAAATATCGACTTTTATATCAGACGGCAGTCGCAATCCTTGTACCGTTTTCTGTTCATCGATTGAATAATCTCCTGTGAAGAGAATCGATACACCTTCTATCTCCAAATGGATGGATCCTGCTCCTAAAATATGACCCGAAGGATAATATGTCACCTTCCACGAGGCATCTCCTGACGGCACTTGAAAGGACTGGTGGAACTCCACGGGACGAATCGAAAGAAGTGTGTTCTGAACGTCGACCTCCGTATACATTTCAGGATCAGCGCCGCCATTGATACGAACAGCATCCGTCAGCAACAACTTCATCAATTCGACTGTCGGATTCGTAGCATATATCGGTAAATCAGAACGTTGCTTATGCACATACGGGATCGCACCGGTATGGTCCATATGGGCATGTGTGATTAATAAGGCGTCCAATTCATCTAACGTGAGTCCCTTTTCATCCAACAAAGAGTAATCCGGATGATAGACATCTTCATTTAGATGCATCCCAGCATCTAGCAACACATGATGTCCTTTCACGCTGATTAGAATGGAAGTCCCACCGATCTTCTGACCGCCACCAAAAAAAGTGATCGAACAATCGTCGAGATTTGTTTCGACGCGTTCATCGAGGGTTCTTTTAGACATGTTCCAGTAGGCATTGATCGCCTCAGCCTTATCCGCATGCTTGGGAAATTCTCGCTTCCAAAATCCCGTTAGTTCTTCCGGCTGCTCGGCCTTCAAATAATCTGCGTATAGCAAGGTCGTGAGCAAATCATCCGGTACTTGATCACGGTCAGTATAGATTCCTTTGAACCAATCTTTCCGTCCGCTCATCTTCGCAAGGAGGGTTAGGTACGACTTTCGCTTCTTTTCAAGCGCCTTATCGATAAAACGTGCTGTTTCAAGCTGCTCAACGGTTGCTTTTGTTAACACACGTTGAGTCAACTCGTTATAAAAGTGAGCAACCAACGCGACGTCTCCAGTTACCTCTTCCGAAAGTTTGTTCCAATCCTCACGCTTAACGAGACCTGGTAACTCATCGAGAAGGCTTGCCCAATATGTAATATCTTGGACCCTGACCAATCGTTCACTCTCGAGGAAAATGAGTTTCCTCACATGGAATCGTGCCTGGGTCTGATTGCCAAACAGATGCTCCAATTCCACAAGATGTAACACGGAATCTACGTATAGTGCATATTCACTAGGGTTTCGTCGAAACGACCTCTCGACCTTTTCGCCTATCTCCAATGCGATTATATACGCTTTTTCCACCTTACCCTGCACAAATAAATGTCTAGCTACTAACAAATATTCCCTTGTCAAATGATCAAAGTTGAGTTTTTTCAAAATCCACTCTAAATCCTCGAATTCTCTGTCAAGATTCTCCCAAGACTCGATGTATAGCGGGACCAATACTTTGGCATCACCTCCCATTTCGATTCCTAGCTTGGCAGCGTGAAATACGGTCTCGGCTTCTTGGTATTTATCGTAAAATTGACTGACTCGTTGCAGCCCATCCGTATTTAATCTATGTAAATTCACTTTTAATTGGTCATAATGCTTTCTAGCGTCTTCTTTAAAGCCTCTGTTATCGAGATAAATCGCCTCTTGTAAATGTTGTTCAAGAGTTCTTATCACATTTTTCCCACCTTTACCTTAAAAACCTATTATTATAAATACTAGTTCAATTTTACCAAATAACAACACTTTATATTACCAAAACATATTACAAAAATCATTTTTTCTTGTATTATTTATTTTAAATTCTGTGAAGAGATTATTGTTTAAGGACACTCACTTGTTTTTCGTCGAAGTCTTAATGTTGTTTAATGATTTCAACACTTGGATTTCATGAGTACCTACAGGGTAAGTATCCTTGGTGTAACCTAAAAAAAGCCCTTAATTACATAGCAAGTAATTAAGAGCTACAACTATAATCAAAGTAAGGTAAGATAAACCTGTAGATATCGATACAGTGTCTAAAAATCTACTTTGGCTTTAAGAAGCGATTTATCGCTTAAAAAGTACATGAAATTATATAGCGTGTATACATTTCGACGTCGAAATGCAATCAACATGCGTGACTCATTCGATGTCTGAAAGTATCAAAAATGAAAAAGTGATTTTATAATAATCTAGTTCTATGAAGTGTTTAGTCTCGTATACATAAACTGATAAAGTGGGGATTTTGATGCAATCAAACGAAATCAAAGTGACGTCATTTCGCGTCTCACAAGAAGTAAAAGAAAACATCCAGCGCCTGACCGAACAACGACAACTTTCCACGAACCAACTGTTCGAAGAATTGATCACGTTGGCTGATAAAAAATCACCTGATCCGTTGACTCTCGAGGAGAACGCTGCCCTCGAAGCGGCACTGAATCAGGTGCTTGCACTGTTCCATGAACGTGCGACACGTCTCGAAGTCCAACAAAACGAGCACGAACGGATCAGTTCTCGCTATAAAAAAACGGTCCAAGACCTCGAACAGAGCGTGATTTTAGAGTCAGAACAACTCAAAGAAGAATACGAACTGCAAGTCTCGACACATGAAGCCGAGATTGCTCAACTTCAAGATCAGATGGATCGACTGCTTGCTGAAAAGCAAGTCGCTCACGATACCTTAGAAACGGAGCGTGCTTCTTTTAAAGAAGAACTAAAACATCATAAAAGAGCAATCTTTAATCTAGAAGGAGATCTGAAAAAGCTTGAAGATGAGCGTACTCAACTCAATCGCCAAAACCAAAGCCTGATGGACGTAGTCGACGATTTAAAAGCACGCACCCGCCGCTCAGATCAATTAGAAGAAGAAAATCAAAAACTTCACCTTGAGGTCCAGCTCTTACGCCGGGAGAAAGAAGTATTCGAAAATCGTATGAACGAACAAATCGAACTCGCCGTCCTTCGTGAACGAAACCATCGACCAGATAACATCTAAATCAGCAAAAAAGTACTTAATTCAATCGTATCGGAATGAATTAAGTACTTTTTCTTTCTATAGAAACCTATTTTCACGAATCATTGCTTAGAAGTGAACGAGTGGTTCTATTTAGGATTTCACGCGTAATCCGCGGGCTTTGAATCGGTTACGCTTTTCTTCTAACTGTACTTTCATATCTACTGAAAATGCGGTTTCGGGAGTACTGTAGGCACGCCGCGCTGCCATACTAAGCATCTTGGCCACGTCCTCCACCCGATCTTCGTGCACGTTCAACTGAGCGGCTCGCACATACCGACGAGCGGTTTCGCGATCACGGAGCGATTCAGGGACCGAGACATGCCGACTTAACTTTAGAGCCATCAGTGCTGTCTCTTGACGATAGCTCGTCCCGCCTGCCTGCATGCGATTCAGTTCATGTGTGAGCTCGCGATTGAGACGCACATTGTTATCGTTAGCCATCGGTCACCCTCCTCTAAGTTTCTTTTGATTCATTATATACCCTTTTCCTGAAAAATTCGACCCAAGTCATGGACATTACAAAATGGGTCCTCCCACGTCATGTTTGACTGATATTCCTCGACAAGTTCAAGAAGCTTGTCCTTATCGCAAAGTTCCAATAGGTTTGTATTTTCGAGATCTTCCAGATCCTTTTGACGAGAAGAAAAGATTTTAGTACATGCGAGTAGCTCAATATCAGGAATGTAAACATCAATAGCGTCAAATAGATCTTCGATTTTATGACGATAGTCATTTTCCTTAAAATCCTCACGCGGTGGGAACTGAATCACACCTTCGACAATTTCAATCTCGTATTCGTGGAGCGCGGCTCTAAGTTCCGGGGTGACGATTCCTTCCGTCACGCGTATGTCGATATCTCGAGTTGGACGATATTGCGTCTCTTTATTCATCATTTCGATGAATAGGAGGATCCCTGAAGCGCCCACTACGACAAACTCGACTTCGATGTTCTTTGATGCACAAAAAGTATCCAGGACTAACAAGGTATCAATAATACTTTCTACATCCTTGTATTGAATGGAGTAAGACATGTATGTTCCTCCTAAGTAAAGTGGCCCACTTTGATTCGACGTAAAAGGAACCTTAGTGGGCTATATTTTGTATCAACTTCAATTATCACGCGTTATCCGCATTCAAGTAGGCATTAAGAGCACGACGGATAATCTCATCTTCCGACACATGTTCTTTTTTTGCAGCTTCCGTTAATCCAACATATAAAGGATCTGTCAAATCAGTAAAACGAATCTGTACACGCATCGGTTTAACAGATGTGCTTTCGACTTCGAGTACGCGTTGCTCTTGACGTTCGATCAACATCCGTTTCACTTCCCGAAGCTCTTCGCGCGTCATTTCGTAGACAGTCTTGTCTCCGCTAGACGTGTAGTACTTCTTATTCTCGAGAAGAGCGAGTTTTGGATCTTCTGGCCATGACAACAACTCAGCAAGTTTCGTCGCGCTAAAATCTTGCTCGAGCGTCTTCTCTAAGATATTCGGACCGAATGTGTTCCAAAAGGAAACGAAGCGACTGACTTGTGGTTGGGACATTCCGATTTTATTTAAGAAGTCTTTCCACGTTCCTTGTTCTTTTTGGAACTCTTTTTTTGTTTCCGGATCACGGAATAGACTGTTCGCATGAGCTAGTATACGACACTTTTCGACAAAGCTAGTCGCTTGAATTGCATCGATGTGATTGTAATACTGAACGATCCCATCCATGTCTTCGGGAAGCTGTTTCGTGATGATACGTGACAATCCCGTCGCTGGGAGGGCTTGATAGGGGTTCGATACAGTCGTTGTAGCAGAAAACTCTTTCACAGCCTCGACTTGTTCTGTGCGGCTATCCGTCGCTTGTTGATTCTGTTTTACTGGAAGATTGGCACTGAACGTCGAAATTTTTGGTGTGTGTTTCTTTCGATTACGTGTCATAAAGACAATACCTCCTCAGCAAGTTGTAGATAGGCATCGGTTGCCGGGCTTTTGTGATCAATGACAGGACGAGACTCTCGCTGCAACGTCTGAACCTTCACCGCATAAGGAATCGTCGTCAAAACCGGAATACCGACTTCTTTCCCGAGTTCTTCAAGTTCTTCGACTGTCATGACATCCCCTTTCGAGCGGGCACTCACCATCGTCGGGATAAAGGCAGCGATATGGATGTCTTCCCGGAATCGTTTCATCTCTTCAAGCTCCTCTGGCGCCGAATAGACGGCGTCCATTGAGAACTTTTGCATCTGAACAGGCATGATGATGCGATCCTGGGCGACGAGTGCGCAACGGGCATAGGGGTTGAGGGCAGAAGTCGATCCTGGACAGTCGATGAGACAGATGTCAAACAACTCATCAATCTTGGCGAGCTCTTCACTGAGTCGATACTCGTACCCGATTTGGCTCGTCAGGTCACTAGGTGAGGCCGAACGTCTCGTCGGAACAAGATAGACCGTTCCCGTCTCATACTCGCATGTCACAATGACCTGTTCGATCGGTGTATAGAATGGATCGTTCTCTTCAAGCAGACAATCGAGTAATACCTTGCCTTCATAATCGTTTGTCAGACCGAGCCCGTTCGTCGAAGAGGCCTGGTCGTCCGCGTCGATGACGAGGACACGTAATCCGTCACGTGCATAGGCATGAGCCAAATTGATGGTGGTCGTTGACTTTCCGACGCCGCCCTTTCGATTGTACAATGCGATTTTCTTCATGATTCGTCTCCTCGCTTCTCGTCTGTGACGTCGATGGTATTGTCGTTCACCGTCCGCTCGATGATTTCCGTCAACAGCTCACTTACACTCCTGTTTTGTGCATGCGCATACTGTTGGAACTGATCGGACAGATCCGACGGGATTCGTGCTGAAAGAACCGCAGATGGTTTCTTAGTTTTTTGAAACGGGCTGACTTTGACCTTCGATACAGGTTCACGTGTTTTACGGGCCTCACGAATTTGTTTGACCGTCAATTCGTCGACACCTCGAGACTCGCCGTCGATATAGAGTCCCTGTTCGACGACTTCCTCGACATTATCGAGATACATCAATTCAAACAGCTTGGAAGCGGGCAAGCTCGCAAGTGATGCTTCAAGTGGATGTAACGTCTCATAGGCTTTGATATACCGGGACGCAAGAGAACTCGACATCGAAACGGCTTCGAGGAAACCGATCCATTCTTTTTTGTCATGCATCTCAGAACGGGCGATGACGAGCCGCTTCCCGATCTCGAATACAGAAATCGTTTGAACTTTTGAGAGTTCGTTGATCTCATGGACGAGATCTTCGACTTCTTTCGACACCGGAAGTTTTTGAACGAGTGTACTGATATTCGTCAAACCGCTCTGATACGGATGTTGCTCACTCGGCTTAATTTTATGAATGTTTCGGTTCCGTGCCTTCATGACGTCCCACCTGCCTGTAGAACGACTTGTTTGGCCAATAGTCGAAACGGTTCTGCGAGGCCTTTCGATTCCTTGGAGCGGTACTGGATGACACTCTTGCCACTATCTGCGGCTTTCTCAATGAATGTGGATCGTTTGATCATCGGAAGGATCTCTATTCCCTCTTCCTTTGCGATGGCTTCCATTGCTTCATAGTATTCTTTATCTGCCTTTAACGAAGCATCCATGGCAACAGGAAGAATTCCCGTGATGACGAGGTCCGGATTATAGAACTTCTTCACTTTTTGTACGGTCCTTACCGTACTCGCAAGTTGATCGAACACAAGCTTCTTCGGCATAAACGGGATGACTGTCATATTTGACGTCGAAAGCACGACTTTCGAAAGTTCATTGATTGATGGGACCGAGTCTAAGATGATCCAATCAAACTCATTCTCGAGTGGTGCAATCATGTCCTTTAATAGAAAGAGCTTGTCTTGCTCGGAGATCAAATTGATCAACCTGGCATTTCGTTCATTCGAGGGGAGAAGACTCACGTGATACGTTTCATCATCAAACAGGACTTCTCGGATATCGAGATTCCGTGTATGTACATCAAACATCGTCATGTACTTGATCGTGTCGGATTCTTTTAACATCAACTTACTGAGCGAGCCTTGGGGATCCAAATCAATGATGAGGACTCGTTGTCCCACCTCACCCAATGCGTAAGCCATATTCAAAGAACAGGTCGTCTTGCCTGATCCACCTTTCGATATGTAAAACGTGAGTATGTTCATCTTCTCTCTCCTTTCTCTTTCATATCATGTCACATTCACTCTTTGCATTCAACAGAAAAACAGCAAAGACACTGATAAATCCAATATAAAAATGTATACGTTGATAATTTTGATTTGTATACGATTTTTTGAATCTAAATGTCTCTGTATACGTTTCGACGTCGAAACGTATACAGAGACATTTTTGGCCTAGGTATTTATACAAAGTTCCTGTTGCGAACGTCATTCATATTTGTAGATCTTTTCTATAGAAGAAATAAGTGGCACATCTGGACATGATTTAAATAATAGAAGAAGAGATAAAACCATATTCTTCTGAGTTAAAAAAATATAAATAGATTAGAGAGAGTTAAATAAAGATTAATAGAATTAGAAAAAGAAGAGGGTCTCTTAAGCCAGTCATACCAATCCTTCTGACGATTTAAGTGAAAAGAGATATTTCAAAAGGGCCATCGTTTCGTTCGAAAGGGTTCATTTTTTTTCAACCCTGATTTGAGAATTGAAAAACAAGATAGGATTTAATTCAGCAAATTCTTGATTATTTAACTGCTTGGTTTGATTTTTTTCCTAAAAGGTAAAAATGGTACAGTCAACATGCAATGATGACTTAGAATGAATGGAAAACAAAACAAACAGAGGGAAATCCCTGCAAGAATGGGTCGTTTTCATATATATTTTCAAAAATGAACATGGCAAATAGACCATCATGCGATAGCCAATTTTGTCTGGTTTTCTTTTAGTCGTTGATGGAGATAGAAGATCGGCTCCTCAAAGAATAGCTTATGGGTGCTCGAGTAGACCAAGTCCTCACGATGGTGTAGGAATGCCTGTTTTAACTCTTCGACGACCCGTTTGAATGTCTCGGCCCCGAATGTATCGCTCATCGAGAAGAGTGAATCACGGTTGACCTTGAGAGCGTCAAAGTCGAAGAACTCCCCTACGCGCTTGCGCAACTCGAACCAACTGAGCTGAACCTCAGTGCGGTCTTTCTCTTTGATCTGCTTACTGTCTTGTGCAGCAGATAGTTGGACTTCAAGTAAGAGCGGTCGCGTCACGTCTTGGAATCGTTTCTTGAGCGAGATATTCTGTTTGACGATATTTAAGAAGCGCTTACTGTCTTCGACAAGCGAGACTTGAAGGAATTTGAGACCAGACATCATTTTTTGGATGGCGAGTTTATGGCCACAATATTTAGGAAGGAAGCCTTTGATCTCATCGTAGGTCAGGATGGCCTGTTCATTTGACTGGACATGAACGTCTTTTTCGACCTGGACGATTGTACGTAGCGCGAGTCGCAACGTGTTCACATTATCAAGCGCGATCAGTTCAGACAAGAGGCCATGCCAAACCGACGTATACCCGGTCTTCGAACCGACCGTAGCACCGTCTATAAATAAATCACGATAGTTTTCAAGGTAATCCGTCAATTGGATTGTAATCACTCCTGGGAAGTGACGGACGACTGTCATGAGGCCATTCTGTTCGAAGGTCTTCAAGTTGTTATGTAGGGAGCGGACCGACGTGCACGCAAAATCCGCGACCATGTGGTCTTCGATGAATTCAATCTTCCCTTGGTCGTCAGCGTAGGCGAGAATAGAGAGAATATGACGGATTCGAGACTTGGTCCATTTGAAGGCCGTGAAACAGGCCGGGATGTTATAGTGATGCTGCTCATAACGGTAATGATCGGCGCGTTTCGTCCAGCGGGTCAATCCGCTCATCGCGACCAATAGTTTATTGGCAATCAAAATATGTCGGTTCGTCTCCATCGTCTCTTCTACACCTCCCCTATCCTAAAATATGCTAGTTTCAGTATCCGGCTCTTTCAAGTTAGTGTCAAAGTGCGTTTTCAGTACGGCATTTTGTTACCAAAATGAAAAATGCGTTGATGTAAAGCCATTTTGAACCGATGAAAACATGCGTTTTCAGTACGGTCATTTGTTACCAAAGTTGATTCATCCGCTCTATAGTGCCATTTCTGTAGAAAATAGAGTAGATTTTTTTAGTTGAAAAAGAGAAAAGTGTAGTTTCGGTACGGTGTTTTGTTACCAAAAAAGAAAAAGTGTAAGTTTGGTACGGTCGTTTGTTACCAAAAAAGAAGGAAATGTAGTTTCAGTACGGTCATCTGTTACCAAAAAGGTAAAAAGAGTCTCAAAAATTTATTTTCTATAGAGCCATGAAGCGGCAAAAATGTAGTTTCGGTACGGTGTTTCGTGACCAAAATGAGAAAATGCAATTTCAGTACGGTCATCTGTTACCAAAAAACAAAAAGTGCAAGTTTGGTACGGTCATCTGTTACCAAAATCGTTGAAATCTGATATAAAGGAAAGGCATATTCACCAAGAAAGGCGATTTGACTGAATATCTATCGAATCTTAAGATGAAAATTTAGGGAGGGTAGATTCAAACCACCCCATGTTTTAAGAAGAATGAGAGAAAAGTGTAAGTTTGGTACGGTACAAGCAAAGATATAATTCAGGATGCCCGACGATACTCGACATCATTGGACGTGGTGGTTCCAACTTCACTGTCAGATTCGAATCGTCTTGATCCATGTGAAACAATGAAGTAAATCAATTGAAAAAGAACCCAGATAGACTGGGTTCTTCGAGATAACAGTTACAACAGTAATGTGTCCACATGACCCGGCAATTCCCAAGATTCCAATGGATAGAAGGTGAAGAAGTAATAATCGCCGGAACGGTGCCAATCCTTCAGGATGAAATCATGTTCCTTGATTCGATCCAGATTCAACTCAAGCTCTTTCAGGTTGTCGGCCTTTCGGACCTTGTTGAATCGAATTGAATAGGTAAATTGGCGCCAGTGCCTTCGGACGGGTTGTTGCTCCCCTGTCTGGATAGAGCTCATCCGCTCTTTTTGTAGGACGAAGGCTAGGTGATAGGCGAAACTGCCTTTCAATTGTTCGATCTGTTCCCCGTAGATGCTGACGATCTGTTGTTTCAACAGGTCGTCGTAGATTTCCTCACTGACCGTGACGATGACTTGGCTCTCGGCTAATGTCGTCGCATTTTTAATGGTCACCGAGGAGAACAGGCCTCGGATGAAGAAGTCCCCGTCCTCGTTGTGTCCTGCGACCCGATAATAACCGAGCTTCATGAGACGTTGCGTCGTCAAATCGTAGCTTTTCCCACTATCGTTCGCATACAGCTTCTTGACGAGCTGCGAGAGCGGGAAGATGATTTTCCGGCTAGTCTGGAACGTCATGTCCCGATATGCGAGAATCTCTGTGAAGGCTTCGAAGTCTTTCGAGTCAAGGTCCGGTACCTTCCCATTCAATTCTTGGATGAATTCTTTGCTGACGAGGACCGAGAGGTGGTCGGGAATCCCCTTCTTGTATTTCGGGATCACCGTGTCATAGTTTTGAAGCTCGAGATTCAGCTGCGACGCTTCGTTCAGTTTCTCATCCAACAGGTCTGTCTGGTTCTTGATGCGGTCGGACATACCGAAGAACGGGATATCGACGGCGAGCGTCGGAGAGTGGTGCGCAGTCGGCTGGTTGAGATCTACTTCTTTGGCGACCTCCCATAGAATCATCAAAACATCCGTCTTGAGTGAGGTCTTTTTCTGATTCACTGTCTTTTGGGACCAGTAAGGATACGTATGGATTAACAGATTCGGATTCTCAGCCCATTCTTTCAATTCTAGGATGCATTGTTGCATATAATCGTCGATGGTTTTCACGTGAAACTCTTTCAGGAAGGCTTCAGGGCCGACCAAATGATGATATGCGGTAATCATCTCGAATCGGGCACGCAATTCTTTCTTCGGGCCACGCCCCTCTTCGTAGTTTCGGATGGCAGCCTGCACCCATCGTTTCTTTAGTTTGTTGAATGAATGATAACGTATCTTCTTATAAGAAGCCTCTAAATTTTCGAATTGATAGTGCTCTTGATAAAGTGTCGTGACGAATTCCTGGATATCAAAGATAGACACGCTGTGGAGAATCTCCTCCATGCGATGCCTTTGAATAGCCGTGACCGCTTGAGAAATGATGAGTTGTTGCGAGCGGCCATTGGAGGTTGATTGAGTCTCCATATTGATCACCTCTTCTAAGGATAAATATAGCACAAATTAAGTCATATATTTTTACCCAATTTAAATTATTTCAAATACCGTAAGTTTTTATAAAAAGTATGCGCCGGCGCATACTTTTACTTCTTAATTGAATTAAATAGATTATGATAATCAAAGCTCATTGATGGTCAATTCTACTAATATAAATTAATCAGAGTCATCTATAAATTAATATGGAAATAAAGTGATTAAATCGTTCTCATACAAAATTTAGCACTATAAAGATCTGGAATCCTAGGGATTTCATTATTACTAGGAATTTAAATACGACTATAAAATAGGATATTGCGATGATGATAATGACTTGCTCATTTTTTATACTAAAAATGGTCTTAAAGATTTGTGTTTGATATAAACTTTCATAGTTATGAGAATTCATTGAAATACGTATGATTGATGCCAAAGGAGATATTTTTTATTTTCCTCGAACAGTGTGATTTTCGATGATAAGGATATGTTTGGTATTTCCGGAATGACGTTTAAAACTTTATGAGACAGTAACATGTTGCCGAGCTCATTAAATGATATTAAACCTTTGTCGAATAAAGCGTCATGATGTGCACATAATAGTAATCCATTATAGGGATCCAAGCGTTCCTTATTAGTAGAGTCCTTCCAAGGTTTCGCATGAGAAGCTTTAAGAAGTTCTGGCACGTTAATTCCACATACTGCACATTCATTATTCCAAAGGATAGATAGTCGATCCTTGTAGAGATTTTGCCCGATCCGCATGTTTGCGATTGCACGTTTTTCAGTTAATTGATTAATATCATCTAATTCTAAATTGCTATTTTGAACAGCAATATTATTAATTAATGAAGAGGCGAGAAAGTCATTACAAGGGTATAAATAGCCAGTATTATCCGCACCATTTTTTTGAAATGGTGCGTATTCCACAGGGAGCCGACTTTCAATTTCTGCCCAATGAGTCCGAATATGTAGTGGATGACTCAATATCTGATAATCCACTGGAACAAAAAAATAATGAGATTGTTCAAATTCTCTAATAGATGTATTTGTTTCAACAGTCCCTATTGCAACAATACTCCCATTTGTGTAATGAAAAATGCGATCGTTTTTTTGTAATTCAATCATCCTTGAATAATAGTGGGGAATGTTACCGAAAGAGTCTTTTTGAGGGCATTGTATAAGTTTATCTTTCATTTGTTGATCGTAAATGTCATTTTGCATAACAATGAAAAAATTCATAAGTCCTCCTGTGAGAATAATAATATTTTATATATTGTATCTGATTCTTATATTATAGTTTGCATTCTTAAATCATTTATCAAAAAAACCATAAAAGTTAGCACATTGCGGCTAACTTTTATGGTGTGAGTATCACTTTAATTCTTTAGCTTCTATCAGTACAGCTTGAGGGATTTTACCTAAAAAGTAATCTTCAATTACTTCCCAAAACGTAGCAGTGTCCATTTTGTTTTCAAAAATGTGCTTCAGCATCGCAATTGATAATTTGTGACGATAGTGAACATTATTTAAAATTTGATTTTGGTACTTTTCTGGATTTTTTATCAAACTCTCAAGAGTAAGAGTGGAGTTTATACGTATATAAATTTCAGGAGTGTTTCCACCTTGCAATTGATAATTAATTAATTTTAAAGCTTCAAGAATTCCAAACGTAATGGTTAATCGGTCCATCGGTTTGCGTACACTTTTTGATAAATAGATATTGTAACTTCCATCTTCTTGCCGATCAGCTTGAGAACTTAAATAGTGAGAAGCCTGCTTTTGTATAAATTTAAAGAAGTCTTCATAAGTAGATCCCACTTGATAACCGGATATTTCATTGGGTTTAATCACTGATTTTGCATTCGTAGCGGAATTGAGTGTGTTATATCTTACCATTGAATGAAGAATAATTTGAGCTAAGCTAGATGCTTCATACTTATCAATCTTTAAAGACTTTTGAATCCAATCCTTTAGATGCTCCGGTTGGAAATACGTATTAGTTAAAGCATAACGACTGAAGAATTGATTAATGCTTTGAAGTTTCTGAGAAAACTGAGCAATAATGTATTCAAGTGTGTGTTGACTTTGGAAATTCAAAATGAATGTAGGATCTACTTCATTTAAGAAATTCAATTTAATCATTTCATCATGCTCATGAAATCTTCGTTTAAAGTCTGGAAATGAAAGTTTACGATATTTTTTTTCCCAGATTTCTTTTAGATTGAGTTCGTAAATCGCGCTATGTAGATTGGAGTTAATTGGACGAATATAACGAGCAAATTCACGGTTCTGATTTTGTCTTAAAAGTTTTTCTCCCTGAGGTGTAACTGTAAAGTACTCTCTAGAAAATAAGCCGCGAGGACGGGCTACAAAGGGAGCGAAACCGAACTTGTTCACAAAATCTTTTTCAATTAAAAGCAAAGCGGTTTTTAATTTCCCTTCCACGTCGGTATCTTCAATTCGGTTATTGGATGTGAAGATATAAGCAAAGTCTTCCACGTTTACTAACAAGTTACGGGCACGCTTTTTTTCTTTATAAATGTTATAAATTTTTTGGGCAACAAGTTGTAATTCACTTTTTCGAATTGTAGACATACCATGTAACCTTTTAATATGAGAAAAGTCGTTCTTCAAAAAGTCAAAGTATGCATGACCTGAAATGGATTCATCTCGAGCTGCTCGACCAATCTCTTGGACATAATCGCAAACATTTCCTGTCGGTGCATAATGATATACGACATTGATGTCAGGTAAATCAATACCCATTCCATATGCTTTAGTGGCGAACATTATTTTTGAATCGCCGTTAGCAAACTTTTGATGATTTTCGTCTTTATTTGCTTTATTCAAACTCCCAAAATATACGACAATTTCTTTGGAGAGCCTTGGGTGGTGCTCTTCAATGTAAGTTTGCAGCTGATTGATAAGAGGTATTGTCGGGAAGTATACTAGCACTTTAGAATTTTGTTTCATAAAATATTTTAATCGTTTCGAAACGAATTCAAATTTTGCAAGGCGGTACTCATTTGTTTTCAAATCTTTTGAATGAGTATCGATCTTCATTTGAATGTCATTTCTTTTCACTTGCCCAAGATAAAACTTAGGGTTTATTAATCCCAAACTATCACGAGTTTCTTTATACATATCCTCTTCTCCACCATAAATTGCAGTTGCGGTGAATGTAGCAATTGGAAACTTCATTTCTTTACGCAACTTTTGAAGGTAAGGACCTAGATACCAGTAATCTGAACGGAAAGCCTTTCCCCATGTAGTGACAATATGTGCCTCATCCACTATAAATAAGCCTACTTTAGTTTCCTCACCAATTAACATTTTAATGTCAGATCTACTCAAAAGTGTTTCAGGAGAAATATATAAAATTGCTATTTCCTTATTTCGAATACGTTCTTGAATTTCAGCTTTTTCAGCCGGAGTTACATTTGAATTTATTGTAGCAACATTATGAATGCCACGTTCTTTTAAATTTCTGACCTGATCGTTCATTAAACCTATAAGTGGTGAAATAACGATCGTTAATAATTGATGTTCTTTGTAAATTAAAAAAGAAGGGAGTTGGAACATTACGGATTTTCCAGCACCTGTTGAAGAGGTGATAAAAATGTCTCTGAAAGGTAGCTGCTTTTGTGCATTATCAATTTCTTCAACGATATCGTGTATGATTTGAGCCTGAGAAACATCTATTAATTCTTTCGAATGGTCAGGATCTTTGTACATTTTTAAATTTCTAAATGAGCTGTATCCAAAATATTCATCTAATACTCGAAGATATTTCGATTCATCAAACTTTTTCACTGATAACGACTTTTGAGTGAAGGTAATTTTGATTTTTTTGTTTAATT
Organism: Exiguobacterium chiriqhucha RW-2; assembly: GCF_000416965.1. Taxonomy (GTDB): domain Bacteria; phylum Bacillota; class Bacilli; order Exiguobacteriales; family Exiguobacteriaceae; genus Exiguobacterium; species Exiguobacterium chiriqhucha. The sequence continues at coordinate 67,725 of NZ_ATCL01000012.1, forward strand.
TTAATAGGGTAGATAAACGATTGAAGTAATTATTAATAAATAAATCATGTTGATTTGAATGCACGACATTGACTAGTTGTGTATTTTCACTATGTAGTAATTTGTTTGTTATAAGTAAAAAGTCTGTTTGATCTTCTTGCAATTCTAAAACGATATCATATGCGTCATAGCTGTCCATGGATTGACTTAAATTAGGCAAATCCTGATAAAATGGAGTCAGCATATCCAAAATGTCTTGATCAATAGAATATGATGCGTAGACATTGTCTAATTTGATTACATTACTATAAAATTTCACCACAGCTTCGAAATTAGGAGCGATAATCTCTCGATCATCTTCTTCAAAATCGCTAAGAACCTCACTAAAATTGTCGAAGGTATAAAAGATTGGAAATGTAGAATGGTAAAGATTGTTATATAATAATTGCATATCGAAAAAATTGTCTAATTGATTATAAATGTAAAACTGGTACTCTTCTGCAGTGCACCAAAAAAACGCGTCTGATGATCCCATTTTTTGCACTACATTTGAGAGTACAGACGAAGAATTTTCAAAAGCTTCTAAAGGTTGAGGGAAAGAGTCGTCTAATAGTTTATGATCGGAAAGATCTTTTAATTCATCTGGTTTAAATCCAAATAATACAAATAATGTTTTTCTAGAACTCGATTCATTTTTAATATGTTTTTGTAGATCTTCTTTTGAAATTCGTAAAAGTGGTTTCATGATATCTCTCCTTTTCCAAATTATATCAAACAGTCATTAACAATAGAGGTGTAGCATGATTAAATCCTTATTTTTAAAACGATTTATTACTAATAATTTTGATGTTAACGAAAAACTATATCTACCAGACGTTAAACAAAAACTAGTAACTTTTTTGGGGAGAGATAGTTTAAATATTGATGACTTAGATCTAATTGAATTTTTGAAAGATGCAGGCTTTAATGAAATTGAAATTCAAAAAGTAACTCATAAGAAAGATGAGTCGAAGAAAGTGGATATATTAGAGGATGAGGATGAAGAGGAACAAGAAGAGTTAACATTAGATCTTTTTTTTGACACTATTTATGATAGTGACGAACATTTAAAAAAAGCTGGAGATTTTCGTGATAATCGAAGAATGCTTGAACTTTATCACAACGATCAGAAAAGAGATGCAACTACATTTGAAAAAATAGTACGCAATAATCAGCATCTTGTTAAAAGTGTAGCGGCTAAGTATTTATTCTTGAGTAAAAGTTTGACCCTTGAGGATTTAATAAACGAAGGCAATTTCGGATTAATGAAAGCCATTGAAAAATTTGATTTAAGTAAAGACAATTCGTTTTCAACATATGCATTTATCTGGATTCGCCAAAGTATTACGAGAGCAATTGCAGATAAGAGTAATATGATTAGAATTCCTGTACATGCTATCGAGAAAATTAATAAATTAAATCGAATCGAAAGAGAATTTGAGGCTGCAAAAAGTAACGTTAATATTCAAGAAGTATGTCAAGTAATGGAGATAACTGAGGAAAGTTATTACAGATTAAAAGAAATTCAATATAGATTCTTACATGAAGTTTCACTGAATTCAAAAATTACTGTAGAAAATGAGAATGATGAAATAATTGATTTCATTCCAGCGATGGATAGTGATTTTTTAAAAGAAATAAAATCTATCGATGACATCATTTTACTTCAGGAAATTTCGGCAGTCGTCCATCAAGAAATAAATAAGTTATCCGAAAGAGAGCGTGACATTATTGCGCTCCGATTTGGCCTTGGAAATCAGGAGCCTCAAACCTTAGAACAAGTGGGTAAAATTATGGGTGTAACACGTGAACGAATTCGGCAAATTGAAGCTAAAATATTGAGAAAACTAAGAAAAAGTCATTATTTAACATCTATACAAAGTGAAGATTGATTTAAGAAACTACTATGTAAATGAATATAATTTTTTTATTAGATAGTTCACTGTAGAAGCTCTTGAAGCTTCTTTTTTTATAGCTATTTGTACTTATAAAACTGATTTGTGAAATAGTATACATATTAACATAGCATTTCGATCACTATTAATCTAGATTTTGATTTATTTTGTCTCAGAATATCTTAAGTTGGGGAACAAAAATGACATATAAGAGTTCGAAAGTTTTCTAAATCTAAAGAAACTGAGGAAATACCAGTGTAAAATTTGTTAAAAATAAGAAATTTTAATCTATATAAGTATATTTTTTGAATAAAAAGGTTATTTTGGTTTATCGTGATATAATTTCATATATTAATAGATTAGGAGTGAGAAAAGTGAATACCTTAAAGAAGATTACTGCAGGAATTCTTTGTTTGACACTATTAAGTGGATTAGAACCCAAATTGTTACCAATCTCCGAAACCAATTCAACAGTTGAAGCGAGTGTGCAAACGAAGGCGATGTATGCAAATGCTAAAACGGATGCTTATGATCGTCGCAGCACAAAAAAATCGAAACGAGTTATTTCAATTCCCTATGGAGCACGTGTCGAGCGATTAGCAGTTTACTCTAGTTGGTCTCAAGTTCGATACAATAACAAAGTGGGCTGGGTTGCTTCTCGTGCTTTGGTTGAGATTAAAAAGGTTGAAGTGTATGATGCAAAACAAAATGTGACTGTGTATGACTCACGATCAACAAAAGGTAAAGTAGTCACTAAAGTACCTGCGAACAAACAAGTGACACGTTTGGCAGTAAATAAAAGCTGGTCACAAATTCGTTATGGAAATAAAGCAGGTTGGGTGGCTAGTTCTAAATTGAAGCATCGTTATACCAAAGAGACCTTTGCTCCTAAAAAATACAGAGTGAAAGTATCAGCGCCTTTACAATCTAGTGCATTAACTACTAGCAATATTCTTACCACGGTTCCTGAATTTGCATCAGTAGAGTCAGTTGAACGATTCAACAACTGGTTCAAAGTTAAACATAATAACCGTACAGGTTGGATTCAAGCCAAATATTTAACAACATACAAGACACTAAAACCTTTAGAAGTAATTAACAAAGTATACGGAAGTAATTACGAAGTAACAGTAAGTGATAATCAATATTATAGAATCACAAGAACCTACGGTGATCACGATTATCAGTTAGAATATGAGGGGAATCTCATAAAAATTAGCGATGTTGAAAGTTTAGGCTTAAAAATAGGCAGAGAAGAGTACACTAAAGCTGCAAAACTAATTACAATCTTGCACGGAGGAGACGTAGTGGGATTAGAAAACAAAATGTGGGATATTTATAATAACGGTCCCTACAAAACAACTATTGAATTCGAAAAATATTTTATTAATTCGAGGTATGAAACTACTGTGTTTTGGAATCACTAAAATAATAGATAAACCAATGTCCGTTTGGAACATTGGAAATCTCTTCACTTTTTGAACGAGGAAAATAGTAAAGACGATCGTTTCGACTACTGTCGGTTCAATCGTCTTTTTGTGTAAATAGCGAATCATTTGTTCCTAACATGATCGACAACTTTTATAAAGACTATTTATTAGACCTAATCAAAGGGTAAGTTAGTGTTCGTTACATTTGAAAATTCATTCAAGAGTTGCAAATATCCATTCGTTGTATTAATCGATTCGTGGCCGACCAGTTGCATGACCCCGATTAACGGGCTGCCATTAGCTAAGAGTTTCGTGATATAGGCGCGACGGAACCAGTGGGGTGGGGTTCTACCTTCCGTTGCTACGTGCTCAACCGCTTGATGGGTCATCAAGCGAAGGGCCTCATAGGTCATTGGATAACCTTTCTTTTTTGTGCTGAAGGCGATGAAAGGTGCAGAGACCTCCTCAATCATCATCAATGTCTGCAATCGGTTCACTAGATGCGTCGCTTTCTCAGTGAGCGGGATGCGGCGCCATTTGTCGCGTTTCCCTTTTACTTCGAGATAGGATGTGTGCTGATTTCGCTTGATGTCGGTGAACTTAATTGATAACAGTTCTGCTGCCCGCATGCCTGTCGTCAACAACAAATAACCGATTGTCTCGTTCCGGAGCTCCATGAGCTCCTTTTTTTGTGCCCGTTTGACGGTATGACGGAACGACTCAGCAATCCGTTCGATCTCATCGAAATCGACCTCACGACGGAGCAACTCAGGGCGTTGCTGGTTCTTAACGTGGAAAGCCAGGTTATATAGATGATACTGGTTGACGTGGAGGTAGGTCAGAAATCGTTTTAACATGTGATTCTTCCGCTGTACCGTGCGTGGGGCATACTGTTCGTTCACCTCGAATAGATAGCGATGGATGTCGAGCACAGTAAGGTGTTTTAACCCACCTGTCTTCGTCATCACAAAATTAAGGATGAACTCGAGGTCCAGTTTATACGCGCGTCGGGTGTGTGTGCTCTTGTCTGCATAGATTGGAAATAGTTCCGTCGCCCAAAACAATTCAATGATCTCGATGTCATTCAACGTGTTTAGATCGATATGGTCCTTCTTTAACGCTTCTGTCAGTTTCGGGTTAGCCCCGGTCAGTTCTCGTAATGCTAACTCGAATGCCTGCTGCTTTTTCTCGATCTCCATGCCTCTCCCTCTTTTTGCTATATATTTTAACTCAAAATCAGCATTTTACAAAATACACAATGAAAATAAGTGCTACATTAGTATTTTTGTTTAAATTACTAATGTAATTAATCATATATATTAATTTTTAATGTATTACTTTTATGGAATTAAATAAAAATAAAATCAACTAACTTGTGATAATCTTATATTATCACAAGTTAGTTTGAATGCCTAAAAATGAAATTATTTTGACCGGCCGTGTTCCTGAAGGATTGGCTGGTGAAATAATGTAGAAGACCCCCTGAATCCGTTAAACCCGGTTCAGGGGGTCTTCTCATGAAGATTTTGTGGCCTGGGCCCTGTTATAGGCCATCCGCATAGGTGCGAACAGACCTATAGCTGTCAACATGAAGTAAGCGGCAGCGATTCCCTGATAGTGGTCAAGCGCAGCTTGTTCATAATAATAGCTGTCGAGTCCATACCCGAATTTGACGAAACAGATAAAGGACAGCAGTACAGGAATTGCCCACAATCTGCTCTTGGTGATAACAACGGCAATCGCGAACGTCAACATAAGCGCAAACATGATATAGAAGGGCAGGAATTGCCTCACTCCCTCGGACTCATAACCTAGGATTCCCCTGTCATATGATTCCAACAGAAACGTCGCGTGTCCCCATATCCAAAGGCTGAGGATGACGAACAAAGCCCACATCACATATCTCGTTTTTTGAATCACCGACTTGTGGGTGAGGATATCCCCCGGTATCTCATCCTCGCTAAAAATCTTTTGTCCGCATTTCGGACAAAAATTAAAACCCTCTTCGAGCATGAGGTCACATTTCGTACAATTAGTCTGCAACATAAGTTTCCACCTTTTAATGATAATGTTGGTATGAATGTATTCAAGGTCACCTGCGGTTCGAATTGATGGCCTCCAGACCGTGTTGCACATAGGGTTGGACCAGTCGCGAGTCATAGTTGTGTGCCTCGCCGTTGATGGACTTCCTATACTCCACAATCTGCGGTTTTAGTGCCACAGGGATGTGCCGGGCATCACCCAGGTCAAGGACCGCATGACCCAGATGGTGCAGGAGATTCATCTTGATGTTCTCATCATTTGCATTCTCGAGGGCGGACAGATAATGACGGACGGCCTCATCACGGCGCCCCGACAGATAACTGATTTTTCCCATGGCGTTGTGCGCCTCGCAGGCGTCGTCCGGATGCTGAACGAGCTTCAGGATGTCCAGGTAGTAGGAATAGGCCTTCTGATAGTTACCTGCCCTCTTATGGTTCACCCCTAGGAACAACTTTATATTGAAGAGCTCGTTAAGTATATGTTTCGGGCTGTGGGCATCGATTTTTTTTAATGCTTCCTCGAGAGACTTGATGGCCTCAAATTTTTCCTTGTTCTGATGAGCAGTGTATCCCAGTCTGATCAGTTCCTCGACACTTTTCCCGTTGTCCTTATTGGAAGAGAACATATCAAATATGCTCATTTTTCCACCTCACATCTCTAGATTTTTTGTTTGGTCTCATTTCATCGTGCGATTTTATGAGTGCGTATCCAAGAGTGTCTCTGTCGGAGGGTCATCGATACCTCTTCCCAACAGTCGATAGATATGCTGCTCCTGTCACGGACGATGGCCGTGATAAAGCCTTCAAAAGTCTTAGGCTCCCAGTTCTGCTCGAACACCTGTTCAATCCCGAATATCACAAATTCTTGGATTGAGTCATCATAATCCGCCAACAGAACCGCCGCTATTAAGCTCAAGGCGCCTTTCATGCCGAGGGCCGCCTCATGGTTATGTTTTTGGGACAATGACTCATATAGCCCATCTATTTCGCTCGCCAACTGTACGGGACCATAGCCTCTGACAACATTCATGAATCGAAGGTCCGAGTCCGGCGACAAGGTAGACGCCAATTGGGTGCTCTCGTTGGACAGCCTGTCTCTGAACGCTACCATGACATCTGAAAGAGATAGATTATCCACGAGACCATTGAGTCTTCTCGTGAAGGTCGTGAGGGCCAGCTCTTTGGAGTCGATTTCGATATCTGGAGAGTCTATGATGAGCTCGAAGTAAAGTCTCAGTGTACCAGCAGAGAATTTTAGCTTGTTTCGATAGTCGTCGTGAAAGGAGACTTCCTCATATTCCTCGTAAAATCCTGAATAAGATGTCGTCCTCTCTTCGGACGGATCCACCTCCCCTTCGCCTGCGGCAATCCAGTACAATGCTTCTTCCATGTCCTCCATGGACCAGTCATCGTCCTCCCTGCTCACTGACGCGCCCCGATCTAAACTGAATCGATATACTCTTTTCCGTCCCTCTATCTTTTCAATCCAGGACAAAAGGTCTTCGATGATAACAAGAATGTATCTCCCGTTATGAGAGGCTGACATTTGCTTTGACAAATCTTGAGCCAGGCTACTCCTCAACAGGCTGATATATTTGCTGACCAAAAGTTCCTCCTCCCAATCCTCCAGATTGGGATACGAGGTCAATGACGTCTTTTCGTGGTTGAACAAGAACAGGAAGCTCTCTGCTATTATTCTATTCGCTATGAATGGGGATACGTAGGTCATGGCCTGCTCATAAATTTTAAGTATGATTTCCGTCTCTTTAAGATATGTGAAATTACAAATATCGGCGATGCACTCGGATAAAAATCGTTGGGTATCCTCTTGACTTCGATAAGCGATATCGTATTCCTCGATCAGACAAAGGACTTCATTTTTGAGAGAAAATGAATTTTGTGGGTCCGGTTCGAAATCTTCGTCAAAGTCTTCGTCAAAATCATCATCATAGAAATCTTCTTCATCTTCGTACACTATTCAAAAACCTCATTCCACAATTTTATTCAATGATTATATGTTAGCATCTCACCCAATTAAATTATATAAAATCCCAAAAAATATTTAATTATCAAATATGCTGTTATAATATTTACATGTTTAATAAAGATTTACATATAGTTTCAAAAACCGCTTCTCTTCCCTGGGTAGAGGCCCACATTAATAAAGAGGAGTGAAATCTCTCCGAAAGAAGAGGCGCTCTATTCTCATATATACAAAATTATGTACGATGCGGCGTACGTCCTATCTGCGCCTAGAAGGCTCAAATAACTTATTAATCAAGGAGGAGAATCGATGTCTGAAAGGCTAATTATCGAGATCGCGTTTCAGGGTGAGACGGTTGCAAATGCCTATTATAGATGGGGAGGGCTTCCAAGTGCCGCTCTAGATTTGACGAAAAGTATTTTAACAAAGTTAAGAACAAGTAAAGAGCAGGAATTGATTCCTAGAATCTATTATGCACTTGCTTCAACTGGCGCGGTGATGGACTCAGACGACAATGATCATTTAACGGCATTAGGATATGAGTTTGAGAAAGTGGATCCCCGAAAACAGTCTGATGGATTAATTTCATTTGCCAAAGAGATGCCGTTTGGCGGAGATTACGAATTGACAATATGTCTTGAAGATTTGACCGCAAACTTAGAGAGTTTGCTAAAGTATTGGGAATTAGATCAACATTCAGAAGCGTTTAGATATATGAATCTAAAACGACATGAAATGCCTACGACAGAATGGAAGATGGACTTAACCAAATTAAGCGAAGGCGATGTCACCGAACTTGATAAAGTATGTCAGAAAGCGGTATCTACCCAATCTTTGTTTGTAGTCAAGGGTAGAAACGAACTCTTTGACTCTCCGTTCTAATCACATAACAGCAAAAATATATGAGGTGAGATCAGTTGAAAACTACCAGAGAGATTATTTTGGTGGTAGAGAATGAAATGAGAGAGACGCGTAGCAATTTTGAGACCCAGGTCTTAAAACATGCACAGTCGAGTGACCGGCGGCTACAGGATTTGCTTGATACGCTTCCTCAGGGAAATCAAAACGAGATAGAGAAACAGGCTATCCAATACTTGTTGGCGACCCGAAATCGTTCCAAAATGCTAGACAACACATACAAACAGCAAAGGCACGTCATTCAACTTGAATGTGTACCTCTCCTACCGCTTGATTTTGAAACGAACGTTGACCGAGCTGTCGACCTAGGGATCAAGGCTTGGGAGGATGGTATGGCGGAAGTGGCGCTCATGTATTTCGATGAGGTGATAGAGAAGTGGGCACTCGATATGGAAGATGACGTTGTCTCCCTCTATTATGCGCTTGTGAATAGATTTCGTTTGCTGAAATCATTATTTAACGGGCTGAATCGTGAGTTTCCTGTCGCCTTTGTCCTTAGGGACATGATGCATTACCAACAATTGATGACTTGTCCGACGCAGCGGGAGTACCGTTATTCGCTGATTCAACATATTGCACAAAGCTATTACGAGACAGACCGAGAATACGATGAATACATATTACTTAAGAATGAAGCCATTGCTTTAATTGAAACTCGTTTACGTGACGAACCGTACTTAGGACTAGAATTGTATACGAATCAAATGATGAATCAGTATTTTGACTTGGGCAACATCTACATTCAAAAACTAAATGACGCGGTGACAGGAAGACGGTATTTGTCATACGTATTAAAAAGTGATTTAAGTGAGACCTCTTCAAGAGTACTGACAAGAGAATATGATTTGTTTCGTAAAGGACAGACGCATCTATTGTTAAAAGATATTGAACAGGCGAAATCTCTGTTCGATGAATTATTGATTAGAACAGATAACAAGGATTGGCCAATACTGGTGGATCAGCAACTCAGAAATTATGACTTTGACTCAATGCGCTCGACACACGCACATCCTTAAATCAATTTTATGTCGTCAAGGAGGAAGAAACATGTTAGAGATTCTAAAAGGTAAATCAGTCAAAACCTATGAAAATGAGTTTTTTAGAAAAATCTCCGCTGAGTTGTTTGAATTGTTTGAGCGTAAATCTTGGAGCGGCGTGTTGATTGGCATGCCGGAGTGTGTGACAAAAGATGGATTACAAATTGACTGTCTATTACTCACTCAGAATCAAATGATTGTAATCGATTTTAAAAATTATAGAGGCGTGTTGAATCTCCCCTCTCCTCATGACTTCAAATACGGCAGATGGGTGCTAAATAAAGACGTTACCGTTAAAGGCGGTAGTGCTCCCAACCCTTATGCTCAGTTACAGAGGCAACGTGCTCGATTGATTCAAGAGTTACAGTCCAGAATCCAATCGTTTGATAAAAGTACAGTCTCGACGATGGTATGTTTTCACGATGCAATTGAAACGATTGGCGAAATCCCACACCAATTCCAATTAGGGTTCTCGATTGCTGATCCAAGCAATTATCTAAATAAAATCGTCGATACTCTTGATGTGATGGGTCACGGAAATTTGAACTATTTGTCAGATTCGGCTAAACGTGTGTTTACTCAAATCGTATTTCAAGCCAATCCGTATCACTTCAATGAGACAATAGACGAGGTGATACCAGAACCTGTACTGAAAACCTCGAATGATCATAAGCATCAAATGAAGGAAATACATGACTTTTTATGTTCTGATCAGAAGATCATGACCGTGACAGGAAATACGAAAAGTGGAAAGACGGCGTTGATTCCCCACATACGCGACTTGGCATTCGATGCAAATTATACACATGTCCCAGTCTTCGCTTACTCGAATCGGTTGAAACAAAAGATGTTACAGAGCCATCCGAATCTAGAAGAGGTCGAATCTTTATTCAGTTCGATATTTGATTTTAGTACGGATGACAGGGACGAAAATTATAAAAAAGTTATTCCTTTGAAAATGTCTCATCCCCTCTCTAGGGAAGAAAATTCGAATGGAGCTGAGATTTCTGTTCAAGACAAGACCCTATATATCATTGATGACAGTCAGTTGATTACAAATTCCAAGCTTCATTCGGATGACATTCAATATGGTTCCGGTCACCTATTAAATGATTTGTTGGATCATATTAATTTAGAAGAGCGCCCAGATACAAAGATCATTTTTGTAGGTGATGTGAACAAACTAAGTTTTGGGTCAGATATGGAAGACGCACTACAAGCAAATTATCTTCAATCGCTTTTAAAACAGCGAAATCTTATTTCAAATATAGCTCACATTGAATTGCCTGATAATAAAAGCGAAAATGAGATTATTAAAACTTGTAATCAAATTTCATCTCAGATTAAACAAGGCCAGTTCAATAGCTTGAGTCTATCATCATATAACGAGCTGTCTGTAAATGAAGTCGAAAATAAGGAAAAAGTGATGGAAGCAGCGCTTCAAAATCCGCATGATAAAAAGATAATTGTCTATACGAATAATAAAGCGGGGAAGATTAATCAGTGGATTAAACAACACTTTCTCAAAAATGGATCACACATTGGACCAAGAGATTTGCTGATTTTCAACTCACCTTCTCTTGCTGTACAAAAAACACGTGATGATGGTGGTATATCTCAAGATGAGCATCCACAAAATTCACATTTTGCCTTTCCGGAAGTCAGACAGGTACATAACGGTATGTTTGGGGAAGTGCTACGAATTTCTCATTCAGAAAAGATAGAAAAAAATGAAATGGTGGACGACAAAAATATCGTTTTACGTTTTGTTCCTTGTGTTATCAGACTCATGGATGGGGTCGTGATTGAAACGCTTGTGTTAGAGAATTTTTTGAATGCCGAGAAAAATGAGCTCGAGCTGAATGAACAAATCGCATACCATAGGGTGTTGGCAAAACTAGAAGCAAACGAACAAGAAAAGTCCCCATTTTCAGAAAGTCCTGAGTTTGAGGAAATGATTAGACACCCTGAAACATACGCAAAAATCGAGCGGGCTGGAAAAATACTCTATCGAGATTCATCGGATAGTCGAAAGTTGACCAGTTATGAAAAAGCATATCGACACCGTATCCTAAAAGAATTAAATAATCCCGAGTTTGAATATTTCAAAATTTTGAACGCGGCGAAGGTGAAATTTGGATGGGCTATGACAGTAAACAAAGCCATGGTTTATACATTTAATGAGGTGTTCTTTATTACGGACGACGAAAATCGAGGACGGACAAATAAAGAATATTTTAGATGGCTCTATACGGGAATCTCGACAGCTTTGAATAAAGTGTACTTAATCAACTGGAAGCCTATCTCGCCATTCATGAAGATCAACTTCTCGGACGCTCCAGAGATTACAAGTTATAAGAAGAGACCAAAGAATATTTTTTCCTTTGTAGACGATCAACGCCTGCCAGCGGACCATTTAAGAACATATGTTAACGAACGGTTGTCTGGTGTAGGTGCAGTCAAAACAATCGTCTCAAGGCCATATCTGGAAATGGTTACTTTAGAGGTAGACTCAGAAGACGTCGAAGTGCACTTTAACTACACAGGGAAGAGAGAGATGCGAAGTCCGAAGTTCAAATCCGGGAGTCAGGCAGGATATGAGAAATTACTTTCACTTTTAACCTTTGTAGATAAGGATTTAGTGAACGAGCTTGGAGTTATGAGACCTTTCATTGAAGAACTGAGTCAACATCTTCAGAACGCCGACATTCAATTGCGTGTGATTAAGGCTCAAGATTGGGAACTGATTTTACAGTTTCACAATCATCAAGAATATGTTGAAGTTCAAACATATTACAATGGGAAAGGAATGGTGAGCAAATTCAATTATTTGGACGGGGATGTAGATGTCTATAAACAGGTAGTGGAACTTATTCAAAAGAGATACGTGTTAACGTAATGGAGGGATAGAATGTATACGACGAAAGATTATAAGGATGATTTGTATCAAATTACTAAAACTCGTTTCGTGAAATATAAGTTGTTATTAGCTTTTACGGAACGAGAAGTTAGTCAAAATGATTTTATCAAGCAGTTAAAGCTAAAGAAGGAAGATAGTGAGATTGAGCAGATTTTTGATGATTTAAGAGCTATATTTGAAAAAGTCCGCTTAAATGGTGGCAAACTAGACCCTGATCCGGTCGAAGAAGCCAAACATCTAAGAAAAGCAAATAAGTCTAAAGAGGCATTTATAAAGATTTTGCCTGCCCTAAACAATAATCCGAATGATGATGATACTTTGATCACGTTTGGTTGGATCATGTATGATTTTCTGAAAATCTCTGAGAATGAAATTGATCGATATCTAAAAAATTTCAGAATATTGAACGATAATGCGACCATTACATTGAATAGATGGCAAGCCGACGATATAAAAAGAACGTTGGTTGACTCTATATTATGGTCTATTCGGAGAGTCATCTTAAAAGATGATTCATACGCCGATAAAGTACTTCCCGAGTTTTTAAGGTTTTATGGAAGTGACTCCAATTTTATTGAAACAAGATATGATCCGAATGCCCGTTCTGCATCCCGTTCACTTATCAAAGACATGATGAATCATTTAAATGATTATAACTATCTCAAGTTTACCGATACTATCGGATTTGATTGGTTCGATTCAAGTGATGATAGAGAAGCTCATTTTCAGACTGAAGATGGAGAAGATAAAAAAATACCACCTTTAAAGGAATCAGTGTTAAACCATTATGCAAAAAGAATATTAAAAATGGATATTCATATAGTGACAGAACAACGCGTCAATACTTTTTTGTCTGTGTTGGAGAGAAGTATTGCTACAAATACTTCGTTTGTTTGGCTCCCCTATCACCAAGGACGATTGTTATTAAAATTGAATCGAAAAGAAGAAGCGTTAAACGTCATTTCTTCTTTCGGAAGAACAAAAAGTAATGAATTTTGGGTGTGGAATCTGATCAGTGAACTAGTCGACGAGGAAGATCGGTTTAATTGCCTATGTGCAGGTTTACTTTGCAAAACAAAACCTGAAATGGTTGTGGGGCTACAAGAAAAAATCATCCCGTTATTGGTACAACGGGAGATGTATTCGCATGCCAAGCGAGAGCTAGATGTATTAATTAAATCTCAACAAGCAAACCGGAAGAACGTCTCATCAAAACTAGAAAGTTGGAAACAAGAGAATTGGTACAGCGAAACGGAGAGTGTTGACACAAGAGATCAACTAGCTGAGTATGCGCAAAAAGCGAAAGACATTCTTTATCGAACACTCCCGTTTACTGATATATTTATCACTTCTGTCAACGAAGAAAAAAGTATTGTCAATTTTAACTTCCTGTTGAACAACAAATCTGTGAGAAGCGGTTACTTCCACAGTGACTCAATCGAAGGGAATCATGATTGGAAACGTGAGGGAGTATTTAAGGTAAAACTATTCAAACATCACAGTAGACCGAACTTTTATTCTGTACATGCAGTAATGCAAGGTGACGCGGACTTTCGTTCGAACTTCATTCAATCTGAGGTTGGGTATGTAGAAAAAAATGATGAGAACGCATTTGCTTTTGTCAATGATGTGTTCATTTCTCCAATCTTAGTAGATAAGCATGAGTTAGAAGGTTACGACCGAATCGAATTTGTAAAAAAAATGAGGTTTAATAAAAAGAAAAATACATGGGGTTGGTCCGTGGATCAAATAACTTCTGTAGAGAGATAGAACCTGAATATATCTCCTTAATTTCACTAGACGTTAAATTTAATAAAAAAGGCCGAACGGTAACCGTTCGACTCAGGCTGTTGACGAACCAAAGTGAAAATCGAAACTTGGTTCGTTTTTGTGTTCAAAGAATTTGAGGCGCTCTACCTGCCATAAAAATGAGAAAAGCTATGTAAAGTCTCTTCGGCCAACAAGTGAATCAGCTACGGAGCAAGCAAAAGTCGTTTTGTCACGATATATATATAGCGTATCCGACTCTTGTCATATGAATCTCAATGTTTACGGCTGCTTCCTGGACTCAATCTTTCCTTGTTCACCTAATAGAGGTGTTTCCCTGCGACTAAACTCGTCATTTTAAGCATCCTGATTTAAGAAAAGTACTTAATTTTAAATTAGTTGAATGTTAATATCAAATTCAGGTTGGATGCGATCATTACGTAGGCTATCTTCTTACTTGAACTTGTCATCTTCAAAAAAAACACTTAGAGACATATTTAAACCGTCACAAAATTTTTGAATCGTGCTGACTTTTGGATGTTTTGTCCGCCCACTCATTAACTCTGATATTGTAGTCTGATTTAAACCGCCTTTTTGAATGACCTGATGGATGGTCATGCCATGTTCTGCTGCCAATTCTTTCATCCGCTCGATAATTGCCTCGTTCAACTCCACTCGCTCACCCCACAATCAAATTACCTATTCATTATATTCTTTAACTACATTTTTCTTCCTTTACCTTATCATACTATCTCGACATCAAAATATAGGCTCATAATTATTCTAAAAGCTTTTCTACACTAACTTAACCCATTTTAGGCAAATAAATATTGAGTTTCTGCTGTTAACTATCCTCTTTATAAGGCAATTTCGACAAGAATCGGCAAATTATAAATTTCTGACATATCAGAAAACTGATGACTAAATAGATTTTTCCTGTTATATTCTAAGCAACAAAAGGAAACATCTGTTTGGTCGCCGCTGTGGTGTAACAGAAAGGGGAAGCCTTATGTATCGATTCGGGGAGTGGTTGAAGGAGAACCGCCGGCTCTCGGGCTGGTCACAGATCGAACTATCGGAGAAGACATTCGGAGAGATTTCACAGCCCGCCATCAGTCAATACGAACAGAATCGCTCGGTGCCCTCGATTGCGGACATCGATCATCTGGCTCGTGCGTTCGGCCACACGCTCGCGACGGTCCCGTGGGACGTCATCGACTTCGGATATGGTGCAAAACGGTCCGTCACGAAGCTCGAGCGCCGTCGCTTCGACCTGAAGGAACTGCCGCAGGCCGACTCGGTCCGCACGTTCGATGGAAAGACCTATGAGCTGCATGGTTTCATCGGCATCGAGAAAGGAAGCGGAGAGGCAGTCGAACTGACGCAACTTTATTACCGGATCCGTACCGTCGTTAGTGACGCCCACGTGCTCGCCAAACGGAAGAACCCGGACGACGAGCTCATCCACGTCAAGAAACGGAAAAACGTTCGACAATAGACGACACTGGCGCAGCAGCACATCCTTAAGGATGGTCTACTCCAATCACATACCGGCGTGTCCCTCACCAGTGACCGGGTGAGCGGGATCTACGCACAGATGGTTTGGCGAGAGTCGCCTAAAACTCGCCACAAGGTCACCGCATCGTTCCGGGTCATCGAAAAACCCTGTACAGCTCCTTAGATCTATGAGGAGCGGAGTTCGTGGGGAAACGGCTAGAAACCCACCACACCGAATCCGACTGTCCTTAATGATGTGTTGCTGCACATCAAGAGACCAAGGGAAGGAAGTGTGTACTGTGGCATCAAAGGAACAGAAACAGAACCGCAGCTTCGCCGAGAAACTCTTACGCATCCGTGGGAAGGACTATGAGGAGTGGCTCGACGAACAGCATCAACAGGTCATCCAGGACAACCAGGAACTCATTTTGGAGGCGCTCGAGGCGAAGCTCAGCTTCAAGTCGCCGGCGCACCAGGATTAAGGAGGGAATGACATGGGACTCAATGAGACAGGGCTCAGCTTGCTTCAGTTCTTCCAAGGACTTGCCGTCATCGCCGCAGCCATCGCCTTCGCGATCGGGGGCTTCTACTTCATCTTCGGCGGGGATCGCGGCCGCTCAAAGGCCGTCGGCTGGCTTGTCGGGGGCGCCGTCGGTCTGATCATCGTCATGGGTGCGTTCACGCTCGCCGAGATGGTCGACCAGAATATCAAATTCTAATGCACATTCGCGCAGCGTTCCAATTGGAAGGTTTTTTTTGTTGCTTGAAACGAGAGGAGGAACGAGATGCTGTTTGTACGATTCACCGACGTGCCGGACACACGTGTCCAGAACTATGAACGGCTCACTTTCGTCGAGGCGGTCATCGCGACCCATGACCTGCATCAGGCATGTAGCGAGGAAGGGACAAGCTGTTCCGGTGATTTCCGGCTCTTCGACCAGAAAGATGAACTGCTCTATCGTGGGACGTTCACGTTCGGGACTGGAGGAACCTATCCGAACCTGTACCATCAAGTGCATGATCGGATACACCGGATCCGGACGAAGAAGGAAGATAACGCGAAGAAGATGTGGTTGCTCGACGAGATCGAGTCCGAGACACCGGAAGACTACAAGCGTCCGTCCGCCAAATCAAACCTGGTCGTGTCATCGACCTATCAGTCACGCCTGACCCGACTGCAGCGCCGTCTCATCTACGGGGCGGCCACGACCGGAATCTTATTCACCTCCCTGTTCACTGCCGCGCAATGGTTCATCGACAAGGAAGCGTATGCCGAACAGGTGACCGGTGTCGAACAGACGTGGCTAGATGCTTATGAACAAGCGCTCCAAGGTGAAGAATCATCACTTATCCAACTGCTAGAGCGGAAAGACCGGTCCGAGGAAGAGAATGCCCTATTGGTCGACCTCTATCTCGCGGAAGGCGCAGACCAGAAAGCGCTCGAGCTCACGAATGACCCGATCCTGATCGAGACGAAGTTGGCCGGGCTCGATCTACCCAATAAGGAGAAATTGGAACGGCTCCAAGACTTTCAAGCGTCATATCCGACCGATGAGGGTGCGTTCGATATCGCCGTACTCGAACGAGACCATGAAACTATGGCCAAGACGGAAAATGTAGAATGGACTGCTCCCCGCATCTCTGCGAAAGTGACCGCCTATCTCCTTCGCAAGGATATCGAGTCCGCGAATGAGTGGGCGTCCAAGACAAGCAACCCTGCCGTACAAGAAAAAATCGACGAGTATCAAGGCATCACGGCCACCATCGACCAATTGAACGAGAAACTGAAGAAGACCTCTGGCAAGGACACTTCGGCTCATGAGAAGATTCAAGCCGCTATCGCTGCAGAAGAAGTTAACCTAGATACAATTCTTTATTCAGATTAAGGTAGGTGAAATAATTGAGAACTCAGTCTCTCTCACCACGATTACCAATACGTCTAGTTTTCCCCGCCCTGTTCTGCCTGTTGGTAGTGCCGGCCGGGATCTTTTACCTGCTGAACGGGGTCTACAACATCATTCGACAAATCATGACCCCGATTCTAAAAGACGGGCTTTTGGCCGGAGCGACGATTCCGACGCTCTCACCCTCTTTGTTCTTGGAAGTGAGTCTTCCCTCTTCGACCGTCTTGCTCGGACTGATCGTGTTCAGTCTGATCATCGGACTTGTCTTGTTCGGCAAGGTATGGCTGAACTTCCGGGATCTGCGGAAGGATCAGAAAGGAAGCGCCCGCTTCACCTCGTTCGATGAATTGAAGCAACAGTACCGTCGCGTACCCGACCGGAAGAAACGGTATGACGGATTGGGCGGTGTCCCCGTCGGACGGGTCAAGAACAAGCTGTTCATCGATGACTCGCCCGTCAACAACCTCGTCATCGGGACGACACGGTCCGGGAAAGGCGAAACATTCGTCTTCTCAACGATCGACCTGTACAGTCGGGCGCGTGACCAGGCGAGCCTGATCATCAACGATCCGAAAGGCGAGCTCTTCGCCGCCTCGAAGGAGACGCTCGAACAGCGCGGTTATCAGGTCGAGGTGTTGAACCTGATGAACCCGCTCCAATCGATGTCATACAACCTGTTGCAGCTGACGATCGACGCGTTCCTCGAGGAGAACTACTCGCTCGCCCAACAGTATGCGCGTTCGGTCGCGTTCATGTTGTACCATGACCCGAAGGCACGAGACCCGTTCTGGGCCAACTCGTCAATCGACCTGTGTACGGCGCTCATCCTCGGGCTCTGCGAGGAGGCGAAAGACACGCCGGAGAAAATCAACATGTACAACGTCGCCCTCATGCTCTCGGACCTCGGTTCCCGGACGGTGGTCACGCGACAAGGTCAGGAAATCTCCGCGCTCGATAAGTTCTTTCAGCAATTTCCGGAGAATCACCCGGCCCGACTCCAGTTCGCGACGCTCCACTTCTCGGGTGGACAGACACGGGCAAGTATCTTGGCCAATACGAATGCGAAGCTCGGGATTTTTACCTTGAACGGGACTGGGAAGCTGACATCGATGAACTCGCTCGACATGCGACGCATCGGATTCAACCGTTGGGTTAGCGGACGGGCAGAACCACTGACCCGGCTCACAATCAGATTCCCCGATGGGACGACCCATGCGCTCACGACCGATGACGATGGCAGCTTTATCGTCTATCACACGTCACCACTCCAAATTGGGGATGTCGTTCAAATCTCGACCGACTCAAGCACTGCGACGATTCAGTTGAACGCGCACGATGCGGAAAGTGGGCGGTTCCACTACTCCATCGACGGTGCCATCCAGATTCGCGAGGTGATGCACCAGAGGCGTCCCGTGGCAGTGTTCCTCATCGTCCCAGACTATGACCCGACATTCAATGTCATCGCGTCGCTCTATATCAAACAGGTGTACACGGCACTCGCCCGGGTCGCCTCACAGACGAAACAAGGCAAATGCGAGCGTCAGGTCGTCTTCCTCCTCGATGAGTTCGGGAACATACCGCCGATCGAGGGCATGGCCAACATCATCACGGTCTGTCTCGGGCGCAACATGCGCTTCAACCTCGTCATCCAGGCCTACTCTCAGCTCGAGAACCTGTATGGAGAGGATTGGAAGACGATCGACGGCAACTGTGGGAATACGCACTATCTGTTGACCGCGGACGAGTCGACCGCCGAACTGATCTCGAAGAAGCTCGGTGAGGCGACAATCGTCACAAAATCCCGGTCTGGGCAGACGTTCTCGCTCAAGAAATCAAAGACGGAGAACGTGGACGGCCGCCGGCTCATGACGGCGACCGAGGTCATGGGGCTCAAAGAGGGAGAAATGCTCATCGTCCGTGTCATCAAGCGTCAGGACACGAAGAAACGGCGTATCCAGTCGTATCCGATCTTCCTGAGCGGCAGGACGGCGATGAAGTACCGCTACGAGTACTTGGCGGACGACTTTGACACCGACCAATCCCTGCATGACATCGACATCCCCTGCCGTCACGCCGGTCTCGACTTTGAACAGATCCGCGTCCGTTTCGCGAAGAAGGAAGACGAGACGGATACCAACGCGCCATCGAATCAAGAAGACAAGTCATTGACGTTACGTGACGTGCTTCAGGACAGCATACTTCGCTCGATGTTTGAAGGATATGACATCGGTGGAATGTCTCTCCCTGAGTTCGAGACGAACCTAAACCTAGGAGTTTACGACGTCACCGACAGCCAGAAGAGCTTTTTGAGCACGATGATCGCGAAACGACTCGAGAAACTGAAGCGAGGCACACCGTAGAGAGGAGGCCGAACCCATGGCCGAGAGTGCGAGAGAGAAGCGAATCCAGAATGAATTACGTGTCGTCGCAAGGATCATCGAGACGCAGCGCGTCCGCCTCGAACGGGGCGACGTGCTCAATATCCAGACGACAGATGGCTTTCTGACCGTCTATCAGGACGACACCTCAGACACCCCAAAAACTGTTACACTAATAGATAAGTTCGACTTCCGCGTCAATTTAAAAGTCGCGGATCTATTGAAGGGGAAAATCGTCTGACGGAGGGGTAAACGTTATGAGGAAACTACTTGCGGGTACTTTAGGAATCAGCTTGTTTTTACTTGGAGCTTGCTCAAATTCCAATGAGTCTTTGGTTCAACGTGATATTGAACACATTGAGAAGGTCATGACAGCCGAAGAGGATGATTATTTGCTGATTGTAAAAGAAGAAGATGGTGAATTTGAAGAGTTTGTTGAATTCGTAAAAGAGGTAGCGAACGAAGAGAACCAACAAGTCACACTCTATAATACGTTTCAGCCAGATGGCGAGGAACTTGTCGATCGTGGTAACTTTGAATACACTGACGAACTAAAAGGTGCCGTTCTATACTCCATTCAAGATGGAAACGTCACAGATGAAATCAATGTTGGAATGTTGACGGCGGACAATTACGAACAACAGTTAGCGGACTTCTTTACTAGGACTCAGTAGATTGGGGGTCTTTCAATGGCTGATTCCGATTTAATCACCAAATTACAGGAATACGAAGACGTACTCCAAATAAGTAGTATGGTCAATGACGCACTGCGCTTAATGGGATGGATTCTTGTCAGAGGACTATCAGTCTTGATTGACGGCCTGGAATCAATCACGGATCAAATCCTATTAACCAATACATTTTTCAATAATGACCAAGTGGTTGAATTCGTTCTTACGATTCAACCTTTTTTGTATGTTCTTTTAGCAGGAAGCTTCTTGTTCACTGGGTACTTGTTGATTTTTCAAAAGAAATTTGAACGTGAGAGTTTTTTGATCAACCTGTTCATCACACTATTAATCTTAGGTTTACTTTCACCAACTATGAGCCAAATTCAGGAGTTCTCTGATGAAGCAATCGCAGAAATCGGGGCAGATTCGCTTTATGACGGGGGAGCCTCATTATCTGAGAATATCTTAAAACGGAATGTACATGATTTGATTGAGCACGATTCGAAAAATTTTGATGCTGCTACAGGAGAATCATTAAATGCCATTCCGACTGAATTGATTGATAATATCCGAATCAATGAGATTTTCGACAAGAACAACTATGATTTATCGGCAACCGGAAACAAATTGGCCGAGTCCTACATTCTATGGAACGGAAAAGAGACAAGTCTCGGTAAACTCGACCAAGGTGGCGTTGAGTGGAACAACCAGTATTACTACCGCTATCAGCCGAACTGGTTGACCATCTTCGTGACGCTCGGGATCATGGGCTTCACTCTATTTTCCATTGCTTATAAACTGGCGCGGCTCTCGTTCGAGCTCGCCTTCAACTATGTCCTGGCGATCCTTGTCGCACCAGCTGATCTCCATAGTGGCCAAAAAACAAAGAAAGTCATCCAGAGCATTTTGAACACGTTCCTCGTGATCATTCTGATCTTCGTCTCCATCAAATTGTACACGATCGGGACCGCCTATCTCGCAGAGACGTTGGACGGGTTCGCCTACCTGATCGCCCTCATCGCCTTCTCGGTCGCCTTGATTGATGGGCCGAACATGGTCGAGCGGCTATTCGGAATCGATGCGGGGCTCAAACGGGGCTGGGGTGTCGCCCTCGGCGCCTATGCCGCTGGGAAAGGCGTGACCTCGGCAGGTGCCCACGCGGTCTCGAAGGTCGCGCGTGAAACACAGGGCGCACAGAAGATGCCATCGCTCCATGAAGCCGCGACGACACGGATAGATTCAAACGCAGTGCTTCAGAAAGGATCACCGCTTAATGTAGCGACCCAAGATTCACAAAGAGCGGATATTGAGAGACAAATCGATCCAGATGGTGTTGCTCAGAAAAATCAAACCGCCAGTCGCACGCAGGCCGACCAAGAGAATCCGACAAATCCGAAGAACGTTGCGCAACCAAACAACGGTCAAGAATCTGAGCTTGAAGTGCACGGATCTCCACACGTGAACGAAGCGTCGAGCCGCCCGTCTCCCGAATCGATCCATGCGACGAACCCTGAATCAAATACCGAACGTAGGCCCGACCATCAAACAACGTCATCGGAGACACCAAGACCGGAATCGATTCACGATTATTCCAGTTCTGGTCATTCTTCAAGCCCTGCCTCATCGACTCTTGAACCGGTCACTCGGTCCATCGATACCACATCCGGATCAGGCCATCGTCACAATGAATCGGTAGCCCGAAACGACGCGACGTCAGCGATACCTCATGAGGCATCACATTCAAGCGACTCATCCTCGTCTTCGTCCTCTGCGACGGATTCGAGTGATTCGGCAAAAGAGAAACGCCAAGGACGCGCCCGACGGACCATCCATCAGGATACCATGATCGACGTCGAGACCGAGGTCATCGAACAGGTGCGTAAGAATCAGATACACCGTCATACACAGAATCATGAAGAAACGCGACGGATCTATCCGACCTCGCCACCGCGACCTGACCAAACTAAGAAGAAGGAGTGATGACCCATGCGCAAATACCGGATCCCAAACGAGGTCACGACCGAACTGAAAATCAATAAGATGCTCTATCTGCATGATTTCCTGTTCCTCGTCGGGCTCATCGTGCTCCGGCTCGTGACGCTCCCGTTCATCCCGTCCGTGCTCCACATCCCGTTCACGGTCTTCCTCATCGTCTTCGGGCTGTTCATGGTACTCCGGCCGGCGACGAACCCGCAGAAGCGGATGGTCCATGCACTCTACTACGCGCTTATCAAACGGAAAGACACCTATCTCGCGCTCGACGCGCACACGAAAGGACGTGATTGAGATGGCTTTTATCGAGGAGTCGCTACAAGAACCGAGACGCACAGGCACCTGGCTCGACGAACAGGACGTGGTCGAGAAACGGAAGGTCAAAGACAAGGTCGTCGTCAAGCCGACGGTCGCCGAATTGATACCAATCGTCGACATCACCGAGAATGATGCATTCGAGATGCGGGATGGGACGTATCTCGACATGATCCAACTCACCTCGAAAGACATCTATTCTTTGAACGAGGAGGAAAAGGACCATGACGTGTTCTCCCTCGCCTATCTTCTGCAGGCGTACACGCATCCGCTCAAAGTCGTTCCACTGAACACGCCACTCAGTCTCGAACGGCAGAAGATCAGCATCGAACGACAGATTCGACAAAATCAGACACCGGCCTACCTGCCCTTTTTATTCAAGAAGAAGCAGGAGCTCGAATACCTCGAGGAGCATCGCACCAATCGCGATTATCTCCTCTTTTTTTATGCCGACGACGAGCGGACGCTACGCGAACGGAAGACACATCTCTATAAACTGCTCCGCCGCTCGAACCCGATGCGCGAGCTGACGCTCGACCAGAAGGTCCATGTGCTCTATCAACTGAACAACCCGAATACGAAACCGCAACTCGACGCCTGAAGAAAGGAGTGACGCACATGTGGCAGCGCCTGCGTGACAAAATGTCCAAACAACAGGACCCAGAGACCATAAAAATCGAGAAAGGTTACAATCCCGATGTCATCGCCAAGATCCAGCCGCAGGGCGGCATTAAGTTCGACGCCAACTTCGTCCGGCTCGGGGACGGATATCTATCGTGTCTCCATGTCTATAAATATCAGTCGCTCGTCTATGACTACTGGCTCGAACCCATCCTGAACATGCCTGGCGTTTTGACGACGCTCGACATCGGGACGGCCGACAAGCGTGAAATCATCCAGACCATCAACAAGTCGATGGCCGAACAGAACACACGCTTCGAGAACGCGAAGGACAACATCGACCGCATCGACGCCCGGGAAACGTATAAGGAACTGAACGAGCTCTACGAACAGATCACGCAGGGCGAGACGATGAAATATCTGCATCTCCGCCTCTATGTGAAGGCGAAGACGCTCGACGCGCTCGAGGTGAAAGTACAGGAAGTGATGGAAGAGCTCGAGGCCCGAAACTTCCGCTCGACGATCTTCCTGAACGAACAGGAATGGGAGTGGCAGAGCCTGTTCACGAGCTACGACCAGCAACAAAAGCTCCCGAACCGGCGCCGCGGGAAAGAGATCCCTTCCCTCTCCATCGCCGGCGGCTATCCGTTCCACTTCACGTCGCTCCAGGACGCGACCGGCACGTATTACGGCACGACCGACACGAACGGCAGCGTCATCTTCGACCTGTTCCATAAGGACAAACAGCGCAAGTTCTATAACGCGCTCATGATCGGCAAGATGGGGTCCGGCAAGTCGACACTCCTCAAAAAGACGGTGCTCGACCAGGCGATCAAGGGCAATAAGATCCGCATCCTCGACGTCACGGGCGAATTCTCGGACCTCGTGCGTCAGCTCGGCGGGAAAGAGATTGCTCTCGACGGGTCGGCCGGTCTCATCAATCCGCTCCATGTCTATAAAACGGTGACGAATAACGACGGCAGCGCCAACGAGGCACTCTCGTTCATGCAGCATCTGTCAAAGATGGCCGTGTTCTATCACTACATCAACCCGGCAGCGACGCAGGAAGAGACGAACGAGTTCGAGATCCTGCTCCGGGATCTGTACGTCCGGCACGGGCTCTGGGATGAACAGGGCGAACTGCCTATCACGACGCATCCGGCGAACCGGTACCCGACGTTCTCCGACTTCTTAAAACTCGTGCGGCGTGAGCTCTACACGGACGACACACGCACCTCGATCAAGGATGCGATCAGTCCGAACCGCGTCCGACGACTCGAGAACATCGAGCTCGCCGTCACGAACCTCGTCCATAACTACGGCAACATCTTCGACGGGCACTCCTCGATTGACCGGTTCGACGAGGAGCTCATCGTCTCGTTCCCGCTCCGGAACCTGACGAGCCTACGCGACGAGGTTTTCCAGGCGCAGGTGTTCTCGCTCATGAACATGCTGTGGGACGGGATGATCGCTAACGGATCGAGTCAACTGAAGGCCTATAACCAGGGCGTACTCCGGACCGAGGAGGCATGCAAGTATCTCATCGTCATCGACGAAGCACACCACCTGATCAACACGCGCGACATCGCGCAGCCGGCCATCCTGTATCTGCAACGCTGCATGCGCGAGGCGCGCAAATACTTCGGTGGCATCTTCTTCGTTTCGCATCTGATCACCGACTTCGTGCCGGCCGGATCAAAGTCTGAGAACGCCGAGAACGTCAAGTCGCTCTTCCAATTGACGCAATACAAGATCATCGGTGAACAGGACGCGGAAAGTATCCCGATCATCCAAACGGTGTTTGATGGCCAACTCTCGAATTCCGAGATGCGGATCATCCCCTCGCTCGAGACGGGGCGTGTCGTCCTCAGCATTTCCGGCGTGCAGAACCTCATCTTTGACGTCGACGTCGCGCCCGAGGAACTCGCCTTGTTCGGTGGAGGTGCCTGATGTGGGCGGCCGCGAAACGGACGGCCCGCTTCGCCGTCACAGCGAAATGGCAGCTCGCGACGCTCAAGTGGCGGCTCATCCTGCTCGGCATCGCGGCACTCGTGTTGTTCCTAGTCATCCTCGTCGTCGGAATTCTCGACACGCTCACGGGTGTCCAGAACGAACAACCGACCGACGTCACGTTCGACACGGCCGGCGGTCTCCAGGTGAGCGACCAGGTTCTCCAATATCGGGGCTTGGTCGAATCGGAACTGACGAAGCACGGACTGACCGAACAGACGAACCTCGTGCTCGCGCTCATGATGCAGGAGAGCGGCGGGCGTGGGAACGACCCGATGCAAGCGAGCGAGTCGAAGTGTGGACGGATTGGTTGCATCACCTCTCCTGAGGAGAGCATCGTCCACGGCGTCGAACATTTTGCGTCCGTCTTCGAACGGGCGAACCGCGACGTAAAGCTCACATTACAGAGTTACAACTTCGGCGGCGGCTTCATCGATTATGTCCAGGAGAACGGCGGACGTTACTCGAAAGAGCTCGCCATCTCGTTCTCCCAGATGATGTATCAGCGCGTGAAACATACCGGCATTTATCGTTGTCATCGCCCGAGCGCGGTCCAGCACGGCGCCTGTTATGGGGACATCGAGTACGTCGACTCGGTGTTGAAATACTTCGCGCCGGTCGCCGTCGCCGATGGGGTCATCACGAAAGAGCTGTTGTCAGGGTTACGTTCCCCGCTCGCCATTCCGCTCAACGTGACATCGCGTTTCGGGTGGCGCGTCGTCTTTGGACAACGGGACAACCACACCGGGATCGACTTCAGTTGCACCCCGTCCGATACGATTCACGCGGTCAAAAGTGGCACCGTCATCTATAGCGGGAACCGCGGACCGTACGGCAATCTCGTCCAAGTCCGGCACGACAACTACATTACGGCGTACGCGCACCTGAGTCGTCTCGGCGTCAAAAGCGGGCAACAAATCGAGGCTGGGCAAGCGCTCGGATACTGCGGCACGACCGGCCGCTCGAGCGGGAACCACCTGCATTTCGAGATCAAGACGGGTGAATGGTCCGGTCATATCGACCCCGCCCCGGTCTTCGGATTTTGAGTCATGCATGTTTGGAAAGGAGGAGGAAGAATGAACTTCACCGCACGTCACATCGCGTATCTGTTCGGGATACTGCTCCTGATTTCGATTGCGGCGAACGTCTTTTTCTATCAACAAGTGACGGCTGTCACGAGTACCTCAGAGGCGAGTGAAACGGAAAATGAGAGTGTCGCTCCCTCGAAATCGGCAACCTCCGAAGATATGCCGGCGGACACCGAACCAGTCGTCGCTTCGACGGAGACGGAACGAATGGAAGAGCTGGTGACACGCGCGATGCGCTTCATCGAGTATGCCTTCACCATCACGAAAGACAGTTACACGACCCAGAAACGACAGGCGAAAGATGTCATGTCCGAGGAACTCACGGCCACGCTCTTCGCCGCTGACGGCAGTGACGTCGGCACGTTCGAGACGACCGTCCGCGACATCGAGGTGTTCCCTTCTGTCTCCGGAGAAGATTGCCTCGTCCAGTTCGAACAGCACCTGTTGATCACCGAGACGGGTTATGAAGAGACGACGCGAGAACTGTTGGCCCTGACGTTCGAGTCCATCAAAGGACGTTTGGTCGTCACCGAAATGGAAGACCTGACACCGGAAGGAGGAATCTAGATGCGACCGAAAACGCGACGGCGTCTCACCCAGAACTTCTCCCGGTTCTACCTCGGACTCGGCCTATTCTTTGTCGTCGGCTTCCTCTTTTTCGGTACCTCGTCGTTCTTCTTCGCCGAGGAGGCACCGGTCAATGAGACGCCGATCAACGAGGCAATTCGGCTCTCGAACGGGGAGACCGTGACGCTCCACGCGTCTAGTTACGATACGGAGACGAAGACAATGCGCATCCGACTCTCGCTCGATGACGCACCAGGTAACACGAACGACCATCTCTTCCGCTATGTCTATAAGGCACGTCCGAATTCTGAGAAGGAAGTCACGTTGCTCTACGAACGGAACGACCAATACGTGCTCGAGTTGAAAGACGTGTCGAACGAATTCGACCAACTCGCCGTCCGAATCTATGGATTGAATAAGTCACAATCAATCGACGCACTCACAGCCGAGGAACGGAAGAACAGTCTGTTGACGTCACTCTATGCCGACCGTCGGACCATCGAACAAGCCAACCACAGTTCATCTGACGAGACAACTTTCACGAGATTATTCGTCAAGGACGAGCTCACGGAGACAGAGCAACAATTAGAAAAAGCACAACAGTCGGTCGAGGCGCAGCGGCAACAGATCAAGCGACTCGATCGTGATCAAGAGGAGCTTGAAGGTGAACTCCCCTACCTCTCGCTCGACGAACAGGTCGAACAGGAGAACGAGATCTTCGACCTCGGCCGGAAGCGTGACGAGCTCACACTGGAACTCGAGAAGCTCGAACAGTCGGTCACAGCGCTCGAAGAAAAGCACGACAAGTTGCACGTCAGGCTCCGGGAACTGTCGATTTAACTGGCACATTCCGTGCCAAACCACTGGTTTCACTGGCACATTTTGTGCCATTTTCGGACTTTTGGTGATATCACGGAAACCCCAGGCTCTGCCTGGTCTATCACGACGAGTGATAGCAGTTTCCCCTTATGCTCTTTGAACGAACTTTTCGAACGTCGGCAATATGTAGCCTCTAGAAAGGTGGTCAGGCAGATGGATCTGTTACTCCGCGACATCGACCCCGTCATCGTGAAGCAGATCGATGAATGGGCGAAGGAACACAACCGCTCCAGGCAACAATATTTGAAAGAACTGCTCGCCTGCTGGTGCGCGAACGGTATCCAGTCGACACAGGTCGAGCGGCTCGAACGACAGCTCGAGGCGAATACGCTCCACCTGAAACGGAGCGCGGACGAGCTCGCTGAGGTGACCCGGTTGTTAAACGAGGTGATGCAGGATGCGTGAGACGCCGGGTGTCGTCATCAAGTCGAAGTTCAAGGTGCCGGGCACAAAAAAGAAGTCGCGTCGCTACACGACGTACCTCGACTACATCAATCGTCCGGACGCGAAAGACAGCAGCGAACAGTTCGAGACGTATCACGACTATATGGAAGATAAGACGAAATCGAGCGGTCTGTTCACACGCGAGGACGACCGGTTGAACGACGAAAAACGTCGCGCCGTCCGTGACATCTTCAAGCATGCGCAAGAGAACGGGAGCATCCTCTGGCAGGACGTCATCTCGTTCGACAACGCCTGGCTGCGCGAGACCGGTGTGCTCCACGATGACCTC
Source organism: Exiguobacterium chiriqhucha RW-2 (assembly GCF_000416965.1). Lineage (GTDB taxonomy): Bacteria > Bacillota > Bacilli > Exiguobacteriales > Exiguobacteriaceae > Exiguobacterium > Exiguobacterium chiriqhucha. The sequence continues at coordinate 96,391 of NZ_ATCL01000012.1, forward strand.
GTCGACGAGAAACGATTGATCCAGGCGACGCGGAACGCGGTCGATTCGATGCTCCAAAAAGAAAAGATGGTCCACGCCTATTGGACCGGTGCCGTGCATTACAACACTGACAACATTCACGTGCATGTCGCCATCGTCGAGACGAGCCACATGCGCAAGCGCGGCAAACGCAAACCAAAATCGATTGAGCTGATGAAGTCGAAGGTCATTCATTCCCTCGCCGACCGGACGAAAGAACAGGAGAAACTGAACGCCTTCATCCGCGACGAGTTGGTCGCCCATAAACGGAACAAGAAGATTCAAACGCTCCCGAACCGTTTCCTGCATCCGGAGCTCGTCCGTCAATTCAAGGACATCTATGAACGGTTGCCGGAAGACAAACGTCAATGGCGCTACAACATGAACGGGATGCAGCCGCTCCGTGAGTCGCTCGACCGTCTGACCGACCGCTACATCGACATTCACTTCAAATCAGAGTTTCAAGCCTTCAACGAACGGCTTGAACAAGAAGTGTCGTTCCATCGTCGCAGCTACGGCGACACGGAGAAGGCCGAACGGTACCAGGTGACAAAACGACAGGACCTCTACGCCCGGATGGGGAATGCCATCCTCTCTGAGATGCGAGACTTGTCAAAAGAACAGGTGACATGTGAGAAGAATGGAGCCCTAAAACATCCGGTCCGACGCGCATTCAACCAACAAAAGATATTCAACGAATCTATGTACCGAATTGAGCGGCACATGAATGACGAATTCGAACACCTGAAGAATCAACGTGCTTTCGAACAGTTGGAACGGGACATCGAATATGGAAAGTGAGGGAGGACGATGGAAGAGTTGAGACAAATGCGTCTTCGATTAAAGCCGGAGACGGTCGCGTATTTGGAGGAGTTCGCCGACGACAAACGCTTCGGCCATCTCGGCCAGGTCATCGACCATCTAGTAGAGGAACATAAGCAACTGTCTGACGAGAAGTGGGACATGCAGTTCCTCACCCGCTCGATCAGCACGCAGGTCTCACGTCACATCGAGGAATTGGTGCACGAGCAGATGTCGACGGAGCTCGAACGCATCCGGCTCGCCGCGAACCGATCCGACCGTCACGGACAGATCCTGACAGAGCTCCTGCAGGCACTGATGCAGACCGAGGGCATCGAGGACATCATGACGACGGACCAGTTCAAGCCGACGTTCCTCGAGACGGCAGAACGTGTCGTCCAGGAACGTATCGAACACCAAAAACAGAAGAAGGACACACTAACTTTTGAGAGAGGATGAACCTTATGCGACCACTTGACCGTCCCTTTACGATGGGGCAACTGTTAACGCTTCAACAGAAAACTGTCTCGGTCCTTATTTATGGAAAACGGTACGACATCCCGGTGTCCGTTTCCGAGCATCAGCTTTTAACCGCCATTGCGCAAGACGAAATCGTCTTGCTTCCCGTCAATTTCAATCGGACACGGCTGTTACTGGACATTCCGGAAACGTCGACACAACTCGAACGTGAACTGAACGAATTCACAGATACCGAAGAATCTGCTACCGATTTGTTGAAGGAAGGAGTCTGACACGATGGCCAAGATGAAGACGAACGAAGAACGGAAGGCCGATCTCGAGGCCTTGACCGAGCAGATGGGAAAACAGATCGACAGCTACTTCGAGAGTCCGGAGAAGATTCGGGAACATCTGCAGTTTCTCGGCAAGTTCCATCAATACTCAATGCGGAACGCGGTCTTGATCGAGTCCCAGTTCCCCGGCGCGGTCGCGGTCGGCTCTTATCCGTTCTGGGAGAAACAAGGCGCACAGGTGCAAAAAGGTGAGCGTGGCATCAAGGTATTCGTCCCAAGTCCGGTGACGTATGCCTTGCACAAAGATGAATGGGTACCGCTCAGCAAAGCACCGAAGCCGATCAAGGACGGCGTGAAACAAGGACGCATTCCGTCACGTAAGATGATGTACTTCAAAATCGGTCACGTGTTCGAGTACACGCAGACCGACGCGCGTGAGAAAGGGATCGAGGTCTCGGACATCTTCAAACGGTATCACCGGGACGGCGGGCTCGAGAACGAACAAGACATCCATGACGCCTTGACGACGCTCGCGGATGCCCGGAATGTGACGCTATTGGAGGAACCGCTCGACGAGATCGGCACGGCGAAAGGCTGTTACTATCCGGAGTTGCATGCAATCGCCTTGAACCCGCGGAACACATCGATCGAGAACATCACTGTCCTGATCCATGAGCTCGCGCACGCAGAACTGCACAACCAAGAGCGGAACCTCGAACGAGACAAACCGCTCACGGCACCCGAGAAGGAGTTCCAAGCCGAGATGGTCGCCTATGTCGTCTCACATCAACTCGGGTTCCCGACGGACGATTTCTCGCTCTCTTATCTGGCCGGTTGGACGAAAGACAAGGAACTGCTCGACAAGGAAAAATTGTTGCAGGAGGTCCACCAGACATCTGCGTCCTTCCTTGACCACATCGAGTCTCACTTAGAAAAGGTGCACACCCTGCAACAGGAGAAAGAAAAGAGCCCAATCGAGTATATCGAGCAAATGGACCTCCGCATGGGATGGAAGGACGCTGACCTCAGTCTTTATGAACGGGTTCATGCCGTACAAAGTGTGTTTCCCGAGGAGGTGGAGCCCTATCTGAACGCAAAAGCGGCCCTCGAGACGAACCTGAAAGTGGATCGCGTCGATGAGCCACTCATGTACATTCATGGTAAGGGATTCGGATTTCAGTCATTCGGTGTCGCAAACAATCAAGACTTCAGTGAAGATGCAATTGTCGCCTACACAGTGGTGCTACCAAATCAGCCGTTGATCAGTGGACACTTCGATCCCGATAGAACCGTTCATCCATTACACGATTTAGAAAAGAACAATAAATTTGAAAAACCAACCCTCAAAAATCTTGAAGATAGTTGGCATAATGTGTTGCTCGAAGAAGAAAAAAAATCTCTACCAAGAATCACTCTGTTGAATGTTGAACGATTAATATAAATAGTGGCAGATGAAGAATATCTACATTAAATACTCACAAGGCATTAATTTTCATAGAAGAAGTCTGCCTTGTGAGGAATTTTTATTACCTAAACTCCTTTAGTTGTTCTAACAAAAATTATTTACGTGATCTGTCTAAATAAAACATGAGCACAGCAGTTAAACCGTTAACAGCATCTGAATCAAAAAAATCCACTCCGACCATCTGTAAACATTGCAACATTATAATCAACCTACAAACAAGCACTTCAGTTGATAAGACGTTTTCTGTTTTAATTAAATGTTCAACTTCCTCTTCAATTTCTTCTTTTATTTCTTCACCTATAATCATCTCAGATGAAGTGTCTTCAAAAGCAATGAAAGACAACATTTTTTTATCTAACAGTAATATATCTTTTTCTAAAACTTCACTTGAAATTTTGAACATTTCTATATTATTTACGGCTCTTTTAAGGGATTCTTGTAACACATTTGATTGATTGAATATCTCCATGCTCCGTGCGACTTTTTGGAGGGAATCCTGCAGTGCATTTGATTGGATTGCCTCCATACTACGTAAGACTTTCTGGACAGAATC
>NZ_ATCL01000013.1 GCF_000416965.1 Exiguobacterium chiriqhucha RW-2
GTGACCCGTACGGGATTCGAACCCGTGTTACCGCCGTGAAAGGGCGGTGTCTTAACCGCTTGACCAACGGGCCAGATGTATGTGTTTTCTAAAAATTAAGTGGCGGAGACGGAGGGATTCGAACCCTCGCACCGGTTTCCCAGCCTACTCCCTTAGCAGGGGAGCCCCTTATAGCCTCTTGGGTACGTCTCCAAAATAAAATGGCTCCGCAAGTAGGATTTGAACCTACGACCTACCGGTTAACAGCCGGTTGCTCTACCACTGAGCTATTGCGGAACG
>NZ_ATCL01000014.1 GCF_000416965.1 Exiguobacterium chiriqhucha RW-2
ATCGCGATGATCGACTCAGAGGATCAAGAGCGCCTCTACATCGGTAAGAACAAGTCACCACTCCTCGTCGGACTCGGCGACGGCACGTTCAACGTCGTGGCGTCTGACGCGATGGCGATGCTCCAAGTGACAGACCAGTACCTCGAGCTCCACGACGGCGAGATCGTCATCTTGACGCGCGAATCGGCGACGATCAAGACGCTCGACGGCGAGGTCCTCGAACGTGCCCCGTACACGGCCGAGATCGATGCGTCAGACATCGAGAAGGGCACGTACGCGCACTACATGTTGAAGGAGATGGACGAGCAACCGGCCGTCATCCGCAACATCATCCAACACTACCAGAACGAGAACGGTGACATCGAGCTGACGGAAGGCGTGCGCTCGCTCGTATCGGAAGCGGACCGCATCTATATCGTCGCTTGCGGTACGAGTTACCACGCTGGTCTTGTCGGCAAGCAATTGATTGAGCGCGTCGCAGGTGTGCCGACAGAAGTGCACGTCGCTTCTGAGTTCGGTTACAACATGCCACTCCTCACAGAGAAGCCGTTGTTCCTCTTTATCTCACAATCAGGTGAGACAGCGGACAGCCGTGCCGTCCTCGTCGAGGTGAAGAAGCGCGGCTACAAGGCGCTTACACTCACGAACGTTGCCGGTTCGACGCTCTCACGTGAAGCGAATGAGACGATGCTCCTCCACGCCGGCCCGGAAATTGCGGTCGCGTCGACGAAAGCATACACGGCCCAAATCGCCGTGCTCGCCATCCTCGCCTACGACATCGCTCGTGCGAACGGCAAGAAGCTTCCGTTTGACCTCATGACAGAGCTCGCGCGTATCGCGACGATCATGGACTCGGTCATGGCTCAAAAAGAAATCTTTGAGCAATTGGCAGACAAGTTCTTGAAAGAGTCACGCAACGCGTTCTTCCTCGGTCGCGGTATGGATTCATACGTCGGTCTCGAAGGTGCCCTCAAGCTCAAAGAGATCTCGTATATCCAAGCAGAAGGCTACCCAGGTGGAGAGCTCAAGCACGGACCAATCGCCTTGATTGAAGATGGTACACCGGTCATCACACTCGTCTCGCAACCGAACACGCACCTCAACATCCGCGGAAACATCAAGGAAGTTGTCGCTCGTGGCGCTGTTGCCTGCACGATTTCGATGGAAGGCATGGAACACGAGAGCGATGCGTTCGTATTGCCACGTGTCGAACCACTTCTTACACCGCTCGTGACGGTGTTACCGCTTCAACTCATCTCGTATTACGCGGCACTTGCGCGTGATTGCGATGTCGACAAGCCACGTAACTTGGCGAAATCAGTCACAGTCGAATAAATGATAGGCCAAGATCTTTCGGGATCTTGGCTTTTTTTGTTGTGATTTACGTCATGCGAACCGGCTTGTATACTGAAGGTATAACGACTAAGGAGAGAACGCCATGCAAATCCAACTATTTGACACATTCATCCTGCCGGAGGACGTGCGTTCATAAGTTGGCCACCTCCTCCGATGATTCACTGTATTGGAACAATCCTATCGGAGGAATATACAATTGAAGATTCAACAGCTGTATTATGCAGTATCGAGTTCGCGTTCGCTCATCATACAGATGGTGTTCACGTTGAACGCCATCTATTATGTGACGACCGCCGAGTTGAATGCGTTACAACTCGTCTTAATCGGAACGATATTAGAAGTATCAATTTTACTATTTGAGCTACCGACCGGTCTCGTCGCCGATTTATATGGGCGGAAGCGGTCGATGGTCATCGGAATCGGTTTGATTGGACTGGCCCATTTGCTAGAAGGGGGCATCCCTGAATTTTGGGCCATCGCGGTCGCGTCAGCGTTATGGGGTATCGGCTGGACGTTCATCAGCGGGGCCGAACAGGCATGGATTACCGATGAGATGGGGAATGACGGCTTAGAACAAGTGTTTTTGCGAGGTGCACAGTATAGCTCGCTCGGCCGCTTCGTCGGAATTGGGTTCGCCGTCCTCCTCGCTGAAGTCACGTCTGTCCAAATGACAATCGTGCTTGCCGGGGGGATGTTAGTGACGCTCGCGGTCATCGCATGGCGCGTCTTGCCAGAGACGCGGTTCGAACCTATCACGCGAGTCGATACGTCGAATCTCGTGCAAGCGAAACGGACGGTTCGGGACGGATACACCCATATCCGTGGCAATTCGATTCTCGTCGGCTTGGCTGCCATCACGCTCGTCTGGGGTCTCGCTAGTGAAGGATTCGACCGGTTATGGGGCGCGCATTTGATTGAGACGTTCGCGTTGTCTGAACAGGCGGCCGTGTATTGGTTCGGCTTGTTCTATGCCGTCGCGTTTCTACTCAACATGTTGGTGTTGAAAGGTGTCGAGCTATACGTCAAAGGACGCTATGCGACGACCTTGTTTTGGTTCAACGTGCTGCTCATCATCGCGATGCTTGCTTTCGCCTCGGTCGGACAGTTTTGGTTGGCCGTGTTGCTTTATTGGACGATTGCGGCACTGCGTAACGTGCACTATCCGCTCATGAGCGTTATGACGAACGAGCGGCTCCCATCGAAAGGCCGGGCGACGATTTTGTCGATGTTCGGTCAGGTCGACGCGTTCGGTCAAGTCGCCGGGGGTCCGCTGATTGGATTGCTCGCCCTTTACACGTCGATTCAAGGAGGGCTTGGGGCAGCGGCGCTCTTGCTCCTCCCGATGTTGGTTTTCTTGAGAAAAATCAAGCACCATTGAGGCACAGACCGTCCCGTGATTCGTTTGGGGACGGTCTTTTTGTGACGATATGGAGAATTCGATTGGAAACCGCCAACTAGAAAGAGAGAACTCGTTTCATAGTTGAAAAAGTGGTCAATAGGATAGTAGGACGCATAAAAGGGGATGAGCATCATGAACATTGTCCATGGAAGTCACCGGACGCATTGGGCAATCGGGTTGTTGATCGGTTTAGTGTCGTTCCTACTCAGCAGTTTCCTCTTCAGTCTCTTCATTGAAGCCGGTGTGCTCGTCACGTTCCTCACCGGTGTCGTCGGCAGCATCCTGTTGTTCTTCTTGCTCGGTCACCGAGAACACTTGATTCGAAATGTCGGCTTGAGCACGATTGGCATGGTCGCCTCTATCTTGCTCGGGTTTGCGGTTGGCGAAACGTTCGCGGCCATCTTCCCGACGCTCGGTGACACGTACGGAAACACGGCATTCCTGATTATGGTGACGACGGCCTTCGGTACGATGCTCGGCGTCATCGTGTACGGAAAGAAAGCACTCGGCTTCTTCCTATTGGCCAGCTTCGTCACGGCACTCGTGTTGACCGTCTTGATTGAAGTCACGAACGTGATGAAAGGCCAGTTCTGGCAAGGGGTTGATTTGAATTACGTGCTCATCGTGACGACGATCGGAGCGGTGGCCGGGTTCGCGCTCGGCTTGTTCGAGGATGTGAAGCACGCGCATTAACTTGAAGATCGCCGCGAGGCGGTCTTTTAATGTATCAAAGCGATAACAAATCATCGCATTGGTCTTAAAAACGTCTCACCACCTCGATAGCAGGGTAACGTATAAAGACAAAGACGTAAGGGAGAGATTTGATGAGACAGAAAAAATGGATGACCGGTTTGAGCGCGATGTTGCTCGCGACGACTTTGGCAGCTTGTGGGGATGCCGAGGAAGAACAGACGAGCGATTCGACAGAAGAACATTCGGACCATTCGATGATGGACCATTCGGGATCAGGAGAGGTGCCGAGCGGGTTAAGTGAAGCGACAGATCCGACGTTCCCGGTCGGGTCGACCGCGATGATGACGGCCGACCACATGCCGGGCATGGATGGCACCGAGGCGACAATCGTCGGTGCATATGACACGACCGTCTATTCGGTTTCTTATACCCCGACGGATGGAGGTGACCCGGTCGAAGATCACAAGTGGGTCATCCATGAAGAACTCGACAATCCAGGTGAGGCACCGTTAGAAGAAGGGACCGAAGCCACTCTGGCCACGGACCATATGGACGGAATGGACGGCACCGAGGCGACGATTGATTCGGCCGAACAGACGACGGTGTATATGGTCGACTTCACGACAAACGACGGGGAAGACGTCACGAACCACAAATGGGTCACAGAAGATGAACTCGAAGCCGTAAAATAAAAATCAACCTCAGGATATCCTGAGGTTTTTATTTATTAACGACGATTATTTATTGATAAACGATAAAAAACAGATTATGATGAAGGTATCAAACGAGGTGAGGTGTCTGAATCATGAAACGAGAGACGGTTTTTTTACGGTTGGCCGTATTCGTTCTGGCTGTCCCGATTGTGGCGGCCTGCTTGTTGTTGCTTCCGTACATTTGGCGCGAGGCGGTCGAGAGTGGGAGTTGGATTGAGGACTCGATTCGTCCGATTGTGATTGGCATGTACGTATCGGCCATCCCGTTCTTCATTGCGTTATTCCAAGCGTTCATGCTGCTCCGGTTGATCGACCGAGACGAGGGTTTTTCGTATCGGGCTGTCCAATCACTCCGCACGATCAAGTATTGTGCGCTGGCGATCACGGCCGTCTATATCGGGACGCTCCCTTTCTTCTACTGGTTCGCCGAGCGAGATGATGCGCCTGGGTTCCTTCTCATCGGGCTCGTCTTTGTGTTTGCCGCGTCCGTCGTCGCCGTATTTGCGGAACTGTTACAGAAACTATTGAAGCGTGCCATCGACATGAAGCAAGAAAATGATTTGACGGTCTGAGGTGAGACATATGGCGATTATCGTAAATCTTGACGTAATGTTGGCGAAACGAAAGATGAGTGTGACCGAGCTGTCTGAAAAAGTGGGTATCACGATGGCGAACTTGTCGATTTTAAAGACCGGCAAAGCGAAAGCGATTCGTTTCTCGACGCTCGAAGCAATCTGTCAGGCGCTCGACTGTCAGCCGGGCGACATTTTAGAATATCGGGAAGAGTGATGGACAGGGCGATTGCCCTGTTTTTTGTGGAGTTTGAAACGTTTTCCATCACGTTGCGTATAAGACAGGAAAGAAGAACGAAAAGGGGAAACAAGATGGTCCAGACATGGAATGATCGGGCGCGCACCGCAATAAAAGGGAAGACGGGTACATTGATCCTCTGGTCATTTGTATGCTCGATTGTATTAGAAGTTGGATTGATGATGGACCCGTATTATTACGGATTCGAGTATGATACATTGGCACTTACATTGATTAGCCTAGCGGGTCTCATCTTATACGCCGGGTTGCTCCCGGTCCTCGTCGGTTATAACTGGGTGATGTTAGAAACAATCCGTGGGAAGTCGATGTCGTTACGCGATATCCTTACGCCGTTCCGACATCGCTACGTGAAACATTTGCTCGCCTCATTGCTCGTCATGTTGTTCCAAGTGCTATGGTCATTGTTACTGCTTGTTCCGGGCATCGTGAAGTACTTCTCGTACGCCTTCACTTTCTTTATCTTGCGCGACGAACCCGAGCTGTCCATTACGGAAGCAATCACGAAATCGCGGATGTTGATGCGCGGACGAAAGTGGGATGCGTTCAAACTGATTTTGCCTTTCATCCCGATGTATCTAGTTGGTTGGATTTTTTTCATACAACTCGACATGATGTTTCTCGGATCGTGGATTTACCTCGTTGCCTTGACACTGATTCGCCCGTTCATCGTCAGCCGTTTCGCTGTCATGTATGAACACGCACGAATCGAGTATGATGCGCAGTGGAATCGTTCGGCCTGAAGCGCATCGGTTCCGGCGTATAAGTCCTCGGTCATGATACAATCTTCCTGACAGAAGGGGGAATGGACATGAACATCGGCATTATCGGAGCGGGATTGAGCGGGATTGTCGCAGCACGCGAGCTCGCCCGTCACGGTCATACAGTTGAATTGATTGAAAAGAGTCGGAGCGTCGGGGGACGCTTGGCGACGAGACGGATCGGAGACGGCAAAGCCGATCACGGAGCAGTCTATTTCACCGTACGAGGGGAAGAACTCAAACAAGATGTCGCCGACTGGAAGACAAAAGGGTGGGTGAAAGTCTGGTACGCCGACCCGTATCCTCGTTACGTCGCCGTCGACGGGATGAACACCTTGGCCAAACGGTTGTCTGACGGATTGACCGTCCATTTGAACGAACGGGCCGAGACGGTCACGACACGAGATGGTCAGGTCAGCGTCCAGACGGATGTGACGACGCGACAGTATGATCGTCTCCTCATCACGTCGCCGCTTCCGCAGACGCTCGACTTGCTCACTGACTTTGCAGTCGATGCGGCGTTGCGTGAATTGACGTACGCCCCGACGTTTGTCGGCTTGTTCGAGTTCAGAAGCGAGATTGCCATCGGTCCGGACGGAATCCTCGATACGGACTTGGCGCCAGGTCTGCTAAAAGTCATCAACAACCGCCAAAAAGGCATCTCGGCGACCGAACTCGTCAGCGTCTACATGGACGAGTCGTGGAGCGAGGAGTGGTATGAACGAGCGAACGAAGACACGCTTCGTGAGATTGAACGTCTGTTGCAAACGGTGACAGGTTCAGCCGTGATTCAATCGAGACAGTTGAAACGGTGGCGCTATGCGCAGGCGACCGACGTCTGGAACGGGCCTTACTATCCATTGCGTGACGAGCCGATTTTCTTGGCCGGTGACGTCTTCCTCGAACCGGACGACGCCTCAGGTCGAACGCGATTTGAGAGTGCATACGTCTCAGGAATCCGTGTCGCGGAAGCGATGCGCTAAACCTTCTTCGGAAGGTTTTTTTCATGACCGTGCCGAATAGTCAGACATACGAGTTGGAGAGGGGAATCAGACATGGGGATGGTTGGCGCATACATGCGGGTATCGAGCGAAGAGTTGACCGAACTGCTTCAAGAGCCGGACCGCTTCGAAGAACTGTTGGAAGACGAGGAACGGCAGACCGATATCGATAAGGCGTGGCACGGCCTGTACTTTTTATTGACTGGGGAGACCGATTTGGACGAGATTGATCGTCATTCGCTCGGGAAGGCAGTCTTCGGCGGCGACGTTATCGATGGGGAGACGGGCCTCGCTTATTTGACGCCGAGAGAGGTGGAGGACTTGTCGACCCGGCTTCAATACATCGAGCTGGAGGCGCTAGAAGCTCGTTACGATGTCACGACGATGAATGAGCAGGAACTGTATCCGTTTGAACGTGAGTGGGGACTCGAGGAAAAACAGTATTTATTGGACCAGTTCAATGAGTTGAAACGTGTCTTCGCCCAGGCGTCGCGAGAACGGGAGGCGCTCGTCACATGGATCGGGTAAACGTAAAGGCGTTGCGTCTTCAAGATGAGGCGTTGCTGTATGCGTTCGAGTGCGCGAATCGCATACATTTCGAACGCTCGGTCCCGAGCCGTGGCGACGCCTACTATGAGCCGGAATCATTCCATCAGGCATTGCAGCAACTGTTGAGCGAGCAGACGAACGGGGACGGGTACTATTACTTGATTTGGCGCGATGACACAATCGTCGGGCGTCTGAACGTTCATCATATCGATGCCGACACTGGTGAGGTCGGTTACCGGGTCGGAGCGGAGCATGGGGGACACGGGTATGCCAAGGCGGCCCTGCGACAATTGTTGACGTTCGAGTTGCCTGGATTCAATCGATTGAGAGCCGAGACGACGAGTGATAACGTGGCGTCCCAACACGTATTAACGGGTGCTGGTTTTATCCGTGATAGCGAGGCACGACAGATGGAATGGGAAGGACGAACGCTGACGTTTTATACATATGTGTATCCACTCGACCGGTGAAGGAACGACTTCATCGGTCGTTTTAGTTGACGGTTGATAGTTTAGGACATAAACTATCTTTATCTAGTTTAGGGGGTAAACCAAAATGAAAGAATTGATGCGGGAAGCCGTCCAGTTGTTCGAAGAGGTCATGTTCCAAGGTGCGGAGCATGTCATCGAGGCAATGGACGGTGACGTCTGGCATGATTATTCGCGGGAACAACTGCAGCTACTCAAGCTGCTCGAACAGTTCGGTCCGATTCAAGCCGGGCAATTGGCCCAAAAACAAGGAGTTCATAAGAGCGCCGTCTCCAACCGGTTAAAAAAGCTCGTCGACAAAGAGCTCGTCGTCAGTCGACGCGGGCATGACCAGCGCGAGCGGTTGATTGAGTTGACGGAAGCCGGACATCGCATCGTCGAAGAAGCGGATGCGGCCGTCTACCGTTATGTCGAATCGTTGCTCGACGGAAACATCGAAGAGACAGAAATCGAACAGTTCGTCCGGACGTTCCGGAAAATTAAACAGCTGCTTCGAATTGGGGAGGAATAACACGTGCATAAAATCATCCAATGGCGCTGGGGCATCTTAATCGGTCTCATCGTCTTGACAGCCGCCTTGTTTGTGGCGGCCCCGAACTTGACGAAGCAGGCCGAACAAGCCGGCAGCTTCCAATTATCAGAGGACATGGACTCGCAGCGGGCGCAGGACATCTTGAACGCCGCCGGGAAGAGCGACAAGACAATTTCACTCGTCTATGAGTTCGAAACGCTCGGTGATGCCGAACGGGCCGATATTTCCCGGGTCATCGACGAGATGGAACAAAACGACACGGTCGTCAAAGACGTACTCGACCCGTTTGAAAGTGAAGAGACGGAAGCACAGCTCGTCTCGGAGGACGGCCGCATCGTGCTCGTCCCAATCACGGTCGAAGGGTCGATGGAAGACATCAACGCCTTCGCAGACGACGTGCGGGCGAACATTCTCCCGGAAGACGAGACGGTCTACATCACAGGTGAAGAAATCATCAACAACGATGTGAACTTGAGTGCGCAGGAAGGCTTGAAGAAGACGGAAATCATCACGGTCGTCCTCATTTTCGGACTGCTCCTACTCGTGTTCCGCTCAATCGTGACACCGTTCATCCCGCTCATTGCGGTCGGATTCACGTATTTATTGAGCCAATCGTTCGTCGCATTCTTTGTTGATTGGTTTGGTTTCCCGGTCTCGAACTATACGCAGATTTTCCTCGTGGCCATCTTGTTCGGGATTGGAACCGACTATTGTATTTTGCTGCTCAGCCGGTATAAAGAAGAGCTCGGCGCGGGTCACGCGATTGAAGATGCCATCGTCAACACGTACAAAACGGCAGGGCGGACAGTCCTCATCAGCGGTCTCGCCGTGTTCGTCGGCTTTGCGGCTATCGGTTTCGCCGATTTCCCAATCTTCAAATCAGCCGTCGCCGTCGCGGTCGGGATTGCTGTCTTACTGTTAATCTTGTTCACGGTCGTGCCGTTCTTTATGGCGACGCTCAAGCATCGTTTGTTCTGGCCCTCGAAAAAGGCGGGCGAACATCACGACAGCCGCCTCTGGGCCGGATTCAGCCGCATCTCGGTCAATCGGCCGTTCGTCTCGATTCTCGTCGTCGCGTTGATTACCGTACCGGTGTTGTTCACGTATGACGATGCCCGGTCATTCAATACGGTCGATGAGATCGGTGACGATTATGATTCCGTACGCGGCCTCAACTTGATTTCAGAAGGATTCGGGCAAGGGGAGTCGCTGCCAGTCCAAGTCATTTTGAAACAAGACGGCGACCTCTCCGAAGCGGAGATTCCGTATATCGAGAAGTTCTCGAGTGAACTTGAAAACATCGATGGGGTGAGCGGCGTCCGTTCGGTGACGCGTCCGACCGGTGACGTCATCGATGACTTTTACGTGGACACCCAGCTCGAACAAGTGAGTGCAGGATTGACGGAAGCCGAGACTGGCCTCGGTGACGTCCAGGATGGACTCACGCAAGTGGAAGCTGGTCTTGACGCCGTCGTCAATCAATTGCCGGGCGGTTCAACGAACGCCGGTGCCCCGCTCGCGGAAGCGGCAGCGGGACTCGGCCAATTGAACGCTCAGCTCGGTCTGATTGGCCAAGGACTCACGGCGACGCAAAATATTCCTGCGACCGTAACGCAGCTCGGGCAAGTGTCGGCCGGTCTCGGTCAAATCGAGGCAGGCATTAACGAGGCAGCTACGGCATTGACGGCACAAGGCGCCCAAGCCGGGGAACTCGGAACGGGTCTCGGACAACTCGCTGCTGGTGTCGGTGAAGCGAACGCAGGGCTCGTTCAAATCGAGACAGGCATCAATGAAGCGGCAGCATTCCTATCAGACCTGAGTAGCTCGGACAGCCTGCGCGATACGGGCGTCTATCTACCGGAAGGGACGCTCACGTCAGAGGAGTTCGCTCCAGCTGTCGAGCGCTACGTGTTTGACGACGGGACGGCGACACAGCTCGAAGTCATCCTCGAGATGGACCCATATTCGCCGGAAGCGATTGACACGGTCGAGATCGTGAAAGCGACGATGGACCGGGTCGTCACCGATACGCCGTTCGCGGAGGCAACGATTGGGTATGCCGGTATCTCGAGCATTAACAGCGACTTGAATGAGACGTCGACGAACGACTTCAATCGGACCGTCGCCATCATGCTCGTGACGCTGTTCATCGTTTTGACGGTGTTGTTCCGGTCGATGGTCATGCCGCTCTATATGATTGGCTCGCTCTTATTGACGTATTACACGTCAGCAGCCATCACGGAGCTCATCTTCGTCGAAGGACTCGGCTATGACGGCATCAGTTGGGCCGTTCCGTTCTTCGGATTCGTCATGTTGATCGCGCTTGGCATCGACTATTCGATTTTCCTGCTCGACCGGTTCCGCGAGGAGTCGATCAACGGGATGACGGTGCGCGACGCGCTCGTCCATTCGATGACGAAGATGGGGACGGTCATCATGACAGCGGCCGTCATTCTTGCCGGTACGTTCGGGGCGATGATCCCGTCTGGCGTGCTCAGTCTCGTCCAGATTGCGACGATCGTCATCACCGGACTGTTGTTATACGGATTGATTGTGTTGCCACTGCTCATCCCTGCGATCACGGTATCGTTCGGGGACGGGGTATGGTGGCCGTTCAAACCGAAACACAAGAAATAATTGCAAGCGGGCGTCTCAATCGAGATGCCCGCTTTTGGGATAGATTCGTTTCGTTTAGGGAACAGATGAACGAATAGATGATTAAAAGGAGGAATCGCGTATGGAAATTACGATTACCGCTATTTTGAAGGCGCACCCGGGGAAAGAGGACGAGTTGCGACGAGCGCTCGATGAGGTCATTCCTCCGTCGAGACAAGAAGAAGGATGTTTGACGTATGTGCTCCATGAGTCAATCGATGCCCCGGGCACGTTCGTGTTCTATGAGAAGTATCGAGACGAGACGGCGCTCAACGCGCACATCAACTCATCTCACTATCAGGCGTATCGGAAGGCGGCAGAGACGTTGCTCGCGGTTCGTGAGGTGTATCGTCTCCACGAAGTCTGAAAGGAGAAAAGACTATGATTACCCAACCGATTATCCCGTGCATTTGGTTCGAAGGCGACGTTGAGGCGATTGCGGAGTGGTATGTGTCGAAGTTCCCCGATTCATTCGTCGACTATACGACGAAACTGACGGATACGCCATCAGGTGAGACGACGATTGTGACCGTCTCGCTGGCGGGACAGTTCTTTCAACTGCTCGGTGCTGGTCCGCTGAAGGAGCGCAACCCGTCCATCTCATACATGGTTGCGTTCCCGACGTCGGAAGAAGTGGAGACGCTGTGGAACGAACTTATGGATGGGGCAGAGGTGCTCATGCCGCTCGACACGTATGACTTCAGCGAGCGCTACGGCTGGTTGACAGACAAGCACGGTGTCTCCTGGCAAATCATGCATAGCGGCGGGATGGACATCCAGACCGTGACCCCATGCTTTTTGTTCGTCGGGGACGTATTCGGCCGTGCTGAGGCGGCGATGAACGACTGGATTTCCATCTTCCCGGATTCGTACGTGCTGGAAGACCATATGATCCGTTACGAGGCGACAGATGGACCGGAGTTGGAAGGGAAGCTCAATTACGCCCGCTTCGTCTTGTCCGGACGTGAGTTCGTCGCCATGGACAGCGCGGAAAATCATCAATTCGCCTTCAACGAGATGCAGTCGCTGATCGCATTTTGTGAGTCGCAAGCCGAGATTGACGACTACTGGGCCAAGCTGTCGGCCGTCCCGGAAGCGGAACAGTGCGGCTGGCTCCAAGACCGGTATGGTGTCTCCTGGCAAATCGTGCCGTGGGAGATGGAAGAGATGCTGACGACCGGTACAAAGGAGCAGCTGGCGCGAGTGACGCAAGCGTTCTTACCGATGAAGAAAATCGATGTCGCCGCGTTACGAAACGTCTACTGACCAAAACAAGCCGTCCCGATTATTTCGGGGCGGCTTGTTTGTCGTTTGGTGTGAAGTCGGACAGGGCGTCCTTCTCAATCATTGTATCGGATAAGCGAAGCTGTTCGGCGGCCTCGTCAATGTATGGTTCACATGCTTGAAGCGGTAAGTCATCACCGGTCTCGACCGAATAACACATGCCGCCACCGACCGGCTCTGTCAAATCCGGGACAAAATAGAGGTCGTCGTAGCGGAACGAGCCGTTCCGGAACACGGTCAAATTGGGCTCGTCGTCGAGGAGCGAATTTCCAAGCATGTACGTCGGTGTCATCCCGAGCAAATCGAGGATGGTCGGGGCCAAATCGACTTGACCGCCGCTCACCTTCACCGTCTGACCTCGTTCAAGTCCGGCCGGTTTGATGAATAACGGGACGGAGCGGTCAAGCTGGAACAAATCGACCGTGGAGTCGGCATCTGCTTTTATAGCCATCTCGTCACCGGCAGCGGTCAATCCGCTGTCGTGGTCGCCATAAAAGACGACCAAGGCGTCATCCCACGTCCCGTTGGCTTTCAGTCGTTCAATCATGAGACCGACGGCGGCATCGGTGTAGTGGACGGTATGATAATAGTCTTGGAGGAGCGGGTCCTCGTATTCCGATAGATCCAACCGTTTCTCCTCGTCCGGAATCTCATACGGCGTATGGCTCGTCAACGCGACCATGAAGGAATAGAACGGCTCGTCCAACGTGTCCAAGTGGTCGACCGATGTCGTCAGGAACTCCTTGTCGCCGACGGCCATACCGATGACCGGATCGGCCGGATAATCGTCTTGGTGGAAGAAGTGATTGTAGCCAATCTGCTCATAGAAGTTGGCACGATTCCAAAACTCCTTGTCGAACGCATGCATCGCGGCCGTATCATAGCCGGCTCGTCGTAACTGCTCAGGCAAGGCGTCAAACGTGTTCGTCGCATACTGCGTATACACCGAACCTGATTTGACGGGATAGAGCGAGGCGTTGACGGTGAATTCCGCATCAGACGTCCGTCCCTCGTGCGTCTGATGATAAAAATTCGGGAAATACAGCATCTCGTCGCGGAGCGCATTCAGATTCGGTGTCAGTTCTTGACCGTTAACCGTCTGGCCGATTACGGAAGCTTGGAACGACTCGAGTTGGACGACGATGACGTTCGTATCGGCTGTGGTCTCAACTGGTTCGGTCGCTAACGCTTCGATTTGGTTGCGCTCCCGTTCTGTCAGGTCGTCACCGAGATGAAGGGCGTCCTGAATGCCGCGGAATGCATCGAGGCCGTGATAGCCCCAAAAGCCGAGCTGATAATACTCGCGCATGTTCGAAATCGAGCTTTTCCGGTGATCTGTTTCGGCGTAATGAACGACGGTAGGGACGGTAAAGACGATGAAGCCGACAAGAAAACCGGCGACCGCCAAACGGCGACCGAGACGTTTCGGTTCCGTGATGGGGTGTCGCTTCATATAGAGGAGGACAGCCGCGTAGACGAGCAAGTCCGTGAACAAGATGAAGTCGGGCGCTTGAATCAGTGTCAGAAAGCCGCCCCCGACGTCTCCCATCTGGCCGATATCAGACAGTAGGGCGGCCGACAGCAAGTTACCGAAATAGCGGTAGTACCAGACGTCCGAGATGAGGAGCGTGCTGTGCAGAAACAGCGACGCGAACAAAATCCAGCGGCGCGTCTGTTGTTTTATGAGTAGCGCCCAACTCGTCATCATCAAGATGGTCGCTAGATTGATGAACAAAAAGCGCAGGTCGAACGCGCTCGCCGTCAACAGACTGAATAGGAACAGCTTGGCGAGGGAGAGCGATAAGTAACTCCAATAATCGAGATATTTCATGAAAGGCCTCCAAACGTTACGGACAAAGTGTGTTCTCTGTCATGTACCTGTTCGAAGACGGCGAAAAACATGAGGGTGTGCGAATCCAATAAAAAAGTGAGGCACATGGCCTCACTTGATGACAAACGTGTCCCGGAGCTCAATAATCGTGCCTTCCGGGGCTTTTAATTTACTCAAATGACCGTCAACGACGAAGTAGATGTTCCCGCCGTGCTTTGGTAAGAACGTCACGCCAAGTGATTCTAGCCGTCTCACTTCCGCTTCGAGGTCATCGACATAAAGCGCGAAGTGGACCGGGCCGGCCACATGCTTCGAATACGGTGACAACGTCTCATCGACTTTCGCCGTTTGGAGCTCGATATAAAAATCACCAAGTTTAAGCCAGCTATTGAACGCGCGCGTATGAAAGTCGGGCGACTCCTGAACGAGCTCGAAGCCGAGCGCCTCATAAAATCGTTTGGATGCCTCATAGTCGGGCGTTTGGATGCAGAGATGGTGGATTTGTTTCATGATGTCACTCCTTTCTTTTAGTTTATCCAATCAACGTTCTGAACGGAACTTTTCTTCACGTGAGACGTATAGGACACCGAGGAGGGAATGATGATGAAAATCCAATACGAATTGACAGAAGACGACTATATCCGGTTCAACTTGAGCCATATTAAACGTTCGAAAACAGGAAAGCGGATGATCCTCTTACAGCGAATCATCGGACCACTTATCTTTTTAGGCGCTGCTTTCGTGCTGGCGACGTGGCTCCAAGAGACGGACTGGTGGCTATATGGCATATACGGGGTCGCGAGTATTCTTTGGTTCCTGTATTATCCGAAATACTTTGAACGGCATGTCCAGAAGCAGACGCGGCGTCTCATCGACGAACGCAGCAACGAAGGCATGATTGGCCCCCACACGATGGATTTGGAGGAGACTGGTCTGCGCGATTTAAATGAGTTCGGCGAGACGCGTGTGTCATGGGCAGGAATCAAGGAAGTCGTCGAGGAGGACGATTATGTGTATCTATACAACTCCTCGGTCAGCGCCTATATTTTGCCGAAGCGCGGACTGGACATGGAAGAGGTGCGCCGATGGCTGCCGATACGCTGACGATTCAACTTGTCGATGACACGAACCGGGAGGCTGTTGTCGCCTTGACCGTCGCTTCTGACCAAGCTCGCTTTATCGAAACAAACGCCGAATCGCTTCGCGAGATGGAAACCGATGTCAAATATGCGTGGCAGTGCTATGCGCTTTGTCGCGATGAGCATCCCGTCGGCTTCATGATGATTGGGGCCGAGAACAAGGTGGAGCGTTACATCTGGCTCGATCGATTTATGATCGATGTGACAGAGCAAGGGAAAGGCATCGGTTCAACATGTTTACAACTTACGATTCAGTGGATGAAAGAACGCTTCGATGTCGATGACCTCATCCTCAGTCTGCATCCGATGAACGAACCGGCGAAACGGTTCTATGCGAAGGGGGGATTTGTCGACAGTGGCCTGATTGATGAGGCGAACGGGGAAGAGATTTGGGTGTATCACGTCAAACAGGGACAGCCGTCATAAGTCGGCCGTCCCTGTTTTCGTCGTCGTTGAGCCTTGAACAGCACTGCCCGCTTTGAAAAAGAGAACGATCGCAGCCACTCCGAAAATCGAGATGAACACGTTTTGGAGCAGCACATCGACGAACATCGGCTCGCTGGAGAACGTGCCCGTCGCAATTTGAGCATTCCAGCGGGTGAACGTGGCGATGCGTTCAAGCGTGTACAAGAGACCGGATATGAACAGGCAAGCGGTGGCAGCCAGTAATAGCGTCAATCGATTCAAGACATGACCTCCTAATATCTGATATCCTGATTTTACCATTTACTATCAGTGGGAGGGAAGTACTTATCGCTTCGCCGTGAGCGGTCGCAATTGCTTGACCCGAGCCAAGACGATCCAGCCGAGCACGGCCCCGGTCACACTCGACGCAAGGAAGGCCGGGAAGAAGAACAGTGCCCCGAACTCGCTCCCCATCAACACCTTGGCGTACGGGACGGCGATGAGCGAGGCGATGAGCCCTGTCCCGATGACTTCACCGAATGCGGCGAAGGCGACGCGGTTCGTCTTCATATAGAAGACCCCGGCCAAAAGCGCCCCAATCATACCTCCGGGAAAGGCTAAGAGCGACCCGGTACCGGTCATGACACGGACGATTCCGGTCACGAACGCAACGAGAACGGCCCCGATCGGCCCGACGGTGACGGCGGCGATGACGTTCACCATATGTTGAATCGGATAGGCACGGGCGACACCGGTCGGAATCGAGATGAACAGGGAACCGATGACGGCGATGGCGATGAGCATCGCCATCCAAGTGAGTTGTTGAATACGCATAGATAGTCTCCTTTCAAAATGAAAACGCCACTTCTCCAAGTGGAAAAGTGGCGTGGAAAGACAGACGAATCCCACACCACTTCCCTACGCTGGTATGAGCCAGATCAGGTTCGAAGGGTCCGGCGCATGCCGTCTCAGCCCGAAGGCTCCCCTAGTGGTCGTTTATTAACATGAGTATAGCATACCGTCACTTGACGCGGTCGAGCTTTCGTGGTCGGAACGCGACATAGATGATGCCGACGAACAGGCCGTACAACAAAAGGGAGAAGACGAGATTGATCAGCCACGGGAGTGTCCCCATGAACACGGCGACGGACGCGTTTTGAAACCAGACGAGCGAGAGCGACAGCCCGACAAAGCTGAGAACGAGCGTTGTCCAAAAGCCGACAGCTCGGCGCTTGAACAGATGCCAAACGAGCAGCCCGATGATGAGACTGACGACGGCCGTCGCCCCTAAGTACATATACAAGATGGCATCGACCGGGTATGAGTAATATACAACGTCCATATCGTTTCCTCCTAGGAGATGATGAAAGAAAGGGTGAACAGGATGAGACAGGCAATCCCATGGCGTGACCGATCGTTTCGTGAACGGTTCGAACGATGGATTGAGGCAAACGTGCCGAATGCGACGTGGCACGTGATCAAAGATACGGATTTGACGTACTTGCTTGTTGGCGCGCTCAATGAGGAACGTTACTACGCCAAAGCGGTGACCGATATCAGCCGCGGCGAGGCCGGATTGTCGGCGTTTCTTGCCGAGCGGCATCCTGATTTCGTGCCTGACGTCATCGCCATCGATTCAGCTCGGAATTGGCTACTCATGCGAGACATCGGCGGAGAGGCGTTACGTGAACGACCGGACGTGCGTCGATACGAAGCGGCGTTGCGTCAATACGCACAGCTGCAGCGACAGGAGATCGACCAGATCGAGACCTACTTGTCTTACGGCATCCCGGACCGCCGACCGGCCACATTGAAGGATGAAATCCAAACATATTTGCCTGAGCTCTGCGCCGGGCTCGACCGACACCAAGCCGAGGCCATGCTCGCGCTTCAAGATGAACTGCTCACGATGTGCGATGAGCTGGCGACCGGGATGCCGATGAGTCTCGAGCACGGTGATTTGCACGGCGGCAACATCTTCTGGCGGGAACGGACGAATGATTTGTGTATCCTCGACTGGGGCGACGCGACCGTCACGCATCCGTTTTTCAGCGTGCGCGTGTTTTGGAACGCGCTGTACGACTTATTGCCGGAAGAAGACGAGGTCGCCTGGTATAAACAGATTCAAACGATGCGTACGGTTTACTTGGAAGCGTGGAGCGGCGTCGCACCCAAGGACGTACTTTGGCGTCATCTATTGATCGCCGAGGAGCTCGGTTGCGTCTATCGTGCCTTGTCGTGGCATGTGTATGTGACGAGATACCGGTACGATGTAGCTGAGTCGAGCGATAAGCCGGCGCAATGGCTCAATTTTCTACTCGAGTACCGGGACTTGAAACGACGCTTCCCATAAGTCATTCATGTTTCTCGAGTAGGTTTTCATAATCCGTCTCGCTCCAAAACAGCGGAGCAATCGACTCCGGCCCTTTGAAGATCTCACCGTCTCGGTCGTAGACGATGGCGTAGCCACCCTCGACTTCAAAGACGATCAAATCGGCCTTCACTTCCTTGACCCCGTTTCCCGCGATGATAACGTTCTCGAGCGGATCGCGCGCCAGTTGTACGCCCCATTCGTTGAGCTCGACGATGAGCGCGGATGTGTAGGCGTGGCGATTATAGAGCGTCTGGAATTCATCTTCGGTCAGGATGACGTCCGTCGGTGGGGCACTCGTCCCATATTTCCGTTTTTCAATCTCTTCGACGAATTGAAGAAACGATGCTTCTTGCCAAAACAGCGGGGCGACCGACTCGGGACCGTTAGCGATGTCCCCGTTCGCGCTCTCATAGACGGTGGCGTACGTGCCGTCATCGAGTTTGAACGGATGAATATCGGCGTATGTATGCTGGATGCCGTCGCCGGCGATGACGACGTGCTCAAACGTCTCGCGGAACGGGGTGAGTCCATCGTTCTCGAGTGCCTTCAAGAGCGGCGGGACTTTTTCATATTGGTCGAAGACGTCTTTAAAATCTTCTCGCGTCCAAGCGGTGATGTCTTCGGACGACGGCTCATTTGTATCGGCTGGAACGATGGGTTGCTCAACGGAATCGGTGCACCCGGTCAGTAAAAACACACTGAATCCGAGTAGGCCTAGGCGTTTCATCAATCAAACCTCCTAAGAAAGTTACATTTTTTTCCTGTTATCAATGAGCGTAGCATGTTTGCCAGTCATTGAGAACCCGGGTACTTTCTCGCTCAGGGTTGCCGCTTCAAGTAACGGTCGAGTGCCTCGTGAAAGCGTTGTTGTTGCTCGAACGGGATGTCGCGATCGGATGCGGGACCATAACGAATCAGATGATAGAGCGAGGCATCGATATCCGTCAGCTCGATGCGTTCGAACCAGTCGACGACCGTCTCATTCGTTCGAAGCTTTAACTCAGGGGCGAGCGACGCGTTGAACGTGATCAGCCAATCCCTCAGTTCGATATTCGTGAGCATCGGGAACGTCCGTGCCTCAATCGATGTGTCCGCGTTGAGAGACAGTGGCGCAAAGGCATTCTGTCTACTAGAAAACGTGAATCCTTTCCCCCGCCGACGACGCAGCCATCTACGCACGCCATAGACGGTCAACCCGATGGCGGCAAGGAAAGCGAACAATGTGCCGAGTCCGCCTGGGGCATCACCATTCCCGCTACCAAATTTGAATTTGAGCATGTCTTCCTTCACTTGCCGTTCCCCACCGTTTCCCTTCTCATCGGTAGAACCCAAATCAATACCACCTTTTGGCGGTGGGGCCTCTTCTGGCTTGCCCATTTCGATCACACTACTTGGAGCAGGTGTATGGATCGTTTGAAGCCAACTGAACGTCTCCTTGCTGACAAAGACGAACGTCACAACGAGACAAGCTGTCACAACAAGGAACCCTATAAATCGAGATGACCACTTCATCCTTTCCCTCCTTATCGGAATGTTCAGACTATTTATTGTCTATATTACCATAAACAGGTAAACTTCGAATAAGACATCTACCAACGGAGGGGAACGAAATGGGAATCGAAGCGGTCATCAAACAGTTGAATGAAGTGTATTTGGGGAAAGGTGAAGTCGTCCGGCTCTGCTGCACGGCGCTTCTCGCCGAAGGGCACATCTTGCTCGAGGACGTACCTGGAACGGGGAAGACGTTGCTCGCCAAAGCGATCGCCGGCAGTTTGGACGGGTCATTCTCGCGCATCCAATTTACGGCCGATTTGCTCCCGTCCGACGTCATCGGGACCGACTACTTCAATATGAAGACGCAAGGCTTTGACCATCGGCAAGGTCCGATTTTCGCGAACGTCGTCCTGATTGATGAAATCAACCGGGCCGTCCCGCGCACCCAGTCGGCGCTACTCGAAGCGATGGAGGAACGACAAGTCTCAATTGGTGGGAAGACGTATCCGATGCCGAAACCGTTCTTTGTCATCGCCACGCAGAACCCGATTGAATCGGCCGGGACGTTCCCGCTCCCAGACGCGCAGCTTGACCGGTTCCTCATCTCGATTCCGGTCGGCTATCCGGACGCCGCCGAAGAGCGGGAACTGTTGTTGCAAGTGTTGACCGAGACCCGCAAACACATCGAAGCCGTGACGTCACTCGCCTCGCTGCAAGAAGCACAAGCCGAGACGAGACAAGTCGCGATTCAAGACGATGTCCTCGATTATATGCTCGGTCTCGTCCATGCGACCCGGGCGCACGCGTCTGTCGAGGTCGGGGTCAGCCCGCGCGGCGCGATCGCGTTGCTCCGCGCGTGTCAAAGCTATGCCTATTTGGCCGGCCGGCTATATGTCATCCCGGAAGACGTCAAAGCCGTGGCGCCGTACGTGCTCGCCCATCGCATCAGCTTGACGCTCGAAGGCGGCATCAAGTCGACGAAAGCGAACGTCGTCGCGCACATTCTGGACACGGTGCCCGTGCCGGTCGAGGGCTGACGGATGATCCTGTCCACGCACGCCTGGTTGCAGCGCCGGCTCCTCCCTGTATATCTCGTGAGCGGAGCCATACTCGTGTTCTTCCCGTACGTCTATGGGTTGGGCTATCTATGTTTCATTATAGCGAGTGCGATTTGGATGCTCGAGCGGACGCGGCAACAACTTGAGCGGCACATCGATCTCCGGTTCACACAATACGAAGAATTGCTGTTTGTCGGAGATGAGAGTCGGCTCGTGTTGGTGGTTGATGGGGTGGACGAGTTGAATCGGCTCGGACTACCGCTACGGGTTCGCTTGAAGGCGAGCTCAGGAATCAGCTTTCCGGCGCATGAACGCCTTCCGAACGTGCTCGACTATGAGGTCGATGTCGGTCGAGCCCGGCACGAATTGGTCGTGCGCGCCGAGTATCGCGGTCCAGCCATGTTCGAGGAATGCGTCATCGCCGTCACGCTCCCGTTTCGCCTTGGGACGTATTTGTATGAACGACCGATCGATACAGAGTGGACCGTGCTTCCATCGCTCCTGTTGCATCCACCGGTCGGGACGAAGCGGCTAGCGCTCGGGGACCGGCCGCACTTGGCGTCACCGCTTCGAAATCCGTTGCAACTGATCGGGTCGAAACCGTATGAAGGGGAACCGGTGAAGGAAATCGATTGGTATGCGACCGCCAAACTCGGACGACTGCAGTCAAAAGTATTTCAACAGACGACGCTCGATACGTTCACGTTTGCCTTGGATTTGACCGGTCCGTCCGGTTATACGCTCCATCACGACTTCGAATCGCTCATCAGCCAAACCGCCTTCGTCACATCGCGCCTGTTAAAAGAGGACTGCAAAATCGAGTTGTTTTTGAATCGATTCAATGAGGATGGGACGATGCTCCATGTCCCGCTTCAGGAAGGTGAACGCGGAATTCGATTCATCTTGCTGCAGTTAGCGACGATTCACCCAGGCAATCGCTTCATCTCGACAGACGCCTTTACGCGGATGGTCGAGCGAAAACGATTGAAGCAAAGCCACCTCGTCTCGTTCAATCAACACAATCTGTACGATTGAACAGGGAAATGTCGGATTTTCGCGAACTCTTTACGTATGAATTGGGTCAAAAGGAGAGAGACATATGCCAAAACGGAAATTTGCCAATCGTCGAGACTGGGAACGGATTTTGCAACATCGCTACGCGCAAATGGAGGTACATGATGACCGTTTCTCCGGGACCGTCGCCTTGTTTCAAATCGATGCGGTCCGCGCACCTCAATATAAGATGCACAAGGGAGAAGAGTTCATCGTCGCCGATGCCGGTTACAGCTGGCTCCAATATTTCCCGGACGACGAGCCGTTCGGTGTGACCGTCATGTTTAATGATGAAGGACACATCGTTCAATGGTACATCGATATCGTCGAAGCAATCGGATACGAGGACGGAATCCCGTATATGGACGACTTGTTGCTCGACATCCTCATCTTCCCGAACGGGGACGTCGTCCGCAAAGACGAGGACGAGTTCGAGGAAGCGACGGTGGCCGGAGAACTGACGCCGGAGCTCGTCGAGCAGGGCTGGCGTGACTTCCATGCGACGCTCGACCGGATTGAACGTCGGGACTTCGTCTATTTCGACTTGGCGAACGAGCATTACACCGAGTTGAAGCAAAAACTTTGAACGACCTGTTCCCTTTGGTACAGTGAAAGAAAAAACAGGGGGACGAATCATGAAAATCATCAATACCGAGACGTGGTCGCGCAAGAAGCACTACGAATTCTTCAAGGCGTTTGACGCTCCACATTTCAATGTGACGGCGAGCGTTGATGTGACGAAGTTACATACGCACGCCAAACGGACCGGCCAGTCGTTCTTTAAACTGTTCTTGTACGGTGCTGTCAAGACGGCGAACGCCATCCCGGAGCTTCGCTACCGCATTCGCGGCGACGAGGTCATCGAGCACGACGTCGTACATCCATCGTTCACCGTTATGATGGACGATGACGTCTTCAACTTTTGCACGGCGACCTATAAAGACGCGTTCCCGGACTTCATGGAAGAAGTGACGGCCCGGATGAGCGGGGCGAAACGGGAAGTCGTTGTCGGCGACGATGAGCCGGACAGTCTGCTTTACATCACGAGCGTGCCTTGGGTCACGTTCACGAGCATCAGCCACCCGACACACGACCAACAGCATGATACGGTGCCGCGCATCGCCTGGGGCAAATTCACGGAGACCGGTAATCGGATGACGATGCCGCTCTCGGTCCAAGCCCACCATGCCCTCGTCGATGGCGTCCATGTTGGGCGCTATTACGAATTGTTGCAAGCGTGGCTTGATGACTTGAGTGACTTGGAAGTCCAAACCCCAGAAGAGAAGGGGCTCGACGAAGCGATTCGTCTCCGCGAGAACGGAGAGCTCGAACGGGCGAAGCAGCTGTTCCTGATGTTGCTCCGGCAAGACGAGAAGAATCCGCGCCTCCATGCCCATTGCGCCTCGTGTTATGACTCGCTCGGCGAAGAGCGTCAAGCCGTCCCGCATTATGAACGGGCGATTCGGCTCGGGCTCACTGGAGACGAGCTCCGTGAGACGTATATCGGACTCGGTAGCACGTACCGGGCGCTCGGCCGCTATGAGGACGCTGAGGCGTTGTTCGCCAAGGCGATCGAACAGTTCCCAGACATCGGGGCGCTCAAAGTATTTCAAGCGATGACCCATTATAATCTCGGACGCCACAGTGAGGCGACCGGTACGTTGCTCGAACTGCTCGCAAGCCCGGAGCCGGATGACAGCATTAAACGGTATCGTCGCGCCATCGCGTTTTATGCGCGTAACTTGGACGAGACATACGATTAAGGAGAACCGGATGATCACACTTCAACCGATTACAGAACAGAACTGGTATACGTGCTGTCAGCTCACTCTGAGTAACGAGCAACAAGCGTATATGGAACCGAATGCGATTTCGCTGCTGCAAGCGATGTATAAACCGACGCTGCGGGCGTATGCGATTTACGAGAACGAGACGATGGTCGGGTTTCTCATGTACAATACGGTACTCGAAGAGTTGGACGCGCGCTGGGTGTATCGCATTATGGTCGACCATGCGCACCAACGAAAAGGGATTGGACGCAAAGCGACCGAACTCATGCTGGAAGAAGTAGAACAGCTCGGCACCGAACCGATCGTCGTCGGTTACCATCCTGACAATACGGGCGCGCATCGATTATACGAAAGTTTGGGCTTTGTCGATGAAGGCAATCGCTTCGGCCGGGAGATGGCGGTCATTCGCCGTGCGTGACAAGACGAGGCAACTCGTCTTTTTTTTGAGACAAATTGATTGACCAGTCTATTTTCTCGTGTTATATTTATCTCGAATTAAAGATAATTAAATTTAAAGTATTGTTTTCTCTCAGTAGAGGAGGGGAACACATGGAAGAACGACAAACGTTAAAAGCGATTACGGTGTTACTTCGGGCCTCACAGTCGATTCAAGACGTGGTCAAGCAAGAGGTTGCCGAGTACGGGCTGAACCCGACCGAGTTCTCGGTGCTCGAACTGCTGTATCATAAAGGCGATCAACCGATTCAAACGATCGGCAAAAAGGTATTATTGACGAGCGGGAGCATGACGTACATCGTCGACCGGCTTGAAGCGAAAGGCTATTTGATTCGCAAAGCCTGTCCGAGCGACCGGCGCGTCACGTATGCGGCGCTGACGGAAGCAGGGTACAGACTCATGTCATGCATCTTTCCAGCCCATGAAAAACGAATGGACGAGCTGTTCGACGGACTCGATTTAGCAGACACGATTACTCAATTGAAGACGGTCGGCAAACGCGCCGAGGCGTCAAAAAAATTTAATTAATTATCTCGAAATCAAGATTTTGAAGGAGCGATTCAAATGAACCATGTAAAAGGCATTCACCACGTGACGGCGATTACGAGCAGCGCCGAGAAGAACTATGACTTCTTTACAAACGTCCTTGGGATGCGTCTCGTCAAAAAGACGGTCAACCAAGACGACATTCAGACGTACCACTTATTTTTCGCCGATGACAAAGGTAGCGCCGGAACGGATATGACATTCTTCGATTTCCCGGGCATCCCGAAAGGCGTGCACGGGACGAATGAGATCGCCAAGACGTCGTTTCGCGTCCCGACCGACGAGGCGCTCACGTATTGGCAACGTCGCTTCGATCGCCTCGGCGTGAAGCATGAAGGCATCACTGAACAGTTCGGCAAGAAGACGCTCACGTTCGTCGATTTCGACGAGCAGGCGTACCAGCTCATCTCAGATGAGTTCAACGTCGGGGTCGCGTCAGGCGAGCCGTGGCAAAACGGTCCGGTCCCGCTCGAGTACGCCATCACGGGTCTCGGTCCAATCTTCATCCGCATCGCGGACTTTACGTATTTCAAACAAGTGATGGAGCAAGTCATGTTGTTCGAAGAAATCGGACAAGAAGGCGATGCGCATCTCTTTGAAGGAGGTGAGGGTGGAAACGGGGCGCAAGTCGTCGTCATTCATGACGAGACGTCACCAGTCGCGCGCCAAGGGTTCGGAACCGTGCATCACGTCGCTTTCCGTGTCGATGACCGCAGTGTCCTCGATGAATGGACGGCACGATTGCAACAGTTCGGGTTACCGACATCAGGCTATGTCGACCGCTTCTTCTTCGAATCGTCTTACGCACGGGTCGCGCCGCAAATCCTGTTCGAATGGGCAACGGACGGACCAGGGTTCATGGGCGATGAACCGTATGAGACGGTCGGTGAGAAATTGTCACTCCCGCCGTTCTTAGAACCGAAGCGGGAACAGATTGAAGCGATGGTTCGACCGATTGATACGGTCAGAAGTACAAAAACGTTTGAGAAAGAATATGAGGGCATGAAATGAGCTTTTTAAATCGTTTGTTCGGTAAACAAGAAGAACCAACCAACTCACAAGGAGGAACTAACATGTTGAAAATTGGAATCGTACTCGGATCTACTCGTGAAGGACGCGTCAGCCCGCAAGTCGGAGAATGGGTGAAAGAAATCGCGAACAAACGCGGTGACGCTAACTATGAAATCATCGATATCGCAGACTACAGCCTCCCGCTTCTCGGCGAGCCAGGCGGCGACGCAACAGGTGCCGCGGCATGGTCTGAGAAAATCGCGGAAATGGACGGCTTCGTCTTCATCGTCCAAGAATACAACCACTCGATTACAGGTGCGCTCAAAAACGCCCTCGACTACTTACGCAACGAATGGCATAACAAAGCAGCCGGCATCGTCTCATACGGTTCGGTCGGCGGTGCGCGTGCGACAGAACACTTACGCGGCGTGTTGAGCGAGCTCTTGATCGCCCACGTCCGTGTCCACCCAGCGCTCTCGCTCTTCACAGACTTCGAGAACGGGACACATTTCGCACCGAAAGACGTTCAAGTCCAATCGGTCAACGACATGCTCGATCAGCTCGTCCCATGGACAGAAGCGATGCAGACGGTCCGTACGAAAGCGGCAGAAGCTGCGAATAACTGATGACTCGACCAGCCTTTTCACGAGGCTGGTTTTTTTGTGCGCTTTTTAGTCGGGTCGTGTAGAGTGAGAGGAGAAGAGGAGGATGGACATGTGGACTAGAAAAATCATCGCGGCGTCACTTACGACCCCGGTTTATTCGTTCTTGTTGGCATGTTGGGTCGTCATCCCGCAATATCCGGATAGCGGAGGGATAGCGGACACGGTGAACGGGCTTCTCATGTTGACGGCCACCTATTTGTCAGTCAGTTTCCCGGCCATCGTCACGTACGGGGTGTTGACATCAGTGTTCAGCGACTGGGTGGCACGCCGAATGTCGATGCGGTTCGAGCCGCTCGTCTCGTTTGGCTTACATATCGGGTTCGGACTTGTTTTGCTCTGGCTTGGTGCAGGAGCGGCAGTTTTATATTGGATGATTGACCGCTACTTGTCGCATAAAGACTGTCGATTCGAAACGAGACAGGCTTGGTCGAGTCTCATCATCCCAGTCGGTGTCGTAGTGGCGGCTTTTGGCATCGTCTATTTGGGCGGTGTGATGCAAGACGTGATGCATCGTTTATAAGGGTGAAAGTTGGCAGGATAGGGAACAAAGAAAAGACATGTTTGCAGAGTTGAAGGAGGAATCGTGATGAAATGGATGATTTATGGGGCGAACGGATATACAGGCGAACTGATTGCCCGTCAAGCGGTGAAACAAGGGATGACACCGGTGCTCGCGGGTCGGCGTGCGGACGCGATCGCCAAGCTCGGGGAGGAGCTCGGGTGCGAGACGCGCGTCTTCAACTTGTCGCTTGATAAGGCGACACGCCAATTGGAAGACATCGACCTCGTGTTACACTGTGCCGGACCGTTCGCCGATACGAGTCGGCCGATGGTCGAGGCGTGTCTCGCCACGAAGACACATTACTTGGATATTACCGGGGAAATCGAGGTGTTCGAATACATTCACTCGAAGAAACGGGCTAAGCTCGCGCAAGAAGCGGGCGTGTTGCTCTGTTCGGGTGTCGGCTTCGACGTCATTCCGACCGACTGCGTGGCCCGGAAGCTGAAAGAGTTGATGCCGGACGCGACGAATCTCGCACTCGGCTTCTCGGCGGCCGCCGGTATCTCACGCGGGACGCTGAAAACAGCGATCCGTGGGCTGGGGTCGAGCAGTGCCGAACGAAAAGATGGCGAATTGACACCGTTCCCGCTGGGCGAGAAACGTCGTCACATCGATTTCGGACGCGGCAAGAAAACGGCCATCGCCATTCCATGGGGAGACGTCTCGACCGCCTATTATACGACGGGCATTCCGAACATCACGACGTGGGTCCCGGTTCCTACGGCTTACGCTTACGGGGCGCGTCTTTTGTCTTGGTTCGGTCCGATTCTCGGCAGCGACGCGGTGCAAGGGAAACTGCTCCGTTATGTTGATGAACATGTGAGTGGACCGGACGAGTCAGAACGGGAACGCTCCTCGACGTATGTCTGGGGCGAAGCGACGAACGCCTCAGGACGTAAAGTAATCGTCCGCATCAAGACGGCGAGCACATATGCCTTTACCGTGTACGGGGCGCTTGAGGTCGTGTCACGACTTGTCAGTTCAGGCCGCGTCATCCCTGGTAGCTTCACACCGGCGATGCTGTTCGGATCACACTTCATTGAAGAGATTGAAGGGTCATCCTCGTTTGTCGTTGACGAGGTCCGGCTTTGAGTGAGCAATGGGATTTAGTCGACGGAGAGCGGCGGCCGCTCGGCAAGACGCACGTGCGCGGCGAACAGTTAGCAGTGGACACGTATCATACCGTCATCGAGGTGTTCACGTTTGATGTGAACGGAAACGTGTTGCTCTCGCAACGCCATCCAGGCAAGACGCACTCACTTCTTTGGGAAGGGACGGGTGGTTCCGTTCTTGCCGGTGAAACGAGCCGTGACGGTGCCATTCGTGAACTTGGTGAAGAGATTGGTCTCTGGATCGAACCTGACCAGTTGGAGTGGGTGGCGACGTTACGCCGCGAGACATATTTTCTAGACCTGTATCGCTATCAAACCGATACTCCGTTGCAACTTGATGACTTGGTGCTTCAGGAAGACGAAGTCGTAGCGGTTCGTCTCGTCGATTGGTCAGAATTGATGGCCCTGGATGATCTCGTCCCATCTGTCCGGGAACGGTTACTTCGATTTGAGTCAGACTTGCGTCTCGCCTTGTAACGGAATCACAATCTGTTCGCAATCGAAGTGTGGTAAACTCAGGGGAGATTAGTGGGGAGGGAACGAGATGAGACGCTTAGAACTAGCCAGGCGGATCGAACGCATCAAAGCGGAAGGGACGTCTGCCTATATTCGGCATCGGAAACAGTCCCCTCCCTATGAAGGTTCGGAATTGATTGTCGAAAACAAAGGCCACGTCTTTCGGATGGGCAATACGAGTTTTGCGGTCGGCTTCGGTTTGAATCGACCGACCAGTTTTTACGATTTGCACCAGATGGAGAAATGGGTACGCGGCAAGAACGTGTCCCGCCTACATATCGAGGTTTGTCCGCTCGCGGACATGTCACTCATTCGGTTGCTCCAAGAGCGAAACTATACGCTCGACCACTTCCTGGACGTGTGGTTGCTCGACGTGAACACGTTCGTATTCCCGGATATGGAGCATGCGGTCGAACGCGTGCACGCCGATAACGTGAACGAGTGGGCTCGAGCCATCGCGGCCGGCTTTGCCGAGACTGGGACGGTCATGCAAGAGACGATCGATACCGCGAAAGGCTTCTACGCGTTACCCGAAAACCAGGCGTTTCTCGTCCGCGAAGGCGAGACGGCCGTCGCCGGCGGGATTCTTGCCGTTCAGGACGGAATGGGCGAACTGTTTTTGACGAGCACGATTCCCGCTTATCGGGGCAGAGGCTATCAGACACAGCTCATCTTGGAACGGATTGCGGCCGCAAAAGCAGCCGGTTGCCAGTACGTGACCGTGACGACGAAAGTCGATACGGCCTCAGGACGGAACATGGAGCGCTTAGGATTCATTCCGTTTTACCAGAAAGCCGTCATGAAAAGCCCAATTCTCAAATAAACAGGTCGCCCCGCGGGGCGACCTGTTGTTGTTAAAGTAATGATTCGGCACCGTCGACGTACACCTCAGAGCCGGTGACGTGACTCGACATGTTGCTCGCGAAGAACAAGACGACGTCCGCGACTTGTTTAGCCGTGCCGGATTTCCCGGCCAACGGTTGATTTCCTTCCGGATACTCGATCGGGATGACGATTTCTTCGAGCAAGGCGTCATCGCGATTCGTCGAGTCATCGATGTTCGTGTCGATGGCCCCCGGGCAAATCGAGTTGACGCGAATGCCGAATTGGGCGAGCTCGGCTGCTGCCATTTTGGCGAATCCGGTCTGGCCGGCTTTCGTCGTCGCATAGCCGCTGAACCCAAAGTTTTTGAAGTAACGGTTTCCGTTGATGGACGACGTGATGATGACACTGCCGCCTCGTTCTTTTAAATGAGGGATGGCATGTTTCACCGTCAAGAACGTGCCCGTCAAGTTCGTCTCGACGACACCGTTCCAATCTTCGAGCGACAAGTGCTCGATTGGTGTGATCGTGCCGTTTCGTCCTGCGTTCGCGAAGACGATGTCGACGCGGCCGAAACGTTCAACCGTCTGCTCGTACGCTCGTTTCATCTCGTCTTCGTTCCCCACATCGGCACTGATGCCGATGGCACGCTCTTCTCCAATCAGAGTCGCAAGTTGTTCCGCGTCTTCTAAGTTCAAATCGACGATGGCGACTTTCGCCCCGGCTTGGACGAACCGGATGACGGTGGCACGTCCGATTCCAGATGCCGCGCCAGTGATGAAGGCGACCTTCCCCGATAACAATGTATTTGAAATCATTCAATTCGCTCCTTTCAGCTTCCTGTTCTCATATTCCACCGTTCTATGAAACCTAAGCCCGTTTTCTGAAAAAAGGTGAAACGCTCAATCGGGTTGAACGTGAATCGATACCGCGATTTTCAACTTGGCGTCGCGATCGAGCTCGACCGTGACGACTTGTCCGACCTGGAGTTGTTGCACATCGTTCGCTTCTCCTGTCACTTTCGTTCGTTCGTTGATTAATATTGTCTGCAACGTTAACTCGTCGTCTGACAAGTCATGTGGTCCAATCATCAGCTGTGGGATGTCAATCTGTTCGATTCGACCTTCGATTTGATGGTCGTCCCATGTGCTGATCCAATAAACAGCAATTAAAAAAAGACCGATAAATGCCAGAGCAAAGATGAGTCGGGTTCTCATGGTGTTCCTCCTCTGTGCGATTCCGGTACGATGGTTTCCAATAGTTATTTACCCGGTTTGCAGGAATTCTATAGTGTCTTTTTGACAGGATTTTCAATTGTTGACGCGGAATAAAACAAGACAATTTGAAGAGTGGAGGCGCTGAGGATGGTTCTAATCGGAATGATTGGATTAATCGTTTTAGGATTGGTGGCATTCGGCTGGTGGACAATCGGGTTTCCACGGCGACGGATGTGGGGCGGCGTGTTGTTGCTAGGCGTGGCTTTGCTCTTTTCGCCACTGTTGCTCGTCGTGAGCGGGGAACGATTCGGTTTTGATGGCGTGATTGCAGGGTTGGTCGGATTGTCATGTGTCATCGGAGGCGGTTTCTTCTTTCTCACACTTGGTTGGACCGGGCGGCCGCAGAAAATCCGAAAAGTACGGACCCTTTCGGAAGACCCTGATTTGTTTTGAACCAGGTTGTCATCCGACTCTTGAAACTCGTACAGTGAAGGCATCGCACTTGATGGAGGGATGACTGTGTTAACGAAGAAGCACCCCCCGGCGTTACGACCGGGAGACACGATTGGAATCATCACGCCGTCGTTCCCGGCACCGGCACGGTTCCCGGAACGATACACGCGCGGAATCGAACAACTGAAACGGATGGGATTCATCGTTCGTGAAGGCTCATGCACGCATCGTTCGGAAGGGTATCGCTCGGCCTCGATTCAAGAGCGGGCCGAAGAGTTCAACGCGCTATTGCGTGACCCGGACGTCAAAGCGATCATCAGCACAATTGGCGGGACGAATTCGAACTCGCTCCTGCCGTATATCGACTATGAGGCGTTGCGACGTCAGCCGAAAATCATTATGGGCTATAGCGATGTCACGGCGCTCCTCCTCGCTTGTTATACGCAGACGGGAGTGACGACGTTTTACGGTCCGGCCATCGTGCCGTCGTTCGGGGAATACGAGACGATGTTCGCGGATGGGGAACGTTACGTGCGAGAGGTGCTCGGTTTAGAACGGACGGCACCGTATACGCTCGACGTGCCCCGAGAGTGGACCGAGGAGATGATTGATTGGTCGACCCAGGACCGGGAGAAGACGTTCCGTCCGAATGACGGCTGGCTTACCCTTCGAGACGGACAGGCCCAGGGGCGGTTGATTGGCGGGAACATGAACACGATGACCGGCTTTTTAAAGTCTGATTATTTCCCTGATGTGACCGGTGCGATTCTCTTTTTAGAAGACTCGTTCAAGACGATGGCGGACGAGGAGCGTTCCCTCAGCATGCTCAAGCTCGCCGGGGTATTCGACGTCATCAGCGGTCTCGTCATCGGCAAGCATGAACATTTCGATGCAGCCGGCGCGCCGTTCTCATTTGAGGACTTGTTGCTCGAAGTGCTCGGAGACGTCGACTTCCCGATTTTGACGAACGTCGACATCGGGCATACGTTCCCGTCCCATGTGTTTCCGATTGGCATCGAAGTCGAACTTGACGCGACGGCGGGAACGATCACCTTTTTAGAAAACGGGGTGATGCCATGATCGAGTTCATCACAATCGTCGACCACCGTCGGAAGAAAATCGGCTTGAAATCACGGGCGGACGTTCATCGGGACGGGGATTGGCATGAGACGTTCCACTGCTGGATGATGGATCACGACCGCCTCCTGTTACAGCTTCGCAGCGATACGAAGGCAGATTTCCCCGCGTTGTTCGATATCACGGCCGCCGGGCACTTGACCGCCGGGGAGACCGTTCGTGACGGGGTGCGCGAGATTCAAGAAGAGTTAGGACTCGAATTGACACTCGACCAACTGACCCCGCTCGGCGTCTTCGAAGACGTCATCGAGACGGATACGTTTTTAGACCGCGAGTTCGCCCACACGTACGTCTATTCGTATGATGGCGAAGCGTTCACGTTGGACGAAACGGAAGTGGCCGATGTCGTCTCGGTCGAGATCAAGGCGCTGCACGCACTGATTGACGGGACGAAATCCGAGGTGGAGACGACATCGGTCATCTCAGGAGAGACACGGGTCGTGACGAAACGCGATCTCGTACCACACCCGACCAACTACTGGGAGCAAGTGATGGCAGGTGTAAAAGCCGCTCAAGAGGAACGCCATGATTGAAGTCCTATGGCAACTGCTTCACGTCGTGCTCGTGGTCGGGATAGGCGGCTTGCTCATTTGGTGTTTTCGTAAGTAAAGAGGGGGAAGAAAGATGAAAACAGGACAAGACACAATCCCGCTCGGCTTGGAGACGGCGCGTCTGTATTTACGGGCACCGCTCGCCGATACGGATGCGCGTGTCGTTAACGAGTCGATTCGGAGATCGCATGAAGAGTTGAAGCGATGGCTCCCGTTCGCGCAAGACGTACCGACGTTGTCTGAGACGGAAGCGAATTTACAACGGGCGCAAGAATTGTACGGAACAGGCGAAAGTTTCCGGTATCTCATCTTTTTACGGGAGACGGGGACGTTCGTGGGGACGGTCAGCCTGTTCGGGATTGATTGGGACGTCCCGAAAGCGGAAATCGGGTATTGGCTCGATTCGACGCATACCGGTCGTGGCTATATGACGGAAGCGGTCGAGGCGGTCGTCCGTTTCGGTTGCGCCCAGTTCGATTTCAAACGGATCGAGATTCGCTGCGAGTCGACGAACGAAGGCAGTCGCTTGATTCCGGAACGGCTCGGCTTTCAGCTAGAAGGCATGCTCCGGAACGAAGACTTGTCCGCTGATGGGATGCGACTGACGGACACGGCCGTGTATGGCCTGTTGCCAGGCGAACTTAGACGGCTAGCGACATGATGCGCTGCGGGCCGATGGGGCCGTCGATTCGGCGCTTCGTGTCGATGAAGCCGACCGTCTGATAAAGGGAAAAGGCGGCTTCGTTTTTCAGATTGACCGATAGCACGACCTCGTGTTTATGAGGGAAGTGGGCTCGTACATAGTTCGGCAATTGGTGGAGTGCCGCTTTGGCATGGCCGTTCCCTTGCGCCGAATGGTTGATTGAGAACATCGAGAGCAACAATGCGTCGTCTGCCTCTGTATACGAGGCGACCCGTTCCGTATCGTGGAGCAAAAAGAAGCCGACGGGCTCTTCGGCCACGATGACGATAGGATGAATCCCGTCTAAGAGGGGGGAATCGAGGTCAATCGGAAGCGTCGTATATTTTTCTTGATCGAGCGGTAACGTGAATGTGTTCAAGACGGGCCAATGGGCCTCGCGAAGTGGTTCAAGTCTCGTCGTCATGATGAATCCTCCTCCATATCAGCTGTCTCCACCAGTATACCGAAATATAAGTGAAGGGAACGAACACGTGATGCATCCAGTGATTACTTATGTCCAACATCCACCGCTCCAAGATTTGTATCGAGCCTTCATGGACGGCTTTTCCGATTACATGATTCGCTTTGACATGAATGAGGCCCAGTTCGAGGCCGTTTTCCTCGTCCGCGATCAAAACCAGCCGACGCGTTCCATCGTCGCCTATGCGGACGGTCGGCCTGTTGCCGTCATGTTGAGCGGCGTGGCGCACCTCGATACGGGATGGGTCACTCGTTGCGGCGGCTTGGCCGTCGCCCCTGATTATCGACATCTCGGCATTGCGCACGAATTGATGCGACAGTTCGATGAACAGGCGACGGGAACGCGTCTGCTCGAGGTCATCCAAGGGAACGAACCAGCGCTCGCCCTCTATGACCGACTCGGGTACCGTGTCGTCCGAGAGATTATGTACTTTCAATCCGTACCGACCGAGACGAGTGTGGCACGGGAACGGGCCTCGATTCTCGAACTGTTCGATACGTATTATCCGGCAGCGGCGCACAAGCCGACTTGGCAAGTTGATGTCCGCACGACGCAACAACAGACTGAGCTCGTTCGAGTGGTGGAAGGTGAGAAAACCGGGGCGCTGCTCTTCCGGCGCAATCTGTTGCTTGATGTGTTCGGTCGCGATGAGGACGCCGCGTGGTTATTGCGTGCGGCCGCGGCCGAAGGGCCGATTCGACTCACGTTGACGTCGGATCGCCCGGCGTTGCTCTCGGCAGCGCGACAGCTCGGGTTCGTCCAGGACGAGATTGCTCAATTCGAGATGATCAAGCCCGGGATAGAGACGTGATGCGCGTCCTGTTGCCTGTCCTCATGATCGGTCTGATTGTCGGGAACTTGTTCACGATTCTCGGCCTGACAACGAATCTACCATCGGGCCTGAATCGACTCTTTTTGTTCGGCGGACCGGCGTTGACCATACTCGCTGCCGTCAGTATCGTCGTGATTGTCCTACAACGAAGACGATGACGCCTGACGACACATATGAAATTTGAGTGAAGTTTATGGATAGGGAATTCACGGTTTTGATATGTTCGACATACAAATGAAATGCTTCATATATTGAACTTTTCGGGAGTGGATGCTATATTCGCACTTGTAGCTTTTTAATCAAGCTAGCGAATCATCCAATCTGGAGGTTTTATCAATATATGTGGAAACAACTACTCGTCACCGTCGGTACAGGCGTCCTGATTCTATCAGGGACTTCAGCCGTATCCGCGGATCAAATTACCCCGCAAGACCTCGTCAAGACGACGAAATCGCTCCAACAGACCGAACAACGGATTCAAACGTCGAAACAATCGGTCGCCAAAGCCAAACGTCACGTCGAAACGATTGATCAGAGCTTGAAAGCAATCGATCAGAAGATTGAGCAGACCAAATCAAAACTCGCCTCATACGAGACGGCATTGCATCCGGAGTCAGCTGACAAGTCTCTATTCAAACAAGTGTTGTCAACCGTCCTCCCGAGCGCAAAGGCAGAGGCGGCCGAGTCTGAAGAGACGAAGCATGATTTGCAAGCCAAACAAGCCGAGACGAAACAATCATTAAAAGCACTTGAGTCCAAACAGGCGGACGTGAAAACAGAACGGCAAAAAGCCCGCTCGGCTCACGTAGCAGCCTATAAGCAGTTGAAAGGGCAAGCGGCCCAATTGAAAGACTTGAAGCAACAAACGACGGCGCTTGCGCCTGACAAGTTTATGATGCCCGCAACCGGACGTCTGTCACAAGGTTACGGTGCGGCAAGCGGCCAGTTCGGATATACGTTCCATAACGGGCTCGATATCGCGGCGAACGTCGGCACACCGATTTACGCGGCAGCGGCTGGGACGGTCACGGACGTCAAATCAGGCGGCCCGTATGGAAAACACGTCTTCATCGAGCATGAAATCGATGGCCAAAAGTGGACGACGGTCTACGCCCATATGCATAAAATCGAAGTGAAGACAGGCCAGACGTTGCTCCAAGGCGAAGGCATTGGCCAAATCGGCAACACGGGCAACTCGTCAGGTCCGCACCTCCATTTCGAAGTGCATCAAGGAGAATATGCTTATTCATCAAGTTCGGCCGGCAACACGGTCAACCCGATGAATGTCGCCGAAGTGCTCGGTGGCGCGTCGCCCATCAAAGCGACGTATTGACGCAACGATTCGTTGCGTCATTTTTTTGTGTCTCCCTGCTCATCATGGGTCGCGCGCAGTTCGATTAATTTCCGGAACGCCTCGTCACGGTCGAACGTACTGAACCAGCGGAAGTCGTCGTGGTCGAGAATCCGGTAATGTTGACTGACCATATTCTGTTGAATCCGGTATTTCCCTTGATGCTCAATCGTCGTCCACCAGACGTGTCCGCCCAACGTTTTCGTCGCCAGGCTCGGGTCGGTATGGGCGACGAGACGAATGAACTCGATGGGTTGATCCCCAATCAACGAATGGAGATATGGGCTTTGATTGAATAGAGCGCAGATGGCGACCGTCGTCGTCCAGTTCGCGTTCAGACGTCGCTTCTCGATTTGAATCAACGTTTTTTTCGAGATGCCGACGAGCGTACATAGTTCTTCTTGCGATAATCCTTGCTCGGTACGAATCAGTTTGAGCTTGCTTGAAATCAGTTCGGAAAACGTTTCTTTTGTATGCATACCTGCTCCTAAAGTGTATTTTTACACAGTGTATCACGCGGTATAGAAAGATGGAAGATATAGGATGAAGAAGGGCGTTTCCTCGAGCCATCAAAAAAGCGAAAGGAGAGGGACTCCTTTCGCTCGGTCACTGACTGATGTTATTCACGTGTCGGGTCATGATTGCCCTCGCTATCGGCAATCGTGTCCGAACTCCCGAAATCTTCGACTTGGCTGAACGCATCCGTGCTTTGGCCTGGTTCGTCGGTCCCATCGAGTTGTTTCCGGGCAGCCGTCTCAGATGGATTGAGCACGTCCTCTTCGACCGGACGTTCGCGGTCGGTCAAGTGCTCGTTCTCTTCTTGCTCGCGCGCGTGCTGGATGCAGAGCGTCGCCTCAGGGATGATTTCAAGACGGTCCAACTCGATGTCTTCGCCGCACACCTCACATTTGCCATACGTCCCGTTCTCAATGGCGAGCAACGCCTTGTCGACGTCACTCAAGAACTCTTCATCGAGCTCAGTTAGCGCTTGGTCGCGTTCGCGCAAGAATAATTCTTCTCCTGAGTCTGCCGGATGGTTATCGTAGTGGGACAGTTCCCCTTCGTCATATACTTCTTCCCGATTTTCCATATATCCTTCGGTCTTCGCTTTCTCTTTTAATAGACGTTCTTTGAACGTATCAATCTGCTGTTGTGTCAACATGCGGTCCACTCTCCAGTTCTGATTTCATTAATATTAGCATTTCCCATTTTGCGACGGTACAAACCTTTCGATTGGCGAAGGTGATTTCTAAACGATTTGAAAAACGGGTATGATGAAAGAGACGGAACGATTATTGTGAAGGAGGGAATGGACCATGAGAAAAGTAGAGGTCGTCCCGTATGATCCGATATGGGAGACGAAATTCAAGGAAGAGGCGTCCAAACTCGAACGCTTGTTTGAAGGGGAAATCGTCGCCATTCATCACATCGGAAGCACGTCGGTGCCGGGACTCGATGCGAAACCGATTATCGACATCATGCCGGTCGTACGAGAAATCGAGCGGATTGATGAATGGGTCGGGCACATGGAGGCACTCGGGTATCGAAGTTTCGGCGAGCATGGGATTCCGAGACGGCGCTTCTTCGCTAAAGGAGAAGACGTCCGAACGATTCACGTCCATATGTTCGAGGAAGGGGATGAAGGCGTGACCCGCCATCTCGCGTTCCGCGATTATTTGATGACGTTCCCAGACGTACGGGACGAGTATGCGGCGCTTAAACAACAATTGGCGAGCCAGCATCCGGAAGATATCGAGAGCTATATCCAAGGAAAACAAGACTGGGTATCCGCGACCGAGCAGGAAGCGACGTTGTGGTATATGTCTCGCCAACAAATTTGAAACGTTTTACCGTTTCATCTCGTACAGAAAACTAATCAGTTGAGGGGGGTCATGAGATGAAACGATTTCTCGGGAAATGTATCGAGTACGCGTTTGTCGCACTGTTATTTGTCGGCTTATTTTTTGGATTGCGCTATGGCGTCAATCACATCGTAGGAACAGACGAGATGCGTGCATACGCCTACCTGTTTCTAGGCACCGCCTTTATCATTTTCCCAGTCTCCTTGTTCGGCGGCTACTTCCTGGCCCGTCCGATTCAACACCGTTTGCACGGCAAAGAACAGGGAACGACAAACCATACGTTGCGTGGGGATGAAAAGCCGCACGGGGTCACGGAGACGCGCGACTATAAAAATGAGGGTTCGTGGCCGTTATGATGCAGTTGAAACGAACCGACGATGCGGCGTTGGTTGCGACGTTGAACAATCCAATCCATGAACATCATCTTCAGTTGGCGCCGGCTTTCTTTGCGCCTTACAATCATGCCTCGATGCAAGCGGCGTTTTCGGAGATGATGGCGCGAGACGATTATCATTTCTTCACGGCAGAGGTCGACGGGGACACAGTCGGCTACGTCTGTTTTCAAGAGCGGGTAAGTGAGGCGAACGCGTTTCGGCAAGCCGTGCGGACGCTCTATGTGCATCAAATCAGCATTAACCCGGAGGCGAAGCGACGCGGCTATGGTCGCTTGGTCATGGAAGAAGTGGAACGCTAT
Organism: Exiguobacterium chiriqhucha RW-2; assembly: GCF_000416965.1. Classification (GTDB taxonomy): domain Bacteria; phylum Bacillota; class Bacilli; order Exiguobacteriales; family Exiguobacteriaceae; genus Exiguobacterium; species Exiguobacterium chiriqhucha. Next base: position 38,354 of record NZ_ATCL01000014.1, read on the forward strand.
GCCATCGCGCACGGATTTCCGTCAATCGAACTGGATTATTGGTCGGTGAACGAAGCGGCGGCCGCGTTCTATAGCGAAATTGGCTTTCAACCGAAGCGACAGTTCGTCGTGAAGCATCTCTAAAGTAGAAGATTAGTCTTGGCGTACGATAATCACGCCATTTAAACACATACGAGATCGGGGAGGATTTGATGGAGACAGTCATTTTAGTCATCGGTGTCATCGGCACCATTTCGCTCATGTTATTCATGTCGAACCAATGGTTGGGCTATGGCAAAGGCAATATCGTCATGACGCTCGATGAGCATTACACGAACTTGAATGAATATGTGCCGGCGATTTTGACGAAGCTGTATGAAGACGGGAAGTCGGCTCATTATCTCGGTGACCGGAAGTTTGAAGTGAACGGCAAGCGCTATGTCCTCGTCGAACGGACCGTCCCGATCGGTCGTGTCCCGACGCAGCAGACCGTGCTCATGCCAGATAAAAAATAAGCCACGCCCTAGGCGCGGCTTATTTTATTTGACGGCCGGGGGACCGAAACCACCGGCATGGTAATCGCGGAACGCCTGACGAATCTCCTCTTCGGTATTCATCACGAACGGACCGTGGGCGATATAGTCTTCCCGAATCGGCTTACCTGAGTAGATGAGCAGTTTCGCACGTGACGTCGCTTTGAGGCGGACCACGCTCTCACCGTCACTCGTCTCATCGTACGTGAGCGTCGCCGCGTGCGTCTTCGCAAGCGGTGTCGCTGACGTTCCGAGTTCGAGGGAACCCGCGAGAACGTAAACGAAAGCGTTATGATTCGTCGGGATGATGTGCTCATAGGCGGCCCCACTCTGTAAGCTCACTTCGCTCATCGTGATGGGGACGAGACTGTCCATCGGTCCGGTCACTCCGGCGATGTCACCCGAATAGACACGCACGTGTCCTCCGTCAATCGGCACGAGCGGTGCCTCTTCGACATATACGTTTTGGTAAGATGTCGTCGTCGTTTTAAGTGTTTTCGGCAAGTTGAGCCATAGTTGAAGCGTATGAATCAAGTCGTCGTCGACGGCCTCCTCGGCATGACGTGCCGCCCAGCCCGCATTCATATATTGAACGTCACCCGCATCTAAAATCGAATGTCCGCCATGGTTGTCGATATGTTCAAGTCGTCCGTCAATCACGTAGGTAATGGTCTGGAAGCCGCGGTGAGGATGGTCAGAGAACGTTCCCCGCTTGAACCAGTCCTCGGCCATCAAGATGAACGGGTCGAACTCGTCTTTTCGTTCCGGAGGCAAGACCCAACCCTGCTGCACGTGCGGATATCCGTTTTGTTTATAGGCGACCGGCCAATGGCTGGCGACGTCGCGCTCGAATCGTTTCGTCATCACACTCTCTCCTTTGCACTGTTTGTTGTCATTGTCGCATAGCGAGCCAAGGAGGCTTTCCGATTTTGCCTATATAACGTGTAAAGCCAGACCGGTGAGCCAGTCTGGCTTGAAAAGTGTCGTCAGTTGTTTGCTTGTCCGATGGAAAGGTCGCGCCACCGTTCGGCATCGGCGCGGAGCAATTTGAAATGTGAGCCTGTCTTCGTGTTTGTCAAAATCACATCGTCTTCCGTGTAACTGAGATCGAACGTTTGAGCACAAATGCCCTCGAACACCGTCAAATAAGGGGTCGGCGCTGGGGTTCCGGCCGTGGCCACGGCTTTTGAGCGATCGATGGCTTGAAATACGAACTGGACGGTCTCGGCGTTGGCATGATGCAAGAACGGTGCATCTTTTGATTCTGTGCCGATTAGAGCCAGTTCATGGGCGACGACGTGACGTCGATGGGCGAATTGTTGCCGCATTTTTGTCTTCAAGCGGTCGCCGTGCAACAACGTCTCTTCTTTATAGGTGATAGAAACGACTTGTTTATAAGGTTTGCCATCGCGGATGAAGGAGAAACTGAACAGTGGATAGCGCTCGTTCGGAACGAGCTTGGTCGGGAGCGTGCTCGCCTGCCGTGCCCCGAGCATTCGATCGTAGGTGGCATCCTGCGGTCGCAGGACGTCCTCATATAACGTCTGATCGGATGACAGATGGAGCCCGTACTGTTGCGTGTCTTGAGACACTTCGGTCCCTAAGCCGAGGGACAGGAACGGTTGACGTGACGATTCGTTGATGGGCAACGTGATGGTCTCACGCGATTCGGGTGATTCGAACGTGAATTCGAACGAACCGTTGAACGGCATCGTCACGTGGACGAGCGTCTGTTCGAAACCGTGACGTTTTGGATAAGGCTCATTGCCGACCGGTTTTTTCATCTCTTCGGTGAAATGGACTTGCTCGTGCGGTTGCGCAACGCGAAGGTTGGACGTCGCGGATGATGAGACGGCTTGGTCGCGGTACGGAGTGAGACTATCCGGCAACGCATCGATTTGTTTCATATAGGTGATGGTATCGGCTTGGCATTGGACGTAGGTTTGATTTTCCACTTCAAAAAATGTGGCGGTCGGAAAGACTTCGGTCGAGGCCGTCGTCGTAAGCGGTTGGCTCAATTTGACCGTGCCAATCAAGAGACGCTCTCCGTCAGGCACACGGGTGATGGCGTCCTCTGGGTAACAGGCATCAAGGACGTTCGTCCGGTCGGACTCGGTCATCTCGATTTGTTGACCAGAAGGCAGAGAGGCGCGACCTTGATAGTACTCTGGAGCCGTATGTAAACGAAATGCATGTTCTTCTTCGCATCCGAACAGGACGAACAACATGGCGAGCGTACAAAGAATCAGGTACTTTTTCACAGGGTGCACTCCTTTAATGATTAACTTTCATCATTTTAGCACCATTTTTTTGTGACTATAGTCTTAGGAAAATTAATGCGATTTTTTTAAAAAAAATCAAAAAACCCGCTCTACTTGAACTGAACGGGCTTGTTTTACACTTATGGATATGAAATGGAATTTCTCCATTTGACACGTGTCGATTTTTGACGAATAAACGTTGTAATGACGACGTTCTTAAAAATGACGAAAATCGTCGGAAATAATTAAATGGTATTAAAAGGGTTTTATTTGTTTATTTTTAACTTCAATCCACGTCACGGCCACGGGCCGCCTTCAAAATTTCGAACCATTCTTCTCGCGTCAGGTCAATCTGAAGCGCATCGACGGCGGTCCGAACTCGTTCAATTTTCCCAGATCCGACGATTGGCATGATCTTGGCCGGGTGCTTCAAGAGCCACGCGTAGACGACGGCGTCGATGCCGCCCGCTTGATGTCGATCGCTGATTTCCTCCAATTTTTCACGAAGCGGTGCGTAAGCGGCCTCGGTGAACAGTTGTCCGCCGGCAAGAGGGCTCCACGCCATGAGCGGCATCCGTTTCTCGTGGCATAGGTCGACAGTACCATCTTCAAAATGCTTCAGTTGCATCGGTGAGAGCTCAAGCTGGTTCGTCACGAGTTGGAACGGTAAACGTGACTGTAACAACTGTTGGGTTGCCGGCACATGGTTCGAGACCCCGAACGTACGCACTTTTCCGCTTCGTTGCAACGTGATGAACGCCTCGGCGACTTCGTCCGGGTCCATGAGCGGGTCGGGACGGTGAATCAAAAGCGTGTCAATCTGATCGATGGCGAGCTCCTGTAGCGAGCGCTCGGCTTGACGGATGATATGTTCTTTCGTCGTATCATAATGGTTGATGGATTGGCCAGGGTTGAAAGAGCCTGTCAGCTTGATGCCGGTCTTCGTCACAATCTCGATTTGATCGCGGAGTGATGGCTTGAGACGAAGCGCTTCGCCGAACAATCCTTCACACGTATAGCCACCGTATATATCAGCGTGATCGAACGTCGTGATGCCGAGTTCAATACATTGTTCGATGAAAGTGAGGCGTTCCTGCGGGCTCATGTCCCATTCGGCCAAACGCCACATGCCGTGAATGATTCGTGAGAATGATAAGTCTTCTGTCAGTTCGATGCGTTGCATGGTAAGTTCCTCCTCATTGTTTGTCGCTTTCATTATAAGGATAAAACAGGAGGGCGTCACTTTTGGGGCGTATTGGAAGGACATGAACCGAGTCAAACTAAAGCGATTTCAGTTATGATGAGACAGAGATGATTAGAAAAAGAGGAGTGACTTATGAATCATTACGAACAATATGCGAACGTCACGTTTGAGCAACAAGGTCAGGAAACATACGTGACCGCCGCTCATGCCGATCTCGAACTGCACGGGATTGGGCGCAGTGCCGCCGTGTTTCGCATAAAAGACACGCGACTCGTCATCAAAGTGTTCTTTCCGGATTATACGCATATCGCAGCTGAAGAGGCTGTGATTTATCGAACGCTCGAAGGGTTACCTCAATTCCCACGCTTGTATGAAGCAGGTGTGAATTATATCGTCATCGACTACATCGAGGGCAAGACGCTATTCGAATGTTTGACGGAAGGGATTTGGATTGATGCGTCGTACATTCAGCAAGTCGACGCAGCGCTCATCGCGGCACGAAGCCTCGGACTGACGCCGTCGGACGTTCATTTGCGCAATTTGATTTTGACGCCGGAAGGCCGTATTTATTTAATCGACTTGGCCCGCTTCCGCCAAGGACAGCACGTCGATCACCAATGGGAAGATTTGAAGCGGATGTATCGGTTTTATCGGCTCCGTTTCATGCCGAAGCGCTATTCAGAGCGTTTGTTGAACGGAGTCGCCTATTTATACCGCACGTTTGTGAACGATCCGAGACACTAGTCGACGGTCGTTTTTCTTTTGAAGATTAGGGAACAAAGAGGATGTGACTGTCACTTCGTTTTGGAAAAGGAGGCTGATTGTATGCATCGGATTTATGCAAATGAACTGGAGACGTTACGTGATTGTGTGGAGACGTGTAATTACTGTCTCGAGTCGTGCCTGGAAGAACATGACGTCAAGATGATGGTTGACTGCATCCGGCTCGACCGGGAGTGCGCCGCCATCTGTTCGTTTCTCGCCGAGGCAATGACGCGAGATTCGGCGTTCGTGCCCGAACTCGCCCGGGCTTGTGCGGTCGTCTGTAAGGCGTGTGCCCAGGAATGCGAGAAACATAAGCATGCCCATTGCCAAGAATGTGCGCGCGTCTGCGTCGAGTGCGCCTCGATGTGCGATCGTTTGGCAGCATAATGTGAAAAGTCAGTCAAAACGGCTGACTTTTTTATGTGGGAGCGAATCGCCAGGTGTATTTTGAAATCGAGATAAGTATAATGAAGAAAACGTATGAAAGTGGTGTTCTCATGATTCGCAATTGTCGTCGAGATGATCTTCAAGCTGTTTTACATATTTATAACGATGCCATCGTCAACAGTACCGCCGTCTATCATTACGAACCGGTGACGCTTCAAAATCGAATCGCTTGGTACGAGGAGAAAAAAGCGGCCGGACTTCCCATCATCGTATGGGAGGAAGGGGACGTCGTGATGGGCTTTGCCACGTTTGGACCGTTTCGTCCTTGGCCGGCCTATCATTATACGGTCGAACACTCGGTGTACGTCCATCCTGGATACCGCAGCAAAGGCATCGGCAACAAGTTGCTCCGAGAAATTATCCGGATCGGTGAAGAGCGGGATGTGAAGACGATGATTGGTGGCATCGATGCAGCCAATATCGCGAGCGTCAAAGCACATGAAAAGTTAGGGTTCGTCCATTCCGGTACGATTAAAAAAGCCGGCTACAAGTTCGGGAAGTGGCTCGACTTATCGTTTTATCAACTCGATTTGAAAGGCCCCGAGGCTCCGCAAGAAGGCTGACCGCTAGCTGTCGACGTTCCGAAAATACGGTATACTGGGGACAGTGAATCGAATGGAGGAATCAGCATGACAGAACTACCGAATTGTCCGAAGTGTCAATCGTCTTACGTGTATGAGGACGGGAGCTTGCTCGTCTGTCCGGAATGTGCGTACGAGTGGTCACCGAGTGAGGCGGCTGAAGCAGAGGCGGACGCGCAAATCAAAGACGCGAACGGAAACGTGCTCCAAGACGGGGACACGGTCACGGTCATCAAAGATTTAAAGGTGAAAGGGACGTCGCTCGTCGTCAAACAAGGCACGAAAGTGAAAGGCATCCGTCTCGTCGACGGGGACCATGACATCGACTGCAAGATTGACGGCTTCGGTGCGATGAAGCTCAAATCAGAATTCGTCAAGAAGGTATAAAAAAACTGTTTCGGTCCACGGACCGAAACAGTTTTTTGTGCTTATGAGAAAAATGGTTTGTATTCACGGCGTTCATGCATGACCGATACCCATTGGAGCGTCGTGAACTCCTCAAGCACCCATTCGCCGTTGAAACGGCCAAGACCAGAATCTTTCTCACCACCGAACGGCAAGTGCGGCTCATCATTCACCGACTGGTCGTTGACGTGAATCATCCCCGTCTCGACTTGGCGTGCGAACTCGGTCGCGCGATAGATTGAACCGTGGACGGCACCGCTCAGTCCGTATGGCAACTCGTTCGAGAGTTTCAGCGCCTCGGCGTCATCTTTGAACGACAGAATGACGGCGACCGGTCCGAAAATCTCATTTTTCGCGAGTGGCATGTCATTTGTGACACCGCTCACGACAGTTGGCTCGAGCACGTTCCCGTCAGCGTTGCCGCCGACCTGGAGCGTCGCACCGGCGTCGACCGTCTGCTTGATTTGATCGAGGATGCGGTCGACTTGATCGTGATCGATGAGCGGCCCGACTTGTGTATCCGATTCGTTCGGGTTGCCGAACTTCAAGGCGCGAACTCGCTCTACAAATTTTTCAAGGAACGCATCGTGAATCGACTCGGCGACGAGAATCCGGTTCGTCGACATACAGATTTGCCCTTGATGATAGAACTTCGAGTAGACGGCCGATTCGACGGCACGGTCGATGTCGGCGTCGTCTAACACGACGAAGACGTTATTCCCGCCGAGTTCGAGCGCTGTTTTCTTCAACAGGCGTCCGGCCTTCTCGGCGATGCCTTTGCCGACCTCGGTCGAACCAGTGAACGAAATGAGTTTTGGCACCGGGTGCTCGACGATGGCGTCCCCAATCTCCGAACCGCGACCGACGACGACGTTCAAGACGCCTTTCGGAAGCCCCGCCTCTTCAAATAACGAGGCGAACAGGAGACCACCTGTGACCGGTGTCGCTGTCGCCGGTTTGACGACGACGGTATTGCCCGTCGCGAGCGCGGAGACGATTGAGCGGACCGCAAGGTGGAACGGGAAGTTCCATGGGCTGATGACGCCGATGACGCCGAGCGGTTTCCGATAGACCCGGTTCTCTTTGTTCGGGACGATTGACGGTTTGATGAGCCCGTCCATGCGGAACGGGAACGTCGCCGCTTCCTTGATGATCGCCATCGATGCTAAAAATTCACCTTCTGCTTTGATGCGTGTGCTGCCCGATTCTTTGACGAGCCATTCGATGATGTCTTCTTTATGTTGTAACGTCACTTCGGCGAACTTCTCAATCAAGGCCCGTCGGTTTTGTGGGAGCATCGTCGCCCATTCGGCTTGTGCTCCTTTAGCGACATCGTACGCCTTATCGAGATCAGATTCGTCGGCCGACCGGATGGAGAATAACGTCTCGTCCGTGAACGGATTGGTGTTATCGATCGACTTGTCGCTCGATCCCTCGACCCATTGGCCATCAATGTACATCTTCGTAAAATCGGTATGCATGTTCAAACACTCCTTTATGTTTTTGCTTCACCTTAAGAAGTATTCACCTGATTTGAAAAAATAAACCTCTCGATGCGCAACTAACTTGTTTTACAAAGTAGTTGCAATTGGCAGCACCTTCCATTACTATTATGTATAACAAGTTAGTTTAACGAAAGTGAGGTCACGCCATGGCGATGAGTCAAATGTTAAAAGGATTGCTCGAAGGTTGCCTGTTGGCCATCATCGATAAAGGAGAGACGTACGGCTATGAGATGTCGGAGAAGTTGCAGGCGTACGGATTCACGATGGTGAGTGAGGGCAGTATTTACCCGGTCCTGTTACGGATGAAGAAAGACGGCTGGGTTGAGACGGTCCAAAAAGCGTTACCATCAGGGGGACCGAAACGAAAATATTACATTTTGACGGAGGCGGGGCACCAAGAGTTGCTGGCCTTCAAACAACGTTGGGCGGAAGTGTCAAGCGGTGTCGACCGCGTACTCGGAGAGGGGAATGAAGATGGAACTTTCAAAAAAGAGTCGTGATTTTTTGGATGACTTGGCGGTATATCTCATGTCGAGCGGGAAATCGGAAGATGAAGTAAAAGAAGTTGTCGAGGAGTTAAAAGACCATCTCGAAGAAGCGGAACGAGCGGGAAAAGGTGTGGACGAGGTCGTCGGCCAGAGCCCGAAAGACTACATGCAACACCTCGGAAGCGAGATGACGTTTGACGTGAAGGGATTCGTCAAAATTGTTGCGATGATCATTCCGAACGTGTTCGCCTACATCATCATCGCTAATTTCATTCAAGGCGAGATGACATTCTCGACGGTCCAGTTGATTGGGTTCCCGCTCATCGCCGTCCTGTTCTTGCTGGCCGCCTCACAAGCGTTCCGCCACATGTCGGTCCGCTCAAAAGAAAGCAAATTTAAAAATGGGGCGACGTACATCACGCTCGCTGCGCTGCCGATGACATTGTTCCTCGGGCTGATGATACTCGACATCTTCGTCGAGACCCCGACGATCGTGTTCGGTCCAACCGGTCAACTCGTATTGTTCGGACTGGCCGTCGTCACGTTGCTCACCGTCTCGGTGTGGACGAAGACATGGATCAATCTGATCATTCCGATTCTCTTATTCGGACCACAATACGCGTTTGCCCAGACGAGTTTGCCGCTCGAGCAACAACTTATTTTCTCGATGCTGATTCTGTTCGTCGGGATGGGGGTCTTCTTGTTCGTCTGGTGGAAAAAGAATCAACAGGGGCAAGCATGATGCTCGGACGAATCATTTTTGTCGCGATCTTGTGTCTGCCGTGGGGTTTTTTCGTGACAGCGGCAGACTTTCTATGGGGGAATGCGCTCGGTTATCTTCTGATTCCAGCGATCGTGTGGTCGAGTGTGTGGTGGTTTGGGCGGCGTGAGATGTTCCCGTGGCTCGCATGTGGGCTCATCGTATCGTATGTCATTTCCACGGCGATGGTTTGGCACGTCGATGGGGCGTGGGATTATTTCTTCAAGCCGATTGGCCAGTCTATCCTCGTGAATGTCTGGACCATTGTTTACGCGAGTGGTGTCGTTTTGGCGTATATGTATCGTCGTGCTTTGCAAAAAGCACGTGAATCTGCTTAAGGTCGGACGCGGCTGGGAATAGGCAACTGAACGCCTAAAAGAGAAAGAAGGGATTCCCGTTGCCAGTCAATCCGACGATTCAATTTTATTTGAACCAGTTTCAAAATCAGCTCTCGACCACATATGACCAATTGGATCCGCTCGAATTAAGACGACAAGAAGACGCAATGATGACCCGATTTCAACATAGAGAACATGTGCTTGATGTCGAGGAGCGCTGGATCACGCTCCCGAATCGCTCACTTCCAATCCGCATCTATCGATCGAGTCGAACGCTTGCCCCTGCCCTCGTCTATTATCACGGGGGTGGCTATGTCACGGGGAGTCTCGACACGCATGATGCGATTTGCCGGACGATCGCGAATGAGGCCGACTGTACCGTCATCTCGGTCGGTTATCGACTCGCGCCGGAACATAAATTCCCGACAGCCGTCTACGACAGCTATGAGGCGCTCGTTTGGATTGCGGATCACGCCTCGGAACTCGAAATCGATGCCGAGCGCATCGCCGTCGGCGGTGACAGCGCTGGGGGGACGCTCGCCACGGTCAGCGCTTTGATGGCCATCGAGCAAGGCCGTCCCCTCGCCATGCATCAGCTGTTATTTTATCCGGTGACGGGGACCGAGGAGAATCTGCCGTTATCGTTAATCGAGTATGCGACCGGCTATTTGCTCGATGAAGCGTTGATTCGTTGGTTCCAACACCAATACTTTCATGACGAGGCAGAATTGACCCACCCATACGCCTCGCCGATTGTTTCGCCACATTTGGCGAAACTGCCGCCGACGACGCTGTTGACGGCCGAGTATGACCCGCTTCGTGATCTCGGACGAGCGTATGCCAACAAGTTGATCAGTCTCGGTGTCCCGGTGACGTATCAAAATTATGGAGGTTTGATTCACGGGTTCGTCAACTATTACACGTACGTCCCGGAAGCGAGACGAGCCGTCAAAGAATCTGCACAGGCGCTCGGACATGCATTCCATACACAAAAAACTCGCCCATGAGGCGAGTTTTTTTTCATGCTTTCGATAAACTCGGGAAGCGACAACCTTCCGGGAAGAGTTGCCCTTCGTTCATACGAATCATCCATTGACCATCACGGGACGGGCGTTGCTCCACACCGTCCAGCTCAGGCGTGAATTCGAAGACGATCTCGGTGATGCCTTCGAACGAGAGTCGGGCCACGACGTCACGCAAATCGACGGGCAGAGATGACAGCACCGCGAATAATCTCAGGCGCGTGCCTTCAATCAAATAGATGACATGCACGTCGTCGAAGCGATAAACGTCTTTGTTCATACCTTGATAGTAGTGGAACATCCAAATATGCATGTCGTCCGTCGCATAGAGGCGTGGCGAAAACGGGAGCGACTCCAGCTTGAAACGACGCCACTGCTCGGCATCGATGTCGACGCGTTCGAGTGGAGCCGCAGATCCCGATACTGAAACAAACAGCTCCGGTTCGGGCTGGACGGAGAACCCTTGTTGCTCGTAAAACGGTTCCACCCCTTCGTCACAAGCCAAAAAATAAGGCAATCCATCGGCGTCATGTTGCTTGAACACATACTTGAAAATACGGGTGGCGAGCCCTAGTCCTTGTCGGTCCTCGTCCGTCATGACCGTCCCGATTTGGTACGTTTCGCGAGCGGTTCCGTCCGTCATCAGTGTCATCCGGCTCATCCCGACGTTCGAGACGACGTTCCGATAGGACGTCAACGAATAGCAACGATAGCGGTCGGTCCATTCACCAGCCCGATACCAGGCACGAAAATCGATGCCAAACATCTCATCGGCCAAATAGAAAAACGACGCGAGTTCTTTGTCCGAATACTCAAGGTTGCTGATGGGTGGTTTCGGCATGTGGCTCACTCCCTGTTTTGAACTTCTCGGCCCATTCCTGTACATTAGAGGCAGAGAGGGGTAATAGAGATTATGAAACGGTATGAAGCGATTTTATTCGATGTCGACGATACGTTGCTCGACTTTAAACAGAGCGAGCACGTCGCCTTGGAGCAGTTGCTCGCTGCCCACAACGTTCGGATGACAGATGAATTGAAACAACAGTACGTGACGATCAATAACGGATTATGGCGCGCGTTCGAGCGTGGCGAGGTCGGACGGGAAGACGTCTTAATGGGCCGACACACGCAACTGTTCGATACGCTCGGCATCACGATCGATGCACATGAAGTCGAACAGCGCTATCGCGACCATTTGCACGACGGGGTGCACATCATCGATGGGGCACTCGAGCTCGTCCAAACACTCAGTGAACAGTATCCGCTCTATATCGTCACGAACGGTGTGACGGAGACGCAGTTCAAGCGGCTCGAAGCGTCGGGACTGCTTCCTTATTTCAAGGACGTGTTCGTCTCGGATGCGACCGGATCACAAAAACCGATGAAACCGTTCTTCGATTACGTGTTCGACCGCGTGCCGAATGTGGCACCGGAACGCGGACTCATCGTCGGTGACTCGCTGACGGCAGATATCGCCGGCGGGCGCATGTATGGGCTCGACACGTGCTGGTACAACCCGCACGAGATTGCGGCGACGGTCGAGACGACATATGAGATTCAAGACTTGCACGAATTGAAGTCGATTCTATCAAGCTCAGCGATCGATAAAGTGGGGCGGTAGTGATTGCGGCAACGCATAGAGTGTCTCCGGGAAGAGTTTCAAGTCCCGGAGCGCGTCGAGCGGCTGCCAACGATAGATGAGGTGATCGCCTTCCGGTCCGTGGAAGTCTCCATGCCGGAGCGGGAGGTCACCCGATACATAAAAGTACATGCCGATCTCATGCACGGTGCGCTCCAAATACGTGAAGAAATTTTCGGAGACGAAAGCGAACGTCGTTCCCGTCAGTGTCGCTTCGAGTTCTTCTTGCAGCTCACGCGTCAAGGCGAGCTCGGCTTCTTCGCCGATGCCGACCCGGCCGCCCGGCAACGCCCAAAAGTCATCGTTCACGTTCCGATGAACGAGCAAATGACCGTCCTGGACCCAGATGCCGGCAACGCGATAATTGAACGTGCCGTGCTCGGTCGGAAATACGATATCCATTTTCATCACTCCATTCCTTAAGCTACATCAATTATACGTCAAGGGGGCAGGTCATGTTTCAATCAAATGAGAGTTATAAAGGCGAGGACTTCCGCGACGAGACGCTCCGTGACATCCAACTCACGCAGACGACGTTCGAGAACTGTCGCTTTACCTATATCGATGCGACCGAGTTCGAGACCGAACAGTGTCGTTTCATCAACTGTGACTTCACCGATTCGAAGTGGAACGCCTCGCGCCACAGCGGCAGCTCGTTCCTGAACTGTCAGTTCAACGGGGCGAATCTGTTTTTGAGCGAGTTCGATCAGTGCAAGATGACGGGTTCGTCGTTCGAGTCATGCACGTTCGAAGGGGTCGTCGTTCGGGAAGGAGATTGGTCGTTCGTCAATCTGCGTCACGCCCCGCTCCGGAAGATGGATTGGTCCGGTGTCCGTTTGACCGAGGCGGATTTATACGGTGCGGATTTGAAAGAATCACGCTGGACGAACGCCGTCTTGTCCCGCGCCGTGTTGCAGCACGCGGATTGCTCCGGTGCCGATTTTGTAGGGGCCGAGATGGACGGGGTCGATTTCTCGGACGTCATTCTGAAACAAGCGACGATCGATGTGATACAGGCCGTCCAAGTCGCCCGCTCGCTCGGGGCGAACGTCATATGACCAATGAGCAAGTGCTCGAGCACTTGACGTCCGTGGCCGCAGAGCGGGAAGACGTCCGCGTCCTCGTCTTGAACGGGTCGCTCGTCAATCCGAACGTAAAACCAGACCGTTTTCAAGACGTCGATATCACTTGTTTCGTCGAAGACGTGACCACGTTCATCGAGGACCGTTCCTGGATGCTGCCGCTCGGGGACGTCTTGATCATGCAGACGCCTGATGAGGTGCCGGGAGGCGACGAATATGAGCGTTTTACGTTTCTCGTCCAGTTTGCAGCCGGTCATCGCGTCGATTTGACCGTTCGCCCGCTGCGTGACGTGCAACAGGCGATTCAAGCGGACTCACTCAGTCTCGTCCTCGTCGATAAAGACGGGATTGCCGGTCAACCGATTCCATCTGATGACACGTACCGTATCCACCGACCGAGCCGATTTGACTATGAGCAGTGTTGGAACGAGTTTTGGTGGGTGTCGCTTTACGTCGTCAAAGGCATCAAGCGGGGGCAGTTATTATACGCGTACGACCATGTCACGATTATGCGGACGATGCTCCGTCAGATGCTGTCGTGGGAGGTCGGTTTTAAGACGGACTTCACCGTGAACGCCGGGAAGGCCGGTGACGCTCTGGCCCCATATATGGATGCGGCAAGGTGGGACGGCTATCTTCATACATTTCCGGCAATCGAGATCACTTCCCTCGAGGCGGCCCATGAAGCGTTGGTCGAGCAGTTCGAACGCACGAGCAGACGGGTCGCCGAGCGGGCGGGATATCCGTTTCGTGCAGATGAAGCCCGACGAATTCGTGACGCCTTTTCGACGCTTTGGTGTTCAAACGATTAAGTTTCGGTCGAGTCGGGAAAAGCCCCTCTATAGAAGGGGGAATGACGCTTGAATCCGTATACGACGTTCATCGCGCTCCTAGTAGGGAGTTTACTCTTATTTGTCGGCATCCGGACGAAGAAATGGCCGATTGTTGTCGTGGCCTTATTTCCGCTTGGACTCGTGGCCTTCAACTTATATTTGCTGATTACTGGACGCTAGAAGACTGTTTTCATCAGTCTTCTTTTTTGTATAGCCAATTTTTAGTGAGCGGAATCGGGCGAGAGACGTTTAGGTCGGGCCAGAACCGGGCAACTCTCAATAAATCGATTCTCATCCATTTTCTCCCTTCTAAAGAAACAATTAGCATGTTTACTCGTTGTTCAACATCAAACGGACCGATTCACACCAAGACAGATTGCTCACCAAGGAGGTGTCCGCGTGCGACGATTGTGGCTTACCGGCTTATTGCTCATCTTCTTTTTAGGAGGATGTACGACGCGAGAGCCGTTTGATTTTGATGAGATTCACTCTTACAAGATTTTCTATAACATGCCGACCGAGGCGATTATCGAGGATATGGCTCGCTACGACCTCGTCATTATCGAACCGATTTGGTATACGCCCGAACAGATCGAGACGATTCGGTCGAACGGGACGAAAGTGTTCGGATATATAAATGTGATGGAGGCGGATTCGTGGAATCGAGCGCTGATTGGCCAAATGGACAAGGATGACTACTTCTATCGAGACGGGGAACGGATTTACTTTCCGAAGTGGGACTCGTATTTGACCGATATCAGTTCGGCCGACTTTCGCAAAATTTTAATCCGCGAAATTCAAAAACAAGTCATCAACAAGCATTTGGATGGTATTTTCCTTGATACGGTCGGGGACATCGATGACGTCCATTTGGATTATCCAGAAGACTTAGCGGAACAGTTGGCTGGGCTCGAGGATTTTCTGCAGGCGATTGAGCGTACGTATCCCGGCGTTCCGGTCGTTCAAAATTGGGGCATCGAGACGCTCGAACGGACGAGTGCCCCGTACGTGGAAGGCTTCATGTGGGAAGGCTTCAACTACACCGAAATCACATCTGATTCGTGGTCGATGGAGATGCTCGACCGGATGAACGCGATTCAAGACGAGTATGGGATTGCCGTCCTCACCGTGTCCGATCAAGAGGAAGCGACCAGTCGGGACATGGCCGAAGCGAACGGATTTATTCATTATCACGAACCAACGTATTACAATACGTGGGATTTTTAGGTGTTGATTAGGGTATGAGGAAAATAGAAGATGCCGTCATCCACTACTTACATTCGGCTGCCTATGTGTTGGACCAGTAACGAGGAACCAATCGCGAGGAGGGGATTATCATTTTATACGCTCAAGACCGTCCGTGGCTCAAATGGGTTGAGATTCTTGTCGTGTTCGCGCTGTTGATTGGAATCGATTTATTCTTTAATCTGGGCACGATTCAAAATGAGTTGAACTTGTTTTATGCGGCCGCCATCTTATTCGCCTTACGATACGGCACTATCTTCGGCTTAATCAGTTTTGGCATCTTGCTCCTCTATAAAGTGTTATACACCGGCTTAATGGGAGGGGACATCTTCCTCTTGTTCTACGATACAAACTCACTTCTTACACTGTTTTACTACTTCGCCATCACCGTCATCGTCGGGTTGTTCAGCACCTCATTTCGAGAGCGTTATGAAATCAGTCAGTTCCGCAATGAGGAACTGAAAGATGAGAACACGTATTTGAAAGAGACCGTCGATTTACTCAACACTTCGCAAACGACACTTCGTCAAAAACTACTTCAATCCGAATACAGCTTGAACCAATTGTATGAACTTGCCGTATCGCTCGACTTGCCACACCCGGAACTGATTCGAAGCGAAACGATTCGCCTGCTGAAAAAGACGTTTTTAGCGAGCGATGTCGCCATTTACCACGTCGACCGCTCCCAGAAATCGATGCGCCTCTTGATTCGGCAAACCGAAACGAAAGAGTTCCCGCAAACGATTTTCCTTGACGAGGCGTCAAGCATGTTCAAACGGTTCTTCCAAGTCCAAGAGACGACACTCCGTCAGCTCGATGATGAGGACACGGACCCGATGTTGCTCGCGCCGATCGTCGTGGACGGACAGACACGTGAAGTCGTCGTCATCAAACGCTTGCCGCTCCGCAAGTTGACGACCGATGACTTGCATGTCTTGAATATCTTATTCTCGTGGATTGGGACGCGCGTCCAAAACGCCGAAAACCTGATTCGCAAAGAGCAGCACGAGAAAATGCATAAAGGCACCTCGTTCTATAAGAAAGAGGCGTTCACGGAACTGGTCGCCATTCAAGAACAAAAGAAACTTCACCACGGACAGCCGTATATCGTGCTCGATTATGCGCTCGGCTATGAACCGGTCTCGCTCGAGAGTATCGAGGCCATCGTCCACTCGTATTTACGGGAAATCGATGTCGTCGGCTACGATCCCGAAGACAACAAGCTGTTGCTGTTGCTCCCCGGGACGAGTGAAGAACACCGTCAACGGATTTATGATCGGATCGAAGGGATTTTGATCCAGAAGGGAGTGTGACGGGATGGAGCCGACGGTTCGTTTCGGATTGATTGGGATTTATGTCGTTCACGCCGTGCTCGCCTTCGTCTTGCTAATCGTGTTGAAACGAAAGATGAAAGCACCCGACTATGGGGTCGCGGTAGCGGCCCTCAGTTTCGGACTGTTCCTACCGTTTGTGGCCGAATTTGCCGTCTTTGCGGTGTATCGTTTGGCTGAGCGCTTTGGCCGGAGCGGTCTGATTGAAGACTATGACGACTATATCGATTTCAAAGTCGTCAACTATGAACAGATTCGTCATGAAGCGAATAGTAGCGCGCACTTGTTACCGCTCACCGATGCCATCAATTCCAAAGATCCGGCCATCCGAAAACATTCGATTTTGACGCACGTCAACCAGTCGATTGACCAGCAAGGGAAATATTTGCAGATGGGTCTCGAGAGCAAGGACAGTGAGACCGTCCACTATGCGGCAGCGACGATGAATATCTTGATCGATCAGTATGAACAAGAACTGAAATTAGCGAAACGCGAGTATGATTTAGGGAATCCGGACACGATTCAACGGCTCGCGACAATCTATAAACGGATGATTCATAGCGAGCTCATCACTGAGGTCATGTTGAAGGACAAGCAGACCGCATGGCTTGAAGAATTGTTAAAAGTAAAGACGCTCTATCCGCCGGCACCATGGATTTATGAAGACTTGAACGAGATTTATCTCACGTTACAGCATCCGAAAGAGCAATTGAACATCCTGAAGGAGTACGTCCATCATTTCCCTGAAAGAATCGAGGCCCACCTCATGCTCATCAACTTCTATTATGAGCGGGAGCGTTGGAACGAAGTGAAGGCGGTCATGTTTATGATGCAGACCCAGTTTTCGCTCGAGGATGTGCCGTATGAGTACCGACTGTTGTTTGAAGAATGGAGTGACACGACATCATGGAAAAACGAACTGTAATCTCATTCTCGCTCTTCATCGTCTTATTTCTAGTCATCGTCGGTGCGATTCAATACTTACGGATTCATTCGCTGCACACTTTACTGCCGAACGTCGCCGAGCAGCAGATGAATATCGATCAATTGAAGAGTGATGCGTCAGCGAAAGCGGGCGAACATCAACTTCAAATTTATCTCGTCCGGGATGAAGGAGATTTGGCGGTCGAGACGGCGGACAATCTGCGTCACGGCTTGCAGTACGCGAAGCTCGACGTGCGTGAAGTCAGTCCTGGTGCCGTCGGATCGATTGCGCCTTCTCCGTATACGATTATCATTTTTACCGGAGAAGATTCATCGAGATGGCCGTTCGTCGCGATGAAGCGTTACGTCGAACAGGGCGGCAACCTCGTGTTCGCGAACCGGTTCAAAGACCCCGCGTGGAACGCGTTGACCGGGATTGAAGAAATTGGTGAGTATGTGCCGGACGTATACGGCTTGAATTTCGAGGAGACGATTTTCCCGGGCTATGTCGACTTGAATCCGCCGGACGACCTGTTCGTTCATAGCGTCGTCGACTTTGCAATCGCGGATGACGCCAACGTCATGTTGTCAGCCGAAGGTTTCCCAATCCTGTGGGAATACGGAGTCGGCGAAGGGAACGTCCTATACTGGAACACGACTATCACGAACCAAAAGATGATTCGCGGGCTGTTCGTGCAGACGCTCGGCACGATGCCACCGGCGTTCGTCACGGCACAAGCGGCCATCAAACTCATGTACATTGATGATTTCCCGGCACCGGTCATGGATGGGAAGATGAAAGATGTCTCTGCCACCCCGCTTGATAAATCCGTCAAAGACTTCTTCGCCGAAGATTGGTGGGAAGACATGGTCGATTTAGCGAAAGACGACGATGTGATTTATACAGGTGCCATGATTGGGACGTATGAGGAAGAGATGGAACTTGTCGATGAGCAGTTGATTAAGCGCGGCGAGTTTCCGATGTTGTATTTCGGGCGAAAACTGATTGCCCACGGCGGTGAAATCGGCCTGCATGGCTATAATCATCAGTCGCTCGTCACGGCCGATGAACCGATTGATCCGACGTATGGATATATCCCGTGGAAAGATAAAGACGAGATGAAACGGTCGTTATTACAGGCCGAATCCGTATTTGCGAACTATTTCCCGGCCGAGACGCTCAAGTCATACGTCCCACCGTCGAACGCGCTCAACCGGACGGGAGTCGATGCGATTGCCGAGGCGTTGCCGGAACTTCGTACAATCGCCTCGCTCTACACCGGAGAACCGGAAAGCGGGGATTTCGTGCAAGAGTTCGAATTTGATGCGACGCACCCGAATCTCTATCATTTCCCGCGCGTGACGAGCGATTACGGGGAAGAGCGCGGCTCGATTTTTCAGATGGTCGATGCAATCGCCAACTTCGGCGTGTTTTCACACTTCATTCACCCGGATGATGTCATCGATCCAGACCGGGCCTTCGGACGGGACTGGGATACGATGTTCACGAGCCTGCGAAAAATCGTCCATGACGTGAGAGACCAATATCCGCATCTCGAAGCGTATACGCAACATTACGCGACCGAAAAGATGATCACCTACCAACAAGCTGATTTGAACGTCACGTTCGATGAGTCGACGGTCTATTTGGCCGGGGAAGGGCTCGTCAACCCGTCTCATTTTACGATTCGCCTGAAACCGGGCCAGTCACTCGAGACAGGAAAGTTTGATTTCGGGACGGTCGAGCAGTGGGAGGCCGACCGACCGCTCTATCTCGTCAAACTGACATCGGCGAACGCTGAGATCGACATCAAGGGGGAAGCGCAATGAAAATCGGACTTGTCTTAGAGGGCAGTTATCCGTACGTGAGCGGAGGCGTATCGAGCTGGACGCAGACGTTAATCGAGGCGATGCCCGAGGTGTCGTTTGAAATCATCTCGATTCAACCGACCGAGAAACGGCCAGAAGACATGAAATACGCGCTCCCTCCGAACGTCTCCGGCATCACCCATCTGTATTTGAACGACGTAGGTGAACGCGCGAGGGGACGATTGAAGTGGGGTGCCGACGACGAACAGAACGTGTCGGATTGGCTCATGTTAAGAAGCCCGAACCGGCAAGCGTTGCGACTACTCGGGAAAGAAGTGCCTTCGAGCGAGGCGTTTTTCGCGAGCGAGTTCTTTTGGCGCAACGTGAAGGCCGCCTACGCCGAAGAGATGAACGGCGGCTCGTTCATCGACTATTTCTGGATGTGGCAAAGCATGTACACCCCGATTTTGCGGGTGCTCCATCAGCCGCTCCCGAAAGTCGACCTCGTCCATTCCGTATCGACGGGTTATGCCGGGGTAGTCGCTTCCTACATGAAAGAGACGCAAGGGATCCCGTTCATCTTGACCGAGCATGGCATTTATTCCCGTGAACGCGAGGAAGAAATTTTACAGTCGTATTGGATTCCGGCGCCGTATAAGCCGAGATGGGTCCGGTTCTTCCACCACTTGTCCCGCGAGGCGTATAACGCGGCCGATGAAATTATCACCTTGTTCGAGCGGAATCGCGAATATCAGGAATGGATCGGCGCCCCGAGCGAGAAGACGAAAATTATCGCCAACGGGATTGCCGACCGACAAATCCAGGCGACGGTCAATCGTCCGGAGCACGACCTCTTTCAAATCGGTGCCATCGTCCGCCTCGTTCCGATCAAAGACTTGAAGACGATGATTTACGCCGCCAAGATTTTGCAGGAGCGGCATCGTCTGTTCAAACTGACAATCATGGGTCCACTCGACGAGGATGAAGAATATGCGGAAGAGTGCCGTCTGCTCATCGAACAGAGCGGATTGAGCGATTATGTCGAACTGGCCGGGAAAGTGGACGTCCAAACGTATTTGCCGACCTTTGATCTACTGCTCCTGACGAGCATCTCGGAAGGGCAGCCGCTCGCGATTCTCGAAGGCATGGCCGCTGGGATTCCGTGGGTCGCCACCGATGTCGGCGCCTGTTCCGAGCTTTTATACGGACGAGCGGATGACCCGTTTGGTCCGGCCGGTTTCATCGTGCCACCGGTTCATCCGGAAGCGGTCGCCGACAAAGTCGAATGGATGATGGATTACCCGCAGGAACGAATGCGGTTCGGCAAGAACGGACGGGAGCGGGTCCGCCAATATTATCGTCTCCAACAAGTCGTGGACCGCTATAAGGCTATCTATGAAGCGAGGAGGGAACAGTATGGCGGGCATCGGGTTTAAGTTACAGAAGTTGTTCCAAGAAGACTACTATTCGTCCCGGCTGAAGGCGTACACGTTCTCCGGCCTCGTCACATCCGGACCGTGGTTGATTGTCATCTTGGTCGTCGGTACGATTCAATGGTTGGCGTTCCAAATGCCGACGTTGTCGCTCGCCGAACGGACGCTCTTCATGATCTCGGTCTCGTACGCGTTCATCTTCTCGCAAATCTTGTTCAGTTTTCAACAGCTCGTCGTCACCCGATACGTGGCGGACTTGTTTTATGAGAAGAAGGCACATGAGATTTTCCCGGTGTTCACCGGGATGCTCAAAGTGACGATTCTCGCGGCAGGCTTGCTGTATAGTATCTTTTGGCTATTGTCGCCGCTCGATTTTCTGTACAAACTGACGTTGTTCGTTTTATTCATGACGATTAACGTCATCTGGGTCATGTTCTTGTTTTTAAGTGCCGCCAAGTATTATCAAGCGGTGGCCTATAGCTTCCTGCTCGGCGGACTTATCTCGGTCGGGAGCGTCTATGCGATTAGCCGTCTCATGGTCGACCCGTCGAGTCTCGAGCTGTTGCTCGGTTTCACGGTCGGGATGATTGTGACGTTGTTCGGGTTGTTCTTCGCGATGCTCCGGACGTTCCCGCTCCGTTACGCGGTGAAAGAGTTCTCGTACTTCAAGTACTTCGACCGCTATCCAGACTTGTTCGCCATCGGCGTGTTGTACGTGCTCGGGATTTGGGTCACGAATTTCATCATCTGGTTCGGTGAAGGACGTGTCATCATCGCGGACTCGTTCCTGTTCAACCCGTATTATGATACGGCCATCTTTTGGTCCTACTTGACGATTATCCCGACGCAACTGTTGTTCGTCGTTGCCGTCGAGACCCGGTTTTATGAGCGCTACCGTACGTTTTATGGATTGATCAACTACGGCGGGGCACTCCATCAAATCGAGAAGGCAAAACAGACGATGACGTCCGTATTGAAAAATGAGTTGATTCGACTCGCGCGGAGCCAAGGCGTCGTGACGCTGTTCGCCATCCTGATGGCGGGCGCGTTCGTCAGTTGGATTGGCGTCCCGGATGAGATTGGTCAAATCTTTCGGATGACGACGCTCGCGGCGTTCGCGAATGCGATGATTCTCATCTTGACGCTGTTGTTGCTCTATTTCGAGGACCGGCGCGGGGCGTTGTTCGTCAACATCTCGTTCTTCACGTTGAACGCGTTGTTCACGTTACTGCTCTTGCCGCGCGGCATCGATTGGTACGGTGTCGGCTTTGCCGTCAGCACAACGATCACGTTCTTCTTGGCCGGCCTGCGTTTGATTTATTATATGGGCAAAGTCGATTATTACGTGTTCGCCGCGTCGAACCGTCGCAAGCTCGGCACCGAGCGGTTCTCGCAAATGGGGACGTTGTTGAACCGGCGCTTTTCGCGATAAAGGGTTTTCAGTACAGGGAAAGACTGATATGATGTGGTCGTAGACGACCGAATTTCATAATGTTTACCACTAGGGGAGTCGCGTGACGCGGCTGAGATGGACGAGGTCCAGACCCTTTGAACCTGATCTAGTTCACGCTAGCGTAGGGAAGTGGGCGAACCGATTGTTTTCGTACACTTTGTGTAAATCCGACGCCGCTTCCGTTATGGGAGGCGGCGTCTTTTTTGATTACAAAGGAGGAGAAAACATGACATTCACCGCACATTTACGACAAGAGGCCGATGCCTTGTTTCAAGCCAGCTTTGACCATCCGTTCGTCCGCGAGCTCGGAACGGGTGAACTCGACGAGGCGAAGTTTCGGCATTACGTCATGCAAGACTCGTATTATTTGAATCAGTTCTCGAAAGTACAGGCGAAAGGCGCGACACTCGCCCCGAACATGGAAGTAGCGAGCCGCTTTTTGACACACGCGCTCCATACCATCGAAGCGGAGCATGCGTTGCATCGTGAGTTTTTCACGTTGCTCGACGTGACGGAAGCGGAGTGGGCGACGTTTGAGCCGGCCCCAACGGCTTACGCCTATGCGCTCCATATGCAACAGGCCGGTCCAACGCTCGGTGACGTGCTCGCAGCAATTTTGCCGTGCTATTGGATTTATTACGAGATTGGCGAACGCATGAAAGACGCGACACCCGACCACCCGATTTATGCGACGTGGATTTCGACGTACGGGTCGGAATGGTTCCGCGACCTCGTCGAGGAACAGATTGAACGGCTCGACGTGCTCGCTGGGCAGGCGACGGCGGAAGAACGCCTCCGGTATCAACAGCTGTTCTTGAAGAGTTGTTATTACGAGCATGCGTTTTGGGAGATGGCGTGGACGCTCGAGTCATGGAATTTACCGGCGGGGGTGACACGATGAAGCGCGACTTATGGGATAAAGTCAGAGCCGAACGGCCACTCATCCACAACATCACGAATATCGTCGTCGCCAACTTTTCAGCGAACGGGTTGCTCGCCATCGGGGCGGCCCCGGTCATGGCGTCAGCGGTTGAAGAAGTGGCCGAGATGGCGTCTTTAAGCGATGCGCTCGTGCTCAATATTGGTACGCTCGATGCAATGACGGAACGTACGATGATTCGAGCCGGACAGGCGGCGAATCAAGCAGGTAGTCCGATCGTCTTCGATCCGGTTGGTGTCGGGGCGACCTCATTTCGGCGCGACGTCGCCCAGGCGATTCTGCAATCTGTCCGTGCGACGGTCATCCGTGGGAATGCCGGAGAAATCGCGACATTGATTGGTCTCGACGCGGCGGCGCGCGGCGTTGACGCTGGGGAAACGCGGGATGATTTGAATCACATCGCGCGTGAAGCGGCTAAGCGCTACAACTGTGTCGTTGCCGTGACCGGAGAGACGGATCTCGTCAGTGACGGGGACGTGACGATTGAAATTAAAGGCGGCACCGAAGCGATGGCTCGGACGACAGGGACCGGTTGTTTACTGAGTGCGGTCGTCGGTGCGTTCCTTGCGGTCGAACGGGATGCGGTTACGGCCACGGCGACAGCGCTAGCCGGTTATGCCCGGTGCGGGGAACTCGCTACCGCTTTGACCGACGGGCCGGGTGACTTCCCCGTTCACTTCTTGAATGAGCTGGGCAAGATGACGGCGGTCGAGTTGCCGAGTGACCGCATCGAGGTGGTGTCATGATACGGCAGCAAGTGTTGACGATTGCCGGTTCGGATTCGGGCGGTGGCGCTGGCATTCAAGCTGATTTGAAGACGTTTCAAGAGCTCGGTGTGTTCGGGACGAGTGTTTTGACGGCTGTCACGGCCCAAAACACGCGTGGGGTGCATGGGGTCGAGGCGGTGTCACCAGAACTCGTGACGCAACAACTCGATGCAATCGGTTCAGACTTTATGATTGCGGCGTGCAAGACCGGGATGTTGTTCGATGCGGCGCACATCGAGGTGGTCGCTGACGGGGTGCGGCGTCACACATTCAATCGGCTCGTCGTTGACCCGGTCATGATTGCGAAAGGCGGGGCCTCGCTGCTTCAGGATTCGGCGGTCCAGGCGCTCAAGACATCCCTCTTGCCGCTCGCGACCGTCGTCACACCGAACGTGCCGGAAGCGGAAGTGTTGACGGGCATGACGATTCGGACGTTTGAAGACCGCATCGAAGCAGCAGAACGGATGTTAGCGTACGGTGTCCGTGCCGTCATTTTAAAAGGGGGACATCTCGATGGCGCAACTGCGGACGATTTGGTCATGACGGTGTCAGAGGCGTTCCTCCTGTCGGCCCCGCGCATCCAGACGAGTGACACGCATGGCACCGGTTGTACGTTCTCGGCAGCGCTCACGGCGGAACTGGCCAAAGGCTATTCTATCCTCGAGGCGACGGTGACCGCCAAGCGATTCATTCAAAGTGCCATCACGCATGGACTCGATATCGGTGCCGGACATGGACCGACGAATCACTGGGCGTATGCGACACATGGAGAGGCAGGTGTGACGCTTGAATCCATCACAACGAACCATCGCTGAGCAGTTGCGGCTCTACTTTATTTGCGGAACCGCGAACGCGGAAGACATGCTCCAGACGGTGGAAACGGCACTTCAATGTGGCGTGACATGTTTTCAATTTCGTGAAAAAGGTAAACATGCACTGTATGGGGATAAAAAAGAAGCGATGGCGAGAGCGTTGCAAACACTCTGCCGCTCATACGATGTTCCGTTCATCATCAATGATGACGTCGAACTAGCAGAGCGCATCGATGCCGACGGCGTGCATATCGGACAGGATGATGCCGAGGCCGCACGCGTTCGTGAGCGAATCGGCCCGAACAAATGGCTTGGTGTCTCGGTGCACACGCTCGAAGAAGTAGCGGCGGCCATCGAGCATGCGGATTATGTGGGCATCGGTCCGGTCCACCCGACGAATTCGAAAGAAGACGCCGGGGCAGTGAACGGGACGGTGCTCATCCGCCAAGTTCGAGCCTTGTATCGAGAGCTGCCAATCGTGGGGATTGGCGGCATCTCACCGGAACACGTTCCGATGATTCGGAACGACGGGGCGGACGGTGTCGCCGTCATCTCGGCCATCGCTTCTGCACCGGATGTGGCCATGGCCACACGGCGTTTCGCTTGTCTCTGAATTCAACTTGAGGAGGAAGACAGATGAACGTATTTGTAATAGGCGCGAATGGACAGATTGGAAAACAGCTCGTCGAACGATTGCACGAGGAAGGGAAGCATCAAGTCACGGCGATGGTGCGGAAACAAGAGCAACTCGACGACTTTACATCGAAAGGCTATCAAGCCGTGTTAGGCGACCTCGAAGGTGACGTGTCGTCACTTGAACAGGCGATGTCTGGGATGGACGTGGTCGTCTTTGCGGCCGGTTCAGGCGGCAGTACCGGAGCCGACAAGACGCTGTTAATCGACCTTGACGGCGCGGCGAAAAGTATCGAGGCGGCTCAGGCGAACGGGAATGTGAAACAGTTCGTCATGGTCAGCGCCTTGAAGGCGGAAGATCGCTCGGCATGGCCGGAAGAGATGAAACCATACTATGTCGCGAAGCATCATGCCGATCGTTTGCTCGAGGAGAGCGGACTGACGTATACGATCGTCCGTCCGGGCGCCCTCACGGACGACGCCGGCACGGGCAAAGTGAAAACGGGCGACGTCTCGACGGGTGAGATTCCACGTGCAGACGTGGCGGCGTTCTTGGCTCACCTCATCGGTCATGACGCGGCCTACAATCAAGCGATTGACCTCGTCAAAGGCGACACGGCAATCGAAGACACGTTATAAAAAGAGATGACGACTGCGAGCGGGCTTGGTTCCGCTCGCTTTTTGTATGGATGTGTCCGCACACTCGAGAAAGGATTCGCTTCGACCGATAGAGAAAGTAAGAGATGGATTTGTTTGAAGAAAGGGGTCTATCCGTGACCACACTATTTCTCTATATGGCCGTTTATTTACTTCCGGCTTTTTTATTGAGCCACCTTGCCCTTGATGTCTTGCTCCGGAACCCGCGCCAAGTCGAGCATCGACTGCTCAGCCTGTTCGTATTTGGCTACGCGATGTTGTTCTTGGCCGAGTTTGGACGACATCTGTCCCCAATTGAAGCCAGTCCCGCCTTCGTCACCTATTGGTTCGGCAACGCTGGCATTTTGATTTTTGTGTGTTCCGTCCACTTCATCGTCAAAGTGACGGGAGTCGGGGCGAAACTGCCGAAATGGATGTATCCGTATGTCATCTATTTGCCGCTCGTGCCGGTCGCGTTGACGTTCATCCGCCAAGAGAACATTTTGAACAGTCAGCGGTTCGACCAAGTCGGCGTCTGGATTTATCCTGAGTTCAACGCATCGTATTTGACGACGATGACCGTCGGCAACGTGTTCCATTTTCTCATCATCCTGTTACTCGTCTATGCACTCAAACGCGCCGATCGGACCGAGCATCAACGTGTCCTGCGCATGCTCATTTGGACCGCTGTCGCCGTCCTCATCTGGGACATCGTCTTCGGCTATTTCCAGTTCCGTGGCATCATGCCACCGTATGCGTATATGTATGGGGGCCTCGTCTGGACGGTCGCCCTCGTCGTGGCGATGAACCGACTCGATTTCCTCGCGTCTTATGCGAAACGATACGGTACCCTCTACAACTTGAATCCATCGGCAATTCTCCTCGTCGACGACACCGGTCGCATCGAGAGTGCGAACCCGGCTGCGCGTATGTTGTTCCATACCGTCCGAGTCGTCAATGAGCGTTTCATCGATTTATTGCCCGAGAAAAAGCGGGACGAATGGTGTGAACACTACGCTCAACATTTTAATGCGCAAAAGAAGTTTCTCGAGTTCGAGACGAAGATTCAGACAAAATCAGGACAAGAGCGGTACGTCGTCATCGACGGGGACTTCGTCTATATCGACCAGAAGATTCATGGCATGATTTTGATTCGGGACGTCCATACGTTCAAAGAAGCCGAGCAATCGATTCGCTTCTTCGCCTATCACGACCCGCTCACGAAACTCGCGAACCGTCGCGCGTTTTATGAACAGGCCGATCAGGCGTTACTGCAAGCGGATACGCTCGCGCTCGTCATTCTCGACCTCGATGGTTTTAAAGGTATCAATGATACGTACGGCCACCAGGTCGGTGATGATTTCCTCGTTCATCTCGGTGTCCTGCTCGAAACGGTGACGCCGGAAACGGGTCTCGCCTCGCGGGTTGGCGGTGATGAGTTTTATATGTATTTGACGGATGTCGAAGCAGACGAGATCGTCGCGTTCGTCGAACGATTGCAATCCGAATTGGCCGAGCGGCCGTTCCGACTCGGACGGGAGACGATTCCGATTCGAGCGAGCATCGGGGTCAGCGTCGCACCGGGTCAAGGATCAGATTTAGACACGCTTATTCACAAAGCCGATCAGGCGATGTATCAAATCAAGCAACACGGTAAAAACGACTATGCGATTTATGACGAGGTGTTACACGGACCGAAATAACGGGAACGAGAATGAAGATGGCAACTTGATAGAGGAGGAGACGATATGACTGAAAAACCGTTAGTGACGATGCGCGCCGAAGGGGAAGCGACGAGTGTGAAGACGACGGTGCACGTGCGTGACCTCGAGCCGTTCGTCGTCGATGAGCCGGAACGTCTCGGCGGAACGGACGCCGGTCCGAATCCGCTCGAATATTTGCTCGGTGCGTTGTCGTCGTGTACGACAATCATGATTGCCTATGTGGCGCAAGATCAAGATTTCAACTACGACGGAGTGACGTTCGTAACTGAAGGAACGCTCGACCCGCGCGGCTTCCAAGGCGTTGAAGGAGTACGGACGTATTTTGAGAAAGTACACGTCAATATCGTCCTCGATACGACCGAATCGGATGAACGGATTGCGGCGCTCCAGAAAGGTGTCGAGGCTCGTTGTCCGATCCATAATTTGATGCATGCGGCCGACGTCGACATCACGGCGACGTGGACACGGAAGTGAGGATGGGGCGACCCATCCTTTTTTTGATGTAGACAGGAATGTTTGCCGACGAGCACGAACAAAAAGAGACGTGAGAAAGGAGGCTGTCATGGATATTCGCTCGATGACGCGACAAGACGCCCACGCGATTCAAGCGTGGACGTATGAGTCGCCATATGACTTTTATAATCAAGAAGCTTCAGCGGAAGGGCTGGATGAACTGATGGCCTATCAGGCCGTCCATGACGGTACACTGATCGGTTTTTACTGTCTCGGCCGATACGCACAAGTGCCGAACGATACATATGTCTACGATGACACATACATCGACCTCGGGCTCGGCATGCATCCGGACCGAACGGGGCAGGGAAACGGCCGTACGTTCGTCCAGTTGGTGATGCAAGAAGCGGCGCGCGAAGGCAAACCGCTCCGGTTGACGGTGGCCGCGTTCAACGAGCGGGCGATCCATCTCTATGAGCGGCTGGGATTTCAACAGGTCACTTCGTTTGAAAAAGGGTCGACCCGTTTTCTCGTCATGACCCGGTAATCATCCGTACTGTTTCTGGTGGGCTTTCTTTCGCTTCAAATAGTCTTCATCTGCTCGAAGTTGGTCCCATCGTTCCTTAAAGATGCGGGCCGATTCCGCCTTTTCTTCATCGATTTGTCGGTCGTGGATGTCGCCGTCGTCCTTATATTTTCGTCCGCCTTTATAGTTGGCGTAACGTCTCGCCCGGGTATAGCCCATCTGGATGAATTTGCGGGCCATATCCATTCCGACGAAATCATCGTTGGCCCGGTATTTTTCGAACAGCTCCATAATCTCATCAGCGGACTGTTTGGCGATGTCTGGCGTCTTGAAACGCCAATGGGGGAGAATCTCACTTTTATACGGTTCGACGAGTAGGACGCCTTGTTCACCTCGTCCGACCCGATACAGCTCCGGTTGTTTACGGAAATCAATCGTTTCAAAATCTAAATCATAATCAAACGGCATCGTCATCCCTCCTCATGGACTCATTCCCGGAACGAATCCGAGGGAAACGACAGAAAGGAAGAACAAGATGATTCAACTTGATACAGACCGGCTCCAGTTGCGGGCGTTTCAACTCGAGGACGCTGAACAGATGTTTCGATACGCGCAAGACGAGCGGGTCGGACCAAAAGCAGGATGGGCGCCGCACCAATCGGTCGAGGAGACGCGTGACGTCATCCGGCTGTTCCAACAAGACCAAGACGTCTGGGCCATCACGTTAAAAGAGACGGGTGAAGTCATCGGAAGTCTTGGGTTGCACGACCGCCGGCCGGACCCTGAGATTCAGCATGACCGGCAACGCGAGATCGGGTATGTCCTCAGCCCGGACCATTGGGGGCAAGGGTACATCCCGGAGGCCGTTCAAGAAGTGATGCGTCACGGTTTTGACGACCTCGACCTCGAGCGCATCTGGTGCGGTCATTTCGACTTCAACGACCAGTCGCGCCGTGTCGTCGAAAAGACAGGATTCACATACGTGTTCACGACATCCCAACAGTTGACGCGCTTAGATGGGCGCACGGTGCAGAGCCTCATTTATGTCGTGACGAAAGACGAGTATGAGGAACGCCGGGATCAATGATGAGCCCGACGTTTTTTTGATGCGGCAAAATTAACACTTGATATGTAACCGGTTACACATTATGATGTGTTTGTAAGCGTTACCAAAAGGAGGGGACGAGATGGCAACAATCAAACAAGTGGCCAAACGGGCGAACGTTTCTGTCGCAACCGTGTCTCGTGTCATGAACAATAACGGCTATGTGAGCGCTGAAGCGAGGGAAGCCGTGGAACGGGCCATCGCCGAGCTCGAATACGCCCCGAACCGGGTGGCTCGTTCGTTATTCACCAAAACGTCGGGGCTAATCGGATTGATTATGCCAGACATCACCAACCCGTTCTTCCCGCAGTTGGCCCGCGCGATTGAAGACGTGGCCAATCAACACGGCTATCAAGTCGTCTTATGCAACACGGACGAGCAACTGGCGAAAGAACAGTCGTACTTGGTCGCGCTTCAGACGATGCATGTCGACGGTCTGATCATCACGACGAACCATTCAGACAACCCGAACTACGAAAAGTTAGAGTTGCCGATGGTCGCGCTCGACCGAATCGTCAAGTCTGGCATTGACGCCGTCATCTCAGACGGGTATGAAGGCGGTCGCCTGGCGGCGGAGACGCTGTTGAATTGTGGTGCGACAAGGCTCGCTCATATCGGCGGACCTGAACAGCTGCAGACGGTGAAGCGACGGACGGATGGGTTCCTTGACGTCGCGGGAGATCGTCTCGTCGGCATGACGCATTCGAGTTTCACGTTCAAAGAAGCGCTCACGGCGGCGCAAACGCTGTTTGATGAGCATTGGCCGTTCGATGGATTGTTCGCCGCCAATGACGTCATCGCGGCCGCGGTGTTGCAGGAAGCGGTGCGTCGGAATGTGCGTGTGCCGCAAGATTTGCAAGTCATCGGCTACGATGGCATCGAGCTCGGTGAGATGACATCGCCGCCGCTCACGACGATCTCGCAACCCATCTATGAGATGGGACGACGTGCGACCGAGCGACTCCTTGATTTGATTGAGAAGAAGGAGACCGTTACGAAAGAAATCTTGTTGCCCGTCACGTTGACGGAGCGACAGACGACGATCCGAAAGGGGCATGACACATGAAGCGAATTGTGGTCATCGGTAGTGTATCGATGGATTTAGTGGTCACGACAGACAAACGTCCGCAGGCAGGGGAGACCGTCATCGGACAGGCGTTTCAGACGGTGCCCGGAGGAAAGGGAGCCAACCAAGCGGTCGCCGCCGCTCGACTCGGAGGACGAGTCGAGATGGTCGGATGCGTCGGTTCCGATGAGTTCGGGCAACGTATCCGCCAAAACTTTGAACAGAATGAAGTCGGGACCCAACAGCTGCGGACGATTGACGGCGAAGTGACCGGGACGGCGCATATCGTGCTCGCCGAAGGCGACAACTCGATTGTCGTCGTCCAATCGGCGAACAAACAGGTCGTCTTCACGGAAGCCGAGCTCGAACAGTTGATTGATGACGAGTCGCTCGTCTTGCTCCAGCTCGAGATTCCGATTGCGACGGTCGAACACGTGAGTGCATACTGTCGCGCCCGCCAAATCCCGGTGCTGTTAAATCCGGCTCCGTCACAACCGCTCACGGATGAACTGCTCGAGCATGTGACCTACGTGACGCCCAACGAGCATGAGTGCCGAGATTTGTTCGGAGATGTCTCGCTTGATGAGGTACTGCGCCGCTATCCGAACAAACTGATTGTGACCGAAGGGGTCAACGGTGTCCGCTTCTTTGATGGCGAGACGATTCAGCACGTTCCAGCCATTCAAGCCGATGTCGTCGATACGACGGGGGCAGGGGATACGTTCAACGGAGCCCTCGCAGCCGCCCTGATGGAAGGAAGCGAGTTACGTGAAGCGGTACGCTTCGCTGTCGTCGCTTCAGGATTGAGCGTGGAAGGGTTCGGGGCACAAGGCGGCATGCCGAACCGAAATGACGTCATGAGACGATTGGAGCGAGTGTGATGAAGAAACATGGGATTTTGAATAGCCATTTGACCAAAATCTTTGCGGACTTGGGTCATACGGACACGGTCGTCATCGCGGACTGTGGACTACCGATTCCAAACGGCGTGGCGCGAGTCGATTTGGCGCTTCGTCTCGGTGAACCGTCGTTCCTTGATGTATTAGATGCGGTCGAGGCGGACATGGTCATCGAACAGATTACCGTAGCCGATGAGGTGTTCACGGAGAACGAGCCGATTGCAAAAGCGTTGACCGATCGATTTGACACGGTTAAAACTTGTTCGCATGAAGCGTTCAAGCGTGAGGTCGAACAGGCGAAAGTCGTCATCCGGACAGGGGAAGCGACTCCGTATGCGAACGTCATTTTACATGCCGGCGTCATATTTTAAGGAGGGGTTCGATGCACATCCAGTTGAAGCGCATCCATAAGTCGTTTGGTCCGGTCAGTGTATTGAAAGGCGTCGACTTCGAATTGTTACCCGGCGAAATTCATGCGTTGATGGGAGAAAACGGGGCCGGTAAATCGACACTCATGAAAGTGATGACCGGGCTGCATCCGCTCGATGAAGGGGAAGTCGTCATCGATGGAGCTGTTCGGCAGTTCAAACATCCAAAAGAAGCCGAGCGAGCCGGTATCGCGTTCATCCATCAAGAGTTGAACATACTACCGGAGCTGACCGTGATGGAAAACTTGTTTCTCGGACGGGAATTGACCGGTCCGTTCGGTGTCATCAAGCAGCAAGAGATGAAGCGTCGGGCGCGGGAGTATTTGGCCGAGTTGAACGTGTTCATGGAAGTCGATCAGCTTGCCAAACAATTATCTGTCGGACAACAGCAGATGATCGAGATCGCCAAAGCGCTCATGACGGATGCGAAAGTCATCGTCATGGACGAACCAACCGCCGCACTCACCGACCGCGAGATTCGAGCGCTGTTCTCGGTATCTCGGGCATTACGTGACCAAGGCGTGTCGATCATCTATATCTCGCACCGGATGGAAGAGATTTTTGAACTATGCGATCGCATCACGGTCCTCCGCGACGGCGTGTCGATTGGGACACATCGCATCAATGAGACATCGTTCGAAGAAATCGTTAAAGAGATGGTCGGGCGAGAGATTGGGGAACGCTATCCGGATCGGAACGCTACGATTGGCGACGTCGTACTTGAAGTCGATGGATTGATAGGTAACCGGTTCCACAATGTCTCGTTTGATGTTCGGGCCGGTGAAATCGTCGGTTTCTCGGGACTCATGGGAGCTGGACGCACCGAAGTGATGCGTGCCTTGTTCGGAGCCGACCGAGCCAAAGCAGGCATCGTCAAACTGAACGGAACCGAAATCCGAAT
Source organism: Exiguobacterium chiriqhucha RW-2 (assembly GCF_000416965.1). Lineage (GTDB taxonomy): Bacteria > Bacillota > Bacilli > Exiguobacteriales > Exiguobacteriaceae > Exiguobacterium > Exiguobacterium chiriqhucha. The sequence goes on from NZ_ATCL01000014.1 coordinate 71,281, forward strand.
CAAGCAACCGGCAGACGCCATCCGACACGGCATCGCCTTCTTGACGGAAGACCGAAAAGGCGAAGGGTTATTGCTCGACTTCACGTTACGTGAGAACTTATCGCTGCCGACGCTCGAGAAACGAGCGAAGGGGACCATCATCTCACGGCAAGCGGAAGAACAGTTCGCGGACGGTTATTTGAAAAAGCTGCGCGTCAAGCATCATTCGATGGAGCAGAAAGTGAAGTCGCTCTCGGGCGGGAACCAACAAAAAATCGTCCTCGGCAAATGGCTCGGCGCCGAGCCGGACGTCTTGATTCTTGATGAACCGACGCGTGGTGTCGATGTCGGGGCGAAAAAAGAGATTTATACAATCATGAGTGAGCTTGCTGAGTCGGGCGTCGCCATCATCATGGTGTCGTCGGATTTACCCGAGGTACTCGGGATGAGCGATCGGATTGTCGTCATGCGAGAAGGTGTCGTCACCGGAACGTTGGCAAAAGACGAGGCGACGCAAGAAAAAGTCATGACATATGCGACAGGAGGACAATGATATGGAATTGAAAGCAGCGACTGCATTAGGTCGACCGCAAAAGCTCGGTTGGGGACAAAAACTCGGACCGTTATTCGGATTGCTCGCCATCATCGTTGTGGTGACAGCGCTCGAACCAGGTTTTCTCTCGTTGAACAACATCTTTAACGTCCTACGCCAAGTGTCCATCAACGCCTTGATTGCGTTCGGGATGACGTTCGTCATTTTGACAGGCGGTATCGACTTATCGGTCGGTTCGATTCTCGCCTTGTCTTCGGCGTTCGTCGCCGGCATGATGGTCGATGGACAACATGCGGTCATGGCGATCGCACTCGGATTGATCGCCGGTGCTGTGCTCGGTGCGTTCAACGGCGCCGTCATCACATACGGGAAAGTCGCACCGTTCATTGCGACGCTCGCGACGATGACGATTTATCGGGGTTTGACGCTCGTCTATACGGACGGTCGTCCGATTACCGGGTTAGGCGACTCGACGTGGTTCGAACTGCTCGGACGCGGTTACTTCTGGATCATCCCGGTGCCAGCCGTGACGATGTTGATCGCTTTCGGTGTGTTGTACTTCATTTTGAAAAAGACGACGTTCGGTCGTCATACGTACGCGATTGGCGGCAACGAGGAAGCCGCCAAACTGATGGGCATCGGGGTCAACAAAGTCAAAGTCTTGATTTACTCGTTGTCAGGTACGTTAGCGGCACTTGCCGGCATCATTTTAACATCGCGTCTCAACTCGGCCCAACCGACGGCCGGGACGTCTTATGAACTTGACGCCATCGCAGCTGTCGTTCTCGGGGGAACGAGTCTTGCGGGTGGACGAGGCTGGATTGTCGGGACGCTCATTGGGGCGCTTATTATCGGAACGTTGAACAACGGCTTGAACCTTCTCGGCGTCTCATCATTTTTCCAACTCGTCGTCAAAGGGGCCGTCATTTTATTCGCAGTATTGCTCGATCGAAAACAAAACGCTTAATCATCGAAAGGGGAAAACAGGAGATGAAAAAATGGACAGCTTGGCTACTCGTATTGACAATGGTCGTCATGGCAGCTTGTTCGACGGAACAACCGGGGACAAGTTCGGAGCAAGAGACAAAAGACGGGGACTTCAAAATCGGGCTCTCGATTTCGACACTAAACAACCCGTTCTTCGTCGCGTTGAAAGACGGTGCGGAAGAGCAAGCAACTGAACTAGATGCGACACTTACGGTGGCCGATGCGCAAAATGATGCAGCCAAACAAGTGAGCGACGTCGAAGACATGATTCAAAAAGGGATGGACTTGATTCTCATCAACCCGACGGATTCGGAAGCAGTCGGTGCAGCCGTTCAAAGTGCGAACGATGCGGGCATCCCGGTCATCACAGTCGACCGTAACGCCGAGTCAGGCGACGTGGTCGCGCACGTGGCGTCAGATAACGTCGCTGGTGGGAAGCTCGCAGGTGAATATATGGTCGAACTCGTCGGTGAAGGCGGGAAAGTCGTCGAGCTCGAAGGCATTCCAGGAGCGTCAGCCACGCGTGACCGTGGTCAAGGGTTCAACGAAGCGATTGACGGAAAACTTGACGTCGTTGCCAAACAGTCGGCTAACTTTGACCGGGCCCAAGGGTTGACGGTCATGGAGAACATCCTACAAGACAATAAAGACATCGTCGCGGTATTCGCTCATAACGATGAGATGGCGCTCGGTGCCGTTCAAGCGTTGAACAGTGCTGGCTTGAACGATGTCAAAGTCATCGGCTTTGATGCGACGGATGATGCCGTCAAGGCGGTCGAAGACGGAACGATGGCCGCGACGGTCGCGCAGAAACCGACGGAGATTGGAAAACTCGGTGTCGAGGCTGCTGTGAACCACTTAAAAGGGGAGACAGTGGAAGAGAACATCCCGGTCGACCTCGAATTGATTAAATAATATGAACAGCCGACGCATTCGAGGTGCGTCGGCTGTTTTTATGCTTGATGAATAGGTTGGAGTGCTTGAACGACTTCGTCTTTGATCGTGACGCCGCTCGCTTCGAGTTCAGCGATTTTATCGGCGAACTGCGGCAAGTACGCTTTGTGGGCGATGAGCAGTTCATCGAGCACCCGTTTCGCGGTCTCGCCGCTCGGGATGAGCGGATTGATGATGAACGCTTGAAGGGCGAGTCCGTAGTCACCGGTCACGGCCGCTTCTTCGACGCACAGCTCCATGTTCTTCATGACTTGGAGCCATCCTTTTTCAGCCGGGGCGAGCGCGCCGAATGCGATTGGTTTCGCGCCGGTCGCACCGATATAGGCCGATACTTCGACGACATCGTCCGGGGCGAGATCAGGGACGGCCCCGTTGTTCTTCGTCGAGACGACGATATGTGTGTTCTTATTGGCGTAAATCGAGGCGATCGTTTCACACGCCGCATCCGAGTAGTGGGCACCGCCGCGTTTAGACAGTTGCTCCGGTTTATGGTCGAGGTTCGGGTCTTTATAGAGCTCGAACAGCTCGGCTTCCGTCTGCTTCACTTGCTCAGCCCGCGTGCCGACGGACGGGTCCCGATATTCCTCGAGCATGTGGGCGAGCATCTCTTCGGCACGATAGTAGTATCGGTGATAGCCGCAAGGAATCAAATTCATCTGTTGCAGTTGTTCTTGGAAGAACGGCATGTCATGAATATTGGCGGGGATGCCGGAATCACCATCATACATCTTGTCGATGATGTCGCGTGTCACGTCTTGACCATGGACGTCATGAACCCGGTGCCAGTGGAAGTGGTTCAATCCGGCGAACGAGTAAATCAATTCTTCCGGTTTCTTGCCGATTAGTTCCGGTTCTGCCATCATCGCATTGACCGGCACGTTGCACAGTCCGATGACTTTGTCCCATTTGCCGTAACGGATGACCGCATCGGTCACCATTCCGCTCGGATTCGTGAAGTTGACGAGCCAGGCGTCCGGACAGAGCTGTTTCATGTCTTCGACGATATCAAGGATGACAGGAATGGTACGGAACGCCTTCAAGATGCCGCCGGCCCCGTTCGTCTCTTGGCCGACCATACCGTACGAGAGCGGGATTCGTTCGTCTTTGATGCGGGCGTCGAGCAAACCGACACGGAACTGGGTCGTGACAAAGTCGGCGTCTTGTAACGCTTCTCGACGATCGAGCGTCATGTGGACTTTGACGTCATACGGAGAAGCGTCCCACATCCGCTGCGCCATCTGTCCGACGATGTCGAGTTTGTCTTGGCCGGCTTCGATATCGACGAGCCAAATCTCACGGATGGGTAACTCTTCGTAACGCTTGATGAACCCTTCCATCAATTCTGGTGTGTAGCTGCTGCCGCCCCCGATGGTGACGAGCTTGATTCCGGTTGTCATTTCAATCTCCTCCTCATTTGTTCACAAAAAATTTCTGGATGTGTAAATATATTTGCTGGCTGAATGCAACTTCTCATGTCCATTTCAGTATAAAATAAAGAAAAATGAACACAATAGATTTACAGACAACTCCGAAAGCGTTTACAAAATAAAACACATATATACTTATTTTTGTGAATTCAATTTACGAGAGGAGACCGGACATGCTATTGACCGAGAAAATGAAACAAGACCTGTTCTCTAAATCGGAACGGACCGTCATCGACTATTTGTTCGCCGAACGGGAGCGAATCCACGACAAGACGATGAAACAAATCGCCGAGGTGACGTATACACACCCGTCGATATTAAGTCGTATCGCCATGAAATTGGAGTTTGCGGGTTGGCTCGAGTTGAAGGAACAGTTTTTGGAAGAAATCGAGTATTTAAATCGTCACTTCTCGGATATCGATGCCAATGAGCCATTCTCACCCAAGGACAACTTGATGGTCGTGGCGAACAAGCTGGCGGCGCTCAAGCAGATGACGATTGAGGATACGCTGTCGTTGCTCGATCACGAGGCGTTCGAGCAGGCCGTAACGATGTTATGTGAGGCGCGGCACATCAAAGTCTTTTCTGTCATCCATAATTTGTTGCTCTGTCACGACTTCAAGTCAAAGATGAACCGAATCGGCAAGCAAGTCAGTCTCTGCGAATTCGACGCCGAGTTCGAAGCGGCCAACTCGGACGAAACGACGTGCGCGCTCCTGATCTCATATACGGGGGAAAGTGATTATACGGTCGGGCTTATTCCTTACTTAAAGAAACAACGTGTGCCGGTGCTCGCCTTAACGAGTCTCGGAGAGAACGCGATCTCGCATCAGGCCGACTGCACGCTCCGTTTGACGACCCGTGAGCGCCTCTACTCGAAAATTGGGAGCTTCACGACGAACGATTCGATTCATTGTCTGCTCGACCTGTTGTACGCTGGTGTGTTCTCGAAAGACTATGAGGCGAACATGGCTTACAAAGTGCAAATCTCGAAACGGTTCGATCATCGTAAAAGTTCGAGTGAAGTCATGCAGGAAGACTGAAAACACCCCTTCAAGCGAAGGGGTGTTTGTTCAATCGAGCGAACGCAAGAGCGCGCGCACCGGACTGCCATCTCCTTTGACGATTGGGAGCGGCACGGCGTTCAATTCGTAATCACCAGGGGCGATATGGTCGAGGACAAGTCCTTCGAGAATATGGACCCCGTTCCGGGCGAGCGCATGATGCGCCGCCATCTCTTTACTGTCGATTGCGTCGACTGACGGCAGATCGAGACCGATCAAGTAAATCCCAAGTTCGCCGAGCCGGTCGGCGAGTGAAGGTGTGAGTTCAGGGATATGGCTCGGGAACTCCTGCTTATTCGGCCAGCCGTCCGTCTTTAAAATTAATCGTTCGACGCCGGTCAAGTCAAAGCCGTCCAAGTCCGTCGCCTCGATTCGTTCGCGGCCAGGGAGATGGATGACTCGGGCCGGGCCGATATAGAGACCGGGATCAAGGTCGATGACGCGCTGTCCGGCGTCGTCGAAATGGAACGGGGCATCGATGTGCGTGCCTGTATGAAGGCTCATCGTCACTTTCCCGACATTGACCGAACCGCTGTCGGCCATCGGCCAAGCGATTTCGTAACGGAACGCCGTGTCACCTGGCCATGTCGTGATGGAATCTTCGAGCGGTTGCGAAACATCAATCCATGTCATCGTGTTCGTCCTCCTCACAGTTTTGTCCGGACGGTCCAAAGTTCAGGGAAGAAGCGATGGTCGAGGACGCGTCGCAAATAGTTGACGCCGGACGAGCCGCCGGTTCCCATCTTTTGACCGATAATTCGCTCGACCGTGCTCATATGGTTGAAGCGCCACATCTGTTGCTGGCTGCCGATATCGAGCAGTTTCTCTCCGAGCTCATACAAGTCCCAATATTTGTCCACGTCCCGGTACACCTCGGCCCAAGCCGTTTCGACGCTTTCGTTCCATTCCCAGTCTTTCGTGACATCCCGGTTGAGCACGGTGTCATCGATGGCGAGACCACGGCGATGCATTGCGCGGACGGTCATGTCATAGATGCTCGGTGCCTGTAGCGACGATTCGAGAAGCGGGTATAGCTTCTCATCATGGGCGTACACACTGAGTGTGCGCGCGTTCTTAAAGCCGAGGGCGAACTCGATTTGGCGGTTCTGGTACGATTGGAAGCCAGAAGACGAACCGAGTTTGTCGCGGAACTCCAAATATTCAGCCGGGGTCAACGTCGCGAGGACGCTCCACGACTGGATGAGCTGTTGTTGAATCTTCGAGACACGGGCGAGCATCTTGAACGAACGCTCGAGCTCTCCCGTCTCGATGGCGGTCACGGCCGCCGTCAGTTCATGCAAAATCAATTTCATCCAGAGCTCACTCGTCTGATGGATGATGATGAACAGCATCTCGTCATGATGATCCGATAAGCGGTGCTGACTCGATAAAATCGGGTCGAGTTGTAAATAGTCACCGTATGACATGTCTTTTGAAAAGTCTGTCTGAATCGATTGCTCGACTTTATGTTCAATCCGTTCACTCATATCGATTCTCCTTAGGCCACGACTTCGCGGACGTTCTCGAACGCCTCGTATTCTTTGTTTTCCATAATTGTCTGTAACGTCATCACGACATCATACACATCGGTGAACGTGTTGTAGAGCGCGACCGGTGCGAGTCGGATGATGTTCGGGGCCCGGAAATCCGGAATGACGCGATGTTGTTTGAGCGCTTTACAGATGCGGGCCGCCTCCGGATGCTCGAGGCTCAAATGGGCACCGCGTTGCGTCTCGTTGCGCGGGCTGCCGATGACGAATCCGTATGGGGCGAGCACCTCATCAATTAATGCAGTCATATACGTCGTCAAAGCGAGTGATTTCTCACGGATGGCGTCCATCCCGACCTCGTTGAACATCTCGAGGGCACCAAGTTGCGGGGCCAGGCTCAAGACGTGCGGTGTCCCGATTTGGAACGCTCCGGCGTCATCGGCCGGCGTCATCGTGTGATCCATATCGAACTGTTTATCTTTGCGTGAACCGAACCAACCGGCCAGGCCAGGTGTCGTCCCGAAATGACGTTCATGGACGAACAGGCCGCCGACACTGCCCGGTCCGCCGTTCAAATGTTTATAGTTGCACCAGTAGGCAAAATCGACGCCCCAGTCGTGGAATGCGTGTGGGATGGCGCCGACCGAATGGCAGGCGTCAAAGCCGATCAAGATATCCCGTTCATGCGCCGCCTTGGCGAGACGGGCCATATCGAGAATTTGTCCGCTGCGATAGAGGACGGTCGGCAAGACGATCAAAGCGATCTCGTCCGTCATCGCTGCGATGATGTCTTCTTCCTTCAAATAGCGTCCGTCTGGGCTCGAGACTTGAACCAAATGTTCGCTCGGGTCGAGTCCACGGAGCTCGAGTTGACTCTTCAAGGCGTAGATGTCAGATGGGAAGGTGAGAGTGTCGGCTAAAATCTTCGTCCGCTTGCCTTCCGGTTTAAAGAATGAGGCGACGAGTTGGTGCAAGTTGACCGTCGTCGACCCGGTGACCATCACTTCTTCGGCTCTGGCTCCGACGAGCGGGGCGTTAAGTGCGGCTAATTGTTCCGATAAGTTGAACCATGGGTGGCGTCCCGACATCCACCCATCAATCCCGAGCTCTTTCCAATCGCTCAGTGATTCGAGTAACGTCCGTTCGGCCCGTTTCGATAACAGGCCGAGCGAGTTACCGTCCATATAAATGCCGTCTTGCGGCAAATAAAATTCTCCCCGGTATGGTGCGAGCGAGTCGCTGGCGTCGCGTGTTTCTGCGTACGCCCGTGTGAAATCTTGAGCCACATTATTTCCCCCTTTGACTTGCGTGTCATGCTGACAAAAGCGTAGCAATCAGGGCATGGCGTGTCAACACGAATGACCGCAGTTCGGGCATGGTTCGCACGTGCTTCTCGCGCGTGTATATGTGATGATGAAATGGAGAGAGTCAATCTGAGGGAATTGGGTGATCAGACCCACGTGAAAGGAGAAGAGGACATGAAACTAATTGCCATCGATTTAGACGGGACGCTATTATCTCGGACAGGTGTCATCACGGAGGCGAACCAAGAGGCGATTCGCCGGCGTCAGGCCAAAGGGGATTTGGTCTCGATTTCTTCCGGGCGTTCGATTCATGATATTGAGGAACTGTTGAAGCGGAGCGACTTGTCGTGCCCGATTTTGTCAGGGAACGGCGCGATCGCCTTCTATGAAAATGAGCGGATTTATTACCATGCGCTCCCGAAAGATGTCGTGCAAGAATTGTGGGATGTGGCCCACGAGCACGGGGCGTACGTTGAATTTTATACAAATGCCGGAGTAAAAGTACTTCGTTCGGGCACCGATTTGTTGAAGGGTGAGTTGGACGAGGTGTTGCCACATGATCAATCGTTCACACGAGAGTGGGGCGAGCGGGAGATCGAGATTCAAAACGAACAATTCGGGTTGACATACGTCGATGCGATTGAGGACATCGACTTCGAGGCCGACGAAGTGTATAAAGTGTTCGTCTATTCGTTCGACCGGCGCAAGCTGCATGAGCTCCGGAAATTGTATGAACCACGGACAGATATTTTAATCACGACGGCGGGCTGGACGAAGATTGAAATCGGTCATCCGAACGCAAGCAAAGGGATGGCGTTGACGCAGTTAGCGGAGCATCATGACATCCCGCAATCAGACATCGTGGCCATCGGTGACAACTTGAATGATATCTCGATGTTTGAAGTGGCGGAAACACGGATCGCGATGGGGAACGCCGTCGATCCGTTGAAAGACATCAGTACCCATATCACGAAAGACGTCGAAGCGGACGGCGTCGCCTATGCGCTCGACCACTATATCGATAACTAATTTTTGGAGAAATGGTGAACAAGGATTCGTCAATCGATAAAACGGTTAATGTATCTGTGTAGTCCTCATTCAACGTGTTGAGCTGAAAGGGGGCAACGGATGAAACAAAGATTCCATCGTTGTTTGACTGAGGCCGGCTCGGTGAAATGAGAGACATGTTGGATGAAGCATCGGCTGACTAGACGACTCTCCTCGTTCAAGCTGTCGTCCATCTGACCTCGCGTAAGGGGTGAGGGGCAGACAAAAGAGAATTGGTGGGAGACTAGACGTTTAGGCAACTCGGTGTTTCAAAAAAGGTGGGCCCGATGAGGTTCATGATTGATTTCAACCACATCCGTCAAAACGCAGTCAGAGTCATTGTGGAGACGAGATTCCCGTCAAGGACTTGATTGCTGTTCAGACGAACGTACGCCACGAAATCACGTTCTGAACCACGTCCGTTTTCTAGTTTATATTCATGTACCGCATGGGACGGTCGGCCGGGAAAATTCTCGGTCGGTTGAAAGTCCGCTTTCTAGAAACGCTCACCGGAAGCGCCACGTTTGTGGCGCTTTTCTTATGGGGCGAACGTTGTGACGCGGACCGGTCGTTCGCCGTTTTCTTGACTTGAAACGTATAGGCGGCGTCCGGCCCGTCCGCGGACGTCAAACCGTACACGTACCCGTACCCGTCTAGGGAGAGGGTACCCGTGTCGCCTGAAATGTTATAATGAGTCGCAAGCTGTTGCTGCAAGGCGCGTTCGCTACTGGATCTTAGTCGAGTAGCAGACGTAGAGGCAAGTGGTAGAGGAGTGAGGGTATGCCAAAAATTTACTGGCTCGGGACGTTCGCGAGCGGAGTGATTCTGACGACGATGGGAGAAGCGGGCGGAGTCCCGCGGATCGTGCCCTATTTTTTGATGGCGCTCGGTGTGACCGGGTTTCTCGTTCAATCTTGGTTCGAACAAAAACGACGCCGTTAAGCCGGCGTCGTTTTTCATTACATCGATTCTAGGAGTTGGTCAAGCAGCGTGTCGATGTCAGCTTGGAGGACATCGGCCCGGTGTTGCAACGCCATCAGCTCGGTGAGGTCGTTCGTCTCATTCATTTGATGAAGAAGTTCCTGATGCGCTTCTTCAAGCGCAGACAGACGAGCCTCATCCGCCGACGTGTCTCGGGCATCGACCGTTGTCACGGGCGCTTCTGTTGATTTCGTTTTCTTCGGTACCGCCACGACTGCTTCCGGTTCGTACTGGCGTTTTTCGAGCGCATACGTGACATTTCCCGGGAAACGTGTCGCTGTAACGTCAAGCCAATAGGTGACGGGGAACAGTTTGTTCAAGAAGTAGCGGTCGTGCGAGACGGCGACGAGCGTTCCGGTGAAACGATCGAGCGCGTCTTCAAGCGCTTCGCGTGCTTCGATGTCGAGGTGGTTCGTCGGTTCGTCCAAGACGAGCACGTTCACATCCTCATGCATGAGAATGGCGAGCATGAGCCGCATCTTCTCACCGCCGCTCAAATCTTTGACCGGTTTAAAGACACTCGCACCATAGAAGAGGAATTGGGCCAACAGTTGACGGGCCTTTCCCTCGTCGACGGCAATCCGGTCGCGGAACGCCTCGATGAGTCGGTGGGAGTCCTCGAAGTCGATGTGTTGGGACAAGTAGCCGATGCGGGCGCGTTCCGCTCGTCTTACCGTACCCGAGGTCGGTTCGAGTTGGCCGAGCAACACTTTCAACAGTGTCGATTTTCCGCTCCCGTTCGGACCGACGATGGCGACACGCTCCCCGTGACCGGTGTAGAACGACACATGCTCGAAGACGGTCCGGTCGTAACTCACGGTCACATCGGTCGCCTCGAACACATCGCGGCCGGTCCGTCCGTTCGCTGTGAACTGGATGTCAGGTTGGACGGCTTCGAGGCGAGGGCGCTTAATCGTCTCGATGCGGGCGAGCGCCTTCTCCATCGATTTGGCACGGCGGTAAAATTTCTCGTTCGGCGGATTGCCCTCGTTCGCCCATTGCCGAAGCTGGCGAATCGTCTCTTTCATCTTCTTGATTTTCTTTTGTTGCTCCGTGTAGGCGTGGAACTGATCGAGCAGCCGTTTTTCTTTTTGCGCAACGAACGCGCTGTAATTGCCGTCAAAACTCGTCAATTTCCCGTCCTCGCACTCGACGACGCGCGTGGCGACTGCATCGAGAAAGACGCGGTCGTGCGAGACGAGGAGTAACGTGGACGGACTTTCACGCAGGAACGTCTCGAGCCAAGCCATCGCCTCTAAATCGAGATGGTTCGTCGGTTCGTCCAGGATGAGCAGTTCCGGTTCTTGGAGCAACGCCAAGGCGAGGCCGACTTTGGTCCGTTCGCCGCCACTGAGCGTATCGAACGGTCGGTCCACGAAGCGGTTCAGGCGCAGCCCGTCGATCATCGCGTTCACTTTTGAATCGATGACGTACCCGCCACCGTTCTCATAGCGCGTCTGCAAGGCACCGTACGTCTCGAGCAGCGCGTCGATGTCGTCATTTGAGGCCATCTGTTCCTCGAGCTGTCGCATCTCGTCACCGAGTCGCGTCAACTCGGCGAACGCGGTGTAGAGCACGTCTCGACCTGACTTACCGGGATGGGCCGGGATTTGGGCCAAATAGCCGATGTGTAACCGTTGCTTGCGATAAATGGTCCCTTCGTCTGGCGAATCGGCACCGACGATGAGACGCAGAAGCGTCGTCTTGCCGCTCCCGTTTCGCCCGACAAGCCCGATTCGTTCGCCGGCGTTCACATGAAGATTGGCATCGGTCAAGACGGCATGACCGCCAAATTGTTTTTGGATGTGTTGTAACTCGATTAACATGAGTGGTTCCTCCTAAAGTAGAGGCCTATCAAAAAAGCCGAGCGCAAAGAAGCGCTCGGCAAGAGAGAGAGGCGCTTTGTCGTATTTCAGCAATGTCTAAAAAAGGACAGACGGGTCCTGTGATTATGCGACATCGTGAAAAATCGCACGCAAAATGTACAAATGTTCTGTTGACCAATGCGTACGTCCGACAAAGTTCACCTTTCTCCCTCCTTTCTATCATCATTACGCTCATTGTAAGCGATTTCGGCTTGTTCGACAACTAGGGGACAGGAATATCGAGGACCGATGTCGTATTGTTTAGACATCAGGAAGGAGGGACGCCATGCGCAAGGAATGGCTCGGTGCCATCAGTTTAACGCTCGCCGCCAGTATTTGGGGCGGGATGTACGTCGTCAGTAAATATGCGCTCGGCTATATCGAACCGTTCACGCTCATCTGGATGCGCTATGCCGTCGCGTTTGTCGTCCTGTTCGCGATGTGGTGGGCGTTCGGGCGCGAGCAAATCGGTCGACGCGACTGGAAATGGATTGCGCTCGTCGGCGTCATCGGATACGTTGCCTCGATTTCGTTTCAGTTCATTGGCACGAAACTATCCGACGCCCATACGGGATCGCTCGTCACGGCGGCGACACCGGCGTTCATGGTGATTTTCGCCCGAGTCATCTTGAAAGAGCGGCTCACACCTGTCAAAATCGGGTCACTCCTGTTGGCGACGCTCGGTGTCATCATCGTTGTCGGTTGGCACGTCAAAGGCACGTATTTCATCGGGAGCCTCGTCTTGGTCGGTGCGGCCGTCACGTGGGCGCTCATGTCCATCTATGTGAAAATCGCATCCGAGACGATGTCGTCGTTGACGATCACGACGTTCGCCATCGGTATCGCCTTCGTGTTGATGACGCCGCTCATGGGAGTGGAAGTGGCCGCATCCGGCTTACCGAATATGACCATGGTGCTGTGGATGAGCGTATTGTATGTCGGCATCATCTCGACAGCCGGGGCGTTCTTCTTTTGGAACAAAGGGCTCGAACTCATGGATGCGAGCGTCGGTTCGCTGTTCTTCTTCTTCCAACCGCTCGTCGGGGGTTACCTCGGCTGGCTCGTCCTCGACGAACGACTCGACCGCAACTTCTTTATCGGCGCCGCCTGTATCGTCATGGCCGTCACGTGGTCGACACTCGCCGAGCGACGGCAAAAGCGTGTCCGCGAGACACGTCAAGCTGAGGAGCGCCATATCTTATAACCAAAGACGACCGACCCGCTCTGGGCCGATCGTCTTTTTAAAATCCGTGATGATCGAGTTTGTCTTCGTCGCGCTTCATCTCGAGTTCGAGCCGCTGAATCGCGAGTTTCTCTTGCTCGATTTTGAGTCGAAGTTCTTCTAAACGCGCCTTCCGTGTCTTATTAAATGTATCTGCGGCGATGGACACGACGACGATGACCATAATGTAGAAAAAGAAATCCATTTGATACGCCTCCTTTTAGTGTGAGCCGAACAAATCCGTCACCAGCTGTTGTGTGAGGAGCGCCTCGCGACCGTCCGTCATGATGGCCGTATCCTCGGTCAGTGCCGAGATAAAGTGGTCGATCGCCCCCTGGAATCCGCGTTGGGTCAGGAGCGTGTCCCATGACCCGAACGTCTTCGTTGAATGGGCGCCGTGCTCGAACCGTTGAAGCGTCACCATCTCATCGACCGTCACGCGAAGTCCGTCGCGGATGGCGCTGAGTCCTTCATGATTCGTCCCGGCTTTACGGTGCATCGACGTCGTGTGCAGTCCGTGCTCGTCTTGCCAGACGTGGCGTGCGAAATGGAGACCGTTCGCCTCGGTCGTCGCGATTTGGCCCGTCACTAAGCGTAACTCGCTTCCGGCGAAGTATCGGAGCGTGTCGACGACATGCAAATAGTCATCGAGCAGTGTGAACTGATAGTCGTGGCCGCGTAATCCGTCCCCGCGATGCTTGACGAAGTCGAGCGTGTGGAATGGGGCTGCTGCTTTCACGTGCTGATACATCGGGGCGAAACGGCGATTGAAGCCGACCATGAGCTTACGGTTCTTCTGCTCGGCCAGCTCGACGAGACGTTCCGCTTGTTCGATTGTCGCAGCGAGTGGTTTATCGACATACACATCGACGCCATTTGCGAGCAGATAAGAGACGACGTCGAAATGTGTCTCGGTCGAACTGTGGACGAACGCCGCGTCGACGGACGCCGCGAGCTCGGGAAGTCCAGTGAATGATTCCATTCGGTGGGCCCGACAGATTGCCTCACGTTTGGCGACGGTCGGGGAATAGGCACCGACGAGTTCGAACGACGTGCTGTTCGTCAAAATCGGTAAGTACGCTTTCTGAGCGATGCCGCCGAGACCGACGACACCAATTTTAGGCTGACGCATATGTACCACTCCTTTTCTATCATCATAACGAAAAAAGAACCGAATGACACGTACGCGTGGTGCGTCAGGTCATTCGGTCCTTACTTATAGGCTGGCACTGAGTACGATGTCGCCCTCGGGTGCCGTGTTGCCGCGTTCGGGTTCTTTCGTGACAGCAACGGTATCCCAGTCCATCTCTGATTCGGTCGAATCGAGCGTATAGATGACGGTCCCGTTGCCTTTGTCGTCCGTGACGAACGCCCCGGTCGGAATCGGAGAGCCGTCTTTTAACAACCAAACTTGATACACTTCGTTCGCTTCGAGCGCATCGAGTCCGTTCGTCTGGACGATGAGCTGGCGCTGGCCGTCCTGTTCGGCGAGGTAAGCCACGCCTTCCGATTCGCCTTCGAGCGGGACGGTCTCGGTCAAGGCGATTCCGCTCGGATCATCTTGGTTCAATAGCAGATAGCCGTTCCCGATCAAGGAGAGCATGAGTGCGGCCGCGAGAGCGAGCGCTCCCCATGGCGTCTTCTGTTTTTTCTTCGTGGCTGTAAACGGTGTGATCGGGGTCGGTTCGTCTTGCTTCGACTCCGTCTCCGTCTTGTCTTCTGCGAACACGTTGTCGAGGATGCGTGCCTTCATCCCGCTTGGCGGTTCGGCCGGTTCAGAGAGGAACGCGACGCCGCCGACGAGGGCCTCGAGTTGTTCGAGCTCTTCTTGACACGTTTGACATGTCGTGAGATGCGCTTCAAACCGGATGCGTTCGTCTTCTGTCAAATGCTGGTTAAAATAATCAATCAATTGGTCACAAGCGTTCATCGTTCCACCTCCTTATCATTCAAATCATGGGATAAATGCCTTCGTAGCTGTTTCAACGCTAATCGAATCCTTCCTTTTACAGTACCGAGCGGGATGCCGCACGTATCGGCAATCTTTTGTTGGCTGAGCCCTTGGAAATACATGAGGCGGACGACCTGTTGTTGCTCGACCGGTAGTTCGGCCATCGCCGTCTCGATTTGAGTCCGCTCTTCTTGCCATTCGACCTCGGTCTCGACGGACGGGGCCGGTGACGGAATGGCTTCCGCATAGGACTCATCCAGTTGCAGGTCAGGTTTTCGTTTGCGAATCAAGTCGATCGTGACGTGACGGCTCATCGTGAACAGCCACGATTTGAATTTTCCTTTTGACTCATCATACACGCCGCCACCGCGCCATAGCTTAATGAATACTTCTTGCATCGCTTCTTCGGCGAGATCGCGGTCTTTCGTCAATTGCATGACGAACGCATAGAGGATTCGTTCATAGCGGTCATAAAGTGTCTCGAGCGCTTGTTTGTCTTTTTGCCTGACACGCTCGTACAATTCAATATCAGTCATGGCTTGCTCCTTTACACATAAGGGAATCCCTTGTATTGATCTAACGGATGAAACCGTGAAATGGATGCCTATTTGACGTGACTATTTTGTGAACAGTCAAGATTTTCCCGCAGCTAACGGGAACAACTGGACGCTATCCCTCCGATACGGCGGAACAGGCGTAGATTCAAGGCGCTGAGCAGACGGTACGTCACGTAACTGAACAGCGTTGCCGTAATGAGAGTGACGAGAAGTGCCAAATTGCTCGGAATCCATTGTTGCCAGACCGAATAGGATCGGATTCCAAACAAAAAGGTGAAGACGAGCCCGAACCCGATCACGATTCCGCTATACTGACAGTAGTAACGGCTCAATCGATTTTTCATGCTGCCACTTCCTTTCTCTTCTTTACTATACGAGATGGGGTATGGCGACACAAGGAGGATGACTATGAAACGATTTATCGACGAGGGACGAACGCTCGTCTGTTTTGATTTTGACGAGACATATTTTCCGCACGCTTGTACCGTGGAGCAGTTGGAACGATTATGGCACCTCGAAGACTTTCTCGATGCACAGTCGCATCGGTTCTCGACGATGTGGGTGACGGGGAGTTCACTTGAAACGATTCGAGAAAAAATGGCACGGGCAGACATGCGTTATTTCCCGCACCGGATTGCGGCGAGTCTCGGGACAGAGCTGTATCAAGTGACAGCGTCCGGACAACTGGAGCTCGATTCCGGTTATTCGTCACGGTTTCCCGATGACTTTTCAGACCGTGTCACCCAAGTCGTCGACAGGCTAGGGCGAACACTCACGATTGAACCACAGACGAACCTTGGCACAAGCGGCTGGATGCACAATTATTATTACTTCGGCGAGAGCGAGGATGAGCTCGAGCACATTCGTTCGAGCGCCCGTGACTTCGGGATCGCCGTCAACGTCAGTCGCTGCAACCCGCTCGCCGGGGATCCAGCAGGTGCCTACGATATCGATTTCATCCCACAAGGGGCGGGGAAAATCGCTGCAGTTGACTACGTGTGCGACCGATATATGTTTCAGACCGAGCACGCCTTCGCGTTCGGTGACAGCGGGAACGATTTAGGGATGTTGCGATATGTCGGCAACGGTTATGTACTCGGCAACGGGACGGAAGAAGCCAAACGAGCACATGGTCGTGTCACCGAGGGCATGTATGCGGATGGGATTCTAGAAGTGTTACATCGAGCGGTGCGGTAGACGGGTTTAAGCGCTCGTAACTAGACGTAGCGCTGCGGTCTCCACACGTTCGAACAAATGGGTTCTCAGCCGATGGGTCGTCAAATCGAGCGGCAGACGATGCTTCCAAAGCTCGGTGAATACCTCGGATAGGACAGCCTCGGCCAAGTCGGCTCGCGTCGTCAAGCGGAGGGCGAGCGAGTATAAGATGCGCTCATAGCGGTCGTACAACAGTTCGAGCGCGGACGTGTCGCGGTTTAACATGCGTGCGTATAAATCGTGATCGGATATGAATGACATGGTGGACTCCTTCAGAATGAGAACTCTCTCGTGGTTGGGTTGCGGGCAAATGACGTAACCTTCTTATTTCACTTATGGGGTGAACGTAAACGGTTACTTTCCGATTCGAGCACATTCAAAAACAGCCAACGTTCCGCTGATGAGCGGAATGTTGGCTGTTTTGTAGTTAAAACGACGTATAACAGTGCGGGCACGTCTGTGTGTTCCCACCGGACCGTTTGAACGTTTTCTTACAGTTCGGACACGTGACGGTCTCGGTGTCTTGACCGAACAGGCTGCCGCGGTTGAATAAAACATTTCTTAAATTTGGCAAGGCTTTGGCCGCATAAATCATGGAAATGAATAAGACGATGGCCAAAACGGCCAACAGCAAATAGGTCATATTGGGTAAACCCCTTTCGCGAAACTTTCGTTTCTTCTAGCATACGTGAAATTGTGCGAACGCACACCTCCAGACTGGAATTACGAACAAATGTTCTGTATACTAAGAGTAACAAAGGAGGGAGATTAGATGAGGCAAGAAGTCATGCGTTGGATGCGGAACGGACGGGTCGTGGAAATGATGTATATCGATCGGAACGGGGTCATTTCGAAGCGACGTGTCAAGCTGATGAAGCTGCAAGGCGATCGACTCGTCGCCTGGGACGTGAACAAACAAGCGCGTCGAACATTTTGTATGGAACGTGTCCTCGCCTGTCTCCCGACGATTGAACGTGCCTCAGGACGAGAGGAGGGAATCGGATGACACCACTTCCGAAATGTTCGGCACCGGCCGAACGGGCGCTTCGAGCTGCCTATATCGATACGCTCGAACAGTTGGCCACGTACACGAAACGAGAAATTGCGGCCTTGCATGGGGTCGGGCCAAGTGTGCTGCGAATCTTGGAAACCGCGCTTCACGAGCAAGGACTTCGGTTCACCGACAGCGAAATACATTCCTAGTCCCGTCCTGGACTAGGAATTTTTTGGTTGGGCGATTGTATCGCACGTAAAAAGGGAAGTAATATATTTGTCATCTCCATTACAGCCTAATATCTAGTACCATGACGATAAGGTTTGCGAACCTAGCGACACCCATGAGAAAGGAAGTACACAGCATGAGGACGAAACGTTTATCCGCCATTCTAGGAAATGAGATGGATGACATCGAACGCGATCCATGGGTGACCGGAATTGAGACAGATTCCAGAAAGGTCAGTCCAGGGAATTTATTTATCTGTATCCGCGGCTATACGGTGGACGGACATGAATTCGCTGAGGACGCCGTCTCCAAAGGAGCGGTTGCTGTCATCTCGGAATACCCGCTTGACCTTGAGGTGCCGAACCTTGTCGTCGCGGATACGAAGCGGACAGCCGGCGTGGTGGCCAGTACTTTTTATGACCACCCCTCACATCGGATGCGCATTTACGGTGTCACCGGTACGAACGGGAAGACGACGACCGCGACATTGACATATGATTTATTTCGTCTGTCCGGCCGACCGGTCGGAATTGTCAGCACGATTGGAGCACGTTATAAAGATCAAACATTGAACACACCAAATACGACGCCTGAAGCTGTCGTCCTACATCGTTTGCTGGCCGAAATGGCCGATGCCGGCGTGACCGATTGTGTCGTCGAGGTCTCCTCGCATGCGATGATGGAAGGACGTGTCGAAGGTGTCCGGTTTCACGCGGCGGCGTTCACGAATTTGACGCACGACCACTTGGATTACCATCGCTCGATGGATGAGTACGCCCGAGCCAAAGCCCGATTGTTCGAACAAGTCGAGACGACGGACGGGGATGCCATCATTTTAAACGCTGAAGATTCGGCCAGTGACACGATGGCCGCGTTTGCCCCGACTCGTCGGCGTATCATGTACAGCATCCATGCGGACGTACCGGCTGATATTCAAGTCATCTGGAATGACCAGACGGTCGTCATTAAAATGAACGCGCTGACAATTGAGGCTCCGGTCCGCTTCATGGGCGCATTCAATGCCGCTAACTTGGCCGCGGCCATCGGTCTCGTCTCCACATCGGAACTGATGCTGCGATCGATCATCGCCAACGTGCCGGGACTCACGCTTCCGAAAGGTCGGCTCGAACGACTTGATACGGAAGACGCCGAGATTTATCTTGATTATGCCCATACGCCGGACGGCCTCGAGAAGTGTCTGTCGACGCTTCAGCAAGGGGAACGTGAACTCGTTGTTGTGTTGAGTGCGGCGGGCGACCGTGACCCGACCAAACGGGCGGAGATGGGTCGCATCGCGAGTCACTATTCGAACGACTTGATTGTGACGGTGCATGACGTGCGCACGGAAGAACCGAAGCGCATCATCGATGGACTGCTCGCCGGAATCGACGCGAACACGCATTATGTGACGTTCGAGGAACGACGGGACGCCCTGCGCCACGCGGCGCAACAAGCGCTCGACGGCAAACGCATCGTCGTCGTCGGAAAAGGGCATGACCACGTCGAACGCGTCGGCCGAGAGTCGATTCCGTTCAACGAATCAGACATCCTGCTCGATGAATTAAAAAAATTGAAGGGCCAAGAACCGGCCGTTTAACGAAACGATGACAGCTGTCATCGTTTTTTAATGTGTGATTTTTGCAGAAAAAGGTAATAACTATTGATGTAACGCTATCGAAGGAGGAGAACAGACATGTCAGTTTTGTACAAAGAGTTTACAAATGATGAAGAAGTCGTGACCGCCATTCAATCGATGAAAGCGAAAGGGATTGAGGACAAGCACATTTATGTCATCACCCACGACGATGACCGGACCGACCGTGTGGCCGATAACGCCGACGCGAATACGGTGACGGCATCGGACGTCGGCCTGGGGACGGCCGCGAAAAACTTGTTCCGTAAAAAAGGGGACGAGCTCCGAGCCCAGTTCGAACAGCTCGGTTTCTCATCGACCGAAGCGGATCAACTTGAGAAGAAATTAGATCAAGGCAAGGTGATTGTCGTCGTCAAAGACGCACCAGCCGGATTCACATTATAATTCCACCACCATGGAGAATACAGAGACAGGGCTGAATCGAAGGATTCAGCCCTGTTTGTATTAGTCGTGGATGCGGACGACGGTCCGGCCGCTCAGTTCACTGCGCATCATCGCCTCGGCGTGACGCGGAACATCATGCAACGGAATCTCATGGACCATATGGTTCAGCACGCGTGTGTCGATAAGTTCATGGAGCCGTTCCCACGCTTTCACGCGACGGGCGATCGGTTGCATGACCGAATCAATGCCGATGAGCCGTACGCCTCGTAAGATGAACGGATAGACGGTCGTGTGGAGCTCATGGCCACCGGCAAGCCCACACGCGACGACCGTCCCTTCATAGCGCGTTCGGCTGAGGATATTACCGAGCGTCTCGCCTCCGACCGAGTCGATGGCAGCATCGAACCGCTGTTCATCCAGCGGTCGGGCCGGTCCTTCGAGCTCGCTTCGGGCCATCACGTTCTCGACACCGAGGTCGCGCAAATACGCCGGGTCTTGTTTGCCGGTCGAGGCAATCACGTGATAGCCGAGCTTGTGGAGCAAGGCGATGGCAAAACTACCGACTCCCCCGGAAGCACCGGTCACAAGTACTTCTTGACCAGGATGCACACCCTCGTGTTCGAGCGCCTCAACAGCGAACATGGCGGTAAGTCCTGGCGTTCCGATTGTCATTGCATCTCGCAGCGCCATGCCTTTCGGTAGTTTGATGAGCCAGTTCCCAGGGACTTGAGCGTAACGGCTGAAGCCACCGAAATGTCGTTCGCCGATGCCGAAACCGGTCGCAATGATATCGTCGCCGGCTTTGAAATCGAGATGGTCGGATTCAACGACTTTCCCGACGAACTCGCACCCGGGGATGAACGGATAATGACTGACGATTTTGCCGGATCCGGTCAGCCCGAGAGCGTCTTTGTAGTTGAGCGCTGAATAATGGACTTCGACGAGGACGTTGCCGTCTTCTTCTCTCGGAAGGGCGTCGAATTTGACGTCGGTCACCGTGGAATGGAGACGGTCGTCTTTTTTGTCGAGGACGAGTGCTTGAAATGATTCGTTCATGGTCAATTGGCCCCTTTCGCTGATACGTATTCTATTCCTTTGTTATCATTCCCCACCTGCCAAAATATATACACGAATGTTTCGTTCTAACAGGGAGTGGAATGGTACAATGAAAGAGATTCAACTAGAGTGAGGAGGAATGAAGCATGCGGCACGACGACTATGAGTTTGATGAAGAAGTAGAAGAAGGCGAATTGTTTAACGTATACGACATTCTGCCACCGGATGGAACCATTCTTGAGATGGCTACGGCCGAAGAAATGGTACGTGCGGCGGAGCTCGAGGCGACGCATAATGCGCTTGAGCGAATCCAAGACTCAAACTTCCAGTTGTCAGGAATCACTTTTAAAGAGTTGCTGGCAGAGTTCGAGCGATACGAGCAAGAATCGATGGAATTCTGGACAGGCGTTTATAGCCGATTGCGCATTCCATGGGCATGGACGATTCGAATCGATGTGGCCAACGGTCCGATTCACGTCGTCAATGACCGCGACATCTTCATCGACGAAGCGGACTTCGAAGAATATGATTTCGAAGAATACGTGGATGATGATTACGAAGACGAAGACAATCAATGAATCCAAAAACGTCTTTCCCTCATTCAGGGAAAGACGTTTTTTTGTTGTCGAGGAATGAGGCACGGATGCGTGTCAGTTCCGTCGCGCCGAACCAGAGCCCGACCCCACACAAGACGGCGACACCGCTCACTAACGCGCCGACGATGGCGGTATCTCCAATCATCGTGAACGACAGCGTCAGACTGAACAAGCCGAAAAATAATAATCCTCCTGCAATCGTCTTCATGATTAAGTCATCCTTTCTTGTTTCGTCTGTCTTTAGTGTAGGCGGTCCAGTAAGAAAAGGGTGACTGAATTTTATACCAGGTCAAAAATCAAGCGAGGTCATATACAGAATACGTCTTGCCATTCTCGAACGGCTCGTCTAGTAAGTGTTCCGCCAAGATGCGGGCGACCGTCTCCGGGGTGCGCAATCGGCCTTCTGTCACGTAAGAACGGAACTGTTCCACGTCACGGAACGCGTCTTCTGACGAGGCGCGGATGCTTGCCTGCATCGCGGTGTCCATCACGCCTGGGTTGAACAAGGCGACCTTGTCGTTCGTACCGGTCAATTCAAGGGCGACCGTCTCGGTGAAATGGTCGAGCCCGGCTTTCGTCGCACAGTATGCACTCCAGCCCGAGATGGGGCGCTTGGCGGCCCCAGAGGTCACGTGGATGAGCGAGACGGGCAGATCGTACGCGAGCACCGCGTTCGTCAAGAGCATCGGGGCGAGCAGGTTGGCTTGGACGTGGGCGATGAGCTGCGCGGCATCCAATTGGCCGGCCCGATGAATCGGTTCAATCAAGGCTGCGTTTTGGACGACGAGCAAGGATGTCGCCGTCTCGATGAGTGGCTTCACGTGTTCGAGCGCGGCCAGTGTACTTGTCGGATCAGATAAATCGACCTCGACGTGACGGAACGAGGCATCGGTCGCCTGCGTCCGTGAAAAATTGACGACCTCGTAATCCCGCTTCAATAATTCCTCGGCGATGGCACGGCCGAGACCGCGCGACGCACCGGTCACGATGGCTAGTTTCATGACAGCTCCTCCTATTCGTGAATCGTTTTCCGGTACCCGTAAAACGGACGGAAGTTCAGTTTTTCGTAATACGTGTGGGATGAAGCACTCGCGAGCATCTCGAGACGCGTCTCAGGGTAGAGCGCATGGACGTGTGACAACAACTGCTCGCCAATCCCGAGACGACGGTACGAGGCCGCGATGAGCAGTTCGCACACGTACAGGCTCACGGTCGTGTCGGTCAACCCACGCAAGTAGGCAATCACCAGTCCTTCTGACTCGACGACATAGGCAACGTTCGATTGCCGCCACGCCTGTTTCGTCAACTCGTGCTGTCGGACGAGTTGACTCCAACCTTCCGCTTCATTCAATGCTTGAATCTGTTCAAAATCGGCTTCTTCATAAGAACGAATGACCATCAACCTTCACCTACTTTCATTTCAATGGCTTTCATGAGGTCGAACGCACCATCTGACTCATTCGAACAGACGACCGAGACGATCTCTGTGGCCGGGTAGTATGCAGAATGAAAACTGACGCCGGGGTCATAGCCCATGACATGATATTTGAACACGTGTCGCTTCGCACCCAATTGAATCCACAGACCGTAGCCATAATGTGCGCCTTTATCGTTTACCTTCACATGAGGAGTCAGCAGTCGTGATGTCATCTCCTCGCCAAGTAGGCGATGAGCGAGCAAGGCGCTCCAAAGTTTGGCCATATCTTGTGCCGTCACGAACGCGCCGCCGTCCGCTCCGCCTTTGACGGGAATCGAATAGTGGTTCGTCCGCCACGAGCCGTCCGCGTTGTCGATATACCCGAGCGCCGTATTCGCCGGCAAGGCATCGAGCGAGAAGTACCCCGAATCGGTCATGTCGGCCGGCTTGAACACGAATCGTTCGATATAGTCCGAGAACATCAACCCGCTCGCTTGTTCGACGATGAGGCCGAGCAAGATATAACCGGCATTATTATATTGAAACACGCCTCGTTCTTGTCGCATCGGCTCGTGTTGGAACATCGGGAGAAAGTCACGTAGCTGCCGGATGTGATACATCGGTCGTTGCCGCCACAATTCCTCGAAATCGTCCATGACAGACTCGTCGAAATAATCGGGGATGCCGGACGTGTGAGTGAGCAACTGTTCGACTGTCACGTCCGGGTCAAATCGGGGGAAGTCGATGGCCAAACACTCGCGGAGTGTCGACGTGAATGCCAACTTGCCTTGTTCGATGAGCTGGCAGACGGCGATGGCCGTGAACAACTTACAGCCCGAAGCGATACCGAATCGGGTCGATGTTCGATTTTCAATTCGTTCCGCCCGATTCGCATAACCTTGTTGATTGTCGAACAGGATGTCATCTTGTCGCATGACGAGCGCCGATCCAGAAAAATCAGGTTTAATGGGAAGGTCAGTAAAGTCGTCGTGCAAAAGCTTGTTCATCGGGCACCTCCGAAAGATTATCTAGTGTTTTTAGCATAGCATACGGCCAATCAATCCCTAACCACACAAAAAAATGTCTCCTCCGTCAAAGGCGGAGGAGACGCTGATTATTCACCAATCGCTTCTTCACGTTCAGTGTCCGTCGTACCGAGATTAGTCAAGTAAGCCTCATATTTCGGAAGCCAGTAGCGATAGGATGCCCAAACGAGGCCACCCGTCACAACGAACAAGGCGATGGTCGCCGGCCAGAACCAGCTCGAGACGATCCCGTCCGCATAGGCGAGACCGATCGGTGAGAAGACGAAGTAGACGAAAATCATCGACGCGACAAGGATGATGGAAGTCGAAATTGCATGACGCCATGGCTTGACGCGGCCAAGATCGATGCGAATCGGATTGATGTGTTGCATCGGTCGAACTTTTGCGAATACGAGCATGATGGTCGTTTCGAGGACGAACAAAATCCCGTAAATGTGAATGAAGTTGATGCCAAGGTCGAAGCCGAACCACTGCTCCGTTCCCCAGACGAGGAAGTAATACGTGACGACGTGGAAGCCGATGACGAGTTTCGCGGCAATCGGCGGTACGCGCTTCACGAGCATCCCGATTAAGACGATGACGAGAATCGGGATATTGAAGAAACCGGTGAAGCGGCGAATCAAGTCCCACAGTCCGTCCGGTGCGTACATCAAGTTCGGAGCGACGAAGAACGAGACGAGCGCGACGAACGTCCCGAACCATTTGCTGACACGAATCAAATCTTTGTCAGACGCGTCCGGTTTGAACTTCGGCTTATAAATATCGAGCACGAATAAGGTGGCGATACTATTGAGCAACGAGTTGAACGAGCTGAACACGGCACCGAGCAAGACGGCGAGGAAGAAGCCCATGAGCCACATCGGCAACAAGTCGGCAATCAAGCTCGGATAAGCGAGGTCCGCCTTATCGACGTTCGTGCCATACAAATGGAACGCGATAATCCCTGGAAGCAGCATGAAAATCGGGACGAGCAACTTCAAATAACCGGTGAAAAGTACCCCTTTTTGACCCTCGGCCAAGTTCTTCGCCCCGAGTGCCCGTTGGATGACATATTGATTGAGTGCCCAATAAAACAAGTTCGCAAAAATCATCCCCGTGAAGATGGACAAGAACGGAACGGAATCGTTCTCTGAACCGATCGCGTTCAGTTTCTCTGGATTCTCGGTTGCAATCGTCTTCATCCCATCGACGAGGTTGCCGTCACCGAGCGCGATGAAGCCGAGCGTCGGGACGAGGAAACCGATGATGATTAATCCGATCCCGTTCAACGTGTCGGAGACGGCGACGGCGCGGAGACCACCGAAAATGGCGTAAACGGCTCCGATAATCCCGATGAACCAAATGACGAGCCAGAGCGACTGCTCGAAGCTGATTCCGAGTAATTCCGGGACGTCAAACAGTTGCAGGACGGCCAATCCGCCGGAATAGAGCATCGATGGGATCGTGACGCACATATAGCCGAACAAGAACAACAGGACCGTCAAGCGACGGACGTCCTCGTCATACCGTTGGCTCAAAAATTCAGGGATCGTCGAAATACCGATTCCGAGAAAACGCGGCAGTAAAAAGAGCGCCATGATGATGGCGGCGATTCCGGCTGTGACTTCCCACGCCATGGCCGACATGTTGCCGGCGAACGATTGCCCGTTTAAGCCGATCAACTGCTCGGCTGACAAGTTCGTCAATAAGAGTGATCCGGCGATAAAGATGCCGGTTAGCCCCCGTCCTGCCAAGAAGTAGTCGTCGGCACTCTCGACTTTCCCTTTCGTCATGCGATAAGACACGTAAGCGACGAGCCCCATGAATAAGGCCCCTGTGATTAATATGTAAACAACTTGTTGAATGGTCAACGACATTCCCTCCCTCAACTTCTTCTTATTTATAAGTACTTTTTCATAACTACCCTTCACGAAGTATGATTATTTCCCGTTTTCTCTTTTGTAAAAGAACTGTAACAAACCTCACAACAAAAAAAGACACCTGAGAGGTCAGGTGTCAAAAAAAGCGAAGCAACGAAGTCGCGACCGTGAAATAAATGATTAAGCCGAGATTGTCGACGACTGTTGTGATGAACGGACCCGACGCGACGGCTGGATCGAGTTTCAATCGATTGATCAAGAGCGGCACGAGCGTCCCGACGATGGTCGCCACGCTGAGCGACGCAAAAATCGACAGACCGACGATTATGCCGATTAAGGCACTGTCATAGAGGACGGTGATGACGCCGAAGATGACGACCATACAGGCGAGACCGAGCAATAACCCCGTCCCGAACTCACGACGAATCATTTTCAACACGTTCTTTCGATTAATCGTCCCGAGCGCGATTGAGCGGACGGCGACGACGAGCGATTGGGTGGCGGCGTTACCGGCCGAACCCATGACGAGCGGCATGAAGACGGCGAGCAAGACGATCGTTTCGAGCGTGTCCTCGAAACCACCGATCGTCGACGCAGTGATCATCCCGAGGAACATGAGGCTGATAATCCATGGCGCGCGCTTCATCGCCGCCTCGACCGGTCCCATGTTGATGTCCGACGAACCTTTCGTCGCCGACAGCTCTTCGAAATCCTCGGTCGTCTCGCGTTCGATGACGTCCATGACATCGTCGACCGTGATGATCCCGAGCAGATGGTCCTCGCTGTCGATGACAGGCAGGGCCAATAAGTCATACTTCTGAACGGTCCGGGCCAAGTCTTCCTGATCGGCGAGGACGTGGGCCGACACGACGCGCCGGCCCATGATGTCCGCGATTTGCACGTCGAGCGGGGAGACGATCAAGTCGCGTAGCGAGACGACGCCGACGAGCCGGCGATCGGTGTCGATGACGTACAGGTAATAGATTGTCTCGGCTTCCGGTCCAAGTTCGCGCAAGTCTTCGAGCGTCGCACCGACGGTCTTGTCCGCCTTCAACACGATAAACTCGGTCGTCATGATGGCACCGGCCGTATCGTCCGGATAGCGCATCAAGTCTTTGACCTCGGTCGCCTCGGTCTCGTCCATCAACTCGAACAGTTCGTTCATGAAGTCGTCAGGGAGCTCGGTCATCAAGTCGGCGGCGTTATCCGAGAACATATCGTTCAACACACGTACGGCGAACGGACGTGGCATCTCTTGAATGAACTGTTCCTGTTCGTCCAGTTCAAGTTTTTCAAACAAGTCGGTGAACGCTTCCGGGGATAACGCCTCGTAGACGAACTCACGGCCCGGACGTTCAAGTTCGATGAACAGGTCGGCCTGTTCACCAGGGTGGAGGGTGAGGAACACGTCGCGGAAATCGACCGGGTCCCCTTTTTGAATGAGCGCTGTCACTTGGGCTTCATGACGGGCGCGTTCTGTACGTTCGATTGCCATCGACTCACTTCCTTTTCACATCATTTGTCTATATTATGTCACGAGTTTGAGTGGTCTCAAACAAAATCAAAAAAATGCTATGAATTTTTTTCACAATCTATACAGCGTGTATACGTTACTTTCTCTCGATTCGAGGGGCCACACCGTTTCTCGAGTGATTGTTCATTCATGTCACGTCATGGTCTATGCACTTTTCTGTGGAATCCACCACAGTCCAAACGTCGGACTTGCCCATCGTGGAAATGGGTAAGTTGATAATGTAAGGGTAGCAACACACCCGAATCACAAGGAGGAAGCGAGATGATATCGATGACGGATCAACAAACCGCACGGGATACTACGCTGAAACATCCGATCCACGTGTATTCAGAAATTGGTGAACTCAGGACCGTCCTTTTAAAACGTCCAGGACGCGAACTCGAAAATTTGACCCCGGAATATTTGGAACGACTCCTGTTTGATGACATTCCCCATCTTCCAGTCATTCAAAAAGAACACGACTACTTTGCGAGCGTGCTCCAAAATCGAGGCGTCGAAGTGCTTTATCTCGAAAACTTAATGGCTGAGACGTTGTCGTTGCCGGGTGTCCGTGAACGTTTCGTCGCTGATATCTTGTCAGAGTCCAAATCAAATATCAACGGTTCGTACGAGACGCTGAAAGAGTATTTGCTCGCCTACGACAATGAAAAGTTGATTGAAACCGTCATGGCCGGGATTCGGAAGTCCGAGATTAAGCCCGAAAAACGGCGCCACTTACACGAGATGATTGAGGACACGTATCCGTTCTATCTCGATCCGATGCCGAACTTATACTTCACCCGTGACCCGGCGGCAGCAATCGGCAACGGGCTATCCATCAACCGGATGAAAGAGCCGGCTCGTCGTCGTGAATCGTTGTTCACGCAATATATTATGCGCTATCACCCACGATTCGCGAAACATGACATCCCGATTTGGTCGGACCGCGACTACCGCTTCGCGATGGAGGGTGGGGACGAGCTCGTATTGTCGAAGGAAGTCGTCGCCATCGGGATTTCCGAACGAACGACGGCCCAAGGGATTGAACGGGTCGCCCTCAACTTGTTGAAAAACGGCGGCACATTCAAAAAAGTCATCGCCATCGAAATTCCGAAGTCGCGCGCGTTCATGCATCTCGACACGGTCTTCACGATGGTCGACCATGACAAGTTCACGATTCATCCGTTCATCCAAGGTCCAGGAGGCAAGATGAATATCTTTGAACTGACGTTGAACGCTGAAGGCGAACTTCACATCACGCAGCATACGGATCTGTTGAACGTGTTGAAAGCCGCACTCGGTCTCGATGAGATCGTCTTAATCCCATGTGGGGGCGGGGACCCGATTGCCGCTGCCCGCGAGCAATGGAACGATGGGTCGAACACGCTCGCCATCGCTCCAGGCGTCGTCGTCACGTACGACCGCAACTACGTCTCGAACGAGTTGCTCCGTTCCGAGGGCGTCGAAGTCATCGAAATCATGTCGAGTGAACTGTCGCGTGGCCGTGGGGGTCCACGCTGTATGAGCTGTCCGATTATCCGCGAAGACATTTAACGAGGAGGAAACGAGCATGTCCACAACGTACAACTTTGATTTGAAAGGCCGTCATTTTCTATCATTGAACGATTTTTCAGGAGACGAGTTGAACTATTTGATCGATTTATCGGCCGCCTTCAAGCGTCAAAAGCAACAAGGCGTCCCGCACCGCATCTGTGAAGGGAAGAACGTGGCGCTCTTGTTTGAAAAACCATCGACACGGACGCGTTGTGCGTTTACTGTGGCGGCCATCGATCTCGGCATGCATCCGGAATACCTCGGGAAATCGGATATCCAGTTCGGCAAAAAAGAATCGGTTCGAGACACGGCCATCGTGCTCGGACGTATGTTCGACGGCATCCAGTTCCGTGGGTTCGCCCATGAGACGGTCGAAGGTTTGGCCAAAGATGCTGGTGTCCCGGTATGGAACGGGTTGACGGACTTATATCATCCGACTCAAATCTTGGCCGACTTCTTGACCGTCAAAGAACAGAAAGGCGAGTTGTCTGGCATTCGCTTCGTCTATGTCGGCGATGGACGCAACAATATGGGCAACACGCTCTTGATTGGTGGGGCCAAAGTCGGAATGGACATGCGCATCTGCGCGCCGAAATCGCTCTGGCCGTCAGATGAGGTCGTCGATTTTGCCCGCTCGGTCGCTGCCGAGACGGGAGCGAAAATTACGTTGACCGAGAGTATCGATGAAGCGGTCGCCGACGCCGACGTGATTTACACCGATGTGTGGGTGTCGATGGGCGAAGAGGCTGAATTCGCCGAGCGGATCAAGTTGCTCCATCCTTACCAAGTGAACATGGACATGCTCACGAAGACTAATAATCCAGACGTCATGTTCCTTCACTGTCTGCCAGCCTTCCACGACTTGGAGACCGAGGTTGGCCGAGCCATCCATTCCGAATATGGTCTGACCGAGATGGAAGTCACGGACGAGGTGTTCCGGAGTCGTCATTCCTTCGTCTTTGATCAGGCGGAGAATCGGATGCACACGATTAAAGCTGTGATGGCGGCGACGCTCACCGACACCAACGAATGGCTTGAACGCTGACGGACGGGAGGGGTTTCCCCTCCGGTTCGTACTAAACGAAAGGGATGAGTTCAATGTCTACGAAAATAGCGCATGACTCAAGTGGAACGGCTGGCGTACAACCGGAGAAAAAGGATCGACGATTAGGGCTCGGGGCGTTGACGGCACTCGTCGTCGGTTCGATGATTGGCGGGGGAGCCTTCAACTTAGCGGCCGATTTGGCCCAAGGTGCGAACGCGGGGGCGATTTTGATTGGGTGGGTCATCACCGGAATCGGGATTATCGCACTCGGTCTCAGTTTTCAAAATTTGACGATGCGTCGTCCAGACCTCGACGGCGGGGTGTACAGTTACGCCCGGGCCGGCTTCGGTCAGTTCATGGGGTTCAACTCGGCGTGGGGCTACTGGCTCTCCGCATGGCTTGGTAACGTCGCCTATGCGACGCTCCTGTTCAGTTCGGTCGGTTATTTCTTCCCAATCTTCGAAGGCGGTCAAAACATCGCCTCCATCATCGGCGCCTCGATTATGCTGTGGCTCGTTCATTCGCTCATTTTACGAGGCATTCATGAAGCATCCATGATCAACATCATCACGACGATTGCGAAACTCGTACCGATTTTTGCTTTTATCACCATCACCTTATTCTTCTTCAACCTCGATAATTTCACGTTCGATTTCTGGGGCCAGGGTGGTTTCTCATGGGGTAGTGTGAGAGACCAGGTCGTCTCGACGATGCTCGTCACACTATGGGTGTTCATCGGTGTCGAAGGGGCGGTCGTCTTATCCGGACGGGCCCGCAAGCGCTCGGACGTCGGGAAAGCGACGGTCATCGGGTTGCTCGGGACACTCGTCATCTATCTGCTCATCTCGATCATGTCGCTCGGTCTCATGAATCCAGAGAACGTGGCGAACGCTTCACAACC
The DNA here is from genome assembly GCF_000416965.1 of Exiguobacterium chiriqhucha RW-2. Taxonomy (GTDB): domain Bacteria; phylum Bacillota; class Bacilli; order Exiguobacteriales; family Exiguobacteriaceae; genus Exiguobacterium; species Exiguobacterium chiriqhucha. The sequence continues at coordinate 102,124 of NZ_ATCL01000014.1, forward strand.
GGCGATGGCGTACTTGCTCGAGTCGGCGGTCGGACCGTGGGGCGCGATGCTAATCAACGGCGGTCTCGTCATCTCTGTCCTCGGGGCGTGGCTCGGTTGGACGTTACTTGCCGCCGAGATTCCATTCGTGGCCGGGAAAGACGGCGTGTTCCCGAAATGGTTCACGAAAGAGAATAAAAACAGCGCGCCGGCCAACGCGCTCTGGCTCACGAACGGATTGATTCAATTGTTCCTCTTCACGTTCCTGTTCTCGGATGCGGCGTATAATTTCGCCTTCTCGCTCGCTTCGAGCGCCATCTTGATTCCATACGTCTTCTCGGCTTTCTATCAAGTCAAAGTCGCGAAGAACGGCATCGGCTACAACGCCGGTGAACGCCGGACCCGCGATCTCATCATCGGAGCCGTCGCCTCGATTTACGGGATTTGGCTCATCTATGCGGCTGGAATCGACTATCTGCTCTTGACGACCTTACTGTACGCACCAGGTACGTTGCTCTATATCAAGGCACAGCGTGAGAACGGCATCAAGACGTTGACGAAGACGGAATGGATTGTGGCCGGTGTCTTGACCGCGCTCGCCATCTTGGCCGTCGTGCGCATCGTCTCAGGAAATATCTCAGTCTTTTGATCGGGGGAAACCAATATGCGGAATAAACGAGTAGTCATCGCACTAGGTGGAAATGCGATTCAACAAGGAAAAGATGCGACGGCCGAGGCTCAAATTCGAGCCGTCGAGGCGACGGCTGAATCTCTGGCCGCGCTTGTCGCCGAAGGGATTGAGGTCATCATCACCCATGGGAACGGGCCGCAAGTTGGGAATTTGATGTTGCAACAGGCTGCGTCGGATAGTCCGGCGACGCCGGCCTTGCCACTCGACGTTTGCGGGGCGATGACACAAGGGATGATTGGCTATTGGTTCGAGAATGCCCTCACGAAAGCTCTGAGATCGCGCGGTTTGGAACGTTCGGTCGCGCCAATCGTCACGCGGTCGGTCGTCGACCCGAACGATAGTGCTTTCAGTCACCCGACGAAGCCGATTGGTCCCTTCTACGACGAGGCGGAAGCGCAGCAGATGGAACGGACGACCGGTTATGTGTTCAAAGAAGACGCCGGTCGCGGCTATCGCCGCGTCGTCCCGAGTCCGTTTCCAGTGGCGATTCTCGAGCACGCGGTCATCCGTGACCTTGTCGCCCATGAGCACATCGTCGTCGCCTCTGGCGGCGGCGGGATTCCCGTCATCGATACACCAGATGGTTATGTCGGTGTCGAGGCGGTCATCGATAAAGATTTCGCCGCTGCGAAACTCGCCGATCTCGTCGACGCCGACATGCTCCTCATTTTGACGGCCGTCGAGCACGTATTCGTCGATTTTGGGACCTCGTCGGCTCGGGCGCTCGAGGAGACGACGAAAGAACAGCTCGAGACGTATATCGCCGAGGGGCAATTCGCACCGGGCAGTATGTTGCCGAAAGTTCGGGCGGCCCTTCAGTTCGCCGAATCAGGACACGACCGGGTTGCCGTCATCACGTCGCTCGAACAAGCCCTTGCGGCGGTCCGAGGTGAGGTCGGGACGCGCGTCCGACTCGCCGCGACGCTCCAACAATAAGCTCAACGCCACAGACATCAGCGTCTGTGGTTTTTTTCTGAATTGGCAGCTCGTCGTTTTTTATGGTCCGACATGGGGAAGGAATGTTGTATGTCGATTTAGACATTGCTATCATTTTGAGTGTAAACGTTTGCACAATTTAGAAGGGGAGTGACGAAGAGCGGCAACGCTCGAGCTTATGCGTCTATTTGAAGAGGAGAACGTCTATACGCAACAAATGAAACCACAGGCAGATAATCGAGCAATCGTCCAAGGGAGCTGCTATCGCTTCACGGTGCTGACGAGCCAATTGATTCGGATGGAATACGCGGAAGATGGGGTGTTCGAGGACCGACCGACCCAAGTCGTCTTTAACCGGGCGTTCGCAGTCCCGGAGTTTCGCGTGATCGAGGATGAGACAGAACTGCAAATCATCACAGAGCACGTCCACCTCTATTACACGAAAGGGCCGTTCGCGCCGAACACGCTCTACGTCGATGTGAAAGGGAACTTCAGTACGTACTATAGCCGCTATACATTTAACGGACCGGAGCGGACGTTGAAAGGGACGGCGCGAACGCTCGACCATGTCGACGGGGCGACGGAACTCGGTGAGGGCATCGCCTCAAAACAAGGATATGCCGTCATCGATGACTCCGATTCGTTCATCATGACCGAGGATCGTTTTGTGGAACCGAGACGGAAGCATATCCATGACTTGTACTATTTCGGTTATGGACATGAATATAAGCGGGCGCTGCGTGACTTCTATCAACTGACAGGCCCGACGCCGCTGTTGCCAAGAAAAGCGCTCGGCAACTGGTGGAGCCGCTATTGGCGCTACGACGAGACGGAATATAAAGAACTCATGCGTCGGTTTAAGACAGAAGACATCCCGTTCTCGGTCAGCGTCATCGACATGGATTGGCACGTCACCGATGTCCCCGAAGAATACGGGAGCGGATGGACGGGTTATTCATGGAATAAAAACCTGTTCCCGGACCCGAAAGGCTTCTTGACGTGGCTCAAACAAGAGAGTCTGCTCGTCACGTTGAACTTGCACCCGGCGGACGGCGTGCGTGCCTTCGAAGATCAGTATACGGCGATGGCCGAGGCGATGGGCATCGACCCGTCCCAGGGTGACCGCATCCCGTTCGACTTCTCTGATAAGCGCTTCATTCAAGCTTATTTCGAGCAGATGCACCATCCGCATGAAGTCGACGGCGTCGATTTTTGGTGGATTGACTGGCAACAAGGCTCGACCTCGAAAATGGAGGGGCTCGACCCGCTCTGGATGTTGAATCACTATCATGCGACCGATATCGCCCGGGATGGCAACCGTCCGCTCATCTTCTCCCGTTACGCGGGGCCGGGCAGTCATCGCTATCCGGTCGGATTCTCGGGTGACACGCTGATTTCGTGGGCGTCCCTGGCCTTCCAACCGTACTTTACAGCGACGGCGGCCAATATCGGTTACGGCTGGTGGAGCCATGACATCGGCGGGCATTATCGCGGTTCGAAAGACGACGAGCTCGCCGCACGCTGGGTCGCGTTCGGGGTGTTCAGTCCGATTATGCGACTGCACTCGACATTGAGTACGTTCAACGGCAAAGAACCGTGGCGCTTCGGTCTCGAGGCGGAACGGTCGATGAAGACGTTCTTGCGTCTGCGCCATCAATTGATTCCATACATTTATACGATGAACTGGCGCAACCATGTCGGCGCCTTGCCGCTCGTCTTACCGATGTATTACGAGCACCCGGACGAAGACGCGGCATATGAGGTGCCGAATGAGTATTACTTCGGCAGTGAACTCATCGTCTCCCCAATCGTCGAACCGATGAATCGACAGCTCCACGTGGCGGCGACGAACGTCTGGCTACCGAAAGGCGACTGGTTCGACTTCTTCACGGGTCATCGCTACAGCGGAGACAAATCGGTTCGCATGTTCCGTGGGCTCGAAGATCAGGCGGTGTTCGCCAAAGCCGGGGCGATCATCCCGATGGCACCACACCATTCGGGTCGAAACGATACCGACAACCCGGCCGATTTGGAAGTGCTCATCTTCCCAGGCGCCTCGAACACGTTCACGCTCTATGAAGACAATGGGAAGGACCGTGGCTATGAGACGGGAGCCTACGCCGAGACGACGTTCACGCTCGATTGGGAGGAACGGAGCCTTCATATCCAAGTGACAGGTGACCGGTCTGTGTTACCGGTGGACCGCCATGTCACGTTGCTCCTTCGAGGGGTGACCGGGTCTGGTGAATACAAACGGGAGACACAGACGCTTCGCCTCGAGCTCGGACCGATCAGAGACGAGCTGACCGTGGAACTCCCGGTCGATGTGACGGCGAACGACCATCGTCTCGATCGGTTGTATCGCTTCTTGGACCGTGCGGAAATCTCATACGATTTAAAAGACCGGTTATACCGGTCAGCGGCGGCGAAGACGCGACTCGAAGCATGGCTGTTCGATTTACATGCGCTCGAACTCGATCGCGACCTGCAAGACGCGATTATGGAATTGATGCTCGACTGAATACTTTATTGTGACGAAGAGGGGCGGTTCATGCCCTTCTTTTTTTGTCAGAAAATCGTCGGATTTTGTAAGCGTTTTCAATAAGAGGTCGCTTTATACTTAAAAGAGAGGCAAGATGGATTGGAGGATGCGACATGAAACCAAAATGGACGGTGGACGATTTGAGACAGCTTGATGTGTTCGCCAAATGTGCCACACGAGAGCTCGAGGCGCTGTTGCCGCATGTCTATTGCCGCACGTATCGGAAAGGTCAACTCTTGTTCATAGAGGGGGATCCCCGGGAACGGGTCTATTTCTTGATTAGCGGTTATGTGAAGCTCGAGCGTTGCAACGAGACGGCGACACATCAATATACGGACTACTTGAAACCGAAGCAATTGTTCCCGTATCGTGGCTTGTTGACGGAACCGTACTATCAACATTCAGCCGAGGCGTTGACCGATATCGAGGTCATCTATATGCCGACCGACCGTTTCGAACAGCTTGTCTCGCGGAACGCATCGATGTTGCTCCACATCGTCGGACAGATGAACCGGATTCTCGATTTGCACGAGCGCCGTGTCCAGGACATCATCACACCGAGTGCGACTGACCGGGTGCTCAACACGATTCATTACTTGATTGAAGACCTCGGGGAGCCGGAAGCGACGGGCGTCCGTGTCCGCTGCCCGTTCACGACAATTGAGATTTCGCGCTTGTCGGGTACGTCACGAGAGACCGTGTCGAACATCTTATCGCGGTTGCGAAAAGAAGACGTGCTTCAATTTGATGCGCGGGAATTGATGATCGGTCATCCTGAATATTTTGAACAGTCGCTGTGATGGCGCCGCGTGTGGGACGTGGCGTTTTTTGCATGTCTGAGGAAGCGAAGCGTTCGCCTTGCAAGGGTGCATCAGGTATAATTAGTGAGAATCCTCACAAAGAAAAAGTCTCCTGATTGATAGAAAGGATGAACGCAGTGAAACGACTGCAAGCTCTCGCTTTAGCAGAAAAACGCCATATCGTCGGACTCATCATCGCGGCAGTGATGATTGGGTTGTCGATTTTAGCTCAAGCCTATTTGATTGTCGACATTGTCGATCAAGTCTTTTTAAAAAATGCATCGTTTGAAAGCGTCGTTCCGACGCTCGGGTGGCTCATCCTCGCGCTCGTCACACGAGCTGGTTTCGGCTATATGTCGGGGAGGATTGGAGCGAGCCTGTCAGAAAAGGCGAAACGAACACTCCGATTGCAATTGCTCGACCGCTATACGTCGAATCCGATTGAGACGTCACTATCCGGTCAATCCGGTAAAAAGGTGAGCGTGTTCATGGACGCGGTCGACGAAGTCGATGCCTACTTTAGCCAATATTGGCCGCAAGTCATTCAAACGTCGATTATTCCACTACTCATTCTCGTCGTCGTCTTCAGCCAACATTGGATTTCAGGCGTCATCATGATGGTGACGGCTCCATTCATCCCAATTTTCTTCATCATCATCGGGATTGCGACCCAGAAGAAGTCCGAACAGCAGATGGAGAAAATGAATCAGTTCTCCGGCAAGTTCTTGGACGTGTTGCAAGGATTGACGACGCTCAAACTATACGGTCGGACCGAGCGTGAGGCGCAAGCGATTGAAAAGAGCAGTCTCGACTTCCGCGACGCGACGATGGTCGTCTTGAAGACGGCGTTCCTGTCGGGTCTCATGCTCGAGTTCATCTCGATGCTCAGCACGGGCGTCGTCGCACTCGAAGTGGCGCTCCAAATGGTCGTCTGGGAGAACTTGACGTTCTTCTCCGGCTTTTTGATTCTCGTCTTGGCCCCGGAATACTATTTGGCCATCAAAGACCTCGGCGGTGCGTTCCACACCGGACGAGGCAGCATGGGGGCGGCCGACCGTATTTTCGAGGCGCTCGATGCACCGGATGAACGCTTGACCTGGGGCGACCGGACGTTGACGAGCCCGACACCCGACCTCGAGCTCGACGCCGTCTCGTTCGCCTATGAAGGTGGACGCTTTACGCTGCATCCATTAAGCGGTGTGATTCCTGCCGGTGCCCACGTGGCGCTCGTCGGGGCGAGCGGGTCCGGCAAGACGACCGTCTTGAACGTGTTGTCCGGGCTCGTGAAACCGGACAGTGGACGTGTCCTCGTCGACGGAGAACCGCTCGAGACATACACCGATTCGTCATGGTATGACACGATTGGCTACATCTCACAAAATCCGTATTTGTTCGCCGGTACCGTCGCCGATAATATCGCCCTCGGGGAAACGGCCGACGAGATAAACATCCTTGAAGCCGCGAATGCAGCCGGATTGAACGATGTCATCGCGCAATTGCCGAACGGCATTCATACCGAACTCGGTGAAGGCGGTTATGGATTGTCTGGAGGCGAACGGCAACGGCTCGCCTTGGCCCGCGCCTTCTTGAAACGACCGGGCATCATCTTGTTCGATGAACCGACGACAGGGCTCGATTTAGTGACGGAGCAAATCGTTCGGCGCTCGATTGAGGAGTTGTCGCGCGAGGCGACGCTTGTCACGGTCGCGCATCGCTTGCATACGATCAAGCAGGCGGACGCGATTTGGTTCATGGACGATGGGAAGCTCCTCGCCCAAGGCACGCATGACGAATTGCTCAGCGTTCCGCAATACGCTGACTTGTTCACGCTACAGAAAGGGGTGAGAGGATGAACTCACTTTGGACGATCACGAAATGGATGATGCGCGAGAAGAAGGATATCATCCTCTCGATTTTCTTTGGGTACGTGGCCGGCATCGCGGCCGTCGCCTTGTTCGCGGCGAGCGGTTACCTCGTCTCACGGGCCGGTCTCGTACCGCCGCTCTATGCGCTCATGGTGCCTGTCGTTTTGATTAAATTGTTCGGTGTGATTCGGGCGAGTGCGCGTTATCAAGAGCGCCTTGCCTCGCACCGGGCGACATTCACAATTTTGAGCGAGTTGCGGGTCCGGTTTTACCGCCAGCTCGAACCGCTCGTGCCGAGCATCTTTGCCAAGTATCGGAGCGGGGATTTGCTCGCTCGCGTCGTCGGTGACGTCGAGAGCTTGCAAAACTACTTTTTACGGGTATTCTATCCGCCGATTATCTTGGTGCTCGTCTTCTTGAGTACGATTTTTTTCGTCACGTATTTCTCGATGTGGGTCAGCCTCTGGATTTTGTTCGGTGTGTTCGTGACCGGCTTTTTGATTCCGGCGTTCTTCGCCCGAATCCGTGCCAAGCACGACCGCGAGCTTCGCGCCTTACGGGGTGACCTGTCGAGTGGGATGACAGAGATGATGTACGGATATCGCGATTTGTTGCTTCATCATAAACTTGGACGGACACGCGGCGAGCTGCTCGAACAGAGTGACCGTTACGCCGAAGCGCAGAAGCGGGATGTGACGAATCAGTTCTTCAACTCGTCACTCGTCGTGGCGGCATCCCTGCTCGTCTCGTGGGGTGTTCTTGCCATCGGGGCGTATCTCGTCGTCGACGGCGAGTTGAACGGCCTATTTTTGGCCATGCTCATCATGATGTCGCTCACCGCGTTTGAGAACGCGACACCGATGGCGGTCTTCCCAGGCCACTTTGCCGACAGCAAGCAAGCGGCCGACCGACTGCTCGAAGTCGTCGCGCCGAGTGAAGCGATTGTCGCGGCCGAGGCCGCCCGGACGGACATGGTACTCGAATCCGCTCCGGACGTATCGTTCGAGCGCGTGACCTATCGCTATCCGGATACGTACCGCGACGTCCTGAGCGACGTGGACGTGACGTTACGAAGCGGGACGAAGACGGTCATCGTCGGGCCGAGCGGCTCGGGAAAATCGACGCTCCTGCAACTGTTGCTCGCTTTCGTCAGACCCGATTCCGGCGAGATTCGATTGAATGGGCAACGTTTGGACGATGTGACCCAAGCATCGGTCTGGCGTGAAGCCAGCGTCGTCCTTCAAGAGAATCACTTCTTCTTCGGGACGGTACGGGAGAACTTGGCGCTCGCTGGAGAGTTCACCGACGCTGACATGGAAGCGGCGCTCGCGAGCGTCCGGCTCGGTTTCTCACTCGATGAGCCTGTCCTCGAGAAAGGGGCGAACTTGTCGGGCGGGGAACGGCAACGGCTCGCCATCGCCCGGGCACTTTTAAAAAACGGGGTGCTCTGGATTCTCGATGAAGCGACGTCGGCCCTCGATGCGCGGACCGAGGCGGACGTGTTCGCCGAAGTATTCCGCCGTGCCGAATCCTCGACACTCGTCATGGTCAGCCATCGCTTGACCGGGCTCGAGCGCTTCGATCACATCATCGTTATGGAAGGCGGTCGCGTCGTAGAGACGGGAACGTATGATGAACTGATGCGGTCCCGTGGCGTCTTCTATGGATTGAAACAAATCGAGCAAGATATTTTCGCATGAAAAAACGAGCGGCTCCGTCGGAGAGCCGCTCGTTTTTTGGATGGCAAATTTGGGTGCAACAAATGGGGGTTGTCGCATTGCTTTCAAAAAGAGTGTCGTGGAGGGGAATCCACGTGACGTAATGGTTTGGGGAACGGTTACGTCAAGCTTTTGGGAGCTACATCTAGAGTATAAGTGATAACGATTCTCATTGTCAATTAGGAAGTGATACAAAAAAACCGCAACCAGTTCAGGTTGCGGTCGGTCGTCAGCTTGACGTCACGCCTTTACGGAACGTGAAGCGAATCAGACTGAACAAATAGCGGATATAGAAGAGCGCGAACGCATAAAATACGGCGATGGCTGATGCACCGAGTTCGACACCTGGAATGTTCATCAAAAACTCGAGGATGAGAATCGACAAGAGGAAGATGTAGAGGCCGGCATCGAGATAAAGCGGCATCAATTTGCCGCGCTGGTGCCAGAACGTCCGGACGAGCGGTGCGACGATCATCCCGATGATGCGTTCCGCGAAACCGATGCTGAGTACGGAAATCATGAACGCGGCGACCGTCTCGAATGAGACGAGCTCCGAGAACGCGAACATGGAGATGAGCAAGAGCGGGCCGATGAAAATCATCATCGAGAGTGACGTGCGTAAAAAGATAAACAAGTTCCGTTTCATCGTGTCGACTCCCCCGAAGAGCGACTGGCGGAACGTCTTGCCACGTTGATAGTCGAGGATGAACGATCCCACAAACATCAAACCGAATAGTGATAACAATACTGTCATGAAATGTGTTTCCCCTTTTTCTGTCCAAATCTATGATCAACTGTAAGAATCATCGAATCAAAGTCTAGCCTAGTGTACCGATTCACTAGTTGAAAGTAAAGCGGGAAAACTGCGGAAAACCGCAATCTGTTGCGAACGTTACGCCGATTGCGATGCCAAGATGAACCGATTGCGACCAGATTCCTTAGCGTGATATAACGCTTCGTCAGCATGCTTCAACACGCTGTCGACTTCGATGTCGTTCGAATGACAGGCACCGAGCGAGACCGTGATATGTAACGTCCCGGCGCTCGTCTCGAACGGGAACGTCGAGACTTTTTCTCGTATAGATTCGGCCAAGCGGCTCACTTCTTCTTTCTTGGCGTTCGGCATGATGATTAAAAATTCTTCTCCGCCGAAGCGGCCGACGAGATGACGCTCTTCGCTCTCGGCGACGAGCAACATGCCGAGCTCACGCAACACGTCGTCACCGACGTCATGGCCGTACGTGTCGTTCACGCGCTTGAAATGATCGATATCGACAAGGATCAACGCGTACTCTTTTGCCTCGACGTTCAAGTTGGCCATCGCCTCGTTCAACAAGCGTCGGTTGGCGATGCCGGTCAATGCGTCCGTCCGGGCAAGTTGTTGCTGATGCTGGACGTTCTCAAAGTGACGACGCAGTTCTTGAAGTAACCGGTAAGCCGCGCAGGCGCCGCCGTATGCCATCACGACGTAGGCGAGAATGACGGGATAGAACAATTGAAGCGGTAACGCGTAATAGATGGCAGCGCCGAAAACGGAGATGCTGATTGTCGTGAAGACGAGCAACGTATTGCGGGTGTTATCGAGTTTGAGTCGCAACAGGCTGATTGGAAGGACGAGGCCGATCATCGTCAAGACGGCCAAATAAAAGCCGATATATGCTCCGTCAGTGACCATCAAAAAGCGGGCGGTCAAAAAGATGACGGCTGCGACCGTTCCGCTGACCCATCCACCGAACAGAACGGCAAGTGAGATTGGGATGGAGCGCAAATCAATCAGAATCCCTTCGAGCGGCAGTGCGTTCGCCAGTAAAATCAAGGCGACGACCCCGGTTTGAACACCGAGCAGGATTCTGCCTTTCAAAGGCGATTTCGGTGTGAGCCGTGGCCGGTTTCGGAAAGGGAGAAACGAAATCGTGAACAACGTGAACAGGATACACAGATTCAGAAAAAATGAGTTAATGATGGTAAGCATGAACGTATCCCCTAACATGAAATGGAAATAATTAGTTTCAGTTTAGCATATTCAAATCAAGTTGACGCTCTTTGGATGAAAGGAATGTGTTCACCATTCGCGCCATTCTTCTGTCACGTCTTCGGTCGTCTCATAACCGGCTAGAACGGCGCCGGCTTGAATGAAGTCGTACAATTCTTCACGCTCGACCGTCTCGATGAAATGGTCGTGCTCTTCATCAATCTCATTCAGGCGCAACACGACGTCGCGGACGGCCGCTAACACGTCTGTTTCCGTCCCGTCTGCGTGTAATAAAGCGGTCACGTACCGTCGGAGCGCGGCATCGACGGCAAAGATCAGCTCGACGGTATATACGTCATCGCCCTCGTTCATCCGGTCTTCCCACATCAGTGTCGGACGATTGGCCCATAATTGTTCAACTTCCATATGAGGTGCCTCCTTTGAAATGGAACATCATCTTCCACTCTATCTTAGCAAATAAGTCTGGTATCATAGAGGAAAAGGGGGACTGTCCGTGCGGTATTGGGATCATTTCAAACGCGCTTTTATTCCGATCGCGCTCATCTTGATCGGGTTAGCCATCTTTTATACATTATCGGCTCGAGGTAACCTGGCGTTGACTGTTCTCGGGGCGGCCATCGTCGGTGTCATCTTATTTTTAGTGATGCGCCACATGAATCGGGTCGAAGAAGATTAACGAGAACACGTTCGTGGTTCTCGTTTTTTGTTGTCTGTGAGAATTTTTGGGTACACTACATAGTAAGGAGGGATTTATTATGGCAAAAGCTACATTCGCGGGAGGCTGTTTTTGGTGCATGGTCAAACCGTTTCATAAATACGAAGGGGTCGAGCGCGTCATTTCCGGCTATACGGGCGGACATGTCGACAACCCGACGTATCAACAAGTCTGTTCGGAGACGACGGGTCACCTCGAGGCGATTGAGGTCACGTTCGACCCGAACGTGATTTCCTATGAGGAATTGTTGCGCATCTATTGGCGTCAAATTGACCCGACCGATGGCGGCGGACAGTTCAACGACCGGGGTGAGTCGTATCGCCCGGCCATCTTCTATCACTCGGAAGAACAGCGCGTCGCGGCCGAACGCTCGAAACAAGAAATCGAGGACTCTGGCCGTTTTGATCGACCGATTGAAGTCGAAATCCGTCCGGCGAAGACGTTCTGGGAAGCGGAAGATTATCATCAAGACTATTACAAGAAAAACCCGTTCCGTTACGAGATGTACCGCGTCGGTTCTGGCCGGGCCAAGTTCGTGAAAGAGGCGTGGAGCGACAAGAAGTTGCAGAAAGAATTGAAAAATCGTCTGACGCCGATGCAATATAAAGTCACGCAAGAGAACGGCACTGAGCCTCCGTTCCAAAATGAATATTGGGATGAGGAACGGGAAGGCTTATACGTCGATGTCATCGATGGGACACCACTCTTCACGTCGCGCGATAAATTCCAATCCAACTGCGGATGGCCGAGTTTCGCCCGCCCGATCGAGGAGAAGCGCATCGACATGAATATGGACACGACGCATCACATGGTCCGGACCGAGGTCCGTTCGAAGGGAGCCGACAGCCACCTCGGCCACTTGTTCGATGACGGTCCGAAAGAGCTCGGTGGTTTGCGCTACTGCATCAACTCGGCAGCGCTCCGTTTCATTCCAAAAGAAGAACTTGAGTCTGCAGGATATGGAGAGTACAAGCACTTATTTGATGCGTGAAGGGGAGAAGGCCATGTTCACATCCGTCAAACAACAAATCCGTCGTGAGACGCTCGCGACCGTCTTGGATTATTACGACAAATCGATTCGGAATCTATCGGAAGCCGCCAGAGATGAGAAGTATAACAAGATGAGCGCGACGCCGTTCTCGTTCTTTCGGGGGAGTTCGCACTTATTCTATTATGATTTTGCGAAAGTGCCGCTCGCGTTCGATACCGATGCGTCCCATCCGACGTTCATTCAAGGCGATCTCCATTTTGAGAATTTTGGTGTGTTCGAGGATGGCGCCGGGACAATCATTTACGATGTGAACGATTTTGATGAGGCGTATCTCGGCTCTTATTTGTTTGATGTGCTGCGCATGGCCATCTCAGTTGACTTGTTTGCCGCTGAGTCAGGTTTTGATGCGACTCGTGCTATCGAGACATATGCTGACACGTATGCACGTGCGATTGAGCGTTACGCGAACGGGAAAGACGAAGATGTCCAGTTTACGAAAGCGAACACGTGCAAAGCGATCAAGAAAGTGATTAAAAAGGCCGAGAAGAAGAAAGACGCGTTCATGGCCGAGCGGACGGAAGTGCGGGATGAGGAGCGTTACTTTGCGACGAGTGACGACCTCGTTCCGGTCAGTCCGAAGACGGCGAAGCAAATCAAGCAGGCATGGCCGGACTATTTGTCGTCGTTATCGGAGAAACATCGCCATCACGCCGACCATTACAAGATTAAAGATATCGCCATTAAACGTGAGAGTGGCACCGCTTCGATTGGGCTCGAACGCTATTATATTTTGATTGAAGGCGCGGACGAGGAGCATGACGAGGATCTCATCCTTGAAATGAAACAAGCCCAATCGGCCGTCCCGTCTCTCTTCTTGCCGACGCATCCATTGTTTGAGGACGGGCTGTCCCATCAAGGGGCCCGTGTCATCGCGGCCCAGCGTGCCATGGTGCACAGTCGTGACCCGTATCTCGGCTACTTGACGATTGATGGGAATGAATACTACGTCCGTCAGCGGTCACCGTATAAGCGAAAAGTGAAAGCAAAGCACATCAAGAATGAGGAATCGCTCATCGAGACGTTGAAAGTGCAGGCGGAAATCACCGCCAAGATTCATGCCCGGGCGGATGCAGATGCGAACGTGCTCGATTATGAGGCGAGTGAACGCATCGCGGCGGCCATCGGTGTGTCGCGCCCGCTGTTTATCCGTCAAATCACAAGGTGGTCCCAATTTTACGCCAATCAAGTCCGGTTTGATTTTGAAGCGTTCCAGACATGGCTCACGACGCGCTCAGAGACTCACGTCTGAACGAGCATCGGACTTGCGGCCAGCCCCTCGTTTGCCTCAGAATGGAACGGTAAAGGATGTGTGCGATAGATGATTACGGAACAACAAGTCATCCTGCAGATGAAGCAAGTGATGACACAAATCGAACAGTCGAGCGGAGAGACCCAGAAGCGCCATTTGGCCAAGCTGATGGGGTATTGCGAGCTACTGCTCGCCGATTCGACTCCGACGCAACAAGCAGTGGTTCCCGTGGCCCAACCGGTCGAGTCGAAGCCGCCGCTCGATCGTCAGATGGCGGCGTTCCTTGGAATTCCGCTTGAAGAAGAGGACAAACCGAAAACTGATTCATTGCTCGACTTTTAAGCTGTGCCCCGTGGCACAGCTTTTTTTGTGAGGCGTTCGCGTTGACTTATATACCGTAGGGGGTATAATGGGATTAACTAAAATATACCTAACGGAGGCGTGACTATGCTTGACTTCTTGTTTGTTGCAGTAGTGATCGGATTGATTTATTTTTGGTGGACGAAGCGGAACGGCACGAAAACAGTCTCGACGGATGAGTTGAAACGAAAGATTGCCGAAGAGCGGAACATTCAATTGCTCGACGTCCGGGAACCGCATGAATACAAGGGCGGGCATATCAAACAAGCGAAGAACGTGCCTTTGTCAGGATTCGGCAATGCGAGCGCGCAGTATCCGAAAGATAAAGATCGTCCGGTCTACGTCATCTGTCAGAGCGGGATGCGAAGCCAACGGGCCGCTGCGATGTTGAAGAGTGCCGGCTATACGGACGTCTACTCGGTCAAAGGCGGTATGAATTTCTGGCGTGGATAATGAGAACAGCTCTAGCCGAACAATATGTTCAGCTAGAGCTATTTTTATGAAACGTTTCCGCTTTCGGTTTTCAGGGGATTCTGCTACGGTAGGAACATAGGAAAGAGAGAGGGGACCAGACAATGGCAGTCATTTTATTTGATATCGATGGGACGCTCGTCGACACGACCGGACCGATGACGCAAGCGATTCACGAGGCGTTGGAGCAACTTCCACATTTACCGAAACCGAGTGAGGATGCGGTCCGTTCCGGTTACGGGTTGGCCGGCAACGCATTTTGGGAACATGTCATCCCGGAAGCGACGATTGAAGAGATTCGCCAAATCCGCAAGTTGCGGCATGAGACGCTCGAGCGGGCGATGGAAGGACAGCTCGTCTTGTTCGACGGCATCTATGAGATGCTCGAGGCGCTTCATAAAAAAGGGCACACGTTGACGACCGCGAGCAACTGCGGTGTCCATTATTTGAACCTGATTCTCGACTCGCAAAACATTCGCCAGTTCATGACGGCGCCAGAATGCCTCGAATCCGTAAGTGGTGAGAAAAAAGCCGACATTTTGACGGCGCATCGCCTCCGTCACGGCGAGAACGACTATGTGATGGTCGGGGACCGGAAATCGGATGTCGAAGCGGCTCGGGCCCATGACTTCCCGGTCGTCTTGACTGGATTTGGGTTTGGAAACGAGGACGAATGGGCGCTCGCGGATCATGTAATTGCGACGCCGAACGACTTGATTACGTATATCGAATCATAAAAAGTTCCGGTTGAACGCGATGTTCAACCGGAATTTTTTTAAAGTCCAAGCGAGATATATTTGATTTCTAAAAATTCTTCGATGCCATGGTGACCACCTTCACGGCCGAGACCGCTCTGCTTCCACCCGCCGAACGGTGCTTGCGGCGTCGACGGGAGACCGTCATTGACGCCGACGATGCCGTATTCGAGCGCTTCGGCCAAATAGAGGGCCTCGTTGATGTCTTGCGTGAACACATAAGCGGCGAGACCGAACGGGGTCGCATTCGCCCGCTCAATTACTTCCTCGAGCGTATCGAACGACGCAATCGGTGCGACGGGGCCGAATGTCTCCTCGTTCATGCACAGCATATCCTCATTCGCATAGCGGACGACGGCCGGCCGGACGAACAATCCGTCGAGCTGTTCGCCACCCGTGATTTCCCCGCCCCGGATTTGGGCGTCTTCCAAGTGCTTCATCACTTTCTCGACCGCGGCCTCGTCGATGAGCGGGCCGATATCCGTCCCTTCGTCGAGTCCGTTCCCGACTTCGAGCGCCGCGACGGCCTCAATGAATTTTTCAGAGAACGCATCGACGATGGATTGCTCGACATAAATTCGGTTGGCACAGACGCACGTCTGTCCGCCGTTACGGAATTTCGTCGCGACGGCTTGAGGCACGGCCTTTTCGAGGTCTGCCTGCGCTGTGACGATGAGCGGGGCGTGACCACCGAGCTCGAGCGAGATTTTCTTCATCGTATCGGCGGCACCGCGCATGAGCGTCTTGCCGACCTCGGTCGAACCGGTGAACGTCAATTTGCGGACACGGGGATCGTGTTGCCACGTGTTCACGATGTCAGAGGCTTTCCCGGTGACGAGATTGATGACACCGGGGGGGAAACCGGCTTTCTCGGCCAGTTTGACGAGTTCGATGGCCGTCAGCGGCGTCGCGGAGGCCGGTTTCAGGACGACGGTGCAACCTGCAGCCAGAGCCGGTGCGAGCTTCCGGGTGATCATCGCCGCCGGAAAATTCCATGGTGTGATGGCGGCGACGACGCCGACCGGTTGCTTGATGGCGAAGATTCGCTTCTTGTTCGACGAGGCCGGGATGGTCTCGCCGTACACGCGTCTTCCTTCGGCGGCGTACCACTCGATGAAGCCATTCGCATAGCGGACTTCGCCGATGGCTTCTTGTAACGGCTTGCCTTGTTCTTCAACCATCGTCCGAGCGATGGCTTCCGTATGTTCATCAATCAGGCGGTTCCATTCGAGCAGGAGAGCGCCGCGTTCTTCGGCGGTCTTCTCTTGCCAGTCCTTCAAGGCATCGTACGCGGCATCGACAGCCTGTTTCGCTTCGGCCGTGTCACTCTTTGTCACCGTGGCCATGATGTTTCCGGTGGCGGGGTTGCGCACCTCGATCGTGTCCGATGTATCAATCCATTCTCCATTGATGAAATTGTTCTCCACTCGCATCTTGATTTCCCCTTTCGTCTAGGTCACATTGTAAAAGTACCCGTTTTCAAAAATCATACACAATTTTACAAAGAGGAGGGTCGCCATGTGGATCATCATCGTCGGTTATGTCGTCGGCAGTATCCTGGGCGGGCGCTTGTACGGCATGTGGAGTGGTCAACATCTGGCTACGACCGGATCGGGCAACACCGGTGCCCGCAATGCGTTACGGATCGGCGGGAAGCGAGCGTTCTTGTTCGTTTACGGATTCGACGTCTTGAAGACGATACTCGTGTTGTCAATCAGCGGTCCATACTTTTTTGAGACCGGACTCGCCTTGACGCTCGGCCACATTTATCCGATTTGGCATATTCGTTCCGGGGGGAAGGGGTATGCCGTATTTTCTGGAATTATATTAGCGTACAGCCCGCTATGTTTTATCGTGGGACTTCTGCTGTTGTTGCTTCTCATCAAAGTGACGCGTAACTCGCGCGAGACGGGGCTCGTCATGCTCGTGCTCCTACCGCTCGCGGCCTGGGGGGACGCAACAGATGTCGGATTGGCCGGTTTGACGATGCTACTCATCGTGTATCACCACATAAGGGGGAAACAACGTGATTGAATTTCGAAGAGCAACGCCGGAGGATGCTTCGGCGATTCACCGACTGAACTATGAGACGTTCGTCGAGGAAATCCCGCAGCACCATCCAAACGCGGACCGATTTCTCGTCGACCGCTTTCATGATACGAATACATATTGGATTGGGTTGGCGGACGGGCAGCTCGTCGCCATGTGTGCCATCCGGGACGAACACCCGTTTTCACTTGAACAAAAAGGTGTGACACTGCCGCCGGGAGAGTGGATTGAAGTCCGGCTATTGGCCGTGACGCCCGCCTATCGGAACACGAGGACGTTTGCCGGCCTTATGCGAGCGATGCTCATGGAAGCGACAGACCGGGGTGTGGAAGGGATTGTCATCAGCGGAACCGTACGCGAACAGAAGCTATATCGACGGTTTGGGTTTATCCCGTTCGCAGAACCGGTCGGGACGGCGGAGGCGTTATACGTGCCGATGCAGTTGACGCGCTATGGGTTCATGCAGTCAGAGACCGCTCGAACGTTGCGGCCAAAGCTACTCCTCGCCGGTCCCGTCGAACTGTCGAATCAAGTGCGCGCTGCGCTTGCCGCTCAGCCGGTATCACATCGGTCGACTGAGGCCAGCCGTTTGCTCCATTCGGTCCAGTCGAGGCTGAGCCATCTCGTCAAGTTGCCCCATGTTTACACGTTGCTCGGGAGCGGGACGATTGCGAACGATGCCGTCGCCGCCCAGTTGCGCGGACGTGGCGTGATCATCGACACAGGGGAGTTCGGACGGCGGCTGATTGACCATGCCAATCGGGCTGGTCTTGAATTTGATGTCGTCCCGCTTTCGGCTGGGCGTCGTCTCGACTTAAAGCGAATCGGACAACATGCACCAGATTGGATTTGGACGGTCCATTGCGAGACGTCGACGGGGAAGCTGGTCGATTTGGACCAGTTGCGTCAGTATGCACACACACATCCGACGAAGATTGCGATTGATGCCATCAGTGTGGTCGGGACGAAAGTGACCGACTATTCGTTCGCGCATCTGGTGACGTTCGTCTCGGGCAAAGCGCTCCGAAATGCTCCTGGATTGGCGTTTGTCGCCATGCGAGAACGAGCTGTCCCGAACCCGTCGATTCCGCGTTATTTGGACTTGGCAGGCTATGACCCAATCGCCTTCACGCAATCGGTCCCGCTCATTCAAGCGATGGACGTCGCCTTGCACGAGCTGACGGACGCGGAGATTGCGACCCATCAATCCAAACTTGATGCGTTCGTACATGAACTGGTGCGCCGCGGTGTATCGGTTGAACTCGGGGACGACCAAGCGCCGGGCATTTTTTCGCTCACGCTGCCAGACACACTGTCCTCGATTGAGCTAGGATATCAATTGGCGTTCCACGGCTATCAAGTCCAGTTCGAGAGCGTTTATTTGCAGCGCGCGAACTGTCTCCAAGTCGCGACGATGGGATGGACGACCGACCGGGATTTGCAGCAAGTCGCCGCCTATATCGGGACGTGGCTCCAGAAAAAAACCGCCACTCCAGGGAGTGACGGGTTCAGACGCGGAAATCTTGGCGGGCCAAATGACGAATCTTTCGACCGAGGCGTCTTGAGTTGAAATAAGCGATGACCGAGACGACGCCACCTGACCAGAACAGCCACTCATCCGGTCGGAGATAGCCGAATAGCCCGACGACAAGGCCGAGGATAATCAAGCCAGCGTTGAACGTTTGACGATGGAGCAGTTCTTTCGACTCGAGCTCACGTTGGAACATCGCTTGTTCGGACAGGCGCTTCCGGGTCGGCTCTTTCAAATAGTTATCGAGGAGCGGCGGGACGTTCAGCAACTTCTTGCCGTAGTTGAGTGCCGTCATGACGTAACGGTTTTGAATTGTCGTGCCGTCGGCCTCGAGCCATTGAATGACAATCGGTTTACCGAGCGTAAACAAATCGATTTTCGAATCAAGGATTTGTAAAATCCCGAGCAAGGTCGAGGCAGCTCGACCGAAGAACGCGAACTCGGCTGGCAATTGAATCGGCTCGTTCTTGACGAGCAACTGGATGTCTTGCAACACTTTTTCAATCAATTTCGTGTCGACCGTGTCGATATCGGTCTCTAAATAGAACGTGACCGCTTTCTCGAGTGCCTGGCGGATATTGTGCTTGTTCGCCGTCGGCAACAAGAAGCGCAAGTCTTCGAGGCCGTCGACGACCCCGTCATAGTCGAGCGAGATGAACGCCTGCAGGATTTTACGGATGGTCGCCATATCTTGTGGTGTCGTCGAGCCGACCATTCCGAAGTCGAGCAGGATGATCGTGCCATCGGCTCGGATCTGCACGTTACCCGGGTGTGGGTCGGCGTGGAATTTCCCGCCGAACAACAGTTGCTCGGCCGCCATCGTGAATAAGCGTTCGGCCAGGGCGGAGCGATCGATGTTATTCTCTTTCAAGAAGGCGAGGTCGGTGATGCGACGCGCATCGACCCAATCCATCGTCAACACCCGGTTCGAACAGAGATGATCATAATAGTCCGGTATGTAGACGTCCGGATTTTCGGCGTACTTCGCTTTGAAATAAAGGGCATTTTTTAATTCGGTTTGGAAATTTAATTCATCCCCGATGACAAAAATCATTTGGCGATATAAGCTATCTAAGTCGGTCGATTTTGCCAGCGAGGTCCGCTTGAGCATCGTCGTGACGATTCGCATCGCTTTAAAGTCGGTCCGAATGATTTTTTCGATGTCCGGACGCTGGATTTTCAGAGCGACACGCTTCCCTGTCTCAAGCAGGGTCGCGCCGTATACTTCCCCAATCGAAGCGGAGGCGACGGCATCGATGCCGACGTCTTTCACGACCTGTGTGTAAGGGACGCCCCATTCTGCTTCCAAGATGGCGCGGGATTTGTCCCAGCCTGAAGTCGGGACACGGTCGACGAGCTCCGACAATTCATTTAAAACGGATGGGGGCAACAAGTCGGCTCGAATCGATAAGAATTGGCCAAGCTTGATTAGCAGCCCCTCGAGTCGGAGCGCGTTTCGCTTATACTCGCGGGCGAGATTCAACATGAGTGTCTCGTATTCTTCGGTCGACGCGAGACCTTGCTGCTGTTTGCGTGAGAAGGCATAAATTTTAATGATGAATCGGGCGAACATTGTGACGATAATCCATATGCGGAACAAGGCGATTCGTTTCATAAAGTACCGACATCCTTTACAAGCAGTCGCTCGACTGGTCTGATTTTTTGTATCTTAACTTTACCACAGAATGCTTTCAAGAAAGGGCAAGGGATGTTTATGGAGTGGGAATTACTCAACGTCGTCGGGACAATCGCGTTCGCGGCGAGCGGCGCCATCATCGCGATGGACGAGAAATATGATATTTTTGGGGTATGGTTGCTCGCCTTTACGACAGCCTTCGGCGGCGGAGCGATCCGAAACGTCTTGCTCGGCAACCCCGTCAGCTTGATTTGGCAACAAAATGATCTCTTCATCCTTTGTTTTCTTGTCGCATTGCTCATCTTCCTGCTGCCGAGCGTCGTTTTGCCCCATTGGGAACGCTGGGGTGTCATCGTCGATGCGATTGGGCTTGTCGCCTTTTCGTTTCAAGGCGCACAAGTCGCCATCAAGCTCGATTTACCATTATCGGCAGCGATTGCGGCTGCCGTCTTGACAGGTGTCGGTGGGGGTGTCGTCCGTGATTTGTTGGCCGGCCGTAAGCCGCTCGTCTTACAATCGGAAGTATATGCGATTTGGGCCATCATTATCGCGGTCGTCACGTATTATTTCCGGCTCGAAGGTGGGCTTGCGGTGTATGCGCTATTAATTGTCGTGGCGACGCTTCGAGTGATATCCTACTATCGAAAGTGGAATTTACCTGCACGCAAAGTGCGATAAGGGGGAAATTAGTATGAAAGTATTGCTCATCATCGGCGCTGCCTTGATGGCACTCGGCGTCGCGTTCGGTGCGTTCGGGGCCCACGCCTTGAAAGAACGTCTGACACCGAACATGCTCGCGAACTGGCAGACAGGGGTGCTCTACCATATGATTCATGCCATCGGGATTATCGCTTTGGCGAGCGTCTTGATGAAAGTGAGCATCAGCCAGTTCAGCACGGCAGGCTGGCTCATGTTCGCCGGAATCATCTTCTTCTCGGGGAGCCTTTACGTGATGGCGCTGACCGGAATCACGAAGCTCGGAGCGGTCACACCGATTGGCGGCGTCTTGTTTATCGCGGCCTGGGTGTTCGTCATCATTGGCGCGCTCAAACTGTAATCAAACGTTAACGCCTGATTAACAGTCATCATGTATCATTCGGAGTGTGAGACCCCTTGTCTCCACACCAACGAACAATTGGCCCGTTTAGCCTTTTTCGCCTGGAGCGAGAGACTAAACAGGCCCTTTTTACGTTTTTTGGAAATGGTTAGACTTAGAAAAATACCTGGATTATACTTTTTTAATATAAGGTCAATAATTTCCTATTTTCATCTATTATTACAACTATGTTTCGAGAAAAGAAAAGTGAAAAAATGTTGAAATATAAAGGGGTGGGGAGCCGTATAAGGTTTCCCACCCCTTCGTCGTAATAAAAGTGAAATATAACTTTAACAGGAAAACATTCGACACTTCGATATAATTAGTCGTGTTGAAACTAAAAAAATAATCGTTTTTGTTACATAGCAAAACGACTGACCTTTAAATAGTACGTGAACCCTAACCCCGTCAATAGAAAGGATGTCCCCATTGATCAATTGGAAACGCACCGTCTCGACACTCACGCTTAGCGCGCTTCTTCTTGGGACGCACTCGGTGGCTGATGCCTCGACGTCAATCAAGGAGAAACAAGAGCAGCAGAAGAAAGTGCAAGAGCAACGGAATAACGTCAAACAGAACCAATCGAATACGTCTTCGAAAATTAAGCAAAATAAAAATGAAATCTCGAAAGTTCAAGCTGAAGTCAACAAGATGGATGCCCAACTTCAAGACATCATCAATGATGTCGCAGCGAAACGCCAAGAAATCAAGCGTACTGAGTTGAAAATTGAAGACCTCGAAGCTGACATTAAAGGCTATGAGAAGAAGATGAAGGCTCAAGAAGCAATGATGAAAGAGCGTATGGCCACGATGCAAACGAATGGCGGCGGCTCAATCAATTGGGCTGAGTTCATCTTCGGTTCGAAAAACTTCTCGGACTTGATCACACGGATGATCACGGCCGGAACGATTCAACGAAGCGACCAAGAGTTGTTTGAAGACTATGAAGCGACGCGTCAATCGTTACAAGAAGCGCAAGCATCACTTAAAGAAGAACGCACATCGCTCTTGAAGCAACAAAAAGCGCTAGAAGTACGTCAAGCTCAACTCGAGAAGAAGATGAAACAGCGCGAAGCTCGCATCAAAGAGCTCGAGGACAAGAATATCAAATTCGAATCGCAAATCTTCGACCTTCAAGAAATCGAAGCGACGTTAATCGCGCAAGAAGAAGCGATTGCGGCTGAGATTGAAGCGCAACGTCGTGAGGAAGAAGAAGCGCGTCGTCGTGCTGAAGAGGCGGCTCGTCAAGAAGCAGCCCGTAAAGCTGAAGAAGCTCGCCAAGCAGAAGCGGCGCAAGCAGCAGCAGCGGCCCGTCAAGCAGAAGAAGCAAGAGCGGCAGCGGCTAAAGCCGAGGCAGAACGAGCAGCAGCTCAAAAACAGCAGAACAATAACAATAATACCCAGTCGTCTTCATCTTCAAACCAGACGACACAAAATAGCACACCGGCACCGAAACCGGCTGCGCCAGCACCAAAGCCGGCGCCGGCACCGGCGCCTAAACCAGCTCCGACGGCACCGACCACATCGGCACCGGCACCATCGGGCGCAATGTTCATTCAACCGACAACGGGACGTTTCTCACAAGGATGGGGACCGGCAAGCGGTCAATTCGGCTACTCGTTCCATAACGGCGTCGATATCGCTGGACCTGTCGGAACACCAATCCGTGCCTCGGCAACGGGAACGGTCATCCGTGCAGGCTGGGGTGGCGCATATGGGAATCACGTCATGATCGCCCACGTCATCAACGGACAAGTCTGGACGACGGTCTATGCACACTTGAACTCGGTCTCAGTAAGCGCCGGTCAACGTGTGACGCAAGGGTCGAACATCGGTGGACTCGGCAACACGGGTAACTCTTCAGGCCCGCACCTTCACTTCGAGATTCACCAAGGAAGCTATTCATATTCAGGAACGAGCGCGGGAAGCACAGTCAACCCACGTCAGTTCTTCTGATATTCAACGAGGACCCGTCAATCGTGACAGGTCCTCGTTTTGTGTCCCAGCAAAACTAAAAACAAGCGCCTATCCGTTGCGGACAGGCGCTTGTTTCAGTTGGCTTGCTCGATGTCGTCTGATTGATCCTTTGCTTTGCGGAACCGCTCACGGACGAGATAGATGACGGTCAATCCGACCAACCATGGAATCCCGAACTTGAGCAGAATATTGAAGTCGGTGAACCATGTTGTGATCATGAGGCTGAGCAATAGTCCGGCACCGAGTAACGGCAAGAACGGGTAACCGATCATGCGGACCGGTAATTTGCGTCCTGTCCACTTCTTACGGAAGAACAAGTGGGAGACGAATACCATGAACCATGTGAAGATGGCTCCGAACATCGAGATGCCCATCAAGAATGGATACGATGTTTCCATGAACACTTGAAGCAACGCCGCGAGAATAATCCCGCCTGTTGAGACGAGCAAAGCGGGCATTGGAATCCCGCTAGTGCTGACTTTTTTAAAGATGCGCGGAGCATCACCGGCCTCGGCGAGGGAATACATCATTCGCGTTGACGCGTAGAGCTGTGCATTCATCGCCGACAAGGCAGCGATTAAGATGACGAAGTTCAAAATGCCAGCAGCGCCAGGCACGTCGAACTGTTGCATGACGAGAACGAACGGGCTTTGATCGATGCCCGCTTGCTGCCATGGGATGAGCATGAGCATGATCCCAATCGTGATGAGATAAAAGAACGTCAGACGGAACACAGTCGCGCGCAACGCTTTCGGTACGGCGCGGTCCGGGTCTTTCGCTTCGCCGGCCGTGACGGCGACGAGCTCGGTCCCGAGGAAACTGAAGAGCGAGATGAAAATCGTCACCCACATCCCGTAAAACCCGAAGGCGAAGAAACCTTCATCGCCGGTCGTGATCGATTCGATTGGTGAACCGGGTTGACCGAACAGCGTGGCGGCACCGAGGACGATAAACAGAATGATGGCCGTCACTTTGATGAACGATAACCA
Organism: Exiguobacterium chiriqhucha RW-2; assembly: GCF_000416965.1. Taxonomy (GTDB): domain Bacteria; phylum Bacillota; class Bacilli; order Exiguobacteriales; family Exiguobacteriaceae; genus Exiguobacterium; species Exiguobacterium chiriqhucha. Next base: position 126,527 of record NZ_ATCL01000014.1, read on the forward strand.
GTATTCGGTCGTCCCGAACGTATGGACGTGCCGGGCGTTGACGTAGATGAGCAATCCGCCGAATACGGCGACCCAGACGAATCCGTTCACGTCGGGGAACCAGTACCGCATATAGATGGCGATTGCGCTCACTTCGACGCCGATGGCGAGGACGTTGGCGACCCAGTACGAGTAGCGGACCAAAAAGCCGGCGAGCGGATGGACATAGCGTTCGGCGATTGTGCCGAACGAGCCCGAGGTCGGATGGGCGACGGTCATCTCAGCGAGACAGCCCATCAATAACAGGACGATGAAGGCTCCGATGGCGTAACTGACGAGCACACTCGGTCCTGCCGTTTGGATAGCGAGCCCGCTTCCGAGGAAGAGGCCCGTCCCGATGGCGCTACCGAGCGAAATCATCGTCAACTGCCGCGTGGACAGTTCACGTTTTAATTTGCTAGTTTCCAAAGTCAATTCTCCTTTAGTTGAGTGAAGTGTTGTTGGGGACGACTATAGCAGACAAAAAAATCAAGTGTCAACTCGCGAAATCGCAAAAGACGGTATCGATTCGGCCGCACCTATAGAAGCAAAGTTTTTTTACATGCTTTTGTTTGACAGGAGGTTTCTCGACCTGTATAGTACGAGTTAACTTAATTGAAACGAATAAAGGCGTCGACGAAGAGAAGTAACGACGGTCCCCGTATGACAGAGAGCTGATGGTTGGTGTGAATCAGTATGCGGGACGTCGCGAATGGACTTCCGAGCTCTAAACCGAAACTTTTAGTAGGCTTTAGCGGGTCACCCACCGTTACCATGGGAAAGCGGATGTTTGTCCGTGAAGTGGGTTCTACGGAACCAACGAAGGTGGCACCACGGGGTTACTCGTCCTTCTCATAGCGCAAGCTATGAGTCGGGAGGGTAACCCTTTTTCGTTTCAACACATCATAAATCAGTGATTGAGAAGAGTAGCGTGAACAAGTCTCGTTCAGAGAGCCGGGGGTGGTGGGATCCCGGCCGAGGCCATCACGTGAATGGGCTCATGAGAGCATGGCTGAACCAAGTAGGTCATGACGGTTTCCTCCGTTATCGGGATACGATGTGATAGCATCGGAAAGTGGGATCAATCGATCCAACGAGAGGTGGCACCGCGGTCCATACCGTCCTCCATACGACAGACGTCGTATGGAGTTTTTTTATACCCAAAATGCTTGAGGAGGAACGGACATGTTAACACGACTATTGACGAACCCATTGACGACGAATGAAATGAAACTGGCAGCGGCCGAGCTGTTCCAAGCCGATGAAGCGCAAATCGCCGAGGTGTTACTCGCGATGAAAGCGCGCGGTGAGACGGCTGAGGAGATGGCCGGACTCGCTGACTATATTCGTGAGGCGGCAACGTTCCCCGAGACGACGCTCCCTGTGCTCGACGTCTGTGGCACAGGCGGTGACGGGGCGAACACGTTCAACATCAGCTCGACGGTCGCGTTCGTCTTGGCGGGGCTCGACATCCCGGTCGCCAAACATGGGAATCGCAGCGTGTCGAGCCGGTCAGGCAGTGCCGACGTCCTCGAGTCATTGAATATCCCGATCGTCCAAAGTCATGAGGCGATGCTCGCCGACCTTGAGCGGACGAACTTGAGTTTCTTGTTCGCCCAACACATCCATCCGGTCATGAAACACGTCATGCCGGTCCGGAAACGACTCGCAACGGCGACCATCTTCAATCAAATCGGCCCGTTGACGAACCCGCTCAAGCCGAAGCGGCAATTGATCGGCGTGTACCATCCATCGCTCATCGAGAAGATGGCGACGGCGATGCGCCACCTCGGCGTCGAGCGCGGAATGGTCGTCCATGGGGCGGGCGGGCTGGATGAAGCGAGTCTCGCTGGAAGAAATGACGTCTTGTTCTTCAACGGCGACAAAGTGGCCCGTTACACCGTCGACCCGCGCGACGTCGGATTGATGCGAGCTCCGCTGTCGGCCTTGCAAGGCGGGACACCAGCTGAGAATGCGGCGACGCTCCTGGCCGTCTTGAACGGAGAGCAGGGACCGGCGCGAGACGTCGTCTTATTGAACGCCGCGCTCGCCCTCTGCACATATGGGACGGTCCAGACGCTTCGTGAAGGTGTCGCGGTGGCAACGGCAAGCATTGATGAAGGGCACGCCATCCGCGTGCTCAAACAATTACAACGAACGGAGGTTGGCGCATGAGCTACTTGACGAAAATCATCGGAACGAAAATTGAAGAGGTCAATCAGATGGAAGACATCGAGGTGACGCGGACGACAGCCATCTCATTACCGCTTTTAATGAAGGACGGCTTTCATGTCATCGCCGAAATTAAGCGGTCCTCCCCGTCAAAAGGAGTGATTCGCCAAGAAGTGGACGTCGTGAGCCGGGCCCGCACGTATGAACAGGCAGGGGCGACAATGATTTCCGTTTTGACGGATACGACCTACTTCAACGGTTCGTTCAACGACTTGCGTGATGTCGCGGCCGCTGTTGAGATCCCAGTCCTCTGCAAAGACTTTATCATCGATGAACGACAGCTCGACCGGGCGAAGGAAGCTGGAGCGAGTGCGGCACTATTGATTGTTGCTGCGCTCCATCCGAGCCGGCTTCATACGTTAAAACAGTATGCGCGGTCCATCGGCCTCGACGTGCTTGTCGAAGTTCATGATGAGGCCGAGCTCCAGACGGCGCTCGAACTGGGCGATGTGTTGATTGGCATCAACAATCGAAACTTGAAGACGTTCGAGGTCTCGCTCGACACGTCGGTCGACTTGATGAAGAAGTATCCAGATGTCGCGTTCGTCAGCGAGAGCGGCGTCAGCACAGGCGAGGCGGCCCGTCGGTTACAGACGGCCGGGGCCCGAGCGATTCTCGTCGGGGAGGCGCTCATGCGACAGGACGACCCGACAGCCTTGATTGAGGAGTTGACATCATGTTCGTTAAAATATGTGGATTGACGACGGAAGCGAGTGTCGCGACGGCGATCGAGGCCGGAGCGGACGCTATCGGATTCGTCTTTGCGAACAGTTCGCGCCAAATCGACATCGCGACGGCGCAACGGCTTCGGGGGTTCATCCCGGAAGATGTCCGAGTCGTCGGCGTATTTCTCGATCCAACAATCAAAGAGGTCGAAGCTGCCGTCGCTTGCGGGTTGACCGACATTCAATTGCACCGCCGGACGCGGCCGCTTGAAACGTTCCGTCAGTTCGGTCTCCCGATCATCGAAGCGGATCACCAGTCTGAGGCCGACGTCATTCTTCTCGACGCACCGACACCGGGCAGTGGGCAGGCGCTCGATTGGGCGACGCTCGAACGGCCGGAGCAGACGTTTTGGCTCGCCGGTGGATTGAATGTCGACAATGTCGGTGCGGCGATTCGCGCCATGCGACCGGACGGCGTCGATGTCTCAAGTGGTGTGGAGACGAATGGACAGAAAGATCACGATAAGATTCGCGCGTTCATCCGACGCGCCAAGGAGGAAACACAATGTATACACAACCAGTGAACGGAAAGTTTGGACCATATGGCGGAAAATATATCCCTGAGACGCTCATGCAAGCAGTCGAAGAGCTCGAAGTGGCTTACGAGGAAGCGAAACAAGACCCTGAATTCCAGGAACGCTTCAACGATCTCCTCAGCGAATACGTCGGTCGAGAAACGCCACTCTATTATGCGGAGAACATGAGCCGCCGCCTCGGGACGAATGTCTATTTAAAACGAGAAGATTTGAACCATACCGGTGCCCACAAAATCAACAACACGATCGGCCAGGCGCTCCTCGCCAAACGAATGGGCAAACAAAAAGTCGTCGCCGAAACAGGCGCCGGACAGCACGGAGTCGCTACGGCGACGGTATGTGCGCTGCTCAATCTCGAATGTACGATTTTCATGGGTGAGGTCGACGTCGAACGTCAAGAATTGAACGTATTTCGAATGGAGTTACTCGGTGCGAAAGTCGTTCCCGTTAAGTCGGGGAGTCGAACGTTAAAAGATGCCGTCAACGAGGCGCTCCGTTACTGGGTCAAACATGTCGATGACACGCATTACGTGATGGGGTCGGTGCTCGGACCGCACCCGTTCCCGACGATGGTCCGCGATTTCCAAAGCGTTATCGGGACAGAGACACGTCGTCAAGTGCTCGAGAAGACAGGTCGTCTCCCTGACGCGGTCGTTGCCTGTGTCGGCGGCGGTAGCAATGCGATGGGCATGTTCTATCCGTTCTTGAATGACGAAACAGTCGCCTTATACGGTGTCGAGGCAGCAGGGAGCGGTGTCGACACGGACAAGCATGCGGCAACGCTCACGAAGGGCGAGGTCGGGGTGCTTCACGGGTCGCTCATGTACGTGCTCCAGGACGCAGCCGGGCAAATCCAGGAAGCCCACTCGATTTCGGCCGGACTCGATTATCCGGGTGTCGGACCAGAACACAGCTTCTTGAAAGATATCGAACGGGTCCGCTACGCGGCGGTCACGGACGAGGACGCACTCGCAGCCTGCATGTCGCTCAGCCGCCAAGAAGGGATTATTCCGGCACTTGAGTCATCGCATGCGCTCGCTTATGCGGAAACGCTCGCCCAAACGATGGACGAGGACGACGTGCTCGTCATCTGTCTATCTGGTCGCGGGGATAAGGATGTTCATACGATTCGAGAAAGGGTGACTCAATGATGAGATTAGATGAAGCGATTCGACAGCGAAGTGAAGGGACGGCGTTCGTCCCGTACATCATGGCCGGGGACGGCGGACTCGATCACTTGATTCCGACGATTGAACGGCTAGAAGCGATGGGAGCGACGGCCATCGAACTCGGAATTCCATTCTCGGATCCGGTGGCAGACGGTCCCATCATCGAGGCGGCTGGAATGCGCGCCCTCGAACAAGGTGTGACGTTGACGGACGTGTTGGACCGTTTAATAGAAGGAACGGGTCGTTTTTCGGTGCCGATCGTCTTGATGACTTACTTGAATCCGGTGTTCCGGTTCGGGGTCGAGCGTTTCTTCGAGCGGACGGCAGCGTCTGGGGTCAGCGGCGTCATCATTCCCGATTTGCCGTTTGAAGAGAGCCTCGATTTGTTCGCTGGCATCGATCGTCACGGAGTCGCGGTCGTACCGCTCGTCACGTTGACGAGCAGTCAGACCCGCATCGACACGATTCTGGATCAGGCGGAAGGATTCGTCTATGCGGTGACGCTCAAAGGGACGACCGGGAAGACGGACGTGTTCCCGGATGAGTTACTCGAGCACTTGCGTTCGTTGACGGCACGGTCGCCGGTACCGGTGCTCGCCGGTTTTGGTGTCCATCGCACCGATCAGGTCCGGACGCTCGGGTCAGCCTGTGACGGGGTCGTCGTCGGTAGTTTCATCGTCGAGGCGCTCCATGCGGGACGTGAACAGGACGTGGCCACGTTGATTGCATCGGCGCGGACGGTCAACGCAAAAAAATAAGGGTCGTGCCTCGGCACGATCCTTATTTATTCTTCGATTTCAATGGTGCGGGTGCTCGAGCCGTCATCGGCTTTCGGTACGGTCAAGTGGAGCACGCCGTCTGACAGTTTCGCTTTGATGGCATCTTCTTTCACGTTCGGTAGATAGAGTGAACGTTGCATCGATGTGACGCGGCGTTCCCGATAGACGTAGTCTTTGTCTTCTTCCCTCTCTTCACGTTGGTCGACCGAGAGGATGAGATAGTCTTTGTCGTAGCGGATGTGAATGTTATCTTTTTTGATACCTGGCATCTCGGCCTCGATGACGTATTGGCCGTCCTGGTCCCGGACGTCGAGTTTGAACGAGTCGAGGAACGACGTCGCGCCGTCTTTCGGATCGAACAGTTGATTCATCCGATCAAAGACGTCGCCGAACAAATCTTTGCGCAATCGCTCGAGCTCATTCTTCCGGAATGGCGTCAAATCGAACATACAAATTCCCCCTTTAAAAAACGGACAGAGTAGAAGTGTTGTCACTTTTACTCTGTCCGTTTTTAGCTAAGGATAAACGTAATCGACGTGACAGTTCAATGAAGAAAAGAGGGTCACAATTCGACGCGCTCTAACCCGTCTTCCCCGAACTTGCGGTCGAGTTGGTCGTGGCGATACGTCGAGGCGAGGACGTATAACAAGTCGCCTGGCTCGATTTTCGTCTGGCCCGTCGGCGGGATGAGATAGTCTTGACGGACGATTGCATTCACGACCGTGTTCGGTGGCAAGGTGATATCGGCGAGCGTTTTTCCAATCATTGATGATTCTTCGGTCGCCACGTAAGGGACGAGCTGATGTTGCGATTGCTTGCTCGAGACGAGTGCGATCGTATAGGGCGATCGAATTTTATCCGGTCCGAGCAAATCGAGTTTCGCCGCGAGCGGTGTTAATGTCGTTCCTTGAATCAAGGCACTCGTCACGACGACGAAGAAGACGGCGTTGAAAATCAATTGGGCGTTGTCGATGCCTGCGATGAGCGGGAACGTAGCGAGGACAATCGGCACGGCGCCTTTCAGTCCGGCCCACGAGATAAACAGTTTTTCTTTGTGGGTAAACTGCATCTTGATTGTCGATAAATAGACGGCAATCGGCCGGGCGATGAACATCAGGATGAATGAAATCAATAACCCTTTCCAGATGAGCTCGGGGTCAAGCAACTGTCTCGGGAAGACAAGCAGACCGAGGATGACGAACATGATGATTTGCATGATCCAGGCCAAAGCCTCAGAGAATTGAACGATTGTCACTTCATGGGCCGTGTGCGCATTCCCAACAATCATCGCGGCGAGATAGACGGCAAGTAGTCCGCTACCGGCAAAGTAAGCAGCGACCCCATACGTCATAAAGGCCATCGAAATCATGAGGACAGCATGCAGACCACTCGACTCGAGACGCAAATGGTTAAGCATGAGTCGGGACAAGTTTCCGAGCATGTAACCGACGAACGCGCCGACAATGATTTGCAGGATGAACATCCAAATACCGTCCCAAATCGTCGTGTCGGGTTTTAACATGAAGTCGAGGGCGAGAATCGTCAAGAACATCGCCATCGGGTCATTCGTGCCGGACTCGGCTTCGAGTGTCGAACCAACTTTCGGTGAGATATTCTTTCCTTTGAAGGCGGCGAAAACAGCAGCCGCGTCAGTAGAGCCGATAATGGCGCCAAATAGGAAAGATTCCACCCAGTCGAAGCCAAATACGAAACGAACGGCCACAGCGATGAGCCCGGTCGTCAACAGCACGCCAATCGTGGCGAGTGAAGCGGACGGGGCGAGCACGCTCCGGATTGACGACCATTTCGTCTGTAAGCCACCTTCGAACAAGATGACGACGAGGGCCGCGACCCCAATCATTTGAGCGAGGTTGGTGTCATCGAAGAAAATCAGCCCAGTAATATCGCTGCCCATCAGCATGCCGATGCCCATAAACAAAATCAGGGCAGGTAAGCCGAAACGCGTCGATACGCGAGTGGCCAACACGCCGGCGACAAGTAGCAGACCGAATAATAGAATCAAAATATCAGTACTCAAAATCGGTGCGGTCAAACACATCACTTCCTTTTTCACGTTGATATTTACATGTATTATTAAGTTCATTATACCATGAAATGGTTATGAATTAAGAAATGACGCATCGAGAATTATGCACATTGGAATAATCGGATATAGATGTGGTACAGTAGGGGCATCAAAAAGGGGGATTCACATGACTAAAATTCACGTGCTCCATGAAAACAACGAATGGACGAACCATCTCGTCCGACGACTCGAAGAATTATCATTGCCGTATGAACTGTGGCACCTCGATCAAGGGACGATCGACTTGGCGAGCGAACCGCCGGAAGGTGTGTTTTACAACCGGATGAGCGCGTCGTCGCATACGCGGGGTCACCGCTACGCGCCGGAACTGACGGAAGGGGTGCTCGCATGGCTCGAAGCGAACGGACGGACCGTCTTCAACGGGACGCGGGCGATTCGGCTCGAAGTGAGCAAGGTCAATCAGTATACGGCGCTTCAACGAGAAGGCATTCGTGTACCGAAGACAGTGGCAGCCGTCGGGAAGAAGCAAATCATCGAGGCGGCCGAGAAGCTCGGGATGACGCCGTTCATCACGAAACATAACCGAGCCGGCAAAGGACTCGGTGTTCAACTGTTCCATTCGATCGATGCGTTGAAGGCATACGTCGAGGGTCCGACGTTCGAGGAATCGATTGACGGGATAACGCTCATCCAACAATATATCGAGGCGCCCAAACCGTACATCACACGCTGTGAGTTCATCGGTGGTAAATTCGTTTACGCGGTGCGTGTCGATACGTCAGACGGTTTCGAACTCTGTCCGGCCGACGCCTGCTCGATTGAAGACCAGTTTTGCCCGGTCGGCGAGACACCACCGGCGAAGTTTGAAATCGTCGAAGGATTCAATGACCCAATCATCGAACAGTTGGAAACGTTCCTCCAGAAGAACGAGATTGCGGTCGCCGGGATTGAAATCATCGAAGACGCGGACGGGAACGTCTACGCGTATGACGTCAACACGAACACGAACTATAATTCTGACGCCGAAGCGAAAGCGGGGCAGTACGGTATGCTCGAACTTGCGACGTTCCTTGGGGACGCCTTGGCGGTCACGACGAAATAAAGACAGAAGAAAGGGTCAGGCTTTTGCCTGACCCTTTCGCTGTGTATGTTGTAATTGTTGTTCAAATCGAAGTTGGACTAGTTCTGCTGTCGGTGCCATTCGTTCGATGAACGAATCTAAACGTTTCGCAGTGTCTCGATCTGATTCCTTGAACACGCGCATCGTTGTTCACCTCATTGATCATTGTTATGTTGCTTCTACAACAATGATTCCCGAGGGCATGATAGCGTAAACCTCGATTACCCGAGGAATGTGCCGAGTTCTTCTTTTGGAAGGATGTTCCCGACATAAAAGTCGCCGAACTCGCCATATTTGGCACTGACTTCATCAAAACGCATCTCATAGACGATCTTTTTGAATTGGAGCGAGTCTTCCGCAAACAAGGTGACGCCCCACTCCCAACCGTCAAAACCGGTCGAACCGCCGATGAACTGTTGAATCTTGCCGGCGTAGCTGCGGCCGATCATGCTGTGGCGATACATGAGGTCTTTGCGCTCATCCATCGACAACGTGTACCAGTTGTCCCCGTCGCGACGAGCCTTGCTCATCGGGTAGAAGCAGATGTGGGCCGCTTTCGGGAGTGTCGGATAGAGGCGGGCCCGAATGTGAGGGTTCTCGTACGGGTCACCGTCTCCAGAACCTCGGTACATGCCGAGTTCGATGACAGACACGTATGAATAGCTTGGAATCATGTAATCGTACAATTTCGTCTTCCGAAGAGCGAGTTCGACTTGCTCGAGCTCTTTGAACGTCGGACGAAGGACCATCAAGACGACGTCCGCCTTTTGACCAAGGATCGAGTAAAAGGCATGGCTTCCTTCACCGCGTGTCTCGACCTCTTCGAGTGAGCCGAGGAAGGCGACGAACTCGTCAATCATCTCTTGACGGGCGGTTGGGTCGACTGCTTTTAAACGAGTCCAATCGATGGAGCGGAAATCATGGAGCGTATACCAACCGTCTAACGTGGCGGCTGCGTGTTGCGTTTCGGTTGTCGGTGCTGGACGTTCTGACATTAAAAAAACTCCTTTCGAGACTAGGCTTCGCTGACTATTTTACCATACACGTTTGACCGTCTGGCAAATTTGACGCCGCCGTGAGGATAGTCACACTCCGGGCGGGGTAAAGAGATAGGGAGCAAGATTTTTGAAAACGGCTTCACAATGGGCTGTATCAGTCGGAAATGGTAAACTGTTCTATTCATATAATGATTGATTTCAAGCGATTTATGACGAAATGGGCAGAATAGTTTATTTTAAAAATCGTACTGTGTATAATAAAACTCGCATATGGACGAGAGCGTCCGAGAGAGAAAAAATCCGATTTCTTCTAATCGAAAAGGAGTTCATTCACTATGAAACTATTTGACACGTTGAAACAAAAAGTCAGCCCGATTCGCCCGACCATCGTCTTCCCAGAAGGGATCGATGAGCGCGTCCTCGGTGCCGCTGTCCGTTTGAAAAATGATGGCATGGTTGAACCGATCGTCATCGGACCAAAAGCTGAACTCGAAGCGGTCGCTTCGAAGCACGGCTTTGACATCTCAGGTTTGACGCAATACGACCCAGCGACGTACAAAGACATCGATACACTCGTCGAATCGTTCGTTGAGCGCCGCAAAGGTAAAGCGACACCGGAACAGGCACGTGAATTGTTGTCGTCAGACGTGAACTACTTCGGTACGATGCTCGTCCACACAGGAAAAGCAGAAGGTCTCGTCTCAGGTGCGATGCATGCGACTGCCGATACGGTCCGTCCGGCCCTTCAAATCATCAAGATGCAAACAGGCATCAAAAAGACGTCAGGCGTCTTCATCATGGTACGTGACGACGAGCAGTACGTCTTCTCGGACTGCGCCATCAACATCGCACCGGATGCGGCTGACCTCGCCGAGAACGCCTACTTGTCAGCGTTGACAGCGAAGACGTTCGGCATCGAGCCGCAAGTCGCGCTCCTCAGCTTCTCGACAAAAGGATCAGCGAAGTCGCCAGAGACAGAAAAAGTCATCGAAGCGACACGTCTCGCCAAAGAGAAGGCGCCAAACCTTCCAATCGACGGCGAACTTCAATTCGATGCGGCGTTCGTACCGAGCGTGGCGGCGAAGAAAGCACCAGGCTCTGAAGTAGCCGGAAATGCGAACGTCTTCGTCTTCCCAAGCCTCGAAGCCGGAAACATTGGCTACAAGATGGTTCAACGTTTCGGCGGATTCGAAGCGATCGGACCAATCCTTCAAGGTCTCAACAAGCCGGTCAACGACTTGTCGCGTGGCTGTAACGAAGAGGACGTCTATAAATTGACGCTCATCACAGCGGCACAAGCCATCGACGAGCGCAACGAAGCGTAAGTCGCAGCATCCTTCCTGAGCGGAGGATGCTTTTTTTGTGGTCACATTGTAAACTATTGGAAAAGCGGGCGAGGAAATGGATGAAGAGGAAGGCATCATCACATTGCCGGAAGGGCATCGGTACGCCATGTTCGGTGGCGGGGATGATTATCCAATTAAAACGTATTACAAAGGGGTGTTCGAAACAGTATTCGTCGTGTTTCATCCGTTTCTGGTCCCGAAAGACGACCCGACCGCGGTTGACCGTTATGTCGAGTTGGATAAAAACGAGGTCGAACAGAAATTTCGGGCCATCACATGGGCAGATATGCGCCGCCGACTTGATTTCGATGACATCAAACGCATCGATCACGCACTCCGGACGATGATTGCGGCGCTGAAACCGCACGCCGAAGATCAAGAAGGTGCGAATCGAATCATCGAATTTTGCAATCGCGAGAACGTACTTCCACCAGGCGAAGGGGAGCTGTCGAATCTTTTAGAGAATCAGGTGTTACGAGCACTTCTTGGGATGGGAGAAGAGTGGATGTGGAGCGGAGACGAGTTCTGCACGGAACGGCATCTCATCAACATTCGGGAGACGCTAACCTCCGATACGTGGGGGATGCGGCATCGGACGTTCTTCGGACATCAACATGATTGGCTCATCGTACCGCCTTGGGATAGCCATTTCACGTTGATTTGTGGCAGCCGAGCTTGGGTCGAGCAGGTGGTCGAGCGGTGCGAACTCGAAGGCTTCTATTGTGATGAAAACACGACAATCAATTGGAGTTTGCTTGATCGAAAACTGAGGTAAACTAGTAGGGGACAACACTATTAAGGGGGAACTACCATGCAAAACATCCATGCAACTGAATTACGTGAAAAGCTTGAGAACGGCGAAACGCTCCATATCATTGACGTGCGCGAACAAGACGAGTACGACGCGGGCCATATCCCGCACGTGCCGCTCTATCCGCTGTCTGAATTTCCTGGCGTCACGGACAAGCTCGCGAAAGATAACGTTTATCACGTCATCTGCCGCTCAGGCGGCCGCAGTGTGACGGCATGCGACTATTTGGAGTCGGAAGGCTATAAGGTCGTCAACGTCGAAGGCGGCATGCTCGCGTGGGACGGCGATATCGAGGCGTGATGCTCGACAATCCATGGGTCGTCATCCCGCTATTAATCGCACTCTATTTGACCGTCTATACGTTCGTCAAACGAGTCGATGGCGATAAATGGAGGCTCGTCTGGGCTGTCTGGCTCATCGTCATCGTCATGATGTTGACGATTCAGCTCGTCCAAAGTCTATAAAAAACGAGTGAAGCCCGCACAGGCTTCACTCGTTTTTAGTTATCGCGCTTATCGAATGTGATTGAGGCAATCGCATCGTGCTGATGAATCGACTCTTCGTTGCGGCATTCGACGAAGAAGTTGACGACTTGTTTCATTTCATACAAGTCAGCCGCGATCAAGCGGACCATGTCTTCGACGAAACGCGGGTTCTCGTACGCGATTTCCGTGGCACGCTTCTCATCCGGACGTTTCAAGACAGGGTGAAGCGGGGCCGATGCGTTCGACTCAGCTGCCTCAAGAAGCGCGAGACGCCAGTCGAAACCGTCGAGCGATGCTTCATCGAGACCGGCTTCAATCGTGATGTAGCCGCGTTGGTTGTGGGCGCTGTACTCGCTGATTTCTTTCGAGCATGGGCAGAGCGTTGTCACGTTGATGACGAGACCGACCGTCACGCTTGCCATCCCTGTCTCGAGGTTGTACGTCACGTTGTGCATGACGTCCGCATTCATGAGACCGCTGAGACCTGTGGCCGGGGCTTTCCGGCTGAAGAACCATGGGTAACGGACCGTCAATTGACCTTCCGTCTGTTCCATGCGCTCGGCGAGTTCTTGCGCGAACTCGATGAGCGAGCGGTTCGATAACGTCCAGCCTTGCGTGTGGTACGCGTCGAGCTGTTCTGTCAGACGTGACATGTTGATGCCTTTACGGTCTTGGACGAGCGAAGTCGTCAACTCGAACGTGGCGACCGTCGCTTGGATGCCGTCTGGCGTCTCGATGTTGACTGGGTGTTTGACGTTTGAGATGCCGACGCTGTCAAGCGCGAACAAGAAGTTTTTTGGTGTGTTTTGTAGATCGACCATTTTATCTTTTTCAGTTGGTTTCGTGCCTTTGATGGGCGGGACCGAACCGAATAATTTATGTCGTTCTGCTTTAGTAGGTAAAGCGACATGGCTTGTAGACATAATCGGATTCTCCTTTTTTGAGAGGGCAAATGACTGCCACTCGTTCTTGTTAGGATTTTATCACGAAATGTACATCGACCGGGTACCATTTTGCTCTCTGAACATGCTTTGAACGTGCTTTGCATGTCCTCATAAATAAAAAAACTTCAGCAATTGAAGAAAAGAAGATTGATTTCGTGTTAAATCGGGAATAAAATGTTCCTGTGAACTTAAAAAATAGATCACTGTTAAATATGAAGGAACACAACAGAAAAAGGGGATGTTTTAATGGATTGGCAGTTAATCCTGCAGTACGCCTGGATCATTGTCGTACTCGTCGGTCTAGAAGGGCTACTTTCTGCAGACAACGCACTCGTCTTGGCGGTTATGGTCAAGCACTTGCCGCGGACGGAACAGAAGAAGGCACTATTTTACGGCTTGCTTGGAGCGTTCGTTTTCCGCTTCATCGCATTGTTCCTAATCTCATTCTTGATCAACGTCTGGCAAGTCCAGGCGCTCGGTGCGCTTTACTTGATCGGAATGAGTGCACGACATCTGTATATGACCTATAAGGCCCGCAAGCTAGAGCCGAAACAAGATCTCGCTGCTGAGGCGAAAGAAGAGACGGCTGTCACAGAGAAGCCGGTCACGAAGAAAGAATTCTGGTGGACGGTTGCTAAAGTCGAGTTTGCCGACATCGCCTTCGCGGTCGATTCGATTCTCGCAGCGGTCGCGCTCGCGGTCAGCTTGCCGCCACTCGGTCTCGGTGAAATCGGTGGGATCGACTCTGGTCAGTTCTTCGTCGTCTTGACAGGTGGACTCATCGGGGTCATCTTGATGCGTTTCGCTGCTAGAATTTTCGTCAAACTGTTGCATCAACGCCCATCACTCGAAACAGCTGCTTTCATCATCGTCGGCTGGGTCGGTGTGAAGTTGACGGTGCTCGTGCTTGAACACCCTGGCTTCAAGAAATTGATTGCCGGCACACCGTTCGAATTCATGGGTCTTCCGGACGGATTCGTCCACTCGACGGCGTGGACCGTGTTCTTCTGGTCGGTCATGGTCGGTATCGCGGTATGGGGTTGGTTCTCTTCAAAACCGACAGCCGCTGCCAAACATTAAAAAAATGGTCTCTCACCTTTGGGCGAGAGACCATTTTTCATGCTGTCACGTCTTGCTTCTCGTAAATCGGCACCCAGCCTTCGGTCGTCACGAAAATCCGGACGGCGACGACTTTGCGGTCGTCTTGGAGCGTGAAGTAGTGGCGTGTGTTCACCGGCACCGAGATGAGGTCGCCTGGGTTGAGCTCGATGTTGAAATAGCCACGTTCGGCGTCATCGATGGCGAAGATGCCATGGCCGCTGACGATGAAGCGGACCTCGTCATCTGTGTGGTGATGTTCCTTTTGGAAGTTGACGAGCAGTTCGTCCAAGTTCGGCGTCGCATCCGACAACGAGATGACGTCTGCCGTCTCATAGCCACGTCGCTCCGACACGTCGCGAATCTCGTCACGGAACGTCGACAAAATCGCTTGTTTGTCCTCGTCCGTCAACTGATAGTTCTCTTGCAGGTTTTCCGGGAGCTTTGTGATGTCCCACTGTTCGTACAGAATCCCGCGAGACTCTAAAAAGGCACTCACTTCAGTTTGATCGACGTAACGCTCTTCGGTTTGTTGGAAATAGACAGTTGCCATGGTTGGTTCCTCCTTATGAATGGACGCCTAGGGCGCGTAGTTTTAATGTATAGCTGAACAAAAATTCGTAAGCCTCTAAATAGCGTTTGGCCGCGTCCGGGGTCTCGCCCCAGACGGTGATACCATGATTGCGGATGAGAACGGCACCGGCGCTTGCGTGGATGTGAGGGGCGAAGGCGGCCGCGAGCGTCGGGATGTCCGCATGGTTCTCGATGATTGGCACGCGAACGACCGCGTCCTCGTCCCAGTAGCCGAGCGCCTTGATGATCTCTTGGCCGGTGAAGACGACTTCGCCGGTGGCAGCATGGAGCTCGGAGATGACGTTATTGTCGACCGTATGGACATGGAGCGAACACGTCGCGTCCGTCCGATTGAACACTTCAACGTGGAGCAGCGTCTCGGCGGATGGTTTTCCTGTCTGTTCGCCGATCAAGCGTCCGGCCGCATCGACGTGAACAAAGTCTTCCGGTGTTCGTTTTCGTTTATCGCGTCCGCTCGCCGTGACGAGAAATTCGAGCGGATCGTCGGAAACGCGAATCGCCAAATTCCCACTCGTTCCGGGGAACCAGTCGCGGGCGGCGAGTTCGTCTTTAATGTCGGCGAGTTCAAGCCAACGTGTCGCAAGGCTCATACGACCACCTCCTTCAAGTGATGGGTGATGTCGTCAAACGTCTCGAACGGTGCGTAACGGATGCCTGCCGCTTCGCAGAGCGTGATGAGTTGACCTCGTGCGTAGACGAAGTCGGCACGCTTCGCGACCTCGAAGTCGGTCACTGAGTCGCCGATGACGATCAAGCGGTCGGCGGGATTGACGATGCGACGAGCGAGCGTCGGCTTGCAACAGCCGCAATCGTTCGTACATTGTTCATCGCAAGCGTGTGGCCAAGCGACGGTTACCGTCTCAGCGGAGAAGTCGGCGACGTTGCAGTAGATATGCTCGGGGGCGACATGCCCGTCCAAGACCGGCTGCACGAAGAAGTCCATCCCGCCGCTGACGACGTCAAACTTCCAGCCATGGGCCCGAACTTCTTCTAAAAATGCCGGGAACCCTTGGCGGAGCGTGATGCGCTCCAACAAATAATCACGGTAGGCCGGGGCATCTGCGCTCGGCAATAGTTGAAACAGTTGACCGACACCGGAGCGAATCGAAATCCGTTGCTCGAGGACCGCATCTTTCAACTCGACCCAAGCCGGCGGGGCGAACGCCTTCATCAACGCGATAATATTGTCTTCCGCCGTGATCGTCCCGTCGAAGTCGCAGAGGATATGGACCGTCATCGTGACGCCCACGCCTTCAACGCGGTATCGAGCTCGTCCGTCTGTCCTTCGGTTTGGCCGAGAACGTGAGCGATCGCTTGTCGGAAAGCACGAGCCCCGGCGGCTGCGCCGTCCGGGTGTCCGTGAATGCCACCGCCGGCGTTGATGACGACATCCGTCCCGAAATCACGAATGATATCGGCGACGAGTCCTGGATGAATCCCGGCTGACGGGACCGGTAAAATCGGTTTCGACCAATGCGGTTCGGCGCTCTGGTCACGAATCGTGAACGCCTCGTCACGCGGTGTCGCGAGGGAGCCGTACGGAGACGGGAAGAGCGTTAAATCGGCCCCGGCGAGGCGTGGGAGTTTACCGAGTAAGAGCGAATGACTGATTGATCCGGTCAAGGCGCCGGCAAAGGCCGGATGTGCCAAGATGGGGACGCGTATGTCTGAATCGTTCGCAAGTTCGCGCAGTGCGTCGAGACCGTACGTATAGACGTTGAACAGGAGCGCTGTCGCACCTGCCTCGATAAGACGGAGCGCCTGGTCACGTAGACCGAACACGGGGCCGCTCAGCGTGATGGCGTAGAGGACACGTTTCCCGGTCGCCTCGAAGTGGGCTTGAATGACGTCCGCTCCGATCCGGGCCCGTTCGAGCGATGGGGTGAGCGGGTTGTCGTATAAAATCTCGTCGTCTTTGACGATATCGATGCCTCCGGCGAACTGATCGCGGAGTTGCTGCTCGAGAAACGCGAGGTCACGGCCGATGACACCTTTGAAGATGCTCATGACGAGCGGGCGATCATGAACACCGAGTAACTCGCGAATTCCAGTGACCCCGAACTTGGCGCCTTTGAAATGAGGGGCGAGCGTCTCGGGCAACGTCAAATCGATTAACCGAATCGAATCGTCGAGGGACAGTTTCCCGAACGTCGTCGTCAAGATGGATGAAAAGTCAGGGCTGACATTATGTAACGGGTAGCGGATTGTGAAGCGGCTCGTCGTATCCGTATGTGTGGTCGACACGACCTCACCGCGATACGCCTGTAACTGCTCTTGCTCTAAGTGAGGCAGCTCCGTCCAAGTACCGACCGTCAGCTCGAGGGCGATTTTGTCGGCGACGGTCGCGACCGCGTCCGTTCGTTTGATTTCATATGTGGCAGTGATACTCATATGGTTCCTCCTTCCAGGCAAACAAAAAATGACCCCATGCCGAGGCAAGAGGTCATCATAAAAAATGAACTCTTATCTCTCAGCTTTCGCTGCAAGAATTAGCACCGTGCCATCTCTGGTCGGTTGCTGCGACATCATCGGGCTCGTCCCTCCGTCTGCTCTTGATAAGAATGTGATTTGAAGTTGTGAAATTTAATTGAATTTTTGCACAGAATCATCACGTCGTCAATTCCTTTTTTTCCAAAAAAAATATTTTGGGAAGTTGTTTCCATATATGCACAAAAAAAGACGGAGTTACGTCGAGAAAATGACGTTGACAATCGTGACGTCGAGTCCGTAATATTCATCACATAAGTTCACCGAATCGAATAACACACTCTTATCGCGAGTTGGCAGAGGGAATTGGCCCGATGACGCCGCAGCAACCGACCACTAGGCACGGTGCTACATCCACCAGACGAATGTCTGACAGATGAGAGGAACAACCATTTTGGCTGTGCCTCTTTCTCGCGGAGAAAGGGGCTTTTTTTGTGGGCAACGTACAGGAAGGGGAAAACATCATGTCATATCAACCATTTACAGAACAGACCGTCGTCGAGCACGTCCGTCAATTAGGATACTTGCAAGAAGGAATCGCCGAGTGCGAGGAGATCGGGGACGGCAACTTGAATCTCGTGTTTCGGATTCGCCAAGGCGAACAGCGCCTGATCGTCAAACAGGCGCTCCCATACGCCAAAGTCGTCGGTGAGAGCTGGCCGCTCACGCTCGAGCGGGCATGGATTGAACAGTTGGCACTCCGTGAGTTTGCAACTGTCGCGTCGCGGTACGTTCCGGCCGTTCTCGGTAGCGACCGGACGCTCGCTTACACGATCATAGAAGATCTGTCTGATTATGAGATTGTCCGCACCGGCTATTTGAAAGGGGAGAGCTACCCGGAACTCGCCCGTCATATCGGTGAATTTTTAGGCGAGACACTGTTCGCGACATCCGACTATGCGGCTGGACCGATTGCGAAGAAACGGATTGAACGTGACTATTACAACCCGGAACTATGTGACATCACCGAGAAGCTCATCTTCACCGATCCGTTCAAGGACGCGGAGTCGAACAACATCGAGGCGGCGCTTCGAGAAGATGTCGAGCGTCTCTGGCAAGATCAGGCGTTAAAGGTCGAGGTCACGAAACTGAAAGTCGGGTTTGTCACGAAACACGAGGCGCTCCTGCATGGCGACTTACATACGGGCAGCATCTTTGCGACCCAACAGGAGACGAAAATCATCGATCCAGAATTCGCGTTTTACGGACCGTTCGGCTTCGACCTCGGCCAAATCATCGCCCATTTGACGTTGTCGACGTTCCATGACCCGCTCAAACGCTTCGAACGTTTCACAGACGTGTTGACCGTGTGGGAGACGTTCGAGAAGACGTTCCGGGCCAACTTTGAGCGAGCCGTCGAGCCGTTCAATACGGACGGGTTCGTCGATGAATTGTTGCGAACGGTGTTCAGTGACACGATTGGCTACGCCGGTTGCGAACTCATTCGACGTGCCGTCGGGCTCGCCGGTGTCGCTGATCTCGAGACGTTGCCGGAAGCGACGCGGCTCGAACGGAAACGTGATGCGCTCGCTCTCGGGACGGCGCTCATTAAAGAACGCCACGGCGTCGAGTCGATTGACGACTTGGTGACGCTTCTAGCGGGGGTACGCGTATGACGGTCCAAAACATCCGCTTCCAAACAGCGACGGACGAACTCATCGTATTGGATCAGACGTTGCTGCCGCATGAAGAGCGTTACGTGACGATTGAGACGCTCGAACAGGCCGAACAGGCCATCGAGACGCTCCAAGTCCGCGGCGCCCCGGCCATCGCTTACTTCGGCGCGTTCGTCCTCGCCAAAGAAGCGGGACGGTTAGTCGATGACCCGGACTTCACGCGTCGGCTCGATCTCGTCGGACGCCGCTTGATTGCGACCCGGCCGACGGCGGTCAATCTGCAAAATGTGATCGAATCGCTCCTTGATTTAAATATCGGGGACGACTTTGAGGCGATTGCCGAGGAAATCAAACACCGCGCCATCGCTTTGTACGACCGGGACGTCGATACGTATCGGGCCATCGGTGAGCATGCATTGACCGTGTTGCCGGCCGGGGGGAACGTGTTGACGATCTGCAACGCCGGTGCCATCGCGACATCGCGGTACGGGACGGCACTCGCGCCGTTTTACGTTGGAAAAGAACGAGGTATTTCCTTCAACGTCTTCGCCTGTGAGACACGACCGCTTCTTCAAGGGGCACGCCTCACGGTCTGGGAACTTGACCGGGCCGATATTGACGTGACGCTCATCACCGACAATATGGCGGCTTGGACGATTCAGTCGAAACGCGTCGACGCCATCATCGTCGGAGCCGACCGCATCACGCGGACGGGTCACGTCGCCAATAAAATCGGGACGTTGCAACTCGCCGTCCTCGCCAAGCATTACGGCATCCCATTCTACGTCGCCGCGCCACACTCGACGTTCGATTTGACGGCAGACGACACGATTGAAATCGAGGAGCGGAACGCAAAAGAAGTGACCCATATCGGCGGTCAACCGACGGCACCCGTCGGCATCACCGTCTTTAATCCGGCGTTCGACGTCACCCCACCGGACCTCATCACCGGACTCATCACCGAGGCGGGTGTGTTCGAGCCGACAGAGACTGCCATCACACATCATGTAGGAGGAACGATTCATGTCTAAAAAACTATTGATCTTATTATTCACATTCGTCTTGGCGCTCGTCGGTTGCACGAACGAGCAAGCGGCCCCGACGAAGCCGGCCGAGAAGACGCCGGAGACGAAACCCGTCTCGGTCTCGAACGCGACATTGCCGAAAGACATCGATGTCGCCCTGATCATGCAGATGTCGATCGGGACGTTCTCGTCGCAGTATATCAACGGGGTGACGGAACAAGTCGAATCGTTCGGCGGCAACGTGAAAGTGTACAACGCTGACAACGATTTGTCGAAGATGGCGAGTTACGTCGACACGGCGACGACGCAAGGCGTCGATGTCATCTTGATTGACCATGGCCGCGCCGATGCGTTGAAAGAACCGGTCCAACGTGCGCTCGACAAAGGCATCAAAGTCGTCGCGTTCGACAACGATTTGACGAACGAAGGCGTGACCGTCATCGACCAAGATGACTATTCGCTCGCTTGGCGTTCGCTCAAGGCGCTCGCCGAAGATTTGGACGGCGAAGGCAACATCGTCACGATTTGGGTCGGCGGCTTCACACCGATGGAACGGCGTCACACGATTTATGATGCGTTCTTGAAACGTTACCCGGGCATCACAGAAGTCGCCAAGTTCGGTTCGGCGACGAACAATACAGCACTCGACACACAGAGCCAGATGGAAGCCATCTTGAAGAAGTATCCGGAAGGCGAAATTGATGCCGTGTTCGCGATGTGGGACGAATTCGCTAAGGGAGCGAGCCGTGCCATCAAACAGGCCGGACGCGATGAGATCGCCGTCTATGGCATCGATTTGAGTGATGAAGACCTTCAGCTCATGCAAGAAGACGGCAGTCCGTGGAAAGTGACGGCAGCGACCGATCCGGCTGAAATCGGACGGATCCAAGTCCGTTACGCATATCAAAAATTAGCGGGTGAAGAGACGCCGTCGATTCATTCGGTCGATCCGTACCTCGTCGATCGTGACGTCTTGCCGGACGAGAAAGTGACGATGGACGACCTCGGCCAATACGTGCCGAACTGGGGCGCGTCAGACGCGGCCTGGTCGGACTGGATGAAAGGGACGGACTGATGTTACGGCTGGAACGTGTCACGAAACGATATGGGGACGTGACGGTGCTCGATGACGTCACGTTCACGCTCCGCCGTGGCGAGATTCACGGACTTCTCGGCTTGAACGGGGCCGGAAAGAGCACGCTCGTCAAGTTGCTGAGCGGTGCCATCATTCCGACGTCGGGGACGGTCGAACTCGACGAGACAACGGTCACACTCTCACCGGCCGAGGCGATTCGCCTCGGGGTCATCACGGTGTCGCAAGAAGTCGATGACGCGCTTTATCTCGACTTGCCGGTGTATGAAAATGTCGTCCCGTGGCAGACGATTGAACGAATTCGACCTCGTGAGCTAAAACAGCGAGCGGCCACCTACTTGGAACGCGTCGGACTAGAGATTGATGTGACCGAACCGGTCGGGCGCTTCCCGCTCAGCGTCAAACAACGCATCTTGATTGCCCGGGCGCTCGCGAGTGATGCGGCCTATCTCTTGCTCGACGAACCGACGGCCGCCTTGTCGACGGATGATGCGGCGGCACTGCTCGCGTTATTGCAGTCACTCGCCGAGGACGGTGTCGGCATTCTGCTCATCACCCACCGGTCGGACGAACTGTCGCGCGTCACCACGACGACGACGTTCCTCCGGGATGGTCGAATTGCCTACGAAGGGCCGTTTCAAGCGTTGTCGGAACAGGACGTCCATACGTATTTGAGCGGATCTGACATGGCAGAAGCGGTCGAAAAAGCCGTTCCTGAAACCGAGATACGGATTCAAGCCGACCTCACGTTACCGACATTCGGGACCGAGTTGTCGTTCACGGCATACAAAGGCGAAGTTGTCGGTATCGGCGGGGTCACCGGGAGTGGGAAGACGGAGTTGATCGAGGCACTCTTCGGTCTCTCTGGTGTCGACCAACAGGTGACGTTGGACGGAAAACGGCTCAACATTCGCGAACCGCGTCAGGCAGTCCGTTCTGGATTTGCGCTCGTACCGGAAGAGCGGAGGAAGCAGGGGCTGTTCCTCGACGATTCGATTGAACGGAACGTCCTCGCGATTGAAGGGAAGGCGAACGCGATCACGCGCATATTGGCCTCGCTGCGAGTGAAATATGACCAGACTGGGCAGCCAGTCCGAGAGCTGAGCGGGGGGAATCAACAGAAGATTGTCCTCAGTAAATGGCTCCTCGAAGACCGCGACGTCTATCTGCTCGACGAACCAACGAAAGGCGTCGACGTGACGGCGAAACGGGATATTTATGAACTCGTCACGCGTCTCGCCAAAGACGGGAAGACCGTCATCTTCACATCGAGCGAACCGCATGAATTAGAATTGGTCGCCAACCGGACGCTTTGGCTCGACCGCGGCCGTTGGCAACAGAAAGGAGGCGTCTAACATGGCCCAACTCGTCTTAAAACAACGCACGAAACGCTTCAGTGGCATCGGTCAATATGGGACACTGTTCGCGATTCTCGCACTCATCGCCGTCTTCGGTGTGACGAACGACCAGTTTTTGACGTACGCGAACTTCAGCGACATCATCAAGTCCGTGTCAATCGTCTCGCTGCTCGCCCTCGGGGTGACGTTCTCGCTCATCGTCGGCGGGTTCGACTTATCGGTCGGCTCAACGGCGAGCCTAGCGACAATTGGGGCGGCGTCAAGCCTCGTGTTACATAGTCAAGAACTGCTCGTCGCTTTGCTCGTCCCGATTGCGCTCGGTGTGCTCGTTGGGCTCTTGAACGCACTCGTGACGATCAAGTTCCGGTTACCGGACTTGCTCGCGACGCTCGCCATCATGTACGTCATCAACGGGGTCCAATTGACGTATACGAAAGGTTTTTCAATCTACGACAACATGCCGATTGATGGAGGGACGGCACCGGGACGTTTCATCCCGTCGTTCCTCTTCATCGGCCAAGGTTCAATCGGACCTGTCCCGTTCGTCGCCATCTTGATGCTTCTGTTCTTCGCCGGGGCGCATCTGTTTTTGACGTATTCGAAGACAGGACGTGAGTTTTATTACGTCGGCTCGAACGTCGAGGCGGCCCGTCGCTCTGGCATCGCCGTCACGCGGATTAAGCTGTACGCGTATGTGTTGAGCGGTCTCTTTGCGGCCATCGGCGGTATCATTTTGGCGTCGCGCATCGGTACCGGACAAGTATCGGCCGGGGCACCACTGTTGATGGATGCCGTCGCGGCCGCCTATATCGGTTACGCCGTCTTCGGTACCGGACGACCGAACGTCGTCGGTACGTTGATCGGTGCCGTCTTGATTGGGATTTTGCTGAACGGACTGACGATGTGGGACGTGCCGTATTATGCCCAAGATATCGTCAAAGGGGCGATTTTGATTGCGGCGCTCGGTTTGTCATACATCCAAAAGAAACAGCTCACATAGGAAAAGTCCTCAGAACGGTTGGTTCTGAGGACTTTCTTGACGTTCCATCTGGATGAAGGCGAACGTGCTCCCGTTCGTCGATTGTTGAAACGAACCGGTCTGTTTGAAACCGCACGTCTCATAGACACGGATCGCCCGTACGTTGAAGGCGGCGACGGACAAGGTGATGCGATGAGGCGAGTACGTCGCTTTGACGAAGTCTAGAATCGATGTGACGAACGTCCGTCCGCTCCCGTTCCCGGTCAAATCGGGTTTCATGCCGAGGCCGATATCGACCGTTTCAGCATCCGTTGGCGCGACGCTCACGAACCCGACGAGTTCACCGTCAGACGTGATGGCGAACACCGACTGTCCACGCTGTTCGACGTCTAAAAATTCGGCCAAATCGTCCTGATCGGCCTCCATGTTGTAAAAGGAATAATCCCCTTCATAGTGCCACGTGTAGGCGATCGTTTCCGCCTGTGGCTGGGTCAGGACAGCGAATTGATGGGTCATTTGAATTTCCTCGTTTCACGAGCAGGATGTAGTGCTACACTCATCATAGCACCACCAACTTGGAAAATGAGGTGATTACATGGGAATCAAGCTAGATATGATTGGCATCGTCGTCGAAGACATGAAACGGGCGCTCGATTTTTATCGGCTGCTCGGCCTGTCGATTCCGGAAGCGATGGATGGGGAAGCGCACGTTGAGGTCGATGACGGCGGTGTCCGGCTCGCCTTCGATGCGGTCGAAGTGGCCGAATCGGTGTATGGGGAATGGAAACCGGCGACGGGGCACCGGATCGAACTCGCCTTCTTGTGCGATAGTCGAAATGAGCTAGACGCGTGCTATGAAGCGATTGTCGGGCACGGCTATGCCTCACATCGCGAACCGTGGGATGCGTTCTGGGGGCAACGTTATGCCATCGTCATCGACCCGGATGGAAACCTCATCAGTCTATTCGCCGCATGACAAAACCCTCGCCGGATGGCGAGGGTTTATTCGTCGTGTGTCTCGCCCCAAGAGCAGAGCGCCTTCATCGCCGGTTGTAGGCTGAACGCTTCCTCGGTGAGCGAATATTCGACGTGCAGCTGTTTCTCGGTCGAATAGTCGATGCGGCGGACCATGCCAAGTTGTTCGAGTTCACGGAGTTGGTCGGTCAACACTTTACGGCTGACGTCAGGGATGGCGCGTTGAATCTCTGAGAAGCGGCGCGGGCCGTTCTCGAGCGTACAGTACACCTGAGGCCGCCATTTACCGCCGATGATGTCGAGCGCCTTATTGACGGGGAACGGGGTCGTCATGTTCAATTCGCCTCGCTTTCGGGTAGTTACTTGAATGTGCGTACTTTTTTTATTGCTGCGATGAAGGTATCGTATCGTTATCCATCAAATTGAGCAAACAAAAAGGAGCGGATGACAGTGACATATCCACGTACATTCTCACACATCGGACTATCGGTCCCGAGTGTGACGGAAGCAGTTAAATTTTATGAGGACGTGATGGGCTGGTACACCATCATGCAACCATCAGACGTCGTCGAAGACGACTCGCCGATCGGTGTCATGTGCACGGACGTGTTCGGACCGGGCTGGGGTAGCTTCAGAATCGCCCACATGTCGACCGGCGATAAGATTGGCATCGAGCTGTTCGAGTTCCCGAACAATGAGAAGCCGGAGAACAATTTCGAGTTTTGGAAGACGGGTATTTTCCACTATTGCGTCCAAGACCCGGACATCGAAGGACTCGTCGAGAAAATCGTCGCCCATGGCGGAAAACAACGGATGCCAATCCGGGAATATTACCCGGGCGATAAACCGTACCGGATGGTGTATTGTGAAGACCCGTTCGGCAACCTCGTCGAAATCTACTCGCATTCCTATGAACTGACGTATTCGGAAGGAGCGTATTGAGCATGAAGGCTTGGCTACTTGATCAACCTGGATTAGAACATCTGCACATCGGTGAGGTGGAGCGACCGACACCAGATGCGGGCGAACTGCTCATCAAAGTCGAAGCGGTCGCCTTGAACCCGGTCGACTATAAAGTCGGCACGAACGGCAACCCGAACTGGTCCTATCCACACATTCTCGGCGTCGACCTGGTCGGGGAAGTCGTCGAAGTCGGTTCGAGCCTCGCCAATATCATTACCGGTTCACGTGTCGCCGTCCACACGAGTCTTGGAAACAACGGCGGCTTCGCCGAGTATGCGGTCGTCGATGCGCGTGCTTGCGCCGTCGTCCCGCCGGAAGTGAGCGACGAGGCCGCTGCGGCTATCCTTTGTGCCGGCATGACAGCGTATGAGGCCATTATGCAGAAGTTGAACACACGCGACAAAGAGACGATTCTCGTCCACGCCGGAGCGGGCGGAGTCGGTGGTTACGCGATTCAACTTGCCAAAAAACTTGGGCTCAAAGTGTTCACAACCGCATCGCCGGAAAACTTTGACTGGGTCACATCGCTCGGTGCCGATGTCGCCATCGACTACAACGTCGAAGACGTGACGGAGAAAGTCATGGAGCTGACAGACGGCTGCGGAGTCGACTTGATTTTGAACACGGTCGGACGCGACGTAGCGACGGCCGATTTGGATCGACTCGCCTTCAGCGGACAGCTCGCCTACATCGCTGGTCCACCTGACATGTCGAACATGAAAGGGTTCACGCTGTCGCCTTCGATTCATGAAGTCGCCCTCGGTGCGGCCCATGCGAGTGAGAACGAGCGGGCCATCCGTAACTTGTCCTATATGGCCGAAGAGATGATGAAGCTGCTCGAGGCGGATGAATTGAACGACCTCGTCACGGACGTCTTGCCGTTCGAACGGTTAAAAGATGGTTTGGAACAGCTACAAACACGCAAAGTGCGCGGCAAATTAATCGTCCGCATGCGCGACTAACTTGAGAGCCTCCTGTCTACGGACAGGGGGCTTGTTGTGGAGGGGATGACATGGATTTACGCACATCGTATCAACAGACGTCGCATCAACTGAGCGGTCACGGGAAACGAACTGTCGGCGTCTTGCAACAGGCGTTCGCTGAGGTCGACCCGAATCAGGTGAGCGACCACTATGGGACGGGCGAGGTCATCATGCGGTTCGAGCAAAAAATGGCGCAAGAACTGGGTATGGAGGATGCGATTTTCTTCCCGAGCGGCACGATGGCACAACAAATCGCCTTACGGATTTGGGCGGACGAGACCGGAAATCGAAACGTCGCCTATCATCCGCTCTGTCACTTGGAGATTCACGAACAGGACGGGTTGAAGGAGTTGCATCACCTCGAAGCGATTTTGCTTGGGGATGACGACCGGTTGATGACGCTCGACGAAGTGAAGGCGTTACCGGATGTCGCCTGCCTGTTGATTGAGTTGCCACAACGGGAACTCGGAGGCTATTTGCCCCCGTTTAAAGAGCTTGAGACAATCAGTCAGTATTGCCGGGAACGGGGGATTCGTCTGCATCTAGATGGAGCGCGCCTCCTCGAGACGCTCCCATATTATGAGAAGACAGCGGAGGAAGTATGTGCGTTGTTCGATAGCGTCTACGTCTCATTCTATAAAGGCATCGGCGGTATTGCAGGTGCCATCTTAGCGGGACCGAAACCATTCTGTGCCGATGCGAGAGTTTGGAAACGGCGGTACGGTGGCGATTTGATTGGACTGTACCCTTACATCATCCCGGCCGACTATTACTACGAGCTACGGAAAGACCGAATGGGGACGTATGTCGAGCAGGCGAAGGAACTGGCGCGCCGCTTCAATGCGATCGACGGAGTGTGGACGACACCGGAAGTCCCGGTGACGAACATGTTCCATCTTCATCTCGAAGGGGACGACGAAGCGGTCGCGGCACGGATTCAATCCGTTCAAGAGACGACAGGGGTCGGCGTCACGGGCTATCTCGTACCACATGACCACTATTGTTCGACCGAGATCAGTATCGGGGATGCGTATGGAGAGATTGATGAACATCAACTCAATCGATTATTCGAACAATTAGAGCAATGATGAGCTAGAAAGAAGGGATATCGGTGAAACTAGATTTAGAGAAGACGGTCGATTCGCAGTACATCCAGCAACATCTCGCCAATGAGCGGACGTTCCTCGCCTGGATTCGGACGGCCATCACGGTCATCGGAATCGGCTTTCTCGTGACGAACTTCCACTACTATCGAAGTGAAAATTTGAGCGGGGCCGAGCACCAATTGATTACGGCGATCGGCATCTTGTCGATCATCTTCGGGATCGCGACGATCCTCGTCGGGACCCGGTCGTATTTGAAAAAGGTGCATACGATCAACTCTCAGCAGTTCAAATCGGCGAAGATGAGCCTTGTCGCGCTCGCCATCGGGATGGTGTTCATTTTCACGTTGATTTTGATTGTCAGTTACTTTTTATTTTGACGACAAACAAGCACCGCTCCTCGGATGAGGCGCGGTGCTTGTTGTTATCTGGAGACGATGGCGTCGAGCCGTTCGAGTTGCGAAGAGAAGCCTTCGACGGCCCCCATCTCGACGACTTGCTGGAGCGACTCGGCGTCCGTGAATTCGGAGCGGCTGATGAACAGTGTGCCGTTCGGGATGTCGACAAACTCGTTCGTGATCGTCATGACGGGAAGTTCAGGATTGACGTGTCCGTCCGCGTCCGAGAATGCGTCCGTATAGACGATTTTTCGGTGCGGGTCGATTTCGAGGAACGTCGATTTCCCCCATGACTCCATACCGTAATAGTCACCCTGCTCCTTGTCGACACACGTCATTTTGTAATGCCATGTGCCACCTGGTTCGAACTCGAACGTACGAACCTCTGTCTTCCATCCGGCCGGTCCCCACCATGCTTCGAGGTGGGCCGGTGTTGAGAATGCCTCGAACACGAGCGCACGCGGCGCGTTAAAACTGCGTTCGACGACTAATGTTTTGCCTTCGATTTGAGACTTTACTTTTTCCATTGGAAAGACCCCTTTCTCGAGACAGAAGATACATATATCTAATCAATGTAGTCTCTATTCCCGATTCAGGGATTTGTTCAACCTTTTCCGTCAAATAACAAATCGAGCACGGTCTCGCCAATCGGTCGTTCCTTGCCTTCGTAAGGGAAGGAGTGGATATGGATGGCCGGATTGAAGTTCAGCTCGATGATGCCGTAGTCACCTTCACGCGCGAGCGACGGAATCATCATGTCGACGCCGCAAATCGTCGCGCCAATCGCTCGGGCTGACTCGACCGCGATCCGTTTGTATGAATCGGAAATCTGGTCTGTATAGTCGATACTGTCACCGCCCGTGCTGATGTTCGAGTTCTCACGAAGGAAGACGAGTTCGCCATCGGCGAGGACACTGTCCGGCGTCTTGCCTTGTGGACGCAGGAACGCGATGACGATGTCGTCGATGTCAATTTTTTCGAGCGGTGTCTTATAGCCTTTCCCGCGGAGCGGATCCTCATTCTTTTTGGCGACGAGTTCACGAATCGTCGATACGCCGTCCCCGGTCACGTTCGCCGGGACACGGTGTAAAATGCCTGCGACCTCGTCACCGATGACGAGGAAACGATATTCTTTCCCGGGTAGGAACGTCTCGAGCAGGACGACATCGTCAAACGCAAGAGCGTGACGAAACGCCTCGAGCGCCTCCTCGAACGTCGTCCCGTCCTTGAAGATGTGAATGCCGATCCCGAAGTTCGTCGATTTTGGTTTCAAGACGATTGGTTCATTCGCGAACATAGTCCAGGCGTCCTGTAAATCGGCTTCACTGCGGAGTTCGATTCCTCCCGGAACACGGATGCCATGTTCGGCGAGCACGTGTTTCGTCACCGTCTTGTTTTCCATCATGAGTACCGACACATAGTTGTCTTTCGACGTTTTCGTTGCCTGTTTGACGTACTCGGTCTGGTTGCCGTGTCGGATGCGTAGAAATTGGTCATCACGGTCGATGACATCGACCGCATACCCACGTTTCAGGGCTGCTTTCATCAAAATCTGTGTCGATAGCTCCATGTCCGTGTAGCCGTGCATCCGGAACCGATTGGCGTAGGCGTCTTGATAGAATAGTTCCGCTTGTCGGAGCGACCACTTTGTATAGCCGTCCGTCATCATGGCGGAGGTGAGGCGTGACGCGTAAGTCGCCTCGACATGGTCGATCCGATTACGGACAGAGGCAAAGACGTCGTCGAACCCGAGTGCGTATCGGTCATTGAACGCTTCAATCTCGTCGAGCAAATCACGAGCGTACGTCTGGAGCGCCAACGTCTCTCCATCGCGGTACAACATGAGTGTTGGCGATAGACCTTGTTTCGCGACGCGTTGTTGGTTGTGGAACGCCTCGGCCTGCCAATCCACAAATCGTGTCTCGTCTTTCAACGTCAAGTAGAGCAAGAAGACGTGCAAGAACTTCAAATCGGACAGGGCGATACCGGTCTTCTCGAACGGGTTCAAATCGATATTGCGAATCTCGATGTAATCGATGCCGTTCGTCTCGAGTCGTTCCAAGTCATTGCCTCCTCGTGACGTCTTCAACCGAATCGGAGAGTAGAGCTCGTTCGGGTTGGCGATGTCACCTTGGGCGATGAAGCGGCGCACGCTCGCGGTATAGTCCGAGAGCGTTGAATAGTCCGGATAGAGCGGCTCGACATTCGTGTAGCCGCAGTCACTATTGCGGTACGACAACGCCGTCGTATTTGAATACACATCTTCGCTGAGCGCCTGCATTTGACTGACGCAGCGTTCTTCATAGCTCGTGTGGACGGCCGGAGTCCCGCCTAACAGATAGACGACGAGCCAGCGTGTCCGTAAATAGTTGCGGACGAGTTTTAAATACAGGTCGTCCTTGAAACGGTCGTATCGTTCGGGTGATCCTTCATAAAGGGAGGCAATCAACTCGTCTGCGAACGAGAAGTTGAAATGGATACCCGAGATGAGCTGTTTTTTCGCCCCGTATTTTTGGAGCAGATGCTCCCGATAGCGACCGGCCTCAAGGCCTGAACTTCCAAAATCTGCGAGCGGGATGACCCCGCCGTCAGGAAGCGCGCACGGCATCGATTGCGGCCAAAGCCGTTCGTCACCGATATTCAGTGCCGTGATATCATACAGCGTCTGTAGGAAGTCGTGCGCCGCCTCGACGGTCGGGAACGTCGGTGTGATCAGCTCGATCTGACTTTCCGAGAAGTCGGTCGTAATATATGGGTGCGTCGCTTTGTCTCCGAGTGCTGTCGGGTGCTTCGTAGCGGCGAGCGTGCCATCGGGTGTCACGCGGAGCATTTCACGCTCGATGGCGAAGCGCCCGTGCAACAATTGTTTAGTTAGTTGATTAAATTGCTTCTGCAAGGGAACTCACTTCCTTTTTCATTAGTCGGACATAGAGGGCAGAGACGAGCCCTTTGATGATGCTCGAGAGGGCGATGCTCCACCAGATGGCATCGATACCGAGATAAGGCTCGAGGGCAAGCGCGAGCGGGATGCGGGCGACGGTGAAGACAATGGAAATCATCGCCGGAATTTTCGGTAGCCCGAGTCCGGAGAAGTAGCCGTTCCCAATCATCTCAAGTGAGGCGAAGATGAGCGAAATCCCGATGATCCGTAAATAGTTCGCACCGATGTCAATCGTTGTCGGGTCATCGACGAACAGCCCGATCAGGACGTTTGGAACGAAGAGGAAGACGAGTGTGATCAACCCGGTATACAAGATGCCGAGCCGCGTCGTCACCCGATACCCCTCATGGACCCGGTCCACTTTGCGGGCGCCGAGATTTTGCCCCGTGTAACTCGCGATGGCACCGTTCAATCCGCCGATCATCATATAGGCGATCGACTCGACTTGAAGCCCGATGCGCTGGGCCGCGATTGCCTCGGTCCCGTATGAACCGATCATGCGGGCGAGGAAAATACTGATGACGGTGAACAAGACGCGCTGGGTCGCCATCGGGAAGCCGAGGCGAAGAATTTCTCTATAGTCTGTGCGATTCGGTTCAACCGTCTCCTCCCAATCGAACAAGACGCGGGCCCGGTGCCAGAAGAAGCCGAACATGACGACGTTCGCGACGAGCGTCGCCAGACCGGCTCCGACGACGCCGAGTCCGAGTGGATAGATGAAGAGCGGCGACAGAATCATATTGAGCGTGACCCCGGTCGCGTTGATGCGCATCGCCGTCGTCGTATTGCCATAAGCGCTGAACAGTCGGGCGAACAACAAGTTGAAGAACGAAAAGATGAGCATCGGTGCACTGACGAGCAAATAACTGTACGCCAACTGCTCGACAGCCGGTGCGTCCATGTTCAAAAAGCCGATAAGCGCCTGGCCGAACGCGGCGAGGACGGTGACGAATAACAGGCCGAGACCAAGGTTCATCCGCCTCCCGGCCCGGACGTAGCGCTGAATCAACGCCTGATCCCGCCGTCCGACGGCTTGCGACACTTTGATGCCGGCGCCGACGACGATAAGGGATTGAATCGCCTGACCGAGCATGATATAAAAGCTGGCCGCGCCGATGCTGGCGACGGCGTCGCTACCGAGCGCACCGACCCAGAACATATCGACGAGACTATACGTGAACTGTAAAAGCGAACTGCCGACGAGCGGGAGGGCAAGCGCCACGATGACGCGTTGAACCTGACCGGTCGTCAAATCGATGGTTTTCACGATGAAAGACCCCTTCAATACATTTAGTATATAACCGTTTAGTTATATATAAGCACGACGTGACTGAATTCGCAATCGTAGGGAACGACTCGACGAAAAATCGACACAAAAAAAGGAATTCGATGTGAATTCCTTAATGGGTATAGGCGCGGATCCAAGTCGTCATATAAACGAGTGTCGAGATGATCAGTGTCGAGGCGAGTGCGTAAATCGGATAAGCGGGGAGCGCGTTCTCGAACAGCGGATAAAACATGAATGACGCCATGAGGAGCGGCACAGTAATCCCGAACGAGACGTAGGCGGCTTTCGTCGCTTTCGCCGTGATGATCTGCTCGCGTTCGTCGACTTCGCTAAATTCTGTCATCCGGACCGACCATTGGCCAAAGCTTAAGTTTTGGTTCGGGCGTGTCTTGAACGAATAGATTGTCCAAATGATAAAGAAGCCGACTAACAGCAAGAGCGGCAATAAGTTAAACTCAATTTCGAATCGGTCGGTCTCAATGACGGTCGACACGTCAGACAAGAACGAACTGAACAGAAATGCCATCAGGACGTACAAGATGATGCTGGAGATGGATTGGATGACGACGTGTTTCAATTTGTTTCCTCCTCGATTGTGAAAATAGATTCGACCGGTTCCTCGAATACGCGGGCGATTTGCATCGCCAGCAGAAGCGACGGCGTGTAGCTCCCTTTTTCGAGCGAGATGATCGTCTGTCTCGTCACACCGACTTTGGCTGCCAAGTCGCCTTGGGTCAATTGATGCCGGGCCCGCAACTCTTTGACGCGATTGATTAATGGCATGCCGCCACCTCATTTCTTGTTTCTATCTTCAGTGTAAAGTAAACTTTACTTAATGTAAAGCTAACTTTACTTATTTGTGGATGGTACAATATAATCAAAGTTGAAAGGGGAGAAGTCGGATGAAGGCGATTTTAGGACAACATCACGTATCGGCGATGACAGGGGACGCGTTGAAGAACTTGCGATTCTATACGGAGGTACTCGGGATGCGACTTGTCAAAAAGACGGTCAACCAAGACGATCCATCGATGTATCACTTGTTTTACGCAGATGAATCGGGGACACCGGGGACGGATTTGACGTTCTTCGAGCTGCCTTTTCTCGGGCAAACGTATAAAGGGTCGAGCAGCATCTCGCGGACAGCGCTTCGGGTGCCGGACGGGGCATTGTCGTACTGGCTTGAGCGATTTTTCGAATTCGGTGTACTCCATGATCCGGTCGAGGAAGTGCTCGGTCGTCCGACGCTTTACTTCGAGGACGAGGAGGGGCAACGGCTCTGTCTCGTCGAGGGCGGATCAGGGACGCCGCGGAAAAACGGACCGGTGCCGGCAGACGTCGCCGTCTTCGGCCTCGGATTTAGCGAGTGGACGGTACGGCGAATTGAGAAGACGGAGCGGGTACTGACGGACGTGCTTGGTTATCGGTTCACGTCCGAGTTCGAACGGAACGGCCAATCGGTTCGTGTGTTCGAGACGGGGGACGGGGGTGTGGCGACCGAGATTCATCTCGTCGACCGTCCAGATTTACCGTCGGAGCGTCCAGGACGAGGCAGTGTCCACCACATCGCGATCCGCGTCGAGGATGACGACGAGATGGCGCGTTGGGTCGAGCGGCTCGATTCATTCGGCATCAGTCATTCGGGCCTGATCGACCGTTATTATTTCAAATCGATTTATTTCCGTGAGCTGAGCGGGATTTTAGTGGAACTCGCGACGGATGGCCCTGGATTTGCGACGGACGAACCAGTCGAGACGCTCGGAGAACGTTTGGCGCTACCACCGTTTCTTGAGCCACGACGAGCCGAGATTGAGGCCAAATTAAAACCGCTATAACAGACAAACCCGACGGACTATTTCAGTCCGTCGGGTTTTGTATGCCTAGCAACATAGCCAGTTCGTTCGTCCGGTTGGCGACGAGGTCGGCAATCGTATAGCGATCGAGCACATGCAGGAACGCGAGCATCGCCTCGTTCAAGACGCTCCGCAAATCGCATGCGGGTGCGATGACACATCGTCCTTCGCCGAAACATTCGACGAGCTCGAACGGTTCCATCGTCCGGACGACGTCGCCGACGTTGATGTCCTCCATCGGTCGGGCGAGCCGGAAGCCGCCACCACGGCCGCGCACCGATTCGAGATACCCATGCTTGCCGAGCTCATAGACGACTTTCATGACGTGGTTCTTTGAAATCTGATATTGGTCCGCCACTTCTTGAATCGTCACGAGACGATGGGAGAACGTGGCGCTATACATGAGTGTTCGGAGTGCGTAATCGCACGTTTGCGTGAGCCGCATGTTGTTTCACCTCTTATCCGTTCATTGTACAAGACATCGTCTGAAAGCGCGATGATGGAAGATGTGAAAAAAGCGTGGCGGATTCAAGGCGGAAATTTGAACTTATATTTAAACAAGTATTTTATATATTGCTTTTGAAGTGACTTACCTCACATAATGAACATGAACTTTCAAAAAGGGGGAAACAAAATGTTAGATCAACAAACCATGGATATCGTCAAAGCAACCGCACCGGTCTTGAAAGACCACGGTGTCGCTATCACGAGTCACTTCTATAAGCGCATGTTCGAAAACAACCCAGAAGTCCGTCAATTCTTCAACCATACGAACCAAAAACGCGGTCGTCAGCCAGAGGCGCTCGCCAACGCCGTCTATGCGGCAGCCGTCCATATCGATCGTCTCGAAGCGATCCTTCCGGCCATCCAACCGGCACTTCATAAACATAAGAGCTTGAACATCCGGCCAGAACATTATCCGATTGTCGGACAAAACTTACTCGGCGCGATTCAAGACGTGCTCGGTGAAGCAGCGACGCCGGATATCATCGACGCTTGGGCGAAAGCATACGGTGTCATCGCCGACGTCTTCATCTCGCTTGAGAAACAAATGTACGATGATGCACCATGGATCGGTTTCAAACCGTTCACGGTTGCTGAAGTGATTGAAGACACACCGGAAGTGAAACGATTCCACATCAAAGCGAACGACGGCGTCGTCGGGATGGCCATCCCAGGTCAATACATCTCGGTTCAAGCCCGTATTGCTGGGGAAGACATCTTGCACCATCGCCAATATAGCGTCGTCGAGACGACAGAAGACGGCTACTGGATTGCTCCGAAGGCGGAAGGTCTCGTCTCAAACTGGCTCCATGAGCAGACGGTCGGTACGGAGATTCCAGTGAGTGCCCCAGCTGGCGAATTCGTGCTCGAAGCATCGGATCGTCCGCTCACACTCGTCGCTGGCGGGATTGGCATCACACCGCTCTTCAACATGGCGAAAACGGCACTCGGTCAAGGCCGTTCGGTCACGTTGCTCCATGCTGTCCGCAGCACGAACCTCCGTCCGCTCGGTGAAGAGCTCGATGAACTTGTGAACGCTGGTCTCCAGCTCATCACACACGTCGATGACGTATCAGGTTGCATGAGTGCGACACAACTCGAAGCACTTGATGTCGAGGGACACGACGTCTACACGTGCGGTCCGACCGCGATGATGGAGACGGTCGTCCAAACGATTCCACAAGCCCGTTACGAGTTCTTCGGTCCATCAGCCGTACTCGCTAGAGCATAAGAAAGGACGACTGCGAAAACAGTCGTCGTATCACCGCAGACCGGTTATCGGTTTGCGGTTTTTATAGTTGCTCAGCGTGGATCACGTTTTTGTCGCGGTCGAGCGTTTCGATTGTCCAGTCGCCAAGTAGCGTCTTCTCTAGAGTAATCAAGTAAGTCCTGATATATCCTTCGTCTCGAGGATCGTTGACCATGTAGGTTTTACTCCAATCGGAATTCTGTAACCGCAAGTACACGACGTCTTCGGGTTGATTGTTCAACCGAACCCCAAGGTATTCGTCTGTTCCATTGCCAAGATGAGCCCAGTCGAATGGTGTTTCTTCAATTGTGTCACGGGTCGAGCTACTAAACTCACCGTTCGTTTTCATGATGCCTAGACCGAGAATCGTGTCGTCTGCGTTCGTGAATAGCGTGACGGTCGATCCTTCTAATTTATGGTATTCGTAAGCAGACCACCCTTGGGCAGTCATCTGGTCGTTCAATTCTTGTTGTACCTGTTCGGATGCTTGCTTTTCTTGTACATCGTTATACGATTGGATTCCGGCGGTCACGGAAATGGTGATGACGGTGAGCATTCCCAGTAGCAAGATTAAAAATCCACGTGCAGACATTTCGTCCCTCCTTTATAGCAACAGCCCATGCCTCAATCCTGAGCGCATGGGCTGTTTGATTAGTACGTCAAGCTCGCGGCGACGATGATGCCGACGACGAGTGAGGCGGAGAAAAGGCTGATCCCGATGGCGAGGTTGCCATTCTCAACTTCTTTCTCTAAGTTCACGCCTGGTGTCAGGACGTATTCAAATGTCCAGAAGGCGAGCACTTGGGCAAGAATCCCGACGAGTCCCCAGATGAAGGCGTCGAGCAGGTTGACGCTGTTCGCCCACACCGTGTAGATGACGATGGCGAGTCCGATCGCTTTCCCCCAAAGTTTCAAGGCGACGGCGACGTTACCTTCTTTAATCAATTTGCGTTCCGAATACTTCGTCGTAAGGGCGAAGACGACGAGTCCGGCTAAAATCAGGCCAAACCCTGTGCCGAGGTGAGCGAGGAAGCTCAAGATGGAATCGAGCGTGATGAACGTCATAAGTTATTCTCCTTTGTTGTGCCGATGGCTAAGTAGTAAGACTGGTTATTCGTAATCATGCTGCCGGCGCGGACGCCGAGGGCGGACGGATGGCCGTTCAAGCAAAAACAGCCGACCATGTAGTGCGTCTCGAGCGGACCGTTGACCGTGTTCGTCAGACGGGTCGGCAGCTCGATGAACTGTTGATACACCGCGGTCTCGTCCGCGTACGTCTGGAGTGTCTCTTTATGAAACGGGACACCGGCTTGGTCGTAGAGGATGACCGAGTCGCCTTCCCGGCCGAAGGCGGGCTTTTGCACGTACGCGCTCTGGCCGATAAACGGATCAGGCTCGAGATACGTCGGTAAAAAATAAGTCTCGATGATGGAACGTTCCGCTTCGTCGAAATATGTATCGGCCTCATACAGTTCCCAAATGAGCGCTTGGACGCCTTTAGACTGCATGAGAAACGCCGAGAGCGGATTGAGTACCGAAACGCGTTTGGCTGCGTTTAGTTCGAGCAGGCGGATGCCGATTAAATCACCATTGGGTGCCCGGTCGTCGACCAGATGCTCGATCGGGTACGTCTGACGATATAACACGTCGACTTTTTCCCTGGACGGTGTGAAGACCCCGTCCGCATCGACGAGCAATCGGTCGAGCGGGACGAATTCGGACGGCAAATCGAGCGTCTCTTGAAGGAAGCGCGTCGTCCATTTGTCCTCGATGTTGTCATCGTGGGCCGTAAAGACGATTTTCGGTGTCCCGTCCCGACCGAGTCGTTGCCACGCTGCGATGACGGCTTTTCGAAGTTCGGCCTTGAGCTCTTCGGTCGACGCCGCGTTCGGGTCGTCGAGCCCGAATTCTGTCGTCACATAGCCATTCACATCGAACAGTTCTTTGATGAACGTCGGTGTATCGGCATTGAATTCCATCAACTTGATGGTGCCGTCTTTGACGATCCAGTCATAGCGACCGATAATCGTCTCTTGCGGGATCGCCTTGTCGCGCAGGAACGGTAGGCTCGCCTCAGGGTAACCGAGCAAGCGGAGTGTATCGTCCGGGAGGGTGCGCAATAGGCGGTTCGTCTTGCGGAAAATCGAATCGACGTCACGCGTCGCTTCCCGAATCTGTCTCACCGCGTCATCCGACAGGGCGAGACAGTCGTAAAGGGCGTACTCCTCGTCGTTCAAGTCAGGCCAAAAGAAAGGGATTTGGCCAAACAGTGCGTCTCGCTTCATCCCCCAAAGCCGCCTTTTGAACCGCTACCGAGTCCCGAGTTGGAGCCTGAGTTTGATTTGTTCGGGGTGATGCTGCTGGCGCCACCGTTCGAGCGGTAATTTTTATATGCCGAGGAGTTCTTCAATGCACTCTTTGAATTGAACAGGCTACCGAGTAAGAAGAAGCTCCCGAAGTGAGGGGAGCGATCATCGTCACAGTAATATGACTCCGTCTCATCATCCCAGTCCCAATCGTCGCATTCATAGCCGGTCGGTTCTTCCGGTAACGTCGCTTGTTCTGTTTCGTCGGTGCCGCAAGCGGCTAACGATGCGGTCAAGACAGCAGCCGACAGACCGCTCAAGATTTTTTTGCTTGTCTTCATGTTGATTCCTCCAATGTATAACCTGTAGGGGTGACGTAAATGACATAGACGCCACGATCTTCGTCCGTCTCGGCCGAGTCGCGCTCATATTCTTTGCCGGCGACGTACAAATACTGACTGCCGAGCATGGCGAGTGCGTCGAGATGCCGATCGACGTAATACGCCTCGAGCATCGGGTTGTCGAACCGGTCGTCGAGCGTCCGGATCTCGACTTTAATGTCGGTCGTCTCGTGCTTGTCGACGGGGCCTTCCGTGTAGCGGTCGACGTAAATCAAGAAATATTGCTCGCCTTCAAGCGCCGATGAGCGCTGTTTGTAGGTCATGCCGTCCTTGACGAAAAATTCGCATTCGCGGCGGGCGAGTACTTCATCGAGGCCGAGCGATGTATAATGGTAGAGTGGCTCGAATGAAAGTTCATTTTTATAAAGTCGATATTCCAAAACGATTGAGTTCATGACGTCGTCCTTTCTTTTTTCTTTCTATACGGAACCGAACGTAAGGTGGTTTCGTAAATCAAGTAAGTTGTCTCTAGTATATAGGAAAAGGAGGGGTTTTTCTGTGCATATCTTTTTTCGTGTCTGGCGCGGGTTATCGAAATTATCGTTTTTGAACGTCGTCCTGGCATCGCTCGTCATCATCTTGACGGGTACCGTCCTCGGGTTTGTGCTCGAGCCGGAGACGTTCCCGTCGATGTTCGACTCATTCTGGTGGACGATGACGACGCTCACGACCGTCGGATACGGTGACTTTTTCCCGACATCGGTCGCGGGACGTTGGCTCGGGATTTTCTTGTTCCTGTTCGGGATCGGGATTATCGGGGCGTTGATTGGAAAACTCGTTGAAGTCGGTGCGACGTTTCAACGGTTAAAACGGGAGGGGAAGTTAGTGTATCGAGGAGAAGGGCATTACGTCTATATCGGCTGGTCGCCGAAGACGAAAAAGGCAATTGATGAAGTGCTCGTCTATGAGCCAAAGGCTGAGATCGTCTTAATCGATCAGGTGAAGGAAGAACCGTACGACCACGACAACGTCCACTTCGTCCACGGTGACGCGTCGGATGAGGCCGTACTCTTGCAGGCCAATATTTTAAAGGCGCGCCGGGTCGCCATCTTCGCGGATGCCCGCATCACGGAGACACTCCTCGCCGACGGGAAATCATTGCTCATCGCGTCAGCGGTCGAAGCGCTCTCGTCTGAACGCGGCGTCGATTTGCATACGGTCGTCGAGGTGTGCGAAGAACGGAACATCTCGAAATTCAAACACGTCCGAATCGACGACTTTATTCTCGCGAACGACTCGGTGTCACTCCTCATGGCGAAAGCGACGCTGCAGCCGGGGACGACATCGATTTTCCGTCAGCTGCTTAGTAAACAGTCAGGCGGCAACATCCAGGCGCTCGCACCGAAACCGGAATGGACGACCATCCAGGACGCTGCGGAAAGCTTGTTGCATCAAGGCGTCACGTTAATCGCCGTCAACGACCGTCTCGATTACGCGACGGTGCTCGATACACCGCTTCAGGCGAGCGATATGCTTTACATCGTCTGTCACGATGACTCGTGGGAGCGACTGAACCAAGGAGGAATTTGATGTATAACGGAACGTTTATCCGCAAGATGACACGCATGCAGAACGTGCAACGATGGGACGAGTATGCACCGCATTATCATGACAATGCGGCAAGCCACAGTTTCCGCGTCGCTGTCTTCAGCTTAATCGCGGCATATTACGAAGAGAACAAAGGACGGGACGTCAACTTGCTCGACGTGCTCGGCAAGGCGCTGTTCCATGATATGAACGAAGTGCAGACCGGTCCAATCATGCACCGGACGAAAAAAGAACCGACGCTCAAAGAACATATCGAACGGATGGAGCGGACGGCGAGTCTCGGACTCGTCGAGTTGTTGTCGCAGTCGCTCCGGCCGCATTTTTATCGTTTCCTCGTCGAGGCGGAGGACAACTCATTCGAAGGACGGCTCGTCGATGGAATCGATTCGTTCGACGCGATGCTGTTCGTCCGCCGGGAAGTCGGACACGGCTCGCCCCATTTCGTCGCGAAGCTTGAAGAGATGAAAGCAGCCCTGCGCGATCATCCGCTCGAATCAGTCCGCTGGCTCTATGAACAAGTCGAGGCCGAGACCGACGTGGCGACGTTCATCGAGAACGTCATGCGGATGGACAGTGTAAGACGGTGGAAA
This sequence comes from Exiguobacterium chiriqhucha RW-2, assembly GCF_000416965.1. Taxonomy (GTDB): domain Bacteria; phylum Bacillota; class Bacilli; order Exiguobacteriales; family Exiguobacteriaceae; genus Exiguobacterium; species Exiguobacterium chiriqhucha. The sequence goes on from NZ_ATCL01000014.1 coordinate 167,089, forward strand.
GGCCGTTTCAATACAATCGACGATAACGACGCCATCCATGGATTCAGGGCGGCCGCGCTCGGGCTGTTCAGCGGCTTGTTGGAGCGCGAGAAATATGACGTCGACGTCGATGTCGCCGAATTGACGGCCCGCCTTCTCTGTCACGACCTCGTCGAAGGGGTGACCGGGGACGTGCTCGGCCCGGTGAAACATTCGACCGCCGAGACCGGTGCGGCGTTCGAGGCATACGAACGAGCCGAGAGCGAGGCGCTCTTGTCGCTCCTCCCGGACTATATGCAGCCGGCGTTCCGTCGCTATATGGCCGATTCGAAAGATGACACGTATGAAGGGATGCTCGTCGATATGATGGACAAACTCGATGCGCTCATCAAGATGAACATGGAGCGGAAGATGAACGGGGCTGAGTACGAGGTCACGTATCGGGAACAACTTCGTAAAGTGCAGATGCGCTACGAGAACCCGAGCATGTTGTTCTTCTTGGCGTATATCTTGCACGATTTAGATTACGTCACTAGTTAACAAGGTCGCAGACGAACTGTCTGCGGCTTTTTTATATCATTTATTGACATATATCATTAAACGATATATATTTAGAGTAAGATATATCAATGAATGATATAGGAGGTGGCGGGATGCCACGTAACGACACAATCGAGCTCGGAGAATTGACCGACAGCATGCTCTATATCCTGCTCGCCTTGACCGAGGCGCGTCACGGCTATTTGATTATGCAGTTCGTCGAGGAGTTGACGAACGGACGAATCAAGATCGGTCCTGCGTCGATGTACACCATCATCAAGAAGCTCGTGAACGCGCAACTGATTGATCCGATTGACGGGGACGGCAAGCAGAAACGCTATGTGATTACGGGCCAAGGCCGTGCCCTCGTGGCGGAAGACTTGAAACGGCGGCAAGCGATCGTTGACGATGCACGCTTCATTTTAGACGGGGAGGGACACCGATGAAACGCAAATATATGTCGAGTTGGGGATTGGCGTTCGCCGAAGAACGGGAAATGAAAAAGCTAGGGGAGATGGCAGCTCGTGGCTGGCATTTAGAGAAGTTCGCTCCACTCGGCTATACGCTCGTCGAAGGGGAACCGATGGACGTGCGCTATAGTCTCGATTATCGCAAACAACCGGACGAGGATTACTTCGAACTGTTCGCCGCGAGCGGATGGGAACATGTCACGTCGACCGGCGATGAGATTCATGTGTTCAAAGGCAGTCCGGACGCGACGCCTCTTTATACGGATCGCCAGACGACCCAAGAGAAATATGGGCAAGTCGAGCGGACGATGGGGCGGGGTGCGCTCATCTGCTTGCTGTTATTCCTCGGATTCGTGTTCATGCTCCAATTGGATTGGCCGCAGACGGCGGAAGCCATCATTTTGGTGCTACAGACGCTTGTCGTCATCGGGCTCGTCTTCACAGGACTCCCGTATCTCGGTTTCCTCGTGAAGCGAAAACGTTTGGAACGGAATGAATGACTAGGCGGATGGCACAAGCCATCCGTTTTGCTTTGGTCGACTGAACTATTCAAGAAAAAAATAGTTAGGCGCAGAGAACTGTTTTATGGAAATCCTCTATTCAACCAAAATAGAATCGGGCATGATAATTAATGAAAGCGCTTGCATTCATTTTGAAGAGGAGGAACAGGCATGGGTAAAAGACGGAAAGGGTTAGCGATGACGGCAGGTGTCACCGCGATTGCACTGCTCGCCGGGCAACCGGTCGCACAGGCGGCGACGCCGCAAAACGGTACGATGATGCAGTACTTTGAATGGTACGTGCCGAACGACGGACTGCATTGGAACCGACTATCGAACGATTCACAGCACTTGAAAGACATCGGGGTGACGACGGTGTGGATTCCGCCGGCGTACAAAGGCACGTCACAGAACGATGTCGGGTATGGGGCGTACGATTTATACGATCTCGGCGAGTTCAATCAAAAAGGGACGACCCGGACGAAGTACGGGACGAAAGCGCAGCTCCAGACCGCCATCTCGAACTTGCGCGGTAAAGGGATCGGCGTGTACGGCGACGTCGTCATGAATCATAAGGGCGGGGCCGACTATACCGAATCCGTTCAGGCAATCGAGGTCAATCCGTCGAACCGGAACCAAGAGACGTCCGGCGAGTATGGCATCTCGGCCTGGACCGGGTTCAACTTCACGGGGCGCAACAATACATACTCGCCGTTCAAATGGCGCTGGTACCATTTTGACGGCACCGATTGGGATCAGTCACGCAGCTTGAGCCGCATCTATAAGTTCAAGAGCACGGGCAAGGCGTGGGACACGGACGTGTCGAACGAGAACGGCAACTATGATTATCTTATGTATGCCGACGTCGATTTCGAGCATCCCGAGGTCCGCCAAGAGATGAAGAACTGGGGCAAATGGTACGCCGACTCACTCGGGCTCGACGGTTTCCGGTTGGATGCGGTCAAACATATCAGCCACTCGTACTTGAAGGAGTGGGTGACGAGCGTGCGCCAGACGACCGGGAAAGAGATGTTCACGGTCGCCGAGTATTGGAAGAACGACCTCGGTGCCATCAACGACTATCTGTATAAGACGGGCTACACACACTCCGTCTTCGATGTGCCGCTCCATTACAACTTCCAAGCTGCCGGTAACGGCGGCGGGTATTACGATATGCGCAACATCTTGAAAGGCACCGTCACCGAACAGCATCCGTCGCTGTCCGTGACGATTGTCGATAACCACGACTCACAGCCGGGCCAGTCGCTCGAGTCGACGGTCGCCAACTGGTTCAAACCGCTCGCCTACGCGACGATCATGACGCGCGGTCAAGGTTATCCGGCCCTCTTCTATGGAGACTATTACGGCACGAAAGGGACGACGAACCGCGAAATCCCGAACATGTCGGGCACGCTCCAACCGATTTTGAAGGCACGAAAAGACTTCGCCTACGGGACGCAGCATGACTACCTCGATCATCAGGACGTCATCGGCTGGACACGTGAAGGTGTGACCGATCGTGCCAAATCGGGTCTCGCGACGATTCTATCGGACGGTCCGGGCGGCTCGAAGTGGATGTACGTCGGCAAACAGAACGCCGGCGAGGTATGGAAGGACATGACGAACAACAACGCCCGTCTCGTCACAATCAATGCTGACGGCTGGGGCCAGTTCTTCGTCAACGGAGGTTCGGTCTCGATTTATACGCAACAATAACGAAAACACCCGATTGAAGTGAGGGGATCCTCTCTTCGATCGGGTGTTGTTTGAATTTAGCGTTTCCAGACCCACTCGTCACTCTCATATTTGGCGACGAGCTCCTGAATCTCTTGTTGCTGCGCCTCGGTGAACGTCAGCGGTTCGAACGTCAAGTCGAACGCGTCACGGAACCCGTCCGTGAACGCCGCCGCGACCTCGTCGAAGGCGACCGGTCGACCGAGCGTCTCGTTCAAGGAGACGGCCTTGTCACCAAAGCGGGCTTTCGCCTCCGCCTTCGCATCGGCCTCGAGATTGAAGCAGTCGAACAAGACGTCATCGTCAATCGATAACGGAATCGACCCGTGCTGTAGGACGGCACCTTGGTGGCGCACTTGGGCGCTCCCGGCGATTTTCTTCCCGTCGACCGCGAGCTCATAGTACGAAGCGGCGTCAAAACAGACGGCCGATTTCGGTTTTCGGAGCGCCTCACGGTCGGCCTCGGTCAGCGGCACCGAGAACTCGGCAGGGACGCCGAGCGCGTGGTAGCCACGGCGCACCCCTTCGGTCAGGAGGCGATAGCTCTCGATGACGTTCGTCGGCAAAGACGGCATCGTCTCAGGGAGAATGACGCTATACGTCAGCTCGTCCGCGTGCAAGACGGCCCGCCCGCCGGTCAAACGACGGACGACCGGGATGCCGTTCAACGTGAGTGCGTCCCGATCGAGGTCGCGCGTCGCCCGTTGGAAGCGTCCGACGCTGATGGCGTGCGGGGCCCAGGCATAAAAGCGAAGTGTCGGTTTTACGTCACCACGCGCGACCCAGCCGGCGATGGCCTCGTCGATAGCCATATTCTCGGCCGGGGACAGCGGGGCGGTATGAAGCAAATGCCATGTCGTTCCAATCATAAACGTCTCTTCTTTCTCTTAGTCGATTGGCAACATCGTGTGACGACGCGCCTTGTGGACTTGTTCGTCCGCGTGATACGAGGAACGCACGAGCGGTCCGGCCTCGCAATGGGAGAATCCTTTCGCCAATGCAATCTCTTTCAGCTCGGCGAACTCATCCGGATGGTAATAGCGTTCGACGTCGAGGTGCTTCTTCGTCGGCTGCAAGTATTGGCCGAGCGTGAGGATGTCGACATGATGGGCCCGGAGGTCGTCCATCGCTTGAATCAACTCTTCCTTCGTCTCGCCGAGTCCGACCATGATGGACGACTTCGTCGGGATATCCGGGTTTAGCTCTTTCGATCGTTTTAAAAATTCGAGCGTCCGGTCGTACGTCGCTTTGGCGCGGACTCTAGGTGTCAAGCGGCGGACCGTCTCCAAGTTATGGTTCATGATGTCCGGTCCGGCATCGATGAGCGTCTGGAGCGCCGAGAAGTCACCCATCATATCCGACGGGAGCACTTCGATTGACGTCTCCGGGTTCATACCGCGGACAGCGCGGACCGTCTCGGCGAATACCGTCGCTCCGTAGTCGTTCAAGTCGTCGCGGGCGACGGCCGTGATGACGACGTGCTTCAGGTTCATGAGGCGGACCGACTCGGCAACGCGTTTCGGTTCTTCCCAGTCTAGTTCGTTCGGCTTGCCCGTCGTGACCGCGCAGAAGCGGCAGGCGCGGGTGCAAATGCTCCCAAGAATCATGAACGTCGCGGTGCGGCGGACGGCCCAGCATTCATGGATGTTCGGACATTTCGCCTCTTCACAGACGGTATGTAGATTTTTCTCGCGCATCATCTTTTTGAGACCGGTGTATGTCTCGTTCGTGTTCAGTTTAATCTTTAACCATTCCGGCTTTCGTTTCAGTTCCCCTCGTGCCAAGATGATTTCCCCCTTTTTGAAAGTTAACCCCTAACAAAAAGAGTTTACCAAAGATGAGGAAGAATTCGAACCAGCGAAATTATTGGCTTTGCCAATACAGCTTGGATGTGTGTCAAAACAGAACATATATTTCAAAATGGTTACGCTTTCATGTGAAGTGTTGTTTCCCATTTTTTGAATTGCTATACTGACGTTGACCACCTGAATAAGGACCATATGTAACTGATACGATCAGGCATGGGGTGAACGAGCGTTGGTGAGGCAACGCTTCTTCCTCCATGCCTTTTTGTTTGGGGGTCGGGGAAACTTTCAAAAAAGGAGTGGGGAACATGAACAAAGCATTGAACTGGACGGCGACACTGGGGCTAACGACAGCGCTACTCGTCTCATCGGTCCCGATGGCGACTGCGGTCGTAGCGGAGGAGACGCCAGCAACGTCGATTGAGCAGCGTGTGGACGCCAAGCTCGCGTCGATGACGCTTGAACAAAAGCTCGGTCAAATGATCATGCCAGACTTCCGATTATGGAACGGGGCGAACCATACGGCACTCGCGACAGATGTGGCGCGCGTCGTCGATCGGTTTGACCTCGGGGGTGTCATCTTGTTCGCGGAAAACGTGACCGAGACCGAACAGACGACGAAACTCGTCCACGACCTCCAAGAAGTCGTCAAACAAGACGAAAGCAACGACGTACCGCTCTTCATCACGATCGACCAAGAGGGTGGAATCGTGACACGTCTCGGGACGGGCACGAACTTGCCGGGTAACATGGCGCTCGGGGCGACACGGAGCAGCCAGTACGCATACGACGCGGGGAATATTATCGGTTCGGAGTTGAACGCTCTCGGGGTGAACGTCAACTTCGGTCCGGTGCTAGACGTCAACAACAACCCGGCCAACCCGGTCATCGGCGTACGCTCGTTCTCGAGCCACCCAGAACTCGTCGGCGAGCTCGGCTCGGCGATGACACAAGGGATTCAAGACCAGGGCGTCGCCGCGACGGCGAAGCATTTCCCAGGTCATGGTGACACGGCGGTCGACTCGCATTACGGACTTCCGATCGTCGACAAATCGCTCGAAGACTTGCGCGGTCTCGAGTTGTTACCGTTCAAACGAGCCATCACCGAAGGCATCGACATGATCATGACGGCACACATTGGGATGCCACAAATCGAGGATGAGGTCGTCAACTCACCGCGCGGCACATTCCCGCTCCCAGCGACGCTCTCGGACGACGTCATCACGGGCGTGTTACGGGAAGACATGGGCTATGACGGGATTGTCATCACGGACGCCTTGAACATGCAGGCGATTGCCGATAACTTCACGGAAGCCGAAGCGGTCATCAAGACGTTCGATGCGGGCGTGGATATCGCGCTCATGCCGACGATTTTACGGTCGAACGCGGACGTCGTGAAGCTCGAGACGATCTTTGAAGACGTCATGGCGGCCGTCGAGGATGGACGCCTGTCAGAAGAGAAGATTGATGCAGCGGTCGAGCGGATTTTGACGCTCAAAGCGGAACGCGGTATTTGGCAAGAGTCGGTCGACACGACGACGCTCGAGGCGAAACTCGCCGAGGCGAATGCGGTCGTCGGCAGTGCCGAACATAAAGCGAAAGAACGTGAAATCGCCGAGGCGGCGGTCACGCTCGTGAAAAATGACGACAAGACGCTCCCGTTCAAACCGAAAAAAGGTGAGACGGTCCTCGTCTTGTCACCGGCGAAAGACCAGACGGACAGCATGATCAAGACGATCAAGTCGCTCGAGAAGAACGCCGGTAACATGAAAGACGTGAACGTCATCGCTGCGAACTATACGGCATCGACGAAGCACTTGGATCAAAACCCGGCATTGAAAGAAAAACTCGACGCGGCCGACTATATCATCGTCGGCTCGAACGTGAACAACAGCGCCAAGCTGAAATCGACGTCGGCTGACAACTACGTGCCGGCCGAAGTGTTCCGTTACGCCAACGAGACGGGCAAGAAGTCAGTCTTGCTCAGCCTGCGTAACCCGTACGATGTGGCGGTTCAGCCGGACGCACCGGCCCAGCTCATCATCTACGGCTTCAAAGGTGACCCGAACGGACCGGATTCAGAGGCGGGCAATGCCAAATCGGCAGGACCGAACCTCCCGGCCGGCATTCGCGCCATCTTTGGTGAAGTGAAACCGACGGGCAAACTCCCGGTCGACGTACCGACGTTCGAGAACGGCGTGTTCGGAGATGACTTGCACCTCGAGTTTGGTGACGGATTCCGTAACTGGAACAAGTAAACTAAAACCGCGAGCGCCCCATGAGGGTGCTCGCGGTTTTTCGTTTGATTGTCACGCCTCGAAATAGCCGACGACGAGAAGGCCTGGGCCTGTGTGCGCCCCGATGGCCGAACCGACGATCGTCTTCGTGACGCTCGCCGGGTTCACATGTTCCCGTAACAACGCCTCGAACTGATCGGCTTTGACCGGGTCGTCCCCGTGACCGATGAAGATATGCCCACCCTCGACGAGCGGTTTCGACTCGGTCATCCACTCGACGATGCGGCGTAACACTTTCTTGTGACCGCGCACCTTCTCGATTGGGACGAGTTTGCCGTCTTCGACTGTCAAAAGCGGTAAAATTGTCAACAAATCCCCGATGAACGCGCTCGCTTTCGAGACACGGCCGCCGCGCATCAAATACTCGAGCGATTCGACCGTGAACAAATGCCGGATTTTGCCGACGAGCGACGTCGCGTAGGCGACCGTCTCTTCATACGTATGGTCTTGGCCATACTCGGCGACCGTCTTGACGAACAGCCCTTGGCCGACGGACGCGGCACGCGTATCGAGAATATGGAACGTGCTGTTCGGGTATTCTTCTTTAAGTAGGTTGCCGACCATGACGGCCGTCTGGTATGTACCCGAGAGCTCGCCCGAGAAAGCGAGATACAGGAACGGGATTTCTGATTCGAGATGTTGGCGGAAACAATGCTCAAGTCGGGCCGCCTCGATTTGGAACGTCTTCGGTGTCTTGCCGTTCCGCATCGCGTCGTACACGTCTTTCGGTTGAATCGTTTCTCCGTCTAAAAATTCCTCGTTGTCGATGATGACGCCGAGTGGCAATACCTCGAGGCCGTACTCGATAACTTGGTCTTGGGTCAAATCGGCTCCGGTATCGGTTATGATTTTAAACATGCGGTCACTCCTCTGCTAATTGTTGTTCAATGTCGCGAATCGGTTCGTTGCGTTTCCACATCCGGTCGAGCTGGGTCGCGAGCGTCGTTTGTTCGTTCTCATCGAGCGTGCCAGGTATGAGCCGGCTCATGCCACCGAGGACGGTGTAGGCGCGACGCAACACGTCATCGACAGTGAGCGGGATTCCAAGCAAATCCTCGAGTGACGCCATCGTCTCAGGGACGATGGCCGGATAGGTAAAGCGCGTCGCTTCACCTTGGATGGCTTGCGCATAAAAGTCACGGATGAGCGCGGCCCGTTCACTTCCGCTCTTGCGGACGCTCAAGTAAATCTGGACGGCGACGCCGCCACGGACGCGGCGCTGTGAAATACCGGCGAACTTCTTGCCGTCAATCGACAAATCGAAGCTGCCCGGGCAGTATGAGCCGACGATTTCGCCAGGCACGATCTCGTTCGTCACATCTTGGAACATGAGTTGGATGAGTGACGTCATCGCCTCGTAGCCGCTATCGATTTGAATCCCGTCTTTCTCGGGTAAAATCAAAGATAAGTTCAACACGTCCGCGTCTAAGACGACGGCCAGTCCTCCTGAATTGCGGACGACAGGACGGAAGCCGTGTTCATGAAGCAAACGGATGCCATCTGCCAAGTGGGGCAGACGGGCGTCTTGAATCCCGAGCACGACCGTGTTTAGATGAACCCAGGCCCGCAGGACGGCACCTGACGTCGCGGTCGAGGCACAGAGCGTATCGTCCGTCGCGAACGATTGCTCGGCTTGGAACGCCGGACCGAGCGAAGACTGGTCAATGACACGGTAGGTCGGTTGTCGTAATAATGGATGGGTCATATACATAATTCCTTTTCAATAAATAATTTCCTTCCCATTATAACATGGGAGGAACCACGCGCTAGAAGTCGAATCCAATCATTAATGAAACGTAGGGGGCAACGTCATGTATACGTCACGAGGTCAATTGTCAGGATCGAAAGTGTTCAAAGATCCGGTTCATCGATATATATACGTCTATGATCATCTCGTCTGGGAATTGATCAATACGAAAGAGTTTCAACGGTTACGTCGCATCAAGCAGCTCGGGACGTCGTTTTTGACGTTCCACGGGGCCGAGCATACGCGTTTCCATCATTCGCTCGGCGTCTACGAAATCGCCCGACAGCTAATCGATCAGTTCCATGAGTATCCGGAGTGGGATGACCGCAACCGGGAGTTGTTGCTCGCGGCGGCGCTGCTGCACGATGTCGGACATGGTCCGTTCTCGCACGCGTTCGAGCACGTCTTCGCCGTCCGTCACGAGGTGTGGACCGAACGCATCATCCTCGGGGACACGGAAGTGAACAAAGTGCTGTCCGAGATGGGGGTCGGCTTCCCGGAAGAAGTGGCGGCCATCATCAATAAGACACACCCGAACCGACTGCTCGTCAACATCCTCAGTTCGCAGCTCGACGTCGATCGGATGGACTATCTGCTCCGTGACGCCCATTTCGCCGGTGTCAGTTACGGCAAGTTCGACCTTGAGCGCATGCTTCGGGTGTTGCGTCCCGATGAGGACCAAGTCGTCGTCAAACAGTCGGGCATGCATACGATTGAGGACTATATCATGCGGCGCTATCAAATGTATTGGCAAGTCTATTTGCACCCGGCGACGCGGTCGAGCGACCTGTTGCTCAAAGCCGTGCTCGAGCGGGCGCAAGAGCTGTACGAGTCGGGCTACGCCTTCGAGATGACGCCGAAGCATTTCTTGCCGATTTTCAATCATGAGGACATGACGCTCGAGCATTACTTGAAGCTCGATGAGACGATCGTCTATTTCTATTTCCAAGAATGGATGGACGAGGTGGACCCGATTTTGGCCGATCTCGCGAGCCGGTTCGTCAACCGCCGCCTGTTGAAGTATAAGAATTTCCCGGAAGCGAACCGCGTCCGCTACATGGACCGCTTGCGTTCGACGATGGAGTCAATCGGGTTGCCGACCCGCTACTACTTACTCGAGGACCAGCTCAGTCAACTGCCGTACGACTTGTATAAAGGGCATGGCAAATACGAAGGCATCTACCTGCAAATGAACGACGGCGACCGTCGCGAAATCTCAGAAGTATCGATGCTCGTCCAATCGATTTTGAACTCGCGCCAGTCAGACGAGAAAATCTATTATCCTGAGGACGTGCTCCTCAATTTGAAAGATTACGCGTCAGAAAAAACATGGATGTTGTCAACGTTACGGGGAGAGTGAATCGTTGAAAAGGAAGTGACACCATGGGAGTTGGCACATTGGTCGGCGGGGTCGGGATCTTCTTGCTCGGGATGATGCTGTTGACGGATACGTTGAAAAACATGGCCGGGGAAAGGCTCCGGCAACGCTTGAACCTATTGGCAGAGGGACCGGTGTCAGGTGCGTTTCTCGGAGCCACAATGACGACACTCTTCCAGTCATCGACCGTGACGACGCTCATGACGATCAGTTTCGTCAGCGCCGGTCTGTTGACGTTCACCCAAGCGCTCACACTCGTCATCGGAGCGAACGCGGGCAGCGCGACGACCGGATGGATTGTAGCGCTCTTAGGTTATAACGTGGATATTCGCGAACTGTTGCTCCCGCTCATCGGGGTCGGTATGGCGCTACGTTTGATCGGACGGCGCGTCAAGCGCATCGGTATGCTCATGGTCGGACTCGGTCTGATTTTCGTTGGCATCGGGACACTTCAAGAGGCGATGCGCGACGTCGTCACGTTCTCATTCGCCGGTTGGGAAGCGGACACACCGTTGCATCAACTCGCACTGCTTGGGACAGGATTACTGATGACCGTCCTATTACAGTCCTCGAGCATTGGTCTCGTCTTGACGATGACGGCGCTCGCGACCGATACGGTGACGCTCGCCCAAGCCTGTCTGCTCGTGCTTGGACAAAGCGCCGGGACGAGTCTCGTCGTCGCCATCGGGTCGATTGGAGGCTGGAAGTCGGCCCGCCGCATCGTCTTGGCGCACGTGCTCGTCCACGGCTCGATTTTACTCATCGGCTGGCTGACGTTCCCGCTCTTGTTCGGTGTCGTGAACGGTGTGGCCGATCGCCTCAATTGGAACGAACTGTTGCGGCTCGCCTTGTTCCACACCTCGTTCCATTTGCTCGGGGTGTTCACGTTCCTGCCGTTCCATCAGGCGTTCAGTCGTCAGTTGCTCAAGTGGATCCCGAGCCGGGCGGAAAAGCTGACCCGGTTCCTCGACCCGAATATGGCCCGCATCCCGACGGTCGCGCTCGAGGCGGCCCGGCGCTCGTTGATTGAGATTGAGCGCTATTTGGCCAAAGAGACGCAACTGTTGCTGAACGAGGCACGTAAACGCGACGACGAGCTTCAACTCGTCGAGAAGACGCTCGGCGACGTCCGTGTCTTTTTGAGCACGATTCAATTGGAAGAAGGGCGAGGACGCAACGACTACGGCCAACATCTGTCGCTGCTCCATACAATCGACCACTTGGAGCGGTGGCTGTTCGTCATGCGTGAAGTCGACCCGGTCGACGCGCTCCGCGATACGGACTTCCTGGTCGCGCGTCAGCTCGTCTTGCATGAACTCGACATGGTCGAGACGCTTAACCATCACACGCCCCCGGAAGAGTCGCGGCAGTGGAAGACGGCCTCGAAACAGCTCGCTGAATATCGAAAAGCGCATCGGGCCGAACTGCTCGAGGAGACGGCGGCGAATCAGCTCGAGATGGACCAGACGATTCAAAAAGTCCAGGCGCTCCTCTGGCTCGACCGGATCGGCTATCATATTTGGCGAGCGACGCGTCACCTCATTAAACCGACCGTCCCGAGCGAGCGGTTTGAAGTGAATCTGGAAGATTGAAAAACGACCGCCCTCCGAGATGGAAGGGCGGTCGCTGTGTTTACTTCTTATCTGCGTGCATGACGCCGGCTTGGCCGTAGTGCGTCGCGTCCATCTCTTCGATGAAGACGGTGATGTTTTCTTTCGGGGCGTTCGTCGTCTCGGAGACGGCGTCTGTCACCTTTTCAATCAACGCACGTTTTTGTTCGACCGTGCGACCTGGGAGCATTTTAACCGTTACGTATGGCATCACATTTCCTCCTTTTAGTTCGTTCCCTTTCATTCTAGTGAAAGGTGAGGCAAGTGGAAAGCAGAAAATCGATTGGGCGGACGGTACAAATAAAAAATGCAGGTGCGAAATATGTGAAAACGGGGTAAGGAACAAGACAGACTAGTCGTAGGAGGAACAGGCGGATGAAATGGAAGGGTAGACAAGCAAGTCGAAACGTCGAGGATCGACGGGGGCAACGTGTCGGAGGGAAAGGCATCGCAGGAATCGGTGGGGGCTTTGGTCTCATCTTGGTCATCGTCTTCACACTGCTCAACGGGGGCAATCCGGGCGATATCGTCAACAACATCGGACTCGGAGAACCGGAACAGTCCTCTGGAACGTATGAAGGCTCGGCGCGGGAAGAAGAGATGGCCGACTTCGTGTCGGTCGTGCTAAGGGATACCGAAGAAGTGTGGACCGATATTTTTGCGGAGAACGGATTGACGTATCGGGAGCCGACGCTCGTCATCTATAAAGATCAAGTCGAATCGGCGTGCGGGATTGCCGGATCGGCTGTCGGACCGTTCTACTGTCCGGGTGATCAGAAGTTGTATATCGATTTGAGTTTCTATGATGACCTGAGTCAACAGTTCAATGCACCGGGTGACTTCGCGATGGCGTACGTCGTCGCCCACGAGGTCGGTCACCACGTCCAGACGTTGCTCGGCACGACGGACGAGATTATGCCGCTCCGAAACGAGATGAGTGAGACACAGTTCAACAAATATTTGGTCCGCTTCGAACTCCAGGCCGATTATTATGCAGGCGTTTGGGCCCACCACGCTCAAGGGATGGGTTACCTCGAGTCCGGCGACGTCGAAGAAGCGATGAATGCGGCGCACCAAATCGGGGATGACACCCTTCAGAAACAGGCGCGCGGCTATGTGACACCGGATTCGTTCACGCACGGGACGTCCGAACAACGGAAACGCTGGTTCGATAAAGGGTTCCAAAACGGGACGATTCAAGGCGGCGATACGTTCAACGCTAAAAACTTATAACCATGAGGTCAAGCGATGGCTTGACCTTTTTCCATGTCCAAGTTGGCTTGTGAAGAAAGAATCCGCTATCATGGAAACAGAAACTAGAAGTAGGAAGGGGATGACCCGATGGAATCCTTACTCAAAAAAATCGAATTCGCCAAAAGCGAGATGACGTCCGTGGAGAAAAAAATCGCCGACTATATTTTATCCCACTCGACGCTCGTTCCGAATATGACGACGAAAGAGCTCGCTCAAAAGACGGACGTGTCCGAGGCGAGTATCGTTCGCTTTGCGCGTGTCGTCGGAATCGATAGCTTCAAGGCGTTCAAACTCGCCCTCGTCAAAGACTTGGCGATCACCGAGACGACGCTCACCGATTTCAACGTGTTGCAGCAGAAAGACACACCTTACGATTCGTTTCAAAAAGTCATCCATGTGAACAAAATGGCCATCGAGGCATGTGCCGAGGCGATGGACAAGCGTGAGCTCGAGCATGCGATCGATACGTTCGCCCGAGCGAACCGGGTCGTGTTTTATGGGGTCGGCGGTTCGTCGACGGCCGCCTATGACGCGCAATATAAATTCACAAAGCTCGGCTATGCGGCCCAGACATCGCAAGATTTCCATTACATGTTGTCTCTCATTCCGCATCTCGGCCCGAACGACGTTTTCGTCGCCATCAGTACGTCGGGTCGGACGAAAGACGTACTCGAACTCGTCCGCTTCGCCAAGAAAAAAGGGGTGCCGGTCGTCGCCATCACGGACCTCGATAAATCTCCGCTCTATCGAGAAGCGGATGTCCGACTATGCACGCCGAGCGTCGAACGTGATTTCCGGATTGCGAGCATCGCTTCACGGATGACACAGTTGACGATTATCGACACACTTTATATGGGGCTGTTGCACCGAAAAGGCGAGGGATTGATTGATCGCTACGCCGAGGCACGTGACGAGATGGTGAAGTTGCGCCGATGATTCACGTCTATGACCCAACGTGGCGCGATGCGGTGGCGGCGTTCCTCTTACAACAACGGTCGTTCGCGGAATTGAACGGACAGGCGCCCGAAACGTTCCGCGATGAAAACGTGGCCGATTTTGAGACGGAGGAGACCGTCAGCCTCGTCTTTGAGGACGGGGACGTCATCGCCGTCGCCGACTTGTTGAAGCAACACCCGGTCGACGGCTCGCTTTGGCTCGGTCTGTTCGTCGTCGATGAACGGCTGCACGGCACCGGGATTGCGACGCGGTTGTATGAACAGCTCGAACAAACATATATGCGTCCGTTCCAGACGGTGTTCCGACTCGGGGTGTTACCTCACAATGAGCGGGCGCGTCGCTTTTGGGAACGGCAAGGCTACGTCTATGAAAAAGATTCCATCACGGCACGCGGCGATCACGTCCACGTGTTGAAAAAAGTCATCAGCTAAAGCGCTCGGTCCAATAGGGCCGGGCGTTTTCCATACATGTATACATGTATACAAATTTACATGCATACACGTATACGCCTGACCTATAATGAAATTTTATTTCCTTATTTTTTCAAATAAGTTTGACTTTTAATTTCAAGTTAGTACAATAAAATTAGAGAGAAGAAAGGATGGTGGCGATGTTAGACAAACTGGCTACTGAAAGACGAAATGAACGAACGATACACTTGGACGAGATGGCGGTCGAGGAGTTCCTTGCAGTGATGAATGAGGAAGATCAATCGGTCCCACACGTCATTCAAGAAGAACTGTCGGTCATTGCCGAAGTGACGAAGCGTGCCATCGCATCCTTCAAACAAGGCGGACGTTTGATTTACATCGGCGCAGGGACGAGCGGACGGCTCGGCATCTTAGACGCGGCAGAATGTGTGCCGACGTTTGGCGTGTCACCGGATATGGTCGTCGGACTCATCGCAGGTGGCGAACGGGCGTTGATTAAAGCGGTCGAGGGAGCAGAGGATAGCAAGGATTTGGCAGTCAATGATTTGAAAGCGCTTCACTTGAATGCGTTCGACACCGTCATCGGGATCGCCGCGAGCGGACGGACACCGTACGTCATCGGCGGACTCGATTACGCCCGCGAGGTCGGCGCGACGACAGCCGCGCTATCGTGTAACAAAGGTTCAAAAATCAGCGAACACGCCGAGTTCAAAATCGAAGTCGAGACGGGACCAGAAGTATTGACCGGATCGACCCGATTGAAAGCAGGGACGGCGCAAAAACTCGTCCTCAACATGATCTCGACGGCGTCGATGATTGGGGTAGGGAAAGTGTATCAAAACTTGATGGTCGACGTGCAGCCGACGAACGAGAAGTTGGAAGTGCGGGCCAAACGGATGATTGCGGAAGCGACAGGGGTCGACGAACAGACGGCCGCGCGTTATTTCGATTCATCCGGTGGTCACGTCAAGACGGCGATTGTCATGATTTTAGCCGACGTCCCGCATGCGGAGGCAGTCGAGCGATTAGAGCGTGCGAACGGATTCGTCCGTGACGCATTATAAGGGGGATTCGAGATGAAGAAAGAAGAGGTTCTTGCACATGCGATATTAGAGCATGTCGGGGGGAAAGATAACATTCGTCAACTCGCGCACTGTATGACACGTGTGCGTTTAGCGCTCAAAGATCCGACGAAAGCGGATCTCACTGCATTGAAACAAATCGATGGTGTCATGGGTGTCATCGATGACGAGACGTTGCAAATCGTCGTTGGCCCGGGGACGGTCAACCGCGTGGCGGACCATCTCAGTCGTGAGACGGGGCTCGCCATCGGGGAAGAGTCGGTCGATGCGAATTTGACGCCGGACGAACGGGCGGCCATCGAACGTCAAAAAGTGAAAGACAAACAGAAGTCGCCGTTCAAGCGCTTCTTGCGTCGCTTAGGGAACATCTTTATTCCGCTCATTCCAGGGCTTGTCGCTTCAGGTATCATTAACGGGGGAGCCAACTTCGCGAAGAACGCCGGCGTTGACCCGACCGAAACGTGGATGCAAATCCTCTTATTGCTCGGTAGCACAGTGTTCGCGTATCTCGCCATCCTCGTCGGTTGGAACACGGCCAAAGAGTTCGGCGGGACGCCGGTACTCGGTGCCATCG
Organism: Exiguobacterium chiriqhucha RW-2; assembly: GCF_000416965.1. GTDB lineage: Bacteria > Bacillota > Bacilli > Exiguobacteriales > Exiguobacteriaceae > Exiguobacterium > Exiguobacterium chiriqhucha. The sequence continues at coordinate 183,447 of NZ_ATCL01000014.1, forward strand.
CCGGGGGGATTCTCTTCAACCCGGTGCTCGCGGATATCACCATTTATGGGGAACCGCTCGTTGTCGGGCGGGGTGGACTGTTCGGGGTCATCTTTGCCGCTTGGCTCATGACGTACATCGAGAAACACGTTCGTCGCTTCATGCCGACGGCGATCGATATCATCTTTACACCGCTTCTCACGGTCCTCGTCGTCGGTTTCACGGCGCTCTATGCGATCATGCCGGTCGCAGGCATCTTGTCAGACGGGATCATGCAAGGATTGAACGCCGTACTTGAAGTCGGTGGACCGGTAGCAGGGGCTGTCCTTGCTGGATTCTTCCTCCCGCTCGTTATGGTCGGGTTGCACCACGGACTCACACCGATTCACTTGGAACTCTTGAACACGGTCGGTAACACGGCACTCTTGCCGATCCTGGCGATGGCAGGGGCCGGACAAGTCGGGGCGGCGCTCGCGATTTTCGTGAAGACGCGCAACCAACGTCTCCGTAACATCATCAAAGGGGCCATTCCGGTCGGATTCCTTGGAATCGGCGAGCCGCTCCTTTACGGGGTCACACTCCCGCTTGGCCGTCCGTTCTTGACGGCTTGTATGGGGGCCGCGGTCGGCGGTGCCTTCCAAGCGACGATGAAGACGGCAGCGCTCGGGATTGGGGTCTCGGGTCTCTCGCTTACGCCGCTCATCGACAACGGCATGTACTTGACGTACATCGCAGGTCTTGTCATTTCGTATACGGCTGGCTTCATCTTCACGTATTTCTTCGGCTTCAAAGAAGAAATGGCAGACGGGATTTAACAACTGAGGCGGCTCTTTGGAGTCGCCTTTTCATTTGATGAGGAGGAATTTCTGATGAAGGGATTATCGGTTTATTTGAGCGAACCGCTCACACCGCAGTTCAAGATATGGGTCGGACGCATGCGCGAGATTGGCTTCACCTCGATGTTCACGTCACTGCATATCCCCGAGGACGACACGTCGGTGTATACGGAACGGCTTCGTGACCTCGGGACGCTCGCACGAGAACTCGACATGGAACTGTTTGCGGATATCGCACCGACGTCGCTCGCCGCGCTCGGCAAGACGTGGGACGATGCCCATACGCTCACCGAGTGGGGCGTGACGGGGCTGCGCGTCGATTACGGCGTGACGCCGAAACAAGTCGCCGACTTGTCGACCCGAATGACGGTCGCCTTGAACGCGAGCACGCTGTCTGAAGCGGAACTCATAGAGATGAAGCAACACGGCCTCGTGACGGACAACGTCGAGGCGTGGCACAACTTCTATCCGCGCCCGGAGACGGGGCTCAATCGTAACTGGTTCGATGCCAAGAACGATTGGCTGAAGCGGCAAGGGTTGAGCGTCCAGGCGTTCATCCCTGGTGACGGGACACTCCGAGGACCGCTGTTCGAACGGCTGCCGACGCTCGAGGACCATCGCCTGTTGTCGACGTTCGCCTGCTACATGGACCTCATGGATTCAGTCGATCGCATCTTAATCGGCGATCCGGGACTCACCGATGAGACGATTGAACAGTTCGCCTCACACGCCGACAAAATGCTCGTTCTTCGGGCCGAAGCGGAGACGACGATTGAGGCCGCCTTCTATCGTGTCCAGACGAACCGGATGGACCCGGCACGTGACGTCGTCCGTTCGGTCGAATCGAGGGGCTATGGACGTCCGGGGGACCGCTTGCTCGAGCCGATGGCAGCAAGACCGCGTCCGCTCGGAACGATCACGGTCGATAATGCGAAGTACGGGCGCTATGCCGGTGAGCTGCAAATCACAAAACGCGATTTGGTGGCAGACGATCGGATCAACGTCCTTGGGCGCGTCATCGAGGCAGACCGGCCGCTCATCCAATCGATCGGACCGGGCACGAAGTTTCGAATCGAGTGGTGTTGACGTTCCGGATTGCCACATTCCCTCGTCTTTGTGTACAGTAGAGAGGGAGGGAATGCCATGAAAGAGATTAATTTTAACATCGTCGCTGACGATTCGACCGATGGCCACGGCGGTTTTGGGGTCGGTTCGCTCAGTTTGAACAATATGTCTCCCGTCATCATCGATGTCGAGGCGGGGACCGCGGTCATCGATATGGGGGCCATGCATGCCAAATCGGCGATCGAGAAACGCATCAAATTTTTGACGGATCCAGAAGCGGTGCCGAACGGAAAACCGTATTGGATCGTCTGGGTCACGGTCGGACGAAAGCCAGAAGGATTCTATTACGGCGGTGTCGCAGCTTGTGACATGTCGATTGACCTCGAGGCACGGCGCGGCTATAAACTGTTGCCGTATCACGTCAACCAGATGGACAAGTCGCTCAAAGGCCGCATCTTGATTGACATGATGGATGCACCGTCACGCGACGTGCTCGCTGCCTTTTTGAAAGAACATCGTCCTGAAATCTGGGAACAATCGACCGAACTTCAAACCGAGCTTGAGCGTTTGAGCGCCGAGTGAAAAGATTGGACCGTTTCGGTCTCCAATCTTTTTTGTTTTCATGTGCCCCGATTTGGGAACATGAATTTGTTATCATGTTGTGATTTCACCGTAATTGTATGAATATTCAGCATTATGCTATACTAAACGCACTTGTGTAAAAGAGAAAGGGTGACACGATGAGTGAAACTAAGAAAATTATGATTGGGCTACTGTTGGGGGTAGCCGTCGGTTTAGCATTAGCAGGATTACCGGGCAATATTTATGATATGGCCAATACGTATGTCCTCTCGCCAGTCGGAACCGTATTTTTGAACTTAATTAAAATGTTAGTCGTCCCGATTGTCTTCTTCTCGATCATTCTTGGTGTCATGGGTCTCGGTGACCCGAAAGAACTCGGTCGCGTTGGAACGAAATCATTGCTCTTCTTCTTGACGACGACGGCGCTCGCCATCGTCTTGGCGATGGGTGTCGCTTATGTCATCCAACCAGGAGAACGTGGAGATTTCCCGACGACGGGATTAGAGTTTGATGCCTCTGGCTCGGAAGAATCGTCTAATATCGTGCAGACGTTCGTCAACATGATTCCAACGAACCCGGTCCAAGCGCTCGCTGAAGGCAACATGCTTCAAATCATCGTGTTTGCGGCACTCATCGGATTCGCGATGATCGCACTCGGTGAAAAAGCGCGCACGTGGCGCCGGTTCGTCAAACAAGGTGACCGCATCATGATGTACTTGATTCATTTGGTCATGAAGCTCGCGCCGTACGGTGCGTTCGCTTTGATCGCCTCAGCCATCGGTGGCATTGGATTAGAGGCTGTCCAAGCGATGGCATGGTATATGATTGCCGTCGTCTTGACGTTGGCGCTCCATTCAGTCATCGTCTACGGCGGTGCAGTGGCGTTGCTCGGGAAAATGAATCCCGTCTTCTTCTTTAAAAACTTCTACGAGGCGATGACGTTCGCATTCTCGACGTCTTCATCGAATGCGACACTCCCGGTGTCGATGGAAGTGGCTCAAACGAAACTCGGTGTCCCACGCTCGATTTCGTCGTTCGTCCAACCGCTCGGTGCGACGGTCAACATGGACGGAACGGCCATCATGCAAGGGGTCGCAACGATTTTCATCGCGCAAGTGTTCAATGCTGATTTGACGATGACAGAGCTCTTGACGGTCGTCATCACAGCGGTACTCGCCTCAATCGGGACGGCGGGCGTACCAGGTGTCGGACTTGTCATGCTCGCGCTCGTTTTACAATCCGTCAACTTACCGGTCGAAGGGATTGCCCTGATCATCGGTGTCGACCGGATCCTCGATATGCTCCGGACGTCGGTCAACATTACAGGGGACGCCGCTTGTGCGGTCGTCGTCTCGAAACTCGAAGAGAAACATCTCCCTGCAGTCGACGAAGACTCGTGGGATGAAGTGGACGCAAAATAACCTAAAGGCTGACCCGGTTCATACCGGGCCAGCCTTTTCAAATGAAGTGAGGTTTTCATACATGGAATGGGAAGTTCTGCCGATCCCGCTGTTTGTCGTGGTCAGCATCATCTTAAACAGCATCATCGCCATCGCGGGCGTATTGCCGAGTGCCTTTTTGACGGCACTGAACGTTCAACTGCTAGGATTCGGACCAGGGGTCGCCGTCTCCATCGTCGGTGAGGCCGTCGGCGCCGTGCTCAGCTTTATCCTGTATCGGCAGGCACTCCATCGCTACACATCACCGGACGGAAAGCGGCTGCGGCGTCTCCGTGAAGCCGAAGGGGTCGAGGCTTGGTTCCTCGTCCTCGGGCTCCGGCTGTTACCGTTCGTGCCGTCTGGTCTCGTCACGCTGTCGGCTGCATTCAGCAGGATGTCGCTCCCCTCGTTCGCTGTAGCGAGCACGATTGGAAAAGTACCGGCGCTATTGATTGAGGCGCTTGCCGTCACGGCCGTCCTGACCGTGGCGAGCGGGTGGCAACTCGTTCTCGTCGCCGTTCTCGCCGTGCTGTACGCCGTGTGGCGTTTGTCTCAGAGAAGCGGCGAGAAGATATGACAGAACGCTTCGACGAAGCGTTTGCCGTTCGATTTCTTACGCATCATCGACCAGTCGACGAGAATCGATTCATCGAAGTCGTTCAAGAACGCTTCGTGCAACTCTTGAATGGATGACGTCTCGAACTGGGCGATGGTCATCTCATGGTTCAAATACATGCTCCGAAAATCAAAGTTAGCCGTCCCGACGAGCGCAATCTTGCCATCGATGAGGACGGTTTTTGCGTGGATAAAATGACGATTGTATTTATAAATCCGGATGTTCCGTTTGAGCAATTGCTCAAAATAATACTCGGTCGCATGGAAACTGAACCATTCGTCTCCTTTTCCGGGGACGACGATTCGGACGTCGATGCCTCGCTTGCCGGCGACTTCTAACAGCGCGAGCATTTCGGGAGGCGGAATCAAGTAAGGGGTCGTCATCCAAATCGATTCTTTCGCCTGCATCAACAGAGCCATGAGCCCGTCTCGAATCGTCACATCTTTCCCTGGTGATGTGACGAGCAGTTGCGTCGCCCCGTTTTCTTGTTGCGGCTCATCGATAAAGTATTCCGGTAAGTGTTTGCTGTCGGCAAACAAGTCCCACGTCTCTTTGTCTTCCTCATGACCGGCATACAGCCAATTCTCGACGAACAGGCGCTGCAATTCCCGGACGAGCGGCCCTTCGAGACGCAGATGGGTATCGCGCCAAAATCCGAGCTTTTTATGTTTGCCCAAATATTCATCTCCGACGTTCAGGCCACCCGTGTAAGCGATTCGTCCATCGATGACGATCAACTTCTGATGATTGCGGAAGTTGGCATTAAAGACGAGGAGCGGGTGGACGACCGGGTCGAACGCCTCGACGTGGACACGGGACTCGCGGAGTGGTTCGAGAAACGCTTCGCTAATCTCTTGACTGCCGAGGCCGTCATACAAGAAGCGGACGGTGACGTTCTCGTTGGATCGCTTGATGAGAGCGTCACGAATCTTGAGCGAGATTTCATCGGTCCGGAACAGATAATACTGGACGTGGATATGATGGGTCGCTTGCTCGATATCTTTAATCACTGCATCGAATTTTTCCTCGCCATTGACGAGTAGTTTCGTCGACGTGTGGCCGTCCGCGCCGGTCGCCCCGAGTTTTTCGAGCGTGCGCGTGAGCGGATAACGATCGGATACGTCATTGGACGTCTCGACGCGTTCCTCTTCAATCGCTTGGCGGAACATACGAATCTCGGTCGAAGTCCGTTTAATCCGACGGTGGCGTCGCGGTGTCCGTCCGAATAGTACCCAGGCGAGGGCGCCGAGGAACGGGATGAACAGGACGGCGAGTAGCCAAGCGAGCTTGGCCTGCGGTTGGACCTGGTCGAATAAAATATGCCAGCTGACGAGGAGCGGCGCCACGATCGCGAGACCAATCAAGAATGGGATCAATCCGTCCACGGAGTAGAGGACGAGGAGAAGGAGGAGGCCGAGTACAATCATGGTGAGGAGTTGCCAGACGCGTCGTTTCAACACGTACACCTTCTTTCTGTTCAGTTGTCATCACTGAATTCATTCCACCGTTTACACATTGTTAATCTAAAATTACGTTTCACGATATGGGCGAAGGGAATTATCGTAACTGTACGACACAACGTAAAAGGGGTGTTAGCGATGAAGAAGAAAGGTGCATTGGCCGCGTCGCTCTTGGCGACAGGCATCATTCTCGGGGCTTGCGGGGGAGCAGACGAAGAACCGATGAACAATGAAGATACAGAAATGCAAGAAGATATGGATGAAGAAGAAGACGATTAAAAAAACGGCCTAGAGCGGATGCTCTAGGCCTTCGTTGCGTCAAAGCGAATACGGGGACGGTTTGCCAAAGTAATAGCCTTGGGCGAGGTCGAATCCGAGTTCACGACAGACGTCGACTTCTTCGGCGCGTTCGATGCCTTCGGCCAGAATCGTGATGTCCATCGATTTGGTCAATTGACGTACATTTTTCAAGAATGTCCGTTTTTCGGCGTCTTGATCGCAAAACGAGATGTACGACCGGTCGATTTTGACATAGTCTGGTTCGAGGCGTTTCAACATATCGAGCGTCGAGAAGCCGGCCCCGACATCGTCGAGGGCGACTTTCATGCCGCGCTTCTTATATGTAGAGAACACGTGCTGCAAGTGGGCCACGTCTTGCACTTTCTCCGTCTCGACGACTTCAAAGATGAAACGGTCGGGACTAAGCCCGTATTGATCGATAATCTCGAACGTATGTTGCAGACAATAGTCCGGGTTATAAATCGTCGACGGCAAGAAGTTGATGAACGTCTTCTCGTGCGGGGCGACGGCATGATAGGTCGCTTTAATCGCCTCGGCGCGAGCGCGCTGGTCAAGCTTGGAATGCAGACCGAAACGGTTGGCCGCGCGGAACAGTTCTCCGGGAGAGACGTTATTGCGACTGCGGAGTAACGCTTCGTAACCGAATCGTTCACCGGTATCGAGATGGACGATTGGTTGCAGATGGCTCTCGAATTCACCGTGTTGAATGAGTTCGATCGTATCACGGTTGGCGATTTGTTCGAGCAGATTACTCGCCGAGATGATTGCAGTTTGACGTTTCGTCACTTGATCAACGCAATAGACGTCCTCCTCGACGGTGGAGAGGTGTGCGCTTAATTCATCTAACGATTCATACGGATGGAACGTGTCGTTGACGACGACAAGGCCGCGCTCAAAGAACGGGATGTTCGTGGAGCAGGCGGTACAGGGAGACCACATGTACATTCCTCCTTTCCAAGAGATAAAGTTGGTTCTATTTAGTTTATCGGATAAAACTCACATAAAACTCACATGGTAGGACAAATAAATAAAAAAATCGTGCAAAATGCGGGCAGTTTTTGTATACTTCCTATCGTATGAATAAGAAGCGCCTCAAAACGCCACTCGCATACGAACAACTTTTTGAACAGAAAGGGGTTCTATCGATGGACCAAAAATTAAAATTATGGTTTACGGAGCACCAGACAGAAGATTACGGAATCACGTTCCGTGTAAACCACGTTTATGAGAGCGAACAAACGGAGTTTCAACGACTAGAAATGGTCGAAACGGACGAGTTCGGAACAATGTTGTTACTTGACGGAATGGTCATGACGACGGATAAGGACGAATTCGTCTATCACGAGATGGTGGCTCACGTCCCACTCTTTACGCACCCGAATCCGAAGCATGTGCTCGTAGTCGGCGGCGGAGACGGCGGCGTCATCCGTGAGATTATGAAACACCCATCAGTCGAAAAAGCAGTTCTCGTCGACATCGACGGGAAAGTCATTGAATATTCGAAGAAATACTTACCAAACATCGCAGGCGAACTCGACAACCCACGCGTTGAAGTCATCGTCGGCGACGGCTTCATGCATATCGCTGAGTCTGAGAACGAGTACGACGTCATCATGGTCGACTCGACAGAACCAGTCGGCCCAGCGGCCAACTTGTTCACGAAAGGATTCTACGCCGGAATCTCGAGAGCGCTCAAAGCCGATGGAATCTTCGTCGCGCAGACGGACAACCCATGGTTCACGCCAGAGCTCATCCAGACAGTCCAACGTGACGTGAAAGAAATCTTCCCGATCACGAAGCTCTACACAGCGAACGTACCGACGTACCCGAGCGGCATGTGGACGTTCACAATCGGTTCGAAGCAGTATGACCCGGAAGCAGTGGCTTCGGAGCGTTTCCACGACATCGAGACGAAGTACTACACGCCGAAGCTTCACAATGCAGCCTTCGTCCTTCCTAAATTCGTGGAGGACTTGACGAAATGATTAAACGTTTCGATGAAGCCTATTCAGGCAAAGTGTTTATCGCGAGCCTGCCAGAAGTCGCAGACGCGAAGACGGTCCTTTACGGGATGCCGATGGACTGGACGGTCAGTTTCCGTCCAGGCTCACGTTTCGGTCCGAACCGAATCCGTGAAGTCTCAATCGGGCTTGAAGAGTACAGCCCGTACTTGGACGGAGATTTGAGTGAAGCCGCCGTCTATGACGCTGGTGATATCCCGCTTCCGTTCGGGAATGCTCAGAAATCGCTCGACATGATCGAGTCGTTCGTCAAAGACGTCATCCAAGCAGGCAAGTTCCCGCTCGGTATGGGTGGGGAACACCTCGTCACTTGGCCGGTCATCAAGGCGATGCACGATGCGTACGGCGACGATTTCGTCATTCTTCACTTCGATGCGCACACGGACCTCCGTGACGAATACGAAGGCGAGCCGTTGTCGCACTCGACACCGCTCAAAAAAGCGGCCAACTTGATTGGACCATCGAACTGCTACTCGTTCGGAATTCGTTCTGGGATGAAAGAAGAGTTCGACTGGGTCAAAGAAGTCGGCTATAACATGTATAAATATGAAGTGATCGAACCGCTCAAACGCGTGTTGCCGACGCTCGCCGGGAAGAAAGTGTACGTCACGATCGACATCGACGTCCTCGACCCATCGGCAGCGCCGGGAACGGGCACGCAAGAAATCGGTGGCATCACGACGAAAGAATTGCTTGAAGCGGTCCACGCCATCGCGAACGCCGACGTCGACGTCATCGGGGCCGACCTCGTCGAAGTGTCACCGGCGTACGATCAGTCGGACATGACGGCCATCGCCGCCGCGAAGATCCTTCGCGAGATGATGATCGGGTTCGTGAAGTAACGATGCCGAAAAAAGGTCAGCTCGAGATGGAGCTGAGTGCTCGCATCACCCAATGGGAGAAAGAGTATCTCGGACGCGGTTCCTTGACGTGTAAAGCAGATTTGCTCCGCGACCTGGCGATCGTGACGCTCCAAGGCGTCTTGACCCCGGCCGAGTACGAACTGGCCGCCAAGTCGGCCGGGCGCGAGCAATTGAAGAAGTACCGCAACAACCTCGTCGAATCCGGTCGGCCTCAGCTCGAGGCCATCGTGCACGACGTGCTCGGGCGGCGACTCGTCTCGCTCCACACGGACATCAGCACGAAGACAGGGGAACGCCTCATCGTCTTTCGCCTCGATGCGCCATGGGAGAATGGGATTGACAAGCCGTGACGACGTTTTTACACTAGAAGCAGAGACGGTTCAGGATTGGTGGTGTCCGCGAGACATCCCCGTCGTCCTGAACCGGAGCTGACTAACTACACATCCGACAATTGTCGGCTAGACGGAGCGAACGTGTTCGAGCCGTCGGCATGCAGCGCACACCTTTCTTTGGTGTGCGCTTTTGTCGTCTAGGAGGAAATGTATGGAACTATTGACGTTTTTATTGACGAGCGCCCCGGTGCTTTTGTTCGTGACCGGCGTGATTGCCGCTCTCGGAAAATCGAATTTGCGAATCCCGGAGTCGCTCAGCATCACGCTCAACTTGTACTTACTGCTCGCCATCGGGTTGAAAGGGGGAATCGGTCTCTCCTCGGTGTCGATGGACGAGTTGGCGCTCCCGCTGGCAGTGACGCTCGTCGTCGGCATCATCTTGCCGCTCGTCGCCTTTGGAATCGGGTCGCTGCTCAAATTTACGTTCCCGGAACGGATCGCCATGGCGGCCACGTTCGGCTCGGTCTCGCTCGTGACGTACGTGGCCGCGACAGCCCAGCTCGAACGTCTCGGTATCGTCTATGAACCGTTCATGACGACGCTCGTCGTCGTGCTCGAGATTCCGGGTCTCGTCGTCGCGCTGTTGCTCTACAATCAGAGCCGTGTCCTCGGGATTACGGCGGCCCCGACTCAATCGTTCACGGTCATCCGCGACAGTCTGCTTTCGAAGAGCATCCTGCTGTTGTTGGCCGGTCTCGTCGTCGGAATCGTCACGCCGGATACATCGGCGCTCGAACCGTTTTTCATCGACTTGTTCCCGGGCGTCTTGCTCTTGTTCCTGCTCAGCCTGGGCGTCAAGGTCGGTCATCAGTTGAAGGCGGTGCCGTCCTATGGCCTCAAGTTTTTAGTCATTGGCATGACGTTTCCGCTCGTCGGGGCCGTCATCGGTTACATCGCGGCCGGGATGGCCGGACTGTCGGACGGGGGAACGATTCTCTTCATGACGCTCGCCGCGAGCGGGTCATATATCGCCGCCCCGGCCATGCTCCAGGCGTCGGTACCTGAAGCGGAGCCGTCGTTTTATTTGACGCTCGCCCTCGCCGTCACGTTCCCGTTCAATCTGCTCGTCGGCATCCCGCTATTCATTTCAATCGTCACCTGAAAACAGGCCCGTTCTCACGAGTTGAGACCGGGCCTGTTTTTATTGATTCACTTTTTGTTCTTCCATACATTTTAACGCCGCCGTCCAACTGCCGAATAAGGCGTTGATGGTCGATGTGCTCGGCACGTTTCGTCCTTCGGCCCATTTCCGATAATGGAGGATGCTGAAGTGAGACAACTCTTGTCTGGCGACCCGAAGCGCCTCGATGACATCTTCTTCATCCCATTTCCGCTTCGGTGGGGCGATATCGAGGACGAACAAGGCGTAGCTCCACGATCCGTACTTCCGCGCAATCGTCGCGACCGTTGGATAGCCGCGCTCTTGGGCCCAGATGGCGTAGTGCTGGGATGTGAGACGCTCGAGTTCCTCTGACGCTTCAATCAACGCTTGAATAATTCGTTCTTCATTATTTTTCGCCGCGGTCGTCTGAAGTTTCGCTTCCCGGAGCGCGTTCGACCAAGAGCCGAACCGGCTGCTGATTAACGTGAGCGACGGGGAACGGGTCACTTTCGACCACTCCCGATACGTTTGGCTCGTGAAGAGCGAAAGTTCTTCGGCGGCTTGATTCAATGCCCGAAGGATATCTTCATCGGAATAGTAATGGAACGACATTTGAATTTGGGCGGCGACGAGTGCCTCGCGCCAAGACCCGAACTGGTGGATGACGGTGGAAAGGGACGGCACGTTTTTGGTTTGCGACCAAACGCTGTACCGTTTCGAATCGAGCTCGGCATGTTCTTGAGCAGCTAACTGCAATGCTTGTACGATTTGAGGGCGTGTCCATTTTTTCATCTTGGTGTCTCTCCTTTGGAGGGAGACGCAGCGAGCGTCTCGGAAGGTCTCTTGGTGTGAATGAACAGCTTGTATTGGTTGGAAGAGTCAACGAGCTAGTCAAAAAGAATGCTTGAAATCGATTTTTACCTCCTTATGCTCTGTTTTGATGAGATGCAAAATAATGTAAACGATACCCAATTCGGGTTATGTATATTCCCATTTCCCGTTTGTCCGACAATTATTCATTATGTGAAAGAAATCATGATAATAATTTCGTGAACTCCTTTGTTGCCATCCGTGTCGTTCATGAGAAAAAGCTTGTTTTATCTTTAAATTTGTCGAGAAGAGTCGGGTAGTTTACTAGCATCGACGCATCTTTTGCGCATTCCAACCCACACCACGAACGAACAACTCAGACTCTTGGAGGTGCGAACTACCATGGCAACACTTGTGAACGTGTATCGGAAGAATCAACGGAATTTGCTGTTCTTATGTCTCGACATCTTGATCGTCTCATTTGTGCTCTATGCGACGTTTGAATTGCTGTTCTCGACAATCACTTCGTACGCAGCGCTCGAATCAAACGAAATGTTGATGATGGTCGGTATCAAAATCATCAGCTTCAGCCTTGTCGGAACAGTATTAAAAATTCATCGCATCGACTGGCGTTACGCCTCGATTCATGAGATGAAACAAGTCGCCATCGCCTTACTGAGCAGTGATTTGGTGTTGTACGCCTACAACCAATTCCACTTTGGGGCAGGGCTCGGCATGATCATCGCCGTCCAAGGGTTGCTCGCCTTCAACTTGATTTTGTTCACGCGATTCTTGGCCCGTAACCACGTATTCGATGTGTTTAAACCGCACTCCAACCATCCCGGACGAAAAGCGCTCATCATCGGGGCCGGTGATTCGGGCCAGTTGATTGTCCGTGAGTTGAAAGAGCATCGGACGACCGTCCTCTGCGTCGTCGGGCTGCTCGATGACAACCCGCACCTACAGTCGCTTTACGTGCACGGGGTTCCTGTACTCGGGTTGACTGACGACTTAGAGCGTATCATCCAAGAGCACGGGATTGAAGTCGTGATTTTGGCCATCCCGAGCCTGTCCTATGCGCGACGCCTTGCCTTGCTCAAACGGATTGAGAAAACGGGCGCGGAATCCCATGCGTTACCGATGATCTCGGAGCTCGCGACCGGGAAGATCTCCATCAGTGAAATCCGTGAAGTGAAAATCGAAGACTTGCTAGGTCGAGAACCGGTCCAGTTGGACATATCTGGAATTTCTAGTCACGTTGAAGGCGCGACGGTACTCGTCACGGGCGCAGGTGGATCCATCGGCTCGGAACTGTGCCGTCAACTCATCAAATTCGCCCCGGCTGAAATGATTCTCCTTGGTCACGGGGAGAACAGTATTTATTTGATTGAACGAGAGTTGCGCGAACTCGGGACGGACACGGTGCTTTATCCCGTCATCGGTGATGTACAGGATGAAGCACGGCTCGAAGAAGTGTTCGGGATGTATAAACCGGATATCGTCTATCACGCCGCCGCCCACAAACACGTTCCACTCATGGAAGACAATCCACTCGAAGCCGTTAAAAACAACATTTACGGGACGAAACATATGGTCGACGTCGCGGCCCGACATAAAGTGAATCGCTTCATCATGATCTCGACGGACAAGGCGGTCAACCCGACGAACGTGATGGGCTCGACGAAACGAATCGCCGAGATGGTCGTCCAAGAGAAAGCTCGTGCCAGTGATACGATTTTTGCGGTCGTCCGCTTCGGCAACGTTCTCGGCAGTCGAGGTTCGGTCGTTCCGCTGTTTAAAGAACAGATTTTACGCGGAGGTCCGGTCACCGTCACGGATCCTGAGATGACCCGGTACTTCATGACCATCCCGGAAGCGAGTCGTCTCGTCATTCAAGCGAGTGTCTTATCGCGTGGTGGTGAAGTGTTCGTGCTCGATATGGGCGATCCGGTCAAAATCATCGATTTGGCTAAGAAAATGATTGAGTTGAGCGGTTTCACGACCGATCAGATTGGAATCGAGGTCACTGGGATTCGTCCTGGTGAGAAGTTGTATGAAGAACTGTTGGCCGAAAGTGAGCTCGGTCCGGAAGCGAACGTCTTCCCAAAAATATTTGTCGGTCGGACTCGGCCGTTCAAGACCGTCTCCTCTGTCCTGCATTTGATTGAAACGTTCCGCGATGACCGTGACGCGTTGATGTATCTATTGTTGTACATCGCCAACAGCGACGACCTCGACCGAGACGTCGAACGGATTTTCACACACGGGGTGAAACGAATGCGTCCTCATATCGCCGGGTCACGTCTCGCTGATGGGAACTGAACGCCACTACGAGCGAGGAGGAAAGAACGATGGTCGATCAAACAGTGCTCATCGTCGGCGTCGCCAGCTTTCAAGGATTCCATCTGGCACGTCGACTGTTACAGGAAGGGTTTGACGTCGTCGGAATCGACGATGAGGGGCGGCACAAGACGAGAATTGCCAAACAACGTCTCTACGTCCTGACGCACCCACAGTTTCAGTTGATTCGTACGACACTCGCGAACAAGACGGTCATGCGCAGCATCTTGAAGCGACATGAACCACGCCACATCATCTTGTGTTCGACCCGTACCGTCGACGACCCGCTCGAACGATACGAGTTGATGAAGCGATACATCGCGCTGCATACGACACGTGTCCCGCTCGAGTCGTTCATCACGTTCGACCTCCCGGTAAAGGAAGTGAGCGAAGAAGATCCCCCCGCCATCCACTTATTCACGGAAGACGTCTTCGGACCTTGGGATGACTCCTCGACACTCGTGTCCAAAGCGATTGTCGCCGTCGACCGCGGTGTCCGTCTTTCCGGTTATTATGCGACGGACATCATCAACGTCTCCTATATCGATGACGTCGTCGAGTCGGTCGTTCGGCTATTGCGTTTGGTTCAAACGGGACTGTCGCCCGTCGGCTACTTTCAAATTCCAGCCTCGGACTACGTGACCGTTCAAACGTTACTGTCCGATATCGGGCACATCCTCAACAAATCAGCCAAGACGTCGTTGCCGATGCGAACATCCGTGCTCCGGCAGTCGAACATTCCGACGCTCGATACCTTAGTCGGTTTCAGCCCGAGTACATCGCTATTTGAAGGGCTCGAGCAAGTCGTCGACTGGTATATCTCGTATAAAAACATGATGAAGGAGGGCATCAAATGAACATCTTATTATCAAAGCCGCATATGTCCGGACGTGAGATGGCTTATATCGAAGAGGCGTTCGCAAGCAATTGGATTGCGCCGCTCGGCCCGAACGTCAATGCGTTTGAAGCGGAAGTGGCTGCATATGCGGACCATCCTCACGCCTTGGCGACAAGTTCGGGCACGGCCGCCCTCCATTTAGCACTACTTACTATCGGTGTCGGGACAAATGACACAGTCTTCTGTCAATCGCTCACGTTCGTGGCATCGGTCAACCCGATCCGTTATGTCGGGGCGATCCCGGTCTTTATCGATTCGGAAACGACGACGTGGAACATGTCGCCGGACGCGCTCCGGAAAGCGTTCGTCCAGGCGGCGACGAAAGGGAAACTTCCGAAAGCAGTCATCGTCGTGCATCTCTATGGCGTCGTCGCGAAAATAGGTGAGATTCGCCACATTTGCCGCGAGTATGGTGTCCCGTTGATTGAAGATGCGGCCGAATCACTAGGTTCGACATGGCACGGGCAGATGACGGGCACGATCGGCGACATCGGCTTCTATTCGTTCAACGGCAACAAAATCATCACGACCTCAGGCGGCGGCATGCTCATGGTGCCGAATGCGGAAACGAAACAGTTAGCGCTCAAGTTGGCCACGCAAGCCCGGGAAGACGCGCCGCATTATGAGCATGAACAAGTCGGGTACAACTATCGATTGAGCAATGTCTCGGCCGGCATTGGTCGGGGACAGCTCGAAGTGATTGAACAGCGCGTCCAAGCGAGACGTCGCGTCTTTTCCCGCTACGAGCGCATGTTCCGGCAACTTGGGACGACGTATCAACAAGAGGTCCCATATTCACGGGCCAACCGTTGGCTCACGGCCATGCAATTGGACCAAACCGAATTGCATCGTGACACGTTGATGCAGCGGCTCGCCACGGCCGGGATTGAATCGCGTCCCGTCTGGAAGCCGATGCACTTACAGCCCGTTTACCGCGATGCGGAATACGTGTCGGTCGACGGAGAAGACGTCAGTCGCCGACTCTTCGAAAACGGCATCTGTCTTCCGTCGGGATCTGATTTGACGCTCGGAGAACAACAGCAAGTCATCCAGACGGTACTCGATACTCGTACAATCGTGACCGAACAAAGTGTCTGAGGAGGACGAACGATGAACCGGGAAGCAGAGATTATCCAGTCGCTTCGAGCCGCTGCATCTCTGACTCCGACCCTCACTGTCAAACAATATCAGCTCTGGAGCCGAGACCGAGACGTCCCGACGTTCCTCGACGTTCTCAATTTTTACGGGTCATGGACCGGTGCGTTAAAAGCGGCCGGTCTCGTCGAATCCCGCAAACAGTATACCCAACAAGAACTCATCGCAGCGCTTCGGCTCGCACTTGAACAGGAAGGGAGATTGACGAGCACCCACTATCAACAGTGGGCCAAAGGTCAAGTCGCCCCTTCCCTAGGTGATATTATTTCCCACTTCGGGTCTTGGAGTCTGGCCGTGAAAACGGTCGAGCGTTTAGAAGAACTCCATTTTACCGTCCAACCAGAACGTGAAAAAGCAGAAATCGTCCAATCGTTACTCGAAGCAAGCCGGGTCGTGGTCCCATTCAACGCCGTCACGTATCAGAAATGGGCCAAACAACATAAACGACCGAGTGTCGCAAAAATATCGCGGCGGTATGGCTCTTGGAAACGGGCACTCGCCGAATTGGAGCTTCGTGAGTCGTGTGATGGAAAGAAGTGAACGTTGAACAGAAATCGCGATGAACGGAACATTTGTCAGCTCGTTAGATTTTAAATTGAACTGCGACATCTTGGAAGGAGGGAAACGCCATGGGCCGACCAATCGTGTTACTTGTCGGGGAACATCGCACATCCGCCTACGTCTATCAGGCGATTCGCAACCTAGGGGTGACCCATGTGATTCGAGAAGATGGTCCGAGCGAGCATCGACCCGAATCGCTCAACCATTGGCTGACGCACGCCTATGTCCGGTCGATGGCGCCTCTCATGCGCGTATCCAGCCGGGCCCGGATTCGAGAATTGAAAGGTCGCTATCCGTTGAATGACGAGCCGATTCCGTTCCATCACATCCTGCGGGTCACTTCGTTAAACGATGCGAAGACGACGATGTGGCTCGATCGTCTCGACCCACAACTGATCGTCACCCATGAGACGGGACCGATCGATCCGAGTGTCCTCGCCCGATTCGATTGTCCGGTGCTGACGGTCAAACCGACGATCGCCGAAGGGCAGATTGAGGCATACTGGGCGTTCCGGGCCAAACCGGACGTCTGTGAGGTACGAATCGAACAGTGGACCGAGCGGGGCTGGTCTGTGGTCGACCGGGCCGTGCTCTATATCGGCGGGACGGATAACTTTGCCACGTACCCGTATTTACAGCTCACGACCGTATTGCCCCTCCTGAGACGGCAAATCGAGTTGCTGTTAAAGGAAGATGTCTATGACCGCCGAACGGCGAAATAACGGCCAAAGCGCGATGCTTTGGCCGTTTAGCTTTGGGTGATGCAATAGTGTTGGATGGCGTCATTATAGTAGACGGCAAGTCCTGGGGCGTACTTGTCATAGAATGCGGTGAAACGCTCGTCCATGACGTACATCTGTCCGAGTCCGCTGAACATGTCGAGCGAGCAGTCATAAAACTGGTCGTTGATGAACATGTGGTTTGCCTGGACGGCCGCTTGGACACGCGGGTCTTCGACCGGGACACCGGTCGTGAACAAGTCGACGAGCGGTTTGACGAGATCGACTTGCTGTTGACTGAGGGCTTCCCAGTCTTCTTTCGAGCGCTTGTCGGCACGCGTACGTGACGTCTTGTACGCCTCGCTCTCGCCCCAACGCTCCACGACCTCGGGCTCGTGTTTCGCTTCATGGGCTTTCAGTTCGTCAAACGACAGGCCGTTGAACAATGATTTGTCTTCCATTGAAATTCCTCCTCTCAGTGAGGTGAGCGTCGATTCCGCTGTCTCGGCGAGTGTCGCGAAATAGGCGGCCTTTGCGCGCAGAGCGGTCACCTGCTCCTCGAGGGCACGGGTCCGATCGAACGGTTCGGCTTCGAGCAACGCCTGAATCGTCTCGAGTGGAAAGTCGAGCGAGCGATATAGCAGAATCGACTGTAACCGCTCGGCGTCATGTGACGAGTAACGGCGATACCCGTTGGCGTCACGCTCGGCAACAAGCAGACCGACCGCATCATAGTGCCGTAGCGTCCGTGTGGTCGTGCCAGCGAGCGTGGCGAGCTGTTGAATCGTATACATGTCCTCACCTCCTTGGATTCAGCGTACATGTTGACGTCGCGTCAAGGTCAAGCCTTTGTTTCAAATAAGGAAAAGCCATCCCGTTCGCCGATGTAACGGAAGCCGAAGCGGGGATAATAGGCGTTCAAAAAAGAGTTCGTGGCGACGCAGTCGAGGCGAATCCGGTCCGACGTTGCTGCGAGTGCATGACGCATCAGCTGTTCGCCGATTTGTTGGCCTTTCATTCGGTCGTCGACGACGAGCCGATGTAAATAGACGGCCCCCCGGGAATCGTCCCATAAATTCTCATCCCAAGCCGTCGGCGGAATCAAACTGACCGACCCGGTGATGGTTCCATTTGTTTCATATACATACACGGTCCCGTTCGTGACGTCATGAGTCACAAAATCGGTCCGGCTCGGTTCCAAATATTTCACCCATTGCGTTTTTCCGGCTGCCTGAAAAGCTTGGGCTTTCTGTAAAATTAGTTGATCGATTGCCGAAAGATCGGCCTGTGTGGCCAAACGAATCATATAAGTCGCCTCACTTTCATTTCATTTAAAATTCGTGTAGGGTACACGGTGAGTAAGCTGTTGAAACACTCTTTGTATTGATTTCGAATTTTTGTTAAGATAAACGTAGTGCATCGTGCAAACGATTGCGCTAATTGCGATATAGAGAGAACAGCACTGATATTAGTATATAGGATGCGCAGTGAGTTTAGGGATAAGGGAGTATCATTGAGACATGCAACTTTTACAACGTGACCAACACACACAAACGAAAACACTGAAACGAAACTGGTGGAAAGAAGCCGTCGCTTATCAAATCTACCCGCGCAGCTTCTACGATGCGAACGGCGATGGAATCGGCGACATCCAAGGCATCATCGATAAGCTCGACTATTTGAAAGACCTCGGCGTCGACGTCATCTGGATTTGTCCGATGTATAAGTCGCCGAATGATGACAACGGCTATGACATTAGCGACTATCAGGACATCATGGACGAGTTCGGATCGATGGAAGATTTCGATCGACTGTTGACGGAAGTCCATGCACGCGGCATGAAGTTGTTGCTCGACCTCGTCGTCAACCATACGTCGGACGAGCACCCATGGTTCATCGAATCGAAGAGCTCGAAAGACAATCCGAAGCGTGACTGGTACATTTGGCGTGACGGCAAACCCGATGGCTCGAAACCGAACAACTGGGAGTCAATCTTTGGCGGGTCGGCCTGGGAGTTCGATGAGACGACGGAGCAATACTTCTTGCACGTCTTCTCGAAGAAACAACCGGACCTGAACTGGGAGAACGCCGAGATGCGCCAGACAATCTATAACATGATCAACTGGTGGCTCGACAAAGGCATCGACGGCTTCCGTGTCGATGCAATCAGCCACATCCGCAAACATCCATCGTTCGGCGATTTGCCGAACCCAGAAGGCCTCGACTTCGTGCCATCGTTCGAGATGCACATGAACGTCGATGGGATTCACGGTTATTTGGAAGAGCTTCGCGACGAGACGTTCAACAAGCACGACATCATGACGGTCGGGGAAGCGAACGGCGTGTCGCCTGACGACGCCCACCTTTGGGTCGGCGAGAAGGAAGGCAAGATGAACATGGTGTTCCAATTCGAACACATGGGTCTCTGGCGTGAAGACGCCGAGTCGAAGCTCGACGTCGTCCACTTGAAGAACGTCCTGACGAAATGGCAAAAAGGTCTCGAAGAAGACGGCTGGAACGCCCTCTATGTCGAGAACCACGATCAGACACGGACCGTGTCGTCATGGGGTGATGACGAGCGCTATTGGAAAGAGAGCGCGAAATCGATTGCGATGATGTATTTCCTCATGCAAGGGACGCCGTTCATCTATCAAGGCCAAGAGATCGGCATGACGAACGTGAAGTTCGACTCGATCGACCAGTACGACGATATCGCGACACGCAACCGCTATTACATCGGTCTCGAACATGGCAAGAGCCATGAGGAGATGATGGACATCACGTGGAACTCGTCACGTGATAACACGCGCACACCGATGCAGTGGAGCGATGCCCCGAACGCGGGCTTCACGTTCGCCGAGACGCCTTGGTTCGGCATCAACCCGAACTACACGGACATCAACGTCGACGCCCAGCTCGAAGACGACGACTCGATTCTCAACTTCTATAAAGAGATGATTCGTCTTCGCAAGCAAGACGAGACGTTCGTTTACGGGACGTATGACATCGTCTTGCCGGAGCACCCGGAGATTTACGCGTACACGCGCACGCTCGGTGACTCGCAATACCTCGTCATGACGAACTTGACGGGCAAAGAAGCCATCTTTGCGACGGAGCTCACGCTTCGCTCGGAAGACGTCGTCTTGCAAAACATGCCGCTCGAGCCGCATGATGATACGACACTCGTCCACTTGAAGCCGTTCGAGGGGCGCGTCTATAAAATGAGTTAATCGAAGACAGGGACATTCCCTGTCTTTTTTTGCGTACAGGGAAATGACGAGAGAGCACGAATTCATATATAGACAAGACGAGGAGGGGTTGGAATGAGACTGTTACTGACATCGGCCGGGATTAAAAATGACCGGATTAAACAAGCGTTACTCGAGTTGTTAGGGAAACCGATTGAGGAGTGTACCGCCCTGTGCATCCCGACCGCGATTTACGCGTTGCCGGGTGGGACGAATCACGCGTGGAACTTTTTCAACGGTGATTTCTCGACGCCGATGTGTGAGTTAGGGTGGAAGTCGGTCGGGGTCCTCGAATTGAGTGCCCTCCCAAGCCTTGATGAAACGGTGTGGAGACCGGCGTTCGACGAGGCGGATGTGTTGTTGGTCAACGGAGGCGACCCACTGTTCTTGCATTATTGGATGCAGCAGTCCGGTGTCGCGCAGCTGTTACCGGATTGGAATGGCGTCTATGTCGGTTTGAGTGCCGGCAGCATGGTCATGACCCCGCGCATCGGGGAGGCGTTTGTCGGTTGGCAGGCACCGGGCGAGCAGGGCGATAAGACACTAGGGTATGTCGATTTCTCGATTTTCCCTCACCTCGATCATGAGATGTTGCCGGAGAACACGTCCGAGCATGCGACCGAATGGGCAGGCATGTTGGCTGGGCCGAGCTACGCCATCGATGACGAGACGGCGATTCGAGTCGTCGACGGTCGTGTAGACGTGATTTCGGAAGGGAATTGGCTGAAGTTTTAACGAAACGAACGGCCGCGGATGATCACATCCGCGGTCTTTTGCTTGAAGCGGACTTCTTGCACGCACATAATATAAAATTGATCGGGCCCGACGTGTGAAGCGCGTGCGAACCGGGAAAGAAAAAGTTACCGATTCCGGACCGTTCGCGAGATATGGTACGATGGGACAGCGGAAAGGGGAATCACCATGGCAATTGAACCGAAACGCGTACGTGTGCGCCAAAAGACGACGATCAGTGAGATCGCGGAACCGATCGAGCTGCAAGCCGAGGGGCTCTATTATGAATTGAAGACCGGCTTCATCTTGACGTTCGATCAAGAACGGGAAGACGGTGTCGTTCCGACGACAATCAAATATACGACAGGCCGGCTCGCGCTCATCTGTAAAGGACCGATCGAGATGAATCATTCCTTTATTGAAGGACGTTTGACGCAAAGCCTATATAAAAACCCATATATGTCGATGACGATGGCGACGACGACAGAGCGACTCGATGTCGCGGACGGCCGTTGCCGCTTCGTCTACGAGTTATCGATGAACGAAGACGTGGCGGGAAATTATGACGTCGACGTCACATGGACGTTTGAAGGAGGAGAGTTCGCATGAATTTTGCAGAACGCGTGAAAAAGATTGAAGAGATGTTGAACGAGGATTGGTTCGAGATGCTCGAGACGAACGAGGACGAGTATGAAGAGTGGCGTGGCCGCCTCGAGGACCATGCTGAGCAGGTCGTCGGGCACTATGACAACGAGACCGGTGTCGATATGGACTCGGTCGACAAGTTGCTCCAGTTGAACGATGAGTTCCCGCTTCTTTATGGAGAAGATACGGTCCGGCTTTACGTCGCGTTGATCGAGGCGCGGCCGGAAGACAAGTCGGTGTACGAACGCTATATCGATTATTTGGCGGCCATCGGTGACGCGACACATGAGGAATTTTTACGGTTCCACACGCTCGTCGAGGCTGGCCGTTTAGACGAGGCCCGTACGCTCGCCCCACAGATGCCAAAACGACTAGGATTAGAAGACTGACCCGCAATCGATTGCGGGTTTTTTGCTAGATGATTCTATGAAAAAGGCGACATCTCGTCACAGGAACGTCTGTTTTCAACGTGAATCGGCTTCGTTATGATGAAGAGAGACCAATCAATTAGGGGGACGTCAGATGCTACAGCTCGTCAAAACAACGATGGCGCAACAAGCGCAAGTACTCGAATTTTTACAGGAGTGGCGGGAGCGGGAAGAGAAGATCGTCCCGAACGCGGTCGACCGCGACGTGTCTGACTTTGCGTCGTACGTTAAACAGATTCGTGATAAAGAGCTACGGGTGAACAACGTCAGTTGGGTGCCGAGCACGACGTATTGGCTGACGGACGGGGACGAGTTGCTTGGGGCAGCGAATATCCGCCACGAATTGAATGACAACCTCCTCAACTTTGGGGGCCACATCGGTTACGGCATCAAGCCGAGCGCACGTGGACGCGGTCTGGCAACGAAACAGCTCGAGCTCGCGCTCGAGAAAGCGAAAGAACTTGGGATTGAGCGGGCGTTGATTACGTGTGACCGGACGAACGTGGCGTCACGCCAAGTCATCTTGAATAACGGAGGAATACCGGACACACCGTTCACAGCGGAAGGCGGGAAAATCGTCGAGCGATTTTGGATTGAACTGAAAGGGTGACGTGAGATGGCGAATTGGATCGTGGTCTATTTAGCACTGATTAATTTTTTCGGAATCTATCTGTTTCCACGAGAACGGGTACCGTCTCAAAAATGGTTCTCGTTTTCGAGCGGGATCGCCATCACGTACTTTTTCATGTATCTCTTGCCGTCTTTGAACAAGCGGCAAGACACGCTCCGGGTCGAATGGCTCGACCTGGCCTTGCCGTCGGAGATTTATGTCATCAGCCTGCTCGGCTTCACCGTCTTTTACGGGACGATGCGTGTCGTTCGAACGCCACACTTCAAAGACGAGACGATTGATCAGAACGTGTCGTATTGGCTCCAAGTGACGCTGTTGACGGCATATATGTCGTTCTCGGCTTACGTCGTTACGGCATCATCCGTCACGTTCGTCGCCCGCAGCTTCTACGCGACGGCGCTCGGCGTTCACTTCCTCGCCGTCGGTCACGACTTGTATCGCCATTACGGGGAACGCTACCTTCGGCAAGGACGTTATTTGTTGAGCGGCGGCATCCTCATCGGCGGTTTCTTCTCCCGTTTCATCGATCTCGCCTCGCACGTCGAGGCCATCTTGTTCGCGTTCGTCGCCGGGGCGATGATTCTGAATATCGTCAAGTTCGAACTTCCAGCCGACCGCAACCTCCACTTCCGGACGTTCGTCCTCGCGGTCGTCGGGTATGGCGGCATCCTCTTATTCTTGAAGCATGTACTCAATTTTTGACCCCTTCGATAAAAATGAATGACTGTTCATTCATTGTTTGATATACTGAATTCAAGATTGAATCCGTTTTCATAAGGGGGAGTTTTGGGGATGTCTACATTTTTAATCGTCAACTGGATTCTATTCTTGCTCGTCCTCGGCTATGGACTGTATTTGTTCGCCTCGCTGGTCTATCAGCGCTATACGTTCATCAAGCTCGGGAAGCAGGCAGAGTGGAGCCAAACGAATAAGGAACGGCTCGAACAGGTCATGATCAACGTGTTCGGCCAAAAGAAATTGTTAAAAGACAAGAAGAGCGGCATCATTCACGTCATGATGTTCTATGGGTTCATCCTCGTCCAGTTCGGGGCTATTGACTTCATCTGGAAAGGGCTTGCTGTCGGGACACGTTTCCCGCATATCCCGCTCGGTCCGCTCTATCCGATTTTCACGTTCATGCAAGAAATCGTCATGCTCATGATTCTTGTCGCGGTCGTTTGGGGATTCTACCGCCGTTACATCGAGAAGCTTGTGCGCTTGAAACGAAACTTCTTGGCCGGCCTCGCCCTCATCTTCATCGGTGGGCTGATGGTATCGGTCTTGTTCGGGAACGGGTTCTACCTCGTCTATAAGGAAGAACTTCCGATGTGGGGTGAACCGGTCGCGACGCTCATCGGTTCGGCGTTTGCTTGGGTACCGGGAGGGGTCGCCTTCGCCTTGTTCGTCGTCTTCTGGTGGCTTCATCTCTTGTTCTTGCTCAGCTTCATGATTTATATCCCGCAAGGCAAGCACGCCCACTTGATCGCCGGGACGCTCAACGTCTGGCTCGGACGGACGCACCAGGTCGGTCGTCTCGCTCCGGTCGATTTCTCGGCGATGGAAGAAGCCGAGGAGTCGGACGAAGAAGTCGTCTTCGGGGTCAATAAAATCGAAGACTTCAACCAAAAACAACTCGTCGATTTGTATGCCTGTGTCGAGTGCGGACGCTGTACGAACGTCTGCCCGGCGACCGGGACCGGTAAGATGCTGTCGCCGATGGACCTCATCGTCAAGCTGCGCGACCATATGAACATGAAAGGGGCCGCTGTCACACGGAAGTCACCGTGGGCACCGGCGCTCTTGTTCCAAAACACGCAAGGGGCCGAGATTGCCGCCGCGGCCCAAGACGGGCATATGCTCGTTGCCGACGAGTTGATCGGCAACGTCATCACCGAAGAAGAGATTTGGGCATGTACGACGTGCCGCAACTGTGAGGACCAATGTCCGGTCATGAACGAGCACGTCGACAAGATTATCGATTTGCGCCGTTACCTCGTCATGATGGAAGGCAAGATGGATCCAGAAGCGCAGCGTACGGTCGCCAATATCGAACGTCAAGGCAACCCGTGGGGGATGAACCGGAAAGAGCGCGAGAATTGGCGCAAAGACCGGGAAGAACTTGTCATCCCGACGGCAAAAGAGAAGAAAAAGGCCGGCGAAGAGTTCGAATTCCTCTTCTGGGTCGGGGCGATGGGCTCATACGACAGCCGTAGCCAAAAAGTCGCGCAAAGCTTTGCGAGCGTCTTGAACAAGGCTGGCGTCTCGTTCGCCATCCTCGGGAATGAAGAGAAGAACTCAGGGGATACGCCACGCCGTATCGGAAACGAGCTGTTGTTCCAAGAGCTCGCCGAAGCGAACATCAAACTGTTCGAGAAGTATGGGGTCACGAAAATCGTCACGGTCGACCCGCACGCGTATAACACGTTCAAAAACGAGTATCCGGACTTTGGACTCACGGGTGTGAAAGTGTATCACCATACCGAGCTCCTCGCCGAGCTGCTCGATACGGGCCGGGTCAAACCGGACTTCTCCGTGAACGAGCGTGTCGTCTATCACGATTCATGTTATCTCGGACGCTATAACGGTATTTACGACGCCCCACGTTTCGTCTTGGAACGCATCCCAGGTGTCGAACTCGTCGAGGCGGAGCGGAACCGTGAGAACGGCATGTGCTGCGGCGCCGGTGGCGGTCTCATGTGGCAAGAAGAGAAAGTCGGGACGCGCGTTAACGTGGCCCGGACCGAGCAGTTGCTCGAGACGAAACCGACGGTCATCGGGTCGGCGTGTCCGTACTGTTTGACGATGCTCTCGGACGGGACGAAAGCGAAAGAAGTCGATGAGACGGTCGGTACGTTCGACGTCGTCGAATTGCTTGATCGCTCCCTCGCTCCAATCGAAGTACCAGAACCGATTGTCCAATAAAAACAAGGCACGGTCCGCGGACCGTGCCTTGTTCTGTCGTCAGTGCATCTCGGAAGTGGCCAATAAGGAAGACGTCAGGTGTGATAGTCCTTGCGTCGTCTCATTGATGGCCGAAATCGTCTCGACCATTTGGCCGAGGTCTTGCTTGTTTCGTTCGAACGACAGGACGTAATTGCCCATCTCGTCTTTGACGGTCGAGAAGCCAGCTTTGACGGCACCGAGTTGACGCATTGCCTCGTCGTTCGTTCGATGCATCTGTCCCATTTGATCGAGCAGGGCGGCGATGTTCGCTTCATTCTCATGGATGAGGACGTTGATTTGACTGCTCAGCTGTTTCGCATTCTCGGCGAGCGTCCGCACTTCGGTCGCGACGACGGCGAAGCCTTTGCCATGCTCACCGGCCCGGGCCGCTTCGATTGATGCGTTCAAGGCGAGCAAGTTCGTCTGGTTGGCGATCTGTTCGATGCTCCGGGTCATGCTGACGATTTCTTGCGAGCCGTCCTTGAGCGCGGTGATGCGATCGAGCGAGGCATCGACGTACGTCGCTGACTGTTTGAACTCGGATTCCATCTGTTCGATTTGCTCGCCGTTCGTATGCGTCAAGCTCATCAAGTGACGGCTCATCTTCTCCGTCTGCTCGGTCTCGGACAACACTTGATGGGCTCGCTTGCTCGTCTCGGACATGGCGTGACCGGTCTGTTCCATCGTCGTTGCGACTTCCGTGCTGACGCGACTGACATCGTTCAATAGCGTCGCTCGGGCGACGTTTGCCGATTCAATCTCATCGAGACGCGCATCGACGTACTGCTCAGTGACGATTTGGGCGTCCAAGTTCATCGCATGGGACAATGCGAGGAGCGATTCGGTCAATGTGGCCGGGTCGTGTTGGTACGTCTCGACGATTTTTGGGACGAGCAACGTGTTGAAGGCAGAATAGGTCGCGAGGAACCAGACGACCGGTACAGCATAGTGGTGATGCGTCTGGCCCATCCGTTTGCGCATCGCGAGAAACTTGTCATCGATGTTTCCGGTCAATAGACTACGGAAATAGTCAGCGAACACTTTTTTAAGTCGCTCCCGTGTCGACGAGGCGTTGGCGATTTGGACCATCTCGGGTTGCAACATTAAATGATCGAGCACGTTTTCGAGGACATCGTCTAACACGGATTCGACGAGCGGGGCCATGTCTTGAAGTCGCTTCACTTGCGACGCCGTATAACCCATATAATGGGTGCGCCCGTTCAAATTTGGATCGGTCGGTCGTGCGGTCTTCGCCACATCAGGGAAGCCAATCGACGCGGTGTAGGCGGTAGGTTTTGATTTACGGAACAGTGCCATGTTTCATTCTCCTTTTTCTCGTACAGCTAAAATAGCGTTCTTCTCTATATCGGCAAAAATGTGAAAAAACTGAGAAATCGATGTGCGATGAAGCTTGTTGTTATTGCGCTAGAAGCGGGAAAGAGAAGAAAGAGAGATTGGCTCGGCCATTTTTGAGAAATGAGGTGTCCGTTGTGAAGAACACGGTCGTGTTATTGACGATTGTCAGTGCCCTTAGCAGTCAAATCTTGCCTCAAATTTTATTTTTGTCCATCATGGCGGTCGAAGACGGCGTCGGGCGATTAATCCCGTTCATGATTTTTTACGTGGCGAGTATGTCGGGACTGCTTCTATGGGTGTATATCATCGGGCGGCTCGGCTCGAAACGGACGTTTTTAGTGGCGCTATCCGTCTTGGTCGCGGGCCTTGTCTGCTTCTTGTGGCCGTTCGATTGGGCGATTGAATTGAGCGCTTTTCTTGTCGGTGTTGGCTCGATCGGTGTCGGGTCGATTATGACGACGATTTTGTCACAGCTGAAGGAACTGTCCACCACAGACGAGTCGACGGAGAAGAAAGGGAGTTCGCTCCCGCTCGTACTCGCTCTCGTTGCCTGGATCGTCGTTTTCTCTTATGTGCTGACTCGATCATATGACGAGGCTGTCATCCTCTTCCTCATCAGTCTTCTCCTGCCGTGGCTGTTCGTGAGAAAGTTGCCGCTCGAGAAAACGGCGACGTGGGCATGGGCGACAGGGAAGTTCGTGCTTGCCTTCATCACCGTTACCGTGTTCACGTTGGTGAGCCGTCTCCTCAGCCTGTTGGAAGGGGCGAGCGGGTACGTGGAAATCTTTTTATTGATGATTATTTTGCTCGGCTACGTCGGGTGGGTATTGTTCCAGGAGCGGACGAGAACGTACGTCAGTGCCACCCGGACGCGCCAAGTTCAACTGCTCGCGTTCGTCGTCGGGTTGTTCGGCGGCTGGACGTTGATTGGCGCCGTATTCATCAGTCTGGCCCTATATTCGTTTCAAGTGCTCTTGTTCTATGTGTTCATGCCGTTCTTGGCGGGCGTCATCGGCTGGATATTATTGAACCGTGTGTTCGACGTGGCGCGTCATCCTTACTACGTCCTGCTCGTCACGTCGCTGCTATTCTTCCTCGGATTCTTGGAGCCGCTCGTGTTCATCCCGGTCCTGTTTGTGAGTGGGTACGTCCAGACGATGTATGCGAGTGCGGGTCATGTCTATCTATATGCATCGTATGGGGACAATAAAGAGTTTGCCTCGTTGCTCTTGCAACTATGGAAACGGTTCGGGATGGTCGTCGCTTATTCGGCCCTCATGGTCGGAGTGCTCGGCTACGGTCTATATACCGGCCAGTCCGTCAATGCAGAGTTGTCCTTTAAAATCCCGCGCGGTTGGATGCTCGGGGTGCTCGGTTTGACGTGGATCTTCAACGTCGGATTGATTACGCTGTATTGGTTGCGCATCCAAAAAACCGTTGAAACTTCAAAATAATTTCCTCTAGCTTTTTCATATCGGTTTTGTTTATAATGAGGAGTGATGTTTAACTAGTGACGGAAAAGGAGTGTCCTTTAATGAATAAATCGTTGATCGATTTCGTTTACGAAATTCTTCAAAAGACTGGCGAGCAACCAGTGTCATTTGATGAGATTCGTGAGCTGATCAGACAAAACTATACGTTCGCAAGTGAAGAGGAAGAGCTCGAGAAAATCGCGCAACTCTACACGGACATGAACATCGACGGACTATTCGTCAACTTGGGAGCTAACCGTTGGGCGCTTCGTGTTTGGTATCCGTTCGATAAGTCAGACGAAGATCTCGTCATCGAAGCACGCCAACGCGGTGAGCTCGATGAGTTCGAAGAAGAGATCGATGAGACGGATGAAGGCATCGTCGACATTGAAGACGACCTTGACGTCTTTGCAAAAGGTGAAGATTTTGACGCATCTGAGTTCGATGCCGAGGATGAAGCCGAAAAAGTGGAAGGCCTTGACGAGTTCGAGGACGAAGACTTGGACGACGACCTCGACTTAGAAGACGAGGATGATTTATAAGAGACCGCAAAAAGCCGGGCATTTGTCCCGGCTAGGCGTGTCTCTTTTTCTTTTTTGACAGTTGAAAAAAAGAAAAAATAATGACTTGACGACTGCATCGTCTCTGACGTAAATTAGTCATGGGCTAGTTTAGCACGTAACGATGCAGCAAAAGTGTCCTCCATTTCAGTGGGGGCACTTTTGCTTTTTTTGTTTTTTCGTTTCCCGTTGTGGCATTTAAGAGAGGAGAATGATGATGACAAAGTATATTTTCGTAACAGGTGGGGTAGTATCTTCACTCGGTAAAGGGATCACAGCCGCTTCACTCGCACGTCTACTCAAAAACCGAGGTTTGAACGTGACGATTCAGAAGTTTGACCCGTATATCAATATCGACCCAGGAACGATGAGCCCGTACCAGCACGGAGAGGTGTTCGTCACAGATGACGGCGCTGAGACGGACCTTGACCTCGGTCACTACGAGCGCTTCATCGACATCAACTTGTCGCAAAACGCCAACGTGACGTCAGGTCGCATCTACTCGACGGTCTTGAAAAAAGAGCGTCGTGGCGATTATAACGGGGGAACGGTCCAAGTCATTCCACACATCACGAACGAAATTAAAGACCGCGTCTTCCGCGCCGGTCGCGAGACGAACGCGGATGTCGTCATCACAGAGATTGGTGGAACAGTCGGGGACATCGAGTCGCTTCCGTTCATCGAGGCCATTCGTCAAGTGAAAAACGATATCGGCAAAGAGAACGTCATGTACGTTCACTGTACGCTCGTCCCTTATCTCCGCGCTGCTGGTGAGATGAAGACGAAACCGACCCAACATAGCGTCAAAGAACTCCGCAGTTACGGGATTCAGCCGGATATCATCGTCCTCCGTACCGAGCACGATATCCCAGAAGAGATGCGTGAAAAAATTGCCTTGTTCTGTGATACACGTAAAGAAGCGGTCATCGAGGCACAAGATGCGTCGACGCTTTACGAAGTGCCGCTCAACCTTCAAAAGCAAGGAATGGACCAACTCGTCAACGATTACTTCGGCTTCAACACGCCGGCCGCTGACATGACGGCTTGGAAAGAGCTCGTACACACGGTCACGCACCTCGAGAAGAAAGTCAAAATTGCTCTCGTCGGAAAATACGTCGAACTTCGTGACGCGTACATCTCGGTCGCGGAATCACTCAAGCACGCCGGTTACGCCTTCAACGCCGACATCGATATCGATTGGGTCAACGCTGAAGAGGTGACGGCAGAGAACGTCGAGACGCTTCTCGGAGACGCAGACGGGATTCTCGTCCCAGGCGGATTTGGAGAACGCGGCATTGAAGGGAAAATCGAAGCGACGCGTTATGCGCGTGAGAACAACGTCCCATTCTTCGGGATTTGCCTCGGCATGCAGCTCGCGACGGTCGAGTTCGCCCGTAACGTCTTGAAGCTCGACGGTGCCCACTCGGCCGAAATCGATCCGACGACGAACTATCCGATTATCGATTTGCTTCCAGAACAAAAAGATATCGAGGACCTCGGCGGCACGCTCCGTCTCGGCCTCTATCCATGTAAGCTCGAGCCAGGCACGAAAGCGCACGCCGCTTATAACCAAGAGCTCGTCTACGAGCGCCATCGTCACCGTTACGAGTTCAACAACGAGTACCGTGAAGCGTTCGAGGCAGAAGGGTTCAAGTTCTCAGGAACGAGCCCGGACGGCCGTCTCGTCGAAATCATCGAGATTCCAGAGCACAAGTGGTTCGTCGCGTCACAGTTCCACCCAGAACTCATTTCGCGTCCAGAGCGTCCGCAACGCTTGTTCCACGATTTCATCCAAGCCTCACTCGGCGAGTGAGTGGCAGGTCACAGTCTATGACTGTGGCCTTTTTTCTCGGGCAAAAGGCTGATGTGCGCAACAGCTTCAGGTGGATACATGTTGCCCGAAATCCGGGTACACTAATAGTAGAACAGGGAGAGGGCGATGCGACATGCGAGAACGAACTATGATTTATGCAGGATACGGGGGAGCGCTCGTCACGCTCAGCCTGTTGCCGTTCGTCGTCTTGCCGACGCTATTATTGCCGTATCAACTCGGGTGGACCGGAGTTGTATTGCTCGCACTGTCGATTGGTCTATTGCGGTCGATTCGCGAGGGCTCGAATACGTACTTGAAACAGATGCTCAAAGTCACGTTCACGTTATTTTTGTTGTTCGTCTTCGTATACTACGTCTCGTTTGGACTCGTCTTGTACGACTCGTACGGGCTCGAACGGTTGCTCGAACAGTATGGCGACCAGGCGATGTGGGTGTTCGCCGCCTTCAGCTTCTTGCAACCGATCGCGCTTCCGGTCCCGGAGGCGGTCAGTGTCCCGATTGGTAGTGTCGCCCTTGGGCCGCTTAGGGCGGCCTTAATCGGGAGCGTCGCGACGACGCTCGGCATCCTCGTCATGTACGGGCTCGCTCGGTTCGGGCGGGAGCGGGTGATGCGGCTTATCGACGCCGACAAGCTCGCGACGTATGACCGTTACGTCGACAAGTACGGGCTCGGTGTGTTGCTCGTCTTGTTCATCATCCCGATTTTGCCAGATGAGGTCATCTGTCTCGCGGCCGGGTTCAGCCGGGTGCCATTCCCGCGATTCGTTTTGATCGCCATCGGCGCGAAGCTCGTCACGTCGTTCGGTCTCGCCTATTCGGTCTCGCTCGGCGAACTGTTTATCACCGGTGCGAGTCCGTTCGCCGTCGTCTCGGTGACGGCGAGCCTATTGCTCGTCATCTTGGCGCTCGTCTGGCGCAAACGGAAAAAAGGGAATTCGAACTGACATCGCGAAACCGTCAAGAGCACAGTTAGAGAGGAAGACGTTATGGTTCGCGATGAAGAATTAGTGATTCGACCGATTGCGTCACGCGACTTGGATCGGTTATGGGAATTGATGTATAAGGACGAGGCGCCGGAATTCAAAAAGTGGGATGCGCCGTATTTTGAACATCGGGCGCAGACGTATGAGGTGTACTGTCAGAATGCGGGCGAACACGTCGGCCGTGACGACATGTGGGTCATCGAGGTCGATGGGACCGTCTACGGGACGGTTTCCTTCTATTATGAAGACGCCGGACAGAATTGGCTCGAGGTCGGGATCATCCTCCATCAAGCCGACCGCTGGAATCGTGGCATCGGCACGCGGGCGCTCAAGCTGTGGGTCGGCCATCTGTTTCAGACGTTGCCGACGGTCCGGGTCGGATTGACGACGTGGTCGGGCAATGAGCGGATGATGAAAGTGGCCGAGAAAATCGGCATGCGACTCGAAGGTCGGATTCGTCAGGTGCGCGTCGTCGACGACGTGCGTTACGACTCGATTCGCATGGGTTTGTTGCGAGAAGAATGGATGACAGAAAGCGCTAAGTCTCGGTAGAGGCTTAGCGCTTTTCACGTGTGGAACAATTGGCGGTATTGGAGCGGGGTCATTTGTTTGTACGTCTTGAACGTGTTGATATAGGCCGTGCACGAGGCGAAGCGATATTTCTCACCGATGGTACAAATCGGCAAATTCGTTCCGAGCAAATCGGCGATGGACGCATCGATGCGGCGGCGCCGGATTCGTTCGGGTACACTCTCGCCGACTTCCTGTTTGAACAGGGCCGACAAATAATTGTTTGATAACCCGATTTGTTGGGCGATCCACGGGAGCGATAGTTCTGGCTCTCTCAAATGCTCTTCAATCAAATGGATGGTCGTCGTGACGTTCGGGTTCGTCGACACGGGAGGGGATAGAAACGCCATCATCTTCGTCAAATGGTCGACGATGACGGGAATGGCATAGATAAAGTCGAGTGTCGTCGTCAGTTCATCGATTAAGATGAGAAGAGCGCTCGTATAATTGAGCGCGGTCTGGACGTTTGGGTTATCGACTGGAATCAGACGGATGACGTGATAGACGAGGCCGCGGTAGTAGAAACGGACACTCATATACTCATCGGAGACCGGAAGTTTCAATAGGTCGAGCGTCAGCGTCTCGAGCAGCTGTTCGGCCCGAATCGGATGGGCGCTGCGGAGCGCACTCACAATCTGTTGATCGAGCGTATAAAAGTTATCCACATGCTGAAAATCATCGAACAAATTTTTGTCACGATGCAGATGATTCAGAAATTGGCGTTTGATTTTGTTTTCCACCGGATGAGTCACTTCTTTCGTCGTACGATCGGGAACCGTTTATTTATTTCGTGGAACGTTCCGTTTGGTCGCTTGTTTCAACTCGGCGATTTCGCGAGCGAGTGCTTCTTCACGGGAACGTGCGGATGATTCGAGGTGGTGTTCGAGTTCCTTACTTTTTTGTCGATACGTTTCAGCGACTTCTTTCGTACGCTGTTGATGCTGATGGAGTTGTTTGTTGTACGCATCGAGATCAATTGGCTTTTTCGTCATACATCATATGCCCCTTTCAAAAGACGGTCAAACAGACAGGCGCGGTGCAAGCGAGGCTTGGCCCGCAGTTTCATCGAGGAAACGGTTCCTGTCCTTAGCTTACGAAGGGGGTGAAAGGTTGGAAAGTTAGGTCAACACGAAAGAAGTGGTGAAAAAGATGAAAAATGTGACGGAATTGTGTCCGTAGCATATCCCATTTCTCACACTACTCGATGAATTGCACAAACCACAAAAAACCGCAGACATGAAGTCTGCGGTTGATGGCTTATTTGACGGCTTGGTCTTTGATTGGGAACCAGCCGGCGCGTGTTGTGATGGCGTTCCAGAGCGGAGCCGGGACGGCGAGTTCGGCTTGTTTGTTCAAGTCGAGTTCGGTCTCGATTTCGTCTTCACGACCGTCTTTCACTTTCTCGAGCCAATCCGGGTCAATGATGAGTTCGCGGCCGAGCGCGGCGAGGTCGATGACGTTCAGTGCGTCTTCGACTTGACCTGGGCGCTGGAGCTGTCCGACTCCGATGAGCGGGACGGCACCGTTGATGCGTTTAGCGATGCGATCAATCGACCGCTCCGTCACGTTCTCGTTCCGCATTGAACCGATATTGAAGTTCCAGAGCGAGGCGTGGAGGTAGTCGAGATTTTCTTCGAGCAACATGTCGATCAATACGTCCGTATCGTCGAGCGTGATGCCTGGCTCTTCGACTTCTTCAGGCGAGAAGCGGTAGCCGATTAAGAAATCGTCCGCGCCTTCAGCTGCACGTTTGACCGAGCGAATGACTTCACGCGGGAATGTGAGGCGTGCGTTTACGTCGCCACCGAAGCGATCGTCGCGTCGATTCGAGTGAGGTGAGAAGAACTGTTGAATCAAATACGTGTTCGCCCCGTGAATCTCGACGCCGTCAAAACCGGCCTCAATGGCACGACGTGTCGCTTCGCCGAACGCCTCGATGATGGCTTCGACTTCTTCAGTCTCAAGGGCGCGTGGTGTGACGGCACCTTCACGGACCGGTGCGATGGCGCTGGCGCTTACTGGTTGTTCGTTCGGAACGAGTTCCGGAGGAGACATGCGTCCCGCATGGAAGATTTGAAGAATCGCTTTCGCGCCTTCCGCTCTTAAACTTTCAGCGAGCTGACGAAGCCCAGGGATGAACTTGTCGTCGTTCACACCGAAGGCGTTCGGGAACCCTTTGCCGTCTTCGGTCACGTAAGCACACGCCGTGATGGCGAGGCCGACGTTCTTCGCCCGCTTGCGGTAATAGGCGAGTTCGTGTTCCGACACTTCACCCGTCGGTGCTGACGAATAATGGGTCATCGGCGCAAGTACGAGCCGATTGTGGAGCTCGACGCCGTTTTTGAATTGGAAAGGTTGTAACATGCGTTTCATAAAAAAACTCCTCCTTGTTGGTGATACCTTGAAGTCTAGTCTTCTCATTTTGAAATTGCGAGCGGGACGCTTTCTGAGGAGCAGGTTGCACACTCCGTGAGCGGGTCGATGGTTGAATGCTAGAAAATGGGGTATAATACAGGAGAAAAGTTGATAACCGGTTGGAGACTACAGAGAGACCACGACATGGGGGGCGAAGCCTTGTTTTGTTGTGGTCTCTTTTCGCATACATCGAACCGGATTCATTATAGGAGGGGACAAGATGGAAATCAGAAATTTCTCAGCAAAAGAACGTGCCAAACGATATGAACAGTTAACGGGTGAACGTCACGACGTGCTCGTCGTCGGCGGAGGAATCACCGGTGCCGGAATCGCGCTCGATGCCGCGTCTCGCGGAATGAAGACGGCCGTGCTCGAAATGCAAGACTTCGCAGCCGGAACATCGAGCCGTTCGACGAAACTCGTCCACGGAGGGTTGCGCTACTTGAAACAGTTCGAAGTCGCGCTTGTCGCCGAAGTCGGAAAAGAACGCGCCATCGTCTATGAGAACGGGCCACACGTCACGACGCCAGAACGCATGCTGTTGCCGATGCATAAAGGCGGCACGTTCGGACCGCTTTCGACCGCGGTCGGCTTGATGGTGTACGATTTCTTAGCGGGCGTCAAACGCGCCGAGCGACGTTTGATGTTGAAGCCGGATGAAGTCATTCAAAAAGCGCCGCTCGTCAAAAAAGACGGTCTTGTCGGTGGCGGTTATTACGTCGAATATCGGACAGATGATGCCCGTATGACGATTGAAGTCGCGAAAGAGGCGGCCAACCACGGCGCCCTCCTCTTGAACTATTCGAAAGTGACTGGTCTCATCTATGAGCAAGGCAAAGTCGTCGGCGTCCACGTTGAAGACCAAATCGACGGCAAGACGTACGAAGTTTATGCGAAGAAAGTCATCAACGCGACCGGACCTTGGGTCGACGTGCTCCGCGAACAAGACGGCTCGAACAAAGGGAAGATGCTCCGTTTGACGAAAGGAATTCACCTCGTCATTGACCAGTCGAAATTCCCGCTCAAACAAGCCATCTATTTCGATACACCGGACGGCCGGATGGTGTTCGCGATTCCGCGTGACGGCAAAGCGTATGTCGGGACGACGGACACGTTCTTCGATAAGGATAAAGCTCATCCACGCATGACGACCGAGGACCGCGACTATATTTTAGAGGCGATCCACTATATGTTCCCAGACGTGAACGTGACGGCAGACGACGTCGAGTCGAGCTGGGCCGGGATTCGTCCGCTCATCTATGAAGAAGGCAAAGACCCGTCTGAAATCTCACGGAAAGATGAGGTTTGGCAGTCGGAAAGCGGCTTAATCACGATCGCCGGTGGGAAGTTGACCGGTTATCGCAAGATGTCAGAGACGGTCGTCGATTTGGTGGCGAAACTGCTCAAGCAAGAAGAAGGCATCGTCTTTCTCGCTTCGCGCACGAAACATATGCCGATGTCGGGCGGTCATGTCGGCGGTTCGAAAGGGTTCGATGACTTCTTGACGAAGAAGAAGGCTGAACTGAAAAACCTTGGTCTCGATGACGTCAAAGCCGAGCAGCTCGTTCGTCTCTACGGATCGAACATCGATCGTGTCATCGAACGGATGGACTCGAACGCGTACGATCTTCCAGAGTACGTCTATGCACAACTCATGTACGGCATCGAAGAAGAGTCGGTCGTTCGGGCTATCGACTTCCTCGTCCGCCGCACCGGAGCGATGTTCTTCGACATCAACTTCGTCCGCAACTATAAAGACGGCGTGCTCCGTTGCATGGCCGATGTCTTCAAATGGTCGGATGCTCGTCTCGCTGAAGAGCGGGCCGAGGTCGAGAAAGAGATTGATCTCGCGGTCGTCCCTGTCACGGTCGACTAACGAAATAAAAGGAACCTCGCCGCGGCGAGGTTCCTTTTCATATGCCTAATTCTTCATAATACGCCATGATGCGTTCGTCGAGCGCCTCGACGATGTCCGGTTCGCCGAACAAATACAGATAAAGATACGTGCCGTCCTCACGATCCACTTCTGTTTCGAGTGTCAGTGTGGTCGGTCGTCCTTTAAAGATGACATCGATTGTGCCGAGGGCGTGCACGTTCGCTTCGTCGAGTTCCGGATCAGAAGCCAGCTTTTTGATGCGGGCGATGTCACTGTCTGCGATTGGCTCATCGAACGTCTCGGATAAGACGGCGAACGTCTCCGGCAATTCCTCGAGATCGGTCTCGACGGCAGCGGCGAGCGGTATCTCTTCTTGGTCTTCCCCGAAGACGTTCACGACGAGTGCGACCATGCTTCCAATCGTCAAGATGAACAATATGTATAACAAATATGGTTTCATGATTTCGCTCCTATTCGTTTCATGTTTTCAGTATATCAGCGCACCGGGTGTTTAGAAATAGGGAGACAATGGTATTGAAAAAGATGGAAATGAGAAAGGCGGGAGAGCTACGATGAAACGAGCATTTACGATTGGTGGCGTCGTCCTCATCTTATTTCTCGGTTGGCAGTTCGTCGATACGAATCGGCTGTTTGCCGACGTCTACTATACGAAAGTACCGAGCACAAACGTCACCGACCAAGGAAAGAGACATACGTATGAAACGATTGGCTATGATGAAGATGGCAAGAAACGACCAATCACGTTCGAGGCGCCGATTCGGCTGGCCGAAGGCGATTTTTTGAAACTGTATGTGAAAAACGAGCGGACGGTGACGGCCTACGAGCCGGTACCTGAGTCGGAAGTACCGGCCCAGTTAAAGGACGAACAGACCGAAGAACCGGTATCGATACCGTTGCCTTGATTTCAAAATAGGTCCGTCGCCAAACGAAATCGGATTTGGTATGGTTAGATTAGTGCAAACTATGGAGAGAAGGTAGATGGATGTCACGGATGTTGATCGCAGACGACCAAGATGGGATTCGGTTGATGTTGGCGCAAGTGTTCCAAAACCTCGGCATCGAGGTCGACACGGCGAACGACGGACAGAACGCTTGGGAAAAGCTCGAACAGAACGGATACGATTTAGTATTGCTCGATATGAACATGCCGCGCATGTTCGGCCATGAAGTACTACGAAACATGCGCCAACGAGACATCGACACCCCGGTCATGATTATGACCGCGTTCGGTGAAAAATCGACGCTCGAAGAAGTGCAACGACTTGGCATTACCGCGCAATTTGAAAAGCCGTTCGATATTTATCGGATGATTGAAAAAGTGAAGGAAGTCCTCAAAATCACGTAATTCGTCACGAAGATGACATATGTAAACGCTTGCGCAGAGCCATTTCTATGCCCGAATAGCATAGGCACAAGTTTCGACGTGTGTTATAATGGGAACGAATTGCACGGGGGCATTTTTCCCAAAGTGCACAATAGCGAACAGACAGGAGGATGTCATTATGCCATTAGTATCAATGACAGAAATGCTTAACAAAGCATTCGAAGGCAAGTATGCAGTAGGCCAATTCAACATCAACAACCTCGAGTGGACGCAAGCGATTCTTCGCGCTGCGGAAGACGAGAAATCACCAGTTATCCTCGGTGTATCAGAAGGTGCAGCGAAGTACATGGGTGGCTTCACAACAGTTGTTAAAATGACTGAAGGTCTCATGCACGACTACAACATCACTGTTCCAGTTGCAATCCACCTCGACCACGGTTCATCTTTCGACAAGTGTAAAGCAGCAATTGACGCTGGTTTCACGTCTGTTATGATCGACGGTTCACACCATCCGATCGAAGAGAACATCGAAATGACGAAACAAGTCGTTGAATACGCACACGCTAAAGGTGCTTCAGTTGAAGCGGAAGTCGGCACAGTCGGCGGCGAAGAAGATGGCGTTGTTGGCGGCGTACAATACGCTGACCTCGACGAGTGCGTACGCGTCGTGAAAGAAGCGAAAGTTGACGCTCTTGCGGCAGCACTCGGTTCTGTACACGGAGAATACCAAGGCGAGCCTAAACTCGGCTTCAAAGAGATGGAAGAAATCGCAGAAGCGACTAAAACTCCACTCGTTCTTCACGGCGGTTCAGGTATTCCTGAGCACCAAATCAAAAAAGCAATCGAGCTCGGTCACAGCAAAATCAACGTTAACACAGAGTGCCAACAAGAATGGACTCGTGCCGTACGTGAGAAGCTCAACACGGACTCGAAAGTATATGACCCACGTAAAGTCATCGGCCCTGGTGTCGAAGCGATCTACAACGTCGTTACTGGCAAAATGCGTGAGTTCGGTTCAAGCAACCAAGCATAATCCTGTCACATCAGTCGGTTCTCCCTGTGAGAACCGGCTTTTTTTGTTGAAACGTAAGCGGTTAGGGTACCGTATATAGATGAAAAGGGGGAGTTTTATGAGTTATCAAGAACGTCAGACCGAATTGTTTTGGCGCGTGTTTTACGTCGTCGGTGCCATCGTTTTAATCGGGATGACGGTGGCCTTTGCCGCATTGCCGCTCATCCTCATCTTTACCAATCCGAAACCATGGTTGATTCCGCTCTTGTCACTTACCGTCCTCGGCGGTTACGGTGTGTATCGGTTCGTGAAACTATTTCGTCCGTTGTTCTGGAAAGAGCGGCACCACTCGCACTATACAGTGACCGCGACACGCGTCGAAGGCGTGACGTATCGGCACGAACCCGGTGAATCGGTCGAGCAGTCGTTCCCGCTCGATACGATTAAGCAAGTCGTCTTCTTCCCGGCCATCGTCCGAAAGACAGAAGCGGCAATGCCGCATCCCATCAGACGACGGACAATCGAGTTGTGCCCGATGCTCGCCATCATGACAGAGGAGGAGTCGATGGAAATCTTGTTCGATCCACGCGATCTCGTCGCGTTCGAACAGTGGATTCAGTATTTCGATGAAAGTGATGTGCCACTCTACTACACCCCGAAACGGCTCTATTGGATTGGGGCGAACATCTCGACACGGCGCGAGCGTTTCGACATGCTCCGTCGACCGGAAGAAATTATCCCATTCACGTATACAGGCGACCTCGTGATTGACGAAGAGACTGCAGTCGGACTTTGGATCGAGACGTATGGGTCGGAACGTTCGAAGGAAGGGCTGTATCAAGCGTATGAGGCAAAACAAAAAAACGTGAAACGATGGACTGCGGTTGGGACGCTTGTCGGCGTTGGTTTACTCATCGGTTCAATGTTCGCCATCGCCGCCTTGACGTAAAGGGTGTAGCAATTCCATGACAATTTCCTCATAATAAGAAGTGTAAGCGATCACAACACCATTCGAGGAGGAATTTTACATGCGTTTTTTCATTGACACGGCAAACGTGGAAGACATTAAGAAAGCTCATCAGATGGGCGTCATCGGGGGCGTGACGACGAATCCATCGCTCGTCGCCAAAGAAGGCGTCGATTTCCATACACGGCTACGCGAAATCTGTGAGATCGTCGGGGATCTCTCAGTCAGCGCGGAAGTTATTGCGCTCGACGCAGCGGGTATGGTGGAAGAAGGAAAGGAACTTGCGGCCATCGCGCCGAATATTACTGTCAAGGTACCGATGACGCCAGCAGGGATGGAAGCGGTCAATACGTTTTCACAGCTCGGCATCAAGACGAACGTGACGCTCATCTTTAACGCCAACCAAGCGCTACTCGCGGCTCGGGCCGGCGCGTCATACGTCTCGCCATTCATCGGTCGGTTGGATGATATCGGTCAAGATGGTCTCGACCTCGTTGAGACGATTGCCAATATCTTTGCCATCCATGGCATCGATACAGAAATCATCGCAGCTTCCGTTCGCCATCCGGTCCACGCGACGAAGGCGGCTCTCCTTGGAGCCGACATCGCCACGGTACCATACAAAGTCATCGAACAGATGATGAAACATCCGCTCACTGACAAAGGGATCGAGCAATTCTTAGCGGATTGGAACAACGCTCAATCCAAATAAGTTTGTCGCAGAAAGGTTTGATCTTCGTGGAAATTCTCCATATCGTAGGACAGCAAAAACTTGAAGGAACAGTTGACATCAGCGGTGCCAAACAGAGCGCCTTGCCTTGTCTCGTCGCAGCACTGTTGACGGAAGAACCGGTGACGATTGAAAACGTCCCCGTCATCGAGGACGTCGAAGTGATGCTCAGTCTATTACAAGAACTCGGCGTCGCGATTGAACGTGACGGGGAGCGGATGACGCTTCATGCGAAAGATGCCGTCGCCATGCCGCTACTCGGCTCAGAAACGCGTAAAGTCCGAGCCGCTGTCTATTTGCTCGGGGTGTTCGCGGCTCGTTTTGGGAAAGGGGCCGTCGGGCTTCCCGGTGGATATGCGATTGGTCCACGACCGATCGATTTACATTTGAAGGCGCTCGAACGTCTCGGGATTAAAGTCGAGAACGAGTCGGGCTTGTATCATGTGAACGCCGAAAAGCTGGAAGGAAATCGCATCTATCTCGATCTCCGTTCGTTCGGTGCGACGGTGAGCGCCATGCTCGCGGCCGTGCTCGCTGATGGGACGACCGTCATCGAGAACGCAGCCATCGACCCGGAAATCGTCGACGTCGCGACGATGCTCACTTCGATGGGGGCCCACGTCATCGGGGCAGGTACCGACGAGATTCGCATCAAAGGGGTCGACAAGCTCCATGGTTGTACACACACGCTCATTCCGGATCGGTTAGAGGCTGGGACGTTCATGATTTATGGCGCGGTCGCAGGCGAAGTGACGGTTCGGAACGTCATTCCGACGCACTTAGAAGGCGTCATTCAAAAACTATTGGATTACGGGGCCGACGTCGAAGTCGGGGAAGAGACAATCACGGTGCGGGCGAACGCCTTTAAACCAATCGATATCCGTGTCTTCCACTATTCGGGGTATCCAACCGATTTG
The DNA here is from genome assembly GCF_000416965.1 of Exiguobacterium chiriqhucha RW-2. GTDB lineage: Bacteria > Bacillota > Bacilli > Exiguobacteriales > Exiguobacteriaceae > Exiguobacterium > Exiguobacterium chiriqhucha. The sequence goes on from NZ_ATCL01000014.1 coordinate 225,248, forward strand.
CAGCCGATCATGTCGGCCGCACTGTTGAAAGCAAACGGGACGAGTATCGTCACCGATAAGCTGTATGCCCAACGATTCCGCCATATCGCGGAAATGCGGCGCATGAACGCGCAAATCACGCTCGAGGACGCTTCGGCCGTCATTCGCGGTGGGACAACGCTCGCCAATGCGGAAATGGAATGTGCAGACGCACGGAGTGGGGCAGCCCTCACCTTAGCTGGGCTTCAAGCGAACGGCGAATCCACGGTGATCCATGCGGAAAAACTGAACGATTCATATGTCGACTTCGTCGGCAAATTAAAACAACTCGGCGCGCTCGTCTGGGTCGATGAGGTGTCCGAGTAAAAAAGGGGAGAATTCGGGTGGAACGTAGTTTATCAATGGAATTGGTCCGAGTCACAGAAGCGGCAGCGCTATCTTCGGCTCGTTGGATGGGTAAAGGCTTGAAAGAAGAGGCAGATGACGCGGCAACGACCGCGATGCGTGAAGTGTTCGATACGATTCCGATGAAAGGAGTCGTCGTCATCGGCGAAGGTGAGATGGACGAGGCACCGATGCTTTATATCGGTGAGAAAGTTGGGAACGGCTATGGCTCACGCCTCGACGTCGCTGTCGATCCGCTCGAAGGGACGAGCATCGTCGCAACGGGGACGTGGGGAGCGCTTGCTGTTCTCGCTGTCGCTGACGCCGGTGACCTTCTTCACGCGCCGGACATGTATATGGACAAGATTGCCGTCGGTCCTGAAGCGGCCGGATTGATCAGTCTCGACAATTCGATTGAAGAGAATATCGCCATCGTCGCCAAAGCGAAGAACAAGAACGTCGAAGACGTCGTCGTCACGATTTTGCATCGTGACCGTCATGAAGAGATGATTCAACGCGTCCGTGCGACGGGTGCCCGCATCAAGTTGATTCCTGATGGAGACGTGGCCGCGGCCATCAACACAGCGTTCCCCAAAACGGGTGTCGATTTGTTGCTCGGCTCTGGCGGTGCGCCGGAAGGCGTCATCGCGGCCGTCGCCATGAAGTGTCTCGGCGGTGACTTCCAAGGTCGCCTGCTTCCTGAAGACGAAGCCCAAGAGAAGCGTTGCCAAGACATGGGCATCGCCGATACGGGCCGCATCCTCTTGTTGGATGATCTCGTCAAAGGCGAGGACTGCATCTTCGCAGCGACGGGCGTGACGGACGGGGAGCTCCTCCGCGGTGTCCAGTTCACCGGACAGGGCGGTCAGACGCACTCGGTCGTCATGCGTGCCAAGTCAGGGACGGTCCGCTTCGTCGAAGGCATCCACTCATTGAAGAAAAAACCGAAAATGGTCATGAAACCTTAATTCTCTCGAGCTGTGGACATCGCGTCCACAGCTTTTTTGATGTGTTCCTACATATTTAATATATGGCTAGAACGGGAATGGAAAGTCAGGAGGTGTGTGTGATGATTGAAGTGGAATCGCTCGTCAAAACGTTCGGGGACGTTCCTGCCGTCGATGGGATTTCGTTTTCGGTGCAAGAAGGGGAGATTTTCGCCTTCCTTGGACCGAACGGGGCCGGCAAATCGACGACGGTGCAAATGTTGACGACGCTCGTCCGTCCGACTGAGGGCAAGGCGCGGGTGAACGGGTTCGATGTCGTCAAACAAGAGAAAGACGTCCGGCTGTCGATTGGCGTCGCCCTGCAAGAGACCGGCATCGATAAAGTGTTGACCGGTCGAGAACTGCTCGTCCTGCAAGGTCGGTTATTCAAGATGACAAAACAAGAGGCGGAGACGCGCGCCGAGGAACTGCTCCGTGTCGTCTCGCTCACGGAAGCGGCTGACCGGAGAAGCGGTACGTATTCGGGCGGGATGCGGCGTCGGCTCGATTTGGCGCTCACGCTCGTCCATCGACCGACCGTCTTGTTTTTAGATGAACCGACGACCGGACTCGACCCGGCGAGCCGCATCGAGATTTGGAACGAAGTGAGACGGCTCAACGAGGAGTTCGGCACGACGATTTTTTTGACGACCCAGTACTTAGAAGAAGCGGATGAACTGGCCGACCGGATTGCCATCATCAATCATGGGAAAATCGTCAGTGAAGGGACGGCCGAGGCGTTGAAACGGCTCGTTGGCGGCGAGACGATTGCGATGACGTTCCACAGTAATCAAGAAGCGGCCGCAGCCGCTGCGCTGTTCGGTCATGCGGCGACCGGGCAAGACGTGGCGTTCGAGCTCGTCGACCATACGTTGATGGAAGTCGTGCGCCAGCTCGATGAACGGTCGCTCCAGCCGGAACGCCTGACCGTGAAACAGCCGTCGCTCGATGACGTCTTTTTGAAAGTGACCGGCGAATCATACGAAGGAGGTGTGCCTGATGTGGACTGAGACATGGCTCTTCACGAAGCGGAGCCTCGTCACGACGATTCGAAATCCGTTTTCGTTCATCCCGAACTTGATTATTTCGGTTTTCTTTTTACTCGTTTACACCAGCGGATTGTCGAGCGTCGCCTCGCTTCCTCAGTTTGAGGGAAGCGCATATTTGAACTTCATCTTGCCCGTCTCAATCGTGTCCGGTGCGGTCGGGGGCGCCGGGGGGACCGGTCAAGCGCTCGTCCGGGATATCGAGAGCGGGTATTTCGCTCGATTGCTCCTGACGCCGGCGACGCGAACGGCGATCGTGCTCGGCCCGATGATTGCCGGGATGCTGCAACTGCTCGTCCAGACGCTCCTCATCTTTGGCGTGGCGTTCTTGCTCGGCTTGTCAATCCCGGTCGGTCTGCCTGGCTTCTTGTTCACAGTGTTGCTCGCCATCGGGTTCGGGCTCGGTTTTGCCGGCTACTCGGTCGGTGTCGCGTTGAAGACACGTAACGCGCAAGCGGCTCAAGCCGGGACACTATTGTTCTTCCCGCTCATCTTCTTGTCGACGACGTTCGTCCCGAAAGAGTTGATTGAGGCGGAGTGGCTCAAAGTGGCGGCGACGTTCAATCCGACGACGTATATTTTTGAAGGGATGCGTGCCGTCTTGACGCAACCAACGATTGACTGGGGTGCGTTATCGGCCGGACTTGCCGTCGCCGGGGCGATGAGCGTCATCATGGTCGTGTTCGCGGCGACGAACGCGCGTGGTGCTTTGAAACAAAAATGACGAGCGGAATCATACCCGCTCGTCCTGGTCGATCATAAATGTGACAATCAAAAAGAGAACAAAACTGATTAACGAGACCGTGCCCCCGATGATGAAATAGACGAGAGTGACGGTCTCATTCCATTGGAACGGGTTCATCGTGTAGAACCACATCCCGCTCGTCAATCCGATTGATCCGATGACGGCTGTCCATCCGTGCATCGTGACGAGTAATTGGTTCCGGACCGCATATAAACGATAGAAGACGCCCCAGGCGAAGATCGATAACCAACCGGCAAGCAGAATATGGGCGTGAATTGGGCGAAAGGCATAACTGCCGGCACCCGACATATGCGACCCGAGCGCCGTCCCGATGACACCGAACAGCGCGGCGAGGCGAATCAAACGAAGACTCCAAATCTTTTCCATGGCATAGCACAACCCCTTCAACGTGATGACTTTATCGTATCGAAGCCAGATGAACGGAAGATGAACGAACACACAAAAAAACGACCCGGTTCCGATGAACCGGGTCGTTTGATCGTTTGAATTAAAGGTATGATCCTGCACCGACATAACGTGGTGCCCAGTAACCTGATGTGAAGCTTGCGTACTTAACGCCGCCTGTTTCAGAGTTGATCATTTGTGTTTTGCTGAGTGCCATTCCAACGTGTTGGATCGTGCTTCCGTTGTGTGAGAAGAACACGAGGTCGCCGGCTTGAATCGCTGACTTCGAAACTTTTTTCGAGTTCGCGTATTGCGAGCGTGAATCACGTGGGATCGATTTGTTGATGGCTTTCTTGTAAACGTGACCTGTGTAGCCTGAGCAGTCAAAACCAGAAGTTGTTGTTCCGCCGTAACGGTAAGGTGTACCAAGGTACTTCTTCGACTCAGCGACAAGTTTTGTACGAGCGCTTGATGCAGAAGCAGTTGTTACTTTCTTCGCAGTCGCTGTCTTCGTGTTTGCTTTCAAGTACGTGTAAGTAGATGAAGCTGAGATATAACGGTGAGTCCCTTTGTAGTTGATTTTGTAGAACGAACCAACTTTACCAAGGTATGTATAGCGTTGGCCTTTGTTCATCGTTGTCGTGACTTTCGAGCTGAGCGACGGTGCTGTGCGGATGTTCAAGCCGTTAACTTTCGAGTAAGCGAATTTTCCGGTAGCGGCTTCTGCTTGTTCACCTGTTGTGAAAGCAAGACCCGAGAAAGCGAGAGTGGCAGCGACAATGATAGATGCGAAACGCTTTAACATAGTGTATTTCCCTCCGTTTTTTAAAATAAAACCCTAAGTGGCTGTATATGATCGATGTGTGTTAACAAGATTAGAGCACAAGTTGCGGATATTACCCGGTTTCCTGTGCAAATAAACTATATCATGCGCAAGACCGATGGCATTTTTCAATCACAAGACAAAAACAGTTTTCTTGTAACATATTTGAAACAATATGCGAGAATAGAGACTTGTTTGTTACATACATCGCGAAAAGGCTGTTATGTTTTCAACAACAGGGGAATAGACTGACATGAAGCCGTTTTTCAAACAGTGACGGTTTGACAGAAGTGTGATTAGATGAATGAGGATTGAACGTTTGTTTTTGAAATATAGAATCATGAAAGACAGGTGACTTGAATGAGTCAAACGACTGAACCGGCTAAAAACTATACGCTTCGAGAACTCGAGACGAAGACGTTGAAAGAGTTATATGAAATCGCGAAAGAAGTGAACGTGCCTCAATATCGCGAGGCACGTAAGCGTGAACTCATGTTCCGGATATTGAAATCCCAGGCAGAATCAAAAGATCTTTATTTCCTAGAAGGAATCCTTGAGATTATTCCGCCCAACCCACAGTCGCAAAACGATGGCGGTTTTGGCTTCCTACGCCCCATCAATTACTCGCAATCGTCTGAAGACATTTATATCGCGGCTTCGCAAATCCGCCGCTTCAATCTCCGCAACGGCGACCTCGTGACGGGGAAAGTCCGGAAGCCGAAAGAGAATGAACGGTTCCAAGGGCTTCTCAGCGTCGAAGCGGTCAACGGAGAGACGACGGATTCGACGCGCAACCGGGACTACTTCCCGGCGCTCACGCCGATTTACCCGGAACAACAGATGGTGCTCGAGACGGAGCCGAACCATTTGTCGGTCCGTGTCATGGACATGATTGCTCCCGTCGGCTTCGGGCAGCGAGGGTTGATTGTCGCGCCGCCTAAGGCAGGGAAGACATCCCTCTTAAAAGAGATTGCCAATTCGATTACGACGAACCATCCGAACGTCGAGTTGATTATTCTGTTGATTGATGAGCGGCCGGAAGAAGTGACGGATATCCAACGTTCGGTGCCGGGCGCAGACGTCGCCTACTCGACGTTTGACGAGACACCGGAGAACCATGCCCGCATCTCAGAACTCGTTCTCGAACGGGCGATGCGCCTCGTCGAACACAAGAAAGACGTCGTCATCTTGCTCGACTCAATCACGCGTCTGACGCGGGCGTACAACTTGTCCGTCCCGCCGAGCGGACGGACGCTCTCCGGCGGGATTGACCCGGCCGCGTTCCATAAACCGAAGAAATTCTTCGGGGCGGCTCGTAATATCGAGGACGGCGGCAGTTTGACGATTCTTGGCACGGCACTCGTCGACACGGGTTCGCGCATGGATGACGTCATCTATGAAGAGTTCAAAGGAACAGGCAACATGGAGCTGCACCTCGACCGCAAACTGGCAGAACGCCGGATTTTCCCGGCCATCGACATTCGTCGCTCGGGAACGCGCAAGGAAGAATTGTTGCTCGGCAAAGGCGAACTCGATTCGCTTTGGACGATTCGTCGCACGATGAACGAGTCGCCAGACTTCGTCGATCAGTTCTTGCGCCGTGTCCGCGAAACGAAAACGAACCTCGACTTTTTTGCGGCGCTTGAAGCCGATAAGAAAAAGAGTCGACGCCCGGTGAAAAAAACGAAAACGGACTTGTAAATCCGTGAACCGGGTGCTATTATATTCTAGTGAACTTTCTCTAGGTTGAAAGAATACTTAGGGCAGAAGGAGTTGAAAAGCAATGAAACAAGGAATCCACCCAGAATACCGTAAAGTCGTATTCATGGACTCGACGACTGAGTTCAAATTCATCTCTGGTTCGACTCGTTACTCTAACGAGACAATCACGATGGAAGATGGTAACGAATACCCACTCATCCGTGTCGATGTATCTTCTGACTCGCACCCGTTCTACACAGGTCGCCAGAAATTCGCATCTGCGGACGGTCGTATCGAGCGCTTCAACAAGAAGTACCAACGTTAATCGTCAACTTGTATGCACACCGCCTAGGGATTGCCCTTGGCGGTTTTTATTTTTTCTAGATAGAAGTCAACCCTTTTTCTTCGAGAAAAAGATGGGTATAATCGGGAAGCGATTAACGAAGGAGAGGGCGAAGTAGAATGATGCATGTGACGAACCGTTACGGTTGGATAGAAGTGATTTGTGGGAGTATGTTTTCTGGGAAATCGGAGGAACTGATCCGCCGTGTCCGTCGGGCGCACTACGGGAAAATCCCTGTCCAAGTGTTTAAACCGGCAATCGACGATCGGTACCACGAAGAGAACGTCGTTTCCCACAGTGGCAACTCGGTCGTGGCTGTGCCGATTCAATCAAGTCAAGACTTATACGATGCGGTACGTGAAGAGACGCAAGTCATCGCCATCGACGAGGTTCAGTTTTTCGACGAAGGGATCGTCGACGTAATCGAGCAATTGGCGTCAGAAGACAAACGTGTCATCTGCGCAGGCCTCGACATGGACTTCCGAGGTGAGCCGTTCACGATGATGCCAGAGCTGTTGTCGCGTGCCGAATTTGTCACGAAGCTGCAGGCCATCTGTCTATCATGCGGGGCGCCAGCTTCTCGGACACAACGATTGATTGACGGTGAACCGGCGCGTTTCGAAGACCCGGTCATCCTGGTCGGCGCTTCCGAGTCGTACGAACCGCGTTGCCGTCATTGCCACGACGTCCCGAATAAACCACGCCCAGTCCGCCATACAGTGGCCGACTGACGTTAACGGACCGCCCTTGGCGGTTCGTTTTTTGCTATAATGAAGACAGTTCGATTTGACGGAGAAAGGACGGATCATCATGTTTGACCGTTTGAGCGTATTAGAAGAACGCTATATGCAATTAAATGAGATGCTCGCTGACCCTGAAGTGCTCAGCGACGCGAATAAATTACGACAATATTCAAAAGAACAGTCGCAACTCGAAGAAACGGTGCAGGCGTACCGTCACTATAAAGAGACGAGCACGGCGTATAAAGAAGCAAAAGCGATGCTTGAGGACCGCACGCTCGATGCCGATATGCGCGAGCTCGCCAAAGAAGAGATGTCACTCCTCGAGCCGGAAGTGAAGGCGCTCGAGGCGAAATTACGCGTCTTGCTGTTACCGAAAGACCCGAATGACGACAAGAACGTCATCGTCGAGATTCGTGGGGCGGCCGGCGGGGACGAGGCGGCACTGTTCGCGGTCGATTTGTACAAGATGTACACGCGGTTCGCCGAACGCCAGAACTGGAAGGCCGAATTGATTGACGCCAACTATACAGAACTCGGCGGTTTCAAAGAAGTGACGTTCCTCATCAACGGGACGGGTGCCTATTCGAAACTGAAGTTTGAGAACGGGGCGCATCGGGTCCAACGTGTCCCATCGACCGAGTCGGGCGGACGCATCCATACGTCGACGGCGACCGTCGCCGTGTTGCCAGAAGCAGAGGACGTCGAAGTGCACATCGACATGAAAGACGTCCGTGTCGACACGTTCACATCATCGGGACCGGGCGGCCAGTCGGTCAACACGACCCAATCGGCCGTGCGCTTGACGCACATCCCATCGGGGCTCGTCGTCTCGTGTCAGGACGAGAAGTCGCAACATAAAAACAAAGACAAGGCGCTCAAAGTACTCCGAGCCCGCCTGTATGACAAGATGCAAAGCGAACACCTACAAGAACTGTCGGCGCAACGCAAATCGGCCGTCGGGACGGGAGACCGCTCAGAGCGGATTCGGACGTATAACTTCCCGCAGAGCCGTGTGACCGACCACCGCATCGGGCTGACACTCCAAAAGCTCGACCGCGTCCTCGCCGGGGAACTTGAAGATATCATCGACGCCCTCGTCATGGACGAACAGGCCCGTCTGATGGAGGATGTCGATTGATGCGGATCGCGGCGAGGCTGAAACAAGCAGAACGGGAGCTCGCGCTCTCGGGTCGCGACGTCTCGATGGCGGAGTGGTGGCTCATGCACGTCCTTGACGTCGATCGGACGGAACTACTCATCCGTTTGTCCGATGAATTGACGACGGAAGAGGCGAAGTCGTTTGACGCCGGGTTCGAGCGTCTCTTGGCAGGTGAACCGGTCCAACACTTGATTGGTCACGCCCCGTTTTATGGACGGATGTTCGAGGTCAATCGTGACGTCTTGATTCCGCGTCCGGAAACGGAAGAATTGATTGAATGGGTCGTCGAGCATGTGCATAATGTCTCCGACGATGAGATCGTCGACATCGGGACGGGCAGCGGCGCAATCGCCGTCACACTCAGTCTCGAGCTAGGTGTCCGTGTCCAAACTGTCGATATTTCCCGGGAAGCAATCGCTGTCGCCGAGCGTAATGCAGCGGCCCTCGGGGCGGATGTGTCCTTCCATGAAGGAGATTGCCTCGCGCCGATTGCCGACAACTCGATTCGCGTCCTCGTCTCAAATCCGCCTTATATCGAGGCGGACGAACTGCTCGATGAGACGGTAGCGGGCTTCGAGCCTCACCTCGCCTTGTTCGGCGGAGCGGACGGGCTCGACTTTTATCGAACGATCATCGCCGACTCGATGCGCGTCCTGTGTGCCGATTGGCAATTGATTGCATTTGAAATCGGGTATAATCAAGGACAAGTTGTGAAATCGTACCTGTCCGAACGTTATCCTGAAGCAGAAACGGGTATTTTAAAAGATATAAACGGCAAAGACCGAATCGTCTACGCCGTGAGGGAAGGGATTGCGCATGGAAACGAAATGGATCAAGCCGACAGAAGTTGAGGAAGGGGTACGTCTCTTGAAGGCTGGCGAGGTGATTGCCATCCCGACGGAGACTGTCTACGGACTCGCCGGAGATGCGACGAACGATGTCGCCATCAAAAAGATTTTCGAGGCGAAAGGAAGACCGTCGGATAACCCGCTCATCGTCCACGTCGCCACGGTCGAACAGGCCGAACATTTCGCGCAAACCATCCCGCCGGTCGCGAGACGCTTGATGGAAGCGTTTTGGCCCGGTGCCTTGACCATCATCTTACCGTCGAACGGTCGGGCGTCGTCACTCGTAACGGCTGGTCTGGATTCGATTGGATTGCGGATGCCGGACCATCCGGCCGCACTTGACTTGATCCGCACGTCCGGTCTTGGACTGGCAGCACCAAGTGCGAACCGTTCGGGACGTCCATCACCGACGTCGGCCCGGCACGTGGCAGATGATTTGACCGGTCGGATCGCGGGTATTATGGATGGGGGACCGACAGGCATCGGCGTCGAGTCGACCGTAATCGATTGCACGGCAGAACCGGCGACGATTTTACGTCCGGGCGGCGTGACGAAAGAAGCGATTGAAGCGGTTATTGGCCCGGTCATTCTCGATGCCAACTTGAGCGATGAAACAGCTGCGCCACGATCACCAGGAATGAAGTACACCCATTACGCCCCGAGCGCACCCCTGTATTTAGTCGAAGGGGGACGTGAAGACCTCGTCCGTGTCGTCATGGCGCGGCAGGAAGCGGGCAAGCGAGTTGGCGCACTCGTGTTCGATGAAGCGACGACCCCGGCTGACGTCACCCTCTCTCTCGGCACTTCGATGGAGACGGCGGCCCAGCGTCTATACGAGGCGTTGCGTAAATTTGATGAGACGGATGTAGAAGAGATTTACGTGAATCGGATTGAACCGACGGGAGTCGCTCTTGCCGTTTATAACCGCCTCTACAAGGCGGCCGGCGGTAAAGTCATCCGTCCATAGGAAGAGGCTTAAGGACATAGAGGAGGATCACGCGATGTCGATGAAACGCGTATTATTCATATGTAGTGGGAACACATGCCGAAGCCCGATGGCGATGGCCCTGCTCCGTTCGAAAGTGACGGGGGACGAGTTCGATATTCGTTCAGCCGGACTTCGGACGATGCAAGGGTTTGACGCATCAGAAAATGCACTCCAAGTGTTGCGTGAACGAGGAATTGAGCTCGAGCACGTGACGCAAACGTTTGACGACGTCCTCGGACGCTGGTCGGACGTCATCTTGACGATGACACGGGCGCATCGTGAACAGATTCGGGATACGTATCCGGATTTGGCCGATCGCACATTCACATTATATGAGTTCGTCACGGGACTCGAGCGCGATATTAACGACCCGTTCGGAGGGTCGATGAACGTCTACCGCCAAGTCCGAAACGAACTCGAACCACTCGTGAATCGACTTGTGCTAAAATTGACGAATGACGGGTCAAAGGTGACGAAACCACCGAGACGCCTACCAAAGAAGACGGGGGAATGACGGAATGAAAATCGCAATCGGCGCCGATCATGGCGGATTCAATTTGAAGAAAGACATCATCGGATTATTGGAAGAGCTTGGACACGAGTATAAGGACTTCGGGACACACTCGGCCGAGTCAATCGATTATCCGGACGTAGCCATTCCAGTCGCCGAAGCAGTCGCGGCTGGTGAGTTCGACCGTGGCATCTTGATTTGCGGGACTGGAATCGGCATCGGCATTGCCGCCAACAAAGTGAAAGGCATCCGGGCGGCACTCGTACACGATTCGTTCAGCGCAAAAGCGACACGTCAACATAACGACTCGAACATCATGACGATGGGCGAGCGCGTCATCGGACCGGGTCTTGCACTCGACTTAGTGGCGACATGGCTCGATACGGACTTCGAAGGCGGACGCCACTCGAACCGTGTCGACAAGATGAGCGCTTACGAAACGAAGTGACGACGATGAAGGCGGAGCTTTTGAACTTATTGACGGAGTTGCATGAACGGTTTCCGTTAGATGAGGAAAAGATGCTCGTCATCGGTTGTTCGACGAGCGAGGTCGTCGGCAAGACGATCGGGAAAGCGGGTTCGATTGATGTGGCGTCGGATTTGATCGAGGCGTTCCTTGCGTTTCGGGACAAGACCGGCGTCCATCTCGCCTTTCAAGGCTGCGAACATATCAATCGCGCCCTTACGATCGAGCGACGGACCTTGAAACAGTTCGGGTTGACGGAAGTGACGGTCGTCCCGGTCCGCGCGGCGGGCGGGGCGATGGCCGAGAAGGCGTACGAGCGTTTCGACGCCCCGTGCGTCGTCGAATCGATTCAAGCGGACGCCGGCATCGATATTGGATCGACGCTGATCGGCATGCATTTGAAGCCGGTCGCGATCCCGGTCCGGTTGTCGGCGAAGCAGCTCGGTGAGGCGTACGTCACGTTCGCCATCACGCGACCGAAATTGATTGGCGGCCCACGGGCCCACTACCCAGCAAAATAAAGAAAGCCGGTCTGCGCGACCGGCTTTCTTTTGCGTTATAACTCTTCACTGAACAAATATGAGATGACCATCGGGAACCGATCGCGCCAAGCGAGCTCGTTATGGACACCTTCCTCGATGACCTCGAAGCGGATATGTTCGACCTTGTCGCGCAACAGGGCGTAGACACGCTCGCTCGACTCGAGATACATCTCGTTCGTCGGACCGTCCGCTGACGGCTGTTCGACTTCTTTGCGGCCGACGTCCATATACAGACGTTCGACGCCGTTCAAATCACTCGCGTCGATCAATTGCTCAAGCTCGGTCTGGTTGAACCAGAACGCCGAGGACAATGAAGCCACGCGCTTGAAGACGTCGGGATAGACGCAAGCGGCGTAAATCGAAATCAAGCCGCCCATCGAGCTGCCCATCATCGCCGTCTCGTCCGGCTTCGTCCGATAGTTCGCGTCAATCATCGGCTTCAACTCTTGGGCGATGTATTCAATGTAGGCTGATCCTTGTCCGCCGAGCGTCACGTCTTGACCGAGCAAGCTCTCGCCGATGTACGGGTTCTCCCACGGACCGTACTCGTCGAGTCGCATCTCGCCGGGGGCGCTGTCGATGCCGACGATGATGATGTCGCGCTTCGAGGCGTCCATATACTCACCGGCGCGCCAGCTCATCTTATAGCTCGCGTCCTCGTCGGCGAACACGTTCTGTCCGTCATGCATATAGAGCACGGGATAACGTTTATCCGACATGTCGTAATCGGCCGGCGTATAAATCCGAATCGTCCGCTCGCGCTCGAACGGGGTGATGGTAATTTGTTTTGTCTCAATCATAAGTAGCCTCCTCTGATCGTCTTCTTTCATATGATACCCGACTTGCCCGTGGATTAGACGATACCCAAAAAAAGAAGCATATGTTACGATGGGGGTGTTGATTTTTAGACATTCAGAGGGGGTTTCAACATGGTAAACACGACGAAGTTGAAAGTACAGGATGCGGAATTGTTTGAAGCGATGCAACACGAGCTCGGTCGCCAACGCGAGAACATCGAACTCATTGCCTCGGAGAATTTTGTCTCAGAAGCAGTCATGGAAGCGCAAGGCGGCGTGCTCACGAACAAGTACGCGGAAGGTTATCCAGGCCGTCGCTACTACGGCGGTTGTGAGTTCGTCGACGTGGCCGAGAACTTGGCCCGCGACCGCGCCAAGGAGCTGTTCGGTGCAGAACACGCTAACGTTCAGCCGCACTCGGGTGCCCAAGCGAACATGGCCGTTTACTTCACAGTCCTTGAAGCCGGTGACACGGTGCTCGGCATGAACTTGTCGCACGGTGGCCATTTGACGCACGGAAGTCCGGTCAACTTCTCAGGCGTTCAGTACAATTTCGTCGAATACGGTGTGGACAAAGAGACAGAACACATCGATTATGACGTTGTCGCAGCCCTCGCGAAAGAACATAAACCAAAACTCATCGTCGCTGGTGCATCGGCGTACCCGCGGACGATCGACTTCGCTAAGTTCCGTGAAATCGCCGATAGCGTCGGTGCCTACCTCATGGTCGACATGGCCCACATCGCGGGTCTCGTCGCGGCCGGTCTTCATCCGAACCCGGTCGAGCACGCGCATTTCGTGACGACGACGACGCACAAGACACTTCGCGGTCCACGCGGCGGCATGATTCTCTGTAAAGAAGAGTTCGCCAAGGCGATCGACAAGTCGATTTTCCCAGGGATTCAAGGTGGTCCGCTCATGCATGTCATCGCGGCGAAGGCCGTGGCGTTCGGGGAAGCGCTCCAACCTGAGTTCAAAGAGTATCAGGCACAAGTCATCAAGAACGCACAGGTGCTCGCGCAAGGGTTAGAAGAGGAAGGGCTCCGCATCGTATCGGGCGGTACGGATAACCACCTTCTCCTCGTCGACCTCCGCGGCATCGACATCACCGGGAAAGCGGCCGAGCATGCGCTCGACGCAGCCGGCATCACGGTCAACAAGAACACGATTCCATTCGATCCGGCATCACCGTTCGTCACGAGTGGGATTCGTCTCGGGACGGCCGCGATGACGACGCGCGGATTGAAAGAGGACGATATGCGTGAAGTCGCTCGCTTGATCGGACGCGTCTTGACGAACCATGAAGATGAAGCAGTGCTCGCGGAAGCGCACGAAGCAGTTCGCGCGTTGACGTCGAAGTTCTCGCTCTATCCTGAACGAGGCTGACGAATGGACGTACGGACACTCGCAGATCGGGAACTTGCGGAACTGCCGCTCATCGATATGACGGAATGGCTCGTCCGAAAAGGCGAGCATGACCCGACGTTTCGCCTCGTCGCGAACGAGTTCGGGGTCGTGACGACGCTACTCGACCACGGGTATTATATCGAGGCAAGTGAACGGATTGTACCGCTTCTCGGAATGAAAGTGCCGGCGGCGTTTCATCGGCTCGGGCTTGCGCTCGAAGTGAAGGCGAACGGAAAGAAGGCGGCCAAGCGCCGCTTTCGTTCGTTCTCGCCGGCTGTCACCGGTCATGCGGACTTGTCGGCTTGGCGTAACGCCTTCAAATGGAACAAATCGTGGCTCGGTCTGCCGCTCGTCGTTGGTCTCGGTCTAGTCGCACTCCTCTTTTGGCCGGATTCGAAGCCGCCGCCCGTGACGCCGACCGCATCAAACGAACGGGTCGAAACGGTGACGGAGGACGAGGCGCTCGCGAAACGGTTAGAAGAGCTCGAACAAGAAGTTGCTCGACTCGAGGAAGCGAACGAGGCGCTCCAAACCGAGGACGAGACGACCGAAGCTCCTGAGGCACCGGCCGTCATCCCGCTCGGTGAAGTCGAGACGCTCGTCTCGGACAAACGGTACGAGGAAGCCGATGCGCTCCTCGTCGGCAAGGCGAAAGCCGGTCAGGAACAGGCCGTCGGGTTTTATCGGTTGCTCGTCGACAATAAACTCGGCGAAGCGGACATCGTCGATTATGCCGCCTATGTCGAGACGTACCCAGAATCGGGATATAAAGCTGACGTCTTATGGATGAAAGGCATCGCCGAGAAGAAGGCTGGGGACGACACGTACCGGACGACGCTCGCCGAAGTCGCCGCCATGGACGGGACGTATTGGGCTCCGATTGCCAAATCGGTGCTCGAGGAAGAATGAGGTCGCAGCGCGCTGTGACCTTTTTTCTCATCAAATTTTAATCTGTTTCACCGCACTTTCTCAGCTCGCTCCCGTACAGTAAAGAAAAAGGATAAGGGAGAGGGACATATGCGCTCAACTAGCAGAGGAAAGATTGGAAGATTGATTCGAGGAGTGGCCGTCGGTGCGCTCGCATTAACACTCATGGCGGCAGGTGTCGCCGGGTTCTTATTATTCACCTTGACCGGCAACGCGTGGCTCGACCAAATCGCACAAGTCGGGACTGATTTGGCGTTTCAGGCGGAAGGGATTGAAACGACGTTTGACCGGATGGGCGATTCACTCGAATTGCGCATCGAACAAGCGATTCCAGAAGCAGTTCGTCCGTTTTTTGACTGAGGAATCCGGGAACACATAAATGATGCGTCGGGCGGACTGCTCGGCGTTTTTTTGAGAAAGGATGAATGGAATGCCTACGATTCTCGTCGTTGAAGACGATGCTAAAATTGCCAGATTACTCGAACTTGAACTCATGCATGCCGGTTATCAAGTCGAGGTCGCCCATGACGGGCGGGCCGGGCTCGACCGGGCACTCACTGGTGGGATTGACCTCATGTTGCTCGATGTCATGCTGCCGCAGATGAGCGGTCTTGAAGTCGTGCGTCGCGTCAAAGAAGAGCAGCCGCTTCTCCCGGTATTGATGGTGACGGCACGCGGGGACCGCTACGACAAAGTGAGCGGTCTCGACCTCGGGGCCGACGATTACATCACGAAACCGTTCGAGATGGAAGAGTTGCTTGCGCGGATTCGGGCGTTCTTGCGGATGCGGCAACACGTCCAAGTCGATACGAGCGAACGGGTCTTATCTTATGAAGGGTTGACCGTCGACGTCAATCGTCATGAAGTGATCTGCGAGGGGCAAAAAGTCGACTTGACCCGACGTGAGTTCGATTTGCTCGTCTATCTGCTCGAACATCCCGAACGCGTGCTCACACGCGACCAACTCGTCGAGCACGTCTGGGGCTTCGATTATTACGGGGACACGAACGTCGTCGATGTGTACGTCCGCTATGTCCGGAAGAAACTCGGCGGTTCTTGGATTCAGACGGTCCGAGGCGTCGGCTATATGTTGAAGCGTGGTGAATAAGATGAAGCTACGGACGAAGATTGCCTTGGCGATGGCGGGGTTCATGTTGTTCCTCTTAATCACCTCGTTCGGTGTCGCCTGGCTCGTCTCGCGTCAACAGATCGTCGACGCCCGCTATGATGTCTTGCGCCAAGCACTCAGCTTGCTCGAGGAAGACGAGCGGAACCAACAAGCCGTCTTGTCGTTACACGAGGACAGTGTCGTGCTCGAACGGCAAGCGAACGGCGATTGGGGCATCATCGGCGGACAGGCCGAAGAGAGTTTACGTTTTCCCGTCAACTTCGGAGAACCGGCGCTCGTCGATGATTGGTTCGTCATCGCGACGTCGAACGGGCTCGGCTACGCGTTTCAAGACGCGGCCGTGAGCGAGACGCTCCAGACGCTGGCCACGATTTTTCTCATCATTTTCTTGATTGCGGTGGCGATGACGTTCCTCGGTAGCCTATGGATCGTCAGGCAAGGGCTCGATCCACTCCGCCGTCTCGAGTCGACGATGGAACGGATCACCGAGTCGGGTACGCTCGAGACGATTGATGTCGGGACGAACCGAGACGAGGTCTCGACGCTCGCGACCGGCTTCAACCAGATGATTGACCGGGTCGAAGGGTCGATGGAGCAACAGCGCCGCTTCGTCGCCGATGTTTCACATGAACTGAAGACGCCGCTCACCGTCATCGAAGGGTACGCCAAACTGCTCCGGCGCTGGGGACAGAGCGACCCGGCCGTTCGTGACGAGGCCATCGACCACATCTTGACCGAATCGCGGCAAATGCGCGAGGACTTGATTGAACCGATGCTCGAATTGAGCCGTTTCTCTTCGCTCAAAGAAGTGGAGACCGAGGCGATCGGGTTGACTGAGCTGGCCGAACAATTGACCGAACGGTTCGAACGATCGCACGGTATCCACGTACCGATCGAGGCGATGGGTGAGTGGCACGGTCATCGTGATTCGTTGCAACGGCTTGTCGTCATCTTCATCGATAACAGCTTGAAGTATGCGACTGACACACGCGTGACGATGACGCCGGACCGCATCGAAGTACGCGACCATGGGACGACGCTCAATGAGGAGGAACGGGCACGGTTATTTGACCGGTTCTATCGACTCGATGAGGCACGGGACCGGAGCGGCAGCGGACTTGGTCTTGCTATCGCCAAAGAAGTGGCGGATTTGAACGGTTGGACGGTCGGCAGTTATGCGAACGCGCCGGACGGCAGCGTCTTCTACGTCACAAAATGACAAAACTTTCGCAGATTCTCATCATTTTCTAATGGAATCCTCGTGGTGCTCTAAGGTCACCGTTCTATGATGAAGATGTAGAACAAGTTCACCACATGAAACGAGGAGGAAACATCATGAAACTAATCGGATGGATTTTAGGAGTCGGGTTGGCGGTACTAGCCGTCGCCGGGATTGGGTTGTATGTCGCGAACGACAAGACGGACACGGTCATCGTCCCGCGCGCGGTCGATAGCGTGAACAGCGGAACCGATGATGCCGCAGACGATGCGCAAGATGATGCGAGTCAAGAAGCAGCCACTTCGTCAGAAGGATCAGTATCGAACGATACGCCGGTCCGTTCGGTCGATGACGATGATTATGAATTGTATGGTACCCTCGTCAGCCTATCAGACCGTGACGTGACGATCAGCTTCAGCGGTAAAGAATCGACGTATCCGCTCGCGGCCCGTCATGAGATTGACGACGACACACCGAAAGCCGGTGACCGCGTCAAACTCGAATTCAATCAAAACGAAGAAGTGAAGGAAGTCGACCGTGAAAGTGACGACTTCGACATCTATGGCACGTTCGTCAGCCTGTCGGATCGTGACGTGACCATCGAACGTGAGGGCAAGTCAGAGACGTTCAAACTCGCGAGCCGCTACGAGCTTGACGACGAGGCGCCAAAAGCCGGTGACCGGGTCAAACTCGAGTTGAACCTTCAACAGCAAGTGAAAGAGATTGAACGCGACGATGACCGGGATGACCAAGACGATCAAGATGATCAAAACGACGATCAAAATGATGACGACCAAGATGACGACCGTGACGATGATCAAGATGATGATCGCGACGACGACTAAAAAAATGCCACGCAAGTGGCATTTTTTGTTTATTCTTCTAACAAGAGTCGTAAATATTATTGTATGATAAGGTGAAAATGAAAATTTTAGGCGATTCAAACCAAATAAATGTGAAAGGAGGGGACGGGATGAAAAACGTCATCGGACTGATGAGTATAGCCGTCATACTGTTAAGTGGATGCGGGACGAATGAAATCAATGCGCTCAATTTACGACCGCTGTCGACGTATGCGATTCAACAAGACCAAGACATTCCGTTGACGTCTGCGTTGAAGACGCGACTGTTGAATTACTGTGAGCGGCAACCGACAGACGTGTTGCCGACGCGTCGGGCCGAATTGGCGGCCATCACATTCCGCCACCCCTTCTATGACGAATTAGGTAGCAAGACCGTCAAATATTGGCGGAGCGGGGACGAGCGTTACGTCTCTTGTTTGAACAGCAACGAACAAAATGAGCGCGTCTTCCGTACCGATGGAATCGAGGCGTTCGAGTCCGCGGCCGGTTCAGGGCCGAGGGAGGTCGATGTCGGGAGCACGTTATCGTTCATTCCTGAACCAGACATCACGACCGTGGCGCGCGCCTTCGCGGTCAACGAGACGCATGAGACGATTGTTCCGGGTTCGGTCTTCCGGTATCACACACCGGACCGTGGTGCGCTTCATGTCACCTATCACGTCTATCAAGACGGTGCCGAGACGGGACAGTTGATTGAACCGGGACTGTTCGTCTTCGAGAGCGGTAAGAATGAAGGCGTGGCGTTCTTGACCCAGTTGGCCGATCAACGGATCACCCTCCAGATGGGTACAGAACAGGCGTGGGACCGAACCGTATTACCCAGTTCGCTGTCGAGTGAGTACGTGCAAATTGACTCGATGGAAGCTGTCTTCAATTTAGATGCCGAAGGACGTAGGCTCTTGAAACGAATCGTGCTCGCGGATGAGCCGATCGAGGACGTCTCGGAGCAGGACTCGGCCGTCTTATCGACTCGTTATGATACCGTGATCGAGGTATGGGGGACCGTCCAACGACCAGGCGCCGGTGAATTGACGATCACATCGGAGCAAAAAGAGGCGATGCGGTTGGCGACGTACGAGACGGAGACGAAGACGGCCCACCTCGGCGGCCCGAACACGCACGAACTGTTCGAGCTGTTGTCCCGCGTGAAGACGACGAGTGCCGCACCGACGGGCGAACGACGTGGGACGCTCGCGTTATATGAGCAGTTGACCGAGCAACGGTTCGACGTTTGGACCGAGGAAGGGAAAGATACCCTTCAACTGATGGACGTCGAGACGAAGCGGGTCTATTTGATTGATCAACTGGAATTAGAGGAATTATTGGACACCTACATATAAGCTAAAAACTAATCCTTTTCCCGTTTCATGACACTTTCATGTCGTGAGACGGGTTTTTGTTGTCAAATTGACACTATGTTTTCGTAAAAAACTATCCTATAATTTTTTTTGCGAAGGTTCAACATTACATACACGAATCCGATACATCCATAAAACACACAGCACTAACCTTCTCGTCATTTGAATATAAGAAAAGGGGGAGCAACGAGACACAACTCCATTCAACCATCATCGTCCGTCACCACGTTTTGTCAGTCATCAGGAGAGGAATAGGTAGTGAAATTGAAAAAGTTAATTATGTCTCTAACGGTAGTGTTGTTGATTGTTAGTCTGAACATGTCTAAAACGGGGGCACAAACCATGAACCCACTCGACGGTGTGAAGAACTATCAAGTGTATTATGGCCATCCAACGGCAGCGATTTTGAAAGATATGCAAAACTATGACCTCGTCATCATTGAACCGCTCCATTATACGAAAGCGCAAGTGGAGCAAATCAAAGCACGCGGGACAAAAGTACTCGGATATATTAGCGTCATGGAAGTCGCGACATGGAACACGGGTCTCATGTCAAAACTTCAGTCAGGTGACTTCTTTACGCGTAACGGACAACGTGTCCATTACTCGGAATGGGATTCGTACTTGACGAACATCGCCTCACCGCACTTCCAAGGGTTGCTCCTCACGGAAATCCAGAACCAAGTCGTCGCCAAAGGCATCGATGGCGTATTCATGGATACGGTCGGTGATATCGATAACGAACATTTGAACAATCCGACCGTGCTCAAGCAGCAACGTGACGGACTCGTCAACTTCTTGAAGCAAGCACGGGCCCGCTATGGTGAGATCGCCATGGTCCAAAACTGGGGCTTTGACACGTTGGAAACGTCAACGGCACCTTACGTCGACGGCATCATGTGGGAGAGTTTCAACGCCGACACGATCAAGAGCGACGCTTGGTCACAAAACATGATTAAGAAATTACAAGCGGTCGACGCGAAGCATTCAGTTAAGACGCTCACGATTTCGACACGTCTTAGCGCGGACAGCCACAAGCTCGCCAAAGATTCTGGATTCATCCACTTCCACGAAGCGGATGCTTACGTGAACTGGAACGCAGGTCTCGTGACGCGCACACAGGATACGGCACCGGTCGCAGTAGCACCGACGACGAAGCCAGCTACGACGACAACGACGAAGCCAGCTACGACGACAACGACGAAGCCATCTACGACGACAACGACGAAGCCAGCTGCGACGACAACGACGAAGCCAGCTGAAACGATAACGACGAAGCCAGCTGAAACGACAACGACGAAGCCAGCTGAAACGACAGCAACGAAACCGGCTGCGACGACAGCAACGAAACCGGCTGCGACGACAACGACGAAACCTGTGACAGAAACGGCGACAAAGCCAGTCACAAAGCCAGTCTCAGCTCCGAAAGCAGATGCCTCGACGGACAAACCGACCGAGTCGAAACAAAAAGCAAAAACTGACTGGAAGCAAGAGAAGAAAGACAAAAAAGAGAAGAAGAAGGCGAAAAAGCATGCCAAAAAACATGCTAAAAAGCATGCCGCCAAGCACAGCTCGTCTAACGACCATCACGCCGCCAAAGGAAACATGTGCGGAAAAGTGAAACACAAAACGGCCGGTTTCCTAAACTTCTTCAAATTCTAAACCATGTGTCACCTGAACCCCGAGGGATCGATTTCGTTCCTTCGGGTTTCGTCTGACCTCTTAAAAAACAGAAGTTGACCCTACCTTTCTCAGAAAAGTTAGGGTACAATGCTCAAGAGAGATTGAGAGAGGAGTGAAGCATGATGGGCAAAGTACACGTTTATGACCACCCATTGATTCAGCACAAGATGACGATTATGCGTAAAGTAGAGACGGGGACGAAGCAGTTCCGTGAACTCGTAGACGAGGTTTCGTCACTCATGGCATATGAAATTACACGCGACCTTCCGCTTACTGATGTGGAAATCGAGACACCGGTCTCTGTATCGACACAGAAGATGATTGCCGGCAAGAAATTGGGAATCGTCCCAATTTTACGGGCAGGCCTCGGCATGGTGGATGGCTTCCTCAAAATGATGCCGAACGTCAAAGTCGGTCACATCGGTTTATACCGTGACCCAGAGACGCTCGAGCCGCACGAATACTATCTCAAGTTGCCGACGGACGTCACAGAACGTGACTTCATCGTCGTCGACCCGATGCTCGCGACAGGCGGTTCAGCAGCCGACGCGATTGCCGCGCTTAAAAAGCACGGTGCCAAGTCGATCAAGCTCGCTTGCCTCTGTGCAGCCCCTGAAGGTGTGGAACGTGTTCAAGCCGAACACCCGGACGTCGAAATCTATCTCGCCGCACTTGACGAGAAGTTGAACGACCACGGCTACATCGTACCAGGACTCGGTGACGCAGGTGACCGTCTGTTCGGAACGAAATAAGCATGAACCCGATGAGAGGATCCTGGTGATCCTCTCTTTTTTGTGGGAATGTGCACCAATCGATTCAAATTAGTTGAGACGATCGAAGAGACGGCCGATAGTAGAAGAGGAAGAGACCGTAAGTCGGTCCGATGTCGGGATAAGGGAAGAGACACGATGAAGACTAAATTCTCGCTACTGCAAAGATACTTACTCATCTCCTTGATGGCGTTGTTTTTAACGAGCGTCTGGAGCTATAGCGCGTTTCAGGACATCGAGCAGGAAAATCGACGAATTGTCGAGGAAGCCATCCCGATTTCGAACGCCGCCTCGGAGCTGTTTCGGTTACTGCTCGACCAAGAGCTATCGGTCCGGGGCTATACATATAACCAAGACACGCAGTCGCTCGAACAGTATGAGGCGACGAAACAATCATTGGAGGAGACGATTCGTATTATTCGTGAACTCGACGAGCGTCATCCGATCATGCAGGAATTGATTCAAGACGAGGCGTTGCCGCTCATTCAAAAAATGGAGGCGTTCCATGCGTCGCAAATCGAACTCATCGAGGCGGGGGACGTCATCGCCGCGAACGCGCGTCGCTATAGTGGCATCGATTATATCAACCAGTTCCGAGACGTCGATGCGGCCCTTCGTGAAGACATCGACAACATCATCCAACAAGCCACGCTTCGGAGTGAAACTGCCTCGAATTCAGCGAAATGGGTCATCTTCATCGTCGTCGGCATCGCATTGTTGCTGTTGATGACGTTCATGCATACG
This sequence comes from Exiguobacterium chiriqhucha RW-2, assembly GCF_000416965.1. Taxonomy (GTDB): domain Bacteria; phylum Bacillota; class Bacilli; order Exiguobacteriales; family Exiguobacteriaceae; genus Exiguobacterium; species Exiguobacterium chiriqhucha. Next base: position 247,814 of record NZ_ATCL01000014.1, read on the forward strand.
TTCCGGCTCGAGCGCAGCAAACAAGCGCTCATCCATCGCTCGCTCCATGACGCCTTGACCGGGATTTGGAATCGTCGAGCTTTTGACGAGAAGTTAGAACGGATGTGGGACGAAGCGACCGATACCGGAGACGTGCTTGCGCTCCTCTTGCTTGATATCGATGCGTTCAAGACGTATAACGACACATACGGCCATTTGGCCGGAGACGCTTGCCTCGAACGGGTGGCGAACGCGATTGACAAGGCGGTCGGGGAAGACGGCATGACGGCCCGCTATGGAGGCGAAGAGTTCGCGGTGCTCCTGCGGCCACGCCACGCGCGGCAACCGAAAGAAATCGCGGAACGGATTCGGCAGGCGGTGCTCAAACTGAACATCGCGCACGAAATGTACACCCCGTTGCGAAAAGTGAGTGTCAGCATCGGCGTCGCCGAACATGCGCCAACGCCAAGTGGCGATAAGACCGACTTGATTGAGGCGGCCGACCAAGCCCTCTATCAAGCAAAACAGAGTGGGCGCAACCGCGTCTCGGTCGGTCAGGCGACGAACGTAGGTTAAAATCGGCCACAGAAAAAAGACGACCTTCCCGATTCGAACGGGAGGGTCGTCTTTCGTATAGGTTTATTGTTCAATCAATCCTTCTTGGATAAGGAAGTCGCGGGCGACTTTCTCCGGACGTTGTTTCTCGACGTCAGCAAGATAATTGAGCTCTTGCATCGTCTCGTCCGTGATTTTCCCGCTCAGCAAGTTCAATACGTCCGCGAGCTCAGGATGCTCGGCGAGCGTCTCTTCGCTGACGATTGGGACCGCGTAATACGGCGGGAAGAACTGTTTGTCGTCCTCGAGGACGGTCAAATCAAAGCGTTTAAGCAAGCCGTCGGTCGAGAAGCTGTCGATGGCGTTACTCTCATTGTTCATGAGTGCCGTATAGCGGAGTCCGCCGTCGACCGGTTTCACGTCCTGGAAGTTGAATGGATACGCTTCTTTCAAGCCGAGGTATCCGTCTTCCCGGTTCGAGAACTCGATTGTCGGACCGAAGACGAGCTCGTCACTCACCGCAGCGAGATCTGAGACGGTCTTTAAACCGTATTTGTCGACGTCTTCTTGTTTGACGGCGATGGCGTAGGTGTTATTGAAGCCGATCGGGTCGAGCGTGCGGATATCGAAACGTTCGTTCACTTGTTTCACGACTTTGTCGTAGACGACGTCCGGGTCGTTCTCGACTTCTTGCTTCAATACATCGACGAACAACGTGCCCGTATATTCGACGTACGTATCAATCTCACCGGTCCGTAGGGCACTGAAAGCGACCTGGGTCCCGCCGAGGTTCAATTGACGTTTCACATCGAGGTCTGTCTTGTCTTCAATCAAGTCGGCGACCATGTTCCCGAGAATCAATTGCTCGGTAAAGTTTTTCGATCCGACGACAATCGTGTCGTCTTCACGGGTGAAGGCGTAAATTGAACCGGCGAGGAGTAGGACGAACGCCGTCGCGATGACGATGAGTGGTTTCGTGACTTTCTTCGCCGAACGACGCGTCTTTTTCTTCATCCGGCCATCCGCTAGGACGATGCCGTTCGGTGCGACCTTGTACTCGATGCGGCTGACGATGAAATCAATCAACAGTGCGAGCAGACCGGCCGGGATGGCACCGGCAAGGATTTGGTTGTTGTCAACGGTCTGAATCCCGGCGAAGACGAGATAGCCGAGACCACCGGCTCCGACGAACGCGGAGATGGTCATGAGTCCGACGGCCGTGACCGCCGAGATGCGAATCCCGGCCATGATGATCGGGAGCGCGAGCGGGAGCTGAATCTTACTCAAAATCTGACGGTCGGTTAGGCCGATCCCTTTAGCTGACTCGAGCGTATCACCCGGGATGCTCGAGAGGCCCGTGTACGTGTTCTTCACGATCGGGAGGAGCGAGTATAAGACGACCATGATGATGGCCGGCGTCGACCCGATTCCGATGAACGGGATGAGGAAACCGAGGAGCGCCAAACTTGGTACGGCTTGGACAACGCTCGTCAGCCCGAGAATCGGTTTCGCGAGGCGCGGAATCCGTAAGATGAGAATCCCGAGCGGTACCCCTAACAGCACCGCGAGTGAGACGGCGAACACCGTCAGTTGTAAGTGTTCGAGCAAGAGCGTCCCGATTTGATCGGTGTTGCTCGTGAAGTAATCGAAAAATGATTGAATGGCGTTCATAGCGTTTCCTCCTCTTGCATGAATTGCTCACTGAGGACGGAAAGCAAACTGCTGCGTGTAATCAAGCCGTGAAGTATTGAACCGTCGACGACAGGGAGGTACCCTTGGTCGCTCGTGTTCATGACGTCTAAAATGTCGAGAAGCGAGTCCTCGATTGAGACGAAGGCGTAATTCGTATTCATGACTTCCTCGAGTCGCTTCGTCTTGTCTTGGATGCTGTGGACGTCCTTCAATTTGATGAGTCCTTGGAGGACGCGATCACGGTCGGTGATCAACAGGCTGTCGACTTTGCGTGAACGCATGATTTCAATCGCTTGAAGCACTGTCCGTTTCCCGCTGATGGATACCGGATCGGTGATCATGATATCTTTCGCTTTGATGAATTCAGGACTGTTCCAAATTCGATTTTTCCCGATGAACGATTCGACGTACTCGTCTTTCGGGTTCCGAAGGATTTGTTCCGGGGTATCGAACTGGACGATTTCCCCGTCGCGCATGATACAAATGCGATCGGCCAGCTTGATCGCCTCATCCATATCATGGGTGACGAATACAATCGTCTTTTTCACTTCTTCTTGCAGGTTGAACAGCTCTTCTTGGAGGTCGTTTCGCGTGACAGGATCAAGGGCGCTGAACGGTTCATCCATCAAAATGACTTCGGGATCGTTCATGAGGGCACGGGCGAAACCGATGCGTTGTTGTTGCCCACCGCTCAATTCGCTCGGATAGCGATCGATGAACTGATCCGGGTCGAGACCGACCATACGGAGAAGGTGTTCGGTGCGTGCGTCCATGTCTTGTTCGGCATGTCCTTCGAGGCTCGCAATCAATTGAATGTTTTCACGAATCGTCATATGCGGAAAGAGGCCGGTCTGTTGAATGACGTAGCCCATCTGGCGCCGCAATTCGATCGGATCCATTTTTCGTGTGTCTTGGCCGTTGACGATAATCGTGCCTTCTGTCGGCTCGATCAAGCGGTTAATCATTTTCAATGAGGTCGTCTTCCCACAGCCGGACGGGCCGATAAAGACGACGAGCTCACCTTTGTTGATCGTGAGATTCATCTCTTTCAAGACGGTCGTTTGTTTGAACGTTTTCTTGACTTGTTTAAACTCAATCATGCAGTCACCCTTTTCAGTAATTATTTTCACATAACCTTATATGCCCGTTGTTAGATGATTGTAAACATTTTTTTCGAAAAAAGCGTTTGAACCTTTGATAAAGCGGGGATTATTATTATCTTTTTTATTCGAAATGAAAAAGAGAGGAGGACACGTGTAGCCAGTGTCTTCCTCTCAATACGTTAGTTTGCATGATTGTCCATCGCCTCGACGAGTAAATCTGCCAAATGGACAGCTCGCATCGAGTCGGTCCCGTGTTCTTGAATGCCGAGTTGCATCTGCATGTGGCAGCCCGGGTTCGATGTCACGATCGTTTGTGCCGCCGTGGCGTTCACGTGACCCATCTTCATCTCGAGGATGTCGTTCGCGATCACCGGTTGCAATAGATTGTAGACGCCGGCCGAGCCACAGCAGTGATCGGCATGCTTCTGTTCGATATAGACGGCGCCTTCGATTGCCTGGAGCAATACCCGCGGGGCGAGTGCCCCTTTTTGTACGTTGCGGAGGTGGCACGAGTCTTGGTACGTGATGAGTTGCTCCGGTAGGGAGAGCGGTACGCGGTCGAGGAAGCCGACCTCAATCAAAATCGAGGCGAAGTCTTTAATCTTGGCCGTGAACCGTTCCGCGCGTTCGGCCCATTCCGGGTCGTGCTTTAACAGATGGTCATAGCCGACGAGGAACGCACCGCAACCGCCGGCGTTCGTGATGATGTAATCGACGTCCTCGGCCTCGAACGCTGCGATATTCTGCTTGGCGAGCGTGATGGCACCCGTCTGTTCACCGGCATGACCATGTAAGGCCCCGCAACACTGTTGCGTTTTCGGGATGACAATGTCGCAGCCCGCCGCTTGGAGCAGTTTAATCGTGTTGGCATTCGTCTCATAGAACATCGTGTCCATCAAACAGCCGCTGAAGAAGGCGACACGGGCCGTTGTCGCTCCCGTCGCCGGGATTCGCTCCGGGCGTCGACGTCGCTCCGTCTTCGGCGGGACCGTCGGTAAAATCGTCTCCATCTTCTGGAGCTGGTCCGGGAACCAATCGAGGATGCGGAGCTTGTGAGTGAGCGTCTGGACGCCAGACTGTTGATAGAAGCGGAGAAAGCCCGTCGCCGTCTCCATCTTCGCCTTATTCAAGAACAGCCCGTCAAAGACGACTTTCCGGACGAGCCGCTCGCGGACCGGCATTTGTCCCGTCGCACGTTTATGTTCGGTGATGGCGGCGCGTGCGTCCTCGAGCAGGACGCTATAGCGTACCCCGGCCGGACATGCCGGCTCACAGGCGAGACAACCGAGACATTCGTTGAGCGTCTTTTCGACGCCCTCGTCCGGTTCAATCAATCCGTCGACGACACCTTTCATGATGGCGATGCGACCGCGCGGGGAGGCGGACTCGTCTTTCGAGCGGATATACGTCGGGCACGTCGGCAGGCAAAAACCGCAACGCATGCAGCCGAGCATCTCTTCATAGTCGAGCTTCTCGGTCATGCGGGTGGCGAGTTCGGGCGTCTGTTTCATGATTTACCTCCTTGGACGATGCGTTTTTTCGCCGCTTTGGCGAACATCTTCTGCGGATTCATGATGCCGTGCGGGTCGAAGGCGAGCTTGATGCCTTTCATGACGTCTATCCCGGCCGGACCGAGCTTCCATTCGAGATACGGTGCTTTCATCGCCCCGACCCCATGCTCGCCGGTGATCGTCCCTCCGAGGTCGAGCGCGGCAGCGAAAATATCGGCGAACGCCGCCTCGACACGTTCCATCTCCTCATGATTCCGGGCATCGGTCGCGACCGTCGGATGCAGGTTGCCGTCCCCGGCATGACCGAACGTGGCGATTTGAATGTCATACGCCCGTCCAATCGCTTCGATGCGCCGGACCATCTCGGCAATCTCGCTCCGTGGCACGGTCGCATCCTCTAAAATCGTCGTCGGGCTGAGTCGGGCGAGGGCGGACAAGGCGATGCGCCGGGCGTAGCGGAGCGTCTCGGCATGCGCCTCGTCTCGGGCCACTTCGACCGACAAGGCACCTTCTTCTAAGCAGACGGCATGCATCGCTTCGATATCTTGTCGGACGACGTCACGCGGGCCGTCCTGTTCTAATAGAAGGAGAGCGCCGACGTCAGTCGGCAATCCGATGTTCGCATACGCCTCGACGACCTCGATTGTCTTCTTGTCCATGAACTCGAGCGTCGCCGGGATGACGCGATTCTCGATGATGCGGCTCACTGTTCGGGCCGCGCTGTCCAAGTCCTCGAAATAAGCGAGCATCGTCTGTTTTGTCTCGGGGAGCGGGATGAGCTTGAGTGTCGCTTGCGTAATGACGGCGAGTGTCCCTTCCGAGCCGACGAGGAGACGCGTCAAATCGTACCCGGCCACGTCCTTGGCGAGCTTGCCGCCCGTATGGAGGACATCCCCGTTCGGGAGCACCGCCTCGAGCGCGAGCACGTAATCGGCCGTCACACCGTATTTCAATCCGCGTAACCCACCTGAGTTCTCGCTGATGTTGCCGCCAATCGTCGAGATTTTCATCGAGCTCGGATCCGGTGGATAGAACAGTCCTTTCGCCTCGACGGCTTGCGCTAGATGGGCAGTGATGCAACCCGGCTCGACCGTCACCGTCAAATTCTTCTCATCAATCTCGAGGATGCGGTCCATATGGCGGAAATCCATGACGACACCACCAGAAAGCGGCGTCGTCCCGCCAGCAAGGTTCGTCGCCGACCCACGGGGGACGACCGGGATGCGGTATGTATGGCAAAGTCGTAGCACAGCCTGAACATGCTCGGTCGAGCGGGGGGCGACAATGGCGTCGGGCATCGCCTGATAGTTCGGTGTCGCGTCAAACGAATAGGCGAGTCGAGTCGTCGGGTCCGTGAAGACGACGTCGGCACCGATTTCCTCACGTAATTGATTCATCCAGTCCATGGTAGTTCCTCCTCACACGCATCAAAATTTTCATGATGCGGGCGTCGGTTTCGAAAGTCACAAAATCGACACATTTTTAGATAGCGCTTACATCGTAATCGTAGCCATTCGAACTGGTATTGTCCACCCATTTCGGCTTGATGGGAAGGGATTTCCAGACGTGTGGCCGATAAAAATCGCCCTGTGAGATTCATCACTACAAATTCGTCAGAACCCCTCGACATGACAAAAAGATAATCGGTATACTGATACAGGACGATGAAAACGATTTCAAAATCGGGTCAACGTCCGTTTCAAAACCTTTTGTGAACGTAAGCCGTTTGTCATTGTGTTTTCCAAAACGTGGAGGTATAACTGAACTATTCTTCATCTGATTCGCAATGTGAAATGTTATAAAGTCAACATTTTTATTTCACCGTTTCTTCATACTTTTTTAAAATTTAGCGATTTTAATTTAGTTTGTGAACTGCGTAAAAGCCTTGATACACCTTGATTTAAAGCGCTTTTATAATTGTGAAATTCATTGACTTCTTATGCCATTTCCAGTACTCTGAACTTGTGTGACTTTTGATGGTCACGCGAGTGTGAATTCGATGGAGAAGACGGAAAGCTCGGCAGCTCGAAAGGAGGATCAGGATGACGAAAAAAGACAATCGTTACCTATCCTACGCCTCGCTCGCCTCTCAAATTTCGACCGCGCTCGCTGGACCGATCGTCATCGGTTATCTCGTTGGCCAATACGGGGCGAGACGTGAGTTTTGGGGCACGTTTGGTTGGAATGTGTCGGTGTTTCTGGGGATGGCTCTCGGAATCACGGCGCTTGTTCTCACCCTTCGAAGTTTACTGACAGGAGAGGACGAATGAAGCTAGAACAAACGGAACTACAACAAGTGCAAGCAGACAGAAAAGCACAAAAGCAGTTGATGAAACGCTATACGAAGTGGTTTATCGGATGGTTCGCCATTCTCCTCATCGGAGCGCTCATCGTCCCTATGTACAAACCGGTATTTCTCGGCTTGTTCCTAGGTGGGGTCGCCAGTCTCATTATTCTACATATGCAGAATCGAAGCGTCATTCGTATGTTTGACGTCATCGAACATGGACGACGCCCAAAGTCGCACGGGACTGTTTCAAGAATGGCAGTCGGTGCACTAGCCGTGATAGTCGGTCTCTTTTATGAGGATCGAGTATCGCTGATTGCGGTGGTAACTGGTCTAATCGCCGGCCACATCATACAATTTGGCGAGTTCACACTTGCCCAGCTCAGCAGGAAAAGAGGTGAATACTAATGGGTCATGAGTTTCCCACATATTCTCTACAACTCGGAGATTATACGTTATATGGGAGCTGGACGAACGTCATTACGGTGCTGATCGCATCACTACTCGTATTTACGTTTGCCGTTTGGGGAACGCGACGCTTGGCTATGAAGCCGACTGGTAAGCAGAACTTAATGGAATTCTTCGCAGAATTCACACGCGGGATTATCTCGAGTGCGATGGACTGGAAGACTGGGGGCCGTTTCATCGGGTTTGGAATGACGTTGATTTTGTTCATTCTCTTCTCGAACTTGATGGGTCTACCGTTTAACGTCATTTCTGGTCACTATCTATGGTTCAACTCACCGACGGCCGATCCTTACGTCACGTTGGCATTGTCGACACTCGTCGTTGCAATGTCGCACTATTACGGCGTGAAGCTACACGGTTTGAAGCACTACTCGGCGGAATTCGTGAAGCCGGTCTGGTTCTTATTGCCGATCAAGCTCATCGAGGAGTTCGCGAACACCTTGACGCTCGGTCTGCGTCTTTACGGTAACATCTTTGCCGGTGAAATCATGATTACCATCATCTTGGGACTCGCAATTACCGCAGAAGGGGCACTTAACCCACTCGGTGCTGTGTTCGCAATTCTCCCAATGATTTTATGGCAAGGCTTCTCAATCTTTATCGGGGTTATCCAATCCTACATTTTCCTGACGCTTGCAATGGTGTACATCGGGCATAAAGCTTCTGCCGAGCATTAATTCGGGCAGGTCTCGCCAAAGCGTTGAACAAAAAAACTATTTACTTAACTTTTAGGAGGAATATACACAATGGAACAAATGAATCTTCTCGCAACAGCACTCGTTATCGGTCTTGGAGCACTCGCGGCTGGTATCGGTAACGGTCTCATCGTATACGGAACAGTACAAGGACAAGCACGTCAGCCAGAACTCAAAAACGAACTTCGTCAAACAATGTTCATCGGTATCGGTTTGGTTGAAGCCCTCCCGATCATCGGTGTGGCTGTCGGTTTCCTTCTCCTCAACTCTTGATTACGAGTTAACGAGAACAACGTAAGAGGGAGCGTGTCTCCCTCACTTATTTAGTCAAGAGGAGGGTATGCATGGATACGATGATGATTGCAGCTGGTGCTGGTGGCGAAGGCCTCCGCATCCTGGATATGATCTTTACACTTTTCACATTCCTCGTACTCTTGGCCCTGTTGAAGAAATTTGCTTGGGGACCACTCCTTGGAATGATGAGACAGCGTGAAGAGTATGTAGCGAACGAAATTGAGCTCGCTGAAAAGAGCCGCAAAGATGCGGAAACATATGTAGTCGAACAACGTGACGCATTAAGTGCAGCACGTACAGAATCGAAAGAAATGCTTGATTCAAGCCGTCGTCAAGCAGAAGCGGAACAAGCACGCTTGGTGGAGCAGGCGCGTTTGGAAGCCGAACAAATCAAGATCGAGGCGGGTAAAGCGATCGAACGTGAGCGTGAGCTCGCGAAACAATCGCTCCAGACCGAAGTCGTCACACAGGCGCTCTCGGCCGCACGCCACGTCCTTCAGTCAGACCTTAAAGGCGACGAAGTGAAACAACGTGCCCTCGTTACAGACTTCCTGTCTAAAGCGAAAGGTGCTAACTGATGAACACATCGTTAGCAAAACGCTATGCCAAAGCGCTCTTCGACTTAGCGCGGGAACAAGGCACGCTCGACCAAGTCGAAGCGGAAGTGCGTCTGCTCGATGAAGTGCTCCACGCGACTCCTGAACTCACGGATCTCTTAACGAATCCGGCAATCAGTGACAGCGAGCTTGCACAGCTTTTAACACATAGCTTTGGTGACATGACAGATATCGTGCTCAACACACTTCTCGTCATGGTCGAAAACGACCGTGCGAGCGAAGTTCGCGGCTTGTCGCGCTACGTCCTTGATTACATCAACGACTACCGTGGCATCGCCGAAGGGTTCGTCACGAGTGCTTACCCGTTGTCGGCAACAGAGTTGAAAGAAGTCGAACTCGTCTTCGGTCAGAAGATGAACAAGACGCTTCAATTGAAGAACGTCGTCGATGAAGACGTCATCGGTGGACTCCGTGTCCAGATCGGCTACACGACGTATGATGACACAATCGAAAACAAACTAACACGCCTCGAGCGTGAATTGTTGAATGCGTAAGAAATAGGGGTGAATTCAATGACGATCAAAGCTGAAGAAATCAGCGCCCTGCTAAAAGAGCGGATCGCTTCGTACGGTTCTGAAATCGAAGTCAGTGAGACAGGTACAGTCATTCAAGTAGGTGACGGTATCGCTCGTGCATACGGACTCGATAACGTTATGGCGGGGGAACTCGTAGAGTTCTCTAACGGCGTAATGGGCTTGGCGCAAAACTTAGAAGAAGGTAACGTCGGGATTATCATCCTTGGCGACTACAAAGGCATCAAAGAAGGCGACTCGGTAAAACGTACGGGCCGCATCATGGAAGTTCCAGTCGGTGAAGCGCTCCTCGGACGCGTCGTCAACCCACTCGGACAACCAATCGACGGTCTCGGACCGATCGTGACGGACACATACAACCCGATCGAGCGTAAAGCTTACGGCGTTATGGCCCGTAAGTCAGTTCACGAACCGCTCCAAACTGGGATTAAGGCGATTGACGCCCTCGTACCAATCGGTCGCGGACAACGTGAGCTCATCATCGGTGACCGTCAAACTGGTAAGACTTCGCTCGCAATCGATGCGATCATCAACCAAAAAGAAGAAAACATGGTCTGTATCTACGTCGCAATCGGTCAGAAAGAATCGACTGTCCGTGGCGTAGTTGAGACGCTCCGTCAAAACGGCGCCCTCGATTACACGATCGTTGTTTCGGCATCGGCTTCACAGCCAGCCCCACTTCTTTACCTCGCACCATTCGCTGGGGTATCGATGGGTGAGTACTTCATGGACCGCGGACAACACGTCCTCGTCGTATATGATGACCTCTCGAAACAAGCGGCAGCTTATCGTGAGCTCTCGCTTCTTCTCCGTCGTCCTCCAGGCCGCGAAGCCTACCCAGGGGATGTCTTCTACCTCCACTCACGCCTTCTTGAGCGTGCGGCGAAGTTGAACGACGAACTCGGCGGCGGTTCATTGACAGCACTTCCGTTCATCGAGACACAAGCGTCGGATATCTCGGCTTACATCCCGACGAACGTTATCTCGATCACAGACGGTCAAATCTTCCTTCAGTCGGACCTCTTCTTCTCAGGGGTACGTCCTGCGATTAACGCCGGTCTCTCGGTATCGCGTGTTGGTGGTTCGGCTCAAGTGAAAGCGATGAAGAAAGTTGCCGGTACGCTCCGTCTTGACCTCGCGTCATACCGTGAGCTCGAAGCGTTCGCCCAGTTCGGGTCGGATCTCGACAAAGCGACACAAGCGAAGCTCAACCGTGGACAACGTACCGTTGAAGTCTTGAAACAAGACTTGAACGCACCGCTCTCGGTCGACAAGCAAGTCATCATCATCTACGCTCTCACGAAAGGTCATCTCGATGACGTCCCAGTCGAAGACATCCGTCGTTTCGAAAAAGAAATGAACGCATGGCTCGACCAAAACCGTGCGGACCTCTGCCGTGAAATCCGTCAAACAGGAAACCTTCCTGCTGACGAGGCGATGGTCGATGCACTTACGGAATTCAAAAAGACGTTCTCGCCATCGGTTTAATCCGGTGACGAGCGTCTATTAAGGTGGTGAATCGAAATGGCATCATTACGTGAGATCCAGATGCGGATCACCTCGACCCAAAGCACGAAGCAAATCACGAAAGCGATGAACATGGTGTCGGCCTCGAAATTGAACCGCGCTCAAGGGAGCAACGCCAACTTCAAGCCGTACATGACCAAGTTGCAGGAAGTCATCTCGTCGATTGCCGGCGGTACTTCAGGCGCAACACACCCGATGCTTCAAGTCCGTCCCGTCAAACGGACCGGCTATATCGTCATCACGTCAGACCGCGGACTTGCTGGTGGATACAACGCCAGCGTCCTTCGTGACGTGTATCGCGAGTTGAAAGCCAAACACGGTTCAACAGACGAGTATCGTCTGTACGTGATCGGGAAGGTCGGCGTTCAGTTCTTCAAGGCACGTAACATTCCGGTGTACAGTGCCATGACAGGACTCAACGACCAGCCATCATTCGTTGAAGTCGCAGAGATCGTCAAACAGACGGTCGGCGCGTTCAGTGAAGGCGAGATTGATGAATTGAAGCTTTGCTACAACTCATTCATCTCTGTCATCAGCCAAGAAGTGAAGATTGATCGATTGCTTCCGCTTGGGAATATCGAACAGACCGCATCTAATGTGATGTATGAATACGAACCAGAAGAAGAAACGATCTTAGCAGCGCTTCTCCCGCGTTACGCGGAAGGACTCATCTACGGCGCGCTCCTCGATGCGAAAGTATCGGAGCACGCGGCTCGGATGACGGCGATGTCGAACGCGACAGACAACGCGGATGAACTCATCCGTGGACTCAAGCTCAAGTTCAACCGCGCGCGTCAAGCGGCGATCACACAAGAAATCACAGAGATTGTCGGAGGTGCGGCTGCGCTTGAATAAGCGCACGCCCTCTAGATTGTAGGAGGCTAACACGATGAACGAATACGGCATGAAAGGCCGCGTAGTCGCAGTCATGGGCCCAGTTATCGACGTTAAGTTCGACAACCACTTACCGAACATCTATAACGCCCTTAAAGTCACGCACGTGGCTGAATCGGCACAAGATGTCAGTGTCGACTTGACGCTCGAGGTGGCGATTCACCTTGGGGATGACACGGTCCGTACGATTGCGATGGACTCAACGGACGGCGTTCGCCGCGGCATGGAAGTACTTGACTTAGGTTCACCGATTTCAGTACCGGTCGGAGAAGAGACGCTCGGTCGTGTCTTCAACGTACTTGGTAACCCGATTGACGATAAAGAAGTGTCACCGACTGTCCGTCGGTCACCGATTCACCGTCTCGCACCGACGTTCGATGAGTTGTCGACAAAAGTTGAGATCTTGGAAACAGGAATCAAAGTCGTCGACCTTCTCGCACCATACATCAAAGGTGGTAAAATCGGCCTCTTCGGTGGTGCCGGTGTAGGTAAAACCGTTCTCATTCAGGAACTCATCAACAACATCGCGCAAGAGCACAGCGGGATTTCTGTATTTGCAGGAGTCGGTGAGCGTACGCGTGAAGGAAATGACTTGTTCCACGAGATGACGGACTCAGGCGTTATCAAGCAAACGGCGATGGTCTTCGGTCAGATGAACGAGCCGCCTGGCGCGCGTCTTCGCGTAGCCTTGACGGGTCTTACAATGGCAGAATACTTCCGCGATGAGCAAGGACAAGACGTTCTTCTCTTCGTCGATAACATCTTCCGTTTCACACAGGCAGGTTCGGAAGTATCGGCCCTTCTCGGTCGGATGCCATCTGCCGTAGGTTACCAGCCAACACTCGCAACGGAAATGGGTATGCTTCAAGAGCGAATCACGTCAACAGCTAAAGGATCGGTCACATCGATTCAAGCGGTTTACGTACCAGCCGATGACTATACTGACCCGGCTCCAGCGACAACGTTCGCTCACCTTGATGCAACGACTAACTTGGAGCGTCGTCTTTCGGAGATGGGGATTTACCCAGCCGTTGACCCGCTCGCATCGACTTCACGTGCCCTCTCGCCTGACATCGTCGGACCTGAGCACTACGAAGTAGCCCGTAACGTCCAGCAGACGCTTCAGCGTTACAAAGAGCTTCAAGATATCATTGCAATCCTCGGTATGGACGAGTTGTCTGAAGACGATAAGCTCACGGTTCACCGTGCCCGTCGTATTCAGTTCTTCTTGTCACAAAACTTCCACGTGGCTGAGCAGTTCACAGGCCAAAAAGGTTCGTACGTACCAGTTAAAGAGACAGTTCGCGGCTTCAAAGAGATCCTCGATGGTAAACACGACGATCTTCCAGAAGATGCATTCCGTCTCGTTGGTCCAATCGAAGACGTCATCGAAAAAGCGAAGACGTTGGTCTAAGACCTACACGGAAGGGGGAAACTAGACGATGAATACTCTTCACGTCAACGTCGTCACCCCGGATGGTGCAGCCTATGAGGGCGAGGCACGGATGGTCGTCGCCAAATCGGTGACCGGTGAACTCGGTATCTTACCGAAACACATCCCGATGGTGACACCGCTCGATATCTCAGTTCTCAAACTGCGCCACGAAGATGGTGGACGCACGCTGATCGCACTCAGCGGCGGTTTCATGGAAGTTCGTCCCGACACGGTGACGATCTTAGCTGAAACAGCCGAAATGGCGGATAAAATCGACTACGACCGCGCTTCTGCGGCGAAAGTTCGTGCCGAGCGTCGTCTTCAAGACACGAAACTCTCGGACCTCGAATTCCGTCGTGCGGAGCTCGCGCTCAAAAAAGCGATTAACCGTTTGAGCATTCGCGATATCAAAGAATAACCGACATCTCTCCTGCAGCCGCAGGGGAGATTTTTTTGTGGATGGACCGAATGAATCACGTTCCTTCTATATATATAGGTCCAAAGCATCAAAAGTTTTACGCCCAAATAGTGGAAGACAGACATCTCTTATCCGATAATATAGGTGGGAACTACGGTAAAGGAGACAATGGGATGAAAGTTTATGTTGCGCGCCAACCGATCTTTGATCAAAAATTACGCGTCTGTGGCTATGAACTGTTATATCGCCGCAGCGAGAAAAATATATTTGAACATGTCGATGACGCACTTGCGACCGCCGACGTGATTCATAACGCCTATCTCGTGTTCAACTTCCGGGAGTTGACGGAAGGGACGAGGGCGTTCATCAACTTTCCGCAAAATTTGATTGAGAGCGAGGTCCCGGCTTTGTTGCCGCGGCAGACGCTCGTCGTCGAGGTACTCGAACACGTCGAACCGACGGAGAAAGTCTTGGCGGCGTTACGTTCGTTACGTCGGAAAGGCTATACGATCGCCCTCGACGACTTCGTGTTCGAAGAGAAGTATCGACCGCTCATCGGCCTTGCCGATATCATCAAAATCGACTACCAGGCGACACCGATCGACCAACAGAAACGGCTCATCGACGCCCTCGGTCATCGCGTCGAATTTCTAGCGGAGAAAATCGAGACACCGTTCGAATATGAGATTGCCAAGAAGCTCGGCTATCACATGTTTCAAGGCTATTTCTTCAGTCGGCCGACGGTCGTCCACGGCGCCGAGGTCCATCCGCTCCGGCATACGCTCGTCGAAGTGCTGAAGGAACTTGATAAGCCGGAACCGGACTTTCGGCGGATTGCGAGTCAAATCGAACGAAGCGTCGACTTGTCGTATAAGATGTTGCGCTCGGTCAACACGGTGTATCAAAAGGGACGTCACACGATTCAATCGATTGAACAGGCCGTCGCGCGCATCGGGCTCGATGAGATGCGGCGTTGGTCCTACTTGATGTTGTTGCGTGAGTTGCAGACGTCCGAATCGAAAGAATTGATTAAACAGAGTGTCATCCGCGGCAAGATGATGGAACTGATCGCGGCCGAGACGCTGCCGCACGTGACGGCGTTCGACGCGTTCATCACGGGTATCTTCTCGTCGCTTGACGTCATCTTGGACGAGACGATGCATACGCTCGTCTCGGAGCTTCCGGTCGAACCGGTCGTCAAAGCGGCGCTTCTCGGGGAAGACAACGAGTTGCGCGGTTTGCTCGATACGGTGCTCGCCTATGAGCAGTTGACGGTGGACGTCGATGAGACGATGCCGGACTTGTCTCGTTACTACGTCGAAGCCATCCGTTGGAGCCAAACTTATGATGCTGAAGTGAATAATGTTTGAAATGTTGAAGGGACGTCAATTACTGTACTAAGGCCATGCGCCGGTTGACGTTCCTTTTTTGTATGCGGTTTATGGAGAGAAAGCGAGTTGATCGGATGAACCCATTCAACCACTCACTTGAACGCTAAGTCTTTTTTTCTCTGACGCGTCATGCTATGATTAAAAATGGTACGAATTTTTGAAAAGAGGGGAATCGTCGATGCTGAACACCGTATTATCGCTCGTCATCTACGTCGTAGCGATCTACGTCGCTTGGTGGGCGCTCATGCCGGTCAAATGGGACCGCTTGCTCAATCAAGTGAGGAGTCCGCAAGCTGCTGTCTTGCGCGTCCTCGTGGCCGTCGTCTTCGGTTCACTGATCGCCCAGTTCTTTTTGGAGTATATCCGATTGGCTCAGGCACTCGCACCATTACAGTAGGCAGGGAAATGATTACTAAACTGTAATCCTGCTGTAACGTATCGTATATGTTTATCGTGATAGGATAAATTCGTCTGACATGACGAAATTTTTCATCAGAATTTTATGGTTGCTTTTATTATTATTTTTCTCTCTGATGAAGCGTCACGTAATACAAACCATCATAGTAATCGACACAACCACATCCGGTAACGGATATCGACGTATAAAACAAAAAATCAACGAAGTTGGAGGACAAAGAGAGATATGAAGGATTTGATTGTAGTCCGTGGAGGACGTAAATTGTCAGGTACTGTGCGTGTTGAAGGAGCTAAAAACGCCGTACTCAAAACATTGGTTGCCACTCTATTAGCAGGTGAAGGAAAATCGGTACTTCAAAACGTGCCACGCCTCGCTGATGTGTACACGATTAACAAAGTGCTTCGCCACCTCGGTGCAGAGGTTTCATTTGACGAAGCGAGTAATGAAGTCACTGTCGATGCGTCGGGCACAATCAAAGACGAGGCGCCACTCGAGTACGTACGTAAGATGCGTGCTTCAATCCTCGTCATGGGTCCTCTTCTCGCTCGCCTTGGCCACGCACGTGTTGCGATGCCGGGCGGATGCTCGATCGGCTCACGTCCGATTGACCTCCACTTAAAAGGCTTCGAGGCGATGGGTGCGAAGACGGTCATTGGCAACGGTTTCGTTGAAGCTTCAGTTGACGGTCGCTTGAAAGGTGCGAAGATCTACTTGGACTTCCCATCTGTCGGCGCGACAGAGAACATCATGATGGCTGCCGTCCTCGCAGAAGGCACGACGATCATCGAGAACGTCGCCAAAGAGCCTGAAATCGTTGACCTCGCCAACTTCTTGAACGGTATGGGCGCACACGTGCGCGGTGCCGGTACAGAAACGATTCGCATCGAAGGTGTCGATAAGCTTCATGGCGCTGAGCATTCAATCATTCCTGACCGCATCGAAGCCGGTACGTTCCTCGTCGCAGGAGCCATCACAGGCGGCGACATCGAAGTCATCGGCGCTGAGCGCGAGCACCTTCGTCCGCTCATCTCGAAGATGGAAGAAATGGGCGTCAAGTTCGAGGATACAGCAGAAGGCATGCGTGTCATCGCACCGGATGAGTTAAAGCCGGTCGACGTGAAGACGATGCCACACCCTGGTTTCCCGACAGACATCCAAGCCCAAATGATGGCGCTCGTCTTGAAAGCAGGCGGCACATCGGTCATCACCGAAACAGTGTTTGAGAATCGCTTCATGCACGTGGAAGAGTTCCGCCGCATGAACGCAGACATCAAAATCGAAGGCCGTTCGGCCATCATCAAAGGTGGCGTTCGCCTCCAAGGTGCTGAAGTCGTATCGACTGACCTTCGTGCCGGTGCTGCTCTCGTCCTCGCTGGACTCATCGCGGACGAAGAGACACGCGTGGGCGATCTCTACCACATCGACCGTGGCTACGTTGACTTCCACAAGAAATTGCAAGCTCTCGGTGCTGACATCGAGCGCATCCAAGGGAACGTCGAAGTTGCCGAAGAGATGGTTAAGAACTAATTAATAGACTCATAGGAGCGAGGAGAGACTCTTCTCGCTCTTTTCAATGAAGTAATGAACGGAGGAACCTACACACCATGTTTTCAAAAGATATCGGGATTGATTTAGGAACAGCAAACGTCGTCATCCACGTCAAAGGTCGAGGCATCGTCCTCGACGAGCCATCGGTCGTTGCCATTAAGCGTTCGACAGGGAAAGTACTCGCTGTCGGGACAGAAGCGTATCAGATGGTCGGACGTACACCTGGTGACATCGTCGCCATCCGTCCACTCCGTGACGGCGTCATCGCCGACTTCGCGACAACCGAAGAGATGCTTCGTCACTTCGTCGAGAAGATTCAAGTCCGCGGTTTCTTTGGCGGCATCCGCATGCTCATCTGTACGCCGGCGAACGTGACACCGGTCGAAGCAAAAGCCATCCGTGAGGCGGCCGAGAAGGCCGGCGCGAAAGAGGTCTTCCTCGCCGTAGAACCGAAAGCGGCAGCCGTCGGTTCGGGCATGGACATCTGGAAGCCGGTCGGTCATATGATCGTCGACATCGGTGGCGGGACGACAGACGTTGCCATCCTCTCGATGGGCGATATCGTCTGCGGCGAAACGATTAAAATCGCCGGGGACCGGTTCGATACGGACATCCTCCGCGCCATCAAAGACAAGCATAAGCTCGTCATCGGTGAGCGGACGGCCGAGCAAATCAAGAAAGAGATTGCGACGGTCTTCCCAGGCGGACGTAACGAGACGATGGATATCCGAGGTCGTGACATGGTGCGTGGGCTTCCGCGTACGGTAACCATCACGTCGGAAGAACTCCGTGAAGCGATGGCCGAATCGGCAAATGAGATCGTCGAAGCAACGAAGCGCGTCCTCGAACAGACGCCTCCGGAACTTGCGGCCGATATCATCGACCGCGGCATCATCATGACAGGTGGCGGCTCGCTCCTCCACGGGATCGACCAGCTCGTCGCCGAGCGTGTCGGATTGCCGGTCATGATTGCCGAAGAGCCGACGCTCAGCGTCGCGCACGGCACGGGCATCATGCTCGAGCACTTGGATCGTTTGAAGTAAGATCATCTAAAGGCACGGCGTCAGTAGACGTCGTGCTTTTTTGCGTTCAACACTGTCCGAATTTCCTGGAAATGGATAGACTAAGGGAGGGAGGGCTACAGATGAATCCATTGATTGAGCGATTGACGGCGAAAGGAGTCGAGGTCACGGAGGTTGAAGACCGAGGTGAGGAAGCGCGTCAGACATGGGTGGCGCACTTC
Source organism: Exiguobacterium chiriqhucha RW-2 (assembly GCF_000416965.1). GTDB lineage: Bacteria > Bacillota > Bacilli > Exiguobacteriales > Exiguobacteriaceae > Exiguobacterium > Exiguobacterium chiriqhucha. Next base: position 266,422 of record NZ_ATCL01000014.1, read on the forward strand.
ATCCGACCGGAACAGCGGACACGGCTTTCCCCTTATCTATGGGAGGATATTGGGGCAGAAACTGACGGCTGTCTCGTCGGAACGGCTGCTGAGCATGCGTTCGAACGGGCCGGGAAGTGGAAAGCGATGCTCTTTTTTCAACACTCGAACGATGTGCTCGAGCTCGATTTGACGCAAGCGCAACCACTTGCCAGGAAAGAGTTGATTGTCGAAACCATGGACTATGCGGACATCTATATCGTCGACCCGGCTTACACGTGGACGTATGTCATCCCGCACGAAGCGGACTGGGGGCCGTATTTTTTCACCAAATTAAGGACTAAAGGGGATCATTAAATGACACGACCACTCACACTCATTACCGGCGTCAGCCGGACGCAAGGCATCGGGGCAGCCATCGCGCGAAAACTCGCTACGTCAGGCCATGACTTGTATCTCACGCATTGGAGCCCGTTTGACGGCACGGAAGGCGTCGGAGCGGAACCGGACTTCATCGACGGCTTCGTCGACGAATTACGGGCATCAGGGGCCCGTGTCGCACACGAAGCGTATGATTTGGCGTCTGGAGACGCAGAAGGGCTACTCAACCGCGTCGAAGCGGCGCTCGGTACTCCGAGCCGTCTCATCAACAACGCGACGTATGAACGGCACGTGAGTGTCGATACGTTCACGACCGAGACACTTCGCCGGCATTATCTCGTCAACAATGAAGGGACGCTCGGTCTGACGTTCGCCTTCATCGAGCGATACAAACAGGCTGGGCATACGGACGGACGCATCCTGTTCATGGTGTCCGGGGGAGCGGATGCATCCAATTTGGCCTATATCGCCACGAAAGGCATGTTGATCGCCATCACGCCGGCACTGGCCAATGGGGCAGGTCAGTATGGAATCTCCGTGAACGCGCTCGACCCGGGCCCGACCGATTCGGGTTGGATTGATGACGCGCTTCGTCAACAACTCGTACCGCTATTCCCACATGGACGTGTCGGGACACCCGAGGACACGGCCCGCTATATCGCGTTCCTCATGGGGCCGGACGGGGCGTGGGTCAATGGCCAACATCTTCACGTCGACGGTGGCTTCGTCGGACGATAAAAAGAGCTTCTCCTAATTGAAGGGAGAAGCTCTTTTTAATGCCACGTATAGTCTTTGTCGACAAAGAGACGGGCGTTTAAATCAGTTTGTGGGAACGGCTTGCGCTTTGCGTCCAGCCAATCATGGTAATCGCATATACAGACGTCGTCCAAATGGAGCGAATAGCCGTTATTGATTGTCTGAACAGAGATGCTCAAATCATACTCGGCGAGCGTCTTCTTCAACCGGTAGACGAGGTTATAGACGTTATGGAGCGCCCGCTGCGGCTCGTCGATATCTGGATAAAGCGTCTCGGCGATCAGCCATTTGTTGACGACTTTATCGCGGTGGAAAATCAAGTAGGCGAACAGCTCCTCCGTCTTTTGTGTCGGCCATTTGACGAGGTCGCCGTCTTGCGTCTTGACCGAGAAGTGGTCGAGACATTGAATCGTACACGTCCTGTGATGCTCGGTTGATAGCGTCTCCGTGTATCGCTTCGAGACGCGCGGGATCAGGTCGTGAATCATCTGTTCGGTGATCGGCTTGAGCAGATAGTGCGTCGCTTGCAAGTTGAACGCATCGACCGCGTATTGGCTGTGCGCCGTCGTGAAAACAACTTGTGTCGTCTCGGGAAGGCGCTTGGCGAAATCGAGACCGTTCATCTGGGGCATTTCGATATCGAGAAACACGAGGTCGACTTCCTGGTTTGCTAAAAATTCAAGTGCTTGGAACGGATCGTGGAACGACCCCATCCATTTCAAGTTTGGTTCAGCTTGGATGAGGCGTTCCATCATCCTTAAAATATGGTGCTCGTCTTCAATCAAAATCGTGCGCATGTTGCTCGTTCATCCTCTCTCGTTTTGGGAGTCGGATATGCACATGCGTCCCGACCCCTGGTTCAGAATTTAATTTAAATGTGGCACCAGGCAAGAAGTCGATTCGATTCTTGACGTTCGAGATACCAATTCCAGTCGATTGTCTCAAGTGCGGACTCGGGTTGAACCCGATACCGTTGTCGGCAATCCGGATATCGATTGCATCATCTGAGGACTGGATCGACAACATGAGCCGTTTGATACCTGGTTGCTTCATCAACCCATGCTGGACCGCGTTCTCGACGAGCGGTTGCAATAACAGCGGTGGAATCGAGGCATTGAGGACGGATTCGTCGATATCTTTCGTGATAGTGAACGCATCATTGAAGCGAGTCTGCTCAATCATCAAATACGAGTCGATGACGTCGAGTTCTTGCTTGAGCGAGATATCGTTCTCGGTGCGCCCGTTCTCGAAGATGAAGCGGACATATGTGCTCAAATGACTGAGCAAACGCGCCGCCTCGGTCGGTGCCGTGTAACAGAGGGCGATGACGTTACCGAACGTGTTATACAAGAAGTGCGGTTTGATTTGCGCATTGAAGAATGAAATCTCACTTTGGTTGGCGAACGTCTGCACCTCACGCTTTTGCCGTTTATCCGTCGATAAGTGAATCGGGAGCAACGTGAACATGAGTAGGAAGTAAATGAGTGACATGACGCTCGTATACAGTTCTTGATTCGGGTGGTCAATCAGAACGTTAATCAACTGTCCGATATAGCCGATGATGAGCGAGATCGTGAATACGAGAAATTCGAACGGATAGCCGTCGTCTTTTCGTTCGAACAGCCAATTGATGTTCAGTCCGGTCCAGAAGAATGTGATGAACAGGACATACACCCAAGGAAATTGGTCGAATATCGCGTGTGCACCTTCAGGCAACACCAAGGCGATGAGGCTGAACGCATAGAGCGGGTAGGACGCATACTTCAAAAAGTGTCGAAACGGGACGCGTTCGAGACGTAACGCAAAGTTGATTAACATCGCGACGCTCAGTAATGCTGTAATCAAATTTAATTTATGGGCTAAAACGTAAGACATCATAGGGACGATTTCGAATACGATCATTTGATCACTCGTCATAAGCGAGACGCTGACGAGGAAAAAGAAAGCAGCTCCATATAGATAGAGTGATTCTTTGCGATGGAACAGCCAAACGATCGCATAGAAAGAAAAAATGAGGAGCGAGATGAGGATGATCACGAACTCATAACTGAAGTATTGATTATGATAGGTCATCATATTGCTCGTTGGACCGATGAGCAGGCTATCGGAAATACCAGTCGAGAGCTCATTTGTCTCAGCCGTTTGAATCGTCAAACGAAACGTCGGCGTCTGCGTATCTAACAGAACGAGATAGGCATGCCTACGGTCTTGATCTGTCGATGCGTAGACGGGCGAGACAGCTTCTCCATCAATGAGGAGGTTGACATGTGGGTGGTTACGCGGGACACGCAAAGCGTATTGTCCCGAGGGCAGTGAGATGTCGGTTTCATAAGTCGCCGTCTTGTGCGGCGTTACATGCGGGAGTTGTCGATACGATTCGCGGTCGACTCGTTCGAGCAGGCTCGATTGAAAGCGCCACGTCCCATCGAGACGCATGAGTTGGTCGGTCACACGAGAATCGGTCAAATCGGCCGTTCCTTGTGTGACGGTGACTGAGTCGTCGATTGTCTGTCCACGCGTCAAGGCGAAGCCGCCAGCGAGCGCGAAGATGATAATCAATACGACCAGTCCAATCGATTTAGGGGTCATCTGCATATTCCCTTCGTGATTTGTGAGTTTCTTGTGAGAAACGAACGATATACTGAAACTAATCGTTCACGTATAAAGTGACGAATGTTTTCTTATCGTACACGAAACTGACTTTTTTGAATAGCCGAACATACGAAACTACCCAATCCGATTAATCATCAATATGAAAGAAGGCTATATATGAAACGCTGGATTGAACAACGAATTAGCCGCCAAGTCCTCACCGTGTTTTATGTATTAATCGCCTTAATCACGTTGACGTCACTCGGCACATACTTTTATACCCAGCAGGCAATCCGCGAAACAACGGTCGAGCTTGAACGTATCAGTGAACAGCGATCGCGGGCGACTGATTTGTTCGAGACATGGCAGTCGATGCAATACGAGATGCGCGGCCACGTCTTACTTGGGGAGGATGCATTGCTCGCGGAAGTCAAGCAAGCCCAAGACCGAATCGACGGCCAGACGAGCTGGTTTGAACAGAACACCGAGACGAACGAAGAGACGACGTTCGCGGAAGAGGCGCGCCTGCTCTTTACCATCTATACGACGCGCGTCATGCCTGGTCTCGAACGGTACGTTGTCGCCAAGGCGAACGGGGAAGTCGATGAGCCGTTCTTACAGATGGCGACCGTCGGCCAGCTTATGCCGAAAAATGCATCGTCGAATCAGACACGATTCAAATTTAATTCAAATAGTGCGGCCGATATGAGTGCGAGCATCGTCGACATGGAATCGGTATTCACGGACTATCGCTCCGAGCTCGACTTTCAAGAGTCGGGCCTCCGGGAAGAACTGTCGGAGCAGCTCGCCAAAGCCCAATGGATGTGGCTGCTTATTTTGCTCGGCGCGTTGTTCATCCTCTTCGTTAGCCTACAACCATATATTGTGCGGTTGACGAAACAGCTTGAGGCGCTCATCACGAACAGTGAACGGCTGGCCGTCGATCCGCATGCCACGCTTATTCCGATCAATCCAATGAAAAACGAGGTCGGTCAACTATCGAAATCATTCACGGAGATGTCGAGCTCGTTGATTCATCAACATACTGAACTCGAGAAAGAGCGCGAGAAGACGGCTCGGATTCTCCATACGATGCGCGACGCGATTGTCTTTGTCGAGGTGGACACAAATCAACGCTTCGCCAATGAGGCGCTGTTCGAACTGTATGAGCAGCCGTTCCCGTTCGGCGACCGTCAGAGCTTGTATCCGATTGACGCATTTTATGAGCCGTTCATGGACCAAATCGATGATCAGGACGGTCTCAATCGCTTCACACACCGGGCTAAAAACTGTGGAATCTTCGATGAAACGTTTACGTATTCGATGCAAGGGGGAAGACGTATCATACGGATGTACGCCGAACCGATTGAACTGCAGGACGAACGTTTCGGCGTGATGTTTGTGTCGCGGGACATTACGAAAGAGATTGAGATTGATCGCTTGAAGACGGAACTCGTCGCGACGGTCTCTCACGAACTTCGGACCCCGCTCACATCCATTCTCGGTTTTACCGAACTGCTTGAACATCGTCACGTCGACGAAGAGAAGCGAAAACGCTACTTGAGCATGATTCATAGCGAGACGACCCGGCTCGAGCGGCTCGTCAGCAATTTGCTCGATGTGCAAAAGATGGAAGCTGGTAAAACGGAGCAAGACTTCAAAGTCGAGAGTTTGTTCGAACTATTGTCTGATGTCCTTGAGATTCATGCCGGTTCGACTGAGTTGCATGCGTTTCATTTCGATTGTGATGAAACGCTTCGCGTCTCCGGGGACCCGGCGCAACTGCGTCAAGTGTTTTCGAACATCTTGAATAACGCCATTAAATATTCACCCGACGGCGGCAATATCGCCGTCAACGTCTCGTGTGATGACGATGTCATCCGGATCGCCATCGAAGACGAAGGCATGGGTGTGGCACCCGCAGATACTGAACGACTGTTTGAGAAGTTCTACCGTGTGCAGAACGAACAGAGTCGCAATATTGGAGGCACCGGCCTTGGACTTGCAATCTGTAAGGAGATTATTGAATCGCACGGCGGAACGATCAGCGTTCGTTCTGAACTCGGAAACGGGACGATTATGACGGTCGAACTCCCGATTGTCGCTTGATGAAAACCACTTCATACTACGAAGTGGTTTTTTTAGTTTTTTTCAAAAAACGGTGAATGAAACGTTCCTTTGGTACGATATAGAAAGTGAAGACTTTGAACGATGAAAGGAAGACGAACCATGCTACGCGGATTATATACGGCGGCGGGCGCGATGAACGCGCTCCAGCGTCAACAAGAGATTTTGAGCAATAACCTTGGAAACGTCCGGACACCTGGATTCAAGGCATCGAACGGCGTCGTCCGCTCGTTCCCAGAAATGTTGCTTGCCCAAGTGAGCCACCCTGGGAATGCGCGCTCACGCGTGCAAGGCGAAGTCGGCACGTTGTCGACGGGCGTATATCTACAAGAGACGATGCCGCGTTTCTCGACGGGAAGCATCTCCGAGACGGGCAGCCCGACCGACGTATATATGAAGGTACCGGCTGACGCGACGGGTGCCGCTATGTTCGCCGTCGAACAGAACGGTGAGACGCTCTATACGACGAACGGACGCTTCGCGGTCGATGAGGAACGCTTCTTGCGTTCGGCAGATGGCGGGTATATCCTCTCAGACGCCGGCGAACGGATTCAATTGCCGTCAAGTGAGTTCACGTTATCAGGTGACGGACAAATCACGTCACTTGGGCAGAACGTGGCGACGCTCGGTGCCGTCCAAATCGATGACTTGGCGACACTCGAGCAAGTCGGGAACGACTATCGGGTCAATGGAGACGCCCCGCCTGCTGCGAACGTTCAGTTCCAACAAGGATTTATCGAAGAGGCGAACGTCGATCTCGATCGGACGATGGCCGATTTGATGACGACGTACCGTCAATTCGAGGCGAACCAAAAAGTTGTCCAAGCGTATGACAAGAGTGCTGAGCGGGCTATTGAAATCGCTCGGATTCGTTAAGGAGGAAGCTTATGCAATCGATTTATAACTCGGTCTCTTCGCTCACGCAGCTTCAGCGCCAGCTCGATGTGACCGGTCACAACATTGCCAACGTCGACACGGCCGGATATAAGCGGGAACAGACCCACTTCGCCTCGCTCTTGTCGCAGGCGTATGACAATCAACCACGCGCCGAGCTCGAGGTCGGGCGCGATACGCCGAACGGGATTCGAATCGGTGTTGGCGGTCACGTCGCCGATATTAGCCAACAGTTCAATATCGGCCAGATTCGCAAGACGGACCGTGGCCTTGATGTATTCTTGAAAGCGAGCCGCCAGTTCTTCGCCGTCGAGACGGAGAACGGTGTCGGATTGACTCGGAGCGGGAATATGCAGCTGTCGGTCGGTGAGACGACAACGCTCGTCGATGTGAACGGAAACGCCCTCCTGGGTGCGGACGGGAACCCGATCGTCATGCCGAACGAAGCGACGGCGCATCGTGTCCGTCAAGATGGGATGGTCGTCGCCAGTGTGAACGGTGTCGAGCAAGAGTTCGGCCGTCTCGATATCGTCGAGGTGCGCAACACGTCAGCGCTCCAACCGCTCGGCAACAACGTCTATGCGGCTGATTTGGCGGCGGACGTTGACCGTCCGCTCGGCAATCTGTTGATCGAAGGGACGCTTGAATCGTCGAACGTCGATTTGACGAAAGAGATGACCGACATGACGATTACGCAACGTGCCTACCAGATGAATTCACGGGCGTTGTCGATGAGTGACCAGATGATGGGACTCGTCACGTCACTCCGTTAATCACAGACCGTTCTTCCTCGGAAGGGCGGTTTTTGCGTTACACTTAATAGGAGGAGGGATGGACATGCGGATTGTCGTGGCGATGGATTCGTTCAAAGGGTCGTTGACGAGCGTGGAAGCGAATCGGGCGGTTTGTCGGGCACTCGCTGGACACGATGTCATCGAGGTGCCGATTTCAGACGGAGGCGAAGGATTTTTAGATGCGTGGCTCCTGACACATCCACATGCCGAGACCATCACGCAAGACGTCATGTCGCTTGACGGGACGATGCGACAAGCGCGGTACGGTTGGTTAGAACTGACGCGAGAAGCAGTCATCGAAGTCGCCGAGGCGTCTGGGCTCACACTTGTCGATACACTCGACCCGTGGCGCTACAGCTCCTATGGGACGGGGCTGCAAATTCGGCATGCGCTCGAGCGCGGGGCAAAACGCATCACCGTCGGCCTCGGCGGGAGTGCGACCGTCGACGGAGGCAAAGGTCTGCTCGAGGCGCTCGGCGTCCGCTTCTTCGATGAGTTTGGACAGATCATTGGGCCGTTCCCACATCAACTCGAGCACGTCGCTCAAGTCGATTGGACAGGATTCCTCCCGGAAGCGAGTCAAGTCGAGTGGCGGATCGCCTCGGACGTGACGAACCCGTTGCTCGGACCAATGGGGGCGGCGGCCGTGTTCGGACCACAGAAGGGACTGGCCAAACAAGACGTCGTTAGCTACGAGAAAGGACTTTCCTCATACGCCCGTTGTTTCGAGTCTGATATGACAGAACGACCTGGAGCGGGCGCGGCCGGCGGGATCGGCTTCGCGCTCTATCAGCTCGGGGCCGTGTATGTGAGCGGGATTGAGGACGTCGTGCGGTGGTCGAATCTAGAGGAGACGTTACGGACGGCTGACTGGTTGATCACGGGGGAAGGTCGCTTCGATGAGCAGTCGCTTCACGGGAAAGCGCCGTACGGGTTGGCGCGTCTTGCCCATGCGTACGACGTACCGACGCTCGTCTTCGCCGGACAATCAGAACTGATTGCCGTCCCGGACGTCGGGATTCAGGCCGTCTTCCCGATTGTTTCCCGGGTGATGACGCTCGAGGAGGCGATGCAGCAAGCGGCACCGCTCTTGACGGACGCCGTCAGCCGAGCGTTCCGTTTAATCGACAAAGACGCCTGAACCAACTTCGGTTCAGGCGTCTTTGGGTCACGAACGTTCTTTTAATAGGTCACGAATCTCCGAGAGAAGCTGTTCTTCACGCGACAGTTCCGGCTCCGGTGTCTCTTCGACCGCTTTTTCTCGCTTCAGACGGTTCAATACTTTGACCATCATGAACAAGGCGAAGGCGATGAGGACGAACTTGACGATTTCTTGCAGGAAGTTGCCATACGTCACGTTCACGCCGAACACCGACACCGCGAGCGTCGAGAAATCGATGCCGCCGATAAGGATGCCGAGGAACGGCATGAAGATGTCGTTGACGAGCGACGTGACGATGGCCGTGAAGGCGGCCCCGAGGATGAAGGCGACGGCCAGGTCGATCACATTGCCTTTAATCGCAAACTCTTTGAATTCTTTCCACATAAAAATAAACCCTCCTAAATGATGAATACTCTTACGGTAGCACAGCATAGGTGGAAGCGGGCAGTATTTTTCACAGAAGCGTCGCCCTTGCCCTAGGCCGGGCGCTTGTTCGACGTATGGTAGATACGTTACACTTATATAGAACTCATGCAATAGTTTTAATACCAGGTACTAATATGTTATGATTAATTCAGCTGAAAGGATGTATGGACGTGGCGAACGAAGAACAGAACGGCTCGGAACAGACCGAGTCCAAAGAGCGGACGGAGCGGAAGCGATTATCGAACCATCGACGTTTCCCGATCTTGTTACGCGTCATCGTTGTCCTGCTGTTGGCTTTCGTGATGCTTGCGATTGGGGCCATCATTGGGTACAGCGTGATTGGCGGAGGCGAGTGGAAGGACGTGTTCAACATCGACACGTGGCGCCATATCACCGATTTTTGGCTAACATCATAAGGGTGGTGGAACCATGTACACGATTGAACAGATTAAAGAAGTGATCCCGCATCGGTACCCGTTTTTGCTCATCGACCGAATTCTTGAAGTCGAAGAAGGCAAACGGGCCGTTGGATTAAAGAATGTGACGGCGAATGAAGAGTTCTTCAATGGACATTTCCCGGACTATAACGTCATGCCTGGCGTCTTGATCGTCGAAGCGCTCGCGCAAGTAGGCGCGTTCGCGATGCTCAAGCAAGAGTCGAACCGCGGCAAGCTCGCGTTCTTCGCAGGCATCGACGGATGTCGCTTCAAACGTCAAGTCGTCCCGGGCGATCAATTGCGCCTCGAGGTCGAAATCTTGAAAGTGCGCGGACCGATCGGTAAAGGACGCGCCGTGGCGACAGTCGATGGAGAAGTTGCTTGTGAAGCGGAACTCACTTTCGCCTTGAAGTGAGGAGAGAACGAGATGCGCGTATTGGTGATTGCCTTGATTCTCGGATTGGCGACCATCGTCGGTTGCCAACAAGTGCAAGATGATCCGGTCGAGGAGAACGTCGTGTTCGAACAGGACGTCGATGATGCGATGATCGACAAGCGAGCCGGCCAATCGGAATCGATTGCGGTCTCGCTCGAGCGGACGAACAGCTCAACGATGTTGTTCACGATTCGGATGCTCGAAGACCGTCGCCTCGATCCAACGACGATCATTAGTTATGAAGTCGACGGCACGCGTGTCCCGATTCCGTTCGGTGAACTCGTCGCGGAACGCGAAGGGGATGTGCGAACTTACGTCTATCAAGCGGATTTGAACCCCGACCTATTCGTCACCGAGACGCTGCCTCTCTTCCATATCGGAGAAGAGGGCGAGGCTGAGGTGTCGATGCCACTCGAGGTAGTAGATTCGACAAATGAATGAACGAACGGATGATTTTTGTCGAAAATCATCCGTTTTTTTGTGCAGTTTTTTCGGAAATCGTCCGATACATACAGTAAGGACGAATGGAGGGAATCACATGAAACGAAATAAACCACAATCGCTACAGACGCGGATTTTGGCGATGATGTTGGCATTCATCACGCTACTCATCGTCACATTCGGCGTGTTGCAGTACGTCAGTACGAAGCATACGGTACAGAGCTCGATGCAAGCGGTCCTGTTGGCGGACGGGGCCCGGATCAGCGAGGCGATCGACGCGGAAGCGTATGCGGCATTTTTACAGAACCCTGCGAAAGATGAACGGTTCGAGCAGTTTCGGGAACAGCTCGACACGTATCGGACGCAAATCGGGGCCATGTATGTGTACACACTCGCAGCCGACGGCGAAGAGCTTCAAATCATCGTCGATGGGATGAGCGCGGCCGACGCGGTCGATATCGGAACGCCGACGACGGCGACATCGTTTGCGGACGCGAGAGCGGCGTTTGAAGGGGGGACCGTCACGACACCGATTGTCGAGGACCCAGAGTACGGGGACTATATGACGGTGCTCGTTCCGATCAAACAAGGCGGGGACGTCATCGGTGTACTTGGAATCGACAAAGGGGCGAGTGATGTCGCAGCGGTGACGGAAGACGTGTTGCAAGAGAGCTTGCCGCCGATTCTCATCGGACTCGTCGTCTTGCTTGGGATTGCCTCGGTCATCATCTGGCGCTACCTTGGCTGGAAACTTCGTCCGCTCCGGGAGCTCGAGCGTGTCGCGACCCATATCGCGAGCGGGGATTTGGCGACGGCGGCTCGTGAGATGGACAACATCCAGTTGAAAGCGAACGATGAGATCAAGCGGCTTACCGCCTCGATGGATCAGATGACGAAAATGCTCCGCGACTTGATTTCCGGATTACAAACGTCCGCTCAGACGGTGCGCGATGAGAGCGGCAACGTGGCGAGCATCTCGGAAGAAGTGAACGATGCCTCGCGTCAAATCGCGTTCACGATGGAAGAAATCGCGGGCGGTGTCGAGAATCAGAGCGTGCTCACGATGAAACTGTACGGACATATGAATGAGTTCTCGGGACTTGTCGACCAGACGGCGCACGACGGGAACGGCGTGAGCGAACAAGCGGAAGTCGTCAGTCGTGTGACGGCAGAAGGGCTCGAACTGATGGAGGATGCCGTCGGCAAGATGACGAACATCCATCTGCAAGTGCGCGAGTCGCAAGGCCAGGTGAAGGACTTCGAGCAACAGGCGGACGAAGTGACGGCGCTCGTCACGATGATCCGTCAAATCTCTGAGCAGACGAACTTGCTCGCCTTGAACGCGGCCATCGAGGCGGCTCGTGCCGGGGAGCATGGAAAAGGATTCGCCGTCGTCGCTTCTGAGATTCGCAAGTTATCCGACAGCGTTGCGCGGTCGGTCAGTGAGATTTCGGAAATCGTTGGCAGCGTCAAACGAAACTCGATTGCGCTCGGCGAGACGTTCACGGACAGCATGCACGCTGCCGAGGACGGCAAGCGGACGCTCGAGGAGACGAAGCGCGCCTTCAATGAGATTGAACAGAGCGTGCGGGAGATGCAACGCCTGACGAACTCGATGCAAGGGCAGCTCGGACGCGTCAAGACGAACCAAGACGACATCAAACGTGGTCTTTCTGACATCGCGTCGATTTCTGAAGAGAGTACGGCTGGTAACGAGGAAGTGGCCGCCTCGACCGAACAGATGTCGGCGACGAGCGAGACGATGAACCGGCTCGTTAAAGATTTGTCGCACACGGCCGAGGACATGCAACGCATGAGCCGACAGTTCAAGTTGTAAACAGTCTCAAGTCAGACATACCTCCGTTGCGTCCGTTATACTAGGCGCAAGGGAGGTTTTTTCATGCAACGCGTCTCAAGTGAACTCACACAATTCCGCGGCAGTCACTATGACTTTGGCCGCTTTCAAGGACAATACATCAAGCGTAGCAAACTGCTCGAGAATCGGACCGACCAGTGGAAGCTCCGCGTCCCGCGCTTTGAGATTGACGAGCGCGAGGCGAAGCAGGCGTTCGACCGGTTCGCCCCAAAGATTTGGGAAGAACTGCTCGGTCTGCAGGACGAGCTCGAGTTGACGCTCGCCGACACGCTCCTTCACTTCGGTCATTTCCGGGTCAATAATCCGGTCAGCGGCTGTTCGATTTTGACGGGGGACAACTTCCTCGTCCGCAACTATGACTATCACCCGATGACGTACGATGGACGCTATAACGTGTTCCAGCCAGATGAGGGTTACGCCGTTATCGGTCCCGTCTCACGTGTCACCGGCCGGATGGACGGGATGAACGAGAAAGGGCTCGCCATGGGTTATAACTTCATCAACCGCCGGCGCCCGGGGGATGGGTTCGTCTGTCAGATGATTGGCCGAATGATTCTCGAGACGTGCGCCACGGTCGAGGAGGCGGTCGATCTGCTTCAAGAGATTCCGCACCGTGGCTCGTTCACGTATGTCGTCCACGACAAGTCGTCGAAGACGCGTGTCATCGAAGCGACACCGCGCGACATTCGCGTCCGCGAGTCGAATATCTGTACGAACCATTTCGAGTTGCTACAACACGAGAACCGTTACCATCTTGATGATTCAACACGCCGGATGATGGAAATCAAGATGTATCAACATATCGTCCAGGACGCCGAGAGTGCGTTCCGGCTCATGAACGACTCGGACAAAGGCGTCTTCTCGGAGCTGTACAAGAGCTGGGCCGGCACGATTCACACGGCGGCTTACTTCCCGGAGACGCTCGAGACGTGGTTCGCCCTCGGTGGCGACCGCGACCCGGTCATCTTCGATTTTCAGGAGTGGCTCGACGGCAAAGATTTCGATTTACATGCCCTCGATGGGGAAATCGAGACCGACATCGAGTTCGCGAACACGGTCCAACTTTGGCGGTAACGAAAAACAAGCAGCGACTCATGATGAGTCGCTGCTTGTTTTCGTTCGTCTGGCGCACGTTAGGCCGTACTGAATTCTTTAAAACCGGGAATACTACAAGCAGGAGGGATTCATTATGAAACGAATCGGATTGTTAGCCATCATGCTCAGTTTGATGCTCGTCCTCGGCGGCTGTGTGCCGGGCGACGGGACGTACACGACCGACCCGGCCGGCTTCTTTTGGGGCGTCTGGCACGGGTGGATCGCACCGGTGTCACTCATTTTAGGATTGTTCAATGACACGTATCGCGTCTATGAGGTGAACAACACCGGCTGGTTCTATGATTTAGGTTTCTATATTGCCATCATCAGCGGGTTCGGCGGGATTGCCGTAACGCGCAAGAGTCGGGGCTAAACTAGACGAGACATCGTCTAGTTTTTTTATTGACCCACTTTAGCAAAAACTGAATTTGCATATAAAAAATCATGCTATATTTTTTAAGGTTAATCAGATATTTCCAAAAGGAGACAGAAAGATGTTTATAAAAGTAAAAAAAAGTTGTGCGATTTTAATCGCGATGATGTTACTGGGAGCAATCATTTCACCTCTGCCTATACAAGCCGTAAACGTATCGGAAACGACCGCAGATTTGCGTGTTATAGAAGGAACTACGGATCAACCCAATCAGCATGTCACGATTGTCGCTGATGAAAAACTTGTCGAAACCACAAGTGATGCGAATAAAAAGTTTACATATACGTTTCCGAAATCACCAGTAGGAAGAATTGCCATTTATCAGCGGAATAGCGATGGTTTTGATCAGGTCATTCAAATGGTTGAGCGAAGTGAACCTAAACCTCAAATGAAACCTGCAGCTCCGCAAGAAGTGACATACCTCGGGATGATTGATAACGAGTTCGTGTTCATTACACACCCAACTCATACAATCCATGCGACATATGAGGGACGAGCAAAAGAAGGAATGGGTACGTTAAGAATACCAAAAAATCAAGCGGACTCTGTTAGTGTCTATGTGAGTAGTCCGGAAAAGGCATCGACCCCGATCAAAACATATAAAGAAACAGCTGCGAAGACGGATATCATTCGTTTAGACGCTGCCCCACATGAGACGCTACGCGTATCTGGGACGACGTTGCCTTATGTGAAAGTAGTCGTGAAAATAGGCTATGATGAAGAAATTGTACAAGCCGATGGGACGGGTAAATTCGATTTCCCATTCATAGGTTGGGAAATATGGGCCTATCAAGAACAGGGATACTCGATTCAACCGGCACATTTGATGAATAAAATGCTTGGTGGAATTCACGGATTCACAATGCCCGCTTTCAAAGCAACGCCAGATCGTCCCTTATTTATCATCGAAGAGTCATTCACGCAATTTCGGGGAGTGACGTTCCCAGGTGCAGTGATTTTAATTGATGGCGATGGGTGTGGCATCAGTTATGAACAAGGGCAGTTTGATTGTTATTACCCACAAAACGATCGAGTCGATCGGACGCTTACGATTGAAAAAGATGGCCAGACCATTTTCACGAAGCAAGTAAAAGTTAAACGTAAAGTCGAAACAATCAAATTTGAAACACAATCGTTTGATCTCGCAGAAGCACGATTGATCGGTAAAGCGACACCAAACCAAAAGTTTGTCGTGGCCTACTCGGATCCAAAAGCTGGAAATGCTCAAGTTCGTGTACAGGCAAAAAGTGATGAAGCGGGTAACATTGTCTTTTCATTACCTAGACTATACGGACTGAACTATATGGTCTCTTATTTGGACGAATATAATTATTCTCATCCAAAAGTAGAGCTTCGTGCGGAGGATAATCGCCCCGCTCCGATTCCAAATTTCAAACTTGAAAGTGATCGTATGGTAATTGGAATTCCACCATTTCATTACCCGAACAAAACGATATCATTTGAAACGAAGATCGAAAAGTCGGACGGACGTTCGATTGTTGAGAAAGTAGATTTGAAAAATCCGACGGTTCCACTTGAGCTAAATGACAAGTTCATGATTAGGACGCTCCTTCAAGATGGACGCGTCTCGGAGTGGGTTGAAGGAACGTTTGATGCGATTCAAAAACCATCGATCAAAGAACTGACAAACCACACGAAAGTGTTGACAGGGACGACGGAACCGAACGCTAAGCTTCAGTTCTCGAAAGGAATCACAAAAGAAGTGACGGCAGATGCCTCTGGGAAATTTGAGTTCGCCGTCAACTTGGAGAAAGTCTCGACGTTTAACGTCCTCGTTCAAGTGGCGGGGAAAGCAGATCAACGCTTCACGTATGCAGTAGAGGATACGATGAAACCGACATTACAAATGTACGGAATCTTGTCTGACGAAGCGACGCAAATAGACGCCGAAGCCAATGAAAAAGTAACGGACTTTACGATTGCATACTATAAAGGGGAGAGGCTGTTGCGAGAAGGCATCGTCAAACCAATCCATTCGTTCCCAAAAAACAACTCTAAAATCATAACGACCTCACAGTTACCTGTCTCAAATTTGAAGAGGGACGGCGTGACCCATCTTGTCGTCAAAGTTAAAGACCTCTCCGGTAATTGGTCGGAAGGAAATAAAGTTACAATCAAAGACATAGTTGCACCTCGAGTAACGCTTCAAAAGTATGTTTTGCCAGGTGAACGACTCATCTATGGAAAAACAGAACCAGGGGCCAAAGTTACGTTCACTTATCGAAGTGATAAAGAGAAAGCAGTCTCAGTCTCGAAAACAGGGGATTTTGTCATTAAAACGACAGACCCTATGTACTTATTCTATAATGGGGTCCGTCACAGTAAAGTAAGAATCACTACAAAGGATGCAGCGGGTAATGTGGCATATACTTATGTAGGACCAGTCGGTGACAAAATTCAAGATATTCGTATGAATGGGGATCAGCGAATTTGGTTTTACTCCCCATCAGACAATATGATTCAAAAACAGTATGAGTTCACCGTGAACGGGCAAACTGTCAGCCATAAACACATGGGCAATGTGGTCACATGGTCGAATGATATTGAATTACCTGCCGACGTGACAGTCAAACTCGTCAATCCGGATAAAACGATTAAGTATGAAGTCAAGAAGACGGTCACAAAACCGTATAGCGGCAAAAATGTATCCGCCGTTAAATTCCAAAAAGCATCCCGTCACATTACAGGCGTGGGAGAGCCGCAGGCAACGCTTGAAGTGTGGAATGGTACGACTAGAATTGGTCAAACGAACATCGATGCAACAGGTAAATTCAGTTTCTATCTAGTCCGTATGTACAAAGAAGGCGAAAGCTTAAAGTTCGTGACCATTCCTAGACTTGGACAAAAAACGTCAGTTACACTCAAGGCGAAAGATAACACGGCACCAACCAAGCCGACAGTCCATGCAATGTCGGCAGCGTCAACGAAAGTCCAGGGGAAGACAGAAAAAGGGGCAACCGTCCTCATTACGTATAACGGGCGGACCTATACGACGAAAGCGAACAGCTCTGGTTCATACGCCTATTCGATTAATAAATGGCTACCAGGAAAAACCGTTTCGGTCCGTGCAAAAGATACTACTGGAAATGTGTCGACGGCAACTGTACAAACCATCAAGTATGCGTTCAAACAATTCAGTGTGAATACTGTACGAACGAGTCACACCTATGTGACCGGAAAAGGACATCCGGGTGCGACGGTACAAGTGTATGGTAGAGATTCGAATATTGGAAAGGCTGTCAAAGTTGATTCGAAAGGGAACTTCAAAGTTTATGTGAATAAACAACGTCAAAGCAGTATGTTGACCGTTGAAATGACACGCTCGAGTTATATGACGAAGCGTATCAATACTATCGTTGCTAAATAACAAAGAAACCTCTCGAGATTTCACATTCGAGAGGTTTCTTTTCATTTTAAACAGCAAATGGAATAAAAATTCTTATAAAGTGATGATTAGAAATCATCGTGCGGCTTCCGCCCCGTCACGGCAACCGTATGATAATCACGCGAGTCAGGTCCTCGCTGTTGCTTGACGTCGATGAGACCGAGTTCCGAAGCGGCGGGGATGAACTGTTCCCGCATGATGGACGCGATGCCATCCCACGTCACGTCACCTTTCCCGTCACAGTAGGTGATGACGAATGACCCGCCCGGAACGAGAACGCGATCAATTTCGGCAAGCACCGCAGGCACGTCTTCCCAAAAGTAGAGTGTATGGATGCTGAAGACACGGTCGAACTGTGCGTCCGGAAACGGGAGCGTCCCGAGGTCGCCTTCGACGACGTCGGCTCGCCCGGTCTGCACGTCCGTTCGATTTCGTCGGAGCGCCGAGCGGACGATGGTCGGGGAACGATCGAGTCCGGTCACATGCACGTGCTCAAAGCCACGCAGCATCTGCGCCAGCGCGTCGCCGGCCCCGCAACCGAGGTCGAGGATGCGGTGGTCGGGCTGAATGTGAAGTTGTTCAATCGTCCAATCGACTTCGACCCGGTGTTGCCGGACCATCTTCTCACCGATATACGTCCCGACGATGCCGCGTGGATTCTCGTATTGACTGTCAATCCATGTTTGGAGACGCATGAAGCGCATCGAACCATTCCTTTCCGTATCCAGTAGATGTAGATTGAGTGTAGCATAACCATTTTGGGAGGGGAGTTGAATCGATGCGTTCTTTTTGGATTTTCGGCAATCAACTGTCGCACGAACTCGAGCTATTCGATCACGTTGAGAGCGATGACGTCATCGTCATAATCGAAGCGACGTCACGGGCGACGTGGCGGCCGTACCATAAACAGAAACTCGTCCTCATCTTCTCGGCGATGCGTCACTTCGCTGAGGAACTGCGAGAAAAGGGCTACACGGTCGACTATCACGAGGCCGACTCGTTCCAAGACGCATGGGACGACCACTTCACACGATATGAACCGGAAGAGATTCATTACACAGCCGTCACCGACGCCGCGATGGAGAAGAAGTTAAAACAGTTCGGTCAGCAGCATAAGCTCGTCGAACATACGGACGTGCCGCTCTTCTATTTAACGAAGAAGGAAGCCGTCGACACAATCGGCAACGCGCCATGGCGGATGGACCGCTTCTATCGCCAGATGCGGAAACGGTTCGACGTGTTGCTCGAGGACGGGAAGCCGCGCGGTGGCAAATGGTCGTTCGATGCGGATAACCGCCAGCCGCCGAAAGACGGGCTGACGTTCCCGGCACCAATCCATTTTCGACCGGACGCCATCACGAAAGACGTCATCGAAAAAGTGAATCGCGATTTCGCCGACCATCCGGGCGACATCACCCCGTTCGTCTGGCCGGTGACGCGTAGTGAGGCACGACGGGCATTGAAACGGTTCGTTGAGGAGCGTCTCGAGACGTTCGGTCCGTATCAGGACGCAATGCTGTCGGACAATCAAGACATGTCGCATAGCCTGCTGTCCGCGGCCATCAACATCGGGCTCCTGACACCGGACGAGGTCGTTCAAGCGGCCATTGCGTCGGATGCGCCGCTCGCCTCGGTCGAAGGGTTCGTCCGTCAACTCCTCGGCTGGCGCGAATATATGCGCGCCGTCTACGTGGCCTCGATGCCGGGATATGAGTCGGTCAACACGTTCAAGCATGAGCGCGACTTGCCACACTATTTTTGGGACGCCGAGACGGACATGCACTGCGTCCACCAGAGTGTGAAGCCGGTCATCGAGCGGGCGCACAACCACCACATCCAGCGGCTCATGGTGCTCGGCAACTTCGCGACGCTGTTCGAAGTGTCGCCACAACAGACGAGCGACTGGTTCAATGAGATGTATATCGATGCTTACGACTGGGTCGTGCTTCCGAACGTGCTCGGGATGGCGCTCCATGCCGACGGCGGGAAATTGGCGACGAAGCCGTATATCGCCTCGGGCAAGTACATCGACAAGATGAGCGACTACTGTAAGGGCTGCAAGTATAATCCGAAACACACGACTGAAGAAGACGCCTGTCCGTTCAATGCCTTGTATTGGAACTTCATCGACAAGCACGAGGAGCGGTTCGCAAAGAACCAACGGATGAAGATGATGGTCCGCAACTGGCAAGGGCGGGACGACGACGTCAAAGCCGACATTTTGGCGAAGGCGAGACAGACAATCCACGACACCGACTCCTTATGAGTCGGTTTTTTTACGTCGTCTTCACAAACTTTTGCACGTCCTTCACGACCGCTTTACATTCATCCGGTACGATATGACTTGTGAGACCCCTCATGCCAAGTGAATAGCAACTGGTAGAACATTCGAGAGACCAACAGAAGCCCGTACGTCGATGACGTCCTGTTTCTGTTGGTCCTTTTTTCTAGGGAAGGATGATTCAAGTGAATGAAACGCTCCGCACGATTGGACAAGAGAAGATGATCGCCTCCATCAAATCACCGAAACAACTCGAGAAGTTCCTGCAGTCGGACGTGACGACGACGTTCCTCATGATGGGGACGCTCAGCACGCTCGACCGCTACGTCGCCCATTTGAAGCGGGAGAACCGGACCGTGTTCTTGCACGCCGAACGGATTAATGGCATCAGTCTCGACCGGGACGGCATCGACTATTTGGCGAAACGCGTCGGCGCCGACGGGATTGTGACGACGAAGGCGTCGGTCATTCAACACGCCAAACGGGCCGGCCTGATGACGGTGCAGCGCCTATTCCTCGTCGACTCGGACGCAATCACTTCAGGCATCAAGATGGCGAAAGACCAACAGCCGGACGCGCTCGAACTGATGCCGGGTCTCATTCCGAGTGTCATCGAGCACGTCGCGGAACACGTCTCGTTGCCGATTGTGACGGGTGGGATGATCCGAAAACCGATTCACGTGCATGAAGCACTTTCTCACGGGGCGTTCGCCGTCTCGACCGGGGATGAGCGATTATGGGCGTCGCAAGGAATGAAGGAGGATATCATATGAAATCGATTCAACTGCAGAATATCAAAAAGTCATACGACGAGACGGAAGTCATCCGTGGCATCGACGTGACGATCGAGGCCGGTGAATTCTTCGCCCTCGTCGGACCGTCGGGTTGCGGGAAGAGCACGATGCTCCGGATGATTGCCGGGCTCGAGTCAATCACGAGCGGGACGCTCCGCATCGACGGCGTCGCCGCGAACGACTTGAAACCGAGCGAACGCCAACTGTCGATGGTGTTCCAAAACTATGCGCTCTATCCGCATATGACCGTCGAGAAGAACATCACGTTCGGGTTACATACGAAAGGACTGACGAAGCTCGAGCAGCGCGAACGCTGCATGGAAGCGGCCGAAACGCTCGGACTGACCGACTATTTGAAGCGAAAGCCGCGTGAACTGTCGGGCGGGCAACGGCAACGGGTCGCCTTGGCCCGGGCCATCGTGACCGAGTCACCAATCTGCCTCATGGACGAGCCGCTCTCGAACTTGGACGCGAAACTTCGGGCCAAAATGCGCTCCGAGATCCGACAGCTGCAACGCAAGCTCAAGCTGACGATGATTTACGTCACCCATGACCAAGTCGAGGCGATGACGATGGCCGACCGGATGATGCTGTTGAACGATGGCGAGGTCCAACAAGTCGGTCAACCGCTCGATTTGTACAACAAGCCGGCGAACACGTTCGTCGCCTCGTTCATCGGTTCACCGCCGATGAATTTGACGCCGGTGCAGCGGAGTGACAAGGGCTGGGTCGCCTCGGACGGACGCCTGTTCCATCCGAACACGCTGACGCGAGAAGATACGGCGACGCTCGGCATCCGCCCGGAACAAATCACGCCGGCGAAAGAGGATGTCACGTTCTATGCCGAACTGAAGAACATCGAGGTGCTCGGCACGGAGACGATTCTCGCCTTTGACATGGGCGGCGTCGAGTGGCTCGCCAAATGGCCGGGACAATGGCCGCTGTCGATCGGGGAGAAAATCGCCTGTTACGTCGACCCGAAACAGATATCTTTGTTTGATACGAACGGCAATCGTATCGAACCGCGGCAACCGAAACTGTTCGAGGCGTTGGAGGTGTTCCAATGACGGTCGCCCTTCCGAGACAACGCGTCCGGACCCGACTATCGGACGCGACGAGCGGGCTCCTCTACTTGTCACCGTCGATCGCGCTGTTCGGGATTTTCCTCGTCTATCCGCTGTTCCGGACGATTTACTTGAGTTTCTTTCAAACGGACACACAAGGGACGCCACTCAGCTACGTCGGCGGCGAGCATTACGCCAAGCTGTTCACGAGCGCCTCGTTTTGGCAGAGCATTCAGGCGACGGTCGGCTTCGTTCTGTTGACCGTCCCGCTCACAATCATCATCGCGCTCAGTCTGGCGCTCCTCGCCAACGAGAAGCTGCGCGGGATTGGCATCTTCCGGACGGCGTTCTCGGCGACGATGGGCATGAGCGTCGCGGCCTCATCCGTCATCTGGATGTTCATGTACAACCCGTCCATCGGCATCTTCAACCGTTTCTTGGAAGCGGTCGGGGCGAGCGGGGTGCAGTGGCTCCTCGACCCGCAGTACGCGCTCTTATCCGTGTCGCTCGCGACCGTCTGGATGAACATCGGCTTCACGTTCTTGATTCTCCTCGGCGGCCTGCAAAACATCGACCGGACGCTTTACGAGAGTGCGGACATCGCCGGGACGGGGTATTGGACCCAGCTCCGAGCGATCACCATCCCGATGCTGTCCCCGACCCTCTTCTTCGTCGGCATCATCTCGCTCATCAATGCGTTCCAGACGTTCGGGCAGATTGATTTGCTGACGAAAGGCGGACCGACGAACTCGACGAACGTCATCGTCTACGCCATCTATAAGGACGCGTTCATCAACTATAACGTCGGCGGGGCGAGCGCGCAGGCCGTGCTCTTGTTCCTTGCGGTGCTCGGGTTGACGTGGCTCCAGTTCAAGCTCGTCGAAAGGAAGGTGCATTACCAATGACGCTCCGGAAAATCATCACGTATGCGCTCCTCATCTTGAGTGCGGTCATCCTCTTGTTCCCGATTGCCTACGCCTTCTCGATCAGTCTGATGGACGGTAGCGAAGTGTTGAAAGGGAACCTCATCCCGCGCGACGTGACGTTCGACAACTATGTCGCCGCGTTCGAGCGCATCCCGCTCCTGACGTACTTATGGAACAGTCTCGTCGTCGCGCTCCTCGTCATGGTCGGTCAGGTCGTCTTGTCGAGCCTCGCCGCCTTCGCGTTCGTCTTCATCGACTTCAAAGGGAAAGGGCTCATCTTCATGCTCTTCCTCGCGACGATGATGGTGCCGTGGGAAGCGACGATGGTACCGAACTTCTTGACGATTCAGTCGCTCGGCTGGCTCAACTCCGTATGGGGGCTGTCGGTGCCGTTCTTCGCGCTCGCGTTCGGAACGTTCCTGCTCCGCCAACAGTTCAAGACGATTCCGTACGAGATGTATGAGGCGTCCCAAATCGCCGGCATCAGCCGGTTCCGCTTCTTTTGGAACGTCGTCTTGCCGGTGTCGAAAACGC
This sequence comes from Exiguobacterium chiriqhucha RW-2, assembly GCF_000416965.1. Taxonomy (GTDB): domain Bacteria; phylum Bacillota; class Bacilli; order Exiguobacteriales; family Exiguobacteriaceae; genus Exiguobacterium; species Exiguobacterium chiriqhucha. The sequence goes on from NZ_ATCL01000014.1 coordinate 289,256, forward strand.
CGCTCGTCACGTTGTCGGTATATAGCTTTTTGACGACATGGAACATGTACTTATGGCCGCTCCTCGTCACGAACACGGAGCAGGCACGGACGGTGCAGATTGGGATTAAACAGATGCAGTCGAACGAGGTCGCCTCGGATTGGGGCGTCGTCATGGCGGCGGTCATCCTGATTATCATCCCGACGCTACTACTGTTATTCGCAGGACAAAAGCAGTTACAGGAAGGTCTGACGCAAGGTGCGATCAAATAATAGGGGGAAACGTTCATGAAAAAGACAGCATTATTCGCAGGGTTGGCCAGTTCGGTGTTATTGCTCGGGGCATGTGGCAGTCAAGAAGCGGAAGAGGCCGCGGCGACCACGACGACGGACGGAAAGACAGAAGTCGTGTTTTGGCACGCGATGAGCGGGGACTTGGAAACGGCGCTCAATGATCAAGTCGACGCCTTCAACGAGTCGCAAGAAGAGTATGAAGTGAAGCCGGTGTTCCAAGGGACGTATGAAGAGGCGCTCACGAAATTCAACGCCGTCGCGGGCTCACCGGACGCACCGGCCATCATGCAGACGTTCGAGGTCGGTACGAAATACATGATTGACTCGAACAAAATCACGCCGGTCCAAGAGTTCATCGATAAAGAAGACTTTGATACGAGCGTCTGGGAAGAGAACATCTTGAGCTATTACCAAGTCGACGGTAAGCAATACTCGATGCCGTTCAACTCGTCGACGCCGGTGCTCATCTACAACAAGGACGCGTTCGAGAAAGCGGGCCTCGACCCGGAAAAGGCGCCGCGGACGTATGACGAGTTGAAGCAAGCGGCGAAGGCGCTGACGACCGATGGCCAGACGGGCTTCACGATGCTCAACTATGGCTGGTTCTTCGAACAGCTCGTCGCCGCGCAAGGCGGGCTCTACGTCGACAACGACAACGGCCGTAGCGGGGCACCGACGAAAGCCGTCTTCGATGGGGAAGAAGGGCAGAATGCCTTCAACTTGATTAAAGAGATGTACGACGAGAAGACATTCATGAACGTCGGTCAAAACTGGGACGACATGCGCGCCGCCTTCCAATCAGGGAAAGTCGCCATGTATCTCGACTCATCGGCCGGGATCCGTACCGTGGCGGACAACGCCGATTTCGAGGTCGGCGCGTCGTACTTGCCGGTCCCGAACGAAGCCGATCGTGAAGGTGTCATCATCGGTGGGGCCTCGCTCTGGATGGGGGACGGCATCGCCGACGAGACGAAGCAAGGCGCATGGGAGTTCATGAAGTATGCGGCGTCGAAAGAAGCACAGGCCAAATGGCACGTCGACACGGGCTACTTCGCGATTAATCCGGAAGCGTATGACGAGCCGGTCGTCAAAGAGATGTGGGCCGAGTATCCGCAGCTCAAAGTGACGGTCGATCAATTGAGCGAGACGACAGCCTCTCCGGCGACGCAAGGTGCGCTCATCTCGACGTTCCCGCAATCCCGTCAAAGCGTCGTCAACGCCATGGAGAGCCTATACCAAGGCGTATCGGTCGAAGAGGCGTTGAAACGCGCGGCCGATGAGACAACTTCCACCTTGGGACAATGACATGTTGATTTACGCACATCGCGGCTATAGCGCCAAGTATCCGGAGAACACGATCAGCGCGTTCAAGGCGGCGTTGCCTCACGTCGACGGCATTGAGCTCGATGTCCAATTGACGCGCGACGGACGCCTCGTCGTGATCCATGACGAGACGGTCGACCGGACGACGAACGGAAGCGGCTTCGTCAAGGATATGACGCTTCGACAGCTCCGCTTGCTCCGGACGGAGAGCGGGGAACGGATCCCGACGCTCGAGGAAGTACTCGTCTTGATTGAACCGTCCGACGTCACGCTCAATATCGAGCTGAAGACAGATCAATTTGATTATGAAGGAATCGAGTATTTGACGTGGCTCGCCGTCACCGAGTTCAAGTTAGAAGAGCGTGTCGTCTTCTCCTCGTTCAACCCGGACACGCTCGTCCGGTTGCGGGACGTCGCCCGCGAGGCGAGAATCGCCGTCTTGACCGGGGACGGGCATCCACGGCTCGTCGAGTTCGTCGAACGAGTCGGTGCCGAGGCGGTCCATGCCCAACCGGAGTTTATCGGGACGAGGGACGCGGCGATGATGCGCGAACAAAATCGGTTGCTTCGCCTGTACACCATCAATGACCCGAGTGAATTACCGGACATGACCGGTGTCGACGCCATCATGACGGACGAGGTCGAGCGGTTCCAATCGAAGTCGCGTCATTGAAGTGAGGTTGGGATATGCCTCAGTCGATTTGTAAAAAGAGGCCAGCTGGCGCGACGTGTTCGCATCAGCTGGCCTCTTCTCATGGCAATTCTCTAAATTTAGTATTCTTCGTTCAACGTGGTAAATTCATCTTCTTTCAAAGGTGAATCGCCATACGAGTTATGCCCATAATAGGTGACGACGTACTCTTTCTCTTGATTGGTTTTGACGAAAAATTCATACTCGACTCTGTTTTCGTCCTCGAAATTCAAGCGATATAAGTACCCAAATTGATTCATGCTGAACTCGACATCATAGGCGCTCTGATCGATTGAAAAATGCTCAGTTAACGTTTCGTTCAAAAAAGTTTCTCGCTGATTTACTTCATGAAGAAGGAAAAAGATACCTCCTAACAGGAGTAACGCAAAAGCGAGTTGAAACTTGGGTATAGGTTTGTTAGATGCCATCTACATCAGCCTTCCTTAAATGAGATCAATCAACTGCTACCGAGTAAATATGACAAAGACCGCTCAATGAAGCGGTCTTTGTCATATCTTCTTCGGTGAATCACTAAAAGCGAAATACAATCCGACACCGATTGCGAGTCCAATCAAATAGTGATCGAGCGCGATGGCAGTCGAGACACCGACGCCGAGGGCGAGCGGAAAGGCGTAGCTGCCGGTCGTTTGTTTATTGGACATGGAGCATGCCTCCTTTGTCCAATTACTACGGGCGCCGCCTAAAAAAGTTTCAAGCCTTCTTCTTCGTCCCTTGGAACGCGAAGAACATCGCGATGCCAATCCCGAGTCCAAGCCACCAGTTATCGAACAACAGCCCGAAAATAAGGATAAAGGCGACGGCGACAGGAAGTGCCAAAAAACCACGTTGACGTTTCATGCGAATCATCCTTTCTACGTTTCTCATTTCGTCTGTTCCCGCTTTAAAGGCGATTCATTCAAAAGAGACGGTCCTGTCAGTCGGACGTCTCTCGTTCGGCGAGTGACGTCGAGCTACTAGGATATAAGTAGATGGAGAACGTCGTGCCTTCACCGTACACGGAGTCGGCATGGATGCCCCAGCCGTGCGCTTCGGCGATCCGTTTACAGATGCGTAGGCCGAGACCGGTCCCTTTGATCGGACGGTGTGCATCCGAGTCGACCCGGTAATATTCGTCGAACACGTACGGGATGGCGTCGCTCGGGATACCGATTCCGGTGTCACGGACCGACAGGACAGACGTGTCGTCTTCGGTCGTCAGCTCGATGTGGACCGTGCCGCCGTTCGGCGAATACTTGATCGCGTTCCCAATCAAGTTATGGAGCAGCTGCAACAGCTTCTCCTGATCGGCTTCGAGGGTCATGTCATCCGCGGACAAGATGACGTCATGCTTGGGGGCCGTCGTCTTATAGTGAGCGACGATGTCCTCGAGCAATGGTCGCAAGTCGAACGTCGACAACGACAATAACTCCACGGAATAGTTCACACGCTGGTAGTCGAGGAAATTATCGACGAGCCGCTCGAGTCGCTCGGCCTCCCGTTTGACGAGTGTCAACATCCCGTGTGTTTTCTCGTCGTCGCCATGTTGGTACATGAGCAGTTCCGCGTAACCATTGATGGCCGTGAGCGGGGAACGGAACTCATGGGACAGTTCGGCCAGGAAGGCGTCTTTCTGCTCCTCGAAGCGGATCGAGTCGGTGATGTCCCGCCACATGAGGAATGCGCCGCGCGGCGTGTGCGTAAAGTTCACGATGACTTGCATCGTTCGCTCGCCGATGCGGAGCGACTTCGCATCCATGCTCGGACAACAGCCGAACCGGTTCGTCATGAGCTCGTCCCAAAACAGCGTTACATCGTTCATATTTGCGCCGTTCCGCTCGAACGCTTCGTAGAAGAACCGGGTCATGTCTTCCGGGCGCGAGAAACGCTGGTTGACCATCGAGGGACAGATGGCACGGAGCTGTTCATTCGAATACAGATGGTTCCGTGTGAAGTCGATATAGCAGACGGCGTCTTGAACTTCTTCGACAAGTGAATGAATCGGTAACGACTGGGGTGCGTGAATCTGGTTCATTCGTTTAGCCGTCGAGCGCCCATGGTACCGACGAGCCGGATAGAATGACTTTCGAGTCATCGCGCGAACCTCCCTTCGATATAAGGCTATATATAAACGTAAAGTAATATCCGACATACTCCTTTATTATACGATATTCGCCGATGATTCCCTATACCCCCCATAGACCTAGCTAGAAATGGGTCACAACCGGGATAGTCGGACGGAATGCGCACGATTCTAGGAAAAAACACCTTCCTCGTATGTTAGAGGAAGGTGTTAGGATTAGAACAACGTGTATGGGTTGACGCTATTGGCAGCCGTCGAGCTACTGTAGACGTATTTATCTTTATGGATTTCGAAGTGGAGGTGGCTTCCGTACGAGTTGCCGGTGTTGCCGACCGTACCGATTCTCCCACCCTTGGCGATTTTCTGTCCTTTGACGACGTTCAAGCGGTCCAAGTGAGCGTAGACAGTCGTATAGGCTTGACCGTCAACGGTATGTGTGACCATGACGTGGTTACCGTACGCTCCATAGTTACGGGCGACGATGACTTCACCGTACGCGGCGGATTGGACGGTCGTGCCTTTCGCGGCCGCCAAGTCGATGCCGTTATGGAACGTGTAGCCGTATTTGCCGCTCGCCGGGCCATAACCTTGCGTCAACGTGCCTTTCGCAGGAATCAAAAACTTGCCCGCTGTCGCTGTTTGGAGTGACGTGCTGCTATATTTTTTAACATATGTACTCGAGACGTATTTTGTACTGCCGTTATAATTGATTTTTGTCCATGAGCCGGTCGCGCCGAGATAGGTGAACGTTTGGCCGAGTTTAGCACTGCCGACTTTTTGATAAGACGTCGATGGGCCGCTCCGCACGTTCAAAACATTCGTCGTGACTTTGACTTTATACGATGTAGCTGCCTCTACCGGTGTCGAAGCGGGAACTGTCAAGCCGGAAACAAGAAGGGCGCCTAATGTGATCGTCATCAGTTGTTTTTTCATAGTATGGTAAATCCTTTCAATTATGGAACAATGCGACATAAAAATGATAATTACCTTATAAAAAAATTTTACCATCAAAAAATAGATTCTAATATGTCATTTATATTTCAAAAAAGTATAATCGTTATGAAAACAATCATGTATTGGAGAAAGTCCAGTCATATCAACGAAAATGAGACATGCAACGTTTTGTTGGTAAAAGAATATATGCCTAAAATTCAAAAAAACTCCGATTTCTCGGAGTTTAGCTTTTGAAAAACAGGGTAATTTAAAATGGTTTAGCCTAAATAAAAAAGGGCCGATGAGAATCAATCCCTTTTGTCAGTTGTTTCCTTGAAATGCTTCGTCCCATACATAAGAAAAACCGAGACATGTGCCCCGGTTTCGCTTGCCTGCTCTTACTGAGAAGGCGTGACCACGTTCAGACAAACGTTTCGATTAAGGTGCCGACAGTTCTTTCTCGGTGACCCATTTATGGTTGGTCACTTCTTCGCCGGATTCTAACGTGAAGTCGACCATATAGACCGTCGTCTCTTCGACAGAATCGATGGTAGCAGTCGTGCCGCCCATACCGCTCATATGCTCGGCATTGACTTCAACCTCGTCGCCGACCTCGTACGGGGCGTCCTGTGCACCTTCAATCTCTTCATGAATGATCCATTTATGGTCTTTGACGCGCTCGCCCCCGTGCATCGGGTCGTACGAGATACTGTAGGCGACCGTATCGTAGGCGCCGACGATGCTCGCTTCCGCGCCTTCCATGCCAGGCATATGGGCCTCTGTGATGACGGCCGTGTCGCCGACCGCGAACGTCGGGTTCTCTGCTGACTTCAATCCTTCGGGGACGTCACCAGACCCGGACATGTCCATTCCTGAATGGTCGTTCCCGTCCATCGTCTCTTCCATTTGATCATTCATGTTCGTATCATTATTCGTCGTGTCGTCTTCACCACAAGCAACGAGTAAACCGCTCAGTGAGAGTGCCATCGTCATCATTCCAAGTTTCTTATTCCATTTCATTCATATTCCCTCCAAGTTAAGTGTGATTAGTCTACTTTCAATTGTCCCATCATCCCGTTTTCTTCATGCTCCAGGATGTGGCAGTGATACATAAACGTCCCTGTCTCTCGAAACGTCATTTCAATGTTCACTTTCTCGCCCGGTGCGACGGCGACCGTATCTTTCCAGCCACGTTCGTTGTCAGGCGGAGGCTTGCCGTCCCGTTCAAGTATCCGGAATTGGACGCCATGGACGTGGAACGGGTGGGTCATCCCGCCCATCATGTCTTCTCGGTTATAAATTTCCCACACCTCGGTCGAGCCTTGCCGGACGTTAATGTCAATCCGGTCAGGGTCGAACTGTTTGCCGTCAATCGTAACCATATTGCCCATCCCGAACAACGTGAGCCGGCGATCGGCCTCGCTCGACTCGTTAGCGACAGGAGCTTCCGTAAAAGCTTCCGTCCAATCACCGTCTTGCTCGATGTGGTCGCGCGCCGTGAACGTCGTGAACGGAATCCCGTCAGCTTGAAGAGCGAGGTCGTCCCCGAGCGACAGATCTGAAAAGTCGATTAAAATATCGGCCCGTTCGCTAGGTGTGAGCGTCAACGTCTCAAGCGAAACCGGTCGATCGAGCAACCCGCCGTCAGTCGCGATTTGAGTGAACGCCTCCCCGTTCGATAGGGAGAAGTCGAGATTCCGGGCGTTAGAGCCGTTGACGAGACGGACGCGTAACGTGTTCGTCGTCACGTCGAACGTTGTATTGATCGCTCCGTTCGCAATCAACGTATCACCGACCGTCCCATCGATGTTCATCTGGCGGTCGTAATCGAGTTGTCCGTCGGCTGTGAAGAGACGGTCTTGAACGATGAGCGGGATGTCATCGACACCGTATTCATTCGGCAACCCGGTCTCCGTTTGATCCGTCACGTACAAGAGTCCGGCCAAACCAAGGTATACTTGTTCGGCCGTCGCGCCCATCGGATGCGGGTGGAACCAGAGCGTGCCCGGTTCTTGGTCGATGTCGAGACGAACTTGTCTTTGTTCGCCCGGGGCAATCGATTGATGGGGTCCGCCGTCTTCGGCTCCCGGGATGACGAGACCGTGCCAATGGAACGAGGTCGGTTCATCGAGCTGATTGATTGTATTGATATAGACGGTCTTTCCAGCTGGCAATTCAATCATCGGTCCGAGCAAATTCCCGTTATAGCCAAGCGTCTCGGTACTGACACCTTGATTGAAGAACCGGTGCTCGCCACGTTCGATCCGCACCGTATAATAGAGCGCCTCGTCCGTGACACGGTCAGGTCGTAGCGGTTCCGGGATGGGGAGTCGTTGATTCGGTTCGTTCGACGCGGCGAGCTCGACGGTACCCTCACGTCCCATCCCGCCGTTGCCATGCATCATGCCACCATCGTTCCGATCTCCCATGAATGAACTGTTGCCCATCATCCAGTTTCCAGGAGCAAACGTGAACAAAAGCAAGAACAATCCAATCACGATACTGACTATACCCATCCCGATGACCCATTTCATTACGCGGTTCATAAGGCATCATCCTTTCGTTTAAAAGCGAGAGCCTATTTAGTTATACCAACAAGTTATGAAATATTTGTTAAACGGAAAATAAGTTTTTATATACTATATAGGGGTATATGGTATACATAGGAGGTGGTCAACGTGGAACATTCACACCACACGTCATCTCATCATGAACACGGGGAAGCGCATGACTCGCATGCCGGCGGACATGAAGGGATGATTGAAGAGTATAAGCGTCGATTTTTCGTCTCGTTAGGGCTGACGATTCCGATTCTCATCTTGTCAGATATGATTCAAGAGTGGGCCGGTTTCGAACTCACGTTTCCTTATGAAAAGGAGACGCTATTCGTGTTGGCGACGATTGTGTACGTCTACGGAGGGTGGCCGTTTTTGAAAGGTAGCATCGACGAATTGCGTCAACGAAATCCGGGGATGATGATGCTGATTGGACTTGCCATCAGCGTCGCGTACTTCTATAGTGTTGCCATCGTGTTCGGATATGGGCATGGACATGACTTCTTTTGGGAGTTGGCGACGTTAATCGTCATCATGTTGCTCGGGCACTGGATTGAGATGCGCTCAATCATGGGTGCGTCGAACGCGTTGCAACAGCTCGTTCGTCTATTACCGAGCGTGGCACACCGCATCAACGGGAGTGACATCGAGGACGTTCCCGTCTCGGCGCTCGCTGTCGGGGATTTGATTCTCGTCAAACCGGGCGAGCAGATTCCTGTCGACGGGGAGCTGCTGAAAGGGCGGACGACGGTTGATGAGTCGATGTTGACCGGTGAATCGATGCCTGTCGAAAAAGAGACAGGGGATGTCGTCATCGCAGGATCAATCAACCAAGAAGGTAGCATGACGATTTCGACGACAAGCACGGGAGAGAGCACATACTTGGCGAAAGTCATCGACTTGGTCAAAGAAGCGCAGGAGTCCAAATCGAAAACGCAAAACCTAGCCAATCGGGCCGCCAAGCTCTTGTTTTATGTCGCCGTCGGATCGGGAGTGCTGACGTTCGTCATTTGGGTCGCCCTCGGATATCCGGTCAGTATGGCCGTCGAACGAATGGTCACCGTCATGGTCATCTCATGTCCGCACGCGCTCGGTCTCGCGTCTCCGCTCGTCGTGGCGGTCTCGACAGCCCTGTCGGCGAAACGTGGACTGTTGATTCGGAATCGGACCCAATTCGAAGAGGCGCGTCATCTCGATGCAGTCATTTTCGATAAGACGGGAACGTTGACGCAAGGCGATTTCGGGGTGACGGACATTGAGGCCGCATCTGCTCATACAGAAGAGGAAGTGTTACGTCTGGCCGCCGCGGTCGAGACGGCCTCGCAGCATCCGCTCGCACGAGGTATTCTTCGGGAAGCGGAAACACGCAAGTTGACGTTGCCTGAAGTCGTCGATTTCGCTTCGATCACGGGTGTTGGATTAGAAGGACAGGTAGAGGGAGGTCACGTTCAAGTCGTCAGCCCCCGCTATATTCGGGAGCATGAGCTCTCAATTGACGAAATGGCGTTCGACCGATTATCGGCCGCCGGGAAGACCGTCGTCTTCACGATTCGAGACGGGGAGTTGGTCGGTATGATCGCCTTGGCGGACATGGTTCGCGATGAAGCGAAAGAGACGGTCCGAGCGTTGAAAGACCGGGGCGTCCGCTCGATCATGCTCACCGGGGACAACCGGAAAGTCGCCGACTGGGTCGCGTCACAACTTCACATCGAGGAAGTGTACGCCGAAGTGTTGCCGGATGATAAATCACGGCAAGTGCAAACCGTCCAAGCCGATGGCAGCAAAGTGGCGATGGTCGGGGACGGCATCAATGATGCACCGGCTTTGGCCCAAGCGGACGTCGGCATTGCCATCGGTAGCGGCACCGACGTCGCCGTCGAGACGGCTGATATCGTCCTCGTCCGGAGCAACCCGAAAGACGTGCTGTCGATTCTCGACTTGTCTCGCAACACATACAACAAGATGATTCAGAATCTGTGGTGGGCCGCCGGCTATAACATCGTCGCCATCCCGCTCGCGGCCGGCGTGTTGGCCCCAATCGGTATCATCTTGTCACCGGCCGTCGGCGCCGTGCTCATGAGTCTCAGTACCGTCATCGTCGCCTTGAACGCGCGGACGCTCAAGCTTTAACAATTCTTTCATCTTTGGTCTCTATAATGAGGAGGATGCTAAAGATGGAGGGAACTATTATGAAACGAAAGCTATTCGTACCGATGTTTTTGACGACTGTATTTCTTGCCTCGTGTGGGGGTGCGACACCAGCGAGCGAGTCGACGGAACCGGTCACGGAAGAAAAAGAGGCGTCGACGGAACAGGTGCCGGACCGCTGGACAGCGACAAAAACAGGCATCGTGGTCTCCCATATCCACGGTGCCGGCTTTTGGCCAGACGGGCGTCCGGTCATCGCGACGCATACAGGACTGATGGAATTCAGGGAAGACGGCTGGTACGAATTGTCGTCGAACCGACACGACTATATGGGCTTCGAGCTCGTCGCAGACGGATTCTATGCGAGCGGTCACCCGGCACAGGATTCGCCGTATAAAAATCCGCTCGGTGTCGTCCGCGGGACCGATAAAGGTGAGACGCTCGAGATTCGTTCGCTAGAGGGCGAGGCCGATTTTCACTACATGAGTGCGGGCTTTGAATCCGAGAGCCTTTACGTGTATTTAGAAACGGCGACAAGTGAACTCGAACCAGGTTTTTATCGGTCGCTCGACGGTGGTACGTCGTTTGAGCCGATGAAGATGGATGGGATCGAAGGTCGAGGCATCGCCGGCATCACAGCCGATGCGAGCGAACCGAAACGCGTCTTCGTCTATGGCCCGGACGGCATCCTCGTCTCAGACGACGGGGGAGACACGTTCGAGGCGTTCAACAATCAAGGAAATATCGTCACGATGGCCGCAGCAAAGGGGCAACTGGCGTATATCGCTAAAACAGGTACCTCGTTCGATCTTGTGGTCTCGGATTTGACCGACGAGACGGAGACGACCGTTGAGCTGCCCTCGCTGAACGCGGACAGCGTCCCGATCGAACTGGTCAGCCAAAACGGGCGATTTTTGCTAGCGACATCGGATAACAGTGTGTACGTCTTTGAAGACGAGGAATGGACGCAACTGTTGCAAGCAGGGAAAGTGAAATGAAAAAATCCGGCGCCTGAGCTCAGGTGCCGGATTTTTTTAGTGGGGCGGAAGAGTGATGGTGAACATCGTCCCAGATGAATCAGAGGCGACGGTCAACGTACCATCATGCAACCGGATGATTTGATGGGCGATGGCAAGCCCGAGTCCACTGCCACCCGTACGACGGGAACGTGATTTTTCGACCCGGTACAGGCGATCGAAGATGTGAGGCAGATCTTCTTGAGGGATACCTTTCCCGTCGTCTTGAATCGTGAAGTGAAGTGCTTCATCCGTAAGTTGCATATCGAATCGGACGTGGCGTGCCTCGCTATGTTGAATCGCGTTGTGGGCGATGGAGCGGAACACTTGTAAGATGCGATGTCGATCTAACTGTAAGACGACGTCCTTGGAGGAGCAATCGGTGCTACTAGCAAACGCGATCGGTGTCACTCGGAACATCGTGGTGAGCACGCGTTGCAAATCGTCGCAGAGCGCATCGACGGCCACGGGTTCGCGATGCAACGTGAACGTGTTCTCGTCCAACTGGGCGAGCTGGAACGCGTTCTCGACGAGCTCGGTCAACGCTTGGCTCTCTTCGAGAATCGTCTGAATCGACTGTTCTTTTAACGACTCTGGCGTCTGCGGTTTGGATGCGATTTCGGCATATCCTTGCAGATACGTGAGCGGCGTTTTAATCTCGTGGGCGAGGTCCGACAAGAACTGATTTCGTTCTTTCCGGAGACGATCCAGTTCAAGCGACATCACTTCAATTGAACGGGCCAACTCGCCGATCTCATCTTCTCGAGACGTCGGCAGGGTCAACGTTTCGGGATTCGTCAAGACATCCTCGGTCGCTCGGCGCAACAGCTGAATCGGGTTTGAAATCAACCGGCTCAGCAAGACGAACGTCATGATGGTGATGACGAGGGCGATGCCGGTGATATAAAGAAACCGGAGTTGGAGCCGATGGCTGATGCCATGAATAATCTCGGTCGGTAGAAACATATACACATACCCGTAACGGGTGTCATTTTCCATCGCATCAATCGGGGTCCGTACTGCGAGATACGGTTCGTTCTCCCAATCGTCTTCGAGGATGGTCGTCACATCGGCATCCCCTCGGTCCGCTTCCGTTTGGACGAGCACCGAGAGCGGGTCGGGGAAGCGGTTGGATGTCTGTAGAATCGAGTGGTCGGGAGCGGTGATGGCGACTTTCGTATCGGTCTCGCTCTCCATCGTCGCGACGTGGCCAATCGTCTCTTCATCAAAACTCATCGCCAGTACGCTCGCATGGCTTTCCGCTCTCGATTCGAGCCGGTCGATTTCTTCGACAACACGTTCACCGAGGAGCGTATGGTAGAGCAATAAGAACAAGACACCTTCAATCAATAACGTCGTCAATAAAAAAATCAGACTGATTCGGAACGGGAGGCTATTGCGTCGGAATGTCATGAGTCCGACCGCTCCTCGGTCCAGCGATAGCCGCGACCCCACACCGTCTTCAAATAATCGTCAATCGGGAAGCCGGCCTCACCGAGTTTGTCGCGAATCATGCGGATATGGGCATCGACCGTGCGCGGGTCCGACTCGGACGAGTAGGGCCACACCAAGTCGTATAAATCCATCCGGTTGTATAGCCGGTTCGGATGTTGCAAGAACAGTTTCAAGATGGCCGTCGCTTTCGGCGTCATGACGACTTCTTGTTCTCGATAGAGGATCCGTCCGCTCGCTTCCTCATAGCGCAGCTGTCCGTAGTTCACATTGGTGACACGGCTCCGTCGCAACACCGCACGAATCCGGGCCAGGAGCACATTTCCTTCGAACGGCTTCGTGACATAATCGTCGGCACCTGCGTCTAACCCACGGATTGTGGTCTCACTGTCCGAGCGGGCCGTCAACAAGACGACGGGCAGTTCGGCATCGAGCGCCTTGATTTGGCGGCACAACGTGATCCCATCGACGCCGGGCATCATGATGTCGAGCATCACCAAGTCCGGACGTTCGGAAATCCGTTCCATCGCTTCTCGTCCGTCAGCGGCCTCGATACAGGTGTAGCCGTCGCCTTCTAAGAATAAGCGGAGCAACCGTCTCATTTTCATTTCGTCATCGACAATCAAAATTTTCATATGTGGTCCTCCTATGATTCTGAGCCGTCTCGTCTACGTAACGGTTTCGAGAGAAGGGGAACGTTCTCCTTGTCCCTCAGGGCAGTTCGGGCGATTGAAGAAAGCGTCGGACGAGTGCGGGTTCGTCGAACGGCACGGCCGCGTCTCCGATGCGCTCGACGCGGTCATGCCCTTTCCCGAATAAGACACCACAGTCGTAGTCGTCCATCCGTTCGCAGAAGAACCGGATGGCTGCTTCGCGTTCGTCGAAACGTGCAAACTCGACAGATTGTCCCGTCGCCAAATCGTCAAGGATTTGTTGCGGATCTTCGTGACGTGGGTCATGGACCGTCAAAATCATATCCGCGCCTGAAGCAACGACGACCTCTGTCATGATGTTTCGCTTCATTCGGTCACGTTCGCCGGCAGCACTGAGCAGCACGAGTACACGAGGGTAGCGGGCCGTCAATGCCGTCACGACTTGTTTGATGGCGTCCGGCGTATGTCCATAGTCGATATAGACCGATTGTTCGATTCCGGTCACTCGTTCGAGGCGTCCGCTCGGCAACGTCAACTTCTTAACATGAGGAAGGACCTCTGCCAACGGAACCCCGGTTTGCAGGACGATGCTGATGGCGCACAACGTGTTATCGAGGTTATAGGCCTCATAGAATGGGAGGGGAGATTGGACCGCTTCGTCACCCAATTCGAGCATGAACTGCTCGTCTTTTCGATGCCCGACCAAGTCCGCGGCAGTCGACTGACGGCTGAACAAAAACGAGTTGGCGGCGGACGGTGCCATCGACAGCATGAGCGTGTGATGCGGATCATCTTCATTGACGATCCCACATCCAGACTCCGTCAACTGTGTAAACAACTGGGCTTTCGTGTAGGCGTACGTCTCCATCGTGCCATGATAGTCCAAGTGGTCGTGGGACAGGTTGAGGAATGAAGTCGTCTCGAACTCCAAGCCGGCAATCCGTGCCTCCGCGATGGCTTGGGATGAGACTTCCATCATACAATCGGTGACACCGGCCTCGACCATGGCATGAAGGTGGCGATTGATGGTCAACGGGTCAGGCGTCGTGTTCGGTGTCTCAAACGTCTTCCCGGCGTATGTGATGCCGAGTGTGCCGATGAGTCCGGCTGACATGCCGACGTGATCAAACAATTGATGGGCGAGCGCGGTCGTCGTCGTTTTTCCGTTCGTCCCGGTGACGCCATGCAGACGAAGTCGCGTCGATGGATGATCATAAAACGCATTGGCGAGTTCGGCCAAAGCCGCCTTCGTGTCTTTGCAGTAGATGACAGGTACTCGGGCCTCGATTGGACGTTCGGCGACGATGGCGACCGCCCCGTTATGAATCGCCTCGTTCACGTAGTCATGGCCATCATGGCGATAGCCCGAGATACAGACGAATACAAAATTTTGTTTAATATTTTTTGAAGAGAAGGAAATGCCCTCAATCATCGTTTCGGCAGGATTGTCTAAATATGTCCATGTCACGAGCTGTTTCAGCTCTGTCAACAGGTCTTGCAAGGTTTTCAACACTTCGAATTTCTCCTTTATCGGCAAAGTCCATTTTGACAGTATAGCCCTCGTTTGTGAAAAAGAAGTGAAATGAGAAAGAGGCGCATGTCGCGAGCGATTCTTCGATGTTTCAACGAATTTGGTTTAGGCAATCAATGGTTTAGACAGACCATCTGAAAAGGAGGAGTAGACGATGAAACCTTACGCAAAATTTGGAGTGATGATTCTCGTTTCGACATTCCTCATGTACTGGCTCATGTATTTGAACGTGTTCCAATTCGACCACGTCTTCTTCAGTCAGACACGTCTATACATGGCGCTCATCATGGGATCGGTCATGGCGTTCGTCATGTTGCTGTTCATGTGGGGCATGTACAAAAACAAGAAGTTGAACGCCGTCATCTTAGGTGTGAGCGCGCTCGTGTTCGGGCTCTCGCTATGGCTCGTCCGGAGCCAGACGACGGTCGATGACGTCAGTTGGATGAAGGCGATGATCCCGCACCATTCGATCGCCATCTTGACGAGCGAGCGGGCCGAGATCGAGGATCCGCGCGTGAAACAGTTGTCGGAAGACATCATTGAAGCACAGCGGCGTGAAATTGAAGAGATGAAGCGGTTGATTGAAGAGTTAGAAAAAGAAGAAGAGGAAGCAGCAAAAGAAGCTAAATCGACAACAACAGCGACCGAGTGATACGGTCGCTGTTGTCATATGTCGGGATGAAGTTGGGCCTCAATCAATGCGACGGCGATTGTCAGCGCCTGGATGCGCCGGTTGGCGAGTGTCAGTTGTGACTTGTAGCGCTCAGGGGAGTCTTTCGCCTCGAGCGTCGTCACCGTCTCTTGCAGCTTGTGGAGAATCGAATCGATTTGACGTTTCGCTTCCGTCAGTTCTGTCGTTGAATAATCCATATGTCCTCCTAAAGGCTTTCCTCCAGTATACATGAAGAAAAAACCGAGGCGTGTACCCCGGTTTAGCGTGTCTGCGGTATATATTTTCTAGTACGGCGGTTTGTCGAACGCGGTGCGACGAGGAAGAAGATTCCTAACATCACACCGACTCCAAGTCCCCAAAGACTGTTGAACAGAAGCATCAACACGATCCCGAAGACGAGTCCAATACTCACATCACCCATACGGTCAAACATTTGTAACCACCTTTTCTGTGTTTGCTAGACTAAAGGTTTACCCACAATTGAGAAGTGAACCACCTGGGAGGCTAGCACGTCTCCCTTTTGTTATACGTGATTTTTCTGACCAGGTTTCGTTTTATAGAAACTATAGACGACACTGATCAAGATGACGATGACGATTGCGCCAAGTGACATCCAAATCGGCATCTTGTAGACGTCGCCCAATACCATCTTCGCTCCGATGAAGACGAGCATGAAGCTGAGTCCGTGCTTCAAGTAGTAGAAGCGGTCAATCAAGTTGGCGAGGACGAAGTAGAGGCTACGGAGTCCAAGAATCGCCATGATGTTCGCATAGAAGATGATATACGGGTCACGCGAGTAGGCGAAGCTGGCCGCGACCGAGTCGACGGCGAAGACGATATCCGACAGCTCGATGAAGATGAGCGCGATGAACAGCGGTGTGAAGAACAGTTTGCCGTTGATGCGTTTCGTGAACTTACCAGACGAGATGTCTTGCGTGATGGGCAAGCGGCGTTCGAGCCAACGAATCGTCTTGTTCTCCTCGAGCGACTCGTCCTTACCGATGTTCTTGAACATCATCCATCCTGTATAGATGAGGAAGGCACCGAACACGTAATAGACCCAATCGAAGTTCTCTAAGAGCGAGACGCCAGCCACGATAAAGACGGCCCGGAAGAAGATTGCCCCGAGAATGCCCCAGAACAACACCTTATGCTGATACTTGAGCGGAATCGCGAAGTAGGCGAACACGAGCGAGAAGACGAACACGTTATCGATGGCGAGTGCCTTCTCGATGAAGTAGACGCTCGCATATTCTGTCGCGACGGTGCTGCCTTGCGAGTAGAACAACCAACCGCCGAACGCGATGGCGATCCCGATCCAGACGAACGTCCATGTCCATGCCTCGCGGAGCGAGACTTCGTGTGCCTTGCGGTGGAACACCCCGAGGTCAAGTGCGAGCATGAAGATGACGAGTGCCAAAAAGGCGATGAGTAGGGTCAACAATAATTCCTCCTTTTAAGTTCACATGAACTCTATATATTCAATTTAAGGTCATAAGAACTTAAAGTCAAGAGGGTAAACTGCGATTCCACAAAAAAACACTCCGAATCGATTTCGGAGTGTGCAAACTTAACGCTGTTCAGAGCGACGTGACCAGATGACCCGGACGATGAAAGCGCCTAGTCCGAGAAGGATGACGGCGAGGACGCCATACATGACATGCGAATACGTCTCGATATGGCCGAGCCACACTTGCCAATTCTCCCCGACGTACACGCCGACAAAGATGAGCACCGTGTTCCAAATGAGCGTCCCGAGTGTCGTCAGCATCAAAAATTTGACGAACGGCATGTTCGACATGCCGGCCGGAATCGAGATGAGGCTGCGGACGACGGGGACGAATCGACCGAAAAAGACGAGTTTCGGTCCAAAGCGGTCGAACCAGCGATCGGCCATGCGGACGTCATCCACTTTCAAATAGAGACGTTTGCCGTAACGTGCGACCCATGACTCGAGACGCTCCTTGTCGAAAAATAATCCCACGCTATACAAAACGATAGCTCCGATAACCGCACCGACCGTCGCGGCGAGAATCATCCAGACGGGTGTAAGCGTGGTCGTCGTCGTGAAGAAGCCGCCGAATATTAAAATGAGCTCGGACGGGATAGGTGGGAAGACGTTCTCGATAAAGATGAGGAAGAGGACGCCCCAATAACCGAACTGCTCAATCATTTGTTGAATCCATTGTTCCATGAATCGGTTCTCCTTGCGTATATGACATCTCTGTCTACTTTACCCGACGGCAAGGAGCACGCCCATACGACTTGAGGTTGAATTTTGACTCAAATCGCACCGACGACCGCGTGTGGGATGTACGGTTCTTCGAGCGAAGCCATCTCTTCTTGTGTCAACGTGACGGCAAACGCACCGACCGCCTCGTCCAAATGACGCTGCTTCGTGGCACCGACGATTGGCGAGGTGACCGTGTCTTGTTGCAAGAGCCAGGCGAGAGCGACTTGTGTCCGGGTAATTCCCCGCGTCTCAGCGATTGCGGCGACCCGCTCGATGATGAGCCGGTCGGCGTCCATCGTCGCGTCATATTTCGAACGTTGAATCACGTCCGTCTCAGAGCGGTGGGTCACGGTCGACACGTCGCGTGTCAGGCGCCCCGAGGCGAGCGGACTGTACGGTGTGACCCCAATTTTCTCTTCCCGGCAGAGCGGCATCATTTCACGCTCTTCTTCCCGATAAATCAAGTTCAAATGGTTTTGCATCGACACGAACCGGGTCCAGTTGTTCCGTTCCGCCACGTGGAGCGCTTTTTGGAACTGCCAGGCGTACATTGCCGATGCACCGATATAGCGGGCCTTCCCGGATTTGACGACGTCATGGAGCGCCTCCATCGTCTCTTCGATCGGTGTGTCATAGTCCCAGCGGTGGATGATATACAGGTCGACGTAATCGGTGCCGAGCCGTTTCAAACTATGATCGATTTCCGACAGAATCGCCTTCCGCGACAAGCCGCCGCCGTTCGGACCGTCGTGCATTCGACCGTGAACTTTTGTTGCGAGAACGATTTCGTCCCGGTTCGCATAATCCCGAAGCGCACGTCCGACGTATTCCTCGCTCGTGCCTTTCGAGTAGATGTTTGCCGTGTCAAAGAAGTTGATACCGAGGTCGAGTGCTTGTTTGATGATCGGACGGGTCGCCGCCTCATCGAGTACCCAGTCATGAATCCATCGGTTCGCGTCGCCAAAGCCCATACAGCCGAGACAGAGCCTTGAGACATCGAGTCCCGTATTGCCAAGTTTTACGTATTCCACGAAAATGCCTCCTTCAAAGTTGATACGTGGAGAGGAACCGTTCGAACTCATCCACGGTGCTGTCGTCGTTGACGGTCAATCGTAATTCGGTATGGGTGCCGATCGGAAGCGCTAGCGCCTCGACAAGTGCCTCTGGCGTCGGTTCAAGTCGGAATGAATCGAGCCGAATCACCACGTTATGGGCAAGTGCGAAATGCGCACAACGGGTGAGCAATGTCGCGAAGCCACGTTCGACCGTCACGTGATACGTCTTTTCCATGTCGATTCCCCTCCTTTGCCACCAGTATGACGCGAGATGTGGGGCGGGCGTTAGCGCGTTCATGTCGTGTTTTTGCCTAATCCTCTCAACAGGTTGGACAGGGCTCGTCCAAGAAAACGATCTGCCGTATACTGAAGGGGAGAATCCAGAGGGAGGGTGAACGACATCGAGACACGACTGCAACTGATTGACGTCATCACACGACATATACCGGGGGACGGGGTGCATCCGACGATCGTCCCGGCGATGACGTTCATTCATGAATCGATGGTGACCGAACCGATTACACGCGTCAATGAACCGTCATTTTGCCTAATCCTGCAGGGTGGGAAAGAGATGTTGTTCGGTGACGAACGGCTCGTCTACGAGGGCGGACATTACCTCGTTGCCTCGGTCGACTTGCCTGTGACGGGACAAGTGACGAAAGCGAGCGCAGACGTCCCATACGTGGCGCTGAAACTCGAGTTGACGATTGACGACTTGATCGATGCCGTCGGGCACGTCGAGCTGACCGAGCCGCGTGAACCAAAACGAGGCATGTATATCGCCGATGCCGACGAGGCGTTGTTCGATGTCGCGCTCCGTCTCGCCCGTCTCGTCGACACACCGGATCACGTGGCACTCGCGCCGCTTTATAAGCGCGAGCTCCTGTATTGGGTGGCGCAAGGGTCGAACGGAGAGATGTTGCGTCAGTTGGCGTTCGAGGGAAGTCAGGCGTTCCGGATCAAGCGCGTCATCGACCACATCATCGCGAACTTCAACGAGACGATTCGAAGTGAGGAATTGGCCCGCGTCGCCAACATGAGCGTCTCGACGCTCCACCGTCATTTCAAGGAAGTGACGGCGATGAGCCCGCTCCAGTTCCAAAAACAGTTACGGCTCCAAGAGGCGAGACGGCTGTTGCTCATGCAGGCGACGGACGTGGGCGAGGCGGCGTTCCAAGTCGGCTACGAGAGTCAATCGCAGTTCAGCCGCGAGTATGCCCGGTTGTTCGGGCTGTCGCCACGGGCCGACGTGCGGCAACAACGACAGCTTTGACAAACGAAATGCGCGAGCGGTATGCTTGAGGGGAAAACGACATACATTAGGATTGTTACTGGATGACCAGGCAAAACCTAAACTGGGCGCACATGTTGCGTCTGGTTTAGGTTTTTCTTGTGTTCAGGACAAAAAAGGAGGATATTATGCGACACATCATCTTTCTAGACGTCGACGGCACGCTCGTCGATGACCACGGCAACATCCCGGAATCGGCCAAGGAGGCCGTCCGACAGGCGCGACAGAACGGCCATCTCGTCTTCTTGTCGACCGGGCGCTCGAAGGCCGAGCTGTTCTCGGACATTCTCGACGTCGGCTTTGATGGCATCATCGGGGCAGCCGGGGGCTATATCGAGCTCGAGGAAGAAGTGTTGTACCATCAACAAGTCTCCGTCGATGATTTGAGCCACCTCATCTCCTTCTTCACGGAACACGGCATCGATTTCTATCTTGAGTCGAACGACGGCCTGTTCGCCGGCGGCAACGCTAAGGCACGGGTGGCGACGATGATTGACGAGTTGATGGCGAACAATCCGGAGGCGAGTGCGACAATCGAGCGCGGCTTGAAGCCGTTCCATGACGCGATGATGGAAGGGGTCGACCTCGTCCGTCCCGACGTGAACAAAATCTCGTTCCTCGGCTCATCCGTCCCGCTCGACGTCATCCAACAAGAGTTCGCATCTCGTTTCACCGTCATCCCGAGCACGGTCGCCGTATTCGGGGCCAACAGTGGGGAGCTGTCCATCCCGGGCGTCAACAAAGCGACGGCGATTGCGACACTGCTCGAACATCTAGGGCTCGAGCGAGCGCAGACGTTCGCCTACGGGGACGGGTTGAACGACATCGAGATGCTCGAATACGTCAAGGTCGGTGTCGCCATGGGCAATGCCAAACTCGAGGTCAAGCGTGTCGCCAACGATGTGACGGACGCCTGTGACCAAGACGGGCTTGCGAATAGCTTCAAAAAGTATCGACTCATCTGAAAAAAAAGCCAAGCAACCTCTCTTCAGGTTGCTTGGCTTTTCGTTGCGACATCGTTCACGACATCGGCGAGGGTCACATGCTTCAATACCGATTCCATCGCCGATTGGGCGTGGATAAAGATCGGCTCGATCGTCGCTTGGATATGTTGGCCGACAGGACACGCCAGGTTTGGGTTGTCATGGATACTGAACAGCTCGTTCTCCTCGACGACACTGACGGCGCGATAGACATCATAGAGCGAAATCTCGGTCAAGTCTTTCGTCAGTTTGGCTCCGGCGACGCCAGGCTTCACTTCAATCAAGTCGGCCTTCTTCAACATGGCCATGATTTTTCGGATTAGGGCCGGGTTCGTGTTGACACTGCCGGCCAAAAAGTCAGACGAGGTGACGCCGTCCTGATTGACCTCGATCAACGTCAAGATATGAATGCCGACCGCGAAACGGCTACTGATGGACATAGGCTACCACCTTTCTGCACAAGTCATGTAAGTGAATTGGTTACATCTTCAGTATAACAGGGAACAAACAATTGACAAACGAAGATGCTGTAACTATGATGATTACATGTAACTGATTTAATTACAGGTTAAAAGGAGGAAATGATTTATGAAATACTTAGTCACAGGTGCAACCGGGAAACTCGGTTCGAAAATTGTCGATGTGTTACTCAAGTCGGTACCCGCAAGTGAACTCGCGGTCAGCGTCCGCAATCCGGAAAAAGCGGAAGCACTGAAAGCGAAAGGTGTCGATGTGCGACATGGGGACTTCGACAAGCCCGAGACGCTCGATGAAGCGTTCAAAGGTGTCGAACGACTGCTCATCATCTCGGCGGACGGGGACAACGACACGCGCATCCGTCAACATGCGAACGCCGTCGAGGCGGCCGAGCGCGCAGGCGTATCGTTCATCGCCTATACGAGTCTCGCCGATGCGACAGAAAGCCAAAACTTGATGGCCCCGCCACATGTCGAGACCGAAGGCGCAATCGAGCGGACGGGGATCCCGCATGCGTTCTTGCGCAACAACTGGTACTTAGAAAACGAACTTGGTAGCATTCAAGGTGTGCTTGCCGGCGCACCTTGGGTGACGGCAGCCCGTGACGGCAAAGTCGGTTGGGCGCTACAAGAAGATTACGCTGAAGCGATCGCGAACGTTTTGATGGCAGACGATTTCGAACAAGACATCTTTGAATTGTCAGGTCCGCTCCATACGCAAGCCGAACTCGTCGAGGCGCTCAGTGAAGTGCTCGGGCGTGAAGTGGCCCTCCAAGAAGTGAGTAACGACGCTTACGCTGGCGTCATGCGCGGCGCCGGGGTGCCGGAAGGAGCGATTCCAATCGTCGTCGGCATTCAAGACAGCATCCGCAACGGCTCGCTCGAGGTCGAGTCGAATGATTTCGAGTTGGTGCTCGGTCGTCCGGTGACACCGCTCAAAGAGGCGCTTCAAAAGCTCGTATCAACGTTATAAACGATAATAGTGACGTCACGTTTTCGATGATTGAGAACGTGACGTTTTTTGATGAATATTAGTGATTTGTCTTCACATATTTGTGAACACGTCATCCCCATCCGTTATACTAACAATAAATGGATAATCATAGATGTACATAGGAAGGATCGATTACATGAAAAACATGATGTTCTTAATCGGCGTCGTCTTAGGATTAGGATTATTGTTCGGGCTGAGATATGAATTCAATGTCATCGGGGATACGGGCTTTAGAATCGCGGCCATCCTCATGCTCATATCGGTACTCATCATTCGGTCGACTGCAAAAATTTCATTCTTCAGCCATTCATAAAAACAGACCGCGAATCCACATTCGCGGTCTGTTTTTTAGTTCGCTCGGGCTTCGAGCTGACCGGTCACGTCTTCTAACGTGCTCGCGGTCGAGGCGAGGCGGTCCGACATGTGGCTCAACTCTTTTTGGATGGCGACTTGTTCCTCGGTCGCGGCGGCGACGTGCTGAATTTGTTGCTGCAGTTCGCTCGCCGCTCGTTTCGTCGTCGCAAGGCGCGCCTCGAGCGTCTCCATCTGAGACGTCACGCGTTGACGTGTCTCTTGAATCGAACTGATTTGACCGTCGATTTCAGAGACGTCTTCGGTCAGGCGATGGAACACGGCCGTCACATCGGCCGAGACGGTTTGACAGTTCTCGGTCGCGCGTTTGAATAACTGTGCCGAATCGCGGACGACGATCGTATCGTCCATCAGTCCACCGAGAACGCGGGTCATCTCGGCTGCATAATCTCGGGACTGGACGGCGAGCTTGCCGACTTCAGAAGCGACGACGGCGAAACCACGACCGGCGTCACCCGCCCGTGCGGCTTCAATCGAGGCGTTCAAGGCGAGCATGTTCGTCTGGTCGCTGATTGTCTCGACGTGCTGCAGGATGGCTTGAATTTCGGTCGATCGGTTCGACATCGTCGTGACAACGCGTTCGAGTCGTTCTGATTCGCTAATGATTTCTTCGACTTTCGCCTCCATCCGTCGCATGTCGCCGTCCCCGGCGATGGTGTCGGCCGCAATCCGTGACGAAGCGGCAGCTGTTTGGGCCATCCGTTCTTGGATGAGCGCCGTGAGGGAGCGAATCGATTGAATCTCCTCGGCCCCGTGGTTCATCGACGTCTCTTGCTCGGTCGCGTGGGCGACGATCGGATCGACGGTGACGGCGATTTGTTCCCCGGACTGGAGCGACTGGTTGGCTGCCGTCTCGAGTTCGGTCGCATGTGTCTTCAATGTCATGACGAGTTGACTCGCGTCGGTGACGGCCTGCTGTAACAGACGGCGCGTCTCATCTTCCTGTACTTTGACACGCGACGACTCGAGGTTACGGAAGTGGATTTGCGCGATGAGCACGGCGCTCAGTAGGATGAGATAGATCGCATGGACGAGCAACAGGCTGAACGGATAATCCGCTGTTCCACAAATGATTTCAGGAACCAAGAAATATCCAGCGAGATGTTGCACGGCGAAGATGACCGTACTGTAGACGATCAAATCGATGCGGCGCATGAACGACAAAATCGCCAAGACGACGAAAATCGAGAAATGATATTCGACGAGCCCTTGCCCACCGGCGACGGTCGAGATGCTCGCGAACGTGAGCGTCAGCATCATCAAGTACGGGAAAAGATGTGGTTTTACGCGCTGGCTGACGACCATGGCGATCAATAGTACGATTGGGACTGCAAACAGGACCCATGTCGCGATGGGATATGCGTAGCCGACGGCACCGTTTCGGAGCACGGTGTACGTATAGGCAAAATCCGTGAAGCGGTGGAGCAGATGGACGATAACAGACGTCAAGACGATGACGAACGTGGTGACGAGCATCAATTGATTGCGTTTTTCAGAACTCATGCAGATTCCTCCTGATAATAGGTCGATATAGCTACTAGAGTATCGTCCGATTGGCACGAATGTTTATCGTTTTTACACGCCGAAGCAAAAAAAAGAGAAGCGGATGCGCTTCTCTAGTCTGACGTGAGTCCGAGCCACCGTTTGACGGGTTCCCGGAAATAGTAAGTGACACCAATCAACGTGACGAAGACGAGGGCGGCGATGACGACCAAAGTGATACTTCCCGAGGCGAGACTCGCCCCGAGAAAACTGTAGGCGAGCGTCCCTGGGATCATGCCGAGGACGGTCGCGAGGATAAACGACCGGAACCGGACCTTAGCAATCCCGCCCGCGTAACTGAGCAAATCGAAGCTGACGAGCGGGATGAGCCGCAAGACGAACACGTATAGGAAGCCACGTTGCTCCATCTGCGTGAACAGCTTCTCCGACCATGGATAGCTCTCGACCTTGAGCACGGACCTGCCGAACAGTCGGGCCATGACGTAACCGGTCACGGCCGCCGCCGTCGCCCCGAACAGGATGTAGAGTACACCCGGCCACACCCCGAAGGCGAGACCGGCCCCGAGTGACAGTACCGACGTCGGCAAGAAGATGATTGGGCCAATCGCATAGATGAGGAAAAAGACGACAGGACCCCACCAACCGAACGACAGGACGATGTCACGGATATCGGATGGACGGAGTTCATAGTGGAAATGAGTAATATAGAAGATACTCCCGAACACAATGAGCATGAGACTAAGTTTGAGCCAGCGGGGCACAGAGTACGCCTCCTTTCCATCAGTTCTTTTGTTTATCGTATCGCATTCCGTCTCCAAATGAAGGTGAGCCAGCTTACAAATGCGTCGGCAATGTGCGATTGTGCTCAATAGGGTGGCTAAAAATGGAAACATAGGTCAACGCATGTGCCGAGGGACTTCATTTTGAAGCTCTTTCCTACGATAAATCAGGTAGGGAGGGATCATCGTGAAAAATTTGAAGATGTCTAAAAAACTGACAGTACTGATCAGCGTATTCATCGCGACACTCGTTCTCGTCGCAGCACTCAGCCACGTCTTCATGGGACGCATGGCCGATGCGGGAGAATCGATTTATGAAGATCGGTTATTGCCGATTCGCGCCCTTGGTCAAATCCGGACGGATAACCGTGCCTTGGACGGGTATTTGCTCGAATTGATGCTGACGACGGATGCGTCTCGAAATGAAGAACTAGAGGCAAGTATCGAGGAACGGCGTGACAGCATCGGGACGAACCTCGAACTGTTCAACGAGACGTTCGCCTCAACAGATGCCGAGATGCAAGGTCGAGTCGAAGACTTGAATGCCGAGATTGCAGCCTATCTCGAAGGGACCGAGCTCGTGCTTCAGCCGGTGCTTCGAAATGAGAACACGGCGGCCTATCGCGTCTATATGAGTGACTTGCGACCGGTCCGTCAAGACTTGGTCGAGACGGCAACGGTCGTCATGGACGGCATCAATCAAGAAGCCGAGACGGCAAGCACGACGATGCAGAACGAGCGGACTGAATCGGTCACGTTGTTCTGGGCGCTTGTCGCCATCGGGGCACTCATCTCAATCGGGCTCGGCGTCTACATCACGCGCCTCATCGTCCGTCCGGTCCGTGAGTTGAATGGACTCATGAGCCGTGCCGGAGCCGGTGAT
The DNA here is from genome assembly GCF_000416965.1 of Exiguobacterium chiriqhucha RW-2. Lineage (GTDB taxonomy): Bacteria > Bacillota > Bacilli > Exiguobacteriales > Exiguobacteriaceae > Exiguobacterium > Exiguobacterium chiriqhucha. The sequence continues at coordinate 315,152 of NZ_ATCL01000014.1, forward strand.
TTGACGGTCGACAGCACGTACACGTCGCGTGACGAGATTGGTTCGCTCGCCAACTCATTTAACGAGATGAAAGATAGTCTTCGCGACTTGATCGGCAACGTCACGGCGACAGCCGGTCGCGTCGCGACGTCATCGGACGATTTGAAATCGAACGTCGAAGAGACGACAAAAGCGACCGAGATGGTCGCCGTCACGATGGAAGAGATTGCATCCGGTTCGGTCCGTCAATTGACGCGTGTGAAGGAATCGAGCAGTACGCTCACCGAACTGACGAATGGGATTCATCACGTCTCAAATAGCGCCCAACACATGACCGAACTGTCAGACGGGGCACTTCAAAAAGTCGGGACCGGCAACGAGTTGATTGAGACGCTCGAGTCCCAGCTCGAGGCGATGAACGAGAAAGTGAAGGCGTTGCAGACGGTCATCGGCCAACTCGACGTCCGCTCCCAAGAAATCGGCAGCATCACCGGCACCATCTCCGGCATTGCCGAACAGACGAACTTGCTTGCCTTGAACGCGGCCATCGAAGCGGCCCGAGCCGGCGACCAAGGACGCGGATTCGCCGTCGTAGCGTCGGAAGTGCGGAAGCTCGCCGAAGAGTCGGCGATCGCGACGAAACGAATCTCTGGTTTGATTGGAGATACGCAGACAGAGACGAAACAAGCCGTCCAGACGATGCATGTTGTCGAGAGCGAGATGGGCCACAGCGTCACGAACGTCCAACAGGCAGGCATCGCGTTCGAGGACATCAAGCGGGCGATTGAAGAAGTCGGTCAAAAAGTCGAGGAAGTGTCAGGCTCTGTCCAAGAGATGGCGGCCGGAGCGACCGAGATTTTACGATCGGTGAACGAGATTCAAGGCATCACGGAGACGACGGCGACCGACACCGAGAACACCTCGGCGGCGACGGAAGAACAGATGGCGTCGATGGAAGAAATCACGGCTTCGGCCCAAGAGCTGTCGAACATGGCAGACGAGATGCGTCAAATGACAAAACGATTTAACGTGTAACGAACAGGCAGGTCGACAATCGACCTGCCTGTTTTTGTGAATACTGTTCTATTCCACACTTCGTTTTTAAGAAACAGAGCAATCTAAGGACCCTGGACACGATTCAAATTAATCTATCAGGCGAGAGGTCGTGTATAGATTGATTGATGATAGTTAATTCGTAATGAGGAGAAACATACTTTTTATGTAAAAAGAATCAAATTGTAATAATATGTTATTTATCGATTGAATTTAATGGATGGTATGTTAGGTTTTAAATTGTACTAACCTTTCTCACTTCAAAATACTAACAGGAAAGAAGGAATGTGTTATGAACAAGAAGACAAAACGGTTTACTAGCTCAGCTTTAGTAGTCGGTGCGCTTTTATTAGGTGCAGGGTCTGCCTCGGCAGCAACTTTCGGTACTGCCTCTAGTGGAGCCTCTACAGAAGAGTCTTTCCAGATTAAGTACAACGGTGCTGCTTGGAATTACAGTAACTCAGCATACAAATGGACTTCGTTTAAATACACACGTGATGGGAGAACTTTGTTGAGCAAAGTCGCCTACAGCAGCAAAGTGACAGGGTCTGTTTGGGATGATTTAAGATGGGGAGATAAGTACACGACAAAATTCGGCTGGGCCCGTGGCGCACTAAAATAAGACTTTGTCGTTTGAATTTTTTAATTGCTAAGCACGTAGGGGACGTGAATCAGGCCCGAGAGGTATCTTCCTACAGGGCCTGATCTTATACCGATGCGATGTGATTTATTTCTATTTTAACTGGAAGATCAGCTTGTTTTTCTTGATGATCAGTTAGAACTCACAGTTTTTTTTAGCTAGGTAGTTGGCATTTAATTATACGTGTTACCATAAATTTATAAATGCCATCTGTAAGGAGTAGGTCATGAAATATTCTTTATTTAGATTTAATGATGTGTTTGAAGCTTTTGCCATTTACTTCTTCTGTTTCGTTTCAAATTTAATATTACTTTATGTAAAAGTTGCAGATTTAGAGGGCTCATTTATTTTAATGTCGTTCATTGAAAGCATTATCGACTATCAATTTGTAATCAGTATTGTTCTCACTTTTATTATGATGATTTTTCATTATCAATTTTTAAATCGGAGAAAAGTAGAGATATCCTGTCGCATCCTCGTCGGTGACACAAAGCAAAAGATTATGATTCGATATATGTTGAATAGCCTAGCGATCTTGCTGTTCACCTTTTTACTATCACTTTCATTGAACTTCTACTTGGATTTGAATATAACCAGCAATCTCTACCTCGTTTTGCTGTTTATCGTATACATATTAATTAGTGTAGGTCAGGTGAATAAAGAATGAGAATTTTACACTTTTTTATAACTAAAATATTTTTGAAAAGGTGGATCCTTGTTTTTGGAATGATCCTATTACTTTTTCTAGCGAATTATCTCTCGTTTAGTGCCACGCGTTCGATTATTTCGACTGTACAAGGTTATCAAGAAATTGAAACGTTTAACCAAGAAGGGAATTATATCGCCAATCTGGACCCGGACAGTGAAGCTGATTTCGCTCGAATTGAAATCGAGGATACACGCAAGATTTATGAGGATTTAAATAAAAATTATACATACGCCCTACAAGCTGATGGTTTTACGACCTCGTTAGAGAATGAACATGATATGGAAGTGTCGTTCAATTACATCAATGATGAGGCTTACCAACTTAATCAGTTCAAATTGGCGCAAGGCGATCATTTGAGCTTCGATTATCAATTTCAAAAAGATGAAATTCCGGTCCTGATAGGTGGGGGTCTGGCCTCAACGTATCCTGTAGGATCGAAAATCGAGATTGCTGATCCGGTTACCCAACAGGTAGTCGATTTGAAAGTTCAAGGAATCTTGGAGAAGAATACGCACCGCTCTAATTTTTATGCGCCCAATTCAAAGAATTACTATAATTTTTCAATTTTCGTGCCCGTCAATGAACAATTTATTCAAAGTGCGGGGCTTGACCTCCATTTGAATGGTTTGATGGATATCGTGCTTCTTGGTTCGACGAAAGAAGAAGCGATGAAGCTTACTGAACAGATTCAAAATGAGTTAGGGTTAGACTTCAACTTTTTTAATCAGCAAGAAAACTTTGAGTACTTTGAAGAATATTATATAAGCTCATTAAAAATGATTAGTGCGATTACGTTAGTGTTACTCGTCGTCATTATTTGTCTGGCGACCTGGAATACGCTAATCAGTGTTCGACTCATGATTAAAGATTTTACAGTCAATTTATTAGTTGGATTAAGTTATTCCAAACTGAGAACCATTTTTTATAGTTACTTTGCGATTTTGTTCTCAATTAACCTCGTTATCTTATTTGCAATTACCGCCTTCAACCGATACGGCTTTTGGATGAGAAAAGATTCGATTTTTGCTACGTATGGGCTATTTGGCTTAATCAGTATGGATTGGATCGCTTTCCTAGGTGTTCTGTTGATTGACGTGATCATTGGGTTGATGATTGTAGAACTTACGTTAAAAAAAATCAAAGGTATTCCAATCTCGGTGGGGGTTTTGAAATGAGTAGTATCATCAAGTTAGAAATCCAGAAAAAATCATTTGATAAAAAAGGGTTTTCGATCCTACATGATTTTGAGCTGGAGGTTCAACCGGGGGAAAAGCTCTCGATTATAGGGGAATCTGGAGTGGGGAAGACATCTTTGCTCAACATCATCGGATTACTGGATACGCGATATCAAGGGAGTTATCAGCTATTTGATTCACCGGTTCAGGAGCTGTCCCGAAATAAACTAGCAGAATGGCGCAATCAAAAAATTGGATTTGTTCTGCAGGAGTCGGCACTCATTGATTCATTGACGATCGAGGACAATATTAAGTTACCCCTCATGTATGCCAACATCGAAAAAGACGCGAGCGCCCAAGAACATTTCAAACGGATTGTTAATAAAATTGGCATCGAGTCTATTTTGAAGAAAAAGCCGCTGGAGTGTTCGGGCGGGCAACGATCTAGAGCTGTTTTCGCGAGGGCTGTCATTATGAATCCCCAAATCATTCTATCCGATGAGCCTACCGCGTCATTGGACCCTGAGAACAAAGAAAGAATCATCGATTTATTGTTTGAGATGAATGAAGAGTTCAATACGACGGTGATTACCGTGACGCATGATTTAGATGTGGCCAATCGTCACGAGCGAATCATTAAGCTTAAAAGGAGCGAATAAAATGGGATTCTTTGCAATGGTCTTATCATTCCTACTCGGTATCTTCTTTACCGTGATTGGTGTTGTTCGTAGAAAACAAAACGTGTTATATAAACTGTTCATCGTACTAGGGATTACTCTCCTTATTGTTGCGGTATACCTAGCAAGACCACAATAAAAGCCGGGGCATTGAGGTCTGAGACAGTCCTCGATCAGCATCGTCGCGATTGTGTAAAAGGGAGAAATCATGCTTAAAGGGCAGGTCGACAATCGACCTGCCCTTTTTTAACGTGATTCGTACGCAGCGACCCATTGCTCCGGCGTCATCTTCGAGACGAGCTCGCCAATCAACTCGTACGGGATATGTTTGACGTTGCCGAAGCGGATACAGCTCTTGCCCATGTTCAATTTCGTCGGCACTTGGTTGGCGTATGACTCCTCGAACCAGCGGAGCAGTTCCGGGTCGCTATAGACGCCCATATGATACACGGCGACATGGTTCTTCTGGGCGATGACGCTCAAGAACGGGAGCGGGGTGCCCGGTGTGACATGATACCCGGACGGATACGTCGATAGCGGGACAACATAATGGATGCCGTTCCCGTCGGTCGTCTTCTCGAATCCGGCCGGTAAATTCGCATCGATAATATCAATCAAACGGATGAAGGCGTCGAGTCGTTTGTCGTCGACGAGTGTCGTATAGTCCATCAGACGTCGCCTCCTCGTAAAATCTTCGCCATCGCTTTGCCTTTGGCGAGTTCATCGACGAGTTTATCCAAGTAACGGATCTCGCGCATGAGCGGCTCCTCGACATTCTCGACGCGGACGCCGCAAACGACGCCTTTGATCAAGGCACGGTCTTCGTTCATCTTAGGTGCGGTGGCGAAGAACGTGTCAAAATCGACCTCGGCGGCGAGTTGGCGCTCGAGCCCAGCCTCGTCATAACCGGTCAACCAGCGAATAATCGTATCGACTTCGTCTTTCGTCCGGCCTTTCCGTTCGGCTTTCGCGACGTAAAGCGGATAGACGCTCGCAAAGCTCGTCGTGTAAATGCGGTGTGCCATGAAATCCCCTCGTTTCGTGGAATGATACCTTCATTTTCTCACACAATCAAAGCTCATATCCAAAATACTTTTTGTTGCAAATGCAACTAAATCAACTATACTAGACGTAACATATTGTAAATACAACAATCAGGAGGATTGTATGAGAGACCAGTTACGTGAAATCGGGATGATTGCGCGTGCCCTCGATTCGATCAGCAATATCGAGTTCAAAGAGCTCGAGCTGACGAAAGGGCAATATTTATATTTGGTCCGGATTTGTGAGGAGCCGGGCATCATTCAAGAGAAGCTCGCCGAATTGATCAAAGTCGACCGGACGACGGCGGCGCGGGCGGTTCAAAAGTTGGAAACGAACGGGTTGATCATGAAGCAGGACGACCCGCACAACAAGAAAATCAAGCGGCTCGTCCCGACTGAACGGGGCAAGGCGCTGTACCCGGTCATCATCCGAGAGCACGAACATTCGACAGACGTCGCGCTCGCCGGGCTGAGCGACCAGGAAGCCGAGCAGCTGCTCCGGCTATTAAAGCGGGTCCGTCACAATATCGAAGGGGACTGGGATGCCGTGAAAAAAGGGAAGAAACGAGACTACTAGGGGGAACGAACATGATCACCATCGAAGCTTGCACAATCGAAGACGGCGACGCACTTCGCACCATCAGCATCGAGACGTTCACGGAAACGTTCGAAGCCGAGAATGACCCGGCGCATCTGGCCGCGTATCTCGAGCGGGCGTATAACGTAGCGCAACTTAAAAAAGAGCTTTCGAATCCGGACTCACAGTTCTTCTTCGCCATGCTCGACGGGGAAGTGGCTGGTTACTTAAAAGTGAACGCCAACAACGCCCAGACCGAGGCCATGGGCGAAGAGGCGTTCGAACTCGAACGGATTTATGTGCGACGGAAGTTCCAAGGTAGTGGCGTCGGCAAGGCGTTGTACGACCAGGCCATCCGCTGTGCGAGTGAGCTGAAGAAACGTGAAATCTGGCTCGGTGTGTGGGAACATAACCATAAGGCGCTCGCCTTCTATCGAAAGCACGGGTTCGTCCAAACCGGGGCGCACACGTTTTATATGGGGGACGACGCCCAAGTCGATTTGATTATGGCCAAGCCGCTTCGTCCGTGACCCATTCCAGTATGCCTGACAAGTCCTCGTAGACGGCGTCAGGGGCCAGGTCGGGCATATCGACCGGTTTGCCGTCGCGGTTGATCCAAGCCGTATGGAACCCGAAGTTCTTCGCACCGGCAATGTCCCAACCGTTCGAGGACATAAACAGCACCTCGTCCCGCTTCAACCCGCTGTTCTTGAACCAGTGCATGTAGGCGGCCGGTGACGGCTTCGCTTGTTTGATGCCGTCGATGCTGACGAGTTCGTCGAACAGGTCGGTGAACCCGGCGTTTTGGATGAGTTCCGCGAGCATCGCGTCCGTCCCGTTCGAGAGAACGATAGTCTGTTTATGATGCAGCTGGTGCAAGACGTCTTCAACCTCTTCATATGGCGACAGGTCGGCGTAAGTGGCAATCAATGCGTCCTCCGTCTCGATCGTCCACGTCACTTCGGCCGCTGACAATGCATACCGAAGCGCGTCGCGCGTGACGACGGAGAAGTCCTCGTAGCGCCCCATGATGTGGCGGGTAAAGAAGTAGTCGAGCTGTTTCGTCCGCCATGCCTGGCTGATTTGGTCCCCTTTTCCGGGGAACTGTTCGTCACACGCCGTCTTGACGGAATGGACGTCGAACAAGGTCCCATATACATCGAACACGAATGCTTTAATAGTTGGTTTCATGAAATCCCTCCTCAGTAAAAGCGTGTCATCTACTCTTTACCCTAGTTGGCGTGAATTATACGGAAGGGTCCAGTCAGTTGAACAACGAACAAGACAGGAGGAATTTGATGTACGTCCCAAAACTATACGCCGTGAACGATCCGAAAGAAGTCTACGCCTTTCTGAAGGCCCATCCGTTCGGCACCGTCGTCACGCATGACGGACAGAAGCCGATCGCGACGCACGTGCCGCTCCGTTTCCATGAGGAAGAGGGCCGCGTCTGGTTCACGACACACATCGCCAAAAACAATCCACAGTGGCAAACGATTGAAGACCAGACCGTCCTCTTGATCGTCCAAGGCCCGGACGCCTATGTGTCGGCGTCGTGGTACGGACATGAGGACGTATCGACGTGGAACTATCAGGCCGTCCATGCATACGGACAGGCCACCATTTTAAATGCGGACCAACTCGATGAAGACTTGGCCGGACTGCTTCAAGACCATGAAGGGGACCGGGAGCACGCCGTCGTCTGGGAGGAACTGTCCGAGCCGGTGCAGCGGCAGAAATATGGCGTCGTCGGGTTCCGCATCGACATTTCGGACATGCAGGCGGCGTTCAAGCTGAGTCAGAATCGAAACGAAATGGATTATACACGTATCGTCTCGGAACTCGAACAGGCAGGGTGTCCGATGGCAGATGTGATGCGAGCATATAAAAAATAACCCTTCCCTCGTCTGCGTGACCTAATCGCAGATGGAGGAAGGGTTTGTTTCATGAAGACTTGATGTCGACGTGGCGGCTCATGATGGCGCGGTCTAACTGGTGGAGGTACAGTTTCGTCATTAAGAACACGATGAACGAAAAGCCGAACAACAAATAGAGCGGAGAGCGATACGCGAGCATCCCGAGCGCTGTGAATAACAAGAGCGCGAGCACAACAATATAGCCATATCGCATGATGCTGAATAACGCCAACTTCAAGGCATCCATCGTCTTCATCTCGTAGTGCGTCAAAATCGGAAACAGGAATAACGATAGGGAGGTGAAGACAAATCCAATCACGAACAGACCGGTGAAGAGAATCGTTTGCCCGGTATCGATTTGACGAATGAGCAAAAAGTCGATCAACAAGACGAATACAAACAAGGTCCAGGCTATACCGAGCTTATAATGACGGCGCACTCCTTCATTAAAAAAGCGGAAGTAGGCGCGAAACACGCTGTAATCTTGGTTGACCGACCATTGCCGTGTGACGGCATGTAAAGCGTACAAGGCCGGGAACAACGTGATGACAGGCAGAATGCTCAGTAAGAAGACCACGTTCAGTTGCACCAGGCTGGTGACAAATTCGAGCGCTTGGAATAGCTTGTTGTGTTCATGTTTTAAATTCATGAGGACCTCCAAGAAGTTAGCAGAGAATCAGCCTAATTTAGATTCGAGACGGTTATAGGGTGCAGTCGAGTTGCGAACGATCAATTCAGGTTCATACGTATGTGACGGCGGCGTGTCCTTTTTCTCGACAGCCGCGATAATCCACTCGGCTGCGGCACGACCCAATTCTTGCTTCGGGTGGATGATCGAAGTCAGCTTCACCTCTGTCGCGACGGCAAGCACCGAGTCGTCATATCCGACGAGTGAGACGTCTTGCGGGACAGAGAGGCGTAGATTTCTCAACTGGTCCAACACGTTAAGGGCGAGTTGGTCGTTATAACAGACGATTGCACTCGGCCGTTCGTCCGCGTTCTCGAACACTTGATGAATCACGTCATAAAAAGAAGGCACAAGTTCTTCTGTCGTATACGTTATAATTAATTCTGGCTCTAGGGGGAGATTGTATTCTCGGAACGCGCGTATAAAGCCGCGCATCCGATGGACCCCTTGAAGGTCATCTGTTTTGAAGAGTCCCATGATGCGCTCATGGCCAAGTTTGATGAGATGTTCGGCAGCCAAGAATCCACCTTTCTCGTCATCCATAATCAAATAAGGAGGCGTCAACTGCGAATAGTATTGGTTAATCATCAAATACGGCGTATGCTGTTGTTCGAGTTCTAAATAATATTTGATGTTCGGATTGTAGCTACTGCTCTTCGTCGGCTCGACGATCAACCCATCAATTTGACGATCTAACATCATCTCGAGGCACTGCCGTTCTTTCTCGACGTTGTTATCCGTACAAGATAAGGTCAACGTATATCCTTTTGAAGCCAAGTGGGATTCAATCCCCCGGATGATAGACGGGAAGATATAGTCAGACATGTAAGTCGTGATGACCCCGATGTTTTTACCATTTCCTAAACGTTCGATCGTCTGGGGAGTCGAGGTCGGGAGGACCGGGGAACAATACGTGCCCGAGCCTTGTTCACGGTAAAGATAACCTTCGTTTACGAGTTCTCCTACAGCTTGTCGAATCGTATGACGGCTCACTCCAAATGATTGGACCAATTCATTTTCAGAAGGAATTTTTTCGCCGGGTCTTACCGTTCCATCTTTTATCCATTCAAGAATATGATCTTTGACCATATTGTACTTTGTGCGTTGTGCCATCTGGCGTCCCTGCTTTCTCTCATGTACGTCGAACAACTCATACGTACAAGATATGATCTTACTTCCATATTAACAAACAAATGTACCGTTTACTATGAATAAGCAAAAAAAGCATCTGAATTTTCTATGAATATGTACGGATGAAATATGAAAATACATAAAAATCGAATTGACATGTCCGAACGTGTGTAATAGACTCGAATTGTACAGAAAACGCTTTCATTACCAATTATATCGGTTTATTGGCTAGTAAATGTATAGTGTTGTGTGGGCTTCATTATACAGTTTGCTTTTTTATTTAACTCAACATGTACGTACATCTTTATCATGCTTTGCACATGAATATAAATTGATGGAGGAATTCACAATGAATCGTAAATCGAAAAAAATGTTTGCGTTGACGATGTCAGCACTGATGACAACTTCTTTTGCGCTCGCCGGCTGTTCGGGAGACGAGGCAGGCGCGGATGGAAAAGTTGAACTGACATTTATGTTCCGTGGAAATCCAGAAGAGTTAAAAGCCTATCAAGCGACGGTGAAACGTTTTGAAGAAGCCAATAAAGACGTGAAGGTGACGATGGTCCAGACGGCGCCGGATCAGTACGATACGAAACTCAAATCGGCCATCGCAGGCCGCAAAATCCCGGACGTCTTCTTCTATAATCCTGCCCAAGTGAAAGCCTATGTAAACTCGGGGGTTCTACTCGATATCACTGAAGCGGTTGAAACTTCAGAAGACGTCAAGTTGGACGACATTTGGGAGAAGGGTGTCGACAAATATCGTTTCGATGGGAAGACGCTCGGAGAAGGCGCGATTTACGGGCTACCGAAAGACTTAGGTCCGTTCGCACTCGGCTACAACAAGACAATGTTCGAAGATGCGGGCATCCCGCTTCCGGATAAAGACAAACCATATACATGGGACGAGTTCGTGGACGTGGCCAAACAGTTGACGAAAGACACGAACGGTGACGGGAAGATGGATCAGTACGGCACTGGCTTCAACGTGAACTGGGCCCTTCAACCGTTCGTTTGGAGTAATGGAGCAGACTGGATCAATGAAGATGGTACGAAAGTGACAATCGATGATCCGAAGTTCATCGAAGCGTTGCAATTCTTCGTCGATCAACAGTTGAAACATGGGATCACACCGTCAATCGGCGAAACACAGACGCTCGACACGTACCAACGTTGGTTGAAAGGTCAGCTCGCCTTCTTCCCGGTCGGACCGTGGGATATGGCGGCATTTAAAGAACAGTTGAAATTCGAGTACGACTTACTCCCATGGCCAGCTGGTTCTACCGGTAAAGCGTCGGGATGGGTTGGGTCGCTCGGGATTGGCGTTGGGTCGACGACGAAACATAAAGAGGAAGCGGCAGAGTTGGCCATGTACTTGTCTGCCGACCAAGAAGGGCAACAAGCGCTCGTAGACGCGCAAGTCCAATTGCCGAACAGTATGGAAATCGCAGACAACTGGGCGGCTGATACGTCAATCAAACCAGAAAACAAACAAGAGTTCCTTGATTTAATCAACGATTATGGCCGCGGCTTCCCGGCTGAGAAAACATACACGGCAGAATGGTACGACGAGTTCTTCAAAAACATCCAGCCTGTCCTCGACGGTAAAACATCGGTCGAAGACTATGTGAAGACGGCGCAGCCGAAGATGCAGAAATTGCTCGATGCGGCGATCGAACAAGAGAAACAGGCGAACTGATCAGAGAGTCGAAACGGGGTGGCGATGTTCGCCACCCGCGTCTCTGACGTTGAAAGGATGGAAGAACAATGAAAACAAAATCGATTTCAAAGTTATATCGAACTGAACAGCGGTACGCCTACTTGTTCGTTGCGGCACCGGTCATTGGGTTCTTTCTCTTCGCGTTCGTACCGTTGATGTATTCCGTTTACGGCGCCTTCACGAATTGGAACGGTCTCGGTCAAATGAAATTTATCGGGTTTGAGAACTTCGTTAACTTGTTCCAAGATGAATACTTTTATAAGTCGATGTACAACACGCTCTTCATGATGATTGGGATTCCGATCGGCATCGTCCTCGCGCTGCTGCTTGCCCTCGCGTTGAATCGAAAGATTTTTGGGACAGACACGTTCCGCGTGATTTACTACATTCCCGTCATCTCGTCGATTGCCGCCGTCTCGATTTTGTGGCAATGGGCGTACAACGGGGACTATGGATTGGTCAACCAATTCTTGGCGTTGATCGGCATCGACGGGCCGAACTGGCTTCAAAATACCGATACCGTCAAACCGGCGCTCATTCTCATGGCGATTTGGAAAGGGCTTGGCTACACGATGCTCCTTTATTTGGCGGCGCTCCAAAGTGTCCCGAAATCATTTTATGAAGCAGCAAAACTCGATGGAGCCAACGCGTGGCAAAGCTTTTGGCACATCACGCTCCCGATGGTCAAACCGGTCACGTTCTTCATCATCGTGACGAACATCATCGGTGGGGCGCAAATCTTCACAGAAATCAACGTCATGACACCAACCGGGGGTCCGGAGTACTCGTCTGCCTCTGCGGTCTTCTACATTTGGCAAAAATCGTTCGGGAACTTCCAACTCGGTTACGCTTCGGCGATGGCGCTCGTCCTCGGGCTCTTCATTTTCATCGTCACTTTGCTCCAATTCCGGATGAATGAAAAATCATCGTTCGATCTTGATTGAGCGATTCGCGTATAGGAAAGGAGAATGACCATGCAATTAGCTCTCTCACGGAAAAAAGAGAACGTGGAAACGATGTCGGTGAAGAAGAAGGACCGGATCACGGATTTCTTCATCTTTATCTTCCTGTCCATCGGAGCGGTCGTCATGATCGCGCCGCTGCTCTGGATGGTATCGACGTCGCTAAAGTCAAAAGAGGATGTGTTCGCACTCCCGCCGGTATGGATTCCGACCGATATTTCGTTTAGCAAGTACACGGAAATTTGGAGCATGGGTCCGCTGTTGTCCGGGATATCGAACAGTTTGATCGTCGCGTTATCCGTCACGATCGTCGGGACGTTCACGTCGAGCTTGGCGGCGTTCGCCTTCGCGAAGTTGAACTTCAGAGGCAAGAATAAAATCTTCCTGCTCTTGTTCGCTTCCGTCATGATCCCATACCCGGTGCTCATGATTCCCCAGTTCATGATGTTCTCGAGCATCGGCTGGGTAGATACGCTGTTACCGTTGATCGTACCGGGACTGTTCGGGAACATTTTCATGATTTTCTTCTTGCGCCAATTTTTGAACAGCATCCCGAACTCGATTATCGAGGCGGCCAAGATTGATGGCTGCTCGTACTTCCAAATCTTCTACAAGATTATCTTCCCATTGATCAAACCGGCCGTGGCCGCGCAATTGATTCTTTGGTTCATGGCAATCTGGAACGACTATCTCGGACCGATTCTGTATTTGAACTCGCCGGAGAAACAGACGCTTCAACTTGTCATCGCGAACTTTAACGCATCGTATGCAATTCAAAGTGATTATCCGTTAATCATGGCCGCGTCCGTCGTGGCGTTACTCCCGATGTTAATCGTCTTCATGATCTTCCAAAAACAGATCATCGAGTCGATTGCAATTTCTGGTGTGAAGGGCTGAGGTGTGACAGGACAAAGGCACCCGTCTTTTTTAGGCGGGTGCCTTTTTGATGGAGAAAGGAGATTGACATGAAAAAAATGATGGTCTGGATGGCGTTGCTCATCGTCGCGGTCGGAGGTGTTTTCTTCTGGCAGACGACGAGTGCATCAATCGATGAGTTGCCACTCCCGAAAGCGCCGTTTGATCAAAAAGTGGAAGATGTGACGCCAGACGTGCTCAACAAAGAGAGCGAGTGGACGACGAACTTCACGCATGACGGGGCAATCTTTAAAGATGGTGACACGTACTACGTTTTCTCGACGGATTACATGGTGGGTAGTCCTCCGACGCCCGGCATTCAAATTCGTAAATCGACCGATCTCATTCACTGGGAGTTCGTCGGCCGTGTGTTCGATCAAGTGTCTGAAGAGGCGTTCGCTTGGGCCGGTGGGAATACGTTCTGGGCCCCGGCAATCACAAAAATTGGAGATCGGTTCCACCTGTACTATTCCGTATCAGGGGTCGGGAGCCGCACGTCGTACATCGGGCTAGCGACCGCGTCAACGATCGAAGGGCCTTGGGAAGACGAGGGTGCCGTCGTGACGTCGAAAGACGGGGACGGGGGTGTCGCCAACGCGATTGACCCTCATGTGACGCAAGATGCGTCAGGCAAATGGTGGATGACGTATGGGTCGTACTTTGGGGGAATCCTTTTGACGGAGATTGACCCAGGCACCGGGAAGCGAGTGGACGAATCGTCAGAAGGAACGCTGCTCGCCAAACGGAAAGACATGTCGATGGGCATCGAAGGACCGGAAATCTTATACAACGATGAGACAGGCTATTACTACTTGATGGTGTCGTATGGTTGGTTAGAAGATACGTACAACGTCCGAATCGGTCGCTCGAAGTCAATCGCGGGACCGTACGTCGACTCGCGTGGTCGAGACTTACGGGACGAATCGGATGAGTCATTTGATACGGGCGTGAAAATCGTGGGTCCGTATCGTTTCGAAGGAGATGACGGATACGTCGGGACCGGGCACTCGGCATTCTTACAAGACGGGACTGACACGTTCGTGTTGCATCAGGCGCGACCGAGTGAAGACATCTATTGGTCCCAGTTGCACGTCCGAAAAGTGTATTGGACGAAAGACGGTTGGCCGGTCGTCTCGCCCGAGCGCTATGCAGGCGAAGGAGACGTCGAGGTCGACGACGCCCATCTGGTCGGGGACTGGGACGTCATCACGTTCCCGCGATTCGACGATGGGCAGCAAGCCTCGAGCACGTTGACGTTGAAACGAGACGGGAAGCTCGAAAACGGGGACGGGTCTTGGCGATTGAACGGCTCGGTCCTCGAGGTCGAAGTCGGGCAAGAGACGTATGAGACGCAAGTCGGAGCGGCGTGGGACTGGGAGAATTGGAAACCGACGATCATCTTCACAGGTCTGAGCGAGGACGGCACCGCCGTATGGGGCAAAAAACGATAAAAGGAGAAACGGAAACATGCAAAAGCTGAACGGTCCGAAACGAGAAGAACGTTATGTGTTAGAACGATTGACGGACGAAACGATGTGGGGCACACACAACGCCCACGATCCGGCGTCAATCAAAGTCGGGGACTGGTATTACGTGTTCTCGACGGACGCCGCCCACGGACATCACATCAACGGCGGGATTCAAGTGCGTCGCTCACTTGACTTGATCCATTGGGAATACGTCGGCTTGGCGCTTGAAGAACTTCCGCACGAGGCTGTGGAATGGACGGGGGCGCCAGGGCTTTGGGCGCCGGAAGTCGTGTTCATGGGTGGTCGCTATGTCATGTACTACGCGGCTTCACAATTTGGACAGACGCAGTCGTATATCGGTGTCGCCAGTGCGGAAACGATAGACGGGCCTTGGCAGGATCGCGGGCTCGTCGTGAAGAGCGAGGCTGGGACATCGGGGCCGAATGCGATCGATCCGAATATCACGTTCGATGCGCAAGGAGAACCGTGGCTCGTCTACGGCAGCTTCTTCGGTGGGCTGTATGTGTTCCCGGTCGATCCGGAAACGGGGAAGAAACGCCCGGGGAGTGAGGAGACGTTGATTGCGAAACGTCACCAAAGCGTTGAAGGGGCAATCGAGGGACCGTATATCGTCTACCGGGAGGCGGATCGCCATTATTACTTGTTCGTCTCGTACGACTCCTTGTTCAAGGACTATCACATCCGTGTGGCCCGCTCGACTTCGATCACCGGACCGTACGTCGATTTTGATGGGAACGTCATGACCGACCTCGA
The DNA here is from genome assembly GCF_000416965.1 of Exiguobacterium chiriqhucha RW-2. Lineage (GTDB taxonomy): Bacteria > Bacillota > Bacilli > Exiguobacteriales > Exiguobacteriaceae > Exiguobacterium > Exiguobacterium chiriqhucha. The sequence goes on from NZ_ATCL01000014.1 coordinate 330,580, forward strand.
GATCGACCCGCAACAAGTCGGCATGAAGATTCTAGGGGGCTATCGGTTCGGGGCTGGGGAAGGTTGGGTTGGTCCTGGTCATAACTCCGTCTTGCAGGACGGCGACAAGGATTATCTCGTCCATCACGTCAGAGGTGAGCAAGACCCGCACTGGCATGAACTGCATATCCGGAAAATCATCTGGACGGAATCGGGCTGGCCGCTCGTGTCTCCGCAACGATATGCCGGGGAAGAGGAACGGCCCATCGAGATGGAAGAGCTCGTCGGGGAGTGGGAGTGGATCTACATGGACCGGACGAAACATGGCGTCCTGCCTTCGAATAAGATTGAACTTCTAGCTGACGGGACGTTCGTGACAGAGGACGGCGAACGAGGGCGTTATGAGAAGCTGACGGATACGACCATCAAACTCTACGGTCCTGAAGGAATCACTTGGCATGTGTTACCGGGTTGGGACTGGGAGAATTGGCGAGAGACGCTCGTGTTCGCGGGACTGTCTGACCAAGGGCGAGTCTTTATTGGCAAACAACTATAAATATCCGTACAACTTATCGCATTCTCTTTAAAGATGCGTGTCACAGTTTTTTCAGAACTAACGCAAAAATGTTCGAATAAAATACTGAAAACAGTTGATTAATTTAAAATAGTTGATACAATCAAGGTGTAAGTTATACGTACAACTTGATTGTATCTTTTTGTTTTCTGTACGAATCAGGCACGGTATTTGAATAGTTGTACGGATGAAAAAGACAGGAGTGCCCACACACTTTATTTTTTTTCATCCTATATGTAAGCGCATTCTTTTGGAGGTAGGGTGATGAATATGGCCAACTATACAATCGGCGTCGACTACGGGACGCAATCAGGACGTGCGGTCCTCGTCGACGTAGCGACAGGTCGAGAAGTGGCGACCGCGGTCAAACCGTACACACATGGCGTCATGGATGAATATTTACCGGACGGGGTGACCCGTCTCGAGCATGATTGGGCGCTCCAACATCCACAAGACTATTTAGAAGTGTTAGAACTCACCATCCCGGCCGTCGTCAAAGAGGCGGGGATCACGGCTGACCAAGTCGTAGGACTCGGTATCGATTTCACAGCCTGCACGATTTTACCGATTGACGAACACTTGAACCCACTTTGTTTCCGCGAGGAACATCAGCAAAACCCGCACAGCTACGTGAAGCTTTGGAAGCATCACGCCGCGCAAGACGAGGCGGACGAGTTGAACCGCATCGCGGCCGAACGGGGCGAAGCTTTCTTGAAACGATACGGCGGGAAAATCTCATCGGAGTGGATGATCCCGAAAGTGTGGCAAATCCTGAACGAAGCGCCGGCCATTTATGAAGAAGCGGACCAGATTCTAGAAGCGACGGATTGGGTCGTCTCCCAGATGACAGGTCGCGTCGTTCGGAACAGTTGCACAGCTGGATATAAAGCCATTTGGCATAAACAAGACGGTTACCCGTCGAACGAATTCTTTAAAGCGCTCGACCCGCGGCTAGAGAACGTCGTCGAAGAGAAACTCTCTCGCGACATCGCGCCAATCGGGTCCAAGGCGGGTGAACTGACGGAGGCGTTCGCCGCGCGAATCGGACTCCTTCCAGGCACGGCCGTCGCGGTCGCGAACGTCGACGCCCACGTGGCGGTACCGGCTGTCGGAATCGCCGAACCTGGCAAGATGCTGATGGTCATGGGCACATCGACGTGCCATATCTTGCTCGGTGAAGACGAACAGGTCGTCCCAGGCATGTGCGGTGTCGTCGAAGACGGCGTCATCCCAGGATTGATGGGCTATGAAGCTGGCCAATCGTGTGTCGGGGACCATTTTGAATGGTTCACCGAGACGTGTGTCCCAGGACATTACGTCGAAGAGGCCGCCTTGAAAGGTATCGGCATCCATCAGTTGTTGACGGAGAAAGCAGCCCGGCAACGTGTCGGGGAGAGCGGTCTCGTCGCCCTCGACTGGTGGAACGGGAACCGATCAACGCTCGTCGATACGAATTTGACGGGTGTCCTCCTCGGAGCGACATTGCTCACGAAACCAGAAGACATTTACCGGGCATTGATTGAAGCGACAGCGTATGGGACACGGACGATTGTAGAAGCGTTCCGGAACAGCGGTGTCCCTGTGCATGAAGTATATGCAGCCGGCGGGATCGCCGAGAAGAACGCCCTCATGATGCAAATCTATGCGGACGTGTTGAACATGGAAATCAAAATCTCCGCCTCCTCGCAAACGCCTGCCCTCGGGTCGGCCATGTTCGGAGCGGTGGCGGCTGGTGCGGAGCGAGGCGGTTACGCCACAATCACGGAAGCGGCAGCGAAGATGGGCCGTGTCAAAGAAGAGACGTACAAGCCGATCACGGAAAACGTCGCGACGTATGATGCTTTGTTCGCCGAATACACGAAACTATACGACTACTTCGGTCGCGGTGAAAACGATGTGATGAAACGCTTGAAAAAAATCAAAGCCGACGCGTCACGCGTGAAGGAGGAGCCGGTATGGTAAGCCGTCATTTGAAGGAAGCCGTGCTCGAAGCGAACTTGGCCCTCCCGCAACACGGCTTGGTCACATTCACGTGGGGCAACGTCAGCGGCATCGACCGTAACTCAGGATTGGTCGTCATCAAGCCGAGCGGTGTCCCTTACGAACGATTGACCGTGGAAGACATGGTCGTCGTCGATTTGGAGGGTAACGTCGTCGAAGGCGAGCTTCGTCCCTCATCAGACACACCGACCCATCTCGCGCTCTACCGGTCTCTCCCAGAGATTGGCGGGGTCGTGCATACCCATTCGCCATGGGCGACGAGCTGGGCACAGGCGAAGCGGGCGATTCCGGCGTTCGGAACGACACACGCCGATTACTTTTATGGCGAGATTCCGTGCACTCGGGAATTGACAGACGAAGAGATCGCAACGGCGTATGAACTCGAGACCGGACACGTCATTTTAGAGACGCTCGACGAGTTAATGCTCGAAGCGGTCGCCGTACCCGGCGTGCTCGTGGCCAACCACGCACCGTTCTGCTGGGGCAAAGACGCGAATGAGGCGGTCCACAATGCGGTCGTCCTCGAGGAAGTCGCGAAGATGGGACTTCACGCCTTGAACTTGAACCCTGGCCTGACACCGATTAAACAGAGCATCTTAGATAAACACTATTTGCGAAAACATGGGGCGAACGCATACTACGGCCAAAAATGACCGGAACTTCGCCCTCACATTAGGGGGACTTTGGATGTTGACAGCAAAAACATATGAATTTTGGTTCGTGACAGGAAGCCAAATGCTTTACGGTGAAGACGTGCTTCGGCAAGTGGAGGATCATTCAAAAGAGATGGTGGCCGGACTCGATGCGGCCGACGTCTTCAGCGACCGGATCGTCTTCAAAGGCGTCGTCAAAAACGCAGAAGAGATTCGTCAAATGATGCTTCAAGCGAATGCGGACGACTCATGCGCGGGCGTGATCACCTGGATGCACACGTTCTCGCCATCGAAGATGTGGATCAGTGGCATGCGCGTCCTGCAAAAACCGTTGCTCCATTTCGGGACACAGTTCAACCGTGACATCCCTTGGGATGCGATCGATATGGACTTCATGAACTTGAACCAATCGGCGCACGGCGACCGGGAACACGGCTTTATCACGAGCCGGATGAACGTCAAACGCAAAGTGCTCGTCGGGCACTGGGAAGACGAGACGACACGCGGCAAGATGGCGAGTTGGATGAAAGTCGCTCATGCGTTGGCCGAAAGCAAAGTGTTAAAAGTGGCTCGTTTCGGTGACAACATGCGTAACGTCGCCGTGACGGAAGGCGATAAAGTCGAAGCGCAGATTCGCCTCGGTTGGACGGTGGACGGATATGGTGTCGGTGATCTCGTCGCATATATGGACGCTGTGACCGACACGGACCTCGAAGCGCTGATGGACGAATACGCGTCTCGTTACGAGCTGACGAACAAAGGGATGGCAGAAGAGGAGTTCCTCGACTCGGTCCGTTACCAGGGTCGCATCGAACTCGGTATGAAAGCCTTCCTCGAGGCAGGCGGCTATACCGCCTTCACGACGACGTTCGAAGACTTGCATGGCATGAAGCAGTTGCCGGGTCTCGCCGTCCAACGCTTGATGGAGCAAGGCTATGGCTTTGCCGGAGAAGGTGACTGGAAGACCGCGGCGTTGGTCCGTCTCATGAAAATCATGGCGAACAACGAGCGGACCTCGTTCATGGAAGATTACACGTACCACTTCGAGCCGGGCAACGAGATGGTGCTTGGCGCCCACATGTTAGAGATTTGTCCGACGATTGCGGTCGATCAACCAAGAATCGAAGTCCATCCGCTTGGTATCGGCGACCGGGAAGCACCGGCCCGGATCGTCTTTGAAGGACAGAGCGGCAAGGCGTTGAACGCGAGTATCATCGATCTCGGCCATCGCTTCCGTCTTCTCGTCAACACGGTCGAAGGCATTCAGCCGGAAGAGGCGATGCCGAACTTGCCGGTCGCACGCGTTCTTTGGAAAACAGAACCTTCGATGGCGCAAGCGGTCGAAAACTGGATTCAAGCCGGTGGGGCGCACCACACCTGTTATTCGTATGAAGTGACGACCGACCAACTGCGGGACTTCGCGGAACTGCTCGACGTTGAAATCGCGGTCATCGACGCCAAGACGGAGACGGTCCAATTCAACAACGAACTACGTTGGAACGAACTTTACTATCGACCATAATCTAAAGGGCCACTTCGTTGGCCCTTCTTCATGGAGGAGATACAATGAACAACCAACTCATCAAACCGACGCACGTGACGACAGGGACGACACAGCTCATCGTCAATGCCGACTTAACCAAGGGGACGATCAGCAAGCACATTTATGGTCACTTCGCCGAGCATTTAGGTCGTTGTATTTATGAAGGGCTCTGGGTCGGTCCTGAGTCGCCGATTCCAAACACGGATGGCATTCGCAACGACGTGCTCGCCGCCTTGAAAAAATTGAACATTCCGGTCCTCCGTTGGCCGGGCGGCTGCTTTGCCGACGAGTACCACTGGAAGGACGGGGTCGGTCCGAACGAGAACCGAAAACGGATGGTCAACACGCATTGGGGCGGGGTCGTCGAAAACAACCACTTCGGCACCCATGAATTCATGCGCCTCTGTGAACTGCTCGAGTGTGAACCGTACATCTGTGGGAACGTTGGAAGCGGGACGGTGCAAGAGATGTCGGAATGGGTAGAGTACATGACGTTCGGTGGCGAGTCACCGATGTCGAACTGGCGACAAAAGAACGGCCGGACCGAGCCGTGGGAACTCACGTACTTCGGCGTCGGGAATGAGAACTGGGGCTGTGGCGGCAACATGCGCCCGGAATATTACGCGGACCTGTATCGCCGCTACCAGACGTACGTCCGCAACTATGATGGCAATAAACTCTATAAAATCGCCGGTGGGGCGAACATCGACGACTATAAATGGACAGAGGTCCTGATGCGGGAAGCAGGGACGATGATGGACGGGCTCAGCCTCCATTACTACACGATCCCAGGTGACTTCTGGTTGGGCAAAGGATCGGCTCTCGATTTCACGGAGGACGAATGGTTCATCACGTTGAAGCGCGCCCTCCATATGGACGAGTTGATCACGAAACACGGCCAGATCATGGACCAGTATGACCCAGAAAAACGTGTCGGCTTGATCGTCGACGAGTGGGGCACTTGGTTCGATGTGGAGCCGGGGACGAACCCAGGTTTCTTGTATCAACAAAACTCGATTCGGGATGCACTCGTAGCTGCGGTCCACTTCAACATCTTCCATAACCATAACGACCGCGTTCATATGGCGAACATCGCTCAAATGGTCAACGTGTTGCAGGCTATGATTTTGACGGAAGGAGACCGATTCATCCTCACGCCGACATACCATGTGTTCGAGATGTACAGCGTCCACCAAGATGCCGAACGCGTCGAACTCGCCGCACACACACGCGATTACGTGGCCAAAGATGAAGCCATTCCGGCCGTGAACGCCACTGCTTCGCGAAATGCGGAAGGTGTGCTCCACATCAGCCTCTGCCAACTCGACCACGAGCAAGGCGATACGGTCGAAATCGATTTGCGGGGAATCGGCGCCATCTCTGGCGTGTCGGCCCGGATTTTGACGGCAGACCATTTGAACGCCCATAACACGTTCGAACAGCCTGACCTCGTCTCACCACAGGACCATGATGTGACAGTCACGGAAGACGGCAAGCTCGTCCTCGATGTGCCGGCGATGAGCGTCATCACCATCGCGGTCCGCTGAGATGACAGTGGCGGAGACGCGGCGATGTCGGACCTGTACACCGCAAGCGACAGACCAAGACTGGCTGTTGACCATCGATGCGGAAGTCATGGAGCAGGTGTCGGATACGGAATACGAGGCGCGCCTCACCCATTGCGCGGCTTGCCCGTTCCAGCAACAAGATACTTGCTTGAAATGTGGGTGTTACGTCTCGTATCGGGCACGACTCGCGACGAAGCACTGCCCAGTGAACGTTTGGTAAAAAGGAGTGGATGTCATGAAGCGGCAACTAGAAACAGCGATTGACGAGTCGACGATCACGCTCGAGAACGATGTGTATCGATTGAACATATTGACTTACGGAGCGACGTTGCAAGAATTTTCGATTCAGGACGATGGCTGGAAAAATATCGTCTTGTCGTACGACACAGTCGAGGCGTACATGCAGGACACGTATTATTTGGGTGCGACGATCGGACGGGTCGCCGGACGGATCGACCAGAGTACGTTCGACCTGGATGGTGTGACGTATCACGTGCCCGCAAATGAAGGTGTCCATCACCTTCACGGCGGAGAAGGGTTGCACCGTCGCGTCTGGACGGTCGAACAGAGAACGTCCGACCGTGTGACGCTTCATTACGTCAGCCCGGACGGAGAGAACGGATATCCCGGGGCACTCGATGTCCGCGCCACGTTCGAACTGGTCGACCACGGCGTCACCATCACATACGAGGCGACCTCTGATCAAGATACGGTGTGTGATTTGACGAACCACACGTATTTCAACTTGAGCGGAGGTGAGCGGGATATCTTGAACCATGAGCTTACGTTGTCCGCCGACACGTTCGCTGAGCTGCGGGATGATTTGATTCCGACGGGTCGCTTGCTTGAAGTCGATCAGACAGCGTTTGATTTCCGGTCTGGTCGTGTCTTGGCGGACGGTCTCGAGTCAACCCATCCACAAAACGAATTGGTCAACGGCTATGACCATCCGTTCGTCTTCGCGGGGCGACGGGAAGCGAGACTCTATGAGCGAGCGTCACAGCGAGAGTTGACGATCTCGACGACGGCCCCCGCCATCGTCCTCTATTCGGGCAATCAGATGAACGAGACGACTTCATTGCGTGAAGGGACGTCGAGACGTTACTACGGCGTCTGTCTGGAGCCGCAACACCTCCCTGATGCCGTTCACCACGAGACGTTCCCGTCGATTCGCTTGAAGGCAGGGAACACGTACCGTTGGCAAACGACGTACCGCGTTGAGACAGGAGTCAGCCGATGAACCTCGAACAGATTAACGAACACGTACAAGCTTGTGATTGCGGGAATCCCCATCACGCGATCACGATTGAACGGATGGTCGCGTCCGAACACGTCTGGGTCGAATTGGCTGCGTTCGTCCACGAAAAAGAGTGGAACCACCTCCTCGTCGTCGCCGACATGAATACCGAGCACGTCGGGTTTCTCCCGCTACGAGAAGCCTTGACGGACATCGGAGTCGATGTGTCGCTCGTCTCGCTCCAAGCGGATGAGCAAGGCGACGTCTTGGCGGAGGAACGCTCGGTCGTACAAGTATTGCTTCAACAAGATGAAACCGTCGACGCGCTCATTGCGCTAGGTGCCGGCACGATTCATGACGTCACCCGGTTCTGTGCGGCCAAAACGAAAGTACCGTTCATCTCGGTGCCGACCGCGCCGTCAGTGGATGGCTTCACGTCGAAAGGAGCCCCCCTCATTGTGAGAGGTAAAAAAATCACGTACCAGCTCGTGTCCCCGATTGCCGTGTTCGTCCCGAGTCAGGTGATTCGAAAGGCACCCGACGCGTTGGTCGCAGCCGGGGTCGGCGATATGCTCGGGAAATACACGTCCTTGTTGGATTGGCGGTTCGGAGCATTTGACGGCGGTGAACCGTTTTGTCCGGTCGCCGCATCGTTGACGGAGCAGGCGTTACAATCGTGTGTGAACGCCTTGCCTGCCATCTATAAACGAGACGCGGACGGGTTGGATCAACTGATGGAGTCGCTGTTGTTGTCCGGAGTCGCCATGTTGATTTTCGGTCATTCGCATCCAGCTTCCGGTGGTGAGCATCACTTGTCCCACTATTGGGAGATGGATTTCATCGCCAACCATCGTCCGGCGGTCCTCCATGGAACGAAAGTCGCCATCGCCACGATGGAACTCATCGATTCCTATAAAACAATGATGCTCGAACGGCCCGACACGCCGGACGCGCTACGGGCATGGGCCGAGCAGATGCCGACAAGCCAAGAGCTCGAACACATCTTCCACGCGTTACAGGCACCGCTGCGGCCGGATGAGATCGGGGTCTCCTCGCTCTTATTAGCGAGTAGCAAGCGAGAGGCGTACCGTTTGAGAGAACGACACACACTGTTAAAACATATGAGTTTGAACCGAACAGAATCTGAGGTAGGGGAGCGTTCTTTATGAGAGAGACGATCACAAATCCGCTAGTGGAACAACGAGCGGACCCATGGATCATGCGCCATACAGATGGCTATTATTACTTCACGGCCTCGTTGCCAGACTTCACGGGCATCCCGCTCCGTCGAGCTAAGACGCTCGCCGCCTTGACCGAGGCCGACGAACGAGTCGTCTGGACTAAACGTGAGACGGGTATCATGAGTGCGAACATTTGGGCCCCGGAATTACATCACATCCAAGGAAAATGGTACCTCTATTTTGCGGCCGCGCGAGAAGATCACGTCTTCGATCATCGGATGTATGTGTTCGAGAATAGCTCGGCGAATCCGCTCGAAGGGGAATGGATTGAAAAAGGACAGGTCCGGACTTGGTGCGAATCGTTCGCGCTTGATGCGACGACGTTCGAGCACGAGGGGCGCCTCTATTATGTATGGGCCCAAAAAGACCCGTCCATCGATGGCAACTCGAACCTCTACATCTCGGAGATGGCGAACCCGTGGACACTCACGGGGCCACAGACGATGATTGCGACGCCGGAGTATGACTGGGAGAAGGTCGGTTTCCTCGTGAACGAAGGGCCGGCCGTGTTGAAGCGGAACGGTCACATCTATATCACGTTCTCTGCGAGTGCGACGGACCATCACTACTGTATGGGCCTCCTGCGCGCTGAGGGGACGAGTAATTTATTGGACGCGGCGAGTTGGACGAAACATCCGGACCCGGTCTTCGGAACCGATGAAGCGGCCAGTCAATTCGGACCGGGTCACAACAGTTTTACGACGCTAGATGACGGGACGGACATCCTCGTCTATCATGCCCGTAACTATAAAGAAATCGTCGGGGACCCGCTCTGGGACCCGAACCGACATACGCGTGTCCAACCGTTCATGTGGGATGAAACTGGCCCAGTGTTCGGCCGACCGATTCGTGACGAGGAGGCTGTACGATGAAGCAAGTAGAAGATCGACATTTGATAGTAGAACAGCGGGCCGACCCGTGGGTATATTTGCATACGGATGGCTACTACTACTTCACGGCGTCGGTGCCTGAGTATGATTTGATCGAGTTACGCCGCGCCAAGTCGCTTCAAGCACTTCGGACGGCCGAGCCGGTGACCGCATGGGTGAAACACGAGACGGGTCCGATGAGCGACTTAATTTGGGCGCCTGAACTGCACCACATTCATGGCAAGTGGTATCTCTATTTTGCGGCCGCGAAATCGCGGGACATCGTCAACGGTCTGTTCGACCACCGCATGTTCGTGTTAGAGAACGAATCAACGAATCCGCTCGAAGGGGAGTGGGTCGAAAAAGGGCAAGTCCAGACCGAATGGGATTCGTTCGCCCTTGACGCGACCGTGTTTGAGCATAAAGGGACTCACTATTTGGTGTGGGCCCAAAAAGACCCGTCTATCGACGGAAACTCAAATGTATACATCGCCGAGCTCGAAAACCCATGGACGATTAAATTGCCACAAGTCATGTTGACGAAGCCTGAGTATGATTGGGAGACTCGAGGTTTCCTCGTCAATGAGGGGGCGGCCGTGTTGAAGCGGAACGGCCACATCTTCATCACGTATTCGGCGAGTGCGACCGATGAGAACTACTGCATGGGTATGTTGTGTGCTTCGGACGACGCTGATTTGTTGAACCCGGCATCGTGGTCGAAATCGTTCCGGCCGGTGTTCCAGACGAATGCTGACGTGAATCAATTCGGGCCCGGTCACAATAGCTTTACTGTGAACGAGAAGGGAGAAGATGTCCTCATCTATCATGCTCGGACGTATACAGAAATTGAAGGAGATCCCCTCTACGACCCGAACCGTCATGCGCGCGCACAAGTGTTCACGTGGAATGAAGAAGGGCGCCCGGAATTCGGGAAGCCGCTCTAATCAGTAACAGACGCTCACACGTTGTGGGCGTCTGTTTTTATGTAACGGGAGCGGACGTCACGAACTACAGTTGATCAGATGCACCATCCCCTCTCTGATTTTCTTCACTGAATTCACTCCAATCCTGCATCAACGCGCACAGTTTTGTATAATTGAAAGCGAGAGCTAGGAAGGGAGAAACGATTCGATGAAACCAAAGATTGAGGACGTAGCCAAGTTGGCTGGGGTTTCTCCGACAACCGTGTCACGTGTGTTGAACAATCGTGGCTATATCAGTGAAAAGACTAAAACAAAAGTTGAGGCGGCGATGCAAGAACTCAACTATTTTCCGAACGACGTGGCGCGGTCGCTGTTCAATAAGCGCTCGTACTTGATCGGCTTGATTTTACCGACAACGGCCAACCCGTTCTTCGGGGAGCTCACGTTCCATATTGAGAACTATTGTGCAACGAACGGGTATAAAGTACTCCTATGCAACAGTTTGAACCAAGTCGATAAAGAAGAGCGTTATTTGGAGATGTTGCTCCGGAACCAAGTCGATGGCATTATCGTCGGGACACATAACCGTGGGATTCTCGATTACCATAAACAAAATTTGGCGGTCGTGGCAATTGACCGTTACTTATCTGATACGATTCCGGTCGTTAGTTCGGATAATTATCAAGGTGGCAAACTGGCGACCGATTATTTATGGACAAAAGGCTGTCGTCGCATCGCTTTAATCGATGGGGAAGGGTCACTCGAGACCCCGGCCCGCCTCAGACGGCAAGCCTATCTCGACGTGATGAAAGCACACGGTCAAGAACCGATCGTGTACGAGGTCGAAGAAGTCTTTGATCGCACGAGCCAAGAAGCCGTCATGCAAAAGTTGATTGACGAACAACCGGAGCTCGATGGGGTGTTCGCGACGAACGATTTGTTCGCGGCCTCCTTCATGCGCGTGATGAAAGCTTCTAAACACTCGTCTAGAAAAATTGAAGTGGTCGGCTATGATGGGACCGAGGCAGTCCGTTCGCTCTTGCCCGAACTCGTGACCGTACAACAACCGATCGAAGAGATTGCGAAGACGGCCATCGATCTTCTGCTGAAAGAAATCGACGGGGAATTTACAGACGAAGGTAGAGAAATTCAACTTCCTGTCCGTATGATTCAAGGCGCCGACGCTTAAAGATCGACCCGCTCTTTACGAGGAGCGGGTTTTTTCAATTCAAGAAAAAAGTGACAACAATATGTCAACCGGTTGACATATGAAAGCGGTTGACATATTATGATTTTGAAAGTGCTTTCAATTTGTAGTTCATTCTATTTTTGAGGGAGACACCATCATGAAAACGTCAAAAATCTTGTATTGGAAACTCAGTGCCTATTTCTTCTTCTTCTTTTTCACTTGGTCGTCGAGTTATTCATTGTTCTCGATTTGGCTCGGTCAAGAGATGCAACTGACTGGCGCCCAGACTGGCTTGGTCTTTTCTGTAAACGCTATCTTTGCGCTGTTGATGCAACCGCTCTATGGATTCATCTCCGATAAGATTGGTCTAAAGAAAAACATTTTGTTCTTCATCAGCATGCTGCTCGTGTTTGTCGGTCCGTTCTATATCTATGTATACGGACCACTCCTTCAGTACAACGTCATCATCGGTGCCGCTGTCGGGGGGCTCTATCTCGGGACGGCCTTCCTTGCCGGGATTGGTGCAATCGAGTCGTATATTGAAAAAGTAGGACGGAAATATGATTTTGAGTACGGGAAGACGAGAATGTGGGGTTCTCTCGGATGGGCTGCAGCGACGTTCTTCGCAGGGCAATTGTTCAACATCAACCCAAACATCAACTTCTGGGTGGCGTCGGTCTCGGCCATCGTCTTGGTCGCGATCATCTTATCCATCAAGGTAGAAGTCACGGATGTCGAGATGGAACGGGCGGCCTCGGTCACATTGAAAGACGTCGGTCATTTGTTCACATTGAAAGATTTTTGGTATTTGATGCTGTATGTGATTGGTGTCGCTTGTGTATATGGTGTGTATGACCAACAGTTCCCGGTCTATTACTCGTCGCTCTTCCCGACAGAGGCACAAGGGAATCAGGTGTTCGGCTACTTGAACTCACTCCAGGTATTCTTAGAAGCTGGGATGATGTTTGCCGCACCGTTTGTCGTCAATAAAATCGGCGCAAAAAATAGCTTGATTCTTGCCGGTTACTTGATGGCGTTCCGGATTGTCGGATCGGGACTCGTCGAAGGGCCGATTGGGATTTCTTCGATGAAATTGATTCACGCCTTGGAGTTGCCGATTATGCTCGTCGCAATCTTCAAATACTTGGCAGCCAATTTCGATACGCGTCTATCGTCGGTGCTGTATCTCGTCGGTTTCCAGTTCGCCAAACAGGTCGGGGAGTCGATCATGTCACCGGCTGCCGGATACTTCTATGACAGTATCGGATTTAGACAAACATATTTAGCGATGGGAGCCATCGTTCTCGCGTTCACGGTCATCTCGATGTTCACGTTATTGAACGAGAAGAAGGCCGATCTTCAAAAACCAACATCAAAAGATATGGGACAAGTCATTTAACTTAAAGGAGCGATCATATGTTAACGCACACAACACAGACAGAGGCAGACAAAGCGGTGGCCGAAGCGAAAGCGAAACTAGACACGACGTATCGGCTCGGCTATCACATCATGGCGCCGGCCAATTGGATCAATGACCCGAACGGACTGATTCACTACAAAGGTGAGTATCACGTTTTCTATCAACACCATCCGTACGACGAGAATTGGGGACCGATGCATTGGGGACACGTGAAGAGTAAAGACCTCGTTCATTGGGAGCACCTCCCGATTGCGATCGCCCCGACAGAGGAATACGAGCGGGACGGTTGCTTCTCTGGGAGCGCGGTCGATGACAATGGTGTCCTCACATTGATTTATACGGGCAATCTCTTCATCGACAAGGAGAAAGACATTCTCGACCAATCTCAATGTATCGCCACGAGCACCGACGGCATCCACTTTGAGAAGCATCCTGAAAATCCGGTTATCCCGACGCACCCGGAAGACGGTTCTGGTCATTTCCGTGATCCAAAAGTATGGAAGCACGAAGACGAATGGTACATGGTCCTCGGTACCCGAAAAGGTGACATCGGGAAGGCGATCCTCTACAAGTCGGCAGATTTGAAGGAATGGCAGTATCTCGGTGTGCTCGGAGAGAGTGATGGGACGGAAGGATACATGTGGGAATGTCCGGACTTCTTTGAACTCGACGGCGAGCACGTGCTCTTGTTCTCACCGCAAGGGATGAAACCAGAAGGTGACCGTTATCAAAACCTATTCCAGACCGGATACATGACGGGGTCGTTCGACTATGAGACGAACACATTCGACCGGGGTGCATTTAAAGAGCTCGATTATGGACATGATTTTTATGCCGTGCAGACGTTGCTCGATGACAAAGGCCGGCGCATCGCCATCGGGTGGATGGACATGTGGGAATCGGAGATGCCGACGAAAGAACATGGCTGGGCCGGGGCATTGACGTTACCTCGTGTGCTGACGCGAATGGAGGACGGCCGCATCAAGATGGAGCCGGTCGAAGAGCTGACGGCCCTTCGTTCGAAACGATTTGACTTGGACCTATCGACCATCGAGGATACAGAGATCGTCACCAACGTCACAGAGGAGCTGCTCGAAGTAGAAGTTGAGTTTTCCTTACGTGATGTGACGGCGGAGGCATTCGGCATCAAGTTGCGTCGCAGTGAGGACGGGAAGCAAGAGACGGTCATTCGGTTCTCGACGAAGACGCAACAACTATCACTCGATCGGACGAAGTCAGGTGTGGGCGTCGATGGGGTGAGAACGGTCGAGGTCGAAGGGGAAGATGATGTGCTCAGTTTGCGTCTCTTCTTGGACCGCTCATCAGTAGAAGTATTCGCCAACGGTGGGACGACGGTGATGACGAGCCGGATTTATCCGGATCCGACAAGTCTCGGTCTATCGTTCTATGCCGAGGGGGGACGTGTCGACATCAAATCGTGCCGTGTTTGGAGTTTGAGCGATGTGTGGAACGAACAATAAACATGCAGAGCCAAGTATCCATCTTTCGAGGTGGGGCTTGGCCCTTTTTATGAAGATGAGAAAGGATGGAAATGAACATGAGACAACTTCATTGTATGGGTGAGGCGCTGATTGATTTGATTGCGCATACGAAAGGACAATCATTGGACCAAGTAACGACGTTTGAACGGGTCGCAGGAGGGGCCCCGGCAAATGTGGCTGCCGTCGTGGCTTCATTAGGAGGACAATCTTCATTGATCACAAAGCTAGGAAATGACGCGTTCGGGGACTATTTGGTTTCCACACTGAAAGCGAAAGGGGTTGGCGTCGAACACATCTTCCGGACGAGTGAAGCGAATACAGCGCTAGCGTTCGTCTCGGTAAAAGAGGACGGCGATCGAGATTTTTCGTTCTATCGAAATCCGTCGGCTGATTTATTACTGAATGAGGATGAAGTGAAGAGAGAATGGTTCAATCAACAGGATATTTTTCATTTTGGGTCGGTCGACTTGGTCGAGAGTCCGATGAAATATGCGCATCGCCGTGCAATCGAATGGATGACACAAGCCGGTGGCATCATCAGTTTTGACCCGAATGTACGCACCTCACTTTGGAATGACTTAGACGTCTACAAACAGACGATTCAAGAGTTTCTGCCTTTCGCCCATATCCTCAAAGTGTCGGAAGAAGAGCTTGAATTCATCACGGGTATCCCCGAACAAAAACGAGCGATTGCTTCCTTGTTTAAAGGCAATGTGCGTATCGTGCTCTACACGAAAGGAGCGCGAGGAGCCACGATTTATACAAAAGATCACACCTGGGAGGTACCTACGTTTCCAATCAAGGTCGCTGACACGACCGGTGCCGGCGACGCGTTTATGGGGGGATTTTTATATCAGTTGCTTGTGAATGAGGCGACCGTTTCTACGCTCGAACCATTCATAGGTCGTCATGGCGAAGAGGTCTTACGGTTTGCCAATGCGACTGGCGCGCTCGTCGCATCAGTGAAAGGTGCGATTGACGTTTTACCGACGCAAACCCATGTCAATACGTTATTGGACACGCATAGCGTTTAAGGAAAAGCGGTTTCTTGTCCAAAATAGATGGAAGTTCACATTGACAACGTCAAGACATTCATCCTATACTCATAAATGATAATGATTATCAATGTCGGCGTAAAACGTTGTCATACAGAAAAAGGGGACTAGGACATGAACAGCTACAAGAAAATGCTACATATGTTCATCATCATGTCTGCTTTCGTGCTCGTGCTCGCAGGATGCGGCTCGAACAATGAAGATGCAGCCACGACAGATGAATCTGCTGAAACGGCAGAAGGCTATCCAATCACAATCAAACACGCGTTAGGCGAGACGGTCATCGACAAGAAGCCGGAACGTGTCGCAACGGTCGGTTGGTCAAACCAAGACGTGGCGCTCGCGCTCGACGTCGTACCAGTCGGTTTCTCGGCTGCGAACTACGGTGTCCAAGACGGCAGCGGCATGTTGCCGTGGACGGCTGACAAGTTGAAAGACCTCGGTGAAGAAAACCCGAACATCTACCAAGATACGGACGGTCTCGACTTCGAAGCAATCGCCGACTCACAGCCGGACGTCATTCTTGCTGCCTACTCAGGCATCACGCAAGAAGATTACGACACGTTGACAGAAATCGCACCGGTCGTCGCATACCAAGAGACGCCTTGGGTGTCATCATGGCAGGACACGGTTCGTTACGACTCAATGGCCATGGGCATGGAAGAAGAAGGCAAACAGTTGATTGAAGACACAGAGAAACTCATCGCTGACAAGGCAGCTGAAGTACCGGAGATGAAAGGGAAAAAAGCGGCATTCGTCGCGCTCAGCCCAGACGATCTCTCGAAGTTCTACATCTACACGACGGGTGACCCACGCGGTGCCTTCATCGAAGAACTCGGCATGGAGTACCCTGAGAACATCACAAGCCAAATCAAAGATGAGAACAGCTTCTACCTCGAGCTCAGCTCAGAGAACGCTGACATCTTGAACGACGTCGACATCTTCGTCGCCTACGGGAACGAAGAGACGTTGAAAGCACTTCAAGCTGACCCGCTCTACAGCAAAGTGCCGGCCATCAAACGCGGTTCGGTCGTCATGATCGAAGATAACACGCCGCTCGCGGCTGCTGGGACACCATCACCACTCTCGATCGAATATACGATTGACGACTACGTGAAACTCGTGTCAGAAGCACTCGCGAAAGTCGAGTAATCAAATGAATATGCCGAAGAAGTTACACACGCCGAAACGGTTCGGGCTCCTCCTCGTAGGGTCGCTCGTCCTGCTCGTCGTCTGTATGCTCGCTTCGCTTGCTTTCGGCTCACGGACAGTCGGATGGGATGAACTGCTTGACGGTTTATTCCGTCCGGCTGTTCAGTCGTATGAAGCGGACATCGTCCGGCAGCGGGTCGTTCGGACGGTTTTCAGTTTCATGTGTGGGGCGGCACTCGGTGTCTCGGGCGCATTGATGCAGTCGGTGACGCGCAACCCGATCGCCGACCCGAGCATTCTCGGAGTCAACACGGGAGCGGCGCTGTTCGTCGTCGTCGGGATTGCCTTCTTCAACATCTCGACCGCGAGCGACTATATCTGGTTCGCGCTCGCAGGGGCGCTCTTGACGGCGGCGTTCGTGTTCGGAATCGGGTCGCTCGGGCGGGGCGGTTCGACGCCACTCAAACTTGTCTTGGCCGGCGCGGCGACGAGTGCGGCCTTGTCGTCACTCGTCATGGCCATCATGATTCCGCGCTCGAACGTCATGGACCAGTTCCGGTTCTGGCAAGTCGGTAGCGTCGGGGCCGGGACGATGGATTCGATTATGACGTTCCTGCCGTTCTTTATCGGCGGTATCGTCATCGCCATCTTGGCGGCACCGTCCCTCAATATCTTGGCGCTCGGGGAAGAGCTCGCCACAGGTCTTGGTGTCCGCATCGGCACGTTGAAATTGATTGCCTCGTTCGCCGGTGTGATCTTGTGCGGGGCGGCGACGGCACTGGCTGGACCAATCGGCTTTATCGGTCTCTTGGCGCCGCACCTCGTCCGTTTGGTCATCGGAGCGGATGAACGGTATATCATCCCAATGTCGGCACTCACCGGCGCAATTTTATTGACGTTCGCTGACGTGGCAGGACGGTTGCTCGGTAGTCCCGGGGAACTCGAAGTCGGGATCGTCACGGCGTTCGTCGGGGCCCCGATTTTGATCGCGTTGACGATGAAAGTGAAGGTGCGTGGCGTATGACGAACCAATCGATTCAACCCATCATCCATAACAGTCGCAAGCGTCGGCAACGGACCGTCTTCGTGACGCTCGTCTTGTTCGCGCTGGCCCTTACGTTGAGCGCGACGATGCTCATGCTCGGCAACACGATTTATCCAGTCGCGGACGTCATCCGTGTCTTGTTCGGGGAACAAGTACCGGGCGCCTCGTTCGCCGTCGGCACAATCCGTCTGCCGCGCATGCTCGCCGGCATCTTCGCCGGACTCGCGTTCGGAATCGCCGGGACGGTGTTCCAGACAATGCTCCGTAACCCGCTCGCCAACCCGAACGTCATCGGCATCACGACCGGGTCAAGTGCGGCGGCCGTGTTCGGCATCGTCGTCTTACAGGCGAGCGATACGTTCGTCTCGATCATCTCAATCATCGGCGGGCTGTTGACCGTACTCGCCATCTACTTCTTGTCGAAAGGCGCCGCCTTCTCAATCGGCCGGCTCGTCTTAGTCGGCATCGGGATTCAAGCGATGCTGACGGCGGTCATCAACTATCTGCTGCTCATCAGCCGCCAAAACGATGTCGGGACGGCGATGCGCTGGTTGAGCGGTAGCTTGAACGGGGTGAAGATGGAGACGCTCCCGCCGCTCATGATCGCGGTCGCGCTCTGTCTGCCGGTCATCCTCCGGCTCAGTCGACAGCTCCAGATTTTAGAGCTCGGGGAGATGACGGCGACGTCGCTCGGTGTCAAGACGAACCAGACGCGCGTCCTGCTCATTGTCGCCTCGGTGCTCATGCTGGCGCTCGCGACGGCGACGACCGGACCGATCGCCTTCGTCGCGTTCCTGGCAGGACCGATTGCGAAGCGGCTCGTCGGGGACGGGCGTTCGACGATCATTCCGGCGGCACTCGTCGGGGTCATCTTGGTACTCGCGGCCGATCTCATCGGTCAGTTCGCCTTCACGGCCCGCTACCCGGTCGGTGTCATCACCGGCATGGTCGGAGCGCCGTATTTGATTTATCTCTTAATCCGGATGAACCGGAGAGGGGAGCTATAACGAGAAATGAGCCACATCCCGCGTCGGATATGGCTCATTTTTTGGTTTAATAGGCGGTCCAACCGCCGTCGATGGCGACGACTTGACCGTTGATGAAACTCGATTCGTCCGAGCCGAGGAAGAGGGCGAGCTGAGCAATC
Source organism: Exiguobacterium chiriqhucha RW-2 (assembly GCF_000416965.1). GTDB lineage: Bacteria > Bacillota > Bacilli > Exiguobacteriales > Exiguobacteriaceae > Exiguobacterium > Exiguobacterium chiriqhucha. The sequence continues at coordinate 349,678 of NZ_ATCL01000014.1, forward strand.
TCTTCCGGTTGTCCGATGCGTGGGTTGATGGCCATCCCGAGCTGTTGGCGACCGAACCCGGCCTGGCTCATGTTTGTCATCGTCGAGCCGATGTTCGTCGCGACCGCGCCCGGTGCGATTCCGTTACAACGGATGTTTTGGTCGGCATACATGAACGCCGTGTTCTTCGTCAATCCGACGACGGCGTGTTTTGACGCCGTATAGGCCGCGCCGGCCCGAGCGCCGTACAAGCCGCCGGCCGAGATATTGTTGACGATGACGCCGTGACCTTGCTTCGTGAACAAGTCGACGGCAATCCGCATCGATTTCATGACCGACACCGTGTTGACGGCAAAGATTTTCTCCCAACGTTCGTTCGAGATTTCACCGACCGGTTCCATCCCGTCCATGATGCCGGCGTTGTTGACGAGGATGTCGACTTGACCGAACGTCTTCACCGTCTCGTCGAACAACTGTTGCAACGCCTCTTCAGACGTGACGTCCGTCTGGATGGCGATGGCCTCGCCTGAGATATTCTCGGCGACGTGCTTCGCCCCGTCAAGATTCATGTCCGAGACGACGACTTTCGCCCCTTCCTGCGCGTACAACTCTGCGATCGCTTTTCCCATTCCTGATGCTGCTCCTGTGACAATCGCCACTTTCCCCGATAACCGCATGACTGTCTCCTCCTTTAATTGAACATGTGTTCAATAACTATTATAATGAATGTTGGAAAGCGCTTACAATCATCAAAAAAGAGACGTTCTGTTGAATAATCAACACTTCCAGCCATAACTGTTGAGAGGAATGTGCAAACTATGAAGCCGGACTTGCGTGTCGTCAAAACAAAGCGAGCGCTCCATGAGGCGCTCGTCGAATTATTGAAGAATCATTCGCTCGAACAAGTGACGATTTCAGCACTTTGTCGTGTGGCAAATGTCAATCGGGGCACGTTTTATTTGCATTATGCCCGGGTCGAGGACGTGTTCGAGGAGTACTTCCAAGAGATTACGGCCGACCTCGCCAAGTCGTATGAGGAGCCATATCGACATGTGAAGTTGCTCAACCCGCGTGAACTCGAGCCGTCGACGATCCGTATCTTTCATCACGTCCAGACGTACGTCGATTTCTATCGCATCGTCTTCTCGAAAAACGTACCGCTCGCGTACTATTACATGTTGTTCGACGAAGTGCGGAAGTTGCTCCTTCGCGATACGGCGGCGCACAAGCAAGATGAGATTGACCATGAGTTGTTCTGTTCGTATCAAGCGAACGCCATCGTCGGGATGATCATCCATTGGGCCGAACACGACTTTGCGGCCACCCCGGACGAGATGAACGAGCAGTTGGCGCACATATTGCGCCTCGATTCCGGCCGCCGTGTTTAGGTGGCCGTTTCCCGTTCATCGAACAGCTCTAAAAATGTTGAGGCGACGTTCGACAGGCGACTCCCGCTCTTCCAAATCAAATGGACGGAAGACGTGAGGGGGGGATGGAGCGGGACGAACACCAACTCGGTCCCTTGCGTGTTGATGATCCCGTCGAGGCAGAGCGCGTGGCCGACGCCTTCCCGGACGAGGAGCGAGGCGTTATAGAGCAGGTTATACGTCGCGACGACGTCGGCTTCAGTCAAATCGACGCCGAGCCGGGCCGACAAATGTCGGTCGACGAGCGATTGCTCCGACAAGATGAGCGGCAAGTCGAGGAGATCCTCGGTCTCGATGGCACTCTTTTGTCCGACTAGGCTGTCACGACGCGTCAAGATGCCCCAACGGTCGACATGAGGGAGCTCGCGCGAGGCGTACGTGGCCAGGTTGATTGGCTCGATGACGACCCCGAAATCGAGGATGCCTCGGTCCAGCTTGTCGATCACGTCGTCTCCGTTGCCGCTATACAGGCGTAATTTGACGTCGGGATGAAGCTGTTTCATCTGTCGGAATGTCTCAATGACCGAGGTGAGCGTCTCCGTCTCGCCACCGCCGATATACAGTTCTCCGCTGACGGGTGTCGCCGTGTTCAAGTTGATCGAGATCTTATCGGCCAGACGGATCATCTCTTTGGCGTGTTCGGCCAAATAGTAGCCTCGTTCCGTCAGCGTGACGCCGCCTTGGCTCCGCTCGAACAACGGTCCACCGAGACTGTCCTCGAGCTGATGGATTTGCCGGGACAGCGCCGGTTGCGACAGCCGTAAATGTTCGGCCGCGCGCGTGATGTTCTTTTCGCTCGCGACGGCGAGGAAGTAGCGTAGTTGTTGTAGCTCCATGTCATTCCTCCATGCGTTTTCGTTATGGTTCTTAATCAAATAGTAGCATTAGACATGACGCTTGTCCGTTCCTATACTGGAGTCATTCAAAGGAGGAATGGATTATGACCATCAACAAAGTTGTCATCATCATGGGGGCGTCGAGCGGGATCGGCGAAGCGACGGCCCATCTATTGGCCGAACGGGGCGCGAAACTCGTGCTCGCCGCCCGTCGTCTCGACCGGTTGGAAGCCATCCAAGCGAAGCATCCCGAGGCTGACATCGTCATCCAGCAAGCCGATGTCACGGACTACGCAGCTGTCGAGGCGGTGGTGAAGACGGCACTCGACACGTTCGGGCATGTCGATGTCTTGTTCAACAACGCTGGCATCATGCCGACCGCGCCACTTGTCGACGGGCGCCGTGACGAGTGGCAGGCCATGCTCGATGTGAACGTGACCGGGGTGTTGAACGGGATTGCCGCCGTGCTTCCAATCATGGAACGTCAACAGTCGGGTCATATCATCGCGACGGATTCGGTGGCCGGCCACGTTGTCTATCCGGAGTCGGCCGTCTACTGCGGGACGAAGTTCGCGGTCCGCGCCATCATGGAAGGCTTGCGCCAAGAACAGCGGGAGAACAACGTCAAATCGACGATCATCTCACCGGGAGCCGTCCAGACCGAACTGTACAACACGATCAGTGACAAACAAGCCGCCCAGGCGCTCCATGAGGCGCAAACCGAGTGGGGATTGACGAGCGAGGACGTGGCTGAAGCGGTCGTCTACGCCATCGACACACCGGACCGGGTCTCTGTCAGCAACCTCATCATCCGTCCGACGAAACAACAGGTGTGATGATGGGTAGCGGATTGAGAGAACGCGTGTCCGGTCGAACGATCGCTGCGGGCGAAGCCGTCTTTGAAGAGATTCATCACATTCAACGAGCCATCGAGCCGACGCTCATGCGCCTGAATTATCAGTACTTGCCGAAAGACGAGTTCCAGCGGACGCTCTCGGAGTTGCTCGGGCAAGACGTCGCGGACTCGGTCACGGTGCTACCGCCGTTCTATACCGATTTCGGGAAACACATCACGCTCGGGACAGACATCTTCATCAACCGTGGCGTCATGTTCACCGATCTCGGCGGCATCGACATCGAGGACCACGTCTTGATCGGCCCGTTCGCCAAGTTGCTGACGGTCAATCATCCGACCGACCCGACCGAACGGCGCGGCTTGATCACGAAGCCGATTCGTGTGAAACGTAACGCCTGGATTGGGGCCGGGGCGACGATTTTGCCGGGTGTCACCATCGGCGAGAACGCCATCGTCGCAGCTGACGCGACGGTGACAAAAGACGTCCCGGACAACGTGACGGTCGCCGGGACACCGGCCCGTATCGTTCAGACGTCATGAACGTCATCCGCCTCGGATTGGTCGCTTCCATGGTGTTTCTCGCTGGGTGTGGGGACGACACGGTGAGGAAGCCGGAGAATCAGGAAGGAGTGACGTCACAAGTGGAAGAACTAAACGTCTCAATACGTTTCGAAACCAACCTGACAGCCGAAGCGCTCCAAGCCCGTCTGCCACTCACGTTGTCGATGCAGGACTTGCATCAGAACGAGAAGTATTTCTATTTCGACGAACCGTTCCCGACGAACCCGGAACGTGTCGGTTCGATTCGGGCCGGGGATGTCATGCTGTATGGAGATGACTGTCTCGTCTTGTTTTATAAAGACGTCGAGACAAGCTATGCATATACGCGCATCGGTCGGGTCGAGGATTTTGCGACGCTTGAACCGCTGCTTGGGAGCGGGACGGTCGAGCTGACGTTTCAAAAATGATAAAAGATTGTGACCGCTTTCAAAATTTCATTGACTTCTCTATCGCATGAGGTGTATGCTAAAAATCCTGCCCAAAAAAGAGAGGCCGGGAACTGGCATCAGTTCATTTCGAGTCAGAGAGGACAATGATCCCATGAACCAACAACAATTAGTCGAGCGTGCCCGCCAAGTGAAAGAGAACGCCTACTCGCCGTATTCGAACTTCCGCGTCGGAGCAGCGCTTCTCATGAAGGACGGTACGGTCATCGACGGTGTCAACGTCGAGAACGTCTCGTTCGGTGCGACGAACTGTGCCGAGCGTACGGCCATCTTCACAGCGGTCGCGCAAGGTTATAAAAAAGGTGACTTCGAAGCCGTCGCGGTGTCAGGCGACACGGTCGACTTCTTGCCGCCATGCAGTATCTGCCGCCAAGTGCTCGTCGAGTTCGGCGACCCGGACTTCAAAGTGTTGCTCACGAACGGCAACGCCGACGTGAAAGAAGTGACGCTTGAAGAGCTCGTCCCGCTCGCGTTCACAGAACTCGAGATGTGATACAAAATGCTGAGCCCGCGGGCTCAGCATTTTTGTTTACCGATGTGGTTTCCATTTATTGAAGAAGTTGTGCGGATTTTTAAGGCCTTGTAGCGTTCTGAACGCATAGCCACGTTTTTTCGCTTTCGCGTTGCGGATGATGTAGTCGAGCGCGGTCGGAGTGATGGAGTGGTCGTGGGTCAAGATGATTGAGGCGATTCTCGCTTTGTAGTTCGCATCGAGCCGAGCAAACACTTGGTTTTGGACGCGGCGGTTGTCCGTCTTATACCGATAGTCGAGACTGTCGATATTCCAGTCCCACATTTGAAATCCTGCTTTCGTCATCGCACGCCGATGCGCCAGCGTCATGTACGGGTCGCTGCCGTAGGGTGTGCGGACGATGTTTGATTTGACACCTGTCACTTGGAAGACGCGCCTTTGGACGTCCTGCATCTCGCGCACGGCCGTCGTCGGTGTCCGGTAAAATTTATGCCGGTCGTGCGTCATCCCGTGAAGCGCGATGAGGTGACCTTCTGCGACGATTCGTCTGAGCATTTTCTCATTGCCTTTGATGTTGTTGCCAAGAATGAAAAACGTGGCTTTGACCTTATGTTTCTTCAGCACATCGAGCAATGCGCCGGTTTGACGGTGCGGCCCGTCGTCGAACGTCAAATAGATGAGGCTGCGGTCGTTGTACGCTCTCGGTGTCGCTGCCTCGGTGTGCGATAAGGGGCTGATCAGCAGAATGGCCAATACGAACAAAATCAAACGTTTTCTCATCAACATACACACCTTCCTGATGTAGAGCGGTGGTGTTAGACGGTGCCGGCATGATTGACGTTAGTCTTTACCCGATTCAAGTTCACGACACTACACGTGTGGACGACAAATACTGGGTTTCTCCCGAAACGTTGAGGTATATCAGGAGATGATCCCAATCGAAATGAATAACGTGCAGGGCGTTAGCTTTTTAGTCATCACGTCTAGTCATTCAACATGCTCCCGCATCGCTGGATGTGGGAGCATTTTTTGTCGTCAGCGATCACTTCCAAAAATTAAACAAGAGTCTGGGAACGGCGAGCGCGAGTTCGAATAAAAAGTCAGCGGCTAAGTCCGTGCGATCCAACGAGTTGGATTGTTTCGGTCTGACGATTTGACCACGAACCGGATTCTTTCTTCCTTTTAGACGAATCCGAAGTGAGGTGGCGGATGCCAGGTCGGGACTGTCCATCACTTGGAAGTGAAGGTGCGGTTCAGACGAATTACCCGAGTTGCCACAACGACCAATCAATTGGCGTGTCTTGACATGGTCCCCGACGTTGACGGCGATTGAGCCATCCTCGAGGTGAGCGAGGAGACTATACTCCCCGCCGGCGTGCTCCAAGATGACGTGATTGCCGAAAGGGCGACTCGAATCTGGAACGTCCGGTACATCATCGACAACCACCACAACCGTCCCATCCAACGGTGTGATGACGCGTTCCCCGAACGCATAAAACGAGTGGTTCCCGGACTTTGTCTTGTTGTATGACCAGTTGTTGTTCACTTTAATGAAATCGTAGGCGTATCGTTGCGCGCGTTCCGGATAATGCCGATTTTCACCAGGATGTGTACCGCCTGATACGACGAGCCAGTCATCCGTGAACGGAAGGTGGTATGTATGTTTCGTGAAGCGACGGTCGCCCCTCGAATCGGGTTGATGTGGCGTCATGAGTAGTTCCTCGATGAGGTCGTCCTGATTGAACGTGACACTAAGCACGCGTTCCTTCCGGTCATCTATCCAGACGAGACGACGGCTTCCGTTCAATTTCATGTCATTTACCACCCGATAGCGGCGAACGCCTTCATTGAATGAGATGGCGAGCCGGTAGAACGCGTCGAGCGAGGTCTGTTGTTTGAATGAGTCGGTCGTCTGGCTATAGATTGAATCGAATTGACCATCGCGAAATGATTTTGGAAACGTTCGGACGTCGAGTTGCATGTGGGTTCCACCTTTGCTGGTTGTTCCTATTGTATACGGCGTCAAGAATATAAAGTTTCGAGCAAACAAAAAGCTGAGCCCACGTGGACTCAGCATTTGTCATTCATTCATTCGGTTCCCACGGATTGAAAAAGTTGTACGGGGGATGTACCCCTTCTAACGTCCGGAACTCATAATTGCGTTCTTTCGCATAGCGGATAATCGTATCGAGCGCTTTCGGTGTCATCGAGTGATCGTGCGCCAGGATGATGGAAGCAATATTCATCTCGTAATTCGCCTCGAGCCGATTGAACACACGCTGCTCGATCGGGTCGTTGTCTTTCTTATAAATATGATCGAGACTGCCTACGTTCCAGTCCCAAATCTCAAAACCGGCCTCGTCCATCGCTTGCCAGTGCGCAGGCGTCATGCCTGCGTCACTACCGTAAATCGTACGAGCCATATTCGTATGAATGCCTGTCACTTCATAAATGAGACGTTGCACGTCTTTCATTTGACGCACGGCCGTTATTGGTGACGCATAAAACTCCTCGCGCACGTGGGTCATCCCGTGCAAGGCGATGAGATGGCCTTCGGCGACGATGCGTCGGATGAGGTGCTCATTTCCCTTGATATTTTTCCCAAGGATGAAAAATGTCGCTTTGACCCGATGTTTCTTCAAGACGTCAAGCAGCGCTCCCGTCTTCCGATTCGGCCCGTCATCGAGCGTCAAATAGATGAGGCTGCGGTCGTTATAAGCTTTCGGTTTCGGAATCGCTGCCTGTGACAGGGAGTTGATCAACAAAAAAATCGACATGAGCAAAATGACACGTTTCATCATCCAAACAAAACTCCCTCTAGGCAAAAAACGGGTGACGTGGTATCGGTATGAAGCTTAGAATACCATAACAAGAAGGCAAAAATGAAGCTAAAAACGGCCCTGACGTGAAAGGTCAGGGCCGTCGTTTCGTTAGCGTGAAATCGTCTCGCCGTCTTCAGGAACGATGAGGCGATCGGCGAAGCCGTGTGATGCCGCATAGGCACGTAAGTCAGGACGCGATAGTTTCCAATGGTTGACCGCTTCCATATGGACCGCGATAATCGTCGCCGACGGGGCAGCCTCGTGAACATGGCGGACGTCCTCTTCGTTCATGACGAGCGACCCGCCTTCGACGAATTGGTTGTCCCCGGCGTTGACGACGATGACTGCTGGTTGATGCGCTTGAATCGTCTTGGCGACTTCGTCATACCAGACCGTGTCCCCGGCGACATAGAGCGTCTGTTCCGTAGGGTGGGTGAAGACGACACCGCACACGAGACCGGCCATTTCTAAAATCGGACCGCGACCGTGCTCCCCAGCTGTCTTCGTGAGGTTGATTCCTTCGAATGCTGTCGTGTCGCTCAACACGGTCACGTTCGTGAAGCCGTCGCCTTCGATGACAGTCAAATCATCCTCGTTTTGAACGAACAGCGGGATCGCTTTCGGCAGAACTTGTTTCGCGACCTCGTCGTAGTGGTCGAGATGCAGATGGGTCAAGATGACGGCATCGATGCCTGTCAGAATGTCGTCAATCGCGATTGGCAGGTCGGCCAATGGATTAGCGTCTTGCCGTTCCGAGTTCGGGAACGGGGGATAGGCGCCCTTCTCCCCGAGGAACGGGTCGATGAGGAACGTCTTTCCGGCGTATTCAACGCGGAGTGTGGCATTACGGATCAGTTGCACGTGCATAGAAAAATCTCTCCTTTTAGCTATAATGTATGTACAGTTTAACAAGCAGCCGTCGTTTCATACATAACACGAATCAAGTGTTTGGACGGATTGGCTTGAATCGTGAAAGGAGTCACCCATGCTCGATCCAACTGACCGCCTCATCATCGAGGCGCTACAGGCGAACAGCCGGATAACGATGAAAGAACTCGGGGCACACGTGCACTTGACCGGGCAGGCGACGGCGACGCGCGTCAAGAAGCTCGAAGACCTCGGCATCATCGAAGGGTATACGATTCGCGTGAACGAGGACAAGCTCGGGTTACCGGTCCACGCGATGATCACTATCTTTACGTCGAGCACGTTTCACGACCCGTATCTCCTATTCCTCGAGGAGCACCGGCCGTACGTCCGCAATAACTACAAGGTGAGCGGGGACGGCTGCTACGTCTTAGAGTGCCGATTCCCGTCGAACCAAGAGTTGAACGCCTTTTTGGACGGGCTCAGCAAGTACGTCAATTATAAGTTGTCGATCGTCATTAACTGACGAAGGACCTGTGAATCGCTGTGATTCACAGGTCCTTTTTAATGTCTTCGTCCGGCGCGGATGATGAAGCGGTATTCTTCACTCTTGAAATACGTTTCTGTGAACTCAAACCGACTGCCATCCATAAGAAACGAATAGAGTTCGACTTTGAGTACGGGCGTTCGTTCACTCACTCCGAGCATCTCGGCAATCTCTTTTGTCGGGAGCACCGGGATGAACTCTTGGACGCTGTCCGCAATCTTGAACTGTTTGACGTCTTCGATATAGGCGTACTTCGATTGCGACATCACTTCGTACGTCAAGTCGGGGAACAGCTTTAGCGGCAAGTATGTGTCCTCGACGATGAGCGGTTCGCCGTCTGCGAATCGTTGGCGCCTCACGTAGAAGACGAGCTCGCCATCTTCGAGTTCGAGTGCCTCTCGCACTTTCTCACTCGGTGGCTGCAACGTGAAGGTGAGTACTTTGTTCGTCACTTCTTTCCCTTCTCGTTTCATGTCTTCCGTGAAGCTTTTTAATTCGTACATGTTGTGTTCAATCTTTTCGGACTGGACGTATGTGCCGCTACCCTGTCGTTTCCATAAGAGACCTTCCTCTTGGAGCAATTTGACCGCCTGCCGGACAGTCACTCGACTGACGCTGAACTCTTCGACGAGTTGAGCCTCGGTCGGGATCGCCTCACCGGGCGCCCACGTGCCGGACTCGATAAACGTGCGCATTTTGTGGGCGACTTGTTGGTAGAGCGGTGATTTTGCTTTCATGACTGACCCTCCGATTTCGACCTGAATTCATACTTCTAGTATACACAAAGTAAAACGTTTTCAAAAATATTGTTGACGTTTAAAATAATATGTATTAAATTTGTATTGTAATCAATAAGATATGTATTCGAAAGGGGAACGCACACATGAAACAAGGACAACGCCTCGTCGTCGTCGGTGGCGGCAGCACGTACACAATCGGTATGATTATGAGCTTGATTGAAGAGAAAGCTCACTTCCCACTACGTTCAATCACGTTTTACGATACGGATGGTGAGCGCCAGGAGCGTGTCGCCAAAGCGACTGAAATCATCTTTCGTGAGCATTACCCAGAGCTCGAGCTGTTCGAGTATACGACGGACAAAGAATACGCCTTCCGCGACAAGGACTTCTTCTTCGTTCAAATTCGAACGGGCGGCCTGGAAATGCGCGAGAAAGATGAACAGATTCCGCTCCGTCACGGCGTGGTTGGACAAGAGACGTGTGGACCGGGCGGGATGTCGTACGGGATGCGGTCGATCGGGGACATGATTGATCTCGTCGCAGACATCCGCCAAGGCTCACCGGGCGGCTGGATCTTAAATTATACGAACCCGGCCGCAATCGTCGCCGAGGCGTTGAAGCGTGCCTACCCGAATGACAAAAAGATTTTGAATATCTGTGATATGCCGGCCGCAATCATGGTGAGCTACGCGAAGATTCTCGGCAAAGAGATTTGGGATCTCGTGCCGGAATACTTCGGCCTCAACCACTTCGGTTGGTTCACAGGCATCTATGACAAAGAAGGCAATGAGTTGACGGAAGACATCAAGCGCGCCATCTTAGAGGACGGGTTCATCCCAGAAGACTCAGAGATCGCAAACGACCCATCTTGGATCAAGACGTTCAAGCAAGTCGAGAAGATGCTCACCGATTTCCCGGAATATTTGCCAAACACGTATCTTCAGTATTATTTGTATCCGTCCGACATGGCGGAGAAGGAAGACGTGGAGAACACGCGGGCCCGTCAAGTCATCAACGGCCGCCAGCAACGGGTCTTCTCGATGTGTGATCAAATCATCGCTGACGACTCACTTGAGAACGTGCATCTTGAAGTCGATATCCACGGTTGCTACATGATTCGTGTCGCAGCGTCACTCGCCTACAACAATGGCGACATCTTCATCGTCATGGTGAAGAACGACGGCATCATCGCTAACTTGCCGGATGATGCGATGGTCGAAGTGCCGGCGATGCTCACGAACCGTGGACCGAAGCCGTTCGCTGTCGGACACATTCCTCGCTTCTACAAAGGGATGATCGAAGGACAGCTCGCCTACGAACAGCTCGTTGTCGACGCCTATTTCGAGAACAGCTATGAAAAGGCACTCCAGGCACTCACGCTCAACCGGACCGTCGTCGATGCGCCGGTCGCCCGTCAAATCCTTGACGATTTGATTAACGAGAACGAAAACTATTGGCCGGCCCTCAAACAACGGGAGACGGTCGCACGCTAAAGACGAAGGGGAGTTATTCCCCTTTGTTCGTTTTGTGAATTGATAACGCTTACACATGAGGAGTGAATCAAATAAGTCAATGGTTCGGGGTATTTCAAAAATTCGGGAAGGCGCTCATGGTAGCAGTCGCGCTCTTGCCGGCGGCCGGTATTTTACTTGGTCTCGGCGCGGCGCTAACAGGTCCGCTTGCAGAAAGTTGGACGTTTTTACAGAACGGGACGGTCGAAGCGATCAGTGCCGGGATGCTTCAAATCGGGTTGAGTATCTTCGCCAACTTGCCAATCATCTTTGCGATTGGCGTCGCGGTTGGTCTGTCCGGCGGGTCGGGAATTGCGGCACTTGCCGCACTCGTCGGCTACGTCATCATGAACACGACGATTTCGATTGCCCTTGGGATCACACCGGAAATGGCGGCTGAGAGCGGGGAGTACGGCATGTTGCTCGGTATCCCGTCACTTGAGACGGGTGTGCTCGGTGGGATCGCGGTCGGCTTGCTTGCGGTCTGGGTGTATAAAAAATTCCACACGTTCAACCCGCCAGAGATGCTCGGCTTTTTCGCCGGAGATCGTTCGGTCGGTATCGTCATGGTATTCTTCTCCATCTTGCTCGGTTTCTTTATGATGCTCATTTGGCCGCCGATTCAGACCGGCCTCACAGCGATGGCGAATGTCATCGCGAGTGATGCGACGAATCCGGCTTACGTCGGGTTATACGGAATGCTCGAACGGTTATTGATTCCGACCGGATTACATCACATCTGGTACGCACCGTTCTTATGGACGTCACTTAGCGGCACGGCGACGGTTAGCGGTTCGATTTTGAGCGGGGACCAATATATTTTCCTCGCTCAAATCGCAGAAGGTGTCGACGTGACGGCCGGACGCTTTATGGCCGGCAAGTTCCCGATCGTCATGTTCGGTCTTCTTGGAGCGGCGTTCGCCATGTACCGTCAGGCCGACCCGGACAAGCGTCCCGTCGTGCGTGGCCTCTTGCTCGCAGCGGCAGGGACGGCGTTCTTGACCGGGATCACCGAACCGATCGAGTTCACGTTCTTATTCATTGCACCACTTCTTTACGTCGTGCATAGTGTGTTGACAGGGGTGTCGTTTGCGCTCATGTACGCTCTTGACGCCCATATCGGCTGGGCCGGTGGCTCGGGATTGATTGACTATGTCTTGGTGAATGTGTTGCCAGGGACGCCGCGCTGGTGGATGAACCTCGTCGTTGGGGCCGGATTCTTCTTCGTCTATTACGGCATCTTCACGTTCGCGATTAAAAAATGGAACTTGGCGACGCCGGGCCGAGGGGGACAAGAGACGAAACTGTTTACCCGCAAAGACTACAATGAAAAGAAATCAGGAAAGACATCAATCCAAACGACGGCACTTGCCATTCAAGAGGCGCTCGGTGGCCGTGACAACATCATCGATATCGATGCCTGTTTCACACGTCTCCGTGTCGAATTGAAAGATGTGTCCCAAATCGATGAGGACGAGTTGAAGGCACTCGGGGCAGCCGGGGTCGTGAAAGTGAAAAATAACATCCAGGCCATCTTTGGAGGACGCTCGGATTTGTACAAGAATGAGTTGCTCAAACTGCATAAAGAGATGGACCAAGCGAATTGAAAAAAGAGCTCAACCGATTTACGGTTGGGCTCTTTGTCCGAGATGAGAAGGTTAGTTCGTAACCGACGAGGCACGATAAAATTGAGCGCCTTTGATGAGTGTCGAAGCGACGAGACCGATAGCGAGTGGCAGCGTGATGATGCCAATCCCTTGCTCGGTGACGATCATTTTGCCTTCCTCATAATAGCCTTTCAAGTAGAACAGCCCTGAACCGATCGTCTCGTTCAGTTCGAGCGTCGAGACGTTAAGGTACACCATGATAGCGAACAATGAGATGACACTGATTGAGACAAATAATTTTGAAAACGATAGCTTGGTTATGCGAACGCTCCTTTACATGTAGCAATATGGACTCATATTACCATATAAAGACAATTCTTACATGAGGCCAAAGCATCGATTTGATTATCGATACCGGTTCCATAACCGCTCCGCCTGCTCTCGCATCATCTCCCGCAGTTCAGTCGGCTCGACGACCTCGACTTCCGCCCCGGCCGCGAGCAATTGCCGCGACAAGAACGGGAGCTCGGCCTCCGGCACGTCCCACTCATTTTTTTCGGTGATATCGGGTAATACGTCTTCAAGCAGACGGCGGCCGAGCGAGGTAAGATTGAGCCGAACGGTCACGCCGGTTCGTTCGTCACTCGCCTCGAGGAGCGTCGCCAAATCGTCCGCTTCGAATGTCTCTTCGAGAAGGTGTATCGCTTCAATCCGGTCGATTCGATATTGACGCAGGCCGTACTCCGAGAGACCGTACACGTACCATTTCAAGTCGAGGAGCGCCATCCCGACCGGTGCGACGGTGAACGTGCGTGATCCTTTCGTCGTCGCATACGTCATCTCGATGTTGCGCCGTTGCTCGACCGCCTGAAACACGTCTTTCGTGAACGGCGCCGGTGGGACGGTCTGATTCCCGAGCCAGAGGATGTTCTTTTCGAGCCGAGCGATTTTCGTCTCGAGGTCATGTGGCAATTCGTTGACATACCAGTCCGACAGCGTGTCCCGCATATCCCCGAACGGCACGTCCGGAATCTGTTCCATCCATTTGAGTGTGAGATACAAAGCGACCGCTTCCTGTTCCCGGAGCTGGAGCGGTGGCAAGAGCCGATTCGGCAACATCTCATAACCGCCACCCGCGCCGGGGACGCTCCAAATCGGATAGCCGAGTTCTTCGAGTGTCAGCATATCGCGCTGAATCGTCCGGACCGAGGCACCCGTCTCAAGAGCGAGTTCGTCCGCCGTGAAGCGTCGTCCCCGGTTCAACAATCGAATTAAGTACAGATGTCGTTTTTTCATCTTATCCATTCCCGTCATGTTTTGTCGTGTTTATCAAGTAAGCTGAATGTATCACGAATCAAGGAGGAATTCATCATGGCAAACGTCGTCTTATATATCGCGACAAGTTTGGATGGAAAGATTGCGCGCACGAACGACCAGCTCGACTGGTTGTTCGAAGTCGTTGGGGAAGGGGACAACGGCTACGCCGACTTCTTCCAAACGGTCGGGGCAGTCATCATGGGACGGAAGACGTATGAGGAAGTGCTCGTGCTTGAGCCGGACGGTTACCCGTACGACAAGATTCCGAACTATATTTTGACGCGGAGCCCGGACCGGGAAGCTGAGCACGTCACGTTCACCGATGAGCCGATCGAACAGCTCATTGAACGATTAAAGCAAGACATCGACGGGGACATTTGGATTGTCGGGGGAGGCGAAATCATCAAGGCGGCGATGGCGCACGACTTGATCGACAGCTATGAGATTGCCATCGCTCCGGTCGTATTAGGTGAGGGGATTCCGCTCTTCCCGGAAGGCACGAAAGAGACGAAGTTGAAACTGACGAGCCAACGCGCGTCCGGACAGTTCGTCATGGTGACGTACGAGCGGTAAATAAAAAAGCCGACCTTTGAAAGCGTCGACTTGGTGTATCAAAACGTCATGTGTTCGAAGAATTGCATGTGACGTTTCATCATTTCGTGCGTTATGTAAAATTAACAAGAAACGTGATCACGACAAATGACAGGCCGACCAAGACGAATGCGTATCCTAAGACTTTTGGTTTAAAACAGGATAAAAACAAACTGAACAAGATTTCAGTTCCGTCTGTCGGTGCGCCGGTCTCTCCAGACTTTGTCTGATCTTTTGACTTGATGAGCAATACGCCAAAGAAGACAAAGGGGATTGCCGCAATCAAAGAATCAAGGATGTTACTCATTCGATTTTACCTCGTCTCTCATCATCTAGAATGGATTTCTAATCGTGAAAAGTATACCATCTCTTTCGCTCTAGGAATCTAACCTAGAAGAAAGATAAATTGCGTGATCAATAAACAAGGCCGAGTTCACGATGAACTCGGCCTCTTCTTATACATGCTTTCTTTGGAACGCGGCAATCGCTTCATACTCTTCCGCGAGATGACGCGAGAGTCGGATATAGATCGGGAGCAGCTCCCGGTAAATCGTGGTCGCTTCATGATTTGGTGCATGTTCGTGCGTCACTTGCGGCACGGCCGTGAAGTCGTCGATGTCCCCGAACGCATACTCCCCAAGCATGACGGCCCCAAGACACGAGCTCTCATGACTCTCCGGCACGACGACCGGCGTATCGAAGATGTCGGCCATCATCTGGCGCCACAGGCTCGACTGGGCGAAGCCGCCCGTCGCGTGAATCCGGTTCGGCGCACCCGTCAACTCATCGAGTGCCAGCATGACCGTATACAAGTTGAAAATGACACCTTCTAACACCGAGCGGATGAAATGCTCGCGCTTGTGGTGGATACTCAAGCCGAAGAACGAACCGCGTGCGTTCGAGTCCCAGAGCGGGGCCCGTTCGCCCATCAAGTACGGATGGAACAACAGGCCGTCCGAGCCCGGTTTGACCGTCTCGGCGATGCGCGTCAACACATCATAGGCATCCATCCCGAGCCGTTTCGCCGTCTCGACCTCGCTCGCCGCGAACTCGTCGCGGAGCCAGCGAAGGATGATGCCGCCGTTATTGACCGGCCCGCCGATGACCCAATGCTTGTCGGTCAAGGCGTAACAGAAGATACGTCCTTTCGGGTCCTCGACCGGTTCCCGGACGACCGTGCGGATGGCACCGCTCGTCCCGATCGTGACGGCGACGACGCCTTGCTCGAACGCCCCAACACCGAGGTTCGACAACACCCCGTCACTCGCCCCGATGACGAGCGGGAAGTCCCAGCCAAGCGTCTCAACAACATCCGGTTTAAGCGTCAAGATCTCGGTCGTCGGCACGAGCTCGGACAGTTGCTCCGGTGTGACTCCGGCGACGTCGAGCGCCTCCGCATCCCAGGCGCATTCCTTCAAATTGAACAGCCCGGTCGCTGATGCGATTGAGTGGTCGATGACGAAACGACCGGTCAGGCGATAGAAGACGTACTCTTTGATGGAGACGAACTTGGTCGCCTGCTGGAACACGTCCGGATGCTCATGTTTCAGCCAACGCAGCTTCGAGAGTGGCGCCATCGGATGGACCGGTGTGCCGGTACGCATATGGAGCGCACTCGCATCAAAGTTCCGTTTGATCTCTTGCGTATACGGGTTGGCCCGGCTGTCGGCCCACGTGATGCTGTGGGTGAGCGGGCGACCTGACGCATCGAGCGCGATCAGGCTGTGCATCGCCGAGCTGAACGAGGCGAAGCGGACCGGACCGTCGGCTTTGGCGCGAACGGCGGAAATCGCCTCGAGCACGGCCCCGTAGATGACGACCGGGTCTTGCTCGGCCGTCTCCGTGTCCGGGGTGAGAAGCGGGTACAACACGTTATGTACCGCGAGTTGTTGCTGGTTATGGAACAGGACGGCTTTCGTACTCGTCGTCCCGATATCGACGCCAATCGTGTACACACACATCACTTCCTAACTTAAATGATAAACAAGCTGATCAAGAAGACGACCGCGAAGCCGGTCAATCCGATAATCGTTTCCATGACGGTCCACGACTTGAGCGTGTCTTTCACATCCAAACCGAAGTAGCGGTTGACGAGCCAGAAACCTGAGTCGTTGACGTGCGAGAGTACCGTCGCACCCGAGGCGATTGAGATAACGATGAGGCCGAGCGCGGCACCGGTGATATTTTGAAGTTCGAGAAGCGGCGTGATGAGTCCTGCCGCCGTGACCATCGAGACGGTCGCCGAACCTTGGGCGACACGGACGACGGCCGCAATCAAGAAGGCGAGCACAATCGCCGGGAGTGCTGAACCGGCCATCATTTCTCCGAGCACGTCACCGACACCTGAGTCGATCAATACTTGTTTGAACACGCCACCGGCACCCGTGACAAGGATGATAATCCCGGCCGGTTCGAGTGCTTTCGTCGCAATCTCTTGCACTTCGTCACGCGTATAGCCGCGGCGTGTGCCGAGGAAGATGAACGTGAGGAGTGTCGCGAGCGTCAAGGCGACGAACGGGTGACCCATGAACGTGAAGAAAGTGCGGATGCCGTTGCCTTCTTCAAGCAAGACGGCGGACAACGTGTTGGCGAGAATCAACACGAGCGGAATCGAGATGAGCGAGACAATCATCTTGAAGCTCGGCAGTTCTTTCGACGTATCAATCTCTTCGAACTCCATATAGTCCGGGATAGTGACGTGAATTTTTTTGGCGATATACTTCGCAAAAACCGGTCCGGCGAGAATTGTTGCCGGAATTCCTGCGATGACCCCGAACAAGATGACCCATCCGAGCTCGGCACCAATCAAATTGGCGACGGCAATCGGACCCGGCGTCGGCGGGATGAAGCTGTGCGTGACGGCGAGACCCGCGAGGAGCGGAATCCCGTAGTACAAGAGCGAGCGGCCCGTCTTTTTGGCGAGGCCATAAACGATTGGAACGAGAATGATGAAGCCGACATCGAAGAAGACCGGGACGGCGACAATAAAGCCGGTGAGAGCAAGTGCCCATTGCGCCTTGTCTTCTCCAAACTTATTGACGAGCGTCTGGGCGAGGCGTTCCGCACCACCCGAGACTTCTAACATCTTCCCGAACATAGCACCGAGACCGACGACGACGGCGACGAAGCCGAGCGTGCCGCCCATCCCGTTCTGGATCGAGGCGATGACGTCCCCGAGCGGCATACCGGCCGCGACCCCGACGAGCAGACTGACGAGGAGAAGTGAGACGAAGGCGTGGAGCTTCGTCCGCATGACTAAGAATAAGAGCAAGAAAATCCCTGCGACTGCGATTAAAATGAGTGTCGAACCCGACATATGTATTTCCCCCTTTACCGTATGTGTAACCGTTTACAAATATTTACAAAGGAAAAGGCCACCCCTGACCTTTTCCTTGCGGTTATTTCTTGACGACCGCGTGGCCCCCGAACTCGTTTCGGAGCGCGGCGACGACTTTCCCTGAGAACGTGTCGTCCTCGAGCGAGCGGTAGCGCATCATGAGCGACATGGCGATGACCGGGGCCGCCGCCTGTAGCTCGAGCGCCGTCTCGACCGTCCATTTTCCTTCCCCTGAGGAATGCATGACGCCGCGGATGTCGTCGAGCTTCGCGTCTTTCGAGAACGCGTTCTCGGTCAACTCCATCAACCATGAGCGGACGACCGATCCGTGGTTCCAGACGCGGGCGACCTGTTCGTAATCGTAATCGAACGGGCTCTTCTCCAAGATGTCGAACCCTTCGGCGATCGCCTGCATCATGCCGTATTCGATGCCGTTATGGATCATCTTCAAGAAGTGGCCGCTGCCGGCCGGTCCCGTATACAAGTAGCCGTTCTCGACCGAGAGATCTTTGAAGATCGGTTCGATCGTCGGCCAGGCGTCGGCGTCACCACCGACCATCGTGCAGGCGCCGTTGCGGGCACCTTCTGTGCCGCCGCTCGTCCCGCAGTCGAAGAAGGCGATGCCTTTGGCGCTGAACTGTTCGGCGCGTGCGACCGACAGCTTGTAGTTCGAGTTCCCACCATCGATGACGATGTCACCCGGCTCGAGCTTCTCAAGCAGTTCTGCCAGTACAGCCTCAGTGATGTCACCGGCCGGCACCATCGCCCAGACGACGCGTGGTGTCTCGAGCGAGTTGACGACGTCCTCAAGCGTCGGCACGATCTCAAACTTCGATGTCGCCTCGACGTTCCCGGCGTCCGTCCCGACGACGTTGTGACCGTGGTCGCTCAAGTTGAGCGCCAAGTTGTATCCCATCTTGCCTAATCCAATCAAACCGATTTGCATATCGTCACCTCTAAATCGAATTTTTTTCCATCTCTCCACTATAATATCAAATTAAATTCGATTTACAAGTCGAATGACGGAATTTTTTTCGAAGAACAAAAAAAAGCGTCCCGACCTAACGTGTAGGCGGGACGAGAATCAGACACTTTTCTTATACGGATACAGGAACGAGTCGAGCTCTTCGGCCGGCATCGGCTTGTTGTAATAGTAGCCTTGTGCCTGGTTGCAATCCTCGGCCTTGAGGAAGGCGACCTGTGCTTTCGTCTCGACCCCTTCGGCGATGACGTTCAGCCCGAGCTCGTGCGCCATCCGGATGATCGTCTTGACGAGGGCGGCGTCCTTCGAATCGGTCTCGATGTTTTTCGTGAAGTGTTGGTCGATTTTCAGCGTGTCAATCGGGAACAGCTTCAAGTAGCTGAGAGACGAGTAGCCGGTGCCAAAGTCGTCGATCGACAAGTGGACGCCGAGGGCGACGAGTTCCTCCATCGTCTCGATGGCACTTTGCGCGCTCTGGATGACGGTCTCGGTCAACTCAAGCTCGAGATATTCCGGTGCGAGTCCGGACGCCTCGAGCGCCTGGCTGACGATATCCGGCAAATCTTTTTGCGCGAACTGGAGTGCCGAGATGTTGACGGCAACGCGGAATGGTTCGACGCCCGCATCCTGCCACGCCTTGTTCTGCCGGCACGCCTCATTCAAGACGTACTCGCCGAGACGATGGATGCTGCCGGTCTCTTCGGCGATCGGGATGAACTCGGCCGGGGAGATCATGCCGAGCTCGGGGTGGGTCCAACGCACGAGTGCCTCGACGCCGATGAGCACCTCGGTCTCGAGGTGCACTTGCGGCTGATAATGAATCGAGAACTCGCCGCGGCCGATGCCTTTCCGGAGCGCCATCGCGAGCTGTGACTTGCGCGCGACAGACTCGTTCATGTCTTTCGTGAAGAACTGGAAGCCGTTCTTGCCGTCCTCTTTCGCTCGATACATGGCGATGTCGGCGTTCTTCAATAAGTCACCGGCCGTCCGCCCGTCGGACGGATAGAGGCTAATGCCAATCGATAGGCTCGTGAACACGTCCTCACTTTCGAGCAAGAACGGTTGGTTCAACGCGTTCGTAATCTGTTGGGCGCGGTGGGCGGCAAGGTTACTGCCAGTGTTCGGCGACAGGATGACG
The DNA here is from genome assembly GCF_000416965.1 of Exiguobacterium chiriqhucha RW-2. Classification (GTDB taxonomy): domain Bacteria; phylum Bacillota; class Bacilli; order Exiguobacteriales; family Exiguobacteriaceae; genus Exiguobacterium; species Exiguobacterium chiriqhucha. Next base: position 369,714 of record NZ_ATCL01000014.1, read on the forward strand.
AACTCGTCCCCGCCGAGACGGGCGAGCGTGTCGCTCTTAGTAATCGTCGTCAACAGCCGGTCCGTCACTTGGCGCAAGAAGACGTCGCCTGATGAGTGGCCGAACCGGTCGTTGATGACCTTGAAGTTGTCGAGGTCAATGTAAAACAACGAGAATGTCGACTCGCTGCCTTGGGAAAGCAAGGCGTCGAGCCGGTCGTTGAACAGGCGGCGGTTCGGTAGGCCGGTCAGCGTGTCCAAATAGACGAGGTCGTTAATTTGTTCCTCGATTTGCTTCCGTTCACTAATATCTCGGATGATGCTGCTGAAGAAGAGACCTTTCTCCGTCTCCCACGTGCCGAGTGACATCTCGAACGGGAACTCGGTCCCGTCTTTTCGCAAGCCGACGAGCTCGACCGTACGGCCGATGACGTTTGCTTCGCGCGTCTCGCGATAGCGTTTCATGCCTTGTTCGTGTGCGACTTTAAAGCGCTCGGGCATGATGAGCGTGATCGATTCCCCGAGCACCTCGCTTGCAGCATATCCGAATAGGCGCTCGGCCCCGTGGTTCCATTGCACGATGCGCCGTTCGGCATCCGCGACGATGATGGCATCGTTCGCCGACTCGATGACGGACTGGAACTTCGTTTCGAGTTCGATGGACTGACGCTCGAGCTGCTTCTCATTGCGAAGCGAGATCAGCATCAGTACGAACAGCGTTGTGACACTGCCACCAATCCAAAAGGCGAGGAGCGTGCTGTCCATCGAGAAGCCAGTCAGTACTTGTGGCGTCGCGAGCGGAGTGAATTCGGCCGCACCCATGCCGATATAGTGCATCCCCGATACGGCGAGCCCAATCAACAGTGAACAGACGAGCTTCCGCCAATGGAACCGTGACACGTCCGGGAGCGAGAATAACAGATAGAGCCCGACGAGCGAGGCGACGAACGCGACGACGGCCGATAATAGCCACATGAACGGATCGAACGTCAATACGGCGTTCATCTGCATCGCTTCCATGCCGACGTAATGCATCGACACGATGCCGATACTGATGAAGACGGCGCTGATGACGAGATCGCGCGGTCGCGCCGTCTGTCGGCTGACGATATAGAAGGCGAACCCGGACGAGACGATGGCTGGAATGATCGAGGCGATGACGATACCGATATGGTAGGACACATCGGCCTCTAGATGGAAGGCCAACATCCCGATGAAATGCATCGCCCAAATGCCGAGCCCGAGACTGAGGGCACCGGCGCTCACCCAACGGATGCGCGACACCCGTTCGGCATACTTGAGCCGACTGCTAATATCGAGCGAGACGAATGCCGAGAAGACGGCGACGGCGATGGATAACAAGACGAGGGGAAGACTGTATGTACTATGGAGATGGTGTTCGATGGGGACCAAACCTTTCTTTAATAATATCGGGACAAATGGACGAAAACGGACAGTTTCTCAAAAATGAGCTTTCCTAGCGTAGCATATTTGTCTTGACGTGAAGGGAATATTTTCCACGGTGGGTCAATAGTTTGGCACATTAGAAGGATAAACCTATTATCAGCAGACATTGAAATCATATAAACGAAAAACCGTCCCGCTTCATGATTGAGAGGGACGGTCAAACATATGAAAAACGGGGTGGGTTAAAGGGAATCGAACGTCTTGAATATTTTGTCCACGACATTGTCAGCCGTGACATCCATCAAGGGGATTTGTTTACTGACGATATGTTGCACGCCCCAGTAATGACGATCGCTACTTTCTTGATTAATGGGAGTGATACGAGAATAACCATTGTCCAACTCAATGTTCATCAAATCAGCATTGCGTAATGGATAATAGAATCTCCAATGGTTTGACGGAGAGCACCCTTTCCCCCAGCTCTGCATCGTTTCATTGTCATATACAAATTTGGACAATCGAATACAAGGAAGCTGACTTTCTTTCAACTCTAATTCCTCATCATACAACTCAATCTCCATGACATATAACGGTCCGTCCCGCCATTCATTTTCAAACTCATTATGGTCTTTGTTTTGAAAGATAAGAATAAAATCACCGATGAACCAACCAGCAAAATCATTGTCTGATTTGTAGCGTAGAAACTTATCGACGACACTGACGTAATGACTTTTCTCCGGGGCGATAGTTTTCGTGTAGTCCATTAATTTATGTATGTTCTCGTATGTGTTATAGACGACATGGAAGGCGTTTCTTACGTTCTCAGTTGAATTCATAATATAGCTCCTTGTTGATTAGGGTATCGTTTTTAAAATCGATTGTTACTTTATTGGTTGAAATGTTGAAGTTGAATAATTGGTCTGAATGGATGAATGGTGCTCCGTTGATGTCCATATTGATAAAGTCCTCAAACCCTTTTCTCGTCAACAACTCGATTAAATCTTGGATGATAATCTGTTGAAACTGATCTAATCCATTTAATTGTTTTAATTCATGCAAAAAATCTTGCCAAGAAATGAACCCTAATTCGACACCGTTTTCAATTAACTTTCTATTGGACTCTTTGGAATCTCCAATATCATCTTTTACAGCCTTACACATTTGTCGATCCGCAATGAAGAGAAGCACCTTCTCCTTGTTAGTGCCTTTACGTGCAACAATCCGAGATTCCCTTGCGAGTTGGTGTTTACTTAATGTATACGAGCCATCGTCAGCATCATCCACTGAAGAGAGGCCGCTAATAAATTTCACCTCAATTCCGATAATGGTGTCATCAAAAGTGAGTAGAGCATCTAGCTCACCTTCTTGGTCATATGGCCAAAATTCAATCTTATTTGCCCAAAAGTCGTCAGTGACTCCTTTGATGATTGATTCGACATTCGATGATTGAACTGAATTCGCTAATACTTTTCCAAGTCCGTCTGAAAAGGGAAGATAGCGTAGAGCACCGAAGACATTGCCTGTTAAATTGTCTTCTAAGCGTTCTGATAAGTTTGAACCGGTACGACTGACTTTTCCTTTAATCTCAGCTAACACAAACCGACCTCCTGATTATTGAATTATGTAAGAATACATACAGTTATTCGTTAGAAGTAATTTTTTTCCTTTTCAAATCAACATCAACACTTCGTTGAAAATAAAATTGAAGGTCAGTCTTTGATTGCGGAATTTTTTTCGAAACGGTATCGTAAAAAGAAAAAGGGTGAGACATATGGAATCGATGAACGGCCTGGCCCGCATCCGTGGCGCCTATACGACACTCGGCAAGAAAGAGCAACGCATCGCCGATTATATCTTGAAGCAGCCTGAACGCATCATCCACCATACAATCAATCAAGTCGCCGACGACCTCGACGTCGCCGAGTCGACCGTGTTCCGTTTCTGTCAGCGCGTCGGCTTCAAAGGCTATCAGGCGCTGAAAATCGCGCTCGCCACCGACGTTGTCGCACCGCTCCAAGACATTCATGAGGACATCTCGCAAGAAGACACGCCGCTTGAAATCGCGGAGAAGATCTTCACGTCGAACGTGAAGACACTCGAGGCGACACGACAAATCTTGGATGGGGCCTCACTCGACGAGGCTGTCGCGCTTCTCTTGTCGGCCCGTCGCATCGAATTCTTTGGGAGCGGGGGTTCGGCCGTTATCGCGCTCGACGCGTATCATAAGTTCGTCCGGAGCGGATTGTTCGTCACGGCGAACTTGGAGTCGCATATGCAGCTCATGTCGGCGTCACAGCTGACGATCGACGACGTCGCCGTTCTCATCTCGCACTCGGGCGCCTCGAAAGACACGCTCGATGTGGCAAAGGTGTTGAACGAGCGCGGGGTGCCGACAATCGCCATCACAAACTATGCGAAGTCACCGCTCTCAAAACTTTGTGACGTCGCCCTCTATACCGTGTCGCAAGAGACGGAGTTCCGCTCTGAGGCGCTCGCCTCGCGCATCGCTGAGCTCAGCCTGATTGACGCCTTGTTCACCGTCGTCATGATGCGGCGCGGGGAAGAGGGCAGAGAATCGCTCCAAAAAATGCGTGAAGCCATCTCGCTTCGACGCATGTGAACTGGCTGGCCATTCGGTCAGCTTTTTTTCATGCAAGGATTATAAATAGGCAAATCGTGGAATTACTATAGACAGATTGATTTTTGTCTATACAGAGAGGAACCACCGATATGAACAACCTTGAATTCTTGACGACCGAACACTATGACGTGTTCAAACAGTTGGCCCAGCGTCTGAACAATCCTGGTGACGTCAAGAAAGAGTATTTCTCCGCCTTATACGTGATTGCCGGGAATGAGCGGGTGCGTAACCTCCTCTTGCCGTACATGGACCTCGAGCAAGGGAAAATCAGCACGGCGACAATCATCGACGACAATACGTTCGAGAAGCAGGACTTCATCCTCGTCAAACTCGTCATCCATTTGTACAACAATAAAGAATGGGTGCTCCCGACCGAGTTGATCAGTCTGCCACAAGACGACTATCAATTGGCCATGCAGGCGATCACGCTCTGCCGCGACGAACAGTTCGACGACGTCACCATACCCAAATGAATGGACCTGTCCCGCAGCTGTCGGGACAGGTTATTCGTCTAACTGAAGGAGGACACGCCATGTCTGTGAATACGACGATGCTCGCCATCGTGCTCGTCCTGATGGTGTCGATGATTGCCGCCCCGTTCCTGTTCGTCTTCTATTTATGGCGCAAGGACCGCCATCAGCGTGAGCACTCCGTCCTCCGCAACTTCCCGATTCTCGGCAAGGTACGCTACATCTTGGAGAAGGTCGGGCCCGAGATGCGCCAATACTTGTTCTTGAACGACAACGAGGCGAAACCGTTCTCGCGAAACGACTATGAGGCGGCCGTTATTTCCGGGAAATATAAGTCGCGCATTATCGGGTTCGGCTCGGAGCGAGACTTCGAGCGGGGCGGGTTCTATCTGCAGAACGTGCTCTATCCGACGAACCGGAACGAGCTCCGCATCGATAACAGCGAGACCGTGACGACGCATCTCTATCAAGTCGAGGAGGACAATCTGTTCACGCGGAAAGAGCGGATTGTCGAACGCGACGTCGGACCGTACTTATTGACAGAAGAGGACAGCATCGTCATCGGGAAACAGACGTGTCGGGAGCCGTTCTATGTCCGCGGTCTCGTCGGTCAGTCGGCGATGAGTTTTGGTTCGCTCGGCGAGAACGCCATCACGGCGCTGTCGATTGGACTCGGTCGGGCCAAAGGGACGTGGATGAATACCGGCGAGGGTGGACTGTCGGACCATCATTTGAAAGGCGGGGTCGACCTCATCTGTCAAATCGGACCGGCGCTGTTCGGCGTCCGGACCGAGGACGGTTCGTTCTCGGACGCGGCGTTCAAAGCGAAGAGTGAGATTCCGCAAGTGCGTGCCTTTGAGTTGAAGCTCGCCCAAGGTGCGAAGACGAGGGGTGGCCATATCGATGGCGCGAAAGTGACCGAAGAGATCGCCCGTATCCGGAACGTCAAAGTTGGCGTCACAATCGACAGCCCGAACCGGTTCTCTGAGTTCAAGACGGACCGAGAACTGCTCAGCTTCATCGAACGGCTGCGAGACATCGGCGGCAAACCCGTCGGCATCAAGCTCGTCATCGGACGCCTCGCAGACGTCGAGGCGCTCGTTCAAGAGATGGCTTCTTCCGGACAGCATCCCGATTTCATCACGGTCGACGGCGGGGAAGGCGGGACCGGGGCGACATACCAAGAGCTCGCGGATTCGGTCGGTCTGCCGTTGAAGGCGGCGCTCCCGTATGTGCATCAATTGCTCGTCGAATATGGACTCCGTGACCGTATCACGTTGTTCGCTTCCGGCAAACTCGTCACGGCAGACAAAATCGCCGTCGCGCTCGCGCTCGGGGCCGACTGCGTCAATATCGCTCGGGGCCTCATGTTCAACGTCGGCTGCATCCAGGCGCAAGTGTGCCATACGAACCGATGCCCGGTCGGCGTGGCGACCACCGACCCGAAACTGCAGCACGCCCTCGTCGTCGACGAGAAGAGTTACCGCGTGACGAACTATATCATCTCGCTCCGCGAAGGGCTCTATAACATGACGGCCGCGGCCGGCCTCGATACGCCGACGAAGCTGTCGCTCGAGCATGTCGCTTACAAGTATCCCGACGGTCGGGTGAAGCGGGGCGAGGAATTATTCGATGGACAGGCGAAAGACGGATGACCGCGGTCATCCGTCTTGTTGTGTGAGCTGTTGGAACAGTTTGGCATAGAGCCCCATCCCGATGAGCGCCGACAGCAAGATGAGCGTGAACACGGCGTACGGGGGGACGAAACCTGAGACGAGCACCGTCACCGGCGCCAAGAACTTGCCGATCGTGTTTTGGAGCGTATCGGCCGCGAGGTATTGGCCGCGTGACTCGGCCGGTGCGTAGCGGCTGATGAAACTCTGGCTGACCGAGGAGCGAATCAACTCGCCGAACGTGAACACGGTCGTGACGACGAGCAAGTACCAAATGTTCGACGAGAAGGCGACGAGGAACGTCCCGAAGCCGGCGAGGAACGTCGACAGCAGGAAGACGCGCCGTTCGTCCCACGCCCGGAACACGCGTGTGACCGGCATGATGAAGACGACGAACAAGAGCCCGTTATAGGCGACGAGCCAACCGAACAGGACCGTGTTCGAGACGTCGAACGTGGCCGGGGCCTGTTCAATCAAGTAGACCGGTAAATACACGTCGAGCTGCATGATTGGGATCAAAGCGAACACGCCGGCAATCAAATAGAGGCGGAACAAGGGATCGCGCAGAATCGTCGCATACGAACGCCCTTGGGTGCGGAATGTTTTGGCGACCGTCTTCTCAGGTGAGGCCGGTCGTGTCTCATGGGTGAGCGCCGCGAGCAGCACCCCGTACCCGAACAGGACGACGGCGCAGCCGAGGAGGAGCGCCTGTCGATGCTCGAAGAAGAGGACTGCCCCGAGGATGGGACCGAGCACGGCGCCGATATTGTTCGACGCCATGAACGTCGCGAACACGTCCCGCAAATGTTCGGTCGGCACGAGGTCGGCGACCATGGCCGAGCTGGCCGGTTTATAGACGGCACCCATGAAACCGATGCCGATATACGTGATGTAATCGATGTAGGCGTTCGTCGACAAGGCGAAGGCGAGGAACAAGATCCCTTGCGCGAACGTCCCGACGAGCATGACGGGACGACGTCCGATCTCGTCCGCGAGCGAACCGCCAATCAAACTGCCGATTAGAAGGAACAGCGGCGGTACGGCCATGAGCAGACCGGCCAGCTCGACGCCGAGTGTTCGGGCGAAATAGACGGTAATGAACGGGAAGTACATCCAAAACAACAGATTGAACAGACCTTCACCGAACAAGCGGACCTTCAGATTGAGGTCCCAGCGGTACGATTCCATCGTTGTGCTCCTTTCAAGAGTCTATCTTTACTGTAGGGAGTCCAGCTGAGAAAGAATAGACTTATGTTGCGGGATTTGCTAAGCTAAAAATAGAAAAAGCGAATATATAGGCGCTTGTTTGCGCTGTTACATAAACCGAACGTAAGTTCTTATTCTTGAATGGAGCGGTCACTTTCCCGAGCGGAGAGTGACCGCTTTTTGTTTTCCCGAGGAACAGTAACTCTCGCTAATACTTCATAATATGAATTGTTTCCATCGCGCTAGAACGGGAAAATATAAAGACAGACATCAACGGAGCGGAGCGAAATTGTCAGATGAAGCGGAGTGCACAAAGGGGATGTGGGTATGAACGGGTTGAATCGATTCATATTGGTCATCACTGGCATCGTCGGGTTGGTGAGCGTGGTGGTGTTGTTGCTCGGCATTTATGACGTCCCGCGACTCAGTCCTTATTGGGAGCGTTGGCAAAACCAAGAAGAGTACGTCTACACCGTGCTCGCTCTATCGATTTTCCTCGGGGTCGTCTTCCTCATCATGCTCGTGACTGGCTTGGTGGCCAAGTCGAATACGGGGCGTTACACGATTCAGACGGGGGAAGGGCGGATCACGATTTCGACCGAGACGATCGAGAAGATGGTGTATGAGTCGTTGAAGCCGTTCCAAGGGGTGCGGGCGCCGGACGTCAACGTTGACATCGATTCGAAGCGAGACAGCGTGCGCGTCCACATCGACTGTTCCGTTTTCAATCGACAAGGGTTGCCGACGCTCGGCAAAGAGATTCAGACGCATGTGAAAGAGCGTCTTGAGTCATTGCTCGAAGTGCCGGTGACGGACGTGTCACTGAACATTCAAGATACGAAGCGGCAGACGTCAGAACGAGTCGTATAAGGAGGTGCTGTGATGGATACGAAAACGATATTGTTTCCTTATCGCTTCCGTCTAATCGGAATCGTCGTCGGGGTGGTCATTGCGGTGCTGTTCCTGACGATTGGCTTCGGACAGACGGTATTGATCGTGACATTGGCACTGGTCGGTTTCTTAATCGGGAAATGGGGCGATGGGGCGCTCCACGTAAACGAGTGGGTAGAATTTTTCATACGGAAGCAGCGGCGCTGAATCGATACAAAGGAGTGAGCGGTCATGCAAGACGAAAACATGAGCCTCCCGACGAATGTGGTGGATGGCGGGCGGCACAATAAACTGACGTTCGAGGAGCAGGTCATCAAGAAAATCGCCGGACTCGCCACGGGGGAAGTGCAAGGCATCCTGTCGATGAGCGGTGGCTTCATGAGCGGATTCACGGACCGGTTTCGGAGCACCGAAGACATCACGAAAGGCATTGACGCTGAGATTGGGGAGCATCAAGTCGCGCTCGATTTACGTGTCATCGTCGAATACGGCAAAAGCATACCGGGCATCTTTGACGACACTGTTTTGAAAATCAAAAAGGCGATGGCCGACATGACTGGTCTCGAGGTCGTCGAAGTGAACATGCACGTCGAAGACGTCATGACACGTGAAGAGTTCGATGTGAAACGGAAGACGGTCGAAGAAGTGGGCGAACCGAGTCGTGACCTTGTCTGATATGCGGGCAGTCCTTTTCCACAGGACTGTCTTTTTTATGCCGCCTCGCGGACAGGCTCGAGCGATTAACTCGTTTTAGGAAGGGGAACACCTAACTGTTGATTATCTAAGGAGGGATTCGATGAAAGCCTTATTCTTGAACTGTTCGTTGAAAGGCGAGGGCACGACCTCGCACACGGAAGGGCTCATGAAAGATATCATTCCACACTTCGACAAACTCGGGGTCGACTCGGAGATCGTCCGTGTCGTCGACTACAACGTCGCGTTCGGAGTAACAGAAGATGAAGGGGGCGGTGACGAGTGGCCGCAAATTTTCGAGAAAGTGAAGGCGGCCGATATCCTCATCATCGGGACACCGCTTTGGCTCGGTGAGAAGAGCAGCGTCGCGACGCAAGTCATCGAGCGGCTATACGGAGGAAGCGCCTTAACGAACGATAAAGGCCAGACCATCTATTACAACAAAGTCGGCGGTGTCGTCGTGACAGGGAACGAGGACGGGGCGAAACATGCCTGTGCGTCCATCTTGTACGGGCTATCCCATATCGGCTTCACTGTCCCGCCGAACGTCGACACGTATTGGGTCGGTGAGGCCGGTCCGGGCGACTCATACATCGAGGCCGGCCGCGACAACGCCTTCACGAAAAAGAACGGTCGTGTCATGGCGTACAACCTCTACCATTTCGCGAACCTATTGAAGCAGACGCCAATCCCGGCGGAAGGCAACGTCATGGAGTGACGGACAGCGCGACAGCCCCTAGACATCTAGGGGCTGTTCACATTAGAACCTTGATTGGAGCTCGATCTTGCGGAACTCTTTCAGCAATAAAATCGAGATGTCGTCGATGAAATGATCCCCGACCCAGCATGGTTCAAAGTGGAGCCAATTAGAATACGAGTCCGGCTGGAGAATCAGAATCCCGTTCGACAGCCAGGCCGTTCGCGCCCGGGTCGCTACACCGTCAATATAAAACATGACGTAAATATCTTTCATTTCATGCAAATAAGTCACGTGCATCTCGACGCCGCGGCCATCCTCACACGTTCGTTTCAGCTTGAGCATGTGAATGCGGGTGTGGACCAGAGCGTATGCCTCACATAAGAAGTACCCGCCATGCTCGAACGCATAGAACGCTTGGGCGACGAGTTTGTCAAAACATGCCTCCATGTCCTGCCAGTTATGATTCCGTCTCCGGAACACGGGCCTGTCTCCTGGTTCATAAAGCTCTTTCGGGATGTAGACGTTATAGTCGTGAAGTTTACGCATCATGCCGGCTCCTTCTGTGTCACAAGATATGCTGCTCTTTCATCATACGCCTGCTGAAACGAAAAGAGTTTTACAGAAATTAGTACATTCAATCGCCAAATGTATAGAAATCCCATTCATATCAACGTTTGTTCGCATCGAGACGAGCGGATAACTGTCACAGTACAAAAAAACGTCGCCCGAGTTCGACTCGACCGACGCTTACCCCGATTATTTTTTCTCCACCGCATGCCCGCCAAATTCATTCCGCAACGCAGCGACGACTTTCCCAGAGAACGTGTCCTCTTCGAGTGAGCGCTGCCGCATCATGAGCGACATCGCGATGACCGGCGCCGGTACCCCATACTCGAGCGCCGTCTCGACCGTCCATTTTCCTTCACCCGACGCATGCATGACCCCTTTAATCTCGTCGAGCTTCGCGTCCTTATGGAATGCGCTCTCGGTCAACTCCATCAGCCACGAGCGAACGACCGATCCGTGGTTCCAGACGCGGGCGACTTGCTCGTGGTCGTACTCGAACGGACTCTTCTCGAGAATCTCGAACCCTTCGGCGATCGCTTGCATCATGCCGTACTCAATCCCGTTATGAATCATCTTCAAGAAGTGACCACTGCCACTCGGTCCGGCATACAAATAGCCGTTGTCCGTCGACACGTCGTGGAACAGTTCCTCGATTTTGCCGAACGCCTCTAAATCTCCACCGATCATCGTGCAGGCGCCATGGCGTGCCCCTTCCATGCCGCCACTCGTCCCGACGTCGAAGAAGTAGATGAGCTTATCTTTGAAGTGCTCGGCCCGCCGCATCGATTCCTTATAGTTCGAGTTGCCACCGTCGATGACGATATCCCCCGGTGATAAAAGCGCGTGTAGGTCGTTCAACACGTGCTCGGTCACGTCACCCGCCGGCACCATTACCCAGAGGACGCGCGGCGCCTTCAGCCCGTCGACGACTTCTTGGAGTGACTGCTTCGTCTCGAACTGGCTCGTCGATACGTTGCCCGGGTCGTAGCCGAGCACGCGGTGTCCACTGTCCGTCAAGTTGAGCGCCAAGTTCAATCCCATCTTTCCAAGTCCGATCATCCCTAATTCCATATCGGTTCACCCCGTTCGTTGTAGTGGTTTCCTTATAAGGGTTACCCGAAATGGATGGACTTCAAAAGAGGGGCTTCACTTCATCGATGCGGTAAGCGAGGATTGATCCGACCTTCACCTGCTTACCGTCACTTAAGTTCACAAAGTCATTGAGCGGGCTCGCATCCTTCAACGTCTTCTCGAACGTGAAAGCGGCCTCGTGAATCGAACCTCCATACACGATAAACGAACAAGGCTCTTCTTTCTCTAAAAAGCACGTGACGACATAACGCATCTGCCGATTCCTCCAACCAATTAATGGATTTTTATTTACATTTTCATTACGAACAAGACAATTATTACAAAAAATCATCCATTTGTCTCATAAAGGTTTTTGAATATAAGGAAACAGACCTAAAAAACAGCACATTCGACTAAATATTGACATGATTTCGCATAGACTCTGTCCGAGAAGTAGGACCTTATACATATGAGGGCAAGTTGAGAACGGTTTCAACATTACAAAATCGTGGTATCCTTACGAAGGAATGTTTCTGGAATGCTAAACTATTCATAGGGGAAACCCGATATTTAAAAACGAATGAATATTTCGACAACAAATCGCATTAATTTCCCTTTTTTATAAAAAATAACGGTGTCGAAATGTTTTGCATGATAAAATTAAACCTGGTCTTATTCATTAAAAGGTTCGAGAAAGGTGCTATGTCATGGAAGAGCAAAAGAAAAAGAGAGTCAAGAAACGCCGGAGGAAGAATTCACCCGTCAAGCGCATCGCGATTATCGCGGGAATCGTAGTAGGGCTGTTCCTGCTCATCGGAGTCGGAGTGGCGACATATTTATATAATCAAGTTGATTCGACCGTCGAACGGTTGAACGAGTCGACAGGCCTCAGCCCGGAACGAATGACGACGGAAGCCATCAACGACAAGAAGCCGATCTCGGTCCTTCTCCTCGGCGTCGACCGTCGTGCCGACGAGCAAGGTCGCAGCGACTCAATCATCGTCATGACGCTCAACCCGAACACGGATCAAAGCGCGATGCTCAGCATCCCGCGTGACACGAAGACGGAGATCGTCGGCAAAGACACGTCTGATAAGATCAACCATGCCTACGCATTCGGTGGAGCCGAGATGGCGCTCGACACGGTCGAGAACTTGCTCGACATTCCGATCGATTACGTGGCCGAAGTCGACATGAAGGGCTTCCAAGACACGGTCGATCTTCTCGGCGGCGTCAACGTGACGAACAACTTGGCGTTCACGTCAGGTGAGCATACGTTCGAACCGGGTGCACTCACGCTCAACGGTTCAGAGGCGCTCGCGTACACACGCATGCGCTATGATGACCCGAGCGGGGATTTCGGTCGCCAGGAGCGCCAACGTGACGTCATCACGGCGCTCGTCAATAAAGGCAAAGACGACTTCTCGATCTCGAAATTCAACAACATGCTCGACGTGCTCGGCAACAACGCCAAGACGAACATGACGTTCAAAGACATTCGGACACTATCGAGCGACTATATGGCTGCTTTCAAAAACCAGGACGTCCTTCGCCTCGAAGGAACGGGCGGGAAAGAAGGCGACGGTATCTATTACTGGAACCCGGACGCCACTTCACTCGAAGACGTGAAGTCGTATCTCGGACAATTGATGGAACAGTGACGGTTCGCCTCATCCAAATTCGGATGGGGCGTTTTAATATGTGCGATAATAAGAAGAAAAGGGGTGACCCGAGTGCTCGACCGCCTGATCCGTCTCGTCATCGACGTCCGCCATCGGTTCAAGGACCACCATATCAACGACTATAGCGCGACGCTCGCGTTCTTTTGGTTTCTCGCCATCTTCCCGACGTTCGTCCTCTTGTTCGCCGTCATGGCGTGGTTCGGCATCGACGACGCCTTGTTGATCGAACAGATCGAGATTCTCATTCCGGGTTCGAGCGTGCGGGACATGCTGTCGATCGTCTATGACGTCAGCGGCAACATCAACGCCGGCCTCGTCTCCATCGGGGCCATCATCGCCGTCTGGTCGGCATCGAACGGGACGGCCCGCCTCGTCAAGCTGACCGTGTTCGCCTACGGGGAGACGGAGGCTCGGAGCTACGTCGTCCGTCGCCTGATCGGTTTGCTCACGCTCATCGCCTTCAGCGTCGGTGCCGTCATCTTGATCGTGTTTCATATCTTTGGCCGTGAGTTTGTCGAGCTCATGTATACGTGGTTCCCGCGGCTCGAGGACTTCGACCGGCTGGCGACACTCACCCGGTATACGGTGTCGACCGTCATCCTCATCTTCGCGTTCTCGCTGTTCTATAAAATTGCCCCGCAGCAACGCGTCCGTTTCATCGAGACGCTCCCGGGTGCCATCTTCGCCGTCATCTCCTGGCAGATGCTGTCGACGGGTTACAGCATCTACGTCGACCAGTTCTCGATGTTTGGCGATACGTACGGGACGATCGGCATCGTCATTTTGCTCCAGATTTGGCTCTACTTGACGGCTGCGACGATGTTGCTCGGTGCTGAAATCAACGCGGCTTGGCCTGACCATATGCGGCGCACACGTTATAAGACACATTTCCCATGAAAATTGAAAAGATATGGTTAGCATTTTTTGACAACGTGCTATAATACAACACGTGAAGCGGGAATTATATCCATATCTAACGATTTTGAAAGCAGGTGCACGCATGGCGAGACATAAGAAGAAATCACGCTGGAAAAAAGTGTTGGCGATCACGCTCGGCGTCCTGACGATTTTCCTCGTCGCCGGGGGTCTGTTCGTCTGGTCGATGTACCGGGACGTCAACGAGACGGTGACGAAAGTGAACGACAATCTCGAGATCAGTCCGGAACGGAAACAAGTCGAGACGATTGAACAGAAGGAATCGGTATCGGTGTTGTTACTTGGGATTGACCGCCGAGACGGGGAGCAGGGACGGAGTGATTCAATCATCGTCATGACGCTCAACCCGACGACGGACGAAGGCGCGATGCTCAGCATCCCGCGCGATACGAAGACAGAAATCGTTGGCAAAGGCATGAACGATAAAATCAACCATGCCTATGCGTTCGGTGGGGCCGAGATGGCGATGAATACGGTCGAAGGGTTACTCGATATCCCGATCGATTACGTCGTCGAGGCGGACATGGAGGCGTTCACCGAGGTGGTCGACGCGCTCGGTGGCATCACGGTAGAGAACAGTTTCGCATTCTCGTCGGACGGCTACAACTATCCGATTGGACAGGTCGATTTGAACGGTGCCTCGGCGTTGTCATACGCCCGGATGCGTTATGACGATCCGAACGGTGACTTCGGTCGGCAGGAACGGCAACGCGCCGTCGTCGCGGCCATCGTCGAGAAGGGACGTTCTGACTTCTCGGTCGACAAAGTGACGAAGCTACTCGACGTCGCCGGCAACAGGGCCAAGACGAACATCGAGTTCAATGAGCTCGTGACGTTGTCGACGGACTATATGAAGGCGTTCCGCAACGCCAGCACGCTCCGAATCGAAGGGTCGGGCGGTCTCGAGTCAGACGGTATTTATTACTGGAACCCGGATGCGGCCTCGCTCGCTGATGTCCAAACTGAGCTGCAGCGCTTGATGAACTAAGCCATTCCTCATGGGATGGCTTTTTTGCGTTTGAAAAAACGGCATCGGTGGGACTGATAAAGAGACACTGAGGAGGGATCACATGCTTTGGGAAACTGTTGAACCGATTATCAATCAATTAGAGGACGATCATACACGGGAGGACTGGCAGGAGCTGTTCGCCAAGTGGGACGGTCATCATTGGCATGACGGGGAGAGCGTGAGCGAGAAGACGAGCGTGCTCATGATTGATGCCAACGCCGTCACGACGGACGGGAGCCCGGACTTGGACGCGCTCCATGACCTATTGAAGGAACACGTCCAGGCGTCGATTAGCGACTTGTATCTCGTTTCGCTGTTCCCGTATCCGGCCAAGCCGACTGATACAGCCATCAATCCGCGTATCCGGTTATACGAGGACCTCGGACGCTTCAAGCATGAGTTCGAGCTCATGTATGATACGGAGCCCGATGTCTATAACGAGCTACAGTTCAATTTGCTCGAGGAGACGGACGCCTTCATCGAGCGGCTCGCCCAAGGCGCGACGAAGCTGCGTGTCCACGTCCAGTCGTTCCGCGGCATGTCCGAGGAAAGCATTCAACGCGTCATCGAACTGTGGCACGCGGTGCTCCATCACTATAAACCGCACGGCCAGTTGATTCTTGCCTATGAAGGAGACGTTCAGGCACTCGGCTCATACATCAGCGTTGCCGATGCGATTTGTCACTTCGACCTCGCGTCGCACACGATGCTGGCCTTCGCGCAAGGGGATGCCAAGAAGTTGTCCGACTGGGCGAATCGAATCGAGGCGCCAGGAGAAGGGAAGACGTACTTCAACTTCTTGTCGATTCATGAACGCGACCCGTTCGAGAAGAACTTGATCGATCCGAGCGTCGACATGATTCTCGCGGCTCACAGCATCCTGTTCTCGCTCCAAGGCATACCGACCGTTGATTACCGGACGCTACTCGGTGTCCAGACACCGGTTGACCATGACGCGTTGATTCAAGAGCTGAAGACCGATCCGTATCGCTTGCAGGTATTCTCTGGCATCATCAGCCAATTGAACGTCAAACGGACATGCTCGGCGTTCTCACCTTACGCCGAGCAGCGCATCGACACGTCCGACAAACGCGTCTTCACGGTCGAACGGAAGAGTGAAGGAGAGACACTCATGTTGTATACGAACGTCAGTAATGAGCCGGTGACAGTGCGGACGAGCGGGATGAATCTGTTCACAGGTGAGCCGGTCGAGACGATTGACCTCGATGCGTACGGGTTTGTTTGGGTGAAATTTGAATAGGACTTTTGATTCAAATTTAAATTGTGTGATTTAGGTGTATTGACTCATGATTCATTTGGTAGGAAAATGGAGATATAAGGAATTTCCATGACAAAAAATCCTACATACACCAAGGAGCTAACCCCATTGAATCAGTCACTATTTATGCATGTCTTAAGCTTAACGTTTCACTCATTCTCATATTGGATGTTCGCGACGTTGTTCATCGCATTAGCGGGCTTCGTATTTTTCTACATGTGGGACCGTGAGTTTGCAATCGAGTACCGGACGATTTGGCGCAAGTTTTACTACTTGATGTTCGCAGCGTTCGTCTTGTTCGGATTAATCGTTGGCGAGTTCACGTTCGACGCAGCGTGGGCGCTCGCCGGTATCGCGATTGTGATCGCCGTCCTTGACTTCGGAGTGCTCGTTACGCCAGGCAAGGAACCCGAAATCATTGAAGTTGACATGACAAAACCCCTTACCGAAGAACAGTGATGTTCTCGTGTAAGGGGTTTTTCTTATGCCCGGTAACCGTTCGGATTGTTCGATTGCCAGTTCCAAGCATCGCGGCACATGGCACGGACGTCGTGTTTCGCTTCCCAGCCGAGCACACGTTTCGACTTCGACGGGTCAGCAAAGCACGTGGCGATGTCGCCCGGACGGCGTGGGGTCACTTGGTACGGAACAGCTTTTCCACTCTCGGTCTCGAACGCATGGACGAGGTCGAGGACGCTATAACCAGTCCCAGTCCCTAAGTTGAACGCCTCGGCACCGGTGTGGTCCATGACGTATTCGAACGCCTTCAAGTGACCCTCGGCCAAGTCGACGACGTGGATATAGTCACGAACACCAGTCCCATCCGGTGTGTCGTAATCGTCACCGAACACGCTCAATTCGTTCAAGCGACCAACGGCGACTTGCGTGATGTATGGCATCAAGTTGTTCGGGATATCGAAAGGGTCTTCACCGATTTGCCCCGATTCGTGGGCGCCGATTGGGTTGAAGTAGCGCAATAGAGCGATGCTCCATGATGGATCGGCGATAGCGAGATCGCGCATGATGTCTTCAATCATCAGTTTCGTCCGACCGTATGGGTTTGTCGCGCTGAGCGGGAACGACTCGTCGATCGGTGTCCGTTCCGGCATGCCGTAGACGGTCGCCGACGAACTGAAGACGATTCGTTTCACGTCGAACGCGTTCATCACTTCGAGGAGGACGGTCGTGCCGACGACGTTGTTCTCGTAGTAGCGGAGCGGCTCCGATACCGACTCGCCGACGGCTTTCAGGCCAGCGAAGTGGATGACGGCGTCGATTGTATGCGTCAAAAAGATTTGTTCGAGCAATTCACGGTCGAGAATGTCACCGAGATAGAACGTGACCGATTTCCCGGTCAGTGCTTCGACGCGATTGAGCGCCTCGCGGCGGCTATTCGATAAGTTGTCCAGAACGATGACGTCGTGATCGGTTTCAAGCAACTGTAAGACGGTGTGGGTGCCGATATAACCGGCACCTCCTGTAACAAGAATCGTGTTCATGGGGATTGCTCCTTCCGTGAAACTCTCTTATTTTTCAGTCAGTCGTACCCGTGTTTGTCCGTTCGTACCTTCGAATAAGCGGAGTGAATATGTCTCACTCTCATAAACTACTGCATCGTCCGTCTCGAGGACGGGTTCACCGAGCGGGCTGAACGCCTCGCGTGTCGTTTGCGTGTTTGTCCAGTCGATGGCGTGAACCTTGTCCTGTTGAATGACGAAGAAGCCGCCGTTATAGAACGCATAGGCGTTCAACGCATCCGTCTCACGGCCGTAAGGCGCGCCGAGCGTCTCCGTGAGTGCCGCTTCGTTCATAGCGAAGAAATCAGGAATCGATTCGCCGAGCCAATCGTTGTTCAAGTTCGTGTTCACCCAGTCGAGTAGGGCGCTATCGGTCAAGTCGCGTGTCGGCCATTCGGTCGTGACCGAATCGAGCGGAACCCATGCTGTCGTCCCATCCAAATTTACTTCAACGTGTTCATCTTGTTCCTTTAAAATCTCATAACGGTCGCCGATATCTCCTATATAGGTGACCGTCGTACCGTTCGGTTCAGAGACGAGATTAACGTTTTTCGAGGCGAGCCAGACATAATTTGTTTCTGGCTCTTGGACGACCGGTTCAGGATCCGGCTTAGGTGTTTCTTCGACAACTTTGGCTTCTTGTTTTGGTTCCAACAAGTCCATAACATATGGATACCCGATATAGCCGCCTCCTATGAGTAAACCGAGGAGGAAAAGGACACCAATCCATTTTCCGGATTTACGGCGTGGTCGGGCTGGTTCAATCGTTCGTTGATACTTGGCTCGTTCCGCGCGTGAGGGCACGGGAATTTCAGGTGTATAACGCGGTTTTGCGGTTGTGGCTCGTTCTTCCTGTTTTAGAGTTTCAACTACGGTTGGTTCGGAAGTGGGTACCGATGCCTTGTTCGGAATCGGTGTTTCCTTGACGGCTGTCTTGTCAATTGACGTGGATTGAGGAACCGTCGCTTCTTTGTTCAATACATTCTCATGCATCTCGAGTAAAGACACATAGTATGGAAGAAACGTGGCATCTTTCTTCCCATCCTTAATCCAACCAGCGAAGTCCGACGCCGATTTTTCTTCGGTTGGGAGCGATGGCTCCGTCGTACCGGTCAACTCTTCGAAGGACACGTTCAACGATTTCCCGTCCCCTAAATTTTGTTTAATGACATCTTGTAGTTTTGTACGTGTTGCCGCATTCGTGTCTGCGTACAACTGGAGTAGGCGCTCACTAACGTGCACTATTGTCTCCTCCTTTTGTTAAGTTCTTCCTAACAAAGTTTATCAGATTTACATACCAAAAAACCCAAATTTTAAAAAATGGGTCATCAACTGTGAGGATTTTTGCTATAATGTTTTGGTATTGGCATTGTTAAATATTATCTGCGGAATTTTTCCAGTAGTGACTTTAAAGAACAGAGGAGAGAAAACACGAGCATGAAAGAAGAGACAATTTCCCTTGGAGAATTATTCTCCATCTTGAAACGGAGCAAATGGCTCATCGCAAGTTTAGCAATCATCGCGGCGCTCATCGCCTTTTTAGTTAGTTCATTCGTGATTAGTCCGACGTATGAAGCGTCAACGCAGGTTCTCGTTGCGCCAAAACAATCTGAGCAATCGATTGATTTAGGTCAAGTGCAATCTTCAATTAACTTGGTCAACACATATCGTGTCATTATTCAAAGCCCAGCTATTCTTGAACAAGTTCAAGAAAACGTGATTGGAGCCCCTGATAATATTAGTAATTTAATCACGGTAAACAGTGAACAAAACTCACAAGTCATTAATATCAAAGTTCAACATACGAACCCAGTCTTAGCAACAGATATTGCAAATGAAATTAGTGATGTCTTTTCAAAAGAAGTACCGGAATTGATGAGTGTCGATAACGTCAAAGTGCTTTCTAATGCATCTGTACCGATGTTCCCGGTGAAACCTAACATCTTATTGAATACAGCTATCGCAACAGTGCTTGGTTTAATGATTGGAGTTGCCATCGCGTTTCTCAAGGTTGTGTTGGACCGTCGGATTAAGACGGAACAAGACGTTGAAAATATTTTGGAACTTCCAGTTCTCGGATCAATCCCTGTGATTGATAAAGTCGAAATGCGTCAACAGCGCCAAGCTAACATGAAAGGTGAACAAGTCCATGTTTAAGTTCGGAAAAAAGAAGAGTAAACACATTCAATATGACAAAACCGGTCGTGAGTTAATTACCGTTCTTAAGCCGAAGTCACCGATTTCGGAGCAGTACCGGACGATTCGGACGAACCTAGAATTTACCGCTGTGGATGATGAACTCCAAACAATGGTCATCACTTCTGCTTCATCAGGCGAAGGAAAGTCGACGACTTCGTCTAACCTCGCCGTCGTCTATGCTCAACAAGGAAAACGAGTATTACTCGTCGACTGTGATATGCGTCGTCCGACAGCCCATTTTACGTTCCGTCTTTCGAACGGGATTGGTCTCTCAACTGTGTTGGCTAAGAAGACGACTGTTGAAAAGGCAATACATTCGACTCAAATCGAAAACCTCGATTTGATTGCAGCAGGCCCAATCCCACCAAACCCGTCAGAACTATTGTCTTCGAAGATGATGGATCGCGTTTTGGAAGAACTAAAAACAAACTATGACATCATCATTTTAGATGCACCTCCAATGATGCAAGTGGCGGATACACGCCTTTTGGCTCGCAAGGTTGACGGTGTCGTTCTTGTCGTAGGTTGTGACAAGTCAGACCGTCAGATGGTCGTCAAAGCAAAAGAACAATTGACGCTCGCTGAAGCTCATATTCTCGGTGTTGTCTTGAACAAACGTGAGCCACAAGGCAGCGACGACTACTACTACTATTACGCATACGAATAAAAGGAGAGCGTGCCATGATTGATATCCATTGTCACTTATTGCCGGCCGTTGATGACGGTCCGGAAACAGTTGAACAAGCGGTCGAGATGGCGAAACGCGCCGTAAGTGAAGGGGTGACCGCAATCGTGGTCACCCCCCACGCGTTTCACCCGCAGTTTGACACAAGTCAGCTGGATGTATCGAATGCTGTGACGAGATTACAAAACGTTTTGCGGCAAGAAGGAATCAACCTCGATTTATACACAGGTCAAGAAATCCGGATTTTTGGAGACCTTGTTGAGTCACTAGAGCAAGGAAAAGCATTATCTCTTGCCGGGTCTCGTTACGTTTTAGTGGAGTTCCCAAGTGACTCAGTCCCTGCCTATGCTGAACAATTATTCTTCGGACTTCAAACAGAAGGCTACACGCCCGTCATCGCTCACCCTGAGCGTAATAAAGAGTTCGCTACTAATCCGAAACGATTGATGGACTTCATCTCTTCTGGTGCGCTATCGCAGATTACGACGAGTAGTTTGACTGGAGAGTTCGGTCAGAACGTTAAGGAACTCGCATTTGCTTTCCTTCGTAATGGCTTGAGTCATTTGATTGCATCAGATGCCCATAGCACAGGCCGCCGAACATTTTATTGGACGGAAGTCGAGAAAGTTGTTCGTGAAGAGCTTGGTCAAGATAAGTGGGAAAATTACGTAGTCAATGCGGAAGCAATTATGAAGGATGAATTTGTATTCATCGATCCGCCGACATTACCGACGAAAAACTGGCGAGGAAAATGGAAAAAATGATTGTCTTATTTTAAAGACTAGTTATTGACAATTTATCTATAAATATGATTCTTATGTCGACAACTGTCGAACGATTTCAAGTTTAATTTACTCCTCGTCTGTTTTTATATTAGGTCGAAAGTGGTACCCTTAACTTATAATTTTGAAAGGATGTAAGTTACATCCTTTTTTCTATGAATCAGGCAGATAATATATATTATCCCAGCGAGGAGGAACGATGAATGTCATTAACTGAGCTAAAAAGAAAGTCGATTCGGACTAGTATTTTGGCTACGCTAGATATTATTGCAATTATTTCTGCAATTACATTTACGTATTTCTTTTTATATCCTGTCGAGTTTTTATTTTCGATGAATCAAAATCATTTTATTCAATCGGCGATCATTTATAGTGTGCTATTTATTTTAATAGCGGGACTGAGCGGCCTCTATGATGTAGCATGGCGATTCGCTAGCATTAAAGAAGCCATCAGATTAACACTTACATTGGTAATGAGTACAGCTTCTCTTTATCTCATACAGTTTGGTATGTATGGAGAAGCAATGGAACGTATGTTGTTTCTGAGTTCCTGTCTTTCTTTATTAGCTTTAGGAGCAATTCGATTAGGTTCGCGTGTAATGATCACTTGGAACTCTAATTCTACTTCCGGTTTATTTAATAAAAAATTAAAGAGACGAAAAGATGAAAAACGGACGCTGATCATTGGAGCTGGACAAGCTGGACGAATGCTCGTCCGTCAAATGCAACACTCACAAAATCATCGGATGAACCCGATTGGTTTCATTGATGATAATAGCCATCTACAATCACTAACCGTCAACGACGTGAAAGTGTTGGGGAAGGTTGATGATTTAGAATCTGTAGTTGAACGTGAGGCAATTGATAAGATTGTCTTCGCTATTCCATCAATGAATTATAAAGAACGATTAGAAATCATCAAACGTGCAAAAGCAATTTGTACAAATGTACATACGTTGCCAATGATTGAAGAAGTGGCAGCCGGTAAAGTATCGGTTAACCAGATGCGGCAAGTGTCAATTGAAGATTTACTTGGGCGTGAGCCTGTAGAACTTGATATCTCTGGGATACAGTCGGAAGTGGAAAGCAAAACGGTCCTTGTGACTGGTGCTGGGGGATCAATCGGCTCTGAAATTTGTCGTCAAATCTTAAAGTTCCAACCATCACGCCTTTTATTGCTAGGTCACGGAGAGAATAGTATTTATTTGATTGAACGTGAACTTCGTGATTTGAACTTGAATATTGAACTTATTCCGATTATTGCGGACATACAAGATCGAAATCGATTAAAGGAAGTATTTGAATCATACACGCCACATCTTGTCTTTCATGCGGCAGCTCATAAACATGTGCCATTGATGGAGGCCAATCCTCATGAAGCTGTAAAGAATAATATTTATGGGACCAAGAATGTTGCTGAAATGGCCGATGAATTTGGAGCTTCTCGTTTCGTCATGATATCAACTGATAAAGCTGTGAATCCAACGAATGTCATGGGATCTACAAAACGAATCGCTGAAATGGTCGTTCAACGTTTAGGAAAAATAAGTCGAACGAAATATGCTGTAGTTCGTTTTGGTAATGTTCTAGGAAGCCGTGGATCAGTCATCCCACTTTTCAAAAATCAGATTGAAAAAGGCGGTCCACTTACAGTTACTCATCCAGATATGACTCGATATTTTATGACCATTCCTGAAGCAAGTCGACTCGTTATTCAAGCCGGTATGCTGGCTGACGGCGGAGAAGTTTTCGTTTTAGATATGGGCGAGCCCGTGAAGATTGTGGACCTTGCTCGAAACATGATCAAATTAAGTGGGTTTACAGAGGAACAAATCTCTATTGAGTATAGTGGGATTCGTCCAGGAGAAAAAATGTTCGAAGAGTTGTTGAAAGAAGGGGAAGTCCACCCTGAAGCAGTGTATCCAAAGATTTTTACGGGCATTGTGTCAGAAGAACAGAATTTAGACGGGAAATTAAATCAAATTCATCATCTTAAAACGAGTGAAGCACTTAGTCTTTACCTTATTAATTGGGCGAATGATGGAATTGAGTTGCAAGACGATTCTCTTAACCACATGCGAGAAACTGTTTGACCATTGGAGTGTGAATAATGAAATACATTGAGCAGAAAAGAAAAATTGATTTCATTCTTTCTTTAGTAGGATTAATTGTTTTATCACCTTTATTTATTGGGATTATGATTGCGATTAAATTGGAGTCGAAAGGTCCTATCTTTTTTAAACAAAAGCGTGTCGGAGTGAATCAAACTCATTTCAAAATTTTAAAATTTAGAACTATGAAAATCGATACTCCTAAGGATACACCAACCCACTTATTACTAGATCCAGATCTCTACATTACAAAAGTCGGGAAGTTTCTTCGGAAAACGAGTCTCGATGAACTTCCTCAAATCATTAATATTCTAAAAGGTGATATGGCAGTGATTGGTCCGCGTCCTGCACTTTGGAATCAGTACGATTTGATTGAGGAACGTGAAAAATACGGAGCGAACAGTGTGACTCCGGGTTTAACAGGATGGGCTCAAATCAATGGTCGAGATGAACTTCCAATTGAGTATAAGGCACAACTAGACGGTTATTACGTTGAAAAGATATCATTCTGGATGGATGCAAGATGCTTTATAGGGACTTTATTTAGTGTAGCAAAAGGCGACGGAGTTGTTGAAGGCGGCACAGGAATAATGAGTAAAGAAGTCGCCTCGTCCAAGGAAACAGACAAATGAAGCGTGTTTTAATTGTTGGGGCCAATAGTTATATCGGAAAGTCATTTAGAAGTTGGGTTGCGGAGAATTCAACCTCAGAGATGACACTTGACTCTTTGAGTTTACGTGATGATACGTGGAGAAATGTTGGTTTGCATGAATATGATTCAGTCATTCATTTAGCAGCTATTGTGCACTCTCCAAAAGCAGAATCATCCTTATACTACAAAGTAAATCGAGACTTAGCGGTTGAATTCGCAAAGAAAGCTAAGAGCGAAGGGGTCAAACACTTTATTTTTATAAGTACGCTAAGTGTCTATGGCAATGAAGTGAACGATGTGATTGATCAACATACTGTACCAAAACCAAGTAACCATTATGGTAGATCGAAATGGGAAGCCGAAAATGAAATTATCGGCCTTGAAAATGATGAATTTATTGTTTCGATTGTGAGACCGCCGTTGGTATATGGGCCTCAGGCGCCAGGCAATTTCGCAAGAATCATGAACTTTTCGATATTAACGCCTATAGTGCCTTTTATTTCAAATAAAAGAAGTATGATTTTTATTGATAATCTTTCAAACTTTCTATTTATCCTGATAAAGAATAAAGTCAAAGGGATTTTCATACCTCAAAATGCAGATAGTGTGTGTACATCAGAAATTTTGCTTGAATCTAGAGCGATATCAGGCAAAAAAACACTTGTATTGCCAATCAAATTACCACGGAAGTTAAAAAAGAAAATTAAGATTATAGATAAAGTGTTTGGTGATTTAGTAGTAGATCCACAACTCTCATCAGTAAATGAACAATATAGCCAAGTGACTTTTAAAGAATCTATTTTTTTGTCAGTAATTAAATAACATACAAACGTCGATGTAACATGCTTTTCATAGCGGTTTTCAGAATAGAGATTTAGGCGAGGAAGAAAACGGTGAAACAAATACTCATATTATCAAATCATCATGCATACACCTATAATTTCAGAAAAGAAGTGATCCAGTCGCTACTGAATGAAGGACATAAAGTATGTATCGTTGCTCCTTACGGTGAGAAAATCGAATTACTTAAAGAGATGGGATGCGAATATTTAGAGCTTTCCCTAGATCGAAGAGGAATCAATTTGAAGAATGATATCCAATTAATGTATGGATACCATAAAATCGTGAGACGTATGAAACCGGATGTTATTCTCTCTTATACGATTAAACCCAATATTTACGGCGGGATTGTTTCGAGAGTGCATAAGATTCCTTTTATACCGAATGTCACTGGTCTTGGATCAGCTGCCTCTTCAAATAAACTCATAAGCAAATTGGTTTTATTTTTGTACAGATTGGCTTTCAAAAAAACAAGCCATGTCTTTTTTCAAAATAAAGAAAACAGAGATTTCTTCTTAAATAATGGATTTAAGTTGAACTATGAAGTATTGCCTGGTTCAGGAGTTAACTTAAGTGAATATGCTCCGGCTCCTTATCCTATTGAATCCAATACATACGATATTCTATACGTAGGGAGAGTTATGAAGGAAAAAGGGGTCAATGAGCTTCTTTCGGCAGCGAAAATCCTTGAAGATCGAGCCGTCCCTGTACGATTTCGGTTAGCTGGTTTTCTTGATGATGGATTTGATATTTCAAATTCAATCGAACATAAGAATGTAGAATTATTAGGTGCGAGAGATGATGTTCCTTCTTTAATTGAGAAAGCTCATGCCATTATCTTACCGTCTTATCATGAGGGAATGTCCAATGCCTTGTTAGAGGCAGCTGCCTCAGGTAGACCATTACTAGCCTCCGATATAGCGGGATGCAGAGAAATCATTGATGACAATAAGAACGGGTTCTTATTCGAAGCAAAATCTGCAAACAGCATTGTAGACAGAGTGGAAGCATTCATTTCTACTTCGTATGCTGAGAAAGTTCGCATGGGGTCTGCATCAAGAAATAAAGTAGAAGAAGAATTTGATCGAAGCATTATTGTAAAGGCATATCTCAACAAAATTACGGAGGTTACTCAATGAATACTCAAGTAGTGAATGAAAACTTATATCAAGAAATCGTGACAAAACAAGCCAACATTTCATTGATCGGATTGGGCTATGTAGGGATGCCAATTGCGGTAGCATTTGCAAAAAAAATTAACGTTATCGGGTTTGATATTAGCAGTGAAAAAGTAGAACTATACAAAAATGGTATCGATCCAACAAAAGAAGTCGGGAATGAAGCAATCAAGCAAACGACTGTTGAATTCACTTCAAATGAAGAAGATTTAAAAAAAGCAAAATTCCATATTGTCGCAGTACCTACTCCAGTCAATGCAGACCACACTCCTGACCTTCGTCCGATTCAAGGAGCTAGCCGTACACTTGGGAAAAATTTGACTAAGGGATCAATCGTTGTCTATGAATCGACGGTATATCCGGGTGTGACTGAAGACATCTGCGTTCCGATTTTAGAAGAAGAATCGGGTTTGAAATGCGGGATTGATTTCAAGGTAGGGTATTCACCTGAGCGTATTAATCCTGGCGACACTGTACACCGACTTGAAACGATTATTAAAGTAGTTTCAGGAATGGATGAAGAATCATTAGATATTATTGCTAAGGTCTATGAGTTAGTAGTCGATGCTGGTGTATATAAAGCCGAGTCAATTAAAGTAGCTGAAGCAGCTAAAGTAATTGAGAATTCTCAACGTGATATTAATATCGCGTTCATGAATGAATTGTCTATTATTTTTAACAAAATGGATATCGATACAAAAGCAGTTTTAAAAGCGGCGGGAACAAAATGGAACTTCCTAAACTTTTCTCCAGGTCTCGTGGGAGGACATTGTATTGGCGTAGATCCGTACTATCTCACTTACAAGGCTGAGCAATTAGGATACCGTTCTCAAATTATTTTATCTGGTCGTCGTATCAATGACGATATGGGTAAATATGTGGTAGAGAATCTCGTGAAAAGTTTAATTAAATCAAATATTCCTGTAGCAGGAGCAAAAGTAGCGATTTTAGGATTTACATTTAAAGAAGATTGTCCGGATACACGTAACACACGTGTGATCGACATTGTAGAAGAATTAAAAGAGTATGGGATTACTCCTGTGATAGCAGACCCAGTAGCAGACGCTGAAGAAGCTCATCATGAATATGGCATTTTCTTCGACTCGATGGAAGATGTGAAAGATATGGATGCAGTCATTTTAGCAGTGGCCCATAAAGAATTTATGGACTTGTCACATGAAGAAATTTCAAATTGGTTCAATTCGATGAATGAAAAGAAAGTGCTTCTCGATATTAAAGGTGTCTTGAATCGAAAAGATTATG
Source organism: Exiguobacterium chiriqhucha RW-2 (assembly GCF_000416965.1). GTDB lineage: Bacteria > Bacillota > Bacilli > Exiguobacteriales > Exiguobacteriaceae > Exiguobacterium > Exiguobacterium chiriqhucha. Next base: position 397,144 of record NZ_ATCL01000014.1, read on the forward strand.
AAACTAATGAATACAAATACTGGAGACTGTAAGGAGTTTATTCATGGGATACGAAAACGTTGTATTTGAAGAAGATTCATTATTTTTAGTTACAGGTGGAGCCGGTTTTATCGGCTCTAACCTTTGTGAAGCTATTTTGAATAAGGGGTACCGGGTGAGATGTCTGGATAATTTATCTACAGGGAACCCAAAACATGTTGAAATGTTTATAAATCATGAGAACTATGAATTTATTGAAGGCGATATTAGAGACTTAGAGATATGTCTTGATGCATGTAAAGGCGTAGACTTTGTCCTTCATCAAGCTGCTTGGGGAAGTGTTCCTCGTAGTATTGAAATGCCTTTGTTGTACGAAGATATTAACATCAAAGGGACGTTAAATATGTTAGAGGCTGCAAGACAAAATAACGTGAAGAAATTTGTCTATGCGTCAAGTTCATCGGTATATGGTGATGAGCCAACGCTACCAAAAATTGAGGGAAGAGAAGGGAAGGTTCTTTCTCCGTATGCCTTAACTAAAAAGGTAGATGAGGAGTATGCGCGCCTTTACAGTAATCTATATGAATTAGATACATATGGATTGAGATACTTCAATGTATTTGGACGGCGCCAAAATCCGGAAGGTGCATATGCTGCTGTAATTCCGAAATTTCTAAAGCAATTGTTGAATGACGAAGCACCTTCTATAAATGGAGATGGTAAGCAAAGTCGTGACTTCACTTACATCGAGAATGTTATCGAAGCCAATTTAAAAGCTTGTCAAACATCAAGTGAATTTGCAGGTAATGCCTACAATGTAGCGTTTGGCGGCCAAGAGTATTTAATTGATGTTTATCACATGTTAACGGAATCGCTTGATAAAAAGATAGATCCGATTTATTTACCTGAGAGAGCCGGGGATATTAAGCATAGTAATGCAGACATTTCTAAAGCACGAGCAGAAATGGATTATAAACCAGAATATAGTTTTGAGCAGGGGATTTTGGAAGCTATTGAATGGTATAAGGAGAACTTATGATGGGAAGTCATTCTAAAAAGAATATAGTTTTACTAATTCCCCAACTTAGACATGGGGGGGCCGAGAGAGTTGTTTCAAGACTCTCTTTCTTATTAACTGAAGATTTTAATATTAAAGTGGTCGTTTTTGACGATTCAATAGTAACGTATAAAGTAGGTTGTGAAGTTATTTCGTTAGGTGTACCTTCATCTTCGGAGAATAACGTATTTTCTAAAGCATTAAATGTAATAAAAAGAGTGTTAAAATATAAAAAAATTAAACGGGATAATAACATTGATATTACTTATAGCTTTGGTGATACAGCTAATATTGTGAATATTTTTAGTAAAGGCGAAGATAAAAAATTAATCTCAATTAGAGGCTATAAGAGAATCCGAACAGGAAAAACACTTATTGATCGTTTATTATTGAAACCTATTTCTGTATACATTTGCAACAAGGCCGACAAAGTTGTTTCTGTATCAGAACTCATTACTCAAACTCTAATTAAAGAGTACAATCTTCCGTCAGAGAAAGTTTATACAATTCATAATGGATATGACCTAGATACTATTAGAGAATTATCTCAAGAATCTCTAAATGAAGCAGAAGAGAAAATCTTTGAAAAGAAAAATGTGATTATTAGTGCAGGTACTTTTCGTCATGAAAAGGGTTATTGGCACCTTTTAAAAGCATTTTCAATTGTACTTAACAAAAAAGAAGACATGCTATTGGTTATTTTGGGAACCGATTTTAACAATAACAAAGAAAAAGTTTTAAACTTAGCGAAACAATTAAAAATTGAACAATCAATAGTTTTTTTAGGCTACAAAGAAAATCCATATAAATACTTTAGTAAAAGTAATATGTACGTACTTTCTTCAGTCTTTGAAGGATTTCCGAATGCTTTAGTGGAGGCGATGTCATGCGGTCTCCCGGTTGTTGCTGCTGATTGTCCTTCAGGACCAAGAGAAATTTTATCGTCAACGTTTAATATCAATGAAGAATTTAAAGGAATAAAATATTCGGAATTTGGGATTTTGACTCAAAGAATGAGTGCAAAAGAAAACTATGAACCAAACATATTAGAAAAGGATGATATTCATTTAGCAGAAGGAATTATTGAACTACTAGATGAAAAAAATAGACAAGAGTTTTCAAAAAAGTCCCTTCAAAGATCAAACGATTTTGGCTATTCTACATGGTTATTAAAACAAAAAGATATATTATCTTTTAAGTGAGGTAGATAATAAATGATACTAAAAAAAATAAAAAATTATGTATTTACTAAAAAGAATCTTAAGGTAGGAAAAGGTACCAGGATTTTAACTAGTATTAATAACTTTGGATCGGAACCATACTTAGTTACAATCGGATCGAACTGCACTATCACTTCAGGTGTAAAGTTTATTACTCATGATGCTTCTATTGGAACTGTATTAAATTATAAAAAAATCAATCGGATAGTTGGCGAAGAAAAATATGAATTGATGGCAAAGATTGAAGTTGGCGATAATTGTATGATTGGTGTTAATTCGATTATTTTACCAGGCGTTAAAATTGGACCTAATAGCATCGTAGGAGCTGGATCAGTAGTTACTAAAGACGTTCCTCCTGGAACTATAGTGGGAGGAAATCCTGCTAAAGTAATTAGCACTCTTGATGAGTACTTTGAAAAAATTGATGCTAAAAAAATTCTGATTTCAAATATAAAGAAATATGATGAAAGAAAAGATGAGATCATGAGTAAAGTGAAGGACAGAGCGTAAGTAGATAACCAGATCTGTGTGAAAGAAATGAGGTAAATTTAGATGTCTATTATTTTTTACATAGTGTGTATACTTGGATTTATATATTTTTTTATTAATAAACGAACTTTTGATTTTTTTTCAATTGCTTATGTTTCTTCAATGGTCTATTTTTTACCAGGTTTCTTTGGCACAACCTTTCTTCCTGGGTGGATTATAACTGACTTATTAATGGAAACGTACTTCATTATGTGCTTAATACCTGTGTCAATTGTTATAACTGCTATAATTTACGACTACTATCACATAAGTGACGAGCACCTAATTAAATATGATTTTCAGAACTCCGAGTATACTTATATTATGATAAATATCATTACGATAGTTAGCTTTATAATGATGATGTTAACGATGGGTAGTAGCTTATTTTTAGCAGATAAAAAAGAAATGATGTTAGAAATAAACTCTTGGTCTAAAATATGGGAAAATGCTGTTTGTATTGGGATAGTATTAGCCTATTTAAATAATAATAAAAAATCATTTTTGGTTTATTTAGCAATGATTGCTTTTATCATATACACGGGAGATCGGACGATTCCTGCAATTGCGTTAATTTCTATTATGACTATAGTTTTTAATTCTCAAGGAAAACAAAGTATTTTGTTCAAACGATTTAAATTAGTTTCGATAAGTGTACTATTTGCTTTGTTCTTCTTTGTGTATAAATATTTGTATATTCATATAAAATTAAAAATGTGGACAGAAGTATTCGAAAAGCTTACTAATCCTTACTTCTATCTTGAAACGGTAAAGTTTTCAGAACCATTTGCTATTCAAACTATTTTAAATGAAACTATAAAACATGATTTTTACGTAGGAATGGGTCATTTCACAGGATTATTAAATCAGCTCGTTCCATTCGGTAATAGATTAGGTGCAACTAGCGTTACATTTAACAATTTGTTCCAACAGCAACTATTTCCTGAGGTGACTTATGGGATGGGGAGCAACATTTGGGCTGAAATGTTATCAGCAGGTGGATGGGGTTTGCTATTTATCTTCGTGCTTCTGTTTAATATGGTTTTGTATGTAGGGAACGGTTTATTTAGAAAATCGTATGGTAATTTTAGAGTACTAATGGTGATCCTACTAAGTTTTTGGTCATTTTATATCCATAGAAGTAGTTTAGAATATACCATCAATTTAAATAAAAGGATTATTCTATTACTGTTAATTAGTTATATGTTTTCTGCATTAGTAGGCTATGCTTCAAAGAACAAAACTTACAATAAGTTGGTTAAGTCATGAGGAAAATCGCATTAATTTTAATGTTAATATCTATCGCTTCTCAAATAACAGGTTTTTTTAGAGAGCTTGCGCTATCTTATTTTTATGGCGCTTCAAATATAAGTGATGCTTATTTAATCTCTTTAACAATACCGATGGTTATATTCGCCTTTATTGGAAAATCTTTGTCCACTAGTTTTATACCGATATACGCAAGTATTGAAAATGACATAGGTGAAAAAAAAGCCGTAAAATTCACTCGGAATTTAATTTCACACCTTTTACTAATTATGACTTTGATTGTGGTAATTAGTTATGTGTTCACACCCCAGATTATTAAACTATTTGCTTCAGGTTTTGATAATCCTACTACCGAAATAGCAATTGAATTTTCAAGAATAACAATTTTTGGGATTTATTCAATGATGATGGTTAATATCCTTACTGCTTTACTACAGTATAAAAATTATTATCTCGTACCAGCATTAACGGGAATAGTAATGAATACAGTTGTAATTTTTTCAATATACCTCAGTTGGTTTTATCAAGAATTGATGATTTTGTCTATTGGGACATTAATATCAATGATTGCTCAGTTATTCCTGTTGACCCCATTGATGAAAAAAATAAGTTTCAAACTAAACTTATACTATGAAAAAAATGATCAAAATCTTAAAGAAATGATTTATTTATCTATCCCAGTAATCATAGGAGTATCAGTTAACGAAATTAATGTATTGGTTGACCGAACTATAGCATCAAGTGTTGCCGTAGGTGGGATATCAGCGCTAAATTACGCTAATAAACTTAATGGATTTATTTATGGGATTTTTGTGTTTTCAATTGCAACAGTACTTTATCCAACTATTATAAAAAAAATCAATCAGGGTGATCAGGAAGGCTTTCTAAAGTCTTTTCGCGAGGCGACAATCGGAGTACTGTTATTTGTTTTACCAGCGACAGTTGGGTTAATGGTACTCTCCGAGCCTATTATAAAATTGTTGTACGGACGTGGAGCTTTTGATCAAGAGGCCTTAACCTTAACGAGTTCTGCATTGTTTTTTTATTCGTTTGGTATTGTCGGTGTATCCTTGCGGCTAATAATTTCAAGAATATATTATGCTTTGAAAGATACAAAAACACCAATGTTGAACGCTACCTATGGGATGATAATTAATATTGTACTTAATATAATTTTATCGGAGTATTTAGGCATTGGAGGTCTTGCGCTTGCCACCTCTATAGCGGCCATTATTACGACAACGCTACTATTTATTAGTTTAAGAAAAAAAATTGGTCCTTTAGGAATGAAGTCTATTTTTATTTCATTCATGAAAATTTTATTGGCCTCATCATTTATGGGAATGTTTGCAAAACAAAGTTATATATATTTCAATAGTTTTTTATCTGGGAATACATCTCTTTTAATATCAATAGTAATTGCAACTTTATTTTATGGTGTTTTAATTCTTTTATTGAAAATAAAAGATGTCGAAATTTTATTGAATGCAATAAAAGAAAAAATGAAATAGAAAACTATATTATTGTTCACATTATGGAGCAGTTTAGTGTAGAAGTGATGTAGTCTTTCAGCAAGCGGAAAGTGTTAGAGAGGTTTAAAAAGATCTATAGTCTATATCTCGAATTGTTGTCTAACTAAAAAAATTGATTTTCATTGCTCAATTTAAAAAGGCGTATGTCCTGACTATTGTCAGAATGACGCCTTTTTCTTTTCAGTTTTTTAATTGGATGAGTCTATTCTTTGCATTTAAGACTTCGATCGTCTCTTGTTTTTGTTCCTTGGAAATATGCAGATACAACTCGGTAGTCTCGGTGGATGCGTGGCCTAGCAAACGACTGATTTTAGTGATATTGACACCTGCGTTATGCAACTCCGTCGCAAAACTGTGTCGAAGAACGTGGCTCGTGATTCCAAAGCCGAGCTGTTCGTTCGACACTTTCTGCAAATACTCGTTCACGTAGTTCGCACGGACTTTCGTACCACGCGGCATGATAAACAAATAAGGAGACTCTGCATCAGTCTTTGGCCGCTCGCATTGAATGTAACGAAGCAATGCGTCACGCAAACGATCACTCATCGGTACTTCCCGCATCTTGTTGCCCTTCCCATGCCGGATGACAAGCTCATTCGTATCAAACGCGACATCTTCAATCGTTAAATTTAGCGTCTCGCTGATTCGAAAACCTGCATCGCAACCAATCATATAAATGTTATATAGGGTCGCGTTGTCGGCATGATATAAGATTTGATGCAGCTGTTCACGGCTCAGGATAATGGACTGTCGTCTTGCCTCTGCGCCAGACACGTTGACCTGTGCGAACGGATTGCGTGTAATCCATCCTTTCTCGACCGAATAAGCCATGAATGTTTTGAGCACACTTACATATTTCTTAATCGTATTGAACGCTCGCTCACAGTCAACGAGTTCATCTCGATACGCATAGGCGTGGGCGGTTTCGTCCACGTCTTTTAATAAGGTCACGTTCGCCTCGTCCATCATGTTCTCAAATCGACGTAAGGTATTTCGATATGTTTTCACGGTGTCTTGCGATTTACGTTGTCTGAACTCCACATCCTCTAAATAAATGGAGATGGCCTCTTCGATTGTCATGCATTCCATGTTCTTCACTCCTTCGAATAGATGTCTTCTCTCAGTTCACGTTGAACGTCTGCCTTGTAAGCCCGCAATCGGCTCGCGGAATAGGTCAGCGTCTGTTCGGTCCCATCAATCAGGTGACAGAGAAGTTCGAAGTGGCGTGATGACAGTTTCACTCGTTGTTCATCAAGCCAGTCGAACAGATGGCGCTCGGACGTCATACATTGTTCTGGAATCCGTTCGGCTACGACTTCATGTTTCAAGTGGCGAGCATTCTTTTGTTGATGATTCAAGATGGCCCCGCGGACTCGTTGGAAGCAGTACGTCTTTGATAACGTGCACCCCCGATTCAATGCTTCCCACAAAGCGATGCGTGCGATTTGGGCACAGTCTTCTTGTTCATTCGGGTGGATGTTCAAGTGTCGGACGACATAATGGATCATCGGCTCCCACTCATGGATTTGTTCATCAATTGTTTTCATCGGTCGATTCTTTTCCGAGCGCTCTGCGTAATTCCTAGGTTAGACCGAGTATAAACGCTATTCCCCCCGTCACACCATTGCCCTTATCACACATAAGCCCGGGGATATCTCCGATAATATAGGGCGTAAGGTGACAGAGGCGTAAGACAACGGCGGCACAACGACTGAAAAGGGGGGAATAGCGTTTCCTTCCTTGTGATAGAAGAATAGAGGGGGATATTGACTCGGGATTTATCAAACAAGCTATGAAAGAATGAGCAGTACTTTGATGATCACCTTCACTGAGTTCTCACAAGTGATTCAAGGATCGCATCGTCTCTACCGAGAAGGATTAATTTGTCAAATTAGTTCAGTCACCCCATGACCGGTTTCTCCGACATGCTATACTAAGAAAAAAGCAAAGAAATGGGTGGAACAGTTATGGGGAAGACGACACCACGGAACTCGAAATGGATGCGGACGTATAACCGCTCGCTCATCCTCCGGCTCATCCGGCTCCATCAGCCGGTGTCCCGGGTCGAGCTCGCCAAGGCGACGAGTTTGACGAAGCCGACGATCTCGAACATCGTCAACGAACTGAAAGAAGAAGGGCTGATCAACGAGCGCGAACTCGGCGTCTCGAGCGGGGGACGACGGCCGATCATGCTTGAACTCGCGGCCAGTGACCGTTTTGTCATCGGCATCGACGCGACGCAGCGACGACTGCACGGCGTCGTGACGAACATCCATGGGGAGATGTTAGGTGAGGCATGGCATGACGAGCGGTTCGACACGAACGAGGAGTTCATCGAGGCCATCGTGACACTTTACATAGAACTGGCCGGCAAGGCCGAAGGCGATGTCATCGGGCTCGGGGTGTCCGTCCACGGGATGGTCGAGGCGGGGAATGGGATAGTCCTGTTCGCGCCGCGCTTCCACTTGCATGACATCCCACTCAAACAAGAACTCGAACAGCGTCTGAACCAGAACGTCTTCGTCGAGAACGACGTGCGGACGCTCGCCTTGGGCGAACTCTATTTCGGCGAGGCGATCGGCATCGACGAGTTCTTCTACGTCTACGCCGGGTACGGCATCGGAGGCGCCTACGTCCACGGCGGCGAGCTGATCGACGGGGAGCATCATATCGCCGGGGAGATCGGCCATATGCGCATCATGCTCGACGGGCCGATCTGCTCGTGCGGCAATCGCGGCTGTCTCGAGGCGGTCGCCGGGGAACGAGCCATCTTGAACGAGGCTCGGCAGCTGAACCACGAGCTCAATCTGAACGACCTGAGGGACGCCGTCGGAACGAACGCCGACATCCAGCAGCTGTATGAGCGGGCCGGGGAATATATCGGCATCGCGACGCTCAACATGATCCACCTGCTTAACCCGAACCGAATCCTGCTCGGGGGGCCGCTTTTCAACTACGCGCCGAACGTCGTCGCCAACATCCAGGAGCGGGTCGCCCAGACGGCGCTGACGATGGATGCCCGCCAGACGGACATCCGTGTCGTCCCGTGGAATGCGAACCATGGCGCGCTCGGTGCGGCCGCCTTGATCACGAACCAACTGTTCGGCGAAATCCAATGATTCAATCGCTCTCACCTCGAGGGCGATTTTTTTGTGTCGAAAAATAATTTGTATGAAACCGTTTACAAGTCTAAAAAGGATATGCTATAGTCTGTTTGTAGTTAGATAATAAATTTAATTTACTAAGTAAGGGGTGACACTCTCAAACGGGAAAGTGGAGGGGTAGACATGGACATAGAGACACCATTTCTGAAAGACAAGTTTCACGATATATTCGGTCGCTACGGGGCGACACGGCTGTTCACACGGGACGGTTCAACGTTTAATGAATTGGAAGCGTTCTCAAAAGCGGACGGTGTCGTCGTCACCCGCTCACGGCGGGACGGCATCTTCCGGCTCTACGACGAGGAGGCCCGCGACATCCGGCTGTTCCGCGTCTCGGACTTGAACGAGGCCCGCACGAACGACTTCGACGGAGTGTTCGAGATGCTTCTATGGCGGTTGAAGCAACAGGACGCGCTACCGTTCGGGGCCGATCTATACGTCGTCGGATCGTACATAGACGACCATTGGCAATTTGATTTGGAATTGATCGCATACACACTCACCCGGCTCGGGGACCAACCGATGCCAGACCACTTGATTCGGGAGCTTTGCCTCAAGCTGGTCGCATAACATTCAAAGGAGAATGAACATGAAGAAAACGACAATTGCACTCGCATCATCGGTACTCGTCTTGTCATCACTGCTCGCTGCTTGCGGCGGCAAGGAAGAGGCGGCCGCGACGACGGAAGACGGCAAGCCGGTCATCAACTGGTGGGGCTGGGCGCCACAACCAGAAGTCGGGGAAGCCATGGCCAAGGCGTTCAACGAGTCGCAAGACGACTACGTCGTCAAGTTCAAACGTCTCGAGGACTATGAACAACAGCTCCAAGTCGCCATGCTTGGCGGTGACGGCCCAGATGTCATCGGGCTTAAAGAACCGATGATCCCGCAATACAAGGACCGTCTCGTCCCGGCGAAAGACTATATGGACAAAGCGGCCGGCGCGGGCTGGAAAGAGAAGTTGATCGAGCTCGGCGTCGAACAGACGACGGTCGACGGCGAACAGATGGCGGTACCGGTCGGATTCACAGGCCAGGCGTACCTCATGTACAACAAGACGATGCTCGACAAATACGGCGTGACACCGCCGAAGACGTATGACGAGACGATTGCGGCGATCGACAAGATCAACGCCTCGGGCGACAAGGTCATCCCGATGCAGCTCGGCGCGAAAGACGCCTGGGTCGGCACCGACGTCTTCAACGTCTTGAGCCATCAGGTCGCACCAGGGTACATCCAAAAAGTACTTGAGGGCGAAGCGAAGTGGACGGACAAAGAGATGGTCGAGACGGCCGAATTGTGGCAACAACTGTTCGAAGACAAAGTGTTCCAAGAAGGGGCGCTCGGTCTCGCGACATACATGGACGGCATGAACAACTTCTTCGACAAGAAGGCGGCGATGTGGGTCATCGGCTCATGGGAAGCCCACTCAATGACGACGGTCGAGAAACGTGACAAGTGGAACAACTTCGAAGACGAGATCGGTTTCGTCCCGCTCCCGAACCTCGCGGGCGGCACAGAACAACCGGTCATCGCCTCAATCGACATGGCGCTCGGCGTCAACAAAGAGTCGAAACAACAAGACGGCGCTGCCGCCTTCATCGCCTACATGACGCAAGGCGAAGGCCAAGCGCTCTACATGGAGAAGTTCGAGATGGCTCCGGCCGTCAAAGATATCGAAGTCGCGTACGAGGACAAGTTCACGTCTGACGTGGAACGCGAGTCGTACAAAATCTTGAACGAGACGGTGAAGAACGCCGTCGCGGGCCGCGGCATCCGTGACCCGAAAGTATACGACACGCTCGGCAAAGAACTTCAAAACATCGCCGGCGGTCAAGACGCGAAGGAAGCGCTCGCGCGCATCCAAGCCATCGCCGATCAAGGTAAATAATCGAACGAGCGCCAGTAGCCAGCCTGACTGGCGCTCGATTTTTTGATAGGAAAGTGAGGGAACCTTATGCAACACGCAACCGAGTTACCGGAAGAACAGCCGAAGCTGTCGGCGGTCCCGCCGAAACGGCCGGATTCGACGAAGAAGAAAGAACGGCTGAAAAAGAACTTGATCGGCTGGGCGTTCGTCGCCCCGACCGTCCTGTTCGTCATCGCCTTCATCTATTACGGCATCTTCTATAACGCCTATCACTCGCTGTTCTCGTGGGACGGCATCTCATTCGAGAAGACGTACATCGGCTTTGAGAACTTCGGCCGCATGTTCAGTGACCCGGAATTTTATAACGCGCTCAAGAACACGGGCATCTTCACCGTCTTGACCGTGACGATTCAAGCCGGTCTCGGGCTCGTCTTGGCGTACCTGCTCCACACGAAAGGCGTCGGCCGCACGTTCTTCAAGTCGGTGTTCTTCTTCCCGGTCGTGTTGAGCCCGGTCGTCCTCGGTGCCGCGTTCTCGCAAATCTTCGACTTCCAGTTCGGCTATATTAACGAATTCCTCCGGATGGTCGGTCTCGGTGCATTCGAACAGAACTGGCTCGGCGACCAGGACGTCGCCTTATACGCCATCATCTTGATCAACATCTTCCAATGGACGGGTTCGTCGATGATCATGTACTACATGGCGATGCTCGCCATTGAGCGTGAAGTGTTCGAGGCGGCCAATATCGACGGTGCCGGCTTCTGGCGCACGCTCTGGAGCGTCGTGTTCCCGAACTTGAAAGGGACGACGTTCACGCTGACGATCCTCGGGGTCATCGGCGGACTGAAGACGTTCGATATCGTCTGGATCTCGACGCAAGGCGGACCGGGTAACTCGACCGAGGTCATCTCGACGTACCTGTTCCGTAAATCGATGTTGCACCAAGAGGTCGGTTACGCCAGTGCCGTCGCCATCATCTTGCTCATCATCGCGCTCAGCATCACGTACTTCCAGACACGCGTACAGAAGAAAATGGACTGAGGAGGGATACCCATGGAAATCCAAACGAAAAAAGGAAGATGGCTCACCAATCTCGGCTTGTCGCTCATGGCGGTCATTTGGTTGTTCCCAATCTTCGTCATGTTCAAAGAGAGTTTACGGGTCAACGGCTTCAGTAATTATATCGCGACGTTACAGAACCCGAACTTCCCTCAGTTTGTCTTCAACAGTTTCATCGTCGCGTTCTTTATGATTCTCATCTCGATCTCGTTTCTCGCCTTCGCGGCGTTCGGCTTCTCGAAGCTCGAGTTCGCGGGGAAACGGTTACTCTTCAACCTCGTCTTGGCCGGGCTCATGTTGCCGGTCGCGTCGCTCATCGTCCCGCTCTTCTTCACGCTGCGCAACCTTGACGGCTTGAACAGCTACTGGGGATTGATCGGCGCCGAGGTGGCGTTCTTCCTCCCGTTCGGTCTGATGCTCATCAAGAGCTACTTCGACGAGCTGCCGAACGAACTGATGGAAGCGGCCCATATCGACGGGGCGACCACGTTCCAAATCTTCTATAAGATCATGATGCCGCTCGCCAAGCCGGCGCTCGCGACGGCGACGATTTATGCGTTCCTCAACTCGTGGAACGAGTACCTGATGGTCCTCACGTTCATGACGGACCCGGCCTATCAGACGGTGACGATGGCTCCGACGTTCTTCACGGAAGCGCTCGGTGGTGATCCAGGTAAACTATACGCCTCGCTCGTGTTGATCAGCTTGCCGACGATGGTGTTCTATATCTTCTTCCAACGCTTCTTACAGAAAGGCATGACTTCGGGAGCGGTCAAATAATCGATTGAGGTGAATCAAATGTATGTAGGTGTAGATTATTATCCAGAACAGACGGACCGCGCCCTATGGGACGAGGACGTCCGCTTGATGAAAGAGCTTGGTGTCAACGTGATTCGCATGGCGGAGTTCGCGTGGACGATGATGGAGCCGGCCGACGGCGAGTTCGATTTCTCGTTTTGGGACGAGGTCGTCGATACGTTCGGCAAGGACTTCGACGTCATCCTAGGCACGCCGACGGCGACGCCACCGGCCTGGTTGATCGAGAAATATCCGGACATCTTGCCGGTGACGGCGGACGGGGTCCGCATCAGTTTCGGTGCCCGCCGCCACTATACGGTCAACAGCCCGGTATACCGCGAGTATTGCGAGCGCATCACGCGGAAGATGGCGGAGCGTTATGGGAAACACCCGGCCGTCATCGGTTGGCAGACCGACAACGAGTACGGCCACGAGAAATCGGACCGCTCGTACGGAGACGTCGACCAAGTCGCGTTCCAAGCCTGGCTACAAGACCGCTATGAGACGCTCGACGCGTTGAACGCGGCCTGGGGGACCGTCTTCTGGAGCCATACATACTCGGCATGGAGTCAGATTCCGGTCCCTCGTACCGTGTTCCAAGAGCACAACCCCTCGCTCCTCGTCGACTTCGACCGCTTCTGCTCGGACGCGTACCGTTCGTTCAACAAGCTCCAAGTCGACACGCTCCGGCCGCTTATCCATGACGACGCGTTCATCACACATAACCTTGTCTATAGCGACATGGCGATCAACCAGCAACAGATGGCCCAAGACCTCGATTACGTTTCGTTCGACAACTACCCGGTCTGGGGCGGGTTGCCGGAGCCGAACCGTTTCGAGAAGACGGCACATGACCATGACTTATGCCGCTCATCGAAACAAGGTAAAGGCTTCTGGGTGATGGAGCAGCTCAGTGGTGCGCAAGGCTGGAGCCGGATCGGCTACTTGCCGCGACCGGGCCACATCCGTCTGTGGACGCATCAGGCCGTCGCCCGCGGAGCCGAAGCAATCGTCTATTTCCGTTTCCGGGCCGCCCATTTCGGGACCGAGGAGTTCTGCCACGGCATCATCGACCACGACGGCAAGCCGAAACGGAAGTTCGATGAAGTGCAAGGCGTCATGAAAGAGCTCTCGACGCATGGCGATCTAATCAACGCGGCTGAATATAAGGCCGACGTCGCCGTCTACTTCGACCAAGAGAACCTATGGGCGTGGACGCATCAGCCGCACTCGGACGCGTTCAACTTCAAGCAAGAGTTCGTCCGCTTCTACGGGGCGGCCGTCCGCCAAGGCGTCAACACGGACATCGTCTTCCCAGGCGACGCGCTCGACAAGTACAAACTCGTCGTCGTGCCGCTCTATTTCCTCGGAAATGACACGTTCGATGCGTCACTCATCGACTATATCGAGAACGGGGGCCACGTCATCTTCACATACCGGACGGGCGTCAAAGACCCGATCAACCGCTGTCACTTCGACACGCTCCCGGGCAAGTTCGCGAAATACGCCGGCATCGAGATTGACGAGTATGAGAGCTTACAGGCGGTGCAGTCGAACCAAGTCAAACTCGGCGACTATGTGTCCGAGGCGAACATCTGGTGCGACTTGATCACTCCTAAGGGTGCCGACGTGCTCGCGACGTATGAGCAGGCGTTCTATAAAGGGACGGCCGCCGTCACACGCCACACGTACAAGGGCGACGTGACGTATATCGGCTCATCGGTCGACGATGCGATGCTCGATGTGATTTACAACGAGGCGCTCACACGCGCCGGCATCGACGCCGACCGTCTCCCGGACGACGTCGAGAAAGTCGACCGCCACGGCGATGGGTACGTCATCCGCTTCTATATGAACCATTCAACGGACGTGACGTCGACGGTCGACGTGTCAGGCGACTGGCAGACGCTCGACGGGGAAGCAGTATTAAGCAAGCTCGAGCTCAAGCCGCTCGACGTCGTCATCTTGAAGCAGGAGGTGGAGGCATGATTTACCGCATCGAAAACCGCTTCGTGATTGAAGGGACAAACCTCGCCTACGTGTTCGACGTCGACGCCCGCGGACGACTCGTCCATCAATATCTCGGTGGCCGGCTCCTTGAGTTGGATTATGCCGAGCTGCCGGACGCACGCATTTTGCATTCGTCATTTGAGACACCAGAAGGCGTCGCCGCGTACGAATTCGCCTCGTTCGGTGACCTCGTCTATACGGAACCGACGTTGAAGAGTCATACGGAGCGTGAACGGCTGCATGCCTTCACGTTCCAGGAGGCATGCATCGATGGCGACACGCTCGAGATCGACTTGGTCGACTCGATTCAACAGTTGACCGTGACGCTCCACTTCACTGTGTATGCGGCGTATGACATCATCGAACGCAAGATGACGCTCAAAGCAGGGGAGACCGTGACGCTCGAGGGCGCACAGTCGTTCAGCCTCGGGTTGACGGAACGGAAGCTTCGCCTCAGTCATTTCTCAGGGGCGTGGACGAGCGAGTTCCAGCTCCAGCAAGGCGAGTTGCTACCAGGTAAGAAGACGATTGAGAGTCGCCGCGGCTTGACGAGCCACCAAAGCAATCCGTGGTTCGCGCTCGACCAATCGGCGACGGAAGAAAACGGCGAGGTCATCTACGGCTTCCTCGGTCACTCTGGTAACTGGGCCATCCACTTCGAACGCGATCAGTTCGGCTTCACGCAAGTGACAGGCGGACTCAACCCGTTCGACTTCGCGAAGAAACTTGAAGCGGGTGAATCGTTCACAACACCGACCGGCTATATCGGTTACACGCAACAGGGCTTTGGCGGCATGAGCCGGAACGCGCACGATTTCGAGCGCGACGTCATCATGCCGGAACGGACGCGCGAGACGCTCCGCCCTGTCCTGTATAACTCATGGGAGGCGACGTATTTCGACGTCAGCGAGGACGGCCAGAAACGGCTCGTCGATGAGGCGGCCGCGATCGGCTGCGAGCTGTTCGTCGTCGACGACGGCTGGTTCGGCGAACGGAACTCGGATGCGGCTGGTCTCGGGGATTGGCACGTCAACACGACGAAGTTCCCGAACGGGCTCGAGCCGCTCATCCGTTACGTCGAGGACAAAGGCCTCCAGTTCGGCCTCTGGGTCGAACCGGAGATGGTCAACCCGGATTCTGATTTGTATCGGGCGCATCCCGATTGGGTTTACCAGACGGGCGGACGCCCATCGACGACGTCGCGCAATCAGTTCGTGTTGAACTTGGCGCTCCCTGAAGTCGAGGCGCACGTGACCGGTCTGTTGGACGAGCTGCTGTCGAAGCATGCGATCCGCTATATCAAATGGGACATGAACCGGGCCTTCTCGGAGCCGGACAGCCCACAGTTGCGCGACGCGAAAGAGCTGTGGCTCCGCCATACGGAAGCCGTCTATCGCATCCTCGACACGCTCCGGGCGAAACACCCGGACGTCGCCTTCGAGTCATGTGCCGGCGGTGGGGGACGGATCGACCTCGGTGTGCTCACCCGTGTCGAACAAGTGTGGACGAGCGACAATACCGACGCGCTCGACCGGCTCGAGATTCAGGAAGGCTTCTCGTACGCCTATAACGCCAAGATGATGAGCTGCTGGGTGACGGACGCACCGAACTGGTTGAACGGCCGCTCGCTCCCGCTCAGTTATCGGTTCGTCAGCGCGATGCAAGGCACGCTCGGCATCGGCGGCAACCTGCTCGAATGGAGCAAGGACGAGCTTGTTGAGGCGGCACAATGGATTAAGACATACAAGTCGATCCGCCCGCTCGTTCAGCACGGTACGAGCTATCGCCTCGCCTCGCTCAAGACGGACGGGGTACATGCGATGGGCTATACGGACGGTGAGGATTATGTCGTCCTCGTCAACGCCGACCGTCGTCATTACGGCAAGAACCGATTGCGCGTCAAACTCGCCGGGCTCGACCCGGAGCGCGTCTACGTTTACGACGACCGACGCGTGAGCGGACGCTATTTGATGGAACAAGGCCTCACACTCACACAACAACAGGACTATGACGCGTATTGCCTGGTCATCCGCCCGGCATGAGCAAAGAAAGGGATGGAGTCGTATGCTTTCAATTGATTCAGCACACCTGAACGAACAGTTCGAGACCGTGTTCTCGGCAATCCCCGAGCGAAGCTTCTTCGCACCGGGCCGCATCAACTTGATCGGCGAACACACCGATTACAACGGAGGACACGTCTTCCCATGTGCCATCACGTTCGGCACGTACGGGCTCGTCCGGAAACGTGAGGATGAACTGATCCGCGTCTACTCGCTCAACTTCGAGGACGTCGGCATCATCTCGTTCCCGCTGACGGACGGAACGTATGACGCGCAGCATGACTGGGCGAACTACGTCAAAGGCGTCGTCGCGCTCCTGCGCGCGGACGGGCACGCGGTCGGAGGATTCGATTTCCTTCTCGCCGGCAATATCCCGAACGGTGCCGGCTTGTCATCGTCGGCCTCGCTCGAACTCGTGACGGCGCTCATGATCAATGAGGTATACGGACTCGGTCTCGAACGGATTGCCCTCGTCCATCTCGGACAGCGCGTCGAGAACGACTTCATCGGCGTCAACAGTGGCATCATGGACCAGTTCGCAATCGGCATGGGAAAAGCGGACCACGCCATCCTGCTCGACTGTGACACGCTCCATCACGACTACGCACCAATCAAGCTCGACGGTTATGACATTTTGATTATGAACACGAACAAACGCCGTGAACTCGCCGACTCGAAATATAACGAACGCCGCACCGAGTGCGATACGGCACTTGGCCTGTTGCAACAGCATTTCGACGTCGCCTCGCTCGGTCAACTGTCGGTCGAGACGTTCGAGACGGTGGCGGACGAGCTCCCGGAGACGCTCCGGAAGCGGGCACGTCATGCCATCTCGGAGAACGAACGGACGAAGCTTGCCTTCAACGCGCTAGAGGACGGACGGCTCGACGCGTTCGGTCAACTGATGAACGACTCGCACGCGTCACTAAAATCTGACTACGAAGTGACGGGCCGCGAGCTCGACACGCTCGTCGCCGCGACGCAAAGTTGTGACGGCGTCATCGGCAGCCGGATGACAGGCGCCGGCTTCGGTGGTTGCGCCATCGCCATCGTCGACAAGACGGCTACGGAAGCGGTCATGCAGACCGTGTCGACCGTGTATGAAGCAGAGATCGGCTATGCGCCGACATTTTATATCGCGTCCGTCGGGGACGGCGCGCGTGAACTCGTAGAGGAGGAAGTGAAATGAGTGTACTCGTCGTCGGAGGGGCCGGTTACATCGGCTCCCATGCAGTCCGTGCCTTGCTTGCGCGCGGGGAAGACGTCATCGTGATCGACAACCTTCAGACCGGCCATATCGAGTCGGTGCCGAAACAAGTCCGTTTCTATGACGGGGATATTCGCGACCGTGCCTTCATGGATCGGACGTTCGCGAACGAGTCGATCACTGAGGTGCTCCATTTCGCGGCCAACTCGCTCGTCGGCGAGTCGATGGATGAGCCGTTGAAGTATTACGACAACAACGTCTTCGGGACACAAGTGTTGCTCGAGACGATGCGCAAACACGGCGTGACCCGAATCGTCTTCTCCTCGACGGCCGCGACATATGGCGACCAAGCCGAGATGCCAATCCGCGAGACGGCCGCGACGAACCCGACGAACACGTACGGGGCGACGAAGCTCGCGATGGAGACGATGATGAAGTGGTGCGACCGCGCCTTCGGCATCCGTTTCGTCGCGCTCCGTTACTTCAACGTCGCCGGTGCCGACCCGACCGGTGAAATCGGGGAGGACCATATGCCGGAGACACATCTGATCCCGCTCGTGCTCGAAGTGGCGAACGGGAAGCGTGACGCGATCACCGTGTTCGGTGACGACTACCAAACGCCGGACGGGACATGTATCCGCGATTACATCCACGTGCAAGACCTCGTCGACGCCCACGTGCGCGCGCTCGACTATTTGAAACAGGGCGGCGCGAGCGACGTGTTCAATCTCGGAACGGAGACGGGGCTATCGGTGCTCGAAATCATTGAAGCGGCCCGCCGCGTGACGGGACATGCCATCCCGGTGCAGATGGGTGTACGCCGTGCCGGCGACCCGGCGATGCTGATCGCGTCACCGGACAAGGCGAAACAAGTACTCGGCTGGGTGCCGGAACGGTCGACAGTCGATGGCATTTTGGCCGACGCTTGGAACTGGCACAAGCATCATCCAGAAGGCTATAAACATGTCGAAGGGGTGAGACGATGATCGAATCTACGATTGAAGCGCTCGTCGAGGCAGCGATTCGGGAGGAACTAATCACGGAACAAGACCGCATCTATTCGCGGAACCGTGTCCTCGCCCGAATCAATCAGCTTGATTTCACGAAACCGACGTTCGTCCCACACGACTCGATCCCGAATCTGCTCGAGACATTGACAGAACACGCGGTCGAACGCGGGCTCGTCGACGACTTGCTCGAAGAGAAGGACCGATTCATGGCCGAGGTCATGGACGTGTTCGTCTCGAAACCGTCCGAGGTGACGCGCACGTTCAACGCGCTTCGAACTGCCGATGTTGAAGCGGCGACGGATTTCTTCTATAAGATGAGTCAGGCGTCGAACTATATCCAGACGAAACGGATCGCCAACAACATCACGTACAAGGCACCGACCCGCTACGGCACGCTCGATATCACGATCAACCTGTCGAAGCCGGAGAAGGACCCGCGCGAGATTGCACGGGCTCGCCTGCAACCGACGCCGGAGACGAACTATCCGAAAGGGTTGCTCGCGATTGAAAACGAAGGCTACGGCGGTCACTTAAAACATCCGGCCCGGGCCAATCACCGCATCATCCCGCTCACACTCGGCGGACAGGCGTGGTCGTTCCAATATTCGCCATACCTCTACTACAACGAGCACTCGATTTTGTTATCGAATGAAGTGCGGGACATGGTCATCGACCGGGGTGCGTTCGAGCGTCTGCTCGACTTCGTGTCACAGTTCCCGCATTACTTCGCTGGGTCAAACGCGGACTTGCCGATTGTTGGTGGATCGATTTTGACGCACGACCATTACCAGGCCGGCCGCTACCGGTTTGCGATGGATGATGCCAAGGTCGTCTCGACGTATCGCTCGGACCGTTACGATCAAGTCGAAATCGAGACGCTCTATTGGCCGCTCTCGGTCGTCCGGCTCCGTTCACGCCAGAAAGAGCAGCTCGTCATGTTGGCGAATCAGTTGCTCGGTCACTGGCGCGAGTATGCCGACGGTGATATCGTCCCGTATTCAGGTGACACCCGTCACAATACGGTGACACCGATCGCGCGCCGCCGCGACGGACGTTATGAGCTCGACCTCGTCCTTCGCAACAACCGGACGAGCGATGAGCATCCGGACGGCATCTTCCATCCGCACGCCGACGTCCACCACATCAAACGTGAGAATATCGGTTTGATTGAAGTGATGGGGCTCGCCGTGTTGCCGGCCCGATTGAAGACCGAACTCGAACAAGTCGTCCGCTATGTGGCCGGCGAAGATGTCGCCGTCGCGGACATGCACCGTGCGTGGGCGGACGAGTTGAAGACGAAAGAAGGCGACGCGAAGACGATTGTCGATCAGGCCGTCGTCGACAAGTTCGTCAAAGGGCTCGAGGACGCGGGCGTATTCAAACAGACGCCGGAAGGACAGGAGCGTTTTACCGCGTTCATGGCTTCGTTTCTCAGCCACGTCGATAAAGTGGAGTACGGGGCGACGACTACGGGAATGAACAGGTAAACTAGTTGAAGTAGGTGAGCCAGTTGAGAGAAGCAACGATTGAAAACAAGAACGGCATGCGCTTGTCTGCCATTTCGTACGGATGTGCCATGACCGAGTTGACGGCGCCGGACCGTGACGGCAATATGGACTCCGTGATTTTGAAATATGACAGTCCCGAGCAATATCTCGAGAACCCGGTCTATCTCGGTTCCGTCGTCGGACGGATCGCCGGACGGATCCGCAATGCGGAGATTGATGGTGTGGCCTTGACCCCAAGCGAGGCCCCGCATCATATCCACGGCGGAGACGACGGCATCACATCCCGACATTGGGACATGGACGTCGAGGGGCAGGCGATTACGTTTACTTATCTAAGTCCGGACGGGGAAGAAGGGTACCCCGGCAATGTCACGTTCAAGGTCGTCTATGAGTTGACGGACGAGAACGAGCTCGTCGTCACGATGACGGCCCAGACGGACGAACGGACGTGGGTCAACTTGAACCATCACAACTATTTCAATCTCGGTGGACGGCCGACGATTCACGATCACGTGTTAACCTTACCAGCTGATCATGTCGCGAAGCTCGACGAGGAGTCGTTGCCGACGGGCGAATTGCTTGAGGTGGAGGCGACACCGTTCGATTTCAGGAACGGGAAGCCAGTCAGTGAGGCGATTACGTCTGAGGACGAGGCAATTGTGAAAGCCGGAGGCCTCGATCATCCGTTCATCTTGAAAGATGGGACGACGCGATTGCATGACCCGGTGAGCGGACGCGTCATGGACGTCGAGACGAATCAACCGGTCATGGTCGTCTATACGGCCAACTTCCTCAGTGAAGAGACACCGGTGACGCTCGAGGGTCGACAGAAGCATAGCGCCATCTGTCTCGAAGCTCAAGCACTGCCGGACGCACCAAATCATCCAGACATCGCCACATCGATTGAACTGAAGCCAGGAGAGTTGTATCACTCGCGGACGGTTTATCGGTTTGGGGTGGAGTGAAGAAATATGGACCTCACTGTGTAATCATGCACAGTGGGGTCTTCCCTATTTATTCAAGAAACACAAAAGCCTATGAAAAATTATGCTATGCTTTTGGTGGAAAAATGCCAAAGGTGGAATGGACCATGACGGAACGACAACGTAAACTTTTAGATTTGCTAAAGCATAAGGATTGGATGTCGACGAAAGATATCGCCTGGTCACTCAAATGTTCGGAACGGACGGTACGGACCGAGTTACGGCTCCTCGAACAGCTACCAGGGGTCATGATTGAGACGAGCCGTGGGAAAGGTGTCCGGTTAATCGAGAATCGACATGTCGATATACCAGAAACAGAAGATCGTGACTCTCGCATCAAACATGAACTCGTTCAACTATTATTTGATGAATTGGACTCATTCCAAACTGCGGAACGAACGTTTTATGTGAGTGAGGCGACCGTCAAGCAGGACATGGATGAAGTAGAACGACTTCTCACTGGGCACGGCCTGACATTCAATCGACGAACGTTTCGCGTAGAAGGCGAAGAGCTGGTGAAGCGGGAGCTGTTGACACAACAACTTGTCCATGCTCGATTCAATTGGGCCCACAGTCAAGATGTCCAACTCATTGAGGCCTTCCTGCTCCAATGGGAACATCGCGTCGGGAAGCAATACGCCGATTCGGCAGCGGAATTGCTTCAGGCCCGGTTGCTCGTCACACTAAAACGTGTGCGACGACGCAGTTACGTTGACTTGTCACCGATTGGTTATGAGATGGCAGAAGCAACGAATGGTTATTCGTTGTTATGTGAACTTGTGGAATACATCGAACGAGGACTTGGATTATCCATCCCGGCTGTCGAACGTGCTTACATGATGCTTGCCCTCGCCGGCGCCCAAGAGTTCATCCCGTCAGAAGATCGGGTGACGACAGAACTCGCACGGACAACGAATCGATTCGCCCTCGCTGTAATCGGTACGATTTATGGAGGAGTCTTGCAACGTGAGTTATTCCAATCACTACTCGCTCATGTCCGACCGATGGTATATCGGCAACTGATTAAAGCGCATGTCGACAATCCGCTTTTGGATCAAATCAAACGTCGGTTTACAGCAACGTATGCAGCAGTGTTACGTCATGCTTCGATTTTAGAGGAAGAGCTAGACTTATATGTGACCGAGGCAGAAGTCGGCTTTTTGACCCTCCATTTCCAAACGATGCTTGAAGAACGACGCCGCGTCGAGAAGAAACGAATCTTACTCGTCTGTACGTACGGTATGGGGACGAGCAAGCTGATTGCGGCACGACTCAAGAATCATTTCCACGATACTGTTGAAATTGTTGGATTTTCATCGTCACGCGATGTCGACAATCAAGTTGCCATTCACGCTCCTGATCTGATTTTGTCGACCGTTAACTTGAAGCAAGACCTTGTTCCGGTACACGTCGTCTCGGCCGTTCTGACTGAGCAAGACGTGGCCCATTTAAGACAAACGTTCGGACTCGGTGGCGTCTCGCATGCCACAATCGCCTCACTCATCGAGCATATTGTGTTTGTTGATAGTGTGCTTTCACGTGGTCATGCGCTCAGTTTATTGATGGAGCAAGTCAATATCGATCCGACCTATGCAGAAACCGTTTATGCGAGGGAACGAACCGGGCCGACTTCGATTGGACAAAGCGTTGCCATTCCACATGGCAATCCTGAGCATGCGACGACGAACCGAATCGATGTCCTCGTTTCAAATGAGCCGATTGAGTGGGGACAAGAAAAGATTCAACTCGTGTTTCTCCTACAATTCCGAGACTCGGACGCGACGTTCTCGAGTCACTTGTTTGAAGAGATTGCGGCGCTTACAGAAAATCCGACCCTCGTCCGAAAACTCATCGGGACGAAAGACGATACGGCGTTCCGTAAATTGTTGTTGCCGTAGGCAACGGCAAAACGTCATCTGAAACCCCTTTCAGATTCAAGTAAAGTGTAGATGTAGCCAGTACAAATCAAACACTTACATGAAAGGGGAATACGGATATGAAAATTGTTGCGATTACGGCTTGTCCGGTCGGAATTGCGCATACGTACATGGCGGCTGAAAAGCTGTCAAAGACGGGTGCGGAACTTGGGCATGACGTCAAAGTCGAGACACATGGGTCAATCGGCATTGAAAATGGATTGACTGAACAAGAAATCAAGGAGGCGGATGGTGTCATCATCGCCGCCGATAAGACGGTCGACCTCGAGCGTTTTGCAGGAAAACGGATCGTCGTCGTTCCGGTTGCCGACGCCATCAAACAGCCGGCCGAATTGATTGAACGAGTCAAAACAGCACCGGTGCAAAAAGCATCAGCTAAAACATCAGAGTCGAAAAAAGGGAAGGACGGAAACATCGTCTATCGGGCCCTCATGAACGGTGTCAGTCACATGATTCCATTCGTTGTTGTCGGCGGTCTGTTGATTGCCCTTGCGTTAGCAATCGGTGGTGAACCGACTGCGAACGGTCTTGCGATTCCGGAAGGTTCGATTTGGCAAAAAGTATTAGATGTCGGTGGAGCGGCCTTCATGTTCATGGTTCCAATCCTAGCCGGTTATATCGCCTACGCGATTGCGGATCGCCCAGCCCTCGCGCCAGGTGTCGTCGGTGGTTATATCGCTGCGAACGGTAGCTTTTATGGATCTGAAGCAGGAGCTGGATTCTTAGGTGGGATTTTGGCAGGTTTTGCAGCCGGGTATCTCGTTCGTTGGATCAAGACGTGGAAAGTGCCACAGATGATTCAACCGATTATGCCGATTCTCGTCATTCCGATTATCAGTATGGTTGCGATTGCAGCGCTGTTCATCTTCGTCGTCGGGGCACCGATTGCCGGATTGATGGAAGGGCTCACAACCATGCTTCAAGGTATGGAAGGGTCGAGTAAAATCGTTCTCGGTCTCTTGCTTGGAGCGATGATCGCCTTTGATATGGGGGGTCCGGTTAATAAAGTTGCTTTCTTGTTCGGGGCTTCAATGATTGCCGAGGGACAGACGGGGATCATGGGTGCCATCGCGGTGGCGATTTGTATCCCACCACTCGGTATGGGGATTGCCACGTTCATTCGCAAAAAACTGTTCGTCAAAGAAGAACAAGAAGCTGGTAAAGCAGCCTTCATGATGGGGCTAGTCGGAATCACAGAAGGGGCCATCCCATTCGCAGCCGGGGATCCGCTTCGTGTCATTCCAGCGAACATGATTGGTGCGATGGTGGGGGCGGCAATCGCTATCACAGTCGGAGTGACGAATAACGTCCCTCATGGCGGACCGGTCGTCGCGGTACTCGGTGCTGTCGACAATGTCATCATGTTCTTCGTCTCCGTCATCATCGGATCGCTCATCACAGCGTTCACGACGATTTTCTTAAAAGAACGGGCACAACGAAAAGTCAAACAGTCGGAATCACTCAAACAAGTCGGGTAAGGAGAGATACAGATGAAACTCATGAACTACATGGAAGAGGCATTGATTGAATTGGACTTGGCGGCGACGTCACGTGAAGAAGCGTTCGACGTATTGACGCGAAAATTAGACGAGGTGGGATATTTGAACGATCGTGCCGCATATGTGACAGCGCTTGAAGCACGGGAAGCACTTAGTTCAACCGGGATTGGATTTGAAGTTGCCATCCCGCACGGAAAGACGAATGCGGTCAATCGTCCAGTCATTGCGTTTGCGAAAGCGCCGGCTGGCATCGAATGGGATAGTCTTGACGGGGAACCGGCGAAATTGATTTTTATGATCGGTGTACCGGAAGCGGCAGAAGGAGATGAGCATCTTCGAATTCTCGCTCTCTTGAGCCGACGCCTCATTGACGATGAGTTCCGTAACCAACTGAAAGCAGCGACGACGGTCGAGGAAGTCGTCGCTCAACTAGAGACCGTATATGCATAACATATAGGACGCTCATAGCGAGCGTCCTGTTGGTATAAATAGAATTAATCATAGGGGGATGAATGATGGCTATTTTAAAATGTAAACCAGTCTTTCAGGAGCGCCTGTGGGGTGGGCGTAAACTCGAAACCTCGTTCGGGTATGACATTCCGGACGGGAATATCGGGGAATGTTGGGGCATCTCGGCCCATCCGAACGGGATGAGTGTAATTGAAGGCGGACCGTTTACCGGACAGACACTCGCTGATTTATGGAAGGAACGACGAGAATTGTTCGGGACGTACACACTTGACGAATTCCCGCTCTTGATTAAAGTGCTCGACGCCGCTGATGATTTATCGGTCCAAGTCCATCCGAACGATGAAGAGGCAATGCGACTCGAAGACGAGCGTTACGGGAAGACGGAGTGCTGGTATGTCGTCGAGGCTGAGGAAGGGGCAGAATTAATCCTCGGTCACTCGGCCGAAACGAAGCAACAGCTGGCAGACAAGATTGAGCACGGGGAGTGGGACGAGTTGTTGCGTCGTCAACCCGTGAAAGCGGGAGATTTCGTATTCGTACCGAGCGGAACGATTCATGCGATCGGAAAAGGGATCGTCATCCTCGAGACACAGCAATCGTCTGACACGACGTATCGAGTGTATGATTTTGACCGAACAGACAACGCAGGCAACACGCGCGAACTCCATCTCAATCAAGCGATTGAAGTGACGACCGTCCCAGACCGTCCGGCGCTCGTTACGCCGACGTCGAAGGACGTATCAGGTGGAACGGTCCAGACGCTCGTCGAGACAGAAGAGTTCAATGTGTACCGGATGAACGTCCGCGATGGATTCCAAGTCCAGTCGCTTGACCGTTTCCGACTCATTAGCGTGCTTGAAGGCGCCGGGACACTTGACGGAATCCCGCTTCAAAAAGGGAATCACGTTGTCGTGACCGTCTCAGAAGAACCGCTACAAGTAGTTGGGGCAATGGAATGGATTGTGAGCGACCGAGTGACAGTTTAATAGGCAAAGGCATCGGCGACGATGTCTTTTTTGTAAGAAATCATGGTCAAACAATTCAAAAAGGCATAAAGTGGAACTGAAATGAGATGAAAGGGGATACATACATGTTTGGAGCAATCGAGGCAGGCGGTACGAAAATGGTATGTGGGATTGGGATGGAGACTGGGGAGATCATTCGACATACCTCGATTCCAACGACGACGCCAGAAGAGACGATGGCGCGCATCTTTGAATTTTTTGCAGGCGAATCAATCGAGGCACTCGGTGTCGGCACGTTCGGTCCGGTCGATTTGGATCCAGATAGTGATACGTATGGTCATATTACGACGACACCGAAAGTGAGATGGGCAAACTATCCATTATACGAAACGTTAAAATCACATTTTGGTGTCCCGGTAATCCTTGATACCGATGTGAACGGAGCAGCGTTTGGAGAAATGAAATTCGGTGGGGCCAAAGATGTATCTAGTTGCGTCTACATGACCGTGGGAACCGGAATCGGTGCGGGGGCCGTGATCGATGGGGAACTCGTCCATGGGATGGGTCACCCAGAGATGGGCCATATTTTAGTCAGACGTCATCCGAGCGACGATTCGAATGGTGTCTGTCCATATCATGGAGACTGTCTTGAAGGGCTCGCATCAGGACCTGCAATCGAGGCACGGAGCGGTGTCAAAGGTCATCTTTTGGATGAGACAGATGAAACGTGGGATATCGAAGCGGATTATCTCGCTCAGGCGTTGATGAACTTTGCCCTCATCATTGCTCCGCAACGAATCATCCTCGGTGGTGGGGTCATGAAGCAACAACATGTGTTCCCGAAAGTTCGGGAGGCATTCAAAGAGAAGTTGAATGGCTATATTCAAAATCAGTATGTGGACAATGTCGAGACGTACATCGTGCCACCAACATTAGGTGATTTTGCGGGATTAAAAGGTGCGTTAGCCCTCGCCATCTATAAAGAGGACATACACCATGCCCGGCGTTGATGGATCGGTCCGTGAGCTCGAGGCCTACCAATCGCACGTGACATTGCCGGACGACTTTGATTCGTTTTGGGAATCTAAGCTAGAGGCATTGCGAGACGTTCCACTCTCGATTGAACGTATACGGCTCGATTCCTATATTCGGAATGTGATGGTTGAACAAATCAAGTATCAGTCGTTAGAAGGGATTCTTCATCATGCGACGTATATTTCACCGAGCGATTTGGATGAGTCGCTTCCTGTCGTCGTCATGTATCACGGATATGACTGGAATACACATGAACCCCATATCGCGATGAAATATGTCGTCCAGGGGATGGGCGTGCTGTTGGTCGAAACGCGTGATCAAGGCATGGTTGCTGACCAGATGATTTCGTATCCGATGGGTGGCGCTTCAGGTTGGATGACGAAAGGGATTTTTAATAAAGAAGGCTATTACTATACGAACGTCATCTTAGATTCGTTACGTGCGCTTGATGTCGCGCTTGAATTGTCTGGCAGCAGGTCCGCGATTGTGGAGGGCGGTAGCCAAGGTGGTGGCATCGGCCTAGGTGTCAGTGCTTTGCACCCTAAAGTAAAACTTGCCTTGATTGATATCCCATTCCTCTGTGATATTCCACGCGGGGTCGAGCTGGCCGTCCGAGGGCCATACCTGGAGATTTCTCATTATTTTAAAGTCCACGATCCTCTTCACCAACAGGAGAAAGCCATCTATGATACGTTGCGCTATATCGATGGCATCAATTTTGCCCGTCGAATCACGTGCCCGGTCATGGTCGGTGTCGGCCTGCTAGACGAGGTGTGTCCTCCTTCAACGGCATATGCCTTATACCGAGAATTAGGCGGAGAAAAAGAGTTACGGGTGTATCCGGAATATGCCCATGGCCTATCCAGTTGGCATGAAGAAGAAAAATTAAAATTTGTCTCCAATTATATATAATTCCCGACTCCATCATTTTGATGGAGTTTTTTTCATACATTTTTTTATGAAGGTCATTTGTCCTGAAAATAGGTATTAAGCCTTAGTCGATTTCTTCATGAAAGGTATAGACTGCTTTAATAAAAACAAATTGAAAATAATTTTCAATAAATTCCATAAAAGTAAAATGATTATTTTTGCCTACATGGTCATGTGCTATGGTGTTTTTGTAAGCGTTTACTTTTATTAAGGGAGATGAATCACATGTCAAAACGTACAATGATTAGTTCAGCACTCAGCTTGACGTTGATTGGAAGCTTACTACCGCTGCAATCGGAAGCGGCCACGAAGGACGTATTGAAAGTCGTCGATGCATCCGGAGATGAGATGGCGATTGGCGGAATCAATAAACTCGCGAATCAAAACCAGCTCATTATCTTCAACGACCAATTCAGCTACTATACGGAGACAAATCCAGCCAGTACAGAAGTCGTGTTGGAGAAAGTCGGAATCAACACGTACACGGTTGTCGAGAAACGGAGCGGAAATAGCCCAATCCCAGAAAATGGACTCGTTCTCTCGACAGGTAAAGACACGACAGCAGAAATCAAATCATTCTTACAACAACTCGAAGCGGGAGAACGCATCTTTTTAGATGAACCTGTGCAGAAACAAGAAGCCAAACAGGCGAACGCAGTCGACCCGACGCGTCAGACGAACCCGGACGGTGCGCCATTTGATGGATTCCGTGGACCGGATCAATTGATTGTCTATACGCCAGCTTTTGGAGAAACAACGAAAA
Organism: Exiguobacterium chiriqhucha RW-2; assembly: GCF_000416965.1. Classification (GTDB taxonomy): domain Bacteria; phylum Bacillota; class Bacilli; order Exiguobacteriales; family Exiguobacteriaceae; genus Exiguobacterium; species Exiguobacterium chiriqhucha. Next base: position 425,998 of record NZ_ATCL01000014.1, read on the forward strand.
CGAACGTGTATGGCTATGAAATCACGGTAGAAAACGGCTACGTGACGAAGCTTGGCGGCGGTAACTCTGCTATCCCGAAAAATGGATTTGTTGTCAGTGGGCACGGCGTGAACTCATCGTTCCTGTCAGCAAATAGCATCATCGGAGCGAAAGTGGATGTCACGAATGGAGTCGTCACCATCACCCAAGATGTAGACAGTTACGCATTCCAAAGTGGAAAGGCGATGGAAAAGGCCGAACAGTCAATCGCCAAAGCGAAAGCTGAATGGGTTGACGTCCCGTTTGATTTAGCCGAAGAGGCACTCGGTTCAGCTCGAGCACTACTCGAGCAGGCGAATGCGGAGACTGATCCCGTCGTCGCACTCGATACAGTACGACAAGCGACCCAACATGCCTATGATGCGTACTATTATTCCATCGATTCGGGTGTGGCCGAACAACGGGCCGTGTGGCATCGACCGAAAGAGTCGACACTCGCCGGCGTCGAAACGGTACTCGATCGGATGGAGCGGGCCGGCTTCAACGCGGTCTACTTAGAGACAACATTCTGGGGGTATCCGATCTATCCGAGTGCCGTCCAAGACAAATATGGCTTGCCGACACAGCACCCGAACTTTAAAAACGGAGACTTTGGCGAACACGGGACGGATATTCTCGCAGCCTATATCGCGGAGGCGAAAGAACGTGGCATGACGGTACATGCATGGACGGATGGATTTATGGTCGGGGAAGCGAGTCTCGGTGTGCCTTCACAATTTAAGAACTATCCAGAATGGGCAGCTGTGCAACGTACGAATACGACTGGACAACCTGCACCTGACACATCAAGTCGCTATTACTGGCTCGATATCATGCAACCAGCAGTTCAGGACTATATGCTCGAGCTGTACGAAGAGATGGAAGAGAAATACGACATTAAAGGATTGAATATTGACTACATGCGTCTCCCACACCATGGGTTCGATAAAGCATATGGATTCAGTGAGCCGACGCGAGCATTGTACAAAGACGTCAGTGGAATCGATCCGATTGACCTAAAAGCCGGTTCGGCTGAGTGGGATACGTTCCAAGCATGGGTTCGTGAGCGTGAGAATGAGTTTGTCGAAAAACTACATGATGTATCGAAGAAAAACGACGCGAAATTCATGTTGACGGCAACGCCGGAACCGGGTGCGGAAGAAGTGTACATCAGTGATTGGAAAGATGATATTGATGCAGTCATCCCGCAAGCGTACGGACATGACTTCAACAGTATCCAAAAGACCGTTCAGGCAAGTAAGAAATTGATGCCTGAAGGAACGATGTACTATACTGGCATCTATTCGTTCTATCACCACTTGAACGAAGGTGCAGCGGTCGATGACGTCTTGTCGGCGAAGTACGGAACGTCAGGCGTCAACATGTTCGCATTCGGCCAAGCGAGCGCACCTTCCGTTGATGCGCTTGGAAAAGGTCCATGGCGCGATGCAGCTGTTAATCCAGGGGAAGAGCCACTACTTGCAATCGAGGCCTTGCTGAAGGATACGCGACAAGAGATGAACAGTCTGTATATACCGAAGAAAGGAATCGATAAACAAGCAGGTCGTGCCCTTGCGAAAGAAATTCAGCCGCTTGAACGTAAAGCACGCCATGGCTCATTGACGACAGATGATCTCAATCGAATCAAAGAGACGATTACAGAAATGGCCTCACGTGATGACATCGATCCGACACTCGAGGAACGTTTGCTCACACGTGTAAGCGATATGCAACAATGGCACCAGTATGCGATTGATCGTCAAGGATTCAGCGCTAAGTAATATTGTTAAAGACGTGAACCAAGCTCGCCTTAATTATAGGGCGAGTTTTTGTTTTAGAAAATTATTTTCATTTTGATTTTAGTATTGCAAATAGATTTCTTTAGCGATATGATGAATTTGTGAAAACGCTTTCTATTTTATCTCGGGGAGGAAATGGAACATGAATAAACGTACGAAACGGATCGTCGCGAGCGCATCGGTCGCGGCTTTGTCAGTCGGTTTGATGGCGTGCAGCAATGATGAGGCGAGTGAAGGCAGCGCATCGTCAGACGGTGAATTGTCAGGCAAGGTTACGATGTGGACAGCTTCACTTGCGGGTGAGCCATTCGACTCTTACTTTGCGGACATTGAAAAAGAGTTTGAAGAGATGCACCCAGATGTGGATGTCGTCATCGAAGACGTCCCGCAAAACGAAATGGAACAAAAAGTATTGACTTCACTCACGGGCAGTGACGTTCCGGATGTCGTCAACTTGAACCCGCACTATATGTCGAACATCGCAGCACAAGGGGGCTTGCTCGAGTTAGACGGGTTGCTCTCGGATGAAGCGAAAACGGCCTATGTTGATGGACCATACAACTCAGGTATGTTCGAAGAGAAGTTGTATGCACTTCCTTGGTATTTGACGACAACGGTGTCTTGGTACAATGGAGACCATTTCGAACAAGCCGGTATTAAAGAAGTCCCGACTTCAACCGAGAGTATTTATGAAGCGTCGAAAATGTTGACGGAGAAGACGGGTAAACCAGCATTCTATCCGGTCATCAATGACGGGAACGCCATCATGGAAAAAATGGTTTCGATTGCAGGCGAACCGCTCGTCGAGGATGGAAAAGCTACATTTGCAGACAACGAAAACATCATCGAGTACTTTGAAACGATGCAAAAAATGTATAAAGAAGGTTTGATTCCACAAGAAGCAGCCGAGGGATCAATCAAAACAGGTCAAGAGTTGTACATGGCAGGTAACACATCACTGCTTGAAGGTGGCGTGACATTCCTTGGACCGGTTGAAAGTGGAGCACCAGACATTTACAACGTTTCAAAAGCAGGACAACCACTTGAAGCATCAGACGCACCAGTCAACGTCGCCGTCATGAACTTTGCGGTTCCTGCGAAGACGAAGAACAAAGAGGCGGCGGTCGCATTCGCCGAGTTCGTCACGAATGCTGACAACCAACTTGAGTTTGCGAAGACTGCCGGAACGGTGTTGCCATCAACGAAAGCATCACTCGAAGATGAGTACTTCACGAATCCAGGAGACTCTCCAAAAGCGCTCGGGATGATGGAAGCTTCGAAATCATTGGAGCGTGCAGAAGTTCTTGTCCCGCCGACAGAGAACAGCGCCGAACTCCGTGAGTCGACGAAGAATATGTTTGTCCAAAACATGCAGGGCAAGATGTCAGGAAAAGAAGCTGTAGAAGCACTTGCGAAAGCTTGGGATGATGCCTTCGAGAAGTCTGGCGAGAGCGTCACATTCTAAACGTTGAGAGCTGAATCAAAAGGAGACCCCCCTTTTGGTTCAGCTTGTTTTATTGGAAGGAGAAACCACAGATGAATAAAGAGAACATAGCAATCCCTGTGTCGGTCACAAAAACAAAGGCCGTCAAAAGGAAGAATAAAAACCTCCTCACCCCTTGGCTGTTCTTACTCCCATCGATTATCGTGCTTGGGACGTTCCTCGTCATCCCGATTGTCGAAGCGTTCCATTGGAGTTTACTGGACTATAAAATCATTGCGGGGACAGGAGAGTTTGTCGGACTCGCCAACTTCAAAGAGATTTTTACAGACACGACGTTTTGGCTCGCGCTTTGGAACACGATTCTCTTCTTGATCATCGTGTTACCATTGAACATCTTTTTGCCAATGATTTTAGCAGTCCTCGTGAACCAAGCGATTAAAGGTGTCTCGACGTTCCGGATCTTGTATTACTTGCCAGTCGTCACACCGATGGTCGTTGCGGCATTGATGTGGAAAATGCTCTATTCACAGAGCGGTCCGATTTCATCGATTTTAGTTTCACTTGGCTTGTTCGACAATCCAACGAATTTACTTGTTGAAAGCTCCACCGCGCTCGTCGCCGTCTCGGCCATCACGGTGTGGAAAGGACTCGGCTACTACATGATCATCTACTTGGCAGGACTGCAATCGATTTCGAAAGACGTTTATGAATCAGCAGAAATCGATGGAGCGAACGCTATTCAAAAATTCTGGCGCATCACTGTACCAATGTTAACCCCTTCGGTCACGCTCGTATCCGTCATGACCATCATCGCCGGGATGAAAGTGTTTGAAGAGATTGCGCTTACGACCGGTGGTGGGCCAGCTGGTGCGACGACAACGCTCGTCATGTATATCTTCAACAAATTCATGTCACTTGACGTCAGTATTGCTTCAGCAGCTGGGGTCGTGCTACTCCTTCTCGCGATTGGTGCGTCTTTGCTTCAAATGAAGTTGACGAGCTCACGCGAAGACGATTTACGGGCTTAAGGAGGAATTATTAATGAAACGAAAAAGAATAACACAAAAATTGATGCTCTATGCCTTGATGGTATTCATCTCGGTGATTACAGTCGGACCATTTCTCGTGACCTTATTTATGGCATTGAAGTCACCCGGTGAGAATATTTACGGAACGATTTATCCGACCGACCCGACACTGGCGAACTTTACCGATTCGTTCTCAAAAGCGAATTTCGGTTTATATTTCTTGAATACGTTCATCGTGACAGCCATCGCCATTCCACTCAACTTACTATTTTGTAGTTTGGCAGCCTATCCACTTGCACGGATGGACTTTCGCGGTCGTGGAATCGTGTTGTCACTGATTATCGCCACGATGATGGTGCCGTTCCAATTGTATATGGCGCCGTTGTTCCAACTTGCTGGTGAGCTAGGCCTTCGTAACACGTACGTCGGATTGATTGTTATGCAAGTCGCGACAGCGTTCGGGATTTACTTGATGCGACAAGCCTACTTACGAATCCCAAAAGAATTGGAAGAATCGGCATATTTGGACGGGGCGAATCGCTTCCAAGTATGGTACCGCGTCGCGTTACCGCTTGTGAAACCAACACTTGTCACATTGGCGATTTTCACGTTCATGGGCACATGGGGTGACTACTTATGGCCACTCTTGAATTCGACCGAGAGTAGTATGTATACACTTTCCATCGGGCTAGCGCAACTTTCACAAAACTTTGATGGATCAAACTTGAAACTGATCAGCGCTGCTTCGATTTTGACGACAATCCCGACATTGATTCTGTTTATGGCGCTCCAAAAGTACTTTATCTCTGGGGCGACAGACGGTGCAGTAAAAGGATAAGAGAGAAAGGGTGCGAAGAGATGATTCACTATGCAGGACATGATTTACCGATTATGCGAGACGTTGATTGCGTCGTTGTAGGCGGTGGAACAGCTGGGGTGACGGCGGCCTTTGCGGCAGCAAGAGAAGGCCTCGAGACACTTGTCATCGAGAAGACGATTGCCCTCGGCGGAACGCAGACGAATGCACTCGTCTCTCCGATGATGCCGACACACGTTCAGCCGCGCGGTATCAATCGATTGATCATCGAAGCGTTAGAAGAACGTGGAGTAAGAACGGACGATGGTACGACGAATTGCCGCTGGTTCAACGTAGAAGCGTTGACCTCTGTGACCGAAGAACTGCTCGACCAGGCGGGGTGTCATATCTTATATGATGCGGTCGTCATCGATGTCGTGAAAGAACAAGATCGGGTGACACATCTGGTCGTCCAGACATGTGCAGGCTTGGTCGCGATTGGGACGCGGACTGTGGTTGATGCATCTGCGGACGCCGTCATCGCTCGTGTGACAGGAATACCGGTCACATCAGGAGATGTTGATGGTCATAACCAACAGATGACATTTCGTTTTGAAATGGGAGGAATTGACCTGTCACGTGTCAGAAGCTACATCCTCGAGCTAGGCGAGACGTTCTGTCGAATTGAAGACCCTGACTTTTTTGAAATCGTGATGGTACCTGGGAAAGGTCATGTCCTTGAAACGCTATTCCAACAAGGGCTAGAATCCGGAGAACTGCGTCAAGATGACCTCAAATATTTTCAGGCGTTCACGCAACCAGGAAAACCTGGTGTATTCTCCTTCAACTGTCCGCATATCCCACGATTGACGGACACGACCGATCCATTCGTTCGTTCAGATGCGGTCCGAATCGGACGCCAAATGATTCAGCGGATCAGTCGATTTTTGATTCGTCGTCTACCTGGATTTGAACAAGCGTTTCTTCTGAAGGAAGCGACACAGCTGGGAGTTCGTGAATCGTATCGTATCCAAGGACAATACATTTTGAGTGAAATCGATTATGCGAAACGTGCACGGTTCGTAGACGCAATTGCGCGGGGAGATTGGTACGTCGATGTTCACAGTGTCAAAGGAGACGGGGAGCTGCCTAAAAAATATGAAGCAGGCGAATATTACGAAATCCCATACCGTTCGCTCGTCAGCCACGAAGTCGAAAACGTCATTTTTGCGGGAAGACATATTTCGAGCACGTTCTTGATGCAAGCCTCACTTCGAATCCAACCGACGTTACGAGATGTTGGAGAGGCGGCAGGTCTTGCGGCCGCCGTGTCGCTTCAGACCGGAACAGCATTGCGTGAGCTGGACGGTGCCATGGTCCGAGAACGACTGGAGGTCATGCAATGAAGCAAGTGCACGTATTGAACCATACGCATTGGGATCGTGAATGGTACGAATCGTTTGAATCGTTTCGGTTCAAATTGACGGAAGGGCTACGGTATGTCGTCAATCGACTAGAGGCCGGTCAGTTCGAAAATTTCTTTCTCGATGGGCAAACGGTCGTCCTCGATGATTACAAAGAGATCGTTTCAGCTGAAGAATATGAAGTGTTGGTTCGACTGATTCGAGAGGGCAAGATTGAAGTCGGACCGTGGTATCTCCTGGCGGATGAATTTTTAGTCGCAGGTGAAGCGCTCATCCAAAACTTGAAAATCGGAACGAAGATGGCGCGTGAACTCGGTTCAAAACACGACATCGGGTATCTCCCGGATACGTTTGGCCATATCGGGCAAATGCCGCAACTGCTCGAACAGTTTGGAATTGACCATGCGATTTTATGGCGGGGAGCGGTATCCGACCACTTTGAGAACGAATGGTTGGCACCGAACGGTTCGAGCGTGAAGACGTTCGTGTTACCTCTATTCGAAGGGTATTATCAAACATTCTTGAAGCATCAATCGTTTAAAGAAGAGTTGGCTGACTATCTCGAACGGAACGACCCGTACGTGAAGAGCGGTCACTACTTGGTCATGAACGGGGCGGACCATACGTTCACGGCACCTGACTTGAAAGATCGGCTCGATACAATCGACTTGCCGATTCGACAGTCCCTCATGTCTGACTATCTCGAAGCGGTCGCGGATTATACCCCGACCAAGACGATTCACGGCGAACAGCGTGATCCGTCAAAAATCTTCATTTTACCAGGAGTCCTGTCGACTCGAACGTACTTGAAGCGTGACAATCAACTCGTCGAGGATGAGGCACTCAATACGCTTGGATTTTTAGATGCTTTTCTTGGAACCGAGTCACGAAATGATGCGTTCCGAGAATATGTCTGGAAGCTGATTCTCCAAAATCAACCGCATGACAGCATTTGTGGATGTAGTATCGATGCTGTGCATGATGAGATGGAGACACGTACAGCGCGCGCATTGGCCGCAATGCGTCAATTTGAACAGACGCAGTTGGATTGGCACTATCCGGCTCCGTATCTGGACGAGACCTTTAACAATCAGCTCGTCGTCATTTCGACGGTACCGTATAAACGGATACTTCCGATTGAGACGATAATCCGCGTCCCGAAACGGATTGACGTCGGAGGAATCAACATTCGACTGAACGGAGAGACGCTAAGTTTTGATCTCGTACGAAGAAAAGAGAAAGAATTATTCTTGCGTCATATTTTAGCTGAACCCCATTATGAAGAATATGTAGAGTATGACGTCGTCTTTACACTGCCAGTAGAAGGAGCGGGCTCGACTGTTTGTGAGATTGAACTCGTTGAACCGGCTAAAAAGCAGGATGACCCAACAAACGATTGGATAGAGAACGAATTGGTTCGGCTTGAGATTGAAGATGACACGTTGACAATCGCCGATCGGGTTTCGGGCGAACGTCATACGGGACAACACGTTTTCTTATCGAGTTTGGATGCGGGAGACACGTACAACTATTCCCCACCTAAAACGGACAAGTTGACCAAATCTAGACTCGTCGGTACACGTATTGAAACAGGACCGGTTCGTCAGACGCTTCATTTGGATTATGAGCTCACAGTTCCGACCGGCCTTGATCCGTCTCGTCTGACCGGGACTGACGAAACGGTGACTCTCTCAATCCTGACAAAGGCCACGCTCTATCAAGGAGACCCGTTGATTCGTTTCGAGACAACTATCAATAACACGGCAAAAGATCACAAACTGCGTGTCGCCTTTAAAACGGGTACGTGTGATCGAACGATTGCGGATACGGCTTTTGATTGGAACGAACGGATGACGTTACGAGACAAGCAGTTCGATGCTAAACGGAATGAAGAATCTGTCATGGCGCAAGCACCGACATATTCATTCGTACAGGCGAACGATTTTACCCTCATTCATCGTGGACTTCAAGAGTACGAGGTGAGTACGTATGAGGGCGAGGATGTGGTCGAATTGACGATGCTCCGAGCGGTCGGTTGGCTGTCACGTCGCGATTTACGGACACGTGGAAACGGGGCAGGCCCTGGATTTGAAGTACCAGGTGCGCAGTGCCTACGGACAGACACGTTTGAATACGCGCTTCTATTGAATCGACAAGAAGAGACGGAAACGCACATCACTTCATTCCGTCGCCGACCAATCGTGCATCAAACACGTGCGACGAATGCACGCCAGTGGTTCTCATTAGAGGGAGCTGTATTTTCAAGTGTGACGGGTGTCGCGCCTAATGTGACCGATATTCGAGTGTTCAATCCGACCAACGAGAGCGTACCGGTACGTTTGATGTTCGAACAAGCGGTACAATTGGAACGAGTAACGTTGGCAGGAGAGGTCGCGGAACGGATCGACTCGGAATTTTGGATGTGTCCGAAAGAGTTGATGACGATTCGTGTGACGAGCGAAGAGAAATAGAATTTAGTGAAGAAGGTGAAAAGATGAGAAAATTCGTAGCGCTCGACATTGGCGGGTCGTTCATCAAATACGGGGTACTGACGGAAGATGCCGTCTTTCTGGAAAAGCATGAGAGTGTGACCGAAGCAAGTCGGGGCGGGGCGCATATCATTGAAAAAGTGACTGCTTTCATTCGGGACTTGCAGACACGACACGATGTCCAAGGGATTTGTATTTCAACGGCTGGACAGGTTGATTCAAAAGAAGGCGTCGTCGTCTATGCTTCAAAGCTCATTCCGGATTATACGGGGACACGCCTAAAGGATGAACTCGAGTCGACGTTCAGTTTACCGGTCGAGGTGGAAAATGATGTGAACTGTGCCGGTCTCGCAGAGTCTTGGATTGGAAGCGGAAAAGGAGCCAAAAGCTTGTTCTGTCTGACGATTGGAACAGGGATTGGTGGCAGCTATATCCTCGATAACAAACTTCATACCGGCTATAGCTTTAGCGGCGGAGAGATTGGCTATATTCCGATTGAAGGCTATGCATTTGAAGAACTCGCCTCGACGCGTGTCTTGATTGAACGTGTCGAAGCCCGGACCGAGAAGACGGGATTGAACGGGAAAGACGTCTTCGAGATGGCGCACGCGGGCGAAAAAGTGGCGATTGAGGAAATCGACCGTCTTGTCTACTACTTGTCGAAAGGGATTGCGACCGTCACTTATATGATGAATCCTGAGAAAATAATCATCGGTGGCGGAATCACTGCCCAAAAGGACTATCTCTATCCACGGATCATGAAGCAGCTTGCGGCTGATATCATTCCGGCTATCTTAGAGAAAACGACTATCGAGATTGCCCGCAACTTGAACAATGCCGGAATGCTCGGCGCGCTTCGTCACTTCTTGTTGCAAGAGTCGATGCGACCGCTGCGGAGCATCACGACCATCATCGAGTCAAATCATCATCGGTTCACGAAGCGAGAGCAGCTCGTCGCTGATTTCGTGATTCAAAATCTCGAGGCGGTACCGAATAAGACAATCACGGAAATGTCGCGTCAAATCAACGTATCCGAAGCAACAATCACCCGCTTCTGTCAGAAGCTTGAATTTGGTTCGTACAATAAGTTACGTTTGCTCGCGAAAGAAGCGACTGTCAGCAATCGGTATTACGGTCCATCCAATATCGATGGATTGGATGACATCAATGAGGCTTACTTCATGATGATGAAGAAATATGAGTCGCTTTACGATCAAAAATCGATGAACCGTTTGAAGGAAGTGCTCGAATCGACCAATCAAGTCGTCCTATATGGCACAGATGAGTGGTCGCCATTGCTACCAGCCATCAAGATGAAGCTGCTGGAGTTTGGCGTGATGACCGACGCCTTCTCAGGGGCACAAGCGATTTCTTTATCCAAACGGGCGATTCGACCGGAGACGCTCGTAATTGGACTCAGTCGAGACGGATACAGCGAGGACGTCGTCGAAGGACTGGCCCATGCGAAACGACTTGGTGCCGTAACGGTTGGTTTGTCGACACAAAGTGATTCACCGCTATTCTCCGTGTCAGACATCCGATTGACTGTCCCTTCGACCGAGAGCGTCAATGTGACGTCGATTGGAGAAGTGGCTTTATTCTATCTCTTTGATGTCATCACGCATGCGGTTCGCACAGAAGAACCAAGCAGCGAAATTGTGTGAGGTGAGCTGATGCGAATTTTATATGTACCGATCGATGAACGACCTTGTAATGTCGACGTGGTCGAGCGCATCGTCAGCGTGACAGATGAAGTAGAGCTGGTGATGCCTCCGAAAGAACAATTCGGCTATAAAAAGCAGGCGGCGGACTACGAGGAGCTTCGCAAGTGGGTGTCGAGTGCACCGCCTTGCGAAGCGCTCGTGCTCAGCGCAGACATGCTATGCTACGGCGGGTTACTTCCGTCTCGCTTGCATCATTTAACGGAGGAAGACCGCGAGCGATTCATCGGTTGGTTACGTTCGCTACGCGCGACTACTGATGTGCCGCTCTACGTGGCGACGATGATTATGCGGACCCCGAAGTACAGCTCGGACGATGAAGAACCAGATTATTATGGCGTATATGGCGCGGAGATTTATCGACGGGCATTTTTACAGGACAAGCAGACACGAGATGGTTTGACGGAAATAGAACAAGACGAATTGAAGTCGTTGGAGCAGTTGATTCCGTCCGAATATATTGAAGATTATGAGACGAGACGGGCGTTCAATCGCTCGATCAATCATGCGCTCATTCAACTCGTCGAGGAAGGAACCATTGACCGGCTGTTCATTCCCCAAGATGACAGCGCGGAATATGGGTACACCGCAATCGATCAAACCGATGTACTTCGTGCTATCAGTGAGCGTCGTGTCTTCGAACGTGTCCACATGTATCCAGGCGCAGACGAAGTCGGGGCAACGATGGTCGGTCGAGCGTATCTCGATCAGACTGGAGTCCGTCCTAAAATCTATCCGATTTGGAGCAGTACGCTCGGACCGACGCTCATCCCGATGTATGAAGATCGCCCGTTTTCGGAGAGCATGAAAGCACATATCGATGCAATCGGCATGCGTCTCGTGACTACAGTCGAAGAGGCGGACATTGTGTTGGCCTATAACGTCCCAGGTCGTGTGATGCAAGAGTCGTGGGACCAAGAAAAGCGTGACGTGACCTACACTAGTTTTCGGCATTTACCGACGTTTATCTCGAACATTGAGCGTGCGCTTGAAAGCGGGAAACGTGTGATTGTCGCGGACAGCGCATATGCCAACGGGGGAGACGCTGAACTCGTCATATGGTTGGATGAACGACGACTGCTTGAACGAATCGATTCCTATAAAGGATGGAACACGAACTGTAATACGCTAGGGACGACGTTGGCCCAAGGGATATTCGCTCAAAGTGGAAAACAGGAGCGAATTCGAGAAAACGTACTCTATCATCTACTCGACGATTTCGTGTATCAATCGATTGTCCGGATGAAGATGGTTGAAGCGGTGTTGCCGTCTTATGGAGCGAATTACTTTGATTTACAGGACGAGGCGACTGCTATTTCGATGGAACGTGATCGTCAAATGAAAGAAGCGGCGCGTGCCATATTCAAACACTCTTTCCAAGAAAAACTGGAGTTTCAGACGTCCGCTCCTTGGAATCGAATGTTTGAATGCCGTTTGCACTTAAAGGAGGAACGTATATGATGGAGCAATTGAAGGGGAAGTTGATTGTGTCATGCCAGGCATTAGAAGAAGAACCACTTCACGGTGCCGAGATTATGGCGCGAATGGCGATTGCTGCGAAAGAAGGCGGTGCAGCTGGGATTCGTGCGAATGGAATTGACGATATCAAGTCAATCAAACAAGCAGTCGATTTGCCATTGATTGGGATCATCAAACGGGAGTTCCCTGGATCATCTGTTTATATTACACCGACACTAGAGGAAGTAGAATCACTCGTGGTAGCCGGCGTTGAAGTGATTGCCCTCGATGCCACAAATCGGGTACGACCTGATGGATCGACGATTGAATCGTTTTTCCCAATCTTGAAAGAACGCTATCCGAATCAACGCTTCATGGCGGATTGTGCGACAATCGAAGACGCACAGCGAGCAGAGAAATTAGGGTTTGATTGCGTGGCTCCGACGCTCTTTGGCTATACAGAAGAGACGACAGGACGAAAACTGTACGAAAACGACTTTTCTTTTTTAAAAGAAATGGTGGACGCCGTCAATCTTCCTGTCATTGCGGAAGGGAACATTCTCACACCAGACCATGCTCGCCGCGTAATTGAAGCTGGAGCGTATTCAGTTGTTGTAGGCGGTGCGATTACACGACCGCAACAAATTGCGAAGCGGTTTGTTGATGAAATGCAAAACCGGATTCTCACATAAGTGACAAAAAAGCACCAAGTTAGGCTAGTAAGTCAGCCTAGCATGGTGCTTTTTTGTAAATTCTATGTTCGTTTACTTAAGTGTACGTTTAACAGATGATGTTGTCGTGACACCTTCTGAGTAAGAGAGGATTGTATATGTTCCAGCGGGCAACGACCTATTAAAACGAATCTTGAATCTGCCATTGTCCTCAATTCGTTCAAAGTGGACACCTTGACCTTTTGAATTGACGACATACAACATCGAACCTGGCTTGGCAGATCCGGAAATTGATGTTTTCGTAAAGGTCGACACTGTCGGAGTTGTAGGACGCACCGCGTCGCCATCCCCGACTAGCGAATTATACTGATAAGTTGCATAGCCATCTTTTTCAACAAACACCCCATACTCTTCAAAACGTTTGAGTGGCTTGGTGAAGCTGAACGTATGGTACCCGTTTACACTTTTAATCAGCTTGCCATCTGCGTATTCGGACCAGACTGAGACGTTTGCATCTTTGGGATACGTCCGTACCGTCACAGTACGTGTGTCAATGGTCGGGAAAAACGAATAAGCACTGCGGTCAAAATCAATACTGACTAGCGGTCGCGGAAGTTTATAGTTATCAAATTCATCGCTTCTCACCCCATCACTCAACGTCGACACAAGGACTTTCCCTTTTGTAGTCTTCGCGACGAGGTAAATCGCATCATATGGACTATCAAAGCGTTGAAGTGTTTTCAAAGAGAATTGATAACGGTCATCTTTTTTCATTTTTGTAGCACCTAAGTATTTCGTATGGGTCAGATAAGGTGCGCCGCTGGATACTTTCGTTGTTTTCCCCATGTACAGTTCATACTGAATGAATTCTTTTTGACGATCAACTTCGGACGAGAACCAGTGAAGCTGTCCCAACAATTCATTGCTCCACTTTGCCTTGTTATCAATCGTGAGTTCTGCGTGTTGTTTAAATGATTGGTGATGATTAAATAGTGAAATCGTTTGGGGTTTGGTTGAGCGATATTTTCCTTTGTATGTCCACACTCTGACGGATACGGCCTGCTTTGGTTGTTGAGTTAGCGGATAATACCCGATATCTTTATAGTCTTTCATTGGGAGTACCTGAACGACATTAGAGTCAATGGTTTTTCCTTTTGCGTCCACGTATTGAAGAAGAATGCCATCGCCTTTGTAGTCAACGAAAAGATGCTCTTTATCTTTCCAAAGTTGATTAGGCGGAGCGACTGTTGAGTGTGACTTGAATGAACTACTTGTGGCTCGATCAATCATGTCGATACGAAGGCCATAATCGTGACTTTGTAAAGAATGATGGATTTGGCCGCCACTCGGGAGACTAGGAAGAGTAAATTTATAAGCGCTTCGACCTCGTGTCGCTGCCTTTACTTTATGTCGTGTTTTTCCAGCCCGATCGATATATGTTAAGTGATGCGCCAGTTTGCCGTAAGTGGACTCATAGAATTGATCATTTCCTTTTACATTTAAAATGACCTCTTGTTTAACATAGTGCGGACGTAAATCTGTATCTTTCGTTGTAGACGTAAACGAAAATGGATAACTATCATTATTGAAGTTTAGCGCTTCATCAGGTGAATAGGCGTTCGCTTGTGTTGGAGTGAGAATCAACATAGAGCTCACGGCGAATAGAGCGGTTTTCTGAATAAATTTCATTTAGGTTAGTACTCCCTTAAGGTTTTATATTTACTATAGCCAATCGTATACAAGAAAAGTGATGAGAATCTTTAAACATGGTAACCGATTTTTGATTTACAGCTTCAAATACTATTTTTTTATAGTTATACATGGTTAGTACTCACCGCTAAGTTTCTTCCATTCTTGCTCAAGGTGGGCATCGACTGCTTTCCAGTCGTACACGTCTTTCCCGAGAACGTGCTTCAACTCTTGCATCGAGGCGAACGCGAAGCGGCTCCAGGCGACGTAGTTCAAGCGCGTCGCAAATAAAATCGGGACGTTGCCACTTCGGATATAGGCGTCCATTCCATCGGTCAGGCATAGCGCACCGTGACCGACGAGCAACATCTTCCGAAGCGTCGGTTTGTTGCCGACGGGAATCGAGGCGAGCCAGCCGTTCTTGTGATAAAACAGGCTCTTCAATCCCCAAAGCAGGCGGATGACGAGTTCGTTGAAGACGACCGGTACCGCCATGGCGACACCGTGCCGCGCATCATAGCCACTTTCGAACACTTTTGTCGAGAAGTCGGCGAACGAGAGGGTCTGTCCGTTATGCGACACTTTTCCAAAATCGGCGAATTGAAACAACTCAAAGAATGGGAGTGGGATACCGGCGCCGCGACGACCGTTGTCGTGACCGCGCACACCACTCGAACCCGATACGTCAGATAAGAGGTGACCGAACCAGTTGGCAAACCCGGAGAACAGTTTAGCTAGTAAGTTGCCACCTTGTAACCTTTGCGTACCGTCTTCTTTCGGTTCGAGTCGAAGCAGTCGGCCGTCCGAGACGAAGCTCGCTTTGCCTGTGAACTGATCCAAAATCGAGAAGAATAAGCCGATGATGTCCGGAGCGTGGGCGAGCGATTTCAAATGGTGATCCGACGGACGCATATTGAGTGTCGCTTCACCCATTTTCAAATCCTGTGCGTAACGTGCGTCATAATTCACTTTAAAGCGGCGCTCCAAAAAACCGATGGCACTCGCAATCGAATCTGGTTGCTTGCGGAGGCGGGCGCCGTTCTGTTTATCCTGTTTCCAGACGAGGTTCGCGAACTTGATGACGACGTTGTCGACCTTCTCATCTGACCACTTCCCGAGTTTACTGTCCGTCGGAGAGCCGACGAAGAAACTGTCAATCAATCCAGCGACGAGACCGCTGAAGGACGCGATCATGTAGTCGTAGCGGTCACATTCTGCTTCCTTCAGCAAGAACTCTTCTTTGAACGTCGTCGCCAAATCGTGACGCTGTCGTGCCGTCAACAGATGGGCGAACGGATCGTCGAGCCCAGACACATCATGTCGCGTCGCATATGTATCGAGTTCGGCCAAATACATATCCCAAGAGACGTCTGATACTTGGACAGGTTCCAAGTCATCGAATGTCGGGACGGCCAGCGGCGCCAATGGAGGTGCCGCTGTTTGCGGTACCTGTCCATTCATGAGTCGCATCATGTCGTCGAACAAATTGTCGAGCGCTGCCGATTGAGCATCTTGCGTCTCTTCAAGTTGATTCAAGTATCCATGGATGTCACCTAAACGTTGCTCGGCCTGTGCGGCTTGATGTTGTTGAACGAGTAATGCTTTTGCCTTATCAATGATGTCTTGTTCGGACCGGTTCATTTGTCACCGAAGACGTTTTTGACAAGACGCTTCGCCCCACCCGTCACTTCGGCCAGACCGCCGCCGGACATTTCAAAGTAGCCGATCGCTTGGAATGATTCATGTAACTGTTCCAATTCCTCTAGGGTGAGCGTCTCTTTCAAGACGAGCTCTTCCTCGGAACTGAACGTCAAATCATCGAGCTGGATTGGTTGCGGCGTATAACACGCATACACGTAGTCGCGTAGTTTCTGATACGTCGGTTTCGATGTCAACTCGTCTAAGCGAACCGTACTCAGTTTCGGAGGCAGTTGTGTGATGATTTGTTCTTTTTGAGAGTGGACCTGTTTGTCGGCACTGAATTGGGCACTCTGACTGAGCATTTGCAACATGTTCGAGAGCTGGTTGATTTTCTCAGAGTTGGCGTTCCCTTGTTGAATCGCGACAACGAGTCGATTCGAGATCTCATTGATGTCCTCGAGCAGACAGTTGAGGGTTTGCTGCGTGTTGCGGATGATGGCCTGTAGCATGAACTCGCGTTGTTTGTTGTTCTCGATGTCTTTCATGCCCGTGATTTTTTTCAGACCTTGGTACGTGCCGACTCCGATGACGACCAACACCCCGATGCCCGTGAACATGCTCGAGAAACCGAGCAGCCCACCCATACCGAGCGAGGCAAGACCGGATGTCAATCCGGCCGCACTCAATCCGACGACCGAACCGGATAAATAAATGGCTGTGAGCGGGACGCCAACCGCAGCTGCTTTTGCCGCCAAATCTTTCATCGATTTGGCGATTTCTGAGTCGTTTTTGCGGAATGTCAAAATATCCTCGTCGCTTTGGATGGCGCTGGAGATGAGTTCGATTTCTTCTCGCGAGATCGATAGAACTTCTTTCAACTCTTCAAGAAACTTGTTCTCGAACCAAGCCGAGAGCGGACGCTTCAGCTTGAAGAGGTAAAGTAAGTCTTTGAATAACGATTTCTCGACGATGGAAAAGTCGAGGGTCGTCGACAAATCGCGTAACTCGTCAATCAACGCAATCGTTGGTGTATGTTCGTCTGGGTTGCTCAAGTAGCCGCGAAGTTGCAACCGATAGTCTGAACTGAGGTGGATGCGGGTGACGAGCGACATCAGTTCGCTATACTCTTGGGCGTCAATCTGTTGATCATCGACGAACGTGAAGTTAGCCAATATTTTTAAATAGGTGAGCTTATACGTTTCCGGCAAGTCGGCGAGTGGGGTGACTTGTGAGACGTTGATCAGCTCGTCTTCCTTGTCTTTCAAGGCGGCGATGCCGTTCAATAGCTCGACGACGCCTTCGACATTATACGTTGCGAGTTTGTCGGACAGACTGTAGTCGTATTGCTCGGTGTGCATGACGATGTGAAGTTTCTCTTTTCGCTTATCATTCTTATACGTGACTTCTCTATCCAAATCGACGCGCTGCAAATCTTTGTAGTAGACGCAAATCGGTTTTTCAAGTAACGGTTTGAAATAGAAGCGGTCACCCAAAAACAGCATGCCTTCTTTACCGCTCTTAAAGAGTGTCGAATCATACAAGACGATGACATGTTCCGGGAGGGCGTCCTCTGCATAATTCTTAATGGCTCCGTTCAATTTTTTGTCGGGTACGTTTGGCGCGATATGCGTGCCGTCACCAAGTAAAGTGTGGGCGTATTCTTTCAAATATGTATTAATGTTCATCAACTATCACCTTCCATATATTGTTTATAAAGTTATTATATACTTATAGTACATGCTAGGTAGGGAAAATATTCTAACTGGTAAACGACGTGGTGAGGAGCGGCTATGGTGAAGATGATGATGTATATGTTGATAATTGGATTAAGTGGGGGCGTGGCCGTTCTCTTGTTCCGAACAGGACGTGTTGCTAGACTCGTCCATCGGGCATTACGGCGAAAACTTCGTATTATCCAAGATGAATTGAAACAGGCGAAGCATCACCCGGCCCGACAGTTCGAACTGCTTGATCCGGTCTATCGAAAAGTCGTGTTTCAAGTCCATCCGCGGGTGAAGATGAACCGGACCGACTTGGAGCAACTGGTCAGCGATGAGTTGAATCGGTTGATCAAGAGCAAACGCTCGGCCATTTTGTCTTCGGTGACGGTGATAGGGCGAAGCGCGTTGGGGTTGATGATGTTGAGCGTCAGTTTGGTAGGCGGATATGCGGCCTATCATGAGGCGCAAATGTTGGATTGGCCTGGTTCAACGCAAGTGGCGAGTTCATCGGCCACCATCCTTGACGAGACGTTCGAGTTGCCGGCGCAAGTCGCATCATCAGAAGAACTCGGTCAGGCACTCGCTTACCACATGAGTCAATTCGATGAAACGTTCAGTATCAGTTATATCGGCAAGAGTCGAGATTTTGAACAGACGATGGACGAGGCGTGGGATTGGCTTGAGGCGAACCACATTTACGTGTTTCGGTTGTCACGAGGCGGCGAGACGGAGTATCGCGATCATGGCGGTTATGTCGAGCTAGACGTCAAATTGGCTTACGATATGAACATCGAGGAAGCGAAACAGATTGAAGCGAAGGTCGATCAAGTCGTCGCGGAGATGCCGGTCGGGTTGAACGACTTTGAAACAGTGAAATACATAAACGATTACGTCGTCTTGAACACGGCCTACAATTTAGACAGCCAAGCGAGTCCATATACGCCGTACTCCATCTTATTTAATGGGGAAGGCGTGTGCGAAGGATACGCCTTGACGACATTCTTGTTATTGGAAGCCACAGGTGTGGAAGCGAAGTATATCTCTGGTGAGGTCCAGACCGGGTTACACGCATGGAATCTCGTGAAGCTCGACGGTGCTTGGTATCACTTGGACACGACGTGGAACGACCCGGTCCCGAACCGAGAGGGGGAGGTCGGCTACGATTATTTCTTAGTGTCCGATGAGACATTGGGGCAAGATCATGAGTGGGAAACGAATAATTATCCGATTACTGCGAAAACAGATTTTTTGTAAGTGAAGAGTTGGTTCAACAAGTGCAATCTCAAAAGAAACGCGATGGGCTTGGCTAAGAATGTGGCTGCCTGATCGTGTTTTTTTATGACCTAATCATTTACGAAATCATAAAAACATCTCCCCCTTTAACAAAAAAGTACCTACATCAAGCCTTTATAATCCTTATACTAACAAAGTACATAAATAGATGGATTGAAATCCCAATCGAATGAGTTGGGAAGAGGAGTGGACTAAATTATGTTGAATCGCAAATTTCGAGAAGATTCGATTGAAACGTATAAAAAGGCAGAGCGCGCTTATGAAGCGACCAAGCTCGATGTCGTCAAGGCGTCAGAAACGTTGTTTGGTGAGCGGAAACGACTGAAATCCATCATTGGATTCAACTGGGATATCATCAATGAACTGAAAAACAAGACGGCTGAAATGAAATTAGAGGTCGAAAAAATCGAAGTCGAATATAAACGTTACGATTCGTTCTTATTGGAGGTACAGACCGAGATTGCGGCCAACGAAAAAATGATGGCAGCCGTCGAGACACTGACGATGGGTGCCGCTTCACTTAAAATGACGTCGACCACGGCTGCAGCGATTGCGACGACATTCCGTACTGTCTCGTCGGGAGCGGCGTTGAGCGGAGGTCTCGCTGCAAATGCTTCAATGGCTTGGTTGGGCGGAGGGGCGTTTGTCGCAGGCGGCGGTCTAGCCGTAGGTGGTGGATTAATGGGATTGGCAGGACCTGTTGGATGGACCCTCTTGATTGCAGCGAGTGTCTTCCAAAACGGGAAGAATAAAAAGCTTGGGCGTGAGGCGCTTGAAAAGGCGAGCCTTCTCCAAAAAGAACGCGTTTTGCTTCGGGGAAATGAGACCGAGATTCTCGCGTTGAACGAGTTGACTGTACAAAACCGTGTCGGCTTGAACCGTTTGTTGAATGAAATCGAGCCAAAAATTGAACACTATGGCTGGGACATGCGGAAAATCGAACAAGATCGGGAGCTGCTAGAGAGAATTGGCGTACTACTGAACACGTTGCAAAGTGCGTCTGAATTATTGAATAAGAAAGTAGGCGACGCAACATGAGTCACGTGTTTTCAGAATCGTTGCAAACGAATTTTGATATCGATTTGAACCAGTCCCCTAAGTTGGAAGAATCTCATCTTCAAATTTTGATGAAGCAATATAAAGAGATTGCCTTCACAAAAGTGATTCAAGAGTTCGGGCTCGGTCCCTTTTTGAACGATTACAAAAAGGGTGGGAACGTGACGACACTGCATAACGCGCAAGAAGGCGTTTTTGCGGATCAAGAAGTGGAAGCGCGGTTCTCCCGTGGCTATTCGCAAGAGGTACGTAAAGAGATGTATGAAAAAGACTTTGCGAAGATGCGCGAAAAGGAATTTAAAGAAAGGGACTCCATTACGGACGCATATACAGGTCAAACATTGAACAAAGATGGACAAGCCCATCGCGACCATATCGTGTCGGCTTCGGAAATTCATCAAAACGATGAAGCCCGTCTCTATATGACGGATCAAGAACGAGGCAAGATGGCTGTAGATGATCAGAACTTGGCATGGACGAACGGAAGTCTCAATCAGTCAAAAGGGGATAAGGATTTTAAAGTTTGGCTTGACTCACCGAACCCGAAAGACCCGAGTCAGACGAACCGTGACCGCTATGGCGTGGATGAACAGGCGGCGATGGAAAAATATATCGAGGCCAAGCAGCATGTCAAAAAGTCCGTCACGAAAGCGAAACACACATATTATGCAAAGAATCTGGCGAAAACCGGAGCGAGCCAAGGATTGCGGGTCGGTGCGAAACAAGCGATTGGACTGTTTCTCTACGAGTTGCAACACATTTTGTTTAAAGAGCTAAAATGCTTCTTCAAATCATTTAAACAGTTCACGAATTGGGACGCGCGGATTGAAGCGTTCAAACAATGTCTAGAGCGTGTCTACGCTCATATGATGCAACAGATGAAGCGGTTTGCCACAGCGTTCAAAGACGGCTTCATCGGTGGGTTCATGGGGAATCTGTTGACGGTATTCATCAACACGTTCATGACGACGTCGAAAAATTTGGCGCGTCTGATCAATGACGGCGTCACTGGACTTTGGAGTGCGTTCAAGCTATTGTGTCAACCACCTGAAGGCATGACGTCGCAGACGGCCATCAAAGAAGCGACAAAGCTCGTCGTCGCAGCGGTGGCCACGACCGTCGGCGTATTATTGACGGAGTCATTCGTGACGTATCTACAAACGACGCCGTTCGCAATGTTTGCCCAATTGATTGGTGGATTGATTGGCGGGATCCTGACCGGTATCGTCGTGGCCACGTTGATGTATGCGATTGATGAATTGGTCGCTTCGCTCCATAAATTGAACGAGTTGATGGATACGTTCAAAGAAGGGTTGTATACGAATGCAGAGCAGGTGCGCGCCACATATGAGGCTGCCATCGCGATGATGAATGTGGAGTATCAGGCGGTGCTTCAAACCATCTTTCGACAATATGAGGAGTACCGACGACTTTCAGCCATCGCCTTTGATGAAACTGAGCGAGTGAGCGTGCGTCTCGATGCGAGTGCCGAGTTGGCAGATTTACTCGACGTACCGACGGATGATGTCATGCGGAATGCGGATGATGTGCGAAACTTTTTACGAAGTTGATCTATATATTGCTGAAAAAGAGTGTCTCCTGTTTCGAAATGAAACAAGAAACACTCTTTTTATTTTGTGTGCAATGAAGAAGACATCGCCTCTTCAAATCGTGCCGTAATCTGTTGCGGGCGTGTGATAGCCCCACCGACGACGACGGCGTGTGTGCCGAGGTCCATGCAGCGTTTCGCCATCTCTGGCGTCAAGATGTTGCCTTCGGCGACGACCGGTTGTGTGACGTGATCGAGCACGTCTTTCAAAAACTTGAAGTCGTCGTGGAAGAGGAGCGAGCCGTTCGTCTCGGCCGTATAGCCGTGGAGCGTCGTCGAGATGTAGTCGAAGCCGAGTCGATCCGCTTCGATACAATCCTCAAGCGTCGCACAGTCGGCCATGAGGAGTTGATTCGGATAAATCGAACGGATGGCGTGGACGAGTTCTTGCAGCGTCATGTTGCCGGGACGTAGGCGGTGTGTCGCATCGAGGGCGATGACGTCGACGCCGACCTCGGTCAGCTCCTCGACTTCTTTCATCGTCGCCGTGATGAATACGTCGCTGTCCGCGTAGTCACGTTTGACGATCCCGATGATCGGGACGTTCACTTGCTGTTTGATTTCACGGATGTCTTTCGCCGAGTTGGCACGGATGCCTTTGGCCCCGCCTTGAACGGCTGCGATGGCCATCCGGCCCATGATGTAGTCGCTATGGAGCGGTTCATCTTCGAGTGCTTGGCAGGAGACGATCAATCCGCTTGGTAAATCGGTCATCATTAATCACTTCTTTCTTTTAATCGGTCGAGCGCTTTGAGTGTTTTTAGATAATGCGCTTTTAAGTCTTCATTCGTTTCCATCAACGTCTTCGTTACCGCGTCCGCCGTGAACAGGAGCGGGAGCTGTGTGTTGATCAAGAACGCCTCGCCCGACGCACCGGCCGTCAACAGTCGATGGTCGACGAGCTCGGCGAGCGGGGAGTGCTGATAGCCGACGAAAGCGATGGTCGTGCAGCCCGATTCTTTGGCGAGCTGGACGGCTTGGACGACCTCACGGCTCTCACCGCTGTTCGAGAAGGCGATAATCAAGTCGTCTTTCGTCGCAATCGAGGCGTCCATGACCATACTATGGCTATCGAACGCCGTAGTGGCGAGCAGTCCCATCCGCCGTAAGCGATATTCCATCTCTTGAGCGACGAGCCCGGCGTTACCGAGCCCATATAAATGGACCGAGCGGCAACGTCGGATATGATCGCAGATAGCGAGGAGTTCCTCTTGGTCGATCAAGTGAGCGGTCGTCTGAATCAATTCGATATACGACCGTTGCATCGGTTCGAGTGACGTCGCCGTCTGGGGTAAGTTCGTTTCCGTCAATGTCTTTTGCATCATGAGCTTCAGTGCCGAATAACTCCCTACCCCAATCGTCTTGCAGAACCGGGTCACGGTCCCAGGTGACGTCTGGATGGCTTGCGCCAACTCGGTGATCGTCAACTCGATGGCGTCGTTCATATTCGTCATGAGGTAATCGGCAATCTTTTTCTCACTGTCCGTCATATCTGGATAGACGTCTTTCATTTGTTCCCACACGGCTGTTCCCTCCAACACAATTCGTTATTCGCCCCGGCCTAACGCCTCTTGGACTTCATTCTTAATAATTGTAACAGAAGGACCGTAAATTACTTGAATCCCATTTCCTTTTTGCACGACCCCGTGGGCGCCCGTCGCCTTCAACAAATCCTCGCGGACGTGCTGGTGGTCGTTGACGGTGACGCGGAGGCGTGTCGCACAGCAGTCAACCGTGTCGATGTTGGCATCGCCACCAAGCGCTGCGATGATGGCTGTCGTGCGGTCTGATGCGTCGACGTCGGCTGCTTTCACAGCTGTCTCGTCTGAACGTCCCGGCGTCATGAAGTTGAACTTCGTGATGAGGAAACGGAACGTCACGTAGTAGAGCAAGAACCAGAAGGCACCGATGACCGGTACGAGCATCCAGTTCGTCTTGTCATTTCCCTGTAAAACCCCGAATAAGATAAAGTCGATGAACCCACCTGAGAACGTTTGACCAATCGTGATTTCGAAGATGTGGGCCATCATGAAGGCAAGTCCGTCGAAGATGGCGTGGACCAAGTAGAGGACCGGTGCCACGAACAAGAAGGCGAATTCGAGCGGCTCGGTGATCCCTGTCAAGAACGACGTGAGCGCCGCCGAGAACAAGAGGCCAAAGACGACTTTCTTCTGTTCTGGTTTCGCGCAATGATACATGGCGAGCGCGGCACCGAGCAGACCGAACATCATCGTGATGAAGCGACCTGACATGAAGCGGGCCGTCCCTTCATAGAACTGCGTCGTGCTCGGATCAGCGAGCTGGGCGAAGAAGATTTTCTGCGTCCCTTCAATCAACGTCCCGTCGATGACCATTGAGCCCCCGAGGCCGGTCGTCCAAAATGGGATGTAGAAGATGTGGTGCAACCCGAACGGTCCGAGCATCCGGAGCACGAAGCCGTAGATGAACGTCCCGATATAGCCTGTCTTGTCGACGAGTCCGCCGAGCGAGAAGATTCCGCTTTGGACCGTCGGCCAGATGAAGTAAAGCGCAATCCCGACACCGATGGCGACGAACGACGTGATGATCGGTACGAAGCGCGATCCGCTGAAGAAGCCGAGGAACTGCGGGAGCACTTGCTTGTTGTAGCGGTTATGCAAGAGCGCCGTCACAATCCCGATTAAAATCCCGCCGAAGACCCCGGTCTCGAGCGTTTGAATCCCGAGCGCCATCCCTTGGCCGGCACTGGCGAGATCCGTCTCCATCAATTCACCCGTGATTTGAAGCATGGCGTTGATGGTGGCGTTCATAATCAGATAACCGAGCATGGCGGCGAGTCCCGCTGTCCCTTTATCCGACTTGGCGAGCCCGACCGCGACCCCGATTGCGAACAGGACGGCCAAGTTGGCGAAGACGATCGACCCGGCGGCGGCCATAATCGTGAATAAATGCTGGAGCCAGGTGATGTCTAGGAATGGATACGCTTGGACCGTGTTCGGGTTCGAGAGCGCACCTCCAATCCCGAGCAGTAGTCCCGCTGCAGGTAAGACAGCGATGGGCAACATAAATGATTTCCCGAATTGTTGTGCCCGTTCGAATAGACGTGACATGAGATAAATCCTCCTTAAAATTATTTTCACCTGAATCATAATATGAAAAATATTTTTATGCAAGCGGTTACGGTGAAAATCTTTTTAACAAAAAATCGAACCAGTCAACGGGACCGGTTCGATTCGCATGGTTATGTGGTTTTGACAGTAGGGGTCACTTTTTCGCCATTCGTCGTGATAACTTGCTTATACCAATCAAAGCTCTTCTTCTTCGAGCGGGTGAGGGACCCGTTACCTTCATTGTCTTTGTCGACGTAGATGAAGCCGTAACGTTTCTTCATCTCGCCGGTCGAGGCGCTGACCAAGTCGATCGGGCCCCAGCTCGTATAGCCAAGAATTTCGACGCCGTCCTTGATGGCCTCATGCATCTGTTCAATATGCTTCGCCATATAGTCGATGCGGTAATCGTCTTCGACGTAGCCGTTTGAGTCCGGTGCGTCGACGGCACCGAGTCCATTCTCGACGACGAACAACGGCTTCTGGTAGCGGTCGTACAGCTGATTCGCCGTGATACGGAAGCCGGTCGGATCAATCGTCCAGCCCCATTCCGACTTTTCGAGGAACGGGTTCTCGAGCGAGCTGAAGATGTTGCCTTCGGTCGATGCGTTGATCTCCGGGTCCGTGCTCGTCGTCCGGCTCGCATAATAGCTGAAGCCGATATAGTCGACCGTATGCTGTTTCAACAACTCGAGGTCGCCGTCTTCCATCTCGAGCGTGATGCCGTTTTCGTCGAGGAAACGTTTGGCATAGCCTGGGTATTCGCCACGCGACTGGACATCGATGAAGAAGAACGATTCACGGTCCTTGTCCATCGCGTCCAAGACGTCGTCCGGGTTGCACGAGTAGGCGTACGTCTGACCGGCCGCGAGCATGCAGCCGACTTGCATGTCGGGGTTGATGGCGTGCGCCGCCTTGACCGCTTTCGCGCTCGCGACGAGCTGATGATGCGCCGCCTGGTATTTCACTTGCTGCTTGTCCTCCCCGTCTTCGAAGACGAGTCCGGCGCCGATGAACGGCAAATGGAGCAACATATTGATTTCGTTGAACGTCATCCAATACTTCACTTTGCCGTTATAGCGGGTGAACAGCGTCGTCGCGTACGTCTCGAAGAAGTCGACGACACGGCGGTCGCGCCAACTGCCGTAGTTTTGGATGAGGCTGACCGGCACGTCGAAGTGGGCGATCGTGACGACCGGCTCGATACCGTGCTTCAACAGCTCGTCGAAGACGTCGTCATAAAACTGTAGTCCGGCCTCGTTCGGCTCGGCGTCGTCGCCGTTCGGGAAGATACGTGCCCATGAGATCGACAGGCGGAGCGCCTTGAAGCCCATCTCGGCGAACAGGGCGATATCTTCTTTGTAGCGGTGATAGAAGTCGATCGCCTCGTGCGACGGATAAAACTCGCCCGGCACCGGCTCAAGTGACGGCAAGTCGCCGAACATGACGTCGAACCGTTTCTTCCCGGTCGGCAACAAGTCGACCGTCGTCAAGCCTTTGCCGCCTTCTAAGTACGCACCTTCAGCTTGGTTCGCGGCGATGGCGCCGCCCCATAAAAATCCGTTTGGAAAACTCATCAAATCCATCCTTTCTAAAGTAGGGGAGGGACGAACCCTCCCGCATTCATTCGTTGATGACAAACAAGGCTTCGCCTGAGCGCACGTTTGTGGCGTGGCTCGGTGAAATCACTTTCCGGTTCGTGACGATGACCGGTGTTGTGAGGGCACGGCCAGAGCGTTTGATGGCGTCGAGGTCGAACTCGATCAACAGCTGTCCTTTCTCGACGAACTCGCCTTGCGTGACGTGTGCTTTAAAGTGTTTGCCTTCGAGTTGAACCGTGTCCATGCCGATATGGATGAGCACCTCAGCTCCTGTCTCGGTCGTGATGCCTATGGCGTGATGCGTTGGGAAGAGAGCGGATACCGTCCCAGATACCGGGGCGACGAGCTTGCCTTCCGTCGGTTCGATGGCGACGCCTTGGCCGAGTGAGCCCGATGAGAAGGCGACGTCCGAGATGTCTTTCAAGTTGACGACGTTGCCGGCAAGTGGACTGAGGATTTGCTCTTGGCCGACTTTTGTCGCTGATACTTCTTGTGAGACCGGTGTGACTTCTGGTTGTGGTGTCGCGGCGACCGCTTTATTGACGCCACCGAAGAGATACGTTAAGACGAAACCGACGACGAAGGCGGCGGCCGTCCCGATGAGTGAGCCGTAGAAGCCAGTCGTGATGCCTTCCGGCGAGATGTTCGACGGGTACCCGAAGACGCCGAGTCCACCGATGATATACACTTGTGTACCCATGATGCCCATGATCCCACCACCGACGGCACCACCGATACAGCTCATGATGAACGGTTTCTTGAGCGGGAGCGTGACCCCGTAAATGGCCGGCTCGGTGACCCCGAAGATGCCTGAGATGAAGGCCGGGATAGAGAGCGTTTTGATCTTTTGATTTTTAATGCGAAGGAAGACTGCGAGTACGGCACCGATTTGCGCGAATGAGGCTGCGAAGACGAGTGCGAGTACCGGGTCTGCCCCGAGTGACGTCAAGTTGTTGATGGCGACCGGGACGAGTCCCCAGTGCAAGCCGAAGATGACGAACACCTGCCAGAGACCGCCAAGGAAGATCCCGGCGACGAGCGGGCTCAAGTTGTAGACGGCGACCGTGGCGCTACCGAGCAACATACCAGCCCATGTCGCGATTGGTCCGATCAAGATGAACGTGAGCGGAACGATGATGAGCAATGTAAGTAACGGGACGATGAACATTTTGACGACGTCCGGGATGACCGTCTTCAAGAAGTTCTCAAGCTTCGCTGCGAAGAACGCCGCGATAATGATCGGAATGACCGATGTCGAGTATGTCATCAAGATGACCGGCACACCGAGGAACGTGATATGGATCGGTGACTCGAACATGGTGCCGGCGAAAACGGTGTAGAGCGGGTCACCGGCCGTGAGCGTCGACAGCGTCGGATAGACGAGCGCCGCCCCGATGGCCATCCCGATAAACGGACTGCCGCCGAACTTCTTAATGGCCGTATAGCCAAGGAAGATTGGGAAGAAGTAGAACAACGAGTCGCCGATGGCGTTCAACAGCTGATACGTGCCGGATGTGGCGTCGAGCCAACCGAGGGCGACGAAGAGGGCGTTGAACCCTTTAATCATCCCGGTCGCGGCCAAGACGCCGAGGACAGGGGTGAAGATGCTAGAGATGATATCGATGAACCGGCTGAATAATGATCCTTTCGGGCCTTCCTCTTCTTCAACAGGTGACTGGTTTTGGAAACCGCCGACTTCGACGACGGCTTTATAGACGTCGGGGACGTGGTTGCCGATGACGACCTGGTATTGGCCGCCGCTCTTCATGACGGTGACGACACCATCCATGTTTTTGAGCGCTTCCGTGTTGGCCTTGTTCTCGTCTTTTAATTTGAAGCGCAAACGGGTGATACAGTGGACGACGCTGTTGACGTTCTCTTTGCCGCCGACTTGCTGGATAATGTCGCGTGCGAGCTGTTCATACTTCATGTCCATACCTTCCTTTTTCATTGGATTTTTGGTTTGCGTCAAATAAAAAACCTGACCCGTGTCAGATGAGATACGTGAAATCACGTCTACCATCTGACTCGAGTCAGGTTATGCCCACTAAAGGTAACATTCCTGCGCAGGAGACCGTTCAGTTGTTATTTGATACTTGAAATGTAGCACGTGCCAAAACAAAATGTCAACGCTTACATTTAGGAATTTTCAGATTTCTTTATTTAGACAAAAATGGACTCACCATGAGGCGAGTCCATTGGATTGGATTATACGGCGTAGTCTCCGTTGTATTGGACGAGTGAGACGTCGCGGACTTCTTCAATATCGTTCAATCGGTTCATGAAAGCTGTATTGTCGATCTTCAAGCGTAACTCCGCCGTCAATTCGACGACATCTTTCCGAACGATTTTTGATTTGAGCGTGTAATCGAGTTGCTGCAGTTCACGTCGTACTTCATCGTTCCCATCTTCATAGTAATGGATTACGAGAAGATAAAGCGTATCGGTATGCTTTTTCCGGGACAACATGAAGATGACAGCTCCGACGACAACCGCGCCGAACAACGTCAAAAAGTAGAGTCCCGCGCCACTCGAGATGCCGGCCGCGATTGCCCAAAACATAAAGACGACGTCGAACGGGTCTTTGATGGCTGTCCGGAAACGGACGATACTAAGTGCACCGACCATCCCGAGTGATAAGACGACGTTCGTCGAAATGGTCATAATGACGAGGCACGTAATCATCGTCATGACGAGCAACGTGGCATTGAAACTCGGACTGTACAGGACACCTCGGTATGTCATTTTATAGATGAAGTAGATGAAGCCGCCGGCAATAAAAGCAGTCAACAACCCTAACATCACATCGATAATTGATAAATTTCCGAAGGTAAATTCGTTTAAGAAGCTATTTTTAATGACATCGTTAAAGTTTATTGTTGTATCCATTGATTCCACTCTTTCATAATCCATGATAACGAATGCTGGCCATCCGACAGTGAACATACTTCGAAATGGCAGATCGTTGGTGTGACTCTAACTGCAATAATTGGCGTACATATTCCGGCAAGAATTCATCGTACTTCACTTCCAAAATCGTCTTTGGATAGTCGAGTACTTCTTCCGATACAGGGTGCTTCTCGAACAAATCGACACTGTTCGTGACGAAGCTGAGCTCTTTATCAAACGTGACCCGGACATTGCCGAGGGTCCCGACGTATGCCTCACGGACATAGTCGACGATGACACGGGGACGCATTTGGGAACTCGTCAGATAGTAGTAAAACTCTTGAT
The DNA here is from genome assembly GCF_000416965.1 of Exiguobacterium chiriqhucha RW-2. Classification (GTDB taxonomy): domain Bacteria; phylum Bacillota; class Bacilli; order Exiguobacteriales; family Exiguobacteriaceae; genus Exiguobacterium; species Exiguobacterium chiriqhucha. Next base: position 455,776 of record NZ_ATCL01000014.1, read on the forward strand.
ATAGCTGCCCTGTTTTTTTCAACAAGAAGTCATAGTCCCAGTCTAAGATTTGTTCATATTCTTCACGCGTAATCGGGACAGAGGATTTTAAAATGTATTCACCTTGCCGACTTTTTTTCTCGAGCTTGATGACGTCTTCTGAGTAGTTGTACGTTCGAATCCGAAACTTTTTACGGCGGAAGATTCCACTGTTTTTTTGAATCAAATCGTGATCATACACGTTGTCGAAATAAAGACTGCGAATCAAGTAGCCGTCCCGACTGACGGAGTGCCGGTCTTGGGTCAGGACGAGACTGATTTTGTCGCGAAGGGTCGCGTAATCTTTTTCATTAATAAAGTATTTGAGTTCGTGTCGGAATCGCTTCATGGTTTTGCTCCTGGTATGACAATTTGTTGGACTCCCCAATGCATCGTACGGTCGTTATCACGGTAATAGTCAAATGGGATTTGTGTATTTCCTTCCGCGTCTGTGACCGTGACACGCCAATAGTAACGACCGGGGTCAAGGCTTGGAATCGACTGAGAAAACGTCGTCATGTTTTGCTTTTCGGTGACGAGCGTCGAAAAATCAGGAGATTTACTCAATTCAAAGTGATATCGTAACTCATCGTTTTGGATGTCGTATGAAGCATCCCATCGGAAGACATCTTGCTTCCCTTCACGAGCATGGTTAAGGAAAATCGGCATTGGATTTTCGAGAGATCGAATAAAATCTTTATGATATTTCGAAGTGATATTTTCGAGTGTACGATAACTCGTCGCATAATCTTTTGCTTCGACGCTTAAGAAGCGAATATCTGGTTCACTCGTGACGAGTGGGGCGACAACCGGATAGAATCCATCAATCAATCGTTTCGTATTGTCCGCATTGATGACGCGCGTCAATTCCTCCATTTTTGTCTTCAGTGCCTCGACGTGATCCGGGTCTTTTAAATAACGGCGATGGAGGACAGTTCCCCAGTAACGTTGGACACCTTGTTGCCAACTTGGCATGACGTCCGTCCGTTCAGTATCTCGCCCGAGTGCTTTGTCGAAGTCCCAAGGCATGAAATACCATTTTTCTGAGTTGAGCGGACTATATAAATAATAGTTCGTCGACATCGTGTCATAGTTTCCAAACAAAATATTCGTCCCAAGCCATGTTAAGTAATTGTCCTCATCGAAATAGGTGTCGAATACTTCGTCGAACGGTTTGGATAAATCATTCAAATCATCGAGCATGGTCAACAACTCTTCATGATTATCCGAACCATTAATTTTGAGCACCGACTCGAATGCTTTTTTGTCATAAGTCGGATCGTCTTTCGCTTTTAAGGCATCCGGATAGCGATGAAACTCAAAGTTTTCTGCTTTGTATAAATGACCATCTGGGTTCAATCCGCGCGCAGAGAGCGCCTCCTCATTCAGTTGTTCGACATGCGTATAGAGGCCGTAACTGACAAATTCGTCAGCCTGGCTCGGATCCGTCATATCGCGGACATGCAATTGAACGAAGTTGGTACGTAAACTTGAGATATCATCGAGTTGTTCGTAATAGGCGAAGGCCAAACGATTGCGAACTCGTGTCCGGTCGTCCGCATGTTTATTTAAATTCAGTACACTTTGGCCGTACCACAGCCCGGCGCTGTCTTGGAGTCGGATTTTATACGACTTTTGTGGTTCTAAACGGCTCGATCGCCCCCGTAGTTCGATGGTGGCATTGACGGTCGCGTCATCAAATAAGTTGAGGGAATCAGGACCCTCAGCATCGCCTGACTCAAAATGGACGAACAGCTTTGGACCGCTCTCGAGGTTGCTATACTGTTTATACGATTCATTTATATCATACAGAGTGATATCGTTTTCCGGTACCGACTTTTGGTCGAACACAGTGACGTATACGTGCTCAAGCCGGTTACCATCATGGCTGGCATACACCCGTTTGTCTTCAGCGAACGACGTTTCGGACGATTTCGTCTCGGGCGATGTGACAGTCGATGAGGCTGATGTCGACGTCGGTGTCGATGGAGACTTTAGAATGGCTTGAAGGCCAAGCAAAACAAAAAATAAGCAGATGATACTGACTGTCGTTTTCGGATAAGGCAACCGTTTCATTAATTAACTCCTTCTTTCATGACAAGCTGCCGATTCGTCGCAAGAATCGTTCGGTTTTCGTCGTGATTTCTTGGTAGACAATCGGCTGTGAACAGAACGTGGTATAGTCGATGTCATTTAAGCTCCGGATGAGCAGACGAGCTCCCCATAGAAACCCGAGGACGGAGGAGAGGAACATGCCGACGCCGTACATATCGAAACCGAGTACAAACAACAGGGTAGTCGTGAAGCTCGCCACCGCATAAAATCCAGTCAAACTGATGGCAGCGCGACGTTCGTCAAAATAAAGCAAAATCAAGAAGAACGTGATGATCAAACTGAGGAACCAACTACCGAGTACCACGATAATGTAAATATCGATTTGGTTTTGCGTCATCCCTAGGAAGGGAAGCATACGCACACCTAAAAATAAGAAGATGAACGTGATTAACATTTGAACTTGAGCCATGAACAAGAGCTCGGAACCAAGTGTTCGATACATCTCTTGTTTTGCGTTCTGAATATCTTTGTACGGGTATCCGTTCAAAATCCGACCGTAATATTTTTTATACGTCGTATAAAAAGTCGTCTCGAGCGTGACCATAAACAACACGAGAGAAGGTAAGACGCTCAAATAGGCGTAGAACACCGGGGTGTCATAGTAAGGCGCCATTAAGAAGGTCTCCCCGACAACGATGGCCCGGTCTCCAAACCAAGTCGCCAAATTATGTCCGTATAATCCGAAATAATAGGCAACACCAATTAAAAACAGGAGCGGGTACTTCTCGAGATAGACGAGAAAATAAAAGTAATTACGATCGTTCACTTGAAAGTAATTGTGGATGTCTCGGAATAACCGAATCAAGATGATAAAAAAGCCGATGTTTAGTCCGATGAAGACCGAGGTCGGTGTCGCTGAATCGAGTGGTCCCGTCAACAGCCAAATGAAAAATGCCGCGACAATCGTTCCGAGTAAATAGCTCTTGACGATTTTTTTGTAGTCTTTCAGAGCGGACACATACATCGATAAAATCCAAATGACAGAGAGCTGGGTGAAGTATAAATACGTCACGAGCTTATAGCTGAAAGGTAGCGGAGACCCGGCGTAGAAGACGACTGTCATCACAAACCCGATTAAGACGACGAGACTGATGAGTCCGTATAAAGACGACAAGACGTGCTCTTCTTTCTCTAAAAACGTCTGATCGGCTACGAACCGAGAAATCGTGAACAAAAAGCCACCGGTCAGCAATTGAGAGAAGATAAATGTGTATTGGACCGCTGCCATATAGATGTTAATTTCTGTTGCGGCGACGTCCAAAAAGAGAAGCCATTCGCGTGATGCTGTGATTAACAGAATGGATAAAAACATAGGACCGACCGCAGTAATCGAGGAATATCCATAGGCGCGGAGTTGTCCGAAAAAGCTAGATTGGTCATACAGACGCTTCAGTTGAAATCCGATTCCGGCCATGACGTTCTCCTTTCTCGTAATAAGATTTATAACGGTCAATCATCATGTGGAGCGTGTAACGGTTGAGGACGCGTTCCCGCCCATTTTGTCCATATGTCATTCTCGATTCCGGGCGCTCGATTAATTTTATGATCTCTAACGCCAGCAGGTGAAAATGCATGACAGGGACAGTTGTGCCGGCTGGACCGTAGTGATCTTCTGGTCCTTCTAACAGTTCACGGCACCCTCCGACGTCGGTTGAGACAAAGGGAATCTCCATCGCAAGCGCCTCTAAAATTACCAGAGGTTGTCCTTCGCTAATGCTTGAGAGGACAAGAATGTCCATGAACGTCAAGTAGTCCGTGACGTTGACAGGTCCAGTAAAATGTACGTTCTGTAAATCAAGTGTGTCGATTAAGTCGAGGCATTCGTCGTAGTAATCTTCATCTTCGTCCAAGGGACCGATGATATAAAAATTGGAGTCAGGGAACGTCTCCTGAACAAGCGCGAACGCCTGTAACATCGTCTTGATGTCTTTGATTGGAACAACACGTACGATGGCCCCGATATGAATCCCAGGTCGTGTCGCCCGGAGTTCGGGCGAAAATCGAGCGACATCGATACCGTTTGGAATGAGAAACGTCTTGTTTGGGGGGCAACCGAGCTCCAATTGGATTTCACGATTCCCTTCGAACAAGGTACTGACGTCGTCGGCGTATTGATAGGCGCAGTTGGATAAACTGTAGAAGTAATCAATCCATACATCCTTGAAGTAGCCTTTGATCCATGAGGACTTAATGATCTCTTCTTCACGTTCACGTGTATAAATCCCATGTTCTGTGATAAGCAATGGTTTTCCGTACTGATACTTCGCAAGTGCCCCTAAGACGCCGGCGTATCCCGTCGACACGCTATGATAGACGTCGGCAACGGGCACTTTTTGATCGATGCAGACGAAGAGCGGAAGTAACATCGAACGTAGCGCCCAAAACATGTCCGTGAACGGAACTTGCATGAAACGTTTTTCACACAGGATGGTGACGATGTCATAAAAATCTTTACTTCCTAAAAAGTTCATAACCGAGTCGATTCGGCCACTCGTAAAGAAGTTGAATAGGACATCCCAATCGGTCTGACGGTTAGACATAAGGGAGAGGAAGGCCAACCGTTCGGCTTCAGTCAATTTGTAACGTTTTCCGGTCACGATGGCTTGATCCAAGTAATCCCCGAGATGAATTTCTCGCAATTCAATCAAATTCGGAGGGAGCGTATATTTGGGCTTCGCGCCTTTTAACTCTTTAGCGGAAATCGAATAAACGATGAAGTCATGTTCAGGCATTTGCGTAATGATGGATTGAATCCAGCTCGAGACACCACCTGTGACGTGAGGATAGGCCCCTTCTGAAATCAGACAAATTTTCATATCGTTTCCTCCAATTGAATCGTGAACGATAACGACTCCGACTTCACGAGGTATAAACCTGGACCGATTGATTCAAGCTGACAATCGGTGTAGTCCGCTACCGGGATGGGTGTCGTGAAATAAAAGAATGTTTCATCCGATCCTTCGTCAAGCGTGAACGTGTAGGTGTTATCTGTTTTTTTCGTATAAATCGAGCCGTTAAAGAAGTGATGGTTGTCTGCTACGTCTGACGCTTTTGTGGAGCGGAGCCATGGTACTTCTCGTTGTTGCATCTCATGACTGTCTTTAAAAGAAGCCAGAAATTGTTCGCCACCTTCTTCTGACGTGACGGCTTGAGGCATGATTTGTGTGGAGATGAGTCCGCTCGAGACGAGCTCATTAAACGTATACCACTTCGTCAAGTCTGTGTTGGTGAAGTCGCTTGGAGCAGAAGGGAGTCGCAATTGGTCCTCTTGCATGGTAGGGAATTGGGTACCGCCAAGGGCTACAGTCACATCTGAAAAGGATTGGTTGAGCCGCGTCTCGTCGAGCGGTGAAGTAGCGAGAACGGTTTTGACGGTGAGACCTGGCAACGCATATTGGAGTTGTTGACTATTGGCCTTATACCAACCTTCTTGCTGCTTTTCAGGGGCTGATATAATGGCGACCTCACCACCCGACCGTAACGTCTCGCGTCCATAGAGTGCCAAATCTTCGGAGTAAGCAGACGTCTCTAGTTGGGGATTCAAAGACGGGCTTGCCGTAGCCATCACGTAGTTCAAGTCATACTTAGCTTCCACCCGCTGGAGTTCTGCCCAAAAGATATTTCGATAATAGTCTCGATCTGTCATCGAGGATGAGATGTTTCTTTCGTCCGAGCTATGAAACGGGAAGCCATGTAACGCTGTGATTTTCGTATTCAAAATAGGGCGTAGCATTGGGTCTGTGTGTGACAGACCCACAAAGAACAAGGCATGTTCTAAAGGATCCTCCATCATCGTTCCGTTGAAGAAAATGAAACGTCCGGCTTGATAGTCGGTTTGCCAAAGCAGCGGGACATCTTGGCTCGAACGTGCGAGTAATGTCGCGCTCGGATCAAGACGAACGGTTAGGGACGAATTAATCAGTTCTTCGGTCTCGAATGTTTGATAATCAGAGGCACCGAAAAACGGATTCGTTAATTGAATTCCGGTCGTCTCGACAAAGTTACCCACCTCAATCAAACCGACGTGACGGTATATCTCCATGAAACGGGGGCTTGGAGAAGGTCTCGTCGCAAAAAAGACAGTTCCTCCTTTGCCTACATAATTTAAGAGAATGTCGCGGTCACGTAATAAGTCGAGCCGTTCTGTCGCGATGATGACGGTTGTGGCTTCGGGTAGACTCGTTAGCTTTTCAATCGAGGACACGGTCACACGTTTGCCGATGCCTTCAAGCCGTGCTTGTAAAGATGCACTAAGACGAGTTTCTTTTTGACTGTTGATAATCAAAAACGAATCGATTGTCCCGTCTTTATTAGGATCAATCGATTGGGTGCGAATTGCACTAACGGATGACTCGTTAAACAAAGGTAGCTTCAGCACATAGTCTGATCGAATCAAAACAAACAGAACACCTAATACGGCGATAAATACCCCGATAATATATAATCCTTTTTCAAGTTTGAACGCATGTTTCACTGTTTTCACCTATATCCAAAATCGTAGTTGATTGAGTCCATCCGGCGATAAACGTACTTCAGAGGAGCGAAGCAGATGAATCATTTCGTGGACTCGCTTTACATTTTTCATTGCATAATGAACGGCCATTGCTTCAAAATAGGCCGTTTCGTTCGTAGGATGTTGATGTAAAAACAAATCACTCGCTTGAAGCGCATGCTCATATTCACCGAGCGAAAGTGCCATCTGGATACGCTCCACATGATAGATGGTTTCCGCACGGCCATCCACATCAATCAAATTGGCTAGCGCATGGAGATAGGTGTAGGCATACTTCATTTGGGTCCGTCTGTCTAGAAACTCCATGTCCATGATCTGTTTTAAAATTTGTAAATACGATTTAATAACTTGTGGGTCCTCAGGCCGTTCTTCGAGTTCGCGTTCTAGATGACGCAGTTGTTTAGAGAGGTGCGTTTTAGCTTGTTGAAGTGCGGTTGCCGCGTAATGAGACGTCTCATTGTCTTCACTCTTCAAAGCAGCTGCAAGCATCGGTGCCTGTTGGAGGAAATCATTTTTTAAGATGTTCATGAGTGTTTTACGTTTAATTTGATTCGTATTTAAAATCAATGCATCTTGTAGGGAAATCATATTTGTCTCACTTGATTTATCCGGGAGGCTTAGACTTACGTCTTCATAGGCCTCTTTTCGTAAAAGCCAATCAGGGAGTTCTGTTGCATCGTGTTTCGAACGTTGTAAATAGTAGATGATTCCCCAACTGAAAAATGGTAAAGCGATCAGCGTGAAGGCCATTGGAATAAAATCTTTCCGTTGTTTGAGGAAGACGATGACAAGAGTAATCACTGCCAAAACATAGTGGAGGATTAAGGCGTTACTCAACATAAGATACGTCCTCCACGACCTCGGCATGAATGGATTTTTGGGCTAACCGTTCAATAACGATTTGCGATTCATCCACAGTCGCGTTTGATAATAGGGCATATAGTTCATTGTCATCACGATAACCTAAATAATCTGTCGTTCGTAATGTGGCATCTACCGAGTGTAGGACAGTGTCAGTTAGGGATTCGCGAATGTGTAATAACGTGTAAGGGATGTTTAACTCTACTTTGGCCTGTTCTTTTTGTATGACAATCCGTTCGAAATAGTCTTGTTTCAGAGCGTTTGTATTTCCGACGTATCGATCAAGTTGGACGGCATCAATATAACCAAATGAACGATCGAGCGATGAGTTGATCAAACGCGTCATAACATCGATTAGGTTTCGGTAGGACAGCGTCAAGTTTTGGAACGGAACTTGGTAACATAAAATCACAGCAAATATTTCGCCTTGGCGGAGCAACGGCGCGCCGAACATGGCTTCCTCTGGAGTGAGCGCTGTATTAAACACAATTTCTTTAGATTGAACCACTTCGTTCACTAGCGAATGTTGCTCGAGGTCTAGTGAATTTTTAGGGTGAAACTCGGGATTGGCTGATTTGGCTGCTAATCGTGCAAAAGCAGATTGATTTACTAAATAGATGGCGAAATGGTTAGCCTTCAATGTTTTTTCGAGTACAGAAATTGATCCGACAAACAGTCCTTCTGGCTCTAAGCTGTCAAGTGCACGCGTCGCTTCATAAACACTTCCGATACTGTCTTCCGAACGAATGATTTGTTGATGTAACTGATTTTTGATATCGAGTGTTTCTTCATAAATCTCATTTAAGAAGTGGTGACGTTCACTCGTTGCGGCTAACTCATCTTTTAAAAACTGAATCTCAATTTTGCGACGGTCCATGACATAACTCACGATTAGTCCAATCAATAGGTAAATTGTAAATACCGCGAGAATTGAGTTATCGACGAACAAAGAGAGAATATTTCGACCGGTCGCAGCATGATCATAGAATTGAACACCAACAGCCAAAATCGAGGCTACGAGGGATTGGGTTTTCCCAAACAGTAAGGCTGCTAACAACACATAGATAAACCAATAATCTGGTGCATCTACAACAGGTGTCATGATGAGTGAGAGCGCAAAAAAGATGAGAAATAACGTTAAATTCTCAGCAATTCGAACAAACGGGTTCGAGAAGAGTGCGGTGAACTTCGTCGGTTTCTTCTCGTCTGAGACAGACGTTGTGACTTCATGTTTGTCATAGTACAACCGAGTTGCGTGCAATCCTTCTTCAATCGTATACTTCGGTACCCAATCCAAGTCGGTTTTTAATTTGCGATTTTCAAATGGAGCTGCGTGTGTCTTGGCAGTATGACTGTATGTCACGTCATTCAAACCGAGAAGTTCAGATAAACGGCGCAGAGAAGTTTGAGTGCTAGACGATAGATTGTATATGCCGGTTAATTGACTCATGACACTGCGATATACGGCGTCGGCTACATCCCCTACAAAAATGAAGTCGTATATCCAGTCAGGGCTACCATTTAGATGAATATTCGTACCTTTTGAAGCGGCAGAGGTCACAGTAGTGATGAGTGAACTCTCTGAACTAGTATGTTGCTTCGGTCCATAAACATGGCCCAATCGAAGTATGAGTGTTGGAAGTCCGTATAATTCAGACCATTGTTCACAGTACGCTTCACCATGGAGTTGATCGAGTGCGAACGGTGTGGCTGGAGCAAGGACTGTTGTCTCTGTAATGAGTCCTTCACTCTGATTTCCATATACCTCTAAGGTCGAACAATAAATAAATTGTTTCACCTGATATTTTTTTGAAAGTGTCAATAGATTAAGGAGACCGTTCACGTTCGACTGAACTGGGTGAGATAGATGGGAATGTTGATTCGATGCGGCACAATGGATCACGACATCGAAGGAGTATGTTCTAAAAAAAGCTTCACACTTCGGATCGGATATGTCCGAGATTAAGAAGCGATGTTTGAAATCAATATTTGATTTCGTGCCAGATGAGAGATTATCAAGTATATGTACGTGATGACCTTCTTTAAAGAATCGTTCAGCGAGAATGCTGCCAATAAATCCGTAGCCGCCTGTAATTAATATATTCATCTTCTAGCCCCTTCATGATTTGAAAGTAAGAATGCGTAAGGAATATTATAATCGACGGATGTTGCATTTACCTAAAATCGAAGAAAGGACAATGTGCTCCTTATAATTAGTCGAATAATGTAGAATTTAAATGCTGATTCTACATATTTTCTCCAATATTAGTTTGAAACATACGTTACCTTTTATCCGTATAGATTTAATACCCTGATTAATAAGAAGGAGGAGGACTATGAGACGTGAACAACACATCCGCCGCCTTGTCGATTACGCACGGCAAGGGAAGACGAAGACATTTATCCTGGGAGCGGCCTCGGCCATCATCACGGGAACGCTCGTCCAATACATAGCTCGATTTGAATTCATAGTGCTCGGGATCGGGTTTCTCGGTGTCATCCCGCTGGCGATTCACGAATGGAAACTCGGAACAATCCGGGCATCGTTCAACCATAGTGCGACGTATCAACGGCTCGTTCGGTTGCCGTTTTGGCTGACGTTATGCGGATTGGTCATGCTGTACGTGGTTCTCGGCTGGTACGATTCCGGCTCGGCGGGTCCGTCCTTCTTTATCTTGTTCGCAGCGCTCTGCATCGGGATGTTTGGTCTCCAGCGTGCCTTCGACCGGGTTATCTTGAAACTCGAGCCGGACTATATCACCGACCGCGAGCTGCATCGCGAGTTGAAATGAAAACGAGGTCACCCGGCGCGGGGTGGCCTCGTTTTTGCTTACAGGTAGCGTTCGTTCATGACCCGGCCCCGCACCGGTTTGGCCGGGGAGCCGTAGGCGACGACGTGATTCGGGATGTCCTTGACGACCGTGGCCCCGGCACCGATGACCGTGTCATGTCCGATGTGAATTCCATGGATGACTGTCGCGCTCATACCGATGAACGTGCGGGCGCCGACATATACGTTGCCGCCGAGATGCGCGCCCGGGGCGACCGAAGCGAACGGTTCGAGCACACAGTCGTGATCGACCGACGCCATCGTATTGATGATGCTATGAGGACCGATGACGGCATTCGGGTTGATGACGCTACCGGCCATGACGGCCGTTCCTGCGCCGAGGGTGACGTTCTTGCCGATAATAGCACTCGGGTGCACGGCGTTGACGAATTCAAAGTCTGGATTGTATTTCATAACTTTTTTGGCAATGTTCTCACGATGGTGATTCACTCCGACCCCGATAATCCCTTTCTGAGCCACAAGCTTAGAATCAATCAGTCCTAGTACCGGATACCCAGCAATGAACTTTCCTACTAGACTGGGACTGTCATCGTAAATTCCCGCAATCCGATAAACACCCATTAGTTCAAGTATATCGATGAGAACTTGTGCGTGACCGCCTGCACCAAATATCACAATCCATTCCATAATTGGTCACCCCTTTTGCCGAAAACTGTCGAATTTTATACTGTACGTTAGTTATTTCCGATTCACCATATTTAAAACAAAATCAAAAAGAAGTTACGAGAATGGTTTGATATCAAAGCATATTCCACATGAGGGTCTCATCCCGAAATAACGAGGCAGACGATAAATAAACAACATTATACGAAAGGTTTGGATTGCAAAAGCATTATTCGCATTTCCGTTTTGTTGTTTTTCGGACGGGCTATTTTCCTAAAGTAATCTACTTACGGAAGGAGTGCTCGCCATGCCTTTAAAATTGATGTACATTACGAACCAGCCGGAGATTGCGCTGCTCGCTGAACAGAACGGAGTCGATTGGGTATTCGTCGATTTAGAACTGAACGGAAAAGAAGAACGACAAGGTCATCTCGACACGGTCATTTCACGCCACGCAATCCGCGACGTGAGTCGGTTACGTGCGGTGTTGAAGCATGCCGAGCTGCTTGTTCGTGTCAATCCGATTTTCCAAGGATCACGCTATGAGATCAATGAAGTCATCAATCGCGGGGCCGACGTCGTCATGTTGCCATACTATAAGACAAGCGACGAAGTCGCGACATTCATCGAACTCGTCGACAAGCGAGCCAAGGTCTGTCTGTTGTGCGAGACGAAAGAAGCCGTCGCTTGTATGCCGGACGTGCTCAAACTACCGGGTATCGACTACGTCCATATCGGATTGAACGACTTGCATCTCAGTTACGGGCAGAGCTTTCTGTTTGAACCGCTCGCCGACGGGACCATCGAGGCGGTCGTTCATCAAATTCAAGCATCGGGCATCCCGTACGGCTTCGGTGGCATCGCCCGGATCGGGGAAGGGAAGCTCCCAGCCGAGAAGGTGCTCGGGGAGCATGTCCGACTCGGCTCGTCGCTCGCCATCTTGTCGCGCAGCTTCTGCAATATCGGGGTGACCGGAAAATTTGACGCCAGACAGGCACAAATGTTCCAAGAAGGGGTATGGAAAATTAGGGTGTACGAGCAACAGCTCGAATACGCGACACCGGAGTGGTTGGAATTGAACCGGTTGAGCCTCGTCTCGACCGTCGATGCCATCGCGACGGAAATCCAGAACCGGAAAGGGATTTTGTCATGAATTTGCTGTCAACAGGAGTGCGTTTGGCTCCTGAACAACTCACAAAACTCGAACAACTCGGCTATACGGTGACGACGCTCCGCGAAGAAGCGGACGTAACAGACATCGATGTCTCAGAGGTCGAGGGCTTGATTTGTAACAATGTGTTTCAATATCGCCAATGTGAGGATTTCGAACGGCTGCGGTTCGTCCAAGCCATCAGCGCCGGACTCGACCGTCTGCCGCTCGACGAACTCGAGGAACGAGACGTCCGCATCTATAATGCCGGCGACACGTATGCCGTGCCGATGGCCGAATGGGTCGTCTGGCAATTGCTGGACTTCATGAAGCATGGGGCGGCGTTTCGTGAGAAGCAGGCGAATCGGCATTGGGAGAAGGAGCGTCGATTGCGCGAACTGACCGGAAAGACCGTCGCCTTGCTTGGCCTCGGCCACGTTGGAGAGGCGATTGCGACGCGGCTCCGGGCGTTCGATATGACCATCATCGGCGTCGGGCATCGCGAGAAACAAGTGTCGTTCGTCGACCGTTACGTGTTGATGGATGAGCTACACGACGTCTTGGCGGAGAGTGACGTCATCGTCATCGCTTTACCGCTCACCGACGAGACGTATCACATGATCGATGCGGAGGCGCTTGCGGCCATGAAAGAAGACGCTGTCTTGTTGAACGTCGCGCGCGGCTCGATTATCGACGAGACGGCGCTCATCGCCGCACTCGAGGAAGGGAAGTTCTTCGGGGTCGCCTTGGACGTCTTTGAGACCGAGCCGCTCCCATCGGACCACGCGCTCTATAACTTCGAATGGGTGACGCTCACCCCGCACAATTCATACGTGTCGGACCGGGTGAACGAGCGGCTGTTTGATAATATCTTTCATAACTTGTTACATGAACAACCTAACTGACACACGAAGCTGACCCAAGGGTCGGCTTTTTTCATTTTTTATACTTCACGAAAAGATTATCCACCACTCATTCTGTTTGTGAGTTACCGGGAAGGGCTTACGGGAACAACGAGGATAGAATCATCGCCTTTCACTCACATCATGAAATGACAACCTAGAAGGAGTGACCCACATGCCAAGTCTTACCCCGCTCGTCAGTTTAGTCGTGCCCATCCACAACACAAGTGCCTACTTGAGACAATGTCTTGATAGCCTTGTCCATCAAACTTATCCACACCTCGAAATTATTTGTATCGATGATGGTAGTACGGATGATAGTCTCGACATCGCCTTGAGTTACGACAAAGATCCACGGATGCGTGTCATCAGTCAGACGAATCGAGGATGCTCCTCTTGCCGAAATCGTGGCCTACAATTGGCATCAGGTGAGTACATCATGTTCATCGACAGTGACGACTGGCTCGATTTAGATGCGATTCGATTAATGGTCGAGCACGCAGAGGCAGGACGTGCCGATGCCGTCATGGGCACGTACGTCCGTGAATACACCGACCGTTCCCTCCCTAAACGAATCTTTGAGGCGGATTTTTTGTCGTATGACGCAGCGCAGACGAGACGCTATGTTCACCGCCGTTTATTCGGACTCGTCGGTGACGAGCTCGCTCATCCGGAAACGGTGGATGCGCTCAATTCAAATTGCATCACGCTCTATCACCGGGACCTCATCAAACATTTGTCGTTTGGCGGTCCATACGGGACGTTCATCGACTTGTATTTTCAAATCCAAGCGTTGGAGCATTGCCAGCGATTTATTTACATTGACTATCCGGTCTATCATTACCGAAAAACGAATGCCACATCGGAAACGAGTGTGTATCACAAAGACCTCATCTCCTCTCGCCTGCAGTTCTTTCATATATTGATGCGCTATATTGAGACGCATCAACTTGGGGAGGAGTACAATCACGCCCTCTATAATCGAATCGCCCTCAGTATGATTGGCATCGGCTTGAACGAACTCGCTGCACCGAAGTCACTTCTCGCCCAGGCCGAGTCGCTAAAACAAGTGCTCCGGCAAGAGGAATATAAGCGTGCCTATTCACAGATGGACATGCATCATTTCGATGTGAAGTGGCGGACGTTCTTCCAGCTTTGTAAGCACGAACAGACCGTGCCGCTCGTCTTGATGTTGCGTGGTGTCGATTATCTTCGGAAACGTGTATGAGGAGGGGAGAACGATGAAACGAGTGCTCATGGTCGCCTCGGTCGTCTCGATGATCGAGAGCTTCAACCGCGACAATATCCGTATGCTCCAAGAGATGGGCTATCAGGTCGACGTCGCCACGAACTTCGAGTGGGGCAGCATGTATTCGCCTGAGAAAATTGCCCGCATTAAACAGGACTTACAAGATAGTAACGTCGGTTTGTTCCAAATCGATTTCGAGCGTGACATCAAGCGGATGAACAGTCACGTCCGTGCCTATCAACAATTGAAGGCCGTCATGACGGCGAACCGCTATCACTTCGTCCATTGCCACTCGCCAATCGGCGGGGTCGTCGGTCGGCTCGTCGCCCGCCAGACGCATACGCCATGCATGTATACGGCGCACGGATTCCATTTTTTCAAGGGCAGCCCGTCACTCAACTGGATGCTGTATTATCCAGTTGAACGAACGCTCGCCCGTCTGACCGACACAATCGTCACCATCAATGAGGAGGACTTCTCGCGGGCACAGACGTTCAAGACGTCACATACGTTCCGTATCCCCGGCATCGGCGTCGACACGAAACGGATTGAGGCAATCACAATCGACCGAACGTTGAAGCGTAAAAGCCTCGGCATCGACAGTGACACCGACTTTGTCTTGTTATCGGTCGGCGAGTTGAACGAGAACAAGAATCACGAGACGATCATCCGTGCCATCGCCTCGCTAAAAGAACCCACGCTCCGCTATTTGATTGCCGGGACGGGTGACAACAACGACCACCTCGAACGGCTTATCCGGGAGCTAGGGCTCGAGCGGCAAGTCGCTTTACTCGGTTTTCGGGACGACGTCATCGAAGTGATGAAGGCCTCGGATTGCTTCGTTTTCCCATCGAAACGCGAAGGGCTCGGCATGGCCGCGCTCGAGGCGATGGCTGCTGGACTCCCGCTCATCACGTCGAACGTCCACGGCATCAATGACTATTCGATTGACGGGGTGACCGGGTATAAGTGTTCGCCGGAAGACGCTTCAGGGTTCGCTCGAGCAATCCGGACGATGCAACTCGATTTTGATTTGTCCCACCAGATGGGGCTCCACAACAGTGAGTCGGTCAAGGCGTTCGACGTCGACCGCTCGAAGACGGAGATGCGACGTATCTATTCTCAATTCCTTCAAGATAAGCCGACGTGATAGTTCATGAAAAGATGGTAGACATTTCTTTTCGATTTGCAGAGAACGTCGGGTAAGAAGTAAAGACATAGAACGATCTCATCATCTCGATTGGATTATGGTATAGGCAACTTTGTCTGAAGGAGGGCTTACGTGTGAAAAGTCAAACGATGTTACTCTCAGAAATATTTGGAGTCCTAAAGAAAAACTTTTTACTTCTCGTGTTGATGATGCTCATTGGAGGAGGGGCAGCCTATTATTTAAGTCAGTATGTGATTGCACCGACTTATGAGGCTTCGACACAAGTATTGATTGTACCTAAAGAAGAAGCCGGTACGAACGTGATTGACAGTGCCCAAGTATCTTCTTCACTATCGCTCGTAAATACGTACCGCGTCATCATGCGCAGTCCAGCCATCTTGAACGAAGTACAAGAAAGAGTGCCTGAAGCACCGACAGACATCAGTGAGATTCTTTTAGTAGAAAGTGAAGAGGACTCGCAAGTCATCAATATCGTCGTTCAATACGTTGATCCAGTCGTGGCGACTGAAATTGCAAATGTCATCACGCGCGTATTCGCGAGTGAGATTCCTGATTTAATGAACATCGACAATGTTCGCATTTTATCAGAAGCTGTCGTACCCGGTGATCCAATTGCTCCTAACCTCGTTATGAACACCGCGATTGGTCTACTTGCAGGTTTCATGGTCGGAGGAGCGCTTGCTCTCATCCGCCATACGTTTGATAAACGGATTCACGATGAACGTGAGGCAGAACTGATTTTGTCCATGCCAGTGATTGGTTCAATTCCGGTCATTGAAAAACGGGATATGAATCCCAAAGCGGTGAAGGCAAAAGCTGAAGCTGCCAAAGAACCGAAAGGAGATGACCCACATGTTCCACCTGTCAAAGAGACAAGACAAACATCGTGATTCTGGGCGTAGCCTCATCACATTGGCAAATCCTAAATCCCCGATCGCCGAACAGTATCGAACGATTCGGACCAACCTACAGTTCACGGCACTTGGTGCGACGTTACAGACGATTGTTGTCACGTCAGCGTCGCCAGGTGAAGGGAAATCAACGACGGCTTCGAACTTGGCCATCGTCTATGCGCAGCTCGGAAAACGGGTGTTGCTCATGGACTGTGATATGCGGAAGCCGACGGTGCATTTCACATTCCAACTAGCGGGGCAAACCGGTATGTCTACCGTCCTCGCTAAACGGACATCGTTTGAGCGTGCGGTTCAAATGACGAAAGTGCCAAAACTTCATTTACTGGCAGCGGGACCGATTCCGCCGAACCCATCTGAGTTATTGGCTTCTCCAATGATGAAGCAACTATTGGATGAGGTGAAAGAAAAGTACGACTTAGTTATCTTGGACGCTCCTCCACTCATGCACGTGGCGGACAGTCGACTGTTGGCAAGTGAGACCGATGGAACCATTCTCGTCGTAGGTTGTGACAATTCAAACCGCGACCTCGTCTTAAAGGCGAAAGAACAGCTCGTCTTGTCTGGTGCTCACATGCTTGGAATCGTTATGAACAAGCGGGAACGAGGCGGCAAGGACGCCTACTACGCCTATACGTACGAGTAAGGAGGGAGGGAGAACCATGCGGATTCTACACATCAATGCCATTCATGAAGAAAAAAGCACGGGACGGATTTGTAAAGAGATTTCGTCTGTTGCGGTTGCCCATGGCCATGAGAGTGTCGTCGCTTATGCGACAGGTCCAGATACGGGAAGTGGGTTCCGCATCGGTTCATCCTTCGATCAAAAACGACATGCGCTCTTGTCTCGCTTGAGTGGGAAACAAGGTTATTTCTCAAAAGGGGCGACGGCAGAACTCATCGATTATATCGAATCGTACAAGCCTGACGTCGTGCATTTGCACAACCTCCACGGCAATTATATACATTTCGAGACATTGTTTAATTGGCTCAGCCATACTGACACGCCGACGGTACTGACGCTACATGATTGTTGGTTTTACACCGGGAAGTGCACGCATTATACGCGAACCGGTTGTGAGCGTTGGCGAGATGGATGCGGAAGCTGCCCTAGACTTGCGCTTGATAATCCAAGTTGGGGTCTTGATCGGACTGCTGAAATGTGGCAGGACAAAAAACGATGGTTCGAAAACATCTCGCGATTAGCCGTCATCGGCGTCTCAGATTGGATCACGATTGAAGCACGATTTTCATTTCTCGGTAATGCAAAGATGATTCGGCGGATTTATAACTGGGTCGACCTCGATATTTTCTACCCCCGGGACACATCAGGGTTACGTGAGGTGCTTGGGTTAGAGAACCGTTTCGTTCTACTAGGCGTCGCTAGCTCATGGGACGACTCGAAAGGACTGTCTGACTTTTTACAGGTGGCACAGGCGTTGCCGGAAGCACGATTGTTGCTCGTCGGAGACCTTCCCGACATTACGTTACCCGTGAATGTGATCCATATTCCTTCAACGAATCGTATCGAGGAGTTGGCTGACTACTATGCGCTCGCAGATGTGTTCCTCAACTTATCGGTCGAAGAATCATTCGGGAAAGTGACCGCGGAAGCGATGGCCTCAGGAACGCCGGTCGTTGTGCTCGATGCGACAGCTAACCCAGAGCTAGTTCCACCTACATGTGGGGAAGTCATACAGCCCCAACGGTTAGAGGCCGTTATAGCTGCCATCGAAAAAATGAAAAGACTCGGAAAGGAACACTACACGGATTCCTGTGTCGAGCACGCACGCACCTCCTTTTCAATGGAAGAGCGAGTGATGGATTATCTGGGAGTGTATGAAAGCTTGGTCCACGAAAAAAGGAGGAATCCACAATGGAACGCCCACTCGTCTCGATTGTCATCCCCGTCTACAATGGAGCGGACTATTTGAAGGAAACAATTGAAAGTGCCCTCGCTCAAACGTATGAGCGTGTGGAAGTGATTGTAGTCAACGACGGATCGACAGACAGCGGTGCGACAGCGGCTATTGCCCGTAGCTTTGGAAACCAAATTCGATATTATGAAAAATCAAATGGCGGAGTATCGACCGCACTAAATCTTGGTATCGAGAACATGCGCGGTGAATGGTTCTCTTGGTTAAGTCATGATGATCTTTATGAACCGGACAAGGTGAACAATCAAGTCCAAGAACTACAGAAGCTTGGTGATCAAGCTCAGAACTATATATTGTCTTGTGGTACGAAACTGATTAATGAAACAGGGGCTCCCATCCATCGTCCAAGAAGACAGTTGAAAGGGTTGTACACGGATGAGGCCATGTTTGATTACCTTTTACTCAAAGCTTGTTTGAGCGGCTGCGCGTTACTTATTCCCAAACAAGCATTCGAACAAGTGGGAGGATTCCCAACAACGTATCGATATATTCAGGACTGGGTGTGCTGGGTTGATATGGCTTTGGCAGGATATCAATTTAAATTGACAACGACTCCACACTCGAAGACACGCATTCATGAAAAACAACAGACGAAGAAAATAGCTGACCTCGCGCCAATCGAGACGGCTCGCTTTTTCGAACAGTTGTTAGTACGACTTGATGCCCAAAATAGTGTTACCACGCCTCAGATTAAAACGGTATTTAAGGCGGTTTATCGCTCGGCTGAACCTGAAGTAAGAGAGGATTTATTAAAACGTTTCGCTGGGAACCGTCATTTAAGTGAATTCGAACAAAAGAAATTGCAGACGTCTTCGTTCATCTATCATCGCGTGTTGATGCTCTATCGAGGAATGATGAACCTTCGTTATCGTTAAGCGGAAAAGGAGGAGGTCATATGTGGATCTATTTGATTAATATGTTGCTTCTGATTGCATGGGCGGCGCTCCTCCTGCGTGATGATGGCATCAAGCACGGAAAGTTGCTGTTTGTGACGATTGCGACGTGCCAGTGGATACTTTTATCAGGATTTCGACATTTCAGTGTAGGTGCCGATACGATGCAATACAAATGGATGTTTGATGAGACGAAAGGCATATCGTGGGAACGTCTAGGTGACAATTTTGTCAGCATTCTCTTTGGCGCCGCTGACGGAAGAGATCCAGGTTATTACTTATTGCAAAAAACAATTCAACTGGCGACAGAAAATTATCAGTGGTACCTGTTAACGGTTGCGCTCTTGTTCTTGATTCCGTTTGGGATTTGGATTTATCGAAACTCTAGCGAACCGTTACTCAGTTTTCTAATTTTTTCAACACTGTTTTACGCGTTCTTTGCCATTACTGGTATCCGCCAAACAATTGCGACGGCGATTGCCGTGTTGATCGGCTATTACTTTATTCAAACGAGACGATTTTGGCCATTTCTCGGTGTCGTGTTGCTGGCAGCGACGATTCATCAATCCGCACTCGTCTTCCTTCCGTTTTATTTCTTGGCTACGAAGACGATTACATCACGCTATCTGTTGTTCATGGGTGCGCTGATTCCATTCCTGTTCGTTTTTAGGGTTCCACTCTTCGAATTCTTCCGTACCATTAGCGGTTATGACGAGTATGACTACTATACGGGCGCAGGCACGTT
Organism: Exiguobacterium chiriqhucha RW-2; assembly: GCF_000416965.1. Classification (GTDB taxonomy): domain Bacteria; phylum Bacillota; class Bacilli; order Exiguobacteriales; family Exiguobacteriaceae; genus Exiguobacterium; species Exiguobacterium chiriqhucha. The sequence continues at coordinate 475,695 of NZ_ATCL01000014.1, forward strand.
CAATTTCTCCATGATTTTGATTTTAATCACGATTGTCTCGCTTTGGCGTCGTGAACAAATGATTGCGGTCAATCCGAACGTAACTCACTACTTAAATGCGTTACTGTTGGCGCTTTGCTTCCTACCATTAACGTTCATCAACCCTTCGATGATGCGAATTGTCCAGTACTTTTCAATCTTCGTCATGCTACTGATTCCTGAACTTCTCCGTTCATTCGAGCGGCGAGAACGTTTGCTCGTCTATTACGTTGCCATCACGATGCTGCTGCTCTTATTTGTCCGCAATGAACCGCTTTATATGTTCTTTTGGCAACAAAAATAAGAGGAGGGGAATCTGGTGACGACGAAAGTGGAATTTGATGAACAAAAAAGCTCTCGGCAAATCAAGATTGGCGTGCTTATGTCTTACGTCGCCATCGGATTCAATATCCTGGCGGGTCTGTTTTACACCCCGTGGATGATTGCGGAGATTGGGAAGGCGAACTACGGGCTCTACATGTTGTCGCTGTCGCTCGTCAGCATCTTTGCGATGGATTTCGGGTTAGAGGCGGCGGTGTCGCGGTTCCTGTCAAAATACCACGCCCTCGGGGATACGGAAGGGGCGTCTCGCTTTCTCGGGGTCGCGTTCAAACTTTTCATAGGCATCGCGCTGTTGATTGGGGTCGTACTCATTGGTGTGTATATGATGATCGACACGATTTATGCGAGTTTATCTCCTGGTGAGATTGAGACGCTTCAAGTGCTATATATCATGGTTGGCTTTTACATCGTCGTCTTGTTTCCGACCAAACCGTTCAACGGGATTTTTATCGCGAATGAACGATTCGTTGTCCTCAACTGGTTCAACTTGATTGAGAAAGTATCGACGGTCGTCTTGATGGTCGGTGCGCTCCTATTCGGATTTGGCTTGTATGCGCTTGTCTTCGTTAATGCGCTTGTCGGTCTGTCAATTATTATCGGCAAAGGAATCTATCTCATGCGTAAAACAGAGACGGCGATTGATTTTTTGCATAACAGCCGTTCGATGTACCGAGACATCTTCACGTTCTCCTCGTGGACGACCGTGATTGCCATCGCGCAGCGCTTCATTTTAAACATCACACCGACCATCCTCGGGGCTTTGGCGAGCAGTGCCTCCATCGCCTTGTTCTCGATTGGGATGGTGATCGAAGGTTACGTCTGGACCATTTCCTCGGCGATCGGGTCACTGTTCCTGCCGAAAGTCACGCGGATGACCACGTTTAATCGTCAGGCCGAACTGGACAATCTGCTCATCCGCGTAGGGCGGATTCAGTTATACATCGTCGGCTTGATTATCATCAACTTTGCGACGATGGGCCGGGAGTTCATCGGACTTTGGGTCGGGCCAGACTTCTTTCCCTCTTATGTAGTGGCATTATTACTCATTCTTCCTGGTATCATCACGTTGACGCAAGAAATTGCCTATACGACATTGATTGCGCTCAATCAAATCAAGTACCGGGCGTTCGCGTCGCTCATTGTCGCGACGGTCAGTGTGATTCTATCGCTGATCTTGTCACCGCAGTATGGTGCAATCGGTGCTGCAAGCGCCATTTTAGTCGGTAACTTGGTCGGCACTGTGATTTTCATGAACATGGTGTATATTCGCGTATTAAAATTGAGCATGTGGAGATTCTTCTACGAATGTCATGTGAAGCTTGCACCGGCCTTGATTTTTCTAGGGATTTCTGGCTTCTTGCTCCAACGATATCTACCTGTCGATTCGCTCCTGCACTTCCTCTTTAAAGCTGTTGTGCTCGGTCTCGTCTACTTTATCTTTCTGTGGGTCTTCACGTTTCGGGATGACGAAAAAGAATTATTGCGTGGATTTGTCCGCCATGCAACGAAGGCACCCTGAGCAAGGGTGTCTTTTTTCATGAGATACAAACATTAGACATGTCATCTTTCAAAAAAATGATAAACATTTCTTTTCTATTCTCACAAAGAGTCGGGTAACACGTTAGTATCAACGTCATTGCAATTGTTTCCAACTCAACTTTCCCATCACCTTTAGAAGCAACTGACATCATGACAAAGGAGAGGATTTGCAATGTTTAAAGACAAGACGTTATTGATCACTGGAGGAACAGGTTCATTCGGAAACGCCGTCATGCAGCGTTTCCTGAAAACTGATATTAAAGAGATCCGTATCTTTTCACGGGATGAGAAGAAACAAGATGATATGCGGAAGCTCTATCATGACGACAAACTCAAGTTTTATATCGGTGATGTACGAGATATTAACAGCGTCCGTAACGCGATGTATGGCGTCGATTACGTCTTTCATGCGGCAGCATTGAAACAAGTGCCATCGTGCGAATTTTTCCCGCTCGAGGCGGTTAAAACGAACGTGCTCGGTACGGATAACGTGTTGAACGCAGCGATTGAACAGAACGTCCAAAAAGTGATTTGTCTGTCAACGGACAAGGCGGCCTATCCGATCAACGCGATGGGAATCTCCAAGGCGATGATGGAGAAAGTGTTCGTCGCCAAAGCGAAAGCGGTCGGTCCAGAGCAGACACTGATTTGTGGGACGCGCTATGGAAACGTAATGGCCTCAAGAGGCTCGGTGATCCCGTTGTTCGTCGACCAAATCAAACGTGGCGAGCCGCTCACCGTGACGGATCCGTTCATGACCCGCTTCTTGATGAGTCTTGAGGATGCCGTCGAACTCGTCGTCTTCGCTTTTAAAAACGCACATGCGGGAGACATTATGGTTCAAAAATCGCCGGCCTCGACCATCGGCGTGTTGGCGCAGGCGTTGCTCGAGCTGTTCGGTGCGAACAATCCGATCAAAGTCATCGGCACGCGTCACGGCGAGAAGTCATACGAGACGCTGTTGACACGAGAAGAGAATGTCGTCGCAGAAGACATGGGCGGTTTCTACCGTGTCCCAGCTGATACGCGCGACTTGAACTACGATAAATATTTCAACGAAGGTAGCAAGCGCCTCACCGTCGAGGGCGAATACAACTCGGCCAATACGGAACAGTTGAACGTGGAACAAGTGAAACAGCTGTTATTGACACTACCCTACATTCAACAAGAACTCGCGAGCTGGGTGAAAGTATCATGAAGATTCTTGTCACCGGAGCAACTGGATTCATCGGCAAAAATCTAGTCGCTGAGTTAACCGCACGAGGTTACGAAGTATTCTCATCCACGCGCAATACGTCAGAAGCCGAATTTCAACGATATTGCCAACATGCCGAGTTCGTCTATCACTTGGCCGGAGTGAACCGATCTGAAGTGGAAACCGACTTTGAGGAAGGGAACACCGGGTTCACGGAACGATTGATTGCATCGTTGGCGTCTTATGAGAATGATGCATCAATCATGTTCGCTTCCTCGATTCAAGCGACGCAAGATAATCCATACGGTCGCAGTAAACTCGCTGCAGAGAACATCTTAAAACAGGAACATGAGAAAACGGGACGCACTATCTATCTGTTCCGTTTCCCAAATTTATTCGGCAAGTGGGGACGACCGAACTATAACAGTGTCGTCGCGACGTTCTGTTATCGGGCCGCTCGCGACTTACCGTTAGAAATCCATGACCCGACACGGACCGTGCAACTGGCGTACATCGATGACGTGCTCGATGCGTTAGTCCACTTACTAGATGCCAATGTAAAAACGCATGCTGTGTTTGAGGAAGACGTTGCGGTCCATCCGCCAATCGAGCTCGGCCGGATTGCCGACCTGTTACAGGTGTTCAAAGAGAGTCGACGGAGCTTGACCGTCCCGCAACTCGATGATGCGTTTACCAAGCAGCTGTACAGTACGTACCTCAGTTACTTACCTGTCGACCGCTTCGCTTATGACTTGAAATTGAATGAAGATGCACGCGGATCGTTCACTGAATTCATACGGACGCCCGACCGAGGGCAAGTGTCCATTAACGTGGCCAAGCCCGGAATCACGAAAGGGAACCACTGGCACCACACGAAAAATGAGAAGTTCCTCGTGGTCAGCGGCGAGGCGTTGATTCGTTTCCGCAAGGTCGGAGAGAGCGAGGTCCATACGTATCACGTCACGGGAGAGATGATGCGTGTGCTCGATATCCCGATCGGCTATACGCACAACATTGAAAACATCGGAACGACCGACTTGGTGACCGTCATGTGGGTGAATGAGGCCTATGATTCGAACAACCCGGACACATACTTTATGGAGGTGCAAGATGAAACGACTCAAAGTGATGACCATCGTCGGGACGCGTCCCGAAATCATACGCCTGTCGGCCGTTATTCATAAACTGGAACACTCTGAGGCCATCGAGCATGTCCTTGTGCATACGGGACAGAATTATGATTATGAATTGAATGAAGTGTTTTTCCAAGATTTCTCCTTGCGAAAACCAGATTACTTCCTCAATTCGGCAACGGGCAGTCCAATCGAGACGATCGGCAACATTCTCATCCAAGTCGATCCAGTCCTCGAGCTTGAACGTCCGGACGCGGTGTTGATTCTCGGAGATACGAACTCTTGTCTCGCGGCAATCGCAGCCAAACGACGGAAAATCCCGATTTTCCATATGGAGGCAGGGAACCGTTGCTTCGATCAACGCGTCCCGGAAGAAATCAATCGGAAGATTGTCGATCATACGGCGGACGTGAATTTAACGTACAGCGATATCGCTCGTGAATATCTTCTCCGCGAAGGGCTTCCGGCAGAACGAATCATCAAGACGGGGAGCCCGATGTTCGAGGTATTGATGTCTAAACGAGAGGCGATTGAAAACTCCGATGTACTCGATCGACTCGAATTGAGCCCTGACAACTACTTCATCGTTTCGGCGCATCGCGAAGAAAATGTTAACTCTGATCAACACTTTCTCGCACTCGTCGACAGTTTAAATGCCATTGCAGCGCAATATGGACTGCCTGTCATCGTCAGCACTCATCCTCGGACGATGAAGCGAATCCATGAACTGAACGTCTCGTTCCATCCGTTGATTCGACTTCTCAAGCCGTTGGGGTTTGTCGATTACAATCACCTTCAACTGCACGCCAAGGCGGTGCTCAGTGACAGTGGGACGATTAGCGAGGAGTCTTCGATTCTTGGGTTGCGAGGGTTGAATATCCGTGAGACACACGAACGGCCGGAAGCGATGGAAGAAGGGGCCGTGCTGATGGTTGGTCTCGAAACAGAGCGAATCTTACAAGGGTTATCGGTCGTCATGCAACAAGAGCGGCCTCGCATCGTCAGTGATTACAGCATGCCAAACGTCTCTGACAAAGTGGTGCGGATTTTGATTTCGTATACGGACTACGTCCGACGCGAAGTATGGAAAGGTACAACGGATCCACGCCAAACTGTAAAGGAGGGTGAACGATGAAACAAAAACTCGTTTTTATCGGAAACATCGCTTCTCCTTATCAGGTGAAGCTGTGCTACGCCTTGGAAGAGTACTTTGACTCTGAATTTTGGTTTTACGAATATCTAGATCAAAATCGGCCAGACTGGTGGAAAATCCCACTCGGTGATAAATGTCAGGTGTTGAAATATTCGAAGTGGTTTCCGAAGATTGGCTATCTCTCACTCGGCTTGATCCCAGAGTTGATTCGTTTCAAACCAGACGTCATCCTACTCGGCGGGTTCATGGCGGGACATGCTGCCATCGTGAGAATCGCGAAACTGTTCGGCATCAAAACCGTCATTATGAGTGAGCCGCTTCGACCGCTACAAAATGACGACGATCCGTCTGACCGGCTGACGAATCCGCAGGATAATCCATACAAAACGAAGCTGTTGCACTGGATGTTCAAGGACGCTGACCTCTACTTCGGGATGGGGACGGTAGCAGTGGAGCAATTCAAACACCAACTCGGGTTTGACCCTAATAAAGTCGTACATGCGACGTATGCCCAAGACATTGATGCGTACTTCGATCATGGATTGAGACGGAAACAGCAGGGCGATACATTCAAACTATTGTTTGCGAATCGACTCGTCGAACGCTATCAACCACTACTCGTGCTAGAAGCGTATCGGAACTTATCAAAACGCTATTCCCTCGAACTCTATTTGAACAATTCGGGGCAACAGCTCGAGGCGTGTAAAGCCTACATCGCAGAACACGATTTGAAGAACGTCCACTTCTTAGATGAGATTCGGGCGTGGGATGAGATGCCGAAAGTGTATGAACAAGCGGACATTTTGGTACTGCCGGCAACGTATTCGAACGGGAATGGGACTATCATCGAAGCGAGAGCCTCGGGCATGGGGGTCGTCATCAGCGATCAAATCAACAACGTCTCCCATCATTCCGTAGACGGTAAGAATTGCTATATGTGTGGCGTCACGGTCGAATCGATTGAACGAGGGATTGAACAATACCTCGAACATCCGGAGCGTCTCATCGAACATGGTATGTTATCGCGGGAACTCGTCAAGTTCCACCGTAACGATGTCACAGCAAAAGGGTACTATGACACGTTGCGTGCGAAACAGATTATTTCGTAAAGGAGAAATGTCATGAACGTGGCCATTATGCAGCCTTACTTCTTCCCATATATCGGGTACTTCCAATTGATTCATGCGGTTGATACGTTCGTTGTGTATGACGACGTTCATTTCATCAAAAAGGGTTGGATTCATCGCAATCGGATTCTGATTGACGGAAATCCTCATCCGATCACCTTACCCATTCAGAAGATGAGCCAGAATCGTTTGATTTGCGACCATGAGCGTTCGCAACCAGACGAAATCGTTGAACAACAGTTGAAGTTGTTGCGACACGCCTATCACAAAGCCCCTCAATTTGAACACGTCTTCCCGTTACTCGAACGCGTGATTCGTCATCCCGAGCGAAACGTCGGGAAATATTTGGCATACAGCATCGAGGAAGTCGCTCGGTACCTCGGCATTTCAACGACATTCATTCTCTCGTCAGAATTGAACGCTGGGGTTGGATTGAAGGGCCAAGCGAGAATCCTCAATATATGTGAGCATTTGAGGGCGACGCATTACGTGAATGCCATCAACGGAATGGACTTGTACGATACCGAGGTGTTCGAACAGGCGGGAATCGATTTATCATTCATCGAGACCGAGCCAATCATTTACCATCAAGAATCATGTCCGTTTCAAGCGAATCTGTCCATCATCGACGTGATGATGCATTGTCCCAAACAGGAAATCCAGCTCATCCTTGAACGTTACGCACTCGTCTCGAATCGCCAAGTGACCTAGGAGGTGCCTTATGCTACACATCATCGATATCCAATCCGCCGCATTCCCGGTTCGTCCAGTAGTGAACAAGCCTGACCGCAAACCGACAGCTATTCCGGTCACCAAATCCGTACTTCCCTCCTTTGAAGAATATACGGATGAGATTCGTGACATATGGGAGTCAGGATGGTTGACGAACAACGGCACCAAACATCAGCAACTTGAACAGGAGCTGATTGAGTATTTGGATGTAGAACACGTGTCACTGTTCACGAACGGGCACTTGGCGCTCGAGACGGCGATTGAAGCACTCGGATTGACAGGTGAGGTCATTACGACGCCTTTTACTTTTGCTTCGACAAGTCATGCACTGATTCGTAAAGGGCTAACACCCGTTTATGGAGATATCCGATCAGATGACTTTACGCTCGATGCTACAAAACTAGAACATCTGATTACACCCAAAACTTCAGCCATCCTTCCTGTCCATGTATACGGAAATGTATGTGATGTTGAGGCCATCGAAGCGATTGCCAAACGACACAACTTGAAAGTGATTTATGACGCGGCCCATACGTTCGGCGTCAAAGTGAACGGACGAGGAATCGGAACGTTCGGAGACGTCTCGATGTTCAGTTTCCACGCCACGAAAGTATTCCATACCATCGAAGGCGGGGCTCTGACATACAATGATCCGGCACTGAAACATCGTTTCGACCAATTGAAAAACTTTGGCATCACCGGACCAGAAACGGTGGAAGTGACGGGCGGGAACGCCAAGATGAACGAGTTCCAAGCAGCGATGGGGCTATGCAACTTGCGTCGTATTGATGAGACGATCGCGCGGCGGAAGCAAGTGCGCGAGCTATATGACGAATTACTCAAGAACATTCCAGGAATTCGGATTCTGACACCTCAAGAAGGTGTCGAGACGAACCATTCGTACTATCCCATCATTTTCACAGCAGAAGAAAATCGACGGGATGAACTGCATGACGCCCTGGCGAAAGAAGGAATCTTCACTCGAAAGTACTTCTATCCGCTCGTAACGGATTATGCGTGGAATCATAATCGTTTCGCGAGCCGTCGCACACCCGTTGCCCGCACGATTGCCGAACGTGTACTGACACTTCCACTTTACCCAGACCTTACTACAGAAGATGTAACCCGGATTTGTGCCACGATTCAAGAAAGGGTGATGAAGTGATGAAAGGGATTATATTAGCGGGTGGGAATGGAACGCGCCTCTATCCGATGACGAAGGCCGTCTCGAAACAACTGTTACCAATCTACGACAAGCCGTTGATTTACTATCCAATGTCCGTGTTGATGCTCGCAGGTATTCGGGAGATTCTGCTCATTTCGACTCCGCAAGACATTGGTGGATACGAGCGATTGTTCGGGGACGGGCATCAACTCGGTATCGACATCTCGTATAAAGTGCAGACCAAGCCGGTCGGACTAGCAGATGCGTTTATTTTAGGAGCTGACTTCATCGGTGACGACTCGGTCTGTCTCATCTTGGGGGATAACGTTTTCTACGGACCGGATTTAACTCGATTCTTGAAACACGCACAATCGAAAAAACAAGGAGCGACCGTCTTTGGCTATCCGGTAAAAGATCCACGGGCGTTTGGAGTCGTTGAATTTGATTCACAAAATCGAGTTGTCTCGATTGAAGAAAAACCGGCTGAACCAAAATCGAACTATGCGGTCCCAGGACTTTACTTTTACGACAATCAAGTCGTGGAGTTCGCCAAACGTGTTGAGCCTTCTGCACGAGGAGAACTCGAAATCACGTCAATCAATAATATGTATCTGGAACGCGGCGAGTTGAACGTCGTTTTGTTCGGCCGCGGAATGGCCTGGCTCGATACCGGCACACCAGAAGGCATGATCAAAGCAGCTGTGTTCGTTCAAACGGTACAAGAACGGCAAGGCTATTACATCGCCTGTCTCGAGGAAATCGCTTGGCGTCGCGGGTTCATCACAAGAGATGAGTTGAAAGATATCGGTTTGACGCTCAAGATGACGGATTATGGACAATATCTCTTATCACTCGTCGAGGAAGGGGAGAGAACGGATGCGAACGATTCTAGTGACTGGCGGAGCCGGGTTCATCGGTTCAAATTTCATAAAACACTTACGGGTAAAACATCCGACGTACCGCATTCTTAACGTCGATGTGCTCACCTATGCAGGGAACTTGGAGAACTTGCGCGAGTTCGAAGCAGATCCGCTTTATCATTTCGAAAAGGTTGATATTCGTGACCGTCAAGCAATTGAACAGTTGTTTCAAGCATATGACGTGGATGAAGTCGTTCACTTCGCTGCAGAATCACACGTCGATCGGAGTATCACCGAGCCCGAGTTGTTTTTGACGACAAACATTCTCGGGACGCAGGTGTTGCTCGACATGGCGATGCGACATTGGAAAGTGGCCCCCGATGATAAATATAGCCGGGAGTATAAGGAAGGCGTCTGTTTCGTCCATGTGTCGACCGACGAAGTGTACGGGTCACTCGGAGTGACTGGTTATTTCACCGAAGACTCATCCATCGCTCCGAATAGTCCATATTCCGCCTCGAAAGCAAGCTCTGATTTACTCGTTCGAGCCTATTACGAGACATATGGATTGCCGGTCAAGACGACCCGATGCAGCAATAACTATGGGCCGTATCAATTCCCAGAGAAACTCATTCCGCTCATGATTCATAACTGTATGTCGAATCTGCCATTGCCAGTCTATGGAGACGGGCAACAGATTCGAGACTGGCTTCATGTAAGCGATCATTGTGAAGCCATCGATGTCGTTCGAGAACATGGGCGCTTCGGCGAAGTGTACAATATCGGCGGTCATAATGAAAAGACGAACTTGGAGCTCGTGCAAATCATCATCAACGCGTTCGGTCAGTCAGAAGAATTGATTCAATTCGTCAAAGATCGTCCGGGGCATGATCGACGCTATGCGATCGACGCGACCAAGATGGCCGATGAATTGGGCTGGACCCCACGATATCGGTTTGAAGACGGAATCGCCGAAACGATTCAGTGGTATGTGGAACATCCTGAATGGATTGAACGAATCGTATCCGGTGCGTATCAAACCTATTACGACTCGATGTATTCTTCGTTCAGATAGGAGGGATTACCATGTACGAACGTTTGGTGAAGCGTCCACAAGACGCAATCCTTGCGACGGTTTCGTTACTCGTTTTAAGTCCTGTTCTTCTGACGATTGCGGGTCTCATCAAGTGGAAAATCGGTGGACCGGTGTTGTTCAAACAAAAACGGCCTGGTAAGGACGGCGTCATCTTCGAGATGGTGAAGTTTCGGACGATGACGGATGAGCGGGATGAACATGGCGATTTGTTGCCGGACGAGGTACGTTTGACCCCGTTCGGGCAGACGCTCCGGTCGCTCAGTCTAGATGAGCTACCGAGCCTGCTCAATATCGTCAAAGGCGACATTGCGATTGTCGGACCGCGCCCATTGCTAGTCGAATATTTACCACGTTATAACGATGAGCAACGCCGACGTCACGATGTCCGTCCCGGACTGACTGGGCTCGCACAAGTGAGCGGACGGAACCGCTTATCGTGGTCAGAACGTTTCGCGCTCGACGTGAAGTACGTCGACAACGTCACGTTCCTCAACGACTGGAAAATCATCCTGCAGACGGTCGGTAAAGTCTTGAAGAAGGATGGCATCTCGTCAGACACGGCGGCGACGATGGAGGCGTTTATGGGGAATGAAAGATGAAATGTGTTGTCAACTGAAGCGAGTGGGCATGTGTCCGCTCGTTTTCTTGTGTGCCATTTCTTTTGACGAACTTCACCAGAACGTCACTCGAGTCTGTCGACCCGACATGTTATAACTAAATATGTGAATAATTGAGCAAATGGAGGTTTATACATGAAACGATTCCTGTTCTTATTCGTCGGACTCATCCTGATTCTGACGGCATGCAGTCAAAGCGAGGCCGTCGACTCGACGAAAATCCATACATATACGGCCTACGAGCTCCCACTCGAAGAAAAAGTCGTGCTCGGGGAAGGCGAGCATGAGATCGTGTTCCTCTTCGACTACAGCTGTCCGTGGTGTAAGAAGTGGATGGAAGAGGTACTGCCGGAAATCGAGGAGCGCTGGCTTGACGCGGGCGAGGCGACGTTCAAAGGACAGCCGCTCGTCCTGTTGAACGAACAGTCGCAACTGCTCGCGAACGTGGATTATAACGTGGAACGGCTCATCCCGGACCGCTACTATGAAGTGCAGCGCGCCATCGGACACGACTCGGGGTCGGACGGCTTCGGGACGGAAACCCATGTCCAAAAAATCGCCTCTGAGTTCAACCTGAATGTGGACGAACTGCTTGAGAACCACGTCGATATCGGCATCCAAAACTCACGGCTGTTCACGCGCGACTTCGGCGTCAAGTACGTGCCGACGGTGTACGTCGACGGTATCCAGCTCGTAGACGCGTTCAGTTTGGAGGAAATGGAACACGTCATGAACGGCACCATCGAAGCGGGCGACGAAGTCGAGGTACCGGAAGACTAAAAATAACCCCTCGTCGCGGGACGAGGGGTTGCATCATCAATTCTCGAAATACGGTTTGACGAACAGCTCGAACAGTTCGGCATCGAGCAAGTACCGGTTCGAATAGAACGGGTCGTTGTCCGGCGTGATCGGATTCGGGCTCAAGATGAACGCTTGTTCGAAGCCGAGGTCTTGCACCGTCTCGGTCACAGCGTCGCTCGTGTTGCCGAACGGATAGGCAATTGTCGTGACGCGCGTCCCGAGATTCTTTTCGATGGCGGCGACACTCGTCTCCAAATCTTGTCGGAGCTCATCTTGCATGTCTTCCGGCAAGAAGACGGCGCCTCCGTCTTTGACGTAATGCATGTCATGCGTATGCGTCCCGAAGTCGGCGAGTCCGCTCGCCTGCATGTCTTTCAATTCGGTCCACGGGGCGAGGTCCAAGTTTTGGAACGCCTCGCCGACATGACCGGTGATGATGAACAGCGTGAACGGGATCTGCTTGTCTTTCAAAATCGGGAACGCGTTCTCATAGACGGTATGGTCGACGTCATCGAATGAGATCCACACGCATTTGTCCGGAATCGGATCACCGGAGCGATAGCCGAGCAAGTCGGCCTGCGTCGCGAAGTGGACGCCTGCTTCTTGGAGCCACGTCATCTGCTGCTCGAACTTGTCGGCGTAGACGTTGTAGCGGACAAGTTCGGACGAGCCGGTCACGTTCTCGACGAGCTTGTTCCACGTATCCGGCTGTTTGACGCGGTGATAGTTGAGACCGAGACAGACGTCCTCGGTCGGGAGGAGTGCCGCATCGGGCACGTCCTCGTTTGTCGTCGAGGACACATCGTATACTTTCCAAGCGATACCCCCAATAATGAGTAGTACCATGAGCCATTTTGCGTAGCGCATCATTTCAACTCTTTCACCGGATTTTCTTTAAACACAATCACCTTCTCGGATTGAAGTCGCTCGATATCTTCCGGCTCCATCAAGTCGAGTTTGAGCCAATCGTCGAGCGTCGTGTCCGTCGGCATCTGCCGGCGGTTGAGCGGGCCGTACTTCCGCTTGTTGTACGTCCGCCACAGGAAGAGCAACAGGGCGGCGACGAACGACGAGACGAGCCCGAAATAGAGCAACTCGCGGATGTCGGCGTTCGTCACGTTCAAGGCGGTCTTGAGGATGGCGATATAGCGGTCGTTCACGTCGACGACGGCGCTCAAGAAGAACCACGTGACGATGAACGTATACAGCCAGAACACGACCGTGAGCAACAGCTCAATCCCTTTGCGGAACACGTTCTGTTTCGTCTTGACGAGAATCTCTTGCTCGTAATCATATAACTTACTTACAGGCTGCTTCTCCGTGCCCCCCGGTCTGGTGAACTCCATGTCGCATAGCCTCCTTTCACACGGGCTCTAATCGCTTTCGGTGTCGCCGCGATGACGACGAACGTGTTGAGCATCCAGTAGATGACCGGATACCAAGCGGCCCAGACGTAATATTTGAACACTTTATCGTAACGGGCGTCGTTCCAGAGCGAGATGATCAGCTGGACGTGACTGACGAGGACGAGCGCGAACGAGTTGTACGTGAACCAAATCAACATGTCCTGCCACGTGTCGGCCGTCGCGAACAGATACACCGTGACGATGAGCCATGCATACGCCCAGAGGACGCTGACGACCTGTTCGATATAGACGGGCCAAATCCGGCGCTGGCGCCAGTCTTTGAAGATGTCGAAGTGACGCAAGACGACTTCCTGTCCGCCTTGCGACCAGCGCACGCGCTGTTTCCAAATGCCAGAGATCGACTCGGGGACGAGCATCCAGCAGAGGGCACGTGGCTCATAACGTATGTCCCAGAAATTCTTCTGGAGTTTCCACGAGACGGCGATGTCCTCGGTGATCATGTCGCGGTCCCAAAGACCGACCGACAGCAACGCTTTCTTGCGGAACATGACGATGACGCCGGAAACGGTCATGATTTTACCCATGACTCGTTGCGTCCGTTTGATGGAGCCGATAATCGACGAGTATTCGACGAGCTGCATCCGGCTGAGGAGCGTGTCGCGGTTACGGATACGCGGGTTGCCGGTGACGGCACCGACGCGCTCACCGCGATTCAAGAAATGACGGACGAGGTAATACGGGGCCTCCTCGCTCAAGAACGCGTCCGAGTCGACGCAGAGCAAATACTCGGAGCGGGCGGCGTGGGCGGCCATATGTAAGGCGTTCGCCTTGCCTCGGTTCTCATGACAGTCGATGACACGCAGACGCTCGTACTCGTCGGCGAGCCCGACGAGAATGTCGCCGGTCTTGTCACGGCTGCCATCGTTGACGGCGATAATCTCAAAATTCGGATAGGTGAGACGGTCCAAGTATTCGATCGTCTCGGCAATCGTCTCTTCTTCGTTATAACAAGGAATCAAGATACTGATGAGCGGCCATTCCCGCTCGTTCAAATCGAGTTCTTCCTCTTTCTCCCGCGTCAAGCTGAATAAGAGAGCGCCTGAAATCCAAAACAGCGCCATGAAGAACGGATACCAAAACACGAATTGGGCCAGTGGTTCGATCCAAGGTGCGATGTCGAGCCCGTAAAAATTCATAATTGTCTCCCCTTATTATTCAATAAGATATGGTATGTAAGATACTAGTTGATATAGAATTATTATTTCATATTAATTGGGTGAAATATACATTTAATAAAAAAAGACATTCGACGTGTGTCAAATGTCTGGGTGCTTGTTCAGTTTCGTCCGTCTGTCTTTGCGCCATTTCCAAACGAACAAACCGATCAGCGCGAGGACAGGGGCCGCAACCCAAGGGCGGGCTTCGATGATGGAGACGAGTTCGAAAATCGAGAGCCATCCGCTGATCATGATGAGAATCAGCAGGAAAGTCTTGAGTCCACCTCGAATAGGAAACCAGTAGAACACGAAGAGCGTAATCAAAAAGAAAGCGAGCAATCCCATGCGGTTATTCCTTTCTAGCCTCATTTTGACTCATTATAGCAGAGAATATTCAGAGAGTGTTAGAGCCTTCCCTTGCACGCCGCTTTTCGGTACTGTTAATAGAAGACTATTGAAGGAGGAACTATCGTGAAATTTGGAATCATCGGCCTTGGCTATGTCGGGCTGGCCACCCTGTGTGGACTAGCAAAAGCGGGGCATGAGGTCATCGGTGTCGAGAAAGACCAACCGAGACTGCTCCGTCTCATGAACGGGGACGTCCCGTTCCACGAACCGGGCATGGCAGACGTGTTACGCGATCATCACGGTTCAATCACATTCACGGACTCGATTGCCGATACAGAAACGGTCGACTACCTCGTCCTCGCCGTCGGGACGCCGAGCAAGCAAGACGGAAGCTGTGACTTGACGTTCGTCGACGCGGCCTTGTCCGAGGTCGAGTCGAAACATAAAATCATCATCCGCAGCACGGTGCCGCCGGGGACGACCGACATGCTGTCGGTCATGTATCCGGCCCACACGTTCGCCGTCGTGCCGGAATTCCTTCAAGAGGGGCGCGCCCTCGCCGACGTGTTGAAACCGCACCGCGTCGTCATCGGCAGTGACAACCTCGAGATGTGTGAGGAACTTGCCGGTATCTATGGACGCCTCGGGGTGCCGATCGTCTGTACATCACCGAATGACGCCGAGTTCATCAAATACGCCTCGAACGCGTTCCTCGCGACAAAAATCAGTTTCATCAACGACTTGGCGCGTCTCGCCGACAAGGCGGGAGCGGACATCACGACGATCGCCGACGGGATGGGACTCGACCCGCGCATCGGACGTTCATTCTTGAACGCCGGACTCGGCTACGGGGGCTCGTGCTTCCCGAAAGACATGCACGCGCTCTTGAACGTGGCGAACGAGAACGAGGTCGACTTACCGGTCATCCGAGCGGCCATGCACGCGAACGACGCCCAGATGGAGTACGTCGCCTCGAAAGTCGAACCGAAGAGCGATCTCAAAGTCGCCTTGCTTGGCCTCGCCTTCAAACCGGGGACGGACGACATGCGCGACGCGCCTTCAATGACGCTCGCTCAACTGTTGGAGATACGTGGAGTCGAAGTCATCGGTTACGACCCGCTCGCCAAGTGGGACTTCCCCCAAGCGGAGACGGTCGAAGCTGCGCTCGAGGGAGCGGACATCGCCATCCTCGTCACGGAATGGGACGAGCTCGTCGCGTTGAAACCGGAAGCGTTCGACGGGATGCGGACGAAGCGCTTGATCGATGCGCGCAACGCTTGGAAGTATGCACGCGACCCGGGTACCGTCCAGTACGAAGGGGTCGGTCGGATGCAAAACAAGGAGAATACACCGTCATCGATGTGACGAAAAGCGAGACCCCACGGGGCCTCGCTTTTTTTCACGCCTTCATCTGTTCTTTCGTCGGTCCCATGACGCCCGGGACCGTGAGTCCCGCCTGACGGAGGAGCACCGTCATCTGGCCGCGGTGATGCGTCTGATGGTCGATCATCATGCGCAAGACGGCGCCACGCGGCTGTTTCGCACCGTGGACGTCGACTTCTTCGAGTAGGTATTCGTCCGAGAACTGTTCGGCCGCCTGGCTAATCTCGTCGGCATAGCGCGCATACTGGTCGGCGATGGCTGACGCGTCAGCCGGTTGCGTCAAACTCTTCAGCGCCGATAAACGGAAGCCGAGCAAGTTCGTGAAATAGCCGAGCGCGGTCGTCACGTGCCAACCGATCCAGCCGAGCGAGTTGTGGCCCGGGACGATTTCCTGTCCGAGCGCCTCGTCCGTGACGACGCGGAGCACGTCGAGCGTGCCGGTCGATGATTTGGTCCAATCTTGTAGAAAATCTGCTTTCGTGCGATACATCGAATTCCTCCTTGGAACGTTCTACCCTGAGTATACGACGCAGATTCACGATTTTGAAACGTTCGGTCTCGTTTTCACGTAGACTATAGAAGAAAGGGGGACACCTCTATGTGGGGACTCGTGATTGCAGCACTCATTCTATTCTTGCTCGGATTCGCCGTCCATCGCTTGGGATGGCATTTCCTCATCTCGGGATATAACACGATGAAGCGCGAAGACAAGGCGCGCGTCAATATCAAGGCGGTGGCGCGGTTAATCGGTTTCATGTGTTACGGCATCGCAACCATCTTTCTCGTCATCGTCGCCATTGACGTGTCGGGTCTCGACATTCCGCTCGAGCCGTTGTTTCTGCTCATCGTCGCTCTCGTTGTCGTGACGCTTTGGCGCGCCCAAAAGTATGACGGGAATATTTTTGATGAGAACGGTAAGCTTCGTCCTGGAGGCAAGAAGAAACTCATCCCGCTCATCCTCGTCTTGACGCTCATCTTGGGCTTTGTCGGGGGCCTCTTGTTCTGGTTCAGTCAGCCGACCGAGGTGACGCTCACCGATTCGGCGCTCATCATCGAGGGCGGTTACGGCGAGACGGTGCCATATGACGAGATGGAAGCCGTGACGTTGACGTATGAGCCGAGCCTCGCCCGTCGCACGAACGGTGCCGCCGTCGGCTCACGCCTGACCGGACACTTCCGGACGACGAACGGGGAGGACGTGCTCGTCTTCATCGATCGGGACATCGACGTGGTCGTCCGGATCGACTGGAGCGGCAAACCGATTTATCTGAACGTCGAGTCGCACGAGGCGACAGAAGCGTTATATGAGGAGGTACGACAGAAATGACGCAACCTTGGTATACACGGCACATGCCGTTCTTTTTCTTGACGTTCTTGTTCGCACCGCTGACCTTGCTACTCCTCGTCTGGCGCTGGGATCAGTTCGACGGCCACGAGCGGGGTATCAAACTGTTCTTCGCCATCGGGATGACGGCGTTCATCGTGTTCGGGCTGTTGCCGCGCGGGTCGCTGCCGATCATCTTGCCGGTCATCGGACTGTTGATCGCACTGAAGCTCGTGCTCAATCTCATCAAACGAAAAACCGGCTGACATGTGTCAACCGGTAGGAGGGGCGCTCGCTCAGGCGAGGTGCCCTCTTTTGTCGTTCACCCAGGCCTCGAACGTGGTCGCGTCAAGGGCCGGGGCGTAATAATAACCTTGTCCGAGTTCGACACCTTCCGCGATAATCCGCTCGAGGTCCTGTTTCGTCTCGATGCCCTCGGCGAGCGAGGTCAATTTCTGTTCACTCGCAAAGCGAGAGACGGCGCGGAGGAATGACGTGCTGTCCTTCGCTTTGCCGCTGACGTACATGCGGTCGATCTTCACTTCTTGAATCGGCAAGTGCCAAATCGCTTCGAACGAGGCGTAGCCGGTCCCGAAGTCGTCAATCGAGAGGCAATAGCCGAGGTCCGAGATGTCTTCGAGCCGCTCGAGCTCGTTCGTGTGCGACATGATGTCCGCCGACTCGGTCAGTTCGATTTTCAACCGGTCGGGCAGCCATGGATACGTCGCGATCAAGTCGCGCAGCTTGGTGACGATGGACGGGTCGACCGAATGGGCCGACAAGTTATACGACAACGAGATATCGGCGAACGGCGTGTCGCGCCAGGCGGCGAGCTGCTCGACGACCAAATCGAGAATCGAGTGCGACAGCCAGAGAATCTGGTCCGAGCGTTCGGCGATGCGGATGAACTCGTTCGGTGGTACGTTGCCGATGTCCGGGTGCTGCCAGCGGGCGAGCGCCTCGGCCCCGACGACCCGGCCCGTCTTCAGCTCGACTTGCGGCTGATAGGCGACGGTGATATGTCCTTGCTCGATTGCCTCCGGGAGCGCCTGTTCAATCAAGGCGGCCCATTGAAGCTGGGCGAGGATGCTCGCGTCGTACCAGACGAACGGGGTCCGCGTCTCTTTGGCGTGTTGCAACGCCTTCGTCGCCTCGAATAGACAATCGTTAAAGCTCGGCGTCGTATGCGTCGCCCCGATTTGAAGGTGGACGGTCTGGCGTTTCTGGTTAATCAATAGCTCGGTCGGGAACAGCTCCAACAATTCGGTCTCGTCGACGTTGCGAAGCCCTTTCACATACAGCATGAGCGTGTCGTCCCGGTAACGGCCGAACAAGTGGTGCGCGTACTTCTCGAGCCGGTCCTCGACGTGACGGGCGAACTCGGTCATGAGTAGGTCGGCGTACGTCGGATCGTACCAGTCAACGAGGTGATGGAAGTCGTTCAATTTAATCAAGAGGAACGTCCCGTCGATGTCCTGTTTCTCCCACGCCCGCAGGAAGCCGTACTCGTTGTAGAGCTCGGTGGCGAGGTCGAATCGGACGAGCCGGTCGACTTTGCGCTCGCGTTCGACGCGCTCGGTCTCATCTTCGAGGATGAGGTAATACGTGAGCGTCTCGCCGCGCTTGAGCGGGATAATTTTGACGTTCAAGAAGCGGACGTGTTCACCTTTCAAATGCAGGATGAACTGCGCGCTCGTACCGTTCTCCGTCACCCCGGCGAGCGCCTCGCGCAACAGACGGCGGCCCGTGTCGGTGAACAACTGGTTGATCTCATACAGGTTCCGTTCGCCGAAGAACTGGCGGAACACATCGTTTCGTTCGATGAAGTTGTACGTGTCGTCGATCAAGGCGATGGCGAGTCCTGTCTCGGAGAACAAGGACGACCAGCGCTCGTGATACCGGAGCAGGTCGTTCGATTTCGTCTCGAGCGTGTGTACCGTCGAATGGACACTGGCGGCGATCTCGCGGAGCTCGTCCTCGATGCCACGGAAGTCGTGGCTCGGTGGGAACGAATCCTCGACCGGTTCCGTGCTCGGGTCGATGGCGAGGGCGCGTGCCTTCAAATGGCTCAAGTCGTGGGCGTACATCTTGCGTGTGGAGCATAGGGCGAACAAGAGCGCACCTGACAAGAGGAGCGTGATGAGCAGGACGGCGATGGCGAGTGTGCCGTAACGGTCACGCTCGGTCATGAGCGTGTCGTCAGCCGCCGAGCGTACCGCTTGTAGCGCGGTGTGCGAATCCTCATAGAAGCTCGTCCCGTTGACGTAACGGGCCTCGAGCGTCGAATTGGCAGCCGTCACCCGACCGAGGGCGAGCGCGCTCTCAATCAAGTCGTCGACCGATTTCGTCCCGAGAGATGGGTCGGTCGCGACGATGTCCTCAATCAGACGGGCCTCGTTCGCAATTGTCGAGACCTCGAACTCGAGCTGGTCTTGATCCGGTGTCTCGGCGAGCAGGTTCGTGACACCTTCGACGAACGCCATCTGCATGCGCATGATGGCATCGGTCAATTCATAGGCCGTGTTCTCTTGGGCGGTCCGTTCGAGCCCTTGATAGAGCCAGCGCCGGTTGATCGACTCGATGACGTCGAACGGCACGGCTTGGAAGCGGCTCGAGCCATCCTCGTTCAACGTATCTTCAAGTTCTTCCGAGAAGCGAAGCAACGCCTCCCGTTCGCGCTCGTCGACCCCGGTCTCGAAGTCGTCGAGCAGTTGAAGATTGTATTGGAGCGCCCGTTCACGGTACGGGGCCGACAGTAACGCCGTCGGTTGCTCTGAGTTCGTCTCGTAGAGCTTGGCCGCGTGATGCAAGACGAGATACGACTCGACGCCGGCCAAGTCGGAGGCGTGGTTCAAGTCGCGCACCGTCTCGTCGACGGCGACGTGTTTTTCTTTCCAGTAATAGCTCAGACCGAGCCCGAACAACAATACGCCGATGAGACAAGCGACGGCGAGGGCCATCGTGTAAATCCGGTACGGAATTTTAGCGAATCGATTGCTTCCCATCGGACACCTCCTTCTTTCTCTTCCCATTCTATCTCTCGTGTTCGAGTCTTTCGAGGGAAATCCTGCCCCACGAAAAAAAACCCGACAAAGGTCGGGTCTTTCAATGCGCCGAAGGTCACGGTCGCTTGTAACCGATGACGCGTGATTTCCAGTATGGCTCTTTACTGATCGTGTTATAGCCGAGTCCGTACGTCCCGGCGTGGATGAACGTGTCCGCGTTAATCATGATCCCCATGTGTGACGGGCCGGCCGTGTACGTGTTCTCGAAGAAGACAAGGTCGCCCGCTTTTGGGACGAACGTCTTGCTGAGCTGTGTTCCGAAATAAGACCCGGACCAGTACGTGGCGACGTTCGTGCGTGGGACGCTGTAGCCTGCCTGGTTGAAGGCATAATAGATGAGTCCAGAGCAGTCAAACCCACCGTTGGCCGGGTTCGAGGATGCCCAGATGTATGGGGTGCCGACGTATTTCTTAGCGACGGCGATGGCGGCGATTCCTGCCTCGGACGTGCCTGGAGCAGGACTTACCGCAGAGCCTTTCGGCACCGCTTTGACGTAAGACGCCGAAACGAAACCGGTCGTGTTCCCGATATAGATTTGATGCCAACCGTTCGACGTCTGGACGATTCGGAGCGTCTGTCCGGCCGTGACGCGACCGATGATGGCCGAGTTCGTCGAGGCCGACGTGCGGACGTTGAGCGATGGTGTATTCACGACATAGTCGAACGAAGCGTTGCCTGCACCGCCGTCTCCGGCGTTCGGTGTGACCGGCGCACTCGGTGCTGTCGTCGTCTGTTTCAAGTAACCGGTGCTGACGTAACCGCTCTTGCCGTTATACGTGACGTATACCCACGTGCCGCTCTGCTTCGTCGCTTTGACGGTCGTGCCGTTCGGGATGCTCGTGACGAGGGCGTAGCCGATACCGGGGCCTTGACGGACGTTCAAGTTGGCCGTCGTGACGTACGACTGGTTGATGCTCTGTTCTTGTGGAGCGGCCGGTTTTGTCGGCGTGCTCGGTGTAGTCGGTTTGACGGACGAGTTCGTCAAGTACCCGTTATGTACCCAACCGGTCTTCCCACCGTAGCTGACTTTTGTCCAGGCACCGCTCGTTTGAATCGGTTTGAGCGCTTGGCCTTTCGGAATCGTGACGAGTACGTCGTGCCACGTGCCTGCGGCGACGCGCATATTCAAGTCGGCCGTCGTGACGGTGGCGTCGCTTGATGGTGCTGGGGCAGCAGGTTTGATTGGAGTCGGTGTAGCTGGTTTGACAGATGAGGCCGTCAAATACCCGTTATGTACCCAACCGGTCTTCCCGCCATAGCTGACTTTCGTCCAGGCACCGCTCGTTTGGATCGGCGTGAGTGCTTGGCCTTTCGGGATCGTGACGAGTACGTCGTGCCACGTGCCTGCGGCGAGACGCATGTTCAACGCGGCCGTCGTGACAGTACCCGTGCCTGATGTGGCAGCAGGTTTCACCGTGGTCGGGGCGTTCCCGTTCAATTTAAGCGTCTGCCCGATGGCGAGACGGTCTGAATTCAAGTTGTTGAAAGCTTTTAAATTAGCGAGTGACACGTTGTGCTGTTGGCTGATCGACCAGAGCGTGTCACCGGCACGGACGACGTGTGAACTGGCTGCTGCGGCTTCGTCGGCCTGGGCGATGATGCTTACGGCGGCGATGGCTGCGAATGAGTACATGAGGCCGGACTTAGGGGACATGGGGTCACTTCCTTCTCTAATGAGTGCTTTTGACAATTATCGACAGGTAAAGCAATACATGTTTATTGTAGGGTTTACACAAACGGCAAGCAATGGTGGAAATGGCTCAATCAGCCGATTCCGTTAAAAATGAGGTCAATATTTTTGGACGCGTATGAGGCAACAGTAATAAAGAAACAGGGGAATCGAAAATTGACTTTCTGTTGAATTTTGGAAACCTATCCATAGTTCTTTTCGTGCTATCATGAATTCAAAACGTTTGAATGAGAGTAGGGGACTTATGAACGAGGGGAACTTTTCAACACAATCATATCGCAAACATCAAGAGAAACTGTTCGAACTCGTCCGAATGCCAGAAGTGACGGAGGCTGCGGTACGGCAAGCGCTCTTATACATGTGTGAGGTCGTCTCCGATATGCTCGACGTCGACACGGTCTCGATTTGGCATTTCGACGAGACGTATGCCTCGATCAGTTGCCAAGTCGCCTATTCGAAAGAGACGGGACCGAGCGAACCGGTGTTGACGGTCATGCGTGGGGACGCACCTGTCTATTTCGACGCGTTGCGGACGAACCGGGTGCTCCCGTTCGAAGACGTCCGGACCCACGAGTGGGTGAAGGACTTATACCAGCAGCACTTCGTGGAAGGGCAACGAATTTATTCGATGCTCGACGCCCCAATCTATGCGAACAATCGGGCGAAAGGGGTCATCTGTTGTGAGACGTTCGCGCCGCGGCAATGGACGTTCATCGAGGAGCTGATCGTCAGCACGCTGTCCGACTTTATAGCCATCCTCTATCTCCGGCTCGACCGCCGCGAGATCGATGAACACATCACGAAGCTCGCCTATACGGATGAACAGACCGGGCTCATGAACTTGAACGGGTTCATCGAGCGGGTGGACGCGCTCCGCGAACAGGCACCGCACCAGCTCGGCTCATTGATTTATCTCCGGGCGGACGAGTTCCGTTCCGTCGAGACGGCCATCGGCATCCAGCGCGCGGACGACATCGTCATCGAACTGTCGGAACGCCTCCAACAAGTCGTCGATGCGTCGCTCTTGGCGCGCGTCTCTCAATCTGGATTTCTACTGTGGACGCCTTACGGCGACCGCATCAAAGTAAAGGCGCTCGCCGATTTGATTTGTGAGACAGTGACGAGCGAGCCGTTCGCGGTCGGGGAACTCGACGTCGTCTTGACGATGAGCGCCTTCATCTCGATCGAGGACAAGTCACGCTCGACGCTCGAGATGATGGACACGACCCGAATCACGGCCAATGATCGCCACGTGCAGCGCGGGGGGATCGCCTTCTACGAGGAAGAAATGGGCGAGAAGGCGACGGCCCGTCTGACGCTCGAGATGAATTTGCGGAAAGGGCTCGCCTTGAACGAGTTCACGCTCTATTACCAACCGAAGATTGAAGCGGCGACTGGCAAGTTAAAAGGATTTGAAGGGCTGATGCGCTGGATCCATCCCAAACAAGGATTGATTCCGCCGCTCGACTTCATCCCGCTCGCCGAATCGACCGGTGTCATCATCGCACTCGAAGAGTGGGCGCTCGAGGCGGCATGTCGCCAACTGAAGACGTGGCACGACGCGGGCCGGATGTATCAGCTCGCCTTGAACTTGTCGGCCCGTCATTTCCTATCGGACGGGGTCGTCGAAAAGTTGGGCCATATCGTCAAGGAGATGGGCGTCTGCCCGAACTACTTGACGTTCGAGATCACCGAGAGCGTCGGGATGGAGAATCAGCAGCACGTCATCGAGCGGTTCGTCGCGTTCCGGGAACAAGGCTTCTCGATCTCGATCGATGACTTCGGGACCGGCTTCTCGGCGTTCGTCTACTTGAAGCACTATCCGATTCATGAGATTAAAATCGACCGGCAGTTCATCCAAGTGACGGACAACGATCCGACCGGGAACGTTATCGTCCAGTCGATTATCGAGCTCGCCCGCGGGCTCGGCTTGAAGACGGTGTGTGAAGGGATCGAAACGACGGACCAGCGCGACACACTCCGTTCGCTCGGCTGCGACGAGATGCAAGGCTACTTGTTCTCGCGTCCGCTACCGATTGATGAGCTCGAGACGTGGATTGAGGACTATGACACGACGAAAAAGGATTCGCTCCGCTGAGCGAATCCTTTTGTTATGCCGGTAACTCGATGCGAATCGTCGTCCCGGACCCGCGCGCACTCGTCACCGTGACGGTGCCGCCGTGCGCTTTGATGATGTCCCGGGAAATGGCCATACCGAGTCCGCTACCGAGCGCGTCGGTCGTGTTCGTGCCCCGGTAGTAGCGTTCGAAAATGTACGGCAGTTCACTTGCATCGATGCCGATGCCGTCGTCTTGAATCGTGATCACGTCATGCGCGACGGACACATGGACGGCGACCGTCTCATCGTTATGGAGCAGGGCGTTATACAAGAAGTTGAGAAGGGCCCGCTTCATGAAGTGCCGGTCGATGGGGCGCGTCTCGGCGTTCGTGCTCGTGAACGTGATGTCCCGCTCGGAGAACCGGGCGTCGTTCAACACGTCGATGACGAGCTCGCGGACGAATCTTTCGAGCCCGGTCTCGACCGTCTCGAGCGGGAAATCGCCGTGCTGGAGCCGCATCGTCAAATTGAAATCATCGATCAATTCCTTCATATACAACGCCTGTCGCTCGATGACCTCGGCGTATTGGCGCCGTTCGGAATCAGTCAGCTCTTGGTCGTCGAGCAGCTCGGCGTAGCCTTGGATCGAGGCGAGCGGCGTCTTCAAGTCGTGCGAGACGTTGCTCATCCATTCTTTCCGGCGCAGTTCGAGCTCTTCGCGTTCCGACTCGTACGTCGTCAGCGTCTCGGACACGTCGTTCAAGTTGGCGAAGACGGGCCGATACATGCCGGGCCGTTTCGGTTCGACGGTTGAGAAGTCACGCGCCTTCAGCTGGGCGATCCGTTCGGTCAATCGATAGACTGGCTTCGTCAAAATCGAGCTGAAGGCGAGACCGATCAGCGCGGCGACAGCAAGGTCGACGATGAGCAGGATGAGTCCGGCCTTTGAGACGTAGGCGAGCACGGACTGGGGGTCGAACATCGTGACGATGCGGCCCTCGGTCGCCTCGGGGAAGCCGACGAGATAGCTATAGTCCTCGAACTCCCCGATGAAGTAGAGGACAAGGTCGTCGTCCTTATATTTGTAGATCTGAATCAACTCGATCGGTGAGTACGCGTCCGGTGCCGTCGCCGGCGCATCGATGTCACTGACGACACGGCCCGACGCATCGAGCACTTGCAGGAAGGCGTTGTTCGCCTCGAGTGCTCGGACTCCGTCCGGACTGACGACCGGTTCACCGTCCTCGAGCGTCATATATTGATTGAACGTGCGCGTGAACGTCTCACCTGAGTTGCTTTCGACGTCATCGATGCCGGTCCGCTGATTGACGAGGAGAGCTACGAGAATGACGACGTTCAAGATGACGACGATGGCGACGATGGCCAGAATCGACACCAAATAGTTACCGGTCAGTTTCCATTTCACGTGTGACCGCCCCCTATGCCTCGAACTTGTAGCCGAGCCCTTTGACCGTCTTGATGTAGGTCGGTTGGGACGGATTCGGTTCGATTTTTTCACGGAGACGGCGCATGTGTACCATGACGGTGTTGTCGGCCCCATAGAAATCTTCGCCCCACACTTGGGTGAACAGCGTCTCTTTGCTGAGAATCCGGTTCGGGTTGCGCATGAAGCAGGCGAGCAGGCCGACTTCTTTGGCCGTCAGCTCGAGGCGGACCCCGTCGCGATCCACTTCAGTGCCGTCCGCGTTCAACCGGAACGGGCCGACAATCGTGTCATTCGGGAGCTCGGGTGCGTCATAGAGCGACACGCGGCGAAGCTGCGCCTTGACGCGGAAGGCGACTTCTTTCGGGCTGAACGGCTTCGTGATATAGTCGTCGCCGCCGATGGCGAGACCGAGAATCTTGTCGACCTCGTCGGACTTGGCCGACAGAAATAGAATCGGGATGTTCGACGTGTTCCGGATTTGCCGGCACAGCTCGTAGCCTTCGCCGTCCGGCAACATGACGTCGAGGATGGCGAGATGGGGCGCGAACGCGGTGAACGTTGCGAGTCCGTCTCGAATCGTATGGGCCGTCCGAATCTCGCGAAAGCCTTCTTTCTCTAACGCTTTTTGGATGAGCGTACATAAGTCTCTCTCGTCATCGACGATTAAGATACGTGGTTGTTCCATGATCATCACCTCTCGTTCAAGCATAACACTTAAGCTTTTTGTAAGGTACGCGTGATTTTCAGTTAAGGTACGGCCTGTATCGTAATGGATAGAAAGAGGTGCTCATAATGAATCCATTACTACAAGTTGATGCTATCCAAAAGACATACACGACCGGAGGCCATGCCTTTAACGCGCTCGATGGCGTGTCGTTCACAATCGACCACGGCGAGTTCGTCGGAATCATGGGGCCGTCGGGAGCCGGGAAGTCGACGCTGTTGAACGTGCTCGCCACAATCGACACACCGACAGACGGGGACATCTTCGTCGACGGAGAGAATATCGCCAAGCTCGAAGAAGAGGCGCTTTCGGACTTCCGACGCGACCATCTCGGCTTCATTTTCCAAGACTATAACCTGCTCGACTCGCTCACGGTCCGGGAGAACATCCTGCTCCCGCTCGCCGTCACGAAGACGCCGATCGACGAGACACGGTCACGCGTCGAAGCGCTCGCACATCGGTTCGGGATCACGGCGATCCTCGACCAATACCCGTACCAAATCTCGGGTGGACAGAAGCAACGAACGGCGGTGTGCCGCGCGCTCATCTCCAATCCGAAGCTCATCTTTGCCGACGAACCGACGGGGGCGCTCGACTCAAAGTCGGCGACGGATCTGCTCCAGACGCTCGCCGGGTTGAACGAGGCCGAGACGACGATCATGATGGTGACGCACGATGCCTACGCCGCGAGTTTTTGCCGTCGGGTGCTCTACATTCAGGACGGACGATTGTCGAAAGAACTGATTCGCGGGACGACATCGCGCGACGCCTTCTATCAGACGATCCTCGACGAGCTGAAGGGCGGTGCGTCTGATGACGCTGTTTGATTTAGCGAAGAAGAACGTCGCCCGCAACTTGTCGCGTTATGCGCTCTACGTCGGGACGACCATCTTCTCAATCATCATCTATTTCACGTTCGCGACGCTCAAACATAGCGATGAGATTAGCGGCATGGCCGAGACGTCAGGACAAATCCGCAGCTTAATGAGCGCATCGACGTTCATTCTGCTCGTCTTCGTCGCTTTGTTCATCGCCTACTCGAACGCCTTCTTTTTGAAAGGACGTAAACGCGAGGTCGGGCTCTATTCGCTCCTCGGGGTACGCAAGAAACAAATCGGGACACTTTTGTTGTTCGAGAACCTCGTCATCGGCGCGGTGTCGCTTCTCGTCGGGATCGGCCTCGGTTTGCTCGGCTCGAATGCGCTGTTACAGCTGTTGCTCCGCTTGATGAACAGCGACTTGTCGATCGGCTTCACGGTCGCGACATCGGCCCTCATCGAGACGACGCTCGTGTTCGTGGCCATCTTCTTGTTCACGTCGTTCCAAGGCTATCGGGTCATCTATCGCTTCAAGCTGATTGAACTGTTCCATGCTGATAAGAAAGGTGAGGACGTCCCGGAAGCGAGCCCGTTCATGGCGCTCCTTGGAGTGTTCGTCCTCGGCGCGGCCTATTGGCTCGCCTTGCAAGACTTGGCGACATCACCGCTCTGGGGATATCTCACGGCGGCGATGCCGCTCCTCATCATCGGGCTCACGATCGTCGGGTCGGGTCTGTTGTTCCATAGTGTCCTCATCTTCATCCTCGGCCGCCTGAAAGCGAATGAGCGCTGGTCATGGCGCCGGCTCAACTTGTTGACGACGTCACAGTTGTTATACCGAATCCGTGGTAACGCCAAGACGCTCACGCTCATCAGCATCATCAGTGCGACGGCGATCACGGCAGGCGGCGCCATTTTCAGCGTTTATTATTACGCCGAGCAACAAGTCACATCGTACGCACCGTACACGTTCGCCTGGCAAGGTGAGGCGCGTGATATCGATGCCGATGTGCTTCATCAGACGACCGTTCTCGAGAAGACGGTTCGGGTCGCTGGGGAGATGGGGGAACGCGAATATGGCGTCATCGATGAGTCGACGTTCCGAGCCGTCGCGACCGATCTGGGCTGGGATACACCACCGGCACTGACACAAAATCAGGTGTATTTGATCGATCCGTTCTATGACGAACGATTCTCAGAAAATGTGACCGAGGTCGAGCTCGATGGTGTGACACATGAAGTCGCTTCTCGCTACGACGAGACACCGCTCAACGTCATGACGTTCGGCGGCTTGCTCCTTGTGACACCGGACGACGTGTTCACGGCACTGTCGGAACCGGCGACGACGTATCAGGCCGTCTCCGTCGCCGATTATAAAGAACAAACCGCCTTGTCGGAGTCGTTGTCGATTGAGGCGAATTTCTCGAGCGCGACGGCCTTATATAGCGAAGCGATGGCCGTGCACGGCGCACTGTTGTTCGTCGGCAGCTTCCTCGGACTCGTCTTCCTCGTCGCCACCGGCAGCATCATCTATTTCAAGACGATGACTGAAGCGGAAGAGGACCGGGCCAAATACGCGGTGCTCCGAAAAGTCGGCATCTCGAAACGGGACGTGAAACGAACGATTCGCCAACAGATCGCTGTCGTGTTCCTAGCGCCATTCTCGCTCGGCATCGTGCACGCCTCGGTCGCGCTCGTCGCATTCTCGCGGTTGCTCGGAATGAATTTCACGGTGCCGGTGCTCGTCTGGATGGCTTTGTACAGCGCGATCTATGCGCTCTACTACGTGCTGACCGTACGTCGGTTCACGAAACAAATTTTATGAAGGAGAGAGAATGATGAAAAAAGGAATCATTGCGAGCATCGCGCTCGTCATTGTTGTCATCGGTCTCATCAATATCGATTGGCAACGGCTCGGGAAGGATCATGTCTACGTGCAGGTCGGGGAGGTCACAGAAGTGGAAGAGACGACGCTCGATTCGGGTGACGTCGTCCGCCGCTACATCTATTCGACTGAGGGGCTGACGAAGGACGGGGATCCGCAAACGGTCACGTTCACGGCGGCGAAAGAGCTTCGGAGCGGGGCGTACTTGAAGTTGTACGTCAAAAACAAGGATGAGGTCACGTCGTACGACGAAGTGTCGGTCGCGGACGTCCCCGAGGCGGCACGGGAGAAGTTATGAAAATAAAGCACGATGTATCACACATGTGTGGGAATGATGTATCGTGCTTTTTCGCATATGTCACGAAGTAAGGCGTTCCATCGAAATCGACTTGCTCAGGAAAACAAGCGTATAATGAAATCACGAACACTTGAGAGAAAGGAAGCGGGTTATATGTTTGAGCAACTGAAGATGAAAAAAGAGCAACTGGATCAAAACCGACCGCTGCCGACGTATACGCTTCAAAGTTTGAGAGCAAAACTCTTTTTAGAATGGACATACAACTCGAATGCCATTGAAGGAAATACGTTGACAATCAACGAGACAAAAGTGGTGCTGGAAGGTATAACGGTTGGCGGGAAGACGATGCGAGAACATCTAGAAGTGATTAACCATCAAGATGCTATTTCCTACGTCGAAGAGATTGTCCGACGTGAAGAGCCGCTGACGGAGTGGCAAATTAAAAATTTGCACCGTCTCGTCTTGAAAGGCATTGACGATTCGTATGCAGGCGTCTATCGGGATCAGCAAGTGTTTATTGCGGGGGCGGTCCATACACCGCCGCCCCCGTATCTCATTCAAGATCAAATGGGGCAGCTGATGCGTTGGTATGAAACTGAGACGGATACGATGCATCCAGTTGAACGGGGTTCTTTATTGCATGCTAAGTTTGTGGGAATTCACCCGTTCATTGATGGAAATGGTCGTACATCTCGGTTGTTGCTCAATTTAGAGTTGATGAAGTCCGGTTATCCGCCAATCGTCATCAAAGTCGAAAATCGCCTGAGTTATTACAATGCGTTAGATCGAGCGCATACGACAGGAATGTACGACGACTTTATCGCCCTTGTCGCGACCGAGGTCGAAACATCACTAGATTTATACTTGAGCGCGATTGCCCCTCATCCATCCAAAAACAGCCCTTCCTGACGATTCAGGAAGGGCTGTCTCATGTCCGCTTATCCAAGCGGGAGTTCGGTTTTCAATTCCAGTTGGAGTATGTACGCCAATTCTTTATGGGCTAGCTCGGAGAAGTTCGTCTTTTTGACGTGTGTCCGGGGCCGTAGTCCGCATTCCAATGCGATGTCGACGATTGTCCGAATCTGATTTTCCGTATAGAAGCGCTTGCGTCCCATCGTGAACGGGGTCGGTGGCAAGACGCCGTCGGTTTCCCATTTGATCAGCTGTTGCTGGCTACGGGGAATCCCGGCAACATGAAACGCACGGCTCAGTTCTTTGAGTGGATAGACGGTCAATGGGCGTTCGTTGTACAGGAACGGCTTCGCGTTTTCCGGGCGATAAGCATCCCAGTCAGTCGCATAAAACGTCAGGTCGGTGTGGTCGAAGTCGAGTTGAGCGGAAGGAATAGAAGTGTTGAGTGCGAAGTCTAAGCTGTTCATCTAGAGTATCTCCTTCTTCAAGTCAAACTGGTCATTTCGAAAATGCCCTCCTACGTATAGTAACCCATTTCTAAGCAATTAACTGCCAGTTTTTTCAAAGTGGGGAAATGAATTCGTGGGACTTTAGGCGTGTTTTCGAAATTCGATTGACGTCTATTAAGATACCCTAATTGGTATGAGAATTCAAGGAATAAAGCCGATTTCGACCGATGAATGCGTCTTCATTCAGAATAGGTCTATAGTCGTTACGAAAAGGTTACGAGGAAATATGAGCAAACATTCACCAACTTCGGTTAATAGGGGCGAAGGAGGTGAGACATATGGCAGTGTATCGAGAATACGCAAGCGTCTTTTATCTCGACACGAAGCGGCTCGTTGACGGCAAGGAAAAGCGTCAGTTCGTCCGGTTCGGTCCACTCGGTGCGCGGATGGAGACCGAGGAGATCAAGCAGTTCGGTGATCTGTTGATTCCGCTTCTCGCGGTCGAATCCGCCGCATACGTCGTGTCGCGTGAATTCCACGTGACGTTCTAATTGGAGGAACCCCTGATGCGTGTACCGAAGCGTCCCGCCGGAGCCTTGTCCGATGAGCGGGTGGGCCCATGAGCTGGCCCGAACTCATCTCGAACCTCGGCTTCCCGATCGTCGTCTCGCTCTATCTGCTCCACCGGATCGAGACGCGCCTTGAGCGCATGATTCAACTGCTCGAACGTCTCGACTCGACCTATCCATCTGAATTGTAATCCATCCCCGAAAGGAGCCATCCCCCATGGCCGTATTGACTGAAAAGAAAGCCACACTCGTCTTGACGACGCACCACGATTTGAACAGCTTGAAACCGACGAAGAAAACGCAGCGCTTCGGTCCGATCCGGGCGGCGCTCACGGCTGACAATGCCGAGGCGTTCGGTCACCTCATGCTCGACTTGACCGAGCAAGAAGATTTCACCGTGTCGGTCGTTCGCGAATACGACGTCGTCTAATCACACCCACATCCAAGGAGGACTAACCCATGACTGAGACTAAAGTAGAAATCGCATTTTTGGACATGTTCAATAAAGTATCGCGCTTCCGTTTGAATAACGTGAAACAGCCGGTCGACGCGTTGAAAGTGCAAGCGCTCGCCGACTTCATGGTCGCCAACGACCCGCTCGGCAAGAGCGTCGTCAAATGGACCGAAATCAAGATGATTGAAGGCACGCAGACCGTGTTGAATGTTCAATAATGATTTGGAAGATGACTGATTGTTCAGTCATCTTTTTTTATTTTGGTCAATCTCCTTTAGATTCCTCAACGTCAAGACGATATAGGAAGAAACGTTGCATGCGAGAGGGGAATATACATATGTCAGTGAAACAGAAGTGGACAGCGTTACGGAACCGGTTAAACGTCCGGCGCTTTCAATGGAAACCGAAACGACGAAAGCCAAGCACGCGTGAAGGAAAACGAGTGACCGGCACGAACCTGACCATCCGTCAAAAGCTGTGGGGACTCGTCATTCTCGCGCTCCTCATGGTCGCAGGTGTCGGTGGCTACTCGCTCTTGTCGCTCGCCGATGCGAACCGTCAAGGCGATGACGTCGTCAACAACTGGAACAAAGGGCTCGACTACGCCCATGAGTTGAACACGCTCGCGGCGAACTATCGTGCGCTCGAGCTCGAACACATCGTGACGGATGACGCGGCCGCAAAAGAAGAATTGATGACCGCGATGAAAGAGATTCGGACACGCATCAATGAGATTGCCCCTAAATATGAACAGACGGCGACGGGTGAGACGGACAAGGAGTTGTTCGCCAACTTCAGTAAGCAGTGGGAGATGTATCAACGCGTGTCGGATAACATGCTGATTTTCAGCACGTCCGGCAACAACGGTATGGCTCGCTCGTATTACGATGCCCAGTCCCAATCGACATACGATAACTTCACGCAACGCCTGACTGAGCTCGTCGACTACAACTCGGAAGGTTCACAACGTGTCGGCGCCGACATGGAACGTGAGTTTCAACAGTCGCTCATCGCACTACTCGCGGTGACGATCGGTGCGGTCGTACTCCTGTTGTTCCTCGGACTGAGCTTATTGCGTTCCATCATCAAACCGATGCGGGTGCTCCAAGAGAAGTTTGACGAGTTGGCCTCACAAGGCGGCGACTTGACGATGGCCATCCCGGTCACATCGAACGACGAAATCGCGCAAGTGAGCCGCTCGTTCAACACGTTCCTCGCGACGCTACGCGACATCATGATTGACGTCGACAAGACGGCAAAAGTCGTCCTCGTCTCGTCAAAAGAAGTGGCAGCGGAAGTCATTGAACTGAGCCGTTACATGGAAGAGACGTCAGGCACGGTCGAGGAATTGACGGCCGGTATGGAAGAAACGGCCGCGTCCTCGCAAGAGATGAGTGCGTCGACGACCGAGATGGGCAGTTCCATCGATTCCATCGTCGACTTGTCGAACGACAGCGCGACGACAGCGGGCGACGTCGAACGTCGCGCTCACGCCATGCGTGAACAAGCCGTTGCATCGAAGACGGAAGCGAACGCCATCATCGAGCAGAAACGCATCGAACTCGACGAGGCGATCAAAGGGGCGCAGTCGGTCGAACAGATCCGTGTCTTGACGAGCGCCATCTTGACCATCGCCGATCAGACGAACTTGCTCGCCTTGAACGCATCGATTGAGGCGGCTCGGGCCGGAGATGCCGGTCGCGGTTTCGCCGTCGTCGCCTCAGAGATTCGTAAGCTCGCCGAGAACTCGCGGCAGACGGTGAACGAGATTCAAGCGGTGTCGCACACGGTCATCGATTCGGTCGCCCGGCTCAACACGAGTTCGGCCGATATGCTGACGTTCCTCGACACGAAAGTGCTCGCCGATTACGACCGGCTCGAGGAGTCGGCCACACAATATGAAGCGGATGCGACCGTGTTCGGACAAACGGCAGAGACGTTCGAGACGAACGCGCTCCAACTCCGTCATATGACCGACAGTATCCTCCACGTCATCCAAGAAGTCGCGACGACGGTGACCGAAGGGGCGGACGGGACCCAATCGATTTCGGAGAAAGTCCAGCTTTCCGTCGAGCGGTTCAACGACGTGCAGGCACGGATGCAGGAGACCGAACAACGTGCGGTCGAACTATCGAATCGCGTGTCACAGTTTAAATTAAATTGAATCGATTAAGCGGCTGGCCATCTTTGGATGTGCCAGCTGTTTTAGGTTGACGATTGATTTCGATTGAGCGAGGTATATATATACATAGTGTGAAATCGTTTTGGCCTTTTCGATTAGGGAGGAACAAGACATGTCTCGAAATAACTCGATCATCTTAGCAGCGGTCGTGTTTATGGTGATGGGTGTCGTGATGGCCGTTTCGGCGTTCGGGTTCCAGATTTATTATGGAAATCCGGAACTGTTGCGAATCGCTATTTTCGGTGAAGTGTTGACGGCTGTTTTCATTGTCTTTTGGATTCGCAGTAAAGGATCGTTCGCGCGTGTCGGATTCTCAACATTGAAGGTACGCGGCCTCGTATGGCTCGTTCCCGTCTTCCTTGTTGTTCTCTATCAATTTGGTTTGATTGTGATGGAGTTCGTGTCGCGTTTCAATCAATTATCGAGTTCGACCGTTCAACTGTTGGCGATTATTTTCGTGACGACATTGTTTGTTGGATTCAATGAAGAAGTCACGTTCCGTGGTGTGCTGTTGCGCATGTTGAAACCGGACGTTCACCCGTATCGCGCGATTGTGATCAGTGCCCTTCTGTTTTCGTCATTCCATCTCCTCAATCTCATTGCTTTTATTCCACCTGCGGCCATGCTTTTCCAGCTCGGTAACACGTTCTTATTCGGATTGTTTTTCGCCCTCGTTGCGTTAAAGTTAAATAATTTGTGGCCGCTCATTATCTTTCATGCACTCTGGGATTTTGGCAGCATCGCAGGCGACGTATTAGCTGTCAATTTGACGATTCCTACATTGGTCACTCAAGTCTTTGTCATCATTGCGATTGTCGTCCAGTTTGTGTTGTTGAAACGCCATGATTTGTCTCATTTGAAACCAACGTCCCTGACGTCAGCTAAAATATGAACGTATCTTCTAGACCGCAGTCCCATGATGCGGTCTTTCTTGTGGCAAAAATGTGGAGTGGAAACTAGGAAATAAGGTCAATGTTCAAATAAATGTGCGAGAAGATTGGAAAACCGGTTCCGACATCCGATAAAACCCATGTAGTTCCAAAAAAAGAGAGATAGAGGTGGGAGAGGACACGTTCCTCGAAAGATTATGAAACGATTCAATCAACTGTCATTGACACAAAAACTGTTTAGCGGCATCGGATTGATTTTGCTGTTCGTCACGCTCGGCATGGGCTATAACCTATGGACGCTGCAAAATATGACGAGTCAATACGAAGACATGATTTCCCATGACGTCATGAAGATGAAAGCGGCCGATGACTTGTCGCTCGGGATGACGCGCCAAGCGTACGGCGTACGAGGATATATTCTCGTCCAAGATGACGAGCGACGCGCCCAAATCGAACGCGGCGCCAAAGAAAAGAAAGAGGCGCTTGAACAATTGCTCGCGCTGTCGAAGACGGATGCCGAGACGAAAGAACTCGAGAGCATGCTCTCCTATGCGACCGGCTATGATGATTTGGCGCAAGAAATCATCGTCGCGGCAGATAATAACGATCAGGACAACATCGACCGATTGACGCTCCGCCTTATGCCGGATGTGACGGCATCGATTTCGGAGACGGGCGAACGGTTGCAAGCCGAGACCGAAGCGACGATCGTCGAGAAACAACAGGAGCTCGAGCGGCTCGGCGGACAGGCGTTCCTTTACTCGACAGGGATTGCCCTCCTCATCTTGCTGCTCACGCTCGGGGCCGGTTATATGCTCCAGCGCATGGTGACGGTACCGCTCCGTCAATTATCGGACGAGGTCGGCATCGTCGCCGACGGCGATTTGACGCGCGCCGATCTGCAAGCGCTCACGCGCGATGAAATCGGTGAGTTGATGCTTGGTTTCAACCAGATGAAAGGCAACCTTCGCGAACTCATCGACGAAGTGAGCCGGAACGCCCAAGAGATTACGGCCCAGTCGGAAGAACTGTACGCGAGCACGGAAGAGATGTCTTCGCAGACAGAGGAGACGACGCGGATGATCGAACAAGTCGTCGGCGAGACGATCAACCAGGCGGCGGCTGCCTCGAAGAGTGGGCAAGCGGTCGCAGCGGCCGATGAAGGCGTCGAGCGAATCGCGACATCAATCGGGACGATCAGCCAAGACGTCCAGACGAGTCTGAAGCTCGCCGAACGCGGTGAACAGACGATTCAACAAGCGAAACAAGAAGTGCTCGCCCTCGAATCGGAGACGGTCACGACCGGACAATCGATCACAGCGTTGAAACAACAGTCGGATGAGATCGCCCTCATTACCGAGGTCATCCAATCGATCACCGACCAGACGAACCTGCTCGCTTTGAACGCGGCCATCGAAGCGGCCCGGGCCGGGGAGCAAGGAAAAGGCTTCGCCGTCGTCGCCGAAGAAGTGCGGAAGCTTGCGGAACAGTCGAAACAATCGGCGTCCCAAATCGCCGGCTTAATCGAATCGATTCAAGCCCAGTCGAACGCGGTGCTCGAGCGTCACGCCATCAGCGCCCGCCGTGTCGAGACGAACACGGCGCTGCTCGGAGAAGCGACGGCGTCCTTCCAACAAATCGTCGGGCAGTTGCACGCCTCGGTCGAGAACACGGAACAGATTCGGGTCGCTTCAAGCGAAATCGCGATAACGACGAAACAAGTCGCGACAGCGGCGATTCACATGGCGAGTGACAGTGAAGGCACGGCCGAGACGATGCGCAGCGTCGGCGAGACGGCCGACGCCCAGCTCGCGATGATTCAAGAATTGAACGGTGTCGCCGAGTCGCTCGGCAATATGACCGGTGACTTGCAGACGCTCATCGGGCGCTTCCAAACATGAGATGAACCGTCCTTTCCTGTTCAAGGGAGGACGGTTTTTGCGTGTTGTCAGGATTGACGAGAGGGTGTTACGGGAATTGCGGGAGAGAGACAAAATCTCGATTCCATCGAAAAGGAGACAGGTCATGAAATATACCGTCATCACCGGAGCAAGTTCAGGCATTGGCTATGAAGCGGCGAAATTGCTCGCCAAGCAAGGGAAGTCACTCGTGCTCGTGGCACGCCGCCACGACGAGCTCGAGAAGTTACGAAGTGAGATTAAGACGATCGCGCCGAAGAGCGATGTTATCATCAAGGCGAAAGACTTGTCGTACAGTGAGAACGTATACGGGCTGTATGAGTCGCTCGCCGATTTCGACATCGAGACGTGGATCAACAACGCCGGGTTCGGCGACTCGAATCTCGTGAAGGACGTCGAGGTCGGAAAAATCGAGAACATGATCCGTTTGAACGTCGAGGCGTTGACGGTGCTGTCGAGCCTATACGTCCGGGACTATCACAATGTCGAAGGGGCGACACTGTTGAACGTCGCCTCGGTCGTCGGGTATCATATCGCCAAAAAAGGCGTCACGTATAGCGCATCGAAATTCTTCGTCAGTGCGTATACGGAAGGGCTTGCTCGTGAACTGATGAACGATGGGGACAAACTGCGGGCGAAAGTGCTCGCGCCGGCTGCGACGGAGACGGGCTTTGCGAACCGTGCCCGTGAAGAGGACGACTTTGACTATAGTCAAAACGTCGAGAAGTATCATACGGCCGAAGAGATGGCTGAGTTTTTAGTCCAATTGCTCGAGAGTGATCAAGTCGTCGGAATCGTCAACCACGAGGATTACTCGTTCGAGTTGCGCGGACCGATTCATCCGTATATGTGATCAAGTCAAATAAGAAACAAACAGGGGTCCCGTCACCAACATGTGGTGGCAGGACCCCTGTTCATATTCAATCAAGACGAGCGCATCGAATCCCCGTAGCCTCCGGTCAACCGGTGCGTGAGCCGGTGATACCAATAGCGGAGACGCAAACGGTATACATACAGTTTGGACGTGTTCGGCAAGACGACGTTGTCGATATAATCGGCAAACATGGCGCGGAACATGTGGTCCTCACTGTCGTCATACGTCGCACTCCACATGCCGTGCTCTTCGACCTCGAGCAACATCGCGATTGTCTCGTCATCGAGCTGATGGTTGTCTTCCGGCAACCGTTTGACGAGCATCTCGACCCGATGGCTGCAGATGGACGCATAAAGCGAGTGGGCGCGAGGGTTGCGCGGGTTAGCGTTCAAGTATCCGATGGCCACCTTGAGGAGCTCATCGTTCATCTCGAGTGGAATCTCATCATATACTTGGAAGAATTCGAGCAACATCGGCACCGTCTCTTCGTTGAATCCGGCGAGTCGGACGTAATGCATCAAGTGGAGACCAGCCTCCCCATAAAACTTACGATTGAAGTAATGGACGGCGATGGTGCGTTGGACGATCGGCACGTTCGGATAGCGTTCGACGGCCCGAAGGAAATGCTGCTCGGCCTCGAACAAGAAATTCGTATCGTCGCTCAAGATGCCATGGAGACAGTGGATCATGTAATGGTCGCCTTTTGCGCTCGCGGCTTCGAGCACGTCACGGGCCCGGCCGAACTCGCCTTCACGGATGAGCGGATACGCCCGCATTGCCGGAAAGAACGGGTCGTCCGGAAAGTTCGTCTCGCCGCGGACGACGAGCGATTCGATTGCTTCGGCGTTATAGTCGTCAATCATTTCTTCAAGGAGCATCATCTCGAGGAAGGTGCGTTGAAAGTCTGGATGGTGTAAATCGATGGTGTGTTTCATGAAGGTCCCTCCCGGCGTAAATGAGTGTTGCTTCATTATACCGAGCATTCGGACGGACGAGTAGAGTTATTTCAAAAAATGGGAAAAGAATAGGGAAGGATTTCCGAGGAAATGGAGGGATGGAGATGGTCACGTTCACGGGTTATATTGTCGAGCTCGAACCGACGCGGATGCGGGTCGCGCCGAATCTAGATGCCAATCCGTTCGATGGTATCGTGTTTCACTGGGAAGAGCCGCTTCGAGAGGATGAGACACCGCTCGCCGTCGGGCAACAGGTGCGCGTCGAGCACGATGAGAAGATGACCCGCTCGCTGCCGCCACAGGCGACGGCGCATCGAATTGATGTGCTATGATGAGACCGAGGTGAAACAAATGGGACAGTCGAATTTTTTGTGGATGGGTGTCGTCATCGCCATCAGTGCGCTGCTCGTCTGGTTGTTGCAGGACGTGATGCCATTTTGGATGTTGTCGATTATCCTGCTCCTATTCGGGGCCGCGGTCGGCAACTTGCAGCGACGCTCTCGAAATGACACGTAAAAAAAGCACGTCATCATTCCGATGGCGTGCTTTCTTCATCTTCAGTTTCAACTGCAGCCGGCTCGTCTGTGGCTTCTTCGGTCGCGTCATCGGCGACCGGTTTCTCCTTGACGACGGGCGGCGTCTCTTTCTTGTCAGGTTTAGCGGTGGCTTTCGGC
The DNA here is from genome assembly GCF_000416965.1 of Exiguobacterium chiriqhucha RW-2. Lineage (GTDB taxonomy): Bacteria > Bacillota > Bacilli > Exiguobacteriales > Exiguobacteriaceae > Exiguobacterium > Exiguobacterium chiriqhucha. Next base: position 514,977 of record NZ_ATCL01000014.1, read on the forward strand.
TTGTCTTGTTTCTTGACCGGTGCCGCCTCCGCTTCTTTTTCTTGAACTGCCGGCTGTTCCGGCTCGACCGGTTCGGTCACGGGGACGTCAGGCTCGGTCGGTTGCTCCGTGACGGGAGGAGCCTCCGATTCTTCAGCAGGTTGTTCCGGTTCGGCTGGAGGCTCTTCCTCGACCGGTGCAGGTTCTTCAACTGGAGGCTCGGTCGGTTCCGGTGTGTCTGGTGCTGCCTCGGCTTCCGGTGCTGGTGTCGGTTCGGGCGCGGGTTCCGGTTCAGGCGCCGGAGCTGGTTCGACCGGGTCCTCACGTTTCGGTACCGGTGTAATCGGTGCGACCGGTGCGAGTTCAGCGGCCGGGGCACTGCGTTTTGTCGTCGGTGGCGGGGCCGGTGTATCCGACTCGAGGAACGACAGTACGTCTTGTTCGAACAAGGCGACCGGGAGCGTCTTCGTCACCAGGTGAAGGCCGAGCACCCGTCCATTGGCCGTGACGATCGGGCTGCCGATGGCGCGGTTCGGTAAATCAAATTCGCGACGATAGCTGTCTTCTTCGAACGTGAGCGTTCCTTCAATCTGTTCGTCCGGTGCGAGGGTCAACACCGATTCGTCCGGTCCGACAATCGCATGGCTGAACGAGAACGGGGTCGCTTTCACTTTTTCGATGCGGATGACGGCGATGGCGTCGGTCCGACCGATGACGGTTCCGTTCACCGTCTTGTCACCATGTTTCATCGTGACACGGGTGATGCCGGCGACGTTATGGGCCGCCGTCAATACATCTTGCGGGCTAATCAAAAACCCGGTACCCGTGCCGACGGTATACAGGCTATCTTGCAACGTCTCGAGATCGACGGTGGTGGCACCATCGGCTGAGACCGTGTCTTTCGTGATGTTCAAATCGACTTTGTCGGCGAGTGAATCACTCGAGCGCGGGCTGTCGGTAAGATAGGCGTTCGTTAAAAACGAGACGAATGCGATGAGTGCAATGACAATGGGGACAGCAATCCATTTCAAGCGACGTGGGCGATGGCCACACGTCGGACAAACAGTGGTTTTCGAGCGGGTCTTCGCTCCGCAGCGTGGACAAGTCACGGGATGACACCTTCCTTCATACACATAGATGATATGCCTATTCCTCATATGAAGCAGGGGTAAACAAATATTTGTTCAGGCACATACAGAAAAGGATGGTGGAATGAACTTTTTCAAAACGGGAAAGAACTATTGTAACGTTTCAGAAAGGGGAAACCGACATGCAGCCCTTTTGGACGACCCGTGCCTTCCGTAATGGGATTTGGGTGTTGCTCATCTTGACGATCGTGTTCATGGCCAAACAAGTCGAGTTCTTGTTTTATCCGATCGGCATCTTTTTTGCCACCGTCCTGACCCCGTTTTTATTCGCCGGCATCTTATTTTATTTGACGGTCGGTCTCGTCGATTGGTTGGAAGGGAAGTTCAAGCGCCGGTCGCTCGCGATTTTGACGATTCTGCTGCTGATGCTCCTATTGACCGTCCTATTCGTCCTGACACTCGGTCCGCTCATCACGCGGCAACTGCTCGCCTTGCTCGATACGTTCCCGCGCTTTGCCGAAGAGAGTTATCGTCAATTCTTGTTATTGTACGCCCGCCTCGAGGAGTACAGCTGGTTCCGTGAGTACGCCGAACAGAACGCGACGTCCGTCGAGACGTGGGTGCGCCAATTGGCCGATGCGCTCGGGGTTGTCATCGGTTCGGTCGCCGGGTCGCTCGGCCGTCTACTCGCCCTCGTCATTTCCGGGCTGTTCACGTTATTCATCGCCTTGTTCTTGTATGTCTTCATGTTGATTGACGGTGGTAAGCTCGCGAGTGCGATCGTCCGCTGGATTCCGCCGACGTATGAACAGGACGCCCGTCATATCCTGCACGACATGCACGAGACGATTAAGCGCTACGTCCGCGCCCAGCTCATCGTCTGTACGTTCGTCGGTTTCTTCGCGACAATCGCTTTGTGGTTGCTCGACGTCCCATTCTTCCTGCCGCTCGGTCTGTTCATCTTCGCAACGAACATCATCCCGTATTTCGGTCCGTTCCTCGGGGCCGCACCCGCCGTCTTGATCGCCTTCATCGATGAACCGGTCAAAGCCATCTACGTCATCATCGCTATCACCATCGTCCAACAACTTGACGCCAACGTCATCTCACCGCTCGTCCAAGGCAAATCACTCCGTGTTCATCCCATCACCATCACGCTCGTCTTGCTTGTGGCGGGACGTCTCGCCGGTATCGTCGGTATGTTGCTCGCCGTCCCGCTCTACGCCGTCCTCAAAGTCACGTTCCTTAATCTCCAAAAACTATATGCGCTCCGTAAACAGTCGAAGTTCTCCGGTGAAAGGGGTCGTTGACCATGTCAGCACGAATCGTCGATACATTCGCTGCCTTAGTACAAGTGGACTCGGAATCGTATGCGGAAGGTCCGTTCCTTGAGTATGTAAAAGGACGATTGCTCGCCCTTGGTCTGACGATTGAGGAAGACGACTCGAAGTCGTCGACCGGTCTCGGATCGAACAACTTGATTGCCCGTCTGGCTGGGGATTCTTCCATCGAACCGTTGTTTTTATCGGCCCACATCGATACCGTCGCACCTGGGAAAGGGATCGTGCCCGTGGTCCGAGATGGCGTCATCTACTCGCAAGGAGAGACGATTCTCGCAGCCGACGATAAGGCGGGGATTGCCATCATGATCGAGGTCATCGAACGGCTGAGCGAGACGAGAGTCCGACACGGACCGATTGAACTCGTGTTGACGCCGGGTGAAGAAGTAGGCCTGCTCGGGGCGAAAGCGCTCGATCTCTCGTCGCTTCAAGCGAAACATGGGCTCATCCTCGATAACGGGGGACCGGTCGGCGGAATCATCTTAAGTTCACCGAGTATGTTCAGTCTCACGATCGACATCCATGGCAAGGCCGCTCACGCCGGACTCGAACCGGAGAAAGGCATCTCGGCACTCGTCATCGCGGCCGAGGCGATCAGTCAGATGAGACTCGGACGCATCAATTCGGAAACGACGGCGAATATCGGGAAGATTTCGGGCGGGACCGGCAGCAATGTCGTCATGGAACACGTCACGCTCATCGGTGAGGCGAGATCGCTCAACCACGACGCCTGTGTCGAGCAGGTCGAGCATATGGTTGAGACGTTTGAGCGAGCAGCCAAAAACCATGGCGGCACGGTCGATATCGAGCGCAAGCAGATGATTCGAAGTTATCGCTTTCCCGAAGACGAGCCGTTCGTGCGCCAAGTGGCGGATGCGCTACAACTGGAAGCGTTCCCGGTGCGCTACGAACATAGCGGCGGCGGGAGTGATGCCAACGTGTTCAACGAATATGGCAAAGTTGGGCTGAATGTGTCGATTGGGTATAAAGCGATTCATACGGTCGACGAAGCGATTCCGATCGAAGAACTCGAGAACAGTGTTCGGTTCGTGCTCCGGTTGATTGAGACGATGGAATCGTTTCGGCCTTAACGGAAGGGAAGGGGTTGTCGTGCGCAAACGACTACAAGACGTCGCTGTCATTTTGCTTTCCATCATCGTCCTCGGATTGGCCATCAATTTATTTCTAGGTCCGCATGACATCGCGGCCGGCGGTGTGACCGGGATTGGGATTTTGTTAGAAGATGTCCTTGGCATCGACCGCTCGCTCGTCGTGTTCGTCTTGAACGGGGTTATGCTCGTCTTGACGTTCATCTTTCTCGGGAAAAGCGTCTTCTTCAACACGTTGCTCGGAAGCCTGTTCTTGCCGCTCGTACTTGCTATCGTCCCGAAATACATGGTGACGTCGGACCGCTTTTTCTCGGTTGTGTTCGGCAGCATCTTGTTCGCTGTCGCCGTGGCCATGCTGTATCGAATCGGCGCCTCGAGTGGCGGGACGACGATTCCGCCACTTATCCTGCATAAGTACACGGGACTGAACACGGCCATCGGCTTCTTTTTGACCGATGCACTCATCGTCTTCTCGAGCCTGTTCGTCTTCGGGGTCGAATCGTTCTTGTTTGCTATCGCCTCGATTATTTTGACGTCTGCCGTCATGGCGTATATCGAGCTCGGTCTCGATCGGAAGAAAGCGATATTCATCATGAGCGAGTCACATCTCGATGACATCAAGCAGGCGTTGTACCGGGACGTCGACCGAGGCATTACCGTGTTTGACGTGAGGGGAGGGTTCCAAGGAGAAAATCGAGAGATGTTGATGATTGTATTGACCCGGAATGAATATCAGACGGCACTCAAAACCATCAACGCCATCGATCAACGGTCGTTCATGATCGTCTATAATGTCGCTGATGTTCACGGTCTCGGCTTTAGCTATCAACCGCGTGTCTAACTTCTGAAAGGGGAGCCCCTCATGAACTCCTTACTCGCCTTCACGATCGTCATGCTCATCTGGACGATCAGCGACTACGTCTCGAAGAAGACGAAAGCGCTCCTGTCGTCTCTATTCGTCGCTTCTATCATTTTTCTCATCGGGTTCAAATCGGGCTTGTTCCCGGAAGATTTGTTGCCTTCCTCTTCATTGCTCACGCTCGGTCAGACGGTCGTCGGTCTCGTCATCGTCCATCTCGGGACGCTGATCAGTCTCGATGAGTTCAAACGGCAATGGAAGACGTTCGTCATCGGAGTATCTGCTGTCCTCGGGATTGCCGCTTTCCTATATGGCATCGGCCAGTTTTTCCTCGATACGAACTATGTGCTCAGTGCGATTGCAGCCATCAGCGGCGGAACGATTTCCATCATTCTTGTCCAAGACGCGGCCGTCAATGCCGGGCTCGTCTCAGTCGCCGTCTTCCCAGTGTTGATTGCGGCGACACAAGGACTGATCGGGTTTCCGCTCACATCGATCATCTTACGAAAAGAAGCACGCCGCATCCGGACGGCGCATCGCGACGGTACGCTCGCAACACCGAAAGAACATGCGGTCGTCCATGACGAGACGGACGATTCGATTTTACCGCCTGCGTTCCACACGACAGCGGGGACGTTGTTCGTCTTGGGGGTCGTCGTCCTCATCTCGACCGTCTTGAGCGGATGGACGAACGGTTACTTGAACACATTCGTTATCGCTTTGATTCTCGGGATCGTGTTGCGCCGCTTCAAAATTTTGAAAGCGAACGCGTTGAACGGGATTGACGCTTATGGTCTCATCATGATTGCGATTCTTCTCATCATCTTCGGCCCGCTCGCGACATTGTCACCGAGCGCCTTATTCGATTTAATCGTACCAATAACCATCTCGTTCGTCCTCGGTGTGTCCGGACTGCTATTGTTCGCACTCATCGTCGGACGCTTCCTTGGTTACTCGAAAGAGATGTCGATGGCGATTGGATTGACGGCGCTGTATGGATTCCCGGGAACGCTGATCTTAAGTGAAGAGGCGGCGAAGAGTGTCGGGGAGACGGAAGAGGAGGTGCATATCATCGAGGATGAGATTTTACCGAAAATGATTGTCGCCGGATTCTCGACGGTGACGATCACATCCGTGTTCATCACGGGGATACTTGCTGCTTTCATCTATTAAGGAGGGAACGACATGGCATTATCAACCGAACTGGGAACGATCAAACAACTTCACAATGCAGAGGCGGGGGTGCTCAGTCTGTACTTGAGCACGAAACCGAGTGAGCGCGACAAATGGGAGATTCATTTGAAGAACGAGTTGCGCCGGCTCGAGCAAGAAATCAAGAGTGGGGACGAGACGAAGCTGAAAGCGTTCAAACAGCTCCGGACCCGGGCCGAGCAAGAAATTCGGAGTAACGAACATAAGCTGTTGCGAAGCATCGTGTTATTCGCGGAAGGGAATGACGGCTTGTTCGAACTTCACTTCTTACAGCTCGATGTCGATAACGAGTTCCATTATGGCGACAAACCGAATTTGGACCAAATCGAGAAGCTCGACGCCGAGTTCCCGAACACGGGGATTTTGCTCGCCCAGCTCGACAGCATTACAGCGTATGACACACGACTCGGTGAAATCGAGGATGTCATCGTGTTCGACCTTGATCTTGATACCGACCAATGGAGACGGTATCAAGGACGTGGGAAAGGCGGGGAGGCGGCCTCGAGTAGCCAAACGGATCAATTCGACAGCCGGAAAGAAAATCAAGTCCGTCAATTTTATCGGGACGTCGCCGAAGAGATTCGTAAACTGCATAAGCATTACAAGTGGAGTGAGGTCGTCATCATCGGGCAGGACCGGAGCGCCAACTTACTGAAAGATGAGCTCGGAATCGAGGTCGAGCGGGTCGTGAACCGGAACTTGGGACATGCCGAGGATGAAGAAGTATTGCGACGAGCATTTGAAGCATGACCAAAGCGGGCGACACATGTCGCCCGCTTTTCATTCGGCCCATCGGTTGTCTTGCGTAAAGGAAATCGTCAGCCATTTCTCGTACGGCAAGAACGCGAGCGCGTCCTCGATTTTCTGACGGATGCGATCCTGTTCGGCGATTTTGTCATAGCGATAGTCTTTCGGGACAACGAGGTCGATTTCGATGAACAGCATGTTGCCCGACTTGGTCGTCCGGACATACGTTTTCAACACATCATAGTGGTGGGCGACTTGAAGGATGGTGAGCGTGATTTGTTTGCTGTACGGCGTCTCCGTGTTCATCCCAATCAACTCTTTGATGGCGGTCCACATCTCGATGAGGGGTGTCTTGACGAGCCAAAGCGTGATGATAATCAGCATGACCGGATCGACGTAAGGAGAGATGGCGTCGAACGACAGCCAGACGAGTACTTGGGCAATCAAATAGCCGACGAGGGCCCCGCCGGTCAAGATGAAGCTGAGCCGCCATTGAACGATTTCGGCACTGACGAGACCAGAGCTCGCCTTCATCTGGAACGTGCGTAAGTAGCGGAAGATGCCGTACGTCAACGCGGCGCTGATGGTCAAATACACGAGAGCCCCGCCGAGGACGAGTTCATTGCCGCCGGCACGGACGTCGTCAATGGCCCCGAGGAAGGCGTCAACGATGACGTACAAGAGGACGCCGTACTGGAATAGGATGATGAGCGGTTCAATCAAACTTTTGCCGAATGGGAACCGCTTATCGGTCGTCAGCATATAGACGCCGGCCCGAAGCGAGATCCAACTCATGATGACACTCAAAAACGAGTAAATCCCATCGAAGAGAATGAAAGCGGACGACAGCCAGTAGCCGACAAGGATGCCGGCGATGGCGAAGACGAACGAGCAAAGCACGGAGACGCGCAGGACATAACGCTCGAGTTGAGGATCCTTCGGCATACGGTAGGCCTCCCTTTGAGTCGGAATAACGATAGCGGTTATTCCTATTTTCCCGCTTCTACACAATCTTATGTTGTGAACAGACGATGTCGATAAAAAACACACCGGTCCCTATGTGAGGACAGGCGTGTGTGAATTAAAGTGACTTGTAGCCGAGGAAGTGTGGCCGCCATTGCGGGTCATGAATCGAGTTGATTTGGAGCATCTCGCCACCCGCATGAATGAACGTTTCTTTGTCGAGCATGATGCCGATGTGAGACGGACCGTTGCGATACGTACCGTGGAAGAAAATGATATCGCCTCGTTTTCCAGTCGAAATGTTCGTCCGACGGTTCTTGAAATGGTTGCTTTGCCAATAGCCACTCACGTTCGTCCGTCCGCCAATTTTGCCGGCTTGGTTGGTCGCGTAATGAATGAGTCCGGAACAGTCAAACCCGCCATTGAGCGGAGATTGGGAGCCCCATGTGTATGGCGTCCCAAGATGTTTTGCGGCCGCTGCAATCATGCGTTCGGTCTGCGAATTGCCGCGTGATGTCAACAGCGGGTCCTGCTTGACACGGATGTCTTGTTTCTTCACATAGACCGGTCGCCAACTGTCTTGAATCAAATACGAATCACCATGAAGCGAGCGTGGATAGACGCGACGATTTGTATCGAGATAGCCGATTGGTTTTGAATCATACGGGTTGGCATAAAATGGTGTCTGTTTGAACGTATAATAATGGGCTTTTACAGACACGGCTGATTTTTCAATGGCTTTTGGCTTCGTCGTCGCAATATAAGGATTCAAGACGTATACTTTTTTCCCGGATGCGAGCCGGACTTGCCAAAAGTCGGCGTCAATCGAACGAATTCCGACGAGCTTGGCGCCGCGCGCTAATTGGCCGGCTGGGCGCGTATAGGCGATATCGCTCGAAAAGTACGGTGTCCCGCTAAGTTGTGTGTAGAAGACGGTGCCAACTTTCGGTTTTGGGAGCGGCTTATTCAGACTCAAGTAAGACGAAGCGACGAAGTAATACTTCGTGCCAATCTTGACCCGTGTATAATGCCCACTCGTGCCGTACGTCTCAATCAAGCGACCGCGATTGAACTCGGCCACTTGTTTAGACGAGGTGGAAGCGGTCTGATACACTTCGACCTCATCGAACTTGACGTAACGTTTCCCCGTCGCGTCATAGAGCGGGGGTTTTGTTGTGCTCGTCAGGCTGGTGGTGACAAAGCGGTATTGTCCACCCGTGTAGACGCGCGTGTACTTGCCATGTGTCCCGTAGATGTTGACGAACGACCCGCGCTTGAGCGTTCCGACTTGTTTGAACGACTCGTTGTAGAGGGGGGCGTTTTTCGTGATGTAGCGTTGCCCGGTTTTTAGTGGGGCAGGTTTGGTCGTGCTCGTATGATTCGTTTGAATAAATCGGAACTGGCCACCCGTGAAGACGCGTGAGCGATTTCCGACTTCTCCGTACATGCTAATCCGTTGGCCACGTTTGACGGTCCCGACAATCGTATTTCCACTCGCATCAGCGTAAAGTGGTGTGTCTTTCGTAATGTATCTTTCAGCTGTCTTGATCGGGCGACTGAGTGTCGCGCTCATCGCTACATACTGATAAGTGTCTCCTGACCGAATCCGGTAATAGCCATTCTTTGTCTGCCCGAATACGGTGATCGTCTGTCCGAGTTGAACGTTACTGACGACAGGTCCGATACGTGGTGTGGCGTAAACATTCGTCTTTGCTTTGACATACCGTGTCTCTCCGTCAAGGACAGGGGCAGTATCAGCGAGTGCGGTACGTTTGATGAACCGTGGCGTCTCTCCGACGACACGAAGGAGGGTAGCTTGATCACCTAAATCGTAAACGCTCACGGTCGAACCATATGACAAAAACTCGACCGCGCTCCCTGCTTCATCGAGCAAATCTGTTTCAGCGATGACGGTTTTCATGACCGGTTCAACGAGGGCCTCGTTCAAGACGTAACCGGTTTGTTCACCTGCCGATACGTGGGCATGGGTATCGGACCGTTCGAGGATGTTGACGGCCGTGCCTTTCGGTAACACGGTCAAGCTGTCGCTATCTTCCATCGACACGAGGAGTGGTGTGTCGGCTTTGATCAAACGTGTGGTCGCTTCTGCAGAGACGGAGACCACCAATAAAAAACTGAATAAGACAAGCAAACTGAATAAGCGTTTATACATATGTAGCACCTCAGGTCTATAGTTTCATCTGTTATTATATCGACTTAGAAAAGGAAAATGTTAGAAAATGAGGTGGGATGTCGTATCTTCTCTCCGATTTGGCATGCTAGAATAACAAAAAGTAGTTAGAAAGTAGGGGAATCATGAAATTTGTAGTCTTATTCGGTCCACAAGCCGTCGGCAAGATGACGGTCGGACAAGAGCTCGCCAGCATCACGGATTTAAAGCTGTTCCATAACCATATGACGATTGACCTCGTCAGTCCGTTCTTCAGTTATGGGACGGACGAAGGCCGCCGCCTCGTCCAACTGTTCCGCCATGAGCTGTTCGAAGCAGTCGCGAAAAGTGACTTAGACGGGATGATTTTTACGTTCGTCTGGGCGTTTGATTTAGAAGAGGACTGGGCGTATATCAAACAAGTGACCGACCTGTTCGAGTCGAACGGGGCCGACATCTATTATGTCGAACTTGAGGCGGACATTGAAGAGCGGCTGATTCGCAACCAAACGGAGAACCGGCTGACGCATAAGCCGACGAAGCGGGACATCGCCTGGTCGGAAGGTGAATTGAAGCAGACGGCGACGCTCTATCGATTGAACTCACAGGACGGGGAACTCGACGTCGACAACTATTTGCGCATCAACAACACACATCTCGATGCGGCGACGGTCGCCGAACGAATCAAACAACATTTCCAGCTATGACAAAAGCGAGTCCCGCATAAGGACTCGCTTTCGTTATGCCCACCAATCGGGGCGGTGATAGGATGTGAGCAGGTCTTTCTCGACGAGACGTGCATCGAGGTAAGACGTGACGCTCGGGAGTATGGGGTCGAGATCGGCCGGGTGGACCATGACCTCAATCGAGTCTCCAGGTGGAATCGCATCGAGCGTCTCTCGTGTGACGCCGTCACCGTAGAACGCGTCACTGAACCGTTCGGTCACCCACAAATCCCGGCGTGCGTCGAGTGTCGTTAAGGCCCGAAACGTCGTGCCATATTCTTCGGCGAGACGGACGATGACGTCTTGAATCGCCGGCCAGCCATGGACGTGGTGATGACTGTCGAGGTGATGGAGCGAGAGACCCGTCGCACGAAACGCCTCGATTTGGGCTTTCCACTCGAGATAGACAAGTTCCGGGTCTGGCGCCGCTTCCGTCAGAAAACGGTTCGTGTAGCGGAACGTCCCGTCTTCTTTCGTGAGCGGTGCGCTCGTCTCGGCGAGCGGTCGGCCCCACGTCAAGGCGAGATGCACCCCGACGTGAAGAGTCGGATGCTGCTTCGCGAGCACCACAGCCTCTTCAACGGCGTGACCGTTCATGATCATCGTCGCCGAGTTGACGATTCCGTGGACGTGGCTGTCGATGATGCCACGGTTCACCCCGGTCGTCAGTCCGAAATCGTCAGCGTTGATCAAGACGAACGTCTTATGCATTCTGGACGAGACCGAGCGCTTGATCGAGCACTTGGTCGCCTTTCATGAGACCGTACGCCATGTTGTCGATGACGGCGACCGGTACCGACACCGACGACTTGATTTTGCTTTCAAGATAGCGGACTTGTGGCCCAATCAAGATGACGTCGACGTTCGTTTGCTCCTTTAAAAGCGACTCAGGAATCGCGTCGATTGTCGCTTCTAATCCACGATTTGCAGCCTCGGCACGCATTTTTTCAACAAGGATCGATGTCGACATACCTGCCGAACAGACGAGTAAGATATTCATTTCGTTTCCTCCAATCGATTGAGTCGAGTGATCATGTCAATCATCTCGATGGCGAGTTCTTTGACGGTCATCGCCGTCATGAGATGGTCTTGGGCGTGGACGAGCAGGACGCTCATGTCGCTTGCCGTGCCGCGCGCTTCTTCTTGCAGGAGCTCGGTCTGCATTTTGTGTGCTTCTAAAAACGCGGCATCGGCTTCTTTCATTTTCGCTTCCGCGGTTTCCACTTCACCGCGCTTGGCGGCGGCGATCGCCTCGAACGCCGACGAGCGGGCGTTGCCGGCGTGCAAGATGATCATGAATGACAGTTGTTGCATCGTTTCAGTTTTCACGAAATTTTCTCTCCTTCGTTGGCAGCAGATTGGTTCTTATTCATTTCGGCCGTCATTGCTTTCGCACCGGCCATGACGAACGGGATATACATCGTCGTCGCAATCGTCAAGTTGACGAGTTGGAGCAAAATGCCGCGGACGCTACCACCGGTGACGAGGTAACCACTGATGATTGGTGGCGTCGTCCAAGGCACGATGGCGACCGTTTTCGGTACCATGCCGGTCGTCAAGGCGACGTATGAGACGATGGTGAGCGTGACCGGGACCAAGATGAACGGAATCAACATGATCGGGTTCAAGACGATCGGAAGACCGAAGATGACCGGTTCGTTAATGTTGAACAGTCCAGCCGGGGCCGACAGTTTCGCGACTTGGTGATACGGGTGATTTCGCTGCTTGCGGACGACGATGAAGATGGCGAGCAGGAGTGCGAACGTCGTACCGGATCCGCCCATGAAGACGAACGTGTCGAGGAACGGCTTTGTGACCGTGAACGGGACGTCATACGCCGACGCGCCCGCTTGGAACGCGGCCAAGTTTTGTTCGATGAGCGGCAGATAGATTGGTTCGATGACCGAACCGATGATGTTCGTGCCGTGCAACCCGAAGAACCAAAGGATGTGGTTCAAGAAGGCGATGACGAGACCGGCTGCGAGTGAATCGCCGAACCCTTGGAGCGGTTGTTGGATGACTTTGAAGATAACTTCGAAAATGCTGAGCTCAATTTGGAGCGTCATAAATAACTGTACAGCAGCGACGAGCGTCAAGATGAGCATCGATGGGATAAGCGCCTGGAACGAACGCGTGACTCCGCCCGGCACTCCGTCTGGCATTTTGATTGTCAGTTTCGTGTTGATGAGATAACGGAACATCTCGGTGACGACGATGGAGACGATGATGGCGACGAACAACCCTTGCGCGCCGAGCCAAGCGAAGTTCAGTCCCCAGTCCTCGGTGACCGGGACGAGCATGATATACGACGCGACCGAGAGAATCCCGGCGGCTAGCCCGTCGACTCCATACGACCGGGCCAAGTTATATCCGATTGAGAAGGCGACTAACAGCCCTAATATGGCGAAAGAGGCCGTCCAAATGTTGCCGCCGAGCCCTTGCCAGTTCCCTTCACCGAAGGCGTTGTTCATCATACCGACGAAGTCGAGCGAGAGGCCACCTAAGTTGATGGCCGGGAAGTTGTTGATGAGGACAGCGAGCGAGCCGACGATGATGAGCGGCATGACCGATACGAATCCGTCGCGGATGGCGACCAAGTGACGCTGGGAGCCGATACGCCCAGCGATTTCGATAAATTTGTTCACGAATAAACCTCCTTCTTGAATTGTGGTAAGTACGCTTCATGTGCATCGAACAGCTCACGGAGGAGCGAATCGATTTTTTTCTCATCTTGGATGAGCGGGTTCATCAAGCAGGCGAGATAGGCGTCGTGATACGAGCCCGAGATGGCCGCTTGGATGGCGAGTTGTTCAAACGTCTTCAAATTGGTGATGAGTCCTTTGATTGGCAGCGGGAGCGACCCGATGGCGATCGGGCGTGGACCGGATTTCGTGATGACGGCGTTCACTTCGATGACGGCATCGTCCGGCAAGTCGCGGATTGTGCCACGGTTCAGCGTGTTCACCGTTTGGATATCGCCACGGTCGTTATAAATCGAGTCCATCAAATTGCAGGCGGCGTCCGAGTAATAGGCGCCTCCGCGTTGTTCGAGCTCTTCGGGTTTCACGTCGAGCTCGATGTCTTTGTACTTCTCGAACAGTTGCGCCTCGACTTGTTGCACGACCTCGGCCCGCGTCCCGTTCTGTTCGTAGGCGGCGAGATCTTTCTTGAGCACATCTTTCGTCTGGAAGTAGTACTGATGATACGGGTTCGGCAACATGCGGAGTGACTTCAAGAACGACTCGCTCCAACCGAGCCCGACGATGTTCGCCGGCGAGTAATCGGTGCCGTCGTTCAAAGCCGCGAGCACGTCATCAGTGCGGTCAATCCCATCGACCCAGACGTGACGGCCGAAGACGAAGTGGTTGAGTCCGATGAATTCGATGCCGACGCGTTCGACCGGTGTCTGTAAAATCTCGGCGACCGAGTTGCGCATATTGAACGGAATGTTACAGACGCCGATGACCTTGTTATGGGCCGAATGCTTCAACACGGCCTCGGTGACGATACCGGCTGGGTTCGTGAAGTTGACGAGCCAAGCGTCTGGGCAAATCTCGGCCATCTCGTTGGCGAGCTCAATCAAGACCGGAATCGTGCGGAACGCCTTGAACAAGCCGCCGGCCCCGTTCGTCTCTTGGCCGATGAAGCCGTGCTTGAGCGGGATGCGCTCATCTAACGCACGTGCCGCGAGACCACCGACGCGAATCTGTGTCGAGACGAAGTCCGCCCCGTGCAGTGCCTCTTTCCGATTGAGTGTCCAACGGAGCGAGATATCCGCTCCTGCCTTTTGAATCATCCGTTCCGCGAGACGGCCGACGATGTCTAATTTGTCTCTCCCTTCCTCGATGTCGACGAGGACGATCTCCCGGACCGGGAACGTCGCTTGCCGCTGAATGAATCCTTCAATGATTTCGGGGGTATAACTTGAACCTCCACCGATGATGACAACCTTGACTGCCATAGTGCCAACTCCTCCTTTGTGAAAGCGATTTCTTTTCGTTGTAACAAATATAACAAATGATACAACTCGTCGCAATACAAAAAGTACAAATAATACAAATTGTTTTTTGTATTTGCATTTGTATGTTTCCTGTATCACAATAAAGTAAAGAAGGACGACAGAAGGGGTGACAGCATGTCGCAATCGACGCTTCAAACCGCAATCAAAGAAGAGTTGCTAGCTCGCATCAAGAGCGGCCATTATACAGAAGGGGAGAAATTCCCGACCGAGTACGCCTTGTGTGAGGAGTTCGACGTCAGTCGGACGACCGTACGCGGTGCGCTCAACCAATTGACGACGGAAGGGTATCTCGTCCGCCAGCAAGGGCGCGGCACGTTCGTCGCCGGCAAGAAAGTACGACAGACGTTATCGCACACGCCGAACAACTACGCGGCCCAGCTTGCCGTCCAAGGGAAGCGCGGGCAAGTTTCGCTCATCGACTTGTCCGTCGTCTCGGCGACGAAACAACTCGCAGACGTGTTCACAGTCGACGAACAGGCGCCGATTCAAAAAATTGAGCGAATCCGTCACGCCGACGGTGAGCCGACGCAATACGAGGTGTCGTTCATCCCGTGGCAGATCGCACCGGGCATCACGAAAGACCAGGCCGAGCACTCGCTCTTCCAGACGCTGTCGCAAGTCCATGACGTCCACGTCGCCAAGACGACGGAGGCGCTCGAGATTGCCCTCGCCGATGAGAAAGTGAGTGGGTTGCTCGACTGTCCGCTCGGCACGCCGTGTTTCTATATCGAGACGGTGACCGAGGACGCCTCGGGACGTACGATTGAATATTCACGATCCTACTTTAGAGGGGATAAGACGAGCTTCGTCATCGAGCGGAGCTATTCATGAACACGCCACAATCGGGCGTGTTTTTTTGTAGGGATTAAAGGGGTTTCACATCCGGCAGTTATGGATGCGTCTCATTCATTGAAACGAGAAGATATGTTGCGTACAGTTAGAATTAGAAAGGTGGGGGTCTGATGTTATTTAAAAAGAAAATAGCAGAAGCAGCGGCAGAATCGAAACGGTTTCATGTCAAGTTGACGGAACAACTGCCGGAACTCGGTCAAATCACCATTCTCGTCGATACGGCCACTGGCGTGAACTATATCCAGACGTGGGTCGGGACAGGTGGCGGCATCACTCCGCTACTCGATGCGAATGGTGAGGTTGTGGTCGAGGAAGGGTACCGATCGTGATGTCACTCAGCACCAATCGGCTGACGTTACGACGGGTTACAGCGGACGATGCGCCACACCTGTTGGCATATTTATCGAAACCTGAGGTCGTCCGCCATATGGGACTCGACCCGTTCACGTCGTTAGAGGATTCGTTAGAAGAGATTGCCTGGTACGATTCGATTCTCGAGGAAGGGACAGGTGTCCGCTGGGGAATCACGTTGACCGGGCAAGACGAGGTCATCGGCAGTTGCGGATTTTTGAACGTGTCAGCGAAACACCAGCGAGCCGAAATTGGGTTTGAGCTCAGCTCGGATCATTGGGGAAGAGGCATTGCCGGTGAGGCGCTCCGAGCGGTCATTCGTCATGGGTTCACACAACTTAGGTTCCATCGTATCGAGGCGCTCGTCGAACCGGCGAATACCGCGTCACAACAGCTCCTCGAGCGGGTCGGATTTACGCGAGAAGGTTTGCTGCGGGGGTATGAGTTCACACGTGGTAAGTACGACGATTTATATATGTATTCATTGCTTGAGACAGACAGCATGACATGATGGGAGGCGACGCCGATGCATATTATTGAATTCAAGAACGTGAGTCATGGAGACATTTTACATAACGTGACGGGTTATTTTCGGGAAGGACGGATCACGACGTTCGTCGGTCCGAGCGGTGCCGGTAAGACGACGTGCCTGAAGCACATCAACGGCCTGTTATCGCCGGACGCCGGCGCGATTTATTTTAAAGGGGAGAACATCGATTCGATTGATGTCATCGAGTTGCGCCAACGTGTCGGTATGGCGTTCCAAAGTGCGCCGATGATTGATGGCACGGTGTACGACAACATGAACCTGCCGAAAGCCATCTTCGGTGAGACGCTCGAACGCGAGCGGGCGGCGGATTTGCTTCAGAAAGTCGACTTGGGCGGCATCTCGCTCGACCAACCGATCAAGACGTTGTCGGGTGGGGAACGGAGTCGTGTCGCCATTGCCCGGACGCTCGTCAACAAACCGGACGTGCTGTTATTGGACGAGATCACGGCGAGCCTCGACTATCGGACTGTTAAAGAGATTGAGCGGTTGATTGTCAGGCTGCAAAAAGACTTCGGCGTCACCGTCGTCTGGATTACGCACGACCTCGATCAAGCCCGCCGTGTCAGTGATGACATGTGGTTTTTGCGAAACGGGGAATTGATTGAATTCGGCGACGCGACGTTCATCGATGAGTCCGATAACCCGATGATCGGTCGTTTCGTGAGGGGGGAAGAGCTATGACGTTCATCGAACTGATGACTTCATTGATTTTTGTCGCCATCCCGCTCGGTTTGGCCCTGTTCTTAAAACTCGGGCTCGAACGCGACATCTTGGTTGCGACGGTGCGGTCGATTGTTCAGTTGCTCATCATCGGCTACATTTTGACGTTTGTCTTCGAGAGCGACAGCCCGGTGTTCATGTTGCTCATGATTCTGTTGATGATTGGGGCGGCGACGCAGAACATCATCAAGAAAGGGGACGGCATCCCTGGCATCACATGGATGATTCTGCTCACGCTCGTCACGGTCGAGACGTTGACGATGGGGCTCATGCTCGGGCTCGGCATTATCCCGTTCGAGCCGGAGAAAGTCATCCCGATCAGCGGCATGGTCATCGGGAACTGTATGGTGTTGTCGCTCCTGTTCTTGAACAAGTTCAAAGACGAGGTCGAGCGGAGCGATGAAGTGATTGAGCTCATCTTGTCGTTCGGCGGCACACCGAAAGCAGCGATCGAGCGCAGTTTGAAGAGCGCCATCCGCACGAGCATGATTCCGACGGTCGAGGCGCAGAAGACGATGGGGCTCGTCCAACTCCCGGGTATGATGAGCGGTCTCATCATCGGCGGGGCCGACCCGATGGAAGCCGTGTTGTATCAGTTGCTCATCTTGTTTCTCATTTTGACGACCGCGTCGATTTCGGCGGTCATGGTCGGCTATCTGGCGTATCCGCGCCTGTTCAACCAAAAACTTCAGTTCGTCGGGTTGACGTATCGAAAGGGGAAAACGACATGATTCAAGGCATCCATCACGTGCAAATCACGATCCCGAAAGGGGAGGAAGCCCGTGCCCGTGCGTTTTATTGCGGCGTGCTCGGTCTTCTAGAAATCGAGAAGCCGGTGTCACTTCAAGGACGGGGCGGGTTTTGGCTCGAGGTCGGTGACCGCAGCGTCCACGTCGGCACCGAGGACGGGTTCGACCGGTTGTCGACGAAAGGACACGTCGCCTACGCCGTGACCGATTTGGCGGAATGGGGACAGAAGCTCGAGGCGGAAGGAATCGAGCGGCTCACGGGCATCCCGATTCCTGGATTCGACCGGTTCGAGTTCCGCGACCCGTTCGGCAATCGAGTCGAGATGATTCAAGCCATCTAAACGGAGAGTGCCCGCTGTGGGTGCTCTTTTTTTGTTCAAGAGATCCCGAACAGTTCGATGACAGCTTTCCAATTGGAAGGATAGGCGTTGCTGCCACCATGTTGATGCAACAGTTTGCCGTGACGGTTCACGGTGAAGTTCCATTGCGTCCCGTCCATCGTGAAGCATCCTTTTTCCTCGAATACTTCAGGCCAGCGATGTGAGATGAGCGACACGAATCGCTCATGGACGCGGAAGGCATCTGTTTCGTTGTACCACCCGGAACGGGGAATCGCCGTGCTTAAGTCGAACTCTTCACGCCAGATGACTTCTCGTTTGACCGCGCCATCTTCAAAAAACGTGATGGTGGACTCGTTATGGACGCCGAAGCCGCCGACCGTGAACGTGACGGTGATGGTCGGTCGTTTTTTACGGATGGCATCGAGCGGGATGGTCGGCTCGAACGTCAATTTCGCTTCCCGGGATGCCTTGATGGCCAGCTGTTCGACTACGGAACGCCTCGGACGTACGGATTGAAACCATTGCTTTTGTGTATGTTGATACATGTTGATCTTCCTCTCATCTCATCAGATGGCTTGATTATAGACAACATGAACACGAGGGGTATGTACAAAAATGAATCAGGTACGACGAAAGGGAGTGTCGATCGGGACACTCCCTTTTTAGGTGACGATTTAGTTTCAAGAAGGCGGAACGATTGTCCCTTGATGGAAACGCATCTTCCATTGGCCATCCACGTTCACCCAAATCGAACTGCGCAAGGCGATGCGTCCGGTGGAGTGGTCTTCAGTCCGATACGTGGCCAGGACGACGTCGTCTTGAACGGTCTCCAGTGAGAAGTCGGATAAGGTGATGTGAATCTCGCCGAGGTCCATCGTGGCGGCAGATGCCGTCCGATATAACATGCGTCCGGAACTGCCGATTTCAAAAAAATCATCCGTGAGTAGACGGTGCAAGTGCTCAGGCGATGTGCGCACGTCGGTCGTCAGTAATGCCCGTTCCTGTCGTTCGATTAAGTCAGCCAACATGTGGTTGCTCCTCCCGTTTTCCAAAGTTCATGATGATAACGCCGAGCACGATGACGATCAGGCCGATGCTGTTCAACGTCGACAGCACTTCACCATACACGAACACCCCAATCAGCCCGGTCGCGACCGTGCCGAGCCCGGCCCAGACGCTATAGGCAATGCTGAGGGGGATGGTCTTCAAGACGATGCCCATCAACGTGAACGAAATCGCGAAGCTGATTAAGAGAACGAGACTTGGGAACAGATTGGTGAATCCGTCCGACAGCTTCAACATCGACGTCCCGAGCACCTCGAACGCGATTGATACGAGTAAGATTCCGTATGATTTCATGATTTCCCTCCTCACAGTTTCATCAAGACGAGCCCGACAATGACAAGCGCGATGCCGACGACAGTCTGAATCCGGACTTGTTCCTTGAAGACGAGGAAGCCGATTAGCGCCGTCGCGGCCGTGCCGACCCCGCTCCAAAACGCATAGGCGAAACTGAGTGGGATGGAAAGAAGGGCGAGCGACAACAAGTAAAAAGCCGTCACGTAACCGAAGGCGACACCGAGAACGGGCAGGCGACTCGTTGTCGTCGCGTTCAGCTTCAACATGCTCGAACCGAACAGCTCGGAGACGATGGCACCGACGAGATAGACGAAGCCCATATTACGATTCTCCTTTTGACAGCGCGTCGCACTTTTGTCGGATGATGCGGGCGGCCCGGTCTTTGAACGCAGCGCTATAGCCGTATGTCAACGCGAACCAAAACCCATCGCAGAGCAGTCGAAGCTCGAGCACGCGATCAGCGTCAGGACCATCCGCGGCGAACTGTTCATCCCATCGTTTGGCGGCGTCATTCCAAAGCTTTCCGCTCGCATCTTCTTGGGATGAGATGAAGACGGCAATCAAGTCGGCATCACCATCGCTATAATCGAGCGTCGCGAGGGCGTAGGCGCGTGTGAACGGGTAAGGACCATCCAACTCGGTTTGATGATGGACGATCCGATTTTCAAATTCATCGAGCGCCATTCTATTCATCTGCTGCAACAGGTTGGCCTTGCTTTCAAAGTGGTATAAGACGCCACCTTTCGTGATACCGGCGCGTTTGGCTAAGTGGTCCATCGACAGTTGTTGAATGCCCTCGGTTTGAATGATCTGTGCGGCGGTCCGCAGTAACAATTGTTTTTTACTCATGTGTTTCCTCCCACTATACTGAACGGTCAGTATAGTGAATGTATCAGACTAGAGGTGGGTTGTCGAGATGGATACATGAATGGGATAATTAGGAAAAGGGGGGAGAGATGATGGGTTCACATTTGATGCACCTCGTCATTGCGAATGAGGTGTGGGCGCATTTGACAGACGTCGATCGCACGACTTTTTTGTTGGGAAATCTTGCGCCCGATGCGACGACTTCTAAACAAAACACCCACTATTACGCGGGACGGCATGAGGATATGACAAGACGGCTCGATCTTAATCAATATTGGGTGGACAGTGCGGACGAGAATCAATCGTTCCACCTCGGCTATTATTGCCATCTCGTCGCGGACGAGATTTGGTTGCAGGGGTTTTATAAAGCCTGGCTCAAGCAAGTCATTACGAAAGACCCAGAAAAGCAGGCGATGTATTATACCGATTTTGATTCATATAACGCTCGTTTAGTGCAGCGATTGGACGCCTTCGATTTCGACGTGTTAACCAATGCCGCACAAGGCGAGCTGCTGGCACTCATCCTCAAAATCAAGCAAGATGCGAAGGCGAAAGAGGAAGGGACGTATACGATGTTTTTGCCACACCAGTTCGATGGCTACGTCGAGACGTGCATCCTTCGATGTCGACAGATGGTCCAACAGAAGAGTGGGGTGATTATATGATTCAACGACGTTATGCACCGCTTTACGTGACGTTTGGACTTTCTATTTTGACAATCGTAGCGCTGTTCACTGTGAACGGCCGCTTTTTCCCGGATTTGAACTTGATGACGGCCATATGGGTCTACATTGTTCTAGATGTCGCCCTGATTGCCACATTGATTTGGGGCCTGTTCTCAAAAGACAAGACGGTGCGTGTGTTCAGTCTCGTCGGGAATCTTGGATTGATTGTGCCGCTATCGATTTGGATTTTTTTGTTGGTGCTCGCTAACGGGATTTCGGAAGCGTAATCGGACAAATGAGAGTGACCGAATGAACTCTATTTGCTTAGAAAGTGGACAGGCGTTCCGCTTTCTTTTTTTATCGGCATTAGATAGAAAGAATAATATTTCCATTTCCAATTTGAAAATTTGGCATTGCACAACCTATTTTTGTTTGTTATGCTTCTCAATGAAAACGACAATGATAATCATTATCAGTGAGAAAGCATCAGTATTCCTTACATAGAGCAGAAACGTGGACTAGTCGCGGACTCACTGAGAAGGTCGTCATTCAAAAACAGATACATAGGGAGATGGAAAGAATGGGGAAATGGAAAGCAGCAGTCATGCTCACATCACTCGTCTTCACGCTAGCCGCATGCGGTAGCACGGACGAAACGAAAGACGCAGGAAGTGCGGAAGCCGAGACGGCACCGAAGACAGTTGAAATCACAGACGCACATGGAACAATCGACGTACCGGTCAATCCGGAGAAGGTCGTCGCGCTCGACAACCGAACGTTCGAGACGCTCTCGGATTGGGGCATCGACTTAGTCGCGGCGCCAATTGGATTGATTCCAGCGGACTTGCCTTATAAAAACGATAAAGACATCGTAGACGTTGGGATGCACAATGAGCCGAACTTAGAAGCGATCGCCGGTGTGGATCCGGATGTCGTCATCGTCGGACAACGATTCGCCGACTACTACGAAGACATTAAAAAATTGGTCCCAGAAGCGGCCGTCATCAACTTGGACATCGAACTTCCCGAAGATGCGGGCACGCCAGGAGAAATCTTGGTCGAAGGCTTTGAGACGACGACACGTTCACTCGGCCAAATCTTTGAAAAAGAATCGGAAGCAGATGAACTCATCGCGAGCTTCGAAGCATCGATCGACAGTGTGAAAACAGC
Organism: Exiguobacterium chiriqhucha RW-2; assembly: GCF_000416965.1. Classification (GTDB taxonomy): domain Bacteria; phylum Bacillota; class Bacilli; order Exiguobacteriales; family Exiguobacteriaceae; genus Exiguobacterium; species Exiguobacterium chiriqhucha. The sequence continues at coordinate 536,814 of NZ_ATCL01000014.1, forward strand.
ATACAACGGTGAAGATAAAGTGATGTCAGTCATTGTTTCAGGTGGCGATATCGGCTTCTCGGCGCCGAACACAGGTCGTGTCTTCGGACCGATGTATGACATCTTTGACTGGACACCTGCCCTCGAAGTAGCGAAAACGACAGGTGACCACCAAGGGGATGAGGTTTCGGTTGAAGCGATTGCTGAGAGTGACCCGGACTGGTTGCTCGTCCTCGACCGTGATGCGGCCATTTCAAGCATGGAAGATGCTGTACCTGCAGCGGACGTGATTGATAACGCACCGGCACTCCAAAAAACGAAAGCCGTGACAGACGAAAAAATCGTGTATGCGCCGAACGATACGTACATCAACGAGTCGATTCAAACTTATTCTGAACTCTTCAACGACATCGCAGCCGCGCTTTCGAAATAAGGGAGTCACGTTGTGCAAAAACCAATGACAGCAAGGGTTGAGACATTGTCTCAGCCCTCCTTTTCTAACATATGGACGAAGTCCTTTATCGTAGCAATGCTTGTGGTGTTCATATTGGCGGGCCTTTCGCTCGTGACCGGCGTCTATGACATTCGTCAAGAAGGTGGGTCGGACATGTTTTGGATCACCCGCGTCCCGCGTACGATTGCAATCATGTTGACCGGTGCCGCCATGGCGATGTCGGGACTGGTCATGCAACTGATTACGCAAAACCGTCTCGTCGAACCGACGACGACAGGTACACTCGAATGGGCAGGGCTCGGCCTGCTCGCTGTCTATCTGCTCGTCCCGGCTCCGACGCTCATGATGCGGATGACGGGGGCGATCGTCTTTTCGTTCATCGGAACGATGGTCTTCTTCTGGTTTCTGCGCTCGGTCAAACTTCGCTCGTCGTTGATTGTCCCGATTATCGGACTCATGCTCGGGGCGGTCGTCTCGGCCGTGTCAACGTTTCTCGGTCTATTCTTTCAAGCCAGCCAGACGATTGAAGGTTGGTTCGTCGGGTCGTTCGCATCGGTGCAGGTCGGACGTTATGAATACTTGTGGCTCATCATCCTCGTCACGTTCTTTATCTTCATCCTCGCGAATCGCTTAACGCTCGCTGGACTCGGAGAAGACATCGCGACGAGCCTCGGCGTCAACTACAACCGCCTCATCTTGATTGCGACGGGACTGATTGCACTCGCGGTCGGGGTCGTGGCGACGGTTATCGGCAATCTACCGTTTCTCGGGCTCATTGTTCCGAACATCGTCTCGATGTTTCGCGGGGATGACCTGCGCAGCAACTTGCCGTGGGTGTGCGTCATCGGGATGGGAACGGTCCTCGTCAGCGACTTGATTTCGCGGACGATCATCATGCCGTTCGAATTGCCGGTATCACTCATTCTCGGGACGGTCGGATCGATCGTGTTCATCGCGATTCTCATGAGACAACGGAAGACGGGAGGGGTACGATGAGCACACTTATTGAAAATAAGACGAAGCCGCGGGAAGCGTATGATGTCGATGGTCGATCCGTGCATACAGAAGAACGGTGTGCGACGGCGTTCCGTTCGAAACGAGAACAGCACCGCTACTGGCTATTCCTTGCCTTCTTCATCATCGGCGGATTGCTCTGTGCGTTCGGGTTGCTCGTCTACAACAATCCGGTCCCGTTCGACTCACCGTCGTTCGTCCCGGTCGTCGAACGTCGGGTCGTCGCCGTCATCACGATGGCGATTGCTGCGCTCTGTCAAAGCATGGCGACGGTCGCGTTTCATTCGGTGACGAACAACCGGATCATTACGCCATCGTTACTCGGGTTCGACGCACTCTACTCGACGATTCAGACGAGCATGATTTTCTTCTTCGGTGCAGGGGCGTTAATCGGTTTTTCGGGAACCGGTGCCTTTTTGACCCAGGTGGGCCTCATGGTGCTCATGAGTCTGCTCTTGTATGGCTGGCTCTTGTCGGGGAAATATGGCAATCTGCAACTCATGCTTCTCATCGGCATTATCATCGGGACCGGCATGAACTCGGTGTCCTCGTTCATGCGCCGCATGCTCGCGCCGTCCGAGTTCGACGTCCTGCAGGCTCGCCTGTTCGGTTCGGTGATGCATGCCGATGCCGCCTACTTCCCGATTGTTATCCCGATTGTGATTGTCGTCGGGACGTTGTTGTATAGCTTCTCCAATCGCTTGAACGTCGTCGCACTCGGGAAAGACGTGGCGACATCGTTCGGGGTGAACCATCGCCGGAGCGTCATCTTTACGCTCGTCTTAATCTCGCTCCTTATGTCGGTATCGACGGCGCTGATTGGACCGTTGACGTTCTTCGGATTCTTGGTGGCGACGCTCAGCTATCAAGTGGCAGCGACGTACGATCATAAGTACGTGTTTCCGCTGGTGTTCGCGCTTGGGTTCTTCGTTCTGACGAGCGCGTACTTCTTTATGTATCACATTCTCAATACACCGAGTGTCGTGTCCGTCATCATCGAACTGTTCGGCGGCGTGATTTTCTTAGCGGTGATTTTACGGAAGAGGTCATTATGATTCAACTTGAACAAGTACAAAAAACATATACGGATGACGTCCAAATCGGACCGATCAATCTCGACATCCCGAAAGCTGGATTCACGTCGTTGATCGGACCGAACGGGGCAGGGAAATCGACGACGCTCATGATGATCGGCCGTTTGCTCGACTTGGATGAAGGTCAAATCCATGTCGCCGGCCTGGACGTGTCGAGCGCGAAATCGAAAGACTTGGCGAAAATCGTCACGATCTTACGGCAAGAGAACCATTTCGTGACGCGTCTCACCGTCCGTCAGCTCGCGGGCTTCGGACGCTTCCCGTACTCAAAAGGGCGGTTGACGCAAGAGGATGAACGGATTATCTCGAAATATATCGACTTCCTCGATTTGACGTCGCTCGAGCATCGCTATCTCGATGAATTGTCGGGCGGACAGCGCCAACGGGCGTACGTCGCGATGGTGCTCTGTCAGGAGACGGAATACGTGCTCCTCGATGAACCCCTCAATAACCTCGATATCGCTCGATCGGTCCAGATGATGGAGTACTTGCGCCACGTCGCTGACGAGTTCGGAAGGACAATCGTCACGGTGCTCCATGACATCAACTTTGCAGCGAAATATTCGGACCGCATCTGTGCGATGAAAGACGGGAACATCGCCGCCTTCGGTACGGTCGAGGAGATTATGGATGCAGACATCCTATCTGACATTTTCGAGACGAAACTGGAGATTATTCAAGGGCCATATGGGCCAATCGCAGTCTATTAAAGAAAGGACGGGATTCGATGCAGATTTACTGGACACCGATTCAACAAGTCGTGCAGGAATCAAAAGACACCTACACGTTCAAACTTGAACTGCCGGCTGGCTTCACATGGGAAGAAGGGGCGCACACACACTTCGCGCTCGAGGGATTTAACAAGGAAGATCGACCGAACCGGACGTTGATTCGCCATATGTCGATTTCGACGTTGCCGCATGAAGGCGCAATCGGTATCACGACCCGGGTCAAACCGGAATGTTCGACGTTTAAATCAATCTTGCGTGACATGAACATCGGGGACAAGGTCGCCATCTTCAAGACGCATTCGAACGTTCCGTTGAAACGGGAGGGGAAGAACGTCTATCTGTTGTCGTCGGGTGTCGGCATTGCGACGTTCCGTCCGCTCGTGCTCGCGTATTTGGCGAATGGGGAAGGCGTGCCGCACCTTCATTCGTTGAACGTCGATTCCTCACAGGATTATCTGTTCAGCGATGTGTTCGCATCAACAGCCGCCTTCACGGCCGAGTTCGTCGACAGTCGTCCGGATTATTATCAGCGTGTCGAGACGCTCGCTGCAGACAAAGATGGGTTGTTTTATGTGGTCGGCAGCGATGATTTCTTGCATGCGACGATTGCTGCGTTGCGTCAAAGCGGTGTCACGCCAGATCAAATCATGCTCGACAAGCATGACTTTCAATTTGAAGATTTTTTGAAAGCCTGACACTCAGACCGAGGACACGTTCCTCGGTCTTTTTGCATGGCACAAGTCGACGAAACGCTCGAACACGTCGCGTCCGTTCGGCGTTCCAATCGACTCGGGGTGGAACTGGACGCCGTATGTCGGGTGTGTCGGATGCTCGAGCGCCATGATGACATCGTCGTGCGTGCGAGCGGTCACGACGAGATTCGTCTCCAAGACGACGAGCGAATGATAGCGCATGACCTCGCTCGGACTCCCGTCGAACAAGACGCCCGGTGTCGTCTCGATCAAGGACGTCTTCCCATGCATGACCTGCTCGGCCCGTCCGACCGTCCCGCCGAACGCCTCGGCGATGACTTGATGACCGAGACAGACGCCGAGGATGGGGATGGTGCCAGACAAAGAGCGGACGACGTCGAGCGAGACACCGGCATCCAGTGGGCCACCTGGACCCGGAGAGATGATGATGCCAGCCGGATTAAGGGCGCGGATTGCGTCGATTGTAAGTTCATCATTGCGGACGACCAAGACGTCGCTGAACCGGGCGACATCTTGATACACGTTGTACGTGAACGAGTCGTAGTTATCGATGAGTAGAATCATGCGAACACCTCCAAAAGAGATTTGGCTTTATGCAACGTCTCTTCATATTCTGATACCGGGTCCGAGTCGTAGACGATACCGGCGCCCGCTTGGACGTAGGCCGTATCTCCTTGAACGACCATCGTCCGGATGGCGAGAGCGAAATCATAGCCGCCCCGAACGTCGAGATACCCGACGGCCCCGGCATATACTTCGCGTTTCACCGTCTCCAATTCGTCAATCAGCTGCATCGCCCGAATCTTCGGGGCGCCGGATACGGTACCGGCCGGGAGACAGGCACGTAACGCATCAATCGGATTCAAGTCGTCACGCAGTTCGCCCTCGACCTCGGAGACGAGATGCATGACGTTTTTGAAGCGCTCGACTTCCATCTGTTTCGGAATCGTGACCGAGCCGACTTTGGCGACCCGGCCGATGTCGTTGCGGCCGAGATCGAGCAGCATCCGGTGCTCGGCGAGTTCTTTCTCGTCTTTCACGAGGTCAGCGGCGTGACGCACATCCTCTTCGATTGTCTTGCCACGGGGGCGGGTGCCGGCGATCGGATTCGTCGAGACGCGATTGCCCTCGACGCGGACGAGACTCTCCGGGGACGCCCCGAGGACGATTGCCTCGCCTAGGTCGATATAGAATAAGTACGGACTCGGGTTCTGTTTCCGGAGCGTCCGATAGAAGTGGAACGGGTCGCCGGTGAACGTCGCATCGATGCGTTGAGACAAAACGAGTTGGAACACCTCTCCGGCGAGGATGGCTTCTTTCGCCTGTAAGACGCGTTCGACAAATTCATTCTTGCTCGTCAACACCCGTTCGCTCGTTCGGACGACCGGTGCCAGTTCGTGTGTCATCGCCGTCTCGAGTTCAGCTTTCAGCTTTTCGAGCCGTGCCGTCTGTCCGGTTTCTCCTGTGTCGATTAAAATGACCTGTTCTTCGATGTGGTCATAGAGGACGACCGTCTCATAACGTTGGAACAAAGCGTCCGGCAAGTCGCGTGTCTCGCTCGGGGTGTTCGGAATCGGCTCGTAAACCCGCTGCATGTCATAACCGATATAGCCGACGGCACCGCCGATGAACGGATAGGGGGCGTCCGGTGTGTCTCGTGAAACGAGTTTCGATAACAAGGCGAGCGGGTCATTGGTGTGCATCGTACCGGACGCGTCGGTCACTTCGTTGCCGTTGGCGCGAATCGTCTCGACCGGATTGGAGGCGATAATCGAGTAGCGGCCGTGCTTGCCTTCGGCGCGACTCTCGAGCAACACTTTCCGTTCGCCTGTTAAGCGATGAAAAATGGCCACCGGTGTCAGTTCGTCGCCATTGATGATGAGTTGTTTCATATCCATCTCCTCCTTCAAATAAAAAAATCCCCCGCCCGACATGTCTAAAAAAGACATGAAGGACGGGGGACCCGTGGTGCCACCTTCGTTGGGGGAGTTCCCCCCACTCATCGCGAACCATCATTCGCTATCCTCGGTAACGGGAGGACCCGTCAGAGCCTACGTATCGGTCTGAACGCTCAAAAGCCCATTCACGTGAGACACGTCACCGGTTCGCATCGACCACCGGCTTTCTGGAGACGAATCTTCACGCTACTCTTCTTTCTCATCGCGAGTTCGTATGAATGTTATCGTTACTTTAACGGGATGAAGTCAGAATGTCAAGATACGAACTGTGAATCGGAGGACGGAAAAACCCACGCGCGAGCGTGGGTCAATTGCGTTTTTCCATTTGACGTTCGGTCTGGCGCTTGCCGATGAACGTATAGGCGATGACGAACGAGAAAGCTGGGAACCAAAAGTTGTAAGCCGTCAGCATCACTTCATACGGATCATACAAGAAGCCCATCGCGAGTTCGATGCCGACATTGAACAACAGCGTCACAAGCAAAGCGATATACGCCTTCTCGAATCGGATCGCGATGAGGACACCTGTCCCAATGGTGAGGATTGGGACGATGACGAATTGCCAGATGAACGGGTCGATGAAAAACATACGATCATTCCTTTAGTAGAAAGTAATTTCTACCAATTAGTATATCTCGGTATTCAAATAATTGACAGACACTTTCAAGTTCCCATTCATCTTCCGCAGTTCGTCGATGACTTGCTTGTCTCGGACGCCGTCCTTGTTTTGGACGATATAAACGAGTTGAATCATCGTCCCGAGATTCGTCGTCTCGACCGAACGGAGCGCATAATATTTATAATGGGCCGCGAGCACGCCGTCAAAGGCCGTCTCATCGTGCAAGTTCTCCGGGACAGTAATCGATAGGCGCTTCTTGTCCGAACCGCCGCGACCGAAGTCGAACATGTAGAGGACGAGGATGATGACGGACAATGAGATTGTGAACAGGATGGCGAGTATGTAGAAGCCGAGCCCACATGAAATGCCGGCCGCCATCCCGAAGAAGATGAAGGCGATGTCTTTCGGGTCGCTCATCGCGCTGCGGAAGCGGATGATCGAGAAGGCCCCGACGAGACCGAACGCGACGGCGACGTTATTGCCGATGACGATCATGACGACGGAGACGGTGACGCCCATGATGATAATCGTCTGGACGAACGATTGGGAATAGCGGGCGCCGGTATGCGTCTTCTTATACAGATAGGCGATACATAACGTCAGGATGAAGCTGAGGAAGATGGCTGCACCTGCTTCGAGCACGGTCAAGCGTGAGGTGACGTCGGCGAGCTGGCTCACCTCATTAAAAAAATCGGTCATATGAGAATCCTACCTTTGTCTAAGTTTTCTTGTTCTAACAGTTCGACGCTCGTACAGAATTTCGAGACGCTCTGTTTGTTGCACTCGAGATCGGATAAGATTCGGGCGAGCCAGAACGGGACGACCTCGGACACTTTCACTTCGAGCACGACGAGGCCCGGATCGATGAAGTGATGGCCCTCGGGTCCGTTCTCGATGCGCAAGTCGTCGTTGCGGCACATGAGGTTATAGTCAAACGTGACGCGCAAGTCCTTCTCGAACGTACCTGAGAACGCTTGGCGGTCATAACTGACGACCGTGTGCGGTTTGAGGGCGTACGATTGTTGGAAATGTAGCGCTTCTTTTAAAATTTGTGGGTTTGAGGCGTTAATCGTGTCGATGGAGCGGTCGTGATTGCTCAAGATGTCGTACGCCTCGTGGAGCGGTAAAATGGTCCGCCGTTTATTGACGACATTTTTGAACTTCTGTTTGACCTCGATGAACGATTGACTGTTCATATCGGCCTGGTCATAGACACGAAGACGCAGCTTTTGTCGGAACGGCAATTTGTTGCGCGTCTCATAGTAAATCGATTTCTCCTCCGAATCAAAATAGAGGCTGACGATATTATATTTGCCTTCCGGATTCCCATACGTATCGTAATGCATGTACGGCATGATTAATTCGCGCAGCTCGAGATATGTCGAGAACGGAATCAAGTACTTGATTTCATAACGCTTGAAGATTTCTTGAGCCACCGAACCGCTCCTTTCACCGCTTTCAGGGGGATTGTTAAATATTTGTTAAGGTGTGATATGCTACAAGTATACTGTTTCAGTACAACGTGTGCAAACGAACACAGGAAACGTTTTGGGTGGGAGGCAAGAACGAATGAAAGGATTGAAAGTCGGCGCATTGGCCGCTTTGCTCGCTGTCAGTTGGGGCGGGTTCTACTATATCTCGCAAGAGCGGGCGACACCGGGGGCGGAATTTGAACAAGCGCTCGCGGAAGAACTCAACATTCCGATTGGGTCGTTCAATCAAAATGAAGTCCGAGGCATCACCGAGCTCGACTTATCGGGTTATGGATTGACCGATTTGACGGGGCTCGAACATTTTCAATCGCTCGAAGTTTTGAACTTATCGAATAACGCCTTGACGGATGTATCCGTCTTGTCGAATCTACAATATCTAGAGTCGCTCGACCTTAGCTTCAATCAATTGACAGACGTCCCGGCCCTTGCCGCACCGCTCGTGACACTCGATGTCGAAGGGAACGATTTGACCGATTTATCGTTCTTACCGGAATCCGAGACGTTGACGACACTCAACCTGCGCGACAACGACATCGAGTCGCTTGATGAGCTCACGACACGCACACCGAACGTCACTCATTTGAATATTCGAGGCAATGCGGTCCGATCGGTCGAACCGCTCGCTTCATTGACGCAGCTGATTGACGTCAACGCGCGTGACAACCGAATCGACACGTTCGCGCCGCTAGCGGAACTAAACATTACCGAGCGGTTATACGTGACAGGCAATGCGACCCAGGATTACGCCGCTCTGTCGTCGCTCGCGGAACAAGTGGCGGACCGCGACTTTGAACGGTTGCCGGATCGTCCGGCCTTCTCGGAACCGAGCGGGGTCATTTCATCGGGGACCGAGCTCACGCTCGACGCCGCCCCGGGTGCGTCTATCTTCTATACCGTCGATGGGAGCGCACCGACGGAAACGTCAGCTCCGTACACCGGACCAATCGCTTTAGACGCGACGCTGACGAGCGCGTTACCTGTGTTGTCGAACAATCGTACGGCGACGAATTTGTCTGCGCCGACGTTTGAGCGGTCAGACGTGGAACGGGCCATCATCGTTCGGGCGATTGCGGTTCAAGATGGTGCCACGAGTGAACTTGCGACGCGGACTTACTTATTAGATGACGGCGTCTTCGCCTCGAATCTACCCGTCGTCTCACTCTCGACCGATGCCAACAATCTGTTCGACCCGAGCATCGGGATTTATACGCCAGGTGATGTACCTGACGGCCCGCTCCAAATCGGGCAAGGCAACTTTTTCGAAACCGGACAAATGTGGGAACGACCGGCCCATCTCGATTACTTCGAACAAGGCGAGCACGTGTTCAGCCAAGATATCGGGATTCGCATCCATGGTGGTTTCTCTCGTGGATTGGCCCAAAAGAGCTTACGGCTCTATGCGCGCAGCGAGTACGGACAGAGCCGCTTCTATCACACGTTCTTCCCGGACAGCGAGCAAGTCGAGTTCAATCGGCTTCTGCTGCGCAACGCCGGCAATGATTGGCAAGGTGCGATGCTCCGGGACGCCTATATGCAGGAGCTGTTGGCGGACCGTCCGCTCGACTTCCAAGACTATCAACCGGCCGTCGTGCTCATGAACGGCGAGTACTGGGGGATGCATAACATTCGCGAGCTCTACTCGGCCGAGTATTTTGAAATTAAATATGATATCGATGAGACCGAACTTGCCATCTTAGAGGCTGAACCAGATCATCCGGACGGGATGGTCATCGAGACGGGGCAAGAGAGTGATTTGATTCATTATCGGGAGATGGTCCGCTTCGCTGAAACGAATGACTTGAACGACGCAGCGGCGTTCGCCGAACTAGAACAGCGGATGGATGTCGATAACTTTTTAGAGTACGCGGCGTACCAGGCGTTTTATGGGAACTTGGACAGTATGTTCAACAATTACGCCGTCTGGCGCAAGTCGGTTGATTACACGGAGGATGTACCGCGTGGACACGATGGCCGTTGGCGCTGGATCGTCTTCGATTTGGACCAAGGGTTCGCCCAACGCTTCCCGATTGACGAGAGCGTATCGTATGACATGTTGGCTTACTTGACGGGACCGGGAGACGAGCACGCCTTGTTCCGATCGCTGATTGCGAGCGAGGAGGGAGAGCAGCGGTTCATTCGTTTGTTCAACGACTTGTTGAATGGGGCGTTTACGACCATGAACATGGAGGGAACATTGGATGAAATGGCTGCACGCATCGAACCGGAGATGCCACGCACGATTGAACGTTGGCAACACATCCCCTCGATGCAGTCGTGGGAAGGACGGGTCGATAAAATGCGGCAGTTTGCGGAGCGTAGACCTGACGTCGTCCGTGAGCAACTGCGACAACGGTTCGAACTCGGGGCTGACCGTAGCTTGCGAGTCGAAAGTGAAAATATCACGATAAACTCAGTTGAAGTCAATCGAGGGTTCGTCGGGACATATTATGATGGAGATGAGGTCATGGTTTCTTCCAATGTATCTGACGGGAAGTTGTTTATTAACGGCGAACCGGTCAACGGGGAGCAGGCGACGATTCGTATGACGGAAGATTTCGTCGTGACGTTCGAATAAATCAATTTATGTTATGATGGACGCGAAAGGTAGGTACATCAATGGAAACCATCAACTTAAAACAACTTTCTGACGAACGGGCCGCGCTTCAAGTCAAGGGCGACCTGGACGCGATGCGAGGCATCATGCATGACGAGTTTCGTTACGTCGACTCGAGCGGACGTCAGTTCGATAAAGAAACATTTTTAGACCAGTTCGTCGACCCGGCGTCTGTCCAGTGGATTACGCAGGAGACCGTCACGTTCGACGAGACGGTGGCTGGCGAGATCGCACTCGTGCAACTGTTGCTCGAGGAGCGTTTCATTCTCGGAACGAACGCTTACGAAGGCCGGTTCTGGGTGTTGCACGTCTATGTGAAACAAGAAGACACGTGGCTCTGGCAAGGCGGCCAGTCAACAATGATTCATGAGGTGTGAGAACCGTGAACTGCTTTGGGAAACTAAAGCAGTTTTTTTGTGAAATCATTTACCTGATTTATTAAAAATCCGTCATTGTATGAAGTCGAATTATTACAATAGAATTTGGTATTCGACCAATTAACTGTAAAACCTACATAATGGAGGAAAGTCATGAATCATTCATCGTATTTGAAATTGTTCTTAGCCGGTTCACTCATCGTCTCGCCACTCTTGCCGCTCCAAGCGCAAGCAGAAGGATCAACAGAAGAACCACCAGTCGTCGAGACGGTCGACGTCACAGCACCGCTCGCACCTGTCGTCTCGACGCCACTCCATACGTCGAAGTCACTTGTAATTGAAGGAGAGGCTGGCACGACAGCATTGATCGGCATCAACAGCAAAGTGTACACGCGTGTCGTCACGGAAGCGGGGACGGCTCAATTCAACATGAGCCCGCAATCGGTCGGCAAACGGATCTCGGTCAGCTTGCGTGATGCCGCGGGCAACGTCAGTGAGACGACGGAAGTCGTTGTCGCCGTCGATCCGGCCGCACGTCCGGCGACGCCGAAAATCGGAACGGTCAATAACTCGGCTCGTCAAATCGTCGTGACAGGAACGCCTGGCGCGAAAGTGACACTCCAAGTCGGTGCAGCTTCGTACACGGCGCGCTATGACGCGAAAGGCGTCTATCGCCGTGCGACGGTCGCCCTTCCAATCGGAACGGTCATCCGTGCGACAACGGTCGACGCGAAAGGCGCGACAAGCGTCACGCGTTCGACGAAAGTCATTAAAGACGGTGTGGCTCCAGCACGCCCGCGTGTCGCGCAGAGCGTGACGACGACATCGACATCGATCACAGGGACGGCCGAGGCGTATGCGACAGTCTATGCCCAAATCGGAACGAAACTTTACAAAGCGCCGGTCATGTCGACTGGAAAATTCGCGATTAAAATCCCAAAACAAAAACGAGGGCAAGCGATCTCGTTGTATGCGATTGACGGCGCTGGCAATAAAGGCGGCACGCTCAAACTCGGCGTCCAACATGCGCTCTATAACAAGTTCTATCGTTTCCCAGGTCCGGTGACGGTCCACCGTGAAGTGCTCGATAGCTATGGGGAGTTCCGTTATGCGGAGACGTTCGCGCCGGTCTTCTACGGTTCACCGTCGAAAGCGAGCATGCAGTTCTTCCTCAACATCGAATCGGAAGATGGTTTCCTTGAAATGGACACGCTCCGCCTGAAAGTCGGCAGCAAGTCGTATAAAGTGAACCTTGATCAAGACGACATCGAGTACATTGAATACGAGGATGGAACGGTCGCGGAATACGTTGAGTTCAAACCGGATGCGAAGCTCGTCCAATTCGTGAAAGCGAATGTTCGTCCCGAGAACCGAATCGTCGTGACGGTGGAAGGCAGTGAGGACGTCATCGAATGGCCACTCTATGCTGCGGAGAAACGTGCATTCATGGAATCACTCAGTTTCGTCGGTTATTAATCCCCATCAGTTTTAATCGCCCTTCATAGGAGAAGGGCGATTTTTTTTGTTCTCAAAAATAAGGAGCGTCGGTGTTGTGTGCAACAACAATCCCCGTAATTCAATATCCATTTACTGGATAAAATCAAACATTTCTGCGAAAAGCCCGTCATTTTTTTGTGTATCGTCCATTGGACTCACCTTCAAAAGTCCTATTCGAAAAGCGTAATCATTTATTTAAGAATCCAATAAAGAGATAACTGGTAACGAAATGGTTTATTAGAAAACGTTATTTACATAATTATATGGTATTTAATGGTTAATATTTATCTTCTATTGTAAAATCCAAAAAATAATTGGTAATTATATTTTAATCATCCGATTCATAAAAATCTAACCTGATGACAGAAGTCTGATCATAAGTTCAAATGTTGGTAGCGCTTACTTTGTTGATTTAATGCGATTTTGTTACACTGGTAATTAATCGAACGCAGAATATTTATTCTAAATAAAATCATGAAAATGCATTATCATTTCCCTTTTTCGCTAAAAAGTCGCTTGTTTCAATTGGAAACGTTATGTATATTATGGATGTAAGCAATCTGGGACGATGCATAGGCTAAAAGTCAATGTATGGTTTTGGATACCTGTTTTTGTATGACTCGAGTCCTATCGATGCGATACATAACTCGGGCAGTAAGGGTGTCTGAGGAGTGATCGAGAGGACCGAGAAAGTCGAAGACGCAGAAATCGCATTTTACCAAAGGGAGGATTTAAACAAGATGGCAAACAAAAAACAATTTGTCACAGCAGCGGCAGCGTTTGCAGTGACAGCGGCAGCAGTCGCACCAGCAATGTCGGCTTCAGCAGCAATGCCCGTCGTCAAGCTAGGTTCAGATTATGTACGCCAAGGCAATTTGGATGCAGCGCTTGACAAGAAGTATCACGGATCAGAGATCCACTGGTACAAGTCTTCAGTCAACATGAACAAATTGGGAGTCTTCCAAACGGCGGTTGGTTTCGTCAAAGGAAAAGGGATTAAAGTCGAGAAACGCATTCGCGTCTTGAACTATGCCCAAGAAGTGGTCGGACCGAAAGAAATGCTCGTCTTCGAAAAAGGGGAAGCCGTTTCAGGAATCCGCACACAGCCGGTCAAGTTCGCAGATCGCGTCTATATGAAACCGGGTTCATGGTCTGGTATCGACACATCGAAAGTCGGCGAGTTCATGGCTACATTCACGTACACGAACAAAGCGTACGGAACGGTCTCAAAATCGTTCAAGTATAAAGTTGTCGAATCAGCTCCGATGGTATCGAGCGTCAAGTTGCTCAATGCGAAGGAACTTGAAATCAACTTCTCGAAACCAGTAGACGCGAGCACACTCCTTTATAACGGCATGCTCAAAGATGGAACGGTCGAAATCGATCACATTCCAGACGCGCAACGCCTCAAAGGACTTCGCGGCACGCTCTCGAAAGACGGCAAAACACTCGTCGTTCGCGCCGAGAAGACATTCGATGGCCGCTACGCTGTGCTTGCTAGCTCGAAGATTGAAGGACTCGACGGTAAAGCGCTCGTACCGTTCAAAGAAATCTACACGTTCGAAGACAACGTACGCCCGGTCCTCAACGACCCTGAGTACCTTGAAAACAACCGCGTGAAGTTCACGTTCTCTGAGCCGGTCAACGTTGACTCGGAAGATGAGCTCGAGAAGAAACTCGAATTGAAAGATGCTTCTGGCGCTGGCTACAAAGTAGACGTCGACAAACTCTCATGGGACGGCAAATCGTTCATCCTTGACTTGTCAGACGCGCAATTCGTCGCAGGCAAAGACTACAAGTTGACGCTCGTCGGTCTCCGTGACTTCGCTGGCAACTTCATCTCGCCAAACCCAGTGACGAAGATCGTTCAGAAGAAAGTCATCGACGCGGTCAACCCTTCAGTCGTCGGCATGTCTTCGTCGAAACCAGGCTACCTCACAGTCACATTCTCTGAGGCTGTCTACGTGGACCGTTACAACCACGTTGCGAAAATCACGCTCACAAACGGCGAAATCGAAGCTGACCTTGATGACAACGCATGGCTCGATGAGTCAGGCAAAGTCCTTACTGTCCGCGACCACTCGTTCATCGGTCAAATCGACGTGAAAGTTTCTCACTTCCGCGACCTCGCTGGCAACTACGGCGCTGCGTCAACGAAATTGGTTAACTTCACGAACGATGAGATGGCTCCGACTGTGACAGACGCGAAAGTGGAAGTCATCGACGGCAAGAATCACCTCGTCCTCACGTTCTCTGAAGAACTCAAGCATGGTGCTTACAGCGACGGTAAGATGTACGGTTCGTACATCACGCCGAACGGTGTCGAGAAGAAAGTGGCGGCATGGACTGACGCTTCGTACTACTCGAAGAACCAAATCAAGACGCCAATCTCGGATCTTGAGCTTGGAAACTACTCGGTCAAACTTCCGGCTAACCTCGTGAAGGATGTCGTCGGCAACGAGAGCCTTGAGCAATCAATCAAGTTCTCAATCGTCTCAAGTCCAATCGAGAAAGAGAAGCCAACGTTCGATGGCTACTACTTCCAAGAGAAGGACAACAGCACGCTTTACCTCAAGTTCAGCGAGAAGCTCGACCCATCGTCACTCAACTTGGGCAACTTCTTGATTGAAGGCAAGGCAATCGCCGAGAAAGCTGTCTTCACGGATGAAGATCGCGACGTCATCAAGTTGACACTCAAAGAAGGCGCGATTCAAACGACTGGTAAATATGCGTTCGTGATCCAAAACATCAAGGATGTAGTGGGCAACGTCATGGATACAGTCTCGTTGAACGAGAAGTTCGCGGAGAACGACCTTCCAGGCTTGACGTCTGCGGTCCTCACGTCGAACAACGTATCGGGCGACTACGCGGTCATCACGCTCACGTTCGATGAGTCAATCGCGAAGTACTCAATCGAAGATGGCTACGAAGACTTCAAAGTCCTCGTTGGCGACAAAGATCTCTCGAAATCTGCGACAGTCACAGAAATCATGGGATCGCAGTCGAACCAAGTCCAAATCACGATTGACCGTGTGTTGACTCCGGCCGAGACAGCTCAAACGCTCACGCTCAAACCAGGCGCTGCGTTCGAAGTCCTCGACCTCGAGAACAACAAACACCCATTGTTCACTTCGGTGAACATCGCTAAGTAATTAGCGTTGACCTTCATTGACCCTCCCTTAGGGTTAAATAGAGCAAGGCCTTCGGGCTGCGCCATCTTGAAACCGGTAGCGTTTGACGCTACCGGTTTTACTATGTATGAAACTGCAATAAATACATATTAATCCCAATTTATTATGGAAATTTAAAACAAGTGCGGTATGATTATATTGTACTAGTTTTGGGTGAACACTTTATAATTTGGAGGGGGATTATGAGTCGATCACAACGGAAACAGAGGCAAAAGTTTCAAGTTTTCATCAGGACGTTTGTCCTGGTTTTTCTGGTCATGGCGGGCATCATTTACGAACAAAAACAAGAAGCCGAGGCCGATGAGGTGTTGCTTCCGTCCGTAACGGGAAGTGAATTAAGATTCAGCGGCATGGCGTTGCGGCTTGATCCGCAAGGGTTATACATACACGCGAACGGGAGCCATAAACCGCTTGGCTTTACCCAAGCCTATATTGAACCGACGCGGGGCTACATCGTTGTCCGACGCGATCGGGCCGATTCGGTCGTCTCCATTATCGCCGAACCGGATGAGACGCTCACGAAGCGGGGCATCACAATCGGGGCGTCCGGGGGTGGGACGGTGACGCATTTGTTTGTCTATCAGAACGGCGTCCAACTGAACATGGCTGATCCTGTGGATTATGCCAAGACGGCTGGCGTCTTCTCCAATATTTGGATGACCATTATCAGTCAGAGTCGATGAGTCGCCGGCACGACCGGTGCTCGTCTTTTTTAGAGTCAAAGAACGAATTTTCTATAGAATGAGGGGACAGCATGCAAGCTTATCAACGCGGATTTTTAATGACCGCTACACGGCTACAACGTGAAGGATGGGAAACAATCACTTTGCCGAACGGCGATTTCTTTTATTATGACCCGCTCAGTCCGGTCGACTTGATTCAAGACGGTGCCCGCTGGCTCCTCGCTTTCGGGGACATCCTCGACATCCGAGCGCAACAGCGTGACCGACAGGGAGTGCTCGAACGATTGAACGGGCAAGACGTGGACGCATTTCATGAGGCGCTCGACTTCATGGGTGGCCGCTACGTGTTGATTCGGGGTGACGACACGTCAGTGCGCCTCTATCATGACGCAACCGGGATGCGAGGTGTCTACTTCACGACGGACGCACCGCTCCGAGCGGCGTCGCATCTCGAACTGTTACAAGAAGACGTCCAGTCTGAGGCGCACCCGCTCTGTTCGGACGAATTGCGACAACATAACCATTATCACTTGCCAGGTCATTTCACGATTTATGCGTCGATTCGCATTCTCGTCCCGAACCATTTCGTGGACGAGACGAACCGGATGACACGCTATTATCCACGGCGTCCGCTCGATGCGTTGCCGGTCGAGGCGGCCATCGAACCACTTCGGACGTGGTTCGACAATCAGCTCCATCAACTACTCGAGTCGGACGAACGCATGATTTTCTCGCTCACGGCCGGGATTGACAGTCGTCTATCGTTGGCGCTTCTCAAACCGTTCCTCTCGAACATCGAGACGTTCACGTATCAGAACGTGGCGGCAGGTCATCACGTCGAATCGCTCGATGTCGATGTCGAAGTCGCAGCGATGATGGCGCGTGACCTTCAGTTTCGCCATCGCGTCATCCCAGTCGATGACCGAGCGTTCGAACAAGCCGAGGAGACGCGGGCATTCCGTTCGATGTTGCGGCAAAGCGTGACATCACGTCACGGCCATGCCCACGCGTACGAATATATGAAACTGTACAAAGACCGTCCGACGCGCCACTTGCGCTCGAACATCCTTGAAATCGGGCGAGCGTTTTATCGGAAGAACCGGACGCTGCCGGCCGAGTTGACAGTCGAAGGGGCGATTCGTTGCTATTCATGGAAGTCGCGGGAAGACGAGCGTGTTGTCTCGCTTTGGACGTCCTACGTGGCCGCGATCAATTTGACGACTGAGACGCTGCACGGTTACGACCCGTACGACTTGTTGTATTGGGAGTATCGGATTGGCGTCTGGCACCAGCAAGTACTCGCCGAGAGCGATGTCGCGTTTGAGACGTATATCCCATTCAACGCCCGCGCCATCTTGGAACTGTTCTTGACACCTGATTATGGGGACCGGTTATACGCCAAACTATTTTATGAAGTGATCGGGCACGAATGGCCGGTGCTCGCGTTCTGGGGTGTGAACAAGCGGGACACGATGCGTGACTATATGCATCCAACGCTCGACCAAGGGTGGATGGCGCTCGATGGGGTCATCACGAGCGGCCGTTTGGACGAGACGACGATCCCGTTGACCGTCCGGCGCTTGACGACGAACGTGTCATACCACCTCGAGGCGAACACGATGCAAAAAGGCGACCATATGGCGTACTCACAAATCCTGACGACGAAACCGGGACAGACGTATCGTTTGAATTTGAACGTGCTCAACCCGTTCGAGAAGCGGTCGTCGCTCGGCTTGGGACGGATGCGCTATGAGATTTGGGTCGACGGTGTGCTCTATTTATCCGAAGATATCGCCGCTTGGGGCGGACCGAACCAAGTTTGGGTCGAGTTCGCTGCAACGGCTGACGCGACGGAACTCATGGTCCGGACGGTCGCCCTTCGTGATTGTGGGCCGAACAAATGGGGCGCGGCCTCGAAGATGCAGCTCGAGGCGCTCCGTCTCCAAGAAATCGAGCACGGCCATTTGAAGGCAGGGGCGTCGAGTCCGTTCACCCAGCTTCATGAACTGATTGAAACCGAATAAGGTCTTTTTGCCTAACGTATTTAAATTTCCATGGAATCCCTCGATGTTGCAATCGGGGGATTTTTTGGAAAAGATACACGGAATTAACGAAAAATTAATTGTATTTACTAGTGGAATTGGATATGTTTAGAGAGGAAAGTGGTCTCTGAAACGATAGGTCTGAAGACGGAATAGGGAGCAAGGCCGATTATGATCCGTCAGACATTGTAAGCGCTAACATTCGTTTTAGTTCTGCTTCACCACATTTGAAAGGGGAAAATCAAATGCTCACACGTAAAACGAACAAGTTGTACGCTTCACTCGCTGTGGCGGCCATCACCGCTTCATCGATCGTTCCGGCAGCGACAGCTGACGCGGCACCAAAAGTTAAGACGGTCAAACTGAAAGCCGACTTCGTCCGCGGAGGTGACCTCGAAGCGTCACTCGATAAGACATATCAAGGTGCCAACATCCATTGGTACAAGTCATCGGTGAAGTTGAACAAACTCGGTACATACCAAACGGCGAAAGGGATCGTGGTCGGCAAGGGGATTAAAGTCGAGAAGCGTGTCCGCGTCTTGAACTATCCGGTTGCTATCGAGCCGGCGGAAGCACTCTCGTTCAAACAAGGGGAGAACGTACCGAGCGCACTTCGTCTCGATGTTCGCTTCGCGAACGGAACGGTCGAGCGTCTCGTCCGTGTTCACGACATCGATACATCAAAAATTGGTTCGTTCACGGCTCATGCGAAATTTACGAGCAATGGCCGCACAATCGAAGCTGAACTTCCATATTCGGTCGGTGGGAACACGGTATCGTTCATGCACACGAACGACACGCACGCTTCACTCGACTTGGCGCCAAAACGCGCAACAGCGGTTAAACAACTCCGCGCCGAGAAGCCGAACGCACTCTTGATTGACGCTGGGGACGTATTCTCAGGTTCACTTTACTTCAACAAGTTTGAAGGAATGGCTGACTTGAAACTCATGAACTACATGAAGTACGACTTGATGACACTCGGGAACCACGAGTTCGATCTCGGTGGCGACGAAGACGGCAACGCCGAACTTGCCAAGTTCATTCGCTACGCGAACTTCCCGTTCGTCAGCTCGAACCTCGACTTCTCAGCAGACACAGACTTGAACCCGCTCTTCCGCGACGCGGTGACAGACAAGCCGTATAACGGTCGTCTGTATGAAGGTGTCATCAAAGAAGTAGACGGCGTCAAAGTCGGATTCTTCGGTCTCACGACAGAAGAGACGTCTGAAATCGCAAGCCCGGGCAACGCCCAGTTCCAAGACTACATCGCGGAAGCGAAAGCGGCTGTCGCAGCGTTCGAAGCAGCTGGCGTCAACCAAATCGTCGCCGTCACGCACTTAGGTTACGATGACAACCCAGCAGTCGACAACGACCAAATCCTCGCGGAAGAAGTCGAAGGCATCGACGTCATCATCGGCGGACACTCGCACTCGCTTCTCGCGAAGCCGGAAGTGAGAAACGCGGATACGGACAACCCGACGTTGATCGTCCAAGCGTACCAGTACAGTCAATACCTCGGCACACTTGACGTCACGTTCGACCAAGACGGAAAAGTTGTTGCCCATGAGGGTGCTTTAATCGATGTGACGAAGCTTGAAGCGGACGCGAAAGCGACACAGCTCCTCGCACCGTTCAAAGAAGAAGTCGATGAGTTGAAAAACCAACCAACAGGTGCTTCAGCAACAGCAGCGCTCACGAACCCACGTACGAGCGATCCAGACAACACGACTGGCGTGAGCGTTCGTAAGAACGAAACGGCACTCGGAAACTTGATCACAGACGGCATGCTCGCGAAAGCGAAGACGTTCAGCCCTGACGTCATCGGCGCGATTCAAAACGGCGGCGGCATCCGTGCGGCGATCGACGAAGGTGAGATCACGATCGGCGAAGTGCTCACGACGCTTCCATTCGGAAACACGCTCGCCATCGCTGACCTTACAGGGACAGAGATTTACCAAACGTTCGAGCGCAGTGTCGGACCGCTTCCGAATGAAAACGGTGGGTTCCTTCACGTCGCTGGTTTGAAAGTGACGTACGATAGCTCGCAACCGTCAGGCGAACGCGTGACGAAAATCGAGTACATGAAAGACGGAGCACCAGTGCTCGTAGCAGAAGATTCAACACGTTATAAAGTCGCGACGAACGCGTTCACAGCGAAAGGCGGCGACGGTTTCGCGGAGCTCGGTGTTGCTTACACTGAAGGCCGAGTCCAAGACCTCGGTCTCTCGGACTGGGAAAACTTGCGCGACCACGTGGCAAGCCTTGTCACGGTCGAGCCGAAAGTGGAAGGTCGCATCGTCGACGTAGCAGCCGAATAAGCAGTCAAACTCTCCTGATGATTCAGGGGAGTTTTTTTGTTATAGGGAAGGAAAGTCGGGTATTACAAAAGAGGGGAATGGCAAGTCGTCCGATTGTCATCTGACTGAAATTGCTTGCCTATCTGATATTTGATACTATGACAGAGGGTGTAGGTGTGAAACCTACGATACGACATGATGAAAGAATGAGGCGAATTGAATGGATGTAAGACGATTATTGTCCGACGTTCAAGAGCACGCGAAATGGGTACGTGCAGAACGGGAACGGATTTCACAAAAAGAACCGCTAGATGAAGGCGATGTCATTCTCATCAATGACTTGCCGTCGTTGACGAAAAAAGCACAACTCCCATATTGGGATGACCAAAAGCTTGAGACGTATAACACCGGTCTCAAACAAGAATGGGATGCGGCGACCGCGCGTTTCCCGAACGACTTACCGGAATATCCAGCATCGAACGGGAGTACTTATTATAAGAAGAAACTCATCGATGTGGCGTTCGTCGGACCGGTCGAACGGGCCGACATGTGGAATCACGTCTGTAACGTCCATACGTTCAAGACGGTCACCGAGTTTTTAGAGCTCGTCAATGCAGGTGTGAACATCGAGTTCCTCATGATTAGCCCAATCCTTCCAGGTGATGAGGCGACAAGTTTTGAACACATGGCGACACCGCGCTCACACTCGCGCCAATGGCTCGAAAAATTGATTAAGCAAGCCAACTATCGCGACATCCCGGTCGTGTTCCATACCGAGGCCGACACGAATCATTACGCGCGTTACGCATCACTCGCAGCGAAGTGTGACGTCGTCTTTACGGCCAATGAAGAGCGGGTCCAAGATTACACTGAACTGTGCAAACATGACCGTGTCTTCGTCATCAAGCCGTTCGTCAACCAATTGCGTCACAATCCGATCGGCATGACACGCGCTCGTTTGAACGATGTGCTCGTCACGAATGAGTTCCCAATGCGAAAAGCGTTCATGGAAGACGTCGACAAATTGATGGATGGCGTCTTAGAGACGGACCACCGTCTCCACGTGATTAAATCAGACCGTGACAAAAATGAGGAAGTCGGCGAAGCGTACCGTCAATATCTCGTCGCGAGTGAGACGGACATGGACCGTTTGAAAAAGTCCGTCGATTGGGTCCTTCACGTCAACGAAGTGAAGAACAGCCCGACGTATAGCGCACAGGCGATTTACGATGCGCAGGCACGCGGTAACCTCGTCTTGACGAACTATAATATCGCCGTCAACAACGATTTCCCGAACGTGTTCATCGCGACGGGCCGTCTCGACGCCAAACAGATTTTGAACATGTTCAAGACCGAGGACGAGAAGTACCGCCAGCAATTAGCGGGCGTCCGTACGATCATGGCCGGACATACGATGCATGACCGGTTCGAAGAGATGTTGTTCGCGCTCGGACTTGAGACGGAAACACTCGGGGCCCGTCCGGTTCTCGTCGTCGGCTCAGGTGTCGAGTCGCGTCTTCAAGCTATGGTCGACGACCAGACGTACGCCAACGTCCGTTTCCGGATGGCAGATGCCGTGACGGAGACCGATTTGCAGGAATCGGCGTTCGTCGCGTTCTTCGACTCGGCTTATACGTATGAAGCGTATTATTTAGAAGACTTGATTAACGCCTTTAAATATACGGACGTATCGTTCGTGACGAAAGCGGCCTACTTCGACGGCGAGACGCTCGTCTCGGGTCCGGAACACGATTACGTGACGGACGTGACCGATGTCCATCGTTGCGTGTTCATCGCGGAGCAACTGTCGCTCAAAGAAGTCGCAACACGGACGCTCAAGAGCCGGACGTTGCCGGGTTATGCCGTCGACCGGTTCGAACTCGTCAAAGGCGAGGTCGTCTTCGAACCGAACGCACCGCGCGACTACAAATTATCTGTCGTCGTGCCGGTCTATAACAACGGTCGTTACTTGTACAACAAGTGCTTCTTCAGCTTGAAGCGGAGCACGATGTTTGACGATATGGAGATTTGGCTCGTGGACGACGGTTCGACCGACAACGAGACGAGCCGTTACGTCGAGCGCTTGGCGCGCGAACATGCGAACGTCTACACGTACTCGTTCGCAGACGGCGGCAGCGGCAGTGCCTCACGCCCTCGTAACAAAGGTGTCGAGCTGGCGACGACTCCATATATCGCTTTCCTTGACCCGGACAACGAGGCGGTCAACGATGGTTATCATGAGCTGTATCAGTTGATGACGCACGAACCGGGACTCGATCTCGCCGTCGGCAGCATGTTGAAGCTGTCGAACCGCGAAGCGATGATCGAACTTGAAGGACTCGAGAAAGGCGGCATCCGCATGATTGAAGACCCGCGTGCCTACCTGCTCGAGCACAACTTCAAAGTGCAAAGCATCCAGGCGATGGTCATCCGTCGCGACTTCATCGTCGACAACGGCTTGAAACAAGTCATCGGGGCGGTCGGTCAAGATTCGCTCTTCTTCCAAGAGATGTTCTTATCGGCCGAACGTGTCGCGCTCGTCGACTTGACGATACACGACTATTACGCGGCCGTGGCGGGATCGACGGTCAACACGATCACCCGTCGCTACTTCGAGAAATGTGTGTTGCGTGAGACGGCCCGGGCGAAGGCGTTCGAGCGCGAAGGTGTGCTCGATGTCTATCGTGAGACCCGCTTCGAACGGTTCTTTGAGCTGTGGTATCTCCAGTTCATCCGCCGGTCGCGGGACGAAGACTTCTTCGGCAACGCCGATTTGTTATATGCCATCTACGAGCAGTTCAAACCGCTCGAACCGAAGAGCCCCCGCTTCAAACAGTTCATCGATCTGTATGAGAGCGGTCAAAAAAATGAATTGAAACGTCTGTATTTCGACGTATTCCGTTGAGGTGACAACATGAGTGAACAATTGAAACAAGAAAAGAACCTTCTCGAGATGCAGCTCGCTGAACAAATCGAGGAGAATAAACGACTTCAACGTGAATACCGCATCACGAGCCAACAATATCAACGTCTGTTGCATCGCTACGCCGAACTGCTCTATACGGTGGAATGGATTTCAAAAGAAGTCGATAAGGCCGATAAACGCTATCGCCAACTTAATCGTAAATATCAAAGTTTGACCCAGTCGAAAGTCGGAAAAGGATTGCTCGCAGCGCGTGCCGTCCGAAGCCGTGTCGGCAAAATCGTCAAACGGAAATGACCAGCCGGGAGCGACATGTGATGTGTCGCTTCCTTATTAGTGAAATCGAGGGGAATACCCCGCAGTTTGGAGGAAAGACATATGGGTTGGCAAACGAAAGCACGTCGGGCGGCACATCTCGGTGTTCAACGCTCGCGTCGCGTCGGGAAACGCATCATCAACAAGGCGCTCAACCGCGTGACATCTCGTCAAGCGGGACCGATCGTCCCGAATTGGTACACCGCATCGGATGCGGTCCATCTAGAAGGGGCCGACGTCGTCATCTCACGCCCGGAAGCGGTCGTCTTGACGTATCGTCCGGACGAGAAAGAAGACACGATCGACATCAAAAAAGTGTTCTCGAAATCGAATCGGACGATGCACGTCCAGTTCCGCGCGAAGGCGGCCGGGGATGTCACACCTGCCATCAAAGTGTCGCTCTATCAACGGAACAAACATTCACGTGACGTGTTCGTTTACAATCAGACGCCGACCGATATCGCCTTGCTCGCGAACGAGACGAAAGTCCGCTTCACGGTCGAGACGGAAGGAAAAGGCTCTTATAGTGTCATCGAACTGAACGTCAACGGTGTCTCGCTCTGGGACGTCGAAGGAATGGCTTATCACATGCAGGATAGCGATTTCGACTATCGTATCGATTTGACGCCGAAACAGCTCGAATTGATTTCGGCCATCAACCGTGTCGTCGATTTTGAAGATGACAAACTGTTGTTGCACGGCGTCGGTGGCCAATACGTCCACTTCGGTGTCGGCGAATCGGCCCTCCCGCATGTGAACACGAAACGCGCCATCGACTTCCCGCTCGGGGATATGGACGATGACGTCTATCGTTTCTATTTAAAAGGGACGGTGACGGGCACGGCGAACGCCTCGCTGTTCGTCGTCACGTATACGGCTGATGGACAAGATCAAATGATCGAGGTCCCGCTCGGACTGAGTGGCATCATCCGTCTGACACCGAGCCATACGACGGTCCGTTATTTCGTCCGCTTGTCTGGTCACGGTGAACTACATGGTTTGAAACTCGGCATGGTCCGCGAGAAGAGCGTCCGCCGTGAAGAGATTTTATCGCTCAAACCATCGATGTGGACGGTACCGACACCGGACACGATCAAACTAAAGCACAAACAAGACCAACTCGTCGTCAAACTGAAGACAGGGGAAGGCAACCGCCGCTATATTTCCTACGCGGAGACGAACAACAGCTTCAAGCTGTTGCCGGTCGACTTCTTGTTCGACGTCAAATCGAACAGCCGTTACCGGGTCACGCTCGACGGCGAGATGGGCGAAGGGACGAACGTCGTCCTCTATATCATCACGTACTCGACGGAAGGCCGCTTGAACATGCAGCAAGTCCAACTCGGCTCGGAGAAGATTTTCGAGTTCGAGAAAGAGGCGCGTCGTCTCCGCTTCGCGCTCCGTGTCGACGGCGACGGGGAAGCGGTCATCGACCGGATTCGCGTCACTGAAGAGATCATCAGCGACCGCACACGGAGCCCGGAATGGCTCGATGTGCGCGAGGCCCGTCTCTTCCGTGCCGTACCGCGTGAGCTACACGAATTGAAAGTCGCGGCCATCTTTGATGAGTTCACGACGGCTTCGTACCGTCCGGAATGTGACTTGATCACGTTCACACCGGATAACTGGCCGGCCGTCCTCGCCGATGAGCAACCGGACTTCTTGATGGTCGAGTCGGCGTGGAAAGGGAACGCCGGGGCGTGGGAGAAGAAGGTCGTCAAATACGGTACGAACACGTGGGAAGAGCTCGACGGCCTGCTCGAATGGTGCCGTCACAACAACATCCCGACCGTATTCTGGAACAAGGAAGACCCGATTCACTACGACCGTTTCATCGAGACGGCGAAGCGGTTCGACTACGTCTATACGACGGACGAGAACCGGGTCGAGGATTACATCCGCGACTGCGGACACGACCGTGTCGGCGCACTCCCGTTCGCCGCACAACCGAAAGAACACAACCCGATTCGTTTACCGGGGACACGTGAACCGTACGCCTCGTTCGCGGGCTCGTATTACGCGAACCGACACGAGTCACGTCGTCAAGACATGGACCGTTTGTTCGCCGCGGCGGACCGTTACGGCCTCGTCATCTATGACCGCAACTATGAGATGAACCAACGCGGCGAGACGGACCAGCTCCAATTCCCGGAACAGTTCCGTGACTCGATTCGCGGCAGTTTGAAATATAACCAGATCGCGAAAGCATACAAAGGCTTCAAAGTCATGCTGAACGTCAACTCGGTCAACGACTCACCGACGATGTTCTCGCGTCGTGTGTTCGAAGGCCTCGCCTGTGCGACGCCGGTCGTCAGCACGCGCTCCATCGGTGTCAAACAGATGCTCGGCGATTATGTCTTCCTCGATGAGGGTGACGCCATGCTCGACGAGACGTTCAAGAAGCTGTTGACCGATGACGCGTTCTATGAGGACGTCGCCATGCGCGGGATGCGTCACGTGTTGACGTATCATACGTACACGCAACGTCTCGCCCAAGTCGTCGGGGCAATCGGTATCCCATACCGTGTCGACCACGCGCGGGTGGCCATGGTCGCCATCGTCCGCTCGAAAGAGGAGATGGAGCGGGTCGTATCGATTTATGAAACGCAAGACTACACGCATACACACCTCGTCGTGTTCCTCGATAAGTTCGACGGCTATATCGACGTCTATAACGAGTACAACACCGAGACGATCTCGACGTTCATGCTCAGTTATTTGACGCAATATAACGCCTTATCTGAGATTTTGGACGGCTTCGAATGGATGGCGTTCGTGAACCGGGACGACTATTACGGCCCGTCGTACGTGTCCGACTATATCTTGGCAGCGCGTTATGCCGACGCCAACATCTTGACGAAAGGCGACCATTATACGTTTGATGGAGCGCTCGAGAAACAAGATGTGGATGCAAGCTATCGCTACGTGTTCGACGCCGTGCCGACGCGTTCGCTCGTCAAACCGGCGGCGCTCCGTTTCTACAGCATCCAAGAGGCACTCGACGTGCTGACGAACGATGCGTCGCTCCAAGAGTTGGCCCAGTCCGGCGAGCGGATCTTTAGCATCGACCCGTATCAATACGTCAAAGGCGGAGCCAATCTCTCCGACGAGATGGCCCAGGAGGTAACGTTATGACGAAAGCACCGCTTCGCGTCCTCGTCTATGGGGACGTGAACTTGAACTTGATTGACGGGTCGGCCATCTGGCTGACGTCCGTCGTCCATATGTTGAAACAAGACCCGTCGATTCACGTCGACGTCTTATTGAAACGCTCGATCGTCAAACCGGAAGTGACGGCGTCGATTCGTGAGTTGCCGAACGTCCGCTTCCTCGACGTATTTGGCGAGACGTCACCGAAGAAAGACGAACCGTACTATGAGAAGAAAGTACTCGAGCCGTCTGAAGCGGCCCAACTCATCCATGAGCTCATGATGAGCGGCTCGTACGACTTGGCCTTCATCCGTGGCTTCCAGCTCGCCTACAACTTGTCGGCGTATAAGGACACGATGGCGAAGACGTGGACGTATATCACCGACTTCACGCACGACCATACGCAGGCGTCGGACGAAGAATTGGCCCGCTTGAAGCAAATCGCCTCACGCTCGGCCCGCATGCTCTGCCAGACGTCGGCGATGAAAGATTATTTTGAGACGTTCCTCCCGACGGAGCGACCGTTCCTCATCTTGAACCCGATGATTCCGAACGTGAAAGAGGCGACGCCATCGTTCGCGAAACCGAACGACCGCCTCGTCTATACAGGCAAGTTTGCGCCGCTCTGGTATTCGAGCGAGATTTTGACGGCGTTCGCAAAACTGCGCGCCGCACATCCGACGGCCGAGCTTCATGTCGCCGGTGACAAGTTCAATCAAGACCCGAACAACCCGAACTTCCGCAAAGACGTGACACATCGACTCGGTCACGATCCAGGCGTGACATGGCTGAAAGGAATCCCGCGTCGCGACGTCGAGACGTTAATCGAGTCGAGTGCGGTCGGAGTATCTTGGCGCCATCCGGAACTCGACGCCTCGCTCGAACTGTCGACGAAGCTGCTCGAGTATGGTGCGCTCGGAAAGCCGGTGCTGCTCAACCGTAATCCGATGCATGAGCTCATCCTCGGGGCGGACTATCCGTTGTTCGTCAATTCAGAGTCAGAGTTCATCGACAAGGCGCGTCTCGCGCTCACGGACGCCACCATCTACCGTGAGGCCGCCAAGCGTCTGTATGACATGGCCCAGTATTATACGTTCACGAACACGCATGCGCGCCTCCGTGACGAGCTGTGGGCGATGAAGAAGTTGACGATTGTCTTCGCGGGCCACGACTTGAAGTTCTTGAAGCTGTTCATGCAGAAGTTCTCGGAGAACCCGCGCTTCAACGTGCTCGTCGACCAATGGGACGGCCATAAGATTCACAACGTCAATCACAGTAAGGCGTGCCTCGAGCAGGCCGATATCATCTTCTGTGAATGGGGACTCGGCAACGCCGTCTGGTACTCGGAGCACAAGTTGCCGCACCAGAAGCTGATCGTGCGGATTCACCGTCAAGAGAAAGAGACACCGTTCCCACGTCAATACAACTTGCATAACATCGACAAAATCATCCTCGTCTCGCCGTATATGCTCGAAGAGATGTACCGTCTGTTCCGCATTCCGCGCCACAAGATGACGATGATTTATAACGCCGTCGACGGGAAACGTTTGGCTCAGCCGAAAGTGAAACAAGATTTGACGTTCCACCTCGGTATGATCGGCGTCAACCCGAAACTGAAGCGACTCGATTTGGCGCTCGATTTGCTCGAGCAGCTGTTGCAACAAGATCGTCGCTATAAACTCTTCATTAAAGGACATCATCCGAACGAGATTTATTGGATCAATAAACGGGAAGATGAAAGAGCGTATTACGATAAGTTGCTCGCCCGACTTGAAGAGCCGCAGTTTCAAACGAGCGTCCAGTTCGACGGACACGGCGATGATGTCGCTGAATGGCTACAAAAGATTGGCTTCGTCCTCTCGATGAGCGATCTCGAGAGCTTCCATTTGGCACCTGCCGAAGCGATGACGTCGGGCACGTATCCGCTCATCCGTCACTGGACGGGGAGCGAGACGATTTATCCGGACGCGTTATTATTGGAAGATGTGTCCGACGCCGTCGGCATCATCCGTTCGTACGCCGACGATTCTGATCGTCTGCTCGAAGCGGCAAAACCGCTTCAAACCTATGCATTTGAGCACTTCGCGGTCGAAACACTTGCTAAAAAGCTGGAACAGCTTATACTAGAGGCGTTGTCCGAAACGGAAAAACATTGATTTGTCATTAAAATGTAATTGCCCGGCTGATTTGTTCAAGAGTATAATGAGTATTGTTTTATTGTCGAAACTGAAATAAAATGATGGACATGCTCGCATCGAGAAATCGCAGGGCACACACACACTTGGAGGTTACTACAAATGAAAGTATGTACAGTAGGTCTTGGGTATATTGGTTTGCCGACATCGGCAGTCTTCGCTAAATACGGCGTCGACGTCGTTGGGGTAGACATCTCTCAAAACGTCGTAGATAAATTGAACCGTGGTGAAATCCACATTGAAGAGCCAGGTCTCGGCGAAGTCGTCGCAGACGTCGTCGCGCAAGGCAAGTTCCGTGCGTCACTCTCACCGGAGAAAGCGGACGCATTCATCATCGCTGTCCCGACACCAAATAATGATGACGAGCACAAGTCGTGCGACCTCACATACGTCTTGGACGCGACACGTAAAGTCCTTCCATTCGTCGAGAAAGGCAACGTCATCATCGTCGAGTCGACGATCGCGCCACGTACGATGGACGATTTCGTCAAGCCACTCGTCGAAGAAGCTGGATTCGTCGTCGGCGAAGACATCTTCCTCGTTCACTGCCCAGAGCGTGTCCTTCCTGGACAAATCTTGCATGAGCTCGTGCACAACAACCGCATCGTCGGCGGCATCACGCCTGCTTGTGCGGAAGCTGGCGCACGCGTCTACGGCACATTCGTCGAAGGCGAAATCGTCAAGACGGACGCGAAGACGGCTGAAATGTCTAAACTCATGGAGAACACGTTCCGTGACGTCAACATCGCCCTCGCGAACGAACTCGCTAAAGTTTGTAACGACCTCGATATCAACGTCCTCGACGTCATCGAAATGGCCAACAAACACCCGCGCGTCAACTTGCATAGCCCAGGTCCTGGCGTCGGTGGTCACTGCCTCGCGGTCGACCCATACTTCATCGTCGCGAAGTCACCTGACCTCGCTCAAATCATCAACTTGTCGCGTGAGACGAACGTCTCCATGCCAGCCTACGTGGCCGACAACGTCGAGAAGCTCGTTGCGGGCATCGAAGACGCGAAAGTCGCTGTCTTCGGCGTGACGTACAAAGGAAACGTCGACGACATGCGTGAAAGCCCAGCTGTCGACATCTGTGAGCTCTTGCTCGACCGTGGCGTGAACATCTCGGTTCATGACGGTCACGTCGAGAAGTCGACATCGAGCCGTTTCGACCTCGTCTCGAAAGAAGAAGCGATCGCAGGCGCGGACCTCGTCCTCGTCCTCGTCGACCACAACGAGTTCAAGACACTCGATTTCGCTGAACTCAGCGGAGCGATGCGTCGTCCGATGATCTTTGATACGCGCAACATCGTGAAGCCAGCTGGCGAAGATGTGGCAGTCGTTAACTACGGCAACTTGTACAAATTTACAAAGGAAACGAATCTCGTACGTTGATTCAAGGTGAATTCACATGTTTAAATCCGCGAAAGCTATTCTTTCAGAACTGCAGTCGAGTAAGTATCTGATCATGCGTCTCGCGACGTATGAGACGAAGAGCAACTATTCAATGCAGTACCTCGGATTTTTATGGGAATTCGTCACGCCATTGCTGCAAATCGCAGTCTATTGGTTTGTATTTGGATTTGGTATTCGAAGCGGCAGGCCGATTGATGGCGTGCCGTTTCTGCCATGGCTCGTTGCAGGGATTGTCGTCTGGTTCTTTATTGCCGCGGCAATCACTTCTACGGCTCGGTCTGTCTATTCGAAGATTGGGTTAGTTTCCAAGATGAGCTTTCCAATCTCAACGATTCCTGCTTACGTCCTGTTATCGTTGTTTTATCGCCATGCCATTTTAGTGGCGGTATCCTACGTGTTAATGTGGGCGTTCGGCTATCCGATGGGGCTCCATTCGCTTTGGTTCATATACTTGGCGATCAGTGCTCTTGCCTTACTTTACTCGCTAGCGTTAATCACGTCCGCACTGACGACCATCGTGCGCGACTTACAAAACTTACTGCAATCGCTCATGCGAATGCTCATGTACTTGACGCCGATTTTTTGGGTTCCGACCGGCCGTCTCGCAGAGGTTCTTCAAATCAACCCGTTGTACTATTTGATTGAAGGGTATCGTTCGATGTTCCTCGGGACCGATTGGCTCGCGAACAACTGGGCGTATGGTCTCTACTATTGGGCGATCGTGCTCGTCCTCTTCTTTGTCGGTTCGATGATCCATATGCGCTTCCGTCGATATTTCATCGATTACATTTGAGGAGGCTATCATGTACCAAGTTAAATTTGAGAACGTGTCAAAACGTTATACGTTATACAACAAGCCGACCGACAAATTGAAGGAGATTTTCCTCAATAAAACGAACGGTAAGCAATTCTACGCACTCCGGAACGTCACGTTTGAAGTGCCGCCGGGCGAAGTCGTCGGCATCATCGGCATCAACGGGTCAGGGAAATCGACGATGTCGAACCTGCTCGCGGATGTCATGCCGCCAACCCATGGTCAAATCGAGCTGAAAGGCAAGACGGCGCTCATCGCGATTTCGTCTGGCCTGAACGGGAACTTGACCGGGATGGAGAATATCGAATTAAAAGGGCTCATGCTTGGGATGACGAAACATGAGATTGCCGAGTTGACGCCAGAAATCATTGATTTCGCCGATATCGGTGACTTCATTCATCAACCCGTCAAGACGTATTCGAGCGGGATGAAATCACGCCTCGGATTTGCGATTTCAATCAACATCGATCCGGACATCCTCGTCATCGATGAGGCGCTCTCGGTCGGGGACCAAACGTTCACCGACAAGTGTCTCGCCAAGATGAACGAGTTCAAGGATCAAGGTAAGACGATTTTCTTCATCAGCCACTCCGTGTCTCAAGTCCGACAGTTCTGTACGCTCGGACTTTGGCTCGAGTTCGGTGAGGTCCGTGAGTACGGACCGGTCGAAGAAGTCGCGCGTGAATATAACAAGTTTTTAAAATGGTTCCGTAACTTATCAAAAGATCAGCAAGACGCGTTCAAAGCGGATAAGTTGAAACGCCGGACAACCGTTGTCGAATCTACAGAGCTCGGCGAGACGTATATCTTGCCGCCGCTCACAGAAGAGGAGTTAGCGAATCGATGAAAAAAGTAATGACTGTCTTCGGGACACGCCCAGAAGCGATTAAAATGGCACCACTCGTTCTTGAGTTAAAGAAACGTGAAGGGGTCGAACCAATCGTCGTCGTCACGGCGCAGCACCGTCAAATGCTTGACCAAGTGCTCGAGTTGTTCGAAATCAAGCCAGACTACGATTTAGATATCATGAAAGACAAGCAAACGTTGTATGACGTGACGTCACGCGTCCTCAAAGGAATGGGAGAAGTCATCGCTGAAACGAAGCCGGACATCGTCCTCGTCCATGGTGACACGACGACGACGTTCGCGGCCTCGCTCGCGGCGTTCTACAACCAAACTGCGGTCGGGCACGTCGAAGCCGGTCTTCGCACGTACAACAAGTACTCGCCGTTCCCAGAAGAGATGAACCGTCAGCTCACAGGCGTCATGGCCGACCTTCACTTCGCACCGACGGAAACGTCGAAAGAGAACTTGCTTCGTGAAGGCAAGCCGGAAGACAAGATCTTCGTCACGGGCAACACGGCAATCGACGCACTCAAAACGACGGTCCGCGAGGACTACTCGAACGAGTTGCTCGATTCAATCCGTGAATCGGGACGCCGTCTCGTCTTGCTCACGGCCCATCGCCGCGAGAACCTCGGCGAGCCGATGCGCAACATGTTCCGCGCTGTGCGCCGTTTGATTGAGAAGTACGACGATATCGAAGTCGTCTATCCGGTCCACATGAACCCGGTCGTTCGTGAACTCGCTAACGAGATTTTGCACGATATCGACCGTGTCCACTTGATTGAACCGCTCGACGTCTTCGACTTCCACAACTATGCATCGATTTCGCACTTGATCCTCACGGATTCGGGCGGCGTGCAAGAAGAAGCACCGTCACTCGGTGTTCCAGTCCTCGTCCTTCGTGACACGACGGAACGTCCGGAAGGCGTGGCCGCTGGCACATTGAAACTCGCTGGTGTCGAGGAAGAAGTCATCTTCGGCCTCGCCGATGAGCTTCTTTCTGACGCAACGGCTTACGAGAAGATGTCGAAAGCCTCGAACCCATACGGTGACGGGGAAGCGTCACGTCGCATCGTCGACGCCATTTTGGCAACAGACTTCTAATAATTTAATGTAAAAGAATAAGAGTTGTCTCGTACATGTGTACGGCAACTCTTTTCTTATAAAACGGAGGAAACGATATGGCAGTCAAACGAATTCGCCCTGCGATTTATCATTATTATCCGCGCGGTTACCAAAAGGATCACTTACGGATGCGCGAAGAAGGGTATAAGACAGAGGTTACGTTCATGCCGGAGAGTGAGTCCGACTCGATTTACGTGCAACTGTTCGATTTGAAATTCGAGATTCCGCCGTCGCAAATGTTTTTGCCGGACGCGCAGATGGACCCTTGCCAAACGATTGGCCTCGATACGCATATTCACGTGCTCAGTGACAAGACCGTGAAGCTCGAGATGTATTTCATGCAGTATACGAAGAAAGAACGCGTCTCGAATAAACGCTTCAAGTTGACGCTCAACCCGGGCGACAACCACATCGAGGAGTCGATTCCTCAAGTCGAAGGGGCAGAGTACTTCAAACTCTCTTACAAATATGTGATTGAGACGACGGAGCCTCAGACGATTCGACTCGATGATCTATACCTCTCGTTTGAGGAGTAATCTTGTAGGAAGGGACTAACTGATATGCTATTTAGTTCAACCGTCTTTTTATTTTATTTCTTGCCGATTGTACTCGGCCTGTACTTTATCTCACCGCGTCCCATCAAAAACACGATTTTGCTTGTCGCGAGTCTGTTTTTCTACGCCTGGGGTGAACCGCGATTTGTATTGATTATGCTCGCGTCGATTGCGATGAACTATGTCTTCGGGCTGCTCGTCGACCGCGACCGTCATCATGAAAAGAAAATCAAACTTTGGATGACTCTCATGGTGTTTGGAAACCTTGTAATGCTTGGGGTATTCAAATATACGAGTTTCTTTATCGAAAACGTTAACAGCGTGTTCGGTTTCTCGTTGAACGACCCAGAAATCCCACTCCCGCTCGGTATCTCGTTCTTCACGTTCCAAGCGATGAGTTACGTCATCGACGTGTATCGCAAGGACGGGCAAGTCCAACGCAACATCTTTGACTTGGCCTTGTATGTCTCGTTCTTCCCACAATTGATTGCCGGACCGATTGTTCGCTATCAAACGGTCGCCGATGAGATTGTCGACCGCCGCGAGACGATTGATGACTTCGTGTCTGGGATTCAGCGCTTCGTCATCGGTCTCGGGAAGAAAATGATTTTAGCGAACAGCGCCGGCTACGTAGCTGACCAGATTTTTGGCATGCCGGCCGGAGAGATGTCGACGACACTCGCCTGGATTGGGATTATCGCCTATTCGCTTCAAATCTACTTCGATTTCTCAGGATATTCAGATATGGCCATTGGGCTAGGGCGTATGTTCGGGTTCCACTTCTTAGAGAACTTTAACTACCCGTATATCTCTCGTTCGGTTTCGGAGTTTTGGCGCAGATGGCATATGTCACTCGGTAGCTGGTTCCGTGACTACGTCTATATTCCCCTCGGCGGAAATCGTCAAGGTGAATGGAAGACGTACCGCAACTTGGCTGTCGTCTGGTTCTTGACCGGGATTTGGCACGGGGCGAGCTGGACGTTTATCGCCTGGGGTGTATACTATGGGGTATTCATCATGCTCGAACGTGCCTTCCTCGGGAAATGGTTGAAGGCGATGCCGTCATGGCTGTCGCTCTCATTCACGCTGTTCGTCGTCATCATCGGTTGGGTCTTCTTCCGAGCTGACGATTTCCCGTATGCGATCGCTTACTTGCAGACGATGTTCGGCCTTCATGGCGGACCGTTGTTTGACCAGCAAGCGCTCTATTACTTGGTCCAATATGGTGTCGTGCTCTTGGTCGCCATCATTGCGGCCACGCCGATTCCACGGATTGTCGTCGGGAAGTTCTTGAGTCAAGAACTCGATGACACGAAAACGATGTCGACCCGCCGAATCGTCGGGCTCGTCCGGGTGAGCGGTGTGCTCGTGCTCTTCTTCTTGTCGATTTCGTATATCGTGTCGAGCACGTTCAATCCGTTCATCTACTTCCGCTTCTAAAGAGAAAGGAGCAATATGATGCAGAAGCCATTAGATTCTAGAAAACCTAGCCCGCGGCCGATTGAGCAAAAGCCGAAAGGGCTCGAGCAATCCTGGTTCGCCGATTTTCTGTTGCTCGGTGTCTTTTTAGGAGTGATTTTCCTCGGATTGGCCACGTATTGGTTCGGTCAAGATCGGGAAGTGTCGGTTCTAGAAGGGCGTCAGCTCGCGCAACAACCGGAAGCCTCGGTTAGTGCCGTGCGGGATGGTTCTTATATGGAGGAGTTCGAAAGCTACACGAGCGACCAAGTGTTCCAACGTGACCGTTGGATGGGTCTGCAGGCGGGCTTCCAAAAGAACGTCTTCCAACAAAAAATCAATAACGGGGTGCTCGCCCTCGACAATGGCGTGCTCATCGGTCCGGATGAGCCTGTCCGCGGGTTCGATAACATGAAGCGTCTGTTCCCTGAGTTCGGAGCCACGATGCAAGAACAGGATGTCCCGGTCTACTTCGCGTCCGCACCGAGTAAGCCGGTCCATGCGGCGCAAAATGAGATGATTCCGGACTACGTCATCAGTGGCGACTTAGACAGCCGTGGCAATCTTCATGACGCGGTCGAAGGAGCCGACTTTGAGCTCATCGACCTCGGAGATACACTCTTTGAGCGGCCGATGGAAGACATCTATTTCTATAACGACCACCACTGGAACGTCCAAGGGGCATTCCTCGGGTATCAGCAAATCATCGAACGGCTCCAACAAGATTATGAGGACGTCCCGAAATTAGAGGCGTCCGATATGGAAACGTTCAAAATCGATCAGCCTTACTACGGCTCCTACGCTCGAGAGATATCCCTCCCGTATGTCGAGAAGCTCGACTACTTGGAGTGGATGGAACCGAAAGACGGTTTCACGACCGAGGTATGCCGGAACGGGGATGATTGTGGTCACTCGGTCATCGCCCGCGAGGAAGCGGAAGAGACGAACCGATTCGCTGATTTCTATAAAGTGTTCATGAAAGACAACTATGGACAGTTGCGCATCGAGCAGAAAGATCCGATCAACGACTTGCACGTGCTCGTCTTGAAGGATTCGTACGCCAACCCGGTGCTTGGCTTCCTGGGGGAGTCGTTCGGGACGGTATCGGCGATTGACGTCCGCTACGCGGAAGGAAAAGTCGATATCACGGACTACGTCGAAGAGAACGATGTCGACCTCGTCTTGTTCATGCATAACGATCGTATCTCCGGGATGTCTGGGGATTATGAAGATAGCTTTTAACAAACTGCCAATCATCCACGTGATGATTGGCTTTTTTTGATGTGAAGTCGCTATACTAACAAGTAGGCAGGTGAGAGAGATGAAACGACGAACCGCCGACGGGACGTATCGGTACGTCCTCGTCCTCGGCGCCAAAGTGAATGGCATCCGACCATCGAGCGCCTTGCGCTATCGGATTGAGGCGGCCGCTGCCTATGCCAAACGGTATCCGCACGTCGAACTGATTGCTTCCGGCGGACAAGGTCCCGATGAAGGGATGGCCGAAGCAGACGTCATTGCCCGGGAATTAATGGCCCGAGGGATT
This sequence comes from Exiguobacterium chiriqhucha RW-2, assembly GCF_000416965.1. Classification (GTDB taxonomy): domain Bacteria; phylum Bacillota; class Bacilli; order Exiguobacteriales; family Exiguobacteriaceae; genus Exiguobacterium; species Exiguobacterium chiriqhucha. The sequence goes on from NZ_ATCL01000014.1 coordinate 573,912, forward strand.
GACGAGACGCGAATCCATATCGAGGCGGAGTCGACGTCGACGGTGGAAAACTTTCAGTTGAGCCGTTCGATTTGGGACGGCGAGCCCGGCCTGACGATTGTCACGAACGACTTTCACGTCAAACGGGCCCGGCTCGTCGGAAGGCTGTACTTTGGGCTCTCGACTGACGCGCTGTACGCGAAGACGCCGCCGGCCACGAAACTGAAATACGTCGTCCGCGAACAACTGGCGTACGTGAAACTGTTCATCAACTATATACGCTGGAAATGGCGGCCATGACAAAAGGGACTTCATCGTGAAGTCCCTTTTCGTGTTATAACGTACCGATAATCATCCCACCGATGACGCCGACGATGACGAGCGCCCACGGTGGCATCTTCCAATACGCAATCATGGCGAACAAGAAGGCGGCGAAGACGAAATCGACCGCACCGTTGACGGTACTCGTGAAAATCGGCTGATAAAAGGCAGCGATCAAAATCCCGACGACGGCTGCATTGACCCCGATGAGCGCGCCCGCGACTTTCGGGTTGCGACGGAGCGCATCCCAAAACGGCAAGGCACCGAGAATCAACAAGAACGCCGGCAAGAAGATGGCGAGCGTCGCGAGTAGTCCGCCCGGCACACCATTGATGACCGTACCGAGGTAAGACGCGAACGTGAAGAGCGGTCCTGGTACAGCTTGGGCAGCCCCGTAACCAGCGAGGAACGCCTCTTCGCTCAAGAAACCGGTCGGTACGAGCTCACGCTCGAGGAGCGGCAAGACGACGTGTCCGCCGCCGAAGACGAGCGCCCCGGCCCGGTAGAAGCTATCGAACAGAGCAATCGATTGACTTTCAATCGTCTCACGCAAAATCGGCAAGATGACGAGCAACGCACCGAATAGACCGAGCAGCGTCGCCCCGAGACGTTTCGAGAGCGGGAACGAAGCCGATTTGACGTCCAAGTTGTTCGGTTTGAAGAGCAAGAATCCGGCCAGACCGGCGAGCAAGATGACGAGTACCTGGCTGTAGGCGGTTTGCCATAACAATACGCCGGCGAGCGCAAAGAATGCGATCGTGCGAGTCTTCGCATCCGGTGTCAGTTTGCCGGCCATGCCGAGAATGGCGTGGGCGACGATGGCGACTGCGACGACTTTCAAGCCATAGAGCCAGCCTGCATCCGAGACGTCGAGTCCCGAGACAAGTAACGCGAATAAGATGAGGGCGATGACGGACGGTGACGTGAACCCGATGAACGACGTAATCCCGCCGAGAATTCCGCCTCGGACGATGCCGATGCCGATGCCGACCTGACTACTGGCCGGGCCAGGCAAGAACTGACAGAGGGCGACGAGGTCGGCGTAGGCACGCTCGTCCATCCATTTACGACGACGCACATATTCCTCGTGGAAATAACCGAGGTGGGCGACAGGTCCGCCGAACGAGGTCAAGCCGAGCCGGGTCGAGACGAATAAAATCTCCAGTAACGTCTTGAACGTTACACGTTGGTTAGACATGTGATTCACTCCTTAATCTCTTTAAATAGTTCATACGCTTTTTGACGGGCTTCCGCCAAGACGACGAGACCTTTTTCGGTCGTCGTATAGTTCTTCCGGATATGGCCTCCGACGAGCTCATTCGTCCGGACGAGCAGGCCATCCTGCTCCATCGTGTGTAAAATCGGGTAGAGCGTGCCGGCACTGATTGAGTAGCCGTGCTCCCGAAGTTCTTCGACCATCCACGCGCCATATACCGGATGTTCGGCAGCATGATGCAAGATGTGAATATGAATAAAGCCGAGGAACAGTTTGCGAAGGACGCGGTCTTCCACGTACATCATCTCCTTGAAATCGATTTTCGATATCGAATGTCGAAATCAGTGTAACAACCCACACAAATTTATGCAACCGTCGAACGTGCCCCTTTACAAAAACGTAATGTAACCGATTCATAAGAATCGAATCGGCAAATATAGGGAATTCATAAAAAATGAGGTAAACTGAATAATAGAAGTCAGCAGAGGAGGAAACGACGTGGCAGACCTAGACCAAACCAAATTCCAATCCTTGTTGCGCCATATGCCCCAAGGCTACGTCGAATTTAAAGTGCTCTACGATGAGGCGGGGGAGCCCGTCGATTACGAGTTCCACGAAGTGAACGAGGCGTTCGAGCGCATCATGAAGGCGAAGCGCGAACACTTTCTCGAGGGACGCATCACAGACAAGTTGAAAGACTTTGAGTACAGCGAGCGGGAGTGGATTGTCCAAGTCGCTCGAGCCGTCGATAGCGGTGAAACGATTACGTTCGAACACTTCTCACGCCGCAACAAGGCTTGGTATGAGTTGTCCGTGTTCAGTGAACGTCCGGGCTACGTGTCGACGTTATTCCATGACATCACACCGCACGTCCAAGAGAACAATGCACTGAAGCAACTCGTCAACGTGTCGCACCGGTTCGTCACGACCGGGCGCGAACTGTTGATGAACCAACATTTCCTCGATCAGATTCGAGGCTTTACTGGAGCAAAGGCCGTGACGCTCAATTTGATGGATGATGACGGGAAGACGTATTCGACCGTCGCGATGTCAGGAATGGACGAGCTGCTAGAGCGAAGTCTCGATGTGCTCGGTTTTCATCCGGTCGGCAAGAAGTGGCCAATCAGTTCGAAACGAAAAGAACTGTTACAGGCACCGAGTCCGATTGTGTTCGACGATATCATGCCACTCATCGATGGTATGTTGCCAAAACGACTCATCAAGAATATTTTGCGCATCTTCGACCTCGGTCAAGTCATCCTCTTTAAAATCGAGAAAGACGGTGTATTTTATGGAGATTTGACGATTGTGATGGACAAAAATAAACAGGCAAGCCGGCTCGGTCTCGTCGAGCTGTATATCGTCCACATCCTTGAGCAGATGACGAAAGCGGACCGACAGATTGGTGAGACGAAAGAATCGATGTTCGAAGGGTTCGCCAACGTTGATTTGGAATGCATCATGTCGTTGAAGACGCACGAAATTTTCCACTTGAATGCAGCCTGGGAGCGTGTGCTTGGTTTTCCGCTCGAGGAATTGGAAAATATGGACTTCACAAGTCTCGTCCATCCCGAGGATGTCACGAAAACAGACGAAGCGTTCACCTCTCTTGAAGAAGGGAAAGAGATTTACCGATTCATCAACCGCTATCGCACGATTGATGACGATTATCGCTTCATCGAATGGCACTCAAAAGTACAAGGCAACTACATCTATGCAGTCGCCAAAGACGTGACGGAGCGCGTTCAACTCGAGGAAGAACTCGCCGAGCGGGACCGCTTACTCACGAAATTGTCGGATCAAGTGCCCGGTGCCATCTATCAATTTGAGCGCCTCCCAGACGGTAGTTTCAACTTCCCGTTCTTTAGCCGAGGATTCGAGGTGTTGACCGGGATCACGCTCGAGGAGATGAAGGACGACCCGGGTCTCGTCTTCTCGAAGATTCATCCCGATGACTATCCGAACGTGATGGCGAGCATCGAGGCGTCGTATGAGAATTTGACGATTTGGGATGCGGAATTCCGCGTCATCACACCGGACGGGGGGACGACGTGGATTTTAGGGTCATCGCGTCCAGAGAAGCTCGGTGAAGGTCATGTTCTCTGGCACGGCTATATCGGTGACGTGACCGAGAAGAAGAAGTATGAGATGGAAATCGAATACTTGAGTTATCACGATCAACTGACCGGGGTGAAAAATCGTCGTTATTTCGATGAGGCACTGATCACGTACGACGAACCATGCTATTATCCGCTCGCTTTGATTGTCGTTGATATTAACGGATTAAAGTTGACGAATGACGCGTTTGGTCATCTTGTCGGGGACCGTTTGTTGATTGAAGCGACGATGACGCTCAAGCGTGAGATTCGTGGCAAGGATACGGTCGCTCGAATCGGAGGCGATGAGTTCGTCATCATCATGCCGAACACGTCGCGCGACGAGGCAATTCTTCTATCAGAACGTTTGAGTCAGCTGTTTCACGATAAAGCGATTGAAGGCTTGCCGATCTCGGCATCGTTCGGGGAAGCGGTGAAAGTCGACGACTCGCTCTCCATTTCCGAAGTGTTCAACTTGGCCGAAGATCGAATGTACCACCATAAGGTTTCCGAGAAACAGAGCCGGCGACATTACTCGATTCAACTCATCATGCGGACGCTTTATGAGAAGATTCCGCGCGAGGAGGCCCATTCACAGCGCGTCGCCGAATTGTCACGACAACTGGGGCAAGCGATGAACTTCACGAGCGCCGAAGTGAACGAGCTCGTTACGGCCGCAACGCTTCACGATATCGGCAAGGTCGCGATTAGCAATGAGATTTTAGACAAGCCTGGGATGTTAACTGAGGCCGAATGGCGTGAAATTAAACGTCATCCCGAAGTGAGTTATAACATCTTGAGCACGGTGCCGGAGTATGGGCCACTATCCGAGATTGTACTCGCCCATCATGAGCGGTGGGACGGGAAAGGATATCCGAAAGGGATCAGCGGCGAGCAGATTCCGCTCGCGGCACGAATTATCTCGATTGCCGACACGTTCGACGTGATGGTGACGGGACGCCCGTACCGGAAAGCGAAGACGCTTGATGAGGCGCTCGCGGTCATCGAAGAAGAAGCGGGCCGGCAGTTCGACCCTGAACTCGTCGAGGTGTTCTTCAAGAAAGTCGTGCCGACGTTGCAGCGGTGATTGAAGCATTAGAAAAAGGAGAGCCATCGCGGCTCTCCTTTTTCATGTGAGCGGTCGCTTCTTCAACGCCCAGGCGATGACGAGGAAGATGACGAGCGCCATCCCGAGCAATATGAGGACCGAGTTGACCGGGAAACGGTCCTCATACATCTGGGCGACCCCGTAGTTGAACCAATACGTCGGCAAGAAGCGCCCGACGACTTGGAGCGTCTCCGGAAGCCACGTCAGACTGATGAAGGCGCCTCCGGTGATGGCCGCTGCCATCGTCACGGACGTCTGCCAAATGTTCGCTTTCTCCCGATTCGTCGCGAGGATGGCGATGAGCGACCCGATGGCGAGACAGACGAACAAATAGACGATGAACAACAACGTCAGGACAGGCAGGTGAGCCAGAATGTCTTGTCGATAGAGAACGGCACTGAAGGCGAGCAACATGAGCACGTAGAGCAACCCGACCGCACAGAACGATACGAACAACGAACCGATGTAACGCCGCGGTGTGACCGGGGCGGCGAACAGGCGGGAATAGATTTTCTCGTCCCGGTCGTCGGCGACGAACAACGGGATGAACTGGAGAAAGGCCGACATCATGACGAACGACAGTAGACCGAGGAACGCCTGCGTTCGCGCCGTCGTCGCCACGCTCTGTTGAAACGGCTCGCTCGAGAGCGTATAGCCGTTCTCCGTCTCAAGATCGGCCAGTTCGTTGAAACGCTCTTCGTCAAAATCACTTGCAATCAGTAACTGCCGTTCACGAGACAGGTGCGAGTTGAGCGCTTGCTCGATCAACGCGGCGTCACTTCCTTCGGTCGCGCTGAACGAGAGACGCGGCGTCTCGCCATTCAAGAGCGCCTCGGTGAATCCGTCCGGAATCGTCAGGACGACGTCTTGTCCTTGCAGTAACGCTTCATCGGTCTCGTCCGTCTCGAGCGGTGTCACCGAACCGAACCGTCCCGCTTCTTCAATCACACGATTGGCGAGTGTCCCGCCATCCCGGTCGAGGATGCCGATGGAGGCGTTCAACGCCGACGTCGAGCTGAGGAACGATAGAATCAAGGCGAAACCGAATACGGAGACGAACGTGAACACCCATAGCCCTTTTTTCCGCAGCATGCGCTTGGCGACATGTCTAAATAGCACCACGACGGTTCACCCCTTTCCAAAGCAAGAGACTGAGGACGGCGAACACGAGAAGATGCAAGGAGAGCCAACCAAGGCTCTGCCAAAACACGGTCGTATCCCCACCGCGCAGAAGCACCTGGAGCATGCCTTCCCGCATAAAGATCGGCATGAAGACGTATTGGGCCCACGGTGCCACGCTCAGCGTCACTTGATCGAAACCAGGGACGTAACCGCCGGAAAGGATCATGATGATGGCGACGAACCCGTTGACGATCGCATCTTTCGTACCGCGCGAGAGACGGGGCAGACTCGATACGAGAAAACCGAACGCGGTACCGTATAAGGCGAGGGCGAGCCAAGCGATAAACAAGAGCCCGAACTCGACATAATCGAGTGAGAAGCTGCGATAAACGAAGTGGCTGAACCAAAACACGAGCACGAGTTGCAGGAAGATGAGTGTGTATCGGCTCAAGCTGCGAGCCAGGCGATATTCGATCCGTTTGACGGGAGCGGCTTGAATCCGGAGATAGCTCCCGGTCATCGGCTTCTCCTCACTGAGCATGCCGGTAATGTAGAATGCACCGAACAGTGCCGTCATGATGGAAATCGTGACGGTGAAATATTCGAGTGATGTCGGGGTCCGACCCGACAAATCGACGCTCTCGCTGTCGATGAACGTCGTGGGCTCGAACGGGGCGGAAACACCTGCCTCAGCGAGCATAATCTGCTGATTGGCGACGTCCGTATATTGCCGGAGAATGGCCTCGATGACGTCAAATTCGATTGTCGACGGTTCCTCGTACAGCAGACGGACGTCGGGACCGTCCAAATGGAGGATGACGTCGGCGTCGCCATCGTTCACGCCGGTTTCAGCAGCGGCGATACTATCGTACGGGACGAGATTGATGAATGCTTTGATGTCGTCGTCGGCGAGAAAAGTCTCGAGCGGCACCCGATAATCATCCGTCGACTGTTCGACGTAGGCGACGTCCGTGACCGGGAGCGAGAAGTTGCTATTGAAGATGGCCGACAGCATCGTTCCGAGCCCGAAGATGAGAATGATTGGGAAGATGAGCATCCAAAACAAAGTCGAACGGTCCCGCAGTTGCTGTTTGACATCATATTTGATGAACGTCCATAGTTTCATCGTCATCACTCCCTAAGTGTCTTACCGGTCAGGGCCAGGAAGACGGTATTCAAGGATGGACGGTCGACCGTGATCGAGGTGAAGCGAACCCGCTCGTCATGAAGGACGTCGAGCAGCGGGGCGAGCGGGGTGTCTTTCTCGAGCGACACGTCGAGGAACGGTTCCTCGTAATCGACTTTCTTCACCCGCTCGAGCGATTCGAGTCGTTCCAAGAGGCCCGGAGTGAGGGCGTCGACCTTGATGCGGGCCGTCTCGAGCGTCATGACTTGATCTTTCAGCTCATCTTGCGTGCCCTCGGCGATAATCCGTCCCTCATCGACGATGGCGACACGGTCGCAGAGCATCTCGACTTCCTCCATATAGTGGGACGTATAGATGATCGTCGCCCCGCGTCGATTCAACTCACGGATGTTCTCGAGGATGGTGTTGCGTGACTGCGGGTCGATGGCGACGGTCGGTTCATCCATGAAGATGAGTTCTGGTTCATGCACGATGCCGCAGGCGATGTTGAGACGACGAAGGAGCCCCCCGGACAGTTCCGGCGGACGTTTCTTTTGGTGCGCGGTGAGTTCGACGAAGTCGAGAGCGGCCACGGTCTTTTGTTTGGCCTCGGCCGGTTTGAACCCGTACAGCTCGGCGAAAAATTGAATGTTCTCGAACACTGTCAGCTGGTCGTACACGGAGACGTGCTGCGGGACGATACCGACGCGCCGTTTAATCGTCTGCTCGTCTTTTGGCATCGAGTGGTCGAAAATCTGGATGGTACCGCTGTCCGCAGGATATAAGTTCAGCATGACAGAAATGGCGGTCGTCTTTCCGGCCCCATTCGGTCCGAGTAAGCCGAACAACTCGCCGGCCTCGACATGAAGTGAAAAGTCGTTCAAGGCAATTGTCTCACCGAACCGTTTCGTGACATGGTCGAGCGCGATGATAGACACGTGGACGCAACTCCTTTCAAATCAGGAACGTGAAAAAGCATACAATGTTTTGTTCCCGTTTGCAGGAACTTCCGAACCCAATGACGAATGAATTATAATAGTCGAATTATTCAGACAATTAATGGAAGTTGAAGTGAGGGATCGCGATGAAAGGGTGGCAGTTCAATAAAGAAGAGTCGAGCGAGAAGTTTCCAGATGAGATGGCGTGGGCGTTGTTTTGTACGGTCGAACCGAAACGGATGGATACGACACTCCCGTTTTATTATGACGAGTCGGTGTTCCGTTTCTCGAACGGGACGGAGTCATTTTATTTTAAAATCTCCCCGAGCTACCACGAGTTCGAGGTGAACGTCAAGGACGCGTCGGGGGAGTTGTTGTACTATCAGCTGCTGCGAACGGTCGGGAAAGTCGAGGTGCTCGAGGATCGCCGCGATCACGGCGAACTGTTGATCGTCATGAACGAGGACCGGAACCGCACGGTGACGACGATCGAGTTGACCGTCCGACCACGTTTCCGGGTTCTTGTCAAAGAGCATTACGTTTGAATTTTCCTCAGAGTGGTACATGAATTAGACATGATACCACGAGGAGGAGATTCACATGAAAGACGGACTAAACAAAAAAGTTGATGGTTTGATCGATAAAGCGGCAGGCAAAGCGAAAGAAGCGGTCGGCAAAGCGACGGACAATCAATCGCTCAAGCGTGAAGGCCAGAAAGATCAAGTGAAGGGTACGGCCAAAGAGAAGACCGGCCAAGCCCAACAAAACCTCGAAAGCCTGAAAGACGAACGCCGCTAATACAAAACGGGAAGTCGCGACAACAGCGACTTCCCGTTTTTTCATTTGGTCAAAAAGACTTGGACATGAATCGTCGAGCCTTGCGCGTTCTTGGCAGCACCGACACCGAGGTGCGTGAAGTTCCCGTTCAAGATGTTGGCGCGGTGGCCGCTCGAGTTCATCCAGGCGTTCACCGCTTGAGCCGGGTCGTTCGACCCCATATAGATGTTCTCACCCCAACCGCGATAGCTGACATCGTAGGCATCGAGCGTGTCACCTGGGCTCCCGTTCTCACGGAGCTGATGCGAGAACTGGCCCGTCTGTGCCATCTCGTCGGCCCGGACTTGGGCGACACGGTTCGCTTCGCCCGACGCTGCGAGCGCCGATAAGCCAGCCGTCTGACGCTCTTCGTTCGTCTCGGCCAAGACACCGCTCGCCGGGGCTTTGAACGTGATGTGTTTCGCCAAAATATACCCCGTCTTCGTGCCGATGTTCACTTTATACCAACGCGTCGTGCCTGTGTAACGATACGAGATCGTCTCAAGCTTCATTCCTTGGCGAAGAAACACGACGTTCGACGAGGTCGTGAGCGGACGCGATTTTAAGTAGACGCTCGATGGGGCGACGTACGTCGCCTTCGTGAACGCGACTTCGGCGGTCGACAGCTTGATATACGTAGCCGGAACGTAACCGTACCCCGTGCCCCATTGGATTTTGTACCAGCGGGCCCCGTTCGTCGTGAACGACGTCCGGACCATCATCGTGCCGTCCCGAACAATTTTACCGACACTTGTCGCTGAGCTTGACGGTGTTTTGCGGACGTTGAGTTGACTGATGCCCGTAACGGAACCTTTCGTGTTGACGGCCGTCTCACGATATGAGGCTTCGACCGTGGCTGGATTGACGGTGAGCGGGGACGTTGGGGTAAATGTGAACGCAGTCGCTAAGGCGGCAGCGAGCAAGACTGAGGCAGATTTTTTCAAAATGGGAAGCTCCTTTTTCGATCATATAACCATATAATATATTGAATAGGGCGATAATGGGTATTAACATTTGATTACAAAAAGAGGCAGACTCCAGTGAGCCTGCCTGCTCCTTATTTATACAACAAATACTCTTTCCGAATCGGCAAGAACGCATCGCGCTCGGCATCGACTTTCGTCATGATCGCCTCAAGCGACTCCCCGGCGAGGATCATGTCTTTCACGTAGGCGTTCCCGGTCAGCTTCGTGATGAAATCATTGGCGAGGAACTCGAACTCGTCCGGATACAGGTCGTGTGCCGTCTTGACCATGGCGATGCCGGTCTTGACCGCTTCGAACTTCGTCGGCTCCGTGACGTACACTTCAACGCCGTGCGACAGTTTGCCAGCGTTCTTCGAGAACGTCGGCGTGAACGAGGCGGCACGGAACGTGACGCCCGGAAGCTCGAGCGCGTTCAACGTCTTGGCATAGTCATGCGCCTTCACGTAAGGGGCGCCAATCAATTGGAACGGCTTCGTTGTGCCGCGTCCTTCCGACAGGTTCGTCCCTTCGAACAGACCGGTTGCCGGATAGACGTTGACCGTGTCCGTCGTCGGCATGTTCGGTGACGGCATGACGAACGGGAGTCCCGTATCCTCGTACAGCATCGAGCGCTTCCAGCCCTTCATCTTGACGACTTCGAGATCGGCTTGAATCTGATACTCCGTGTTGAACAAGCGTGCGAGCTCACCGACGGTCATGCCGTGCTTGAGCGGGATCGGATAGAGGCCGATGAAGCTCGAATAGGCCGGGTCGAGCACTGGACCTTCGACGCGGAGGCCACCTTGCGGGTTCGGCCGGTCGAGGACGACGAACGGGATGTCATTCTCGGCTGCGGCTTCCATTGCATACGCCATCGTATAGATGTACGTATAGAAGCGTGTGCCGACGTCCTGAATGTCGAAGACGAGCACATCGACGTCTTTGAGCATCTCGGCCGTCGGTTTTTTCGTCGCCCCATACAGACTATAGACGGGGAGTCCCGTCACTTCGTCGATATAGGAACTGATCGTCGATCCGGCTTGCGCATCACCGCGGACACCGTGTTCTGGTCCGTACAGTGCCGTCAATTCGAAATCATCTGAGTTATGGAACAAGTCGACGATACTGGTCATGTTGGCATCGATTCCGGTCGGATTCGTGATCAGTCCGACTCGTTTACCGGCCAAGATTTCAGGGTTGTCCATCAACCGGTCGACCCCGAGCTCGACTTTCGGTTTCTTCGGCTCTGACTTGGCATCGGCATCGAGTAACATGACAGATGACGTGACGAGTGTGAGGGCGGCGAGGCCGCCAATCCATTTCTTCATAACTTTTCCTCCTTCATGAATGTAAGCGCTTTACTACTTATTGGAAAGTGTACCATTCTGTATTTTTAATTCAATATAAAGTGAATAAAATAGGAAATTTTATTTCTGAATTTGATTCGTTGTACCTAAAAAGCCACCGGATTTCTCCGATGGCTGGTCGATTATCGTACGGCAAGTGCTTTCCATCCCGTCGCGCCCATGACAGAGCTGACTTGGCTTTTCGGGATGACGAGGCGACCGCGGTAAGGGTCGTTGATGTAGAGGTTGTTCTTGTCATAGCCCGTCGCGAGCATGACATGATAATTGACGAAACCGGTGAATTTTTTGTTCGAAGCGGTATACCAATTGAAGTGACCGTAAGGCTGTTTAAAGTCGACGCTTGCCCAGACGATGACCGGATTGCCGAGTGACAGCTCGCGCTCGATTGAAGATAATCCTTGGCCGGACAAGTCTTTCACAGGCCGGTATTTGCTCGAGAAATTGATCATGCCTTTCGGATAAATGCCGTAGTTGCGATATTTGCTGAGCTTGCCTTTCGGGTCGCCTGTGAACATGACGTTCGGGTCGACCCAGCGGTAGAGCCGATTCTCATAGCGGGCGTTCCACATGCTTTTCGGCATCTCCCGATATAGCGTCTCGGCGCTGACGACGCGTCCTTTTTTCTCGAGCGCCATCTTGAGCGAGAAGAACTCGCAGCCGGACGGGTAGCCCATCTGGAACTGACGATAGAGCGGCACGCTCATCTTATAGGTGGAGAGCGGGTTGCTATAGGCGCCCCGGGCATCGAACGTGGCGTTGCCGATGCGTTTGTTCTTATACATGACGCCCGACAGATCGAAGAAATACCACTTGCCGTTGATGACTTGCCAATCTGTCTTCTTCGTCAAGGTCGGTGCAAAATATTCGTATTGCGTCGTATATTTCCAACCAGTCTCACGGACGCCGGTCGAGTGGAAGTAGTAATAGCGAGTCCCGACCTTGTGTTTTCCTTGCAAACGATAGCCGTAGACGGGATGGAACCCGTACACTTTGCCGTCAATCGTCTGCAGGCCGTAGCGACGTTTTCCGTCCGTCCCGAAATAGTAATAGCGAGAGGCGACTTTTTGAACGCCGGCCAACCGATAGCCGTACGTCTCGTGGAAACCGTAAACGGTCGTCCCAATCTTTTTCAGCCCGTGCTGGCGTACACCGCTTGTACCGAAGTAGTAGTGGCGCGTGCCGATTTGGTGCCAGCCGGTCGCGACCTGTCCGTCTTTCAAGAGCAAGTATTTCTTACCGTTGATTGTGTACATGCCCGACCGAATCGTTCCGTTTTCGAATATGTAATGCTTCACGCCGTTGACGGTTTGCCAACCGCTCAACCGTTTCCCTTCAAGAGAGAACAAGTAGCGTTTCCCGTCCACGGTCAAAAAGCCGGTCGCCATGACGCCATTCGATTTGAAGTAATAGAGACCGTTCGTGAGTTGTTGCCAGCCTTTCAGCTGCTTCCCGTCGGCGGCGAACAAGTAGATCGCCCCGTCAATCGAATAGCGCCCGGTGACGAGCACACCGTCCGTTTCAAAATAATATGTAGCGCCATCGATTGCTTGCCAACCGACGGCCATCGTCCCATCTGCCGCGAAATAGTACGTCTTGCCGTCAATCACTTGCCAGCCGGTCAGCACCGTGCCGTCTTCTGTCGTATAGACCGTTCCCGTCGTCGTCGTTTGAAATCCGGCCGCGGCATGGACGTGGTCGTTACTGAGGATGATGCTCATACTGATGGCCAAACCTGCTACTACATGACTCCACTTCATAGTCGTTCCTCCACAATCGAATTGCAAAATTGGAATTATTTTGTAAATTAAGTATACATGAGAAAAGCCGCCCTGACTCGGCGGCTAAAGGACTATTTTGAGAAGGTGTTACATCAGGACGAACGGCTTATGAACAACAACCGTTTCGAGGCGACGAAGAGCGTCGCGCCAATCAACAAGACGCTGCTGACGATCGGCCAAACGAGTAAACTCTCGCCCATGAGCACTTCGGCCGATAACGAGCCGAGCCGCCACGGCATCCAGTCCCACTCGAGCCAACCGAGAAGGAGTGACATGATGAAGTGGAGGGCGAGCGTGATGACAAGGGCGACGAGGCCGCTCTCGAGCAACGCTGCGAACAAGAAGAAAATCGATAGCTGGACGACGAAATGGAGCATGAGCAGCCCGGTCGCGATCAAGAAATCGGTGACGTCGAACGAATCGAATAAAACGATTGTATAGTAGGCGGCGCTCAATTGGGCGAGGCCGATGGCGACGACGGCGAGTAGCGAATAATGTCCCCATTTGCTGAGGACAATGCGCGTGCCCGGAATCTTGAGCGACTTGAGCCAGGCGAGCGTGCCGAGCGACCGTTCGTGACTGAACGTATGCATGGCGGATAACAGCACGACGAGCAGGCCGATTTGTCGCAACTGTTCGCTCGCCGACATGAGCACTTCTTCTGGTGACGGGGTCGGAATTTCGATGACCGCCCCGTCCGGCAGGTTGCCGCCCGAGGCCAAGATGTCCGGGAGGAAATAAAGCGTGAGCGGTTGCATCGCCGCAAGCAACATCAAGGCAATCGGTACCCAAATCATCCGTTTATTGCGCCATGACTCTTTCCACTCTTGTTTGAAGATGGCCAGTTTCATCAGGCGTTCACCTCCAAAAAGAGTGACTCGAGCGATGGATGCCCGACATGGAGCGATTGGAGTCTTAGACCGCGCTCCAGCAGCAACTGCAGTAGCGCCCGTTCCGTCACGTCTTTCGCGTCGGTCTCCAGTTCCCATGTCGTCCCGGAGCGGGTGGCGTGGCTGACACCCGGGAGCGTTCGCCACTCATCCTCTGTCACGACGTCGTTGAACAGACGGACTTGAATCGAGGACTTCGAGCCGAGCAAATCGGTCACGGTCCCTTCCATGAGCAGGCGACCTTGTCGGAGCAGGAGTACCCAGTCGCTCGCTTCCTCGGCATCGGGGAGCACGTGCGTCGAATAGAGAATCATCCGCTCTCGTTTCAAGTCGCTTAAGAGGTCGAGTACTTCCCGGCGGCCGCGCGGGTCGAGCGCCGAGACGGGTTCATCGAGCAGTAACAGCTCCGGGTCATGCACGAGTGCCTGGGCGATGCCGAGCCGTTGCCGCATGCCGCCGGACAAGTGTGCCGCCGGTCGATCGACGGGCTCGAGTCCGACCCGTTTCAACAAATGGACCGGGTCGACATTCGTGACGCCGGTCAACTCGGCCGCATAGCGAATCGTCTCGACCGGTGTGAGCGATGGATAGAGCGCCGGTCGCTGTGGCAGATAGCCGATACGGATGGCGTCATGCCCGACGATCTGTCCGGACGTCGGTGTCGTCACGCGGGCAATCATATTGAGCAGTGTCGTCTTGCCGGCCCCGTTCTCACCGAGGAGCGAGGTACAGCCGGGGCGGAGTGAGAAGCTGACGTCGTCGAGCGCGGTGAACGTGCCGAATCGTTTCGTCAGTTGAGTGACGTTCATCGCTTCGTCCGTCCCCATAGGAAGTAGACGATCGGCCCGAGAATGTTGATGAATAGGATGACGAGGAGCCATACCCATTTCGGTCCATTCGTTTCTTGCCGTTTGAGCAAATCAATCAAGGCGACGACGAGCAAGATGAGTTGCAGCACGAGCAATGGCAAGAGGATGAGCAATAAATTTGAGTCATTGGTAATGTCCAATTATGTTCCTCCTTCATAAATGAGTTCACTACTTCATTCCACATATAGGACCTATTTCCTGTATGGAACAGAAAAAAGCCCTTTCTCCGTAAAGAAAGGGTGACAATCATTTGACGATGATGACCGGGGCGAGGGCGCGCTTGGCGAGCTTATGGCTGACGCTGCCGAGCACGAACTCTTGGAACGTGTTCAGTCCGCGTGAACCGACGACGACATACTCGTATGGTTGATGGTTCGCATATTTGACGAGCTCGATGTCCGGCTCCCCACGAAGTTCGATATATTCATACTCAAGCCCGGCTGCAACGATTTGATCGAAGAGCGGTTGCAACATCTGCTGGCGCTTCGTTTCAAGATCGATTTTTCCGGTCGAGTTGAGTGCGGCTTCTTTCGATTCTTTGGCGCTGACGACATGGACGATGTCGATGGATGCGTCTGATGCCTTGGCGAGCTGGATCGCTTTCTCAAGTGCCCGCTTCGAGTGGGCAGATCCGTCTGCCGCTAAAAATACCTTTCCCATTGAAACGTCCTCCTCTTTCACACAATCTACTTTTAGTATATGCGATTTACTAGAGCCATGGATATAAAAAAGGGAGCGAACGTGAATGTTCACTCCCGAAGAAATTGAATTAATGGCCGGCGCTTGTTTCTTGTTGCTTCAAGTGTAGCGCGAGCGTATTGAGCAGTTTCTCTGAATCTTTGTTCAAGTTCAACAGTTCCGGCTCGATCCCGACTTCACGGTACTTAAAGACAACTTTATCAATGGCGCCGATGGCCGAGTCGTCCCAAAGATGCGTGTTCGAGAAATCGATTGTGACGTATTTAACACCGTCTTCGGCGTCTTCGGTCACATCGAACTGATTGACGAACTCGGACGTCGAAGCGAAGAAGAGCTGACCGTTCACGATGTAGCGGGCACGGTCGGCGTCCACACTGCGGTCAAGTTCGATTTTCGAGATTTTTGCGGCGAAGAGGATGGCTGCCGTCAAGATCCCGGCGAACACACCGAGTGACAAGTCGTGCGTGACGACCGTGACGAGCACCGTCACGAGCATGACGACCGTATCCGATTTTTGAGCGGTGCGCATCGCTTTGAGCGAGCCCCAGTCAAACGTCGCATACGAGACGAAAAACATGACACCGACAAGGGCGCCGATCGGGATGAGCATCAACACGTCACTCATCGTCATGATCATGATGAATAACGCGAGTCCGGCGACGAACGTCGACAGACGGCCGCGAGCACCGGACGAGACGTTGATGACCGATTGGCCAATCATCGCACACCCTGGCATCCCGCCGAAGAGACCGGCGATGATGTTGGCGATACCTTGTCCTTTTGATTCTCGGTTCTTGTTCGAATCCGTTCCCGTCATGTCATCGACGATTTGTGCCGTCAACAGCGACTCGATCAATCCGACAAAGGCGAGGGAAATCGAGTAGGGGAGGATGATCATCAACGTCTCAAACGTCAACGGGACGTTCGGGAATAAAAATTCCGGGAGCGTTGCTGAAATCGTACCCATGTCGCTAATGTTTTTCGTCTCGAGCCCGAGCGTGACCGCCAGAATCGTCATAACGACGATGGCGACGAGCGGTGCCGGGATGACTTTGTTGATGCGTGGGAACAAGAAGATGATGGCGAGCGATCCAATGACGAGCGCCCAGATAATCCAGCTCTCACCTTCAAAGTTCGTCAATTGCGCCTGGAAGATCAAAATCGCCAAGGCATTGACGAAGCCGACCATGACGGCGCGCGGGATGAACTTCATCAAGCGGGCGATGCCGAAATAGCCGAGCGCAATTTGAATGATTCCGGCGAGAATCCCGGCAGCGAGTAAATACTGCAACCCGTAATCGGCGACGAGCGAGACGATGACGAGCGCCATCGCACCGGTCGCAGCCGAAATCATGGCCGGACGCCCACCGGCAATCGAGATGACCATCGCGATGATGAACGACGCATAGAGCCCGACCATCGGATCGACCCCAGCGATGAGCGAGAAGGCAATCGCCTCAGGGATGAGGGCGAGTGCGACGACGAAGCCGGCTAGGACGTCGGCCCGGACGTTGCCGAGCCAATCTTGTTTAATCGTATTCAATTTTTCCAAAAGAACACACCTCTCTATATATTTTTTTGACTTTGATCTCCGAGTCTCACGAAGATCAAACGCCGCATTATATGAGAGAAGTCGTTCGACCGACACATGTTTTCACAACGTGTTCCATCATACCGAACTTTTTACGAGAAGACAATTGCTCCGCATGAGAAACTATGGTATTTTCATAACGTAAAGGTTATATAACGGATTTGTTATACAGAGAAGGAGAATGACGATGCATACGGTAGATGATTTAAGTAAAGTGCTCAAAGTGCTCGCCGACCCGACCCGTTTGACGATGCTCAAACAAATGCAAGGCGGGGAGCAATGTGCCTGCAGTTTTGTTGACTGTTTCGACATTTCGCAGCCAGCCATTAGCCGCCACTTGAAGATGATGCGGCAAGCAGGGCTCCTGTTAGAGCGCCGCGACAAGCAATGGATTCACTATCGATTGAACGAGACGAGCCCATTCTACTCAATCGTCATCGATTTGCTCGACAAAATCGAGACGGTCGAGGCGAATTGTGACTGCGAAACGGACTGTGCGATTTAAGGAGGAGTCAACGATGAAACTTGAAGTATTCGAACCAGCTATGTGTTGCCCGACCGGACTTTGTGGTCCGTCAATCGATCCGGAACTGACGCGGATTGCGACAATCCATTACGTATTGAAACAACGCGGCTTTGATGTGGCCCGTTATAACCTCGCCTCCGAGCCGAACCGCTTCGTCGAGAACGCCCATGTCCAAGCTGAAATCGCGAACGGACTCGAGACGCTTCCGCTCACCGTCGTCGACGGTGCCATCGTCAAACGTGGGGCTTATATGACGAACGAGGAAATTGCCGAGTTGACAGGACTCCCTGTCGAAGCGTTCGCCGCACAAGACGGCGAGAAACCGAAAGTGCGCATCACGCTTAAAAAATAAGGAGGCGCGTCATGATGAATCGCTTTGATTTCACGACAATCGAACCAACTCGCTATGTGTTTTTGACCGGTAAAGGCGGTGTCGGCAAGACGTCGACGGCTTCGAGTCTCGCATTGACGCTTGCTGACCGCGGTAAGCGAGTCTTACTCGTGTCGACCGACCCAGCGAGCAACCTTCAGGACGTGTTCGAGATGGAATTTGACGAGACACCACGCCTCGTCCCGGAAACCGGTCTGTTCATCGCGAACTTCGACCCAGAAGAGGCGGCGAAGCAGTACATGGAACGGATGGTCGGTCCTTATCGCGGTGTCCTTCCGGACGTGGCCATCCAGTCGATGGAAGAACAGCTGTCCGGCGCCTGTACGGTCGAGATCGCGGCGTTCGACCAGTTTACCGAGTTACTGACGTCTGAGTCGGCACGTGAGACATACGATCACGTCATCTTTGACACGGCACCGACTGGTCACACGCTACGGTTGTTGACGTTGCCAAGTGCGTGGGACGAATTTTTAGAGACGAATACGACCGGCGCGTCTTGCCTCGGTCCGCTTGCTGGTCTGGCCGACAAGCAACAGCAATACAAACGGGCTGTCGAGACGCTCACCGACGGCAGCGAGACGACATTGTTGCTCGTCGCCCGTCCCGAGACATCGACGCTCGTCGAGGCGGCGCGTGCCGCGACCGAGCTTCACGCGATTGGCATCGAGCGGATGCAACTTGTCATCAACGGCGTCGTCGCATCAGACGAAGAGACTGACCGCTATACGAAACGGTTCATCGAGCGTCAACAACAGGCGCTCCGTGAACTTCCGAAAGGTGTCGCCGACCTCGAGACGTTCACGCTGTCATATGCGTACGAGAACCTCGTCGGTGTCCCGGCGCTCCGACGCTGGGTGAACGGGGAGACGGCCACCGTCCCAAATACACGTTATGACACGAGTCATTATGGCTCGATTGACCGACTCGTCGATGAAATCGAGCTGGATGGACCGAGCGTCATTATGACGATGGGGAAAGGCGGTGTCGGCAAGACGACGCTCGCCTCGCTCGTTGCCGTCGCGCTCAGTGAGCGAGGACACGCCGTCCATTTGACGACGACAGACCCGGCCGCACATGTGGCTTTCACAATCGGCTTGGATGTCCCGGATACGTTCACTGTCGATGCGATTGACCCGAAAGTCGAGATCGAGAAGTACCGGATGGACGTGTTCCGGGAAGCGGGGGATCTGAACGACGAGCAGCGCATGATGCTCGAAGAGGACTTGCGTTCGCCGTGCACCGAAGAGATCGCCGTCTTCCGCGCCTTCGCTGATCAAGTGGCGAAAGCGAAAGACCGCTTCGTCGTCATCGATACGGCGCCGACGGGTCATACGCTTCTTCTCTTGGATGCGACTGAAAGTTATCACCGTGAACTCGAACGGTCGACTGGGGTCGTCCCGGAAGCGGTCCGCGACCTGTTACCAAAACTGCGCGATCCGAAACAGACGCACGTCATCATCATGACGCTGCCTGAAGCGACACCGGTTTATGAAGCCGAGCGACTCGTCGCTGACTTGGAACGGGCCGAGATTCAACCGTTCTCCTGGGTCGTCAACCAATCGTTCACACCGCTCGATGTGACAAGCAAGCTGCTTACGGCGAAAGTCGCGAGCGAGGCGCCTTGGCTCGAGCGTGTGAACGCCTATCCGCGACCGACGTTACTCGCATGGCAAGAACAACTGCCGGTCGGTTATCCGGCACTGTCACAACTACTCAAGGAGGAAGTTACATGAACATCACGAATGAAGCCATCGATTTTATGAAAGACGCACTGGTTGAAGAGGAAATAAAATCAGTTCGTATCTGTACGGAAGCCGGGTGCTGTGGACCGACGCTCGGTCTCATCGTCGCCGCTCCAGAAGCGACGGATGACGTCAAAGACTTCAACGGCCTCACGTTCGCCGTCGCGAACGACGCCGAAGCGATGGCGGAAAACGTCACGCTCGACGTCGAGTCGACGGAAGACGGTGTCAGCCTCGTGCTTCGCGGCTTGCAACAGACTTGCTAAAAAAATAGAGAATTATTGGAGGAACTCATTGTGCAGTGGATTGCTAGTATTATCTTTTTGGTGACGCTCTTCCTCATCATCAAGCAACCGAAAGGCCTTGGCATCGGTTACTCGGCGATGGGGATGGCGGTCATCGCCCTTCTCACCGGGGTCGTCAATTTAGATGACGTCGGTACTGTCTGGGGAATCATTTGGAACGCGACGTTCACGTTTATCGCAATCATCATCATCTCGCTCATTTTGGACGAGATTGGATTCTTTGAATGGGCTGCCTTACATATGGCCCGCATCGCCAAAGGCGGCGGCGTCAAGCTGTTCGTCTATATCACGTTGCTCGGTGCGCTCGTCGCGGCGTTGTTCGCGAATGACGGGGCGGCGCTCATCTTGACGCCGATTGTCCTCGCCATGGTGCGGGCACTCAAACTGCCGGATGCGGTCGTTTTGGCATACGTTATGGCGTCTGGGTTCATCGCTGATACGGCGAGTCTGCCGTTCGTCGTCTCGAACCTCGTCAACATCGTCTCGGCCGATTTCTTCGGCATCGGTTTCGCCGAATATGCGGCACGGATGGTGTTCGTCAACGTCTTCGCCGTTACCGGAAGTTTACTTGTCTTGTATTTGTATTTCAAAAAGGACATTCCGAAGCAATATGATTTATCGAAACTCGTCGAGCCGGCCTCGGTCATCAAAGACCATAAAATGTTCCGCTTGTCGTGGGTCGTGCTCGCACTTCTCGTCATCGGATACTTCACGAGTGACATCGTCGGCATTCCGGTCTCGCTCGTCGCTGGGATTATCTCGTTATTCTTCCTGATCATGGCGAACCGTTCACCGGCCGTGCCGACCCGGTCCGTTCTACGCGGGGCGCCATGGGCGATCGTCTTCTTCTCGCTCGGGATGTATATCGTCGTCTACGGACTGCAAAACGCGGGACTGACGCAAGTGCTCGCCAACTTCATCGACTGGTTCGCCGTGAACGCCTTCAGCGCTACGTTCGGGATGGGCTTCTTGGCCGCCATCTTGTCATCGGTCATGAACAATATGCCGACCGTCATGATTGACGCGCTCGCCATCGATTTGACGAATACGACCGGTCAGATTCGGGAAGCACTCATCTATGCGAACGTCATCGGGTCCGATCTCGGTCCGAAAATCACACCGATTGGGTCACTCGCGACGTTGCTATGGCTCCACGTGCTCCGTACGAAAGGGCTTAAAATCGGTTGGGGTCAATACTTTAAAGTCGGGATCATCTTGACGATTCCAACGCTCGCCATCACCTTGCTTGGACTATACATCAGCCTACTACTTTACTAAGGAGTGTTTAATATGAAATTGGTCATCATCGGTTCAGTCGCCGCCGGTACATCGGTCGCGGCAAAAGCACGTCGTAACAACGAAGACGCACAGATTACGATTTACGACCGCGACTACGATATCTCGTACTCGGGTTGCGGCATTCCGTATTATGTTGGCGGCGAAGTCGAGTCGCGCGACGATTTGACGCCTCGCGATGCGGCATTCTTCAAGAAACGCTACAACATCGACGTCATTACACGTCATAACGTGACGGCAGTCGATGCCGACGCACAGACGGTCACGGTCGAGAACCTTGAGACGGGTGAATCGTTCACGGACAGCTATGATTCGTTGGTCCTCGCGACAGGTGCCTCGAGCATCATCCCGCCGATTCCGGGTGTCGATTCGGACAACGTGTTCCCAATCCGGAACATTCAGAACGCGGAAGCGACACGTAACTTCGTCGATGCGACGAACCCGAATCATGCAACCATCATCGGCGCCGGGTTCATCGGCCTCGAGATGGCTGAGCAGCTCAAACTGCGCGGCGTCGAAGTTACGGTCATCGAGCGTTTCCCGCAAGTGATGCCACCACTCGATAAAGATATGGCTTGTCGCGTCGAGGATCACCTCGAGAAGAACGGGATCGAGCTCATGCTCGGGGAGACAGTGACTGAACTCGTCGGTGATGGTCATGTTGAACGCGTCGTCACTGAAAGTGGCAAGACGATTGATACGGACCTCGTCATCCTCTCCGTCGGTGTCCGTCCGAACACGGAACTCGCGAAGTCGATCGGTGTCACAATCGGCGAGACGGGTGCGATCGCCATCAATGAGCGGATGGAGACGAACGTGAAGAACGTCTATGCGGCCGGCGACGTCGCCGAAAGTTTCTCGCTCGTCACGGGCAAACCGATTTGGCGTCCGCTCGGTTCGACGGCGAACAAGATGGGGCGTGCCCTCGGGGACCTCATCACAGGAGGCGACCTTGAACACCGTGGCATCCTCGGCACAGGCATCTTCAAAGTGTTTGGCCAAGCCGTCGCCCAGACCGGTCTCTCGGAGCGTGAGGCACGTGAACTTGGCTATGACGTCGAAGTGCTCCATAACACAAAACCAGATAAGCCGGCCTACATGGGCGGGAAAGACATGACAATCAAAGCAATCGGCGACCGGGTGACACGCCAACTCCTCGGCGTTCAAATCGTCGGGTTCGAAGGCGTCGATAAGCGCATCGACGTGTTCGTCACGGCCATCACGTTCAAGGCGAAAGTCGATGATTTGTTCCATCTTGATCTCGCATACGCACCGCCGTTCTCGACGACGAAAGACCCGGTCATGTACACGGGCATGGCGCTCGCGAACAGCATGAACCAATCGGCGCGTCTGATTACGCCGGCCGAGCTTCAGCAACGAATCGATGCAGGTGAGGACATGCAAATCATCGATACACGCAAAGCCTCGCAGTTCGAGAAGGCGTGTGTCGACTGTGCGGTGAACGTACCACTAGGTGATTTACGCGAAGCCGCCAAGGACATGGACAAAGACAAACCAACCGTCGTGTACTGCAACGGCGGGGTGACGGGGAACGCGGCGCAAAACGTGCTCCGTAATCTCGGCTTCACGGACGTCTACAACTTGTCAGGTGGAAACAAGAATTATCAGTTATTCAAAAAATACGGGAACTAACAAAACGGCGGCCTGAGCAATCAGGTCGCCGTTTTGTCATGGAATTGTAGAGATAGAAGTCATTCCCTGTTCTTGAAAAAAACATTGTATTCCAAAAAGGAAACGTTTACAATTTTTGTGTAAGCGTTTTCCTAAAACAATGCTACAAGGAGGGACCCACATGGTCAACAAACGATGGAAACAGGCATGGGCAGTTGTGCTAACGTTTGCACTAGTGTTCTCAATGTTTCCGATGTCATCGTCCGCTCTCGATAAAGGCAAGTCGACGCTCGTCGTCGTCCACTATCAAGAGGCACCGGGCAACCAAACGGATTGGAACTTATGGCTTTGGGCGAACAACCCAGATTATTTCCCGAACAAAGGCTTCGCCTTCAACGGCGAGGACGACTTCGGAAAGGTGGCGGCCTACGAATTCCCGGTCGATGCACCAGAAAAGCTCGGTCTGATCGTCCGTACGGACAATTGGGAGAAAGATAAAGGGTCGGAGAACGACCGCTTCATCACGAGCGATATGATTAAAGACGGCGTTGCCGAAGTGTGGATCAAGTCAGGCGACTCGAAGATCTATACGTCGAACCCGGACGGGGAGACGGCAGCAACGGACGTAGACATGAAAGTTCATTACTTCCGTTACGACAATACATACACGGACTGGGGTCTTTGGACATGGCCAGACGGTGGGGACGGACAAAACATCAACTTTGATGAGACGGACGCTTTCGGCGGCGTTGCGAATGTGAAGTTTGCGAACCCGGACGCGAAGAAACTCATCGGTCTCGTCACGAAAAAAGGGGAATGGGCCGAGAAAGACGGTGAAGACCGGTTCGCGCTCAGCACGGCGAAAGAGATTTGGCTCGTCGAAGGGGATTCGACGATTTACTACTCGGAGCCTGAAATCGATCGCTCACCGAAAATCATCTCATTCGAGGCGGATACGTTCCGTCAAGCGGAGCTCACGCTCAACCGCGTCATCGATGAGACATTCTTGAGTGAATTGACGGTCGAAGGTGCAACCGTTGAATCGGTTGAGAAGTCAGGCGACAAGTCGGTCACGGTCCGTTTCAGTGCCGACATCGACTTGGCGGCGGTCATCACGGCGAAACATCCGACGTTCGGAGATAAAGTGCTCCAAGCGGGCGATGTGCTCCGGTCACCAGAATTCGATGCGAAGTACGCTTACGACGGCAAGCTTGGCGTGACGTACAAGCAGTCAAAATCACAATTCGTCCTCTGGGCCCCGACGGCTCAAGACGTGAAACTCGAACTATGGAACATGCCGAAAACGCGTCCTGCTTCAGATAAAGATTTGAAGAAGACGATCTCGATGAAGCGTGGCGAGCGCGGCACGTGGATCGCTACGGTTCGCGGTGACTTGGACGGCATTGGCTACACATACAACGTCAAGCACGCGTCAGGCAGCGTCCGCGCGGTCGATCCGTACGCGACAGCTGTCGGTGTAAACGGGGACCAAGGGGTCGTCGTCGACTTGAACGAGACGAAACCGAAACGTTGGAACTCGATGAAACCAAAATTGGCGAAACGGACAGATGCGATCATCTATGAGACGCACGTCCGCGACCTCTCGATTTTTGACGTCACATCAGACAAATACGACTCAGGCATCACAAACAAAGGCAAATATCTCGGAGTCGTCGAGCCAGGCACACGTCTCCTCGTCAATGGCAAGAAGACAGCGACGAAGACTGGACTCGACCATATGAAAGACCTTGGTGTCACGCACGTCCAGTTCATTCCGGTGTACGACTATAACACGGCCTCGGTCGATGAAACGAAACCGGACGCATCGTACAACTGGGGCTACGACCCGAAAAACTACAACGCGCCGGAAGGTTCGTATTCGACGAATCCATATGACGCCAAAGTCCGGATTCGCGAGATGAAACAAATGATTCAAGGGCTCCACGACAACAACTTGCGTGCCGTCATGGACGTCGTCTACAACCACATGTTCGATGCGCAGGCGTCGAACTTGCACAAAATCGTTCCAGGTTATTACTACCGTTACACAGAAGGCGGCGACTTCGCGAACGGAACGGGTGTCGGTAACGACACCGCTTCGGAACGCAAGATGATGCAGAAGCTCATCGTCGACTCGGTCGTCTATTGGGCACAGGAGTACCATTGGGACGGGTTCCGTTTCGATCTCATGGGCATTCATGACGTCAAGACGATGAACCAAGTTCGTTCGGCGTTGAACAAAGTCGATCCATCCATCCTCGTCTTCGGCGAAGGTTGGGACCTCGGCACACCGCTCGACCCGGCGAAGAAGGCGAACCAAAAGAACGCCTACAAGATGCCGGGTGTCGCGCACTTCAACGACAACATCCGCGACGGCTTGAAAGGCAGTGTCTTCATCGACACGGACAACGGCTTCATCAACGGGAAAGCCGGCCTGGAGAACCGCATCAAGACAGGCATCGTCGGCGAGATCGATTATAGCGCCGACATCAAAGGCTTCACGAAAGAACCGACGCAAGCAATCACGTACGTCGAAGCGCACGACAACCACACGCTCTGGGACAAGCTCGAACTCACGAATCCAGAGACGTCTGAAGCGAATCGGACGAAGATGCATCGCCTCGCGTCAAGCATTCTCTTGACGAGCCAAGGGACGACGTTCATCCATGCCGGTCAAGAGTTCATGCGGACGAAAGAAGGCGACCACAACTCGTACAAATCGCCGGACCGCATCAACCAAATGGACTGGAAACGGGCCGCTGACCGTAAGGCGGACGTCCAGTACATGAAGGGCTTAATCGAAATGCGTAAAGACAACCCAGGTCTTCGCATGACGAAGGCGGTTGACGTGAAGAAAAACTTGAAATTCTATAAAGCCGAAGCGAACGTCATCAGCTACTCAATCGATGATAAGGCGCCAGGCCAGAAGAAGGACTTGTTCATCACGCACAACGCCAACGCGAAGACGGTCAAAGTGAAATTGCCGAGCGGGCAATGGAACCTGATCGTCGATGGGAAACAAGCGGGCACGAAGACGATTAAACGCGTCTCGGGCACGGTCGATGTACCGGCTTACGGTTCGGTCGTCGTGAAACAACGCTAAGCAACGCACCAGAGGTCAAACGACCTCTGGTTTTTTTTTATGTGTTCAAACGGTTCAATGTGCAATTTAGAAAAATCATTCCCATGATTATCCAATAAACAGGGAGATGTGATTATGCGATTTTATATAATTTAAACAATTAGACACGTTTCAGCATGACATTCGTCACATGAAAGGGTGAAGTGCATGGGCTTTTTCCGGAATTGGAAACCAGTATTGGAAGTAAACGTTGAACAAATCGATCGAAATGAACGAATCAACCTTGACCCCCTCCTGATTGATCAATATCCTGACGCGGTCTATGTGCTAGACAGTGACATGAATTTAATAGATTCGAACGAGAAGCTATCCCTTTTGTTCCAAGGAAAAGAAGCACGCTTTTTAAAACCAGACACTTGGCTGAGCAAGCAGGAAATGGAGCGTGTCATCTCGTTTCATCAACGAGCTCTTCAAGGCGAGACGGTCCATTACGAACTGAAGGACGTTAATGAGGACCAGAAACGAATCCACCTGTCCGTGACGAATACACCGCTTTATACGGGGCATGTCATTACCGGATTGTACGGTATCGTCAAAGATTTGACGACCCAGACGGAACTGCGCGAACGTTACAATAAGATGATTGTCAGTCGGGCATTATTTGAGCGGATTCCTGGGTTGATTTTGGTTGAACTCGACCTTGAGACGGGTGAGTTCTATCACTCTCCGCAAACGGGAAAGTTGCTTGGATTGTCACAACGGCAACTTGATATGATGGAGCGTGAACATTTTCGCAATTTGATTCACGAAGACGACCGGCCGACGTTTGCTGCAGCTGTCAATCGATTGATTCAAGATCCGAACGAGTTCGAGTATGAGACACAATTGCGTGTCTTCAATCCGAAGCGACAGAGCTGTTTAAACATGATTGTGAAAGTCGGAATGTCCAAAGATCGGAAAGCAATCACATGGGCGATGTTCGACGTGACGAACTTGACGAGCGTGGAAGCGGAGTTGACCGAGGAAAGGTCGAAAGTAAAACAGTTGTGCGAGATTGTCGATTCGGTCATTTTCGAGCGCTATTTTGAATCAAAACAGTTCAAGTTTTTGACGCCGGGCTTTGCGCACGTATTCGGGTATACGGAAGAGCAGTTCAATGCCCATCCGGATTACTGGCAAAAAGTCGTCGTCCCGGATGATATTCCAAAAATTCATCAGGCGCGGGAAATGACGCTGAGCGGAAAGTCTTCTACGTTCTCCTATCGAATATTTGCCAAAGGGGAAGTAAAGTGGATTGAAGAGAACCGTGAACCGATTTTTTCAGAGTCTGGACAAGTCATCGGGCTACGAACTCTCGTTAAAGACATCACACAATTGAAAGAGCAACAGGAAGAGATATTCCGTCTCGCCTCGCTCGACCCAATCACGAACATGCCGAATCGCGAGTCGATTACGGAGACGGTATACGAATTGACGCAAAAACAGGCCCCGTTCACTTTGTTCTCGCTGTCGTTTAATCGGATTGCGGAGATCAACCATACGTTCGGATTTGAGCTCGGGGATCAATGGCGCGTCGTGACCGCCAACCGTTTGAGTCGTTTATTACCGAAGGATGCAGTGCTCGGTCATTTGGATGCGGACAACGTATTGATCGTCATGCCGCGGCGGATGGAAGATGAGGACGTACTCGCGCTCGGCAATAAACTCGGTACGCTCTCTAAACACCGGTTCCGAGTCGATGTGTACGATTTGTTCGCCCGAATTTCCATCGGGGTCAGCCGCTATCCGGACGACGGGGCGCAAGCGAGTGAATTGATTCAACGGGCCTGTATCGCTATGAACCGGTCGGATCGCAAGGTGGGGAGCCAGCTCGAACTGTATTCGTCACAAATGGACATCGAGTCGCTGAAGCGCTATGAACTGCTTCGTGATATGCGGGGCGCTCTCGAGACAAAACAGTTCTATCTCATGTATCAGCCGAAAGTGAACGCCTGGACGGGTGAAATCATCGGGGCTGAGGCGCTCATGCGTTGGACGCATCCGACGTGGGGCTCCATCTCGCCGGCCGAATTCATACCGCTTGCTGAGGAGAGCAGCCTCCACCTCGACTTGACGAACTGGTTGATTGAAGAAGTGTGTCGCTACGTGATCATCCTCCCCAAAAAAATCCCAATCTCGATTAACGTGTCGGCTAAATATTTGTATCAAGAGCATTTCGAGCGTGTGCTCGAGGATACGCTCGACCGATTCAGCGTCCCGAAAGGCTATCTCGAAGTCGAAATCTCTGAGACGTCGCTGTTAGAGGATGCCCAACAAATCACGCAGGCGTTCGGACGATTGAACTACCTTGGCATCCCAATCGCCTTCGATGACTTCGGAAAAGGCTATTCGTCGCTCGCTTACTTACAAGCGTATAGTGCTCAAACGATTAAAATTGACCGCGTGTTTGCCCATCACGTCAGCCAGAATCGGAAAGCACAAGGCATCGTGCGCAGTCTGCTCGTCATCGCCGAGGAGTTCGGCATGGACGTCGTCGTCGAGGGTGTCGAATTGATGGAAGACCTGCTCTGTCTGCGCAACTTCGGTTGCCAAGTCATTCAAGGATTCATCTTCAGTCGTCCGCTCAAGGAAATCGACTTCGAACGGGCACTCGCTGATGGCGTACTGACACCGGTTGAGGAGATGGTCGAGGTGATTCAGCCGTCGAATCGATTGATTCATGCAGGAATCACCATCACCCGTCTGCGCAATCGCGACGTCACAGTCGGGACTTCCCCAATTTTGATTATGCGGCGCGGCTTCAATATGATTGCCTTTTATGGATCGATTCGGCTTCCGGTCGACAGCGAACTCGGTTTGGTCATCATTCTGAACGATGGAAAAGATCCGTTTTCGATTCGTGTGAATCGCTTGACCGAGCTCGCCAATGGACTATATCAATATGAGGCGTCGTATGAGCAAATGGTGGAGCTCGAGAAACGATTGACTGCCCTTGAGAGTGAGAAACCGCGAGACTTTACGATTGAACAACCGAAAGACTTGGTCGTCGAGACCGAATGAGACGAGCGGACCGCACATCGGTCCGCTCTTTTTATGGCATCCGGGTAGAAAACGAGGAAGGTTTCCCTTAAGATGGGAGGGACAGAATGAAAGAGGAGATACATGAGATGGACATTCAGGCAGCCCGACACTTTTTCTCACAACTAGAAGGCGATCACGCAGACCGGCTCGAGGCGATTATCACAGAAATCGAACAGACGGGAACGTATACGCTGACGACCGACGAGTTGACGGAAGGGGCGAAACTCGCTTGGCGCAACTCGAATCGATGTATCGGCCGTCTGTTTTGGCAGACGCTGAACGTTCGGGATGCCCGCGACGCAAAGACGTTCGACGACGTGTTCGAGGCGCTCGTCAGTCATTTACGGTACGCGACGAACGATGGCAAGATTCGCTCGACGATGACGGTGCTCCCGAATGAGTTTCGTTTGTTGAACGCGCAACTCATCCGGTACGCGGCGTATGAGACGGAGGACGGAATCATTGGCGACCCGCTATCCTTGACGATGACGCGACAGGCCGAACGACTCGGCTGGAGCGGGACCGGGACCGAGTTTGACGTCTTGCCGCTGTTGATTACGGACGGTCGTGAGGTCCGGCTCTATGAACTGCCAGATGATGCGGTGCTCGAAGTCGAGATTCGGCATGAGGCGTGCGACTTGTTCGACGGACGCACGATCAAGTGGCACGCCGTCCCGGCCATCGCCGATATGGAGCTTGAAATCGGTGGCCAGCGTTTCACATCAATCCCGTTCAACGGCTGGTATATGGAGACCGAGATTGGAGCGCGCAACTTGGCCGATACGGACCGCTATAATCTCTTGCCGCTTGTCGGCGCGTCGCTTGGGCTCGATACGTCGAAAGAGCGGACGCTTTGGCGCGACCGGGCCCTCGTCGAGTTGAATGTTGCCGTCTTGCAGTCGTTCGAGCGGGCCGGGGTGACGATTGTCGACCACCACACGGCGGCGAAACAGTTCAAACGGTTCGAGAAGAACGAACTGGACGCAGGTCGCGACGTGACCGGCCAATGGAGCTGGCTCATCCCGCCGCTGTCACCGGCCGCGACGCACGTGTTCCACCGCCATTATGATGACAAAATTGTGACGCCGAACTTGTTCGCGCGTTCGGGTTGTCCGTTTTCAGCGTTTCAAGCGAAGGCAAAAGAGGAATCTAAAGCCTAGAACCGAAACGAGAGGATGATGAACGTGGCAGTCCCAATTTGGAAACGTGCCGTTGCCAGTCAAATTGACCAACTCATTTTTCAAACTCCAGCGAAACTCGTCGAGAAGACGATTCGGAAGAAGTTGTTTCCTGGAAAAGAAGTGAAACGTTACTATTTGCCGACGCTCGTGACGATGGCAGGGGAAATGTACTTCTTACTCAACAAAAATGGCCAGACGATTGGTGACCAAGTCGTCGGGATTAAAGTCGTCAGTCAAGACGGTCGACCGCTCTCGCTCGAACAAGTCGTGAAGCGGACGCTGTATAAAGATGTCGTCTATCCGGCCACGCTCGGTCTGCCGCTGTTAAAAGCGTTGCAACAGATCAAGTCGGGCAAAGACATGGAATTGCCGCACGATGAGTTTGCCCATACGAAATTGATTTCGACACGATGAGTCGAAGCCGAAGACAGCGCGACGATGAGTCGAGCTGTCTTTTTCGTGCGAATCAGTCAGAAAGGAAGGATTTCGAAAAATAAGGTATAATGAGTTAGGAAAAAATTGAACGACCATTGGAGGATTTTTGTTATGACCAAAATCGCATGGATTACCGATAGTATGGCCAATTTCTCGAAGGAAGAGGCGGCCCGTCTCGGTGTCGATATCGTCCCGATTCAATTGATCGTCGACGGCAGCGGCTACAGCGAAGTCGACTTGTCTCTCGAAGACTTGCACCGCTATATGATTGACCAAAAGAAAGAAGCGAAGACGTCACAGCCGATCTTCGGTGACTTCATCGCTCGTTATGAGCGTTTGAAAGAAGAAGGCTACGATTGTGCCATCGCCGTCCATTGCTCGAACGGCTTGAGCTCGACCGTGAAAAACTCGAGTGCGGCGGCCGAAGCGGCTGGCTTCAAAGTATATACGGTCGATTCACACGCTGCGCTCGAAGCGCAGCAAGAACTCGTCCGTCTCGGTCTCGCCGCTGAGGCTGAAGGTAAGTCGGTCGAAGAGATCGTCGCCTTGCTCGAAGCATGGCGTGACAAGAAAAACTTCTTCATGATTATCGGCAACATGGAAACGATGCGCCGCGGCGGTCGCGTGTCGTCAGGCGAGATGTTCCTTGCCAACATCCTTAACATCAAACCGATTATCACGCTCGATGAGACGGGGAAGGTCATCCCGTTCAAAAAAGCACGGTCGCTCAAGAAAGCCTACGCCGAGATGGTGACCGAGCTCGAACGTCGTCACGCCGCGAACGGCATTCATAACAACCGTGTCTTCGTACAGACGGCGCTCGCTCCAGAGATGCAGGACAATATCGTCGCGCTCATCCAAGCGAAATTGCCAGACATTGAAATCGTCAAGACACGTTTCTGTCCGTCGATTGCGGTTCACGCAGGCTTTGAGACGGTCGGCATTCTCTGGCTCGACGCGTAACCATAAAGGAGGGAGTTTGATGGAAGCTGTCACCACGCTCACGGCGTTACAAGACCGGATTGCGGACTCGGACCAATTGCTCGTCTACGTCTCGCATCCGACCTGTAGCGTCTGCCACTCGCTCAAACCGCAAGTCGAAGAGATGTTGACGGAGTTCCCCGATATCGAGGCGGTCGCCATCGATTCGGATCAGGTGCCGGAAATTGCCGGTGCCTACTCGATTTTCACGGTACCGGTCGTCCTGTTCTTCCTCGACGGCAGAGAGACGCTCCGTCGCGCCCGATTCGTCCCGATCGGCGAGCTGACCCATCAACTCGAGCGTCTCCAAGAGATGAGAGGGTGAATCCACAGACAGCGGTCTGTGGATTTTTTTGGTTGTGTGAACCGGGTATGGGGAATCAAAAGAATAGTTGGGTCACTGTTGTGAATGAAGAAATGGGGAAACGCGAATGAATCTGATACGTCACTCTGAATGGGCGGACACGAAGCTCACGCTCCATCTCGTCTCGCAAATTCTCGGAAAAATCAAACTCGGGCTGGCCCCGCAAGAGCCTCAGTGGGCTCACGTCACATTGCCGCTCACCGTGACCGGGTTTTCAACCGGGCCGCTCTGGAGCGGGGAGACGATGTTCGAGGTGGACGTCGATGTCGCGACCTCGGTGATCACCGTGCAAGTCGAAGGCAAAACGAACGCAATCCCGTTGACCGACGGGACGTCAATCAAGTCATACTACGACGCAATCGTCAGCGCGCTCCGTGGGTCTGGCGTCGAGGTCACCATCAACCCGAAATCGCAAGAGATGCGCGACACGTGGTGGCTCGACCGAGACGAGACGTCGCTCGTCTATAACGCTTCGGTTGCTCAGAAAGGTGTGCGTTTGTTCCAATACGCCGCACGGGAACAAGCGGCGTTTCTTGCCCCGCTCCGATGCCGGAAAGTGAAACCGGCCTTGTTTTGGGGCACGTTCGACGTCTCGTCGATTATCGTTTACGGGAAGTCTGAGCCGTTCCTGGAAGACAAACTGATTGAGAAGGCGGCGTTCGATGAGCATATGATTGAGTTCGGATTTTGGCTCGGGGATGAGTCCGTCGACGTGCCGACGTTCTTTATCTTGCCGTATCCGTTTCAATACACCGAACTCGCCTCGGAACGGCTTCAACCTGCGGACGCCTACTACGACGCCAAGATGAGCGAATGCTTTCTGTCGCTGGAGAAAGTAGAACGGTCGGGTGACATCCAAGCGTTCTTCCGGACGTCATTCGACCTATTGAGTGAACAGCTCGGATGGGAAGGGTGCGCGCATTATTTCTTGCCGCTCGATATGCCGCCACAAGCAAAACAAGGGCCCACAGACGAAAGTCTGTGAGCCCTTATTTTTATTCTGCTGCGACTTGTGGCACGAGGTAAATCAAGCCGAACGGGTTATGGAGCAAGTTGTCGATTGACGTCCGCTCGTCTTCACCCATCTCGACCGTGAACGTCTTGCCGTCCTCGAACGTGAAGCTGTCTCCGTCTCCGAACATCGAACCACCCGAGATGAGGTGGAAGTTGAACGAGTGGACGACGTGAATCGCGTCTTCAATCTCGAGCGTGGCCGGTACGGCGACGTCGGCGTGACCGAACGCTTTCATGCCCCACGAGACGTAGGCGTCTTCTTCTTCCGTGATGGCCGTCAGAAGCGAGTAGTCGAGGGCGAGGTCTTCTTCTTTCGACTCCTGCCATTCGTCTTTCGAGTAGGCAACACCAGCCGTCTCGACCATGACGCCGAGGCCGCCGGCGTTCAAGATGGCGTTGGCTGCACGGCGCGCCGCCGCGATGTCTGACACGTCATTGACGTCAACAATCAAATAGACGATGTGCGTATGGCGGGCGAGCCCTTTCGCGATTTTCGGCGTGAAGCCACCTGAACTGGCGTGAATCATCGCCTCGGCGAGGGCAGGGTCGCGCTCGACGACTTCGACCGTGAACGCTTTCCCAGTCTCGTCTTCTAGCAGCAACAGGCCGGCCATCGTGTAGCCTTCACTATGTAAACTGATTTGTTCGCTGACTGCCTCGGCCGATGACCAGTTTCCTGGGATGGCGAGCAATACTTGTGTACGGTTCATAAGAATCATCCTCTTCTTCTAATAGTCAGGCCCCTCACAGGGAGAGGCCCGGTCTCTTCTCTTATTATGCCCTATTTGGCGACAAATTATTCTTGATATGTCTTCAATACTTCTTGTAGCGGGATTTGATCGATTTTCCGACGACTGATGAACGTACTTGCGAAGAAGAGGAGCGTCACCGCGCCGAGAGTATACAGCACGTACACCCATTCAAATTCGAGCGGCAGGACGAGGCCGTAATCTTCTGCGAACACGACGATGATGACCCGCAAGATGAGGAGGGCGATCGGGATGCTGAGGAGCGCAGAGGCGAGCGCGTACATGAAATAGCTGTTCAAAATCATCGAACGGACCTCACGCCGGTCATAGCCCATCACTTTCAACAGCGAGATGACGTAATAGTTTTTCTCGACCGTGAGCGCCGTCAAGACGAACAGGATACTGAAGGCGATCAATGCCGACCCGCCGATCATGACGTTCATCATCAAGTTCATATATTCATTGATGGACTGGGACTGCTCGATGAGGCCGCTCCGAGAGATGATGGTCGGATAGTCCGTCTCGTCCGGACGTTCGGTCGCGTAAATGCCGTTGAACAACTCGTCCGTCGTCCCGTCCGACAACTGTTCGCTGAGAGCCGCACGCGATAGATAGACCGTGTCCCCCATATACTCATCCGCGATGCCTCTAATCGGATACGACAGCGTCTCGTCCTCGAGTTCGATCTTGAGGGTGTCCCCGGTCTCGAGTCCGAGTTTCAAGGCGAGCGAGGCGCTCACGATGACCTCGTCTGCGGCGGGCGTCAAGTCATTCCCATCTTCGTCTATAAGCCGATCGAGCGTGTTCGTCGCATCGAGCCCTTTCAACGTGACGAGCTTGTCTTCGACGAACGCGAACGGATAGGTGAGGAACGGTTCTTGTCCGTCACGAAGCGTGGGCTGCGTCGTCGTATACGCCTCATACGCATAGTCGGCCTCATTCAATTCCCCGACGGTCATCCGGTCGACGGCCCCGTTCATCATGAGGGCGAAGACGATGAGAAGGGTGGAGAACAGGATGCCGAGGAAGAAGATGATGAAACTGCCCGTGCTTTTGACGGCGTATAAATATTTGAACTTCGTCTTGCCGCGTGTGTTACGGAGCATGCGGCTGACGATTCGACTGAGGCGGTTGAGCGATACGTTGTCGCGAGGTGACAACAAAGCGAGCGCGCTCTCACCCATGATTTTATAAATGACCGCCCCTGCGACGAGTGCGAAGAAGAAGAGCGGGGCGAAGACGGCCGTGAGAAAGACGAGCGGGCTTTGAGCGATGGTGATGGACGGCAATAGATAGAAATCGAGATACAAGTTTTTGAGCGGTTCGGCGAAATAGAGCCCGAGAAAGTAGCCGATGACGAGCATGATGGTCGCGAACACCAAGATGAGCACCAGATACGGTATGGCAATTTGGCGTCGGTTATACCCGATTGCTTTCAATAGACCGATTTGTCCGCGTTCGGCCTCGAGCATGTTCGAAATCAAGATGGCGACGATGATGACGGCGATGGAGACGATGAATAAGCTCAAGCCGAGCGCCATCGCTTTACCGGACGAGATTTCGCTATAGATGGCGCCGCTGCGCATGATGTTCTCCGTCTCCATGACCGAGATGACGAACGGGAGCTCGACGTCCGTCACGACTGTCCCGTCGGCGGCACCAGCCAAACGGAACGATTCCGTGCCGGTCACTTCCTCGTAAGCGGTGTCCGTCATGAGGAGGAGCGTCTGCGTGCCCGGGTCGAGGTTAAAGTAATTTTCATCAAACAGCGGCAACGTATAGTCCGGGAACAGGACGAACCCGCTCACCGTGAACGGGCTGCCGAGGTCAATCGTGTCGCCGATGGCAACGTCGTTCTTCTCGGCGTATTTCGCGTTGATGGCGACCTCGTCGTCTCGCACGGGGCGCTTGCCCGCTTCGAGATACGAGAGGTTGATGGCGTCCGCTTCTTTCAAGACGAGTCCGCGGTGCTCACTCGAGCCGAACGGATAGTTAATCAGTTTTGAAGCACGCAGTTCGAGCGTCGCGTTGCCCATGTCACGCTCGACGGCATCAATCCGCGCCGTGACCAACGCATCGAAAGCCGCCTCGTCGACACGTTGCAAGTCCGATAGTGTATATCGACCTGAAGCGATGAAGTCGGCGAGGGCGGGGGCGGTTGCTTCTTCCGCGGTGACGCGGTTGAGCATCTCGACGGCAAAGTCTTCTTGATTCGATGACGCAAGATATTCCTCGGTCGGGACTTCGATGCCGCTGATGCCATAAAACATCATCGTGTACGTGAGCGAGCTCATGACGATGATGACGGCGATGGCGAGAAGCTGCATCCATTTACCGGCGAGCGTCTTCCATACATTTTTATAAAGCATCTGTCTCACCCCCAGTGGATGTCACGAGCAGATCGTTTAATCGGGTTGTGCGTCAATTCAATAATTCGACCCGAGTTCATTTTGATGACGTCATCGGCCATCTCGCTGATGCCGGTGTTGTGCGTGATGACGACGACGGTCTTGTCATACTCCTTGTTCAACCGTTCGAGCAGTTCGAGCACCCGTTTCGAGTTGTCCTCGTCGAGCGACCCCGTCGGTTCGTCACAGAAGACGATGGACGGATTTTTGGCGAGGCTGCGGGCGACCGAGACGCGCTGTTGTTCGCCACCGGACAGTTGGTACGGATACTTGTCGCGGGCGGCCGTCAGTCCGACCTGCTCAAGCAATTCATCGATTGGGAGTGGGTTGTCAGATAAATCGGCCCCGATTTGAATGTTTTCATAGACGGTCAGGTTTTGGAGCAGATTATACTGTTGAAAGATAAAGCCGAGATGGTCGCGCCGAAACGCGGTCATTTGTTCCGGGGACAACTTGGTCAGGACGGTATCACCGAACGTGATTGTCCCGGACGTCACCGTGTCGAGTCCGCTGATGACGTTCAACAGCGTGCTCTTGCCGCTCCCGCTCGGTCCCAGGATCACGACGAACGCGCCGTCCTGAATCGTCAACTCGATGTCTTTAAGCGCCGCCGTCTCGACATCCCCGGTCTTATAGATTTTATTGACGTGCTCGATGTGAATCATGCCGATTCCTCCTTTGTCCGATGCTATCTTTTACCCGTTTCAGGCGCATTGTGGACGGGAATATGTGAAACTTCAAGGGAATTCGATTTTTGAAAAAATAGTGAAACCGCTTCACCTGTGATAAAATAATATTACCAGGTACTAATTTTGATTGAAGGAGAGCCCTAACATGAAAATTGCTTATATTACGGACAGCACCGTTGTCCTTCCAGATTCGATTCAG
The DNA here is from genome assembly GCF_000416965.1 of Exiguobacterium chiriqhucha RW-2. Lineage (GTDB taxonomy): Bacteria > Bacillota > Bacilli > Exiguobacteriales > Exiguobacteriaceae > Exiguobacterium > Exiguobacterium chiriqhucha. The sequence continues at coordinate 610,868 of NZ_ATCL01000014.1, forward strand.
CACCACCCGGACATCCATATCGTCCCGCTCTACGTCGTCAAAGGGGATCAACCGTATAAAGATGGGGTCGAGGTCGATGCCAAGACCGTGTACGAATGGATTGATGCGGGCGAACGCGTCTCGACGAGCCAACCGGCCATCGGCGACTTCGTCACATTGTATGAAGGAATCAAAGATCAGTATGACATGGGCATCGCCGTCCACTTGTCATCCGACTTGAGCGGCACGTATTCGGCATCGGTCCAAGGCGCAGAGATCGCTGAGTTCAAATTGCTCGCGATTGACTCGCGGGCCGGGATCTATACGATGGGACTCATGCTCGAAGAGTTGATTGAACGTGTCGAACGCGGTGACGCGCTCGAGGACGTCGAAGCGTATATGAAACAACGTGTCGAGGATGTCCGCATCGAGTTGATTTTGCAAAACTTGACGCAGATGCAAAAGGGTGGACGTATCTCGAAGTCGAAAGCGCTCATCGGCAACATGTTGCAGTTGAAACCGGTGCTCCGTTTCGAAGACGGGCTCATCGTCCCATATCAGACGGTCCGGACGTATAAAAAAGCGCAGGCCCAGCTGTTCGAAGCACTTCGTCAAGCCATCGATTCAGGCGAGTGTACGGACGTTTCGATTTTCCACGGAAACGTGCCAGAACTGGCCGAGTCGTGGAAGCGGGAGCTCGGTGACAAAGCTAAGATTCGGGTCGACACGCTCGCTCCGCTACTCGGAGCACACACAGGGTCGGGCTCAATCGGCATCTCGTTTTTAAAAGCAAAGTGATGACAGGATCGTGACGAGAGTCGCGGTCTTTTTTTCATTGTCAAAACTTTCAAACAACGGCTGGAATCTTCAACCAAGAACCTTCATACTGTGTAAGAATGATAACGGAAAAAGGAAAGGGGGGAGACGATGCGATTTCGGAAGTACCTCGTCAGGAGCTGGTTCTCGTGGTCGATCGTCTTCATGGGGATTCTCTCCTATATGTGGCTCGGTATCGGGACGTTTGATTGGTCGTTGTTTTGGTTCATCTTTACGCTCGGTGCCCTGTTCGTCATGAATCCGCTCAAGCGGCGGCACTTGCACTTCACGTTCCATGAGATGTTTGTCTTTATGACGTTCTTCTTGTACGGTCTGCTCCCAGCCTTATTGATGGGACAGCTCCTGCTGCTCACATTCCAGGCCCGGACGTTCGCCAACAAAGTCGGGCGGCGACGATTCTTACATTTCTATCCGCTCAATACGTTGATTGAGGCGATGTTGCTCGTCTTACCAGGACTCGTCTACTTGCGGCTCGGCGGACAAATTGGTCCCAACGTCCATCTGCTCGAGCAAGGTACGGCGCTACTCGGTTTCTTCGCGATCTTGTTCCTCGTCCTCGGATTCAGTTTCCTCATGTCGCGGTTCTTGATCGGGGAACGGATTCCGCTCCCGATCATGTGGCGTCTGCTCCGATTCGACTGGCTCGTCATCTCGCTCGAGCTATTGTTCACGATGGTCGCGATTGAGGCGTTCCAACTGTTCGGCTACACCGGACTGATGGCGACGTTCCTCATTCTGTCGCTCCTCAAGATGGGGCTGTCCAAAGCGACGGAGACCGAGGAGACGCAGTCGAAAATTGATCAAGTCGAGCGTTTGAAAGAACAGCTCTACCGGGTCGACAACGAACAACTGCTCATCGAGAAGTTTTGGAACGGGTTAAGAGAAGTCGTCGAACTTGAACGTGGCTGGCTACAAGTCAATCGAACCGGCGACCGCACGTTCTATGACGTCAGCGGACGAAAGTCAAAACCGATTGCCGACGCCTTTACGCTCGAACGGCATCGGGATGCGGAAGAGCCGTACTTCGTGTACGATTCGCTCCATGAGTGGCATCCCGACCTGCAGGCACAACAGACCGAGTTACATCATTCGGCCCTCGTCATCCAGCCCGTTTCGAGCACGACGAACGCGGTCAGTTGCATGATTTCGACGACAGCGAACGGCGCGTATGAAGGGGCGATCGCCGTCGAGATTCATCGACTGTTGAAAACCTTGTCCTGGTCACTCGAACGGATTGACGAGCGCAACCGGCTCCAGCATGAGAGCCTGACCGACCCGATGACCGGACTGCCGAACCAGCGGGCGCTCAAACGATGGACGAAGGAGCGATTGAACGACATCGCCTCGTATCCGTTGTCCGTGTTCTTGGTCGACTTGGATCATTTCAAGGCGATTAACGATACGTATGGCCATGCGTTCGGGGATGAAGTGTTAATCGAAGCCGGGGCGTTGTTCAGTCGTCTCGTCCGAAGTGGTGACCTCGTCACTCGATATGGCGGCGAGGAGTTCGTGTTCGTCTTTCCGCGCATGAACGAGGCGGCCGCGCTCGTGACGGGAGAGAAGATCCGCCAAGCGCTACGCGCCCATCCGTTCGGCTCCGAAGGGATCCGCGTCCAAGTGACGGCGAGCATCGGCATCGAGACGATCCACGAGTACGACGACCTCGACACGCTACTCCGCCACGCCGACCGCGCCATGTATGTCGGTGCAAAATTCAACGGCCGGGACCGTGTCGCCCATTATCGCGACACGTCGACGGAACGGATTCAATGATGAAAGAGAACACCAATAAGCCGGTGTTCTTCTTTTTCGTCTAATCAACATGAACGATGTTCGGCCGACGCCCTCCGTTCCTGGGGCGATGCGGATGACTCCGCAGCGCATGCCGCGCTTTACGGGGTCATCCTTGCATCGCTCTCCCCTAGGAGTTCGGGCACCGGCCAAGGCATCGTTCAACAAATATTGAACGAACTTTCATGTCTGACACGGGACATTGATGTACCGTTGCGCGTTCGATGCGCTCGTCCGTCGGCGCCCCGACTCTTGCAGGATAGCAATCCGACGGAGACCCAGCAGCGTAAGCGATGCGGCTCCGGGATTGCCTGCAGAAAGCGTGGGCGCCGAAAGGACGATGACGCAACATCTACAAAATAAAGGAGGACACCGGATACCCGGCGTCCTCCTTATGAATGAAAGATTATAATTTCTGATTGAAAATTTCTGACTCGACCGCGTGAATCGCAGCCGACCATGAACCGTAACGATGAAGAATTGCTTTTGTGGAGGGTTTGTTGTTTCGTTTTGCCCATTCGCGATACGCTTCGAAGGAAAGAGAGAAGCCCATCTCGTGAATCGCTTCACGGAGTGCGGTGGAGAGCTCTGATTTCGAGTACGTCACACTCGCTTCAAGTCCGGCTTCGGCGCAGGCGTCATGCCACGAACCGAACGTCTTGACGATATGGTAATGGCTCGGTGCTTTCGGATGAAGCTTGCGCCATTCCTGATACTTTTTAAGCGTGATAATCGATCCCATGTCGCGCGAGTAGAGGGCGAGTGTCTCGATGATATCTTCACGCGTGTACTTTGGCATTTTGTCCGGGAGATCGACAGTCGCCTCTCCGTGCCATTCATAGCCGGCGATTGCAAGCGCCTCGGCCCATGACCCGAACTGTCGGATAATCGACTCGGGAGATGGCCAGCTTTGTTCCATCGCGAAGCGACGATACACAGAGCGTCGTGGACGTTCCTTCAACAAGTCGCCGAGCAGTCGAATACAGTGAATCATCCTCTGCTGTTCGGTGGACAAGTGGTGGGATTTAGTGGATAGCGTTTGACTCAATGATGGTTCCTCCTTCCATGGACTCATATCTGAACCGACAAAGATGACGAAGTTGCTTCTACAATCATACTATCGGCCAGTTTTTACAATTTATAAGTGCATTGTTCAAGTTTTTTTAAACCGATTTTACGAACCGATAGGTCTAAAGTCATGTTTGTACTTTGAAAAAATGGTAACAGTTCTATTACAAATTTAATATTAAATGGGTTCAATTGTAAACAAAAAGTTTTATCGTGGCTAATATGTAATAATCTGTACGAAAAAGTACCCAACTGGCCAATGGGGTCATCACCGTCGCACCAGTTGAGTACTCTTCTATAATAAATTTAATTTTCAGACTAATCAAATGAAAGTTTTGAAAATAACGATTTTTTTTTGAAAGGGTGGTCAGTGAAACGGACGGTCTGCTAAAATAATGGAATTGATGTAAATAAGAAAAGAGGATATTACGATATGACAATATGGTTATTTTATCTGCTGCTCGGCTTGATTCAAGGCTTTACCGAGCCGATTCCAATTTCATCGAGCGGTCACTTGGTCATCTTCCAAGAACTGTTTGATATCCAATTACCAGGTCTCTCATTCGAGATTTTCGTGAACTTTGCTTCACTGCTCGCTGTTTTGACGATTTATCGGCAGGACGTCGTCCGTCTCGTCGTCAGTCTATGGACGTTCTTGTTTAAAAAAGACCGCAGTGACGAGACGATGGTCGACGTCAAGTTCATTGGTCTCTTGCTCGTCGCCACGGTCCCGGCCGGTGTGCTCGGCGTCCTGTTCGGCGATTGGATTGGCGAGAAGCTCAGCGGCGTCGCCACGGTCGGTTATACGCTTATCTTGACCGGCGTTGCGCTCTGGTTCATCCGGAATATGCGAGGGAATAAAGGAGACGGCGGCATCACGCTCCGCGACGCCATCTTGATCGGTCTCGCCCAAGCGGTCGCGCTCATCCCAGGCATCAGTCGTTCCGGGGCGACAATCGTCATGGCGATGTTGCTCGGCATCAAGCAAGAGTCGGCGCTTCGTTTCTCGTTCTTCCTTTTCATCCCGATTAGTCTCGGGGTGACGATTTTAGATGGACCGGAGTTGTTCACGAATCCAGAGACACGTGATTTGTTCGGACCGCTCATCTTGGCGTTCATCGCCTCGTATGCGCTCACGGCGATCTCGCTCAAATGGTTCCAACACATCATGGCGAAAGGCGAGCTCAAATACTTCTCGTTCTATTGCTGGATTGTCGGACTCCTCGTCGTTTTATTCTTGGCTTGATTTACAAGGCGCTGCTCATACGAGCGGCGCTTTTTTTGCGCATTTCGTTTTGCCATCCATTTATTTTTGCGCTAAAGTGGAAACGTACAAACAAATATTCCTTCGGGGTCGGGTGAAAGTCCCAACCGGCGGTGATGGGCGCGAGCCTTAAGTCCGTGACCCGGGCGCACGTGTGCGAACGGTGGATCTAGTGCGATTCTAGAGCCGACAGTATAGTCTGGATGGGAGAAGGAAACATGACAGGTCCATGCGACCTGTAGTTCGTCGTACGTTTTTCTGTAAAGAAAACGCTTATTTGGCTTGCCCAAATGACGATGAACGACTCCCACCGAGACCTTGAGGATCATTCCTTGAGGTCTTTTTGTTTGTACGAAACAAGGAGGGAGATTATGCAACAGTACATGCAACAAGCCATCCAATTGGCAAAATCCGCCTCATCGACCGGCGTCAATCCGCGTGTCGGAGCCGTCATCGTCAAGGACGGTCGGGTCGTCGGGTTCGGCGCCCACTTGAAGGCGGGGGAAGCGCACGCCGAAGTGCACGCCATCCGCATGGCCGGGGCCGCCGCCTATGGCGCGACGATGTACGTCACGCTCGAACCGTGCTCGCATCATGGCAAGACACCGCCGTGTGCCGATTTAGTCGTGGAGTCGGGCATCAAGCGGATCGTCATCGCGATGAGCGATCCGAACCCGCTCGTGGCGGGACAGGGCATCGCTCGATTGAAAGCGGCCGGGATTGAAGTCGAGGTCGGACTGCTCGAGCGTGAGGCACGAGCGCTCAATGTGGCGTTCTTGCGTTCGCTCGAGACGAGACGGCCGTACGTCGTCTTGAAGACCGCGACGAGTCTTGACGGCAAAGTCGCCCTTGATACTGGTGACAGCAAGTGGGTGACCGGGACCGAAGCGAGACGGGACGTCCATGAACTGCGGTCGACGGTCGATGCGATCTTGACCGGTGTCGGCACCGTGCTCGCCGATGATCCGGCGCTCACCGTCCGGCTCGACCGCGAGACGACGCAACCGCTCCGGGTCGTGCTCGACCGTGAGTTGCGCACGCCGCTCTCGAGTCAGCTCGTCCGGACGGCGAATGATGTGCCGGTATTGCTCTACACGACGTCCGACGATCGAGTGAAGCGGGACGCGTTCACACAACGCGGCGTTGAGCTCGCCGATTACACGTCGCTCGACGCTGTGCTGCAAGACGTCTACGCACGCGGCATCGGTCGCCTGCTCGTCGAAGCGGGACCGACACTCGTCACCTCGCTCTTGGACGGACAGTTCGTCGACGAGTGGGTCATGTATCAGTCGCCACGCGTGTTCGGCGGCAAGGGCGGTTTCTACCGCTCGCATCATGACGGGCCGCTCGATGCAATCGAGCGGTATGACGTGCAAGCGGTCGAGACGGTCGGCACCGACATCAAACTCATCATGCGAAAGGGGGAGTCCGATGTTCACGGGAATCGTTGAAGAAATCGGCAGTGTGAAGGCAGTGAAACGGAACGGGCCATCCCTTCGGCTCACGCTCGCCGGACAGGTCGTCCTCGAGGACGTGAAGCTCGGTGACAGCATCTCTGTCAACGGCATCTGTCTCACCGTGACGACGTTCGACCGTGACAGTTTCTCGGTCGATGTCATGCCGGAGACGCTCAAGGCGTCGAGTCTCGACGGGGTCCGCCCCGGTACGAGCGTCAACTTGGAGCGGGCCATGCCCGCGAACGGACGCTTCGGCGGTCACTTCGTCTCGGGTCACGTCGACGGGGTCGGGCGCATCGTTAAAAAACGGTCGCTCGCGAACGCCGTCTATGTCGACATCAGCTGTGAGCCATCGCTCCTCCGTTATATCGTCCCGAAAGGTTCGATTTCGGTCGACGGGACGAGCTTGACGGTGTTTGACGTCACGGAACGTGGATTCACGTTGTCGCTCATCCCGCATACGTACAGTGAGACGGTGCTCGGGATGAAACAGGCCGGGGATACGGTCAATTTGGAATGTGACATGTTAGCTAAATATATGGAAAAACTCGTAAGTCAAAAACCGATGACGCTTGAATCGCTCGCGTCACAAGGATATGGGAAGGCGGGATGGTAATGTTCCATACAATCAAAGAAGCAGTCGAAGATTTAAAGATGGGACGCCCCATCATCGTTGTCGATGACGAGGACCGGGAGAACGAAGGAGACTTCGTCGTGCTCGCGGACAAAATGACAGCGGAGACGATGAACTTCCTCATCACGGAAGGGAAAGGACTCGTATGCGCTTCTCTCGCTGAAGAAGTGGCCGTCCGGCTCGACTTGCAGCCGATGGTCGCGAACAGTACCGATCCGCACGGGACGGCGTTCACGGTCAGTGTCGACCACGTCGATTCGACGACGGGCATCTCGGCGAGCGAACGGGCCCATACGGTGCGCGAACTCGCGAACATCAACGCCCGTCCGGCTGATTTCCAACGTCCCGGTCATATCTTCCCGCTCATCGCCAAAAAAGGTGGCGTCTCCGTCCGGCGCGGGCATACGGAAGCGTCGGTCGATTTGGCGCGACTTGCCGGAAGTGAACCGGTCGCTGTCATCTGTGAGATTATCCGTCCGGACGGCGAGATGGCCCGGGTGCCGGACCTTGAACGTGTCGCACAAGCGCATGATTTAAAATTCATCACGATTGAGGAATTAGTTCGCTATATGGAGACGGACCTCGTCGAACGAGAGGCGGACGTCTCGCTCCCCTCGGTGAAAGGGGACTTCCGATTGATTGGTTATCGGAACGTCCTCGACCGGGAAGAACACGTTGCGCTCGTCAAAGGTGAGCTCGAACACGCACCGCTCGTCCGGATTCATTCCGAGTGTCTGACCGGTGACGTCTTCGGGTCCCATCGTTGCGATTGCGGGCCACAACTGGACACAGCGATGGCGAAAGTGGAAGCCGAAGGCGGTGTCATCTTGTATATGAGACAAGAAGGGCGCGGCATCGGGCTGCTCAATAAATTGAAGGCGTACGAACTACAAGAACAAGGGCTTGATACGGTCGAGGCGAACGTTGCGCTCGGACTTCATGCCGATTTGCGCGATTACCGGGTCAGCGCGGCCATGCTTCGTGACCTCGGCGTCACGAACGTTCGGCTCATGACGAACAACCCGGAAAAAGTCGATGCGTTAGAAGCGTGCGGCATCACGGTCATCGAACGTGTCCCGATTCTCGTCGGCGCCCATGCGGCGAACGAGAAGTACCGAATGACGAAACAACAAAAAATGAACCACTTTGGAGGAGAAGAATCATGATGCATACATTTGAAGGAAACTTGGTCGGAAAAGGCTTGAAAGTCGGAATCGTCGTCGGACGGTTCAACGATCTCATCACGATGCGCTTGCTCGACGGGGCGAAGGATGCGTTGAAGCGCCACGGCGTCGAACAAGACGACGTCGAAATCGCGTTCGTCCCTGGGGCGTTCGAACTCCCACTTGTCGCGAAGAAGATGGCGATGAGCAAGAAATATGATGCCGTCATCACACTCGGGGCCGTCATCCGTGGGGCGACACCACACTTCGACTACGTCTGTAACGAGGCGGCGAAAGGCATCGCCCAGGCGAGTTATCAGTCAGAAGTACCGGTCATTTTCGGTGTCTTGACGACCGAGACGATTGAGCAAGCGATCGAGCGAGCTGGAACGAAAGCCGGGAACAAAGGTTGGGAAGCGGCAACGTCGGCCATCGAGATGGCGAACTTGATGCGCGCGTTTTAATTGGACGGGGGAGAGCGAACCAGCTCTCCTCTTTTTTTGTCGTTAGCGACGCATGCGTCCCGGGAAAAGGATAGGGTGGAAGGAGGCGATGGTGATGGGGGAATGGGTGGCTCAACTGAGCCCGGCCATGCAGGCGCTGCTCGGGACGATGTTCACGTGGGGGATGACCGCGCTCGGGGCGGCCATCGTCTTCATGACGAAGTCGATTAACGAGCGGTTGATGGACAGCATGCTCGGGTTTGCCGGCGGTGTCATGATAGCGGCCAGTTTTTGGTCACTCCTCGCCCCGGCCATCGAAATGGCGGAACAAGACGCGATGCCGGCTTGGTTTCCGGCCACCGTCGGTTTTTTAGTGGGTGGTCTGTTTTTGGCAGTCGTCGACAAACTGATTCCGCACGTGCATCCGACGTCTTCCCTCAAAGAAGTGGAGGGCATCCGTCCACAAAAACGGAAGCGTAGCACGTTGCTCGTCTTGGCGATCACGCTGCATAACATCCCGGAAGGACTGGCCGTCGGCGTCGCTTTCGGGGCGGTCGCGGCCGATTTCCCGTCCGCATCGCTAACGGGTGCCATCGCCTTGGCCATCGGCATCGGCATTCAAAACTTTCCGGAAGGTGCCGCCGTATCGCTCCCGCTCAGACGGGACGGGCTCTCCCGGCGCCGCAGTTTTTTCTACGGTCAGTTATCGGGCATGGTCGAACCGGCGGCCGCACTGGTCGGCGTCTGGGCCGTGCTCGTCATGGAGCCGCTCTTGCCGTTCGCGCTCAGCTTTGCCGCCGGGGCGATGATTTTTGTCGTCGTCGAAGAAGTGATCCCGGGGTCGCAAGAGAATGGGCATAAAGATATGGCGTCGATGGCGTTGATGCTCGGCTTCACCATCATGATGATTTTGGACGTGGCGTTAGGATAAGCCACAGAAAAGGAGCGATGACATGCGCGTCATCGCTCCTTCTTTCAGATCAACGCCAAAACGACGTGTGACCGGCCTTATCTTCGATATTGAAGGCGATGATGTCACGAAGCAAATCGTAGTCGACGGCTTGGCTCCACTTGATACGGAACAGCTGTTTCGTCTGCGTATAGCCCGCCTCCCGGATTTGCATCTGGAACACCTCGAGCGGGACGGCCTCCGGCGCGACGGCAAAGTGTGCTTTGGCCACACTGAAGGCGATGATGAACGTCCCGTGATCGGTGAACATCGGCTGATTCCAGGCGATGCGTTCCTCGAGGTGCGGGAATGTCTCCCGGACCCACACGAATATGTCGTCCAGTTTGGCACGGTGTTCCGGGTCGTCAATCGTTGCTAAAAAATCGTCAAACGTCTCCATGAGAAACCTCCTTTGGTGAAAGAAAGCCCGACTCAGATGAGCCGGGCTGATTGATTAAAACGTCTCAGACGTCGTTTTTGCTTGCATGTGGAGCTGGATGTAATCCGGTCCGCCTGCTTTCGAGTCTGTACCTGACATGTTGAACCCGCCGAACGGCTGATAGCCGACGATGGCGCCTGTGCAACCACGGTTGAAATACAAGTTCCCGACGTGGAAGTTCTGACGCGCGTACTCTTGGTTCGAGCGGTCACGCGTGAGGACGGCACCCGTCAAGCCGTATTCCGTGTTGTTGGCGATGTCGATCGCTTCTTTGAAGTCTTTCGCTTTCGTGAAGGCGACGATCGGTCCAAAGATTTCTTCTTGCATGAGACGTGCTTTCGGCGCGACGTCAGCGACGACCGTCGGCTCGATGAAGTAGCCTGTCGAGTCGTCGGCTTTACCACCGGCGACGATTTTGCCTTCTTCTTTGGCGACGTCGAAGTATGATGTGATCTTCTTGAACGCGGCCGCATCGATGACCGGTCCCATGAAGTGTTCGTTTTGCTCCGTGTTGCCGACCGAGAGTTCGTTCGTCAATTCGACGACGCGGTCGAGCACCGTGTCATACACGCTGTCGACGATGACGGCACGAGAACAAGCCGAACATTTTTGACCAGAGAAGCCGAACGCCGATTTGACGATTGACTGGGCCGCGAGTTCGAGGTCCGCTGATTCGTCGACGACGATCGTATCTTTTCCGCCCATCTCTGCGATGACGCGTTTGAGCCAGATTTGGCCGTCGTTCAATTTAGAGGCACGCTCGTTGATGCGTAAGCCCACGTCACGTGAACCTGTGAAACTGATGAAGCGTGTCTTCGGATGGTCGACGAGATAGTCACCGACTTCTGCGCCTGGTCCTGGGATGAAGTTGAGGACGCCTTTCGGAAGGCCTGCTTCTTCCATGACCTCGACGAATTTCGCAGCGACGATCGGTGTCGTCGATGCTGGTTTCAAGAGGATCGTGTTACCGGCAACGATAGCCGCGACGGCCGTCCCTGCCATGATTGCGAACGGGAAGTTCCAAGGGCTGATGACGATCCCGACCCCGAGTGGGATGTAGTCATAGCGGTTGTATTCGCCCGGACGGCTCTCGACTTTTTTACCTGGTTTGAGCTCGAGCATTTGACGTGCATAGTATTCCATGAAGTCGATCGCTTCTGCTGTATCCGCGTCCGCTTCGTTCCACGGCTTGCCTGCCTCTTTGACGAGGTAAGCCGAGAACTCGTGCTTGCGCTTGCGGACGATGTTCGCCGCTTTGAACAAGACGTCGGCACGGACGGCCGGATCGACATGGCGCCATGAGTCGAACGCTGTGAGCGCTTCTTGCATCGCACGCTCAGCGAGCTCTTGGTTCGCTTTCGAGACGTGACCGATGACTTCTTCTTTATTGGCCGGGTTGTAAGACGTGATTTTGCCTTCCGTCGTAACTTTCTCCCCACCGATTACGAGCGGATAGTCTTTTCCGAGCTCACCGTTGACTTTCTCGATCGCCGCTTGGATGGCTGCGGCGTTCTCTTTGTTTGTAAAGTCTGTGAATGGTTCATGTTTGTATGGAATCATTCTCGTTCCCCCTTAAAAGTGATCGTATATTGAAGCGCTTACGTCTGTATTGTATCTAAAATCGTGGTGAAATCCTAGTGAAACAATTTTCCAGAAAAGCGTGTCGTTTTCGCTCGAAATCGAGTCGTGGTAGGATGAGAGTACAGGACGACTTGCGAAGGGAATGATTGAATGAACAAGTGGATGATGCCGCTCGTGCTGACCGTGTTGCTCGCGGGATGCGGAACGGCGGACGAAACGCCGACGGAAGAGGCGGCCGAAGAGACGAAAGCGCCGCTCCCGGAAGCGGTCGAGACCTTGTATACGTCATACCAACAAGCGCTCGAAAACGGGGATGCGGCGGCGCTCAAAGCCATCGACTATGCGGGCGAGTTGACCGACATCCCGGCGACCGGTGCCGAGATGCGTGGCCTCACGCCGGGCGATATGTACGAGAGCTGGGTGAATGAGGACGGGGACGTCGCGTTCATCGTCCATGAGATGGAGGACGCGGACGGCAATGAACTGCCGAACCGACTCTCGAAAGTCGCTATCAAAGAAGGGGAGGACTGGAAACTCGTCGTCACCCCGGCTCTTATCCCGGCCGATGTGATTGGAGAAGTCGGCGACATGTTGACGGGAATCGAGGCGAACGAGTACGGCGTGAATGCAGAAGCAAATGCCCGTCTCGCCGAAGTGCCGGAAGACGAGGCTGGCCCGATTTATGACCAAGTGAACGCCCAGACCGACTACGTCGCGCTCGAGGCCGACAATAACGTCTTCTTGCTCATGGCCGAGACGCTCACCGTGCCGGAGAACCAAGACACGATGGCCGACTACTTCGAGGCGTACCGGACGTGGTATACCGACAATGAGGCGGCACTTAAAAAGGCCGCTGCAACAGAAGACCCGGTCGAGTATCTCGAAGTGCTCGAATCGCTCAAACAAAAATTAGAACAAGCGATCGACGGTTATGACGAGAATCTCGTCGACCCGTCGTTCGGATAAGGAGGAAATAACATGTTAGCACCGACATTCACATTACCGAACCAAAACGGGGACATGATCTCGCTCGAGGACTACCGGGGCCAGAAAGTCGTACTTTATTTCTACCCGAAGGACGCGACACCAGGTTGTACGACCGAGGCATGTGATTTCCGCGATGCGACACCGCGATTGAACGGGGCCGTCGTCCTCGGCATCTCGGCCGACAGCCAGAAGAAGCACCAAAACTTCATCGCCAAACATGAGCTGCCGTTCGATTTGCTCGTTGACGACACGCATGAGGTATCGGAGCTATACGGCGTCTGGCAATTGAAAAAGAATTACGGGAAAGAGTACTACGGCATCGTTCGTTCGACGTTCCTCATCAACGAGGACGGCTATATCGAACAGGAATGGCGCAGTGTGAAAGTGAACGGGCACGTCGACGAGGTCGTCGCGGCGCTCACGACATGAAACGAGACGGCTCCCAAAACGGGGGCCGTTTTTTTGTGCCTCGCATTACAATTTTATTTCAAATACTAAATTCAGAATCAGGTTAAGATAAAGCGCAAAAGTGGTATATTACAAAAATGTTACACAACATCGGACCGGATTAATGCCTTGTCAACTTGACGAAGTTGAGAATGTTCTGAAAAATATGAAGGAACGGTGAACACCAGATTTACATAGGGGGCAGAGTAACATGGAAAAGTTTGAAGCGGTCCTGACGAGTTTATCCAACCTCGTCTGGGGGCCACACTTATTGATTCTATTGATTGGGACGGGCGTCTATTTGACGTTCCGGCTCGGCTTTATCCAAGTGACGCGGCTCGGATACGGTTTGAAAGAAGCGTTCATCCCGAAACAGAAAACGGGAGCGGAAGCGGAGAAACAGAAAAAGCAACGTGGTGACATCTCTCACTTCCAGGCGCTCATGACAGCGCTCGCGGCCACGGTCGGGACAGGGAACATGGTCGGCGTCGCGACGGCGGTCGTCCTGGGGGGACCGGGCGCCATCGTCTGGATGTGGCTCTCTGGTTTCATCGGGATGGCGACGAAATACGCCGAGGCGATTCTCGCCGTCAAATATCGTGTCGTCGATGAACGGGGCGAGATTGCCGGCGGGCCGATGTATTATTTGGAGCACGGTTTGAAGAAGAAGTGGCTCGGTATGACGTTCGCCTTGTTCGCTGCGATCGCCGCGTTCGGTATCGGTAACGGCGTCCAGACGAACTCGATCAGTATGGCGCTCAATACGTCATTCGGGATTCCTATGCTCGTAACGGGCATCGTGCTCATGGTGCTGACAGGATTCGTCATCCTTGGTGGCGTCAAATCAATCGGGAAAGTCGTCGGTGTGTTCGTACCGGTCATGATTATCGGTTATGTCGGGGGCGGACTCGTTATCCTCGTCATGAACTTCGAGTTGATTCCGTCGGCATTCGCGACCATCTTCTCGAGCACGTTCAGTGCGGAAGCCATCGGCGGTGGGGCGCTCGGTGCCGCGATTCGATACGGGGTCGCACGCGGCGTATTCTCGAACGAGGCTGGCCTCGGCTCGGCACCGATCGCAGCAGCAGCCGCGAAGACAGATTTCCCGGGACGGCAAGCGCTCGTCTCGATGACGCAAGTGTTGATTGATACGCTCATCGTCTGTTCGATTACCGGATTGACGATCGTCATGAGCGGTCAGTACACGAGTGGTCTTCAAGGCATCGAGTTGACGCAAGCATCCTTCGCGTATTTCCTTGGTCCGATCGGGGAATTGATCGTCACGATTTCACTCGTCTTCTTCGCCTTCTCGACGGTGATCGGCTGGTGTTATTATGGGGAACGGTCGGTCTATTACTTGCTCGGGGAGAAAGCCATCGTGCCATATCGGATGGTGTATATCGTCGTCGCCGGACTCGGCGCGATGACGACGAACTTGAATCTGATTTGGGCGATCTCGGACGTCTTCAACGGGCTGATGGCGATTCCGAACTTGATTGGTCTCTTGTTCTTGTCAGGTGTCGTCGTCGCCGAGACGAAGCGTTTTGAGCTCGAACGGCAAAAAGAACTGCGGCAAGCCGCTTAACCAAAAGGAAGCATCCTCACGCGAGGACGCTTCCTTTTTTCATACCTTGAATTGACCGATCAACGCGTTCAATTCGTCCATCTTTTGTTGGGATATTTCTGTGACGCGGTTCAATTCGCTGAAGCGGTCGACAGACATCGTCACTTTCTCGGCGATTTCCTGTGTGCCGAGCGCACCGTTGTTGACCGTGACAGCCACGTCTTGGATGACCCGGATCATATTCGACGTCAACTGCTCGAGTTCAATAGCGGCGACGGCAAACTCTGAGGCGGTCGCTTCGAACCGGCCGGCGTCCTCACTGTAATGCTCGGCCGCCTCTTCGAGTTGGTCATAGTCTTTCAACACGTTTGTATCGAGGAAACTGAGCATCTCGCTCGACGTGTCGTTCAAATGGTCGACGGAGTGGAGCACGGTCGTCGAGATGGCTTGAATCCGTTCGACGGTCGTCCGGCTCGTCTCGGCGAGTTTCCGAATCTCATCGGCGACGACGGCGAACCCGCGTCCCGCCTCACCAGCCCGAGCGGCTTCAATCGAGGCGTTCAAGGAAAGGAGATTCGTCTGGGCGGCGATGTCTAAAATGTCGTTCGTGAGTGTCGCGATCTCCCGGACGGCTTTGGCGTCTTGCATCGCCTGCTCTAAATTGACGCGCGTCGACGAGAGGACGTGGAGGGCGGACGCTTTTGCCTCGACGGCATGGTCGCGCAAGGCGACGGCGCGGGCATCGACTTGCTCGGCCTCGGCTTTTCGCTCGGCGGCCATCGTCACGATGTTGTGAAGCGTCCGTTCCATGTCAGAAGCCGACGCGTTCATCTCTTGGGCGCTCGCGGCCGTCTGTTGCATCCCGGCCGTCAAGTCCTCGGTCGTGGCGGCCGTCGTCGTCATGTACGTGTCGAGCTCGCGCAACTCATCATACATGCGACTTGACTGTGCGGTCACCCCGTGAGACACACCGTTCACTTGCAAAATCAATTGGCGAAGGTTGGCAAGGAATTGGTTGAAGTCGCGGGCGAGTCCCGAAAACTCATCGCGGCGCTTCACCGGGATGGCCGTTGTCAAATCGCCTTGGCTCGTGGCTAGCTCCCGCATCTTCACTTTAAACTCGTTTAATGGCTCAAAGATGGAGCGGAAGATGAATACCATCATCAGCACCGTGAAGATGACGGCAGCGGCCATGATGATCATGAGTGTGAGCTGGACTTGTTCGAACAGCGCCGCACCGGATTCCGTGTCAGACCGAATCTCATCGCGGTTCAAGTTGACGAGCAGACCGAGCGTGTTTGACAAGGCGTCAGCGCTTGGTGTCGCCGTGTCCCGGAAGTAGGCGTCGGCCGCGGCTTGCCCGTCCTCGTTCGAGACGCGCACCAACTCATCGATGTTCGTCTGGAATGACGTCCATTGGGTCGTCGCTTGATCGAACAATTCCTGATCGGCCTGTGTGATAATCGTTGACTCATATCCAGTCATTTGTTGTTCGAGAATCGTGACGGCTGTCTGCAAATCACGCTCGATGTTTTGCTTCATCACCTCGTCCTCGACCAAGGCGTGGCGCGTCATATGGCGACGAATCTCGAGCAACTGTTTGTCGACTTGATGGATTTGGTCCATCCCTGGCACCCACGAGACGGTCATATCTTGTTGGGCGGCCTTGGATGCATTCAACGCATAAAACGAGTAGCCGCTCACCCCGAGCAACAACACGAGCAAGACGGTGAAAGCGACGATCAGTTTATTACGGATTGACATAGGAATCCCCCTCGAAAAAATAATGCTTCTTTCTAAGCATAATGAGATTAGGGGACGGACCGAATAGGCGTTTTTGGAAACGAGTCAATATTACGAGGACATTCCCTAAGTTTTCAAAAAAGACATCAAGATTGGTGAGATGGGATTTTCTTTTTTGTCTTATAAAAAAGTGGTATGATAATGGACGATGTATTGAAAACTGTTGGAGGTGGAACCTTTGGCTCGAATCACAGAAGCTGAAGTTCGGCACGTCGCCGGACTCGCCCGACTTGCGATCACAGAAGATGAAGTGACGCACTTCACGGAGCAATTGACAAAAATCCTCGAGTTCGCCGAGCAACTCGATGAACTCGATACGACGGGCGTCATCCCGACGACCCATGCCCTAGATTTGAAAAACGTACTACGCAAAGACGAGGTTCGTCCTTCACTTCCACGCGAGGAAGTCGAACGGATGGCACCTGATTGGGAGAACGGCCAAGTCCGTGTCCCAGCGGTCTTTGAATAAGGAGGCCCTTCATGAGTTTATTTGATCACGGTGTAGCCAAGCTGCATACGCTTATAAAAGAAGGCGAAGTCACGGTATCCGACCTCGTCAAAGAATCATTTGACCGCATCGAGGCGACCGACGAGAAAATCGGTGCCTTCTTGACGCTCAACGAAGACGCGTTCGAACAGGCGAAACGGATGGACGAGCTCGCCAAGACCTCGGACAACCCGCTCTTCGGTTTGCCAATCGGCGTCAAAGACAATATCGTCACGAAAGGGACACGCACGACGTGTGCCTCGAAGTTCCTCGAGAACTTTGTCCCGGCCCATGACGCGACGGTCGTCGAGCGTCTCCATGACGCCGGTGCCGTCACAATCGGGAAGTTGAACATGGACGAGTTCGCGATGGGTTCATCAAACGAGAACTCGGCGTTCAAAGTCGTCCGTAACCCATGGGACCCAACGCGCGTACCAGGCGGTTCGTCAGGCGGTTCAGCGGCAACGGTCGCGGCCGGCCAAGTCCTGTTTAGCCTCGGCTCGGATACGGGTGGCTCGATTCGTCAACCGGCAGCCTATTGTGGCGTCGTCGGGATGAAACCGACGTACGGTCTCGTCTCACGTTACGGCCTCGTCGCATTCGCCTCGTCGCTCGACCAAATCGGTCCGCTCACACGTACGGTCGAAGATAACGCCTACTTGTTGAACGCGATTGCCGGTCATTGCGACATGGACTCGACGTCGGCAACGGTCGATCTTCCGGATTACACGAAATCGCTTCACGGCGACATCAAAGGCATGAAGCTCGCGCTTCCGAAAGAGTTCATGGCTGAAGGCGTGTCGGACGGTGTCCGCAAACAGATTGAAGAAGCGGTCGAGACGCTCAAATCACTCGGGGCGACGGTCGAGACCGTCTCACTTCCGACGGTGAAATATGCGCTCCCGACGTACTACTTGCTTGCATCATCGGAAGCCTCATCTAACTTGGCTCGCTTCGACGGGATCCGTTACGGACGCCGCGCCGAGGCCGATGCGCTCGAAGAAGTATTCACGTACTCGCGCGAACAAGGCTTCGGGGAAGAAGTGAAACGCCGCATCATGCTCGGGACGTACGCGCTCAGCTCAGGTTACTACGATGCGTTCTATAAGAAATCGCAACAGGTCCGCACGCTCATGAAGCAAGACTTCGCGAACGTGTTCGCCGACTACGATGCGATTATCGGACCGACTGCGCCGACGGTCGCGTTCAAACTCGGTGACCAGCTCGAAGATCCGCTCACGATGTATGCCAACGATATTATGACGATTCCGGTCAACTTGGCGGGCATCCCGGCCATCTCGGTACCGGCTGGCTTGTCAGAAGGCCTCCCGGTCGGTTTACAGATCATCGGGAACCATTTCAGTGAACCAACACTCTACCGCGTGGCCCATGCTTTTGAACAAGCAAACGGCGGTTTCAAGATGCCACAGCTCTAAGGAGGACGTACGATGAACTTTGAAACAATCATCGGGATCGAGGTGCACGCCGAGCTGAGCACGAAGTCGAAGATTTGGTGTGGCTGCTCGCGCACATACGGTGCCGAAACGAATACACAGACGTGTCCGATTTGTCTCGGACACCCGGGCGTCTTGCCTAAATTGAACGAAGAGGCGGTCAATCTAGCCATCAAGGCCGCGATGGCACTCAACTGCGAAATCGCGACCGACACGAAGTTCGACCGCAAGAACTACTTCTATCCAGATACGCCGAAAGCGTACCAAATCTCGCAGTTCGACCAACCGATCGGCTTCAACGGTCACGTCGACGTCGAAGTCGACGGTGAGATGAAACGGTTCCGCATCGAACGCGTCCATCTCGAGGAAGATGCCGGGAAGATGAACCACACGGGCGAGAAACACTCGGTCGTCGACTTCAACCGGACCGGCTCACCTCTCATCGAAATCGTCAGTGAGGCCGACATGCGCTCACCGAAAGATGCCGTCGCTTACCTCGAGCGCTTGAAAGAAGTGCTCTCGTTCGCGGGCGTCTCGGACGTCAAGATGGAAGAAGGGTCGCTCCGTTGCGACTGTAACATCTCGGTCCGTCCGTTCGGTCAAGAGCCGTTCGGCACAAAGACGGAGCTTAAAAACTTGAACTCGTTCTCGAACGTCTTGAAGGCGCTCGAGTATGAGGAAGACCGTCACCGCAAATTGCTCATCACGGGCGGCGTCATGCGTCAAGAGACGCTCCGGTTTGACGAGGCGGCGAAGAAGACGATTCTCATGCGTGTTAAAGAAGGAGCGGCCGATTACCGCTACTTCCCAGAGCCGGACCTCGTCCGTCTCGAAATCGATGAGGAATGGAAAGAACGCATCCGTGCCACGCTTCCGGAACTTCCGGTCGCACGTCGCGAACGCTACATGAACAATTACGGTCTGTCGGCGTATGACGCCAAGGCGCTCACGTCGACGCGGGAGTTCTCGGACTTCTTCGAAGCGACGACGGCAGCCGGTGCAGAACCGAAAGCTGCTGCCAACTGGCTCATGGGCGAAGTGCTCGGTCATTTGAACAAATCGGACGATACGATCGAGACGATGAAATTGACGCCGAGCTCGCTCGCGGAGTTGATTCGTTTGATTGGAGAAGGTACAATTTCTTCGAAGATCGCCAAACGCGTATTTACAGCCATGATCGAAGAAGGCGCCGAACCGAAGGCGTACGTCGAAGCGAACGGTCTCGCCCAAATCTCGGACGAGAACTTGCTCCGCGGCTACATCCTCGACTTGTTCGAAGCGCATCCGCAGATGATTGAAGACTTTAAGAACGGGAAAGACCGTGCCAAAGGCTTTATCATCGGGCAGATCATGAAGCAGACGAAAGGGATGGCGAACCCGGCACTCCTCGATGGCTTGTTCCACGAAGAGATCGCCAAACGCTAAACAAGCGGCGAGGCACTTGTGTCTCGCTTTTCGCTCGACTTGAGCATGGGGAGAGAACATTATGCAACGAAAACGCGCACGGGTCATCTATAACCCGACATCTGGAAAAGAAGTGATCAAACGGGAACTCCCGTACATTTTGAACCGCCTCGAGGATGCGGGTTATGAGACGTCGACGTACGCGACGAAAGCAATCGGCGACGCGACGCTCGAGGCCGTTCGAGCCGCGGAGGCCGAGTTCGACTTGATTATCGCGGCCGGTGGGGACGGGACGCTGAACGAGGTCATCTCGGGACTCGCCCCGCTCGACACGCGTCCGACGATCGGGCTCATCCCAGTCGGAACGACGAACGACTTTGCCCGAGCGATGCGGATTCCGCTCAACGTCGTCGGTGCCCTCGACGTCATCTGTGACGGATTCGAGATGCCGGTCGACCTCGGTGAGATTGAAGGGGAGACAGGGGATATCCACTACTTCATCAATATCGCCGGTGGCGGCATCATGACGGAGCTGTCGTACGAGGTACCGTCGAAACTGAAGACGGCGCTCGGTCAGCTCGCCTATTACGTCAAAGGGATGGAGAAGCTTCCACTCATCAAGCCGACATATATTGAGCTCGAGCACGATGAGGGCACGTTCAGCGGCGAGGTCATGATTTTCCTCACGTCGAACTCGAACTCGGTCGGTGGCTTTGAGAAGATTTCACCACACGCCTCACTGAACGACGGACTGTTCGACTTGTTCATCTTGCGCAAGTGTAACTTGTTCGAGTTCATCCACGTCGTCCGTTTGTTGCTCCGTGGTGAGCACTTGTCGAGTCCGCTCGTCGAGCACGTCAAGACGGGACGCGTCAAGATGAAGACGACGACGGAACGGATGAGTCTCAATATCGACGGCGAATACGGCGGCGAATGCACGGGCGAGATGCGAAACTTGTTCCGTCACTTGACGGTGCTCGCACCGAACGCGCGCATCCGTGAGATGGAAGACTTGAACGCCCAGTATGAACGCGAACAGATGATCAAACAGCTGTTCAACGTGTCAAACGAGAAAGCAGAATGATTCGGCTCGGCGTGGCGCACACGCCGAGCTTTTCGTTCGCTTGGAACGGGTATGAACCAATACACACTATTTTTTGAATCGGGAAAGGAGAGACTCATGTTACCAGTCCAAAAAAATGACCGTCTCGACGTCCACATCCATGACCTCACACACGAAGGCGCGGGCGTGGCACGCGTCGACGGTTATACGTTGTTCGTGCCGAACGCACTTCCGGGAGAGACCGTGGAGATCGTCGTGACGAAGACGAATAAACAGTACGGGTTCGCCCGCTTGATCGATGTGAAGCAAGCGAGTGCGGACCGCGTTGAGCCGCCGTGCCCGATTTTCTATCAGTGCGGGGGCTGTCAGCTCCAACACTTCAGCTACGACGGCCAGCTCCGTCAAAAACGGGACCGTGTCGTCGAGGCGCTCCAGCGACTTGGCCAATTCGATGTGCCTGTCCACGAGACGATCGGCATGCCGGAACCATGGCGTTACCGCAACAAGGCGCAAGTGCCGTTCAAAGACGAGGCCGGCCGCCTCGTCGCGGGATTCTATCGTCCACGTTCGCACGACATCGTCGAGATGAAGGAATGTCTCATCCAAGACGAGAGAAACGATGAGGCCGTCCAAGTCGTCCGTGACGTGCTCGCGGCGCACCGTGTGCCGGCGTACGATGAGAAGACCGGGCGCGGCGTCATCCGCCACGTCATGGCCCGTTACGGCTACCATTCGGGCGAATTGATGATCGTCCTCATCACGAAGACAACGAAAATCAAAGGCGTCAACGAGATTGTCGCCGACATCTTGAAACGTCTGCCGGACGTGACATCAATCATGCAAAACGTCAACCCGGACAAGACGAACGTCATCTTAGGATCGACGAACAAATTGTTATATGGCCATGAGACGATTGAGGATAAGATTGGTGGACTGACGTTCACGATTTCCCCGCACTCGTTCTTCCAAGTCAACCCGGTCCAGACGGAGAAGCTATACGGTAAGGCGCTCGAATACGCGCAACTCACGGGGACGGAGCAAGTCGTCGACGCCTATTGCGGCATCGGGACGATCAGTCTGTTCCTCGCCCGGAAAGCGGCGCACGTATACGGCGTCGAAGTCGTACCGGAAGCGATTGAGGACGCGAAACAGAACGCGCTCGTCAATGAGATCGACAACGTGACGTACGCGTGTGGCGCAGCGGAAGATGTGTTGCCGCAGTGGAAGCAGGATGGCATCAATCCGGACGTCATCGTCGTCGATCCACCACGTAAAGGCTGTGCCGAGTCGTTCCTTGAGACGATGGTCGAGATGGCACCGAAGCGGATCGTTTACGTGTCGTGTAACGTCGCGACGCAGGCACGCGATATGCGTTATCTTGCGGACCGTGGCTACCGACTCGTCGAAGTGACACCGGTCGACATGTTCCCGCATACGGCGCATGTGGAGACGGTGGCGTGGCTAGAAAAAATGGAATAAGATGAATGTAGATGGACCTTCGATTTTGTTTGAAATCGGAGGTTTTTTGTTTAGTCGTGTCAAAAGGGGTGATGAAGATGAGGAAAATCATTGTACTTGAACATGTATCCTTGGATGGTGTGATTCAGTCACCGGGTGGGCAAGACGAGGACGTGAGCGAAGGGTTTACGTATGGAGGATGGACAGAACCATTTGCGAGTGATGAGTTAGGTCGTCTGATTCGGACGCAAATGCACAGCGACTTTGCATTGCTACTTGGGAGAAAGACGTATGAACAATGGGGAGACTATTGGCCCCAACACGCGAATGTTTGGCCGGAAGCACAAATTGCGACAAAGTACGTAGCGTCACAAACGTTGCGTGAAAGTCTATGGGAGCCGACCGTTTTTTTGACGGACCCCATCAAACAGTTAAAGCTATTGAAGCTGGAAGCTGAGCCCGATTTTCATGTGTGGGGAAGCAGTGATTTGGCCCATGCTCTGTTTCAAAACGACCTAGTCGATGAATGTTGGTTGATTATCTATCCGATTATCATAGGGGCAGGGAAGCGCTTGTTCCCAAATGGTGAAATGAATCCAATCACTTTTAAATCAATTGAGCATTATCCGATGACGAAAGGTGTCATTGTCTCTCATTATCACAGGATGTGATTGCACATTGCGGTTTGAGTAGACCTTGAAGCTCCAATAGACAGAAACATATAATTGATGTAAACCCGTGTTCTCCTAACGAAAGGGAGCGAAAAAAATGAAGGCTTTCACTAAACTCGTAATCGGTCTCTTGCTCGTCTTAATAATGGTCATTGGTTGGTGGTTAATCTCTCCTCTCTTTCTCGATCAAACAGTAGATGAGGGGCTCCCACCCGTCTCTACAGACACCGTTGAGATGACCGAAGATCCGGAAGCTGTAGCGCCCGATGCGGAAGATGAAGCAAAGGATTCAGAGACTCTCGGTTTGTCAGGAATGTTTATGGATGGAGAAAAGAATTACCAAACTTCTGGAACGATCCAAACAATTAACGCGGACGATGGTTTGTACCTAAGATTTGAGGATTTTCAAACGACCAATGGACCCGACCTGTTTGTTTATTTGATTCAGCCAGGGACGGAAACGACAGAAGGAATCAGCTTAGGGGCTTTGAAAGGAAACACGGGGAATCAAAACTATTTAGTCCCTGAAGACGTCGACCTCACTCAATATTCGACGGTCGTGATTTGGTGTCGAGCCTTCGATGCGGATTTTGGTTTTGGTGAACTAAAACAATAATCGATTTACGAGTTGACCGCGCTCGTTCGTCGTCGAAGCACGCATGAAGCACTATATGGAGCGGATTGAATTTTGGCGCGAGCATACTAGTGAATATGAATGGGCCGCGTTCATGATGAAAGACTAAAGACTCCTCAAGAATGAACCCTTCAATCGGTAGATTGGAGGGTTCTTGCTTCGTCATGACCGGAACGCGCGTACGAAGAGACTGCGTTTTACGGCTAGTAGTGTCAAGCCGCTCCGCTTAGCGATTTCCTCGACGACCTGTTCGACTGTAAGGTGATTGGTCTCGATTTTGTCATGTGTGATGTCGTGATGAAAAGCGTGGAGGCAGCGGTCGATTTGTATCTTGCCCCACGAATTGAACCATTCGAAGCGTTTATTTAATCGTCTTACGAGTGTCCGTTTATCGGCGTGAAGAATATAATGGTCGACCCGAATCCCGTCACATTGTAAGGCTCCGATGATTTCATCGTAGTAGAGCTGGTCCACGAGCGTCATCGGGACGATAATCACGCCATCGTATGAACGGGCAATCTTCGCCAACATCTCAACATTGAACGCCCGCCATTCCGGATGATGTTGGAAATCGGCAAGTCGCATGTCTTCGGGCAGATTGTCGCGAATGAAAAAGCCGACTTGTTCCGGGTCATAGATAAACGCGTTCGGTAACCGTTGTTGCAATTGTTTGGCGGCTGTCGTTTTTCCTGATCCGAAAGCGCCGTTGATCCAAACGATCATCTTTATCCATCCTTTCAAAATACTTTCTGTATTACCATTCTGATTGGTTTGACGATTGTCCTGTAAAAAATAAAAAAGACGGACTATCACGCAGTCCGTCTGTCTCATATTTACAGCACTCTACTGGCCGCAGTTTCCTGTTCAGAAACAGCGTCTTCGCGCATCGCATCAATTTCTTTATATTCGTTCGTATCTTTCCACAACTCATCTTTCAACGGATTGAGTTTGTATTTGAGGATCCGTGTCACTTGCCAGACGGCGAGGACGACGTTCAGTGCCAAACTGAGCAGGGCGATCGTCCAGTTCGCTGCCGGGTTGTATGACACACTCACATTGAACGTGCTACCGACAGCAAAGAAGTAAGGGAACGTCATGACCCACATCATCCAAAACGAAAGCGTCTGGGCACGGTTTTGCATCCATGTACCTTTTGCCCATAAGAGTACGGGCACTGTCGCAGCGATGTTCAAAGCGAAGCCTGAGTAAAAAGCGTTACCCGGTGCACATGAATAGACGTAGGCGATGTTCCAAACACCATAGGCGATAATCCATAGCTTCGTCTGGTCGGGCCAGAGCATGTCTTTCTTTTTACCAGATGTCGCGAAGATCCCGACCCAGCCGCAGATGAGGAGCAAGTTCAAAATTCCCGCGACGGCGTTCACATAGTTCCAACCGCCCGAGATGTAGTACATTCCATCGACCATCCCTTCGAATCCCATGATCCCGACTTGGAACTCTCGAACGACGGCCTCGGCGATGTTAAGTGCCAAAATACCTGGGACAAGCATCAAATACCATGGATGCTTCTTATGGTAATCGGTGAAGCGGATGACCATGTAAATCAAGCTTCCGGCCAATGCTGAATACACTTTCACCCAATGGAACCATGAGGTGATTTCAGGATCGGCGGTGAAAAACCAAATCGGGGGTAAGGCGATCGGTACGGCCATGAACATGAAGATACTTGCTTTTTTGCTAGATCGGACGATTTCATTCAACCCGATCAATAGACCGAAGACGACGAACCACATCACGACATTGTACCAAGGGATAGACTCAAAGAAGAACATACGATAACGCCCCTTTCATTTCTAAAGGATAGTGATGAAGCAACGATGAAAAGATGATGTCTTTAAACATACCGAACGTTCGTTATGTTTATGTGAAAAGTGTAACAAACTAATGAAAGCGATGTCAATACGGTTTGGTACGTCACAGGGACATGTCATAAATCCGACAAATCATTATGATATAATTAGCCATTATTACGTGAGGAGCGTCGGGCATATGATGAACGAAGGAAAACAAAAGATATTAGAAGCGGCGCGAGCGACGATTATCGAAAACGGGATTCAAGGTACGACGCTTCGGGGAATCGCAAAAAAAGCAGGCTTTAGCACGGGCGCGATCTATCATTATTACAGTTCGAAAGAGGCTATTCTGTATGACGTGATGGACGAAGGATTAGGTGAGATTCGACGAATCGCGACCATCTCGATTGAAGATAAGAAAGAGGCCCGCGAAATCATTCAAGAAATCTTTGATGGGATGCAAGACCGACTCAAAAAAGATGCGGAAAGCCGGTTGCAGTTTTATTTGGCTCACGAGGCGATGCTCGGGAATGTGGAGTTACAAAATAAGTTTAAGGAAAAATATGAGGATTGGATCAATCGCGTCGAAGCCATCTTTGTGAGAGCGTACGGCGTTGAACGCGGACCCTCGACGAGAGCGGTCGCCGCGTGGACGATGGCTGCAATCGATGGGATGGTGCTCCAAACGCTGTTGAATGTTCAAGTTGTCGAATCTGAGCACACGAATCGTATATTAGAGTATTTGCTGCAGGACGGGTTTACACACTTCTTTAAAGTCATCGAAAATGAACAACGCTGAGCTTTTTAAAGTATTGTCAGTTGATACATTCCCGCGTCCATAATAAGATAGATAAAGTGATTTTATTGGATTGACTACGAAAGGGAATGATTTGACATGAAAGAAAACTTCTGGCGCGATTTGCCGCGTCCATTCTTTATACTTGCCCCGATGGAAGACGTGACCGATGTCGTCTTCCGCCATGTCGTCGCCCATGCCGGCCGACCTGACGTCTTTTTCACCGAGTTCGCCAACTCGGACAGCTATTGCCATCCAGAAGGGAAAGGCAGCTTGCGCGGACGTTTGACGTTCACCGAGGACGAACAGCCGATGGTCGCACACATTTGGGGTGACAACCCGGACTACTTCCGCGAGATGAGCATCGGCATGGCCGAGATGGGCTATAAAGGCCTCGATATCAACATGGGTTGCCCGGTCCCGAACGTGGCCAAACGCGGAAAAGGGAGCGGGCTCATCCTCCGTCCTGACGTCGCAGCGGAACTCATCCAAGCGGCGAAAGCCGGCGGAATCCCGGTCAGCGTCAAGACGCGTCTCGGTTTCGCGAAGCTCGACGAGTGGCGCGACTGGTTGACGCATCTTTTGAAGCAAGACATCGCCAACTTGTCGATTCACTTGCGCACACGCAACGAGATGAGTAAAGTCGACGCGCACTGGGAGATGATCCCGGATATCGTCAAACTGCGTGACGAGATTGCACCGGACACGCTCATCACGATTAACGGAGATATCCTCGACCGTCAGATGGGGTTAGAACTCGTCGAGAAGTATGGCGTCGACGGCGTCATGATTGGCCGCGGGATTTTCAAGAACCCATTCGCGTTCGAGAAAGAACCGCGTGAGCATTCGATGGAAGAGTACCTCGACTTGCTTCGTCTCCAACTCGATTTGCAAGACAAGTTCCAAGAAGAGGTGCCGCGCTCTATTTCGAACTTGCATCGCTTCTTCAAGATTTACGTGAAAGGATTCCGCGGGGCGAGCGATCTCCGTGTGAAACTGATGGACACGAAATCGACAGACGAAGTGCGGGCGCACCTTGATGCGTTCGTCGAGAATTATCATAAAGAAGAAGCTGCGCTTGCCGAGGCGGCGTCGACAGTTGAATAAGTTTTTGAAGGGATTCAGTGTATACTGGGTCCCTTTTTTTCTTGTAGTCATCCACCAATTTTTAGGATATACTAAGTGTATCGGAAGCCGATATATCGTTAGACGAAGTAAAGGGGACAACTATGGCACAATCAGCTGGAAGCATCGCCTTGACGGAAGCGGTTTATTACATTTTACTGTCGCTACAAATTCCTAGACACGGATACGGCATCATGCAGTTTGTACAAGAATTGAGCCACGATCGCGTTCAATTGGCGGCGGGGACCTTGTATGGGGCACTCAGCAGCCTGGTAGAAAAGGGATGGATTGAGGCGGTCGAAGGAGCAAGCGGACGAAAGAAGGAGTATGTCATCACCATAGATGGACAATCAGTGCTCGAAGCCGAACTCCTTCGACTTGAAGAGCTCGTCGCAAACGGGAAACAGTGGATTGGAGCAAACCGATCATGAAAACAAAAACAGTTTATCGTGTATATGTCGATTATGAAAAAGAAGAGAAATGGTTGAATAAAATGGCGGCACAAGGATGGTTTCTCGAACAATTTAAGTTAGGTCGTTATGAGTTTAGGCAGGGGAATCCGAATGAGTACACGTATCGGATTGAGTTACTTGAAGAATTGCCTAACAGCCCGAAGTCAGATGCTTACTTTGAGTTATTAGAGGAGATGGGAATTACGATTGTGGCGACCTCGTATCGTTGGATTTACTTAAAAAAACGAACCGAGGAAGGTCCGTTCCAGCTCTATTCGGATATTGATTCGAAAATTCGTCATGAAAAACGTATCTATCAACTATATAGTTTTGTGCTGTATCTCAACTTATTTGTGACATTTCTTAATATAGCGAACGATGCCGTCCCGTTCATATGGATTTTGAATTTCACTGTAAGTGTACTGTTTATTGTATTCGTGGTGAAACAATATCGAAAACTAGTAAAGTTGAAAGAAAAACGACAGCTGGTCGAGCGTGATGTATAAATTAAAACATGAGGAGGTTTTTACATGAGTGAATTCCAATTTATAACGAGCGACCGGCCGCTGAAAGAAGTCGAAAATCCGTACATCAAGTTCTTATCCATCAACGAGGCCATCAAAAAAGGTGTCATCTTGCCTGACATGCTCACAGACGACGAAGACCTCGATCGTGACGAAAAGATATTGATGAACGTCGAGTCGGAAGAGCAGCTCGACGAGATCGAGATCAAGCGAGACTTGTACTATGACGTGGAGAACGTTGAGGCGTACTCGGAAAAACCGCACGTCGTGGAGTTGCGTTGGCGCTATTCCGATGCGAGAGCCGAACAGCTCGTCGAGTATATAACCGACCACTTGAAGACAGCGGGTGAAGTCGAAATCTGGAAAGTATGGATCGATGAACAGACGGCACCAAACGTTCAATCCATCACGCTCGACGAGTTGACGACTGATGCGCTGCGATTTTTAGGTGCAGTCGGGTTCGATCGGCCGGAATGCCTTCGCGTGACAAAAGCATAACCTGACCGAACGAGATGTCTCGTTCGGTTTTTTGTTTTGTCTCCTCACTTGAAAAAGACTGCTATATTATGAGGAGAAGAATCAGGAGGGAATCAGATGCACATTTTAATCGTGGAAGACGACCGGACAATCGCCTCCGGTCTCCAATATTCGCTCGAACAAGAACAATTCACGACGACGTTGTGCCAGAACGTGGCCGACGCCACACGTTTGATCGAACAACAGTTACATACGATCGATCTGTGTCTATTCGACTTGTCGTTGCCGGACGGGAGCGGCTATGACTTGTGTCGGCTCGTAAAACAAAAACAGGATATACCTGTCATCTTTTTGACAGCGTTCGATGATGAAGTGAACGTCGTCATGGGACTCGATATGGGGGCGGACGACTACATCACGAAACCATTCCGGGTCCGTGAACTCATCTCACGGATTCACTCGGTATTGCGCCGCTACAATAAACAAGCCAGCTCGCCCGTTTTGACAATCGGGGCGGTTGAAATCAATACCCAAGACGCCAAAGTCAAAAAAGATGGAAGCGAGATTTTATTGACGGCGCTTGAATACCGCTTATTGCTCATCTTCGGCAGACATACAGGACAAGTGTTGTCCCGCGCCCAGCTGCTCGACCAGATTTGGGACATGGGCGGGGACTTCGTGAATGACAATACGTTGACCGTCTACATCAAACGGTTACGCGAGAAGCTCGAAGACGACCCGCAACGGCCGACGTTGATTAAGACGGTTCGCGGGATTGGCTATAAGGTGGAACGCTGACATGTTGCGCAATCGAGAAATCCGTATCTATTTAGTCAGTCTGTTGCTGCTGATTGGGGTGGCTTCTATCGTCGCAGCTTTGTTCCTATCGATGGAGGCCGTCATTCTGGTCCTCCTTTTGTCGGTCGCGTTCTTGATTGTGACATATCGCTTCACGGTGTGGCGCTATCGGGAGATCGAACAACTTTCGAGCTACATCCAAGAAATCAGCAACGGCAACTACAAACTCGACGTCCGCGACAATCGCGAAGGCGAACTCAGTCTGTTGAAGAGTCAAATCTATAAAGTGACGAAGATGCTGTCGGAACAAGGGACGCATCTCGAAGAGGACAAGCAGAAGCTGACGGATGCCATCTCCGACATCTCCCATCAGTTGAAGACCCCGCTCACCTCGATGACCGTCATGGCGGATTTACTCAGTGACCCACGGCTGTCGGATGACAAGCGTCAAGAGTTCACGCATAACGTACAAGTGCAGCTCGAGCGGATGGAATGGCTCGTCTCGTCACTGCTCAAGCTGTCTAAAATCGATGCCGGGACGATTCATTTCAAACGGGAACCGGTGTCCGTCCCCGTGCTCGTTCAAGCCGTGACGGAACCGATGCTTGTGCCAATCGATATTAAAATGCAGCGGCTTCAGATTACGGGTGAGCGTGATGTCACGTTCGAAGGCGACTTGAAGTGGACGACCGAGGCGCTCATCAACATCTTGAAAAATTGCGTCGAACATACACCGGAAGAAGGGGAGCTGTTCATCGAATTTAGCGAGAACACACTGTACACGGAAATCGTCATTCGCGACACGGGGAGCGGCATCGCCAAACAAGACATCCCGTATATTTTCCAACGTTTTTATAAGGGTATGAATGCGAGTGACGACAGCGTCGGCATCGGGCTTGCCATGGCCCACAGCATCATCACAAGCCAACAAGGTGAACTGACCGTCCGCAGTGAACGTGGAGCCGGGACCGCGTTTCAAATTCGATTCTACAAAGCAATCGTCTAAGTGACGAAACAGTCACTTTCGAGTCACGGACGTGTCACACTCGCTCGGTACACTCAAAGTAGATCAAGTACTGGAGGGTGCAAACATGAACATATTAGAAGTGCAACACTTATCGAAAGTATACGGAAAAGACGAGATGGAAGTGCGGGCGCTCGATGACGTGTCGTTCACCGTCAAAAAAGGCGAGTTCGTCTGTATCGTCGGACCGTCGGGCTCGGGGAAGTCGACGTTGTTACATTTGCTCGGCGGCGTCGATGTCCCGACGAGTGGACAAGTGTTGATCGACAATACGGATATTTACAAGTTAGACGAGACGCAGCTCGCCATCTTCCGCCGCCGTCAAATCGGTTTGATTTATCAGTTTTACAACTTAATCCCGATTTTGACGGTCGAGGAGAACATCACACTGCCGATGTTGTTGGACGAGCAAAAAGTCGACGCCGCCCATTTGGAGCGCATCATCGGCATCCTTGGTCTGTCGAACCGATTGACTCATCTGCCGAACCAATTGTCTGGCGGGCAGCAACAACGCGTTTCCATCGGTCGGGCGCTCATCAGCAACCCGGCCATCATCTTGGCCGATGAGCCGACGGGGAACTTGGACAGTCAAAACAGTGAAGAAATCATGAGCCTCCTCAAACTGTTCAACAAGAAGTTCAATCAGACGCTGATCATCATCACGCATGACGAACGAATCGCCTTGCAGGCCGACCGGATCATCTCGATCGAGGATGGGAAGATTGCGAAGAACGAGGTCGTCCGCTCATGAACATCATCAATAAAATGACGCTTCGACACTTGCGTGAAAACAAGCGGCGTTCGCTCGTCACCATCATCGGGGTTATCATCTCGGTGGCGATGATCACGGCTGTGACGACACTCGGTTCATCGTTCTTAGACTTGATGATCCGTCAAGACATCGCGGACAATGGAGAATGGCACGTCCAATACATCAACACGAATGAGGAGCAGGTCGAGGCAATTCGAAATGATGCATCGACGAAGGATATCATCCTTTCAAGTGACGGCTATGCAGAATTAAAGAATTCACAGAATGCCTATAAACCGTACTTATACGTCCGGAACTATAACACGTCAGGGCTCAAGAACTTTCCCGTCGACTTGACGGAGGGACGCTTGCCAAACAAAGAAGGCGAAGTCGTTATTTCTGAGGCCATCCGTCAAAATGCGCAAGTCACGTACAATATCGGGGATGAATTGACGATTGAGATCGGTGAGCGCATGGACGAATCATCAGGTCGCGTATTAACCCAAAACGATGGCTTGATCCGTGACGGGGAGACGATGCTTGAACAGTTGAAAATCGAGGATACGGTGACGTTGACCGTCGTCGGCACGATGACGCGCCCAGCCTGGGAGCCGACTTGGTCGCCGGGCTATACGGTCGTCGGATACATTGACGACAAAGCGTTGAACGGTGCGATCGTCGATACGTTCGTCGCCTTGAACGACGTGAACGGCTCGATCTATGAGGATACGAAACAAGTGATGAACGAACAGAAGATTGAAGGGGTCGCTTATAACTCATCGTTGCTCCGCTATTATGGGGTGACGGATGATGACGGCTTGCGCAAGACGCTGTACGGGTTCGGTGGCATCATCATGGCGGTTATCGTCATCGGCTCGATTTCGCTCATTTATAACGCTTTTGCCATCAGCGTATCTGAGCGCTCGCGTTATCTCGGGATGCTCGCGAGTGTCGGGGCGACGAAACGGCAAAAACGAAACTCGGTCTTCTTTGAAGGACTGATCATCGGAGGGATTAGCATCCCGATCGGTATCATCGCCGGGGTGACCGGAATCGGGGTCACGTTCTTGTTCATCAACGCTTTTGCGGAGAAGGCGCTCAACGTGACGGAGAAGTTTGAAGTCGTCGTCACCCCGCTCACACTCCTGTTGACGGTCTTCATTTCGAGCGTGACGATTTTCATCTCGTGTTATCTGCCGGCGCGCCGCGCTTCGAAGATTTCTGCGATTGACGCGATTCGTCAGACCCAGGACGTGCGACTGACGTCGAAGAACGTGAAGACGTCGAAACTCGTGCGACGGATCTTCGGATTGGAAGCGGAGATTGGGCTGAAAAACACAAAACGCAACCGGAAACGGTATTTGGCGACGGTGTTCTCGCTCGTCATCAGTATCGTGCTGTTTTTAGTCGTCAGTTACTTCACGGATCGACTCGAACAGTCACTCGAGATGTCACAAGGCACGTACGAGTTCGACATTCTCGTGAACGGGTCGAATCTCAGTAAAGATGACTTACGTCGCTATGAGACGTTGGATAATGTGACGAGCGGGACGTACTTCGAGAACACGACCGTCCAGACGGTGGTTGACGAAGCGCGGTTACCGAGCGCGGTCACCGAGAATGAAGACTTGGTGTCCACGTTCGTCGATGGGAAATTTGTGTACTACGTTTCTCTTTATCAATTAGATGATGAAAGTTTCGATGCGTACTTGAAGCAGATCGGGGCATCCGCCAGCAATTTTGAAGACGGGGAGATGCCGGGTGCCGTCTTGATTGATGAAGTATCGTATCAAGACGTCGACAAGAAGAAATTTGTGAACTCGAAGACGATTGAGACCGAAATCGGCGATACGCTTGAACTCCGGGACGAGAACGCAACGGACGAGACGGCACCGCTCAAAACAATCAAAATCGGCGCCATGACCGACGTCCCCCCGACCGGTGTGATGACGAGCTCACTTGGATGGCTTGATGTGATCGTTCGGGAAGGGACGTTTGAAGAGGATGCGATTGGTCAATTGATGAAACAATCAAGTCCATCAATCGCCTTGAACACGAGTAATCCTGAGGCGACGCAACAAGTGATTGAGGCGGAACAAAATATGGACCAATACATCTTCAACGTGTCGGAGCAGCGTGAACAACAAGAGCAGGTGTTGTTGTTGTTATCGATTTTCGTCTATGGGTTCATCGTCTTGATCTCGCTCATCTCGGTGGCGAACATCTTCAACACGATCTCGACGAGCGTCTCGCTCCGTCGTCGCGAGTTTGCGATGCTGCGGTCGGTCGGGATGACACCGAAAGGATTCAACAAGATGGTGTACTATGAGAGCATTTTCTATGGCATGAAAGCATTGGCGTATGGGGTGCCGGTCAGTGTTCTGATCATGTACCTGATTTACCGGGCGCAAATCAACACGTTCGAAGCACCGTTCACGTTGCCGTGGGGCGATATCTTGTTCGTCACGGTCGTAATCTTTCTGATCGTTGGTTCTTCGATGGTGTACGCGATTTCGAAAGTGAAGTCGGATAATATCATCGACCGGTTGAAGCAAGAGAACAATTGATGATTGACGTAGAGTCACTCAAAAAATAGATGGAACGGGATTCAGTGTCTACTGGGTCCCGTTTTTGTAAAATGAGAGAGAAGAAAGAGGTGGGAGAATGGACATCCGAGAAGTATTGAGTGGTGGGGATTTGCGCTCGATTGGTCATGTCGATGCGGTCGTCGCTTACGTCGGGAACGACCCGGACCGATTCAGCGAATTGATGACCGGCTTGACCGATGACCGTCCCGTCGTTCGGATGCGGAGTGCGGACGCGATGGAGAAAGTGACACGCCGTCATCCAAAGCTGCTTCGAGCTCATCAGGCGTCCTTGTTCGAGCAGTTACAGATTGCCACCCAACAAGAAGTGAGGTGGCACTTGGCCCAACTCATGCCACGGATGACGTGGACAGAGGAAGAGGCGTCCGGCATCGTTCACGTGCTCACCGATTGGATTGACACGGAGACGAGCGCCATCGTCATCGTCAACGCTCTGCAGGCGATGTTTGATTTGAGCGCCGTGCATCCACGATTTCATGACGAGCTGAAAGCATTGCTCGAGTCGCAACTCGAGACGGGGAGTCCGGCCGTGAAGAGCCGCTCCAAAAAACTTTTACAGAAGTTGTGACCGATGGACTTCATTTCCGGTCTATAAAGATGCAAGTACATCGAGAGGGGGATTCGATTGGACGATCAAGCGATTATCGATTTGTATTGGAGACGTTCTGAGCGGGCGATTGAGGCGACGGCCCAAAAGTACGGCGGCTATTGTCATACGATTTCCTATAATATTTTGAATAGCCGAGAGGACGCGGACGAGTGCGTCAATGATACGTACATGAAGGCGTGGCAAGCGATTCCGCCGACACGTCCATCGCGGCTCGCCGCCTATTTGGCGAAGCTTGTTCGTAACGTCTCGCTCCATAAGTATGAGAAGGCGAACGCCAAGAAGCGCGGAGCGGGGCAAGTCCCGCTCATTGTCAGTGAGCTCGAGCACTGTCTCGCCTCCTCCGTCGCGACTGATTCAGAAGTCGTCGAGTTGTTGAACGACTTTTTGGCCCAGTTGTCGCAAGAGACCCGGCAGATCTTTATGGGGCGTTACTTTCACTTTCAATCGATTAAAGACATCGCGAAGATGCGCCAGGTGAGTGAGAGCAAGGTCAAGATGGTGCTACTTCGGACTCGGAACGACTTGAAACAAATGCTCGAAGCGGAAGGGGTGGCGCTATGAACGGAGATCGGCTCACACGTTTGATGGGGGACGTCGATGACCGGTTCGTCGAGGAATCGATGGTGGTTGAAGCCAAAAAGCGGAGACATTGGCATTGGATGGGTGGTCTTGTGGCAGCCGCCGCTGTCACACTCTTCGCCGTGACATGGGACGGTTTTAAAGAATTGATTCCACTGTCGGACAACTCAAGCAATATGTCGGTCGCTTATATCGATGAAGGGGACATCGATGTCGGGATGTCATCAGCAAACCTTGCCGAGATGAGTGAAGACGAGCTGTTCTCGAAATGGAAACCTGCGGTAGTACGGGGCGTCGTGAAACAGATTGACCACATCGAGCTCGACTTCAACGGACAAGCGGAATATCAGTCGATTGTGACGATTGGCGTGACAGACGTCTATCGGGGCGAGATCGAGCCAGGCAGCACGATTCAAGTCCTCACGGTTGCCGGTGTCGGTTCTGAAGTGCTTCAGTCGGATGCGGATGTCATCTCTGAACTTCGTCTCGGCATGGAAGGGATTTTTATGCCGAGACGGCATGATGCTTCCCACGTCTGGTCACAAAACGGGGCCACGCTTCAAGTGATGGACGTGAGTGATTACGGATTTCCAGACGGTGAGCGGTACATGTTCTTGAACACGGACGAAGGTCTCGTCTTCAGTCGAGATGCCTATCCGTCGCTACGTGGCGCTGAAACACTTGATGACATAGAGGCGTTCATGACGGAACGGTTCCGTTAACGGGAAGGGGATATGGAAGAGAGGAGGGCTACGATGACAGAGCAGAATTGGCGAGCGTCAGGGGTAGGACTCGGACTGGTGTTCGGAGCCGGGATTGGCATCATCAGTTCGCTCCTACTCGGATTTGAATTAGTGTATGGGATTGCGGCAGGTGCAGCATTCGGCTATCTCATCGGACTCGTGGTGTCATTGACAGGAAAGACATGATTGAAGGGAAGGCTAACTCAAAATGATCGCAAAGAAAATCATGCAGTGGGTGAAGAAGCAAGGAAGTCTTGGGGTTAAGGAAAACTTGCTCGAAATCAGGTTTCGGGTAGGTGGGTTCGGGATTTCGAATGAATCCAAACTGACATTCTTTTCAGATGGGACAGCTAGACGACAGATTATTCGGCGAGAGGATGATTGTTCTAAATCAATCAAATCATTCATTTTTTACGATGAAGCGCAAACAAAAACTCTGTACGGAACATTTCTAGCGCTCGAGACGGAGGAGTGGCCATCTACGTTTGAAGAAAAGAAGTACGAAACACTCGACGGAACACAATGGGGCTTGATCATTACACAACCGGACGGAACCACACGGACGCATGACGGCAGCAACGCTTATCCGGATAACTGGAAGGACGTCACGGCACTGTTCGGCATTTCTTGAATCAAAAGGAGGAAATCATATGGATCGCACAATCACTGTGAAAGGAACAGGAAAAGTATCGGCTACGCCCGATTTGATTGTCGTGAGAATGGATTTGACGTCAAGAGCCGTCCGTTATGAGGAGACGATGAACGGGGCGGCGATGGCCGTCACGCGTCTACAAAAGGCAGTCGAGCAGGCCGGATTCGAGAAAGCAGCGCTCAAGACGACCGACTTCTCGATCGACACGGACTATGAGAGTTATCGTGATAAGCAAGGCAACTATAAATCTCGTTTCCGGGGTTATGTCTGTCAGCAGAAGACGAAACTCGAGTTTCCGCTCGATACGAAACAATTGTCCTCGGTCATCGAACACGTCAGCAACTCGCTAGCCGAACCGAAACTGTCCATCTCGTTCACGATCAAGGATGCGGATACGATTCAAGATGAACTGCTCGCGAGCGCGGCGGCGAACGCGCGTCATCGGGCCGAACTGTTGGCGAAAGGGGCCGGGGCGACGCTCGGTGACTTGCTTCAAATCGATTACACGTGGGGCGAGCTCCATCTTTACTCCCCGACACGTCTCACGCTCCATGACGAGGTGCTCTTCTCAGAGGCCGCGATGCCGGAACTCGAACCGGACGAGATTGACTTGAGTGACTCGGCGACGTTCGTGTGGGCGATTCGATGAGGCGTGTCATCGGATTAGTATTGCTCCTTCTGTCTGTCTCTCTGTCGGCTCAAGCGTTGTCGTGGGCGTATGCGTTCGTCGTGTTGGATGGACGGGTGTATGAAGTGATGGATGTTGCCGTATTGGAGGCTGACTTGGGAGAAGTCGTCGGCGAGGTGAAGACGATGGCCGACGATATGGATGGCAGCTATTATGGGGATGCCTCGAACATGTATCTGATTGGGACGACCTATCGAGAAGTGAACGGGGAAGCGATGCAGGATGTGCTCGCGGTCGAGGACGAGTTGGGATGGAAGCGGGCCGAATATCGGCATGACGCCCCGTTCAGCATGCGTGACCATCTCGATACAGTCGCATATGCGGTACTTGGGATCGGCGCTGTCCTTTTTGTGTCCACACGAGTAAAGAAAAGATACAAAAAATAAATGATTCCGTGATGAGGTATCGTTCATTAAGGGAAGAGTCATATGTAGATACGTAGAGATTTCACTCAATGGAGGGATATTCTATGAAAATCCTCATCATCTTTGACTCGATGTACGGGTGTACCGAAAAAGTCGCATATGCCATCAAGGACGGGTTCAGCGACTTGCACCAAGTTGACATCATGCAAATCAGTCACGTCGGATACGGCGACCTTGCCAATCTCGATTTGTTCGTCGTCGGTTCGCCGACGCATGGCGGGCGCGAGACCGAGGACGTGAAAACCTTTTTAGACGGCCTGTCGGATCATGCGCTCCGAGGCATCCGGGCTGCGGCATTCGATACGAGCATGGCTGAAGAAGACCAAGGCTTTTTCGTCGGAAAAATCGTCAAATGGTTCGGCCACGCCTCGACCCGGATCGAGCAGCTCTTATTGGACAAAGGAGCGGAACCGGTGTTGAAAGAGTCGTTCATCGTCCTTGATAAAGAAGGTCCACTCAAAGACGGAGAGCTCGAGCGGGCGACCGAATGGGCTCGTCACTTGATGGACAAATAATCTGGCGTGTTCCTTATGGGACGCGTCTTTTTTGACGCGGAATTGTCCGAAGCGTTCGCAAAACGGGTAAATATAAGGGTAGCTCTTTTGTATGGAACGGAGGGAGAATGATGAAAAAATGGGAACGTGACGTCCTCATGGGTTGGATTGTCGTCTTGTTGGTGCTCGTTGCGCATTATGTGATCACGGTATCGCTCGGAAACACGTATTTTGCCGAGTCGACGATGAATCGGATGCTTTGGCTCAGTAGCTTCCCGGCCTTTTTGATTGCCTTTCTCGCAGCCCTCTTCCAAAAAACGAACACGCTCATGCTCGCCGTGCGTCGTGGCGTCATCTGGACGGCCGAACTTGTCGTCGGCTTCTCGCTCGTCGCCTGGTTTTTCCGGGCGTTCGAGACGCTGTTCGTGACTCCGGGCGCGTATTGGGTGTTCGGAGCGGTCCTACTCGCACCGCTCGTCTATTTGTTCGAGTTCCGCCGTCAGAACCGGGGCACGAAGGCCGGTGCCCACTAAGCGTAGAAAACGTCTCCTCAAGGGGGCGTTTTTAGTCTGGCCAGGAATGGGAATGGGATACAGAAGATTAGAATGGAGGGAGTCACTATGAGTCAGTATTTTTCATCATCATACGAAGAGTCGCGTGAGAAGTTTCTCGCCCTGCTCGACCGCGTCAAACCCTATTATCCGACGGCCCGCGTGATGTCCCACTCGATCGGCGAGGACACGATTGATGTCATCATCGGTGAACCTGCGGGATCACGCGAGGCGGTACTTCTCATGACAATCGGGGAGCACGGCATCGAAGGGTACGCCGGGGCCGCCGTGACACACCAGTTCGTCGAGACGCAACTTGAAAACCTTCGGCACGAGTCGACCGGCATCTGTCTCATCCATGCCGTCAATCCGTGGGGAATGAAACACTTCCGCCGCGTCAATGAACATAACGTCGACTTGAACCGAAACTATGTCATCGACCGGGAGGCCCTCCCGCGTAACGTCAATAAAGAATATGAGGTCATGCGGCACTTGTTCGTCCCGGACGGTGTCATCGATGATTACCATGAGGCGCGCGAACACATCTACTCGTTCCTCGGATCTGGCATCAAGCTCGACGGGTTTGACGCGATGACCGAGGCGAAAGGGATGGGACAGTATCAGTTCCCGAAAGGTGTCTATTACGGCGGCGAGTCAGATGAACCGTCCGCCATCTTTTTAAAGGAGATTCAGCACGATTTGCTCGACCGCTACGACCGCGTCATCCACATGGATTGGCACACGGCGCTCGGTCCGACGAACGAGGTGACGATGGTCATCAGTGAACGGAACGGGCGTGATGCGGACGAACTGAAGCGGACATACGGATTGAAAAATATCCAGACGTATGACCCGACCGACGTCCTCGGAGACTCGACGAACCATTTTTATTACGTACGGGACACGCACTATCCGGACAAACAACTCGTCTCGGCGTTGTTCGAGTTCGGGACATTCGGGACGTCGACGAAAGCGACGATTCGTGAGTTTTTGACGATTATTCTCGAGAACCGGCTCTACTTTGAAGGAACGAAAGACCCGGAAGCCCGCAACGGCATTCGAAAAGAATTCATGGCCATGTTTTATCCGGAAGATGAGTCGTGGCGGACGTCCGTATTACGCGAAGGAGCGGCGGCGATTGAGCATGTCTTGAAAGCCGAATCGCTCTGGCGCGACAGTTGACAGGTTTCCACTTCGGTCAAACGGGAAAAAGTGGGTTGTGGGCAAACACGCACGCCGCTCAACAATCCAACTGGGGGTTTTGACCAATGGGGAACTATATTACAGCACATGATGGAACGAGTATTTACGTGGAAGACGTCGGGACAGGCGATGCCGTCGTATTCTTGCACGGCTGGCCGGCAAACAACAACATGTTCGAGTATCAAAAGAATGCGTTGCTCGAAGCAGGCTACCGTTACGTCGGGATCGACTATCGTGGCTACGGCAAGTCGGATGCACCGGCGACAGGTTATGACTATGCGACGATGGCGTCGGACGTGCACATGGTCGTTGACGGGCTTGGCATCAAAGATTTCACACTCGTCGGCTTCTCGATGGGTGGGGCAATCGCCATCCGTTACGCCGTCGACTTCCCGGATGACGGCCTGAAGAAACTTGTCCTGTCAGGTGCTGCGGCACCAGTGTTCACGCAACGTCCGGACTATCCGTACGGTATGACGCAAGCTGAGGTCGATGCGTTGATTGAGGACACGTTGAAAGACCGACCGAAGATGCTCGAAGGGTTCGGTGAGATTTTCTTCGAGAAAGAACATTCGAAACCGATGCAAAACTGGTTCCATCATCTTTCGCTCGTCGCGTCGAGTCACGGGACGATTGCTTCGGCGAAAGCACTCCGTGATGAAGACTTGCGTGAGGACTTGCCGAAAGTGAATGTCGAGACGCTCATCATCCATGGCGTGCACGACAAGATCTGTCCGTTCGAGTTCGCGCTCGAGATGGAAAAAGGCATCCCGAACTCTCGCATCGAGCGATTTGAGGAGAGCGGTCATGGGACCGTCCTCGACGAGATGGACAAGTTCAACAAGACGTTGCTCGAATTTATTTGAGTGTGTGACAAGCCTAGGACGTTCCTAGGCTTTTTTTGATGGCCATCTGTAGCATGTTTGTTACGGTTTTTGAGGCTAGAATGACTTCTAGTCGGGTATAGCTACAGTGAAGCCGTTTCGGGTGATTTCGTTTAGATTGGTCAACAATATATGTGAGACAAGAGGTTTGAATCACGGTCAAGATTGGCTTTGTAGAAGCCGTTCCGGGCCGTGCCTGTTTGTGTGTTGTCACACAATGCGAATAGCTTGTCTGGAAACGCTTCATCAGAAAAATGAAATGAACCTCCTTTTGACAGAACAGATGCAGATTAGATGGTCAATTTGTGCTGACTAGACCCTAATACATGGTACAATGAAGAGGTGGATTTTTAGATTGAGGAGAGATTGTACATGAATATCGCTTTCTTTTTATATCCGAAAGAAGACGTCAAATATTTAGACCCGGAATCGACGGTGCGTCAAGCGCTCGAGAAGATGAAGCATCATCGCTTCACCTCGGTGCCGCTCGTATCCGAGAACGGCTTTTACGCCGGGACGATGACAGAAGGGGATTTACTCTGGGCACTCGCCGAACAGCTTCGCGGGGAAGAAGACTACGAAAAAGTGCTCCGGACACGGTTGAAAGATATCAAGCAACGCGTACGGTATAAGCCGGTCGCCATCACGGCGCAAATCGAGGAGCTCGTCGATGCGATCACGGATCAAAACTTCGTGCCGGTCGTCGATGACGGGAAGTATTTCATCGGTATCATCCGGCGCCGCGACATCATCGAGTACTACTCGACGAAGTTGCAACAGCTCGAGAATAAAGTGAACTGAACGAATGGACCAACCTGTGTGATAGCAGGTTGGTTTTTGTATGTGTGAGTACAAGCAACGGGGAGGCGAGCTATAGATGGAAGCACGAGTCATTGAATCGATTGAACTATGGTTTCAAGAGGTAGG
Source organism: Exiguobacterium chiriqhucha RW-2 (assembly GCF_000416965.1). Lineage (GTDB taxonomy): Bacteria > Bacillota > Bacilli > Exiguobacteriales > Exiguobacteriaceae > Exiguobacterium > Exiguobacterium chiriqhucha. The sequence continues at coordinate 652,568 of NZ_ATCL01000014.1, forward strand.
GTCTGAGGAAGCAGTGAACTTTATCGATTTCATGTTGTTTATGAATGAATCGGCTTATTCTTTGCTTCACCGAGACACGTTACATGGCATCTTCACCTATCAGGTCCGCTACCAAGATGGGACCTCTCAGTCCGTCTCGTACGATAAAGACGAGTGGGTCGCCCATGAACGGAATGAATGGCAAACCGTTATGAGCGGCGGTGAGTGGGTATGGTGGCTCGTCGAGCGATGGCGTTTTGTCTTGGAGTGGCGCAGTGGTCGAGACTTCCGGACGGGTGACGAGATAGAAGAGAACTTCTATGGGATGATCCCATACGGTGAAATTCAAGACCTCGATATTCTGCTATATAAGATTATTGAAAATGATGCCCTCAACACAAAAGCATTGATCAAAGAAGGTTATTACCACGACCCGCTGCTGAATGAATGGATTGTCATTCCTGATTCGACGGACAGCCTACGACCGCTCGTATTGGCCGTCTGCTACAACGAAGGGATTCTGGAGACACCTCGAACCATCGAGCGGATTGAAGTGACGTTCACCGATCTGACGACAGGGGCGGTCCAATCGCTTGCGAGTGCAGTCGAAGCGTATGAGAAGCCGGCAGACCTCGATTTAGATGATATGAGGTATCGTGATGACATGTTTTATCGCGACGATTCCATTCAAGGGACGATTCGTTATGAGGTGACGTACAAGGGCGGAAGGGTCCAATATGTCGAACATGATAAGTCGGAGATATTCATGGACTGGGACATGGCGATGATCAATTGGTTTTTCGAACATTGGAAAAAACTGTACGAAGCATATGCCGAAAAGTCGTTTCCATCCGGTCGACCGTTGCAACGTTTTGAATCGGGCTATGATTATTGGAAAGCCAGACTGTCACCGGAAGCGTGGGACGAGCTCATTCATTCAACAGACCCTTTTGACCAGCGGCTTTTAACGGATCGGAAACCGCATGACGAGATTCAAAGAGCAAAAGAACAGTTTGAGATGATGTTCCATCAAACAGCGGAGCTCCACCTTGAAAATTTGCGTCACGGATTCTATATTGATCACCTGCTGGAACAACGCATCGACGTCGAAAGCTCGTTCGATGCCGTGATTGCGCTTTACGAAGAAATATCCGAGGCAGAGCAGAAAAGGCGAACGAGGGAGCAACTGCTTTATGGGGAAAAGGATGAAGGCAACGCTAATTGATTGAATAAAGGCTATGGAAAAATAGGGACATTCCTTATACTTGTACGTATAGAGTCAAGACATACAAGGAAGGAGTGACAATGGATGGCGATGCCCGATCTGCATATGCTGCGTGAATCGCTCAAACCGGATTGTGCGAATTGTTTCGGTCTCTGTTGTGTGGCGTTCCACTACTTGAAATCTGAGGATTTCCCCATTGATAAACCCGCAGGACAGCCTTGTGTCCATTTGGCAGATTCGTATGCCTGCAATATCCATTCCGAACTGCGTGAGCGGGGCTTCAAAGGATGTACGGTGTACGACTGTCTCGGGGCCGGGCAGTTCGTGTCACAAGTGACGTTTCACGGACGAAGCTGGCGAGAGGGGGACGTGGACGGCGCGCGTATGTTTGCGACGGTACCAATCATGAGCCAAGTCCATGAGCTGTTGCTCTACATCACTGACATCCTGACCCGGGAGATCCCTGGACACGATGCTCGGTTATTCGAGACGTTATTGGGAGAGCTACTGGCTTTCCGTGAGTTGCCGCCTGAACAGTTGACCGGGACGGCGCTGATGGCATTCCGACAACAAGCCCGCCCGTTGTTCGTCCGACTCAGTCAGCACATACGTGCGGAAGGATTGAAACAGGACGGCCAGACGTTGACGTCACGACATGAGCAAGACCGGGCCGATTTAATTGGTCGAAACGTGAGTCAGCATGACGTGAGAGGAACGTGTTATCGAGGCGCCTTGTTGATTGGTGCTAACTTACGTGGGAAAGACCTGTCCTATGTCGATTTCATGGGGGCCGACGTGCGAGATTTGGACGTGCGAGGAGCAACGTTGACCGATAGTCTGTTTTTGACACAGATGCAAGTGAACGCGATGAAAGGGGACCGGCATACAAGACTGGCACCCGTTTACACGCGACCGGGCCATTGGCTGTAACGCAAGAGACGACTTCCGCGGGGGAAGTCGTCTTTTTGAATACCTGGAGTTTACGAAAGCGGTGGGAAATGGGGGAGCACATATTCCCCGAGCTCCTCGATGACCTCGTCGGCCGGACGCTCTCCGTCGAACAAAGCGAAGAACAAATGATTGACGCCGATGGCCCGATACGCCTCGAGCAGTTTGATTAACTGATTGCGACCGACACGGAAGCCGAGCCGGATTGGAGTCGGAAGCTCGTCCGGATCGTGCGCCAAATCGAGATGCATCGGCATCGAGAACGGACGGAACCCTTTTCCATGCGTCTGACCTGATTCGCGCCAATCGTTCAGCACTTGCTGTTGGGCGAATGGGGCCTGCGGATAATACATCCACCCGTCCCCGTGTTGCCCGAGCCAGTCCATTTCCTGCTGCGCGAACCCGGTGATCATCGTCGGGATGCGTTTTTTCGGACGGGGAACGAGCGTCGCCTCATGGACCTCGCCGTACGACGAATCGATGGTCGGATAGTTGTGGTAGAGCGCCTGCTCCATGATACGGAGCGACTCTTTGAACTGCTCGCCCCGTGTCGTATGGTCGACCCCGAGTCCTTTGAAGTCGGCTCGACGGTCACCGGACGAGATGCCGAGAATCAAACGTTCTGGGAACAACGCTTCAATCGTCGCGACTTCTTTCGCCGAACGGAGCGGATGGCGGAGCGGCAAGACGAGGGCGGACGTGCCGAGGGCGATGCGTTTCGTCTGACCGAGCAAGTGTGTCCCGTAAATCAACATGTCATAGATTTGTCCGACGGCCGGATCCAAGAAGTTCGGGTCTTTCAGTAATACGTCCCGAAGCCAGAGCGCCGTGAAGCCATAGTCATCTGCTTTTTGAGCGAGCTCGACTTGACGCTCGAGCGTCGGGGTACGCATCTTGAAATTTTCTAACGGGATGTGGAGGCCGAGCGTGAGCTCGCCCTCCCGATACATCCGATTGTAGCTTTTGTGATTATTGAACATAAGTTCCTCCTTAGTTCGCTTCCAAACGACGTGAGACGGCGGTCAAGATGACAGCGAGAATGACCATGATGCCACCGACCCAAGGGGTGTGGACGAGACCGATCGAGTCGGCGACGAGGCCACCGATGGTCGCACCGAGCGCGATGCCGATGTTGAAGGCGGCGATGTTGAGCGCCGACGCGACATCGACCGCGGCCGGAACATATTTTTCAGCCAATTGGACGATATATAGTTGAAGTCCTGGTACGTTCATGAAGGCGAGCAGTCCCATCATGACGATGGCGATGAGACCCGCGATTTTGAACGGAATCATGAACGACATGACGATCATGACGGCGGCGTGAACGATGAACATATAGAACAACGCCTTGGCCGGATCTTCATTGGCGAACTTCCCGCCCGCCCAGTTGCCGATGGCGACAGCGATACCGTAAACGAGTAGGACGATACTGATCAAGTTTGGGCTGATCTTTGTCACGTCCTGCATGATTGGTGTCAAGTACGTGAAGGCGACGAACGTTCCACCATAACCGAGTGCGGTGATCAAGAAGCCGAGTAGGATGCGACCGTTCGTGAGCAGTTTCTTCATATCGGAGAACTTCGCGGGTGGTGACTGTTTCAAATCTTTCGGAATCAAGAAGAAGCTGGCGATAATCGAGACGATTCCGAGTGCGGCGACGGCGAAGAACGTGGCGCGCCAGCCGAATGCTTGGCCGATGAACGTGCCGAGCGGGACGCCAGTGACGGTCGCGACGGTCAAACCGGTAAACATGAGTGCGATCGCACTCGCTTTTTTATGAGGCGGCACGAGTTGAACGGCGATGGTGGCCCCGATGGAGAAGAAGACACCGTGTGCGAACGCGGTGATGAATCGGGCGGCGATCAACAGTTCAAAGCTGGTCGACAGGGCAGAGACCAAGTTCCCGCCGATAAAGACGACCATGAGTGCCATGAGCAACGTCTTGCGATTCATCCGGTTCGTGAGTGCCGTCAGGATCGGCGCACCGACGGCGACGCCGATGGCATAACCGGAGATGATGAGTCCGGCGAGCGTGATGCCGATATTTAAGTCACTGGCGATCGAGGCGAGCAATCCGACCGGGACAAATTCGGTCGTGCCGATGCCGAAAGCGCTGATGGCGAGGGCGAGCAGCGCCAGCCCTCCGTTTTTAGGTGCCTGTTCGTCGACAGGCTGCTTATACGGTTGATTCATGAGTAGTTCCTCCTAAAGTTGGGTTGGGAAGACGAGGGCCCTTCGTCTCGAAGTAGCCTAAGTCTCTGCCATCCTCCATTTCGTTCAGTACGGTCAAAAAAGAACCTTACTGTCTCAAGAGGAGATTACTGGCCAGATGGACTTGTATTGTTGGGCTACAGTTGCTATCATAAGTCCATCGAAACCAGTTGGGAAGTACGCACTTTCAAGTACGATAGGCACCGAAAAGTACCTATCCCGGTCCATAAGGAGGAACCTTTATGCCATACAACATCCCGGTCGAGGCGACGCTCGACGTCATCGGCGGCAAATGGAAAGTCGTCATTATGTGTCATCTCATCAAAGGGGAACGCCGGACGAGCGAATTGAAAAAGCTCATGCCGAACATCACGCAAAAAATGCTCACGCAACAATTGCGCGAGCTCGAGGCGGACGGGGTCATCATCCGCACGGTATATGAACAAGTCCCGCCGAAAGTCGTCTATTCCCTCTCCGACTACGGCTGGTCGCTCCAACCGATTTTGGATGCGATGTGTGCCTGGGGCGAAGGACATATTGAACAGACAGGGGAAGACGTCATCTCCTGACGAAACGGTTGCTCATGCCGAGCAGCCGTTTTTTGTTGTCTCATGTCGGGTACAGACACTAGAGACAAAGGAGGGGACAATATGGATGTGAAGACATATCGATTTGAAGACGACGGCTCAATCCCGAACAATCCAGATTTTCCGGTGTTGTTATACCGAGGTGTGTTCGACGAGACGGACGGTATACAGGCGACGTTCGAACATAACGGATGGGGCAACAGCTGGGTGAACGGGGTGTTCGATTATCATCACTATCACAGCAACACGCATGAAGTGCTCGGTGTGAAGTCGGGCCGGGCGACGGTCCAGCTCGGTGGTGCGACAGGAGACCTCGTCTCGCTTCAAGCGGGGGACGTCTTGATTTTACCGGCCGGGACGGGACATCGCCGTCTCGAGGCGAGTGCGGACTTCGCCATCGTCGGCGCGTATCCGGAAGGTCGTGACTACGACACGTTGACGGGGAAACCAGAAGAGCGGCCGGACAGTGTGCTGCGTATCGAACAAGTCGACAAGCCGGCCACCGATCCCGTCTTCGGGACGACCGGGCCGTTACATGAACAATGGACGAAGGAGGAGATGACATGAATCGAATTCCACACAGCTTGATCTTGGCAGCGTTGAAACAACACGTCGTCAAACTACCGAACGGTCACGAGGTACGTGTCCTCGGGCAAGGCACGTGGCGCATGGGGGATGACGAATCGAAACGGGACGCTGAAATCGAGGCGCTCCAGACGGGACTCGACTGCGGATTACACCTCATCGACACGGCCGAGATGTACGGGGAAGGGAAAGCGGAGTCGCTCGTCGGCGAAGCGATTCAAGACCGACGCGAAGACGTGTTCCTCGTCTCGAAAGTGTATCCGCATAACGCCGGGGGCGACAAGCTCGTCCAAGCATGTGACGCGACGCTCAAGCGACTCGGCACCGATTACCTCGACTTGTATCTGCTCCATTGGCGCGGGAACATCCCGCTCGAGGAGACGGTCGATGGGCTCGAGCAGTTGAAGGCGGACGGAAAGATTCGGGCGTGGGGCGTCTCGAACTTCGATGTCGACGACATGAAAGAACTGCTCGCGTTGCCGAACGGGAAGCATTGCGCAGTCAACCAAGTGCTATATCACCTCGGCAGCCGCGGTGTCGAGTATGACTTGTTGCCGTTCTTACAGGAGCAGGGCATCCCGATGATGGCGTATTCGCCGCTCGCGGAAGGCAGCGACGTGAAAGCGGACATCTTTGAGGATGAGACGGTGAACCGGATCGCGAAGGCGTACAGCGTGACGCCGGCCCAAATCCTCCTCGCTTGGACGGTGCGGAGCGGTCACGTCATCGCCATCCCGAAAGCGGGCCAAAAAGCCCATGTCGAAGAGAACGGGGCCGCGATGCTGCTCAATTTGAGCGAGGACGACCTCAACGCGCTCGACGAGGCGTTCCCGCCACCGAGTGGGAAAGAACCGTTAGATATCATCTAAAACGAAAATAGAATATAGCTAGCTGATTTTCTATTTTAAAAAATGAGAAGAGGTCATCGGACGCGAACAAGTCGCACCCGATGGCCTTTTTTATCATCAGTCTCTTGAATTATGTTGTCTCATTTAGTTAAGTTCAAATCGACATTTGAAGCCAAACGGAGTCATGCGACATTCTTTTTCTTACGACCTTGATTCAGCTGTTGGATGAGTTTCCTCCCTGTTTGAATCCCGCGTAATTCGATAAGGCGATAGGACACAAAAGATATCAAGACTGATAAGAAAAATGTAATCAAAAATATGATTAGAAGGGCATTCAGCGGCGCAAATGACTGTTCTAATTTATCAAATAACAAGTGGTTGACCATGTCCAACACAAAAAAATGGACTAAATAAATACTAAAGCTGATGGTACCGATAAACTGCATGAATTGGTTATTAAGAATATGATTAGGTAAGCCAGATAAGCCGAATGCCAACAGTGAAAAAGCAATACCAAATAATACGTGTTTAGGCAAAATGGATATCATCTCGAAAGGCGTAAGGCTTAACACAAGAATACCTAGCACTGCGACTAACAAAATGGCATGGTAGGTGTTTGGGCTGACTTTATACTTTTTCCAAATGTAGTACGTAGTGATTCCCATCAAGAAAATAGATAGTTGGTTCGGGAACCAATAAAATAAATAACTTGTCACTTCTGAGAACGGAAGCATATTTTTTAAAGATACATGCAAGATCATACCTATTAAAATTGAGAAAATGGTGAAAATACTTGCTTGACGCGGCGTCCTAATCCATTTAAACAGAACGGGGATGCATAGATAAAATAAAAATTCGTTAGAAATCGACCAGCCCCCGGGAACGAGGCTAAACAACCAATCAGGGTGTAGGACGGTCGTGAAAGTAATTGTCGATAGTAGGAGCGACAATGACACATCTGGATAGTTAGAGTAGATGCCCAATAAATCGTTCACCAGATTAAACAACAAATAAAAAAGTAAGGCGAAATAAAACATAGGCGCAATACGAAAGAAGCGTTTTATATAAAAGTCGGGTAAAGCGAATGTACGATTGAATGAATATTTTTCTAGGGAATAAAATAAGGTAAACGAGCTTACAATGAAAAAAAGTTGTACGCCACGCGAACCTTGAATACCGAATTGATATAACATTTCAGGGATCGACCCGTTAAAATTCCGGGTCGTATGTGTCAATATCACTCCGAGAATCGCATAACCTCTTAGAGCGTCTAAATAGCTTAATTTCAGCAACTGAATCATTCACCTCGCAATGATAAATCGTAAACCATTTTTTGTCTGGGCAATCAGAATACGATTTGTTTTTTTCACCTCTGTAATGTATCACGGGCTAGAAAAAAGTTCTAATTTATTTTAGTGATAACACGTTTGAACGATATGTGTAGAAATCTAAAAAACAGAAAACAAAAAAACAGGATTAGGTAGCCCGATTGCTACTTAACCCTGTTTGGCATTCGAACCCATACCAATTCGCTTTTTATATTGAATCAGTTTGCGAGCGGATGTTTCAACAGGTAATCTTCAATCTGTCCGACTGTCTGTTTCAACACGCCGTCCTCGAACGGTGACTTGAGTCCAGCCAATTCGACGAGCTCGAGGAACGAGCGGCTGCCGCCGGCTTGGCAGAGCGTGAGATAGTCGCTCCACGCTGCCTCACGGTCCTCATGCATGCGCACCCAGAACTGGAAGGCGCACACTTGCGCGAGCGTGTAGTCGATATAGTAGAACGGGCTCTGGAAGATGTGTCCTTGTTGGTGCCACCAAGCGCCTGACTCGAGATAGTCGTTCGTCTCATAGTCGCGGTGCGGGAGATATACCTTCTCAAGGTCGCGCCATGCCTGGCGACGTTCAGCGGCCGTCATTCCTGGGTTGCGGTAGATGACGTGTTGGAACTCATCGACGAGGACACCGTACGGCAAGAACGTGATGCTTCCGGCCAAGTGATTGAACTTGTACTTGTCGACTTGATCGCCGAAGAACAGCTCCATCCATGGCCAGCAGAAGAACTCCATCGACATCGAGTGAATTTCACACGCCTCGTATGTCGGGAACGCATATTCCGGCGTCGTCAAGTGACGGCTCTCGTACACTTGGAAGGCGTGACCGACCTCATGCGTGAGCACGTCGATATCGCCGGCCGTCCCGTTGAAGTTTGAGAAGATGAACGGGAGACCTTCAGACGGGAGGTACGTGCAATAGCCGCCTCCGGCCTTGCCCGGTTTCGCCGTAAGATCGAGGGCGCCGCGCTGTTGCATGAATTGGAAGAACTCGTCCGTCTCTTTCGAGAGTTCACGGTACATCGTGTTCCCGCCTTCGATGATGAACGCCTCGTCACCCTGTGGCGTCGCGTTGCCATCTGGGAAGACGAACGACTCGTCGTAGTACGTGAGCGCATCGACATCGATCCGCTTCGCTTGCTTCTCTTTTAACGTCGTCGCGAGCGGGACGATGACGTCGCGCACTTGTTTGCGGAAGTTGTCGACTTTCGACTCGTCATAGCCGACACGTTGCATCCGGGCGTAACCGAGCTCAACGAACGACGGGAAGCCGAGCGCGTGAGCGATGTCGGTCCGGACGCGTACGAGTTCGCCGTAGATGCGGTCGAGTTCGTCCCCGTTGTCGGCGAGATATGTATAACGGGCCTCGGACGCCGCTTTTCGCACCGAACGGTCAGGGGATTGCAGATACGGGCCGAATTGGGACAAGTTGAGCGTCTTGCCGTCGAATTCGATTTGGGCCGCTGACATGACTTTCTGATAAGCGGTCGCCAATCGGTTCTCTTCCTGCAGTTTCGGGATGAGCGACTCTTCGAACGTCTTGAGCGCGCGCTCGGCAAGTTCGAACAACTGGCTGCCCCATTCCTGTTCGAGGTGGCTGCGTAGGTCGTGCTCGGTCAAAACGCGATAATACGCCTGCACTTCTTTTTCGTACACCGGCAAGGCATCGTCAAAGAACGTCTGCTCGGCCTCATAGAACGCATCGCGCGTGTCGATCGAGTGGCGGATCGAGACGAGCTGACTTTGCGTCTCGAATTCGTTCCGTTCCTGGTTGATTTGGCGAATCAATTCGTTCGCTTCCTCGAGTGTGCTCGCTTGTTGCAATTCGACTGAATAGTCCGACAATCGGCTGTTTAGAGCGTCCAAGTCGGGCCGTTCATATGACAATTTTGTGAAAGTCGTCATTGTAAGCGCCTCCATCATGTGAAATTTTTATAAAGTGTAAAAAGGGCTTGCAAAAGCGATTGCACACTCGTATTCTTACGATGTGTAAACGAATTCGCACTACCTTATTACAACTATACCGTTTATAGGGTAGGGATTGAAGAGGAAGCTTTTCGGGTATAAAAGCTAAGACTTTGATTAACAGAACATGTTGGAGGGATTAAGCTATGGGATTCTTTAAAAAACTATTCGGTGGTAAAGAAGAACAACTTAACGCGGTTTCACCGCTTACAGGGAAGGTCATTGACATCACGAACGTTCCTGACCAAGTGTTCTCGCAAAAGATGATGGGTGACGGCATCGCCGTCGAACCGACAGACGGCAAAGTCGTCTCACCGGTCAACGGTACAATCGCGACTGTCTTCCCGACAAAACATGCGATTGGCATTAACGCTGACAACGGTGCCGAGTACTTGATTCACATCGGTCTCGACACAGTCAACCTTAAAGGTGAAGGGTTCGAAACGCACGTGACAGAAGGTCAAGCAGTTAAAGCTGGCGATACGCTCGTCACTTTCGACCTCGACTTCATCAAAGCGAACGCGCCGTCGACGATCACACCGGTGATCATCACGAACCACGACAGCTTCGGCGTGAACAAACTCGTTGCTGAAGGCGACACGGTCACAGCCGGTTCTACAGAAGTCGTCGAATTGACGAAAAAATAAGTTGAAGATTTTACTCGGAGGCATACGCTTCCGAGTATTTTTTTATGGATTCGGGAACTATACTAAAAAGAGAGGGGGAGAGACACATGGATGGAAAGAACGCACCGTATCGGGGTTATGGGGATCGGATTCGAATTTTACGTGAGCGGGCTGGCATCTCGGTCGAGGCGCTCGCCGATCGCATCGGCGTCGCTCCGTACTTTATTCGCCGGACCGAACTGAGTGAGGTCTACCCGACGATGCCTTACATAGAGGCGCTCGCCGAGGCGCTCAAGATCGACGCGAATTATTTGGCCCGCCATATTTGGACGGGTGAATCGCTCAAAGTGCTCATGAAAGGGACGGTCCCGGAGCTCGAACAGATGAAGCTCGCCTACGACGAGGCGATGCACGGCAAGTCGACCGAGGACATGCAGCGGCAACTCGAGGCGCGTATGCGCATCTTTGACCTGATGCATGAGGAAGAACTCCGTCGCATCTTCGCCGAAGACGAGGAACCGACGTCACATCATGCGCTCGAGGCGCTCGTCGATGCTGTGCTCGACCTGGGACGCTCGCACGAACCGACGCATCGGATTGTGCCGTTCGCTCGCTATATCGAGCAGCTCGTACCGGACCAGTTCGTCGACAACTCGTTCCAATACACGGAGTTCGGGGTCGTCGATAAATCGTATAAATTGCAGTGAACAACACGGACTAAAAGTTCGTGTTTTTTTAATTTAGTTAGGGAGGAGGTATAGATATGGAGATGGTGGAAACAATGAAAAGCACTAGGGAGCAATTAGGTAAAAGTTATCGAAGTGCGGATAGTGAATTTAGAGATTTGATGTTTTATGGACAGAAATTAAGTAAACGAGAAAAAATGATGCTAACCCTTAAACTTGATGAACTACTTGATGCGTCGATGTTATATCATCAGCAAATTGGAAGGGAGCAGAGCAAAGGATAAATACAAAAGGAGCCAAGACGTTTTGTCTTGGCTCCTCGTGTGGGTATTAACGCGCCATGCGCGCGTCGTAGCGTACTTTCGGTCGTGTCCCGGCAAGTAGGAAGCCGAGCACGATATTGAGAATCGTGAGCACCCAGCCGACGTAACCGAACGTGTAGGCGAGGCTCGCGAGCATCGTCTGCCAGTCGAGTAAGGACGCGGCGTCACCACGAACGGTGAAGCGGATCGCGGTGAATCCGATGAGCGTCGTCGCTGTGATCAAGATGCCGATCCACGCGCCGCCGAATCGCGACGTCTCCGGACGCCGGCTGACCGGATACCAAAAAGCGAGCGTCCCGAGGAACGTGCTTCCTGCGTATGCGAGCAAGATTTGCCACAGCGCATCGGCGTCCAAGAAGACGGTATAACAGATGAACGTCGTGAGCGTCGTCATGAAAGTAAAGATTAAAGCTGCGAGTAATCGTGATCGCATAGTTCGTTTCCTCCTCATTTTGCACATTCTTTAGAGTATACGAAAACGAAAATGCTGTAAACGTTATTGTCGATTCTGTAATATTTGTCGCCATTGTTTAATCGCATTGTTGCCGTAGAACAAGACGCCGCCGCGATAAAATTTCGAGCCGACCCACAAAATCACACCGATTGTGGCAATCATGATACCGATTGATAACGCGACTTCCCACACTGGGACATCGACGAGCATGACGCGAAGGAACATGAGCATCGGCGTGAAGAACGGCACGTACGACAGAATCGTGACAATCGGTGCCTCCGGATTGTTCAAACCGAACATGGCGGCGAGGAACCCGGCGACGAGGAGCATGATGACCGGCATCGTCATTTGTTGCGACTCCTCGACCCGGCTGACGAGCGAGCCGAGCACGGCGAACATGGCCGCATAGAGCAGATAGCCGAGCGTGAAGAACGTCAACAGATAGACGACGGCGCGGACGTTGCCGGCGTTGTCGATGACCGACTGGGCCATCTCGTTGCTGCGGGCGCTGAAGTAACCGAAGCCGAGGAAGATGGCGATTTGGAGCAGGGCGAGTGTCCCGATGGCCGAGATTTTAGCGAGCATGTGTGTCACCGGATGCGTCGTCGAGATGATGAGCTCCATGACGCGCGACGATTTCTCGGTCGTGACCTCGGTCGAAATCATCGACCCGTACGTGATAATCGAGACGTAGAGCAACATGAGCATGACGTAGACGAAGGCGAACGACGAGAACAGCTCGTCCGAGTTCTCTCCGCCGCGGCCGAGATACGATTCCTCGACCGTCACGGGCTCATTCAACGCCGCGAGGACGGTCGGATCGATGTTCGACGCCTCAATCAGTTCGGCGTTCCGGACTTCGCGTAGCGCCGTCTGTAACACCGTCGTGAAATCCGGTTCCGGCCGTTCCGATAAAACGCGGGCCGAATCCCCTTCGATGAAGGCGACGATCTCATAGTCGCCGTTATCGAGCCCAGCGCGCGCTTCGGACTCGGAGATCGCGGACGATTCGATGTCCTCATAACCGAGCGACTGCATGAGCGTCGTCAGTTCATTATTGTCGGTGACGAGGATGGCTTGCGCCTGGTCTGTGTCCTCGAAATTCGCGAGCAATCGGTCGATGTTCGTGAAACCGAAGATGAACAGAATCGTCAACAGCGTCGAGATGAGGAACGCCTTCGAGCGCAGTTTCGAGCGTAACGTGAACGAGTAAAGTGGTCCGAAGTTATGAAACATGTTGGCCGACCTCCTTGATGAAGATGTCGTTTAATGAGACGGGCTGGCGCATGAACGTCTTGATGGCGGCCCCGTTCGCCACGAGGGCACCGAGCACCGCATCGCTGTCGTCGAACGAGTCGAGCCGAACGAAATGGCCGTCCTTATGTGGTTCGACCGCCCGGACGACCGGGAGGGCTTGAAGCAGGTCCGGGCGATCGGTCTCGATGAATAGTACCGGCTCCTCGTAACGAGTTTTGATCGTCGGGACGTCGCCGCTGACGACGGCACGGCCGCCTTTCAAAATGCCGATATGTTGGCACAGCTCTTCGACGTGTTCCATCCGGTGACTGGAGAAGACGATTGTCGTCCCGGCGTCACGGAGGGCGAGCACTTCACGTTTTAAAATCTCGACGTTGACCGGGTCGAGCCCGCTGAACGGTTCATCGAGAATAAGCAGTTCCGGGTTGTGGAGCAGGGCGGCCACGAGTTGAATCTTCTGTTGGTTCCCTTTTGACAGTTGTTCGACGCGCATCGTCTCATACTGAGGGATCTCGAGCCGTTCGAGCCACGTCTTGACGGCCCGCTTCGCCTCGGCCTGCCGCATGCCTTTCAGGCTAGCCAAGAAGACGAGCTGGTCACGGACGGGTGACTTCGGATAAAGGCCCCGTTCTTCCGGCAAATAGCCGACGATGCGATGATCGACGTTGCGGCCGTCCCACGTAATCGTCCCGGCACTCGGTTTGAGGATGTCGAGAATCATGCGGAACGTCGTCGTCTTACCGGCGCCGTTCGCCCCGAGCAGCCCGAACATCTCGCCTTTTGGGACATGAAAGCTCAAGTCGTCGACGGCCGTGAAGTCGCCGAACTGCTTCGAGACACGATCAATTTGTAACGTCATAGAATGTACCTCCTTATAGGTGTCTACTAGTAGCGTACGCCATGTTGAGCAAAAAGTTTCACATTTCTTCAAAAATGATTTATCTTGAAATCAAGATAATAAAAAGGAGGACATGACATGACGAAGCAATCAGCGGGTATCCATCACATCTCGGCGATGGTGAAAGACCCACAACGTACATTAGATTTTTATGGGAATGTCCTCGGACTTCGATTCGTCAAACAGACGGTCAACTTCGACGACCCGGGCACGTATCACCTCTACTTCGGGGACGAGCAAGGAGCGCCGGGGACGGTCATCACGTTCTTCCCAATCCCTGGGATCGGCAAAGGTAGCGTCGGCAGCGGACAGGTCGGGGTCACGGCCTATCTCGTCCCGGAAGGCAGTCTGTTGTTCTGGGAGAAACGATTGAACGACCATGGCGTCGGTACGGTCGCGACCGAGCGCTTCGGCGAGCCGTCGCTCCTGTTTGAAGACCCGGACGGACTCGTCGTCGAGCTTGTTGCCCGGACCAGTACGAAACAGACAAGTTGGGTCGTGCCGGGCGTGACATCACGCGAGGCGATTGTTGGTTTTGCCGGGGCGACGTTGTTGTCGAAAGACCCGGAGGCGACGGTTCGCCTGTTGACGGGGCTGCTTGGCTTTGAGACGGTAGGGGAAGATTCAGAATGGATTCGCCTTGAGGCGACGGCCGACTACGGCAACGTCATCGACGTGAAAAAGACCATCCTGCCGAACGGGTTTCCTGGTTCGGGGACGGTCCATCATATCGCCTGGCGCATCAATGATGGGGAAGACTATGCCTCATGGCAAGACGCCATCTTCGAGCTCGGGCTACGCCCGACCGAAGTGAAAGAGCGTCATTATTTCCGCTCGGTCTACTTCCATGACGGCGGCCGGATTCTTCATGAACTGGCGACCGACGCCCCTGGCTTTTTGATCGATGAGAGCTTGGAGGGCCTCGGCTCGACACTCAAACTTCCGGCTTGGTTCGAACAAGACCGCGAGGCGATCACTCGCACGTTACCGACGATTACAATCCCGAGAGGAGACATGACATGATTCATCAATTCATCAAAGGCACGACCGAGACGACACTCGTTTTATTGCACGGAACAGGAGGGACAGAACAGGACTTGATTCCGCTCGCTCGAATCCTCGCCCCGGAGGCGAACATTTTGACGCTACGCGGGGATGTCCTCGAGAACGGCATGTCTCGCTTCTTCCGCCGTCACGCGGAAGGCGTCCTCGACCTCGAGGACTTGAAGAAACAGACGGAACGGTTCTTGACGTTCTTGGATGACGCCACGACAGAGTACGGCATTGACCGGGACAAGATGATTCCGCTCGGTTATTCGAACGGCGCCAACTTGATCGGCTCGGCGCTGTACCGACAAAACGCATTCCACGCGTCGCTCTTGTTCCACCCGATGGTCCCGGACCGCTCGCTCACGTTACCGGACCTCGCTGGTGCGAACGTGTTCATCTCGGCCGGGGAGCGTGACCCGATTTGCCCGAAAACAGAAACAGAAGAGCTCACGTCGACGCTACGGGGTGCCGGAGCGGACGTCGAACTCTTCTATCACGGAGGTGGGCACGAGCTGCGCATGGAAGAAGTCGAGGCAGCTCGGGCATGGCTAGAACCGTTCCTCGGTTAAGCCATCTTCTTCGGTTTCGGTGGTCTCGAATAGACGACGAGCACACCTCGATCAATCAAATAGGCGGCGAACAGACGTTTCGCCTCTTCAGAACGAACGGTTCGGTCGATTTGGATATACAATCGGCCGAGCTTTTTTTGTGACGTGCGGGTCAATAACCAGATGGAGTCGAGCGTGTACTGCCAACCGCGGAGCGTATCCGCGCCGATGTACATATACCGGTTCGACGTGCGCTCAAGCAAGTAATTGAGCCACCAGACGTCCCGGGCGAGCTTCATGGCGACACCGATGAAGAACGAGATGAACACGAACGACAGGACAGACAGAATCGGATGGATGGCGGTAAATCGTTCCCGGATGGGTTCGAAGGCGACGATGAGCAGTCCGACGGAAAAGGCGCCGGTGAACCACCAAAATCCGAAGTTAGAGAATGAACGTTTCGGGTCATGCACCATATGATGACGGTTACGGATGACGGAAGCCATTCTCCACACCTCCTTTTATTAGAATATTCTGATTATTTAGTAAGACTACTATACTATACTGTACCCACTCTCGTCTATTTGAATACGCGCGAAACGTGCTCTAGCTTGAAGATTTCTTGACGTTTCGGCTTGCGGAGGGCAAATCCGGGGAATGATGACAGTGACGTCATCATTTTTTTGTGGAATCGTAATTTCGCCGGCTCAAAAAATCGGCTATGATGGATGAGGCAAAAAAGAGAGAACATCAGAAAACTAATCAGAACTAGAGGGAAAGACATGCGAAATCATTGGTACGATAATATTAAAGGCGTGCTCGTCTTGCTCGTCGTGTTCGGTCACTTGTTGACCGACGTGCGCGGCGCGTATGACGACATCCTGCCAAAATGGGTCTATTTATTTTTATACACGTTCCACATGCCGTTGTTCATCATGTTGAGTGGTTACTTCTTCCGGGAGAACCGTTATTTGCGCGTCATCCAGTTGTTCGTCGTCTACGTCATCTGGCAAGTGATTCTCGGCTCGTGGTTCGCCTTCACCGAGGGCATCCCGCTCTTATCACTCGAGAACCCTGCACTGAACATCTTGACGCCGTATTGGGCGCTCTGGTATTTGATGGCGATTATCATCTGGTACGTCATCACCCCGTACGTGACACAATTGAAAGGATACGTGCTGTTCGCGCTCTTGTTCGCGCTCCTGTTCGGCTTCCAAGCTGAGTCGACTGGGTTCTTCGCGCTCCGAAAAGTCATCATGTTCTATCCGTTCTTCTTGATCGGGAACTGGATGAGCGAACGGAACACGTTGAACTTCTTTGAATTGCCGAAGCGGGCCGAGCAACGCAACCGTTACCGAATTGGCGGTTTTGCCGTCTTCACGACGCTCACGCTCGGGCTGCTCGCCTCGATGAGTTTCCAACAGGAGGGTACGTTCTATCATATCGGTAACTTGTTCAAATTCCGGTTCGCCTATGAATCGGCGGTGCCGGAGGCGATTTGGAGCGGGCCGTTCGCTTTCTTGATCGTCTACACGGTGTCGATTCTTATGGCGATCAGCTTCGCCTTGATGATTCCAGGGCGTGAACTGCCGGTGTTCACCCGGGCCGGGAAGTATAGTCTCTACGTCTATTTGGTGCACGTCTTCCTCGTCGTCGCCTGGAAGGCGTTCATCCCAGCCGGTTTCATGCCGACGTCGTGGCTCCAATTGCTCGTCTTGTTCGGCGTCGCCTTCTTGATCGTCCTGGTCATTATCAGCCCACCGGTCGTCAAGTTGTTGAAGCCGCTCGTCGAAATCGACGTTCGCCGTGCCCAAGATGTGAAGGACGTGAAATCGTAAACCCTTTTCTAAATGGCGGTTTTCCGCTACACTTTAAGATGGGAAGCGAAACTAGAGTTAAGGAAGTGACACCATGCCATACGAAAATGGAATGCACAGCACTGAAGGAGACGTCAACGTCTCACGCCACGTCGTGGAAATGATCGCCGCTGTCGCGGTCAAAGAGACGAAATACGTGTCGTTCACACAAGAAGATACGAAATTGTCAGAGCGCGCGCTCATGAAGCATGTCAAAGTCGACGAGTCGTCAGAAGGCGTCACAATCAACTTGTCACTTTACATCGCGTACGGTCAATCGATCGTCAAGACGGTGACGGCCGTGCAAGAACGCATCACGCAAGACATGGACACGATGCTTGCCATGACACCGTTATCGGTGAACGTGAAAGTCGTCGGAATCCAATTATAAGTCGTGGGAGAAGCACCTGCTTCTCCTGCTTTTTTATTTTTTTGCGAAAGCGGTTGCATGATGATGGCTTTTTCATTTATAATAGAAATCGAACAAGTGCAACCGTTTGCATCAATGACCAATCGTGCAACGGGTACTTGTCAAGTTCCCTTAATGTAGTCTGACGACAGAAGCATTAGAAGGAAAGGCGGAAAGCATGTATGTCGACGATTGAAGCAGTCATTTTTGATTTGGACGGTGTCATCACTGACACCGCGGAGTACCATTACCTCGCTTGGAAACAACTTGGAGAAGAGCTCGATATTCCGTTTGACCGCGAGTTCAATGAGACGCTAAAAGGCGTGAGTCGGACGGACTCGCTCGAGCGCATCCTCGCGCTCGGTGGAAGACAGGACGATTTCACACCGGATGAAAAAGCGGAACTCGCACAGAAGAAGAACGAGCATTACGTTGAACTCATTCAACACATCTCTTCAGCCGACTTGTTGCCGGGCATCATTTCATTCCTCGATGAAATTAAAGAGGCTGGTCTCAAAATCGGAATGGCTTCGGCTTCTAAAAACGCATTCGCGGTCGTAGACGCACTTGGTGTCCGTCATTACTTCGATCACATTGTCGATGCAGCAACTGTCGCCGAATCAAAACCACATCCCGAAGTGTTTTTGAAGGCTGCCTCTGCCCTTGGCGTGAAACCCGAACATGCCATCGGCGTTGAAGACGCAGCTGCAGGCGTAACTGCAATCAAAGCGGCAAACATGTTTGCTGTCGCCGTCGGGGAAGAGTCGATGCTCGGTCATGCAGACCTCATCGTTTCTTCGACCGATGAACTCTCGCTCGCACGCATCCTCGAACGCGTCGGCGCGTAAAGACTACGATCATCTTCCGTGAGATGACGACTGCCCCGAACAGTCGTCATCTTTTTGTGTTGGTCCAAAAGACCTAAAATAGATAGAAATGCCTAAAAATAGATGACAAGTACATTACAAAACCGTTACACTTTTATATGGGAACAAGTAATAACTGGTAATAATTGATGAATTTGGGTGATGGGGAACATCAATTAGGTGTAGAGGAGGATTTGTGCATGGAATCTACAAACGTGAATGAAAATATTTATCGGGAACTGATGGAGATCGAAGAGTCGTATCGCCAGCTGCAACGCAGGGCCGAGTATTTGATTTCGGAACTGAACCGGAACAAGCGGGAAGAAGAATCGCTACTCGATCCGTCAAAACGAATGCGCCCACGTCGCGTCAATCAACGTTATCCGCTCGAGGTCTATGTCCATCAGGTAACAGACCTGTTGAAGGAACGGAAGACGATGAGCGTGCGGGACATTCAAATGGAGCTCGAGTTGCGTTATCGTCACCACATTAGCAATATTTACCAGCTAATGGTGAAAATCGAGTCCGTCAATCCTGACATCAAAAAAGTAGGACGCGGGTTATATACATACGAAGCCACGGATGACGTGACGACGCACCCGGCCCACGCCTGACCAGACCCGACGAGATTCACTCGTCGGGATTTTTTGTTGTAACATTTCTGATACGTCTCGCCTCACGGGAAATATGCTATAATTCGCCAGAGTCTATTTTTTTATGAGAGAGGAACGTTGGCCCATGTTATGGATTGCCATGTTGGTCAGTTTTGTGATGGCCATCTTAATCACGCCGCTCGTTCGCCGGTTTGCTTTTCTGATCGGAGCGGTCGATCACCCGAACGCCCGAAAAGTACATTTACGGACGATGCCACGGATCGGCGGCCTCGCCATCTTCATCGCTTTCTTTATCGGCTATGCGCTCCTATTGCCGACGAGCCGTTATAACGATGCCATCTTGATTGGGGCGGTCGTCATCCTGTTGACCGGTTTGATTGATGATCGCTTCCAACTGACGGCCCGCGTCAAACTGATGGGCCAGATGATCGCGACCGTCATCGTCTTGAACTCAGGCATGCGCATCGAATTGATTAACCTGCCGTTCGACCAACAGCTGTATCTCGGTTCGTGGAGCATCCCGGTGACGGTGCTCTGGCTGATCGGCATCACGAACGCCATCAACTTGATCGACGGTCTCGACGGACTCGCCGCCGGGGTCTCGAGCATCGCCCTCGGGACGATCGCGCTGCTCGCAATCATCCAAGGGAACGTTTATTTGACGATGATGGCGCTGTTGCTCCTGGCGAGCACGCTCGGCTTTCTCGTCCATAACTTCTATCCAGCGAAGATATTCATGGGCGACACCGGGGCGCTCTTCCTCGGCTATATGCTCGCCGTCTTCTCCTTGATCGGATTCAAGAACGTGACGCTGTTCTCGCTCGTCGTCCCGGTCCTCTTGCTCGGTCTGCCGATCTCGGACACGATTTTTGCGATCGTCCGTCGGCTCGTGCAAGGGCGTCCGCCGATGTCGCCTGATAAGTCGCATATGCATCACCAGTTGATCGATATGGGCTTCACGACGCGGCAAGCCGTCCTGCTCATGTATGGGATGACGTTCTTCTTCGGCATCGCCTCGATTCTGTTCGCGAAGACGACGATGCTCGGAGCCATCATCACGTTCGTCATCGTCCTGATCGTCATCGAGCTGATCGTCGAGTCGACCGAGTTGATTCACCCGAACTATAAGCCGATTATCCAGACGTCCCGGCGTCTGCTCGGACGACCGAAGACATGAAGCATCAACAAAAGCCCAAGGACATCGTGTCCTTGGGCTTTTGTTTGGTCAGTAGGTCGTCGTTTCGCTGAAACCGTCTTCTGTTTCATTCAAACCGTCGCCGGTCCCGTTGTCACGATCTTCCGCCGTGAGCGGGAGGCCGAGCTCGGTCTTCAAGAGCGAGCGCTTCTCACTCAAGTCGGCCGGGTCGAGCTCGTAATAGTAGACGCCGCCGAGCGTCAAGTCGCCGCCTGCGAGCGTCTCCTGGTTGAACGAGCGGAGCGACTTCGTGTACGGCTGCAGCTGGGACGCCTCGGAGAGGGACATGTTCGTTCGGATGTTATCGCCGACCGCATTCATGATCCGGTTTAGCTTCGTGAACGAATTGATCGTCGTCGCCTCGTTGATGATGGCCTCGAGCACTTGCTGTTGACGTTTCGCCCGTCCGACGTCGCCTTCAGGGTCGTCTTTGCGCATGCGCGCGTAGGCGAGCGCTTCCTTGCCGTCTAGCGTCTGGACGCCCGGTTCGAGCTCGACGTTGCCGGTCGCCCGCCCGGAGATTGGGACGAGCACATCGACCTCGACGCCGCCGACCGCATCGACGAGATCCTCGATGCCATCAAAGTTGATCGTCGCGTAATAGTCGATCGGGATGTCGAACAGCTTCTCGACCGTCGCGATCGTCGTGTCGATGCCACCGTAAGCGTAGGCGTGGTTGATCTTGTCCTTGAACTCGCCATCGGTCGTGACGATGTCGACATACGAGTCGCGCGGGATGCTGACGAGCGTCACTTGGCGCGATTCCTTGTTGAACGTCGCCACCATGAGCGAGTCGGTCCGTCCTTCTTCGAGCGAGGCGCCGCCATCGACACCGGCGAGTAAGACGGAGAAGTGATCTTTCGTCAAATCGACCGTCTCTTCACGTCGGTCCGACTTGTCCCCCCGTGTCAGTTCGCTGTTCGTGTTCTCCGCCGTCTCGTTCGCCTTATAGACGAAGTAGCCGAAGGCCGACCCGCCGATCAGTAAGACGAGGCCGAGCACGAGCAGTACGATTTTCCACACGGGACGTTTCTTGCGGGAGTCTTGTTCCATGTCGTCTCCTCATTTCATTCGTTTCCTTTAGTATACGTGACCTACCGCACAAAATCACGTTCGATGATACGTTGGTCCTGGGTCTCGAGTCCTCCTTGGCCGTTCGTCAAATCGACCAGCCAGGCGAGGGCGGCCTCGGTCTCCTCGACCGGCACCGAGATGTGGAACGTGACGGTGTCCGCGTAGACGATGTCGTCGAGAAGGTACGACGATTGCCGCAGCTCGTTCTCGACCTTGCCGATCCAGCCGTAATCGACCGTGAGCGTCAACCGTTGCATCGGGATGCGTTCGACGATGCCGACCGCGTCGAGCCCTTCGCTCACCGTGCCGCCATAGGCGCGGATGAGTCCGCCACCGCCGAGCTTGATGCCGCCGAAGTAGCGGGTGACGACGACAACCGTGTCCTTCAACTCGCGTTTACGGAGCACCTCGAGCATCGGCAGCCCGGCCGTTCCGCTCGGCTCGCCGTCATCGTTCGCTTTTTGGAACTCGTTCCGTTCGCCGATGATATAGGCCGAACAGTTGTGGTTGGCGCTCCAGTGCGCCTTTTTGATGGCTTGAATGAACGCCTGCGCCTCGTCCTCGGACGTCACGCGTTTGAAGTGGGCGATAAATTTTGACTTTTGAATGACGACCTCGTATTCTCCGTCTTGTTTTATAGTATAATTTTGTTCAGCAGACATTTCTGAAAATTCTCCTTTCTATTTTTGAATATTTTTTTTAAAATTCAAGTAGGCGTCAACGCCAGTTGCGGCGAAATGGAAGGAGAGCCTCCAAGTTTTACTGTAAACGAACGTTCCGCAGACGATAATAGGAATAGATGAGGACTTACTACCGAATTATTAGGGGATGGCATCGTGAATCATATTACCGATCGTACAGCTTTAGAACATATCATAACAAATATGATTGATACGGTGACGGAAAGTAAAGAGGAGATCGTCCGGATTACCGAGAGTTCGGCCAACGAGTATTCGTTGATCCAGAACGAACTGAAAGAGTTGACGCAAAAGATCGAGTTTTACATCGAGGAGTCGGAACGGCTCGACCTGCTCGTGAAAGCGGCGAAGAACAAACTCGTCCAAGTGAGCAAGAAGTTTCATATACATAGCGAGCAAGAGATTCGGGAGGCGTACGAACGCGCCAACCAGATGCAGCTCGAGCGTTTTCTCATCCAAAAGGAAGAGATGGCCGGCCAACAGCGTCGCAACGACCTCGAACGCCGCCTGCTCATCCTCGAGGACACGATCGAGCGGGCCGACAAGCTCGTCAGCCGCGTCTCCGTCGTGCTGAACTTCCTGCGGGACGACCTGCAGCAAGAGTATTCGGACATGATGAAGAAGCAAGAGATGGCGATCAGCGTCTTTGAGGCGGCCGAACGCGAACGGCGCCACCTCGCCCGTGAGATGCACGACGGACCAGCGCAATCGCTTGCCCACATCTTGATTCGGGCCGATTTGATCGAGAAGACGTACGACAAGCGGGGGAAAGACGAGGCGTTCGCCGAACTGCACGAGCTGAAACGCCTCATCCGCGGCGCGCTCGTCGACGTCCGGCGACTCATCTACGACCTTCGTCCGATGTCGCTTGACGACCTCGGTTTCTTGCCGACGCTCGAACGCTATCTCCATCAGACGGAAGAGTACACGGCCATCAAGACCCGGCTCAACTACCGGGGCTCGCGGGCCCGTCTCCCCGAACGATTGGAGATCAACGTGTTCCGGCTCGTCCAAGAGGCAGTCCAAAACGCGATCAAACATTCGAAGACGGCGGAGATTATCGTCAACGTCGAGCAAGCGCATGATGCGATACATATTCATGTACGCGACCATGGGGTCGGATTCGTGCCGAGTTCGATTGGCGAAGAGTCATTCGGGATCGTTGGGATGCGAGAACGGATCGAGCTTGTGAACGGAAGCATGACCATTGATTCGGAAGTCGGCAAAGGGACGGTCGTCCGTATGTCGATTCCGATCACGTAAGACAAGAACAAGGGGGAGTATCCAGATGGAACAATTACAAACACGCATCGCGATTGTGGATGACCATGAGCTGTTTCGAGAAGGCTTGAAACGGATTTTTGATTTAGAGGACGAGTTCACGGTCGTCGCCGAAGGGCGTACCGGAATCGAGGCGATTCGCATCGCCGCGGACCACAAGCCGGAAATCTTGATTCTCGACATCAACATGCCCGAATTGAACGGGATTGAGGCGACGAAGCAGTTGTCCGTGCTCTCACCAGAGACGCGCGTCCTCATCCTGTCGATTCACGACGATGAGTCGTACATCACGCATGCACTCGAAGCCGGGGCATCTGGGTTCTTGCTCAAAGAAGTCGCATCGACCGAGCTCATCTCGGCCGTGCGCTCGGTCGCGAAGGACGGGGCATACTTGCACCCGAAAGTGACGACGAACGTCTTGAAAGAGTACCGTCGCTTGCTCCAATTCAAAGGCGAACAGGCCGGCCGTAACGTCGAGAGCCGTACTGACGATCCCGTCTACCAATTGCTGTCACGCCGTGAGGTCGAAGTGTTGCACTTGCTCGCCGAGGGCCGTTCGAACCGCGATATTAGCGACATGCTGTTCATCAGTGAGAAGACGGTCAAAAACCACGTCTCATCGGTGCTTCGCAAGATGGAAGTGAACGACCGTACGCAAGCCGTCGTCGATGCCATCCGTCGCGGATGGGTTGAGATTTGACCCCGACCGATGCAATACATCGTTTTTATGCTACAATATGGAATGGAATCTACATTCAATTGGAAAATGAAACGATGTAAAGTGAGGATATAGCATGGGAAACATAGCCATTTTGACCGACAGTACCGCCTATTTGCCGGCCGAATTTTGTGAGCGCCACGACGTCCACGTCGCACCGCTCAGCGTGATTTTTAACGGGGAGTCGTTCCGCGAAGCCGTCGATATCACGACCGAGGCTTTTTATGACCGGATCGAGGCAGGGAACTTGCCGACGACGTCCCAGCCGAGCATCGGTGAAACGATTGAACTGATTGAGCGTCTCCCGAACGAGGTGACGGACGTGATCGCGATCACGCTCTCGAGCGGCATCAGCGGGACGTATCAATCGATGATCGCCTTGAACGACATGGTCGACGTCAACGTTCACGCATTCGATTCGGAGATCTCATGTATGCCTCAAGCGTTCCTCGTCGAGGAAGCGATTCATTTACGCGATGCAGGCGCGTCGGCGCAAGAAATCATGGCTCACCTTGAAAAGATGCGCGAGTTGATTCGGGCGTACTTCGTCGTCGATGACCTCGACCACCTCCAACGAGGCGGCCGACTCAGCGCGGCGCAAGCGCTCGTCGGGTCGTTCCTTCAAATCAAACCGGTGCTGCATTTCCAAGACCGGATGATCGTCCCGTTCGAGAAGATTCGGACGTACAAGAAGGCGGTCCGTCGCATCGAAGAGATGATGGAACAGTCGATTCAAGGCGACGGGACAGGCTACTGTATCGGCATCATCCACGCCAACTGCCCGGAACGTCAGGCCGAGGAAATCGCCTCGATGAAACAGAAGTTTCCGCAGGCGCATGTCACGGGCGGTCATTTCGGACCGGTCATCGGGACACACCTTGGGCCAGGCGCAATCGGCATCACGTGGTATCGCCGCGAATGGTAAACAAAAGACGGCCATCTGGTCGTCTTTTTCGATAGAGAGGAGTGAGCCTGTGGCCAAATATCGTCAAATCTATGAGCGCCTCGCCGAGCGGATGAAGACGGGCGAGTATGCGGCGGAATCGAAACTGCCGTCCGAGACCGAACTCATGCACGAGTACGAGGCGAGTCGAGGGACGGTCCGGAAAGCGCTCGATTTGCTCCAAGAGCACGGCTACGTCCGGAAGCATCACGGGAAAGGCGTGTTCGTGCTGCGGCGCGATCAAATCGAATTCCAGTTCAACGGCATCGTCAGTTTCTCCGAAGTGTACGCCAGCATGCTCGGTCGCTCGATTCAGACATCGGTCGCCTCGTTCGAGGACATCGAGGCGCCGGCGTGGCTCGCCGACCGGATGAATTTGACGCCGGGGACACGCATGTTCCGAATTGAACGGGTCCGCAACTTCGATGGTGAGAACGTCATCTTGGACGTGAACTATTTCGTCAAAGACCTCGTGCCCGGCCTGACAGAAGAGATCGCCGCGCAATCGATTTACGCCTATGTCGAGCACGAGCTCGGGATGCAAATCAGTTACGCCAAACGGAAGATCGCGGCCGAGGACGTGACCGAGCTCGACCGGTTGCGGCTCGACCTGCACGATTATGAATACGTCATCGTCATCACGAACGACACGTTCCTCTATGAGGGCAGACAGTTCGAATATACCGAGTCCCGCCACCGGCTCGACAAGTTCCAGTTCAGCGATGTGGCGCGCCGATAAGGCTCCTTTTTCGAAAGGAGTCTTTTTTGTCGTTTTGAATCAAGGTAAGAGGGAACAAAAATACTGAACGCCTGTCACATAGTTGTTACACCTAACTTATATAGATAAGTTGTTGACATGACTTATCTATATAAGTTAAACTTTGTTTGTACTCATAAGTAACCGTTTTCAACAAACGCTTTCAAACAAAGGAGGCCTACAATATGAAGGCAGATTATCGTCAAATCGCCGCGGATATCCTTGAAGCCATCGGGGGCAAGGATAACGTCGACAAAGCGGCACACTGTGTCACGCGGCTCCGTCTTTCGTTGAAAGACCAGTCGCTCGTCAATGAAGCGAAAGTGAAAGAAGCCGATCTCGTCAAAGGCGCATTCGAAAACTCGGGTGTGTATCAGGTCGTCATCGGGGCCGGTGACGTCGAGCGTGTTTACGCCGAGTTCATCAAACTCGCTGGGCTTGAAGCGGCGACGGTCGCCGAGGTCAAATCGTCTGGCGGCAAGAAGATGAACCCGCTCCAGAAACTCGTCAAAGTGTTCTCGGACGTGTTCATGCCGATCATCCCGGCCATCATCGTTGCCGGTCTATTGATGGGGATTAACAACTTGCTCGCCTCAGAAGGACTGTTCGTCGAAGGAGCGACGTTGATTGAGGAATATCCGAACCTACAAGGGTTATGGGATCTCGTCAACATGATGGCAAATACGGCGTTCGTCTTCCTCCCGGCACTCGTCGGTTGGTCGGCGACGAAGCGGTTCGGCGGCAGCGAAGTGCTCGGGATCGTCATGGGTCTCTTGCTCGTCCACCCGGACTTGCTCAACGCATGGGGTTACGGACAAGCGGCGCTGGAGGGCGACGTTCCGACGTTCAATATCCTCGGCTTGTTCGAGATCGAGAAAGTTGGTTACCAAGGTCAGATTCTTCCGATTTTGGCCGCGGCCTTCATTTTGAGCCATATTGAGATTTTCTTGAAAAAACATGTACCGAATGCGATTCAATTGCTCGTCGTGCCAATCACGACAATCGTCATCACTGGTTTCCTTGCGCTTTCAATTGTCGGACCGCTCACACGTGGCCTCGGTAACTTGATTGCAACGGGAATCGTCAACGTGTTCGAAGCGGTACCGGTCGTCGGGGCACTCCTGTTCGGTCTGCTCTACGCACCGCTCGTCGTCACCGGAATGCACCACTTGTTCCTCGCGATTGACTTGCAACTCATCGCGGAGACGAACGGGACGTTCCTCTGGCCGATGCTCGCCTTGTCGAACATCGCCCAAGGTGCAGCCGCACTCGCCATGTTCCTCGTGTTCAAACACGACGCGAAACAAAAGAGTATGGCGTCGACGTCATCGATCTCGGCTTTCTTCGGAATCACCGAGCCGGCCATGTTCGGGGTAAACTTGCCGAACAAGTTCCCATTCTACTCGGCGATGATCGGATCAGCCGTCGCGGCAGTGTTCATCACATTGAACGACGTCCAGGCGTTCGCTGTCGGGGTCGGGGGTCTTCCTGGATTCCTGTCAATCTTCACCGATAAGATTCTCATCTTCATCGTCGGGATGGTCATCGCCCTCGTCATCCCATTCGTGTTGACGCTCGTCTTGTCGAAGCGTTACATGAAGAAGGGTGAAATCGAACAAAATAAAGTTGCATAAGAAGATGACTGACAAGGGGAGGGACGGAGGTTCTTCCCCTTTTCCAATTGAAATGAAAACTCTTACAAAAGGAGACTACATCTATGACACAACCAAACTGGCGCAAATCCGTCGTCTATCAAATCTATCCGAAAAGTTTCTATAGCCCGGAAGGCAATGCCACCGGCTCCATCAAAGGGGTGACGGCCAAGCTCGATTATTTGGCCGAGCTCGGCATCGAATACATTTGGATGACCCCGGTGTACAAGTCGCCGCAAAATGACAACGGCTATGACGTCAGCGATTATTACGCGATTGATCCATCATACGGGACGATGGACGACCTCGACGAGCTCGTCCGCGAGGCCGAGGCGCGTGGCATCGGGCTCATGATGGACATCGTCGTCAATCACTCCTCGACCGAGCATGAATGGTTCCAGAAGTCGCTCGCCGGGGATGAGCGTTATCGCGACTACTACATCTGGCGCGACGAACCGACGAACTGGGAGTCGAAGTTCGGCGGCAACGCCTGGAAATATGACGAGGCGAGCGGTCAGTACTACCTTCACTTGTTCGACGTGACCCAGGCCGACTTGAACTGGGAGAACGAGCAGATGCGCGAGGACGTCTATGAGATGATGCGCTTTTGGCGCGATAAAGGCATCAAAGGGTTCCGCCTCGACGTCATCAACCTGATTTCGAAGCAGCAGGACTTCCCGCAAGACGACTCGGACGGTCGCAAATTCTATACGGACGGGCCGCGCATCCATGAATATTTGAAAGAGATGAACCGC
Organism: Exiguobacterium chiriqhucha RW-2; assembly: GCF_000416965.1. GTDB lineage: Bacteria > Bacillota > Bacilli > Exiguobacteriales > Exiguobacteriaceae > Exiguobacterium > Exiguobacterium chiriqhucha. The sequence goes on from NZ_ATCL01000014.1 coordinate 680,912, forward strand.
GAGGTGTTCGACGGCCACGACGTCATCACGGTCGGCGAGATGTCGTCGACGACGCTCGACCATTGCGTCCGTTATTCGAGTCCGGACGAGCGCGAACTCAGCATGACGTTCAGCTTCCATCACTTGAAAGTCGATTATCCGAACGGCGAGAAATTCGTCGCTGCACCGTTCGACTTCGTGCAATTGAAAGACATCATGTCGACGTGGCAGGAAGGGATGCACGGCAAGGGCTGGAACGCCATCTTCTGGTGCAACCATGACCAACCGCGCGTCGTCAGCCGCTTCGGCAATGACACCGACCACCGCGTCGAGAGCGCGAAGATGCTCGCGACGGTGCTCCACGGCCTGCAGGGGACGCCGTACATCTATCAAGGCGAGGAGATCGGGATGACGAACCCGGGCTTCGACTCGCTCGACGAGTATCGCGACATCGAGACGCTCAACGTCTACAAGTTGAAGCGCGAACAAGGCGTGTCGCACGAGGACATGATGGCCGCCATTAAACAGAAGTCGCGGGACAACTCGCGGACGCCGATGCAGTGGGACGCGACACCGCACGCCGGATTCACGAGCGGGACGCCGTGGATCAATGTGGCGCCGAACTATGCGGACGTGAACGTCGAGACGGCACTCGATGACCCGAACTCGGTGTTCTATCACTACAAAAACTTGATCTCACTCCGTAAAGAGCTCGACGTCTTGACGGACGGGGACTATACGATTCTCACGCCGGACGCGCTCGACGTCTGGGCGTACACGCGCAAGACGGAACACGAGGAAGTGCTCGTCGTCGCGAACTTCTACGGACCGGAGACGACGTATGAGATTCCGGCCGGCTTCACGCATGCCGAGGTCGTCAGCCATAACTATGACGTGCCGCAGCTCGACGGGACGACGCTGTCGCTCCGGGCGTATGAGGCGATCATGTTCTATAAAAAATAATAAGTGAGAAGCCACACATCATGTATGGCTTCTCTTTTTATGGTCAAACGAATCTGAAATGAGCAGATATTTCGACGATTGACCGAATAGTCTGATAAAGTAAGGATGTAAGGAAGTAAGGAATTTGTAATTCAGTCTTCTAATCCCTATGAAAGAAGGAATAGGCCATGGAGCTTGCCAAACTGACATCAAAAGGACAAATCACCGTCCCTAAAAAAATCCGCTCGTTATTACAAGTGGACGAAGGCGATCGAATCGCCTTCATTGAAAACGATGACTTTGTGATTATGGCAAAAGCTGATTTAGTGAAGCTGCACCAGTTGGAGGCGTTTCTCAGTGACGGGAAGTTTCAGCGGTTGATTCAAACAGCGAATCAACAATTGGAAGAATGAAAATAACGACAAATGGAGGAATGGACAATGGATATGCGAGAAGTGGATTTACCGGGAATCGGGAGAAAGTTTGAAGCTGTGACCCGAAGAGGGGACAAGGTCGTGTTGATTGTGCATGATGATGGGCGTCGTGAAATCCATCACTACGATGACGACGATTTCGATGAGAGCATCTCGAGCGTAACGTTTACGGATGAAGAAGCGAGACAGATGGCCGGTATTTTAGGTGGACTTGTCTACAAGCCGAAAGATTTAGAGAAGATCGAGCTCGAACTCGACGATTTGGTCATCGAATGGGTGAAAATTAATGAAGACTCAATCGCGATTAACCGAACGATCGCCGACTTGGATATTCGGAACCGTTATGATATCTCCATCATTGCCTTGTTGAAGGCCGATAAATCGAAGACGTTGAACCCGGGTGCGGACACGCTCATTCAAAAAGGAGATACGATTGTCTTTTCGGGTGAGCGTCAACACGTACGTGCGGCGACGAAAACTTTGTTTTTGACAGAAGGAGGTGGATGATGAGTGGATCATATCATCTTTGAAGTCGGTACTGCCCTGCTATTGGTCGCCATTGCAGCCCTTCTAGCCAATAAGTTCAACTTCTCGATTATCCCATTTTTGATTATCCTCGGGATGATTGTCGGTCCCCACGCCCCGTCCATCGGGATTTTAGATTTCCGTTTCATCGAAAGCGCTGAATTTATCAGTTTACTCGGACGCATTGGCGTCTTGTTCCTCTTGTTTTATTTGGGACTTGAGTTCTCAATTGGAAAACTGATTCGTTCAGGGAAGTCGATTGTGACGGGAGGAAGCATCTATCTGTTAATCAACTTCACCGGGGGCTTGTTATACGGCTATTTCGCCGGATTCCCGCTGTTAGAGGTCCTCATCATCGCCGGAATCATAACGATTTCTTCTAGTGCAATCGTCGCTAAAGTGTTGGTCGACTTACGCCGGACCGGGAATACAGAGACCGAATTGATTTTAGGCATCATCATGTTCGAAGATATCTTCTTGGCCGTCTATCTCTCGGTCATCTCAGGACTCGTCCTTGGCGGTGGGACGACGTTAGGGGAATCACTCCTATCGATTGTGATTGCGTTGGCGTACATGTTGACGTTCTTCGTCATCGCGCGCAAAGCGACGCCGTTGTTGAATCGAATGTTGAAGATTGCCTCCGATGAAGTGTTCATCATCGTCGTGTTCGCTGCCTTGTTCTTTGTGGCCGGCTTCTCGGAGACGATTCACGTCGCTGAGGCGATTGGGGCACTCTTGCTTGGCCTCGTCTTCTCTGAGACTGACCAAGGGGAGCGAATTGAGCACCTCGTCATTCCGTTCCGTGATTTCTTCGGCGCCATCTTCTTCTTCAGCTTCGGGTTGAGCATCGACCCGACGACGTTGCTCGATGCGGTCTGGCTCGCCCTGGGAGCCGTCGTCTTGACAATTGTCGGAAACTTCGTCGCGGGCATGATTGCGGGACGGAAATCGGGCTTGTCTCACAAGGCGTCAGCGAATATCGGATTGACCATCGTGTCACGCGGTGAGTTCTCGATTATCGTCGCCAACTTAGGCATTGCCGGCGGGTTGATGGACATCTTGTCGCCGTTCTCGGCACTTTACGTCCTCACCTTGGCCATCCTTGGACCGATCATGACAAAAGAGTCGAAACGAATCTTCTTGTTCTTGAATCGAATTTTTAAATGGACGACCATCAAACCGAAAATGCGTTAATAAACAGTCCTGGCTTCGGAAGAAGACAGGACTGTTTGGCATTGAAGGTGGGAACATTGGTATGTCAGAGGAATTTATGGTACTTTATTGTATAGTCCGTTTCACGTTCAAGTGAATGCGGAAAATTATATTTTATGGAGGTGACCCTCGAGTCTCTCGAGGAACATGTGGACAGGATCTACTCTACACACGTAATAGCTGCCGGTGGCGGTGGCGGAGAAGTGGAAGGCCCGATTTGGGTATTGTTGTCGTTGGTGGCGTTGTTGATCGCGCTCACCGCATTCTTTGTCGGATCGGAGTTCGCGGTCGTCAAAGTGCGGATGTCGCGACTCGATCAATTGGTGGCAGAAGGGAACAAGTCGGCGATTCTCGCGAAAAAGGTCGCGTCTGACCTCGACTATTACTTATCGGCGTGTCAGCTCGGAATCACGGTGACGGCGCTCGGACTCGGTTTCCTCGGAGAACCATCGGTCGTACGCCTGCTCACGCCGCTGTTTAACGAGTTCGATATCCCGGCGTCGCTCGCGTCAATCATCTCGTTCGCCGTCGCGTTCGCAATCGTGACGTTCTTACACGTCGTCATCGGGGAACTCGCACCGAAGACGCTCGCGATTCAATATGCGGAACGGATGACGCTCATCTTCGCCCGACCGTTGTTCTGGTTCGGACGGATCATGTTCCCGTTCATCTGGTTGTTGAACGGATCGGCCCGATTGTTGCTCGGATTGTTCGGCGTCAAACCGGCCGGACATGAACAAGCGCACTCGGAAGAAGAGTTGAAAATCATCATGGCGCAAAGTTTCCAAAGCGGTGAAATCAACCAGACGGAACTCGCGATGATGCAAAACATCTTCTCGTTCGACCAGCACGTCACGAAAGACGTGATGGTGCCGCGGACGAAGGTCGAGGCGATTGATATCGAAGCGACGCGGGCCGAAGTGCTCGAGACGTTCGCAGACAGTCAATATACCCGTTATCCGATCACAGAGGACGGCGACAAGGACAACTTGATCGGCTACATCAACGTCAAAGAGGTATTGATGGGACTCGCGGTCAGCCCGTCCATCAATCTCTCCACTTATGTGAAAGAGCTTCCGGTCGTGCATGAAATGACGCCTTTGGAAGATACATTGAAACAGATGCGTGAGGCCCGGACCCACATCGCCATCGTCTTGGACGAATACGGCGGGACGGCCGGTCTCATCACGCTCGAAGACTTGCTCGAAGAGATTGTCGGGGAAATCCGTGACGAGTTCGACGAGGACGAGGTCGACCCGATTCATACGGTCGACGAAATGACGTACGAAATCGATACGCGCGTCTTGCTAGAAGAACTCGAGGAACGGTTCGGCATCACGTTCGAGCGTTCAGAAGGCATCGATACGCTCGGCGGTTGGCTCCAAGTCCACCGCGAGACGCACGAGGTCGGAGACACGCTCGAGTTCGACCGTTACGTCTTGACCGTCATCGAGATGACGGAGAATCACGTGGAGCGGGTACGACTCGTCGTCCGCCCTGACGTTCAAGAGGCATAAGAAGAAGGTTCATCCGTTACCGGATGAGCCTTTTTTAGTCGTTCATGCGTTGTTTTAGCCGTGCCAATAGATAAGGCGAATCGAGGTCACTGTATCGAATCCCTTCCGCATAACGTTCGATGCCATCGATCGTGATTTGCAGCTTGAGGGAATGGAAGGGAACCCTATTCTCGTCGGCGACACGTTTCACGTCACGCAGTAAAACCATCACGTCTTCGTATGTATAGGAGTCGTCTTCCGCATGAAGGAAGAGGATGCCGTAGCGCGCCCCGTAAAATTCGAGGTCGACGGCTTGATCGAGTTGCAAGTGAGTGACATCATCACCGTGTGCCACATCGTCGCGCCAGGCTGAATCAGACAATTCGGTCATCACATCGATGCGGTCTGAAAAGGTTGGTGCGATTGACTGTTGAACGGCAGCATCATAAGCCTCGCTGATGCGTCGGTATGTGTTTTCCTTTGAGACGACGTCATCTTCATAGCTGTCATCGACGACATGGCCGCCTCGGGTGATTCGTACCACGAACTCGGTATCGACGCTTGTGTCAGAAGACATCGTCACGTGGTATTTCGGATCGTAGAGTGATAAATACATGACGTCCGATACATGAAGAGACAGATCCGGGTAAGTGACGTTGACATACTCCTGTGCCGTCTCAATTGCGCGTTGCTCCGCTTTGTCGCTCCCGTCAAAGACATACCAGCCCCACCATCCTACAAAGAAGACGCCGAGCATGCCTAAACCGGTCAAGATGTTGTGGATGGGTCGTTTGAACATCATAGTTGCCTCATTTCCAATAACTGGTCTATTTCTAGTATAGTCGGTCGTTTGCACTTTCACCTCCGTCTACAGCATGAAATGAAGGGACGTCTTTCCGTTAGCCGTCCCTGTTCCATCGACGAACATGACATGTGGATGTGAGGGTTATATGCTAGCGTCAACAGAAAAAGGACTGATCTTATGGGCCAACTCATCGTAGCACCGAAAGGAACTCCCGCCATCCGCTTCGGCGTCTGCCAGCGCTGTCTGAGCACGGACACGCGTTCTTACACATGCCATCACGGACAGTGCCGCTATTGCCGTAACTGCCTTCACCTCGGTCGCGTCTGTCAGTGCGACCGTCTTGCCGAAACGGACATCACGACGCCGCTGGAAACGACCGACCTCGTCATGCCGTTCGAGCTGTCGGGTGACCAGCAGCACGTCAGCCGACAGCTCCTGGCCTGGTGGGTATCTCGGACGAGCGGGCTCGTCCATGCCGTCTGCGGGGCCGGGAAGACGGAGATGACGTTCCCCGTCATCGCGAGCGCCGTGAATGAGGGGAAGCGTGTCCTCATCGTCTCACCGCGACGTGACGTCGCCATCGAGTGGGCCGATCGGCTCGAGGCGGCCTTCTCCGTTCCCATCACCCGACGCTACGGAGGTGGGGACAAGGACACGATCGGGATGATCACCGTCGCGACGGCGCCGCTGCTCGTGAACTTGCGACATGTGTTCGATTACGTTCTCGTCGATGAGTCCGACGCCTTCCCGTTCGCTTTCGACCTCGCGCTCTGGTGGACGCTCCGCCGGGCCGGGAAAGGTTTATTTTTGTTCGTGACGGCGACGCCGACCGTCTGGCAACGCCAATTCCCGACCGTTCATCTGTCCCGGCGCTATCATGGCCACGATTTGCCCGTGCCCCGGCTCGTCCGTGAGACGGAACGAGCCATCCTCGACTTCTGTCGTCAGTATGAGGCGTCACCACGTCTGTTGTTCGTCCCGACGAAACCGGACCTCGTCCGTTACGGGGAACTGCTCACGGCGAACGGCTTCGTCTATCAGGCCGTCTCGGCCGACACGGACGAGCGGACGGACGTGCTCGAGTGGCTCGAGGCGACGAACGGGATCGTGCTCGCGACATCGATTTGGGAACGGGGCATGACCGTGACCGGGGTACATGTTGCCGTCCTCAACAGTTGCCATCCGCTGTTCACGTCGCGCGCCCTCATCCAGATGGCAGGGCGGGCCGGGCGCAAACCGACCGCGCCGACCGGGGACGTCGTCTTCTTCTACGATGAACGCACGTTCCGACAAGACAAAGCCATTCGCGAAATCAAGGAGGCGAATCGACGATGAATTGTCTCGTCTGCCGGAAACCGTTCGTCGTCCCGTGGAGCCCGGCGACGTTGTTGAAGCGAGACTGGGTCTGTCCGGACTGTGAGGGGATGTTGACGCCGCTTGTCGCGGGTTGTCCGCACTGCGGTCACCCGACCACGGACGGGGAGACGTGTCCTGACTGTATCCGTTGGCTCGCCCTTGGCCTCGACTTGACCGTCCGTTCGCTCTACGCTTATGACGAGGCGGGCGCGAATTGGCTCCACCGTTATAAGTTCGGCGGCGACGTCGTTCTGGCGCGACAGCTACGCAATGTGTTGCGAGCGACGCGAGAACCAGGTGTCGTCTACGTGCCGATCCCGCTCAGTGAGGAGCGGATGCGGACGCGGCGTTTCAATCAGGCGGAGCTGCTCGCAAGGATGATTGGACCGACGGAGCAGGTGCTCGTCAAATCCGAGGTTTCGAGTCAGCGTGAACTTGGGAAAGAAGAAAGGCGGCACCGTACGAATCCGTTCGCTGTACAGCAGTTGCCACACTGTGGCAAAATTGTCCTCGTCGACGACGTCTATACGACGGGGACGACGCTCCATCAGGCGGCGCTCACCTTGCGCCGGGCCGGGGTGGAACAAGTTTCTGCCGTTTGCCTGTTCCGGACGCTAAACAAATTAAAAATGCGTCCGATATAAAGGGCAGAGGTGAATGACTGTGGAAGCAACAACTTGTCAAACGTGCGGACGGCTGTTCATGAAACAAAGCCGCTCGCCATACTGCCCATCCTGCGCGGAAGTCGATTTCCAAAACTTCTTGAAAGTCCGGGACTTCATCCGCGAACCCGCCAACAAACAGACGACGATTGGAGCCCTCGTCGAAGCGACAGGCGTCTCCGAACTTGATATCACGCGATACATCCATGAAGGACGCCTGATCATCAAGGACAATCCGTCACTGAACATCGCCTGCATCCGTTGCGGCAATCCGACGAACCAAGGAAAGGTATGCGCGGACTGTCAGACCGACATGCAGCAAGAACTGAAAGGGCTACAAGCCACCGCCACGAAACAGAGCGTTCGCGCTTATCGTTTGGATTAACAACTGAGAAGAGGGGGGACACGTATGCGCATCGATTCTGCAAAGTGGGTACACTTACCGAACACTTACGAGAAGAAAACGCAACCTGAGACGAAGCCCGAGCTGACACGCCAAACGGACCAATTATCGATATCGGCCGAAGCCCGCGCCCGATTTGAAGAACCGGTGAAACACCCGGAGCGCCTGGAAAAAATCAACGCCTTGAAGGCGGAGATTAACGCCGGGACGTATTCACGGGACGCGCGCGACATCGCCAAACGCTTTCTACAAGGATGAATGAAAGCGGGGTCCGAGGGAGACCTTCGCATAAATAAGATGGCACGGAAGCTGACTAAACAAGGGACACCCTTTCTTTAGTCGGCTCTTTTTTTGGACAAAGGAGAGACTTATGCTCACATTACATACACGTTTACTCGAACTGGCTTATGACAAAAAACGACTGCTCGTCAACGGAGACATGCCCGCTTTTAGCGCACTCGTCAAGGAAGAGGCGACGATTCTCCGACAAATCAAACAAAAAGAAGCGGAACGACTTCAAGGAACGCTCGTTTTGGACGATGAAGAGAAGGAAGCGTTACGACCGGTCGTCCTCGAGCTGAAACGGCAGAATGAACTGAACGCCGTCCTGCTCGAACAGTCGCTCCGGTATATCGAATGGCATTTGGACATGCTCATGCCAGAGGCAGATGATTTCACGTACGGTCAACAGGCGCTCGAGACGCGCTCGTTCAGCCGGGATGTATAAGGAGGAAGTTTGATGGGCTCAACATTTATGGGATTAGAAACGGCGCGACGCAGTTTAACGACGCACCAATGGGCGCTCCAGGCGACGGGGAATAACGTCGCCAACGCCTCGAATCCGGGTTACTCGCGCCAACGCTTGTCACTCGGCATGACCGAACAACTCAGCGTCAACTTCGGGGGAACGAAGGCCGGGCAGTTCGGGACTGGTGTACGCGGCGAGACGCTCGCCCGAATCCGCGATTTGATGATTGACCAGCAATACCGCGACGAGTCGGTGAAGAACGCCTACTACGCGACAAAAGAGGCGGCGTTCGGTCGGATGGAGGATATCGTCAACGAGCCTTCCGAGACAGGACTCGCCAAATCGCTCGACTTGTTCTGGGCCTCGCTCCAAGACTTGTCGGTCAACCCGGATGATGCCGGCGCACGTAGTGTCGTGCGCCAACGGGCGATGACGCTCGCGGAGACGTTCAACTACATGTCGTCCTCGCTCCAAAAAGTGCAGGCCGACCTCGCCTCAGAAGGTGACGTCGTCGTCAAGAAAGTGAACGACTTGATGACGAAAATCAGTCAGGTCAACCGTCAAATCGGGGATGCGGAGCCGCTCGGCGTGCTTCCGAATGAACTGTATGACGAGCGTGACCGCTATATGGACGAGCTCGCCCAATACATGGACTTCACACGCGTCCCGGTCGACTATACGAACGGGGAGTCGCGCGGTAACTCACAAAAAGTCGCTGAGGGCCGCATCGACATCATCGTCTCAATCAATGGCGTCGACCACAAACTCGTTGACGGCATCAACGGCACGGTCGGCTCGTTCGACGGTCTCGACATGACAGACGCGAGCGGGGCAGACGTGGCACTCACGCACGCCACGATGCCGAACGGAAAATGGAAAGCGCTCGTCGAGATGTACGGCACGGGCACGCCAGAATCAGGCAGCGTGAACGGCGTCTACGCGACGATGCTAAAAGACTTGGACGAGATGGCCGGCAAGTTCGCCTTGGCGTTCAACACGGCCCATAGTAACAACATGGATGCCAAAGGCAACGCCGGCACGGCGAACTTCTTTGAAGGGACGGCGAGCGCCGCGACGATTAAAGTGAGCGACGCCGTCATGAACAACCTCGACTTGATTGCCGCGTCACAAGACGGCAATATCGGGGACGGCAGCGGGGCACTCGCCTTGGCGAACTTGAAGTCGGCCACGCTCAGCTTCGACGGATCGGTCCAGACGGATACGTCGATCGGGAAATACTATCAGAACGTCATCGGCAACATGGCCGTCGCCGCCGACCAGAGCGGACGCCTCGCCAAGAGCACGTTCGCGCTTATGGCGAGCTCGGACCAGCGCCGCCAAGCGGTGAGCGCCGTGTCACTCGACGAAGAGATGACGATGATGATTCAATATCAACACGCTTATAACGCGGCGGCCCGTAACATCACGGCCGTTGACGAGATGCTCGACAAAATCATCAACGGCATGGGTGTCGTAGGGAGGTAATGCTTGATGCGAGTCACACAGACGATGCTCACACAGACGAACTTGAAACATTTATCGAGCAGTTATAACAAGCTCGCCCAAGTCCAGGAACAGCTCATCAGCGGAAAACGGATTCAGAAGGCGTCCGAGGACCCGGTCGTCGCCATGCAGGGCATGCGCTACCGGACCGAGGTGCGCGAGGTCGACCAGTTCCGCCGCAACGTCAGCGAGGCGACGAGCTGGATGGACTTGACCGATTCGACACTGAACGAAGTGACGGAAGCCGTCAAACGGATTCGCGAATTGACGACGCAGGCGGCCAACGACACGTACGAGTCGTCGCAGCGTCAAATCATCCAGAGCGAGGTCAATCAGTTGATTGAACATCTCGGCTCGCTCGCAAATGCGAAGTCGGGCGAAAAATATATTTACAACGGCACGAAGACGGACCAACCGCTCGTCGACATGGACGCCTTGAAAGCGTTCCTTGCCGACCCGAACGGGGACGTCAACAGCATCTACCCAGGCGGGGCACCTGCCGCGAGCGGGAAAGTCGCCTTCGAAGTATCGAAAGGCATCACCGTTCAAGTGAACATGCAGCCGGAGACGGTGTTCGGGAGCGATGTGTTCGCTGGACTCCACGACCTCGTCTCGAAACTGGCCGACCCGAACACGACCGGTGAAGTGCTCTCGAACGAGCTCGCCGACCTCGACGTCATCGCCCAAAACTTGATTACGGAGCGGGCCGAGCTCGGGGCCCGTGCCAACCGGTTGGAACTCGTCGACAACCGCCTGCAAGAACATGAGATTATCGCCAAGACGATCATGTCCGATAACGAGGACATCGACATCGAACGCGTCATCATGGAGCTCAAGTCTCACGAGACGGTGCACCGTGCCGCACTTTCGGCCGGAGCCCGCATCATCCAACCGACGCTCCTCGACTTCCTCCGGTAAGCGATGAATATCGCCCGGCTTGAGATGCGGCAGACACAGGCCGCCATCCAAATCACGTCGAACCGACCCCATCTCGAGATGCGACAGGGCCAGGCCGACGTGTCGATGACACAAGGGAAGGTCGAGATGACCCAACAGACGACAGGCGGCACGCTCGAGGTCGACTCGTCGGTCGCGCGCAGTGAAAGCAACTTGAAGGCCGCCCTCGAGCTCGGTCGTCATTTCGGTCAGCTCGGGGAACAGGCGGCCCGGGAAGCGACGTCGACCACGGCCCGAGACGGGGACCGGCTCATGCGCATCGAGAACGGCAATCCGATTGCCGCGATGGCCGCCGAGAAGACGAGTGCCCCATATCCGGTCGTCGACATGGACTTCATGCCGAAGTCGCTCGACCGCGTGAAGTTGACGTATACGCCGGCGGATGTCAAAATCGAGTGGAACCTGACGCCGGCACAGATTGATGTATCACTCACCCCGGCCGACATCTCGTTCACGCCATGGACGACGGACATCTCGCTCCGTCAACAGGCATCGCTCGAGATGTGGCCGGTCGGTGGCATGTATGATGAGACGCGTTGAAAGTGAGGACAATCCATGTTCATTGAGACAGACTATTTTGGTAAGATCGAAGTAAATGAAGACGAGACGATCTCGTTCGTCAGCGAGATTCCCGGGTTCCCGGAATCGAAGACGTTCGCCCTCATCCCGTACGGCGACGAGCTCCCGTTCTGGTCGCTCCAGTCAATCGACGACCCGGCCTGCGCCTTCGTCGTGACGAACCCGTTCTGGCACAAGCCGGACTATGCGTTCGAATTGACCGACGGTGCGAAAGAACAGCTCGGCATCGATGAAGCGGAACACGTCTCGGTGTATGCCATCGTGACGCTACGCGACCCGTTCGACGCCTCGACGCTCAACTTGAAGGCCCCAATCGTCATCGAGACGAAAGAGCGCCGTGGGAAGCAAGTCATCTTGGATGACGTCTACCCGGCCCGGTTCCCACTCGGCGGTCAGAAAGAAGAGGTGCGCTGATGCTCGTATTGAAACGAAAACAAGGCGAGGCCATCCATATCGGGGACGATGTGACGCTCACCGTGCTCGCCATCGAAGGCGACCAGGTCAAGCTCGGCATCGACGCCCCGCGCCACATCGACATCCATCGTCATGAGGTGTACGTCCAGATGCAGGCCGAGAACGAATCGGCTCGCGACAGCGCCAACTTGATGAAACAGATGATGCAAAACAAGTCGGAAGCGTGAGCTTCCGGCTTTTTAGCTGTCCTAAAATTTGGATGGGATGACATATGTCACTTTTGTACGATAGGATAGGAGGAAAGAAATGGCGGGAGAGGACAAGGCTTGGGTCAAGTCATCAATATCTTTTTCATCAATATCAGTATCATTTATCTCGTTTTGTCGTTGGCCCTGTATCTCATGCGCCAACTGTTGCCGATTCAGGCGGGTTCACTCTATGCGGTCCGCATTTGGTTCGGGCTCGCTATGGGGCTCGCGGCCGTTCTGTTGACGGTCAACTCGTTCCAAGTCGGTGAGGCGCGGGTCGACCTCCGGATTATCCCGCTCGCGCTCGCGGGCGCCTATGCCGGGCCGGTCGGGGTCGCCGTCACGATGGGGATGACCCTGCTCGGTCGCTTCGGCCTCGACGGCATGACCGACCAATTCATCCGCTCGTTCGGCACGCTCGGCCTGTTCTTTGTATTGTCGCTCGTGTTGAATCGCGTGGTACTAAGGCGCGGCCATCTATACTCGGCCTATCTCGTGTTCGGGGCCGTGCTCGTCTTGTTCAGGATTGCGGGCAACGTCCCGATGCAGGCGTTCACGACCGTGTTCTTGCCGTATTTCGTCATGACGTTCCTCGGCGGATGGATGTGTTACTGGGTCGCGAAACAGATTGAGACGCATTTGCGCATGTTCCGGCTCCATACACAGCGGGCGACGATTGACGAGCTGACGGGTCTTCCGAACCGCTATATGACGCTTGAACGGTTGAACGAGGTCGAGATGTCGGGTCTCCCTTGGGCACTGTTCGTCATCGACGTCGATCGCTTCAAACAGTTGAACGATACATATGGCCATCGGGCCGGTGATGCGGCGCTCCATCACATCGGTCAAACGTTACAGGCGAACTGTCCGCCGGGCGGCTTCGTCGGCCGTTACGGCGGGGAAGAGTTTCTGATGGTGCTCGAGGATGCAGAAGACGTCCGGTTGATGGCGGATGAGATTGTCAAGGTCATCCGTGACACGCCGTTCTCGTTCGAAGGGACATCAATCCCGATGACGGTGTCACTCGGGGCCTCGCTCGCTGGCGCCGAGCCGGGGACGGTCGTATTCGAGCGGGCCGATGCCGCCCTTTACGCGGCGAAGACGAGCGGGCGCGATCAAGCGAAAATTGGATAAACAAAAAATCGGTCCCAGGAGGGCCGATTTTTTAGTGGATATTTTTCTTTTTGAACTGACCGCCCCGGACGTCGTGAATATTGCCGATGGCGAGGAATGCCTTCTCGTCATAGTCGTCGAGGATGTCCTTCAATTTCGTTTCTTCGAGTCGGCTGATGACGGTGAAGACGACTTTTTTGCCGTCGCCCGTATAAGCCCCTTCCCCGTGCAAGTACGTCACGCCGCGACCGAGTCGGTCCATGATGGCCTGACCGATGTCGTCCGGCGCTGTCGTGATAATCCACGCCGCTTTCGACTGGTCGAGCCCCTCGAGCACGATATCGATCGTCTTGAAAGCGACGAAGTAGGTGATGAGCGAATACATGGCCCGGTCCCAACTGAAGACGAAGCCGGCCGTCCCGAGGATGAAGATGTTGAAGAACATGACGATCTCCCCGACGGAGAACGGCAGCCGGTCCGTGAACGACACGGCCAAAATCTCGGTCCCGTCGAGCGACCCGCCGGCCCGGATGACGAGGCCGATGCCCGCCCCGAGTAAGAAGCCGCCGAATACGGTCGAGAGAAGCAAATCGTCCGTGAACGGCTCGATTGTATGGAGCAAAATCGTGAAGCCGGACATGAGCATGATGGCGATCAACGTGACGATGGCGAACGTCTTCCCGATTTGGCGATAGCCGAAGAAGATGAACGGCAAGTTGAACAGGACGAGCCAGATGGCGAGCTTCGTCTCCGTCAAATACGACGTGATGATCGAGACGCCGACGATGCCGCCGTCGATGATTTGGTTCGGGACAAGGAACGCCTCGAGACCGATGGCGAAGATAAACGACCCGATTAACAGGAGTAGCCCCTTGGCGAGAAGTTCGGTCGGTTTGATTGGGTTGTGGACACGTTTCAAACGGAGCACTTCCTCCGGAGACGGGGAAGGCATCGGTGGACGCTGCATCGGGGGTCACTCCTTTTTCTTTTCAGTATAGCAAACCTCACACGGGATGAAGCAGAAGCGGCAGACAATCTGACACAACTTTTTCAGCGATGCCAGAGATGTTATTCTACTATTTTTTTATGCTAGACTAGGAAGGTTGAATCAAAAAGGAGGACGTTACTCATGAAACGTGACAATCGAGCCTGGCTCATGGGCTTTCAAATCATCATGAACATCATCGGCGGGATGATCGCGGCGTACGGCCTCGAGTCGGTGTTAATCCCGAACAGCGTGTCGGATGGAGGCATCACCGGAATCAGCATCGTCGTCTCTCAACTTACGGGTATTCCGCTCGGTGTGTTCCTCGGCATCCTGAACATCCCGTTCGTCTATCTCGGCTATAAGCAGATCGGGAAGAGCTTCGCCATCCTATCGGTCACGGGCATCGCCTCGCTGTCGGTCGGGACAGTCATCATGCACCATGTCCCGACAATCATCGATGGGGACACGCTCCTCGTCACCGTCGTCGGCGGAATCATTCTCGGACTCGGGATGGGGCTATCGCTCCGGAACGGGGGCGCGCTCGACGGCATCGACATGCTTGCCGTCTTGTTATCGAAGAAGTTGCCGTTCGGGACGAGCGACTTGATTCTCTTCTTGAACGTGTTCGTCTTCATCGTCGTCTCGACGGTGTTCGGCCTGCAAGGAGCGGTCCTATCGGCCATCGCCTACTTCATCGCCTCGAAAGTGATTCACATCGTCGAGGAAGGACTGAGCGGCGCGAAGACGTTCAAAATCATCACGAGCGTACCGGATGTCATGGTCGAGACGGTGCGAGACCGGCTCGGCCGGAGCGCCACGCTCAACCAGATTCAAGGTGCGTACTCAAAAGAGTGCTATTACGAGATCACGTGCGTCATCAACCGGCTCGAGGAGCGGAAGATGAAAGAAATCATCAACCAAGTCGACCCCG
The DNA here is from genome assembly GCF_000416965.1 of Exiguobacterium chiriqhucha RW-2. GTDB lineage: Bacteria > Bacillota > Bacilli > Exiguobacteriales > Exiguobacteriaceae > Exiguobacterium > Exiguobacterium chiriqhucha. Next base: position 696,207 of record NZ_ATCL01000014.1, read on the forward strand.
AGGCGTTCGTCGTCGTGTACGAGGTGTCAGAGGTCAAAGGCGGGAATTTCCGAAAACGCGATATCCATTGAGACGAATCAAGCAGCCGGAGCTGCTTGATTTTTTTTGTTGGAGGCAGGGAAATGCGGGACGGATAGGGAACAAGTCGGGATTCAGAAAGGAGAGAACGTATGCGTCCATTGTTATTAGGTGTACTCGCCGCCTTGTTTTTCGCGAGCACGTTCGTCTTGAATGAATCGATGCAGGTCGGCGGGGGGAGTTGGGCGTATAGCGCCTCGCTCCGCTTCCTGTTCATGATTCCGCTACTTATGCTTGTCGTGGCCGTCCGGGATGGCATGACAAGGGTGCGCCGCGCCATCGTCGATCAGCCATGGCCGTGGCTCGTCTGGGGGACGGTCGGCTTTGGTCTGTTTTACGTCCCAATCTGTCTCGCCGCCGAGGTCGCAACGCCTTGGCTCATCGCCGGCACGTGGCAAGTGACGATTATCGCCGGGGCGCTGTTGTCGCCGCTGTTCCGTCGAGGTGACGGGACGCGGGAGCGGATTCCGTGGACGGCGCTCCGCTTCTCGGGACTCATCCTGTTCGGCGTCGTCTTGATGCAAGTCGAGTTCTTTGCTGACTTTGAGCCGCGTTTCCTATGGATTGGGGTGGTGCCGGTATTGATTGCCGCGTTCGCCTATCCGCTCGGCAACCGGAAGATGATGGCCCACACCGACCTCGACGTGTTCGAGCGCATCCTCGGCATGTGCATCGGCTCGCTCCCGGTCTGGCTCCTCTTGTTCGGCTACGGGCTGACGACGGGGGTGCCATCGAGCTCGCAACTGACGCAGACGCTTCTCGTCGCACTCTTATCCGGCGTCGTCGCGACAGTACTCTTCTTCAAGGCGACCGATCTCGTTAAACACGATATGGGGAAACTGGCCACGGTCGAGGCGACGCAGGCACTCGAGGTGTTGTTCGCGCTCATCGGCGAGCTGATTTTCCTCCAGGCGCATCTGCCGTCCGGACTGTCGCTCGTCGGCATCTCGCTCGTCATGGTCGGGGTCGTGCTGCATAGCCGTAGCCAATTCAACGTAAAGGAGAGTCTGGTGCCGGCGGCGAATCGATATGACAAGGAGGGATGAACATGTCCTATGGATTGATTGGGAAACTGACGGCCGTACCAGGTGAGCGCGAGACGCTACTCGCGATTTTGCTCGAGGCGGCTACGGCGATGGAACGAGAGCCGACGTGTACGGCATACCGGGTGAACGTCTCGCTCGACGATGAGTCGATTGTCGTCTATGAGGTGTGGGAAAGTATCGAGGCGCATCAACAATCGCTGTCACTCGAGACGACGCAGACGTTGATTGGGAAGGCACGGCCGATTCTGGCCAATATCGAGCGCTTGGCGGTGTTCGAGCCGCGGGACGGTCATTAAAAAAATCCACGTCCGTGGACGTGGATGAAAGGTCATGCTTTCGTCAAGCTTCCTTTGACTTGCTCATAAAACTCGTCCATCATCCCAGTCCGGCTACCGAGCTGGCAGATGAGTTCGAGCGTCTCTTTATAGAACTTTTTGACGAGTCCTTTGTTTTTGATGTTGTCCATCGACGCCATCGTCTTGTCGAGGTTTTGGAGGATCTCTTCGATCTGGTCGTCCGAGTCCGGTTTCACGACCGTCATATTGTCCGGGATTTTGACGACTTTGTCTTGCTCCTGATGACGGAACGACGCGCCGAAGCCAAGGTTCTCGATGAACAAGTGCGGCATCACTTTCTGACCGAAGAACTGCTTATGCCATTCTGTCGCTTTCATCGTGTCCATGTCCTGTTTGAACGTGGACGCTGTCGAGACGTACTTTCTGAACAGGTCGGTCATGAACTTCTCAATGACCGGGATTTGAAGGGCGAAGACGTTCTTTAAGAGCGCGTCGAGCTGTGCGCGTGACAATTGTTGTTCGTTTGACATATCAGTTCCTCTTTTCTATAATACGATATCTTCATCGTATGGGATTGACGGACGTGCGTCAACGCATCCTAAAACATTTTTTCAGAATATTTAGTGTACGCTCGATGAGATATGAGATAATCAGGTCATGACAGACTTCACAGAAGGAGTGGTTCAGATGAACAAAACAATGAAATGGGCGGTCGCGCTCGGCGTGACGGGTGCCCTCGTCGCAACGGTTGGTGTCGTCTCGTCCCGGGGACGGACTGACGATACGACGCAGACGATTCGTGACCGTGAGCTTGGATACGAAATCATTCTCCCGTCAAAAATCGTCGAGGCGATTGAGCGCGGGGACGTCTATATCGAGAAGGCGCAGGACGTCGTCGATGTCGGCGACAAGAACAGCTATGGCACGTTCGATCTCTACTATAACGTCGAGGACGGCGACGACCAGTTGTTGTTCCATTTGGACTTGATTGACCGTGAACTATCGGAAGAGGCGTTCGCCCAGGAAGTCGGCTACGGCAACTACCTCGGTGCGAGCGACAAGACGTTCTTCTGGGTCGAACCGACCGAGGCCGTCCCAGGTGCCGAGGCGCACACGGACGAGATTGCCGAACTGCTCGAGACATTACCGGAGCTTGAATTCCGGACGTTATGAGTCCGCCCGCTACGGCGGGCTTTTTCGATTATGCTACAATATGACGTGAGGTGATTTCATGAATTGGACAGTAGAAGAAGTGAGACAGGCAGAACAAGTAGGGGCGCTCGAGGAAGCGGTCAACGCACATGACAAGATTGACGTGAAAATCGGACACGTAGCGGTCGGTCAGAACGACTACGCCGTCTATGATGACGACACGCTCGTCGGCTATATGGTGCTCTTCCCGTATCTCCCAAACGAGTATGAAGTGAACACGCTCGTGCATCCGGACTATCGGAAACAAGGCGTCTTCAAGGCGCTCTTTGAAACGGCGAAACAGGACGCGAAACAGAATGGCTGTGAAGCGTTCACGTTCGTCATCGATCGCAAATCGAAGGACGGCAAGGCGGTCATCGACCATCTCGGCGCGGCGTATCAGTTCTCAGAATTTAACTTGGTCCTTAAGAAAGCCGAGCTGTTCTTGAAGCCGGACGAAGTGTCGCTCCGCGAGGCGACGGACGCCGACCGTCCACTCATCATCGAGACGCTCTCTGAAGCGTTCGGCGACCCGGTCGACGTGACGGAGAACATCTATCAACAGATTGATACGCCGGACCGCGTGACGTACATCGGTGAGGTCGACGGTCGTCCGGTCGGGGTCATCCGCGCGCTCCTTTCGGGCGAAGATGCCGGCAGCATCCACGCGTTCGGCGTCAAGGCGGACGAGCAAGGCAAGGGCTACGGCACGAAGATGTTGAAGCAGATGGTCCAGCAACTGTTCCGTATGGGCCGGACGAAGCTTGAGCTCGACGTCGAGACAGAAAACAAAGCCGCGCTCGAGATTTACAAGCGAGCCGGGTTCGCTGAAAACGGCGGCTATGAGTTCTATCTATTAGAACTGTGAGGTGAGACGAATGGTTCGGAATTTGAAATGGCTCGGGGCCGCCTTTGAGGCGTTCCTCGGCATCCCGGCAATCGGTGGGCTGTTCATCATCAGTATGGGCTACACACCGCTCGGGTTCATGCTCGTGTTCCATATCGTCTTGCTCGTCTTATCGGTGTCGCGGCTGAAACGAATTTCGGTCGGGGCAATCGTCGGCATCACAGCTTCGGTACTCGGGGTCATCCCGCTCATTGGCATGGTGCTACACTGGGCAGCCGCGATTGCGCTCGCGCTCGATGCACTTATGACGACGCACAACGAAGAACGTAAGACAAGTGAAGATGACCGTTTTTAATCAAGACGCTCTCGGTGACAAGGGCGTTTTTTCATTGACCAAAACTTCAACTGAAAACGCTATACAAAAGCTGGGATTTGGACGATATAGTAGGTGATGAATTACACAGAGGAGGAACTCATAGTGAAGCTATTCAAAAACTTTACGACCCAACTGCTCGCTTGGATTTTGGTCACATCCTTTATCACGGGCGGAGCGGTCGGCTGGATCACGCTCTTACTGCTCACGGAGCTTGAGATGGCGAAAGGTCAGGTCATGCTCGTCGGGACGGCCGTGGCCTTGCTCATTTCAGGAATCGGCGGTGCCGTCATCTACTTGATCGCCCGTCGTCCACTCAAGGCAATCGAATTGGCCTCGGACAAGGCGGTCGAAGTCGGTAACGGCGACTTGACGGTCGTGTTCGCGGACGAGACGACGACAGACCGTTCTGAGATGGGACGCCTGCTCCTCTCGATGGACAACATGGTCGGACACTTGCGTGAACAAGGAACGAACATGCGCTACACGGCGGACCAGCTCACCGGTTCGGCGCAAGAAATCGCGGCAGCAGTTCAAGAAGGGAATATCGCCGGCGAGAATATCCGCCAAGCGATGGACGCCTTGAACAAGATGCTTGAAGACAACGTCAACGCGACGTATAGCTCGATGGATTTGCTCGGTGCCGTCGCCCGGACGATGGAAAACATCCGTCAAGAGATGGGCTCGGCGCTTGAATCAGCAAGTGAGATGCAACAAGAAGCAGAGAGCGGCAAAGGGCTCGCCTCGTCGTCGGTCGATGCGATGCATGCGATTGCGGGCAAAGTCGAACAGTCATCGACGCTTAACAGCAAGTTGACGGAGATGACAGGTGAAATTTCGCGCATTACGGACGTTATCAGTGACATCTCGGCGCAGACGAACTTGCTCGCCTTGAACGCGTCGATTGAAGCGGCTCGGGCTGGCGAACATGGACGTGGCTTCGCGGTTGTCGCGGCCGAGGTTAAAAAGCTCGCCGAACAGACGGCGAACTCGACGCAAGAAATCACGGATTTGATTGTCGACGTCAAACGTCTCGTCGGCGACACGTCGTCTTCGATGGCGAACGTGAAAGCGGAAGTGGAGACGGGCGTCGGTCTCGTCGAGAAGGCGGGCGGTGCGTTCGCATCGATTCACAACTCGGCGAACGAAGTGTACAGCCACGTCCATTCGGTCGATGCGCTCTTAGATGAGTCGCGTGGCCAGATCGACTCGGTCGTCACGAACTCGGCCGGCATCGTCGGCATGGTCGAAGAGGCGTCACGCTACGCGACGGAAGTCACGTCGGCGGCGAGCCAACAGGCGGCCAGTCTCGGTGAAGTGAACGGCGCGATGACGGAGCTCGTCCGTGTCGCGGAGAGTTTGCAGAACGAGACGGAGCAAGTGAAAGTGGAAGCGTAAGAAGGAGCGGCCCAGCGATGGGTCGTTTTTCTGTAGAAAACGATTTGTCAAAGGGTTATCGCGTATACTGAGTGTATTCGTAAGTGAGGGGTGACCAGGGTGGAGAAGTTTAACGTTGGCAAGGTGAACGAATTAACCGTCGAGAAAATGAATGAATTACTCGATTGGACGTATGAGAAATCGTTGAATGGCGTACCGACGATGGATACGGCGTATGAACTGGCGGAGGAATATACGAGAAAGTATGGCGTTGAAAAAGGGATTGATCGCTTAATTATGACCCAATTGGCCGCATGTGGGACTAGTGGATTCTTAGCGGGAGTGAGCGGCCTGATTTTGATGCCGGTCGCAATCCCAGCAAACGTCGGATCGGTTCTCTATATTCAAATGCGTATGATTGCGACGATTGCCGTCATGCGAGGGTATGACTTGAAGGATGATCAAATCCGGACATTCGTTTATATTGCGTTGACGGGAAAAGCAGCTGGTGAAGTGATGAGGAAAGCTGGGGTAGAAGTCGGGAAGAAATTGACCGTCAATATGATTAAGAAGATTCCTGGATCGACCATCAAAAAAATCAATCAGAAAGTCGGATTCCGCTTATTGACGAAGTTCGGGAATACGGGGGTCGTTAATCTTGGGAAGATGGTTCCGCTTGTCGGTGGTGTCATCGGTGGTACGTATGATGCGACGACGACAAAAGTGATTGCCAAGGCGGCGAAAGAACTGTTTGTAGAGTTGACACCTGAAGTGGTAACCATAACTGAATAATGAGAGTAGAGCGTATACGGAAGCATGCGTTTTTTTGTGTGATTGAGGAGTGTGTGAAAGAGGTTCGAACTCTGTCAGAACTAATAGAAAAAATCTCTTTTTGTACACGAAATGAGAAGAAGTACACAGTTTGAGAATAAATTTGTCAAAAACACTAAACACATTCGCGATGGCTCCGATATAGAGTATGGAAACGCAAAAACGTTACCAACTAATACAAGGTGAGGGGCCGGCCTAAGCCTTGTATGCTCGGACAAATGGATTTGGAAGAGCGGAAAAAACTTAAACCTATGGAGGGAAATTACAATGATTATCAACCACAACCTTAACGCTATGAACGCACACCGCAACATGTCAGCAAACACTTCAAACGCTGGGAAAGCAATGGAGAAATTATCTTCAGGCCTTCGCATCAACCGTGCTGGCGATGACGCAGCTGGTCTTGCAATCTCTGAAAAAATGCGTGGACAAATTCGCGGTCTTGATATGGCTTCGAAAAACGCACAAGACGGTATCTCAATGATCCAAACAGCTGAAGGCGCATTGAACGAAACACATTCAATCCTTCAACGTATGCGTGAACTTGCTGTTCAAGCATCGAACGACACGAACGTAACTGTAGACCGTGATGCAATCGGTGACGAGTTGGCTGAACTTGGTAAAGAAATCACACGTATCAAGGACAACACTGAGTTCAACGAACAGACTCTTTTAGACGGTACTGCAGGTAATGCTGGTACAGTTACATTCCAAGTTGGTGCTAACAACGCACAAACTATGACTGTCGACTTCACAACTGCTGGAATCAACTTGACTGATGTTGAAACAGCTGTTGGAACGTTGACTGGAACAAGCGTAGCTGATTCAGCAACTGCTACAGCGTTGATCGATACAATCTCGACTCAAATCGAAACAGTGTCAAAAGGACGTTCACTTTTGGGGGCAACTCAAAACCGTCTCGAGCACACAATCAACAACTTAAGCACATCTGCTGAAAACCTTCAAGCTGCTGAGTCACGCATCCGTGACGTTGACATGGCAAAAGAGATGATGAACTTCACGAAGAACAACATCCTTAACCAAGCTTCACAAGCAATGCTCAGTCAAGCTAACCAACAGCCGCAAGCTGTACTTCAACTTTTACGTTAATTTTAAGAATCAAACATTAAGCAAAAAGTCACTATTTCTAATAAGAAATAGTGACTTTTTGCTTAATGTTTTTTATTACCATCCGATACTACTAATGGAATATAATTCATTATTGAATTCTAAAAAATACAAATTAAGGATTGTGATTCTATGAACGCGCAAATTAAGAAGACTTTAACGTTATTAGTGATTTTCATAGTAATATTATCTCCAATAGTTCAAGCGGTGGATATTATTATTGAAGATCCAAAACCTGATACTACGCCTCCAACTTTAGTTGCCGTGGAAATTAAAGAAAGTGCGGTTACTCCAACGCAGTCTCAGAAATTTAGAGTTGAAACCACCGATGACTTATCGGGTGTAAAAACTGTCACAGCAGTTTTTAGGCATGATTCAGGAATATCTAAGTATATATATCTACACAAGAGTGACGGGTATTTCTTTGACGGTGTTTTTTCAGTGGATCGTTATGAAAAAGTAGGGGATTGGAAGTTACATACAATTGAGCTAACAGATAACAAAACTAACAGAACTACATATTACTCAACTGGTTCAGGCTATTCTAACACGTTCGACTTTTCTGAAAACTTTTTTGTAGTATCAGGGACTGAAGTACGTCCACCAGTTCTACGTCCAGATGATTTTGAAGCGCCTAAATTATCATCAATTACCGTGAATGCTGAGACAGACGAATTATTAGTTTCTCCTACGACTCCGTTATCAATAAAAGTTGAAGCGACAGATAATATGCTAGAAGTGGAGAGGGTTTATGTTAATTTTACTACTCCAAGAGGAACCAGTACTACAGCATATTTGTCATATAAAGCTACTACAAATACATTTGAAGGGTCTTTATATCCAAATCAATTTGAAGAGTTAGGCACTTGGAGAATATCTTCCGTATATTTAAGTGATGGTTGGAATACAAGAACTGTTTATAATTCATTGTTTTACCCAACTGCGACTGAAAAAATTGATATGGAAATCGATAGTTTTAAAGTAATTAATACGACTCCCGATTTTTCACCTCCAACGTTGGATGGTTTAGAAAGATCCCTTACCCGAGTATCTTCAAAGTTGGCTATTTATAAATTAGTTGCTACGGTCAATGATAATTTATCAGGAGTAAATTCAGTAAATGTGACATATTTAAAACCAAATAAATCAAGTTTTAATGTCCAATTCAGGAAATTGACTGACGGTAGATATTATGCTGAAATCCCAATTGATCAATATGATCAATTAGGAAAATGGACAATGCATTCGATGACGTTAAGAGATGCTAGATTCAACGATATTACTATATATAATTCTGAATTGAATACTTATGCGAACAATAAGAGAGACTTTAGTCCCTATAACTTTACTGTAAGAGGATTGATTTCGTTAGAACCCGTAGTTCCTTTTGGGATTGATTCTAATTACTCACAAATTGAAATTAACCCAGGTGAGACACAAGTGCTTACGACGTATTTAACTTATTCAGATGGAAGTGAAATTAATGTTAGTGCAACGAAAACTGGCACAATTTATTCTACAAATACAACAGAATTGAATATTGATGCCAATGGAACGATTACTGCGAGCGCGGATATTGTATCAGGTGAATACTTTATTGACGTGAAGTATGGCGCCTTCTATAAACGAATCAAAGTTTTGGTGCCCGGACAATACGAAAAGGAAAATCGTCTGATAGTATCTCCTTCAAATTTGTCACTCTCTAAAGGGGCGACTCATCAACTTAGGGTTTCAGCTGAAATTAATGGCAATTTATACGACATTAATGGTACTAATAACGATATCACGTACATCAATGAGTCTCCTCAGTTAGTATCGATAGATTCTAATGGATTAATTAAAAATTTAACTGATGCAGTTTTGAAGACTAAGATTGAAGTGCGGTATAGAGATTTGACGACTTCAATTGAAGTAAATTTAACTGGTCCACCTTCAATAGAAAAAGTAGTTAGCTCTCCTTCCGAAATCGAATTATTTAGAGGAGGGAATATTCAACTTAACAGTCGAGCGTTGTTCTCAGATGGTTCATCAGAGACCATATCTAACTCTTCAAACACTACTTATACTAGTTCTTTAACTAGTAGAGTAACTGTTGGCGGAACTGGGCTTATTGAAGTTCCTTTAGATGCATCTTATGGATTTGCTACAGTTACAGTTAAAAATGGTGCTAATTTTTCAAAGGTTATAGTAAAAGTGATTGAAGATTTAAGTAATGTCCTCTCTGAAATTGAGGTAGTCGATCCAGAATTAACAATGTATCGTGACGATAGTTATCAACTTGATGTAAAAGGTATATATCCAGAAGGTCAACGAGACATCACATCGAGCACAGAGGGGACGACATATGTGAGCTCTGTTCCGAGCCGGGTGAGCGTGGACGCCGAGGGTCTCTTGACGGTCCCGGCAGGAGCAACATACGGCGTAGCGACAATCACGGTGAAGAACGGGACGTTCGTGCAGAAGTTGACGGT
>NZ_ATCL01000015.1 GCF_000416965.1 Exiguobacterium chiriqhucha RW-2
CTTCAGCGCCGAAAGTAGTTGGGGGTCTCCCCCTGTGAGGATAGGACGTTGCCAGGCCAACGCGAAAGACGATCGAGCATCCGCTCGGTCGTCTTTTCTGTTTAAAGCGGTGTCGCAGTTGCGACATCGCTTTTCGTTTGCCTTTTTTTGAATCAATGATAGAATATAGTCAAAAGTCAAAGATGGTCAGAGGGTGGTGGAGATGAGAAACATATCGGATGTAATCGAACAGTATTTAAAACAAGTGCTGAAGGAGAGCCAGGCCGAAGCAATCGAGATTAAACGGCAAGATATTGCCAAGCGTTTCGAATGTGTTCCGTCTCAAATCAACTACGTCATTAATACGCGCTTTACGGTCGAGAAGGGCTATCTTGTCGAAAGTAAGCGTGGGGGCGGGGGATATATTCGCATTCGCCGCGTAATTTTACATGAAAAGCAAGACGTGTTGGTCAGCTTGATGGATATTTTACAAGACCATCCTCGTCTTTCCGAACAGCTTGTCGAGAACATCTTGATTCGCTTATTTGAAGAAGGGATGTTGAGTGAGCGGGAAGTGCGCTTGTTGTATCATTTATTGTCTGATGAAGCGCTTGGGTTACACGCTGACGATCGTCACTTGATTCGAAGACAACAGTTACTCGCATTAATGAAGTTACTTAGTTACCATTGACCGACGGAGGCATAAAGAGATGTTATGCGAACGATGCAAACGGCGACCTGCCATCAATGAGATCCAAGTAGTCGAGAACGGGATACCGGTGACGAGACGACTATGTCGTCAATGTACAGTTGAACTGATGGCAGGTTACGTACCAGCTGTGAAACGGTGCCCGGGCTGTCAATTGACACAAACTGAATTAGCTCATCTTCGAAAAGCGGGCTGTACCACTTGTTATACCGTCTTTCGCGAAGAATTGATTAAAATCACACGTCAGTATCAACAAGGCCATGATGAACATGTAGGTTCGATGCCAGATGCGTTACGGACTCCCGACGAGCGAATCGAAGAGCGACTTGCAAAGTTAGCAGGGGAGTTGGAACGAGCCGTCGAACAAGAAGATTATGAACGCGCAGCCAGGCTGAAAAAAGAGATCAATCAATTGAAAGGGCGAGGTGAGGCGTGATGGAGTCTTATCTTAAACATCCACTTGGTCCTAAAATGAGAGAGCGAGCCAAGTTAGATGATTTGGTCATCTCGACTCGCATTCGTCTAGCGCGCAATTTAAAAGACACCGTCTTTTCTCCTGTATTATCGGAGGAAGGACAGCAACAACTTTGTGAACGGATTGAAGCGTCACTTGGAGGATTGCAAGGTTTTGAGTATTTGCATATGGGTGCTTATGATCAGGTGACCCGACAAGCGCTCGTTGAAAAGCATTTGATTAGCCCTACGATTGCCGCGAAAGAACAAAGTGCCGTCTTTTTAAGTGATGATGAGACGATCAGCGTACTCATCAATGAAGAAGACCATTTACGAATTCAAACTCTACTCCCAGGTTATCAAGTAGAAGAGGCTTTCGAACTGGCAAGACGTGTCGATGCTCTCTGTGGGGAGTCCCTTCCTTACGCATTTGATGAACAGCTAGGTTATTTGACAACATGTCCGAGTAATATCGGGACGGGTCTACGAGCCTCGGTGATGCTTCATCTACCAGGACTGACGTTGACCGGACGGATAACTCCTATTCTAAAAGAACTTCGGAAGCTCGGATATACGATTCGGGGACGTTACGGGGAAGGCAGTGATGCGGCGGGGCGACTGTTCCAATTATCGAACCAACGCACGTTAGGGAGCCATGAAACCCAACTGTTAACCGACTTCATGGAGATTACGGAACAAGTCATTCAGGCAGAGCGACAAGCCCGCGAAGAGTTATTGGCTCGCAACCAGGACGAGTTAGAAGATCAGTTTTATCGCTCGTATGGGATTTTACGTTATGCAAAACTGCTATCGTCAACAGAAGCTGTCGAACGCCTATCCGATCTTCACTTGGCGAGTGACCTGGGTATTTTATCGGATTGGAGTCCACCTCAGTTTCACGAATTGATTGTAAAGCTTCAATCAGGTTTCCTACAAAAGCATTTCGGGAAAACATTATCTACGAAAGAACGAGATCGCGAACGTGCGACGCTCGTTCGTCGAACGTTAGATCATGGGTTAGTTTGATCCAACTTTAAGGAGGTTTTGTCAATGATGTTTGGTCGATTTACAGAACGAGCTCAGCGCGTATTAGCTTTAGCACAAGAGGAAGCAGTACGGCTTGGCCATCATAATATCGGTACGGAGCACATTTTACTCGGACTTGTTCGCGAGGGAGAAGGGATTGCCGCTAAGGCACTGTTCGCTCTCGGACTTACGTCTGAAAAGATTCAGCAAGAAGTGGAGGCACTCATCGGACGAGGTTCAGAAAACGGATCGACGATTCACTATACGCCACGTGCGAAAAAAGTGATTGAGCTATCGATGGATGAAGCACGGAAACTTGGTCACTCTTATGTCGGGACTGAACACATTCTCCTCGGCGTCATTCGCGAAGGAGAAGGGGTAGCAGCTCGAGTCTTGAACAACCTTGGGATCAGCTTGACGAAGGCGCGTCAGCAAGTGCTCCAGCTCTTAGGAAACACTGAGTCGTCAGCTAATGCATCACAACCAGGTACAAGTGCTGCTACACCGACGCTTGACGGCTTAGCTCGTGATTTGACACAGCAAGCGCGAGAATCCCGTCTTGATCCGGTCATCGGTCGCTCAGGCGAAATTCAACGTGTCATCGAAGTGTTATCACGCCGGACGAAAAACAACCCGGTCCTCATCGGGGAACCAGGGGTCGGGAAGACGGCAGTCGTCGAAGGGCTCGCCCAACAGATCATCAACAATGAAGTACCGGAAACACTTCGGAATAAACGCGTCATGGTGCTCGATATGGGTACACTCGTCGCTGGAACGAAGTACCGCGGTGAATTTGAAGATCGTTTGAAAAAAGTGATGGATGAGATTCGCCAAGCTGGGAACGTCATTCTTTTCATTGACGAGTTGCATACGTTAATTGGTGCTGGGGGTGCAGAAGGCGCCATCGATGCATCGAATATTTTGAAACCGTCACTCGCACGTGGCGAACTTCAATGTATCGGTGCGACGACACTCGATGAGTATCGTAAATATATCGAGAAGGATGCCGCGCTCGAACGTCGCTTCCAACCAATTCAAGTCAATGAACCGACGACGGATGAGGCAGAACAAATTCTCTTCGGGTTACGTGACCGTTACGAGGCGCACCATCGCGTCACAATCACAGATGAAGCGATTCATGAGGCCGTTGTTCTCTCGGACCGCTACATCTCGGACCGCTTCCTTCCAGATAAAGCGATCGACCTCGTCGATGAGGCTGCTTCGAAAGTAAGACTTCGCTCATTCACGGCACCGCCGAACTTGAAAGAACTCGAGGCTCGTCTTGAGTCGATTCGCAAAGAAAAAGATTCGGCTGTACAGAGTCAAGAGTTCGAGAAGGCTGCCTCACTACGCGATACCGAACAGAAACTTCGAGATGAACTCGAACAGCTCAAATCGGAATGGCAGAATAAGCAAGGGAACGAAAAACTCGAAGTAACGAAAGAAGACATCGCGCAAGTCGTCGCCAACTGGACAGGAGTACCTGTGACGAAGATTGCTGAAGAAGAGACAGACCGTCTCCTCAAACTCGAATCAATTCTCCACGGCCGAGTCATCGGTCAAGATGAAGCCGTTAAATCGATTTCGCGGGCGATTCGCCGAGCACGTGCTGGATTGAAAGATCCGAAACGTCCGATTGGTTCGTTCGTCTTCCTCGGACCAACTGGTGTCGGGAAAACCGAGCTGGCTCGTGCTGTAGCTGAAGCGTTGTTCGGTGACGAAGACGCCATCATCCGAATCGACATGTCGGAGTACATGGAGAAACACGCGACGAGTCGTCTCGTTGGATCGCCTCCAGGTTACGTCGGTTATGAAGAGGGCGGTCAATTGACAGAGAAAGTTCGCCGCAAGCCATATTCGGTCATCTTGCTTGATGAGATTGAAAAGGCTCACCCTGAAGTGTTCAACATCTTGCTCCAAGTGCTCGATGACGGTCGCTTGACCGACTCGAAAGGGCGTACGGTCGACTTCCGGAACACGGTCATCATCATGACGTCAAACGTCGGTGCGGCAGCGCTCAAACGGAACAAGTACGTCGGGTTCACGGTTGAAGATGACGTGAAGCGTGAACATACGGAAATGAAAGATAAAGTTATGGAAGAGTTGAAGAAGGCGTTTCGTCCTGAGTTCTTGAACCGGATTGACGAAATCACCGTCTTCCACTCGCTCCAAAAAGAACACATCCAAGAAATCGTCAAACTTATGGCCGAGACACTTACAAAACGTCTCGGAGAACAAGGGATTGATTTCAGCTTGACGGAATCGGCGCTCGAGAAAATCGCCGAAGTCGGGTACGATCCGGAATACGGGGCTCGTCCACTCCGCCGTGCGCTCCAGCGTGAGGTTGAGGACCGACTCTCAGAAGCGATGCTCAGTGGCAGCATCACAAAAGGCAGCAAAGTGGCGCTCGATGTACAAGATGGCGAATTCGTCGTCCGTAATGAAGGTGTCGTTCAGTAACTACAAGGCTCCCTCTCTCGTGTGAGGGGGCTTTTTTAGACGGAAAGGAACATCATGGCAAAAATTAAAACGAAGTATGTATGTCAGTCATGCGGATACGAATCCGCAAAATGGATGGGACGTTGCCCAGGTTGTAACGAGTGGAATACGCTCGTCGAAGAATTTGTCGAAGAGAAAAAGGCGAAGCGGGGAGCCGCATTCGTCCATAGCTCCTCGAGACAGTTGAAGCCAGAACGTCTGTCGGACGTCGTGTCGCAAGAAGAGACGCGCGTCCATACGAACAGTCAAGAGTTTGACCGGGTGCTCGGTGGCGGTATTGTCCCAGGCTCGCTCGTCCTCGTCGGTGGGGACCCGGGAATCGGGAAGTCGACGATTCTCCTCCAAGTGAGTGCCCATTTGGCTCATAGTGGACGGAAAGTGCTCTATATTTCCGGGGAAGAATCGCTCAAACAGACGAAACTCCGAGCCGAACGGCTCGGTCTGCCGACTGAAGACTTATATGTCCTCGCAGAGACGGACATGTTGATGATTGAACGAGTCATCGATGAAGAAGAACCGGGGTTCGTCATCATCGACTCGATTCAAACCGTTTATATGGATGAAATCCAATCGGCGCCAGGTAGTGTCGCCCAAGTCCGGGAATGTACGGCAGCGCTCATGAAAATCGCTAAAACGCGAGGAGTGGCCGTCTTTATCGTCGGTCACGTGACGAAACAAGGTTCGATTGCCGGTCCTCGTCTGCTCGAGCACATGGTGGATGCGGTCCTTTACTTCGAAGGGGAGCGTCACCATACGTTCCGAATTTTACGTGCCGTCAAAAACCGGTTCGGTTCGACGAACGAGATTGGCATCTTTGAAATGAAAGAAGGCGGGCTCGAAGAAGTGCTCAACCCGTCTGAAATCTTCTTGGAAGAACGAACTGCTGGCGTCTCGGGCTCCACCGTCGTCGCATCGATGGAAGGGACGCGGACCGTGCTCGTCGAGTTACAGGCACTCATCTCGCCGACCTCGTTCGGGAACCCGCGCCGGATGGCGACCGGGATTGACCAGAACCGGGTCGCCCTTCTCATGGCCGTGCTCGAGAAGCGTTCAGGTCTCTTGCTCCAAACGCAAGACGCTTATTTGAAGGCGGCCGGGGGCGTTAAATTGGACGAACCGGCCATCGACTTGGCCATCTGTATTTCGATCGCGTCAAGCTTCCGGGACCGTCCGACCCGTCCAACGGATGTATGTATCGGCGAAGTCGGATTGACCGGTGAGGTACGGCGGGTGTCACGGATTGAGCAACGTGTCGCTGAAGCGGCCAAGCTTGGTTTCACCCGGGCCATCATTCCGAAAAACAACCTCGGGGGCTGGACAGCCCCGCCTGGTATCGATGTCGTCGGTGTCAGTACTGTCGATGAAGCGCTCCAACTCGCTATCCCGTTCTGACGGGGCGCTTCCGGCAGTTTTTAACGCTTTGTAACGAACGCTTTCAAAAGAACCGTGTTACAATGAAAGTGTTAATTTCTTGAAATTTTAATTCATAATAAAGGAGGTGGAATGAGTGAAGATTGCTGTACGAATCGGATTTATATTGATCGGACTCGTCGTCGGTTGGTTTGGAATTATCGAAGCGATGTTGCTATTAGGCGACCTTGGTGTGAGTGTACCGGCTTGGTTGACGATTCCTTACGTTGCTAGTTTGATTGGTGGACTTATCTTCTTCATTCTTAGTTTGTTCTTGACCGATGGGGTCGTTAAATTTATCCGTTTTATCGAAGAACGGCTTGTCCGTTTGCCGGTCGGCGATATTTTGTTTGGCTCGATCGGATTGATTATTGGTTTGTTGATCGCTTTTTTGATCAGCGTCTCGTTAGAAGTGACGAATATCTTCTTGCTCAGCAAGATTGTACCGATTTTTGTGACCGCTCTGTTCGGTTACTTCGGCTTTGCCGTCGGTTACCGGAAGCGGAATGAATGGATTAAACTGTTCGTCAAAAGTGAACGAGAGAAGCCGGCCGCGGAACCATTGCGCCGCTCTAACGATAAAATTTTGGATACGAGCGTCATCATCGATGGTCGAATCGCTGATATCTCGAAGACCGGTTTCATCGAAGGGACACTCATCGTGCCGCAGTTCGTCATCGGTGAGCTTCAATATATTGCGGACTCGTCGGATACGCTGAAGCGTAACCGGGGCCGTCGCGGTCTTGATATTTTAAAAGAGTTACAAGACAACGACCGGATCGAAGTGGAAATCTACGATGGGGACTTTGAAGACGTCGCCGAAGTAGATATCAAATTGATCAAGTTGGCCGAATTGAAAAAAGGCATCGTCGTCACGAACGACTACAACTTGAACAAAGTGTGTGAAGTTCGGAACGTCCCAGTATTGAACATTAACGATTTGGCCAACTCGGTCAAACAGATCGTCATTCCAGGAGAAGAGATGGTCGTGACGGTCATTAAAGAAGGAAAAGAACAAAATCAAGGTGTCGCCTATCTCGAAGATGGCACGATGGTCGTCGTTGAAGGTGGGCGCAAGCTGATCTCGAAGACGTTACCTGTTGTCGTCACGAGCGTGCTTCAGACGTCGGCTGGCCGCATGATTTTTGCTCGTCCTGAATAAATAAGTGGAAAAAGAGACGCATCGGCGCTCTCTTTTTTCGCGAAAAGGGGTGAATGGAATGGTACGCTATACGGTTGTCATTCCGGCCGCAGGAAAAGGAAAGCGGATGGGAGCCGATGAGAATAAGTTGATGCTGACGCTGCAAGGAAAACCGATTATCGTGTGGACCGTGGCAGCGTTCGCGAGAGATGCATGGTGCGCGCGCATCGTGCTCGCGGTGCGTCCTGAGGAGCAAGCGTGGTTCGAGCAGCAGTTGCGTCATGTCCAAACCCCGATTACATATGTGACGGGTGGGGAAGAACGACAACAGAGCGTTCGAGCCGGATTGCAAGTCGTCAATCCCGAAGATGTCGTCTTGATTCATGACGGGGCACGGCCATTTGTGCGCCTTGACCAACTTCATGCCATCGCCGAAGCGGCCAAGACGGCAGGGGCGATTCTCGCTGTTCCGGTCAAAGATACGGTGAAACAAGTGATGGACGGACACATCACGCAGACGGTGCCGCGTGAGGCACTATGGTTGGCGCAGACGCCCCAAGCGTTTCCGGCAGGCGCCATTCAAGCCGCCCATGAGCGGGCAGAAGCTGCTCGTTTTATCGGCACGGATGATGCCAGTCTATTCGAATGGACCGGGCAACGGGTGACGATTATCCCGGGGGATTACCACAACATTAAAATGACGACCCCGGAAGATTTATTATTTGGTGAAGCGATTTTAACGAAGGAGGACTATCGATGAGAATCGGACAAGGATTTGATGTACATGCGTTCGCCGAAGGGCGTCCGCTCATTTTAGGGGGAATCGAGATTCCACACGACCGCGGCCTGCTTGGCCACTCGGATGCGGACGTCTTGTTGCATACGATTGCCGATGCAGCGCTCGGAGCGATTGCGGCGGGGGATATCGGCAAGCATTTCCCGGATACGGACCCGGAATTTAAGGACGCGGACTCGAAAGTGTTGTTGCAGCACGTCTGGCAACTCGTCAAAGCGGAAGGCTATGTGCTCGGCAACGTCGATGCGACAGTGATGGCGGAGCGGCCGAAGCTTCGCACGTACATCGACGATATGCGAGCGGTCATCGCCGAGTTGCTCGAGGCAGACATCAGCCAAGTGAACGTCAAAGCGACGACGACTGAAAAGCTAGGCTTCACCGGACGTGAAGAAGGAATTGCCGCCCAGGCGGTCATCCTGCTCAACCGCGCTTGACAAAAGTGGTATACTATTTGGGCAGAAGAGAAGAAAGGTGGAAATATTATGAGTGAAGTGCGCGTACGCTATGCGCCGAGTCCGACGGGTCACCTTCATATTGGGAACGCCCGGACCGCGCTATTTAACTATTTGTATGCTCGCCATGCCGGCGGGAAGATGATTCTCCGAATCGAGGACACGGACCAAAAACGGAACGTGGAGAACGGTGTCGAGAGTCAGATGAAGTATTTGGAATGGCTCGGAATCGATTGGGATGAAGGTCCAGGTCGCGGCGGCGATCATGGTCCTTACTTCCAAATGGAACGACTCGACCTTTACAATAAATACGTGAACGAGTTGATGAGCAACGGACTCGCCTATAAATGCTATATGACGTCTGAAGAACTCGAGGCGGAACGCGAAGCGCAAATCGCGCGCGGCGAGGCACCGCGGTATTCAGGTGCACATCGTAACTTGAGCGACGAAGAGCAAGCTGCGTTCGAAGCCGAAGGACGTAAACCGTCGATTCGGATTCGTGTACCAGAGTCGGTCACATATAAGTGGACCGATGTCGTCAAAGGCGACGTCTCGTTCGAGTCGAAAGACTTCGGCGACTGGGTCATCGTCAAACAGGACGGCATCCCGACGTATAACTTCGCTGTCGTCGTCGACGATCACTTGATGAAAATCAGCCACGTGTTGCGCGGGGATGATCATATCGCCAACACACCGAAACAGATGATGGTCTATGATGCACTCGGTTGGGACTATCCGGCGTTTGGTCATATGACATTGATTTATAACGAGAACCATAAGAAGTTATCGAAGCGTGATGAGTCGATCATTCAGTTTATCGAGCAGTACGCTGATCTCGGATACCTTCCAGGGGCACTCTTTAACTTCATCTCGCTCCTCGGTTGGTCGCCGGTCGGAGAAGAGGAGATCTTCACGAAAGAAGCGTTCATCGAGATGT
This sequence comes from Exiguobacterium chiriqhucha RW-2, assembly GCF_000416965.1. Taxonomy (GTDB): domain Bacteria; phylum Bacillota; class Bacilli; order Exiguobacteriales; family Exiguobacteriaceae; genus Exiguobacterium; species Exiguobacterium chiriqhucha. The sequence goes on from NZ_ATCL01000015.1 coordinate 9,403, forward strand.
TTGATGCGGGTCGTTTGTCGAAGAGCCCGGCCGTCTTTGACCAACAGAAGCTTGCTTGGATCAACAGCGTCTATATGAAACAGGCTTCGCTTGACGAAGTGGTGGCACTCAGTTTACCATTCTTACAAGAAGCAGGACGTTTACCGAACGCCTTGTCGATAGAACAAGCCGATTGGGCGACAGCGTTGATCGCCCTCTATAAAGAACAAATGACACACGGTGCTGAAATCGTGACGTTGACGGACCTGTTCTTTAAAGACGAGGTCGAATACGACGAAGAGGCCAATGCGGTCCTCGCTGGAGAAACGGTACCGGCTGTCCTCGCCGAATTCAAGGCTCAACTTGAAGCAATCGAAGACTTCACACCGGAAGCCGTCAAAGCAGCGACGAAAGCGACACAAAAGGCGACTGGCCAAAAAGGAAAGAACTTGTTCATGCCGATCCGGGTCGCGACGACCGGGCAGACGCACGGACCAGAGCTTCCGAACGCCATTTCACTAATTGGCAAAGAGCGTGTCTTGGCACGTCTCACAACATTATTAGCTTAAAGGCAACGATGAGGAAAGTAAGCGGTATGACACTTAACAGAGACTAGAACCTAGGCTGGAAGTTCTAGAAGCGTCCCCCGTCGAAGTGCACCTCGGAGCCGTTCCGGCGATACGTAGTCGGGACCGCGACTCGGCGTTAACGAGACATGAGAGGGGAACTTTCCCAAACAGAGTGGAACCGCGCTTACGGCGTCTCTGTGCCTTGGCACAGGGGCGTCTTTGTTTTTGATATGGAAAAGGAGAACAATTATGGGATTTTGGAAAAGTGTGAGCGCCGATATACGAAACGTGCTCGAACTCGACCCGGCCGCAAGATCAAAAATAGAGGTCGTCTTGACCTATCCAGGGTTACACGCCCTGTGGGCACATCGAATCGCGCACGGTCTATGGACGCGCAAAGTCAAGTTAATGGCGAAGTTAATCGCGCAGACGAGCCGTTGGTTGACGGGAATTGAGATTCATCCCGGTGCGGTCATCGGTGAACGTCTCTTTATCGATCACGGGTTTGGCATCGTCATTGGTGAGACGGCGATTATCGGTAACAATGTAACGATTTATCAGGGCGTGACGCTCGGCGGAACGGGAAAAGAGAAAGGGAAACGTCACCCGACGATCGGGAATGATGTCCTCATCTCGGCCGGGGCGAAAGTGCTCGGCAATATCACGATTGGCGATTGCGTCAAAATCGGGGCGAGTTCTGTCGTTTTAAAAGACGTCCCATCCGACTCGACGGTCGTCGGGATTCCAGGCCGGGTCGTCATCCGGAACGGCGAACGGGTTAAGCAGCATGATCTCGATCACCGCTTCCCCGACCCGGACCGCGAGTGCCAAGAGCGGCTGGAACGTGCCGTCGCTCAGCTAGAAGACAAACTTGCTTCATTAGAGAAACGGATGGAGGAGAATACACATGATTCAGTTTTACAACAGCCTCACGAATAAAAAAGAGCCGTTTGTACCAATCGTACCTGGGAAAGTGTCGATGTATGTATGTGGACCGACCGTTTACAATTACATTCACGTCGGCAATGCTCGTCCAGCGATTGCCTTTGATACGGTCCGCCGCTACTTGACGTATCGAGGCTATGACGTCAAATACGTCCTCAACTTTACAGATGTCGACGATAAAATCATTCGGACCGCCAATGAGCTCGGAGAAGACGTCGGTACGTTGACGAATCGGTATATCGACGCGTATTTGGCAGACACGGGTGCCTTGAACGTATTGCCGGCGGACGTCCATCCACGTGTCACGGACACGATGGAAGAGATTATCACATTCATCCGCGAACTCGAGACGCAGGACTTTGCGTATGAAGCAGGCGGGGACGTCTATTTCCGGACGCGTAAGTTTGAGACGTATGGCAAATTGAGCCAGCAGTCGATTGAAGACTTACGCGCGGGATCACGTGTCGACGTCGGGGAAAAGAAAGAAGACCCGCTCGATTTCGTCTTGTGGAAAGCCGCGAAACCAGGTGAGCCGGCATGGGAGAGTCCATGGGGACAAGGTCGTCCAGGCTGGCACATCGAGTGTTCAGCGATGGCGAAAAAACACCTTGGCACGACGATCGACATTCACGCCGGGGGCCATGACTTGAAGTTCCCGCACCACGAGAACGAGATTGCCCAATCGGAGGCGTGCAACCATACGAAGTTCGCCAACTATTGGCTGCATAACGGATTCATCAATATCGAGAACGAGAAGATGTCCAAATCGCTCGGCAACTTCCTACTCGTCCATGAGGCGTTGAAAGAAGTCGATGCGATGGTGCTCCGCTTCTTCATGTTGTCGGTCCATTATCGCCATCCGATCAACTACAGTCGTGAGTTGATTGAACAAGCGGCGAACGGATGGGATCGCATCAAGGAAGCATACCAAAACGTCGCGTACCGCCTGTCGGTCACAGCTGGTCTTGAAGAACCGAGTGAAGCGATGGAACGCAAGCTCGCGACAATTAAAACCACGTTCATCGAAGCGATGGATGATGATATCAATACGGCGAACGCGGTGACGGTCTTATTCGACTTGGCGCGTGAAGCCAATATCTACGCAAAGGCGGACCACGTCTCGAAAACGACGTTGGAACACGTGATCGCCCTGTTCGAAGAGTTGACGGGCGTGCTCGGTTTAACGATTGCGAACGAAGTGGAACTGCTTGACGCGGAAATCGATCAATTGATTCAAGAGCGGAACACGGCCCGGGCGGAGCGAAACTTCGCGCGTGCCGATGAGATTCGTGACCTCTTGAAAGACCAGAACATTCAACTCGAAGATACGGCCCAAGGGGTGCGGTGGAAGCGGTTATGAAGCAACAGGCTCCTCAACTGAACGCTCTCGCCCTCGCCTATATGGGGGACGCCGTCTATGAGATGGCGGTACGCAAACGACTGCTCGGACAAGGGATGACGAAGCCGAACGATCTCCACCGCGGCGCCATTCGCTACGTAAATGCGGCCGCCCAGGCTGGGGTCGTGACCCACTGGCTCGAGACAGGCATCTTGAGCGAAGATGAAACGGCCGTTGTCCGCCGCGGGAAGAACGCGAAATCTGGTTCAATCCCAAAGCGGACAGATGTTCATACGTATCGCTACTCGACCGCGTTCGAAGCATTGATTGGTTACACATATCTAATGGAAAGAAGGGATCGTCTTGAAGAACTCATCGAACAAGCGTTCGCATGGCTCGAAACCGAGTCATTCGAAACGACATGACGGAGCAAGGGAGCAACGCTCATTCGATCGTCCACGCGGCGAACGGAATGACCGCCCACGTGGTGAACGGAACGACCGTCCGCAACGTCAGAAACTAGAACGTCCGGACTACCAAGAAGTCGATGTGATGGAAGAAGGAATCGATTTTTTATACGGGCGCAACCCGGTCATGGAAGCACTCCGGAGCGGACGTGACATGAACAAGGTCTTCATCATGGAAGGCCAACAGAAAGGGCCACTCGCCCAAATCATCGGGATGGCTAACGAGGCGTCGGTCCAAATCTCATTCGTCCCGAAGACGAAACTCGAGAAGATGGCCGGCAGTGAACATCACCAAGGCGTTGTCGCCGCGGTCGCCGCTTACGAATATAAGTCGGTTGAAGACATGTTCGCACTCGCTGAGTCGAAAGGTGAAACGCCGCTCTTCATCTTGCTCGATGAGCTCGAAGACCCGCACAACCTCGGTTCGATTCTTCGGACGGCGGATGCGGTCGGAGCCCACGGAATCATCATTCCGAAGCGCCGCTCGGTTGGATTGACGCAGACGGTGGCGAAAGCCTCGACGGGTGCGATTGAGTATATCCCGGTCGCACGCGTCACGAACTTGACGCGGACGCTTGAAGAGTTGAAAGAGAAAGGACTATGGGTCGTCGGGACGGACGCGAGCGAGAGCCAAGATTATCGCCGCCTCGATGGGAACATGCCGCTCGTCGTTGTCATCGGTAGTGAGGGCAAAGGGATGAGCCGCCTCGTGCGGGAGTCGTGTGACTTCCTCGTCCATATGCCGATGGTTGGTCATGTCACATCGCTGAACGCCTCGGTCGCGGCCGCGCTTCTATTGTATGAAGTGCACCGCTCACGTAACCCATTGTCATGAGTATCAAGAAACGGGAACTGCTCCTCGTGGATGGGTATAACATCATTGGCGCTTGGCCACACCTTCGCAAACTGCGCGACATCGATTTTGAGAAGGCACGTACCGACTTGATTGAAGCGATGGCCGAGTATCAGGCGGTCACAGGTCGTGAAGTGACGATTGTCTTCGATGCGCATATGCGTTATGGACGAGAGTCGAAAGCGAAACAGAGTCGGATCGCGGTCATCTACACGAAAGAGAACGAGACCGCGGACGAATGGATTGAGCGGCGGGCCCATGAACTCGTCGATGATCGTCTCGTCACGTTATTCGTCGCGACGAACGATTTCACCGAGCAATGGGTCATCTTCGGTCAAGGCGCCCTCCGCGTGCCCGCGGCCGAACTGCTCAAAGATTGGAAACAAGCGCAGCAGTTAATCGACCAAGAGCGGTCGGCGCTTGAGCAGGACCGATCCAACCGAAAAACAATCGACCTCACGCCAGATGTGTGGGCCCGATTGGAAGAAATTCGTCGTCGTAAATGAAGCGGTGACGAAACTCACGGACGAGTTCATGAAATGGACTCGTCTTTGTTTTTAATTTGACATTTTTTTGGAAAGAAATGTTGTATACTATTACATGTATGAGTTACACGAATTGTAATTGACGGAATTTTTAGAATTTTATTTGACGGTCGTTTTAAACGGCGCCTATAATGAGAGCACAAACTTACATAAGTTCATCAATCGCCGGGGGGTAGGAAACATGAACGGATGGCCATACGAGCAGTTTGAAAACATGTCCGACGAAGAGCTCGTCTTTCTTGCGCGTAACGAAGGGGATAGCGACGCTCTTGAGTTTTTGATTGAACGTTACCGATATTTCGTTCGGGCGAAGGCACGGTCTTATTTTTTAATCGGTGCCGACCATGAGGATATCGTCCAAGAAGGGATGATCGGTCTGTATAAAGGGGTTCGGGACTATCGGGACGAACGGCTCGCTTCGTTCAAAAGTTTTGCTGAGATGTGCATCACGCGTCAAATGATCACCGCCATTAAAACGGCGACGCGTCAAAAACATATTCCGCTCAACTCTTACGTCTCGCTCGATAAGCCGATTTTTGACGACGAGTCGGACCGGACGCTTCTTGATGTGATTTTGCCGCCGCATCCGACAGACCCGCAAGATTTGCTCGTCACGCGTGAAGAGCAACTGTTCATGGAAGAAAAGATGGAAGAGCTCCTGAGTGACTTGGAACGAAAAGTGTTACGTCTTTATTTGGACGGCCGTTCGTATCAAGAAATCTCAGACGACCTCGACCGTCACGTGAAGTCGATTGATAACGCGCTACAGCGCGTGAAGAAAAAGTTTGAGCGGCATGTCGACGTCAAAACGCTGACGAGCTAACCGATATTGACCGCAAGCCTCCTATGTGATACTTTTAAGGCAGCGCCTTGTCCGTAGACGCCATTTACAGGAGGCGTTTTTTTTTCGCTCTTTTTTAGTGGGAGAGCTGTCGAAAGGGGCGCTTATGAATGGCAAAGAAAGTAAGTCTCGCGTGTTCGGATTGCGGGTCGAACGGTTATTCGACCGTCAAGCAAGACGACGTGACGACGCGGCTCGAACTGAAAAAGTTCTGTCGTCGTTGCAATGCACATACGACACATCGAGAATCAAAGTAATGTAGATTGGCATTCAACGTAGGAGGAAGCTATCATGAACTTTTTGCGCGATGTATGGAAAGAGTTAAAGAAAACGAGTTGGCCGACTCGTAAAGAGCTCACAAAATATACCATCACGGTCATCGCGACGGTCGTCGTGGTCGGCCTGTTCGTGTTCGGCGTAGATACTGGTGTCAGTTATCTCGTCAACCTATTGATTAACTAAGGAAAGAGGTGAAAGCCGTGGAGAAACAATGGTTTGTTGTCCAGACGTATTCTGGATTTGAAAACAACGTCAAAGAAAACCTAGAACGTCGAATCGGTTCGATGAACATGGAAGATAAAATTTTCCGCGTCCTCGTTCCGACTGAAACAACGCAAGAAGAAGTCACTCTCAAGAGTGGCGAGAAGAAGATTAAAGAAAAAGAAGTGAAAAGCTTCCCAGGTTACGTCTTCGTCGAAATGATCATGACGGATGATTCATGGTATGTCGTTCGGAACACGCCGAACGTCACCGGCTTCCTCGGTTCGACGGGGGGCGGCGCTAAGCCGATTCCGCTTCAACCGGACGAAGTGACGAACGTATTGTCACAGATGGGTCTCATCGAGAAGAAAGATCGTTACAACTACGAACTCGGCGACCTCGTCCGTGTCAAAGAAGGCGCATTTGAGAACTTTGAAGGTACGATTGATGAAATCGAAACCGAGAAAGAGAAGCTCAAAGTTGTCGTTGACATGTTCGGCCGTGAAACAAAAATTGAACTTGATTTCGAACAAGTTCAGAAAATTAACTAAACCCACTTGCCATTCTCGGGAACGGATGGTACAATCGGAAATGTTTGATGTTGTGCTTTATTTCGGTACAAACTCGACCTAATAGATTGAGTGGGAGGGCGCACAACGTCCAAGAAACCACATTTTAGACTTAAGGAGGTGTGTCTCGTGGCGAAAAAAGTTACTAAACTCGTTAAACTTCAAATCCCAGCTGGTAAAGCTAACCCAGCACCACCAGTAGGACCAGCACTTGGTCAAGCAGGTGTTAACATCATGGGATTCTGTAAAGAGTTCAACGCTCGTACACAAGACCAAGCCGGATTGATTATTCCTGTAGTCATTACGGTATACGAAGATCGTTCGTTTACATTCATTACGAAAACTCCACCAGCTGCAGTTCTTTTGAAGAAAGCTGCTGGTATCGAGAGCGGTTCTGGTGAACCAAACCGTAAGAAGGTAGCAACGGTTAAGCGTGATAAAGTTCGCGAAATCGCTGAACTTAAAATGCCTGACCTTAACGCGTCGTCTGTTGAAACAGCGATGCTTATGGTTGAAGGTACTGCGCGTAGTATGGGTATTGTAATCGAAGACTAATTTATTAGTCTCTGGGATTGTCGGTGAATATTATGCTCACCTTCAATCCCTTCATTATGTGGGAGGAAATTCCGCTAACCACAAGGAGGAAAAGAATCATGGGTAAAAAACACCAAGAAGCAGCTAAGCTTGTTGATCGCATGAAGTCATACGAACTCACTGAGGCCGTAGAACTCGTTCAAAAAACAGCTACTGCTAAATTCGATGAAACAATCGAAGTTGCTGTCCGTCTCGGCGTAGATCCGAAGAAAGCGGACCAACAAATCCGCGGTGCCGTCGTACTTCCACACGGTACTGGTAAAACACAAAAAGTTCTCGTCTTCGCAAAAGGCGAAAAAGTTAAAGAAGCTGAAGCGGCTGGCGCTGACTACGTCGGTGACTCTGAGTTCATCACTAAAATCCAACAAGGATGGTTCGACTTCGATGTTATCGTTGCGACACCTGACATGATGGGCGAAGTTGGTAAACTTGGTCGCGTTCTCGGACCAAAAGGCCTCATGCCTAACCCGAAAACAGGCACAGTTACGTTCGACGTGACGAAAGCAATCGCGGACATCAAAGCTGGTAAAGTAGAGTACCGCGTTGATAAAGCCGGTAACATTCACGTACCAGTTGGTAAGAAATCGTTTGAAGCAACTAAACTTACTGAGAACATCGAGACAATCATCGAGACGCTCATGAAAGTGAAGCCTGCTACTGCAAAAGGAACTTACCTTAAAAACATCGCGCTTTCTTCGACAATGGGTCCTGGGATCCGTGTCGCGACTGCCGACTTCATCAAGTAATCTACTTGAAATAAACTGTTGACAACGTGTGATACCGCTGTTAAAGTAATACACGTTCAACCGAATATGTTGGATTACCGTAGACAGAAGGTGGACATCGGTCCGTAAACCCTTCCGAGGTGTCTTTGCTCGAACTTGAGCCTGTTGTCACAGGTTTACTTTCAAACAATTACGCCCTCGTATGTCTTCATACGAGGGATTTCTTTTTGAAGAGCAGCCTCTCGTCCGGTATAAGAATTGACTAGGAGGTGCAAACACATGGCAAGCGAAAAAATCGTATCTCAGAAATCGGCACTCGTCGATGAAATCGCTGAGAAAATGCAAGCAAGCGTTGGGACAATCGTTGTTGACTACCGTGGACTTACAGTTGAAGAAGTGACTACACTCCGTAAATCACTCCGTGACGCTGGAATCGAGTTCAAAGTATACAAAAACGGTCTCCTTCGCCGCGCAGCAGTTCAGTCGAACTTCGAAGGTCTTGACGAAGTCTTCACTGGCCCTACAGCAATCGCGTTCTCGAACGAAGACGTTGTAGCTCCAGCGAAGATCTTGAACGACTTCTCGAAAGAGCACAAAGCGCTCGAATTGAAAGGCGGAATCATCGAAGGCAAAGTTTCTTCACTTGAAGAAGTTAAAGCCCTTGCAGAACTTCCATCACGCGAAGGTCTTCTCTCGATGCTTCTCAGCGTACTTCAAGCTCCAATCCGTGGGCTCGCAGTCGCAACAAACGCAATCGCAGAACAAAAAGAAGAGCAAACTGCTTAATTTTTGTCTCGTAGCGTAATAAAAACCAATCTTTACAACATCAAAGGAGGAAAACCATAATGGCTTTCAACAAAGAGCAATTCATCGAAGACCTCAAATCAATGACGGTTCTCGAACTTAACGAACTCGTAAAAACAATCGAAGAAGAATTCGGCGTATCAGCAGCAGCTCCAGTAGCAGTTGCAGGTGCAGGCGCAGCAGTAGCTGAAGAGCAAACTGAATTCGACGTAATCCTCACAAACGCTGGCGCTGGTAAAATCAACGTCATCAAAGCGGTACGTGAACTTACAGGCCTCGGTCTTAAAGAAGCGAAAGCACTCGTTGACGGAACTCCAGCTCCAGTCAAAGAAGGCGTTTCTAAAGAAGATGCAGACGCAGTCAAAGCTAAGCTTGAAGAAGCTGGCGCAACTGTCGAAGTTAAGTAATCTAACTTTTACTTCTACAACCTATAGAAGCTCGCTATGGCGAGCTTCTTTTATTTCCTTGAAGAGTGGGTTAGGAGGTTCAATGCATGGGAGATCATTACTATACGAACGACCCTAGTTCGAAAAGTGCCCCTGAGACATGGACGTTTGAGTTGCGAGGGAAGACATATCGCTTCACCTCGGACCGCGGCGTGTTCTCGAAAGGATCGGTCGATTTTGGGTCACGTCTCTTAATCGAATCATTTGAAGTGCCTGATGTTGAAGGACGCATTTTAGATGTGGGCTGCGGCTACGGTCCGATGGGGATCTCGCTTGCCGACGCCTCTGGGCGTGAAGCACTCCTCGTCGACGTGAACGAGCGAGCGCTTGCCTTGTCAGAGCAAAACGCCGCCCAAAATGGGGTGACGATTGAGACGCGACTCAGCCACGCTTATGACGGAGTCGGTGATGAACAGTTCGCCGCAATCGTGACCAATCCGCCGATTCGGGCCGGGAAGCAAGTGGTCCACACGATTTTGCGCGATGCGTATACACACCTTGTCGTAGGTGGAGCGCTCTACGTCGTTATTCAAAAGAAACAAGGAGCGCCTTCTGCCAAGAAGTTGCTTGAAGATGTGTTCGGTCAAGTCGAGTCGGTTGCGAAAGAAAAGGGCTATTTCATTTTCCGGGCAATTCGCTCTTGACAAACGGTGAAGTCTTGTTGACTCGCTATAACGTATATGCTAACATTATAAAATGCCATTGGAATGGAATTCGCTTTGAACTGCCGCGTTTGCCGCTTTTTAGACGCGGAAAAGAGGCGACATTCAATGACAATGTTCGATTATTACGCCCGAAAAATTCGATAGAGAATTGGGGGTCTGAGAGGTGAATCAGTTGACTGGTCAACTTGTTCAGTACGGTCGTCACCGTCAGAGAAGAAGCTTTGCCCGTATCAGTGAGGTATTAGAGCTTCCGAATTTGATTGAAATTCAAACTGCTTCTTACGAGTGGTTCTTGCGTGAAGGATTGAAAGAGATGTTTACGGACATTTCGCCAATCTCCGACTTCACCGGAAACCTCGTGCTCGAGTTCATCGACTATTCGCTCAGTGAGCCGAAGTATTCGATCGATGAGTCGAAGGAGCGAGACGTAACTTACTCTGCGCCATTGCGCGTAAAAGTACGTTTGCAAAACAAAGAGACAGGTGAGCTCAAAGAACAAGAAGTGTTCATGGGGGATTTCCCGCTCATGACAGAATCGGGAACGTTTATCATTAACGGTGCAGAACGCGTTATCGTTTCCCAGCTCGTTCGTTCACCAAGCGTTTATTACAACGCGAAACTCGATAAAAACGGTAAGCGTGGCTTCGGAGCGACTGTTATTCCGAACCGTGGTGCATGGCTCGAACTTGAGACAGATGCCAAAGATATCGTTTACGTTCGTATTGACCGTACCCGCAAAATCCCGGTAACGGTGTTGTTGCGTGCCCTCGGTTTCGGTACGGACCAAGAGATTATCGACCTTCTCGGGGATGACGAGTATCTTCGTAACACCCTTGAAAAAGATAATACAGAATCAACAGAAAAAGCGTTAATCGAAATTTACGAGCGTCTCCGCCCTGGTGAACCACCAACGGTTGAGAACGCGAAGTCACTTCTCGTTTCTCGTTTCTTCGACCCAAAACGTTACGACCTTGCAAACGTCGGTCGCTATAAGATGAACAAAAAACTTCATCTTAAAAACCGTCTCTTCGGTCAAAAATTGGCCGAGACGCTCGTTGACCCAGAAACAGGCGAAGTCATCGCCGAAGCTGGAACTGTCCTCGATCGTCGCAACCTTGACCGCGTTCTTCCACACTTGGAGAACGGCCTCGGTTATATGGATGCTGAGCCGACAGGCGGCGTCGCTGAAGGTGAACCGTTCGGTCTTCAATCGATCAAAGTAATCTCACCAGATGACCCAGATGGAGAGCGTATCTTGAACATTATCGGTAACGGCAATATCGACCGCAGCGTGAAACACATCACACCGGCTGATATCATCGCATCGATCAACTACTTCTTTAACTTATTACACGAAGTCGGAACAACAGATGACATTGACCACTTAGGAAACCGTCGTCTTCGTTCAGTCGGAGAACTTCTCCAAAACCAATTCCGGATCGGGCTTTCTCGTATGGAACGTGTCGTTAAAGAACGGATGTCGATTCAAGATCAAAACGCGATCACACCACAGGCGTTAATCAACATTCGCCCAGTTATCGCGTCGCTAAAAGAGTTCTTCGGTAGTTCGCAGTTGTCACAGTTCATGGACCAAACAAACCCGCTCGCAGAGCTCACGCACAAGCGTCGTCTCTCTGCACTTGGACCGGGTGGTTTGACACGTGAGCGTGCCGGCTTCGAAGTTCGAGACGTTCACTATTCGCACTACGGTCGGATGTGTCCAATCGAAACGCCGGAGGGACCAAACATCGGTCTCATCAACTCGCTTTCGTCTTATGCGAAAGTAAACGAGTACGGCTTCATTGAAGCTCCGTACCGTCGAGTCGACCCTGAAACAGGTCTCGTCACGAGCGAGATTCAATATATGACGGCGGATGAAGAAGATCTCTACGTCGTCGCTCAGGCGAACATGCCGCTCACAGAAGAAGGCGGATTCGCCAACGAACAAGTCCTTTGCCGTTTCCGCGGACAAAACTTGTCAGTTGAGCCGAACCGAGTCGATTACATGGACGTCTCGCCGAAACAGGTTGTTTCTGCTGCGACGGCATGTATCCCGTTCCTTGAGAACGATGACTCGAACCGTGCCCTCATGGGAGCGAACATGCAACGTCAAGCTGTACCACTTCTTCAACCAGATTCACCGATTATCGGTACTGGGATGGAGTACGTGTCAGCGAAAGACTCTGGGGCCGCGATTATCGCGAAATTCCCAGGTGTCGTCGAGCGTGTCACAGCACGCGAAATATTAGTCCGCCGCACGTCTGACGTGAACGGTTCTGAGGTATCAGGTGACCTTGACCGCTACAAACTTCAAAAGTATGTCCGTTCGAACCAAGGGACATGCTACAACCAGAAGCCGATCATCGCTGCTGGTGACCGTGTCGAAAAAGGAGAAATCCTTGCTGACGGACCGTCGATGGATATGGGTGAGCTCGCGCTCGGTCGTAACGTCGTCGTCGCCTTCATGACATGGGACGGTTACAACTATGAGGATGCGATCATCATGAGTGAACGCCTCGTGAAAGATGATGTGTACACGTCGATTCATATCGAAGAGTACGAATCAGAGTCACGCGACACGAAACTCGGACCTGAGGAAATCACACGTGATATTCCAAACGTCGGTGATGACGCACTTCGCAACTTGGACGACCGTGGGATTATCCGCATCGGTGCGGAAGTCAAGGATGGCGATATCCTCGTCGGTAAAGTTACGCCTAAAGGTGTGACTGAATTGACGGCGGAAGAGCGTCTCTTGCACGCAATCTTCGGTGAGAAGGCACGTGAAGTCCGTGATACGTCACTCCGTGTACCAAACGGCGGCGACGGCATCATCTTGGACGTCAAAGTGTTCGATCGTGAAAACGGTGACGAACTCTCACCAGGCGTGAACCAAATGGTTCGTGTCTACATCGTTCAAAAACGTAAGATTCACGAAGGGGATAAGATGGCGGGACGTCACGGTAACAAAGGTGTTATCTCGCGCATTCTCCCTGAAGAAGACATGCCATACATGCCGGACGGCACACCGATTGACATCATGCTTAACCCACTAGGTGTACCATCACGGATGAACATCGGTCAGGTACTCGAACTCCACCTTGGAATGGCGGCTAAAAAGCTCGGCATCAAAGTGGCGACACCTGTATTCGATGGTGCGCGTGAGGAAGACGTATGGGCAACGATTGAAGAAGCTGGAATGGACAAAGATGCCAAGACTCGTCTCTATGACGGTCGTACTGGTGAAGCGTTCGATAACCGCGTCTCGGTCGGTGTCATGTATATGATCAAACTCGCGCACATGGTTGATGATAAACTTCACGCTCGTTCGACAGGACCATACTCGCTCGTCACGCAACAACCGCTCGGTGGTAAAGCACAGTTCGGTGGACAGCGTTTCGGTGAGATGGAAGTATGGGCACTTGAAGCGTACGGCGCAGCCTACACGCTCCAAGAGATTCTTACAATCAAGTCGGATGACACGGTTGGTCGTGTGAAAGCATACGAGGCCATCGTGAAAGGTGAGAGCGTTCCGAAAGCGGGCGTTCCTGAGTCGTTCCGCGTCTTGATCAAAGAGCTCCAAGCGCTCGGTATGGAAGTCAAGATGATGTCTGCGGACGATGAAGAAGTTGAAATGAAAGATGAAGATGACGACAACATCCCGAACGCAACATCGGCGTTAGAACAAGTCGTTCAACCGACTGTTACGGAAGAGGAATAAGGCGAAAAGGGAGGTCGGCCCCTTGGTAGATGTTAATCGATTTGAATATATGAAAATCGGCTTGGCTTCACCCGAGAAGATCCGTTCGTGGTCTTACGGGGAAGTCAAAAAGCCGGAAACGATCAACTATCGTACACTTAAACCAGAGAAGGACGGATTGTTCTGTGAACGAATCTTCGGTCCTACGAAAGACTGGGAATGTTACTGCGGGAAATACAAACGAATCCGTTATAAAGGAGTCATTTGTGACCGTTGTGGCGTTGAAGTGACGAAAGCGAAAGTGCGTCGCGAGCGTATGGGCCATATCGAGCTCGCGGCACCAGTTTCGCACATCTGGTACTTCAAAGGGATTCCAAGCCGAATGGGGCTTGTTCTCGATATGTCACCACGTGCGCTCGAAGAAGTAATCTACTTCGCGTCGTACGTTGTGACGGAGCCAGGTGACACTCCGCTTGAGAAGAAACAACTTCTCTCGGAAAAAGAATACCGTCTCTACCGTGAAAAATACGGCAGTGACTTCAGAGCAGACATGGGTGCAGAAGCCATCCGCACACTCCTTCAAGACGTTCAACTCGAGAAGGAAGTCGGAGAACTCCGCGAAGAATTGAAGACGGTTCAAGGCCAACGTCGTACACGTGCGATTAAACGTCTTGAAGTGCTCGATGCATTCTTCACGTCAGGTAATGATCCAGATTGGATGATTCTTGAAGTACTTCCTGTCATTCCGCCAGAGCTTCGCCCGATGGTGCAGCTCGACGGTGGACGCTTTGCGACATCTGACTTGAACGATTTGTATCGTCGAGTCATCAACCGAAACAACCGTCTCAAACGTTTGCTCGATCTCGGCGCGCCGAACATCATCGTGCAAAACGAGAAGCGTATGCTTCAAGAAGCGGTTGACGCCCTCATCGACAACGGTCGTCGTGGTCGTCCGGTCACAGGACCAGGTAACCGTCCCCTTAAATCACTTTCACACATGTTGAAAGGGAAACAAGGTCGTTTCCGTCAAAACCTTCTTGGTAAACGGGTCGACTATTCAGGACGTTCGGTTATCGTCGTTGGTCCAAACTTGAAGATGTACCAATGTGGTCTCCCGAAAGAGATGGCCCTTGAACTCTTCAAACCGTTCGTGATGAAAGAACTTGTCGGTCGCGGCATCGCGTCGAACATCAAGAACGCCAAACGTAAGATTGAGAAGATGCAACCAGAAATCTGGGGCGTCCTCGAAGAAGTCATTCGCGAGCATCCGGTTCTCTTGAACCGTGCCCCAACGCTTCACCGCCTAGGGATTCAAGCTTTCGAACCGATTCTCGTCGAAGGTCGCGCGATTCGCCTTCACCCGCTCGTATGTACGGCTTATAACGCCGACTTTGATGGTGACCAAATGGCGGTTCACGTACCACTTTCTGCTGAAGCACAAGCTGAAGCTCGTCTTCTCATGCTCGCAGCGCAAAACATCTTGAACCCGAAAGACGGAAAACCAGTTGTTACACCATCGCAGGATATGGTCCTCGGTAACTACTACATCTCGCTTGAACGCGACGATGCCGTCGGACAAGGGAAAATTTTGTCGAACGTGAACGAAGCGCTCATCGCGTATCAAAATGGCTATGTCCACTTGCATACACGTGTCGCTCTTCCAGCACGTACGCTCAACAACCCGACGTTCACAGATGAGCAAAACGAGAAAATGTTGATCACAACGGTCGGTAAGATGATCTTTAACGAGATCTTGCCGAACACGTTCCCATACTTGAACGAGCCGACGATGGAAAACTTACAGGAAGCAACGCCTGACAAGTACTTCATCGACAAAGGTGCCAACGTGGCAGAAGAAATCGCCTCACGTCCTTTGGTCGAGCCGTTCAAAAAAGGATTCCTTGGAAAAGTCATCGCGGAAGTGTTCCAGAAGTTCGAAACGACTGAAACAAGCCGCATGCTTGACCGGATGAAAGATCTCGGCTTCAAACACTCGACGAAAGCCGGTGTGACGGTCGGAATCGCTGATATCATCGTTCTTCCGGACAAACAAGAAATCCTTGATGAAGCGCAAACTCAAGTCGATCAAATCATGAAGTCATTCCGTCGCGGTCTCATCACTGAAGATGAGCGTTACGAGCGCGTTGTACGCTCTTGGAACGAAGCGAAGGATGAGATTCAATCACGATTGATGAAATCCCTCAATCGCTTGAACCCAATCTTCATGATGTCTGACTCAGGTGCCCGTGGTAACGCGTCCAACTTCACGCAGCTCGCAGGGATGCGTGGTTTGATGGCCGCTCCATCTGGCCGCATCATCGAACTTCCGATCAAATCTTCATTCCGTGAAGGTCTGACGGTACAAGAGTACTTCATCTCGACGCACGGTGCGCGTAAAGGTCTTGCCGATACAGCCCTTAAGACGGCTGACTCAGGTTACTTGACGCGTCGTCTTGTTGACGTAGCCCAAGATGTCATCATCCGTGAAGAAGATTGTGGAACGGACCGCGGAATCCGCGTTGCCGCTCTCCGCGAAGGCACGGAAGAAATCGAAAACTTGTATGACCGCCTCGTCGGCCGTACAGCGTTCGAGACAGTGGCACATCCGGAAACGGGTGAAGTCATGGTCGAGAAGAACCAATTGATTACCGAAGATCTCGCTCGCGACATCGTCGACGCTGGAATCGAACGAGTTGAAATCCGTACAGCCTTTACATGTAACACGTCACACGGCGTATGTAAGAAATGTTACGGCCGCAACTTGGCGACTGGCTCGAACGTTGAAGTCGGCGAAGCTGTCGGAATCATCGCCGCGCAATCAATCGGTGAGCCAGGAACGCAGCTTACAATGCGTACCTTCCACACAGGTGGGGTAGCCGGAGATGATATCACACAAGGTCTTCCACGTATCCAAGAGGTATTCGAGGCTCGTAACCCGAAAGGGCAAGCGGTCATCTCGGAAATCCCTGGTACGGTCATCGACTTCACAGAATCGCGTGACAAGCGTGAACTCACCGTCGAAGGACTCAGTGAGACACGTACGTACACGATTCCGTTCGGAGCACGTCTTCGTGTTCAAATCGGAGATACAGTAGAAGCTGGAGAAGTCTTCACGGAAGGTTCGATCGATCCGAAAGAATTGCTCGCCGTCCGTGGTGTATCTGGTGTTCAAAACTACTTGCTCCAAGAAGTACAAAAAGTTTACCGCATGCAAGGGGTAGAAATCGGCGACAAACACGTCGAAGTCATGGTTCGCCAAATGCTTCGCCGCGTCAAAGTCATCGAGTCTGGTGACACGCCACTTCTCCCTGGTTCGCTCGTCGATATCAGCGTCTTCAAAGAAGCGTGTAAAGATACGCTTCGCGAAGGCAAGAGCCCGGCAACAGCGAAACCGGTCCTTCTCGGAATCACAAAAGCGTCGCTTGAGACAGATTCGTTCCTCTCGGCCGCTTCGTTCCAAGAAACGACTCGTGTATTGACAGACGCTGCCATCAAAGGCAAGCGCGACTATCTCCTCGGACTCAAAGAGAACGTCATCATCGGGAAACTCGTTCCAGCTGGTACTGGGATGCCGGTTTACCGTGATGTTAAACTCAAAGAAGAAGAGACGAAAGCCGTTCTCGAAGACACGACGGTAGAATAAAAACGTCTTGACAGCATGGGTTGGCGGTGCTACTATGATTTAGTGCCGCCAATCGGTTGTTGTCGATGACAACGGTGTCCAGCAGTCGGCAAGCTACTTGGACGTCACCCGATCTTTCTCCGGAAAGGTTTGGCTGCTATTATTGCCACTTTCAAGGTATAACTCACGTTTTTGCGAGGTCATGGAATGCCTACGCCTCGTAAAAGCGTTTCGTTATGACCTTAAATGAACCACCCGGGTCGGTGGGTCTAGAAAATAGCATAATTCAGGAAGGGAGGATCTTCAAAGATGCCTACTATCAACCAGTTAGTCCGTAAAGGACGTAAATCGAAAGTCGTTAAATCTGACTCTCCAGCACTTAACAAAGGTTACAACAGTTTCATCAAGTCACAAACTAACGTGAGCTCGCCACAGAAACGTGGTGTTTGTACACGTGTTGGTACAATGACTCCGAAGAAACCGAACTCGGCATTACGTAAGTATGCTCGTGTTCGTTTGACTAACCAAATCGAAGTGACTGCGTACATTCCAGGTATTGGCCACAACCTTCAAGAGCACAGCGTTGTTCTTATCCGTGGAGGACGTGTAAAAGACTTACCAGGGGTACGTTACCACATCGTTCGTGGTGCGCTTGACACTGCAGGTGTTGACGGACGTATGCAAGGCCGTTCTAAATACGGTACGAAACGTCCGAAAGCTGCGAAGAAGTAATTCTCGCAAAACTAAAAACTACTGAAATTTTGAAAGGAGGGTACTCGGATGCGTAAAAACCGTGCAGAACGTCGTGACGTTATCGCAGATCCGATCTACAACTCGAAATTGGTAACTCGCCTCATTAACCGTGTCATGTTAGACGGTAAAAAAGGTACAGCTCAAACTATCATTTACAACGCATTTGGCCTCATCGCTGAACGCTCAGGCAAAGAGCCTATGGAAGTGTTCGAAGAAGCAATGAACAACATCATGCCTGTACTTGAAGTTAAAGCTCGCCGTGTTGGTGGAGCAAACTACCAAGTTCCTGTTGAAGTTCGTCCAGAGCGCCGTACGACACTTGGTCTTCGTTACCTCGTGAACTACGCTCGTCTCCGCAACGAGAAAACGATGGAGCAACGTATCGCGAATGAAATCATGGATGCAGCCAATAACACTGGTGCGTCTGTTAAGAAACGCGAAGACATGCATAAGATGGCAGAAGCGAACAAAGCGTTTGCTCACTATCGTTGGTAAGTTAAACGTAAAGACCACTCCACGTCACCAAGCGGTGGCTTAATGGAGTGGCTTTCGGGTATAATCATATCGTGTGCCAGCACACGAAAAACACATGCGGAAGGAGAATACCCAGTATGGCAAGAGAATTCTCCCTAAAGAATACTCGTAACATCGGGATCATGGCTCACATCGATGCCGGTAAGACGACAACAACTGAACGTATTCTTTATTACACAGGTCGTATCCACAAGATTGGTGAAACTCATGAAGGAGCTTCACAAATGGACTGGATGGAGCAGGAGCAAGAGCGTGGAATCACGATCACTTCTGCAGCGACAACTGCACAGTGGAATGGCCACCGTGTAAACATCATCGATACACCTGGACACGTAGACTTCACAGTTGAAGTTGAACGTTCACTCCGTGTACTTGATGGCGCTGTTGCGGTACTTGACGCTCAGTCAGGTGTTGAACCACAAACAGAAACTGTATGGCGTCAAGCGACGACTTACGGTGTTCCACGTGTCGTATTCGTCAACAAGATGGATAAGATCGGTGCGGACTTCTTGTACTCGGTGAAAACACTTCACGAACGTTTACACGCAAACGCACATCCAATCCAACTTCCAATCGGTGCGGAAGATGAATTCAAAGGAATCATCGACCTCGTTGAGAAGAAGACATACATGTACACGAACGACCTCGGTACTGACATCGAAGTAACGGATGGCTACCCAGCTGACATGGCTGACGAAGCTGAAGAACTTCGCGGTCAATTGATCGAAGCGGTTGCTGACTACAACGAAGAGTTGATGATGAAATACCTCGAAGGCGAAGAGATCTCAATCGAAGAACTCAAAGCTGGTATCCGTCAAGCAACACTCAGCGTAGAATTCTACCCTGTACTCGTTGGTTCTGCCTTCAAAAACAAAGGTGTTCAATTGATGTTGGACGCTGTTGTTGATTACCTCCCATCACCAGTTGATGTTGAGTCAATCAAAGGTGTTAACCTCGACACAGAAGAAGAAATCACGCGTGAGCCTTCTGACGAAGCTCCGTTCTCGGCACTTGCGTTCAAAGTCATGACGGATCCTTACGTCGGTAAATTGACGTTCTTCCGCGTGTACTCTGGTACAGCACAAGCTGGTTCGTATGTGAAGAACTCGACTAAAGGTAAGCGTGAGCGCCTCGGTCGTATCCTTCAAATGCACGCGAACAGCCGTGAAGAAATCCCAATGGTATTCGCTGGTGACATCGCCGCAGCCGTTGGTCTTAAAGATACTACGACTGGTGATACGCTTTGCTCAGAGAAAGACAACGTCGTTCTCGAGTCAATGACATTCCCAGAACCGGTTATCTCGGTCGCTATCGAGCCTAAATCGAAAGCTGACCAAGACAAGATGGGTCAAGCCCTCGCGAAACTCGCAGAAGAGGATCCAACTTTCCGCACTGAAACAAACCAAGAGACTGGTCAAACGATCATCTCTGGTATGGGTGAACTTCACCTTGATATCCTCGTTGACCGTATGCGTCGCGAATTCAAAGTAGAAGCTAACGTTGGTGCACCACAAGTTGCTTACCGTGAGACAATCCGTGGCGCTGCGAAGATCGATTCGAAATTCGTACGTCAATCAGGTGGACGCGGTCAGTACGGTCACGTTGTCGTAGAATTCGAGCCGAACGAAGAAGGCGCTGGATTCGCATTCGAGAACAAGATCGTCGGTGGTGTTGTACCACGTGAATACGTCCCAGCTGTTCAGAACGGGATTGAAGAAGCTCTCGAAAACGGTATCCTCGCTGGTTACCCAGTAGTTGACGTTAAAGCTGCCCTCGTCTTCGGATCGTACCACGATGTCGACTCGAACGAGATGGCGTTTAAAGTTGCTGCTTCGATGGCGGTTAAACAACTTAAGGAACAAGCGAAAGCTGTAATCCTTGAGCCAATGATGCGTGTCGAAGTTGTTATCCCAGAAGAATACTTGGGAGACATCATGGGTGACGTCACGTCACGCCGTGGACGCGTAGAAGGTATGGAAGCACGCGGTAATGCTCAAGTCGTTAAAGCAATGGTTCCACTTTCAGAAATGTTTGGATATGCGACATCGCTTCGTTCACGTACGCAAGGACGCGGAACGTACTCGATGCACTTCGATCACTACGAAGAAGTACCGAAGTCAATCGCAGAAGAAATCATCAAAAAAGCGAACGGCTAATAACGGTTGTAACGCTTAATTGATTGTTGTAAGCTAAGGAGGACGTATGTTAAAAGTAGCCTACGTCTTCCTAGTTAAATAAAAAACTAATTGTCTAATAGAGGAGGAATCTAGAATGGGTAAAGAAAAATTCGACCGTTCTAAACCGCACGTTAACGTTGGTACAATCGGCCACGTCGACCACGGTAAAACAACTTTGACTGCAGCGATCTCAGCTGTACTTTCAAAAGCACAAGGTAAAACAGCTACAAAGTTTGACGCAATCGATGGTGCTCCTGAAGAGCGTGAGCGCGGTATCACAATCGCAACAGCTCACATCGAGTACGAAACTGACAAACGCCACTATGCACACGTTGACTGCCCAGGTCACGCTGACTATGTTAAAAACATGATCACTGGTGCTGCACAAATGGACGGCGCGATCCTCGTTGTTTCGGCAACTGATGGCCCAATGCCACAAACACGTGAGCACATCCTTCTTTCACGTCAAGTAGGTGTTCCTTTCATCGTCGTATTCATGAACAAAGTTGACATGGTTGACGACGAAGAACTCCTTGAGCTCGTTGAAATGGAAATCCGTGAACTTCTTTCTGAGTACGACTTCCCAGGCGACGACCTCCCTGTAATCAAAGGTTCTGCACTTGGCGCGCTTAACGGCGAACCACAGTGGGAAGAAAAAATCATGGAACTCATGAACGCAGTTGATGAGTACATCCCTGAGCCAGTTCGTGACACGGACAAAGAATTCATGATGCCAGTTGAGGACGTATTCTCAATCACTGGTCGCGGTACTGTAGCGACTGGTCGTGTTGAGCGTGGTGTTCTCCGCGTCAACGACGAAGTTGAAATCGTTGGTCTTACAGAAGAAACTAAGAAAACTGTATGTACTGGTGTAGAGATGTTCCGTAAGCTTCTCGACTACGCTGAAGCTGGCGACAACATCGGTGCTCTTCTCCGTGGTGTATCACGTGAAGACATCGAGCGTGGACAAGTACTTGCTAAGCCAGGTTCAATCACGCCGCACTCAAAGTTCAAAGCTTCAATCTACGTTCTTTCTAAAGAAGAGGGTGGCCGTCACACGCCATTCTTCGCGAACTACCGTCCGCAGTTCTACTTCCGTACAACTGACGTAACAGGTATCGTTCACCTTCCAGAAGGTACTGAAATGGTAATGCCAGGAGACAACATCGAGTTGACGATCGAATTGATTTCTACAATCGCGATCGAAGACGGAACACGTTTCTCAATCCGTGAGGGTGGCCGTACAGTAGGCGCTGGTTCAGTAACTGAAATCATCGAGTAATCGATTGATACACTGACCTTTCAAGCAGTCCGCATTTTGCGGGCTGCTTTTTTGTTTTATGGCTAGACGTGGTAAGATGGGACATATGTTGCAGGAAGGGGTGACGAGGATGGAAAAACAAGTCGAGACGTTATGCCGCTTGAATGGGATTGCGTGTCGGTTCGGTGGGTCGACGTTATTGAAGCATCATGGACTCATCGAAACGACGAATGACTTGGATGTATTCGTGGAGCCGGATCAATTCGAACGATTGGATCAAGTGTTGAGCCGAGTCGGCGTGAAAGTCGAAACGAAACCGCATGCCGACTACATGACGACATACTTTAGTGAATATGTGTTTGAAGGGGGCGACATCGATGTGATGGCCAGTTTCCGGATGAAGTGCACCGATGGGATTTATACGCATCCCTACATTGAACCGGTCGGCAGCTGGATGCGACTCGAAGAGTGGGTCGTGCTGTATACGGTCATCGGTCGGGAAGATCGGCTTAATCGACTGGCGGATTATTTTGAGACGCATGAGCTCAATGAAGGGATCGTCCAAGCATGCCTCAAACGAGCCCCCGCCTCGGTCATTGAAGCCGTCACCGAACGCTTCGGAACCTATATGAAACGCTAGGTCGAGTTGGCACGGCGGTTCTCGAAAGAAATAGTTCAACAAAAGAAGGAAAATAGCTTGCAAATGGGTTCGAATCTTGTTACATTAGTGAACGTTGAACAACTCATCAGACATCCGGCACAATTAAAAAATCAAATCTTGCATTTCATATGTAGATTCGATATAATGATTAAGTGTTTGTGCGAGTGGTGAGAGACTTTACAGCAGAAATCGGGTCCAATCGTTGATTTGCAATGATCGGATACCTCTGCTGACACAAGCACGCTGCGATGAAGCGGGAGGTTATGACACGCCAGGCAGCTTTGCCATGGCCGGTGTGGAAATTTCCGCGGAGAACTGTCTATTTTTAAAAATAGGCGACAAAGGAGGGAAACTTACATGGCAAATGAAAAAATCCGTATTCGTTTAAAAGCATACGACCATCGCGTACTCGATCAATCAGCTGAGAAAATCGTTGATACTGCGAAGCGTTCAGGTGCAAAGGTTTCGGGACCAATCCCGCTTCCAACTGACAAATCGATCTACACGATCCTTCGTGCCGTTCACAAGTACAAAGATGCTCGTGAACAGTTCGAAATGCGTACACACAAACGCTTGATCGACATCGTTAACCCAACACCAAAAACGGTTGATGCGCTTATGCGTCTCGAATTACCATCAGGTGTGGACATCGAAATCAAACTTTAATTCTTCATATAGTAGATACTAGCCAGAAGAGACAATAATTATTAAACAGGAGGTGTATCTCATGGCTAAAGGAATCTTAGGAACAAAACTCGGTATGACTCAAATCTTCAACGAAGCAGGCGAAGTCGTACCAGTAACAGTAGTTGCTGTCGAAGGAAACGTCGTTCTTCAACTTAAAACGGTTGAAACAGACGGTTACGAGGCACTTCAACTCGGTTTCGGAGACATCAAAGAATCACGTCAAAACAAACCAGCAAAAGGTCACGCTGCGAAAGCAAGTGCGACACCTAAGCGCTTCATCAAAGAGATTCGTACTTCAGTAGAAGGATACGAAATCGGTCAAGAGATCAAGGCGGACATTTTCGCTGCAGGTGAATTAGTAGACGTAACAGGTACATCGAAAGGTAAAGGATTCCAAGGTGCGATCAAGCGTCACGGACAATCACGTGGACCAATGGCTCACGGTTCGCGCTACCACCGTCGTCCTGGTTCGATGGGTCCTGTAGCTCCTAACCGCGTATTTAAAGGGAAGCTTCTTCCTGGTCAAATGGGTGGCGAGCGTAAAACGATTCAAAACCTTGAAGTTGTCAAAGTTGACGTGGAACGCGGCCTTGTACTCGTTAAAGGCGCAATCCCAGGCGCTCGCAAGTCGAACGTCATCATCAAAACAGCGGTAAAGGGTAACTAATTAACTGCACGGAAAGGAGGAATTACGAATGCCTAAAGTAGCTTTGCTTAACCAAACAGGTTCACAAGTTGGCGAAATCGAATTGGCAGAAGCCATCTTCGGTATCGAGCCAAATGACTCAGTACTTTATGACGCGATCGTTATGCAACAAGCATCACGCCGTCAAGGTACTCACGATACGAAAGGTCGCTCGGAAGTACGCGGTGGCGGCCGTAAACCATGGAAACAAAAGGGAACTGGTCGTGCGCGCCAAGGTTCTATCCGCTCACCACAATGGGTTGGTGGTGGTACAGTCTTCGGTCCAACACCACGTTCATACTCTTACAAGCTTCCTAAAAAAGTTCGTCGTCTTGCACTTCTCTCGGCTTTGTCGTCAAAAGTGAAAAACAACGAAATGATCGTCCTCGAAGGCCTTGCTTTCGATGCACCAAAAACAAAAGATATGGTCGCTGTACTTCTTGGCCTATCAGTAGAACGTAAGGCTCTCGTAGTCACAGCGGACTACAATGAGACTATCGCTCTCGCAGCTCGTAACATCCCAGGAGTGACTGTGATCGAAGCAGCCGGCGTTAACGTTCTTGACCTCGTTGCTAACGACAAAGTCATCTTCACTAAAGATGCGGTTGCGAAGGTAGAGGAGGTGCTTGCATAATGGCTCAAGCATACGATATCATCAAACGTCCTATCATCACTGAGCGTTCTGTTAGCCTCATGGAAGCTAACAAATACGTTTTCGAGATCGACGTTAAAGCGACTAAATCACAAGTGAAGCACGCTATCGAAACAATCTTCAACGTGAAAGTTGCTTCGGTAAACACAATGAACATGAAACCGAAAGCGAAACGTGTCGGTCGTCACTCTGGTTACACATCGCGTCGTAAAAAAGCGATCGTAACTCTTGCTGAAGGCAACACAATCGACTTCCTCGGTTAATTTACTACCTTAGAAGAAAAGGAGGGAATCCTCGATGGCAATTAAAAAGTTTAAGCCGACCACTAACGGTCGCCGTAACATGACATCTCTCGACTTTGCAGAGATCACAACGAATCGCCCTGAAAAATCGTTAACTGAAAAGCTTTCGAAAAAAGGCGGTCGTAACAACCAAGGTCGTTTGACAGTACGTCACCAAGGTGGCGGACACAAACGTAAATACCGTATCATCGATTTCAAACGTAACAAAGATGGCATCGTCGGACGCGTTGCTACGATCGAATACGATCCAAACCGTTCAGCAAACATCGCCCTCATCAACTATGCAGATGGTGAGAAACGTTACATCCTCGCTCCTAAGGGCATCAAAGTAGGCATGGAAATCATGGCTGGCCCAGAAGCGGATATCAAAGTGGGGAACGCTCTTCCACTTATGAACATCCCTGTCGGTACTACTATCCACAACATCGAGCTTAAGCCTGGTAAGGGCGGTCAGCTTGTTCGTGCGGCTGGTGCATCGGCACAAATCCAAGGACGTGACGGCAAGTACGTTATCGTTCGTCTTCAATCAGGTGAATCACGTTTGTTCCTCGGCACTTGCCGCGCGACAGTCGGTTCAGTTGGTAACGAAGAACACGAACTCGTAAACATCGGTAAAGCAGGACGTTCACGTTGGTTAGGCAAACGCCCAACAGTACGTGGTTCTGTAATGAACCCGGTTGATCACCCACACGGTGGTGGTGAAGGTCGTGCGCCAATCGGTCGTTCGGGCCCACTTACTCCTTGGGGTAAACCAGCTCTTGGTCTTAAAACACGTAAGAAAAACAAATCGAGCGACATGTACATCCTTCGTCGCCGTAAGAAATAATTACTACATGATTCTCGGGCGGTTCGAAAGGGCCGTTCCCGAATCATTCCAAAGGGAGGTTCTATCATGGGTCGCAGCTTGAAAAAAGGTCCATTCGCAGATCACCATTTGCTCGCTAAAGTTGACAAACTTAACGAATCTGGTGAGAAGCAAGTCATCAAAACTTGGTCACGTCGCTCGACAATCTTCCCAGAATTCATGGGTCACACGTTCGGTGTACACGATGGTCGTAAACACGTACCAGTATTCGTGACAGAAGACATGGTCGGTCACAAACTTGGTGAATTCGCTCCAACACGTACGTACAAAGGTCACGGATCAGACAAGAAAACGAAACGGTAATTTGAGGGGAGGTCAAATCCATGCAAGCTAAAGCATCAGCTAATATGGTCCGTCTTGCTCCTCGCAAAGCACGTCTCGTTGTAGACTTAATTCGCGGGAAACAAGTCGGCGAAGCGCTCTCTGTCCTTGCTCACACGAACAAGGCAGCGTCGCCAATCGTTGAAAAAGTATTGAAGTCAGCGATTGCAAACGCAGAGCACAACTACGATATGAATATTGAGAACCTTGTAGTGTCGGAAATCTTCGTCAACGAAGGTCCAACACTCAAACGCTTCCGCCCACGTGCGATGGGTCGCGCAAGCCGCATTAACAAACGCACAAGCCACATCCACATCGTGGTAACTGAGAAATAAGGAGGGATATGTAGTGGGTCAAAAGGTAAATCCGCACGGTCTTCGCGTTGGTATTATCAAAGACTGGGATTCGCGTTGGTACGCTGAGAAAGACTACGCAGATCTCCTTCATGAAGACTTCGTTATTCGTGAATACATCGAAAACAAAATGAAGGATGCTAGTGTTTCTAAAGTAGAAATCGAACGCGCTGCAAATCGCGTAAACATTTCACTTCACACTGCGAAACCAGGTATGGTTATCGGTAAAGGTGGTTCGGAAATCGAATCACTCCGTAAAAACATCATCAAGCTTGCTGAAGGCAAACGTGTTCACATCAACGTTGTTGAAGTGAAAAACGCGGACGCTGTCGCTAAACTTGTTGCTGAAAACATCGCTCGTCAATTGGAAGGCCGTGTGTCATTCCGTCGTGCAATGAAACAATCAATCCAACGTTCGATGCGCACTGGCATCAAAGGGATCAAAACAGAAGTTTCTGGTCGTCTTGGTGGCGCTGATATCGCTCGTTCAGAGAAGTACTCGGAAGGAACAGTTCCACTTCACACGCTCCGTGCCGACATCGACTACGGAACAGCTGAAGCTGACACAACTTATGGTAAAATCGGAATTAAAGTCTGGTTGTACCATGGTGAAGTTCTTCCAACAAAAAACAACACAGCTAAAAACGCTGAATAATAAACACTCTTTCAGGAAGGAGGCAACACACTATGTTGTTACCTAAACGCGTGAAATATCGTCGTGTACACCGTGGTAAAATGCGCGGAAATGCAAAACGCGGCACAACAGTTCATTTCGGTGAATTCGGTCTCCAATCGCTCGAAGCGAGCTGGATCACAAACCGTCAAATCGAATCAGCACGTATCGCAATGACACGTTATATGAAACGTGGTGGTAAAGTGTGGATCAAGATCTTCCCACACAAGCCATACACGAAAAAGCCTCTCGAAGTCCGAATGGGTTCGGGTAAAGGTGCTCCAGAAGGCTGGGTAGCTGTAGTTAAGCCTGGCAAAGTTATGTTTGAAATCGCGGGTGTATCTGAGGAAGTAGCACGTGAGGCGCTTCGTCTTGCTGCACACAAACTTCCAGTTAAATGTAAGTTCGTGAAACGTGAAGAAAATGGTGGTGATACGAATGAAAGCAACTGATCTCCGTCAATCAACAACTGAAGAGCTCAACGGTAAAGTAGGCGAGTGGAAAGAAGAACTCTTTAACCTTCGTTTCCAATTGGCTACAGGTCAGCTTGAGAATCCTGCTCGTATCCGTGAAGTACGCAAGTCGATTGCGCGTGCTAAAACGATTCTTCGTGAACGCGAACTCGGCATCAACAACGGCTAATCTAATCGGATTCTTTAAGAGGAGGTAACACTCATGGAACGCAATAAGCGTAAAGTACTCACTGGACGCGTCGTGTCTGACAAAATGGACAAAACGATCGTCGTTGCAGTTGAAACAAAAGTACGTCATAAGCTTTATGGCAAACGTGTAAACTACACGAAGAAATTTAAAGCACACGATGAGAACAATGTCGCTAAAATCGGCGATGTGGTACGCATCGCGGAAACACGTCCGCTTTCTAAAGACAAACGTTTCCGTCTCGTAACAGTAGTAGAAGAGTCAGTAATCATCTAATAACAGTTCGGATCTATAAACATCCGGAGGGAGGTACACTCGCATGATTCAACAAGAATCTCGCTTGAAAGTAGCAGACAACTCTGGCGCGCGTGAACTGTTGACAATTAAAGTCCTCGGTGGTTCAGGTCGTAAGACTGCCAACATCGGTGACATTATCGTCGCAACGGTAAAACAAGCAACACCAGGTGGCGTTGTTAAAAAAGGTGACGTTGTCAGAGCAGTTGTCGTTCGTACAAAACGCGGCGCTCGTCGTAAAGATGGTTCGTACATCCGTTTCGATGAGAACGCAGCAGTCATCATCAAAGATGACAAGAGCCCACGCGGCACTCGGATCTTCGGGCCAGTTGCACGTGAACTTCGTGAAAAAGAATTCATGAAGATCGTTTCGTTGGCACCGGAAGTACTTTAATTTCCAATTTCAATCCTATAAGGAGGTGCGCAAAACGATGCATGTTAAAAAAGGCGATACAGTCCAGGTAATGTCTGGTAAAGATAAAGGCAAGCAAGGGGTTATCCTCAAAGCTATGCCAAGCAAGAACCGCGTAGTCGTAGAAGGTATCAACGTGATTAAAAAACACTCGAAACCATCACAAGCGAATCCACAAGGCGGTATCCTTGAAATCGAAGCACCAATTCACGTCTCGAACGTCATGCCACTCGACCCTAAAACGGGCAAACCAACTCGCGTTGGTTTCAAAGTAGTCGATGGTAAAAAAGTTCGTGTCGCGAAATCGGGCGAAGTACTCGATAAATAAGAAGAACGTGACGAAAGGAGGTCCATTCGACTATGAACCGTTTGCAAGAGAAGTATAAAAGCGACATCGTGAAAGCGATGATGGATAAATTCAACTATGACTCAGTTATGCAAGTCCCACAGGTCGACAAGATCGTCATCAACATGGGTGTAGGTGACGCTGTTTCGAACTCGAAGGCTCTTGACATGGCAGTGGAAGAATTATCAATTCTTTCTGGTCAAAAACCACTCGTAACGAAGGCTAAGAAATCAATCGCTGGTTTCAAACTTCGTGAAGGCATGCCAATCGGTGCGAAGGTTACTCTTCGTGGCGAGCGTATGTACGATTTCCTCGACAAATTGGTAACTGTTTCACTTCCACGTGTACGCGACTTCCGCGGTGTATCGAAGAAAGCATTCGACGGACGCGGTAACTACACGCTTGGTGTGAAAGAGCAACTTATTTTCCCTGAGATCGATTACGATAAAGTAACAAAAGTACGCGGTATGGATATCGTTGTTGTTACAACAGCGAACACAGACGAAGAAGCTCGTGAATTGCTCACACTTCTCGGAATGCCATTCCAAAAATAATCTAAAGGGAGGTCGACAACATGGCTAAAAAGTCAATGGTGAATCGCGAACAAAAACGCGAGAAACTCGTTGCCCAGTACGCTGAGAAACGTGCACAATTGAAAGCTGAAGGCGACTACATCGGACTCAGCAAATTGCCACGTAACTCTTCACCTGTGCGTCTTCATAACCGTTGCCGCATCACAGGTCGTCCACATGGTTACATGGGTAAATTCGGGATCAGCCGTATCAAGTTCCGTGATCTTGCATACAAAGGTCAAATCCCTGGTGTTAAAAAAGCAAGTTGGTAATCCACTAACAGTGTGAAAGGAGGTACATCGCATGGTAATGACAGACCCAATTGCAGATATGCTTACACGTATCCGTAACGCTAACATGGTTCGCCATGAAAAATTAGAGCTTCCAGCTTCTAATATCAAACGTGAGGTTGCAGAGATCCTCAAGCGTGAAGGTTTCATTCGCGATGTTGAATATATCGAGGACGCTAAGCAAGGTACACTTCGTTTGTTCCTTAAGTACGGAGCAAGCAACGAACGTGTTATCACTGGTCTCAAACGCATTTCGAAACCAGGTCTTCGTGTATACGCAAAAGCAGATGAAGTACCAAAAGTACTCGGAGGACTCGGTATCGCAGTTCTTTCGACATCAAAAGGTCTTATGACTGATAAAGAAGCTCGCCAACAACAAGTCGGCGGCGAAGTGCTCGCCTACATCTGGTAAGTCACTTTTCTAACAAGAACGGAGGTGTAATCAATGTCACGTATTGGTAAAAAACCAGTTACGATTCCAGCTGGCGTTACTGTATCGGTTGCAGAAGACAACACGGTCACAGTAAAAGGTGCTAAAGGTGAACTTTCGCTTTCAGCTAACCCAGCCTTGGAAATCAAAGTTGAAGAAAACGAATTGACTGTTGTTCGTCCGGATGACTCGAAAGAGAACCGTACGATCCACGGTACGACACGTGCCCTTATCGCCAACATGGTGGAAGGTGTGTCTAACGGATTCCAGAAAACACTTGAGATCTCAGGGGTTGGTTACCGTGCAGCTAAGCAAGGTAACAAACTCGTCCTCAGCCTCGGTTACTCGCACCCAATCGAGTACGTTGCTGAAGAAGGTATCGAGATTGAAGTTCCTTCAAACACGCAAATCATCGTTAAAGGGATTAACAAAGAGCGCGTCGGTCACGTTGCAGCTCAAATCCGCTCGTACCGTGCTCCAGAACCTTACAAAGGTAAAGGTGTTCGTTACTCTGATGAACGTATTCGCCGTAAAGAAGGTAAGACTGGTAAGTAATTCGTCACGAAATGAACGGAAAGGAGTGGCATAAATGATCACAAAAGCAGACAAAAATGCAGTTCGTAAGAAACGTCATGCTCGTGTACGTCGTACGATCACGGGGACAGCAGCTCGTCCACGTTTGAACGTATTCCGCTCGAGCAAGCACATCTACGTTCAACTCATCGATGATGCAGCACAAACAACGCTTGTGTCAGCATCTTCGAAAGATAAAGCTCTCGATCTTACAAACGGCGGCAACGTTGAAGCAGCGAAAGCTGTTGGTAAACTTGCAGCTGAACGTGCACTCGAGAAAGGTATCGACACTGTTGTGTTCGACCGTGGTGGATACCTCTATCATGGCCGCGTCAAAGCTGTTGCTGAAGCAGCTCGTGAAGCAGGTCTTAAATTCTAACAAAAAGGAGGGGACACTCGATGCGCCAGTTAGACGTTAACATGGAACAACTTGAAGAACGCGTTGTTACCGTAAACCGCGTCGCGAAAGTCGTGAAAGGTGGCCGTCGCTTCCGTTTCGCCGCTCTCGTCGTCGTAGGTGACAAGAATGGTCACGTCGGTTTCGGTACAGGTAAGGCACAAGAGGTGCCAGAAGCGATCCGCAAGGCTATTGAAGCCGCTAAGAAAAACATGGTTCAAGTACCGATGGTTGGTACAACAATTCCACACGAAATCACAGGAGTATTCGGAGCAGGTCGTGTATTCATGAAACCAGCTTCTGAAGGTACTGGGGTTATCGCAGGTGGACCGGTTCGTGCAGTGCTCGAACTTGCAGGTGTAGGTGACATCCTTTCGAAATCGCTTGGATCTAACACACCAATCAACATCGTCCGTGCGACGGTTAAAGGCTTGACAGAGCTTAAAAAAGCAGAGGAAGTTGCTAAACTACGCGGTAAAAGCGTAGAAGAACTTCTTAAATAAGGGAGGGAATTAGACATGGCGAAACTCGCAATCACCCTCACACGCAGCACTATTGGTCGTCCTGAGGATCAGCGTGTAACAGTACGTACACTCGGTCTTCGTAAAATGCATCAGACTGTCGTTGTCCCTGACAACGTAGCGATGCGTGGTATGATCAAAAAGGTGTCGCACCTTGTGACTGTAAACGAAATCAACGAATAATAAAGATCTTACTAAATAAGGAGGTGCCACTATGAAACTCCATGAATTGAAGCCAACTCCAGGTTCGCGTCACGAACGCAACCGTGTCGGTCGCGGTATGGCGACTGGTAACGGTAAAACTTCTGGCCGTGGACATAAAGGTCAAAAAGCTCGTTCGGGCGGTGGCGTTCGTCCAGGATTTGAAGGTGGGCAAAACCCACTTTACCGTCGTCTTCCAAAACGCGGTTTCAACAACCCTACTCGTAAAGAGTATGCAGTTGTTTCCCTAGACACGCTTAACCGTTTCGAAGCAGGTACTGAAGTTACTCCAGAACTCTTAATCGAGACTGGTGTTGTCAGCTCTGCTAAAGACGGAATCAAAGTACTTGCTAACGGCAAGCTTGAAACAAAATTGACTGTAAAAGCCAACAAATTCTCGGGTGCAGCGAAAGAAGCGATCGAAGCAGCTGGCGGTTCAGTTGAGGTGATCTGATGTTTCAGACGATCTCCAATATGTGGCGCGTGAAAGATATTCGACAGCGTATTCTCTTCACACTCGCAATCATCATCATTTTCCGCATCGGGGCCCATATCCCGGTGCCGATGGTGAATACGGATGTGTTGCGTTTTGACTCAGGAGGTCTACTCGACTTCTTGAACTTGTTTGGAGGAAATGCTTTACAGAACTTCTCCCTGTTCGCAATGGGGATCATGCCGTATATTACGGCATCGATCGTTGTGCAGCTCTTACAAATGGACGTCGTTCCGAAGTTTGCCGAATGGGCAAAACAAGGCGAGTCTGGACGTAAAAAGCTAGCGACGGTCACGCGCTATGGGACGATCATCTTAGGGTTTATTCAAGCGACTTCATTGTCGTTTGGATTTAACCGCCTCTATCCAGGTCTCGTCAATGAGACGTGGGGCACGGCAACCTATTTCGTGATCGCGATCGTACTGACTGCCGGTACGGCGTTCTTGATGTTCCTTGGTGAGATGACGACGGAGAAAGGTGTTGGGAATGGTATTTCCATCATTATCTTCGCCGGTATCGTCGCTGGGTTCCCAAGAATCTTCACGCAGATTTATGAGACGAAGCTCCAAAATGCTGGAGATGCGTTATTCATTAACATCGTTTACTTGGTTGTGCTATTGCTCGTTATCCTTGCGGTGACTATGGGGATCATTTATGTTCAACAGGCCGCTCGCAAAATTCCGATTCAATACGCAAAACGCACGGCGAACCGTACCCCTGTGGGCGGACAGTCGACGCACTTGCCAATCAAACTAAACGCTGCCGGTGTTATCCCGGTTATCTTCGCGATTTCCTTCATGGTGACACCACCAACTGTTGCAAGCTTCATTGCTTCTCCGGAAACGACGCAGAAGTTGCAGACCTACTTCGATACGACAGCTCCAATCGGAATGTCAATCTACGTAGCGCTCATCATCGCGTTCGCTTACTTCTATACATTCATTCAGGTCAATCCTGAACAGATGGCAGAAAACCTGCAGAAGCAAGGTGGCTATATTCCTGGGATTCGTCCTGGGGCGCAAACAGAACAGTACATCACGAAGTTGCTCTATCGTTTGACATTCTTCGGAGCGATTTTCCTATCGCTCGTTGCGATCATGCCGACAATCTTCATTAAGCTTGCCGGTCTCCCAACTTCGGTGCAAATCGGAGGAACGAGCTTGTTGATCGTGATCGGGGTAGCCCTCGAAACGATGAAACAAATCGAAAGTCAACTCGTAAAACGACACTACAAAGGCTTTATCCGTTAAAGCGGAAGGAAGGGTACACCCTTCCTTCCTGTCGTGTTTACGACGTGTTGTGAAAATCAAAACTGGAGGCTAACTGAGATGAATCTAGTACTCATGGGCTTACCGGGTGCAGGGAAAGGGACTCAAGCGGCTAAAATCGTCGAAGAGTACCAAATCCCACACATTTCGACAGGCGACATGTTTCGTGCGGCAATCAAAGGCGGAACGCCACTCGGCAAAGAAGCAAAATCGTTCATGGATAAAGGCGAACTCGTACCGGATGAGGTAACAATCGGAATCGTACGTGAGCGCTTGAGTCAAGATGATACGAAAAACGGCTTCCTACTCGATGGATTCCCGCGTACTGTTGCTCAAGCAGAGGCACTCGAAAGTTTGCTTAAAGATTTGGGAAAACAGATTGACCATGTCGTGAATATCGATGTGGATGCGGAAATTCTCGTCCCGCGTTTGACAGGTCGTTGGATCTGCCCGACGTGCGGTGCGACATATCATGTGATCTTCAACCCACCTAAAGTGGAAGGCATCTGTGATGTGGATGGGTCGGCTCTCATGCAACGTGAAGACGATAAAGAGGAAACGGTCCGCCGTCGCCTTGACGTCAACATCGAGCAATCGAAACCACTCATTGACTTTTACGCTGAAAAAGGGTATCTTCGTACATTGGATGGAGATCGTCCAATCGATGTCGTATACGCCGATGTCAAAGCGTTACTCGGTGGTACTGAATGATCATCACGAAGACGCCTCGTGAAATAGCGATTATGCGTGAGGCTGGGCAAATTGTTGCTCGAACACACCAGGTGCTCAAAGAGCACATCAAACCAGGTATTACGACGCTTGAGCTCGACCGGATCGCGGAAGAATACATTCGCAGCCAAGGTGCGACACCGTCGTTCAAAGGCTACAACGGGTTTACCGGTAGCGTTTGTGCTTCAGTGAACGAAGAGCTTGTTCATGGGATTCCCGGAAAGCGGGTATTGAACGATGGAGATATCATCTCAATCGACATCGGTGCCTACTATAACGGATACCATGGAGATTCCGCTTGGACGTATCCAGTGGGAACAATCTCAGCAGAGACGCAGCAGTTACTTGACGTAACTGAAGAAAGTCTGTATAAAGGATTGGAGCACGCTAAGGCTGGGCAGCGTCTGACAGACATTTCGCATGCGATTCAAGCGTATGTGGAATCTCATGATTTCTCTGTCGTCCGCGAATACGTCGGTCATGGTGTCGGACAAAATTTGCATGAAGAACCGCAAATTCCGCACTATGGTCCACCGGGGAAAGGGCCGCGCCTGAAGACTGGAATGACGTTAGCCATTGAACCAATGGTCAATGCTGGTCAACGCTATGTTCGAACACTGGCTGACAACTGGACAGTTGTGACAGTGGACGGTAGCATGTGCGCCCACTTTGAGCACACCATCGCCATCACAGACGATGGATACGAGATTTTAACGAAACTCGATTCCGGTGAATGAGGCTCTATTGCTTCGTGCTGATCCGTAACGGATCCTTCTCTCACAGTACAATGCGATAGATCGTCTGTGCTCCTAAATATCTTCATATAGAAAGGGGAATAAATGATGGCGAAACAAGATGTCATTGAAGTGGAAGGCACTGTTGTCGAACCACTTCCAAACGCAATGTTTAAAGTGGAGTTAGAAAACGGCCACACGGTGCTCGCGCACGTCTCAGGGAAAATTCGGATGCACTATATTCGAATCCTTCCAGGTGACCGCGTAACTGTCGAGTTGTCTCCGTACGACTTGACTCGCGGGCGGATTACGTACCGTTACAAGTAACTCCGATTTTTCCAGGAGGAGGGTATAATCATGAAAGTAAGACCGTCGGTAAAACCGATCTGCGAAAAATGTAAAGTTATTCGTCGTAAGGGTAAAGTAATGGTAATTTGCGAAAACCCGAAACACAAACAAAAACAAGGTTAATCTAAGAGGAGGTGCACACATGGCACGTATTGCTGGTGTAGATATTCCACGCGAAAAACGTATCGTTATTTCGCTCACATACATCTTTGGTATTGGTAAAACAAGAGCACAAGAAATTTTGAAGACTGCAAACGTATCTGAAGATTCACGCACACGTGATTTGACAGAAGACGAAATCAACCGTATCCGTGAAGCAATTGACGGAATCAAAGTTGAAGGTGACCTTCGTCGTGAAGTTTCACTCAACATTAAACGTTTGATCGAGATCGGCGCTTATCGCGGTGTTCGTCACCGTCGTAGTCTCCCTGTTCGCGGACAAAACACGAAGAACAACTCGCGTACTCGTAAAGGCCCACGCCGTACAGTAGCGAACAAGAAGAAGTAAAGGAGGGAATTGAACAATGGCGAAACGTAAGCAAAATGTACGTTCAAAACGTAAAGTCAAAAAACATGTTGAAGTCGGTGTGGTACACATCCGTTCTACTTTCAACAACACAATCATTACAATCACTGACACGCAAGGTAACGCGATCTCATGGGCTACTTCTGGTAACCTTGGATTTAAAGGATCACGTAAATCGACTCCGTTCGCAGCACAATTGGCTGCTGAAACTGCAGCGAAAGTTGCAATGGACAACGGTATGCGTACAGTAGAAGTTAACGTTAAAGGTCCTGGTGCTGGACGTGAAGCGGCTATCCGTGCCCTCCAAGCTACTGGTCTTGAAGTAACTGCAATCCGTGACGTAACACCAGTTCCGCACAACGGTTGCCGCCCTCCAAAACGTCGCCGCGTATAATCGCTTGTGCGTGTGAAGGGCTTACCTAGCACAAACAGCATATACAATGCAGCTCGCGCTGCATGGCAGGATACACTCAAGGAGGGGTTCAGATGATCGAGATTGAAAAACCAAAGATCGAAACGGTCGAAATCAGCGAGGATGCTACGTTTGGTAAATTCGTGGTGGAACCGCTTGAACGTGGATATGGCACTACTCTCGGCAACTCACTACGTCGAATTCTTTTGTCATCGCTCCCTGGTGCAGCGGTAACGGCGGTTCAAATCGATGGCGTACTTCATGAGTTCTCTACGATTGACGGAGTCGTCGAAGACGTCACGCAAATCGTACTTAACCTCAAGAAGTTAGCACTCAAAGTGTACTCGGACGAAGAGAAAACGCTTGAGATTAACGTTTCAAGTGCCGGTGCTGTCACTGCGGCAGACATTACCCATGATAGCGACGTTGAAATCTTGAATCCTGAGCTCCACATCGCGACTCTCGCTGACAACGCGACGCTTCGCATGCGTTTGACTGCTCGCCGTGGTCGTGGTTACGTCCAGGCAGAAGATAACAAACGTGATGATATGCCGATTGGCGTAATTCCAATCGATTCGATCTACACACCGATTCAACGCGTGAACTACGAAGTAGATAAAACACGTGTCGGTCAAGATGCTAGCTTCGATAAGCTTCTATTAGACGTGTGGACAGATGGTTCAATCCGTCCGGAAGAAGCGGTATCGCTCGGGGCGAAAATTTTGACAGAACACTTGAACATCTTTGTTGGCTTGACTGACGAAGCTCTCAATGCAGAAATTATGGTCGAGAAAGAAGAAGACCAAAAAGAAAAAGTACTCGAAATGACGATTGAAGAACTCGATCTCTCAGTTCGTTCGTACAACTGCTTGAAGCGCGCTGGCATCAACACGGTTCAAGAACTCGCAAACAAATCAGAGGAAGAGATGATGAAAGTTCGTAACCTCGGACGTAAATCACTCGAAGAAGTTCAACTCAAGTTGGACGAACTCGGTTTGGGCTTGCGTAAAGAAGACTAAGTTCAAACGAAGGAGGGAAATGTAATGGCTTATTCGAAACTCGGCCGTACAAGCTCGCAACGTAAGGCACTTTTACGTGATCTTGCAACTGACCTTATTATCAACGAGCGCATTCAAACAACTGAACAAAAAGCGAAAGAACTTCGCCCAGTCGTTGAAAAATTGATCACTCTTGGGAAACGTGGCGATCTTCATGCCCGTCGTCAAGTAGCTTCATTCGTTCGTAAAGAGAACGCTGGAGAAAAAGACGCAATCCAAAAATTGTTCGAAGACGTGGCACCACGCTACGCTGAACGTCAAGGTGGATACACACGCATCATGAAAGTCGGCCCACGCCGCGGTGACGGTGCGGAAGTCGTAATCATCGAACTCGTCTAATTCATTAGGCAGTCAACAGGGCATGCGGTGACGTATTGCCCTGTTTCCACATCGGAAAGGAGTCGGCAGATGGAATCTCAAATTATGGTACGCGATATCGTGTTTCGTTACCCGGGACAGACCGAGCCAGCCCTCAATGGGTTGTCACTCGACGTATACAAAGGGGAATGGCTCGCAATCGTTGGCCATAACGGTTCTGGCAAGTCGACTTTGACGAAGTTGTGGAATGGGCTTTTGCTTCCTCAAGAAGGAGAAGTCCGGGTTGAGACACTCGATCCAACGGACGCCACAGACGTGTGGGACGTTCGGAAACGGATCGGTGTCGTCTTCCAAAATCCTGACAACCAGTTTGTCGGGGCGACCGTGCGCGATGATGTGGCATTCTCTCTCGAAAACATGGGACTTCCACGTCAAGAAATGGTTCGTCGAATTGATGACAGTCTAGCGCGCGTTGGATTATCGGAACTAGCGGACCGTGAACCGCATCAGTTATCCGGTGGACAAAAGCAGCGTGTTGCGATTGCTTCGGCTCTCGCAATGCGCCCGCATGTCCTCGTGCTCGATGAAGCTACCTCGATGCTCGACCCGATTGGGCGCAAAGAGGTGATTGAAACGGTGCAACAGCTCGTCTCAGAAGGGATGACCGTTGTCGCCATTACCCACGAGCTCGACGAAGTGTTGTTTGCCGACCGTATCATTGCGTTGTCGAAAGGCAAGATCGCGATGACCGGCACACCCGAAGACGTGTTTCAAAATCCGGAGGCGTTACGAGCCATTCAGCTCGACGTACCGTTTATTGTCCGGATGCAACTCGAACTGAAGGAACGGGGCATACCACTCGATCGTCTGATGCTACAACATTCGGAGTTGGTGAACCATCTATGCCGATTAGCATTGAAGAAGTGACTTACCAATATCAATTGAATACTCCGTTTGAACGAACCGCGCTGCGCGATGTGAATGTGATGATTCCGTCGGGGGCGCTTGTTGCGTTTCTTGGCCACACCGGCTCTGGAAAATCAACGCTCGTTCAACATATGAACGGCCTGTTACGGCCGACAAAAGGTCGTGTCGTCGTCGATGATATCGAAGTCCGTGCGATCACGAAGCGTCGCGATAAAAAGCAAAGCTTACTCCCGCTTCGGCGCCGCGTTGGGCTCGTCTTTCAATATCCGGAACATCAATTATTTGAAGAGACGGTCGAACGCGACGTCATGTTCGGTCCACGTAACTTCGGGGCGTCTGAAGACGAAGCGAAAGAACGGGCTCATGTCGCCTTACGCCTTGTCGGGCTCGATGAAGCGCTTTGGAGCCGTTCGCCGTTCGATCTCTCCGGCGGACAGATGCGCCGTGTCGCCATCGCCGGAGTACTCGCGAGCCGTCCGGACGTTCTCGTCGTGGATGAACCGACGGCAGGGCTCGACCCGCTCGGCCGTCGCGAGATGCTGGCGTTATTCAAACGATTAAAACAAGAACTCGATTTGACACTCATCCTCGTCTCGCACGATATGGATGACGTGTTGGCTTATGCGGAACGTGTCGTCGTCATGGAACGCGGACAGGTCGCCTTTGACGGAGATCCATTCAATTTATTCAAAGACGAGGCGCTCGTCGAGGCGCTCCAGCTCGAGATTCCACACGTGCTCCGTTTCGCTAATGAACTCGCCCCTGTGTTTGGGGTCGCCACACCGTCTCTCCGAACAGAGACTGAATTGGCGGACTGGATTGCGCTCGAGCTAGGAAGGGGGGGAGCGACTTGATTATCGGACAGTACATTCCCGGACACTCGTGGCTCCACACACTCGACGCGCGAGCCAAGACGTTGTTTATCCTCGCCTTCATTCCCATCGTCTTTTTGGCGGATAACTTGTGGACGAACGTATTCTTGCTGGCCTTCACGTTGTTCGCCGTGCGATTGTCTCAACTGTCGTGGCGGTATTTATGGAACGGACTGAAGATGATTCTATTCCTGATCCTATTTACGCTGTTGTTGCAGTTGTTCTTTAATCGCGAGGGAACCGAGTTGATTTCATTCGGACCGTTCGCAATTTATTCGGAAGGTGTCCGCATGGGCTTAATCGTCTCGCTCCGTTTCTTCTATCTCGTCATGTTGACGACGCTCGTGACGCTGACGACGACGCCGATGGAACTGACCGACTCGATTGAGGCCGGGCTCCGTCCGTTAGAGCGGTTCCGGGTACCAGCCCATGAAATCGCCCTCATGTTGTCCATCTCGCTCCGGTTCTTGCCGACGTTGGCCGACGAGACGGATCGGATCATGAAGGCCCAACAGGCAAGAGGGGTCGATTTGAAGAGCGGTCCAATCATGGATCGCCTCAAGGCGGTCGTCCCGCTCATGATCCCTTTATTCGTATCTGCGTTTAAACGTGCTGAGGACCTCGCTACGGCGATGGAAGCTCGAGGGTACCGTGGGGGTGAAGGGCGGACGCGGTTGCGTGAGATGACGTGGCATCGTCGTGATACGGCGTTACTCCTCATCTTTG
Organism: Exiguobacterium chiriqhucha RW-2; assembly: GCF_000416965.1. Classification (GTDB taxonomy): domain Bacteria; phylum Bacillota; class Bacilli; order Exiguobacteriales; family Exiguobacteriaceae; genus Exiguobacterium; species Exiguobacterium chiriqhucha. Next base: position 49,577 of record NZ_ATCL01000015.1, read on the forward strand.
TCATCGTGACACTCATTCTAATCGGATTGCGAGGGATTGGATGAAACGAATCAAACTGACGGTAGCGTATGACGGGACGCACTATGCAGGCTATCAGGTACAACCGAACGGAAACACGATTCAAGCTGAAGTAGAAGCCGTCTTGGCGCGGATGCATAGCCGAGCCGTGAAAGTCGTGGCCTCGGGCCGTACGGATGCTCGGGTCCACGCGAGAGGGCAAATCTTGCACTTTGATACGCACCTCTCGATGCCGGTCGACCGGTTCGTCAAAGCGTTGAATGCGATGTTACCGGATGATATCCTCGTCCAAGCGGCTGAAGAAGTCGATGCTTCGTTTCACGCACGCTACGGGGCGAAACGGAAAGAGTATCGCTATTTCTTCCGAGGCGACGCCGATCCGTTCCGACGCCACCATGCCGTGACGGTCACGTATACGCTCGATCATGAGCGGATGCGCCAGGCGCTTCGTCTATTAGTCGGGACCCACGACTTCACGTCCTTCTCGGTGACGAAGGCGGAAGTGGAGGACCGCGTCAGAACAATTTATGAAGCGGAGCTCGTTGAAGCAGGCGATGAGATGTACTTCCGATTCGTCGGCTCGGGCTTTCTCTATAACCAAGTTCGGATTATGGTTGGTACGTTGCTTGAGGTCGGGCGAGGGAAATATGAACCGGCAGATGTGAGTCGAATGCTCGCTTCTAAAGACCGGCGTAGCGCTGGGATTACAGCCCCACCGCACGGTCTATATTTGTGGAATGTGAATTATGAAAAAGTAGATTGACATTCCCCCTATAAAATCGTATTATATTCATTGGCATTTCATTTTCACATTGAGAGATGAACCACAATCTTAGCCCCGTAAACTAGGATTATGATAAAGCATCAAACAAGCACTAAAAAAATTAAGTAAACAGACATTTTAGGAGGTATTCCACATGCGCACGACATTCATGGCAAAAGCATCTGAAGTAGAACGCAAATGGCTCCTTATCGACGCAGAAGGCAAAACACTTGGTCGTTTGACTAGTGAAGTAGCATCACTTCTTCGCGGTAAGCACAAGCCGACTTTCACACCACACGTTGATTGCGGAGACCACGTCATCATCATCAACGCTGAGAAAATCCACTTGACTGGTAACAAATTGAACGACAAGATTTACTACCGTCATTCAGGTCATCCAGGCGGTTTGAAATCACAAACTGCAAAAGAGCTTCTCGCAAAACGTCCAGAGCGTATGCTTGAACTCGCAATCAAAGGGATGCTTCCAAAAGGATCACTTGGACGTCAATCATTCAACAAACTCCACGTTTACGCTGGAGCTGAGCACAACCACGCAGCACAAAAACCAGAAGTTTACGAACTTCGCGGTTAATCGGGACACAGGGAGGAACTAAACGATGGCAGATGTACGTTACTACGGAACAGGCCGCCGCAAACACTCGGTGGCTCGCGTTCACCTCGTTGCAGGTGACGGCAAAGTTGTTGTAAATGGCCGTGATATTTCAGAATACTTCGGTCATGAGACTTTGATCATGATGGCAAAATCACCACTCGTATTGACTGAAACAGAAGGTAAATACGATGTAATCGTTAACGTTAACGGTGGTGGATTCACAGGACAAGCTGGAGCGATTCGCCACGGCGTATCACGTGCGCTTCTTCAAGCGGACCCAGAATTCCGTCCAAGCCTCAAAGAAAAAGGCTTCTTGACTCGTGACGCTCGCATGAAAGAACGTAAAAAATACGGTCTTAAAGCTGCACGTCGCGCACCACAATTCTCGAAGCGTTAATCTTCGAACAATTTGGTTCAAACTCTCTGTCCATTGGGGCGGAGAGTTTTTTTGTTGCTCATGAAATTGTTGCATTCCGTTCCCTCAAGAAAACGCTTTTTTTGATATACTGTTAGCGAGACAGAAATTAGGGGGAAACCACATGCTTACAGTAGAACAAGTTCGTGAAGAATTGGCGGGGTTGATCGATCCAACAATCAACCGTACGCTTGGAGATACAGCTGGCGTGAAGGATATTCGCATTAAAGAAGATTATGTCAGTGTTAAAGTCGCGCTCGGTCAAACCGGGAGCGGGGAACAGCTCCAACTTCAACAAGAGATTGTCACGTTGCTCAAAGGAAAAGGTTTCAAGACGGTCGGCCTCCGCTTCGAGGCGCTCAATGACGAGAGCTTGAAAGAAGCGACAAAGCCGGCGATTCTTCGTGAGAACGCCGGCACGACGTTCATCGCAATCGCATCAGGGAAAGGCGGCGTCGGGAAATCGACGGTCTCCGTCAACTTAGCCGTCGCGCTCGCGCGGGCCGGGAAAAAAGTCGGATTGATTGATGCGGACATTTATGGCTTTAGTGTGCCGGATATGCTCGGAATCGAAGAACGACCAGTCGTACGTGGAGAAAAAATCATCCCGGTCGAGCGGTTCGGTGTGAAAGTCATTTCAATGGGCTTCTTTGTCGAAGATAACGCGCCGGTCATCTGGCGTGGACCGATGCTCGGAAAGATGCTCAATAATTTCTTTAACGACGTCGAATGGGGCGACCTAGATTACTTGCTCCTCGATTTACCGCCAGGGACAGGTGATGTCGCGCTCGATATTCATTCGATGCTCCCGGCATGCCAAGAGTTGATTGTCACGACACCGCATGCGACGGCTGCGTTCGTCGCTGCACGGGCTGGGGCGATGGCGATTAAGACGAACCACAAAGTGCTTGGCATCATCGAGAACATGGCGTACTTCGAAAGCAAAGTGACTGGAGAGAAAGAGTATGTCTTCGGTTACGGCGGAGGCGAAAAGTTGTCCGAGGCATTGAAGAGCAAGTTGCTCGCTCAAATTCCGCTCGGTCAGCCGTACGAAAACGAAGAAGACTTTGCCCCATCGGTTTATCGGGACGGGCATCCGTTTGAGAAAACATACGATGGATTGGCACAAGCGGTCATTCAACAGATAGAAGGGTAATGGTTCACAAATGAAGGTACAAGGATTTTTAAGGTTGTTTTGGACGACGCTCGTCTTCGGGACGTTGTTTGGATTTGTGATGAACTTACTGGCCAATCCAGGTTATTTAGTAAGTCAATCTTGGGAAGCGATCGTCACGGCACTTAGCTACTCGAGCACGTGGACGGGAATTAGCATGATGGGATTCTTTGCTTATTTGATTGTCCACCGGGTTGGATTGGACTTGTTCCGAGGACCAAGGTTATGGAATCGCGTGCAAGTGCTATTGATCGCCTTTGCGTTATTTGATGCGGTATATCTTCGCATGCTCGCGTTCGGCAACGATCATATGTGGCGCTATATCGGTGAAATGGTCGTGTTGGTGATGGTATCATGGATTATCGCGACGAGTAAGGCGAAGCAGACGAACGCGAGTGCGTTCATCCCGACGCTCTTCTTGATGATCGTCATCACGTTGATCGAATGGATTCCAGCCCTACAGGCGACGGATGAAATCGCCCTCTTGTGGCCGGCGTTAGCGACGCTCGTGTTTGCCAATGCGTATCAAGTCTTGATGCTGCATCGCTTCCAAGCACCTGCTCAGGCAGAGAGCGTCAAACCCTCGACAGCTGGAAAGGCCAAAACGAAGAAACGTGTGTCATCTAAATCATCGTGACAGCGTACTAGTACAAGCTCAGACATTCGTCTGGGCTTGTTTGTTTGAAACGTTCTTTCGTTCAGTTACAGAGTGTGAAACAAAAAATAAAGTTTTTTTAGAAAAACAGTTGACGAAAATGGGGGGCGCTGATATATTAATAAACGTCGCTGCTGTTCACACACGAACAACAGAAAGCGAATTAAAAAAATAATAAAAAAACGGTTGACTTTAAAAAGTCAAATCGCTATTATTAAAAAGTCGCTAACACGACAACATTTGGTCTTTGAAAACTGAACGATGAGGCAAAAAAAGTTTTACAATTTTTGAATGAAGCGCAAGCTTCGTCATTTTTAAAGAGCTATATCAAATTCTTTGGAGAGTTTGATCCTGGCTCAGGACGAACGCTGGCGGCGTGCCTAATACATGCAAGT
>NZ_ATCL01000016.1 GCF_000416965.1 Exiguobacterium chiriqhucha RW-2
CATGCAGGGCTCGAACCTGCGACCCTCTGATTAAAAGTCAGATGCTCTACCAACTGAGCTAATGACTCAAATTATAAGCTGGGCCGGAAGGGATCGAACCTTCGCATGTCGGAATCAAAATCCGATGCCTTACCACTTGGCTACGGCCCAACGTAAATGGCGGTCTTGACGGGATTTGAACCCGCGATCTCCTGCGTGACAGGCAGGCATGTTAACCCCTACACCACAAGACCGTTATACGTGCTTAAATTTGAAATGGTGGAGGATGACGGGATCGAACCGCCGACCCCCTGCTTGTAAGGCAGGTGCTCTCCCAGCTGAGCTAATCCTCC
>NZ_ATCL01000017.1 GCF_000416965.1 Exiguobacterium chiriqhucha RW-2
CCGTTCGACGCTTTCATGTTGTGCGTGAAGTTTTGGGCCGACTCGAACGAGACGACGACCACGTTCTTGCCTTTATACTTCCCGAACATCTCCGGGTCCGGAGCCGCATAGTTCTGACGTGTGAAGTTCTCGACTTCGTCCAGTTCAGAACCGTCTGCGAGCGCCTTCTGGGCCGACGTCTTCGTTTGGAGCATGGCGTCGTAGACGTGGAAGTTGAACGTTCCTAAGTTTTTAACCAACAGCTCTCGGTCGAACGAGCGCGTCAACAGTTCTGGACGCTCCGTTTCGGCGAGGACGAGGTTGAACCCGAACAAAGCCGCGGCCGCACCGAACGTGATTAAGACGCGGCGTTGCGATGCCTGGCTCGTCTCGTTCATCTTCCATAATAGGAATGGAAGCACGACGAGGTCCCCTAATAGAAGCAAGTCTTTCCATTCGAGAAGCGACAGGAATGAAGACGAGAGCGTCTCCATGTTCGACGACTGGAACAAGACCGGTACGGTCAAGAAGTCTGTGAACTCACGATAGTACGTCGTATCCGCGAACAAGATGAGCGAGGAGACGAGGTACAGACTGTACAGTGCCCACTTCCGCTTATTCCCCCCAAAGAAGAAGCTGAAAGCGAACAGGAACAACGTGAAACTGAGCGGGTTGATGATGAGGATGAATGCCTGGACCGCGTTCTCGGCCGGCATATTGAAGAAGAACTGATACGCGATCAGCGACTTCGTCCATAACAGGATGGTGAACATCCAAAACAGACGGTGTGTCTTGAACGAGTCGAGCGCCGTCTGGCGGAAGCGGTCCATCCTTCCTTTCGATTGATTCATGGGATTCATGTAAACACTCCTTATATGGAATTCAAGTTAAAGATTCATTTTCTTTTTAGACGTATAAGCTATATTTTAACGTTCCCTTGAACTCAATTCAACTAATTGACGTTTACAACTATACACAAACTTAACAATCCGATTGCAATGTTTACGAAAAAAAGACTACCGAGTCGCCTCGGTAGCCGATTACGAGTGATTCGCTCACCCGATGAGATCCATCCAAATTTTTACTGTACTCGCTAAAATGAGTAACGCTAAAATCATCTGCAGTGATTTCGTCTTCATGTTTTTACCGACGTTCGCGCCGAGCGGTGCGGCGATCAAACTGGCGATAATCATGATGACGGCAGGTTCCCACACAATTTGGTCGGTGATAATTTTCCCTGCTGTCGAGCCGATTGACGAGATGAACGTGATGGCGAGCGAACTCGCGATTGCCATCTTCGTCGGAATCCGGAGCACGACGAGCATAATCGGCATCAAAATGAACGCGCCTGCCGCCCCGACGATTCCCGCGGCCACCCCGACGACGAACGCCGAACTCGCTGCAATCACTTTATTGAATGTGACTTGGTCGAGCGGGACGTCCTCGACGTTCTTTTTCGGTAAGAACATCATGATTGTCGCAATCGTCGCGAGCACGGCGTAGACGACGTTAATCAAGTTCTCAGACAAGAGCGTCGAGCCGTAGCCGCCGATGAAACTCCCGATCAAGACGGCGACACCCATATACAGGATGAGCTGCTTGTTCAAGTAGCCGCCTTTCCGGTATGCGTAAATCCCACCGATTGTCGCGAAGAAAACTTGAATCGCGCTGATCCCCGATACTTCATGGGCGCTGAACGCTGCGAAGCCGAGAAGCGGTGGAATGTACAACAGCATCGGATATTTAATAATCGATCCGCCAATCCCGACCATCCCCGAAATGAACGACCCGATAAAGCCGATCAAAAAGATGGTGATAATAAATCCAAATTCCATATTAACTCCTCCAATTCCCTACCCTCTATATAAGTAAGTTTTATTGTTGTTCCCAAGCAATCATGCCGCCTGAGATATCATAAATTTCCGTGTAGCCACGTTCTTGCAACAGCTGTGCCGCTTGAGCACTTCGATTTCCGCTCTGGCAGATGACATAAATCGGTTCATCTTTCGGATAAGGTAATTCGGTTGCATTTAATGATGAAAGTGGTGCGTTCACCGCTCCTTCAATATGCCCCCCCTCGTATTCATCCACTTCTCGGACGTCTAACAAGGTTATTTCTTCGTTTTCCAATCTGTTTTGCAGTGTTTCGACGTCGATTTTTGTAATTCCACTCTCATCTGACGTAAAAAGAACGATTCCGACCGTCGCTAGCACTAAAATCGATACAATCATCATGATTTTCTTCAATTTTCGACCTCCGATTCTTTTTCTTGCATTCAGTATACCTCAGGGGGTATATTAAAAACAACGAAAGAAACTCACTTCAAAAATTCTTGAATCACAAAGGAGATTTATCACTCATGAAAACCATTTCGACTACTGAACTAGAAACGTTGCTTCAATCTGATGAGACGCTCAACTTGATTGATGTTCGAGAGACAGACGAATTTGCAGGTGGCCACATCAAGCAAGCGAAAAACGTCCCACTCTCTGAATTCGGTGCGAAAGTCGATGAGCTCGATCGTTCGAAACCGATTCACGTCATCTGTGCGGCAGGCGGACGAAGCATGAACGCTTCGGCTTACCTCGACTCACTCGGCTTCGATGTCGTCAACGTCGATGGCGGCATGATGAGCTGGACAGGTGAAACGGTCTAACAATCTTCTATATATACAGTAAAAAAAGCACAGTCGTTTACAGTCAACTATTCTTAGGGGGTATTACACATGTTATTACGTTATTTCTATGATCAAAAATTAGCACAAGCATCTTATATGGTCGGTTGCCAAATGACCGGCGAAGCCGTCGTCATCGACCCGGCCCGTAACATCACACCTTATCTTCAAGAAGCTGAAAAAGAAGGCATGAAAATCGTCGCGACGGCTGAGACTCACATCCACGCCGATTTCGTATCAGGTTCACTCGAGCTTGCGAAACGCACCGGTTCAACAGCTTACCTCTCAGACGAAGGTGACGCGTCATGGAAATATGCGTTCGCGAAAGACATCGATTCAAAACTCGTCAAAAATGGCGACACGTTCAAAGTCGGTAACGTCACACTCGAAGTCATGCATACACCAGGCCACACGCCAGAACACATCTCGTTCTTACTCTATGACCGGAACCAAACACAACCGATGGGCATCTTCACAGGCGACTTCGTCTTCGTCGGCGACATCGGTCGTCCTGACTTGCTCGAAGAAGCAGCTGGCGTAAAAGGAACGACAGCCATCGGTGCCGAGCAAATGTTCAACTCGCTCAAGAAGTTCAAAGCTCTTCCTGACTTCGTTCAAGTCTGGCCGGGCCACGGTGCCGGCAGTGCCTGTGGGAAAGCGCTCGGCGCCATCCCGACATCGACAGTCGGTTACGAGAAAGCGACGAACTGGGCACTTCAAATGACTGATCAAGATGCGTTCATCAAAGAGTTGACGACGGATCAACCAGAACCGCCGAACTACTTCGCAATGATGAAGAAAGTAAACAAAGAAGGCATTCAAGTGACGAACATGATCGCTCGTCCGGAAGTCGTCGGTACGGACCGCCTCGACACGCTCGTCGACGAGACACAAGTCGTCGATACACGTACAGGGGAAGAATTCGCCAAAGGACACGTCCCTGGTACCATCAACATCCCATACAACACGAAATTCGTCTCATGGGCCGGCTGGCTCGTCAACTTCGACAAAGACATCACGCTCATCGCGAGCGCGGAAGACGTCGAACAAGTGCAGACCGATCTTCAATCAATCGGTCTCGACCGTCTCCGCTTCATCGTCCCAGTCGAAGAGCTCGGTCAAGAACTTTTGACGGAAACGTACACGGACGTGACAGCGGAACAAGCGATTGAATCAGCTGAAAAAGGTGACGTCTTCGTCCTCGACGTCCGAAATGCGACGGAATGGAACGCGAGCCACTATGAGAAAGCCGAGCGCATCTTACTCGGTAAGTTGGCGCGTGACCACGAAGGCCTCCCGACAGACCAAACGATTGCCGTTCACTGTGCGTCAGGCGTCCGTTCACGGATGGCCGCGAGCGTGCTTCAATCACTCGGCTACAAGGATATCCAAAACATCCTCGGTGGCTATGGTGCGATGAAGACTGTCCTCAATGCAGAACAAATCGGCTAATGCTATACTACAAACAAAGAAAGCGCCCACTCGTCTGGGCGCTTTTTCTCTAGGAGGGATTGTGTGATTGCGATCGGTCCATTGAACGTTCGACTCGATTTACTGGCTATGATGGCCAGCCTGCTCATTCTCTACATCGGTTTTAAAAAAATCGGCTTATCGGAAAAAGACCGCGACGTCGTCCTCGGCACATGGTTCGCCGGTTTCCTCGCGTGGAAAGGAAGTGCAATCGTCCTCGGTCTCGCGTCGACGGGTAGTTTGGCCTTATCCCTTTATGCGACCGGGGGCACGTGGTCAATCCTGATCGCCGCTGGTGTGATTGCATTTTTCGTCTACCGGCTCTTGCCTAGCCTTCGTGGCTATTGGTTGTTCTCGGCCTTGTTCCTTTGGTTTGCGATGACGCTCGTCGTCCCGAAATATGGGACGCTCCCGCTGCTTTCTTCATCGCAACCGCTCCATCTCTATATGGCCGCCCTCATCGTCTTACTGCTTATCGCGACGTGGCGCTGGATGCGGACACCGACGCTCGGAGCGCTGCTCTGGACGGGGGTCGGTGCATTTTCGATTTGGTTGATCGGGTCAATCGTCACCGGTACGTTGAAGTTGTGGTGGATCATTCCATTCTTCCTTCTCATCGCCGTCGCCGCCTACGTGGCGCGACCGTCCCAGAAGGCCATTCAATACGGACTCGGTCTCATTGTCGTGCTCGCCATCATCAACGCCAGCCTACCAGACGAGACACCACGGCTCGAAGCCGGTTCGTCTCAGACCGGTTTGAACATTGGTCAAGTGCCGCCGAACTTCGAATTGAAGCGGACGGATGGGACGACGTTCAACTTGAGTAAGTTGCGCGGCGAACGGGTCGTCGTCAACTTCTGGGCGTCGTGGTGCCCACCGTGTCGGGCCGAGATGCCCGACATGGCCAAGTTTGCCCGTGAACAAGACGATGTGACCATCGTCGCCGTCAATACGACGACGAGCGAACGGGATGTCGCTGATGCCGAATCATTCGTCGCCCCGTATGAAGATGCGTTCGAAGTCGTCTACGACGAGAACGGGATGGTCGGGGATGCGTATCGGATTCAGGCGATGCCGACGACGTACGTCCTCGATGAAAATGGGGTCATCGTCGCCAAGCAATTCGGCGCCATCGACCACGCCTGGCTCGATGCTCAGACAAATTGAAAGTAAAGGAGCGGTTTTCTCTCGATTGAGAAAAGCCGCTCCTTTATTTGTCTCGCCGGTAATTCTACTCATCTTTTTTCGTAAGCTTCAAATTCTTTTGAACCTCGTTTTGGAGGATCAGGATCTTGTTGAATAGATAACCACCCTACTAGACCTGTGACAAGCGAGAACAGACTGATCCCCAGTTGAGAAATCGACACAGACGTCATCAATCGGTCAATGATATTAACAATGATGAATGTACTCATGACGTGAAGGAACAAAGCTAACATCCCTGTATGTGATTGGATGACATTGAGAGTCGTCAACGCCTTCAATAAAGCCGACAGAAACAAGTTAATCGGGATCTCTGACAGTCCGTATACGAGGAAGAAGAGGAGCAGACTCCACAACGATTCATATTGTAGACCGAGTATTTTCAAGATTAGAAATTCAAGAGACGTAAACACAATCAATATGATGGAAATAATTAACGTACAAATCAATAAAGGTTTGATTCCTTTTATCGTGATTGCCCCCTTCTGTATAGACAGCGCCCCCAAATTAAAAACCGCCTGAGCGGTTCTTAATTTTGCTTTGAATAACCTTGAGTCTTCAAGAAGTCTTTTACGTCGAGCCGGGTCGGTTTCGATAACATCCGTCCCATTTGTCCGGTCCACGTGTCGCTTCGTTGGTTCGACCCACGGGCCGCGTAGTAGTCGTGAATCGTCGCATCGTACGCATCGAGTTCTTGTTTCAATTGCTCGGCGTCTGCGACGTATGTGTTCTCGTGATAAATATGTTCGAGCGGGAGACGCGGCTTTTGACCTTCGACGTGCTCCGGTACACCGATGGCAAGTCCGAAGAGCGGCAATACCCGCTCCGGCAGACCGAGCAGTTCCTTCACAGCGAACATATCATTGCGAATCCCGCCGATATAGCAAATGCCGAGGCCCATCGATTCGGCGGCCACGACGGCATTTTGCGACGCGAGCGCGACATCGATGACCGCGACAAGCAACTTCTCGTCCGTCTCGAGCGTCGCATTCACTTCGGCCTCCCTCAGTTCACCGATCAACTCATGTCGATATAAATCAGCGCAGAAGACGAAGAAGTGACCGTTGTCGATGACGTACTGCTGGTTACCGGCGATTTCAGCCAGTCGAGCTTTCTTCTCCGGGTCGGTCACCCCGATGATGGAATAGGCTTGGATGAAGCTCGATGTCGAGGCGCGCTGAGCACTCTCGACGATGAGTCGGATTTGTTCGTCGGTCAACGTCTCGTCCGTGAACGAGCGAACAGAGCGGTGGTTCAATAGTGTTTCGATGACTTGATTCATGAAGCTTCCCCCTTTTTTCTTATCTTGGCATAACCACAAGATCGGGACAATTTTGAAAGCTTCTATTCAGACATCCACCTCAAAAATCGCCCACGGTAGCCAAAGGACAGATTCTGTCTCCACGTCTTCTTGATTGCTGTATGTACAATAGCGTTCCGCTTCTTCAAATGTCGATATGAATCCGTGTCTATTCAACTGGAACGAGAACTGTTTGGCAAAATCTTGTTCTAGCCCATTACATAGATACGAATGAAACATGCCATTCTCATAACCGAGCACTTCGTACCCGAGCAGTCTCCCTACTGGCGCGCCGCATCCATGTCGCAATAAACGTTCGACACCATAACGCTCAAGACTCTCTCCTTCGTCCCCTTCTGCTAAAAAGTCAGCAACATAAGACTCAGGCAAACCGAGTTCAATGATGTCGAGCTCGATGTGAGAGAAGAAACGATTGCGAAGTCTCTTGGCGAGTTCAACCGTCTGAAACGTTTGAGGGTATCCGAGGTCCCCACTCTCTTGATGAATCTCCACCCATTCCGTGAGCTTAAAGAACGCTTCTTCGCTAAGTCGCAGTCGTTCTCGATACGCCTTCTTACGCTCTTTTGAAGTCCCCCAAAGCACATCGAGCGTCGGGTGTTGCTCACAAATGCATGCACTTGCTGATTGTACGGACTCCGGAATAAGTTGCGCGTCCATATAAGCTGCTCGTTTTGTACGTTCAATCAGCAAATACCCCCCACTTCGTATATTCATCTCATCCCCTCCACTTTCTAGTATACGCAAAAAAAGCAGAGTGGCCTGTTCCCACTCTGCTTGCGTGTTTATTCTGTGACTTGACTCAAGAACGGTGTGATATCGACGTTAAGTGCTTCCGAGAGACGCGCGCCGAGGTCGCGGTCGGCCCGGTAGAAGTTGCAGATCAAGAGGAGCACCGTGTTTTCATGGCGAACTTCTTTAATATGCGCCACCAAGTTGTTCACGAGTGCCGTCTTCTCTTCTTCCGAGTAGCGACGGTACACTTCTCCAGCTTGACCGAAGTCGTTCGTCTTCTCGATTTTTTGACGTCCGGCCACGCCTGAGAGTGGTTGTTCCGTCTCGATATAAGCCGCATCCGGTTTCGGTGCGTCCTCATAGCGGTTCGGTTCATAGTTGACCGGGCTCGTTTGTTGTTTGAACGGCATCACGCCATCACGCTGATTGTTCGATACTTGTGCGAACGGACAGTTGATTGGGAGCTGCAAGTAGTTCGCTCCGATACGGTAACGTTGCGTATCCGAATAGGAGAACAAGCGACCTTGGAGCATTTTGTCTTCCGACGGTTGAATCCCAGGTACAAGCACGCCCGGGTTGAAGCCGACCGATTCCGTCTCGGCAAAGTAGTTGTCGACGTTTTTGTTGAGTGTCATCGTGCCGACGAGTTGATACGGGATGACGTCTTCGAACCAGTCTTTTGTCGCGTCGAGCGGATCGAAGTCGAAGTTGTCCATATCGGCCGGGTCGAGGATTTGGACGTAGAGATCCCATTCTGGGAAGTCGCCTTCCTCGATGGCGTTGAACAAGTCGCGTGTCGCATGGTTGAAGTCTTCGGCCTGTACTTTCGCCGCGTCTTCCATCGACAAGTTTTTAACCCCTTGTTTTGGGACCCAACGGAGTTTTATGTACACCGTGTTTCCGTATTCGTTGACCCATTTGAATGAGTGGACCGATGAACCGCGCATATGACGGTATGAGGCTGGAATCCCTTCATCGCTGAACAAGTGGATGAGCATGCTCGTCGATTCCGGCGTGAGCGACATGAAGTCGAAGAAACGGTCTGGGTCTTGCAAGTTCGTCCGTGGGTCCGGTTTGAGTGAGTGGATCACGTCTGGGAATTTGATGGCGTCACGGATAAAGAAGACCGGTAAGTTGTTTCCGACGAAATCATAGTTCCCTTCTTCCGTGTAAAACTTGACCGAGAATCCACGTGGGTCACGAAGCGTCTCTGGTGAGCCAAGACCATGAATGACGGTTGAGAAGCGAGCGAAGATTGGTGTCTCTTGTCCCTCTTCCTGCAAAAATTTGGCTTTTGTATATCGTTTCATGCTATTTTTAACTTTGAAGACACCGTGTGCTCCGGCACCACGGGCATGAACGACCCGCTCCGGCACGCGCTCACGGTCAAAGTGGGCGAGTTTTTCAATGAGTTGATAATCTTCGAGAAGTGTCGGGCCGCGGCGACCCGCTGTGATGGAGTTGGCGTTATCCCCGATTGGGACGCCTTGGTTAGTAGTTAGACGACGATGTTGATCCATATTGTTGCCTCCTCTTTATAATTATTCTTACAAAGTTAATGATATTAAAAGATAATAATTATTACAAATAAAACGCTCGAGCACTGCTAGGGCGTTTTGCAATCGCTTTCAGTTTTTACGTTTCTTGTGTTGTTCTTTCCGGTGAATCTCGGTCACGAGCAAGGCTGCGATAATGCCGCCGAGTGATCCGGCAACGAGATCGACCATCGTGTCGTCGTTCCCGTTCCCTTGCATCGTCGTGTTCAATAGCAAGTCCGATGTGAATTCATACATTTCCCAAAGTGCCGCCCCGGCCATCGCGAAGACGACGATATAGACGAAGACGAACCGCTTCGGCATCTCAAGTCGGATGTCCTCATCAAGTCGACTTAAGAAATCGAAGCCGAGAAACGCCAAGAAGACGCCGCTCAACACGTGAAGAAACGTGTCCCACCAACCGTTCGAATACAAGCCGACAATCGACCCCAAGTACTGCGACGCAAACAAGAATAAGATATAGGCGACTTTCATTTTAGCGTCGAACTCGGTTTTGAACGTCTTCTCGAGGATGAACGGAATCAAACCCGACACGATCCCCGCCCCGGCGACGCTCGCGTCAAACCACTCTCCTTCGATGATTGACGTGACGAGTATGACCGCCATGAACAACACGAACCCGAATTCCAGTAGACGTCCTCGTGTCAGTTTCATCTCTGAGCGCCTTCCTTCGTAAGAATGTCTCACCTACCGTATTCCCGTTTCAGCGACCGTTTCAACAATCTCGTCCGAAAATTCGTGCTTTTGTCGGATTCTTCCGTCATCGGTTTGTCTCATACTGAAAGAAACGATTCGAGGAGGAACACTCATGCCGATCAACCCGTATCTCAATTTCAATGGCAACTGTCGCGACGCCGTCCTGTTTTATGCCGACGTCTTCGCCGAGCCCGCCCCGGACATCATGACGTTTGCTGCCCAGCCTGGACCGGACGGTGAACCGGTACCGGATGAGCTGGCCGACCTCGTGCTCCATGCCCGTCTAAGCGTCCACGGCACTTCGCTCATGTTTTCGGACGCGATGCCGGACGGTCCGGTCACGTTCGGACAGAACATCACGCTCGCCGTCGTGACAGATGACCTCCACGCCATCCGTCGTGAATTCGAGGCCCTATCTGACGGCGGCCGTGTCCTCATGCCGCTCCAAGAGACGTTCTGGAGCAAAGCGTACGGTATGGTCGAAGACCGTTTCGGTGTCCAATGGCAATTCAGTCACGAGGCGTAAACGAAAGACCCCATCGCAAATCCGCGGTGGGGTCTCGTTTATTTCTGGGCGACAAAAAAGATTCGTTCTGCGTTCGGGCCCGGAGCTTGGTCCGTAAAGTCGGCCGTGACCGATTTCACATGGAAGCCGGCTCCGATGAGCCATTGCATATATTGCCCCGGCTCATACGTCCGTTGCTCATGCGTCTCTTCGACACGCTCATACGTGCCATCCTCAAGGGCGACAAAGAACGTCAAATCGTGAACGACCGAGAGCGGTGCTTCGCCTGGGTCGGCGAACCAGATATACGAGCAATCTTCCCCGTTCGAGGCATACGTCTTCTGGTTGAAAAGCGTCTGCATCTTGTTTGGCGAATGCACATCAAAGATGAACATGCCGCCCGGTTTCAATTGTTCGTACACCGCCTCGAACGTGTCGATGACATCGGCCTCATCCTCGAGATAGCAAAGCGAGTCACAGAGGATTGTCACGGCGTCGACCGGATGTGGCAATTCAAGCTCCCGCATGTCCTGTTGCCAGAGCGGAAGCGTGATGCCTGCCTCGAGCGCTTTCTCTTGGGCGACTTCGAGCATCGACTCAGATAAGTCGAGTCCGATCGTCTCGTAATACTGCGCCAAGCGAATCGTCGCCGAGCCCGTCCCGCATCCGACGTCAGCAAGCGATGCACCGTCTTTGACATGGCGGCGCACGAAGGCGACCCAGTCCTCGTACGGGGCATCTTTCATCAACTCATCGTAGACGTAGGCGAACCCTTCGTACGCCATTAGCCGACTTCTACTTCCACTTGTGGCGCATCTGCCCACAGTTTTTCAAGGTTGTAGTAGTCGCGGTCATCGCGATGGAAGATATGGACGACGACGTTTTCGAGGTCAGCGAGCACCCAACGTGCCGAGTCCATGCCTTCGAATTTGTGGAGCGGAAGCTCATGCTCGCCGGCCACGTCTTTGATTTCGCGCGCAATCGCTTGGACTTGCTTCTCTGAGTTACCGTGGCAGATGACGAAATAATCTGCGACTGGTGAGATGCCTTCCATGTCGAGGACGACGATATCTTCGGCACGCTTATCGTCAGCGGCCTTCACGATCAATTCTAATTCTTCTTTTACAGTCATACTGTACCTCCTAGGGTGTTTTCACAAAATGGTTATACGTCTCAATCGTCAGTGGGAAAATCCGCACCGACTTGTTCAATAAATAAGCAATCGTCTGGCGCAACGTCGCGACGACGGCCGCTTCGAGCGAACGATCCGCGAGGTCACGTAAGACGTCGACGCCGGGATACGACCGATTCGGTTCGATTGCGTCCGCAACGAATAAAATCTGGTCGAGCCGGGACATGCCCGGTTCTCCGGTCGTGTGGTTCTTGATGGCCGACACGACGGCCGGGTCAAGGTCGTACGCTCGGTCTAACAGGATGGCCCCGACCGGCGCATGCAACAGCTCGTCATCAAACGCAAGCAAGCTCGGGTCGAGGTTCTCCTCGACCACGACTTGCCGCATCATGTCGGCATCCAAATATTTCGCATAGTCGTGCAACATCGCCGCGAGTCGCGCCGCTTCCACATCAGCCCCGTACAAGCGGGCCAACCGGTCGGCCGTTTCGACGACACCGAGCGTGTGGATGTAGCGTTTCTCGGGCAACGTCGCCTCAATCAATGATTGTGCTTCCTCATACGTCATACAAGTCGCGCTCCTTGATATAAGTTTCGACATCGAGCGGGACGAGATATTTGATGGACTTGTCCCGTCTCATCCGCTCCCGGATATCGGTCGACGAGATCTCGAGTTGCGGCATATCGATCGTGCGCACATCTGCCTGTTTCGGGATGCGGTAGCGGCTGCCCGGACGCGCGACAGCCCCGAACGTGACGAGGGTGACGAGCGTCTCGTAATCGTACCACTTCTCGAGTGATTCGAGCGAGTCCGCCCCAATCAAGAAGAAGAACGTGTCGTCCGGAAACAAGTCCCGCAACCGTCTCATCGTCTCGACCGTATAGGACGGTTCGTCACGTTCAAACTCAATCAAGCTTAGTTTGAACGCAGGTTGATCCGCAATCGCCCGCCGGGTCATTTCGATTCGGTCTTCGGCCGGGCTGAAGCCCGCCTTGTGCGGCGGAATCGCCGCCGGCAGAAACCATACCTCATCGAGCTCCAACTGTTCGCGCGCCTGTTCGGCGATCAATAAATGACCGAGATGTGGCGGGTCGAACGTGCCTCCCATCAGGCCGATGCGGCTCATGGGAGTTTGATTTGGCGATTTTCTTTCTCAGTCGCCTGTTTGTACAAGACGATGACTTTTCCGATGACTTGAACGACTTCGGCTTTCGTGCCTTCAGCCAATTCTCCGGCTACGTCTTTCGGCGTATCGGTACAGTTTTGAAGCACTTGAACTTTCAAGAGCTCACGTTTTTCGAGCGCGTCGCTGATGTCTTTGCACATCGCTTCACTCACTCCATTTTTTCCGACTTGATAAATCGGCGAGAGGTGGTGTGCCTCGGCACGTAAAAAGCGTTTTTGTTTACCTGATAACATACTATTTATTCCTCCAATAAGCGTTCAATTAACTTCATTCCGACAAGTTGATCCGGTCTCACACCTGTCCAATATTCAAACGCCAAAGCGCCTTGTCCGACGAACATGGCAGTTCCGTTGACGATTTTCGCGTCTGCTTTGGCGGCTTCCTTTAAAAACGGTGTGACGAGTGGACGATATATGATATCACAAACGACGGTGTTTTGTCGTAAACCTTTTAACGATCGTGGTGAATCGACGCCGTCCATGCCGACCGATGTCGTCTGGATGATGACGTCATACCGTGCGATCTCGACATCTGTGAGCGCCTGCGCCTCGATCCCGAACGCGTCCGCGAGACGCTCCGCCCGTTCCATCGTTCGATTCGTGACCGTGACGTCACGGGTCGGCAAGGCACTGATGATGCCGCGCGCTGCCCCACCCGCCCCGATGACGAGCACATGGCCCGTCCAATCGGTCCAGCGGTCGAGCGCGGCGACGAGGCCGGCACCGTCCGTGTTCGTCCCAATCAGCTTCCCGTCCCGCTTATACACCGTGTTGACGGCACCAGCGGCTTCGGCCGCCACATCGAGTGTATCAAGGTACGGGATGACAGCCTCTTTATACGGGATTGTGACGTTAAATCCGTCCCAGACACCGTCACGCATCTGTTGAAACAAGTCCTCGATTTCGTCCGGGGTGACGTCGAGCGCCTCATAGCGCCCGAAAAGCCCAGACGCTCTCAGCCACTGCTCGTGCAGGACGGGAGAGAGCGAATGAGCAATCGGGTGACCGATGACGGCCAGTCTCATACGAGCGCCTCACGCAATGTGACGGCAACTCCTTTTGGTGCCCATGCGGCGATGCGTCCACCTTTTCCGTGAATCGCAACCCAACCGAGTCCGCTGAAGACGATGTCTGTCTTGACGCCGTCACGGAGACTGAACTCGTGACGCACGAGCGGAGGCAATAGTTGCAACGTTTTCTCGTTCGGCGGATTGAGCATCTTACCGATATGGTTTTCGTATAGTTCATCTGCTTTGTCGAGCTTGGTCCGGTGTGTCTTCAACTCGTTCGACATGTAGACAACGAACGAGCGCTTGTTGCCTTCCATGTAGTCGAGCCGGGCGAGTCCACCGAAGAAGAGTGTCTGCTGCGGGTTCAATTGGAACACGTGCGGCTTAATCTCTTTTTTCGGGGTGATCGTCTTCAAATCTTTCGCATCGACATAATGCGCCATTTGATGACGGTTGATAATCCCCGGCGTATCGTACAGGTTCGCATCATCGTCGAGCGGGACGTCAATCAAATCGAGCGTCGTTCCCGGGAAATGACTGACCGTGATGATAGCCTCGTCTTCTGCTCCGAAGCGCTTGATGATTTGGTTGATGAGCGTCGACTTCCCGACGTTCGTACAACCGACGACATAGACGTCCTTGCCTTTACGATAGTACTCAATTTTCTCTGCGAGCTCGTCGATGCCGTGCCCTTTTTTGGCACTGATCAAGTGCACATCGACCGGGTTCAAGCCGAGTTCTTTCGCTTCAGACTTCATCCAGTTGGCCATCCGGTTCGGGTTGACCGACTTCGGTAATAAGTCGACTTTGTTCCCGACCAAGAGGACGGGGTTCGTGCCGACTGAGCGTTGTAGCCCTGGCAACCAGCTGCCGTTGAAGTCGAAAATATCGACGATTTTAATGACGAGCGCTTCTTTGGAGCTGATGCCGTTCAAGATGCGCAAGAAGTCGTCATCTGTCAATTCGACGTCTTGAATTTGATTGTAGTGCTTCAATTTGAAGCAACGTTGGCAAATGACGATCTCGCGATCGAGTGCCGATTTTGGTGCATAACCGGCACCGGTCGGGTCTTCCGTTTGAATAGCGACACCGCAACCGGCGCAATAACGTGTTGTTTCTTCCATAATGTTGTCTGCTGTCATTTAAGTTGCCTCTTCTTCATTCACTGTAGCGCCTCGCCGCTACTCCTGAAGCGTTAATTCCGACGCCTTACGCGCCGTACATGGACAGCCTCCTTCTTCCTGTGCGTTCGAGGTCCTTATTCATCTTTTTTATGTGAATCTTCGGAACGTGAGTGCATCGCTTCACCGATTTTCTCAGCGACGGCCACTTTGGCGCGCTTCGCATCGACGGCGAGTTCCTCAACTTTTTTCGTGATCAACACGTACTTTCCGCGACGTTTCATATGGGCGAACACGACTTTTTCAAGCATGCGATTGAACTTCGTGACGAGTCCGTCCGTCTTGACGACCGGTTGCACGTGGATGACGTGAATCCCGGCCATGTTGGCACCGAGTACGTCCGTGAACAATTGATCGCCTAAGAAGATGGCTTCTTTCGTCGAATAGCCATATTTTGCGAGCGCCTGTTTGAATCCAGACGGTAACGGCTTTTTCGCACGTGCCACATAGTGAAGGCCGAGCGGTTCCGTGAACGTACGTACGCGGTTCTCGTTATTATTCGAGACGACGATGACATCGAGGCCGTGTGACTTCACTTTTTCAAGCCATAGCAAAAGAAGCTCTGGTGCGTGCGGGACGTCCCAGGCCACGAGTGTATTATCAAGGTCCGTCAAAATTACACGTACCCCACGGTCTTTCAATTCTTCAAGGTCGATGTCAAATACTGACGCGACGAACTGTTTCGGATAAAGTCGATTAAACACGGTTAAATTCCTCCAATTAGCTAAAGCGATTCAACTACTATACATGTAGTGATATCCCTTCTATGGTAAACGAAAACCGACCAAACGACTAGTGTATCGTTCGGTCGGCCTGAAAAAGTTTTAAAAAATCAACCGTTTTGCATCGTCCCGATGCCTTCTCCGAGTCGAACCGGGCCGATTTTGGCTGGGTCGATGGTGACGCGGCCTTTCTCAAAACAAAGGATGACGGTCGAGCCGAATGAGAAATAACCGACCTCGTCGCCTTTGCCCGCGTGTTCGCCTTCAAGCGTCCATTCGATCGTATTGACGTTCAACGCCCCGACCATGATGTGCTCGTATACTCCAACGGCCGTCTCGAAGCGTGTGACGCGACGATAGTTGCGTGAGAGCGGACGAACCGTCTCCGTCAACCCGATGTCATTCACCGGTGCCGAACGGTCACCGAGTTCATAATGACTGAGCACCCGCCCGGCGAGCGGGACGTGGACGCGGTGATAGTCACGCGGGCTCAAATAAAGGACACAGACCGTACCGCCGGCGTAACGTCTTGCTTCTTGTTGCGATCCGAGCAGTTCGGCGAGCGTGTACGACTGACCCTTGACCTCG
The DNA here is from genome assembly GCF_000416965.1 of Exiguobacterium chiriqhucha RW-2. Classification (GTDB taxonomy): domain Bacteria; phylum Bacillota; class Bacilli; order Exiguobacteriales; family Exiguobacteriaceae; genus Exiguobacterium; species Exiguobacterium chiriqhucha. The sequence goes on from NZ_ATCL01000017.1 coordinate 15,957, forward strand.
AAGCGGCTGTCGTCCGTAATATCGGCCACGATGGATAGTTTGCCGTCGCATGGTGAGACGACCGAGTTCGGGTTGGCGTCAATCGGCCGGACCCCGTCTTTCAAATGACGTGTGAAAAAGGCGTGCAGGCTCGGATAAGCCTCGATCGGTTCCGCCGCTTCATCAACGTTGATTTGATACGTTTTCGCAAACGACGGGATGAAGGCCCGGCTCGCTGACGATTCAGCGAAGGCACGGAGTCGCTTGGCAATGACCGGGGTCGCGTTCAATTCAAACAAAGTCTGATATAAGCGGCTTTTGATCACTGTGTGCCCTCCTCGTTTTTAAAGAACGTTTCATACTGTTGCTCAGAGACCGCTCCTTCAACACGTCCGACTTCTTTTCCATCTTGGAAACGAATCATCGTCGGTGTCCCGTTGATGCCATAAGTCGTCCAGACGTTGTGGTCGGCCAAGTTGATGGAGACGGCGTCATTCTCTTCGATGAGTGGCTCGACGTATGGTTTGACTTGCTCACAGTATTCGCAACCTGTCTGCCAGAAGTAGACGACGACTTCCTCTTCTTCTGAAATCTTCGTCTCGAGCTCGTCAGGTGTGACGGCGTTGACGCCCGTCTCCTCGTTCGCGTTGTTCAAGAAGAACAACAAGCCGAGACCGATGACGATGATGACTCCGATGATGGCGAACGTGATGAAGTTCGCCCGTTTGGCATTGTTTTTCATATTCGATTCCTCCTAATAATATAAAAAGAACTGACTCGGATATGAGCCAGCTTGGTTGTAGACGTCTTACTTCTCTTGTGCGACGTCGCTAATCCCCATATCTTGGTTAAGCGTGTCCAAGAGTACAATAAAGATCGTGATGACGACGCCAAAGAATGTCGCGAGCATCGCGTTGAACGTCACGCCATCGACAGCAGAAATGATAAAAATTGCTGTATTCGAAAGCAAGATCGCCCAGAACAATGTGACTAAGTAACGCATCGATAGTCCCCTCCATCTCACAGATGATTCATGAAAAATTCATACGTCCTTAGTATAGCATTGTTACCGTAAAATGTGCGACCTCGATTGTATATTCTTTCCGTCGAAACGGGAAATATGGTACGGTTTGAGAAATAAGCAACTCGTAGAAAAGAGGAAACCCTATGTCACGTTATTTAATCGCAGTCGATTTGGATGGAACGTTGTTGCGCGACGACAAGACGATCAGTGAGCGCAACGTGCGCGCGCTTCAAGCAGCCCGTGAGGCGGGTCATGAAGTGATGATCGCGACCGGTCGCCCACAACGCCACTCGATCATGTATTACGAAGAGCTCGGCTTGACGACACCGCTCATCAACTTCAACGGCGCGCTCGTCCATCACCCGAAAGATCCGTCATACGCAGTGACGCACCGGCCGATTCCCCTCAAGACGGCGCACGAAATTATCGAGGAAGTATCGGAAACGAAAGCGCACAACATCGTCGTCGAAGTGACCGACCACGTCTATTTCCATAAAGATCCGCAAGAGTTTTACAGCCCGTACGCCGAGCGCGCGCTCAGCGTCACGTCGGGCAACTTGCTCAAACACTTGCAGGAAGAACCGACATCGCTCCTCATCCACGCGACGAAAGAGCACGTCGACAACGTCCGCGCTCGTTTGAATAAAGTCCACGCCGAGGCCGTCTTGAACCGCCAATGGCGCATGCCAGAGCACATGATCGAGGTCATGAGCCAGAACACGTCGAAAGCGCTCGGGTTGCGCGAAGTATCGAAACATCTCGGTATCAACCGCAAAAACATCATCGCGTTCGGCGACGAGGAAAACGACCTCGAGATGCTCGACTACGTCGGCACCGGCGTCGCGATGGCCAATGCCATCAGCCAGTTGAAAGCCGTCGCGGATGAAGTGACCGCTTCAAATATGGAAGACGGCATCGCCATCTACCTCGAAGAAAAACTTGGCATCAAAGCATAATCCACACACCGACTGTTCATGCAGTCGGTGTTTTTTGCGTTCGATTCTAACCATGGTCAAATAAAGCGCCACAAATAGTCGTCAAAAATCTTGGTCATCACTTTCGGGGTGTTCGCGATGTACACATTGATTTGTTCCACGTTCGATTCATACGGATCCGCGTCACGTTCATCCGTCGGGAAGTCTGAGATTCCTTTGATGACGATGCATTCGACGTCATTTTTCTTGCAGATATACGCGATGGCGCCTGCTTCCGTATCCGCGATGGTGATGTCGTGTCCTTTCAGTTCCAGGTAGTCGTTCCACATCACGACCGCCCGATCGGCCGTCGCAATGGTACCCGTCAAAAAATCGTCCCCGTAGTTCGCTAGTTCAATGTCGACGATGAACGATTGCTTGATCAGCGGCTCTACTTCTTTGACCGTGCAATCGTATTGAACAGCGCGATGAGGGATGAGGATATCCAACTGGTTGAACGTATCGTCGATTCCGGCGCACGTGCCAGCCACAATCACTTTCATTAAATTGAAGCGAGACATCATATATTGATTGGCACCGACCCCGTTCGCTTTCCGCACACCGGTGCTGTAGAAAACGAGTTCGACATCATCAAGCGTCCTCTTGAAATACTCGCCATACGGGTAACTGAACCGTTCATCCACGCTAACGTCATAATACTCCAATGTCGCTTCATACTCCCATTTCGTCGCAATACTGACTCCAATCATCACACGTCCCCCTCACACTCGTTTTATCTCTACCTATACAATAACCCCCGCTGAGCGTTCAGCGGGGGTTTATTTTAGCGTCGGAACGCACCTTCGACATCTTCAGTCGGGACCATATTGATGAAGACGCTTGGATCGGCGTCTTTACAGATGCGTGTGATTTCACGCACTTCGTGTCGTTGAGCGACCATCATGAGCGTCGCTTTCTCGACTTTCGAGTATGTGCCGATCGCCGGCATGAGCGTGATGCCGCGGAAGACGTGCTGGTGCAACTCCTTCGTCACTTCGTCCGGATGACTCGTGACGATGAAGAGCGTCTGGCGCTGCGTATTCGTATAAATCTCATCGATGACTTTCGACGTCACATATAAGAAGACGATCGTATAAAGCGCGGTCTGCCAACCGAACAACGCACCGGCCCAAAGCGCGATCATCATGTTCATGAGGAACAGATAGACGCCGACCGAGTTGTTCGTGAACTTCGCTAAGATCAGGGCGACGATATCGAATCCGCCGGTCGAGGCACCGAAACGAATCGTAATCCCCGAACCGATGGCGAGCAAAACCCCACCGAACACAGCGTTCAAAAGCGGGTCGTCCGAAATGATTGACGACTGCGGAAGCACGCGAATGAACACGGTGACTGCCGCGACGCTGATCAATGTATGAATCATCATGTTCTTGCCGAGCATGAAATAACTGACGATCAACAGCGGTACGTTCAAGACGAAGAACCAAATCCCTTCCCCGAGCTCAAACGGTGTCCCCGCAAACAGTTGCGTAAAAATTTGGGCGAGCCCCGTAAATCCGGTCGAGTATACCCCCGCCGGGATTAAAAATAATGTCATGGATAATGCAACGAACACTCCCCCGATAATCGAAACGATTCCGATGCGAGCGTGTTCTTTAACGGCTTCCGTCAAGTTTTGTCTCCCCTTTCAAAAATGGCTAAGAATCAAGATAACATAGTTTTCTAGTGCTGCCTACCATAAAAATAATGGGATGTGTCCACGCTCTTCATAAAAAAACAAGCCGGCCGAGGCCGACTTGTTGAACTGATGCGTTTGGTCACGCTTTCACCGTCTCGATTGTCACGGCATCGTTTGCCGGGACCGTGACGATGTTTCCGTATACGCGGATGGACACGTCCGTGCCACCTGTCTGTTTGATCGTCACTTGTTCACGCGTCGACGTGACCGTCAAGTGATGACCGCGCCAGAGCATGTTGAACGAGTACCCGTTCCAGCCTTTAGGAATCATCGGGCTGAATGTGAGCTCCGACTCAAGGGCGCGCATACCTGCGAAACCGTGAACGATCGACATCCATGAGCCGACCATCGACGTGATGTGAAGCCCGTCTTCCGTGTCGTTGTTATAGTTATCGAGATCGAGTCGTGCCGAACGTTGGTACAACTCGACCGCCTTGTCTTCATAGCCGACTTCGGCTGCTATAATCGAGTAGACGCAAGGCGACAAGCTCGACTCATGGACCGTACGCGGCTCATAGAAGTCGAAGTTGGCCCGCTTCTGTTCGACCGTGAAGCGATCGCTGAACGTATACAGTCCTTGTAGCACATCCGCCTGCTTGATGAAGTTCGAGCGGAGGATACGGTCCCACGACCAGTTTTGGTTGAGCGGCAAATGTTTCGGATCGAGGTCTTTCACCAAAATCTGTTCTTTATCCATGAAGCCGTCCTGTTGCATGAACACGTCTGGGACGAGGTCATCTTTCGGGTAGTACATCTTCGTTTGGATATCGTTCCACTTCGCGAGTTCTTCGTCTGAAAGACCGAGCGTCGCGACAAGTTCTTCAAGGCGCGCCGGCTCTGCTTCTTTCAAATAGTTGTACACTTCTTGCGTGTACTCGAGCGTCCAAGCGGCAATCAAGTTCGTATACCAGTTGTTGTTGACGTTGTTGTCGTATTCGTTCGGACCTGTGACGCCTAGAATCATATACACGTCTTTGTGCGGGACAAAGTTGACGCGGCTCGCCCAGTAACGCGAGATCTCGACCAATACTTCAAGTCCGTATTGACCTAGGTATGACTTGTCGCCCGTGAAGTTCGTATAGTTGAAGATGGCGTGGGCGATCGCACCGTTCCGGTGAATCTCTTCATGCGTGATTTCCCACTCGTTGTGGCACTCTTCCCCGTTCATCGTCACCATCGGATAGAGGGCGCCTTCCATGCCGACGTTCTTGACCGAGTTCTCTTTTGCTTGCGGCAATTGGTTGTGACGATATTTGAGCAAGTTCCACGATACTTCCGGTTTCGTCGTCGCCAAGTAGAAGTGGAGGCAATACGCTTCCGTGTCCCAGTATGTGGCGCCGCCGTATTTCTCGCCGGTGAACCCTTTCGGTCCGATGTTGAGGCGCGAGTCCTCGCCCGTATACGTCTGATACATGTTGAAAATGTTGAAGCGGATACCTTGCTGCGCTTCAGCGTCGCCGTCGATGCGGACGTCCGCGTCTTCCCAACGAGCGAGCCATGCTTCCGTCTGCTCGGCGAGAAGCGTTTCGAAGCCTTTTTCGAACGCCATCTCGACACGTTGCATCCCTTCCGATTGTAACGCCTCGACTTCATAATCACGGTTCGTGACGACCGAGACGTACTTGTACGCCGTCGCCGTCTCACCAGCTGGTGCCGTGACCGTGAACTTGTTGGCGACGTAAAGGTCCGTCGCTTCGAGCACTTCGCAACGTGCCCCCTCGACGTCAGCAATCATCGATGCCGTGACGTGCCAGTCGAGCTTCTTCGTTTTCGTTGTCACGAAACCGAAACGCTCTTCGACGCCGTGTTCGACCGGCAACCAGAACTTCTCATCGTAGTTCGAGTCTTCGTTGACGACATCGCCGTCCAAGAAAGGTGTGAATTCGACTTTCGCTTCGTAGTTGACCGGAGTGACGTTGTAACGGATCGCCAAAATCTCTTTGTCGACGATTGAGAAGAACCGGACGACTTCGACGTTCGTCTCTTCCGTCCCGTTCACGAGCGTGAACGTCCGCGTCAAGACACCGCGCTGCATATCAAGTTCACGCGTAAAGTCTTTCACTTCCCACTTCGCCAAGTCGACCGGCGTCCCGTTGATGGCGACACGAAGCCCAACGACGTTCGTCGCGTTCAATACTTTTGCGAAGTATTCCGGATAACCGTTCTTCCACCAACCGACACGTGTCTTATCTGGGTAATAAACACCGGCCACGTAAAAGCCTTGATGTGTATCGTTTGAATACTCTTCTTCAAAGTTGCCACGCATCCCCATATGTCCATTCCCGAGCGAGGTAATTGATTCCGCCAGGCGATTTTCTTCCGGATGTAGGCCTTTTTCCGTTACTTTCCATTCGTCGACTGCAAACAATCGTTTCATCTGTCTGCCACTCCTTTTTCTCTACAAGGCTACTCGTCATTAGACAATCGAATCATGCAACCGTTTGTCTATGAAAGCGCTGTATTTCAATCTCACCTCTCATTTTACACGACTCGCACGAGAATGCAATCGTTTGCATAAACTTTTTTCTTACTTTTTGGAGCAAACAAAAAACCTACCACCTTTTCAAGAAGGCAGTAGGTGCTCTAGTCACTTGTCTTGGTCGCGCCCGAACGCCGCGTTCGCTTCGTGCCCTTCGAACGCCGGGTTGTTTCCGTCATTGAACCCCGTGTCCGGTTCATCGAGAATCAAGGCGTAGCCTCCGTTTAAAATATCGCCATACGCGCGGTTGACGTCGTCGTCAGCGAGACCGAGGTCGAGCAACGCCCGCTTCACTTCCTGCTCGCCTTCGGCCACACCCGCGAACTTTTGCATCCAGTTCGCGCTCGCTGCTTCCACTTTTGCGTCGGTGTTCCGTTTGACGAGCGAGACGTCATCTTTGTCTCTCGCGACGACATATAAGTCGCTCTCCTCATAGCCTTCCTCGGTCAGTTGATCGATTTTGGCGACGAGGGCCGCCTCGTCTTGGTATGTGTCTACAAATCGACGTTTGCTCATCGTGTCTCATCCTTTCGGGTTGTCTGGTCATGAATCGTGACGTCGGCCTGGCCGACCTCGGTCACTTCAATTTCTTCTTTACGGAGCGTCTCCGTCATGGTTTTCACGTCTTCGGTCACTTGTTTCCGGACGATAATCTCTTCGACGACGACAGGACGTTTGACGATGAACGCCCGTTCCTCGATGACTTGAATCCGGAGATGGTCCCCTTCGTCAATCGTGCGAATGCCGGGCTGATTAAAGTCATAGTCCTCGAGCACGTCTTCTGACCCTGGTGTCCGCTCCACATGAACCTGTTCCCTGCGGACCGGGACTTCAATCTCTTGAACTGTCTCCGCGACGTGTCGATTGATGACGACCTCGCCCGTTTGAACGGCTTGTTTCTCGACGGTCAAGCGTTCCTCGTGCAAGGCAAGCGTCTGTTCTTCCGTCTCCGGTTCTGATTTCATTTTCGGGCGGCCGGCCTCAAGCGATTGGTCGCCACGGTCGGCATCGACGTACAAGAAGAGTCGTCCCTGCTCGACTTCCTGAGCGAAGCGATCCTGTTGCTCCTTCGTGAGCCGCATGCTACCAAGCCAGCGTTCAATCGGTCGCTCGCTCGATGTGACGAGTGAGGCGACCGTACCCGGTTCGTCGGTGACGAGCACATATAACTTCGACTGGCGTCGGACCGCGTCCGCGACGTCGGCTCGTTTGACGAGGACGTACATGTCCTCTTCGGCGTATCCTTCTCGTTTCAAATCGACCGTTCGATTGAGCAGCGCCTCCGGCTGGTCAAATACTTCAGAGATAATCGCATGTTTCATGGCATTGATTCCTCCTATGGTTACTTGGCGAAAAAAAGGATGGTCCCTCAGAGAGAGCCATCCTTGTCGAGGTACTTGGTCAATCGATTACAGGCGGTCACGCTCGTCGCGACGTTTGCGATCGAGATCATGATCGCGATGGCGAAGGTCGTCTTCCCCTTCGATATGCGCTTCTTCTTTACGCAACGTCTCACGTACCGTTTCCGTATCTTTGACTTTCTCTTTGCCGACGATGATTTCTTCGGCAACGACATCTTTCTTCGTCACATCGACACGTTCTTCCGTGACCGGTACGCGAATCTCATCGCGGTCAGTCGTCGCATCGAACGAATGCCCCGTCGCTTCACGGTCCCCATCGACACGGCGACGTTCGACATACACTTCATCGTGCTCGACTTCGACATCGACGCGTTCTTCGCGTTCGACGACATCTTTCTCGACGCGAACTTCACCAGTCTGCACACGTTCCTTGTTCACAAGGAGACGCTCTTCGTGCAACTCGAGTTTCTGTTCGTCCGTCAAGTCCGTACGGTTACGGATGTCCTCATCCATATCGTTGAAGCGGTTCGAGTTGACGCCTGCACCTGTTGCACCGATGCCGGCACCGGTTACGCCAGTCCCTGTTCCGAAGTCACGCGCGGTCATATTGCCCGCTTCGTTACCTTCTGATCCGTAACCAGCTGATGTGCGGCCGCCTTCGAACGTATCGTTACGTCCGTCGTCAAACACGCCGTCATTCTTGTCGAGCAAGAGGACCATGCCGCCGTTTTCGATATCTTGGTGATGACGCGCCGTCTCTTCTTCTGAGAAGCCAAGTTTATCGAACGTGTGACGTACTTCGTCTCCGCCGTCTGCTACTCCGAAGAAACGATCGAGCCATGACGCTTTCGTTTCTTTTACTTCTGCATCCGTTTCGCCGCGAACCATCGAAAGGTTCGACTTATCTTTCACAACGACGTACAGATCGTCTTCGCGATGCCCTTGGGCGCGAAGCTCATCAATTTTTGACACAAGCTCTGACTCCTGATAGTAAGTGCCTACATAACGTTTGTTATCCATGATTGTATCTCCCTTTCAAATTCTTTATTTTTTTGGTTATTGGCTGGGCGGATTCGTAATGATCTGCCATTCGGCCGGTAATGTAGATGTTCCCTTGCAACTCCGTTTCATGCATTTCTTTCACGATTGTAATCTGTTTGTAACGATATGACTTTTGACCGATTGATTCCCCTTCTATTATATGCATCCGGATTGAACATTAAAAAACCTCCCGCATGACACGGAAGGTTTGCCCTCATTCAACGATTTCAGTTTTCTTTTTCTGCCCACATGACTGACGAACGACCAAATAATGCGGAACGATGACGCGTTTCCCGTAAGGTGGCGCGCTGTCTCCAATCTGTTCAATCAGACAGTTCGTTGCCTCGAAACCGAGGCCGAAGATGTTGATTTCGACCGAAGTGAGCGGCGGATTCGAATGTTCGGCGATGTAGACGTTGTTGAAACTGACGACGGCGACGTCCTCAGGTATCTTAAGCCCCATCTCACTGAGCGTGCTGATGACGCCGAGCGCCATCATATCGTCACTGACGACGACGGCTGTCGGTGGTTCCTCTAACTGGAGCAACTCCCGCACGGCTTTGGCCCCGCCCTTCGTCATGAACTCGGCACGAGCGATATAGTCTTCCCGAACCGGGATGCCCGCCTCCATCAACGCTGTCGCGTACCCGTTGCGACGATCTTGTGTGACGGCGAGTTTATCGGATCCCCCGATAAAGGCGATGCAACGATGGCCGAGGTTGTATAAATGTTTCGTTACTTCACGCCCGGCCAAATAGTTGTCCGTGTCGACGTACGTAATCGAGGAGGCATCTCCAAACGGCTTCCCGACGACGACGAACGGGAATTTTGTCTGACGTAAGTATTGAACGACTTTGTCGTCTTCACGTGAGTACAAGACGATGACGCCGTCAACGCGACGGCCTTGGACCATCTCGATGACCCCCGACAAGACCTCTTCTTCGGTCACGCCCGTCGTCATGTAAAGCGAGTAACCGTTTTGGTGGGCTTTCGTACTGATTCCACGCAATACTTCAGGGAAAAATGGATTTTGAAGCGTTTTCGTCGCTGCGCTCGGCATGACGAGACCAATCGACTGTGTCGAGCGGTTGGCGAGACTTCGCGCGTGAATGTTCGGATGGTACCCGAGTTCTTCCATCGAACTGCGTACACGCTCTTTCGTTTTCTGACTGATACGCGGACTGTTGGCGATGACGCGAGACACGGTCGACGGTGCGACATTGGCGTGTTTGGCGACATCTTTAATCGTGATTTGCATGATGCTCCCCCTTGCTTCCGTTAATTCAAAGTTCCCTATCACAGGGTATCGTCAGCTCGCGCTCTTGCGACGCTTCCACATGACCAATCCAGTCAAGAAAATCGGGATGGCGATGACAAGTAGACCGATCGTCCACATGTTCACTTCCGATTCTTCGACGATGTAGGCGTTCGCGCTTTCTCCTGCGAGCTTGATGGTGAACGTGCCACGTTTGTCGGTGACAAGTTGTGAGAACAAGAGACCACGAAGGCGTGTATCTTCCCCGACTTCGCTTACCTCGAATTCAATCTCTCGGTCCTCGGCGTTCATATTGATAGCGTACAAAGCGACATCGTCGCCGTCACGACGCTCGAACACGGCCATGCCGTCTTTCGAGGCGATCATGCGTTGTTCGCCGGTCGCGAAGACGGGATATTCCTCTCGCATCCGGTTCATCATCGTGACGTATTCATGGAGCTCTTCATTTCCAGGGAAATCGGTCATGGCCCGGTTCGCCGGATCGGCTCCGCCCTTTTGTGCGTTCTCCGTCCCTTGGAAGACGATCGGCATGCCTGGAGACGCATAAAGAGCGAACAATCCGAGGCGTAGGCGACGCTCGGCCGACTCGGCCCCGCCGAGTTCCGCGACGTGCATGAATCGTTCTACGTCGTGGTTATCGAGGAACGTCGCCATTTGGTTCGGGTCGTTGAAGAACGTCTCGGCGTAGCTCGCGGCCACGTCGATTTCGTCCACACTCGCCGACTTTTGCGTCATCGTCTTCGAGACGCGGTCGTAAAACGTGAAGTTCGTGATGCTGTTGAAGCCTAGGTCATCATATTCCGCGACGTACTGTGGATCCGGGTCGAACACTTCGGCCAACAGATAAAAGTCGGGGTCGACGGCCCGGACCGCTTTAACGAAGTCTTCCCAAAACGGTTTGTCGACGTGACGTACCGTATCGAGACGATAGCCGTCAATGCCGGTCTCTTCAATCCAATACGTGGCCGCATCGAGTAAGTAGTCTTTCACTTCCGGGTCTTCCGTTTTGAAGTCCGGCAAGTCGAACAGCCAGTGCGTCTCGACTTGTTCTTGATCGTTCCAAAGCACGATCGGCAACTCGTCATGGAACCAGTCCGGTCGTTCTTCGACCCATGGATGTTTCGGACCGACGTGGTTGACGACGAAGTCGAGGATGACTTTCATGTCCCGTTTATGGGCCTCGTCGACGAGTTCTTGCAAATCTTCTTTCGTCCCAAATTGGGGATCGATGTTATAAAAGTCTTTAATCCAATATCCGTGATAACCGTCCGGCATGTTCTCAAACACCGGTGTCAGCCAGACGGACGTGAACCCGAGCGACTCGATATAATCGAGCTTTTCAATCACGCCGCGGATATCGCCCCCGTGAAAGGCTTTCGGGTCATCTTTGTCGACCTGCGCGTTGTTGTCCGGATTCCCGTCAACAAATCGGTCGACCATGATAAAGTACATGCGTTCCTGTTCCCATGATGCTGCTTCTTTCGCTCCGACGATTGTTGGAAACAAAAGAAGCGACAGAAGAACGAGCACGACGCCTCGCCTCATATCGCTTCCCCCTTAAGTGAGTATTATCCTTTCGTACCACCGGCAGTGAGACCCGAGACAAAGTAGCGTTGGAACATGAAGAACAAGAGGACGATTGGAAGGGCCGAAAGGACGGCGCCTGCCGCGAACAACGTGAAGTTGTTGTCGAACTGTCGAGAGATCATGTTGTAAAGACCAACCGCGAGCGTCTGTTTCTCTGGTGAACGAAGGACGAGCGATGCCAAGATGAAGTCGTTGAACGGGCCCATGAAGTTGAACAAGGCGATCGTTGCGACGATTGGCTTCGCGAGCGGCAAAATGATTTGCCAGAAGATACGAAGGTGACCGGCACCATCCATCCGAGCAGCTTCATCGAGCTCTTTCGGAATCGTATCGAAATAACCTTTTGCCAAGTACGTGTTCATCGGGATTGCGCCTCCGGCATACAGCAAAATAAGGGCTGTGTGCGTATCAAGAAGGTTGAGCATGTTCAAGAGCACGTAGATGGCGATGATGGCAACGAATTGCGGGACCATCTGTAAGACGAGGAACATGACGAGCGAGTTCTTCCGTCCCACGAAACGGTAACGCGAGAAGACATAACCTGTAATCGTTACCAAAACGACTGAGAGCAACATTGTGATGACTGCAATTTTTAATGTGTTCACATACCATAAACTATAATCCGAAATAGATAGATCGAACAAGTTTTTATAGTGAATAAATGTCGGGTTCGACGGAATGATGGTCGATGTGATCGTACGACCCGGGTTGAATGACGTCCCGACCACCCAAAGCATTGGATAGAGAATGATGATCGACGCAAGCGTCAAGATGACATAAGAGAACGCCAAATTGATTCGTTTTTGTTTTTTCATATCAGATCATATCCTCGTCTTTGAAAGATTTTGTCCGACGGAACTGGATGACGGCAAGTGTCATGATGAAGAATGACAAGATGAGCGTAATCGCAGCCGCAAGTCCGTATTGCGGGTTGGCTCCGAGCGACAATTTGTAAATCCATGAAATCAAGATATCGGTACCGCCGGCAGTTTGGCCCGGAACAGCCGGTCCACCACCGTTAAAGAGATAGATGATGTTGAAGTTGTTGAAGTTGAACGTGAACTGCGTGATGAGAATCGGTGCTGTTGCGAACAAGAGCATCGGCAATGTGATTAAACGGAACTTATCAAAGATGGTCGCACCGTCAATCGTCGCCGCTTCATATAAGTCACCCGGGATGGATTGAAGCACCCCAGTCATGAGCGTCATGATGAACGGGAAGCCGAGCCACCATTGAATCAAGATGAGCGCACTGCGTGTCGCCGTCGGATCGGTCATCCAGTTGATCGGATCAAGTCCGAACGCCGGAAGAATCGTCGTATTGAATACCCCGAACGATTCGTTGAACATCGAACGGAAAATCAAGATCGTGATGAACGCCGGTACGGCCCATGACAAAATCAAGATTGAGCGGAACAAGCGACGGAAACGAAGACCTTCTTGGTTCAAGAGGACTGCAAGGAAGATCCCGATGGCGATGACACCGACCGTCGAAGCGACTGTCCAGACGAGCGTCCAACCAAGAACGCCGACGAACGTGTCACGGAAAATATCAATTTCAAAGATTCGTGTGAAGTTCTCAAATCCGACCCATTCCACGAGTTTCGCCGGTGGTGCGTTGTTGTAGCGATAGTTCGTGAAGGCGATCAAGAATGTGAAAATCAATGGAAGAATAACGGTGAAGACGAGCAAGATGAGCGACGGAATTAACATCAGGTATGGGAATCCGTGGTCGCGCAAGTTGCGAAGTTGCACTTGGAACGTTGCAACGTTTAGGTGCTGATCACGAATGCGACCGACTCGGTAAGCGTCACGAATGTTCCAGACGTAGAACGCGATTCCGAAGAAAAGTAAGATCAATGCGACAATACCTTCTACCATCAAGAAGATGGAATGGTCGTTACGAGGTCCTGCCACTTCGCCAAGCGTGATCAATCCCCAAAGGCCGCCACGGTCGCCAGGTCCAGCGCCTGCTCCTTTGAAAAAGAGATCGTAGTTTACTGCAAAATAAGACATGATGACAATAAAGAAAGCGATCGCTTTCGCTTTTTGGTTGTTATAAAATTGACCGGCTCCCGGAATGATCGAGAGTAATGCAGCGTTCCGAGCATGATTGGTCGGTTGTTTGTCCGGACGTTGATCCGGCGTTTTCGGGTTCGCAATTGAAGCCATCCTCAATTTCTCCTTTCAATTTGAGCAAATCAATCGAGCAAGCGTTTGCTCAATTCTAGAAAATGAGGGGGAACGCCAGTCGGCGTACCCCATCATTTCTTGTCCTTATTGGTTGTTCGCTTGGATTTGTTGCTCGATGACTTTAACAGCATCGTCAGCTGATTTTTGTGCATCTTGCTTGCCAGTTGCTACGAGCTGAAGTGCTTGTGCCATTGGCTCCCAAACTTGTCCCATTTCAGGAATGTTAGGCATTGGGATTGCGTTCGTCGCTTGATCGAATACCGCTTTCGCAACTTCGTTCGACGTGATTGTCTCATTCGACTCGAGTGCTGCTACTGGTGGAATCTCGTTGTACGCTTCGAACATTTTCAATGCGTTCTCTTCGTTCGTGAGTTCTGCGAGGAACATTTCAGCCCACTCTTGGTTTTCTGTGTAAGCAGAAAGTGCGTATGTCTTCACGCCCATGAACGTCTTGATTGGCTCACCGTTTGGAAGTGTCGGCAATGCAGACGCTCCAAGGTTGACGCCAGCATCTTGGTAACCAGCTACGGCCCATGGTCCGTTCATGACTGTGTGTGCTTTCTTCTCAGTGAAGAGTTGGTCCATCGCTTGGCCACCAGACTCGCCGATCAACCCTTTAGGGAAGAGGCCTTCTTGGTACCATTTGCCGATGTAGTCGAAGCCTTCAACTGCGCCTTCGTTGTTCAAACCGATGTCAGTTGGGTCGAGCGCGCCGCCGTCTTCTTTGAAGACGTAACCGCCGAAGCCAGCCACTACACCGTGAGCGAAGTAGAAGTTATCCCAAAGACCGAGGAAGCCGTACTCGCCTTTGTCTTTAAGATCTGTAGACAACTTGTACAAGTCGTCCATTGAAGTAGGAGCTTCTGATACCAAATCCTTGTTGTACATGAGGACTGGTGTTTCAACTGATTTCGGATAGCCGTAAGCTTGTCCGTCGAACATGACAGCCGATTTCGAAGCGTCTGTGAACGCTTCAAGTGCGCCTTCATCCGTAAGTGGAGCCAAGTGACCTTGGTCAGCGATTGTTCCGATTTGGTCGTGTGGTACGAGAACGATATCAGGACCTTTACCAGCTGGGCCATCAAGCGCCAACTTGTCTTTTTGATCCGTCATTTGGACTTCAACGACTTCAACTGCGACGCCGTGTTCTTCTTCAAACGCCTTCGCAACTTCTTTCGTCGTTTCCGACTTTTCAATATCTTCCCAAATTACGATTTTTTCTGGCTTGTTCTCGCTAGAAGAACCGCCTTCGTTAGTAGAACCGTTGTCCGTACCGCCACCACATGCAGCAAGTGCACCGAAAGCGAATACTGCCGTTGAAAGTCCTGCTACCATTTTTTTCATCTTCATGATGAAAAACCTCCCCAAGGAATAGTATGGTCAGATTTGCGCAATCGCACTGGCCTACTGATTTTAAACAACTCCGCTACAGAATCAGTAGGTTAGTGAAAACGTTTGCATCCTCACCTCAATTTTTATTATACAGTTGTGTAAGCGTTTTACAAGACTTTTTTTTAGGATTTTTTCCTGCTGTTGTCCCATTTATCTCTTTTTGAACTTTTTGTAGGTGTTTTTCTTATGAAACAAGGAATCGAACGATTGACAAAATGTAAACGCTTTATTAACCTTTGCTTGAGCAAACGTTTTCACAACTGATGTTTCTTTTCTGAACAGACAGTGTAAAATGGTAACAACCCTAAGAGAGAAAGGAACGATTTCATTTGATTAAAGAAGCTATCTATCATCGCGCCATGTCCCCTTTCGTGTACAAGTACGACCGAGAAACGATACATATTCGATTCCATACGAAAAGAAATGATATCCAATCTGTTGACTTAATTTGGAATGACCCATATGACTGGCATTCGGAAGACCCGGCCATGTGGAACTTCGATCCGGACAAGCCGAGCTTCTGGCGCACGTTCGAGACACCGATGGAAAAGATCGGACACGACGACCAATACGACTATTGGTTCATCGCCATCAAGCCGCCATTCCGCCGGCTCCGTTACGGCTTCCGTCTCCATGACGGTAATGAGACGGCCGTCTATACGGAAAAAGGTTGGTTCGAAGATAAGCCGCTCGATGATACGGGCTACTATTTCTGCATCCCATTCATCAACCCGGTCGACATCTTCCATGCCCCGTCGTGGGTGAAAGATACGGTCTGGTATCAAATCTTCCCGGACCGGTTCGCGAACGGTGACTCGTCACTCGACCCGGAAGGCACGCTCCCGTGGAATAGCACCGAGCCGACAATCACGAACTTCTTCGGCGGCGACTTCCAAGGGATCATCGATCATATCGACCACATCGTCGACCTCGGCATTACCGGCATCTACTTCTGCCCGATCTTCAAGGCGACGACGAACCATAAATACGATACGCTCGATTATATGGAAATCGATCCTCAGTTCGGAACGAAGGAACAGTTCAAACAACTCGTCGACCTTCTGCACGAGAACGGGATTAAAGTCATGCTCGACGCGGTCTTCAACCACGTCGGGTACAATCACCCGTGGTTCCTCGACGTCGTCGAGAACGGACCACAGTCGGAGTACCGGGACTGGTTCTACCTTCGTGACTTCCCGATCGAGACGACACCGAAGCCGAACTACGATACGTTCGCGTTCGAGAAGAACATGCCGAAAATCAATACGGAGCACCCGGCGCTAAAAGCTTATCTATTAGAAGTCGCGCGCTATTGGGTCGAGGAGTTCGGCATCGACGGCTGGCGTTTGGACGTCGCTAACGAAGTCGATCATGCGTTCTGGCGCGACTTCCGGAAAGCCGTGAAACAAGCGAACCCAGAAGCGTACATCCTCGGTGAGATTTGGCATGACGCGCAGCCGTGGCTTCAAGGCGATCAGTTCGATGCGGTCATGAACTACCCGTTCACGAACGCGAGCCTCAACTATTTCGCGCTCGACCGGACGTCCGCTTCCGAGTTCCGGGATGAATTGACGCGCGTCGAGATGATGAACACGACGAACGTGAACGAAGTGACGTTCAACTTGATTGATTCGCACGACACGCCGCGTGCCCTTACACGAGCGAAAGGACATAAAGGAAAGTTCAAGTTGCTCATGACGTCGATGCTCACGTACACGGGCAGCCCATGTATCTATTACGGGGATGAAATCGGGCTCGAGGGTGAACAAGACCCGGGCTGCCGTCGTTGTATGCCGTGGGATGAGACGCAGGAAGACCGGGAGCTGTTCCGCTATATCCAAAAATTGATTCGACTCCGCAAAGAGCACCCGGTGCTCGCCAACGCCGGCTCGTATCGCTTCAACCTCGTCGATAACGAGTCGAACGCACTCATCATTGAGCGTTGCACGAAAGACGAGACATATTTGATATACTTCAATAACTCAGAGACGGTATCGAAGCTGAACCCACTCTGGCATACGGGAAGCGCTTACGATTTGCTTCACGACCGCGATGTAGACTCACTTGAAGTCGAACTCGCACCGTTCAGCGCCACGATTTTGAAAATGAAATAAATTCGGTTTTGCACCCGTTTCGGCGGGTGTTTTTTTTGTTGAAAATAATTTGCTAAATCCCTTTCTTTTTCATATCAAAAGGAGTAACATGACCCTTGTGATTTTGACAACGTAAATATTTCATAGAGAGAATTGTAGAAACAAGGGAGAATACACATGCCGAATAAAAACACCGAACAGCTCAGTTTATTTAAAATATCGTGGCCGATCTTCATCGAGCTCGCGCTCCATATGGGGACCGGGATTATCGCCACGCTCATGCTGGCCCATTACTCCGATGCCGCCGCTTCTGCCGTCGGCGTCGCCAACCAAATTTTGAACGTTTTCTTAATCGTCTTCAGCGTGACGTCGGTCGGCGCGACCATCTTGATCGGTCAAGCCATCGGCGCCAATCGGATGAAGAAGAGTCGCGACTTTGCCCGTTCTGCCGTCAGCTTGAACATGTGGCTCGGCGTGATCATGGTCGCCGTCGTGTTCTTGTTCGGTGAGACGTTCCTCCGCCTGTTCGGTCTATCGGATGAGCTGTTCGACCACGGTCTCTTGTTTTTACAAATCGTCGGGTTGTCGCTCTTCACCGAGGCGCTCATCATGGCGCTCAGTTCCGTCCTCCGGAGTCACGGGATGACGAAACATGCGATGCTCGCGACGCTTCTCATCGATATCATCACGGCCATCGGAGCCATGATTGCCGTCATGGGTTGGTTCGGCCTCCCGGTGACAGGTGTCGCCGGTGTCGCCTGGGCCATCGTCATCGCCCGTTTCTCGGCGATGGTACTCTTGTTCTGGATCGTCAAGAAGCGACTCATGCTCCGCTTCCCGCTCAAAGAATTGATTAAGCCGCAACGCGATGATATCCGTGCCTTGCTCCAAATCGGGGTACCATCGGCCGGAGAGAACTTGTCGTATCAGTTCTCGCAAATCATCATCACCGGTTTCATCGCCACGATGGGTGAGGCGTCCCTCGCCGCCCGCGTCTACGTCATGAACCTGTCGATGCTCGCCTTCTTGTTCACGGTCGCCGTCGCGCAAGGGACGCAGCTGTTGATTGCCCGTGACATCGGCGGGAAACGGTTTAAAGAGGCGTATACCCGCGCCGTCAAGACGTTGAAGCTCGCCATGTTCGCATCACTCGTGGCCTCACTCGGACTCGCCGTCTTCGGTAAGTCGTTGCTCGGCCTGTTCACGTCGAACCCGGACATCATCGCCGTCGGCGTACCGATTTTATGGGCGACGCTCATCCTTGAGCCAGGTCGTGCCATGAACATCGTCTTGATGGGCTCGCTCAAGTCGGTCGGCGACGTTCGCTTCCCGGTCATGATTGGAATCGCCTCGATGTGGGGCGTCGCCGTCGTCTTCAGTTATTTGTTCGGTCTCCAGATGGGGCTCGGCGTCCTCGGGATTTGGCTCGCCTTCTCACTCGACGAGTGGTTCCGCGGTTTCTTCGCCTTCCGGCGCTGGAAATACGGGACGTGGCAACAAAAAGGCTTCCAGTTCGAACCGAAGCCAACTTCATAACCAATCAAAAAGAAGCGGTCGCTGTGACCGCTTCTTTTTTTATCGATTATCGATTTAAGAACGCCTGCATCGCCTGGCGATGAACGTCCGTCTGCCCACATTTCCGTTGCCAGATAATCTCTTGCTCGAGCCCGTCCTCGAACGAATCGGCCCGGAACAACGCCTTCATGCCTTGCACCGCCGTCGGTGACTTGGCTGCGAGCGTCTCGGCGTATGTCGTCAACCGTTCCAAGTACGCCTCATCCTCGACGAGCTCCGTAACGAGACCGAACGTCTCGGCCTGTTTGGCGTCAATCGTGCTGCCGCTCCACATCCAAGCGAGCGCGAGATCTGGCCGCATCAAGCGTCGCAAATGGTACGGTCCCCCGGCGTCTGCGACGAGACCGATTTTGATGAACGCCGAACTGAACTTCGTCGACCTTGCGACGAGCCGGACGTCCGCGGCGAGCGCCAGACTGAGACCCGCCCCCGCGACGACCCCATGAATGCCGGCAATGATTGGTTTCGGACAGTCGGCAAGCGCCCGCACGAGCGGATGATACACCTCTTCTAAATACACTCCATAGTCGGCGTCACTCTCAATCGTCAAGTCCTGTCCCGATGAGAAGGCACGCCCTTGCCCGACGAGCACGATGACGTGGACGGCCTCATCCGCCACGAGCTGCTCCATCGCTTCCCTCGCCTCACGAAGCAACGTCTCATTTAATGCGTTCAATTTTTCCGGCCGGTCCCATTTCAGCCAGCCGACCCCGTTCCGCTGTTCCAGTTGAATCGTTTCCATCCTGATTTCCCCCTTCATGATAAAATGAATCACTATTCATTTCTCTATCGTGGTTTCTGTTTCCTTCTTGTCATGAAAACTTTCCGAGTTCGATTGCCCGACGCTACCACTATTTGCTATTCTTAAAAGAGTCGTTCAACGAAAGGGTGGGACTGATGCAACTGACAAACGCCGCAAGACAACTGAAACAACGGAACGTCCCGTTCACGTATCACACATATGAAGTGGACGAGTCCGACGTCTCGGCCAAGCATGTCGCCGCATCACTCGGTAAACCGCTCGACCAACTGTATAAAACGATTTGTCTCGAGAACGAGCAACGCCGATTCGCCTTCTTTTTGATTTCAGGAGAGCTCGATATCGACTTAAAAGCGGCCGCAAAAGCCTGGGGTGCCAAAAAGGCGTCGCCCGTACCGATGAAGGAACTCGAGGCGCTGACCGGGTACATCCGGGGCGGGGTCTCGCCGATCGGTGCGAAGAAACGATTCCCTGTGTTTCTTCACGACAGCGCCAAACGAAAAGACACGATTATCATCTCGGCCGGAAAACGCGGCTATCAACTCGAACTCGCTCCGGCTGACTTGCTCGGATTCACGGACGGTCGCTGGTTCACTCAATAACAAAGATGGAGGCAATACCTATGTGGAAAGAACGAATCCGCTCGTGGATTCCTAACTCATTTACGTTCGGCAACTTGTTCTGTGGCGTCTTGGCCATCGTCTACGCGGCGCGCGGCGACTTTTCGAACGCGACGTTACTGATTATCATCGCCATGATGCTCGACAGTCTCGACGGACGGCTGGCCCGTATGCTCGGAGTGGCCGGTGACTTCGGGAAAGAACTCGACTCGCTCGCCGATGTCGTCACGTTCGGGGTCGCCCCGGCGTTACTCGCCTACTACACGTTCTTTATCGATTACGGCAATTACGGCCTCTTCTTCGCCGCCCTATTCCCGTTGTTCGGCGCTTACCGCTTGGCCCGCTTCAACTTATCGGCGACGAACGTCACGGCCAGCTACTTCTCAGGCGTCCCGATCACCGCGGCCGGCGGACTGCTCGCCGTCGTGACGACGTTCGGGGACCAGATCAATGAACTGCTCACCCCAATCTTTTTCACGGGTCTCGCCCTGCTCATGGTCAGCCGCGTGCGCATCCCGAGTTTCAAAGATGTGCCGCTCCCGCGCCATTCGTTCATCATCACAGTCAGTCTCATCTACTTGACGTACATGATTTTCGCCCGGTGGAAAGAATGGCCGTCGTTCTGGTTCATCGCCGTCACGTTCTACGTCTTATTCATCGCCTTCTCGTTCGTCAAGAAACGAAAACGGATGGCGAATTGATGGGTCCCTCTCAAGGGGCTCTTTTTTTGCATGCATTTATTAGACGGATGTCACAAACCTCTCTAGAATGGTAATAGAGGTGATGAAATGAAAGTGTATCCATGGATTTGGAAATGGTTTTTAGTTTGGTATGTCATCGGGGTCGTCCTCGTTGGCTTTGATTTGTTGCCGAGTTGGCTCGAATGGGCGAACCCGGTGTTCTTATGGCTCGCTGGGGCCATCGGCGGTTGGGTGATTGCGGACGGCGTCCGTCACGCCCGCTGGATTGTCCCGTTCATCTTCTTCGGCTCGATCGCTGTCGAGACGCTCGGTGTCAAAACCGGGTTCCCGTTCAGCGAGTACATCTACGCCGAGGCGTTCGGCCCGACCGTGTTCGGCGTACCGGTCACAATCGGAGCGGCCTGGCTCGCCGTCATCGGCTCGAGCTTTGCCGTCGCCCGCTTGTTCTCGTTCAAGAACCGCACGCTCTGGCTCGTCCCATTCCTCGCTGTTTGGCTCGACATGGCGATTGATCCGGTCGCCGCGAACGTGAAAGGCTATTGGGAATGGGCAAATGACGGTTTGTATTATGACATCCCGACGCAAAACTTCGTCGGCTGGTTCGGACTGTCGCTCATTTTCTCTTGGTTGCTCGACCGGTTTGAAGTCGAGGCGGAACCGATGTTGCTTGGGCACGGCCGTTATTTGTTCGTCATGCTTCACGCCTTGTTCGGAGTCACGGCCGTCAACGCCGGTCTCTACGGGATCGGTGTACTCAGCCTCGTGACCGCCGCAGGTCTCATCTTGATAGAACGGAGGAGCCGTCATGATCGAAGCGAGCAAAAAGAAATGGTTCAATAACCTGTTCTCGACGTTCGTCAAAGAGCGTCAAATCCGTCCGTTTTTCCATACGATTCACGTCCGGGCCGATGACGTGCCAACACCTGGATTGTTTTTGAGCACACACAGCTCGTGGTGGGACGGGATGATTCTGCTCATGTTGAACGAATATTATTTGCGTCACGACGTCCACGTCTTGATGGATGAGGATGGACTGCGCCGCTTCCCGTTCTTCCGCCACTTAGGTGCGTTCTCCATCAAAAAAGGCAAACTGTCGGACGTGCGCGCCTCGCTCGACTATGCCAATCGGCTATTACTCGCTGGCAAGTCCGTCTGGGTGTTCCCGCAAGGACGTGAGTATCCACAGGAGCATCGCCCGCTCGAGATTGGTTCCGGAGCAACGATGCTGATTCACAATCCAGAAGTCCGGTTGTGCGCCATCTATTATACGTTCGCGTCCCACGCCGCCCCGCTCGTCTATGTGCGGTTCCGCAACCATACGGTCGTCTCTAAGACGCGACGTGACCAAAAACAAGAGCTCGCCAAAGCACTTGAGCGACTATATGACGATACGCGCGACGACGTGATCGCACAATCCGACCGCTATATCGAACTGTTCCCTCCGAAGCGCAGTTTGGCGGATTGGACGGAACATCTGCTCCAAATTGGAAGAGGCCGCTCATGATCCTGCTCGTCATCACGTCCCTGATGCTCGTCTTCACGTTGGTGAACTTGCTATTCCTCCGGCCGCTCACCGTTCCGGCCCCTGTCCCTTCGACCGCGATTTGCATCCCGCTTCGGAACGAGGAGCGGAACGTGCCGAAACTCGTCACAAGTTTAATGGCCGCCTTGACGGATGAATGTCACGTTTATTTGTATGAGGACCGGTCCGAGGACGGTACATATGAGGTGCTCGTTCAAGCGATTGCGGGCGATTCCCGCTTCACCATCTTCCGTGGGGTGCCGCTCCCGGAAGGCTGGGCCGGTAAAGTCCATGCATGCCATCAGTTGGCGACCCGGACGACCGAGCCGTATGTATTGTTCCTCGATGCCGACGTGACGATCGACCCGACGTTCATCGGTCGACTTCACGGCACACTCGCCCGCGAAGGAGCGGTCTTCTTGTCCGGCTTCCCCCGTTTCCCGACACCGACTTGGCTCGGGAAACTGTTGATTCCGATGCAGCACGTCTTAATCGCCCAGCATTTGCCCCTGTTTTGGCGAAAAGTCCGTCATCCTGCCTTCGCCGCGGCCAACGGGATGAACGTCCTCGTCGAGCGGGCGAGCTACGAGGATGTCGGAGGGCACGCCTCGATTCATGATTCATTGATTGACGACATCGATCTCTGCCGCGAGTTCAAACGTCGGAAAAAGATCACGTCGCTCGTCAACGTCTCGCCGTATATCACGTGTGACATGTATGCGACGAATGAAGAAGTCTGGAATGGGTTTTCAAAGAACGTATTCAAGGGAATGAATGAAGCAGTGGGCATCGCCCTTTATTTCTTTCTCTACTACGGCATCCAGCTGTCTGCTTTCATCGCCTTTCTCGTCCGCATGGACTGGATTTCATTCTTGGCATGCGCGTTCGTTTTGCTCGCGCGCCTCGCCATCGATGTCAAATCGGGTGGCCGCCAATTTTGGCTCCACCCGTTCAGTCTCATCGCCTACTTGCTCCTCTTGTCGAGCGCGGTCGTGCGCAAATGGCGACGGAAGCCGATTTCATGGAAAGGCCGGACGTATCAATAATTAGGAGGCATACTATGAAACATATCGCCATTATCGGGGCCGGTCTCGGCGGCTTGAGTGCCGCCGTCACCTTGGCCGCCCGCGGTTACGACGTGACCGTCATTGAAAAGAATGAGCATGTCGGTGGGAAGCTCATGCCGATTATCACCGATGGACACCGCTTCGACTTCGGACCGAATACGATTACGATGCCGGACGTGTTCCGCTCCGTCATCCGCAACAGCGGCGCCAACCCGGATGACTATTTTGAGCTCGTCAAACTCGAGTCGCACACGGTCAACCACTTCTCCGACGGTTCGACGTTCACATTCGATTCGGACCGCGAAAAAATGGAAGCTGAGGTGCGCCGTCTGACCGGCGATAAAGCCGATAAAAATCAATTGGCCGCTTACTTAGACGAGGCGGAAAAACTGTTCGAGATTGCCAATCACCGCTTCTTCACGCGGATGGACTCGAAAATCGATACCGGTCTTTGGGCCGACATGATGAAAGTGCATCCGCTCAAGAGCCTGCATGCGCTCCATAAAAAGTACTTCAAGGACCCGCGCATCATCCAAGCGCTCGACCGGTATGCGACGTATATCGGCAGCAGCCCCTACGTCACACCGGGCACGTTCGCGCTCATCTCGCATCTCGAGCTGAATGACGGCGTCTATTTCGCCAAAGGCGGGAACTGGACGATCGCGAAAGGCTTCGCGAAACGGGCGAGCGAGCTCGGCGTCGAGTTCCGACTCGGCCATGAGGTGACGAAAATCGAAGTGACGAACGGGAAGGCCCATGCGGTCGTCATCGACCACGAAGAGGTCATGTCTTGCGATGCCGTCCTTCTGAACGGGGAACTGCTCACGCAATATCCGCGTCTCGTCGACGCCATGGACCGTCCCTCGTTCCCGGTACCGACACGCGACACGATCGAGCCATCGGTGTCCGCTTTCGTCATCATGGTCGGCTTGAACAAACGATTGAACCTCGCCCACCACAACGTCTATTTCTCAGACGACTACGAGGCCGAGTTCCGGGCCTTGTTTGAAGAGGAACGCTATGCCGATGAGCCGACGATCTATATCTCGAACTCGGCCCATACCGACCCGTCAATGGGAGAAGCAGGCGATAACTTGTTCATCCTCGTCAATGCGCCGGCCCATATGACCGATATCGATGCCGAGACGTATGAGCATTTGATTCGTCGACGGCTCCGCACGTTCGGTGTCGATTGGGAAGACAGCGATGTCTTGTTCCATCGCCGCGTCACTCCACTCGATTTGACCCGTGATTTTTACGCATATTACGGAGCGTTGTACGGGACGTCGGCCAACTCGAAAAAAGGAGCGTTCTTCCGTCCGTCGGCCCGCTCCGAAGACGTCTCAAACATCTGGTTTGCGGGCGGTTCGACCCACCCTGGTGGCGGTAGCCCGATGGTGACGCTTTCAGGACAATTCGCGGCCCGATCGATGTTAGAGGACATACCTCTGACAATTTGAACATTTTGTGAACAGAGGATTCGACACTTGTCGACACGGGACAGACGTGATAATATCATATTCGAGTTCAAGCAGTTTTGTAACGTTAGTTACACCTGTAGCGATCGAATGGCTTCCCCGAGCCTATCGCGTTTTGAACTTGTCACACCCGAGAAAAAAGTGATGAGCGAGTTTCCCCACTCGTATCCCGCAGCTGGAACAGCATGCATCTGATGTTCCCCCTTAGTCCATCAAGCATCCTGCTTCAGCGAAGATGCCCCATTGTCTCATTCCCCATGAGACGAGGCACATCTTTAGGGTTCATCACGTCCGATTCGTTCGTTTCCCCGATGAACGAATCACATAACGCTTACACCACTTTTGGTCCCCCGCCAAAAGTGGTTTTTTTTGTGCGCAAAAAAGGCAGCCGTCTCAAGACGACCGCCCTTGCTTATAATCTGGCCAACAGTTTGCCTTTTTGAATCGTCGAGACATACGCCCGCTTCGTGAAGACGTCATGCCCGTTCTGCCGGGCCGCATCTAAAATTCCTTCATAGAGGAGCGCTGCCGCCGCGACAGGCTTCCGGCTCGTCACAGGATACAAGTGATGCGTCTCCCGGGCGCTGCTGTATAACGCTTCCGCGCGACGGGCCACTGTCTCCCAGACGTCGATGAACGCCGGAGTCACTTGCCGCGCAAACAAATCGGCTTCCGCGACACCGAACTCGGCGAGCAACGATTGGGGCACATAAATCCGGTCCCGATCGAGGTCTTCCCCGACGTCGCGCAAGATGTTCGTCAACTGCATGGCAATCCCTAAATCGATGGCGCCTTGCTTCAATTGCTGGCGTCCAGCCGCATCGGCGTCCGGCGCGAGAATCGGTAACAGCATCAAGCCGACGGTGCTGGCCGCGTAATAGCCATACTGCTCCGTCTCCTCGAGCGTCGCATAACGCGTCTTATGTAAGTCCCATTTCATGCCTTCGGCCAACTCGAAGAACGGTTCGACGTCCATGTCGTATCGCTTCCAGACATCCTCGAGCGCCACCCAGAGCGCATCCGGCAATGGTTCGCCTGCCAAGAAACGATCGAACTCGGCCAAAAAATGCGTCAAACTTTCCTCAGGGCTGTCAGATTCGTCGACCGCGTCATCGAGTGTCCGACAAAACGTATAGACCGCAGCCACGGCTTGGCGGTCAGATTTAGAGAGCAGGGAAAAGGCCCGATAGAACGTGAGCGAGCCTTTTTTCATTACGTCTTCACATTGACGATACGCTTCTTGTGTCGTCATGGTACAATGCCCCCATTTCTTCTTCCATTCTTTTCACTAACAGTTGCGAGCCGATCATGACGATGGGAACGCCTCCGCACGGATGGACCGATGCCCCGACCGCATAGAGACGGTCGATCTGAGCATACGGACGGGCCTGCGGTTTGAACGCAGCCGATTGGGCCAATTTCGGGGCGATGCCGAAGCTTCCGCCCTCGAACAAGCCGAATCGTTCCGCGTCCATCGGCGTCCGGACTTTCATTTCCAAGACACGGTCTCTGAAATCGGGCACCATCCGTTCGATGCGGCCGATCAAATGCTCGATTGCACCGCTCGTTTCAAAGTCTTTCCGTTCCAATTTACGCGGCACCGGTACGAGTACGTACAGCACACTCGTGCCCGTCGGTGCGAGCGAGTCATCGATGAGGGACGGATTGAACGTATACATCGCTGGATACTTGCTCAGTTTACCATCTTCGAAGATGGTCCGCATCGACCCGGCGAAATCAGTCGGCAAATCGAATTGGTGGACCGGCAAGTCGATGTCCCCGTTCACGGTAAAATACAACAAGAGCGTCCCACTCGACGGTTCATACGATTTTGGCTTGATGCCATCAATCAAGCGTTCCATGAGCGGGAAGTCGCCGTTGACGACGACCGCATCATACGGATGGACGACACCGTCGACAACGACCGCATCCGCCCGACCTTCGACGACGCGGACGCGTTCCACGTTCGCGTTCAGCTTGAACGTGACGCCCCGGCGCTTCAACTCTTGTTCTATTTTCGTCGCCAGCGAGAAATATCCTCCTTTGACGTACCAAATCCCCTCTTCTTGCTCCCGATACGGAATCAAGCCATAGAGGGATGGCGTGTCATACGGGTTGCCGCCGATGTAGAGCGTTTGCAGACTATAGGCGACACGAAGACGTTCGTCCTTAAAGAAGCGTTTCATGTTCTCGTGGGCCGTCTCATACGCCTTCAAGCGCATGAGGAGCATCAATAACTTCGGCTCGAACAGATCCGTCTTGCTCTTATAGCCCCGGTCCAAGAACGCGTCGAAGCCGAGGCGATACTCTTCTCGTTTTTGGGCCATATATTTTTTGAATCCGGCACCCTCGTTGAAAAGACGGTCGATTTCGGCCGCCTGGCGCTCGATATCGCGATATTTATAGAACGTCGTCCCATCCTCATAACGGAGGCGATAGAGCGGGTCGACTTCAAGCAGTTCGAGCTCACGTTCCGGGAACCCGGCTTCTTGAAGCTGACTTTTCAGTTTCCCGGGTAACAGGACGATGGTCGGCCCCTCATCGACGCGGGCGCCGTTCTCGAATTCGACATAATTGAGTCGACCCCCGACGCGGGATTCTTTCTCATAGATGGTCACGTGTAGCGACGGATATTTATGGGTCAGGAGCAAGGCCGCGTAAAGCGACCCAATTCCGGCACCGACGAAGCTGATGTTCATTGGCCGACACCTGCCCGGTCACGCAATAGGTTCGCCGTGATCCGCGCCGACTCAAAAATCGTCGGCAGTCCGCTGCCTGGATGAGTGCCCCCTCCGACGAGCCAGACGTGATCGAGTTCCTCGAACTGATTGTGCGGACGGAAATACATCATCTGCGATAAGTTGTGTCCGAGATTGAACGTGGCTCCTTCATATACACCGAACGCTTCCCAGTCGTTCGGCGTGAGCGGCTGCATGACATCGATATGGTTACGAATGTCGCGATACGGTGAACGCGTCTCAAGCGCATCGAGGACACGTTCCGTCATCGTCGCCTCGAGCTTCTGCCAAGGCAAATTCGACAGATTATTCGGGACAGGCACGAGGACGTAGAGTGACGATTTACCGGCTGGCGCCAGCGTCGGATCAATGTTTGACGCGTTCTGCACGTAGAAGGAGAAGTCTTCACTCAGCTTCAAGTCTTGCGTCATCTCTTTCACGTTACGCTCGTAGTCGTCTGCGAAATGAATTGAGTGATGGGCGACGTCGTCATAGACGCGATCGAGCCCGAGATAGAGCATGAACGTCGAACACGAGTAGCGCTTCTTCTTCAGTTGTTTCGGACTCCAACGCGTGAGCGCATCACTCGGGACGAGCGTCGTCATCGCATGGGCGAAATCGGCCCCGACAATCACTTCATCGAACGCGTAATGCACGTTGTTCGCCACGAGACCGTTAACACGTTTCCCATCGAGCAAGAGACGGTCAACGCCTTCTCCGAGACGAATCTCGCCGCCCTCTTCTTCGATGACGCGCGCCATCGCTGTACATAGTTGGTTCACGCCGCCAATCGGATGATGGACGCCGTAGGCATGCTCCATATACGACAAAATCGAGAAGCCGCCTGGACAATCCCAAGCCGACATCCCTAAATATTTGGCTTGGAACGTGAAGGCGTACTTCAGCTCCTCGCTCGTGAAGTATTCCGATAACACGTCATATAACGATTTACCAATCGACAAGAACGGCAACGCCTTCAAAACACGTGTGGCCACGTAATCCGTCAGCTTGTCATGCGCCGTCTGCAGGACCGGCATCAACTTCGACAGCTTGATGGCTTGTTCGGCCATGAAGCGCTCATAGCCTTCCCCGTTCCCAGGGAACTGCTCTTCAATCGCCTGATGCATTTGATCGCGGTCGGTCGTCATCGACAGTACCCGGTTCCCTCGATCGAAATAAAGGTCGTACATCGGTTCAAGGCGTTTCATCTCGACGTAGTCATGTAAATCGCGACCCGTCTCTTCGAAAATCTCTTCTAAAATATACGGCATATTTAAAAAAGTCGGGCCACGATCGAACGCGAATTCTCCGACTTGAAGACGAGACGTTCGTCCACCGACGAACGCCTGCTTCTCAAATACTGTTACCTTCACACCACGGCTTGCGAGCAGCATCGCAGCCGCAAGTCCTCCTGGTCCGGCACCGATCACGGCGACTCTTTTTTCCGACACGTTGAACAACTCCCTATGTGAATAGTCTCTTATGCTTCTATCTCATTATAGAAATGACTGGAGACAAGTTCAAATTTGAATCGGCTCGTCGTGTGTCCGCCATGTGTCAATTGCCGCGCTCGGCAATGACGATATACCATGATCCTTCCGGGATGAATGGGATAAAGCGAATATTTTCAAAGCCGACTTGCTGCATTTGACGGCGCAACTCTCGAATTGTCGGTAACGGATGCAAGTTGTCGTGGAGGGTCATGAACGCATTGAACGCCGAGGCAAACCGAGAGCCGAGCGGCGTCTCTGCGAGCGGAGTGACGAGGACAGCGACACCGGACGCCTCGAGGTTCTCGAGCATCCGTTCGAGCAATTCGATTCGTTTTTCTGGCGAGAAGTAATAGAGCATGTTGTTCATCATGACGGCATCGAACCGGTCCTCATGATCCCATTCCATGAAATCGGCCACTTCGTAACGAATATCACCTGACTCATCCTGCTCACGGGCTTCGGCGATGACGTCCTCTTCTAAGTCAATCCCGGTCAACTTCCACTCTGGTTCGAGGCCATGCAGTTTACGCAAGTAACCACCGTGCCCGCATCCGATATCGAGCATCGTCTTCACGTCGGCCTGACGCAACAGTTGTTGGACGACTGGGAAAGCGACCGTCTCGACGAGCGTCGACGTCTGTGCAACGACCTGTCCATGCGTCGCCCCATCGAACGTCTTCTGTTTGCCCGACTCTAAAAAGTCAGGGTAAGCGATGAGCGCCGGGATATGCAGCTCCATCATCTCTTGCAGCATGAAACCGATACTGCGCTCATCCTCATGCGACAATTGATATTTCAAACTACGTGTCGGGAAGTAACGCCAGCCTCTCTTCTTCAAATGACGAACGGCGACCCCCACTTCAAGCCAACGCTCCAGCGCGAGCTTCGTCAACGGTTGCTTCAAGCGAAGCGTCATCTCCGCAAAGCTGGCCCCGCCTTGGAGTGCATCGAACAATCCATATTTATAGCCGATATATCCGTGCCAAAGCGGCAGGAACGATTCCGTTTGTTTCATCCATCTTCGCGCGTGCAAGACGCGTGACCATTCATTCATTTGTTGTTCCATCATTTCACCTCATCATCGTTATCACTGATTTTTTTATTTTCCCCTAATAATTTACGGACAAACAAAAAAATCCCACTCCGATGTGCGGAATGGGAATCAACCTTAAATGAAATTGCTAAAGAACGACTGTCCGTATGGCAACGCATAGCCGATGAAAATCGTCACGAGTGCAAGTACGACGAAACCGCCGAACATCGCGTTCGCTGGTTTTTTCTTCTTCACACGGATGAG
Source organism: Exiguobacterium chiriqhucha RW-2 (assembly GCF_000416965.1). Classification (GTDB taxonomy): domain Bacteria; phylum Bacillota; class Bacilli; order Exiguobacteriales; family Exiguobacteriaceae; genus Exiguobacterium; species Exiguobacterium chiriqhucha. The sequence continues at coordinate 46,306 of NZ_ATCL01000017.1, forward strand.
CGTCATCTCACCGAAGATGAGCGTGAGCAGTCCGACCGTGATTTTCACGTGATAGAACATGCCGCCATCGTTCAATTGTAAATACAAATAAAGTCCTGTGCCGAACGCGACGAGCAACATGAGTCGAAACACCATGTGGGCAATCTTCCCGCTCTTGTTCGCGTTCTTATAGCCGACGTAGGCGACAGCGAACAAGACGAGTAATAAAATCCAGCTCGTGACGTGCGTGTGTAGGAATGCAGTCAATGGCATTCAAAGTCCCCCTTTCCATTATGTACAATCTCTATTGTACACGAGTCGCTCGCTTTACGGTCAAGCGGGTGATTGAAAAATCTTCGCTTCCACCAAAAAGGCGCCCCATCGATGATCGATAGGCGCCTTGCGTTGCTGACGTGGTTAAGCTGTCGTCGTTTCTTGTTCACGGACGGCGTATTCATAACTTGGAATGACGACCGTGAACGTCGAGCCTTGATGCTGCACCGACTCGACATGAATCTGACCGGCGTGACCGCGGACGATCTCCTGACAGATCGGAAGGCCGAGTCCGGTACCGCCGATTTCACGGCTGTCCGAATTGTCGACACGATAGAACTTGTCGAAGAGTCGGTCGAGCGCATCGCTCGGAATCCCGATTCCTTGGTCTTTCACTTTAATCGAAATGGATTGGTCGTGATGGGCCAGTTCGACTGTGATTTTCCCGCCACGCGGCGAATACTTCACGGCGTTCGAGAGCAAGTTACTCATCAACTGTTTGAACTTCTGACAGTCGGCGAACAGTTCATACGGGCGATCATCGGCCGTGACGAGTTCGAACTGATGTTTCAACGATGACGCCTCATAGAACGTCATCATATCGCGAATGACCGGCTCGACGTCGAGCTGTTCGCGGTCATACATTTGACTGCCGGCTTCCATCCGTTGTACGTCAAGGAAGTCGTTGACGAGATGCGTCAAGCGCTCCGTCTCGGCATGAATCGTCTGCAAGTATTTCGCTTGCTTCTCGTTCGGCAACTGCTTCTTGACCATGAGCTCGGTGAACCCATAAATCGAAGAGAGCGGGGTCCGCAATTCATGGGAGATGGTCGAGATGAACTCGCTCTTCAAGCGCTCCGCCTCGGTCTCGCTCGTGATGTCACGGAAGACGAGTAACGTTCCTTTCGATAACCCGCCGACGACGATGCGTTCCGCATACATCTGTAGGTTCATCTCCCCTTTACGAATCGAGAAACTCACGCTGTCATGCGGGAAGTCGTCCGTGAACAAACGATCGGTATACTTCAAGAAATCGTCTTCTTGATCGACTGTCGTTGAAATCGTCTCGCGCCATTCGTTCCATGATAGTTCCGCGAGTTCGCTCGACGTGATGTCGTCAAGCTCAGGGAACATCTCATAGAGCGGACGGTTGACGAAGACGTCATCGGTCGAGTGTTCGACGTAAATGACCGCCTCGCGAATCGAGTCGAGAATCCGTTCCGTCTTCCCTTTCTCACGGGTCATCTCTTCAAACAGACGCATCCGGAGAAGTGAGAGCGACAACTGACGGGCGAACGACATAATGTCGCCCATCTGTGTCTGCGTGAAGCGGTCTTTATAACGAACGAGATAGATGAACGCGATAATCGAGTCATCCGTCGGATCATGGACCGGCACGGCCGTCTCATACATATAGTATGGATACGGGAGCGGATGGTCGCTCGCGACTTGTTTCGACGAATGGACGGTCGTCCGCAGTGTCATCGCCCGCGTCAAGACCGAATTCTCGCTATCGAGCAATTGACGCGTGAGCGTCTCGTTCAAGCCGTGGCTCGTGATCGAGAATGAACCTGTCGCATCGACGAAGACGAGCGCGCCGACTTCTGAGTCGGTGATGGCGACGAGCTTCTCGATAATTTCTGGATAGGCCGTGAGCGAATCGCGGGCCGCGAGCGTCTCGGTCAATTCGTTACGATAAGCCAAGTGTTGCTCGTTCTGTTGCGTCTGCTCCAAGATCTCTTCAAGCTCTTGCTGTTGCGCTTGAAGCTCTTCTTGTTGAGCAATCAACTCTTCTTGTTGCGCTTGCAACTCGTGGTTCTTCTCAATCAAGTGACGTTCGTTGTCACGAAGCGTCTCGGCCATTTTGTTGAACGACCGTGACATCGTCCCAATCTCATCTTCACGCTCCATCTGGTCGCTCAAATCGACGATCTCGCCTTTAAGCAGACGGTCCGATGCGATCGAGAGACGTGAAATCAAACGCGTTTGACGGCGCAAGAACGGTTGGATGAACAATAAAATCAAGGCCGCGAACGACAAAATGCTCGCAATCCACAAGAACTGAAGAATGTCGTTATTCAACTTCCAAGCGTCATACACTTTTTGTTTCTCGCTATTCATCAAGTCCTTATAATCGGATAAGGCCGTCTCGATCTGTTGAATCGGGCCGAGCGTATCGATGCCACGCTCTGGGCTATACGGCACGACGCCCTGTTCGATCAAACGCTGGGCTGTCGGCAACGCCAACACCGTCTCTGGGTCGATGGTCGTCTCGGTGATTTCACCTTCTGCCCGCAATTGACCGTACTCCGTCGTCACCGGAAGGATGACACCGAAATAGAAGTCATGAAACCCTTGCAAATCCTCCGCGAAAATCTCACCTTGTTTCGTCTGGACGACGCTCTTGAACCAGTTAATCTCTTGTTGGAACTCGTTCTCTTTCGCCTTGGCCCGCTCAAGTGCCTCGGTATCCCCAAACAAGAGGAAGCCACGAGAATCATATTGAGCGCCTTGCCAGTCGTCCCAAAGCACGTTCAACCGGTCAATCCGCTCATCGACATCTTGTAGTCGTTGTTCGTTCGCCGCAACCCGCTCTTCCATGTACATGTACATGAAAATTGAGCCGACGAGCGCGAGCGCGAGGAACGAGTAGAGGACGACCATGAGGTCGCGACCGAGTTTTTGTTTAAACCATCTGTTCAATTCACGATGCCTCCTATAATCTTCACCAATTCAAGTGGACTGAACGGCTTCGAAATAAAGTAGTCGACGCCAATCTCATTCGCGCAATCACGATCAGATTGTTGGCTCTTCGCCGTGAGCATCATCACTTTCGTATGTTGACGTCCTGGAAGTTTTCGTACTTTCTCAATGACCTCAAGACCGGTCATGCCTGGCATCATATGGTCGACAATCACGAGGTCATACTCGTTCTGTTCGATTAGCCGGTAGGCTTCAAGGCCGTCTGGTGCTTCATCAATGTCATATCCTTCATCTTCTAATGTATCTAAAACAAGCATGCGCAATACTTCTTCATCTTCTGCTAGTAAAATTTTTACCATGACGATTCCTCCATTTTTTATCCCATTCCATTATTTTAACGGATTCAGTTCGTAATCACAAAAAATAAGGGTGTACGGTGTATAACCGTACCCCTTTTTCTTCACAACGTCTACATTATAATACAACAATTTCCTGCAATTCGAGCGAATAAATGAGCATCTGCCCGACCGTGATTCCCCAAATCGCCTCGATTGCCTCACGATAAAGCGAGAGTTGGACGTGATAGCGGTCTCGCAACATTTGTTTGGCCGCTTCACGGGAACCGCTCGAGAAAAGCACGGAGTCCGATTTATAGTCAAGGAGCACATACGTCTCTCCGTCATAAAACAGACAATCGATAATTCCTTGAATCAGCACGTGCTCGTCGGTGAACACCCCTGTCGGATTGACTCGCTCGGCCGGGACCGTGTACGTGAACGGTAGCTCGCGCCAACCTGTCCCGGTTTGAAGCGCTGCTGTCAACGAGCGTCCTGTTTCAGAGGCAAAGAACGCCTCGATTTCGGGACTCGCAAGCCGTGCCGTCTCGGCCTCGACCGGGCTGAGCATGCTTTCCGCTTCCCAGCGGTCGATTTGGACATCGAGCGGTTTGGACGGGTCAATTAATTGGAAGACGAGATGTAACGTCGTCCCCCGTTCCGCCCCTGTCTGTTGAGATTGCTTCCATTTCGGTTCTCGATACGGGGTGTCCGTCGCCCGGTACGTCTCTTCGAACGCCGCCTGTTCAAGCTGAAGCGCCCGTTTCAACTCGGTCACCGTTTGTTTGGCCGCCGTCTCCGTCGCAGCCTGCGCCGGATAAGCGTAGGCGAATGCCTTGTGGACGAACTCGCTGACGTTCGCTTCGTCTTTCACCTTGAAATCGATCGCCTCGAACTGTTTGACGTGATGGAGCTGCGCCATCATCTCTTGGAGCGTCGCGACTTCTGCCAAATCTCCCTCACCGATGATGCGATACGTCCACGGTGTCGCTTCTGGTTGCGGAGCGATAACCGGCAAGCCTTGTTGTTCTAAGAACGAGGCAGCCCCTTCAAGTTTCAGGAGTGCCGGAGCGACCCAATCGAGATACGTCTTCGCGTCACGACGCGACTCGGCCGATAACGTCGTCCCGGTCTGCTCGACGTGCAGCCACTTCTGAATCTGTTTCCCCGGTTCTTTAATCGTCCCGACCAAAATCAATTTCTCTTTGGCACGGGTGAGGGCGACATACAGGACGCGCATCTCTTCGGCTTTCATCGTGGCATCGAGATCGCGGCGAATCATCTCTTTGACGAACGTCTCCGTCTTCGTCCGGGTGACGACATCGATGGCGTCGAGTGAGATGCCATACCGTTTATGGAAGATGACGCGCTGCATTTGGTCGCGTTTATTGAACTGCTTTCCAAGCTGGGCGACGATCGTGACCGGGAATTCCAGTCCTTTCGACTTATGGACCGTCATGATTCGGACGACGTTCTCTTCTTCGCCGAGCGAACGCGCCTCTGACAAATCCTCACCGTTATCTTGCAGTCGGTCCATCACGCGGAGGAAGCGATACAAACCGCGGTATCCGCTCCGTTCATAGGACAAGGCCCGATCATAGAGCGCCTTCAAGTTTTCTTGGCGTCCTTTCCCACCTGGCAAGCCGCCGGCGAAATCGTAGAAGCCGGTGTCGTTGAACACTTGTTGAATCAGCTCCGACAAACTATGGTTCCGTGCGAACGTGCGCCACGCTGACAACGCGTCGAGCACATCGCCGCACTTCAGACCGAGGTCATCCTCATCGTCCGCTTTCGCTTTGAGCGCCTCGAAGAACGAGTCCTCCGATTCAAGACGAATCTTGGCCAGTTCTTGGTCACTGAAGCCGAACATCGGTGAACGGAGCGCTCCCGCGAGCGGGATGTCTTGAAGCGGATTGTCAATCAGTTTCAACACGGCGAGCATCATGCGAATCTCGGTCGCCTGGAAATAGCCGCCGTCTGAATCGGTATAGGCCGGGATGTTGTACTGTGTCAAAATATCCATTAGCTGTTCGACGCGCTCTTTTTTTGAGCGGACCAAGATGACGATATCGCGATATTCGCACGACCGCAGCAAGCCGGTCGCCTCATCGGTCACTTTGAACGGTTCCTCGCCCGAGACAAGTTCTAAAATCCGGGTCGCGATGGCGCGTCCTTCGAGCTCTTGTTTCGAGAGATCACGACTCTCACCATTGACGAGAATCAGCTCAGGTCTCGCCTCGAGCTCCTCATACGCCCGGCCTGGCACGAGTCGGGCCGCCTCATCGTATTCAATCTCACTTACTTCCTCGTCCATCAACCGGACGAACAAGTCGTTGATGCCATGGAGCACTTCGGCCCGGCTCCTGAAGTTTTGGGACAGGTCGATCCGTTGTCCCGAACCACCTTGTTTGAACCGGGTCGCCTTTTCGATGAACAGACGCGGCTCGGCATGGCGGAACCGATAAATCGATTGTTTGATATCGCCGACCATGAACAAGTTGCCGACGTGTTCGGCTTCGTGGCTGACGAGTCCGATAATCGTCTCTTGGATCTCGTTCGTATCTTGATACTCATCGATCAACACTTCGGCGAAGCGCTGTTTATAGAGCGATGCGACCGAAGACGGTCCGTCCCCGTCGCGCAAAATCGCGAGCGCATAATGTTCAAGGTCGCTGAAATCGACGAAGGCGCGGTCCCGCTTCGCCTGCTCATAGGCGGCACCGAACGTCCGGACGGTCTTGACGAGCGTCTCGACGAGCGGACATTGCGTCATCAAGACCTCTAAATAGTCCGCTCCGCTCGTGCCGGCCTGTGCGGTCGCTTCGCTCAACTTCTTCTTCGCCTGGTCGTAGGCCGGTTTCAACACCGTGTGGTAGACATGATGTTCGTCTTTCTTTTGGACGGATTTCATCGTCCCGAATTTGACGGCGCGGGAAGCCGTCTCGAGCTCGCTCCACTTGAACGAGTTCGGATCAAGGTTCGCGAACGGCAAAATCGCCTGTTGCACGTTCTCGGATTGCGCCTCATAACCGGCGAGCCGAAGCTCGATGGCGACGCGACGAAGTTGACGCAACGCTTTCTCGATGTCTACCCAAAGCAGGTGACCGAATTCGATCAGCAATTGCTCATCGTCCGGGTCCCCGTCAAATTGATACAACGAGACGAGCTCATCCAGATAGGCTTCCGGGTCAGGCAGTGTTCGCGCATAGTGATAAAGTCCGAGAATCAACTCCTCAATCTCACTGTCCCCGCGGTCGGACGTATAGGCGTCAATCAAGGCGAAGAACGCTTGGTCTTGTTCGCCATAGGCGTCTTCGAGCACGTCTTCGAGCACATCGTCCTGCAAGAGCACCAAATCACGCTCTTCAGCGATTTTGAACGCCGGGTCGAGGTCGAGCAAATAGTAATTCTCTCGAATCACCTCGAGACAGAACGAGTGAATCGTCGTGATGAGTGCTCGGTTGAGCATTTGGCGTTGTTTGCGAATATATGCGTTCTCCGGGTCGTCACGAAGCGCTTGATCGAGCGCTTTGGCGATTCGCCGCTTCATCTCGGCCGCGGCCGCATTCGTGAATGTGACCACGAGCATGCGGTCGGCCGTCAGTTCGTCCGTCTCATCCAAGAGACGGCTCGCAAGTCGTTCCACGAGGACTGCCGTCTTGCCGGAACCGGCTGCCGCCGAGACGAGCACGTGCGATCCTCTGGCATCAATGGCCGCTTGTTGGTCATTCGTCCACTTCATCGACGTCACCTCCTAATCTTGACAAGACGTCATCTTTTTCTAGCTTTTTCAATTGCCGTGTCTCGTTGGACAACGCCTCATCAAAGTGACAGACACTTTGGAACGGGCACGTCTGGCATGGCCGGCGTTCTTTATACTCATACGGTTCGACCCCGATTTCACCGTCATACATCGCCTCGGCGCTCGATTGGGCCAAATCGATGGCATGGTCCATCAACTGTTCGAGTTGCGGTGGCGAGACGACTTTTTTCGTCGTGTTCGCATCGAGCGTCCCGTCTTTCTTGTACTTGACCGGGATGACGATTGATTTTTTCTGGTCGAGTTTCGCCGTCCGGTCCATCATCTCTAAAATGGCCGGATCATCGACGAGCAACCCTTGCATCTGATACGACTCGAGCACCTTGCGTTCGGTGTCGGTATCCGTCTCGGCCGGAGCGACGAGCGGGCGATGGACGTGGAAATAGAGCGCGGCCGCTGGGGCGACGTTCTCTTGCGTCCAGGCGTTCGCCTGCTCAATCAACACTTTCAAATAGATGAGCATCTGCATCGCGAGCCCGTAATAAATCTCGGCGAAGTCGATCTCTCGTTTACTCGACTTGTAATCGACGATCCGAACGTACAATTGGTCGTGAATCGAAGCCGTATCGACCCGGTCAATCCGACCGACGAGTTCGCACGTCGCCCCGTTACTGAGCGTGAACGATACCGGCGGGAAATTGCCGCTGCCGAAAGCGAGCTCAAAGGCGACCGGATCGAACCCGTCTCGTTTCGACTGCTCGATTAACACTTCCGCCGTCTTGCTGACGACGTCGGTCAATTTTTTCTTCAAATAGCCATACCGGTTCGAACTCATCAAAATCGCGTTTTGAATCTCTGGTGTGACGAGCTCGACGGCCGCCTCGGCGAGAGACGAACATTCCTCCCGGCTCACATCACGCCATTCTTTCCCTTCCATCTGCACGGTCTGGGACATGTGCTCGATGGTGCGATGATACAAGTTGCCGATATCTGGCGCCTCTAAGCGATACAAGCGGCGCTCTTTTAAACGAAGGCCGTAACTGGCGAAGTGACGGTACGGACAGGCTTGGAACGTCTCGAGCCGCGAGACGCTCGCCCGAATCGAGTTCGTGTAGAGCGACTTGGCGACGTCTTCCGGTAACGGCTTGGGCACGTTTTGATAGAAGAGCGCGCTCGTCAATAACCGGATCCGCTCGCGGCCTTCCGGATGTTTCAACAGCTCGTTATATACCGTGAACCACGTGTCTTGAATCGGGTAGTGGCGACTGAGCCGCTGTAATTCGAGCGCCGTGACCGCTGCCGTCTGATTCACGTTCGTGATGAACGACAACTGGTCGCTCGGGCGATGTTCACCGGCTTCTGCGAAGTGGGTCGTCACGACCTTGCCACCGCCAAGCCGCGCCTTGAGGTCCGCGATGAAGCTGGCCGGCTGAATCGCCTTGCCGGCGCGGTCGACGAGGGCGTAGCTGACGAACAGCCGATGACTCGGTGCAGTGAGCGCCTTATACAAATAGTACGTCTCATCGTCAAACAAGTGCTCGGTCGCTTTCCCGGCCCGGACGCCGTTCTCGTGCATGAAGTCGAGGTCCTGGTCGGTCAATAGTTTCGACTGGGTCGAGACGAGCGGGATTTGATCTTCGTTCGCTCCGAGCAGGAAGACGACTTTCTTATCAAGCAACCGGCCCCGAACATAATCGGTGACCGTCAATTGATCCAAAGAAGGCGGGACGAGCGCATAGCGCAGACTATCGAGCCCGGTGTCCATCATTTGGAGGAACAGCTCGGTCGAGAGCGTCTCGTCCGGTGCGGCCGCCTCTAGCTGTTCAAGCAAGTGCAACACCGCGTCCCATACTTGCGTATGTTCGCGCGCCTCGAGCAAGCGTGCCTCTTCGAGCGCCTCATCTCGCCAATGGGCAAGACAGGACGCCACGCCGACTCGTTCCAAGAATGCGTAGATGGCATGCGTGTAAGCCTGCATCGTTTTCGCTGCCTTCAAGTCATCCAACAACGGGTCGAACGTGTCGACGACGGTTTGCCGATAGCGATTGAGCGCCGTCTCTACGTCGAGTTCTTCCCCGGTCAACCGTGCCTCTTCCTCGGCACGACGTTTCAAGTACCACGCATCATGCCAATGGTAATGTTTAATCCCCCGTTCAATCACGAACGCCTCGAGCCGGTCGACCGATGTGCGTCGATGCTCCGCATCGAGCAGAATCAATTCCGTCTTCAGTGCGCGAAACACCGGCTCTTCCCGGTATCCACGGAGTGCGACTTCAATCGTCGCCTTCAGTAATTCGACGACCGGATGATCGAGCATCGGTTGTCGCTCATCGAGGAAGAACGGCAAGTTCATTTTTTGTAGCGCCTGCGTCGCCAAATCGCCGTACGCTTCAAGCGAACGGGACACGAACGCGATATCGCGGTAACGGAAGCCTTCCTCACGAACGAGACGCACGACTTCACGGACGGCGGCCTCGACTTCCACCGACCGGTCGACGGCCGCGTGTAACACGACGTTCGAATCGGGACGGGTATACGGGGCTGCCGTCACTTGCCCGAACGTGGCCTCGAGATAGGCCAAGCTCGGATGTTGGAAGCGAGGCGCACCCGTATGAGGCGTGTCACTCGACGAGATGCCCCGTTCGGATAACAGCTCTTTGAAGCGCATGAGCGTACGCTGTGTCGGTCCGAAAGACGGATGGGGCCGGTAGAGCGAATCCGGATCGATCGTCAACAGGACATCGAGCGGCGCCTTCTCCGCCAAAGCGACCAGCACCGCCAGCTCCTGCTCGGAAAATTCATTGAACCCATCGACGTAAAACCGGGTCCCGGTCAAGTCGATGTCCGGCAACAGTTGCAGCAGCACGTTAAAGTAATCTTCGGCGTGCAGCGATTTCCCCGCTGTCATCGTCAAGAAGCCTTCATACAGGATGGACAGGTCCTGCAGTTTCAGCGACCGGTGTTGGTCTTGTTCGCTCAAGCGGAGCAACTGCTCCGGATCGACGAGTCCTCGTTTGAGGAGCGTGATCAACGCATTCAATTCCTCATAGAAACCGAACTGATTCATCGTCCGGCGGAACAAGGTCAAGCGTTCCTCGTTCATCTCGACGACACGGCGCAACAGCAAATGTGTCCCCGTCTGGTCCAAAAACTGTTCGGTCGCGACGCCACGGTCGCGCATCATCAAAAAGGCGAGACGGCGCATCGATAAGACTTGAATCCGGGTCGACCCGTTCAAGCCGTCGGTCATCGCCATCTTCCGTTCCATTTCAAACGACATTTGGTCTGGGACGAGCATATAGATGGTCGGTCCGCTCGGGTCACGCTTCAGCTCTTCGATGACTTGTTTCGTCATCCATTCGCTTTTTCCGCTCCCGGAACGCCCGACGTGAAAAGTGACCGTCATTTAGGCGAACACCCCTTCCCTTTTTTCTTTATTATGACCCATTCCGCGCAGTTTGTAGAGGGAAATCCTTCGAGACCCCGGCAAGAAAATTGGCCAGCCCGCATCCTTCCCAATTTCAGCGAAAATCGATTAGACTGGACGTATGAGGGGGAAATGAACATGAGTGCATATGAACAATTCGGCGGCGAGCGTGGAGTCCAACAGCTCGTAGACGCCTTTTATGATCTCGTCTACGCCGACCCGGTCTTGTTGCCGTTGTTTCCGGACGACAAAGAGCGGGTCAAAGCGCATCAATTCGAATTTTTAACACAGTTGCTCGGGGGACCGAAACTGTATACGGAACGTCGTGGTGGCGGTAACTTGGCGATGATCCATCGTGACCACCCCATCTCTGAGACTCATGCCGGACATTGGCTCGGCTGCATGGAGCAAGCGCTCAAAACGGTCGATGCGCCCGAGTCGATCAAACAACAGCTGTTCCATCGCTTGATCATGTCATCCTCGAACGTCGTCCGCGTCTGCTCGCACCATTTTGAGTAGTCAGCCTTTCGAAAAGCGGGTATGATAAGAAAGTAAGTAAAGGAGGTCGTTTTTCATGACAGAAGAAGAAAAGAAAGAGGCCGTTTCGTCTGAAGAAGAAACGGAAGAAGTAGAACCGACGGCAGTCCTCGCCGACGCCCTCGAAGAGGACGAAGAGGAAGAAGACCAACCCGAAGAAAAGAACATGGACCACATTAAAGGTGTGTTCAACTATATGCACGAGAACGGACGAGAGTACCGCGTCGTCTTTTATCAGGACCGCAAAAACCTCGTCTTCCGTGAACTCGGCAACGGGAAAGTCGAATTCGTCGGACGTTTCACTGACGAGGCATACGATGAAGAGAATGAAGCAGAGATGCGCGAACTCGGCGAGCAACAGCTCGAACGGATTCTTGCGGATCGTCTCAAATAAAAAAATCGCCCGAGTTGGGCGATTTTTTTATTTTCCTTTGTTCCGCTTTTTCTTGCGCAGTGCATAAATGACTCCGGCAATCCCACCAGCGACGGCAATCCCGGCCATGGCAGGCACGAGGATTTTCTTCGTCGGAATCATCTCTTTGACCCGTTCGTACGGTGTCGGCACCGACAACTCGAGTTGAACGGCCGACTCACCATGACCGTTGGCCCGCGCTTTGCGTGCCGCATCGGTGATGACGACGCGCCCCGTCGTATAACGGCGATTTCCATGCTCATCCGTATACGGACGACGTACGCGTTTGACACCGCGAACCGTCTTCCCACGGGCTGCATCCGGACGGACGACGCGTTCGCTCGTCCACGCTCGTCCCCCTGTCGCACTGTAAGCCGGGCGAATTGTCCGGCGATTTAACCATGTGTATGAATCATTCATCGTTGATTCCCTCCAATATTGTGAAGTCCTTTTCTTATTATACCCATAGAGCATCTCACAAAAACATACGTCTCCCGACGTAAACGAACAAAGGATGGCCCACCTCGGGCCATCCTTTGTCGTCATGCAATTACTCTGTGAACGGTTTATCCCGGTGGCGACGTTTCGCTAAAATCAAGTAGTAAGCCGGAACGAGCACGAGCGTCAGTACCGTCGAGAACAGAATCCCTGACACGATACAGATGGCAAGTGGTTTGAAGAGTGGGTCTTGTCCGAACGCGACCGGCAAGAGGGCGACGACGGCGGTCAAGGCCGTCAACAGGATCGGACGAATCCGGGCCCGCCCTGCCTCATAGACAGCGGTCGTGACAGCCATGCCGTCCCGAATCCCTTGCTCGATGAACTCGAACAAGACGACGGCGTTCCGCACGACGATTCCGGCGAGCGAGACAATCCCCATCGAAGCCATGAAGCTAAATGGCGTCTGTGTGACGAACAGTCCGACGACCGCTCCGGCAATCGCCAAGTAAATCGTGAACAGGACGAGCATCGGCAGTGACAATGAATTGAACTGGAACGCGATAATCAAGAAGATTAAGAACAAGACGACGACGAACAACGTGGCGAGTTCAAGGAAGAACTCGTTTTGTGTGTCACTTGCCCCCGATTGATCAAAGGCGATCCCGTCATCGGTCAATGCAGACTCCGCATCGGCGAGCACGCGGTCGACGTCTTGTTTGAACGCTTCCTCGTCCATACCTTCGCTCGCAAAGATTTGGAGCGTCACGGTCCGTTCTCCGTTTTCACGCGGAATCTGTTGAATCTGTTCCGTCGTCGTTTCGGTGACGAACGTGCTGAGCGGTGCGACCGGTGGGCCGGCTTCCGTTTCGACTGGGACGAGAATATCGTCTAAAGCGAGCGCCTCACGGTTTGCTTCCGCATCGACGACAATTTTCACATCGCGCTGTTCGACACCATCATCGAACGTTCCGATTGGAATCCCGTCCGTGACGAGGCGAATCTGGTCACTGATCGCTTTCGCGGTCACGCCAGCAGCCGCCATCGCGTCACGGTCAAGCTCATACGTGAGCGTTTGGAACGGCTCTTTAATGTTATCGAGGACGAGTGCGCCGTCAATCTCTTCGAGGTCTGCTTTCACGGTATCCCGTGCCGCCACGAGCTCGTCGATTGTCTCGCCGCGCATCGTGAACTCGACAGGTGCCGAAGTCGGCGGTCCTTGTTGTTGCGTATCCAAGAAGATTTCAGCGTCCGGGTTATTTTCCCGGATTTGTGTCGTATACTCATCAATCAATTGAATCGCATCGATTGTCTCGTTATCGACACGGACGACGATTTGGCCGGTGTTGTCACCTGTTTGGTCGAGTCCACCCGTGAACAGGCTCGGTAACCCGCCCCCGGCAAAGATGGACGTCTCGGTGACGCCATCGATGCTTTGGAACTCTTCCTCGATGGCTTGAAGTCTCCGTTCCGTCTCTTCCAAGTCGGTCTGGACCGGTAACGTGACGCTCGTCACGACTTCTGGTCGGTTCGCGGCCGGGAAAAATTCGAATGGTGTCAATAGAATCAATCCGTACAAGGCGGTCGTGATGACGAAACCGACGAGTCCGAACGTCCATGGACGCTTCGCAACTTTTGGCAACAACGTGTCCGCATAGAAATTACTGAGACGGTTGAGTGGTTTCCCTAACCAACCCGGCTCTCGTTTCGAGACTTTGACTTGTTTCCGGTTCAACCAGTATTGGGCAATCGGGACGAGAGTCAAACTGATGACCATCGAAGCGAGCACCGATAACGCCAATACGGTCGGCAAGGCGCGGATAAAGTTCCCGTTTGCACCTGACAAGAGGGTCAATGGCAAGAAAGCGAAGACGACGGCGAGCGTCGAAGTAACGATCGAGCCCCACACTTCTTTCGTCCCGCGTACGGCACCTCCCATCGCCGTATCCCCTTTCCGGTAACGACGCAGGATGTTGTCGTTGACGACGATGGCGTCATCGACGAGAATCCCGAGGGCGATGATGGCACCGATGATGGAGATTTGGTTCAAGTCGACCCCCGTGAAGCGAAGCGGGATTAACGCGAGCAAGAACGATAATGGAATCGCCAAGCTGACGATGATGGATCCTGATACCGTCAATCCGATCGTCGTGACGACGATGACGGCAATCATGGCGACGATGAACTCTTTTGTCAACGACGAGAAGATTGCGTCGACCGCTTTTGCCTGCTCGTAATAAGGGACGAGCTCGACGCCAGAGACGTCTCCGACTTCTGCGGCGACGACTTCATCGACGCGTTCTTGAAGCGTCGGGATATCTTGTCCCGACTCGATCGTGACTGTCAAGGAAATGGCGGGCATCCCATCGAGCGAGACGAGGTCGGTGACCGCTTTTTCCGTCTCTTCGACCGTACCGACGTCTTCGAGTAGAACGGGCGTCCCGTCTACCGATCCGACGACGACTTGGCCCATATCATTGACGTTCGTCAAACTGTCGATTGCCAACTGATAGATGCCCTCTTCCGTCGACTGGCGTCCGAGGGGTGTCGTCTTATATTCTTCATTGATGGCCGTCAAAACGTCCGGGAAGGCGAGTTGACGCTCCCCGAGTTCGGCCGAGTCGAGCGAGACGACGAATTCGGTTTCTGGCAATCCTTTGATTGTCACACCGGTCACGCCATCGGTCCGCAACAATCGTTCCTCCAACCGCTCGACATCTTCTCGAGCCGCTTGCAGCGTTTCGCGGTCGTCCGAAGTCAACAAATATGAAGCGACCGGCAATTGTCCGATCGAATCATTGACGGTCGGTGCCAGCGCATTCTCAGGCAAGCGCGGTGCGGCATCCGAGATGGCTTGGCGCACGTTCGCCTGGAGCTCACTTCGGTCGAAGCCGTCTTCATACTCGACTGTGATGTTTGAGAACTCGGATGCGGATAATGATGACACATTCTCGATTCCTTCGAGTCCTCTCAATTCAGTCTCCAAAATATTCGTGACGTTCCGTTCGACCGTCTCTGCGGTCGCGCCTGGATATGGCGTCTGAATCAAGATGATATTGACACTCGTCTCCGGAATTTCACGCTTCGGAAGTTGGAAGAACGTGAGCACCCCGACGACGACTGCGACGAGTAAAAACACAATGACCAGTTTTCCTCGTTCAATCATTTTCTGAAAAAACATGTTGACCCCTCACTTTCAAATGATGTGCAAATACACATATGAACTATTCTTCTTCATCATAGAGGGGTTCGTCATCGATTTCAATCTTTAAACCTGACTGAATGTGTTTCAGTGAAAGCGTTTTTGAAACGAATACGATAACTCGATGGAACGCTGCTTCTGCTTATAGACGGTATGATTCGACACCGGCACTTCGACCGATTCACCTGAATGAAAGATAATTCGGCTCCCTTTTCCGCTCTTCTCCGCATCATAGACTTGAGAGAAGTTGATCCAGGCACAGTCGGGGCTTTCTTTGGCAATGGTCGGGAAAAATACGGCATCTGCATGCCAATCCATGATGACGGGCGTTTTCCGGTGCGGTCCGAGTACGTCACGGGCCGCTTCAATCCGTCCTTGGATACTTGAACCGTAATACAGACAGGCGGATTCGAGTAAGTGAAGGGGTGAGCCTTTCAAGCGTCTGACCCCGTCGGATTGATAGACGAGCGTCTCCGCCTCCCCGTACTCATTAAACACCGGAATCAAAGCTCTTGTTTCATTCGTCAACTGAGTCATCTGATCTGCCTCCATCATGGATGTATTGCCTTACCTCTCATTCATACCAAGGAGTCACCGTTTCCACAAATCGAGCTCAAACATTTCCCACTTAAAAAACCAGCCAACGAGTGGCTGATTTTTTAATTTCGATGATCTAACTTTAGTTTTGGATTCGAATTCGATGGCGGAAAGTGAAAATGTACAGCAACTCCGTCACTCGTATTTCCCAAGGCGACCGTCCCCTCATGAAGCGTCACAATCCGTTGAACGATGAAGAGACCGAGCCCAAACTTTCCTTGTTTTCCGCGTGAGAATTGATGGAACAAATCGAGGTTCTCATCGACCGGTGGACCATCGTTCTCAATCGTAATCTCGACGCCTGCCCCAGTGTGAGACAGACGGATATGAATCCTCGATTCGGCGTAGCGCAAGGCGTTATCGAGCACGTTCTCGAACGCGACGCGAATCTGTTCCCCATCACCGAGCATCTCACCGGCATGCCCTTCGACCGTCCAGTCCAAGTTGCCACGCAATTTGAACCGGCTGACGAGCAGCTCTACCAATTTATCGAGATTGATTGGTTCAAGTCGCATCTCTTGGCCTTTGAAATATTCCAGCTTGGTGACGTACAACAAATCGACGACTTTCTTCTCGAGACGCGATGCCTCTTCATCAATGACTTCGGCCGACCCTTTCAAGTCTCCGGTCGGATAGATGCCGTCCCCAATCGATTGGGCGTAACCACGGATGACCATGATTGGCGTCTTCAAGTCGTGGGAGATGTTTTGAAGCAAAGCCTGTTGGGCCACGTCCTGCTCTTGCAACTCTTGCCGCATCGCATCAATTGACCGGGCCAATTGGCCGAGCTCGTCTTCACGGGCGAGCGGGAGCACCGTCTCCCATTGACGGTTCGAGATTTTTTCGACCGCCCGTTCCATCTCGACGATCGGCTTCGTCAGCTCACGCGACATCCATAAGGCCGGAATCAACGACAGCAAGCTGATGACCCCGATTAAAATCGAGATGCGCCAGTAGAGCGTCGAGACGAGCTCACGGCGATAGGCGTCCCACGCATAAGATGCCTGATAGATGAGCTCCCCGTCGTATTCGTTTTGACGGATGATATAGTAGACATCCTCTCCGTCAATCGTCGTCTGATATTTAGCGACCTCGCTCGTCTGTTCGATCGCCTCTTGATACATCCGGTTCGTCAGTTCGAGTGGGGCCGATCCATAAATGATTCGTCCGTTCGGTAGAAAGATGAGCTGGTTGACCGAACGGGACTCTTGTTGGCGACGGTCATATTCAATCGGATTTTGCGGGATATTTTCCAACTCGTTCGTATTACCCAGGTAATAATCGACATCTTGTAACGTCTCATACACTTGTTCATCGATGAACTGCGTGATTGAGGAACGAATCGTCAATAAAATCATCAAGGCGAGCGTCACGATGATGAGGAGAATCAACACCCAGATTTTCCACATGAGCCGCTTCGGCTGAAGGTGATCGAGCTTCATGGCTTAACGAGTCGATAACCGACGCCATAAAGCGTCTCGAGCTCCAAGCGATGCAATTTCTTCCGCAGGCGCCGCACCAAATCATCGACGACGCGGTCCGAACCGAAATAGTCATGGCCCCAGACGCCTTCGAGAATCTGTTCACGCGACAACGCCGAACCCGGGTGTTCGAGGAAGAGGAGCAATAAGTCGAACTCTTTCGACGTCAAATCGATTTCATCCTGTTCGTGTCGGATGAGACGTTTCTCGGGATAAATCGTATATTCCCCATACTCGATATGTTCGTTCGATTTTGAGCCGTACACCCGGTCAATCAACTTCTTCACCCGGATGACAAGCTCGCGCGGCAAGAACGGTTTGGCGATGTAATCGTCAGACCCCATCTCGAGCCCGATGATTTTATCGATGTCTTCGTCACGTGCCGAAATAAAGATCGTCGGCGTGAAGGCGTTCGTCGCCTTGATTTGTTTCAACAGTTGGAACCCATCCAAGTCTGGAAGCATGATATCGAGCACCCATAGATCCGGCTCGTCCTTGATGGCAGCTTGAGCCGAGATTCCGTCCGTGAACGACCGAACGCGATACCCTTCCTGCTCCAAATATGTGACGAGCATTTTGTTCAAATTGATTTCGTCATCCACTAAATAAATTGTGTACATTCGAGTCACCTCTGCAACGTTTTTACATATCATATCAAACAATTATGGACAAAAGATGGGAATGGGGTCGTTTCTTGGGCGCTGAATGTGCTCGCCACACGTCAACGAATCGACAAAAAAAGAAGGGTCTCCCCTTCCTTACCGTGTCGGCCGAGTGCGCATCTGTTGCGCGAGGAATACCGTGCCTCCACTCAGTAAGGCCAGTACGCCGCTAATCATTACGAGTTCCATCTTGCCCCCACCTTCCCCATTGATAGCGATTCTCATTATCACCTATAATATAGCATGTTTTGACTCGCTTGAACATCACAAAAAAGCTCCCGCCGTCAGGCGAGAGCTTTGAATCATGCGTTAACGTCGTAGCCTTGTTCTTCGATGGCTTCAATCATCGCTTGTTTCGAGATTTTATCGTTATGGATGACATCGACCCGATGGTCCTGGAGCGAGACGATTGCTGATTCGACGCCGTCTAATTCCGTCAGCGCCCCTTCGACCGCTGCTTTGCAATGGTTGCATGTCATACCTTCTACTTTTAAAGTCGTTTCATTCATGTTGATTTTCCTCCTTGTGTTTTCAATCGTAACGCATTCAAGACGACAGAGACCGAACTGAACGCCATCGCTGCCCCGGCAATCCAAGGGGCGAGTAGACCCGCCGCTGCGACCGGAATGCCCAGACTGTTATAGGCCAGCGCCCAGAACAGGTTTTGCCGAATGTTGCGCATCGTCAATGAACTCATTTCGATGGCGCGGTTCACGCCCTCGATGTCTTGTCCCATCACTGTGACGTCAGCCGCTTCTAACGCGACATCCGTCCCGCTTCCGAACGCGATGCCGACATCCGCGACGGCGAGAGCCGGCGCATCATTCATGCCGTCCCCGACCATGGCGACACGTCCTTGGCGCTTCAACGCTTCGACGTGATCCGCTTTCTCGACCGGTAGCACCTCGGCGATGACGTTCGTTTCGGGAATCCCGAGTTGACGGGCGATATCGAATGCGACTTCTTTGCGGTCACCGGTCAAGACGTACACTTGTCTCGTCAAGGCTAGATGTTGCACGACGGCACGGCTCCGCTCTTTCAATTGATCTTGTAGACCGAACGCCGCGACGATTCCAGACTCGTCGGCCACATAGACAGGCGTCATCGCCTGCATGTCCCATTCCGGTAAGGCGAATCCGGCTTCTTGCATCATGCGGACCGAACCGATACGTAGAGGTTTCCCATCCACGACCGCTTTCAATCCTCGACCGGCCAACTCTTCGACACGTTCGACCTGGCCGCTTCCTTCACCACGACCGATTGCCTCGGCGAGCGGATGTGTCGACTGGCGTTCGGCCATGATGGCCAACTTCAAGAACGCCGCGTCTCCGAACGTCGCCACCACTTCCGGCGTCCCTTTTGTGAGTGTCCCCGTCTTATCGAAGACAACGATGTCGACACCGTTCAACGATTCGAGTTGGCCACCACCTTTAAATAAGACGCCTTGTTCGGCGGCACGGCCTGTCCCGACCATAATCGATGTCGGGGTCGCCAAACCGAGCGCACACGGACAGGCGATGACGAGGACGGCGATCGAGGCCCGAATTGCCATATCTAAATCGTTGAACCCGAGTGTCCACACCGCGAACGTCAAGGCGCTGATGGCGACGACGATTGGGACGAACACACCCGAAATCCGGTCGGCCTGCCGTTGAATCGGCGCCTTGTCCGTTTGGGCCTGTTCGACGACGCGGACAATTTGAGCGAGCATCGTCTCGCTACCGACACGTTCGGCAACCATCAACACCCGATGTGAACGGTTAATCGTTCCGCCGACGACGTCAGCTCCGACAGTTTTCTCGGATGGGATTGACTCCCCGGTCAGCATCGACTCATCGATGACCGTCTCTCCTTCGACGATTTTCCCATCGACCGGCACTTTCTCACCTGGACGAACGACGATGACGTCACCGGATTTGACCAAATCGATCGCGACCGAGCGTTCGACACCATCGACGAGTAAAATCGCCTCTTTTGCCTGTAACGACAGGAGCGATTTGAGCGCGTCCGTCGTTTTCTCTTTCGCTCGGGCCTCTAACCATTTCCCGAGCAATACGAGCGTGATTAGGACGGCACTCGTCTCAAAATAAAGTGACGGATGCATCGGATGGGCGAGCATCTCGAAGACGGAGTAAAAATAAGCCGCCGACGTCCCGGTCGCCACGAGCACGTCCATATTGGCCGCGCCGCTCTTCAAACTCTTATAAGCACCTTTATAAAACTGGGCCCCAATCCAAAACTGGACCGGCGTGGCGAGCGCGAATTGCCACCACGGGCTCATCAGCCAATCGGCCTGGAACGTCACACCTGGGATGTGCGTAATCATGACGAGCAGAAGCGGTGCCGACAACAGCGCCGAGATGAGCACTTTTCGCTCGAGCGGGCGCAGGTCGTGTTTTGGCGTCAGTTCCGCCTTTCGTTCTGCGCCATAACCGATTTTTTCGATGCGGGCGATCAGTTCGTCTTCGGTGATGCCGTCGTCGACGCGAATCGTCGCCGTCTCGAGCGGCAAGTTGACGGTCGCTTCGACACCGTCCATTTTATTTAACACTTTCTCGATGCGGGCCGAGCATGCGGCACATGTCATCCCTTGAATCGACAGTTCGACGGTTTTCATCGGAACACCTCCTTACTTCTTGATGCGGCTGACGATTGTCATCAATTCGTCAATGTACGGGTCCATGTCTTCCGTTTCACTCGCATGGACTAAACATTTACGCATGTGACGTTCGAGCAGTTGCATCTCGACTTGTTTGAGTGCCGCTTGAATAGCTGACGTCTGGGTCAAAATATCGACGCAGTAGCGGTCGCTCTCGACCATCTTTTGAATCCCACGTACTTGTCCTTCGATCCGGCGCAGCCGTTTGCTGAGCGCTTCACGTTCTGCGTCTTCACGCGGAACGATTGGTTGGTCATGCATGAATTCTTCCATGTTTATCACCTCACCACCAATATACCCCTACCCGGTAACGGTGTCAAATCTTTTGAACAAAAAAGGACGACTGATTTCGTCGTCCTTCTCTCCCGTCAATTACGTTGGAATTGCTCGCTCTTCAAGACGGTCCGTAAAATCTTCCCGGTCGTGTTCCGCGGTAGCTCCTCGATGATCTCGATGTGCGTCGGCTGTTTGTACTTCGCCAGTTTCGTCGCCGCGAACGCTCGAATCTCGTCGAGCGTCACCTGTTCGTCTCGCGTGACGATGAACGCTTTGACCGCTTCCCCTTGTTCGGCATCCGGTACCCCGATGACGGCTGCTTCGACGATGCCCGGATGTTGATAGAGCACTTCTTCGACTTCGCGCGGATAGACGTTATAGCCACCGACGATAACCATGTCCTTCTTCCGGTCGACGATATAAAAGTAACCGTCTTTGTCACGTTTCGCCAAGTCGCCCGTATAGAGCCACCCGTCGCGAAGCGTCATCGACGTCTCTTCCGGTAATTTATAATAGCCTTTCATCACGTTCGGTCCACGGACGATCAGTTCACCGACCTCGTCGACCCCGACCTCTTCACCTAGTTCGTCGACGACCTTGTTCTCGACGTGGACAATTGACGGACCGATCGATCCGGCTTTCCGTTCGCCGTGGAGCGGATTGAAACACGTGACCGGTGACGCCTCGGACAGACCGTATCCTTCAAGAATCTTACACTCGAACTTTTGCTCGAACGATTCGAGCAACTGTACTGGCAGACTCGCTCCACCGGATACGAAGACGCGGACGTGCTTGAGCGCCGAGGCGTATGCTGGAACTTTCATCGCCGTCTGCAACAGGAAGTTGTACATCGTCGGGACACCGGCAAAAATGCTGACGCGATGTTTTGGGACGAGGTCGAACACGTCCTGCGGTGAGAATTTTGGCAAGATGACAATCGTCGCCCCGCGCAAGAGCGGTGCGTTGACGATGACCGTCAAACAGAAGACGTGGAACATCGGCAAGGCGGCGAGCGCTTTGTCTTCCGGCGTGATCTCCAAATACTCCCCGATCGAATGGGCGTTCGAGAACAAGTTGAGATGTGTCAACAAGGCGCCTTTCGGTTTCCCGGTCGTCCCGCTCGTATACAGGATGACAGCGACCTCGTCCTCATCGACTTCGACCACTTCAACTTTCGTCGTCGCGAACGCCTCGCTGAACGGTAAGAACTCGATGTCTCCATCCCGCTTCAACGCCGGTACGTCTGCATACGTGACCGAGATGACGAGTCGGAGTTGCGGTAAGTTCGTGAGTGCGGCTTCCGCTTGCACGACGAGCGTCGACAACGCGACAATCGCTTTCACGTCGCCATCGAGCAAGATGTAGGCCATCTCGTCCGGTGTGTATGTAGGGTTGATCGGAATGACGACCCCACCTCGGGCGAGCACCGCGAAATACGAAATCAAGAACGCGGGGCTGTTGCCGAGGACGAGCGCGACGTGGTCGCCTTGACCGATGCCTTTTTGCTCGAGCGTCGCCGCCATCGCCTCGACTTGTCCATAGAACTGTCCGTAGCTGACCGTGTCTTCCCCAAACACGTAGGCCGCCTTATTCGGATGCGCGGCCACAACGCCTTGTAGTGCCGTGACTAAGTTTGCCATGATAATCCCCCTTTGAAAATGAATGACTATTCACTTTTGAGCCGTAAAAAAGAGCACGGCAGCCGCGCTCTTTTTCAGTTATCTTCATTGTACATGAAACGCCTCAATAAGAAAACGCTTTCAAGTCCATCGTCTGCAAATGATACAATCCGGTCCGGCTCTGTACGTGCACGAGCGCCTGTAACGTCTCATCGTCCATGAGCAAGTCGTCCATCAACTTATGGAGCGCCGACTGTTTCGCTTCCGTCGTCGCCGTGATGAAGAAAATCGCTTCGGCCCGAATACTCTCTCCCGCAATCGTCTGCATCACAAACGGTTGATTGAGATGCAACAAGGTGATGCCGTCTTGTTTTGAGACGTGAATCGGTACATCGACGACAGCGACCGGTACGGCGACATCGGTAACGCCCGACGGGATCGTCCGCTCTTGCTCCGTCACGACGCGCGTGAACGTGTCATTGACGATACCTCGACCTTCGAGTTCAAGGCCAATCGCTTGGACGGCGAGATCAAATGTCGGTTGCTCCGTCACCCACATCAAATTCGTGTCCATCCATTCAGTGATAAATCGATACATATCGTTTCCTCCCATTGGTTGACTCCATCTCACGAAAGCGCTTGCACTGATTATGATACGCCTCGCCGGAACGACACGCAACGGTCCAGACAACCTGTCACGAAAACGCCAAAAAGAAGGACCTCTGTAGGGAGGCCCTTCTGCATGAAAACCCGCTTCAGCTAATGAGATCGACGAGTTCTTCGAGCTCGACGTTGCCGAAGTAATGTTTGACGTCAAGCTGTGACAATTGTTCCCGAATCGCGCCGCGTTCGAACCGCGTTCCGACGAGGGCTTGTTCGACGTCATGGATATCCCCGACACCGAAGAAGTCCCCATAGATTTTCGCTTCCGTGATTGTACCCTTGTTAACGTTCAAGCGGACGTCAATCGTACCAATCGGGAATCGACGTTTCGACTCGACATCAAACTTCGGCGATTTCCCGAAGTTCCAGTCCCAGTTCGCATAGCGCTCTTTCGAGATATCCTGAACAATTTCCCAGTCCTCATCGCGAAGCACGTAACGTTCTGGTTCCTGTCCGTCATAAATCGAATGGAGCAGCGCCTCGACAAAGTGCTCCATCGCCATCTCTTCTTCTAAGAACTCCGTGATGTTGGCGACACGGCTACGGACCGACTTGATGCCTTTTGAACGCATCTTCTCTTCCGAGACGTTGAGCGAGTTGACGACTTCCTCGATGTTCGAGTTGAACATGAGTGTTCCGTGGCTGAACATACGGCCGCGCGTCGTGAACTGAGCGTTACCGCTGATTTTCCGTTCGCCGACTTGGATATCGTTACGTCCCGTCAACTCCGCCTCGACGCCGAGCTGCTTCAAGGCGTCGACAATCGGTTGCGTGAACTTCTTATAGTTGTTGAACGAGTTGCCGTCATCTTTTGTGATGAAGCTGAAGTTCAAGTTGCCCTCATCATGATAGACAGCACCGCCGCCCGACAAACGACGGACGACGTCGATGCCGTTCTCTTCGATATACTTCAAGTTAACTTCTTCTGATGTGTTCTGGTTCTTGCCGATGATGATCGACGGGCCGTTAATATAGAACAAGAAATAATCCTCATGCTCGACGTTCAAATGTTTGAGGATATACTCCTCGACCGCCAAGTTGAGTTTCGGGTCCCGGATATCCGGGTTGAAAATAAATTTCACAGTAGGTTCCTCCTAAGGATAATCGTTAATTGTATTATACGAGACGGCGGCCCGGCGCTACAACTTGTTTACTTCCATTCCCCGTTCATGACGCGCTTCAATGCGTTCGCGACGCCGTATTCGTCATGACGCTCTGTGACGTGGTGGCTAATGGCAATCAAGTCTTCGTGACTATTGCCCATCGCGATTGCTTTACCGGCCACCTCAAACATCGGGACATCGTTCAAGTTGTCCCCGATGACGACGACTTCCGATAAATCGACGCCGAAATGCTCGGCCAATTTTTTGACGCCGTGCCCTTTATCAGCCCCGTTCGCCATGACTTCGATATTGTCATTGCCTGAAGACGTGACGTAAACGCCTTCCACGCGCTCATCGATTTCCGTCCATAGTGAGGACATCTTCTCGAAATGACTCGAAAAGGCGATGAATTTATAGACGCGTCCGGCCTCATTCTTGATGAAATCCTCGATGTCTTCGACGAGACGGACGTCCTCGTTGACGTAATAACGTTTTTGGAAGAACTCATACATCTCGAGCGACCGCTCATCGCCGTTCTGCTTCAAGTTCTCCATCGTCGCATCGATCAAATCGAGTCGGCTCGCGACGAGGCCCGCCTCTGAATACATTTCATAGAAGACGTCCGAATATTTGTGGTCTTGATGCAACACCGACACGACCTCGAGCGCTTCTTCCGTCGTCAAATCGATTTCATGCAACACGTCACCCGTTTCCGTCAGCACGCGGCCGCCGTTCGAAGAGACGATCGGGCACGTGAGACCGACCTCGTCGAGAATCTCTTTCGCATTGAAGTAATTGCGTCCCGTCGCAATCGCAAAGCGAATCCCTTGTGCTTCTGCCGCACGGACGATTTCTGCCGTCTCGGGCGCAATTTTCGTGTGGTTGTGCAGGATTGTGCCATCCATATCGGATACGAACAATTTATACGTTGTCATCAACATCCACTCCTCTTTTTCTGTTTCGCTTATAACTATAACAAAAAGAGAGGCCACCGGAATAATCCGACACCTCCCTTCACGAATCTTTAACCTTCTTCTGCGAGCACTTTGATTTGTTCATGGACGCTCTTGATGCAGTCTGGCATGCCGATCCCGTCGTAGGCGATGCCTGCGAGCAAGATGCCTGGATAGACGCGGCCCATCTCGGCGCGCAACGCGCGGACCCGGTCCGAATGGAAGACGGCGTAAGGTGGCAACCCGTCCCGGAGCCGGCTGACGACCGTCTCGAGCGGTGCTGCTTTAATCGTCATCAAGCCGCCAAGGTCACGTAACGCCGTCGCGACAATCTCCTCATCGGACGCATCGACGATTTCATCGGCGCCCGGACGTCCGAGAAAGACGCGCAGGACGTGATACCCTTCCGGCACGGCGTGCGGCCATTTTTGGTCGATGAACGTGCACGCCGTAATCGTCACATCCGCCTCTTGGCTCGTGACGAAGCCCGTCCCGACGAACGGTAGCTCGATATCGTCTTCTTTGAATACGAGCGAACACGTCGCCGTCGCGTGCGGTTTCATATCCGCGAGAAAATTACTGTCGACTTTCGGTAAGAACTGACGGATGAGCCGGGGCGGGACCGTCAAGATGAGGTGATCGGACTCGATATCGCCTCGATTCGTCAGCAGGCGATAGCCGCCTTCAATCTCCTCGACTTGTTCGACCGAACAGTTCAAGATGATTTCGGTGCGCTCTAGCCGCTCGGCAAGACGATCAGTGAGCGACTTCAATCCTCGTTTGAGTGAAGCGAACTGTCCAACTTTCTTGGCGCCGACTTCCGCGACCCGTTGTTCAGGGCGCAAGTGACGCATCCCTTCATACAAGTTCCCATGTTTCTTCTCGCCTTCGATAAACTGTGGGAACGTCGACAAGGCGCTCATTTGATCGATGTCTCCCGCGTAAATCCCGGAAAGAAGCGGTTCGATCAGCCGGTCGACGATCGGGTCCCCGACCCGTTCACGCAAGTACAAGCCAAGGGAGACGTCCGTTTCCGGTGCTTCGACGTCCGGTGGCGATAAGAGCATCGCCCGGAGTGCGGCATGTTCTTCGTCCGATAAGAGTGTCGTGTCCTTGAACGCATCGACGTCGAGCGGGATGCCCATGACCGTCTGTTTCGGAATCGGATGCAGCCCGTCATGATGGAGCACGTACGCTTGACCGACCCCGTTTCGGACGATTTCATCACCGAGACCGACGTCATGAATCAAATCCGTCATCGCTGTCTTGCGGAACACGTACGAGTCGGGCCCTCGTTCGACCGCAAATTCCCCCGTTTCAAACGTATCGATTTTTCCGCCTAACCGTCCGCTCGTCTCGACGAGCTTGATCGTGACGTCGTTCGGTAAATAACGCTCGGCATAAAAAGCGGCGGTGAGACCTGTGATCCCACCACCGACAATCGTTACATTACGCATGATGTACAATCACGCTTTCCATGCGATCGGCGATGGCTTCAATGAAGCTCCGCTCCGCGTTTGGCATGTTAGGACGCGCGTAGTGAACGCCGAGGCGGTCACAGACGACTTTACATTCCACGTCGTTATCGAAGAGCACCTCGAGGTGATCCGCGACAAATCCGACCGGCGTGTAAACGAACGCTTCATAGCCATGCTTTTCATAAAGTTCAGCCGTCAAATCTTGGACGTCCGGCCCAATCCACGGGTCAGGCGTGTTGCCTTCCGACTGCCAACCGACCTCATAGTTCGGTACGCCCGCCGCTTGGGCGATTTTGTCAGCCGTTTCTTTCAATTGATCCGGATACGGGTCGCCACCTGCCAAAATCTTCTCTGGCAGACTGTGCGCCGAGACAATCAAGCAAGCCTTCTCAGCCGGCACCGGCAAGTTCGCGAACGTCGTTTTGATGGCTTCCGCCCACCAATTGATGAATTTCGGCTCATCGTACCACGATTCGACCGAACGGATCTCGATGCCGTATTTCGCGGCTTCTTCATGCGCCCGTCCGTTGTACGACTTGACGCTGTATGACGAGTAGTGCGGGGCCAATACGACCGAGACCGCTTCTTTGATGCCGTCGTTCGCCATTTGCGCGACCGCGTCTTCTACGAACGGTTCGATGTGCTTGAGCCCGATATAGAGCTTGAAGTCGATTTCGCCCACGTGGCGCTCGTTCAAGATGTCACGGAGCGTCTCCGCTTGATCGATTGTGATTTTCGCGAGCGGCGACACGCCACCGATGGCCTCATAGCGCTCCGTCAAGTCTTGGAGTGCTTCCGGTGAAGGCTTGCGGCCATAACGAATGTGCGTATAGTAACGCTCGATATCTTCAGGTTTGTACGGTGTCCCATAAGCCATTACGAGTAATCCGACGGTTTTCATAATGATTTGCCTCCCATTTTTTCACGTGAGTAGTCATGGATAAATGCTGTCAATTTGACGAGCACAGACGGATCGACTTCCGGGAACACCCCATGTCCCAAGTTGAAGACGTATCCAGGTTGTTTCATCCCCTCATCGAGGATTTCTTTCACTTTCGCTTCGATGATCGGCCACGGAGCCAGCAAGAATGACGGGTCAAGGTTACCTTGGACTGCTTTCGTGATGCCGCGGTCGCGCGCTTCTTGAATCGACAGACGCCAGTCGAGTCCGACGACGTCGAGCGGCTGGTCTTGCCACTCTTCGACGAGATGGCTCGCTCCAACACCGTGCATGATGAGCGGAATGTCGAGCTTGCGCAACTCGGTGAAGATCCGTTCTGTCGTTGGTTTAATATAACGAACATAATCTTTGCGGCTGAGCGTCCCGACCCATGAGTCGAACAACTGGAACGCTTGGATGCCGGCCTCCGCCTGCGCCGTTGCATACGTGATGACCATGTCGCCAAGCTTCTCCATAAGTGCGTTCCATACGTCCGGCTCAGCGTACATGAGCGCTTTCGTCCGATGGTAACTCTTCGATGGTCCGCCTTCAATCATATAACTCGCGAGTGTGAACGGCGCACCCGAGAAGCCGATGAGTGGGACTTCCAAACGTTCCCGAAGCAAACGGATCGTCTCGAACACGTACGAGATGTCGTCCGTGTTAAGCGGTTTTAAGCGTTCCACGTCTTCCATCGTCCGGTATGGGTTATCAATGACCGGACCGATGCCGCTCTTGATTTCCACATCCACGCCCATCGACGGGAGTGGCGTCATAATATCTTTATACAGAATGGCCGCGTCGACTCCTAGTTGTTTTACCGGGAGCTCTGTCACGTAGGCACACAATTCGGCATCATGCGTGATTTCGAATAATGTCCTCGTTTTTTTGATCTCACGATATTCTGGTTGGTAGCGTCCGGCTTGGCGCATGTACCAGACGGGCACATAGTCTGTCGCCTCTCCTTTAAACGCCTTCAAAATAGTATCGTTCATACGTCGCGTCATTCCCCTCTATAATTCTCCTACACTCTTCTTCTATAGGTATGTGAACTCAAAAACATTATACAGAAATTAATTAGAATAATGCTAATGTGAAGCATTTTCATTGTGTTTTCTTTGTGTCATTTCTTTGGCGGATACGTGCGGAATGCCGAATTGAGCTGACCACGAATCAAATCGTCACGCTGTTTCGTCGACAAACGCTTCTCGCGATCTTTAATGTCTTGAATCCGCCAGCCGTCTTCAAGCTTCGAGGCCACATCAATTAATCGTTCCACATCATGGAAAGAATATTTACGTGAACCGCCTTTTGTCCGTTCTGGAAAGACGAGCCCTTTTGACTCATAATAGCGGACTTGTCGCTCCGAAAGTCCCGTCAGTTCAGTAATGACGCCCATTCCAATTACTTTCTTCGACTTATAGTCCATCGCTCGTCCTCCTCCATCACAAAAAAACTATGTCAGATAATCTGACAAATTGCAATCCAAGTCGAATTTTTCGTCTTACACTGAAAACAACTTTTGAATCACCAATCGAAAAAAAGGAGGAATCGCAACATGGAAGACATCTTATATTATATGGACACGCTGTTCGTACTCATCGCCGCTTTGCTCGTCTTGACGATGCAACTTGGATTTGGGTTGCTCGAGACGGGGACGCTCCGGGCTAAAAACGCCGGGCACGTCGCAGTCAAACAAATCATCAGCCTCTCTGTGGCGGCACTCGCCTTTTGGGCTGTCGGCTTCGGCCTCTCATTCGGGGACGGGACCCGCTGGTTCGGGACGGAAGGATTCTTCATGAACGGATCGTTCACGAGCCTCGATTGGGCCAACGTCTCAATCGACATCAAATTCTTGTTCCAGTTGTCATTCGTCGCCGTAGCGCTCGCCATCGCCTGGGGCGGGTTCGCAGAACGGGCTAAACTGTCTGCATACGTCTTGTTCGGCGTCTTCTTCGTCGCCATCCTGTATCCAATCGTCGCCCGCTCTGTATGGGCTGGTGGACTTCTCGGGACGATGGGCATGCAAGACTTCGCCGGTTCGGCTGTCGTCCACCTTCAAGGCGGAATGGCTGCCCTTATGGCCACCATCATCTTAAAACCACGTCGTAAAACGGAATCACTCGCCGGTCATAACCACGTCTTGACGGTCGTCGGTGGACTCGTGCTCTGGCTCTGCTGGTTCGGTTTCAATGCCGGATCGACGATGTCGGTCGCGGACGGCTTCTTCGGTTACGTCGCTCTTACGACGATGCTCGCCACGGCTGCCGGCGCTCTCGGCGCTCTCGCCATCGTCATGATTCACAAGAAAACGGCCGACATCCCGACAATCGTCAACGGTGTCCTCGGGGCACTCGTCGCCATCACCGCTGCCTGCGCCTTCGTCGAACCTTGGGCCGCCATCGTCATCGGTGCCCTCGCTTCGATTGCCACGTACGGTACGAGCATCCTCATGGCGAAATATATCGACGATCCGCTCTGCGCCTTCTCGGTGCACGGTGTCGCGGGAATCATCGGGACACTCGCGCTCGGATTCTTCGCCTCGCCTCGCTTGGTCGAGATCACAGGAATCGGTTCGGCCGGCCTCTTCTACGGCGGCGGCTTGACTCAACTCGGTGTGCAAGCACTCGGCGTCTTGATTGCGATGGTCATCGCCGGTGGCGGTAGCTACGCCTTCTTGAAACTCCTCGACGTCACGATCGGTCTTCGTGTCACGGAAGAACAAGAAGATATCGGCCTCGACATCGCCGAGCACGGTGTATCCGCATACGGTGAAGTCGAGACAGAACCTGAAACTCCGGCACGTCTCCCGAAAATTCTCGGGTCGAGCGTATCGGTCATGTCACCAAAAAAATAACGACAACAGTCAGGGACACCCAATGCGGGTGTCCCTGTTTCATGTCAATCGACTCAAGTAGTATCGGACGACCAGGTACGCGAGTCCGAGACCGACGAGCGCGTCCCACGTCGCCCCAAACAATAGCGAGGCAACGCCGAGGGCGAGCAGTTGCGCGAACAACAGCCGCGTCGCCCACCATTTATAGGCGACGAGCCGCTCGGTACGTGTGATTGGCAACCACGACGCCATCGACACGGTGTCGAGCCGTTTAAATAATGGCACGAGCTGGAGCGCCGTCAACCCAACGAAAAGCGGGACGACCAACCCGACATACCATCCACCCGAGAGCCACATGACAACGAGCGCGACGGCGGAAAGACGCAACACGAGATCGAGCGAATCGTTCGACCGCATGACCCGGAGCCCGTACACGTATCGGGCGGCATCGGCCTGTTTCAACACCGACCGCTCGAGCAGGCTCACGATGAACGACCGTTCCCGCACGTCTTCCCGCATCGTCGGCACATCGACGAACCAACTGACGACCCGGTTGAACTGGGCTTTGCTCTTTTCTTCGAGCGTGAGCCAGTCAAGCAGCGGGATGCGCCGATTCCGTCGCACGTGGAGCAGGACAAACGGGACGAGTGCGGGCACTGGCGTCAACAACGGCACACTGAACAGCATGAGGAAGCCGCTGGCGAGTGCGCTCGGCAAGACGACGTATTTAA
The DNA here is from genome assembly GCF_000416965.1 of Exiguobacterium chiriqhucha RW-2. GTDB lineage: Bacteria > Bacillota > Bacilli > Exiguobacteriales > Exiguobacteriaceae > Exiguobacterium > Exiguobacterium chiriqhucha. Next base: position 77,370 of record NZ_ATCL01000017.1, read on the forward strand.
TCCCCTCCAACTTGGCGAGACGACCCGCGGCTGAAATGAGTACACTCGTGGCGAGGATGGCTCCGACTTCGACCGACGTGAGCGCTTGTGTCCGGACGAGCAGCGGCAACACGACAAGCATGACGAGGATGGCGCGGACGGCGGCAAAGACGACATTGAACAGGCGGATGCCTGTCATGAACGCTTGAATCTCACCGAGACGCGGCAATAGGAAGACTTGATCCGCTTCTTGAATCAACGTTCGGGGACGATGGCCGAGCGGAAGGAGCAACCAAATCAGCGCCACGATCCATTCACTCGGAAACGCCGGATCCAAATCCATTAAAAACTGGTTATACACGAACGCCCCGTAGATGAGCGTGAAATAAAGCGTGAACAATAAACCGCCGTTCGCGACGTAGCGGCTGTATTTCACGACGTCTTCCACCCAGACGCCAAATCGTTGTTTGAATACGTTCATCGTTTCCGCTCCTCGGCCTCGATCGCCTCGACGTAGATGTCATCGAGCGTGGCGTCCGGACGTAGACCGTATGTCTCGCGCAACTGCGCGGCCGTCCCGGTCGCGATGACCGACCCTTGGTGCAAGAAGACGAAACGGTCGCAGTGGCGCTCGGCCGTCTCTAAAATATGTGTCGACATCAAGATGGCGCAGTCTTCCTTATACTCGTCAAACAATCGCAGCAGTTGACGGATCGCGAGCGGGTCGAGTCCGACGAACGGTTCATCGACGATCAAGAGCGGCGACTTCGTCACGAGCGCACAGAGAATCATCGCTTTTTGGCGCATCCCTTTCGAGAAGACGGACGGGAACCAGTCCAGTTGCTTCTCCATCCGCATATCTCGGGCCAGGCGCTCGGTCCGGCTCGTCAAATCCGATGGATCGATGTCATACGCTTTCCCGATCAACGTCAAATGCTCACGCAACGTCAGCGTGTCATATAAGATAGGGGTCTCGGGTATATAACTTATTTTCTTACGATAATTCTTTTCTGACGAGTTGAGTGTCTGGCTATCGACTTCGACCGATCCTGAAATCGGATCAAGCAATCCTAAAATATGTTTGATCGTCGTCGATTTCCCCGCTCCGTTTAGCCCTATCAGCCCAACGAGCTCCCCTTTTTTTACATCAAACGAAATATCGTGCAACACTTGTTTACCTATATAACCGCCATTCAAATGGTCGACGTGCAACATGAAAACTCCACCCCTCATTTTCAACTTTTTTTTGTGATATATGTTTTAAAAGCTGTCACATGGGAATAATCTGAACTGTAAGGCATTTTAAAACTTATTCATTACTTCCATTGTTCCATAAAATTGTTAGTGAGAACAATGGACAAAACAGAAAGGAGAATGTTTTTATGGGTTGGATTATCACTTTAATCGTCGGGGGTATTATCGGTTGGTTAGCAGGTCTTATTTTAGGTAAGGATGTACCAGGTGGCGTCATCGGGAACATCATTGCTGGTATCATCGGTGCTTGGCTCGGTGGCCTCATCTTCGGAGACTTCGGTCCTGCAGTTGGCGGCATCGCGATTATCCCAGCACTTCTCGGTGCGATTATCTTGATCTTGATCGTATCGTTCGTTATGAAATCAATGAACCGTAAACGTTAATCTACGGCTCACGCAAAAGGGACCCTCGCCGAGGGTCCCTTTTTTTGTCATGTCAAAATGAGATAGATGGCTTCATCCCGCTCGATGAACCGTTTCTCGCTCTGTAAGCGCAAGAACGTGAAAATCGACTCGAGCAACGTCCGGTCGTAGCTCCATTCGAGGCCGAGGTCCGTCTCGACTTTTTCATTCGGTTCGCCCAAGAGCGCGAGCAGGTCGTCGGGCCGCTTCTGTAAATCGATATCAATGCGATCGATCCGGCCGTCAACAAACCGTAGTTCCATCCCATCATAGCGCCAGACGTCGCCCCGTTCCATCGGTTCGCCAATCTCGTCGACGACTGTCTGTTCCCGTTTGTTCATGAGCGCCTCAAGCGTCTCAATCGAATGACCGGTTTGCGCCTCGACCTCGATTTCAATCAATTCGGCCCGCTCGAGGTCGAATTGTCCGGCCACCGTCTCGTCCTGGTCCGGCAATAACCCAAACGCCAGTTGCGCATCTTCCGTCAACGTCACGGCCTCGGTTTCGGTCACCGTTTCTCCATCGACGACGGCGACGGCTTTGACGTCGTAGCGGCCCGGCATGCGAACAATCTCAATCGTCGTGCCGGCCTCATCAATCCGTCCCGCCTGCACCCCGTCTATCCAAATATTCGTCAGCGGAACGTCTGCAGACGTCCGCAACGTCTTTGGCAACAACTCAATCCGATAATCCGCAAAGCCGAACCGCCCTTCGCCCGTATCAACGAGCCGGAACAACCCGTCCGTCTCCATGCCTTGTGCCCGATCGGACCGATCCTGTGCCACTTCCGAGATGGCCTCGCCGCGAATCGACTTTTCTTCATTCAACCAACCCATGAACCGGAGTGCTTCGGCTCGCGTGAGCGGTTCCGCTTCATATTCGACGTTCTCCTGGAAGAAGCGGACGTCTTCGGTCAACAAGGCGTCCTTGAAGCGGACGTGAATCTTGTCGTTGGCGGCAGCCGGTTTATATCCCCATTGATAGAACGCACCGACCGCGAGGCCAATCCCGAGCGTCACGAGCAGCCCGAGGTAAATGTTTCGTCGCCGTGACTGTTTTTTCGATCGTACATACGCCATCCGTTCCCTTCCTCTCTCTACTTACTATTGATTTCAGTGTAGGGTGAATTGTCTGTCCGGACAATCGTTCTTCCGCCTGAATTTCCATGTTATGATGAGATGGATTAGTCATTCATGAATGGAGGAGTCAGCATGCACACTGAGGACAACTGTATCTTTTGTAAAATCGTCAACAACGACATCCCGTCGTATAAGGTATACGAGGATGACGCCGTCGTCGCGTTCCTCGATATCTCTCAAGTCACGAAAGGGCATACGCTCGTCATTCCGAAACATCATGCCCGTAACATCTATGAATTGCCGACCGATGTGGCCCGTGACGTCTTCCAAGCCGTTCCTGCCGTCGCGAACGCGATTCAGCGTGAAACAGGTGCCATCGGGATGAACGTGTTGTCTAACGCCGAAGCGATTGCCGGACAGACCGTCTATCACTTCCACATCCACCTCTTGCCGCGCTACGGCGAGGCGGACGGATTTGGTGCCAAGTGGGAAACGCATCAAGACGCGTACTCATCTGACGACATGCAGGCGATCGCTGCCGGTATCAAAGCAAACCTGTAACGAACAAATGGACCGCCGCCTGTTGAGCGACCGGTCCATTTTTTGTCTTGCGCCTCATGACGAGTTGATTGAATCGAGATGGCGTTTCCGCTCTTCCTCGATTTGGGCACGCTCGACTTGTAATTTAATCGCCTGCTCGTATAACTGTTGCCGCGATTTGACAGATTCCGCTTGTTCGAATTCTTTTCTTAACAAATTTAGACGGGCGTCTATTTCAATCAGTCGCTTTTCAAGCAAAGTTTGTTTCCGCGTCTGTTCATTATGTTCCGACGCTTCATATCCCGCCTCGAGTGCTTCCATTATTGTCTGTGCCCAAGGGTCATCTCCCAGTCGCTTGGCCGCGTTATACAGGTCTAACATGTCATCAACCCAACGCTTTTGCATATTCACTGGAGGTCACCTTCCTTTACCTACAGTTTAAAATAAAATGATTTTTCGGTCAAAATTGAATGTTCTGAAAAATTTTATTTAAGATATAGGTTTTTAATCTCTCTTTTTTGGTAAAATAATATGAAAAGAATGTATTCTAGTATCAGCGTGCTCGAGGAGGGGAATGTATTGTCGAATCACAATCGTCGCGATTGGGTTGCTTTCGGCTTTGTCGTAGCGTTTCTAGGAGCTGTGACCGTGAAAAAACTCGCCCGTGGAACGGCGAATGACGCGGCGGCCAATCAACACCGAGCGTCTACAATCACTACGTTGAAAGAACAATTCCAAAAAGTCGCTAAAGATGCGTCGCAAGTTGCGGCGGCAGGTAAGTTACAAGGAAAAGAATTGACAGATCAAGTGAAAGCCGAAGTCGAACGCTATCAACAAGACATTCAGCCTTCAATCGAGCGGATCCAAGGAAACCTAAACGAGCTTTCGAACGTACAGTCAGATGCGACCGAAGCGAAAGCGGAAAAGGCCAACTGACCGGTCTGTCGTCATCGCCCGTCGTTTTAGTCACATTGTATCGGAAAGGATGGATCGACATGGAACACGAAAAAGAATTCACTGGCCCTGAGGCCATGCTCTATAGTCATAAAATCATTCAGCTTAGTAAGGCACTGTGGAAGACGGTCGAGAAAGACTGGCAAAATTGGATTAAACCGTTCGATTTGAACATAAACGAGCACCATATTTTATGGATCGCTCACGCCCTCGGCGGCGCTTCGATCTCAGAGATCGCCAAATATGGGGTCATGCACGTATCGACGGCGTTCAACTTCTCGAAGAAGTTAGAAGACCGCGGTTTGCTCACGTTCTCGAAAAAGGAGACGGACAAACGAAATACGTACGTCCAATTGACGCCTGAAGGTGAAGCGCTCTTGCTCGAGACGATTCATGCGTTCGATCCGGAAGAGAACGGCGTCTTCCGCGCCTCGCTCCCGCTCCAAGAATTGTACGGGAAATTCCCGGACTTGACGGACATCACCGCAATCGTTCGCCGCTTGTATGGCGACAACTTCATGGACATCTTTGCAGAAACGTCGAAGATGATCACGGAAGAAGCCGGACGTCGCCCTGAGGACGACGAGATCAGTAAAGAAGCTTGACCTGCCGATACAGCGGTTCCGTGACGTCTAGCGCCATCCCTTGGCGCACACACGCCGCGAGAATCGTCTCGGCCTCTAAATGGGGATGAAGCATCCCGACGAAATGAACGAGCAAAGGCTCCACGGACGACAGCCCGTAGCGCATTTGCTCGTTTTGTCGTTCTCGGATATCATCCAACAACGCGAAAAACGCAACGACTTCTTGCCGTGTCAGATTTGCCTTGAGCACCTCATGTTCAAAGGGCCGCTCCGACCAATCGACCGCCCCGAGCAACAGTTCCATTTGAAACGATAATTGATTGATTTTCTCTTCTAACGACACGTTCTCCACCCCATCATTTCACATTCTCTTTCATCATTATACGACACGTTTCTGTGCTATGATACTACACAGGCAAGAGAACAGCTGTTATCATTAACAAAATGTGTTATAGTCGGATTTAGAAACTTATAGATTTATAGGGGTGGAATATATGTCAAACGGAATGACGAATGAACCGAACAAACAGAATAAGAAGTTTTCAACAGGCGCCCTCGTCGGCGCATCAGCGATTGCACTTCTCATCGGTGTCGGCGGCACGTACGCGGCGACAAGCGGCGGGTCTTCTGACAACTCTACAGTTGTTTCATTTGAAGGCGGCGAAGTGACGCGCGGCGAAATCGCCGACATGAGCTACGACCGCATGGTCCCACAACTTGCGTTCCAAGAAACGATGAACGAATTGCTTGAAAAAGAGTACGGCGATAAAGTCGAGCAAGAAAAAGTCGACGAAGAGTTCAGCAAGACCGAAGAACAGTTCAACTCGAAAGAAGAGTTTGAGCAAGCGATTCAACAAGCCGGCATGACGAACACGGACGAGTTCAAAGAAGCGCTCCGCGGTCAAATGCTCGTCGATGCTGCGAAATCAGAACTCGTTGAAGTCACAGACGAAGATATCGAAGCACAGTTCGCGAAAGAAAACGTCGAAGTCAAGGCGAGCCATATCCTTGTCGAGACAGAAGAAGAAGCCCAAGCGATTATTAAAGAATTGAACGACGGTGGCGACTTCGCTGACATCGCGAAAGAAAAATCGACAGACACAGGTTCTGGTGAAAAAGGTGGCGACCTCGGTTACTTCTCAGCCGGCGCCATGGTCCCTGAATTTGAAGAGTACGCGTTCCAAGAAGACGTCGTTGGCAAAGTTTCTGACCCGGTTCAGTCACAGTTCGGCTTCCACGTCATCAAAGTCATGGACCGTAAAGAAAAAGACCTTAAACTCGAAGACGAGAAAGATCGCATCCGTGAAGCATTGGCGACTGAAAAAGCCGCTTCTGTCGACGCGAATAAGATCTATGCTGAGTTGATCGAGAAATATAACGTCGATGTGAAAGATGCGAAAGCATCGACACAGTTCGATGCTGTGAAAGACGCTCTTAAAGCGGAAGAAGAAGGTACAGAAGAAGCTCCAGCCGAGGAATCGACAGAGCAGCAATAAACAAAAGACGTCCCGCGGGACGTCTTTTTATATGCCTTCATAACTTTGGTTTATAGAACGCCCGGTTATCGAGCGCCATGACCCGTTCTGTGAACGTACCAGGTTCGACCCCTTCGAACGCCTTATCGAACATGTTCATCCGGGCGTCGATGTTGTCGATGAAGAAGAGCATCTCGGCTTCAGGGAGCTGCGGCGCGTTCGCCGATCCCCATTCCGGTTTCCCGTGATGGCTGAGGACGAGGTGTTGGAGCAACGTCACGACTTCACGGTCGGTGCCGAGCTCTCGGGCCACGACTTCGATTTCAGATGCCATGAGCGACAAGTGACCGAGCAGCTTGCCTTCGAGCGTATACTCCGGTGTGATCGCGTCCGATAACTCGATCACTTTCGCCAAGTCGTGGAGCACGACGCCCGAGACGAGCAAGTCCCGATTCAATTGCGGATAGAGGTCGCACATCGTGTCAGCCAGCTTCAGCATCGACAGGACGTGGAAGGCGAGTCCCGAATAGACCGCATGGTGATGGCGCACCGCTGCCGGATACGTGAAGTACGCTTCCTCGTTCCGGTCGACGAGCGCCGTCACGAGTTGTTTCATCCCTACGTGCTCCATCGCCTCGATATAGCCGCGAATCCCCGTCTCGAGTTCTGACTTCGGCACTGGGGCCGAGCGCACGTATGGCGCGATGTCCGTCTCACCTTCGATGATGGAGATTTGTTTCAACTTCAACTGGGTCCGGCCACGGTAGTCCATCACTTCCCCGGAAGCATGGACAATCTTTTTCGTCGCATATTTTTCCGTATCGGCACTGTCCCATACTTTCGTCTCAATCTCCCCGCTCTCGTCGCATAGGATGAGCGTCAAATATGGTTTGCCGTTTCCGGCGAGTCCTCGATACGATTGTTTAATCATCACATATTGGTTCAACGTGTCGCCCACTTTGAGCTGACCGATTTTAGTAGTCGTCAAAAAAAGCACCTCTCTTCTTGTCAGTACCTACATCTTAACGAAAGTTCAGGTCAGATGCCAACTTTCTAAGAAAAGCGGGAATACTTGAGAGAGAAGCATATTGGGGGAATGGAAGATGAATTGGAATTGGTATACACGACCAGAAGAAATCGTACATGTCGACAATCACTATGAGGAAGCGTACACGTATTGGCTCGAACAATTGACGACGGCGAAAGTGACAAAAATCATCGTCGAACGCGATTATATGTACGGATCGCTCACGCTCGATTATGAACAGTTGGAACGCGAACCACAAAAAATCGGGCACTATTTCGTGACCCGAGATTTCCTGTGGACAATCGGGTTTGATGAGCTGTATTGCGAGACGGTGGCCGCGAAGCAGTATGACTCGCCAATCGAGGCGTTCTATGACCTGCTCTCTGAAAAAATGGACTATTATTTTCATGGCATCGATGAGTATGAAGAACGCTTGATGATGACCCAGCGCGAGATGAGCGGCCAAGTCCCGCCTGAATTTATGAATGAGATTTTCGGACTCCGCAACGAGATTGAACGATGGTCCGACACCGTCGTTCCATATCGTGAACTGCTTATGGCCGGACGTGAGGCGTTCCTCGATGTCGACTTAGATGAATTGAACGCCTATCGCCTTGCCACGTATCGGGTCGACCGGCTCTTGACGCTGATTGAACATTACCAAGAGGATGTCATCGCGTTAACCGACCTCGCCTCGACGCTGTCGAACTTTCGCGGCAACGAGATTATGAAGGCGTTGACCGTCTTCACGGCTTTGACGACACCAGTCGTCGCCTTCGGTGCCATCTGGGGAATGAACTTCAAAGCGATGCCTGAACTGAAATGGCCGCTCGGTTACCTGTTCGCCTGGGTGATGATTATGCTCTTCACAGGCTTGGTCTATGCGTGGTTGAAACGGAAGAATTGGATCGGTTCGCTCTTACAGTTCCCGAATCAAGTCCACAATCAAAAACGTCTAGAAAAACAACGGAAAAAGAGAAAACAGTAAAAAAACGAACAAAAGTTCGGTATACTGAAAGGAGCAGCTGCCATAGAAAGGTGATGTACATGGAACGATTGATTATCCACGTTGATATGGACGCGTTTTACGCTTCGGTCGAACAGCGGGACCGTCCTGATTTACGTGATAAGCCTGTCATCGTCGGTGGCGCCCCCCACAGCCGTGGTGTGGTCGCCACCTGTTCGTATGAGGCGAGAAAATACGGGGTGCACAGCGCCATGTCGTCACGGCGTGCGTTTGCGCTCTGTCCTCAGGCGACGTTCGTCAAACCGCGCTTTCACGTTTATCGGCACGTCAGCCAACAAGTGATGGCGATTTTCAAGTCTATCACGCCGCTCGTCGAACCGCTCTCGCTCGACGAGGCCTATTTGGATGTGACCGAGAACACACTCATGAGCACGTCCGGCCCTTATATCGCGCGCTATATCCTCGGGGAAATCAAACGCCGGACGGGACTGACGGCCTCGGCCGGAGTCGCCCCGTCGAAGTTCGTGGCCAAGATCGCCTCAGGATTCAACAAACCGAACGGACTGACGGTCGTCGAAGCAGCCGATGTCGAGTCGTTCCTCGCCCCGCTCCCGATCACGACGATGCACGGGGTCGGCAAAGTGACGGCCCAAACGCTGTTCAAGCACGGCTACCATACGATTGCCGATTTACAGCGTGCGCAACCTGAACAACTGAAGGCCATTTTCGGATTCGACCGCGGGAGCCAACTATATGAACTCGCGTCCGGTCGTGATAACCGTCCCGTCGTCCCGACGCGGGAACGAAAATCGATTGGCTCCGAGACGACGTTCGCGTTCGACCTCGATGACCCGGAAGAAGTGTATGAACGGGTCGTCCCGGAAATCGAAGACGTGCTCCATCAACTCGACCGACGCGAACTCAGTTGCCAGACGGTGACGATTAAAATCAAGACGAGCGAGTTCCAGGCCCGGAGCCACCAAATCAAACTGAACCATCCGACGCACGACCACGACGAGATTAAACGGCTCGCCCGCCGCCTGTTCGACGAGATGGCGATCACTGAACCGGTCCGCTTGATCGGGATGACGGTGTCCGATTTGATCCCCCGTACTGAGACGGCGCGTCAGCTCACGTTCGAGGAGCTGACGAAACCTTCGCTTGAATAATGAATGGTCATTCAGTACAATGGAAGCAAAGGGGGGCGAACGGATGGAACAGTATACGATCACAGCGTTCGAGAACGACGGCACGGTCGTCTTGAACGATTCATTTACTGCGGCAAGCGATGACGAGGCGAAAACGAAAGGGCTCACGTTGCTTGAGGAAGCCGGGCACCTCCATAAAGGGGCCCGCATCGCACGTCGCGGCCAACTGATCTACTTCGAGCGCTGTAAACTGCCAGGAAAACTGAAAGGCACGGCCTCATAACAGAAGCGCCTCGGGAATCCCGAGGCGCTTGTTCATTCACTATATTTGGCTTCCCACTCGCTGCGCCACTCCATGTAATCGGGATGCAGCTCTTCCGCCGTCTTGCCGTCTAGCGAGTACGCACTGCCGACGAGCGGCTCGGCCGAATCCGGGAACGACGTCCCGCCGATGATTTCACCGTCCACCATCATCACAAAGACGTTCGCCTGACCAAGTGGATGGTTGCGGACAATAAAATGCTCTTGCCGAATATCGCGTCCGATATAGGCATCCGGAGGCGTCGTCTGCACCTCCCACGTACTGCGCGTCGGCAACTCAAGCAAATCCGCCTTCTCAAAGCTTAACGTTCGATCCCCTTCATAAGAGACGACGTCATAGCCTTGCTCCTCTAAGTACGCCTTGGCCACTTTGGCATCCGCCTCGAGCGTCGGTGCCGGCTGTTCGCTCTCATTCGAGCAGGCTGCAAGCAGCAGGGCACATACAATGATTCCGATTCGTTTCCACATCGTTTCTCCACCTCATTATTTAGCATTTTTTTACATATTAGGCAGATAAATCAACATGTCCTTCAAAACGGAAAGATGAGTAAGATCGTGAAAATCGCAATGACCGCTGTCACTACTTGCAACGGCAAGCCGACTTTGACGAAATCAAAGAAACGGTAGCCGCCGATTCCGAACACCATCGCATTCGTCGGCGAACCGAACGGGGTCATGAACGCGAGCGATGCCGCAATCGCGACGGCGACGACGAACGGGACGGGGCTCACTTGAAGCGCCATGGCGAGCGATACGGCGAGCGGTGCGAACAAGACGGCCGTCGCCGTATTCGAGATGATTTGACTGAGCGCCATCGTCGCGAGGAAGATGGCGACGAGCACCCAGACCGGTCCGTCTTGACCGAACGAGTCGCTGATCCACGTGACGAGCCAGGCCATAATCCCGGCATTGTCGAGTGCTTGACCGACGGGAATCATCGCGGCAATCAATAACAACGATGACCACTGAATCGAGTCATAGGCGACATCCATATGCCGCACGGCTCCGGTGAGCACCATGGCCAGTGCTGCGAGCCATACCGCCACGGTCGGGTCGACCCACTCGAAGACGAGGAGCGTGACCATCATGAGCATGATGAGACCCGCTGCCAGCTGATGACGCTCGGACACGGCCCGGTTCGCGACATCGGTCACCCGCTCATTGGCGAGCAACAGGGACGTCTCGTCCCCAGCTCGTTCTAAGTCACCCCACTCCCCTTGCGCGACGAGCATATCTCCGCGCTCGAGCGGAACGTCTTTCAATCGTGTGATGGCAATCTCTTCGTTCGGACGGATGACTTGAAGCACATTCAACCGATATTCGTTGCGCAAGTGACTATCCGATAAACAACGACCGACGAGCGGGCTATCCGTTGGGATGGTGAAGACGGCTACGCCGGCCGCTTTCCCGTAGACGGCCTTCAAGTCGACGTGTTCCACCGTCACCCCTTCCCTTCCGGCAATTCGCCGGACATCCGCCTCTGCTCCGCTGACATACACTTGACCTTCAGTGAGACGCGTATCCGCACGCGCCGTGACAAAGCGGTGCGTCATGCCTTTTTGTTGTTCGCCGACGACGATTAGACCGTCTCGTGACCAATTGACGTCGCGGAGCGTCCGCCCGATTAAAGGGTGCCCTTTCGAAAGGGATAAGGCGAATAGGCTCACGTGCGGCACCGCCAAGCGTGGCATCGTCGCAGCGCGCACATCGCTCGTACCGAGCAGCCGATTGCCGATGACGTAGAAATAGAACAGCCCGACGACTGCCATGACGAGCCCAATCGGTAAGAGCGCGAAAAAACCGAGCGTGCCAGCGGACGTGTTCCGTAACGTCTCAGCCGCCACCAGGTTCGGCGGCGTCCCGATCAGCGTCATCGTTCCGCCGATACTCGAGAAGAACGCGAGCGGCATCAACAGTTTGGCAGGACTCGTCCTCATCTGTCTCGACATGGCGAGTACGACTGGAATCAATAAGGCGACCGTCCCTGTATTCGACATGAGACTCGACAACAAGGTCACCGTGACCATCAAAACGAGAAAAAGACACACCTCACTCCCTTTTGCGAACGGGATAAGCGCAGCACCTAACCGTTCGGCCAAACCTGTGTGAAATAGGCCGGCCCCCACAATGAACAGTCCGGCGATCATGAGCACGACCGAATTCGAAAAACCGGCCATTGCTTCAACCGGCGTCAATTGATTCGTCAAGACGAGCAACAAGAGACCGATGAGCGCAACCAAGTCGGCTCGGAGCCAGCCTCCAATAAACCCGATAATCATGATCGTTAAAATCACCAAGGTGACCATCACGTCCACCCTTCCTTGTGAAAGTTTCTACAAGCTTACTATACCACGCATCATGTAAGCGTTATCATAAGGTGGGTGACAATCTTGGCAACAAAAAAACGGATGGCTCGATTGCCATCCGTATCTCGTCTTATTGAACTTCGTGATCATTGACCATCGGAGCGTAAAGCTCTTCAAGTGGCTTCATGATAATTTTCGTCACTTCTGTGACGAGTTGATGCATGCGTTGCTCTTCTTGCATGAGCTCCATGATCAATTCGTTCTGTTGAACGCCCATCATTTTCGTTTGCGCGTCCATCATCTCTTGTTCAGAGATTTCTTCGCCTTGCATCTGCTTCTGTTGAAGCGTCATTTGGATGTCACGGAAGTCAGCGAATAACTGGTTCGCTTCTGCATCCGCATTGACACGGTCGTATAGTGAAGAGAGATTTGTGAACTCCTCAGAATCGCGAAGTGCTTTTTCCAATTGGTAAGCATGATCGTACAAGTTTGTTTGTGACATGTGACGTCCTCCTAAATACTATTAGGGCGTGCCTCTTAAATGATGGCAATCAACCCTTGAATCAACCCAATCATACCACCTAACAAGGCGCCAAGCCATGTTATTGCCCGGAACTCTCGTTTCGAGATCGAGAGAACAATCTCTTCGAGGTACGATGTATCGAGCGAGCTCACCTGCTCTTGCACGATTTGGTCGATTTTGAGGCGGTCCATGACTGTCTCCATTTGATCCGTGAAGCGCGTGATGACGAGTCGTACTCCAGCCGGGACGAGCTCGTCGACGACGCGGTCTTCAATGTCCCGTGTGTACGAGTGGACCGTCCGATCGAGCAACTCCCCGACCGGCAAGCGCGAGACGACTTCCGTCGTCACACCGTCAATCAACCGTTCCTCTAGACGGTCGTCAAGCAACGTGTCGACCGACCGTTCGCTGAACCGTTCGAACTCACGTGTAATCATTTCCGCCATACCCGATCGCGTCGAGCCGCCGCGGAGGATATTGATAATCTCCGGTCGAATCATCTCGACAAAATTCAAGTTCTGGACGAAACCGGCGATGAATCCAAGCCGACGCTGGACGAACGAGTCGACCATGTGTCGAAGTTGGGCCTCACCCTCGACGGAATAGAAATACTCCTCCGACTTGACGAGCAAGGTATCGACAATCTCCGGAATGATGCCCCGGACGCGGTCCATGCCGTCTTCACCGAGAATCTCATACAGTTTACGCGTCTTCACATCTGCGAGGACGAGCCGGAGCTCTTGGCGGAGCTTCGTGTCCGCTTCTGCCAAGACACGAGTCTCGGCATCCGGATAAAGTGGTTCGATGAGCGATCGAATCGTCTGATCGGAGCGCAGCATCGTCCGCACCTCACCTTGGACGTAATACGTGATGTGGCCACCGACCTGTTCGTCGAGCAGGCGCTTGCGCATCCCTTCCGGGGTCAACAAGTGTTTGACGACGGTCTTACCGAGGCTCGTCGCCAACTCATCGCGCCGTTTCGGGATCAAGCCTGGCGTGAACGGGACGCGCATGTTCCCAATATATTTAGGATGATGGGGCCGGAATAACATTTTGATGGCGAGGAAGTTGGTCACTCCCCCGATTGTCGCACCGATGGCGATCATAATGAATACTTTGACTAGACTCTCCAAACTGTCTGCCTCCGATCTGAAATATGATACATTTGTTGAAGAGGTGATTGTGTTGACTACGATTGAACGAATTAAATCGATTTTCCCGATGGCTGTCCATCGGTCCGAAGAAGCGTCCAGTGACGTTCGCTGGTATCAAGCCCAGGACGGCACGGTATTCGGTCTCCCTAAACTGGAGCTGACGGAGCGTGAGCGACAGTTGCTTGAATGGTTCGCCACCCCACTCCTGACAAGACTCGACCCACGACAAGCCAAATGGCAGGACCGTCTACTCACCGATGCGTACCGGTTCGACCGGCCGTTCCGTCTCATGTCGCTCGTCCTGCATTATCAAGACCCTGAGGCACTCGAACAATTTTTAGACGTGTTAGCTGACTTTATGCCTGAAGCAGAGATTGTTCTCATGACCCGGTCTCACGTTGAAATCATTGAGACCGATCAGTTCGTCGAGCTGACCGAGTTCGAAGACGTCTTGCGGGCGATCGCGAGCGATTGTTACGTCGAGGCGCATGTCGTCTATAGCGCACGTCCGCTCGGTGACCTTGCGCCACTTTATCACCAGCATCAGGCGCTACTCCCACTCGCCAAGCTCTCTACTAAAGCTTACCCTGCTAGTCAATTATTATACCATTATTTACTACAACGCCATGAGACTTTTGATGTACGTCCCCGTCTGACGGCCCCTGTCGTCGCGTCACTCGATAAGACGACAATCGATTTATTGGAGGCGTTGTTCGCCAACTCGTTGAACGTATCGCACACGGCCAAGGCGTTATTCATGCATCGAAATACGCTCAACTATCGGCTCGATCGGCTCTACGAAGCGACCGGTTATGACGCTAGGCAGTTCTACGATGCCGGTCTGCTCCAATTGATTGTCACGTTGCACAAATCTGAGTAATCGTTTTTGTGCAACGTGTACATATTCGATGCAAGCGGTTTCATCGTATAATCAGTCTTGTAAGCGCTATTATACAAGAACAGATTCCCAGGAGGCTAACGACATGGCAGAAATTCAATTAAATCACATTGATAAAATATACGACGGTGGTGACTCGAAGGCAGTCAGCGATTTCAACTTGCACATCAAGGACCGCGAATTCATCGTCTTCGTCGGACCTTCAGGTTGTGGTAAATCGACGACGCTCCGTATGATCGCAGGACTCGAAGAAATCTCGAGCGGCGACTTCATCATCGACGGCAAGCGCATGAACGACGTCGCACCGAAAGACCGCGACATCGCCATGGTCTTCCAAAACTACGCACTTTACCCGCACATGAGTGTCTATGACAACATGGCGTTCGGTTTGAAACTTCGCAAGTTCCCGAAAGATGAAATCGACCGTCGCGTCCAAGATGCGGCCCGTATCCTCGGACTTGAAGAATACCTTCAACGTAAACCGAAAGCACTCTCTGGTGGTCAGCGTCAACGTGTCGCCATCGGCCGTGCCATTGTTCGTGATGCCAAAGTGTTCTTGATGGATGAGCCGCTCTCAAACTTGGATGCCAAGCTTCGCGTTCAAATGCGTAAAGAAATCATCCAGTTGCACAACCGTCTCGACACGACGACGATTTACGTTACCCATGACCAAACGGAAGCGATGACACTCGCGACTCGGATCGTCATCATGAAAGACGGAATCATCCAACAAGTCGGTTCGCCAAAAGAAGTATACGAAAACCCAGACAACATCTTCGTAGCCGGCTTCATCGGATCACCTTCGATGAACTTCTTCCGCGGTAAATTGGCTGATGGGAAGTTCCTCGTCGGCGGCGAAGAAATCAACGTCCCTGAAGGCAAAATGAAAGGTCTTCGTGACCGCGGTTACGTCGGCAAAGAACTCGTGCTCGGAATCCGTCCAGAATCGATTCACGATGAGCCAATCTACATCGACTCGCCAACTACGCACACGTTCCGCACGCACATCGACGTTGCCGAGCTCATGGGCGCTGAGTCGTACTTGTACGCTGAACTCGGTGGCCACCAGTTCACGGCACGGATCGATGGACGTTCGAACATCCACATGGGTGACGATGTCACACTCGCACTCGATATGACGAAAGCTCACTTCTTCGACACGGAGACAGAACTCGTCATCCGTTAATACAAAAATCCCTTCGATTGGTTGCAATCGAAGGGATTTCTTTGTGTTAGCGAATCGCATACCGACGTTCGAGACGATGCTGCCCCGCTTGGATGAGCGTCGACAAGATCCAATAGATCGATGCCGAGAACAACAGGAGCGGCATGACGAGATACGTCGTCGCGGCGATTTGGTCTGACACGTACGTCAACTCTTGGACGGCGATGACCGAACCGAGTGACGTCGATTTGATGATATCGATGACCGAGTTGGACACCGGTGGGATTGCACGCGATAGCGCCTGTGGGAAGATGATATCCTTGAAGCGCTTCGCACGCGGGATCCCAAGGGCGACACTCGCCTCGACTTGCCCGCGATCGACCGAATTGATGGCCGCGCGGAACGCTTCCGAGATATAGGCCGCAAAGTGAAGGCCTAACCCGAAAATGAGCGCCTGCATCCCGCTCAACTGGACGAAACCGGTCAGACCGACGTAGAGGATGAGGAGTTGCAAGAGGAGCGGTGTGCCTCGGAAGAACGAGATATACGTGCGCGTGAACAAACGAACGACTTTGACAGGGCTGCTGTGTAAGACAGCGATGATCAGACCGAGCACCAAGGCGAGGAGAATCGACAGGATACTGGCGATCAACGTCAATTGTACGGCTTCGATATAGGCCGAACGGTTCTCGATGACGGTCGTGATCAGTTCACTCATTGACTGATGTCCTCACCGAAGTACTTCTCACCGATCTCAGCCATCGTGCCGTCTTCTTGCATCTCAGCTAACGCGTCGTCCAACTTGTCGAGCACGTCTGAGTCTTGACGTGTCATGTAGCCCGCTTCACTCTTATTGAAGACGTCTCCGACCGCTTTCACGTCGTAACCTGTCTTCTCAAGCTCTGTCAAGATGAAGAGACGGTCGTTGAGTGCCGCATCGAGACGTCCGACTTGAAGGTCTTGGAGCACTTGGTTCGCGCCTTTGTAGAACTTCACTTCAGCACCGGCTTCTTCAGCGAGCTGCGCATAGACTGAACCTTGTGTCGAGCCGACGTCTTTGCCGTCGAGGTCATCGATGCCTTGAATGTCTTCGTTGTCCGAAGCGACGATGACTTGCGCACCTGATACCGCGTACGGAGTTGAGAACGCGTATTTCTCTTCACGTTCTGGGGTGATACTCATTTGGTTGGCAATCATGTCGATGCGTTCTGCGTCGAGGGCCGGTACGAGTCCTTTGAAGTCCATTGGCTCGTATTCGACCGTGTAACCGGCACGCTCGGCCGCTTCGTTCAATACGTCGATGTCATACCCTGTGATTTCACCTTTGTCTTTGTACGTGAATGGCGGGTACGTCGCTTCTGTCCCGACTGTGATGACGGCTTCTTCTGATCCGCTGTCTGTCTCTGTCCCGCAAGCCGCGAGCACCCCGAACGATGCTCCGATTGCAAGTACTGCTGTTAATGATTTTTTCATGGTAATTTCCGCCTTCCTGATAATCCGTATATGATTACATGGTTATGAACAATACACTCATCATACTGAGGGGGGCATATCTTGTCAAACAAAAGACACCACCCTCGTCAGGGCGGTGTCGTCGATTAATCGATTGCTTTCGCTTGCTTCATGACATCGCGTTCAATCGCTTCCCGTTTCACTGTCGTTTTCTCCGCGCTATCGGCGTGGACACTGAAATAGAATTTGATTTTCGGTTCGGTCCCAGACGGACGCAGGCAGAACCATGAGCCGTCCTCGAAGATGAATTTGAGTACGTTCGACGATGGCAACTCGATCGCTTCCGTCTCGCCTTGCTGCAAGTTTTTCGCGACTTGTTGCTTGTAATCCTCGAAGCGGACGACTTCGTAGCCGCCGACTTCTTGTGGCGGATTGGCGCGGAACGCCTCCATCATTCGACCGATTTGTTCGAGACCGGCCTTTCCTTTCAACGTCATCGATTGGAGCGACTCCTCGTAGAAGCCATACTTCTCATAGACGGCTTGGAGGGCATCGTACAACGTGCGCCCGTGCTGTTTATGGAAAGCCGCCATCTCGGCGCCGAGCAAGCACGCCTGGACGGCATCTTTGTCACGGCAGAAGTCTCCAATCAAATAACCGTAGCTCTCTTCGTAACCGAATAAGAACTGGTACTGGCCCGACTCTTCATACTGCTTGATTTTCTCGCCGATGAATTTGAAACCGGTGAGCGTGTTCTCGAGGTGGACCCCATACGCCTTGGCGATGGCCGCTCCGAGTTCCGATGTGACGATCGTCTTCGCGACGAAGCCGTTCGTCGGAAGCGTCCCCGTCTCCACTTTTTGAGACAAAATGTAATCCATGAGAAGCGCCCCGGTCTGGTTCCCCGTCAAGACGAACCATTCGCCATTGCGGTCACGGACCGTGAAGCCGACACGGTCGGCGTCCGGATCCGTCGCCATGAGCAAGTCGGCCCCGACGCGGTCGCCGTACTGCATCGCGAGCTCGAAGGCAGCTCGTTCTTCCGGGTTCGGATAACTGACCGTCGGGAATGCCCCGTCCGGCTCAGCTTGTTCGTCGACGATGGTGACGTGTTCGAACCCATATGCTTTCAATCCTTCCATGACCGGGCGACGTCCCGTCCCATGAAGTGGTGAATAGACGATTTTGAGCGGATCGCCTTGGACGTCCGTATGAATCCGAATCGATTGGAGAGCTTCCATGTATGCCGCATCGACCGACGCATCGACCGTGACGAGTATGCCCTCGGACCGAAGCGGCGCCTCATCTTTGACGTCAATCTTCAATTCATCTTCGATGGCATTGACGTACGAGACGAGCTCATCAGCTTCGGCCGGTGGCAATTGTCCACCGTCGGCGCCATACACTTTGAAGCCGTTATATTCCGGCGGGTTGTGGCTCGCCGTGATGACGATGCCGCCGAAGGCGTTCAAATGACGGACGGCGAATGACAACTCTGGCGTCGCCCGCAAACTCGGGAACAAGTATGTCTTAATCCCGTTCGAAGCGAGTGTGCGTGCCGCCTCGAGCGCAAACTCTGGCGAGAAGTGACGTGAGTCGTGGGCGATGACGACGCCGTGACGTTTCGCTTCTTCCCCTGACGCGGCGATAAAATCGGCAAAGCCTTGCGATGCCTTACGGATTGTATAGATGTTCATTCGGTTTGCCCCTGGACCGATTTCACCGCGCATACCGCCCGTCCCGAATTCGAGCGTCTTATAGAAGGCATCCTCGAGTGATGTCTCGTCTTGCTCGAGCACCTCGAGTTCGGCGCGCAAATGCGGCTCGAGCGCCTCGTGTTGTTTCCATCGGTCATATGTCTGTTGCCATCTCATGGTCAGTTCCCCTTTCGACATTCAAAAATTCAATCGAAGTACTCGCCAATTTGTTCCATCTTGTATACGATGGGAGTAACGAAACTTCGAGGTGATACTATGTTTCCAACTATGCGTGCCCAAGAATTGAAACACATCGTCCATACGGACTCGATCCGCTTCATTGATTGCCGCTATTCATTAAACGACGCCTCATACGGAAAGTATGCGTATCGACAAGGACATCTGCCGAACGCCGTCTTCCTTGATTTGATGGAAGACTTGTCCGGACCGTTGTCCGAGCACGGCGGACGCCATCCGCTGCCGTCTAAACAGGCATGGACCGAAACGCTCCGCCGCATCGGGATTCAACGCGATGACTTGGTCATCATCTACGACGACGGCTTCCCGTTCGCCGCTCGTGCGTGGTGGTTATTCAAGTGGGCCGGCCATGAGCGCGTCATCGTGCTCGAAGGCGGCATCCAATCCGGCATCACTTACTGCGGGGAGACGACGACAGACGTCCCGTCCTATCCCGTTTCCGACTATACACCCGTCTTCCAAGACAAGATGATCGCGACGATTGAAGACGTGCGCGCCGCCACCGTCACTGGTGGGTTATACGATTCAAGAACGGCCGACCGTTACGACGGCAGCCATGAACCGATTGACCGCAAGCCCGGGCATATCCCGAACGCCGTGCTCTGTCCCTATACCGAGGCCGTCACCGACTTAGGGACGCTTCAAGACTTCCACGATTTGAAAGAGCATTACGCCGACGTCCTCGATGTCCCGAATCCCATCTTTTATTGCGGGAGCGGGGTCACCGCCTGCGTCAACATTTTGGCGCTACACGCCCTCGGTAAAGACGATGTGCGTCTGTACCCCGGCTCTTACTCTGATTGGATTAGTTATCCAGAAAACAAGGTCCACCCGTAACGGGTGGATTTTTTTATTTGACGCTCGTCGGTTTAATGTTCCAAACGGCGTTCGCATATTCTGTGATCGTCCGGTCACTCGAGAAAATACCCGATTTGGCCGTATTGACGATCGAACTCTCGGCCCAGCGTGCCTTGTCGGCGAATACTTCATCGACACGACGCTGTGCCTGCATGTATGACGCGAAATCTTTCAAGACGAGGAAGTCGTCATTATAGACGAGAAGCGAATCAAAGATTGCTTGGAATTGATATTCCCCGACCTTGTCGAACGTCCCGTTGACGAGCGCGTCGACGACGTTGCGCACTTCCATGTTCGCATGGTAGATGTCGGCCGCATGGTAACCGCCGAACTTCTTATAGTTCATGACTTCTTGCGGCGTCAATCCGAAGATGAAGATGTGGTCGTCGCCGACCGCATCGCGAATCTCGATATTGGCCCCGTCGAGCGTCCCGATGGTGAGCGCTCCGTTCATCATGAACTTCATGTTGCCGGTACCTGACGCCTCATAGCTCGCTGTCGAGATTTGTTCACTCAAGTCCGAACCAGGGAAGATGCGCTCGGCCATCGAGACACGATAGTTCTCGAGGAAGACGACCTTGATGAAGCGGCTCGCCCGTTTGTCATTGTTGATCATCGAGGCGAGGGCGTTGATATAGCGAATGACTTCTTTGGCGTAATAATAACCTGGTGCCGCCTTCGCCCCGAAGATGAACGTCCGTGGGACCATCGTGAACGTTGGATCGGCTTGAATCTTTTGATAGAGCGCGTGAATGTGCATCGCGTCCATCAATTGACGTTTATAGGCGTGCAGCCGTTTGACTTGGACGTCAAAAATCGAGTCCGGATCGACGGCGATGCCCGTCTCAGCTTGGATATAGCCGGCTAGGTCAAGTTTGTTTTGTTGTTTCACGTTCATGACCTGCTCTTGGAAGCTCGCATCTTTTGAGACACCCATCAACTTCTCGAGGTCGTTCGGATGTTCGATCCATGACGTACCAATCGCATCCGTAATCAAATTCGAGAGGCGTGGGTTCGACTTGAGGAGCCAGCGTCGATGTGTGATGCCGTTCGTCTTGTTATTGAACCGGAGTGGGAACATCTCATACAAGTGACGCATTTCGCGTTGCTTCAAGATGTCCGTGTGAATCCGAGCGACCCCATTCGTCGAATGCGAGCCGACGACGGCAAGGTTCGCCATATTGATGTGTTCGTTCGACACGATCGCGATCTCGCCCATATGTGGCTCGAGATGCGGATAGTTGACGAGGACGTCTTTACAGAAGCGGCGATTGATTTCGGTGATGATTTGATAAATGCGCGGCAATAACCGTTCATACATCTCGACCGGCCACTTCTCAAGCGCCTCGGCGAGGAGCGTATGGTTCGTGAACGACATGACGCTCTTCGTCACACGCCACGCTTCGTCCCACCCGTAGCCGTGGTCGTCCATTAAAATCCGCATGAGTTCAGGGATGGCCACGACCGGATGCGTATCGTTAATATGGACTGCATAATGGTCGCCGAGGTGCTTCAAAGATTTATTATGACGTAAGTAAGACGCAATCATCGACTGGACGCCCGCCGAGACGAAGAAGTACTGTTGCTTCAAACGCAACACTTTTCCTTCGTACGTCGTGTCGTCCGGATACAGGAACTCAGAGATGGTCGCAATCGACTGCTTATACTTCAGCAAATCTTTATACGAACCTTTCGTCCGTTCCATATACTCCTCGTCATCAAACGGCGACTCGGCGTTCCAAAGTCGGAGCGTGTTGACGACGTCGTTCTTGTACCCGATGACCGGCATATCGTAAGGGACGGCTCGAACGACTTCGTCCGGATGATGGACGACCCGGAGCCGATCCCCGATTTGGCGCATCTCAATCCAGCCCCCGAAATTGACGTCGATGGCCCGGTCCGCTCGGCGCGTCTCCCACATGTTCCCGTCACGTAGCCAGTTGTCCGGCAACTCGACTTGATAGCCGTCGACGATTTTTTGTTTGAACAAGCCGTAACGATAGCGAATCCCGTTCCCGTGTCCCGGGAGACTGAGCGCTGCGAGCGAGTCGAGGAAGCAGGCTGCTAGGCGGCCGAGACCGCCGTTGCCGAGACCTGGTTCCGGCTCATATTCGGTGATATCGGTGAAGTTGAATCCGAGCTCCTCGAGTCCCTCTTGCACGACTTCAAGGACGTCCATACTGAGTAAATTGTTGTACAGAAAACGACCGAGCAAAAATTCAAGTGAGAAATAAATGACTTGTTTACTTTGTTTTTCTTCGTGCTTGTCGCGGGTGTTGATCCATTTCGGAATCGCCTGCTCGCGCACCATCGTTGCCAACGTTTGATACACTTCCTGCTCGGTCCCTTCATCAAACGACTTCCCGTTTAATGCGACAAATCTCTCTTGGAATGAAGTGACGAAGCTCTGTTTGTCTGTAAACATATGTGTGTAAAACTCCTTCCGGTCATGCAAATAGGTGATACAACTCACGGTATTGCTTCGCAGATTGTTTCCAGCTGAAGTCCGCGGTCATCGCTTGATGGACGAGCGCGTTCCAATTGTTGTCATCATAGAAGACACGAATCGATTTCTCGATCGTCGCGAGCATCTCGTGGGCGTTATAGTTCAAGAAACCAAAACCTGTGCCTTCTTGTGTGTATTCGTTATACGGTTTGACCGTATCGCGCAATCCGCCCGTCTCTCGTACGATTGGGAGCGTTCCGTAACGCATTGAGATGAGCTGGCTGAGACCGCACGGTTCGAAGCGGGACGGCATGAGGAATGCGTCCGATCCGGCATAAATCAAGTGTGCGAGTTCGATATCGAAACCGATATACGACCCGACCTTGCCAGGGTGTGACGCCGTCATGTGATGGACGATGCCTTCATATTCCGGTTGACCCGACCCGAGGAACACGAACTGACAGTCCAAGTTCCCGAGCTCTTCACTCACCGCTTCAATCAAATCGAGGCCTTTTTGTTCCACGAGTCGACTGACGAAACCGATCAACATGACATCGTCACGCACCTCGAGGCCGAACCGTTCTTGAAGCTCACGCTTGTTGACAAGCTTCCCTTCTTTGACCGTATCGAGGTTGTACGTCTGGGCGATGCGCTTGTCCGTGCTCGGATCATTCGTCGCCAAATCGAGGCCGTTCAAGATGCCTCGGACGTCGACAGACCGGTAACGGAGTGTCGCATCGAGCCCTTCTCCGTAATACGGTTCCATGATCTCATCGCGATACGACGGGCTGACCGTCGTAATTTGGTCAGAGTGGACGAGACCCGCCTTCATGTAGTTGACGAGACCGTTATGTTGAATCCCTTCCGCCGTGAAGTGTTCCGGACCGAACTGTAACAGCTCGCCGAGGACCGCTTCCGGGAAGATGCCTTGATATTGCAGGTTATGGATGGTAAAGACGGTACGAATGCGTTGATACGCCTCGATATGTTGATAATGGATCCGCAAGAAGGCTGGGACGACACCGGTCTGCCAATCATGACAGTGGAGCACGTCGGGCACGTCTTCCGCTTCGAGCTTGCCAATCATCTCGAGAACGGCACGAGAGAAGAATGCGAAGCGCTCGGCATCATCGTAATGGCCATAAAGCACGCCTTCCCGTTTGAAGTAATATTCGTTGTCGATAAAGTAGTATGTGATCCCATCACGTTCGAGCTTGAGGACGGCACCGAATTGCTTGCGCCATCCGACCGGGACGATCAGGTCGAACATGTATTCCATTTCATCTACGTACTCTTGAGCAATCGTGCCATACTTCGGCATGATGACACTCACTTCTTCACCAAGGCTAGACACCGCTTGAGGGAGCGAGCCGATGACATCGGCAAGCCCCCCCGTTTTCATGAACGGTGCCGCTTCTGAAGCGACATACCATATTTTCATAATATCCCCCTTACACCGTTGTCCGTTTTCCGATTACGATCGGTTCATCGACCGTACCACGAATGACTTGCCCTCGTTTGACGACCACTTCTTTATCTAAAATGGCGTTCTCGACGACAGCCCCTTCTTCGATGATCGATTTGGATAGAATGATTGAGTTTTTAACGCGGGCGTGTTCGCTGACGACGACACCGCGGAAGAGAATGCTGTTTTGAACTTCACCGCTGATTTTACAGCCGTTCGCGACGAGCGCCTCATTCACCTTCGACCCGTTCAAATAGCGTGTCGGTGGCTCATGTTTAATCTTCGTATAAATGTGTGGGAAGTCATAAATGATTCCCTCATGACGAAGTAAGCGCATACTCTCATTATAGTATGAAAGCACAGAGTGAATCACCTGCATTTTGCCAGTATAGTGATACCCGTGAACGTGGAGACGGTGAAGCTGCGGACGGATGACACCGTCGAGCAAGTCATACTCGCCTCTTGACGTCGCTTCATCGACGAGACGAAGGAACAGGTTTTTCGACATGACGATCGTCTCCGTATACGTATACTCATCGCTCGGGCTGTATCCGCGCTCACCGATGCCGACGACGCGATCGTTCTCGCCGAGACGGATCGGGCGGCAATAGCCACACTTCTGTTCATGGCCTGTATAGGCGAGCGTGATGTCCGCCCCCATCGATTTGTGATGCTCGAGCATGTCTTGGAAATCGATTGTCGTCAACACGTTCGAACCTGTGATGACCACATACGGTTGCTTGCTACGCACAAAATGTTCGCGGTGCATCGAGAAGTTGGCCAAATCGCCGAGGTACGCTTCTCCGTCAGGTTTGAGTGCCGGCGGGAAGATGTGCAGGCCGCCTTGTGAGCGGTCTAAATCCCATTCTTTCCCTGATCCCAAGTGGTCCATGAGTGAGCGGTATTTATCAAGTGTGAAAATACCCACTTGGTTGATGCCTTGAGTGATCATGTTCGTCAATGTAAAGTCAATTAGGCGATAACGCCCTGAGAACGGGACAGCCGCTAAATTGCGGTGCCCCGTGAATTCAGGAAATAAGCCCTCTTCGGTTCCTAGGTTGATGATCCCTAACAAATCATTCGTCAACAGTAACGCCTCCTTGCGTCGGTCTTTTTTTAAATCAAGCACGTTGTTTGAAGACTGTGCCGCTCTCGATATTTTCATGTGGTTCAATGACAACGATCTCACCACCCGGCTCGCCAACTGTCGCGCCGTCTTCAATAACGGCACAGCTCGCGACGATCGCTCGATGAATCGTTACGTCTTTTCCAATCCGTGCTCCCGGCATGATGACCGAGTCTTTGACGAGCGAGCCTTCACCGACACGAACATCGTAGAACAAGACCGAATGTTGGACCTCGCCCTCGATTTGGCAGCCTTCGTTAATAACCGACTGTTCGACACACGCATCTTTCCCGATGAATTGCGGTGTTTGGTTCGGGTTGACCGAATAGATTTTCCAGTTCGGATCGTAAAGGTCGAACGGTGGATCTTCTTCGAGCAAGTCCATGTTGGCTTCCCAAAGCGATTGAATCGTTCCAACGTCTTTCCAGTAGCCTTTGAATTTATAAGCGAACACGTCTAAGCCGTCGAGAAGCGTATTCGGAATGATGTTTTTCCCGAAGTCGAAACTTGATGTCTCGTCTTCCGCGTCTTGAATCAAATGCTCCCGAAGTACTTTCCAGTTGAAGATGTAAATCCCCATCGAGGCCAAGTTGCTCTTCGGCTTCTCTGGCTTCTCGTCGAACTCATTGATGCGAAGATCGTCGCTCGTATTCAAAATCCCAAAGCGTGGCGCCTCGTCCCATGGAACTTCCATGACTGAGATCGTGACATCGGCTTGTTTCTCTTTATGGAAATCGAGCATCTTCTCATAGTCCATCTTGTAAATGTGGTCCCCCGATAGGATCAACACGTACTCCGGATCGTAGTCGTCGATATAGCTCAAGTTCCGATAAATCGCATTGGCCGTACCTTCGTACCAGTTTTTTCCCGACTGAGCTTGGTATGGTGGTAAGATGGCCAAGCCTCCATTGCGGCGGTCCAAATCCCAGGCTGACCCGATGCCTAGGTAACGGTTCAATTCCAGTGGCTCATATTGTGTTAACACGCCCACCGTCGTGATTCCCGAATTGGTACAGTTCGATAATGGAAAATCGATGATCCGGTACTTCCCTCCAAAGTTGACAGCAGGTTTTGCCGTCTTCCGTGTGAGAGGCCCGAGTCGTTTCCCTTCTCCTCCTGCGAGGAGCATCGCAACCATTTCTTGCTTCATAGTACAGCCTCCTAAATTCATAATATAAACATCTATTACCCTCTTTCTCTACTTCCTAATGTATTCCTGCCCAAATTATTATATGATAACGTTTACATTTTGAATTTTTTTGAAAGATTGACGATATAATGTATGAAGAGAGAGGTGAGACGATGCGAGCGTGGATTGGGACACTATTTTTTGCTGGACTGTTAGCCGTCGGCGGGACGATCAGCGGAGCGTTAAAAGAAGAGATTGAGCAAGCGAAACAGATTATGACGTGGGGTGAAAAGACGGTCAACGCGACCCCGCTCGCGTCGAAACATGCCGTCACGTTGACGTACAAAGGCGGGACGGAACGGCTCTATTTGAACGGTCGACGCGATGACGTCTCTGTCGCGCGCTTTCCGGCCCACCTCCGTGAAGCCATCATGACCATCGAAGACCGCAAGTTTAACGCCCATCCGGGATATGACCTCGGCGGTATCGCTCGGGCTTTCATCAATAACGCCAATGAATCCTCGCGCCAAGGCGGCAGCACCATCACCCAACAGCTCGCCCGGAACGTCTATTTGACGCACGAGCGGACATATGAGCGCAAAGTGAAGGAATTATTGCTCGCCCGGGCGCTTGAAAAACAATATAGTAAAAAAGAAATTATGACAGCATACAGCAATGTCATCTTCTTCGGACATAACGTTTATGGGATTCAAGCAGCAGCCGAGACGTATTTCGCCCGCCCGCTCGAAGATTTGAACTGGAATCAAATCGCTTTCCTGTTAACCATCCCGAACAATCCATCTTTATATGATCCGCTCGATCCGTCAGAATCGTTCTATGAGCGCAAAGATCGAATCCTCACCCAGCTCCGTGATGCCGGCGTCATATCGAGACAAGCGTATGAAACGCATCATGGGGTGAAGCTGACGGCGACGTACCGTCAACACGTCGTCCGTTATCCCGATTATATGGATACGGTCATGAAAGAGGCGATTCGACTCGTCCGCTCACGTTATGATCTCGATGAAGAAGCAGCCAGAGACTACTTGGCGACCAATCAAGCGACAATCGAGACGCATCTGTCCGTCGCCCGGCAACAACAGGCGAAACAAGTCATGACAAAACTGCCGAACGGTTTGAACGGCGGCTACGCCGAGCTGACGCCGAACGGACGCATCATCGCCCTCGTCGATTCAGAGATGACCCAATCGGGTGAATTCAATCGGGCCACGCAAGCGTTCCGCCAACCTGGGTCGGCCATCAAACCTGTCCTCGTGTTCGCGCCCTATATAGAAGAGACCGGAGCGAAACTCGATACCATCCTCGACGGTCGGCCAGTCTGTTACGGGACGTATTGTCCGACGAACAGCGGAAATCGTATCCTCGGTGATGTATCGTTCCGCGATACGGTCGCGTATTCCTACAACACGCCGGCGCTCGCCGCCTTCACCGCGATCGATCAAGAGGCAGCGTATACGACGGCGGACATGATGTTCAGCCAGTGGGACGCTAAGACCGATAACAGTCTCGCCAGCGCACTCGGCGGTTTGACCCAAGGCGTGTCGCCCAAAGAGCTTGCCGCCGCCTATACCCCGTTTCTCAACCAAGGCGTGTACGTGTCCGGCCAGACGATTAAACAGATTCGCTTCGAGTCGGGCGCAGCTACAATCACGCCAAGCATGACGAAGCAAGCTGTCTGGTCGAAAGCGACCGTCGCGACGATGCGGGAGGCGTTGTCCGCTGTCACCACTTACGGGACGGGACGTTACGCCAACCAAATCAAAGGGCCTTATATCGGCGGGAAGACCGGTACGACGAACTCGCATAAAGACATGTGGTACGTCGGTTTGACCGATGAGTCAATCACGGCCATCTGGCTCGGCGCCGACACGCCGCGGCCGTTCCCGGAGCTCGCCAACCGGGCCTATCCTGCTATCGTTTGGACGGAAGCACATCGCTAAAAAGCCAGGGACATCGTTGTCCCTGGCTTTTTATGGTCGTCGATACGTCTGGCACGTGTAGTCCCCCCATGCCTCGAACAGTTCATGTTGTTGAATCAGTTTCCACGGATTGAACAGCGTCTGTCCGTTCTTGTTGAAGAAGAGTCCGGCGCCGATGCAGTATGTCGCGTGTTGGACACGCCCTGCCTCATCGACGAACGTGAGCACATCCCCTCGTTCGGTCAGTTCCGACTCGGTTCTCATGTAACCAGCCTGAACGAGCGTCTGGAGGAATGTGCCAGGATGAACCCATTGCGTCGCCATCCACTCCGCACCTGTCACTGCGAACAGCGTGGCCGCGAGGCAATTGCTGCCTGACGTGACCGGGAAGGTGTTGGCAAGGCGTCGCACATGGTCAGGGCAAGTATCGGGAATAGAACTCGCCGTCCACTCGTCCCAAGCTTTGGCGTACTCGAACGTCAGTTGACGACGCATCTCGTCTGGCATCACCTGAAAGGCTGACTGATGTAAGATGAGATACGGCACATCGTCTACCGTCACAATCGAAGTCGCCAACGAATCGATTTCCATGTCAGTCGCCGGGAAAACGAGCCCTCGTCCGACCGTGACTTGATAGGCAAGCAACTCGCGTCTCACTTCTGGCAATAATGTCGCGATCCAACCAGGCGGCGCATGCAAGACGACAACAGCCTCGCGGTCGATGGTCCAATACGTATAGGCGTTGGCCATGCGGATGTCCCGATAAGACGGATGCACGTCGAATTCTGCTCGTGGGATCATCAAGACGTTCGCATCCGCACCGAGTCGCGTCACGAGTCTCGCATCCGCCATGAATAAGTCCATCGGTGGCACCATCGAACCCATCCATGCCTGGACGACTTCTTCGGTCGGAATGAGGGGAATCGTCGCATTCACCGTCATAGGATGATGTCCCCGACCGAGTTAAACAAGCGTAGCATCGCCCAAGCGAGGCCGCTCAACAGGATGGCCCACATCATCGCTTGAATCAAGAGCAGACCGATTGCCCGAAACGTCGACATCAACTGACTGACTTGCCATATGTAGTAGAACAAATAGAGGACGAATGTGCCGAGCAATACCGCGATGACGGCAAGGAGCGAGTTCAGGAACAAGAAGCTGATTCCCGATCCGACTAAGAAAATCGTCGCCCCTGGCTTGAGACGATGGAGCGAGCTGCCGTTCGTCTCACGCGCGAAGAAGGCGAATCCGAGTTGATTGAACGTGTCGGCCACGAGCTTGAAGGCGCTGAACAGCATGAAGTAAATGGTAAAGAACACGACGAGCACGAGCACTTTTGACTCCTGTACGGACAACAGGGCGATAATCTCGCTGTAGACACCGACACGGGTCAGCCATTGAATCACATACTCGCTCGTGGCGATCGCAAGCGACATCGAGAACAGAATAATCCCAATCAACGGGGCATAGCTTAACAAGTACACGTTTGTTTTCATATCGGCTCCAATTTCACAAGAATTTCTCATATTCAGTGCAAATCTATTATCAAGTATATTATAATATTCGTAGTCACGGAGAACAAAAGGGGGATTTTCAGATGGGTTTGTTACTAATGGTCGGAATCAGCGTCGTCTTCCTCGCAGCTATCTTTACAGCTGGATACAACAGAAAACCTGAAGGTAATCAATAAGAGCCGAGATTCTCACGAATCCGGCTCTTTTTTATTTCAACCCAGCATATCCTTGTTGGCGGAGCGCCTCATAGACGATAATCGCCGCCGTGTTCGAGACGTTGAGCGATCGCACGAGGTTCGATTGCGGCAAGCGGATGCAACGGTCGAGGTTATTCTCGATCACTTCCATCGGCAACCCTTTCGTCTCGCGACCGAAGACGAAGAAATAGTCTTTGTCGACCGCAGACACGTCGAGGTCACTCGGGTACTGTTCCCCGTACTTCGTAATGTAAAAGAACTCTCCGTCCGGGTGCTTGGCCCACAGTTCGTCAAGCGAATCGTGATACCGCACGTCGACGAACTGCCAATAATCGAGCCCGGCTCGTTTGAGCATTTTATCGTCTGTCGAAAAACCTAACGGACGAATCAAATGAAGCACCGAATTCGTCGCAGCACATGTGCGCGAGACGTTACCTGTATTCGCCGGGATTTCTGGTTGGAACATTACTACATGGATTGCCATAATCTACTCCTCACTTCACTTGTTCGAGATCAAGTAATCGTTGTTTTTGATGAATACCGCCACCGAAACCGGTCAGTTGTCCTCCGCTACCGACGACCCGATGGCACGGGAAAATGACGGGCAACGGATTCCGGTTCAGTGCCTGGCCGACCGCACGAACCGCTTTTGGTCGTCCGATTTGTTCGGCGATTTGTTTGTACGTCCGCGTCTCTCCGAACGGGATTGTTAAGAGCGCGTCCCATACTTCTTGCTGAAAGACGGTCCCGTTCATCTCGATCCACTCGCGGTCAGACGGTTGAAGCCCGTCTTGTTCGACACGCTCGATCAGTTCGGTCAGCCAAGCTGGTGCCGAACCATCATCCGCTTCCGTCTCCGCAAAGTCTAACGCACATAGCTTTCCATTGGCGTTCAATTCATAGCCTAATGTTCCCCATTTAGATGACACGGTCTTCATGACTCCACTCCTCTCGGAATAATCGAATCTCTTCATGTACGAGCTCCGACGTCTCCGTCGACTCGATCTGTTGATAAATCGTCTCGGCTTCGGCTCCAAGAATCGCCCCGATTGCCCAGACCGCTGTCGCCCGCATGTCTTCGCGCTCATCCTGTTGGATGAAGTCTTCGAGCACCGGCACGGCTGACGGTTCCCGATAATGGGCCAACGCTAAAATCGCATTTCGCTGAATCGGTTTTTTCCCGCGCCATGCGCCAGACAGATGACCGAACTTTGCTTTGAACTCGCGATTGCTCATATTCAAGAGCGGGACGAGCAACGGTTTGACGATTTCCGCTTCCGGAATCAGTTCCTCATGATGACGCCAGTCCTTCTTCCGATTATACGGACAGACTTGTTGGCACGTGTCACAGCCGTATAGCCGTCCGCCGAGCTTCGAGCGGAACTCGCGTGGCATGAGCGTCTTCATTTGCGTCAAATAGGCGATGCAACGTTTTGCGTCGAGCACACCCGGTTCGATGAGCGCCGTCGTCGGACATGACGTCATGCATTTCGTACATTCTCCGCACCCGTCCTCAATCATCTCATCCGGTGGTAAGTATGTGTCCAGGATCATCTCGCCTAGATAGAGGTACGACCCCTTCTCGGGCGAAATGATGGAACAGTTCTTGCCGCTGAAGCCGATTCCGGCCCGTTCGGCCACCGCCCGATCGACAAGCTCTCCCGTATCGACCATCGAGCGTGTCCGGACGCCCGGGACGAGCTGTTCAATATACGCCTGCAATTGTTCGAGTCTCGAGCCAACAGCGCGATGGTAGTCGAGCCCCCACGATGCCCGGGCGAACAAACCGCGGCGCTCATCGGCCACACTACGCGGCGCGTCCTTCAATTTGCTCGGATACAAGATGGCGATTGCAATAATCGACTGCGCTTCTTCAAGTAACAGCGTCGGTGTCGTCCGTTTGTCCAAGTCAGGCTCCTCGAACCCCGAAGCGAATCCCTTTTCTTGCTGCTTCACGAGACGTTGCTTCATGACGATGAACGGGTCGGCCGTCGTCACTTTCAACTCGTCAATCCCAATCGTCGTCGCGTACGCCACAATCTTCTGTTTAAGTCTTTCCGGGCTCATCCCGTTCATCGAATCACCTCTTTCATGCCTATTTTCGCATACAAAAAATCTCCCCGCCAGTCGGCAGAGAGATGATGAAGCGGGTGAAGAGAATCGAACTCTCGTCATCAGCTTGGAAGGCTGAGGTTTTACCATTAAACTACACCCGC
>NZ_ATCL01000018.1 GCF_000416965.1 Exiguobacterium chiriqhucha RW-2
TGGAGCGGAAGACGGGATTCGAACCCGCGACCCCGACCTTGGCAAGGTCGTATTCTACCACTGAACTACTTCCGCAATATAAAATTAGATTAGAGATGCGGGTGAAGGGACTCGAACCCCCACGTCAAAGACACTAGATCCTAAGTCTAGCGCGTCTACCAATTCCGCCACACCCGCATATAAAATATTTAAGTATAGAAATTAATGAGAAATGGTGAGCCATGCAGGGCTCGAACCTGCGACCCTCTGATTAAAAGTCAGATGCTCTACCAACTGAGCTAATGGCTCATTAATTTTTAAAAAATGGGGCGGCTGAAGGGAATTGAACCCTCGAATGCCGGAATCACAATCCGGTGCGTTAACCACTTCGCCACAACCGCCATGAGAAAAATGGTGCCGGCGAAAGGATTCGAACCCTCGACCCTCTGATTACAAGTCAGATGCTCTACCAACTGAGCTACACCGGCGCTGTAAATGGTGGCTTTGGACGGAATCGAACCGCCGACACAAGGATTTTCAGTCCTTTGCTCTACCAACTGAGCTACAAAGCCAACTTATTAAATTAAATAAAAAAATGGCGGTCCCGACGGGATTCGAACCCGCGATCTTCTGCGTGACAGGCAGACATGTTAACCACTACACCACGGGACCGTTTTAAATAATTACTGTATCGACTTTACCTATTTTAAGTCTCCTCAAGAAGAAAGTCAATAATTTTTTCAAAAAAATAAACAGCCTGGCAGCGTCCTATCCTCACAGGGGGAGACCCCCAACTACTTTCGGCGCTGAAGCGCTTAACTTCCGTGTTCGGCATGGGAACGGGTGTG
>NZ_ATCL01000019.1 GCF_000416965.1 Exiguobacterium chiriqhucha RW-2
TGGAGGAGGTGGTGGGATTCGAACCCACGCAGGCTATTACACCCCTGACGGTTTTCAAGACCGTTCCCTTAAACCACTTGGGTACACCTCCAAAGCTCATATACAATTGGTGAGCAAACATCTCGCTCGACATGATTTATAGTACCAACTTGGCAGACAGATGTCAAACCCTTTTGTGAAAAAACATTAAAAAAAACCAAAAAAAATCCCGCCTGAACGATACGTTTCAGACGGGCTGGTTTGTTCATTACTGAGGCATTTCAATTTTCTCGATACCGCCCATATATGGACGTAATACTTCCGGAATGACGACTGAACCGTCTGCCTGTTGGAAGTTCTCTAAAATCGCAGCGACGGTCCGTCCGACTGCGAGGCCAGAACCGTTAAGCGTGTGGACGAATTCCGGTTTTGCGTTCGCTTCGCGACGGAAACGGATTCCGGCCCGGCGTGCTTGGAAGTCTTCAAAGTTCGAACAAGATGAGATTTCACGATACATCCCTTGCGCCGGCATCCACACTTCGATGTCATATTTCTTCGCAGCCGTGAAGCCGAGATCGGCCGTACACATGCTGAGCACTTGATATGGGAGACCGAGACGCTTAAGCACTTCTTCAGCGTGGCCCGTCAAGAGCTCGAGTTGTTCATAAGACTCTTCAGGTTTCACGAACCGGACGAGCTCGACTTTGTTGAACTGATGCTGACGAATGAGCCCACGTGTGTCGCGTCCGGCTGATCCCGCTTCTGAACGGAAACAAGCGCTATACGCCGTATACGTGATTGGAAGTTGGTCTTCCGTGATAATCTCGTCACGGTGCATGTTCGTTACCGGAACTTCTGCCGTCGGTACGAGGAAATAGTTCGTATCCGCCACTTTGAATGCGTCTTCCTCAAATTTAGGAAGTTGTCCCGTCCCGGTCATCGCGTCGCGGTTGACCATATAAGGAGGGAGCACCTCAGAATAGCCATGTTCATCGGCATGCATATCCATCATGAAGTTGATGAGGGCACGTTCGAGACGGGCGCCGAGACCTTTATAAAAGACAAATCGGCTACCTGTCACTTTACCCGCTCGTTCCACATCGACGATTTTCAAATCTTCCATGACGTCCCAATGCTGTTTGAGTTCGAATTCGAACGTCGTTTTTGTTCCGACTTCGCGAATCGTGACGTTATCATCTTCCGTTTCTCCAATCGGCGTTGATTCGTGCGGGATGTTCGGGATGCTGAGGAGAATCAAGTTCAATTCGGCCTCGACCTCACGCAATTCTTCATCGAGCAATTTGATTTCATCCCCGAGACGGCGCGTCTCGAGAATCGGTCCATCCGCATCTTGCTTATTGCGTTTCAATTCCGCAATTTGCTTCGTCGCTTCATTTCGTTTCGCTTTCTTCACTTCAACCTCATTGATCAAGTTGCGGCGTTTCTCTTCCAACTCCGGGAAACGGTCAAGCGCACTCAAATCCTCGCCGCGATGAGCTAGCTTCGTTTTAATCTCTTCAAAATCTGAACGTAATCGTTTAATGTCTAACATTCGTTATTCCTCCTTTTTTCACATAAAAAGGTGGCACGCCCCTTTCCCGTAGGAAAGGGACGAACCACCTTGGATCCGCGTTGCCACCCTCGTTGCCCGAAATCGGGCCACTCGATGCACGTAACGTGTGCGTAACGTGACTTGTTTCCAAGCCAATGCTCCGAGGCCGATTCGGTTACATCATCCCACTAGTTTGCACCAACCACTAGCTCTCTGTCAGTAGATGACCGTAACGTACTTTTCCCCATCATTGCATCTGTCATTGAATTAGTTTTACTTTACAACATCTCAACTCTATCGACAAGACTCAGTTTTCCGAGCACGAGTCGAATCTCATCTAAAAAGTCGGAGAAGGCACGCGTCATACGTGTCAAAAACGATGCCATCTCGACCGGTTCGGCCGCGACGAGCGTTCCTTTAGGTGGAAGTTCACCATCTAGATACCGGACGCTTCCGGAAGGCTCGATGGTGACGGTCCCTACCTGTTGATCGGCCGCAATTGGGGCTTTCGTATCCGGAAGATCGTAAGTCGGTTCAGGTACATCCTGTCCTTTTTCGACGAGTACTTCAAAGGCTGACGTCGTGCGCACTTTTGCTGACTCGACTGTACCTTCAGCGACATGGAGCGTCGCCGGGACGATTTCACCAGTCCGTAAAATCGGGGTCAAGACAAAATCGCCATAGGCGTAGTCGTGAAGCGCCTTTGTAGCAGTATAGCGCCCTTGATCGGTCTTCGCTCCGAGAACGACCGATAGCACGGTACGTCCATCTCGCGTCGACACGCCGATGAAGCAGTAACCGGCATCGTCAGTCGTGCCCGTTTTAAAGCCAAGCATACCCGGATAGGCTAAATCACGACCAGCGAGCATCCGGTTCGTCGCTTCAAATCGGACTCCGTCGATATCAACATACGCTTGTTTCGTCACATCGAGCACTTCCGGGAACTTCGTCAAATACGCCAAAGCTAGCATCATCAAATCATTGGCCGATGTCAAATTCTCCCCTGGACGTCCCGCTGACACAGAGTCAAGTCCCGATGCATTGGCGAACGTCGTTTGGGTCATACCAAGTTCGGTCGCCCGTTCGTTCATTTTCTTTACGAATACCCCTTCCGAACCAGAGACGGCCTCGGCCAATGTGACCGCTGCCTCGTTCGCGGAACGAATCAACGCCACGTCGTATAGCTCTTTCACCGTGTACGGTTTATTGACGAGCGGAATCCGAGCCAATCCTGGTTTTCGGGTCAGCGCCAACGCCTTGTCGCTCGGGGTCACTTCTTGGCTCCAACTGAGGTCACCCGCTTCGATGGCTTCTCGGACGAGAAAAGCGGTCATCAGCTTAGTGATTGATGCCGGAGGAAGCATCGCGTCCTCTTCTTGTGAGAACAGGATTTGTCCCGTCGTCATGTCCACGAGCATCGCGCCGGTCGCATCAACTTTAGGTGCCGCCGATGCATCCGTCGGCACGATCATATTTAAAAGGATTGCCCAAACGAGCATCCATCCGATCCATCTTTGTCTCACGGTCTTGCCCCTTTCTATACGTATCTCGTTACAGTGTAGCAAAAAAACACATGAAAAAGGCTCCCTATTTGCTAGAGAGCCTTTCAATCAGGCGAGTTGTCGCTTCGTCGCTTCAACCATGTCCAAGAAATAGCGGTGCATCGACAAGTCGTCCGTCAATTCCGGGTGGAACGAGCAGGCCATATACTTGTCATACCGAACCGCGACAATCGCTTCTTCGACCTCGGCGAGCACCTCGACGCTCGCTTCGACCGATGCGACTTGCGGCGCTCGAATGAACACTGCTTCGACAGCTTCATCGATTCCATTGACAGTCAAATCGACTTCAAAGCTATCAACTTGTCGTCCGAACGCATTTCGTTTGACCGTCATCGGGATTTTACGCAAGTGCGCATCATATCCTTCGACTTCGGTCGCGAGCAAAATCAAACCAGCGCACGTTCCAAACATCGGCAACTCCGCATTCTCACGTAACGGCTCGAGCAACTCGTACCGATCGAGTAAGCGACGCATCGCTGTGCTCTCCCCACCCGGCAAGACGAGTCCATCGATTCGATTTAAGTCATCGACCGAGCGGACGACGAGCGTATTCGCACCAAGTGCTTCGAGCATATGGACGTGTTCGCGAATCGCACCTTGCATTCCGAGTACACCAATCGTGGTCATCTTACCAACCTCGCGGTGCCATGAGTTCTTCTTGTTTGAGCGTGCGGACGTCGAGCCCTTTCATCGCTTCGCCGAGTCCTTTCGACAAGTGTGCGATGCGCTCATAGTCATCATGGTATGTCGTCGCTTCAACGATGGCACGGGCAAATTTCTCAGGGTTCTCCGCTTTAAAGATTCCTGATCCGACAAAGACGCCGTCCGCTCCGAGGTGCATCATGAGTGCCGCATCAGCTGGTGTCGCAATTCCGCCTGCTGCGAAGTTGACGACCGGGAGGCGACCTGCTTCACGGATTTGCATGAGTACTTCAAACGGGGCACCCAGGTCACGCGCTTCCGTCATCACTTCATCGATGCTCATCGAGAGCAAGCGTTTCACTTGGGCTTGAACGGTACGCATGTGACGAACCGCTTCGACGATGTTGCCGGTTCCCGGCTCACCTTTCGTCCGGATCATCGCTGCACCTTCCCCGATGCGGCGTGATGCTTCACCAAGGTCGCGCGCGCCACAGACGAACGGTGCTTTGTAGTCACGTTTGTAGAGATGGAATTCTTCGTCAGCAGGTGTCAATACTTCACTCTCGTCAATGAAATCAACCCCCATTGATTCAAGGACACGTGCTTCAGCGATGTGACCGATCCGGCACTTCGCCATGACCGGTACCGATACCGCACCCATGACGTCTTCGATGATTGTCGGGTCGGCCATACGAGCAACACCGCCCATTTTGCGAATATCTGAAGGTACGCGCTCGAGTGCCATGACGGCAACTGCACCTGCCGCTTCAGCAATTTTGGCTTGCTCCGCGTTGATGACGTCCATAATGACGCCACCTTTTTGCATCTCGGCCATACCACGTTTTACTTTGTCTGTCCCTACTTGTCTCTTTTCCAAATGGATCCCCTCCAATAAGCTAGTCTACTTGCAAGTATAAATTGATTTGACTATATTGAAAGTGCCAGTTTTATATTTTTTAAAGTGGTCAGTTCGAACAAAGGACTTCATTTCTCGATTCTCGAATGTTTTAAAGATTAAAGGAGATGATGGAATGGATCAATAGAACAGTCGTGACGACGCGCAGGAGCGCAGCTTTTTCGGAAAAACGGGAATGGTCTCGCTCCTCCTCGTCATCGGATTCGTGCTCTATTTTTTCTTTGGCTGACCACAGAAAGGACACATCATGGATATGCTCACGTTCTCGCTCGAGGCTGACTCGAGCGTCCCATTATATGAACAACTCTATTTGCACATTCGACAAGCCATCGTTGATGACACCCTCACCACCGGGACGAAACTTCCGTCCAAACGAAAGCTAGGGGAGTTTTTAGACGTCTCGCAAACGACCGTTGAACTGGCCTACGCTCAGCTGCTCGCGGAAGGATACATCGAGTCGTTGCCACGCAAAGGCTTCTACGTGTTACCGCAAGAAGAACTGTACGTCCGGCGCGGCAGTAGCGTCATCGAACCGCTCCCGGTGAAAAAAACATATGAGTTCGACTTGTATCCGAGTCAAATCGACACGACCGCTTTCCCATTCGAACGTTGGCGCCGGCACTTAAAACAAGTCGTCTCAGAAGAACATCACGATTTGCTGTCACTTGGCTCCGTCCAAGGCGATTTCGTTCTTCGCCAAGAAATTGCGACCTATCTCTATCATTCGCGCGGCGTGCATTGTTCTCCCGAACAAATCGTTGTCGGATCGGGAACCGAGCAGCTGTTGCCTCAATTGTTAGAACTGCTGCCGGATACTACGACGTTCGGCATCGAGGATCCTGGTTATCCGCTGACTCGCCAACTGTTTGCGCACCAACGGCGGACGTTCATCCCGATTCCTGTCGATGAGAGCGGCGTCCGTGTCGACCTGGTGGAGCAAGCATCCATTGATGCCCTCTATGTCACACCGGCCCATCAATTTCCGACCGGAACCATTTTATCCGTCAGTCGGCGTCAACGTTTGCTCAACTGGGCATCGGAGCGACAGACGTATGTGATTGAAGATGATTACGATAGTGAATTCCGTTATAGCGGCAAACCGATTCCCTCTTTGCAAAGCATGGATCAAAACGAGCGGGTCGTCTATTTGAGCACATTCTCTAAATCATTGATGCCTTCATTGCGAATCGGTTATATGGTACTCCCCCCTCCGCTGTTAAATCGCTATCGAGAACGTTATCGTCACTTCACGTGTAGCGTACCCCGTTTCGAACAACATACGTTAGCAGCATTTATGGCGACCGGTGATTTTGAGAAACACTTGAACCGGATGCGGAAGACATATCGCCGGAAACTTGAAATCATTATCGCCGCCTTTAAACCTTATGAACCGGTCGTCTCCGTCACGGGGGCGAGCGCCGGCCTTCACGTCGTCCTGTCTGTTCGTACAAGCGCGACAAGTGAAGACTTGAAACGATTGGCCGAGGCTTCGAATATCCGAATCAATGCGATGACAGACTATCGCATCGAATCAAGCGACACGATTCCTCAGTTTTTATTTGGATTTGCCGCCTTATCCGAAGAAACATTACCAGCTGCCGTTAGTGCGCTCATGTCGTGTTGGAACATTGAGAAAGGAAGAGATGGATGAAACGGTCACGCTACGTCGTCGGTGGTCTCCTTTTGTTAATTGGTACACTCCTGTTATCCGAATCGTGGTGGAAAGACCAACTCACGGCATGGAACAGTCAACAAGTGACCGCCGAAATTCAACCGAAACAGCCAGAAACCGGTGAATTTGAGTTTTCAAACGTCGAGCCGTTATCATGGGAACAACTTCTCACCGTGCGCAATCGATTTCATGATTTACCGACCGTCGGCCTCATTTCGATTCCAGAAATCGACCTCGAGCTCCCGATCTTATATGGGCTCGACAATGAGAACTTGGCTGTCGGGGCTGGAACGATGGACCCGGACCAACGAATGGGAACTGGAAATTATGCACTCGCGGGCCACTACACGCAAAGCCCGACCGCCTTGTTCGGTCCGCTTCACATCATCGACGTCGGCATGTCCATCTACTTGACCGACATGACACATACGTTCGAATACGAGATCACTTCGCTTGAGACCGTTCCCCCGACACGGGTCGACGTGCTCGACCCGACAACAGAACCAACGATTACACTCGTCACATGCACGTTCGATGCGACCGAACGTTTGATTGTCAAAGGACACTTCGTGAACCAAACGCCTCTCTAATCGATAGGCGTTTTTATTATTTTTCAAAAAATATATTGTGAGCGCTTACATATTCAGCTAAACTATTCCTGAAACCGTTTGCACAATTTCGACAATTCGTTGCCCTGTAGACGACACATTCCATGAAAGAGGTGCTTTATGAAGAAGAAAACGGCACGACAGACGACCACGTTACTTTTATCATCCGTTCTCCTCATCCAAGCCGGCGTTCCGATGAACGCATTGGCCGAGCCTGCGACAATCTCGATTGATGGCTTAAAAACGGATTGGGCGAACACGCCAGCGCTCGCCACATCCCCACAGGCGGGTTGGCAAGGATTCGATTTAGGAGACGTCTATCTGCAGAACGATGCGCGTAACCTTTACTTTTATGTGGATGCGAACAACGTCCCGAACTGGGGCGACAATGGTCAGTACATAAATATCGCCCTCCAAATCAATGAACAAGATTCAGGCGTAGCGACAAACCCGCTCGGCCATCCGTTCAACTTCAGCCAAACTGATAAAAAACCACAGTATCATATTTTACTTCGCGTCGATGGCGACACGTCAGTAAAAGAAGCCGCTCTGTATGAAGCAGGAAAATCCACGCCGCTCGCAAACTTGAGCAACTTAAACGGCGCCTCGTTTGCCATTGATCGCACGAAAGGCTTTGAAGGCAAAATTCCATTGTCCCTGCTTGGTCTAAGCAATGATGATACCGTTCGGGTCCTCACGGTACTCAGCGGGAATAACGCTACCGAGCACGGTGCGTTCGACACGATTCCAAGCAATGCGGCCAATAAAGTCGCCGATAGTTGGAATGTTTCGGCGACTCCGTCGACACAATCGGTATATAGCCCAGCCTTCACGTTGAGCGGTGTCGAGACGGTCAGTCAACTCGAAGTGACAGCGGTCACGCCGGCCAATCAATCGGAACAAGTGGACATCAAATCCCCAATCACATGGACGTTCAATGAACCTGTGTCGTTAGATGCTTCGAACATCAGCTTGATGAATGGCGAGACAGCTGTACCGTTCACGGCTGAAGCGAGTGGATCAACAGTGACTGTCACACCGACCGAAGCACTCAGTTTGAATCAAACGTATACCGCGACCCTTCCCGCGGACGCCGTGAAAGGCAACTTGTCGAACACGACGTTACCGGCATTGACGACGTCATTTAAAACCATCACTGAAATCGCCGATCCGTGGAAAACACA
Source organism: Exiguobacterium chiriqhucha RW-2 (assembly GCF_000416965.1). Lineage (GTDB taxonomy): Bacteria > Bacillota > Bacilli > Exiguobacteriales > Exiguobacteriaceae > Exiguobacterium > Exiguobacterium chiriqhucha. The sequence continues at coordinate 8,116 of NZ_ATCL01000019.1, forward strand.
ACGCTACATCGAAATGTTGTACGTCCGGGCCGACAACGATTACACGGACTGGAATTTATGGACGTGGAGCACGGGTGCCAAAGACGGTCAAGTTGACCCGTATAAAATCACCGAAGATGGCGCCATCTTCCGAATCCCAGTCGGAAAAGATGCGACCAATGTAGGCTTTGTCATCCGCAAGGGCACGGATTGGGCCGTGAAAGATGGCTACGGGGAAGACCGCTATGTCAAATTGGGAAGCGACCGGGTGACGAAAGTCGTCGTCGAGAGCGGCAAAGGGACGTTCCATCAAGTACCGACGATTCAAGGACCCTTGTTTGAAGATGGTGCCGTCACGTTCTTCTACCGTGACAAAGCGTTGTATGAAGCGGGACAACTCGATGAAATCGACAGTGTCGCATTGAAAGTCAATGGCACGACGTACCCGATGACGTACGAAGCCAAAAATGAATGGTTCCGCCATACGGTCAAATTACCGGAAGGGAAACATGATTATACGTTCCTTGTCACAAAAGATGGCGTCACGACCGAAGTGAAGGATCCTTACTTCGAGGCTTCGAGCGTCGAGTATCGTCGTCCAAACGTTAAACTGGCGGCAAGCGTGGCACCAAAAGCCCTCAGTTCTCGAGAAAACGCGGTCGTCCAGGTGAAGCCGACGTTGCCGAAAGGCGTCAAGCTGCGTCAACTGTTCATCGATGCACGTCCTCTGGGTGGACCGGCTAAACTAGAAGTCGACCCGGCCCTCAACAAACAGACGATTGCAGTCAAAGATACCGTCAAACCGGGCAATAAATTCTTAACGATTACGGCGATTGACCAATACGGTAACGTCCATAAAACGAAAACATCGTTAACGGTCCGACCGGTCTCGATGAAGGACAAGCAAGAGTTCGATTGGGATGAGGCACGGATTTACTTCATGCTGACGGACCGATTCTACGATGGGGATAAAACGAACAATAACCCGAACGGTGAATACTATGACCAAGATCATCTTGAGTCGTATCACGGCGGCGACTTTGCCGGTGTTACGAAGAAACTCGACTACTTGGATAAACTAGGCATCAACACGATTTGGATTACACCGATTGTCGATAATATCGATTGGGATCTTCGCTATGGTAAAGATGGATCACAGTATGGCTATCATGGATACTGGGCGAAAAACTTCGAAAAACTCGATGAGCATCTCGGCGATATGAAAGCATTCCATCGTCTGATTGACGAAGCGAATGCTCGCGGTATTAAGATTATGGTCGACGTCGTCTTGAACCACCCTGGCTACGGGATGGAACCAGGAGCTGTAGACACGGGCGCCACAAACTTCCCAACCGATCAAGAGCGCAAAGCGTTCGACGGCATGATTCGTTCGAATCCGGTCGATGGCGATGACTTGAAGATGTCTCTTTCCGGATTACCGGACTTTAAGACCGAAGAGGCTGCCGTCCGTGAACAACTCGTCAAATGGCAGACGGATTGGATTAAACGCTCGAAAACGAAAAAAGGAAACACCATCGATTACTTCCGCGTCGACACGGTCAAACACGTCGACTCCACAACATGGAAGTCGTTCAAAAACGAATTGACGGCCCTCAAACCAGATTTCAAAATGATTGGCGAACATTATGGGGCAAGTGTGAACAACACGGGTGGTTACTTACAGAGTGGCCAGATGGACTCACTTCTCGACTTTGATTTCAAGTATCAGGCCGAACGTTTCATCAACGGGAACATTGATGATGTCGAGAGCGCGCTTCAATATCGCAACACGCAACTCTCGAATGAAGCGACACTCGGACAATTCCTCAGCAGCCATGACGAGGACGGTTTCCTCGTATCACGTGCTGGAGGCGATGAAGGGAAGCATATGGTCGCCGCCTCGCTTCAAATGACGGCGAAAGGACAGCCTGTCATCTACTATGGTGAAGAGGTTGGACAGTCCGGAAAACATGCGTTGGATATGGATAAGGGCGAGTTCAATGAAAACCGTTATGACTTCGACTGGAAACGAGTCAAAGGAGAAGGTAAAGCGATGCATACGCATTACCAAAAGCTACTCAATATTCGTGCCGACTATTCAAAAGTATTTAGTAAAGGAACGCGTGCCGTCGTTGCTGGTGGTTCTGCCACTGGATACTCTGTCTTTGAACGGAAGCACGGCAAAGACTCTGTTCTAGTGGCCTTGAACACGACAGAAGCCAAACGAACGATCACGTTCCAGACAAAACTCAAGCATAAAACGACGCTCGTCGACCGCTATAGCGGACGTCATTACGTCGTCAAACGAGATGGGAAAGTGACCGTCAGCTTACCTGCACAGGACGATGGTGGTACTGTAATTCTCGTAGCCAAGTCAAAAAAATGATAACGAAAAGCCGTTGCCTCTAATTTAGAGACAACGGCTTGTTGTTTAGCGTGAATAGTTTGGAGCTTCTTTAGTGATGTGGACATCGTGAGGGTGACTTTCTTGCAACCCAGCCCCAGTCATGCGGATAAACTGAGTGTCCTCACGTAGTGCACGGATATCGGCAGCCCCACAATAACCCATTCCAGAACGAAGGCCACCGATGAGTTGATAGACAGTATCGGCTAGTTCGCCACGATAAGCGACGCGTCCTTCAATACCTTCTGGTACGAACTTTTTATCGGCCTCTTGGAAATAGCGATCTTGGCTGCCTCGTTTCATCGAAGCCTCAGAACCCATTCCACGGTACGTCTTGAACTGACGACCTTGATAGATTTCCATCTCTCCTGGGCTCTCTTTCACACCTGCGAGAAGGCTACCAAGCATAACGGCATGAGCTCCAGCTGCGATAGCTTTCACAATATCACCAGAGTACTTGATTCCGCCATCAGCGATAACTGTGACACCGTGTTCTCTAGCTTCCGTGACACAATCATATACTGCTGTGATTTGTGGGACACCAACACCGGCGACAACACGTGTCGTACAGATTGATCCTGGACCAATCCCGACTTTAATGACCGATGCCCCGGCTTCAATCAAAGCTCGTGTCGCTTCAGCTGTTGCCACGTTTCCAGCGATAATTGGAAGCGTCGGGAACATGTCACGAAGTTCTTTCACTTTCTCGATGACACCGGCTGAGTGTCCGTGAGCCGTATCAACGACTAATGCATCGACACCTGCATCAACAAGAATTTGAGCACGTGATGCGGCATCTTTCGTGACACCAACGGCAGCTGCGACGAGCAAACGACCTTGTTTGTCTTTTGCAGCATGTGGGAACTGTTCGACTTTCTCAATATCTTTTGTCGTAATGAGACCTTTCAACACGCCTGAATCGTCGACGAGCGGCAATTTCTCAATTCGATGTTGATGAAGGATGCGTTCAGCTTCTTCAAGTGACGTCCCTACTTTTGCCGTAACAAGGTTTTCCGTCGTCATGACATCTGCAATCACCGTCGAATAATCTTTAATGAAACGAAGGTCACGGTTTGTCAAAATTCCGATTAATTTACGCTCGGTTTCTGAATTGACGATCGGGACTCCCGAGATACGGTATTTACTCATCAAGTACTCTGCATCGTACACTTGACGCTCCGGCGTCAAATAGAACGGATTCGTGATGACGCCGTTCTCTGAGCGTTTAACGCGATCGACGTGTTCAGCCTGCATCTCCATCGACATGTTTTTATGAATGACTCCTAAGCCGCCTTGACGCGCCATCGCAATGGCCATCGGTGCTTCTGTGACAGTATCCATACCAGCACTGATGACTGGAACATTTAACTCAAGACCTTCGCAAAGTTTAGTGCTTAAATTCACGTCTCTTGGCAAGACATTTGAAAAGCGCGGTACGAGTAAGACGTCATCAAACGTTAATCCTTCTTTTGCAAACTTGTTTTCCCACATAAAAATCGATTGCCCCTTTCTCTATCGGACCCGAATCTTTGTTTCGAAATATTTCTGTAATGGTAACAGGTATAGCTCGAAAGTGCAATTCAATTCACGATGTTCAGAAAGTTCAGAATTGTGTTCGTTCCATTTGCTTTCCGTTCTTAATGTTCGGGAATAGATTATATATACCGCAAAGGAAGCAAAATTATAAATAAAATCTATAAAAAAGACGACCGAGCGGATGCTCGATCGTCTTTCGCGTTGGCCTGGCAACGTCCTATCCTCACAGGGGGAGACCCCCAACTACTTTCGGCGCTGAAG
>NZ_ATCL01000020.1 GCF_000416965.1 Exiguobacterium chiriqhucha RW-2
CTCGGCTTGTTCATCGATGAGTTGAAGGCGAACGGCATGTGGGACGACACGATTTTCGTCGTCTACGGTGACCATTACGGCATCTCGACGAACCATAATGCCGCCATGGCTGATCTGCTCGGCAAAGACGAGTTGACGCCATACGATGTGGCCAAACTTCAAGCGGTCCCGTTCGCGATCCACTTACCGGGCCAAGACAAAGGTGAAGTGCACGAGACGATCGGAAGTCACGTCGACATGAACCCGACGATTCAGCACTTGCTCGGAATCGATACGTCTGAACAGGTCGGATTCGGGAATGACTTGTTCTCGAAAGAGCATTATGACCGCGCCATCTTCCGTGATGGAACGGTCGTGACACAAGACCATCTGTTCACGCAGTCGATGTGTTATGACGCCAAGACTGGCGAAGTCGCCGAAGACGGTGCAGCATGTACGCCACTTGAAGAAGAAGCGAACAAAATCCTCGAGATGAACGATCAGCTCATCTATTCGGATTTACTCCGCTTCAAGCAAGACCAATAACGAGGAGAGAAAAGGTTGGAGACAATCTTTTCTCTTTTTTTGTGGTCGTGGCGTGCTAGGAAGACTAAGATGAAAGCACAGTAGCTTTCCAAAGGAGAATTTATGACATTAGATTATACGGGAGAACGGGTCATCCCAGATCGCATGGACCCGCTGAACGGCTTGTTGCTCGAACATATCGCGCGTTACCATTTCGCCTTGTTATACATGAACGGACGCGTCCTCGATTTTGCGAGTGGGAGTGGATATGGCAGTCAATTGATTGCGAAGAACTTGAAAGGGATCGTGACCGAGGTCGTCGCCGTCGACTTGTCAGAAGAGGCGACGCGTTATGCGAAAGGGCGTTATCACCATCCGAACGTCAACTATATCGTCGGCGATGTCGTCGACCGGACGTTGCCGGACAAACTGGGGTCGTTCGATTGTATCGTCAGCTTTGAGACGATTGAACATGTCACCGACTATGAGACGTTCATGGCGAACGTGTGGGACTTATTGAAGCCAGGCGGAATCTTGGTGTTGTCGACACCGTTCGGTCAAGGCGTCGGGCAACCGACGAATGAGCCCTTCCATGCCCATCAGTTCACTGAGGCCGAGTTTGAGGAATTATTTACGCCATTCACATCGACCGAGTTCTATTACCAGCGAGGCGTGCTCGTCGAACCGAAGCGGGGGACGCGCCATTATCCAATCGGCATCACCGTCGCGGTCAAATAAAAAATCCCGATGAACGAGGTCATCGGGTAATGAAATAGTATAACAGGCCGAGCGCCAAAAATGAGACCGGGAACAAGACGATATACGTCCACGACACCATTGACCAGCTTTTCTTTTGATTGTAGTCTGATTTGTCTTTCCCGAGTCCGACCATGATCGTAAAAATGAGGGCAAGCACGCAAACGAGTAACGATAATCCAATTGTGAGATACATGTTGTCACATCCTTTATTGTTTCTTCATATATCAAGCATAGCTGAAAACAAAACGAAAAAGCCTCTGAAATGTTGGGATTATGTGTCCAACAGTCAGAGGCTTTTATCACACCTGGGTATCTTTTATATACGTGTCGGCATCATCGGTCGAAATGCCGAGCGCCTCGTGGATGACGGTCAAGGCGCTGTCGTTGCGCTTGTCCGTCTCGGCGGCGACACAGTCGCGCGGGACGTGGAGCTCATACTCGCGCATATAGCCGTCGTTCGCCGAGAACAAGATACAGATGTCCGAGGCGACACCGGTCAGGACGAGCGATGTGACCTCAAGTTGACGCAACAAGATATCGAGCTGCGTCCCGTAAAACGTCGAGTGCCTTGGTTTGATGATGAAATACTCTTTGTCTTCCGGTGCAATCCGTTTTGCGATAGAGCTGCCTTTCGACGACTCGACGTGACGGATGATATCCTCGGTGCTGTCTTTCCACTGACCGAAGTTGTCGTTGCAATAGATGACCGGCCAATCGTTCGCCTTAAAATGACGCTTCAGTTTCAAAATCGGGTCGACGATCGGCTCCGTGTGTCGGAACAAGTCGTCCCCACCGACAAAGTCGAAATCATTGAACATGTCGATGATGAGTAACGCCGTCTTTGACATCGTGGTCCCTCCATTCAAAATGAGTCTCACATTATGAAGTACCACTCTGCCGACGGCGTTAATCGTCATTCAGCGAACGTTTTGCTCCGGAATACGAATGCTGTGATGATATAGAACGCGACGATATGAATCAACACATAGAACGCCGAGAACCAAATCGTTACGTCCATTGTTTCCATGAAGCCAGGGCTCTGGTAATAAATCGACAGGTCCGTATGCAAGAAGACGATCCATTTGGCGATGTCCGGCTTCCAAGCGATAAGAAGTCCGCCAATCATCGTCGAAACGAAGTTCGCGAGCACGGTGAAACCAATGACGACGCCAACGGACTTGAAGACGACCGAGAACATGAGCGTCAAGAAAATGACGAACACGCCGCTCGAGACACTAAGTAAGACGTTGCGGAACTGCTCGAACGTCAATGCTCCGTCGAGCGTCCAGGCGAAGCCATACGTGACGGCAAGGATGAACACGAATTGGACGAGCATGATCAAGAGCGCGGCGACAAGTTTCGAGAGTAAAATCCGGTCGCGCGAGTACGGGCTCATGAGCAAGTGCTTCAACGTATCAAATTTCAACTCATTTCCAATCATCTCGGCTGTGAACACGATTGTGAAAATACCGAGGAACGTCATGGCGGCCATCGTCGCATAGTTGACGAATGTTTCCGCGTCACCTGGATTGTCGCCGCTCCGGACGATGAAGTACGTCAAGATGATAATCCCGGTATACATGCCGAGCGCGATCAACGGTTTGATCGTGCGCCGCCACTTCATAAATTCATTGGCTAGTAATGAACGCATTGTTCGTGCCTCCTTCTTTCTTCGTTACTTTCAAGAACTGCTCCTCAAGTGTCTCGTGCTTCATGCCGATTTGATAGACCGCGATGTCGCGATCGACAAGATGTTTCAACAAGTGCGGGATATCCGTTTCCGGACGTGGGACGATGAACATCTCGGCCGATTGTTGAATGATTTTCACGTCATCGAACGCGAGTGCGACGACATCGAGCGCCTCGTTCATTTGTTTGCGGTCGACCTTACAGAGGATGACGCTCTCCGTCTTCGCTTCGCCGTCACCTTGAATCGATTTGATTTGTCCTTGGTCGATGATGGCGAACCGATCGGTGATCAGTTCCATCTCGCTCAATAAATGACTTGAGATGAGGATGGCGATGCCGCGATGGTCGGCTAAATGCCGTAAGTAGTTACGCAAATCGGCGATTCCGGCCGGGTCGAGCCCGTTCGTCGGTTCGTCGAGAATCAAGACTTTCGGGTTATGGAGTAGGGCACGGGCAATCCCGAGGCGCTGTTTCATCCCGAGCGAGTATTGTTTCACTTTCATATCAAGTTTCGTCTCGAGTCCGACGAGGGCACCGAGGGCGTTCAAATCGACTTTCTTTAAGCCGGGAATCAAGTTCATCGCGTGAATCAAGTTCTCGCGGCCCGTCAAATATGGATAGAAGGCCGGGTTCTCGACGATGGCTCCGATGCGACTGAGCGCTTGTTGGCGATCTGTTGAGACGTCGAACCCGTCGACAGTCACAGTTCCGTGTGTCGCCGGCATGAGTCCGGTGATGATGCGGATCGTCGTCGTCTTCCCGGCGCCGTTCGGTCCAAGGAATCCGAAGATTTCTCCAGGGGTGACGTCAAAACTGACGTTTGTCAGGACGTTCGTCTGCCCCATTTTCTTGTGTACGTTTTGTACGGATAACATAAGGTCACCTTGCTTTCGTTGAGAGTATTTTCCAACTGGATTACCGTACTATACGGGGCAGATTGAAACAAGGTTTCACCTATTTTTGAAATTGTTGAAACAAACGCATGATTTCACAATTTGTTGATAAGGAAAACTTATTGAAATAGTATGGACGAATTGTGAATTTGAAAGGGTCTTTCCATATGGAAAGGTGTAGTATGGAGAGGAGAGAAAGAGGCAAGATTTGGCTCTTTTTGCAGGACGAATCAGAAGGATGAACTGCTTCGTGCTTAATGTTAAAATGAAAGCGTTCACACATCGGGCGCACAGGAACGGATAGGGGGATTTATTCAATGGGAGAGTCGTCGAACGGTCGCGAAGAAGTGCAAGCATTTTATGGTCCAAACTTAGGCTATATCGTTGAATTGTACGAGCAGTATGTGGAAGACCCAGAATCAGTCGATGCGGAGACGCGTCAATACTTTGACGAATACGGGGCACCGGAAGCGAGCGCACCTGTCGCGCCGGCTGCATCGTTTGATTTAGAGAAAGTCGTGGCAGCGACACGGTTGGTCAATGATATCCGGGCACTCGGCCATAAAGCGGCCGACATCTATCCGCTCAAAGACCACCCACGCGAGCACGGCTTATTTGCGTTTGACCGCTACGGGTTGAGTGAAGCGGACCTCGAGCAAGTACCGGCTCACTTGTTGTCGGAAGACGTGCCGAAGCCGGGTGCGAACGCGCTCGAGCTCGTTCGTCACTTGCTTGACGTCTATACAGGACCGGTCGCCATCGAGCTCCGTCACTTGGATGATATGGAAGAGAAGCGTTGGATTCGCCGCCGCATCGAGCAGGGCGCATTGAAAGCGAAATACTCGAAGAACGAGAAAATCGAGTTGTTCCAACGTCTAGCGGAAACAGAGTTGTTCGAGTCGTTCCTTCATAAGACATACGTCGGACAAAAACGCTTCTCAATCGAAGGGCTCGACGCGATGGTGCCGCTCCTTGACGCGATGGTCGGCGGCCTCATCTCGAGCGGGTCAGAACATATCAACATCGGGATGGCCCACCGCGGACGCTTGAACGTGCTCGCGCACGTGCTCGGCAAACCGTATGAGATGATTTTCGCCGAGTTCCAGCACGCCCCGAATAAAGAATTGATTCCGTCGGAAGGATCGATCGGCATCAACTTCGGTTGGTCCGGTGACGTGAAATATCACCTCGGTCTCGACCGCAGAGTGTTAGAAGAGAAGAAAGAAGTCCGCTTGAACCTCGCCAACAACCCGAGTCATCTCGAGTTCGTCGGTTCGGTCGTCGAAGGGTATACGCGCGCCGCGCAAGACGACCGCTCTGAAAAAGGGATGGCCGTCCAACATGACGACAAGGCGGCATCAATCTTGATTCACGGGGATGCTGCGTTCCCAGGTCAAGGCATCGTCGCCGAGACGCTCAACATGACGAACTTGAATGGTTATCGTACAGCCGGGACGGTCCACGTCATCGCCAACAACACGATTGGCTTCACGACCGACCCGAGCGACTCGCGCTCGACACGTTATGCGAGTGATATCGCCAAAGGCTATGAGATTCCGGTGTTCCACGTCAATGCGGACGATCCGGAAGCATGTGTCGCTGTCGCTAAATTGTGCAGCGAGTATCGCGCCAAGTTCCATAAAGACATTCTCGTCGACTTGGTCGGCTACCGCCGCTACGGTCATAACGAGATGGATGAGCCGATGAACACGAACCCAGTGCTCTATAAGGCCATCAAAGAACACAAATCGGTCCGTCATGTGTATGCCGACGTGCTCGAAGCGGAAGGCGTCATGTCGAAAGAAGACAAAGCGACGATCGAGCAATCGATTGAAGACCGTCTCAAATCGGCCCGTGACCTCGTCCCGGCCGAAGAAGAAGATGCCGACATCATCTTGCCGGAAGCGGTCCACAAAGGCTTCCCGTTCGTTGAGACAGGTGTCGAACGTGACGTGCTCCAGCAATTGAATGACGAATTGCTCGTCTGGCCGGAAGGCTTCGGCGTGTTCCATAAGCTGCAAAAAGTGCTCGACCGTCGCCGTGACGCGTTCGCGGACAACGGGAAAGTCGACTGGGGCCATGCCGAGACGCTCGCTTACGCCTCGATCATCTCGGACGGCACACCAATCCGTTTGAGCGGACAAGATTCGGAGCGAGGTACGTTCGCGCAACGTAACATCATGTTGAACGATGTCGAGACAGGCAAGAAGTTCTCGCCGCTCCATCACTTGTCGACGGCGAACGCCTCGTTCTCGGTGCACAACAGCCCGCTCTCGGAAGGTTCAGTGCTCGGTTTCGAATACGGCTATAATGTCTTCGCCCAAGACACGCTCGTGCTGTGGGAAGCACAGTACGGTGACTTCGCCAACTCGGCCCAGGTTATGTTCGACCAGTTCATCTCGGCCGGCCGCGCCAAATGGGGACAGAAGTCAGGTCTCGTCATGCTGTTGCCGCACGGCTATGAAGGCCAAGGGCCAGAGCACTCGAGCGCCCGCATGGAGCGTTACTTGACGCTCGCTGGAGAGAAAAACTGGACGGTCGCGAATTTGTCGACGGCCGCGCAGTACTTCCACATCTTGCGTCGTCAGGCGAAGATGCTCGGCACGGAACAAATCCGTCCGATGATCATCATGACACCGAAGAGCCTGCTCCGTCATCCGCTTGCAGCCTCATCGGTCGATGAACTGTCAGACAATAACTTCCGTCCGATCATCGAACAAGTTGGTCTCGGTGAGAATCCGGAGCAAGTCGAACGTCTCGTCTTCTGTTCAGGGAAGATGGCAATCGATTTGCAAGAAGCGACGATGAAGTCAGAGGAGTCACTCGACTTCCTGCACATCATCCGCGTCGAAGAAATCTATCCGTTCCCGGTCCGTGAGATCCGTGAATTGATCAGCCGCTATCCGAACGCGAAAGAGATCGTCTGGGTCCAAGAAGAGCCGAAGAACATGGGGGCATGGACGTACATCGAGCCTCGTCTCGAAGCGGTCACATCGAACCGTCTGAACGTCCGCTACGTCGGCCGTCGCCGCCGTTCGAGCCCGGCTGAAGGGAATCCGACAGCCCATAAACAAGAGCAAGCACGCATCATCCGTGAAGCCATCTCACGTGACGCCGTCTCGGCTGCTGCCGGCACGAGCACATACCAAAAAGATCGTAAATAAGTTAAGGGGGAACTCATTGTGATCGAAATCAAAGTACCGGAATTAGCAGAGTCCATTACGGAAGGAACGGTCGCGTCATGGCTTAAACAGCCAGGCGACCACGTCGAAAAAGGGGAAGCCATCGTCGAACTCGAGACAGACAAAGTCAACATCGAGGTGCCGGCCGATGAGTCGGGTACGCTCGACGAGCAATTGGCGGCCGAAGGGGACACGGTCCAAGTCGGACAAGTAATCGCTCGCCTCAGCTCAGGTACTGGTGGCGGCACGGCTGTCGCGACGAAGACAAAAACGGAAGCGGCGACAGAAACGGCTCCAGCACCAGCCGAGACGAAAGTCGAAGCGGTCGGAGAAGCGAAGAAAGTCGAGCGCCGTGAAGAACACGTCGCGAGCCCAGGCAAAGGACCGATCGCGACACCGGCGGCCCGTAAATTGGCTCGTGAGAAAGGCATCGATTTGTCAGCCATCCAAACGAACGACCCGATTGGCCGCATCAACGTCCATGACGTGACGAGCCACGAGTCGAAACCGGCACCGACGCCACAAGCACCGAAAGCTCCGGCAGCGGCACCGCAACCAGCAGCGAGCGGCAAAGACGAAGAGCGCATCAAAATGACGCGCCGTCGTCAAACAATTGCCAACCGTCTCGTCGAAGTTCAACAGACGGCAGCGATGCTGACGACGTTCAACGAAATCGATATGTCGGCTGTCATGGCGCTCCGCAAACGTCGCCAAGAGAAGTTTATCAAAGACAATGACGTCAAACTCGGTTTCATGTCGTTCTTCACGAAGGCGGCCGTTGCGGCACTCAAACGGATGCCGTACTTGAACGCTGAGATTCAAGGCAACGAGATCGTCTTGAAAAAATACTATGACATCGGTATCGCCGTGTCGGCTCCGGACGGCCTCGTCGTCCCGGTCGTCCGCGAAGCGGATCGCAAGAACTTCGGTGAAATCGAGAAAGACATCTTGCACCTCGCCGATAAAGCACGCAATAACAAGCTCGGGTTGAGCGACCTCACAGGTGGAACGTTCACGATCACGAACGGTGGCGTCTTTGGCTCACTCTTGTCGACACCGATCTTGAACGGCCCACAAGTCGCGATTCTCGGGATGCACTCGATTCAACTCCGCCCAATCGCTATCGACGCGGAAACGATGGAGAACCGACCGATGATGTACGTGGCGCTCTCATATGACCACCGTATCGTCGATGGTCGTGAGGCCGTGACGTTCCTAAAGCACATTAAAGACATGATTGAAGATCCAGAACAATTGTTGTTCGAAGCGTAATACAAGAAGGTCCATGCCGAGCGGCATGGACCTTTGCTTATGCGATGAGCGTCTCATCGAGCGTGATTTGATGCTTTCCGTTCGCCTTTGAGCGATAGAGCGCCTGGTCCGCCCGTTCGATGGCGGCATGTGGCACCGTCTCCGTCTGCCAGAGCGAGGCGCCGATACTGGCCCCGACGCTTGTCATCCCGCCTTCAATGGCGATCGGTTCGGACAGGGAAGTGATGAGGTCTTGTCCGATTTGAGTGATCAATCGTTCACTCTTTCCATTCCGTTCGAACAAGAGGAAGAACTCGTCACCGCTCAACCGGACCGGGTAGGCACCATCGAGCGTCACGCGTTTCAACCGTTCGGCAATCTCGATCAAGACATCATCGCCCGTGGCGTGTCCATACGTGTCGTTGACGGCTTTGAAACCGTCGAGGTCGATATAGAAACAGACGTACTCGTTCTTCGTCGCTTGGGCTTCGTTCAAATAGTGTCGAAGCGCCGTCCGATTCGCGAGTCCGGTCAAGACGTCACGGTTGGCGAGTGACTCGTAATGGACACGTTCTGTCTCAGATTCGGTGAGAGACGAGACAAGTGACTCGAGGGCGAATGCGAGCGACTCAATCTCATGAATCCCAGACTGGTGCGGGAACGTCTTGGCCTTCCCTTGCTTCATCAGAGCAGCCGTTTCGGTGATCCGTTGTAACGGTCGCGTCACAATCGAGGCGAGGAACCATCCGAGCGTAGACGTCACGAGCGAGGCGATGAGACCGATCCATAAAATTGAATTCTCGAGTTCGATGACCGGGGCGAACGCGACTTCGGTCGGTTGGCGAACGACGACACTCCAACCGAGTCCGGCGTAATCCTCATACCCTTCTCCAGTGGCGACACCAGTCAAATAAGAAGTTCCGTCCTGCCACGTGTCGACGTGCCAGCCTTCTTTCAATGACGTCGGGAGCGGTTTGCCGACGAGGTGGTCGGGACCGAGCAACACCGTGTTGTCACGTCCGCTGACGACGAACAAGTCGGTATACTCGGACTGATGGTGGAGCGTCCGGTTGAAGTGGCGGAGCACTTCATTGCCCCATTCCCAACTGAGGTGGGTCGCGAGCACGCCTTGGAAGGTCCCGTCACGGACGAGCGGGACGCTGATGTCGACGAACTGGAGGACTTCGCCACTCGGGTTCGGCAACAGCTCGGCGAGCAACACGGCTTCATGCACATCGCCGATAAACGGCTCAGTCTGTGCCTCGAGGAAAACAGGGCGCTCTTTGATGCTGGCGCCTTCTAAGATTCCGTTCGTCGAAGCGACGACGTTCCCCGACGCGTCGGTCACGCCCATCCACGAGAAAGCGGGGATGTTCGTCTGGACCTGGTCGAGCAGGGCCCGGCTCGAGGCAGGGTCGTTCAAGGCGTCAAGCCCTTGAAGTAATTGCACTTCTTGATAGCGTGACCACATGTAAAAGTCGAGCTTGTCGACGAGCTGATGCGACGTCATCGACAACCGTTCCCCAATCTCCGCTTCGAGCGAGGCGGCGGAACGTTGACTCGTCATATACGTAAGCGTGATAGTGAGTAAAAAAACGAGTGTGGCGATGCTGAGCGCCAAAATGAGACCGAGACGCATCGAAAATGATTTCATGAACAAATTCCTCCTACAATAACAACATCCACTTTGTTCATCGTCATTTTTTCCATGACATGAAGCAAAGTTGAGAAAAAACAAGGTCGATTTCGTGGAAACAGATAGCGCTTTCGTTATAATGAAAGACGAATCGATACAAATAGAGGTGAAACGATTGAAACAGAACAAACTATTAGTCATCGCGACACTGCTCGCGGTCGCCCTCGTGGCCGTCGTGGTCGTCTTGATGAATCAACCGACCGAACAAGCCGAGACGGCGGCACCGGCGACGACAGAACACGTGTCGACGGAAGGTCAGCCGACGCTCGGTGATGCAGACGCACCCGTCTCGGTCGTCGAATTCGGGGATTACAAATGCCCGTCTTGTAAACAGTGGGGCGAAACGGTCTATCCGAAGTTGAAAGAAGACTATATCGATACAGGGAAAATCAGTTTCAGCTACATCAACGTCCTGTTCCACGGACAAGAGTCGATTTTGGCATCGCTCGCGTCTGAGTCGGTGTATAAACAAGACCCGGACGCGTTCTGGGAGTTCCATAAGGCGCTTTACGACGCGCAACCGGCGAGTCAACAGCACGACGAGGCATGGGTCACGGTTGAGCGGTTGACAGAGATTGCGAGCGAGACGACATCGGTCGACGTGGCGAAGCTCGAGGACGATTTGAGTGAGAACTCGACGGTGCTCGAACAGGTGAGTCTCGATGACGGGCTCGTCAAAGAGCACGGTGTCCAGTTCACACCGTCAATCATGATTAACGGCGTCATGCTCGAGGACCCGTTCGATTACGAGACGATTGAGCGATTGATTGAGCAAGGCACGCCATGAAGCAGTCATTCTTGACCCGTTATGGTCTGTATCTCGCTTGGCTCGTCGCCCTCACGGCGACGCTCGGCAGTCTTTATTTCAGCGAGATTCGCGAGTTCGTGCCATGTGAGCTCTGCTGGATTCAACGCATCTTTATGTATCCGCTCGTCATCTTGCTCGGGGTCGCCGTGTTCACGGACGACCGGGCGGTGAAGAAGTATGTATTGCCGCTCTCCATCCTCGGAGGTCTGGTTTCACTGTACCATTATTTGGTTCAAAAAGTACCCGGTTTCGCCGATATCAAGCCGTGCGTGCAAGGCGTACCGTGCAACGTGCAATACATCAACTGGTTCGGGTTCGTGACGATTCCGTTCCTTGCCTTGACGGCATTTACTTTGATCACGCTCCTCGTCTGGCGCGTGAGACGCAATTGACAATGAAGGAGATGGAACGTGTGAAGAAATGGATGCTCATCGGATTGATCAGCTTGATGGCGGTGCTCGCTGCGTGCGGCCAGGAGATTGAAGACCCGCTCAATTGGGAGATCGAGTCGTTCGACTATATGAATCAAAATGAAGAGATGGTTAGTCTGGACGATTTGAAGGGCAAAGTTTGGATGGCCGACTTCGTCTTCACGAGCTGTGAGACGGTCTGTCCACCGATGACGTACAACATGACGAAACTCAATGAAGCGCTCGTCGAGGAAGGCGTCGAAGACGTCCAATTCGTGTCGTTCAGCGTCGACCCGACCGTCGATACGCCGGACAAGATTCAAGCGTTCATGGCTGATTACGACTTGGCGAAAGCCGATTGGCAATTCTTGACGGGCTATTCGCAAGAAGAGATTGAGGCGTTCGCGCAACAAAACTTCAAAGCGCTCGTCCGCAAACCGTCAGAAGGCACCCAAGTGGATCACGCGACGTGGTTCTATCTCGTCGACCAGGACGGGAAAATCATCAAGGCGTATCAAGGATTCCAAGACGTGCCAATCGAGGATATCGTCAATGACATCAAGATTTTACAGAACTCATAAGACGGCCCGTGCCGTCTTTTTTGTATTCGAAAACAGGGGAATCGGCGTTGGTGCCGTATAATGAATAAGGTAGAGGAGTGGATGGAATTGAAGAAGACACTATTATTTTCATTGATGGGCCTGGCTGCCGTGACAGGTACCGTGCTCACGCAATATAAACCGCTCGGGAAAAAGCCGAAGGCGCTCCGGTCGCCGAACCTGGTGAACGGCAAGTTTCAGAATCAGCTCGAGACGCCGATGCGGTTCTCATCGGACGACATGATTTCGATGTCGAAGGAATATTTGAATCCGGACTCGCTCCGGAAACCGAGCGAGCGCTTACCGGTCGTCCCGATCGACTTCAGCGAGAAACTCGGTTCAAGCTTCACACGCATCTATTGGCTCGGACACTCGGCGATGCTCGTCCAAATGGACGGTAAGACGATGCTCGTCGACCCGATGTTCGGCCGGAGCCCATCGCCGCTCCCCTTCGCGAAGAACGAGCGGTTCAGCGAAGACTTGCCGTTCGAGCTCGACGGCTTGCCGGACATCGATGTCGTCTTGCTCACGCACGACCATTACGACCATTTGGACTATGCGACGATTCAAGCGATTCAAGACAAGGTCGCCGTCTTCATCGTCCCGCTCGGCGTCGGCAGCCACTTAAAACGGTGGGGCGTCGGGGCGGAACGCATCGTCGAGCGCGATTGGGGCGAGACGTTTGACTTCGGCTCATGGACGTTCGTCTGTGCGCCGGCTCGGCACTTCTCGGGCCGCTCGCTCACCGACCGCAACGCGACGCTCTGGGCGTCATGGGTCGTCCTCGGCGAGACGGACCGCCTGTTCTTCAGCGGGGACGGCGGGTATGGACCACACTTCAAAGAAATCGGCGATGCGTACGGACCGTTCGATTTCGCGGCGCTCGAGTGCGGACAATACGATGAGCGCTGGCCGGACGTGCACATGCAACCGAGTGAGACGGCACAGGCGTTCCGTGACGTGCGGGCCGACAAGATGCTCCCAATCCATTGGGGCGCGTTCACGTTATCGTTCCATGCCTGGTTCGACCCAGCTGAGCAGATGGTGGGGCTCTTACCACGAGAGGACGTGCTCACGCCGCGTATCGGTGAGCGGATCACACTCGACGGACGGAACGACACGACCAACTGGTGGCGTGACATCGAAGACATGAACAAGCGCTGACCGAATTTGGTCAGCGCTTGTTTTGTTAGGAGGAAATCCGTTCAATCTCGTCCGTTTCGATATGAAGTTTGTGTTTGCGCGTATAGACGAGGAACGCTGCTGTCATGAGGGTCGAGCTGATCCCGAACAAGACGACCATGAGCTGTAAGCCGATCAAATCGAGGAAGAAGCCAGTGACGAGCAACACGACTTGGAAGACGATCCGGTCGAGCATGTTCCGGAACGAGAAGAAGCGCCCGTGATAGTCTTTCGGCATCCGTGTCTGGAAAATCGTCACGGCCGTCGGGAAGAAGCAACCGACCGAGAAGCCGAACAAGACGAATGCGGCGATCGAGACGGCCGGGATGTCGGCGAAGTAAAGCATGAGCTGGGCGATTCCAATCAAAAACGAGAACGTGAACAAGATGGAGAACACGGAGAACTTCTCACCGATCCGTTTGATGAGGAACGCACCGACCATAAAGGCAATCCCTTCGGCCGTGTAAATCCATCCTTTGATCGCCGTCGAATCTTGCAGCTCGCTAATGTTGATGACGAGCAAGTTGAACCCACCGATGAAGAGGAGCGGGATGAGCGTCATGACGAGTGTCATAAAGATGACCGGAATCGATTTGATGATTGGAAAGACATCCTTGAACCCGCCGGACGATTTCGCGTCCACTTTCTTCGCAGACGGGACGGTCGTCTCGTCGATCTTCAAGAACCACGTCGCGACGGCGAGAAGCAGATAAGCGACAAGCGAGAGCGCGTAGACGTCCCGAAGTGAGATGAGCGTGAGCAAGATGCCGGCGATGGCCGTCCCGATGACCCGGGACAGCGTCGACACGTTCATATGCACCCCGTTCAAGGCGAGCAGCTCCCGTTCCTTGACGATGAGCGGGATGGCGGCCTGGAGTGCCGGGAAGTAGAACGCGGCCGACCCTTGCAGGAAGACGAGGAAGACGACCATCCACAGCACGCTTCCCGTCTCGATGGCGACGAACATGAATAGAACGCTCAGCGCCCGGACAATACTTGAGATGAGCATGATTTTCTTTTTCGAGCCTTGGTCGGTGAGACGGCCGGCGAGCGGCCCGATGGCGACCCCGGCGAGCAATCCGCCAGCGAGGATGAGCGCCTTGACGAAGTCAGACGGCACTTTCTCCTGCATGAACTCCAAGTTGCCGATGATGCCGAGCCAAAGCCCGAGACCGGCGACGAACTCCCCGGTCAAGATGATCCAGACGTTGCGATTTTTCCACATATGGTTAAGTCCTCGATTCTTATTAGGTAATAATAATTATCCTTCAGAACGATTTAGAAAGCTACAAAAAAGAAGCCGGGATTCGGCTTCCGAGAGATATAAGTTTTGACTACATGAACATTTCCATTTTGTAATACAATGTTCCATATAGGAGGTCGATTGTATGAGGACGATATCTTTTGAACTCAACGAAGAAGACGAGCGTCTGATTAGAGCGTATGCGAAGTCTAAGAACCTCTCCCTCTCGACTCTCGTTCGGGACACTGTCTTTGAACGTATCGAGAATGAACTCGATTTGAAATTTTACAACGAAGCAATGCATAGGCACTAAGAACGTTCTGAAACCATTTCATTTGAGGATATGATGAAAGATTAAAATTAACAAAAAAGCATTCGTCCAAATATGGGCGAATGCTTTGCTTTTATTCGTTTCACATCAAATATCGCAGTTATCGTCCGTGCACGTCGCGCCACCCGAGAGCACTTGAAGCGTCGGTGCCGATTCGGCCCACGTCTTCTCGAGCACTTGCGTGAACGCCTCGGTCGGCTGGGCGCCAGAGACGCCATATTTATTATCGAAGACGAAGAACGGGACACCGGTGATGCCGAGGTCGCTCGCGCGCTTCTCTTCAGCGCGGACGTCTTCTGTGTATACGTCTGAAGCGAGCACGTCTTTCACGGCGTCGGCATCGAGTCCGACACTTGTTGCGATCTCGACGAGGACGTCGTGGTCGCCGATATGTTTCGCGTCGACGAAATACGCCTTAAGGAGCGCTTCTGACAATTCTTTCTCTTTTCCGACCGTCTTCGCATAGTGCGTCAACCGGTGCGAGTCGAGTGTACCCGTGACGACCATGTTGTCGAAATCGTACTCAAGTCCGACGGTGCGGGCCTGGGCGGCGACTTGGGCCGTCGTGCCTTTCGCCTGCTCGAGCGGCATGCTGTATTTCTTCGCGAGTGCTTCGTAAATCGAACGCGAATCCGTCGTCGGTGCGTTCGGGTCGAGCTCGAAGCTCTTGAACTCCACTTCGACGTTGTCCGCGTGCGGGAACTGTTCGAGCGCTTCTTCTAGACGGCGCTTGCCGATATAACAGAACGGGCAAACGTAGTCTGACCAAACTTCAATTTTCATATTTAATCCCTCCTACAGTCAGTGTAGGATGTCTTGAAATCGAAGTAAATGAATGTGCTCACGAAAAAAGCCCTCGCAAGGAGGACTTAGAAAACGTACCAGAACACGCAGACGAAATGGGCGAAACTGCCGAACAAGATGAACAAATGGAACACCTCGTGGAAGCCCCAACCGCGCCAGTTGACGAACTTCGGCTTGAAGCCGTAGATGAGCCCGCCAATCGTGTACATGACGCCACCGAGGATGAGCCAGAAGATGCCAGCGTTGCCGATTACGTTATGGAGCGGTCCGATGAAGAAGACGGACAACCAACCCATGCCGATGTAGAGCGCCGTCGACAAGAAGCGCGGGGCGTGGAACCAGACGAGCTTGAAGACGATGCCGAACAAGGCGAGCGCGTGGACGGTACCGAACAACACCCAACGTGTCGGTCCCTCAAGCGCGAGCAACGTGAGCGGGGCGTACGTTCCGGCGATCAAGGCGTAAATCATCGCATGATCGATTCTCCGGAAGAAGGCGATGACGTTCGGCGAGGCGATGATGCTGTGGTACAGACCGGACGACAAATAGAGAAAGACGAGGCTAATACCAAACAAAATCGCAGCCATAATGGCGAGCGGCTCGCCGAGCAGTGACGCTTTCACCGTCATCGCAATCAACGCGACGAACGCGAGCACGGCACCGGCCAAATGGGTCAGTGCGTTAATCGGTTCCCGAAAAATCGAATTCATGTAAAACACTCCTTATCACGTCATGTAGTATCCATAACTACATGATAAGCTGTATACGTCAGAACGACAAGGTTTTTGTTTCGACAAATCCGGTTTGTCCGTATACTGAAGGGGAGGTGATTCGATGAAACCGCATGAAATTGTAAAGACGGAAGGGACGCTCCCGAAGCAGGTGCTCCCGACGATCGACTTATATATGGACCAAGTCATCCAGCTGTTCGAGCAACATTACGGCAAGATGAAACGGAGTGACGACGAGACGATTTTGACGAAGACGATGATTAACAACTACGCCAAAGGTAAGCTATTCCATCCCGTCAAAAACAAGAAGTACACGAACGAGCACTTGATGTTGCTCAGCCTGATCTACGAGATGAAAGGATTGCTCTCGATCAATGACATCAAAGAGACGCTCCGGCCGCTGAACGAGTCGGACGAGGGTTTCTCGCTCGAGGACTTCTATGACGCGTACCAGGTGCAGAAAGAACAGAACATGCAGGCGTTCGAGGCGCAAGCCGAGACGCTCCTCGCCAACGTGCGCACGAACGAGACGAACGGCATCCAACAGTCGCTCGCCATCGCCTCGGCCGTCCATATGAGCCACTTGTTCCAACGGCTCGCCGAACAGTTGATTGATGAAAGCAAATAAAAATGGCCTACGATTCGTCTGAATCGTGGGCCATTTTTCATTAGTTGTTGATGTACTTCTCGAACACGTCACCGAAATCTTTGCGGTTCCACTCGTGATAGTGACCTTTGAGCCAGTCGAAGCTCTGCTCGTTCAATTCCTTGAACGTCGAGGCGACATTCATATCGCCTTGACGAAGCCCGCTCAAAATCGACACCGAATGCGTGAGCGAGGCGTTGGCATACTCCATCATCTTCCGGCCTTCGCGTTGTTTCTCAGCGATGGCGAGGAGTGATTTGTACAAGTCTTTCACATGCTCGATTTGTTTCTTGTTCACGTCAATCGAATACGGCTTGTCGCCGATGGTGAATTTGATCTCGACGTCCATGTCGACCGTGCCGGCCGTCTCGAACATGACGTTATTCAATGGGAAGTGGGCGTATGGATAGCGATACAAGACGCGTTTCGAACTCATCGCGCTCGTCCCGTCGAGGTGAATCATCGCCAAGTTCGTGAAGCAATACTCGTCCGATTTTGACTTGATTAAGAAGTAAATCTTCTCGTTGTCCTCATGGAGGACGTAATCGTCCGAATCCGCCTTATCGAAATCTTTCGGGTCGATGACTTCACCGATATCGCTGAAGCCCGTCAAATCAGAAGCTAGTTTTTTGAACATGTCAAATCTCTCCTCAGTAGTGGATTTTGTGCATCTCGTTCGGGTCAGACCCGGTCCGCTCGTTTCGGTTGAGTCCGTCGATCGCGTGCATCTCTTCTTTCGTCAACGTGAAGTCGAACACCTCTATATTCTCACGAATTCGACTCGGCGTGACCGATTTCGGGATGACGGCCACACCGTTCTGTAAGTGCCAACGCAGGATGACTTGAGCCGGTGATTTCCCGTGCTTGGTCGCAATCTCGGCGATAACCGGATCCTCAAGCGCCTCGCGCCCTTTCATGAGCGGGCTCCACGCCTGGATTTGAATATCGTACCGCTGGCAGAACGCAATTAACTCTTTTTGGGACAAGTATGGGTGGATCTCGACTTGGTTCACCGCCGGGACGATCGAGCACGACTGGATGATCTGTTCGAGGTGGCTGACCTCGAAGTTCGAGACCCCGATGGCCCGGACCTTGCCTTCCTCATACAACTGTTCGAGCGCTTTATACGTCTCGACGAATTTACCGAAGCGCGGCATCGGCCAGTGAATCAAGAACAAGTCGACGTACTCGAGACCGAGCCGGTCGAGGCTGTCTTGGAACGCTTGGAGCGCCTCGTCATAGCCGTGGAACTCGTTCCACAGTTTCGTCGTCACGAAAATGTCTTCCCTCGGGACGCCGGATTCGCGAATCGCTTGGCCGACGCTCTCCTCATTCTGATAGATAGCGGCCGTGTCGATCAATCGATAGCCCGCGTCAAGCGCTGCTTTGACCGTATCGACCGTGACCGCCCCGTCTTCCACTTTGTACACGCCGAGCCCGAGCATCGGCAGTTTCACATCATTGTTGAGTGTTGTCCATTCCATATTGATTCCCTCCCTCTCAACTCTTACGTTACCGAAAATCGCACGGAAGTGAAAGCGAAAGCTACAGCCGAATGCTTTCGCCGTGAGACTTGATCACGATTTGGTCACGTTCGAGCTTGGCAGCGGCGACGAGTCGTTCATACGGCTCCTCGACCGGTTCGTACGATAAGACGAACGTGTCCCAATGCATCGGGAAGAAACGTTTCGCACCGCTCTGTTTGAACATCGTCCATGCCTGTTCCGGCGTGCAGTGGGCTTCCTCGAACGACTCCGGTTGATAGGCACCGATTGGGAAGAAAGCGAGGTCGATCGGTTCTTTGTTCGCGAGCCCGTTGAACGACTCGGTGAACGCCGTATCCCCGGCGAACAACATGCGGACGCCTTTATATTTCAAGACGTAGCCGTTATAGCCCATATGTTTGTCCCACGGGAAACGATTGCCCCAGTGGGCGACGGGGATGGCTTGGACGTGAAGCCCGTTCGCGAGCGTCAGCTTGTCGTGCGGATGCATCTCGAGCGTCTGCAGGCTCGGGTATTTACGTAACAGCTTGCTCGTGCCCGGGGCCGAGATGACGACCGTGTCGCGGGTGATCAGTCGTTTCAGACTCTTATGGTCGAAGTGGTCCATATGGGCGTGGCTGAGCAGGATGACGTCGACGTGCCCGATCTCCTCAATCGAGAGGGCAGGGGCGGTGTGACGTTTCATCCCGAACGTGACCGGCCCGACGTGGACGCCGATTCGCTTCGAGAACACCGGATCCGTCAAAATTTTTAATCCGTACCAATGGATGAGCACGGTCGAATGGCCGACCCAGGTGGCACTGACCATCGTCTCATCGAACGAGGCGAGGTCTGGTTTGACCGTCGGGACTTTGAAAGCCGGTCGAGGCAGTCTTCGTTTCAATCGGGTATATAAGAACGTACCGACACTCGCCAAGACGGCGCTCGGGACGAGCAGGTTTCGTAATCGCATAACAGTCACCTCATCATCTAAGATGGTTTAATCATACCGCTCGACCGACGCCCCCGCATCCGCCGGAAGGTGTAGAAAAAATGGGAGATTGTGGTCCGGCTCTTGCGAATCCGCTTTCAATTTGGTACGGTGACAGTAACTTAGGAAAGGAAGGTACCGCGTGCCATGAAAAAGTCACACTCACTCAACTGATGAAACGAATCATCACTGTTCGCACGAACAGTCACGGGTGAAGTGTGTCCAATTTCAGGCTAAGGGGTGACCCTTCTTTCCGCTTGACCGGATCTCTTCACACCACCGCACGTTGCGGATGGTGTTTTTTGTTTCATCGCGTATCGGACAAACTAGCGAGGTGAAACAATATGTTAAGTATGAAGCAAGTCCGGTTCGACCACGACCGGCAACCCTTATTCGACAACGTCTCGTTCGACGTCGCGGCAGGCGAACGGGCCGTCTTGTTCGGCCAGAACGGGTCCGGCAAGACGACGCTATTCAAGTTGCTCATAGGTGAACTAGCTCCACAGTCAGGCTCGATTGACGTCTTGGGCACGATCGGTGTCGTCGAACAAACGGTGTTTGATGGAGAAGAGACCGCGCTCGACTACGTCATGCAAGGCGACTTGGCGCGCTACAATCTCCACCTTGCCGTCACATCAGGTGATTCGGCGCGCGTGCTCGAAGCGTATGACGAGGCACTCGCGGTTGACGCCTTCGCGCTCGAGCTTGAGGCGAGACAAGCCCTCAAACGACTTGGTCTTGACGGACATGACTCGAGCCGACTCCGCGAGTTGAGCGGCGGTGAACAGACACGGGTCCAACTCGCCCGTCTCACGATGCGACACGTCGATATCGTCCTGCTCGACGAGCCGACGAACCATCTCGATTTGGACTCAATCGAGTGGCTGACACGTTGGGTGGACGAGTTTTCGGGGACAGTGCTCGCCATCTCCCACGATCGTCAATTCATCGATGACGTTGCGACGGTCATCCTCGAGCTGAATGAGGGGACCATCGTCCGCTATCCGGGCAACTACACGGCGTATAAACATCAGAAGGCCGAGGAACGGGTACGCGACGAGCGAGCCCATGCCCGCTATATGGCGCGGAAGTCGGAGCTGCTCGATATGATCGCCCAATATAAGGGATGGCATTTGAAAGCGAAAGCGACGGCGAGCGTGCGAAGTCCAGGCGCTCAAAAAGGCGCGGCGAACCTTGCCGTCAAGATGAAGGCTCGGGAACGTAAACTCGAACAGCTCGAAGGGACGCGACCTGAGCGTCCGAAAGATGCGGCCCATATCTCGGTCCGCTTCCAAGCCGACCCACTCGAGGCGAAGACGTGGATTGCGGTCGACGACATCTCGTTCGGTTACGACGACCCCCTCTTTGAACGACTCTCGCTCACGGTGAACCGGGGTGACCGCATCTCCATCGTCGGGCCGAACGGGAGCGGGAAGACGACGCTGTTGAAACTATTGATTGGAGAACTCGCACCGGAGACCGGGGACATCAAGCGTCATCCGAAACTGAAAATCGGTTACTTCTCGCAGACGCTCGCCCGATTGCCAGCCGAAGGAACGTTGCTCGAGGCGCTCCTGGCCGAAAGTGACATCACCGAGACGGAGGCGCGGACGCTGCTCGCCCATTTCTTGTTCCGCCGTGATGAGGTGTATAAGCCGATTCGAGAGGCGAGCATGGGGGAGAAGTGCCGCATCGCCTTCCTCATCTTGTACTTCTCGGACGCGGACCTGCTCGCCCTCGATGAGCCGACGAACTATTTGGACGTGGCCACACGGGAGCAAATCGAGGCCGCGCTCGAAGTGTATCGAGGCGGATTGATTCTTATCTCGCATGACCGGACGTTCCACCGCTTGACGGACCGAACGATCGAGCTCGGGGAAACGGTGCGCGTGCTCGAGTCCGGAGATACAAAGCCGGTCGACGTTGACGCGACGCTCCAGACGCTTGAGACATTGACGAGCGAACCGCATATTTTCTTCGACGAGGCAGGAAACGGCATCCCCCTTGCCGAATCCGAACAGAATAGACGAAACAAATAGGGGTGGAATCACATGAAAGAAGAAGTTCGGGCATCACGGGCCGCATCACGGAAACGGAAGCGGTTATGGCAAACGGCGACAGTCATCGCATTGATCGCTTCACTCGTCGGCGTCATCGCCTTCGCGGCCCTCATGGACACGAAGAACTCGGCGTTGCCGGAGACGGACGACATCGCGACCGAGTCGGTCAATAATGAATCAGAAGCGACAGAAGGAGATGAGCCGGAAGCAGAGGCCGACGAGTCAGCGGGAACGTACGTCTATATCGCGGCACCTTATACGAAAGTGTTCGCCGACGACCGGGCGACGGTCATTTATGAGGCCGACCTCGGTGACCGGTTCGAACAACTCGAGGCCGTCAGCGGTTTCGTCAAGCTCCAATTGAATGAGCGGACGACCGGGTGGGTGACGGAAGCGCAAGTGACGGGGGAAGCGACGAGCGTTTCCGATGACGACGTGACCGCGGCATGGAAGACCGTCGTCCCGACGGCGGATGCGGCGACAATCGAAGTGCTCGGCCAAGACATCGACAGTGTCCGGGCCACGCTCGGTACCCCGAAAGCGGTCCAGCGTGACCAAGTGAACGAATACCATTTCTATGACGGCTTCTTCTTGATGGTACGTGACCAACAAGTGCGGGCAATCGACTGGGACCGACAAGCGGTCGCGACGCCTGATGTGACGGCGACGAGCAGTCAAAACGCCGGCAGTTGGTATGAAGGTGAGACTCGCCAGTTGAAGTTGTTCCCATATGACGGCGTCATGCGGGTCCGGCTCGAACAGAAATAACGACGATCGTCGAGAGGACATCCCTTTCGGCGATTGTTTTTATGTATTCATTCAAATGAACGTTTGAATGTTTGAGGTGGAAGGTATAGACTATATAGAGAGAGGGGGAGAAACAATGGGCGCACATCACGATCATCACGGGCACGACCATCACCATCATCATACGACGAACCAACGGGCATTATTCTGGTCGTTCGTCCTGATTGCGACGTTCATGGTCGTCGAAGTCATCGGCGGATTATGGACGAACAGTTTGGCGCTCTTGTCGGACGCGGGGCATATGCTTAGCGACGCGGCGGCACTCGGGCTCAGTTTCCTCGCTGTCCGGTTCGGAGCACGGCAAGCGACGCCAGAGCGGACGTTCGGCTATCGACGCTTCGAGATTTTGGCGGCGTTCGTCAACGGCTTGACGTTGCTCGTCATTTCCATCTATATCATCATCGAGGCGTATCAACGCTTGTTCGCACCGCCAGAGATTTTAAGCGGCGGTATGCTCACGGTCGCCATCATCGGGCTACTTGTCAACGTGCTCGCGGCGTGGCTGCTCATGCGGGGCGAGCGTGACAACTTGAACGTCCGCAGTGCGTTGTTGCACGTGTTCGGCGATTTGCTCGGCTCGGTCGGGGCCATCACCGCGGCCGTGTTGATTATGGCGTTCGGCTGGACGCTCGCCGATCCGATCGCGAGCCTGTTCGTCGCCGTGCTCATCTTGGTCAGCGGCTATCGGGTGACGCGGGAGGCGATTCACATCTTGATGGAAGGGACACCTGATCAAGTCGACGTCGTGGCGATGCAACGGGAACTCGGAGGTATCGATGGTGTCAAAGAAGTCCATGATTTGCACGTCTGGTCGATTTCATCGAACGAACTCGCCGTCACGTGTCACGTCTTAATCGAGGCGGATACGGACGATCAGCGCGTCTTGCATGATGTGACGGAACGAATCCGTCAATTCGCCACGTTCGAGCGTTCGACCGTTCAAATCGAACGGGAAGCGCAATGTTGTGAGAATCGAACGATTTGGTAAACGAAGAAGCGGTCCCTGACAGAAGTCGGGGACCGCTTTCGTTATGGCTTCAAGACGACTTTGACGCAGTCGTCGAGATGATCGTTAAAGATTTTGTATGCGTCGGCCGCCTGTTCAAGCGGCAAGCGGTGCGTGATGATGTCGGTCGGATCGAACTTCTTGTCGACGATCATCTGGAACAGCTCGGGCATGTAGTGGATGACCGGGGCTTGTCCGGTTTTCAATGTGACGTTGCGTGTGAAGAAATCGCCCATTGGGAACTGGTTATAGTTCATCGGATAAACACCTGTCAATTGTACGATTCCGAACTTCCGGACTGCTTCTTTGGCGACCTTGATGGCGCTGAGCGTGCCGCCTTGGACCATCAGTTTTTGTTCGACTTTCTCAATCGGTGATTTCTTCCCGTCAATCCCGACACAGTCGACGACGATGTCCGCACCGCCGCCCGTGATTTCACGGATGTATTTGCCGGTTTCGACCGGGTCTTTCAACAGGACGGTCTCAACGTTGTTCGACAACTTGGCCCGATTCAACCGATAGATTTCCGGATCGACGGCGATGACACGTTTGGCCCCGCGTACCCAAGCGAGCTTTTGGGTCATCAGACCGACCGGCCCCGACCCGAGGACGACGACCGTGTCGCCGGCCTTCATGCCCGCATTGTCTAAACTCCACCACGCCGTCGGGATGACATCCGATAAGAATAGGAGTGACTCGTCATCGAGCTCGCACGACTCCGGGATGACGAGCGGCATGAAGTTTCCATACGGCACTTTTAAGTACTCGGCTTGGCCGCCCGGATGGTTCCCGAACTGCTCGGTGTAACCGAACAGCCCACCGGCGTCGGTATGCGGGGCATGGTTCGAGTTGTCGCACTGGCTCTCCATGTCGTTCTCGCAATAGAAACAATGGCCGCACGAGACGTTGAACGGCAAGACGACCCGGTCACCTTTTTTCACTTTCGTGACATCCGGGCCGACCTCTTCGACGATGCCCATCGGTTCGTGACCGATGATGAACCCGTGTCGGGTCGGCATGTTGCCCTGATAGATGTGCAGGTCCGATCCGCAGATGGCCGTCGATGTGATTTTGACGATAATCTCTTCCCGATTCTCGATCTCCGGGTCCTTCACGTCCTTGACCTCGATGTTCTTCGTTCCTTGATAGGTAACAGCACGCATATGTCCACTTCCTCCTTTTTTAAAAAACAGGTAAGTCACAACATGGATACTGTACCCGCACTCGGTGCATGCGAATCCGATTTTTGGGGAAAATAGGAAAAGGGGCTCACTGAGGAGCCCCGGTCCCAGTGACGTCGATGACGACGATTTCCGGTGGGTTGAACACGCGCGGTACGCTGACGCTATAGTTGAAGCCGCGTCCGATGACGTGGGTGAACGACTCGTGTTCGTACAGGCCGCCGGCATACTTCGGGAAGAAGCCCTGGTCCGGCGCGTACAGTCCGTTCAATAAATAGGGGATGCGAACCTGTCCGCCGTGGGCATGGCCTGACAGGACCAGATCGAACGGTAGGGCGGCGTATGTCTCGACTTGTTCGGCCCGGTGTGACAAGAGCAGACTGAACGCCGTCTCGGTGTCGACATCGCCGAGCGAGGTCAAGGCCGTCTCTTCCCAGCTCGCATGAATATTTTCGGTATACGTCCGGAGCGGGTCTTCGAGCCCACCGACGAGGAGATCGACACCGTTGACGTTGACCGAGGCCGTCTCATTCTCGAGCACCGTCACGCCGTAGGAGCGGAACACGTCTTTGACGTCGTGACGGACGAAATCGTCAGAGCCGTCAATCTCGTGGTTACCGGTCACGAAATACATCGGTGCGATGCCCTGCAGCCCTTCAATCAATTCGAAGGAGGCGTCGGGTGAGCGGAAGCGGTCGAGGATATCGCCGGGAAGGGCGATCAAATCCGGTTCCTGTTCCCGCACTTTGTCGATTAAGACGCGTTGGTCGTCCCCGTACGAATAGCCGTGTAAATCGGACAACAGGACGACCCGGAACGATTGTCCCGACGCGAGCTTGTCCGACTCGATTGCGTAGTTCCGGACGGTCAGTCCGTTATAGAAAGCGGCGAGGAGGAACGCGACCCCGACGCCGATCGTCACATATTTACGTTTGCCTTTGAACATCGTCCGCCTCCTCTCGATGAATCGTTCGTTTCTTCAGTTTACTCTGTTGATGCTCCGGACGCAAAAAAAAGCCCGCTCGGAAGCGGGCCATCGAATTATGCTGCTTTAGCAGTCAACTTGACGTCGACATTGCCGCGTGTCGCTTTCGAGTACGGGCAAACTTGGTGTGCCGCTTCGACGAGACGTTCCGCCGTCGCTTGATCGACACCTTTGATTTCGACTTCGAGTTCGACCGAGATGAAGAAACCTTCATCGTCTTGGTTGAGCGTCACGTGTCCTGTGACGTTCGTGCCGTCTGTTTTAATACGTTCTTTGCCGATGACGAGGTTCAAGGCGCTACCGAAACATGCCGCGTAACCTGCTGCGAAGAGTTGCTCCGGGTTCGTCGCTTCGTCCGCGTGTTTTGAGCCAGGCATTG
This sequence comes from Exiguobacterium chiriqhucha RW-2, assembly GCF_000416965.1. GTDB lineage: Bacteria > Bacillota > Bacilli > Exiguobacteriales > Exiguobacteriaceae > Exiguobacterium > Exiguobacterium chiriqhucha. The sequence continues at coordinate 25,622 of NZ_ATCL01000020.1, forward strand.
ATACGTTCAAGTCGATGACGCCGTCCGTCGATGTGACGCGACCTTCGCGGCCACCGATTGCAGTTGCAGAAGCTGTGAATAATGGTTTCATGATTCAATTCCTCCATTTCGTTTTTAGGCAATTAAGTTGTGCACAATCTAATTATAGGGCAGTCAAACAGATAAGCAAATGATATGCTTGTCCTAAGACTATAGCCGGAGGAAATTTTATGAAAAGTTCGTTAACATTAGAGCATCAGATCTGTTTTCAGCTCTATACCGCTTCAAAAGAGCTTACGAGATTATATCGCCCGATTTTGGCACCGTTAAACCTGACATATAGCCAGTACTTGGTCATGCTCGTCTTGTGGGAAGAAGACAATATCGATTTGAAACAGCTCGGGGATCGACTCACGCTCGATTCGGGCACGTTGTCACCGCTCGTCAAGCGGCTCATGCAACTCGATTACGTGGAGAAAGTGCGGGCGACCGACGACGAGCGCCGTGTCCTCTTGTCACTCACGCCGTCCGGGAGCGCACTGCGTGAGCAGGCCGAGGAGGTACCGCTCAAAGTGAGTGGTATGCTGAATATAGATGAAGCGACGTATATCGCTTATATGGAGATGCTCATTGACATCAAGGCGCGCTTGCGTGCGTTCGGTGAGCGAGAGGAGTAAGTTTTCGAAAGGAGACGCGATGTTTCGTAAATTAGTGATTTTATTGCTCGCGATCGGCATGTATGCGGCCTGGAAATTTGAAGTGCCGAACGTGTCGGCGCCGACGAGCATTCAAGTGAAGTCGACGGAAGTGGCGGAGGAGCAACAAGAACGCTCGACCGACGCCCCGCGCTTCACGAGCCAATATGCCGGGCACGACTGGTACTTGCTCGAGAAGAACGGCGACCGTAGCCTCGAGTTGATCGATGCTGACGGATCGAAGCAAGGCCAGTATCAGTTCGAGACGGGCAGTATCTTTGAAGGGCTCGTCGTGGGCGAGACGACGCGACAACAAGTCGAGCAAATCGGCTTCGATGAGGTCAAGTCATACAATAAGGGATTGAAACGCTATTTGATTCCGGACGACCCGTCGTTCAACGTCTATGCGATTGATGATGACTACGTGACGCTGTTCTTCGATCAGCATGACGACGACAAGCTGAAAGCCGTGCTCACCGTCGACCGGGACGTCGAGGAGTCGAGTGAGGGCTATTACGGTGACGTGTCGGAAGACAATCTCGTCGCGAACGAACAGTTGATGCGAATGCTCATGAACTGGGACCGCCAGAAGTTCGGACTGTCGGCGCTCGCCGACTATGAGCCGCTATTACCGGTCGTCCGCGCCCATAGTGAGAACATGGCCCGGAACAACTTCTTCAGCCATACGGATCCCGAGGGCCGCGACCCGTTCGAGCGGATGAACGAGGCCGGCATCGCGTACTCCCTCGCCGGCGAGAACTTGGCGATGGGGCAGATGAGCGTCTTCCATGCCCACTGGGGACTGATGAACTCGCTCGGCCACCGGGAGAATATCTTGAAAGATGGCTTCACCCACGTGTCGGTCGGCCTCGTCTACAATGAGGAGTCGAGCCCGTTCTACACGATCAACTTCATCACACCGCGTTAACAAAAAGGATGGCCTGCCGGATTGCGGCGGACCATCCTTTTACTTATAAGAGACGTTTGACGGCCGTCTCGATCTCATCCGGCGTCGTTTGCGGCGAGAACCGTTCGATGACATTGCCGTTCCGGTCGACGAGGAACTTCGTGAAGTTCCACTTGATTGTCTTCGAACCGAGCAGGCCTGGTGCTTCTTTCGATAAGTATTGGAAGAGTGGGTGGGCGTCTTTGCCGTTCACGTCTACTTTGGCGAACATCGGGAACGTCACGCCGTAGTTCAATTGACAGAACTCGTTGATTTCCTCGTTTGACCCCGGGTCTTGATTGCCGAACTGGTTGCATGGGAAGCCGAGGATATGGAACCCTTGACCCTGATAACGTTCATATAATTTCTCGAGTCCATCGAGTTGCGGGGTGAAGCCGCACTTGCTCGCCGTGTTGACGATTAATAGGACGTCACCCTCGTATTTGGATAGCGGTTGGAGCTTGCCGCTCATGTCGGCCGCTTCATATTGATAGATCATGTTGATTCCCCCTTTTTTCTTTTCATTATACCAATCGCGATTTCAAGACACGACTTTGAACCGGTTGTTCGCAATCAAATTGTCATGAAATGATGAAGTCGTTGTTACAATGAAACGTGATGGACGGCGTATAATGAGACTCGTTGTAGAAAGGAAAGGTGTCATGTACATATTGAAAAATGAATTTATATGGATCGGTTTGATCCTGATTGGCTTATTCTTCTCGAGCGCGACCCCGTATTCGGACCAAAGCATCGTCTCACCACTTGAACGCATCAATTGGACGTGGGCCGAGCCCATCCTCGCGACCGTCGACTTCGAGTATGCCGGAGGACCGGTATCGCTCGAGGCGAAAGGGAGTGCCGGCTTGATTGAGTTCTTGATTCGGAAAGCGGCGCACTTCACCGTCTTCTTCGCACTCGGGGCACTTCTCGTCAAAGCGGTGTCGCGCACGCGACTCCATGCTGGGCTGACGCTCTTGTTCGCCTGGGCGCTCGCGAACACGGTCGCCATCTTTGATGAGTTCCATCAAAGTTTGACGCCCGAGCGGACGCCGCTCATCCAAGACATCATGCTCGACAGTTTTGGTGCCGCCTGTGGCATCCTCTTGATTGGCGGGTTTCTGCTGTTCAAACAAGGACGTCATAAACGGTCACGATCGGGATTCGTGTCTCCAAGGTGGTAAAAAAATCGTATAGGTAGTTATTTGAAAAGCGCTTTCATGAAGTGCTTTTCTTTTTGATTTATAACGTTTGTGTGACAAGAAAAATTGCAAAAGCCCTTTATACCCCCATTTTTAAACGGATAAAACCTAAAACAGGTCAATGTAATGGGAATGAAATATAAGTGTAAAATAACTTTAGGTTTAGATTGCTATAATGAGTCTCAGAGCGATATCGAATTTCGCCTATTAATTTATAATTTATGCGATCTATATTATATAGAAATTCAGAGAACTCAGCGGAGGGAAGCACATTGGTTAACTTGAAGAAACTTGCAGCAACCGTCACTTTAGGAGCTCTTCTCATTAGCGGCACGACACCTGGCTATGCAGCGTCACTTACAGACAAGCAGAAAAAGGTGCAACAGCAGCAACAACAGAATAACAGTGAACAGAGCAAAGCGAACGCCTCGATCAAAAAACGTGAACAGGCGATCAGCAAAGAGCAGCAAGAAATCAACAAGTTAGATGCTGAACTCCAAGACGTCATCAACGACGTCGCGCAAAAGAAAGCTGAGATTCGTGCAACACAACAAAAAATTGCAGCCCTTCAAAAGCAGATTAAACAATATGAAGCAAAAATGAAGGCGCAAGAAGAGCTCATGAAAGAGCGCATGGCCACAATGCAAAAAAATGGCGGCGGCTCGATCGACTGGGCAGAGTTCATCTTCGGATCGAAAGACTTCGGTGACTTGCTCACACGCATGATCACAGCTGGTACGATTCAAGAGAACGACAAACAAATCTTCGAAGAGTATCAAGCGACGAAAGAAAAATTGGCAGCAGCGCAAGCTGAGTTGAAAGCCGAGCGCGATGCTCTCGTGAAACAAAAAGAAGAACTCGAACAACGTCAAAAGACGCTCAACAAGAAAATGAAAGAGCGCGCAGCGAAGATTAAGAAACTCAACGCTGAGAAAGTGAAGTTCGAATCGAAATTGATGAGCCTCCAAGAAATGGAATCAACACTCAAAGCGCAAGAGAAAGCCATCAAGGCTGAAATGGAAGCACAACGTCGTGCGGCTGAAGAAGCGAAACGTGCGGCAGCGGCGGCAGCGGCTGCGAAGAAAAAACAAGCGACAAACACTGGCGCTAGCGCGATTAGCACACCGACAGCGTCGGCAGCGGCATCTTCTGTACCGGCAAGCGGCGGCATGTTCCAACGTCCGGCAAACGGTCGTCTCTCACAAGGATGGGGCGCGGCGAGCGGTGCGAACGGTTACTCGTTCCACAACGGACTTGATATCGCAGCACCGGTCGGCACACCGATCAACGCAGCACAAACAGGTACGGTCACGACAGCTGGATGGGGTGGCGCTTACGGGAACCACGTCATCATCACGCACGTCTTGAACGGTCAAGTTTGGACGACGGTATATGCACACATGAGCTCGGTATCGGTATCGGCCGGCCAACGTGTGACGCAAGGGCAACACATCGGCGGCATGGGTAGCACAGGGAACTCGACTGGCTCACACTTGCACTTCGAAATCCACCGTGGTGGTTACTCGTACTCATCTTCGAGCGCGGGCAGCACGGTCAACCCAGCTTCATTCTTCTAAGCCTATACAAAAAGTGATCGACGAACGCGTCGATCACTTTTTTGTTGCCTTGTACGCGATAAAGGTCAGCAGGGCGGCGCCGATGACGCTCAGCCAGAGCGTGTCCCAGTTCGGGTCGTCGAGCATGCTCCGGCCGCCGAGAAACACCATATAGCCGAGCACGGCGAGTGTGACGACCGTCAAGGCGGTCAACCGTACCCGGCGCGGGATGCGGAGCCACCAACCGAATAATCTGTTCATCAAAAATCGCCTCCACCTACAGTATAGGGGAGGCGCATCAAATCAGCTAGGCAATCGAATCCACGCCGAAGTGAAGATTCTTTCATAACCGACTTCTTTGTAAATCTTGTTCGATGTCGGGTTGCTCAAATCCGTATAGAGCGTACAATATTGTTTCGACGTCAAGAGCTCCCGGCTTAGCTCGGCGACGAGCGAGCGGGCATAGCCGCGCTTGCGCAACGCTTTTGGCGTGTAGACAAACGAGACAGTGACGCCGTTCGCGGTCTCGCGCGATTTCTTCGCACACGAGACGACCTTGCCGTCGACTTCCCAGACGTACACTTCTTGATTCTCGAGCATCGTCGCAATCTTTTGTGTCGCGTTTGCCTTCGACGAGACCGGTAAACCGGTATCCTTTTCGAACGCGTTATACGCCTTCACGAGGAATGCCTCATCGTCCTCGGTCGCCCGTCGCATCGACCCTTCCGACAGCGGGATGTCGTTGACGTGATCTAGACGATACAGACCTTGCTCCATGAAGACTTTCGGCTCACGCGCCGTCAGGATGTACCAGAGCGTGTAGAAATTCATCGCCAGATCAGCTTGCGAGACGACCTCGGTGAATGGGATATCACCATTTAATAGTTCAGGCACGAGCAGACGAAGGACGTCATCCTCTCGCTCGTGCTTCACGAGCACATAGTTGAGTGGATGGGGCGGTGTGACTTGCAGGATCGCGAGCACATTACCGTCATCTTCGACGGTCAGTTGATGATACGACTCGTATCGGCCTTGTTTGATGGCATCGAGCACGCCAATCATCAAGCTGTTCTCGGCCTCATGTTCGAGCAGGTGGGGCATGACACGTTCTTCAAATCCGGATAGGTCGTTCCAACGAATCAGTTCCATATGAACACCCTTTCATCGTATGTATACGAAACGGGCAAACCTGATGGCTTGCCCGTTTTTTTCATTCTATCAAATTATAGATGAAATTACGCGATTTCTTCGCGTTCTTTTGCGTCATCCAAAATGTTGGTGTTGCGTTTGAAGTAATGAACGATTTTGGCGATGGCGCCGTCTCCCGTGACGTTTGTCGCCGTACCGAAGCTATCTTGTGCCAAGTAGAGGGCGATGACAAGACTGAGCATCGTTTCGCTGAATCCGAGCATCGAACCGAACAAACCGAGCGAGGCCATGACGGCTCCACCTGGTACGCCTGGTGCTGCGATCATCGTGACGCCGAGGGCGAGGATGAACGGGAGCACGATGGCGAATGACATCGGCATGCCGTTCAAGTACATGAGGGCGACACCGACCGATGTGAGCGTGATTGTCGACCCTGACAAGTGGATGGTCGCACAGAGCGGCACCACGAAGTTGGCGACGCCTTCGTCCGTGTTGTTCGCTTTCGCCTGACGAAGTGTGACCGGGATTGTCGCCGCTGACGACTGTGTCCCGATGGCTGTGAAGTAAGCCGGCATCATCGTCTTCAAGAGACGAAGTGGGTTCTCTTTGTTGAGAGCACCTGCGACTGAGTATTGAATCAAGAGCATCGTCAAGTGAAGGACGATGATCGTGACGAAGACGAGCGAGAACACCGAGAGAATCTCAGCGACTTGTCCGGCGTACGTCATGTTCATGAAAATTCCGGCGATGTGAATCGGTAATAGTGGAATGATGACTTTGCTGATGAGTAGTTCAATGATATCGCGGAAATCCATGGCCAAATCGAGCGAGCGCTTGCTTTCGATGGCGGCAATCCCGATGCCGATGACGAAGGCGAGAATGAGCGCCGTCATGACGCCGAATACCGGTGGAATCTCGAACTCCATGAAGCTTTTCAAAAGAGCTTCTTCAGGGTTTTCAGCAGAGGCCGTACTGCGTGACAAGATTTGCGGGAACAAGTTGCTCGTCGTGAAGTAGGCGAGCGTCCCGGCAACGACTGTTGATACGTAAGCGATGGCGGCCGTCAAACCGACCAATTTCCCAGCGCCTTTTCCAAGTTCCCCGATTCCTGGAATGATGAAAGCGAGAATGATTAGTGGGATGGCGAAGCCTAAGAACTGCCCAAAGACTGCGTTGAACGTGACAAACGTCCGGACAATCCAGTTCTGGCTTTCTGGTACGATGCTACCGAGTAGAATCCCGAATGCGATAGCGATGATGATGCGACCTAGAAGGCCAATACGTAATTTCAAATAAATCATCCTCTCTTAATGTTTGAATTGTTGCTATTTTCGCACATTTAGCGACGTGTTGCCACCCTATCTTTCATTTTTCAACGAAGATTGACGTTTGACAACTTTGAAATAGGGTATCACAAAATGTTGGAGTGGAAAAGGGAGGGACCTTCTTCTTTTCCTAATATACAAACGATGTTATGATTAATTTTGAATAGACGTAAAGGAGGGGTGACGCGTGCAGGTACAACGAACAACGATTCATATCGCGGGTCAGGACTATACGATCGTCAGCGAAGAGCCGGCCGATCATGTGAGGGAAGTGGGCTTTCTGGTCGATAGCAAGATCCGTGAGATTCGTGAACAGTCCCCTCATCTAGACGCTCGTCAGGCAGCGGTGCTCGCCGCTATCCAAATCGCGAGTGATCACGTCAAAACTAAACGAAATACGGGAGAATAAATCACTTTATGGTTACTCTACTTATACTGTTTTTCTTGTTCATCGGGATCATTAACGGATTCCGTCGCGGGGCGATTTTGCAGCTCGGCCATTGGGTCGCGCTCATCATCAGCTTCCTCGTCGCCAATGCGTACTACCGTGATCTCGCCGAAGCGTTCAAGCTATGGATTCCATACCCGTCGCAACTCGACGGGTCGCTTCCAGAAGGTGTCATCGATTTAAACGCACTGACAGGACTCGAGATGACGTTCTATAACGTCTTCTGGTTTGTCGTCTTGTTCGTCATCACGAAGCTCGTCTTGCATCTCATCCTATCGATGCTCGACTTCTTGACGGACTTGCCGATCTTGCGTCAATTGAAAGGAATCATCGGAGCGGTCCTTGGCTTCTTCGAGGCGTACGTGATCACGTTCTTCATTTTGTGGGTCATCGCGTTCGTACCGATGGCAAGCGTCCAGAGCGCCGTCGACAACTCGTCGCTCGCGACGTACATCATTCAAGATACGCCATATCTCTCTGAATGGTTCTCGAATAAGATGTTGTAACACGACAGGCCGGAATGCAAGCTAGTGCTTGTGTCTCGGCCTTTTCTGTATGGAAAAGGGGGAAGCACGATGAATAAAGTCGAAGCGATGATGCTGCTAGAAAAAATCGCGCAATATATGGAGATTAAAGGGGAGAACCCGTTCAAAATCAACGCCTTCCGCAAAGCCGCGACGGCGCTCGAGAACACGGAACTCGAACTCGAGGACATCGAGGATTTGACGACCATCTCCGGGATCGGCAAAGGGACGGCCGCCGTCCTCGAAGAGTGGCGGGACACGGGCCACAGTGAAGTGCTCGAGTCACTCCAAGAAGAGATTCCATACGGCCTCATGAAACTGCTCAAAATCCAAGGGCTCGGTGGCAAGAAGCTAGCCAAGCTCCGCGAAGTCGGCGTCGTCGATCTCGAGACACTGATTACCGTATTAGAAGACGGTACGGCCGCGAGCCTGCCTGGCTTCGGTGCCAAGAGCGTCGAGAAGTTGCTCACGGCGGCACGGAACCTCGAGTCACGCCCGGAGCGTCTCGCTTACGCCATGATGCGCCCGGTCGTCGAAGAGATTGAGACGGTGCTCGAAGCCGAGCCGCTCGTCCTGCGCCACTCGGTCGGGGGCAGTTTCCGCCGCGCCGAGGAGACGTGTAAAGACCTCGACTTCATCATCGCGACCGAAGAGCCTGTCGCCCTCCGTGACAAGTTGCTTGCCCTTCCGTTCATCAACGAGGTGATTGCGGCCGGAGAGACGAAAGTGTCGCTCGTCCTCGAGCGCGAGGAGATGGTGTCGGTCGACTTCCGCATGGTCGAACCGGGCGCCTTCGCCGCGACGCTCCATCACTTCACCGGCTCGAAAGACCATAACGTGCGGATGCGCCAGCTCGCGAAAGCGAAGGGTGAGTCGATTTCTGAGTACGGCGTCGAGACGGCGGACGGCCTCTGGCAACCGGAGACGGAAGCCGAGCTGTTCGAACGTTACGGACTGCCGTTCATCCCGCCGGAGCTCCGGGCAGGCAACCTCGAGTTCGAGCACGACCTCTCGAAGCTCGTCACACTCGACGATATCAAGGCCGACGCCCATATGCACACGGTCTGGTCGGACGGGAAGTTGACGGTCGACGAGCTCGTCGCGGCGATGAAAGCGCGCGGCTATGAGTGGATCGCCATCACCGACCACGGCAAATACATGTCGTTCGTCAACGGCTTGACCGAAGAACGGCTCGAGGCGCAAGGGGAAGAAATCCTTGAGGCCGCGAAGAAACACGACATGCACGTCCTGCGCGGTGTCGAGATGGACATCCGCCCGGACGGGACGCTCGACTATGAGCCCGAGTTCTTGGCGACGCTCGATTACGTCGTCGCCTCGATTCACTCGAAGATGGACCAATCCGTCGACGAGATTATGGCCCGGCTCGAGAACGCCTGCCGCTCGCCGTACGTCAACGTGATCGCCCATCCGACCGGTCGCCTCATCGGGCGCCGTGACGGTTATCCGATCGACGAGGAGCGCTTGATTGCCCTCGCCAAAGAGACGGGGACGGCGCTCGAGTTGAACGCGAACCCGAACCGGCTCGATTTGACGGCCTCGACACTGAAAAAAGCGAAGGCGGCCGGCGTCAAACTTATGATCAACACCGACACGCACCACCCTGATATGATGGAAGATATGGCACTCGGCGTCCTGCACGCCCGGAAAGCCTATCTCGAACCGTCAGACATCATCAACTGCCTCTCGTTCGAGGACGCCAAGGCGTTCATCGACGCGAAGCGACAGAAAGGAACATGCTAGATGGATCACGCGTTACGCGTTTTAGAATATGAAAAACTCCGCCAGCAGCTCGCCGCCCACGCCGCGAGCTCGCTCGGAAAAGAACGGGCGCTCAACATGCAGCCCGACTATACGTACGACCGGGTATTGTCGAACTTGAACGTCACCCGCGAGGCGACCGAGGTCGTAAGGCTCCGCGACCGGTTGCCGCTCGGTGGACTGACCGACGTCCGCAGTGAAGTGAAGCGGGCCGCCATCGGCTCGGTCCTCTCGACGAGCGAACTGCTCGCCGTCGCCGCCGTCATGTACAGCGGGCGCCAAGTGAAGAACTTCTTCGAGAAGCTGCACGAGGACAATGAAGATCTCCGTATCCCGCGTCTCGATGAGTATGCCGAGCGCTTGACGAAGCTGATCGAGGTCGAACAGACGATCCGTCACGCCATCGACGACCAAGGCACGGTCCAAGATTCGGCGAGCGACCGTCTCCGTGGCCTCCGGACTCAGCTCCGTAGCTTTGAAGGCAGCGTCCGTTCACGGATCGACAACATCCTCCGCAACAACGCGAAGATGCTGTCGGACGCCATCGTCACGATTCGGAACGACCGCTACGTCGTCCCGGTCAAGATGGAGTACCGCCAAGCGTTCGGCGGCATCGTCCACGACCAATCGGCATCAGGCCAGACGCTCTTCATCGAGCCGCAGGCAATTGTGTCGATCAACAATGAGATTCAAGAAGTCCGCTTGAAAGAGCGCGCCGAGATCGATCGCATCTTGAGCGAACTGTCAGACCTCGTCGGCGGTGTCGCTGATTCGGTCGTGACGAACCTCGACGTGCTCGCCACGCTCGACTTCGTGTTCGCAAAAGTCGCCTACGGGCATCAGCTCAAAGCGACGGAACCGAAACTGAACGATGAACGCGAAATCAAGTTGAAACAGGCGCGCCATCCGTTCATCCCGCAAGATGAGGTCGTGCCGATCACGGTCGAGCTCGGCGAGGCGTTCACATCGCTCGTCATCACGGGACCGAACACAGGCGGGAAAACGGTCACGCTCAAGACGCTCGGGTTGCTCCAACTGATGGTGCAGTCAGGTCTGTACGTTCCGGCCGAATTCGGGACGGAGCTGTCCGTCTTTGACGCCATCTATGCCGACATCGGCGACGAGCAGTCGATCGAGCAGAGCTTGTCGACGTTCAGCTCGCACATGACGAATATCGTCAGCATGCTCGACAAGATTGACTTCATGTCACTCGTCCTATTCGATGAGCTCGGTGCCGGGACCGACCCGCAAGAAGGGGCGGCCCTTGCCATCGCCATCCTTGACGAAGTGAAACGTCGTGGCGCCCGCGTGGCGGCGACGACGCACTACTCGGAACTGAAGGCGTACGCCTATAACCGCGAGGGTGTCATGAACGCCTCGATGGAGTTCGATATCGAATCGCTCAGCCCGACGTATCGCTTGTTGATTGGCGTACCGGGCCGTTCGAACGCGTTCGAGATTAGTCGACGTCTCGGCTTATCGGAACAAGTCATCGACAAGGCGCGAAGCCACGTCGGCACCGACGCCGAGTCGGTCGAATCGATGATCAATGAGCTCGAGGCGGCTAAGCATCGCGCCGAGCAGCTCGAGAAAGAATTGATCATCAAACGCCACGACCTCGAAACTGAACAGGCTGCGTTCGAAGCGAAGCTGACCGATTTCGAGCGTGAGCGCGACACGATGTACGGCGAAGCCGAGGCTCGTGCCGAAAAGGCCGTCGAACAAGCGAAGCGCCAAGCGAACGAAGTCATCGACCGCTTGAAGAAGCTTCGTGAAGAAGGCATCGTCAAAGAGCACGAGATCATCGCCGCGAAGAAACAGCTCGAATCGGCGAAACCGACGCTCCAAGATAAAAAGATTCAAAAAGTGAAACAAAAAGCGCAACAGAAACGTACGTTCAGTAAAGGCGAAGAAGTGAAAGTGACGACGTTCAACCAAAAGGGCTATATCGTGAAGCAATTGAACGATAACGAGTACAACGTCCAAGTCGGGATTATGAAAGTGAACGTCAAAGCGGACGACCTTCAAAAGATCGGGCCTTCGAAAGAGCAGTCGCTCCAGTCGAAAGGCAGCTCGCTCAAGCGTCAGAGCTCGACGAAGTCGGAGCTCGACTTGCGCGGCGTTCGGGTCGAAGAAGGACTTTCCCGCCTCGACAAATATATCGACGAGGCACTCGTGTCGGGGTACGACAACGTCCGCATCATCCACGGTCTTGGGACCGGGGCGATGCGCCAAGCGACGCAGGAGTATCTTAAAGGACATCGTCACGTGAAGAGTCAGCGCCCCGGTGGGATGGGTGAAGGCGGACTCGGTGTCACGGTCGTCGAACTGAAGTGAGGGGAACATGGTAATGGGGAATGTGAACGTCAACGTATTGCTTGAATCGCTCGGCTTATATTCAATCGCCGGACTCATGATTGTCGTCGGTCTCGCCATCTTTGAGGTGACGACGCCGTACAGCAATTGGCGCGAGATTCAAAAAGGTAATATCGCCGTCGCACTCGCGACCGGCGGAAAAATCGTCGGTCTCGCCAACATCTTCCGCGTCGTCGAGAGCCATCACGACCAGACGATGGACGTGTTGGTCGGAGGGAGCTTCGGCTTCGTGCTCTTGTTGGTGACGTATTGGCTATTCGAATTTTTGACGCCGTCGCTCAAAGTGAACGAGGAGATCGGGAAAGGGAACATCGCCGTCGGCCTGATGGCGTTCCTGCTCTCGATTGGGGTCTCGCTCGTCGTCGGCGCGGCGTTGGTGAGGTGAAGACATGGTATACGAGAGATTGGCGAAGATTCTTTTTATCGGGGCCGGCCTGTTTTTAGTGGCAGCGGCACTGTGGTTTATCTTTTATTAACTCGAAGCACGGAGCGTCCGGAATGGGCGCTCCGTTTTTGATTTTATGAGTAGGATTTTAGATAATCGATTTCTGAAAATGAAATATTTTACCAATTCTTCTTATAGAAGATTTATACTGATAGTGTAAGACTCAATAATGAATATGGCCGATATAGATGATTAGTATTAAATCAAAACGGAAGAGGTGTCGGGATTGTCAAGTGGATCAGATTTGTTTGAAGTGTTGATTACGAACACGGTTAAATTGCCGGGTGTGAAAGTGGACCGAAAAGAGTTTTTAGCGAAAAGTTTCAGTAAGCATGTCCCGCCTGCGCTACTCGCTGAAATCGTCGAGAAGGGACCAATCGAAGCGAATGTGTCACGAGCATTGATTCGTAAAGTCGCGAAGAAGAATATTATGAATCAGACGATGAAGAGTTCGTCTGCGTCTTTTGCGGCCGGTTTACCGGGTGGGATTGCACTCGCAGCGACGATTCCAGCTGACACAGCTCAATTTTTTGGGGTCGCGCTGAGGTTAGCGCAAGAAATCGGGTACTTGCACGGCTACGAGGATTTCTGGGATGAGGATGAATTGGACGTCGAACGGGTGAATGGAGACTTGATTCTCTTTTTAGGGGTCATGTTCGGTGTCGGTGGTGCGACGGCGACGATTAAAGTATTATCATCACAGTTGTCGAAACAGGCATTGAAGAAAATCCCTCAAAAGGCGATGATGAAGACAATCTATTTTCCAATTGTCAAAAAAGTAGGAGCAATGATTGGTGTGAAGATTACGAAAAAATCTTTTGCCCAAGGAGTGTCTAAAGCTATCCCGATTGCCGGCGGGTTTATTTCGGGAGGTATTACTTACTCGTCGATGTCACAAATGGGGAATCGGCTATTAAATGCTCTTGAAGAGAGTATCGAAGTTTCTTATGAAGAACTTGTAACGAGTTATAAAGAATTAAAGAAGATTAATCCAGATATTATTGATGCTGAATTTATCATCTTAGAAGAAAATGCTTGAACCAAATCAATAGACCTGTGAAGTCGCTAAATCTGACATCACAGGTCTTTTTTCATTTCATGCTCACAAAGAAAGGCGTATTTCAGTGTTTTCTCTCGTAGCGGACGATATTGTTTCACTTAGGGAATATTGTTTTATAGTCGGTTTCTGAGAATCATATTGCCGAAGTGTTGAATTTTCTTACAAACCTCAATCACCTTTCAATTATAATCATCCTAATCAATGAGTTTGTATGGTGTTATGTATTGCCGGACTATATCAAGATTGCTAGGGGGATTCGTGAATGGCGATTGATTTAGATTTTTTGATGACGACGGAAGACTATGTGCTCGAGACGGAGTCGTTCCAGATGAAGGGCGTCACCTATTATCCACTCGAGTGGACGTTTTTCGGGGCAAATGACCCGACGATGTTGCTGACGTGGGACGCAGAACGGGACCGAATCAGCATCCGTTTCGAGCAATATGCGGTGTTTCTCGGTACACTTGAAGAACATGGGATTCCGGAGGAAGGGTTAGCGAACGGACATCCCATCGTGAAATTGAAAACCTCTCTTTTAAGTAAGTTCGCCACGGAATGGACGGGGACGGACCGGGTCAATACAGACCGAGGCGAACTATCGCATTATGTCATTCGGACGATTGAGCAAGAGTTTCACGTCTTGGCATACGAAGACCCGACCGTCATCGACTTGGGGAAAGTTGCAGATACAGGGGTTGTGGTCGAAACCATAGATGAAGTTTCGTAAGAAGCCTAACAGTTGCGAAGGAGGATTGATGATGAAGAAGTTACTCTTATCCGTCTCTCTGTTCGCAGGAACAATGATGGCTTTATCCGCTTGTGGAGGAATGGGCACGGTTGAAACGATTGATGACAGACCCGTCATCCATTTCAATGCGGCTTCCATCATTTCGTCTGGACGCGACCATCAAATCAAGATGCTCACGCTATCGAGTGTTCCGACCGATGTCGTCGCCATATCCGGAGCGGTTAAAGAATTGCAGGGCATGCAAGAAGACAACGACATATACTCGACCGAACTGGAGGGATTGCGGCATGAGGATTCCTCGGCCGATGAGTTCAAAGACCTAGTTGTCGAATATTTAGAAGCGGAAAATGCGTATATCGATCAAACTATCGAGGCCTTATACGGTGGAGGCACGAGCCGTCCAAGTCGATTCTCGATGGAGTCACTGTATTCAAGAGCAAATGCGCAAATACCTGACTTCCAATATGAGCCAAAATGATGAAAGCCAAAGGAGCGCCATCCCAGGAAGGGACGACGCTCCTTTTTTCAATTCACGGCACTTCAATTTTAACAGTATAGATTTTTGGCATGGCATTGCTGGACGCGTATAAGACGAGTGTCTGTTCAGTATCAGGGACTAGGAAGACCAAATCGATTTCGGACTTCTCGCCTGGTGTGTAAAATGCACCGCCACGCAACGCTTTTTTGTTGTGGTTGACCATATCGACCGGACTATATTCCGTTCCGTCTGGCGTATACATGCGGAATCCGTTCGGACGATAGTCCATATAACCACCTTCGCCATCATCTGAATGGAATAGAGAAATGGGAAGACTGACGAATCGTTTTCCGGCTTCGGGTTCTGTGCCGTCCGGTGATGCGTAGACCGGTTCACCGACTTGAAATTCACGTTTCTTCAGTTCCGGATCCCCAATATACGTTTGGAACGTACCGAGATCCATGATTTTTTGAAGGTCATCTTCTTTCGGTGTGGTGGCTTTGGCTTCTTTCGGTTTATCTGCTTTTAGATCGGCCTGTTTCGCACCAGTCGTCTGTGCGGTCGGAGCTGGTGTCGTCTTCGCTTCTTCCGTCACCGGTTTCACTTCAGGTGACGTGAAGACGAACAAGCTGATAATACCGACGACGAGAGCGGTCGCGGTCGTCCCGAGCACGAGACGGAACCGTTTCTCGACTTTCTTCTGGTTGACGACGTGCCCACCGATGGCTTCGGCCGGTGTGATGCGGACGGCCCGCTCCGCCGGGAGGAGCGCCCCGAGGACACCGGTCACGACCGGGATGAGGATGGTCGCGAACAGGAACGGCAACTCAGACGTCGGGAACTGCTGATACATGACGGTGACGATGATGATGGTCACTGTCACGCCGAGCAGTCCGGCGAAGAAACCGGTCAACGCACCTTCCGTCAAAACGAGACGACGGATGGACGTGTTCTGCCAACCGAGCGCTTTCAAGACCGCGAGTTGTGGTTTTCGTTCGGAGACGTTTTGCCACATGATTTCGGTCGTCGTCAACATGGCGATAAGCAAAGCGACACCCATGGCGACGTAATGCATCGTCCCGACTTCAAGGGCGACGAACTCGCCGATCCATGTCGTATACAAGACCCCTTGGAGTCGGAATGTGACGAATAGGAAGAAGCCGAACAGACTCGTCGGTAAGGCGATGGCGAGAATCGACAACGTCGTCCGCGGCCAATACGTCACGAGCTGGTTCAAGCTCATGCCGACGCTCGAGCGAGAGCGGAGCAGGCGGCGCCCTTTCGATACCTCACCCGACTGCATCGTCTCATACGGTTTGATTTTCCGGACGAGTCGAATCGGGATGAGCGTCCCGAGCCAGTAAATCAACAGACCGGCGAGTCCAATCAATAAGATGCGGGCAATCGACGTCGAACCGGCTGCCGTCCATAGGAACGTCCCGAGAATCATCCATGAGATGAGCGCGACCATTGAACCGAGAATCGTCGCTTCGAGGAATAACAGCTTCGACAGTTGGCTCGGGCGCCACCCGAGCGATAACAGAATGGCAAACTCTTTCTTTCGCGCGTACAGCATGATGATGTTCGAGCTGAACACGTACAGCATCGCGACGAGGATGACGCTCGCGACGACACCGGAGAAGCCGAGTTTCGCTTCTTGGAAAATCGTGATTGACGATCCAAGTTTAATCCAGGGTTGCTGAATCCAGCCGAGCGCGCTCTCTCCTTTGAGTCCAGGCAGATACGTGACGGCGTATTGTGGAGACGAGCCAAGCGTCACGTCGGTGATGAGACCGGTCTTGTCTTCAATTTCTTTGGCGACCGCTTGAAGTTTCGCCTCACTCTCTTCGTTTAAGACGTCCACGCCTTTCACGTTGACGCGTATCGCCGAGATGGCTTTGTCGCCGGCGATGGCGAATGCGGCGTCGAGCGTCGTCAACATCGACGGTGGTTTCGTCAAGAAGCTATACGGGTTGTTCGTCGGCTTGACGGTCGTCGGTGGGTTGACCGGCTCGTCCTTCGAGTTCATGACCCACTCGGCGCTCGCCGGGAAATACGTTTCCATCGGGAGTTCTGTCAACGGGTCTTTCGACAGCTTCAGTTTCGATGGGTCGAATAATCCGATGTAGTTATATCTCACTTTTGGTGCATCGTTGATGTCTTCCGCGTATAAATTGGACTTGCGATACATACTTTCTTGACCAAAAGCTACACGACCCTCAGCGAGGAACGGTTTAATTTGATACGAGTACGGCCACCGTTTCGGGAACGGGCTCGTCACGCCTTCATAGACGAGTGGCGACGCCTTCTCGGCAATCCACGTATATTCCATGGTGAGACGAGGATCTTGTGGCTGCGGTTTTCCTTCTAAAATGTGTTTTGTGATATTGTCATGCATTTGTTGCGCTGTAAAGTCGTATGAGGCGACTTTTGTCCCTTTCAAGCTATCGAGGTATTCATCTTTCCCTTTCTCGAGATAGGTTTGGATGAACGCCTCTTGATCAGTTGTATCGACATCGACTTCTTCGATCGTGTAGTTGATCGAGGCATCGACGTAGTCTTTTGTACTCATCAAAATCGGGATTGTCGTGACTTCTTCATCGTAAGGCTCTGGGACATCCTCTTCATTGAAGTAACGACTGAACTCTGTCGCTCGTACGGCATCGTCTAACCCGACGAGTTTCGCTTCGGCGACCGGGTCAATCCCGGCGAGCATGACATCGCTTCCGTAATCGAGTGGGAATTCTTCATACAGGGCGGTCGGACCGATGCCAATGTGAGTGGAATCGCCGTTCGGCATCCAGCCGACCCAAAAGTAGGCTTTCAAGTCTTGAAAGTCATTGATTTTTTCAATGCCCGTATCGATGAGTGTGTTCATCTTGAGGCGATAAAGACCCGCTTTATCAAACGTATGCGTTTGGGTGAACGAGCTCGAATAAGTCGAGCCAATCATCGCGATGGGTGCCGCGACATCGACGTCGGCAATCTGTTGAATCGTCTCATATTGCTCGCGCGTGATCCCGCCCTCGAGTCCGCTCATATAGTTTGGCTCGAGCAGGTTCAAGTCCTCGGTCACGCTGCGGCTGCCTTCCGGACGGACGACGATATGGTATGACGAGTCCCACCGTTTTTGCAGCTCGTTGACGACCGTGCCGTTGTTCGCCTGGGTCACCCCGAGCAAATAGCTGAGCCCGGTACTGACGATGAGCATCCCGACCATGAGCAGGATGAAGCGTTCCTTATTCCGCCACCATGAGTTCCAGATGAACTTAAGCATGATGGACGTCGCTCATGGCGACGACCTGCCCGTCGCGCATCTCGATTTTTCGGTTCGCCCGGTCGGCGAGCTCCGGGTCGTGCGTGACGAACAAGACGCCGCAGCCGTTGTCCCGATTCAGACGCGTCAACAAGTCGAAGATGATATCACCCGTATGCGTGTCGAGGTTCCCAGTCGGCTCATCTGCGAGCAGCCACTTCGGACGGTGGATGAGGGCACGGGCGACGGCGACCCGTTGTTGCTGACCGCCTGACAGTTGGGACGGCAGCGAGTTCGCCTTGTCGCTCAGTCCGACTTCTTTCAACAGTTCAAGTGCTCGTTGTTCGCCGTCATAGTCGACTTTGCGGCCGAACAGTGGTGCCATGACGTTCTCGAGCGCGGTCAACGTCGGAATCAAATGGAACTGTTGGAAGATGAAACCGATGTTGTCGAAGCGGAAGTCGGCGAGCTGTTTCGCGGACAAGGTCGAAATCGGTTCGCCGTTGAATAAGAGTGTGCCATCGGTCGGACGGTCGAGCGTGCCAATCAAGCTGAGTAGTGTCGATTTGCCTGAACCGGATGGACCGATAATCGAGATGAAATCGCCGTGGGTGAAGTGAAGGTTCACATCATCGAGCGCGAGCGTCGCGATGTCGCCGTTATCAAAGCGTTTCGTCAGGTGTTTGCATTCAAAATCATAGGCCATTGGAAGCTTCCTCTCTTGGTGGAATGAAATAGTCATTATTAAATATGTAAGAACACGTAATTTTCTGACTATTTATCATAGTGTAAAGGAAAAACTTTCCTGTTGAAAGCTGAGAAAATTTTCGTCTTGGTTTCGAGAGGAGTATGGGATGGAATGGGGAAAAGAGTTAAGAGAATGTTGAATCGGGTGAAAGGGAGTGGAAACAATGAAACAGTTCGAGATTGAGTTCCATATGATCAACGATGAGGTGTTGACGCAAGTGGTGGAAGCGGAGAGTCGTTATGCGGCGCTCGAATCGATTTATCAGTCGTTCCGTCATGCGACGGACGGGTTCGTCCAGTTCGAGGATGAGTGGATCATTTTCCTCGACCATGTCGTGTATGTGAAGGCGTTTGAGATTGTGGAGTAGGAGGCAACTATGGTAAAGCATAACAAGTTGGTTCGAGACCGGGTGCCTGAACTGATTCAAGCAGAGGGGAAGCAGGTCATCGTCAAGCACTTGAATCAAGCCGAACATTTCGAACAAGCACGACTAAAACTGTATGAAGAGTTGAAGGAATATGAAGACGCAAACATCGATGAGGAATGTCTTGAAGAGCTGGCTGATATCCTTGAACTCGCGTATGAGCTAGGCAAGATGCACGGGGCTTCGTTTGAAGAGATGAATGCGATTCGCGCTGAGAAGCGGGAGCGGAAGGGCGGGTTTGAGAAGGGACTGTTTTTGGAAGAAGTTCTGGAGTGAATAAAAGCGAACAGAGTACCGTCAAAGGCACTCTGTTCGCTTTTTACATTATGAGAATGCACAGACGCATGGGACTGTATCATCTTTTTCAGCTAAATAAGCTTCGACGCCGTCTCGCTCCATCATTTCACGGTATTCACGTAAGGTGAACGGTCCACCGTTACGTTTAAGGATAGAGACATCCTTTTGGAATTTCTCACGGAAACGCTCTTCCATAGCTTCCTGTTCTGCATATTGATCGGGCCATACTTTAAAGAGGAGAGCATAATGACCTAATCCGCCACGCACACAACGACCACCACAGTTAGCATGTGAGAAACCTAAGTCGTACATTCGTGGCAGCTTGATTCCCCACTCGTTTTGAATAATCGTCTTGGCATCCATATCTTCTTTAAAGATTTCAATCATCGGAAAACGAGTTTCAATTGGTTCGATTGGATTGTGTTCGTAGAAGTTTTGAAGGTTAATTGCACGATGTTGCTCATGAGGTCCGATACCGAAATGTAAAATCGGTTCAAGATTGTGGATGTCACGTAGCTCTTCAAGGAAAATCATGGTTTGTCTAACTTTCAATTCTTCTGAACATTTGGCCATACGAGAGTTACCAAGGAATCGCATATCAAAAAACACTTCTTCAGGCGTTCTTCCATCGATGCTAGTTGTAATCTCTAATCCGATGTAGTCGGCTACCTCTTCCATGAAACGATAGTTGTCCATATCTTCCCAAAGCGTGTCTGTGAAGAAAAGGATCGAATTTTCTTTTCCATACTTTTGTACGATGTGGTACGCCACGTATGCTGAGGATGCGCCTCCACTGAACATAGCCACGTGTACTGGTTTGCGCCCATGATTTAAGGCTGAGTAATCTTTATTGTTTAGTTCTCCGAGTGCGAGGCGACTCGTTGTTTTTTGTGTCTTAACACTATTCATATTCATCTATTACACCTCATTTATGTTTCGCTTATGTCTATTATTACATTAACTGAAAGGAGCCTAGGTAATACAATTTAATGCTTGTAAATATCATTTTAACAAACATAGTTAAATGGCCTTGTAAAAAAATATACCAACCCGCCTATATTCCTTCAGAACCCCTTTTATTTACCATACATTAATATTACAATAATAGGAAGAAACGAAATTGTGAATCTTATTTATATTTTTCCAACGAGAAATGAAGGGACGATTAAAAAATGAGACCAGAAGAAACTTGGGAACACTTAACTAATCTTTCGAACGAGGACATCTCATTTTCTTATGAAGACGTAAATCGGATGATAGCGTTCAATCCAACAGAACAAGTTTTATACATGCAATCACTATTCCTCCCAATGGCTTTTAGATGGATGAGAGATCTTAGCAATTTCTATAGCTACACGTCTATTCCTAAATCCTATTATGAAGCGCACTCTATTCAGTATGGATGGAAAGCTTTAAAAACAAAGTACAATCTTTCGATGAAAAATTATCGAGAAGGTGTAAGGTTTTTAGAAATCTGTGAAAATGTCACGAAGCGAGATATTACGAAAAAAGAAGCGAACGAGGCACTAAATATTTTGATGCAGTTAGGTCAGTCTTGGGTTTTGGATTTTGGAAACACTTCAGAACAAGAGAGTAAAGAGACAATCGCAATCACTGGATTAGAAACAACAACTGCAGAAGTGATTGATTCTAAAGAACTTACTAAAGTGAATCAACATGAGGGTAATTCAGTCGATATTCAAGAAGAAGTAGCTGAACACGACAGCTTAATTTATGAAACTGTAGAGAAAGATAAAGAGACTGATACAGTAAAGGAGAACATTATTCTTATGACCCAAGAACTAAACACAGAACAAGAGCGGATTATGATAACGCCACTCAAAGAGCAGATAAATCCCTTCGTAGACTTTATGCACCAGTATGATTTAACCACAGCTGACTATTCAAAGATTTTTGACGAGCACACAAAGAAAATTGAATATAGTATCGATACAAATATCAATCAAAAAATCATCGATGAATTATCGACATCTCCACGCTCGATTATCATCACAGGAAATGCAGGAGACGGTAAAACTCGTATTTGCCGCAATGTATACGACCAATTAGTGGAGACGGAATTTGAGGGATGGCCTGAATCTGGCATTGAAGAAATTACATATAACGATTACACGATTCGAATTATCAAGGACTTATCCGAATTACGTGACGAAATCATTGTTTCAGAGTTGAAAAAAATGCAAGAAACGCTGCAAGAAACAGAACCAAAACTTTATTTCTTGATTGCAGCAAATGAAGGAAAGCTTACGCACACCTTAGTGAAATATCCAGAACTCAAGTCTTTAAAAGACATAATCATTCCACAGTTCATGTCACCGAATAAGGAGTTTAAAGAGGCGGAACATGTGAAGGTTTATAATCTGCTGTATGCTTCATCATCGGTTTATGCGGAGAAGATAATTGAGGGTTGGAACGAAGAAGAAAATTGGAGCATTTGTGGTGAATGCTCAAGTCGTCATAAATGCATCATTAATGATAACCATATCGCTATGAGCAACAAAACGACTCGCAACCGTATGATGCGTATGTATAAATCACTTGATATGAATGGAAAACATATGACAATGCGTGAGTTACTCATTCATCTTGCTTACACTCAAACAGGTGGAATGACATGTAGAACCGTCCATGAGGCTTCACAAAGCGAAGAGATAGAAGAGTTGGCCAAGAAATCTTACTACGAGAATTTCTTTGGAAATAATTTAAGACCTGAAGTATTTGAAGAGATTAGTGGTATCCAAGAATTCAAGTCGCTTGACCCAGGATACATTTCAGATTCTTTAATTGACGATTTTCTTCTCAATGGGGATTTAAGCAGTCAGGAAAAGACTAGAGATTCCCATACAATGTTGTTTAAAAAAGGTATAGATGTTGAGAACGGGGCTTATTACGAAGAAGTAAAAATGTACCGTTCTAACATTAACGGCGACAATGTGAATGGCGTAGAACTTATGAGTAAATGGTTCCCGAGACTACGTCGGAAATATTATTTTGAATCTAAAGATAATAAAAAAGTAGAACAATTAATTCCATATCGCCACCGTCACGAATTCATTGGTATTTTGCATAAAGGTAAAATTGAACATAGTACAAAGATTAAACTAGTTGATGGATTGAATACATTCTTTGCGAAACGTATGGTGCATTCTCCATCGCATCAGTTGTACGTGGCCTCTGACAGTTTGTTGGTTCATCAAATTATTGGACTCGATCAAATCAATTTCGTCGTTCAAGAGAAAAATGAAGATATCGACCAAACGAGTACCACGTTAACGTTAAGTATTAATGAGATAGAACTCGAGGTAAATTTGGTCACTTTTGAATATCTAATGCGTTTAAGCAACGGTGGAATGCTAAATGTATTACGTGAACACGTAGAAATTTTGCTTAACAGCTTCCGCAATAGATTAATTCCTTTAAAAAAACAAGACGAAGAAATTCTTCAAATTCTAAAATTTGATTATACACAGGGTGCGTTCATACTTGAAACAATTGAAATTAAGCCACCTTATGTAGATACAGATGAAGAAGTAGATGAGGACGAAGATTACTAAACTCAATTAATTTACGAATAGGAGAACACTCCATGGAACAGGAAAAAATTAGTTTTTCGAGTAAAATTGGCGCTGAAATATGGGGACATCGTTTTAAAGATGGTCAAAGAGGACCGGAGTATACGTTAGAGTTTTTAAACGTAATTGCCGGTACAGGATTTAGTTTGCAAAGGAAATACTACAATCGTCGAAAAATGATCGAGTTTCGACAATTTGTGTATGAAGGGGAAAAGGAAGGGTCAAAAGGCCACATCGCAGTTTTTGAAAATGAGAAAAAAGATTTGATTAGAGAACGTCTTGGGATTAATGAAAAACAATTAGAAGATCTCCAAACTTTCTTTAAAAACTTAACAATCCCTCTGACGACGCCAATGGGTAAGCCTGTTGATCGCTCATGGTACGCTCAAATGATGTACCCGCTGCATGAGTCATTGCTATACACAGAAATACGTGTCAATAGAGATAAAGGAAAATCCAATAGCCCGGCATATAATTATGAGCGAAACTTTTTTGCTAGGGGTGGGGAACTCTATTATTTGATGCTGCATTATGGAACAGTGGACAATCAAGAACTCCGTGAGAATATTGAGAAGAATATGAAGAATCTATTATCAAATTCAAGTGGATTGATTACTGTTGTTAATCAAATTAATGAGGCATTCGAAGAGTATGCATCTACTGAGACCGGTACTGTGACAAAAGACCAACCAGCACCTTTGATTAAAGATAGTGAGTTAGAAGATTTCATTAGTGGGTGGGAGAAGTCAGAATATCCACTTTTACCATCAACAAATTTACCACTTTATCGAGAGTTTGCTGAGGAATTAAATGCTCTACTTACTTTAAAGATTGATGTATATGAAATGTTTGACATTCTAACTTCACTTATTACATTCCAACTTCATCGATATATGATTCATCAAGCTGAACAAATTGTGCAAGAAAAAACTCATTACTTTATTGACTGCTTCGAAGGACAAAATAAATCTATAAAATTCTTGGCTCAAGATTCGTATCGTATTCATGAGTCTGTTGTTAGTGAAGCTTATAAGACGTTTGTCGAGAAACGTGTTGCAGAAGTACTTCCGGAAAATCAGGCAGAGGATAAGATTCGGGCATGGAAGCTTAGCTTCAATCATAATCAAAAGACAAAAGTTGCAGGTTACACAGCGTTTTTTGAAGAGTTAAAACTTAATAGCCTTCAGACACCAAAGAAGAAAAAACTCGTTGAAGCTCTTGAGACACCAGATCTTGAAAAAGCGGAAAAAATGCTAAGATTGCGAATTGTTGAGTTGTACATGGAGGATTTATCTAAGTCACAATTACCGATTATGAAGACTTTAGCGCGAGATGGACAATTCATTATTTCAGGAAAAGGGTCTAAAGCTCGTTACGTCCTTCACGATAATATTTTGAGCGCTTTAGTATATGCAACTCTAGATGGAGAAGTGACACTTCCATACGATGATTTTTTAAATAGACTTTATGAAAAATATCAAATTATCATCGGGGAAAATGCAGCAAAAGTTTCAGGTCTCTATTCGAAAGAAGGAATCAATCTATCCCACTTTAGAAGTAATGAGAAGAAAATGAGACAGAAATTAAAACAGAACGGGTTATTGCAAGAGTATTCAGACGCTACTGCTTTAATCCGCAATCCTTATTTCGGATAATCCGAAACTAGATAAAGGAGACTATGAATATGCCAGTAAGCACCTCATATAAAGAGACAATCATAGGGCATTGGATCGCGCAATATCTATTAAATTATCTCAAAGATCACAACAAGAAAAATGCCGAAAAAGTACTTATCAAAATCGAAGGAATCAATGAAGATTATTTCCCCGCAATATTAAATGCGCTCTTAGAAAACGAAGATCAATTCAAAATATTTTACAATCCGGTGATTCGAACAATTAAGCGGATTGAGGGGTATGATTCATTCGTTCTAAATGAAAATGAAAATGGAGTCTGGTTAAGAAACAACGTAAAATCTAAAGAAGCCCTCATCTTATTAATGAACGAGAGAACTCCAGAGGCTCAAAGCTTGAAGGATATCGTCTCAATCGATGAGACTCAATTACTATCGTCGGAAGGATTACGTAGCCTTGATGAATCGCTACATGAAAAGTCTCACTTAGAACCGCACCAAATCAAAGATTTAATGAGATTAATTGGAGCTTATCAGTATAAAAACGAACTAGATTTACAACTTTCTATGCTAATCGCTTACTTAGAGGACATTATTAAAACAAAAAATTCTTCCGATGAACCGTTTAAATCAATTCTTGGAAAACAGCTACCTCACTTCCGATTGTTTAAAGATGAATTTTTGAAATTTGAATCATTAGATGCACTTCGAAAACAGCTAAGAAAAAATTTCTTGCTTAGTCATCTAAGAAAAACAATGGTGTCTTATCTTGACCCTGAAAAGCTTGCCAAAAACGTAGAAAATTTCATGTCGAATGAGGAGAAAACAAACTACTCAGCAGAGATGTGGAACAATTTCAATGATGAGGTTCATTTTCTTGAGAAATCTATGCAGTTTATCGAACGCAAAAATAACGATTTACTGTCGTTAGTATCTTACACCGATGCCGAACGAATTTTTGGATTTAAAGTATCGAACTCGCTCAAGGATAAGTTGAACAATTCTCGGGACATCTTAATTGATAAATATGTTACAGCAATTGACCTGGCAGAAACTGTCGAAGAAGAAAATAAGTTAAAACAACAAAAACTCGATGCGGAAAATCGATTTGATAAAGGTGTAGAAGCAGTAAACGCTAAGACGGACTTAGATGCCATCCGAGAATTTAGAGAAGAGTTTGAAGAAGAGTTAGAGAAAGAAGTAATCCTTAAGAAGATAGTTAATATCGAAAACAAGTTAGAGAATCCATCTGAATACGTTGATATTTTTGAGGCTGTGCTGTCTGAAAGTTTAGTGATGCTTGAAGATATCGATCATGAACAATTTGAAGGGAACCTCTCATTTGAGCTAACGATTGATGAGACTCTAGAACTGTCAGAAAAACAGGCGACTTTCTTTAATTTCCATTTGAAATCGTTATCTATGCTTTCGTCTAATATTATTATTTTGTCTCATTTAAAAGGCACGGAAGATCCTTCGAAGGAAGTAGAAGTGCTAAAAGTGACTTTAAGACTTCTTCGAAATGAAGAGCCGATAGCTAAGACGGAATTTAAGATTGATGCAGGCGAAACCATTAGTGAGAATAGTTTCTCGCAATTTATCAATCAAATTCAGAACGGTTATTTACAATACATCGATGTTAAACGTGGAACTCCAAGTGAGCAGGACTTCCGGAATTATCTTTCGGAGCAAACGAAATTCACATCGCTTACTGATAAACGGCTATTAAAACCAATTCAACAATTTGATGAGTTCAATAAAGAATACACCAAGCTTCTACAAACTATTATCAATGAGGAGCGCGGAGCAACAATTGATGACATAACAAAAGCAGCGGTTCTTACACAAGAATTCTTGAATTGTTCTGAAGCTGATGTCGATGGAGTCCGGAAAATTTATTCGCTGTTGAATGACATGGGTACAATAAACGTTGTCGAAACAAAAAATAGCCGGCAGTCTGAGGTAGAACGAAAAATCGTATCGATTTTTAACCCAATTCGATTCATCGCCTATGGGTACAAACTTGTCCACTTCGGTAAATTAATTACTGACCTGTCGGACACCTCTCATGGACGAAACAAAATTCAAGATGTAGAAGACTTGAAGCAATATAAAGAATACTTAAGAGGGTCTTTCTCTAATTTAGCACCTTCGTATTACGTGTCGCGCGATGGTCATCATCTTTTCGTTCAAGACGAATTTTACGGACAAGGGACATACCTTGAAGGTGGGGAAATCGAGAGTGTCGCATCTCAAGCTACCTCGTTCGCTAAAGAGATTGAGAAAGTCGCTCACGACTATGTGCGCGTTTATCCATACACTGCAGATTGCTTAGATATCTTATTCTTATATGTAACGAACCTAGAGTTTGTTAAAAAGAGTATTGAGCAAATTCTTAAGAAAGACAGTGTTAGGAAATTAAATG
Source organism: Exiguobacterium chiriqhucha RW-2 (assembly GCF_000416965.1). GTDB lineage: Bacteria > Bacillota > Bacilli > Exiguobacteriales > Exiguobacteriaceae > Exiguobacterium > Exiguobacterium chiriqhucha. Next base: position 52,708 of record NZ_ATCL01000020.1, read on the forward strand.
TGACGATTCATAGTCCAGCTCGAGCAGCAATGCTCTATGATGAAATCAATCAATGGATCCAATCTCAAGAAGAGTATATGAATGCAGTAGATGTGTTTGGAGAATTTCCAAGACTAGAAATTAATGTCCTACCATTTAGCGATTCGAAAACGCTCGAGGAAAAATTGGATACATTGATGCTTGATTTTGATTTAGCTGTTTTTATTGATTATTTTGGACAACAAGATAATCTTAAAATCCCACATCAGTTTTATCCTGAAGCGCACAAAGAATGTGAGCTCGATGATAAGCAGTGGGCGTTCTATGAAAACCGTGAGTTTAAATCAATTAAAGAAGGCACGCGTCTTATAAGTTATGTGTCGCCAACGCAACCAAAGCTCATGCAGCAATTTTATAACATGCAGGCTATTCTGAAAGACGGTCTAGTCATCGAGCCTGAAAAAATCGGGCTATTAAAAGGACGACTTTCAGTAACACGGACTGAAACAAATACGTTGTATAAATTAGCCCATGAAAAATTCAATTGGGTCATCACTTACGATAAGTTTATGGATCCACTTCTTATGAAACAAGTTGCGGAAGGTTCGAATATTATTCGATATCACGTTAACCGCTCTGGAAATGAAGAAATCAAGGTTCTCGTTTCTTCTTCAGATTCAATTCGAAGATCTTCTGAGAAAGACGTCGAAACGAACTATTATCGAACTAGACTTCATAGTCGACTTAAAGACCAATTGAAAGTTACAACTTTAGACGAACGGAAAGTAGACGAGTCTTTAAAAATTGTTAAAGATTTATCTGGAGGCCTTGTACTTCGTGCATTAGGACCAGGTAAATTTGTAAACGAGTTTTTATCTGTGTATCTAACTGTTGCTCAAAGTAATAATCATCAAGATACCGTCGTCTTATGGGACATGTGCGACGAGCTCGAGTGGTTTAGAACGCGACAAAAGCGGCCGGATTTGCTAAAAACAACAATTCAATATTCAGCAGATACAGAAACATACGATATTAACTTTGATTTAGTTGAACTAAAACTCATTCAACAAGAGAGTTATGTTAGCGAAGTGACGGACGCGAAAGTTCAACTATTGTCTGGAGAAAGAGCGTTACAGAAATTCTTTAGACGATTCGAATCAACACTTGAAAGAGAGTTGTATCTCAACTCGTTCTTACTCCATCTTGAAGATAAACGAGCTTATGAAGAATATGAGCTAGCTCTCTTACACGAACTCAAGCATAATTCGAACGTGAAAATTAACTTCTCTTTCACTAAATCGATTTATGCATATATTCATAACAAGAACACTGTGTTTGAAGGCAGAGCAGAACTTGCCCCAGGTCATTACTTTGAACGTGAAGATGAAGATGGAATTTCTGTCCATACGTTTACACGCTCGTACATCCTTTCAGAAATGAACGTTTCTAGCGATGAAGTGAAGTTGGAAATTGGAGATGATGAGGGAGCTGTAGAGCCGAACCCTATCGATAACATTGAGAAAGTGATGCCGCCAAAAGGGTTAGATAAGGGACATGAAAATATTCCTCCATCTGTAACACCAACTCAACTGCCTGTAAATTCAGACGGAGAAGACGAATCGGATGATTTAGTTGAACCAGTTCAACCAAAGGATCCGTCAGTTGCTGAGCAGAAGTATCCGGAGGAAATCGCACTATTAAACGTTCAAGTGCCGAACGAAGAATCGTTTGACGCGGCCCTTCAAGAACTCGGTAATCGTTACGCAGACACTTTGCAGACGAAACTAAGAATCAACGGAGTTCAGTTTTCGGTAGAGCGCACGATTGTTGGGGCCAGTGTTATTCGAATTATTGGCAGAATTCCACCGAATCAAAGCATTACAGCCGTAGAGAAAAAGGCGAAAGATATGCCGCTTTGGCTTCACATTGATTCTCCTCCGACCATCTTTAGTGATCGTAACGGAATCAATATTGATATCAATCGTAATGACCCTGATACAATCTACTTCTCACAATTTATGAAGTATGTACGTAACGATGTGACAAATCAAGAGCTAGAGAAAGGATTCATTGTTCCTATCGGGTTGAGTCCACTGAATGAAGTTATGACGGTTGATTTTAATGGAACAGAGCCACACATGTTAGTTGCTGGATCGACTGGGAGTGGGAAGAGTGTAAGTTTGAACTCGATTGTTATGTCGATGATGTGTCTTTATGATCCAACTGAACTTCAATTCGTATTTATCGATCCTAAACAAGTTGAATTCTCAATGTTTGACGGGGTTAAGCATACGGAAAAAGTTTTGTTAGATTTGATTGAATCAGCTGATTATTTAGATGTTATGATTGCAGAGATGGAACATCGTTATACTAAGTTCCGTGACTCATATGCAAAGAATTTAATGGAATATAACGAGTTATTAGCACAAGAAAACCGACATGAAGAAATCTTGCCAAGAATGGTGATTGTATTTGACGAGTTTGCAGACTTCATGATGCAGGATAAAGAATTCGCTCAGCGAATCGAAACTGCTATCAAGCGTCTAGGGCAAAAAGGACGGGCGGCAGGCATCCATATGATTGTCTGTACGCAGTCTCCAAAGGCTGAGATTATCAGTACAACCATCAAGAACAACTTGGCAGCGCGGTTATGTCTTCGCGTCACAGACAGCGTAGCTTCGAACGTAGTAATGGATACGTCAGGCGGGGAGAATTTGGCTGGAAAAGGTGACTATCTATTCAAGACAAACAAAGAACCGGCACGAGGCAAGAGTCCATACTTACAACCGCTCGCATTACGTGCATTGATGCAATACTTTAAGAAATAAACCCGTGAAGTAGCTGCATAAGCAGCTACTTCACTTCTTTTGGAAGATAGGTGGGAAAATTATGGGATTTGGACAACATCAGAGTTTTTATTTTCGACCTTCGTGGATAAACAAAGGATTGACACACGTTAATCAGAACTCTAGATTTTTTTATGAAAAAAATCACTTTGAGGTACTGGGATTAGGAAAAAACATGGCGAAATCTTTGCGACATTGGTTGATTGCTACAAATGTTATCGAGGAGCAAAAGGGGAAACAAACAGTTCATGCCTTCACTGATTTTGGAAATGTCGTGTTCCGTTATGATCGACATCTGCAACATGGGCTGACGTTAGGAATGTTGCATTATAATTTGGTCACGAACAAAGACATCGCTACGACTTGGTATTGGTTCTTTAACGAGTATCGAGAATCAGTGTTTGATCGTGAACGTTTAATGAGGTCTTTAGAAAAATGGGTAGAAGTGAACGGGTTGAAGAGTGTCTCTGAAAATACATTGAAGCGAGATATAGATTGTCTTCTCAACATGTACTCTTTGAAAGATTATAAACAACTTACTCCTGAAGATGTCATTTCATGTCCGCTCGAAAATTTAGAGATGGTTTCTAAAAGCGTAAATAATTACTACACCAAGTCGTTTGCGGATGTGGAAGAAATCCGGGACATTTTATTCATGTCACTTTTAATCTATTCAAAAAAACATGGACAGACTGAATTTGCAGTCGAAGAATTAGCTGAGGCTCCAGAACTTTGGGGGAAGGTGTTTAATCTTTCGAGAAGCGCGATTGTGGAATATGTTACGCAGATGACTGAAGACTATCCATTACGGTTTATTCGTACAAACAAGCTCGATACGGTACTGCTGACTAAAGAAGTATCATCAATCTCGGCACTTGAAGAAAGATATAAACAATATAGTAAAGAGGTAAGTAGCTATGCATAAGTTTCAACCAAGCGTTAATATTTCGTACGATTTTCATAAAGACAATTTACTTACGCAATTTGTACCAAATGATAAGCAGCTGAATATCATTCAAACAGTACTAGAGACGGTCACAAATCCTAATGAGATATCGAATGCCCATCTATTAATAGGTCCGTATGGTGCAGGGAAGTCAATGGTTGGAGCTATTATTTCAAACTTGATGATGAGTCGACGTAATGGGAAAGCGTTAAAAGGTTTCTATTCGAACGTCGCGCAAATCAATCAAGAGCAAAGCTCGCATTTGGAGAACGTAATCCGGTCTAAAGATAAGCGATGGATTCCTGTAGCAATTGTTGGACACTCTGGGAAACTAGCAGAAGTTATTCTTCATAATACGATTAAAGCGTTAAAAGACGAAGATATTTCTTTTAGCTTAAAAGGTGAAGAAGAACAAATTGTTCAAACGATTAAGAATTGGCGCAAGAATTATCAAAATACGTACTCAAATTTGAAAGACTTGTGTGCAAAAGATGACAACAGTATTGATGCACTAGTAGCGCAGATAAAGGCAGGAAATAAAGAAGCATCTGAGACGTTTAAAAAGTACTATACGATTTTGACTTCAGGCGCTACTTTGACTGTCACTTCTTCGGCGAACGAATTAGAACAACTAGAATATATTTTGAAACAGTTAAAGAAACAAAAAGTCGGGTTATTCATTACTTACGATGAATTCGGACGTTTTCTCCAGCTGCTTGATAAAGCTAGCACGTACAAAGCAATGCAAGAAATGCAAGATTTAGCCGAACTTTCGAATCGACTTGAAAACTTAGGAGTGTTATTTATTACGCACTCTGGTTTAAGACAATATGCAGAAAAAAACAGCTTTTCAAAGTCGGAATTAGAGCGAGTCGAAAAGCGTTTCCGTGCACATTATTTAGAGAGCGATTCTTCTCTATTTTATCGTTCTGCCTTTAAAGTGTTAGGGCGTCAAGATGAAGTGAATACGCCTAGTCTATTTCTCCAAAATGATATTGAGCGATATAAAATTGACATAACTAAGTTCAATTTATTTCCTCAGATGTCTTCACAAGAAATTGACGGAACTATATTAGAAGGATGTCAGCCAATTCATCCATTAACAATTTATCTTTTGCCCCACTTATCGAATATTCTTGGTCAAAACGAGCGTACGTTATACATGTTCTTAGCCCAGTTTGATGGCAAATTCGACGAGACAAAATGGTATTATGCGGACGAATTGTTCGACTACTTTTACTCTGATGAAACACTATATTATCGTATCGAAGAATTAAAACAGTATCGTTTCGCCGTAAGTTATGGGGTAACCGATTCAGCTCTTCGTCTAATCAAGTTACTCACGCTTCTTGAGAACTTCAAAGGGAAGTTTGCAATTAAAGAAGATTTAATCAGTTTCGCACTTGGAATCAGTGTAGATGAGGCAAAAGCGGTTATCGATGAGTTGATTCAAGTAAAATTACTGAGATATAACCGAATCACAAATTCTTATGAAATGTATACAGGTTCAATTTTAGAGCTTGACGAATTGGTTCAGCAATATCGTTTGAAGATAAAAGATGATGATGTTTTAAGAGCACAACCATTGAAAGAATTAATTAAGAACAAGTATTATCTGCCGTTAACATATAACAGCGAAAAAAGTATGACGAGATATATTGAGGTCGATTTTTATTTTGATGTGGAGTCAATTTCGGAAAAACAGACGGCAGCGGATGGTGAGTTGTCTGTCATTCTAAGTTCAGCTGAAACAGAAAATTCACATCTTCAATTAATTGACCATTCAACTGCAGATAACCAAAGACTGTTTGTTGAATTTAAATTAGATAAACAAGAACTGGTCGAGAAGATTGATGAATATCGCACACTCATGCACATGTTAAGTGATAAGGTGCTTTTGAAGACAGATGAGCAGTTAGAATCCGAAATCGGTTACCGGATGGAAAATCTGATTTTTGAAATCCAACAGTATTTATCGCCACTTGAAAACTTTAGTCCTCAACATTTGAACTGGTTTTACGGTAACGAAAAAGTCAAAGGAATTACGTCTAGATTTGCGCTTGAAAATTTCTTATCAAATTGGATGAGCGAACGATTTAATGAGACGTTAGAGGTACGAAATGAAGGATTCAACAAGCAAAAGGTTTCAAAAGTTCAACGTAATGCAGCGGTTGGTGTACTTGATAAATTGATGAAGAGTCGTGCGATCGAAGGTATCGAGATAGATGGGTTTGGTCCAGACTACTTAATTTATGTCTCGATTTTGAAAAACAATCAAATCGACCCATTTAACTTAACGAACTTAAATTCAGACATATTGAAAAATATGCGAGCATCAATGCTAAATTATCTTGAGACTTCAGATCGTGGTAATTTGTTAACACTTTTGCAAGTTTTACAGAAAGAGCCTTATGGCATGAGAAAACCAATTGTTCCGATTCTGACAGTTGCTTTACTAAAAGACTATTGGCATCAACTTTCCTTCTACGCTAATGGGCTATTTGTTGAAGAGATGAACGCAGATTTGTTGTATTCAATCCTTGAACAAGAAGCCAGTTTTTATGAATTCGAGTTCTTTAAAATGGACCAAAACATTCGTCATTCTCTTTTAGGCGTGAATGAGACCTTCTTTAGAAATTCATTTGAAGAACACCCGGTTCAACTGTTTAGCAACTTAAGAAGATGGTTGCGTCAATTGCCGAGATATACTCAAATCACTTCTCAACAAGCTGAATCAATCATCGAATTCAAAGAAATCATTCGATACAGTGAAATCGACCCAATGGATGCAGCGACACGGCTTCATAAACTTAGGGAACAGATTAATGATAACTTCTCTACCATCAAACAAGACTTAGAAAAACATTTAACGAATGCTAAACATATGCTTAAAGAAGAAGCATTAAATGTTTTAGGAATTCATGAAGACTTGGACGTATGGATTGGATTAAACCGTGATTTAATATCAAAAAATCCGATTTTATTCGATGTAGTCAGCGTAATGGAGCGTAAAGAAGATTGGTTGGTAGTCTTGATTCGTAAAACAGTTGGAGTGCGTCTTGAAGAATGGTCGGACGTCACTCTAGATTCGTTCCAATCATCGTTGAAACGATTACTAGTTGTTTCTGACGATGAAGAGACGATTCGAATCGTGACAAACGATCAAACAACTGCAACCATACAAAAAGTGGAGCTATCGGTAAAAGGAAAGACAGTACTCAAGAATTTACAGCGAACAGTTCAATCTACTGGCAGAACAATGCAAGCAGACGAAATGAAGTACATTCTTTACAAATTGCTCGAAGAATTAGAGACAAGTTCGGAGGAGTGACCATGCGTCTAGATTTAGTGAGGAAAATTGAATTTGCGATTCGTCATCATGGTGGTACTGCTACCTTGAAAGAAATATATGATTATGTTGAAAAGTCATTTTATCAACTTGGTCTAGACGGATATAAAGATTGGAAATCTCAAGTCAGAAAACATATCCATATGCATTCAAGTGACTGTGATATTTATCGCGGGGAGCGAGATCTGTTTTATGCAGTTGAAGGAAAAGGCAAGGGTATTTGGGGATTAAGAAATAAGGGATAAGGTGGAGGGGCACGTGGATAAAATTAGTTTGATAGAGTTGCTGAAAAAGAATGATAGTGGAAAGTTAGTTTTGCCGGATTTCCAAAGAGATTTTGAATGGGATAAAGAAGGACAAAAAAATTTACTATCTTCTTTTCTAGCTCAACTTCCAATAGGGAGTCTATTAATTTTAGAGGGTGAGAGAGAGCATTTTGCTGCAAAAAGATTATGTTACATCAATCCTCTAAAGCAATCTGAAAGAAAAGAGGAATGCTGGTATTTATTAGACGGGCAACAAAGAGTCACGAGTCTAAAAACTTTTTTTACAGATTTATATTCACAAAACGAAAATTGGAGAGAGACGCATAAGTCACTATATAATGATTTGAACATGCGTTGGTTTATGAAGGTCACCCCTCAAAACGACGAAGACATTTTCGGTTGGAATAAACTTAGATTTGAGGGATTCCGCGAGTATGAACCTTCAATTATTGTGGATTATATTCAAAATAAGAAAATTTTAAGGTCAAAAGATTTTTATTGGTATCATCCAGATTATAAATCGCTCGATAGCGAAGGTAACATAAGAGAGGGTGCCAAAAAGAAAAATGATATTGCTAACAAGGCTGCAGAGAACAGATTGATCCCTTTATATTCTTTATATAACTCTGAAGGACAATCACTGCATGAACAAGTACTTGAAAAACTAAAAAATATTAGGATTGAAGAGTTAAAAGCAGAAGTAGAAGAAGAAGACTATTCATTATTTGATATTCTTGGATGGATAGAGCCCGATATTGAAAATCAATCTGAAGATAAATCATTTGTAGATAATGCTTGGATGAGGTTAGGAGCAAAATGGGTACAAGATGTAATGAATCAGTTTGCGAAAAATTTAGAACAAGAGATTTCGATTATTGAATTAAAGTCAAATGAAATAAGCCGCGCAATATCTATATTTGAAAACATAAACATGGGTGGAACAAAGCTAAATACTTTTGATTTAATAGTGGCTAAAGCTGCACGGTCATCAAATGAATTCGAAGGGTCACTTTCTCAAAAAATAACTCATCAATTAAACGAAAAAATAAATATTCCTCCTGTACTTTGTAAAAGGGTTTCAGGTGATAAACCAAATGAGTTTCTATCAGAAAATATGAATGTTTTTTCAGATAATAAGATTTCTAAAAGTTTCAAGGACATGTACTTAAACTTGCTATCAATCGAAAATTATTTTAAGTACGGTGAATTGAAAGATTTAAAAGTAGACTACATTAAAAGAAAAAAAATACTTGAAATTTCACATGAGAAAATTCATGAAAGTACGGACAGGATTGTTCTTGCAATTCAAAGAAGTTTGGCATTTTTAAACACAAGGCTTGGTGTTACGGATATAAACAAAATTTCCTATGAATTAATGATACTTCCGATTTCTTACATGTTCTTAGATTCCGATAATTGGGAGAATGAAAGCGTGTTAGATAAGATAGAATACTGGTATTGGGTATCAATTTTTGGAGGTGCATACAGAGAAGCTCAAAACAGTCGATGTATTAAAGATGTATTTTTATTGCACCAATGGTGTACGGAAAATATAGATAATCCTTTTCATTATTTGCATGAAAAAGTATTGAAAGAGGATGGATACACCGACCTAGAGACTCTGTTAATGAAAAACGAGGCACATAACGTTCGTGAATCAGTAAGTAATACTATTTTACAATACGCATTGTCAAAGCAACCTAAGGATTTATTGGCGCATGACAACACTACTATTGCGTTGAACCCATGGGATGTATCAAAAAAGACTGTAATAGAACTTCCATCAGAGAAATTTGAGTTAGAAGTTCATGAACACCATGTTGTTCCTATAGCATCAGTAAGCACTATAGAAGAATCTGCTAAGAAAATTAGGAGTCAAAAAGGAAATTTGTTAAATAGTCCATTGAACAAAACCCTTATCTCTTCAAAAACTAATCTGAAAATCAAGGACAAGTCGATAAAGCGTTACTATCAAAGTCTAAATGACGAGTCAAAAGTTTGCCATTTCATACCTTTAGAAGAAGAATTAAACCAACTAGAAAACGTCGAGGCATTTTTAGAATCGAGGTTCAAGTTAATTAGAACAAACTTAATTTCTTATCTAAATACTTTACAGCCTTAAAGAAAGCGGAACCATTTCAGTTGGTTCCGCTTTCAATGTTTACAATACGTCACACCCCCTTGTCACAGAATGTTCAATCCTGTAAACTTCGAAACAGTGTGAAAAAAATGTATAAGGGGTTTATCCATGGAAATCGTTCAGCAATTATCGCAAGTACAATTACTCAACCAATTCTGGTTGCTCATGGCCTTCGTCATCCCGATGGTCATTTTATCGCGGATGGTCGTGGCTGGTTCACGGTTCTCACCAATCCTCGTTATCGTCATCTTCGGTCTCGGACTTGGCTTCGCCATGGTCGAGATGGGCATCGCGACACCGGGTCTCCCTGAGTTCCCGCTCGTCGACTTTATGTCACGGACGACGATCATCGCGCTCGTCGTATCGTTCTTCGTCGGTGGACAAGAACTTCGCAAGATTTTAAGCAAGCAAGAGCTCGACATGAAAGACATCGTCGTGCCATCGAAAGAAGAGATGTTCCTCGGGACAGGGCGGACACAGTTCATCTTCATCCTCCGTTCATTCTTCTTGCTCGTCGGTCTCGAAGGGTTCTTCCGCATGATGATTCAACCGGGCGCGGCAGAGGGCATCATGCTCTACTACCCGATCCTCGCGTTGATTGGTCTCGCGGCATCGTTCCTCTTGATCGACCACAAGGCGCAAATCGACGATAAGAAGGTATACATGCGTAAAGGCGTCATCGAGACAGTCTTGATGCTCGTCATCTTGTTCGTGTCGTACGGCATCGCCGTGGCGGTTCAACCGATTATCGCGCTTCCGCAGATTTTCTTCGCCATGTTGCTTTCGTCAGCACTAGGTGCCATCTTCCACAACTGGACGTATGGACCGACCGTCCGTGCGCTTCTGTTCGCCGGAATCCCGGTCGTCTTGGCCGCCAACTTCATGGTCGGTGGGTCACGGATCGGTGATGCGTTCGCCATCGAAGGCATGAACTCGATTCTCGTGTACGGTTTCTTCGGTCAATTGTTCTGGATGTTCGGTGGGATTGCGCTCCTCATGTGGTTCGCCCGCACAGGACACATCCGCAACCTCGCACCAGGTATGGCCGGTTCGCTCTCGCACAGTGGTCTTACAGGCGCATGTACGGCCGGTGACTTCGGTCAAGTGGCAGCCAAACGTGCCCCAATCATGATCAACATCCCGTTCTTCGGTCACATCTTCGTGTTCTCGATTTTGGCAGTCAGTGCCGACAACGGAGCGCTCTGGATTTGGCCAACGGCAATCATCGTCTTGGTCGGTCTCACGTTAACAGCACTCTCGCTCAAAAACTTGCGCGGTGCCAACGGAGAAGACTTCAAAGAAGTGAAAGCGCTCATGCAGTTCTCGTTCGGTTGGCAGATGATGGCGGTCTTCGGTGGACTCGTCATCCTCAGCTTCAGCACGATCGCGTTCGACTACACAACGATGGCTCAATCGTCAGCCATCTCGCACTTTGGTCTCTTCGCAGCCGTCCAAGGCGGCATGTTCGGGACAGAAGCATCGCTTCTCATACCGCTTATCTTCTCGATGCCGTTCCTCGTCCACCCGATCGTGTTCTACATGTTCGGGAAGGCGCTCGATAATAACGGTGAAATGCCACGCGTACCGGTTTACGCGATGGCGCTCATCGGTGTCGTCGGAGTCTCGTTCGCGATTCTCGGTGTATAAACAAAACAGCCGCTTCTACCAATGCGTAGAAGCGGTTTTTGTATGCCTATTTTTTTGTTAACGGTCGCCACTTCGGGTCTTTGATGTCGTGCTCGTTCGGAGTCCGGACAAATTTGAGCGAACCTCGATCGCATGCGCCAAAATGAATGTAGTTCTGTTGCGCTTGCCTGAGCGACACCGTATTGGCACCACCCTCATAATCTGGATCGCTGAACTGAACGCCGTCGTCTTCCCAAAAACAGATGTCGCAAATGTCATACGTGCCGGGTGGGTCTTCGTTAAGTGTTTGATAGCCGCAACAAGGACATGTGTATGTCATCGAATATCACCTCACTTTTCAGTATAGCGCACGCCGCGTACAAAAAAACGGCCGACACGAAGTCGACCGCTTTCAGCTCACCACAACATGGACAATAGCGTTAAAATCGCCAATCCGCCTTGCGTGAGAATGATTTTTTTATTGCTCGTCATACTGCCGTACAACGCGACGAGCACGATATAGATGAGGAGCATCGTGACGATCTCGATTGACTGGCTGACGAACAGCCCGTACAGCAAGCCGACGCCGATCAATCCGTTATAGACACCTTGATTCTTGAACAGCACCGACACGGACTCACGCGCGAGCTCTTGTTCCGTCATGTTGAAGACGCGGGCCGTCGTTTTCGAACGAGTGGCGAACGTCTCTAAATACAGGATGTAGAAGAACTCGAGTGCGACGAGCGTTCCGAGGACGAGGGTGAGCCCGGACATGTTAGTTGGCCGTCGCGACTTCCGTCACATGGAGCACCGGCTTCGCCGTCACGTAGTTGCCTACGTTTTGGGCGAACGCGATGAGGTCCGGGTTTTGGTTGTGTTGCTCGACGGCAGCTTGGTCGGCCCAGTTCTCGATCATGACGAAGCGGTTCTCTGAAGTCGTCGATTGGAACAGCTCATAGCTCAAGCAACCGGCTTCTTGTTTCGACGAGTCGATGAGCTTGTTGATGTCTGCCAAGAAGTTGTCAAATTCTGTTTCTTTCACGTCGAAAATAGCATTGATTAAGATCATGTGGGTGTCCTCCGATTATTTGAATGATGTGATTTTTTCAGCGTCGAGACGTACCGATTGGTAGCCTTCTTCTGCAGCTTTACCGACCGAGAGAATCATGACTGGCACGTAACGATCTTTATCTAAACCGAACGCTTCCGCGAGTTGGTCTTTCTCGAAACCGCCGATTGGGTTTGTGTCGTAACCGTGAGCACGGGCGACGAGCATGAACTGCATCGCAGCGAGACTCGAGTCGATTTTGACGATATCGTTCATCTCTTGTTTCGACAAGTTCTTGTAGTACGGAAGAATGGCGCCGAGCTGTTGGTCGCGTACTTCTTGTGGCATTTTGCCTTCTGCGACAGCTTGATCATAAATCTCTTCACCGAGCTCGTAGCATTCCATGTCGCCGAAGATGAGGACCATCGCAGCCGACGTGTCGTTTTGACGGACGTTGAAGCGGATAAGCGGCTTGAGCGTCTCTTTCGCCTCTGGGCTCTCGACGACGACGAAACGCCACGGTTGCATGTTGACTGAAGAAGGAGCCGTTGTCGCTTCCTCGATCATTTGAAGCATTTCAAGTTGTGAGATTTTAACGTTCTCGTCGTAGACGCGGATCGATTTACGACCGAGCATCACGTCAGTGAATGTGTTGTTTTCGAATGTAGTTGCCATGGATATTACCTCTTTCTCTCTTGTTATAGTTGGTTAAGCTTTTGCAGCAGACTCGACAGCTGATTGATCTCTGACTCGGACAGCACTTTCGTGATCAAGTGTTTGCTGCGGTCGTGGTCTTGTTCACAACTCGTCAAGTCATGCTTGGCTTCGTCGGTTAAATGGACGAACACTTCACGATGGTTCGCGGTGTTCCGTTCTCGTCGGACGTAGCCTTTTTCTTCAAGAATCTTCAAATGGCGGGTGATGGCCGCATTGTCGATTTTCATCGCCTGCTGAATCTCGCTTTGCGAACAGACGCCCTTGTCATGCACAATCATGAGCATCTCGTAGCGGGTCAGGCTGAAGCCCGTCTCTTTCTCGAACGAGGTTGCGACGCGTTGGTCCGCCAGTTTGATTTGGTACAGCAGTCGGCTGATATCTCGTAATTCCATCTGTGGTGTCTCACCCCTATCATTTGATAAGTCAATTGTTGACTCGTCAAATGTAAAACATTCACGACGTGCTGTAAAGGAGAATGCTCACAAAAAAACCATCCGCTTTTTGAACTGCTCCCCGTCAAGTAGACAGGGCAAATAATGAAAACCAACCTAGGCGGCTTGAGACCTGTATTCGACAGGGCTCAAGCCGTTTAGTCGTTTCTGGAGACGCTCGTGGTTGTAGAACGATATGTATTTCTCGATGGCCGTCGTGAGTTCGTTATAGGCCTGGAACTGACGCAAGTAGTACATCTCAACTTTCAAGGTGCCCCAAAAACTCTCGATCGGGGCGTTGTCGATACAACGTCCGACCCGGGACATGCTGTGGGTCAGTCCCGCGTCTTCCACCATTCGCTTGAACCCTCTCGAGGTATATTGGAACCCTCGGTCGCTATGGATCATCGGACCCGCTCCTGACCGGAGCCCCGCGATGGCTGGCATCATCGTCTGGAAGACGAGAACGTTGTTGTTGGACCTCCCGATACGATAGGCGACGATCGAGCCGTCATACAGGTCGATGATCGCGCTGAGATATGCCTTTTTTCCGGAACCATATTTGAACTTGGTGACGTCGGTGCACCATTTCTCGTCCAGGCGGGACGCACTGAACTCTCGGTTCATCAGGTTCTCCGCCACATGGTGTGGCGTCGACTTCTTATGTTTCTTCCGCTTCCGGCGGATGATTGATTGGATCCCATGGATATGCATCAAACGATAGACTCGCTTTTCATTGAACGGGGACAGACCTTGTTGCCGACGCAGCCGATTGATTGTCATCGTGATCCGACGGTATCCGTATGTGCCGTTCGCCTGGTCATAGAGTAGACGAATGTCCTCCAGAAGCTCCTCGTTCTCTTCTTGACGCACCGGTATGGTGCGATTCAACCATTTGTAATAGGCCGCCCGTGAGATGCCAGCGACCCGACAGAGGAGGACGATCGAAATGGCCTCCTCTTCGTATAGTTCTTTGATGGCGGTGTATCTTTGCTGTAGCCGTACCTGGCTGATCACGACCTCCTCTCGATCTCCTCTAACTTTTTTAGGTACAGGTTGTCTGCACGAAGAAGTTCGTTCTCAAGCTCCATTTGCCGGATACGGCGTTTCAGCTTCTCTTCTTCACTTAGTTCGTCCTCTGGCTTCGTACGCCCACGGCGGTCTAGGAGCGCTTCTGCCCCGTTCGTGTCATACTTCTTGACCCAGCCATAGACCTGGGCATAGGACACCTGAAATTTTTCCACGGTCTGTTGGTAGTTGCGTCCATTCTCCAAACAGTATTTCACGATTTCAAAGCGCTCTTCGAATGTAGTTTTTCTTCCTTTTGTCATAGCTCGATCCATCCCTTTCCTCGAATCTGTTAACTCGCTATGACTAGTATACTTCTTAACCCATCTTCGAAGAACAGACCAATCACTGATCTGATGTTTGGAGAGAACTTCCATAGTAGTGATCCCATCGAGATAGTCGCGGACGGCCTCAATCTTCTGTTCCTTGGTGTAAGGTCTCCATGTCTTCGATTCCTTCAACGCATCGATCCCACCGGTATCGAATTTCACTTTCCATACCCGAAGGGTATGCTTAGAGACGTGATGGGCCTCCATGATTTCCTTCCAAGTATATTTTTCTTCATTCATCATGCGCAGCGCGCTCAGTTTTTGTTCAATCGAATGCCGACTTCTCGCCATAAAAAAACACTCCCCAATCAGATAAACAGATTTGTTATTTCATCTGTCTACCTATTGGGGAGCATATCATTTGCGAATGGTGATCAGTCTTCATATTTGGTGCCATCGAAGTGGTAGTCATGGATGAACGTCGTCTCGTCGAAACCATACAGTCGATCGTGTCGATTCAAGTCCTCAATCGTCTGAATTTCATGCATCACCGGTTCTCCCGGTAAGGAATCGCGGGCGACGTTCAAATATCGCTCGGTGAAGTCGTCATCCTCATACGGTGTCCCGTCGAATGAGAAGTGAACCGAATAGACGTCGTCCTCCAAAGCACGAATCACGTCGAGCATCCGTTGTTTCTGCGAATCGGTATTGGCCCAGTCCTCATGGAACATGACCGACACGTCCAAGAACTCTTTCGACTCGACGTCGAAGACGGACGTCGGGGTAGGGCGTACGGTCGTCGCAACCCCTTCATCTACACCGGTCGGCACACTCGCGCGGACCGTCTCTGCCTCCGTCAACAAATCAAGCTGCTCGAGTCGCTCCTTGAACGTGTCTTCGGCCTCTTGTTGCCAGACATGTTCGAGCACGTTGTCATGGATCGTTTGATCAGACCGATACGTCTCGGCCCAATAGTCCCCTTCGAGTATCGGATCGGTCAGCGTGAACTCGGCCGCATAGCCGCCCATCTTCCAGTCGCGCTTGAGCGTGACCTCGACGTCCTCTCCATATGTATCTTCAATATAGGATGCGTATCGTTCTTCCTCATCTTGTTTTGCATACGTCGACCAAGTCGTGCCAAGCGCGGTCACGGCGACAGCGGTCGCGACTAACCATCGTTTTCTCATTTTTGATTCACCTCTCTACCAATGTACCTGAAATGGAAGTGTCCTACCTCGGTCCAAAGTCGTATTCAATTTATTACCAAATACCTGTAAACTGAAAGTGCCCTTGAAGAACTAATATCTTTACGTGTACTAATACATATAATACACTTAAGTTACGTACACAAGAAAGGGTGTGACCCATGTTATATAAAATTGATATGAAGAGCGCGGAACCGCTGTATGAACAAATCGTTAACCAGACGAAAGCGCTCGTCATCCGTGGCATTTTACGTCCAGGGGATAAAGTCATGTCGGTGCGTGAACTCGCGACCGACCTCGTCATCAATCCGAACACGGTCAGCAAGGCGTATCAGGAACTCGAACGGCTCGGCTTGCTCGAGATGCATCGCGGACGCGGGACGTTCGTGTCCGAGGACTGGATTGACCAAGACTCGCCGCGCGCGCCGATCCTTGAAGCAATCAAGAAACTCGCCATCGATTGCCATTATGCCAATATTGAGCTCACCGAAGCGCTGACGCTATTTGAGACAGAGTATAAGAAAGTAGGGGAGAACCATGCTGACAGTACAGCAACTGAGTAAGACGATCGATCGCCAGCAAGTGTTAGAAGATATCGACTTCACGGTCGACTCGGGTGAAATCATCGCGCTCGTCGGCCGGAACGGGGCCGGCAAGACGACGTTGCTCCGGACGATGGTCGGCATCATTCGGCCGGATAAAGGCGATGTCCGCTACGGACCGTCAAGCATCTTTGAGAAAGCAGAGTTGAAGCGTGACGTCATCTTCGTCCCGGATTCGGCCGATGCCCTCAAACATTATACGATTAACGAAGCGGCTGCGCTCTACGAATCGATTTACCCATCGTTCAACCGATCGATTTTCAGAGAGACGCTCACTCGCTATAACATCGATAACAAGAAGATTCGCCAGCTTTCGAAAGGGCAAAAGGCGATGGTGACGCTCTCGCTCGCGTTCGCCGTCCAAGCGAAATATTATCTGCTCGATGAGCCGACGGACGGACTCGACGTCGTCGCCAAGTCGGACGTCTTGAAGCTGATGATCGCCCAAGTCGAGGCACGTAACTGTTCCATCATCGTCTCGAGTCACCAGTTACATGAGCTCGAACGAATCGCCGACCGCATCATCATGATTGAGAAGGGGCGCGTCAAGGCGATCATGTCGCTCGAGGAGGCGCGCGAGACGAGCGTCAAACTGCAAGTCGTCTTCAACGACCAAGTAC
Source organism: Exiguobacterium chiriqhucha RW-2 (assembly GCF_000416965.1). Lineage (GTDB taxonomy): Bacteria > Bacillota > Bacilli > Exiguobacteriales > Exiguobacteriaceae > Exiguobacterium > Exiguobacterium chiriqhucha. The sequence continues at coordinate 69,820 of NZ_ATCL01000020.1, forward strand.
CGGTCGAACTGCTCGAGCGCAAGGACATCGAAATCATCAACGTGACCGGACGCGTCGCCTTGTTCATGGCGAAAGAACGGACGAAAGAACTCGATACGTTCGTCGATGCGCACGACCCGATGCTCGTCGAAGAAATCCCGATGTCGCTCGAAGACATCTTCCGGGTCCAATTAGGAGGTGAGGCAAGTGTCTTTTAAAGTCCTATTAAAGAAAGATTGGAAACAAGTCTCGATTTTGTGGATGTTGCTGGTTTTTCTCGGAGTGATTGCGTTCACGGTACCAGTTTGGTCACAAATGCAATACTTTGACCAGGAACTTCGTAACATTCAAGAAAATCCAGATGAATATGCCGATTGGATCGATGGGGATTCGTCTGATTTGTCCGTCCAAGACTTTTTTAATGAAAATAATGGAACAGGCTATTGGATTGGTGACTTACAATCGCTCATACCGATGGGTGGAGTATTGTTTTTATTCGTTATTTTTGGTGCTCTCATGGCATCCGTCTTGATTGGAGCAGAACGGAACAGTCAAATGTCCGATTTCACGATGTCTCTCCCGTTCACAAGGAATCAGCTTTACATATCGAAATGGTTAATTGGAACGGTAGGAATTATTGTATCGTCTGTGCTCGGTGGTACGCTCATGATAATGATGATTCGCTTCTCGGACTACGCGTTTTTAATGGAAGGAAGCACGAATCGAGTCATCGCGCTTGTCGTTCTTTTGATGCTTAGTGGTATCTCTTTCTTCTCAGCTGCTCTATGGATGGGATCGTTCGGAGGAGAATCGATTTCACAGGTGATTTGGACATTCATTGCGTTAGTCTTCCCAATTGGTTTGATTGCGCTCGTGCAAGGATCTGTCTATGCGTTTTCACAACAGTATGATTCGAGGTATGCATTCTTCGACGATTTGTTCCAGAGTACGTTTTTACGTGTTTTGTCGCCATTCTCTAACTTGGCAAACGTAGACATGTATCAATACTTTACTAACCAAGCTGAATGGCAGAAATTCTTAGCAATTGCGCCATGGAGCGCACTAGCTTTCATCGCATTATCATTCGGACTCGGCCTTTGGATGTTCAACCGAGCACCTCAAGAAAACAACGGACGATTTTTTATGTTTTCGAAATGGCTATGGCTGATCCACATCATCATGGTTCTCTGTTTCGCCATGTTAGGAGGAATCGTTCTCTCAGCATTCTCGATGCAGTCAGGTTTTGCACTATACATCGTTGGCTTCCTGATTGGCGGCTTCATCGCCCACTTGCTCGCCAAACGGTTGCTTTACCGCTTTAACTTGAAACTAAAATCGTAAGGAGGATTCTCATGAAACGGCTCAGTCTGCTCGTCGTCATGCTCGTCATGCTCGCGGGATGCGGGGATACCCATCGACCGAACGCCTTCCAATACAAAGATTCATATGTCGGGGACAACAGCGCCGTCTCGGGCATCGCCCAGACGTTACCGATGCATGACTGCTACAAGTCGATCGAGCTACAGGCGTCGAAGCGGCCGTACGGCTTGACGGTGCGCTATAGCGACCCGGAAATCGAGCGCATCGAGCAAGAGCGGTTGGCGATTCGCAACGCGGCGACGTATTTCACGCTCGTCCAAAACGCGGAAATCGTTCGCTTCGCCTTCCCGAACCGGACGTACGCATTCTCACGCCCGGAGATGGAGGCGTGGCTCGACATCGACTTCTCGACGATTAAGTGGGAAAAAGAGTTGAAGGACCGTTTGGACGAGAAAATCAGCAACGAAGAACAGACGGAAGCCTATTTCAAGAGAATCTGAACGTGTGCGGAAACTTTCATCCGCACACGTTTTTTCGATATTTTCTGAAAATTATCGGGTAAAGGGTAGATGAAAGCGTTTTCTTGGCATTATAATAGAGTTAACTGAATGACTATTCATTCCAAGGAGGAAAAGCGATGAACAAACCGTGGTTGCAAGATTATCCAGCTGACATGCCGAAAACGATTGACTATGAGGTGAAGCCGCTCTACGAGGCGCTATCTCGTGCCGCGTCGGATTTCCCGAACAAGACCGCCATCTCATTCATTGGTAAAGAGTTGACGTTCGCCGAAGTCGACGATGCGGCGAAACGGTTGGCGACGATGCTTCAATCGAAAGGGCTGCAAAAAGGGGACCGCGTCAGTCTGATGCTCCCGAACTGTCCGCAATTCGTCATCTCGTTCTATGCGGTGCTCTACGCTGGCGGCACGGTCGTCCAGACGAATCCGCTCTACACGGAGCATGAGCTCGAGAACTTGATTACGGACTCCGGTGCGAGCATCATCGTTACGCTCGACCTCCTGTATCCAAAATCACTTCGTGTGAAGCAGAAGACGGACGTCAAAACGATTATCACGACGAGCATCGCCGACTATCTACCGTTCCCGAAAAATAAGCTGTATCCGATCAAAGTGAAGCGCGAGAACAATATCGTCATCGATACGACAGGTTCGGTCGCGTTCAAGGACTATAAACAGTTCGATCCAATCACGCCGGTCGCGGTCGACCCGAAAGAAGACGTCGCGGTGCTGCAGTATACGGGCGGGACGACAGGTCTGCCAAAAGGCGTCATGTTGACCCACTTTAACTTGACGGCGAACGTCGACCAGATTTCGAACTTTTTCTATAGATATAATCGCGGCGACGAGAAACGCGTCTTATGCGTCGTGCCGTTCTTCCACATTTACGGGATGTCGTGCTGCCTGAACTTCGGGATGGCGAACGGATATGAGCTTGTCCTCGTGCCACGCTTCGACGTCACCGACGTCTTGAAGACGATCAACAAGAAGAAGCCACACTTCTTCCCGGGCGCCCCGACGATGTACGTCGGTATCCTCAATGACCCGAAACTGAAGAAATACGACTTGTCGTCAATCGAGGCGTGTATCTCGGGATCGGCCCCGCTGCCAGTCGAAGTGCAGGAGCAGTTCGAGAGTATCACGGGCGGACGCATCGTCGAAGGCTACGGCTTGTCGGAGACGTCACCGGTCACGCATGCGAACTTCTTATGGGATAAACGGATTGTCGGCTCGATCGGGGTGCCGTTGTCGGACACTTCTGCTAAAATTGTAAAGGCAGACGGAGAGACGCTGGCTGATATCGGCGAAATCGGGGAGATCATGCTGCACGGCCCACAAGTGATGAAAGGATACTGGCAGAAGCCGGAAGAGACGGCAGCCGTCTTGAAGGACGGATGGCTCGCGACCGGTGACCTCGGCTATATGGGCGAGGATGGATTCTTCTATATTGTCGACCGGAAGAAAGACATGATTATCGCCGGAGGCTTCAACGTCTATCCGCGTGAAATCGAAGAAGTGCTATACGAACATCCGGCCGTCAAGGAAGCGGTCTGTATCGGCATACCGGACCCGTATCGCGGTGAGACGGTCAAGGCGTTCATCGTGACGCGTGACGGCGCCAGCGTGACGGAAGAAGAGCTCGACAAACACTGTCGCGAGAAGCTTGCGGCGTATAAAGTGCCGAAGCTGTATGAGTTCCGGGAAGAGTTGCCGAAGACGTTCGTCGGTAAGATTTTACGTCGCGTCCTCGTCGACGAAGAGAAGGCGAAACAAGTGAAACAAAGCAGTTGACACAAGCGTGTCACATGATAGAATAATAAATGAATGAACCATCATTCATTTTTAAGCAGCGGTAAGGAGCTTGGGTGTTTATGACAAAGAATGGATCAAAAAGTGACCGCATTATCGATGCGGCAGTGAAAGTGATTGCGGATCATGGCTATCACGGTGCAAAGGTGACGGCCATCGCCAAAGAGGCGGGCGTCGCCGACGGAACGATTTATCTGTACTTCAAAAACAAGGAACATCTGTTGATTGAATTGTTCCAGACGAAGATGGGCCTGTTCATCGACTACTCGAAACAACAAATCGAGCGGGAGACGACGGCCGGCGACAAACTGTATCAGTTGATCGAGTCGCACTTGAAGCAACTGTCGGCCGATTACGACCTCGCCGTCGTGACGCAAATCGAGCTCCGGCAGTCGAACTTGGCGCTCCGTCAAAAGATTAGCGAAGTGCTCAAACCGTACTTGAACTTAATCGATGCGGTCGTACAACACGGGATCGACACCGGCGAATTCGATCGCGATCTCGACTATCGACTCGCTCGGCAGATGATTTTCGGCACGATCGATGAAGTGGTCACGAGTTGGATGGCGAGCGGCTTCAAGTATGACTTGATGTCGACGCTACCGAAAGTACACCATATGTTAAAAAAAGGGCTTGCTTAACCGTAAGCCCTCTCGCTAGCTCAAAAAATGAACGCTGATTCATGAATGATGGTGCGAACAACTTATAAGGGGGAACTACGATGAATATTTTTGTATTGCTGAAGCGTACGTTCGATACAGAGGAAGCGATTCAGCTCGAGAATGGGGAAATTCAAGAAGACGGCGCTGAGTTCATCATCAACCCGTATGACGAATATGCGGTCGAAGAGGCCATCCGTAAGCGTGACGATCTCGGGGGAGAAGTCACGGTCGTGACGGTCGGACCAGAAGACGCGGACAAAGAACTTCGAACGGCGCTCGCGATGGGAGCGGACAAAGCGGTTCGCATCTCGATCGAGGATGACGTCGAGGACGCAGACCATGTGACGATTTCGAAAGTGCTCGCCACGTACTTGAAAGAGCAAGCGCCAGATCTCATCTTCGCCGGGAACGTCGCCATTGACGGCGGTAGCGGCCAAGTCGCACCACGTGTCGCTGAACTGTTGGACATGAACTACGTGACGACGATCACGAAACTCGATATCGACGGCACGACAGCGACGGTCACACGCGACGTCGAAGGGGACACGGAAGTGATCGAAGTGGCGCTCCCGCTCCTCGTGACAGCGCAGCAAGGATTGAACGAACCGCGTTACCCGAGCCTTCCAGGCATCATGAAGGCGAAGAAGAAGCCACTCGAAGAACTCGAACTGTCGGACATCGACCTCGATGAAGACGAGATCGAAGCGAAAATCGAGACGATCGAACGTTTCTTGCCAGAAGAGAAGAAAGCTGGGCGCATCCTTGAAGGGGATACGTCGTCACAAGTGAGCGAGCTCGTTCAATTACTTCGCACGGAAGCAAAAGTCATTTAAGGGGGACACATAGATGAAAGCTTTAGTACTCGCAGAAGCGCGTGAAGGCGCGTTACGGAACGTATCATTTGAAGCAATCGCTGCAGCGAAGCAATTGACGGACGACGTGACGGCAGTCGTCATCGGGGATGACGTCAAAGCACTCGCGACGGAACTCGGGGAGTACGGCGCGGGTCGCGTCCTCGTCATCGAAGACGAGCGTCTCAAGCACTACACGCCGGACGGTTATGGGCAAGTGCTCCGCCAAGTCATCGACCAAGAGTCACCGGACATGATCGTGCTCGGTCATACGGCACTCGGGAAAGACATCGCCCCGAAACTCGCGGCGCGTCTTGACGCAGGTCTCATCAGTGACGTCGTCTCAATCGAAGGATCAGGCAAAGACGCCGAGTTCGTCCGCCCGATTTATTCAGGGAAGGCGTTCGAGAAAGTGAAATTCAAAGACTCGGTCATGTTCTTCACGATCCGCCCGAACAACATCGACGCACTTCCGCGTACGGCCGGGGCGAGCGTGTCGGTCGAGACACCGAGCGTGGAACTGAAAGACCTCGCCATGATCGTCAAAGAAGTCGTTCGCAAGGCGACGGGGAAAGTCGATTTGACGGAAGCGAAAGTCATCGTCGCCGGTGGCCGTGGCGTCAAGAGCGAAGACGGCTTCAAGCCGCTCGAAGAACTCGCTGAACTGCTTGGCGGTGCCGTTGGTGCTTCACGTGGAGCATGTGACGCCGACTATTGCGACTACGCACTTCAAATTGGTCAGACGGGGAAAGTCGTCACGCCGGACTTATATATCGCCTGCGGCATCTCGGGCGCGATTCAACACTTGGCTGGGATGAGCAACGCCAAAGTCATCGTCGCCATCAACAAAGACCCGGAAGCGAACATCTTCAGCGTGGCCGATTACGGTATCGTCGGCGACTTGTTCGACGTCGTCCCACTCTTGACGGAAGAGTTCCGCAAACACCTCGTCAATAGCTGATATGCAGAACGTTTGGGGAAACGTACCCTCCGTGGTATACTCTGAACATGAAATGCATGAGAGTGATTCATTCGGCTCTCACATCTTACTGGGGAGGTATTTACCAAATGGCTATTAAACACGCAACGACTCAAACATTTGAACAAGAAGTAAAAGAGGGCGTCGTCCTCGTCGATTTCTGGGCAGCTTGGTGTGGACCGTGCCGCATGATCGCACCGGTACTCGAAGAGCTTGACCAAGAGATGGGCGACCAAGTCCAAATCGTTAAACTCGACGTTGACGAGAACCCAGAAGTAGCGGGCGCTTTCCAAATTCAAAGTATCCCAACACTTATGATGTTCAAAGACGGACAACCTGTTTCGAAAACAATGGGCTTCCAACCAAAAGAAGCACTAAAAGAGTTTATCGCAACAGCACAATAATCACGTACAGCCGACCGGGCAACTGGTCGGCTGTTTTTTGTTGGGCGTGTTAGGGAAGAAGGAGTTTAGTCGTTTCGCATGGAATATCAACGGTTAAGGTTCGGTACGGATTGAGGGCGAGAATTCGGACAAATCACCACCTGAAAACGCATACATATAGAGTGCGATTGTAATTTTTTTTCGTCGCTTTTTGTCGACTCCCTTCATATTTAACAGTTCGGGAGAAATCGGGGAGGCGTCAAAATACGCGAAGGTTTTATCATGGAAACAGACTGAAAATTTACGCTATACTCATGAAGAAGACGTGATGGCGTCAAATGACCTTAATAATTAAGCCATCGTTTGTAAGACTCTGTTCGAAGGAGGAATTTTCTTGTCGGTGTTACATTTAGCTATCTTATTGCCGCTTCTCGCGGCACCATTCATCCCGTTCTTGTTCCGGGCGCTGAAGCGAATCCATACGGGTTGGTTCGTGTTAATCGTTCCGGTCGTCCTATTCGTGTACTTCTTCCGCTTCATCGGAATCACGAGCGCGGGAGACGTCGTGACGGAAACGGTCGAATGGATGCCATCGCTCGGCATCAACTTCACGGCCTACGTGGACGGGCTTGGACTTTTGTTTGCCCTCCTGATTACAGGGATTGGGGCGCTCGTCGTCCTGTATTCGATTTATTACTTGAATAAAGACAAAGAGTCGCTCGGTCATTTTTATGTGTATCTGCTCTTGTTCATGGGCGCGATGCTCGGTGTCGTCCTCTCGGACAACATGGTCGTCATGTACATGTTCTGGGAACTTACGTCGATTTCGTCGTTCCTATTGATCGGGTACTGGTACGAGAAAGAGCGCTCTCGCTACGGGGCGCGTAAATCGATGCTCATCACCGTGTTCGGTGGTCTGTCGATGCTCGGGGGGATTGTGATTCTCGAGTCGATTGTCGGCTCGTTCAGCATCCGCGACATGGTGGCCAATCAGGCAGTGATCGCGGACAGCCCGTTCTTTATCGCGGCGATGATTCTCATCTTGCTCGGCGCCTTCACGAAGTCGGCGCAATTCCCGTTCCACATCTGGTTGCCGGACGCGATGGAAGCGCCGACCCCGGTCAGTGCGTACCTCCACTCGGCGACGATGGTCAAGGCCGGTCTCTATCTCGTCGCACGGATGAGCCCGGTGTTCCAAGAGTCACCGATTTGGCTATGGACGATTGCCGCAGTCGGGACGTTCACCTTGTTCTGGGGTTCGTTCAACGCGGTCAAACAGACCGATTTGAAAGGGATTCTCGCCTTTTCGACGGTCAGTCAGCTAGGTCTCATCATGTCGCTCCTCGGACTTGGTGCCGCGGCGCTTCATTATGACGGCATGGATGACAACATCTATATGGTCGCGACGATCGCGGCAATCTTCCATTTGATTAACCATGCGACATTCAAAGGCTCGCTGTTCATGATGGTCGGAATCGTCGACCACGAGACCGGGACGCGTGACATCCGCAAACTCGGCGGTCTCATGACCGTCATGCCAATCACGTTCACGATCGCCGTCATCGGCTCATTGTCGATGGCAGGGTTACCGCCATTCAACGGATTCCTCAGTAAAGAGATGTTCTTGAAGGCGACGACGAAAGTGTTCTCGATGGACTTCTTCGCGCTCGATACGATCGGCATCTTAATTCCGGTCGTCGCGTTCATCGCGAGTGTGTTCACGTTCATCTACAGTTTGATCATCTTCACACGGACGTTCATGGGCAAAGCCCAGTTCGACAAATTGCCGAAACAGCCGCACGAGGCACCGATCGGGATGCTCATCCCGCCAGCGATTCTCGCCATCCTCGTCGTCGTGCTCGGATTCGTGCCGAACGTGTTATCGAACTCGCTCATCAAGCCGGCCGTCGAATCGATTTATCCGACGCTCGTCGCGAGCGGGCAAGAAGTCAAAGTAGACATCTACTTCTGGCACGGATTGACACCGGAGCTGTTCATGACGATCGGCGTCATCCTGCTCGGGACGCTCATGTTCTACACGATCAACAAGTGGATGGGCATCTATAACCGGATTCCACACCGCTTGACGCTCAACGGCATGTATGACGGGACGCTCGTCTGGTCGAACAAGGCGGCGTACCGCTTCAAAGATAACTATATGACGGGCTTCATCCGCTCGTATTTGGTCTACATCTTCTTGTTCTTGTCAGGCATGATGTTGTTCTCGATGTATTGGTTCGATTTGTTCAACTTCTCGTTCGGCGAGATGGAACCTGTCGCGCCTTATGAATACGTCCTCGGGGCTGTTGTCATCTTGGCATCAATCGCAATTCTGTTCATGCGTTCGCGCCTGCCATCGATCATTCTGCTCGGTGTCGTCGGCTATTCGGTCGCGTTGTTCTTCGTCTTCTTCAATGCACCGGACCTGGCCTTGACGCAGCTCGTCATCGAGACGGTATCGGTCGCGCTGTTCTTGCTCGTCTTCTACCATATGCCGGAGATCAGCAAGAAAGAAGTGCGCGTGAAATTCAAAATCGAGAATGCGATCGTCTCGATAATCGTCGGGGTGACGGTCATGCTCCTCAGCTTCATGGTGCTATCGAACCGTTCCCTGTCGTCAATCTCAGAGTACTATAAAGAAAATGTCTATGATTTAGCAGCCGGAAAAAACATGGTCAACGTCGTCCTTGTCGACTTCCGGGGCTTTGATACGTTGTTCGAGATCGTCGTCCTTGCCATCGCGGCCATCGGGATTTACACGATGATCAAATTCAGAACGACAGAACGTACGAAAGGAGCACGTGAACATGAACCGAAAAAATGATCAAGTCAATGACGTCATCTTACAGACGGCCGCGGTGATCATCTTCTTCATCATCATCGTGTTCTCAATCAATCTCTTCTTCGCCGGGCACTATTCGCCGGGCGGAGGCTTCATCGGTGGTTTGATGACGGCGGCGGCACTCGTATTATTGCTCCTTGCCTTTGATTCGAAGACGCTCGCCGACGTGCTTCCGTTCGACTATCGCAAGATGACGGCGCTCGGTCTCGCCATCGCGTTACTGACGTCGCTTCACAGCATCTTCTGGGACCGTCCGTTCCTTACGCATGCGTATGGTAAGTTTGACTTGCCGCTCTTAGGCGAACAGACGCTTCACACGGCGATTGCCTTCGACCTTGGTGTTTACCTTGTGGTCATCGGTGTGACGATGACGATCATTCAAACGATTGGAGAGAGTGAATAATGGAAATCTTCGTTAGCATCATCATCGGTGTCTTGACGATGAGCGCTGTCTATATGATTCTCTCAAAGAGTTTGTTGCGCATCATCATCGGCACCGGCCTGCTCAGTCACGCCGCCCACTTACTCGTCTTGACGATGGGCGGATTGAAAACCGGAGCGGCACCAGTCCTCGTCGACGGGGTGACGGAATATACCGATCCGCTCCCGCAAGCGCTCGTCTTGACGGCCATCGTCATCAGCTTCGGGGTGACCGCGTTCTTCCTAGTGCTCGCGTATCGGGCCTATCAAGAACTAAATACGGATAATATTGAGGAAATGAAAGGAACGGAATCGAATGATTAACTTACCGATCTTTCCGATTGTCATCCCGGCGCTTGCGGCCATCATCCTCCTCTTCGCGCCGAAGCAGATTCGTCTGCAACGCGGAGTGGCACTCGGGGCTTTACTTGTAACGTTCGCAGTGACGGTGCTGCTGATCTTCACCGTGTCACAGGACGGCATCTTGACCGTCAACTTAGGAAACTGGCCGGCACCGTTCGGGATCACGCTCGTCTCGGACATGCTGTCGGCATTGCTCGTCGCCACGTCGACGTTGATCGTCTTCTTCATCGTCTGGTTCGCGACCCATTACTTCTCGGACGCGTATGAGTCGAACTACGTCTATGTCGCGATGCTGTTCCTCCTCGTCGGGGTGAACGGTGCCTTCACGACAGGCGATATCTTCAACTTGTTCGTCTTCTTCGAAGTGTTCCTCATCTCGTCATACGTTTTGATCGTCCTCGGCGGGAAAGGGGTCCAACTTCGCGAGTCAATCAAGTACTTGCTCGTGAACGTCATCGCCTCGGCGTTGTTCGTCATGGCCGTCGCGCTACTTTACGGAACGGTCGGCACGCTCAGCTTGGCTGACCTCGCGCAGAAGATTCCGCTCGTCGAGAATCAATCCGTTCTCGTCGTCATCGGGGTATTGTTCATGATTGTCTTCGGTTTAAAGGGTGCACTCGTACCGTTACACTACTGGCTCCCGGGCTCGTATGTCGTGGCACCGACGCCAATCCTCGCTATGTTCGGGGCGCTTCTGACGAAAGTAGGGGTATACTCGATTTTGCGGACATACACGCTCCTGTTTGATGTCGGGTCGTTCACGCAGAACTTCTTGATTATTCTCGCCGTGTTGACAATCGTCATCGGGATGATTGGCGCCATCGCCTATAATGACGTCAAATTGATCATCATCTACAACATCATGATCGCAGTCGGCGTGATTCTCTATGGGATTGCGCTCAACACGCAGACGTCGCTCGAAGGGGCGCTTTACTACTTGATTCATGACATGTTGATCAAGGCCGCCCTGTTCATGCTCGTCGGCATGATGATCGGCATCACCAAGTCTGGTCAGTTACGCGACATGGGTGGCTTGATTACCCGGTTCCCGCTGTTCGGCTGGACGTTCTTCATCGCCGCCTTGTCGCTCGCCGGGATTCCGCCGCTTAGCGGATTCTTCGGGAAACTGTTAATCGTTCAAGGTGGGGTCGCCGAGGGCAGCCTGTTCGGACCGCTCCTCATCTTGCTGTCGAGTTTGTTCGTCCTCTTCTCCGTCATCAAAATCTTCTTGTACGGATTCTGGGGAGAAGAGAAGCGTGCCTACGACGGTCCGCTCGTTCCGCACATGAAGAAACTCATCGTGCCGACGTTCTTGCTCGTCGCCGTCGCCGTGGCTTACGGGTTCGGCGCCGAGGCGATGCATCCGTTCATTACCCAGGCAATTGAACCGCTCGTGCAACCCGAAATCTATATCGATGCCGTGATTAAGGAGTGATTTAGAGATGGCTTACCAACTACTCATCAACTTTTTCCTGGCGTTCATTTGGATGTTCTTCACGGGTACGTTCACGACGAGCGGATTTCTCATCGGCTATTTGCTCGGATTACTCGTCATCTTCATGATGCGCCGCTTCTTCAAGAATACGGATTTCTATTTCATCCGCGTCTTGAAACTGCTTAAACTGTTGTTGATTTTCTGTCGAGAGCTTGTCCTCGCCAACGTCGAGGTGCTCCGGCTCGTCCTCAGCCCGAAACTGAAAATCCAACCAGGCATCTTCCGGTACCATACCGAGCTCGATGCCGGTTGGAAGGTCAGTTGGCTGTCGATGCTCATCACCCTGACACCAGGGACGCTCGTCGTCCAAGTGTCGGACGACAATAAGACGCTCTATATCCATGCGCTCCATATGCCGGATAAAGAGTCGCTCAAGCAAGGCATTCACGATAACTTTGAGACGAAGATTAAGGAGGCGACCAGCTAATGTTAGATATTATTATTTACGTGGCGCTCGCCATCCTCGTGCTCGCCATGCTCGGCATGCTGTATCGGGTCGTCAAAGGACCGACGACGGCTGACCGTGTGATTGCGCTCGACTCGATCGGAATCGGTTTGATTTCCGTCGTCTCGCTGTTGTCGATTCTACTCGACACGACGATGTTTTTCGAAGTCATCCTCTTGCTCGGGATTTTAGCCTTTATCGGAACGGTGGCGTTCTCGAAATTCCTTGAGAAGGGAGAGATCATCCAACATGACCGCAACAATGATTTATGACATTTTGACCGGTGTCTTCACAATCATCGGGGTATTCTTCACCGTCGTCGCGGCCATCGGTCTCATCCGGCTGCCGGACATCTACTCGCGGGCCCATGCGGCCTCGAAGAGTGCGACGCTCGGCGTCATGTTCGTCTTGTTCGCGGCGCTCCTGCACGTCTGGGTCGACCAGCGCATCTTTGACGCACGACTCCTGCTCGGCTTGTTCTTCGTCTTGTTGACGGCTCCGGTCGGCGGACACTTGATTGCTCGGGCGGCTCACGCCCAAGGGGTCAAGCTCTGGGACAAATCGCTCCAGGACGCCTTGCAAGAAGATAAGGATAAAGGAATCGAATGACGAAAGGCTCTTCCATCGCACGATGGAAGAGCCTTTTTTAGATGAGGTACGAAATATCGGACGCGGACGTCGGATACGCGAACTCCAAGTGTTTGACGTGTTGATGGGTCATATTGTTTTGTATAATGAATGAGAACAAGTTGATCAGTTCCGGCGCGTGTTGCCCAATCAAGTGGGCGCCGAGCACATGACCGTCTTTGCTGAGCAAGATGCGGGAGAACGCCGTCGTGTCGTTGATCCGCTCATACGTCAAGAAATGGGCCAAGTCGTTGTCTTTACATTCATAGTCAATCCCTTGCGCCTTGGCCTCGTCGACCGTCAGCCCGACTTTGGCAATCGGTGGTGTCGTGAAGACGACCGTCGGGGCGGGACGCTCGGGGAGCGGACGCGTGTTGTTGCGGAGCAGGTTGAGCGCGGCGATGCGGCCTTCCTGTCCGGCGAACGGGGTGAGGGCCGGGTTGCGGCTCTTGGCGACGTCTCCGGCCGCATAGACGTTCGGATTCGTCGTCTGGAGAAACTCGTTGACCAAGACGCCGCCGTGGTCGGACTCGATGCCGGCCGCATCCAACCGAAGTCGCTCGATGCTCGGAATCCGCCCGGTGGCGTTAAGCACGAGTCCTACAAGGGTAGAGTCATCTGATAGCGTCACGACGTCGCCATTGATGTCGACCGGTTCGATTCCATAGCGGACATCGATCCCGATTTGAATCGTCTCATCGACAAGCCGTTTGACGACTTTACGGTCGAACGGCTTCAACGCCCGCGACCGGACGAGGAGCGTCACGTCACATCCGAACCGGCGCAGAATATGGGCGAACTCGAAGGCGATATAACCGGCTCCGACGATGATGACGTGTTGCGGTAACACCTCAAGGTCGAAGACGTCGTTGCTCGTGATGGCAGCGTCTCCGCCGGGAATGTCGAGTGGACGCGGGATTTGCCCCGATGCGATCAAGAATTGATGCGCCGAGATTTCATGTCCTTCGATGACAATCGAGTCTTCGTCGATGAAATGTGGTTCGCCTTCGAACAAATCGATGCCGTGTTCTTGCCAATGATGCATCTTCGTCGTCGGGACGGCAAAGCGGTACTCGTCGACACGATGTTTGAAGGCGTGCCAGTCGAGCTTGAGTTCGCCGGTCACACCGAGCGGTTTCATTCGTTCGGCCCGGGCAATCAGCTCGGCTCCTTCCGCGAGCATTTTTTTCGGGTCACACCCGCGCTGCGGGCACGTCCCGCCGAACGTCCAATTCTCGACAATCGCAATTTGTTTACCGGCGTCACGTAACACGCTGGCGGCTTGGCTCGCTGCCGAGCCGCTGCCGATGATGATGACATCGTACCGTTTCATTCCAAAACCCTCCCTCTGAGACTTCATCAATTTTTTTCCCGTCTGGAAGGAACCTAAACTGAGGTGATTGAATTTGAGTCATTCTGACCACATTAAACATAAATTGGCGCTCCTCCCGGACGAGCCCGGCTGTTACTTGCATAAGAACGAGTACGGGGAAATCATTTACGTCGGGAAAGCGAAAAATCTGAAGAACCGGGTCCGGTCGTATTTCACCGGGGCGCACGACATCAAGACGATGCGCCTCGTGGCCGAGATTCGCGACTTCGAATATATCGTCACGGCGAGCGAGCTCGAGGCACTCTTGCTCGAGATGACGCTCATCAAAAAGCACGACCCGAAATATAACATTCGCTTGAAGGATGACAAGTCGTACCCGTATATCAAAATTACGAACGAGCCGTATCCACGGCTGCTCACGACGCGGAAGTTGAAGCGGGACGGCGGCTTCTATTTTGGCCCGTATCCGAACGCCTATGCCGCCAACGAGACGAAGCGGCTGCTCGACAAGCTGTATCCGCTCCGGAAATGCCAACCGATGCCGCGCAAGCTCTGTCTGTATTACCACATCGGCCAGTGCCTCGGACCGTGTGAGCTTGCCATCGACACGGACGAGCAAAAAGAGATTGTCCAAGAGATTCGTCGCTTCCTGAACGGAGAGACGAGCGAGACGCTTGCCAAGCTCCAGGTCGACATGGGCAAGGCGGCCGAGGATATGCAATTCGAACGGGCGGCCGAACTCCGGGACCAAATCCGGGCCGTCGAATCGATTATGAACAAACAGAACATGATTACGGCCGACCCGACGGCGCGCGACGTCTTCGGCTATACACTCGACCGAGGCTGGATGTGCGTCCAAGTGTTCTATATGCGGGGCGGCAAGATGATCGAACGCGACGTGTCGTTGTTCCCACTCCACGGAGAACCGTCCGAAGAACTCGAGAGTTTCATCGTCCAGTTCTATGAGCAGAACGTCGTGCCGAAGGAAGTGCTCGTCCCAGAGATCGTCCGTATCGACTTGTTGAACGAGGCGATCGGCACGAAAGTGATGCAACCGAAACGGGGCGCGAAACGGCAATTGCTCGACTTGGCGACGAAAAATGCAGGGATCGCCTTGAACGAGAAGTTCGAGTTGTTGGCACGGGACGAGGAGCGGACGCTCATGGCGATGCGTGAACTCGGCGAAGCGATCGGCATCCCGAACTTGTCGCGCGTCGACATCATCGACAACGCCAACATCCAGGGAGCGGACGCCGTCTCGGCGCTCGTCGTCTTCGAGGATGGCAAGCCGCTCAAGAAGGAATACCGGAAATACAAGATTCGTACCGTCCAAGGACCGGACGACTATGAGACGATGCGAGAGGTCGTCCGCCGTCGATTCCGCCGTCTGTTGACGGAAGAGAAACGTCTGCCGGACCTGCTGTTGATTGACGGGGGCATCGGGCAATTGAACGCCGCCCTCGACGTCCTACAGAACGAGTTCGGGCTCGACGTGCCCGTCGGCTCGTTGAAGAAAGATGACCGTCACCGGACGAGCCAGCTCTTGTTCGGGGAAGGCGGTGGGGTCATCGAATTGAACTCACGCTCGAGCGCGTTCTATCTGTTGCAACGCATGCAAGACGAGGTCCACCGCTTCGCCATCACGTTCCACCGCAGTTTGCGGACGAAGAAGATGACGCGGTCGGTGCTCGACGACATCCCGGGCGTCGGACCGAAGCGACGCCAGCAATTGATTCGTCATTTCGGGTCGATGAAGCAAATCCGTCTCGCCTCGCTCGAACAGTTGAAGGAAGCAGGCCTGCCGGAGAAGTTGGCCGAGACCGTAATCCAATACGTCCATGAGGAGACCGACGAATGAACCGAGACGCGTTAGCCGATTTTCCAGACGAGACATCACCTTTTATTGAACAGTTCGTGCGTGACTTGGCGGACGTGACCGACGCGATTCGACATGCGTACGTGCACGGGTCTTTGACGATGGGAGGCTTTCATCCGCGACAGAGCGACGTCGATTTACTGTTCGTGAGCGACCGAGACCTGTCGGACGAGGAACGGCTCGGTTTGATGCGACTGTGCCTGGAGACTTCGACGCAGCCTTATCCGCTCGAGCTGACCGTGCTGACGGAACGAGCGTTACAAGAATGGGTCCATCCGAGTCCGTTCGAGTTTCATTATAGTGAGCAGTGGCGCATGCGGTTAGAAGAAATGTCAATCGATGAACTGCTCCATGAGCAACGCGGAATGACGGATCCGGATGTGGCCGCCCATCTTAAAGTCATTATGGAGCGGGGCCGTGTCTTGTTCGGGGCTCCGATGCATGAGTTGTTGCTCGGGTTTGAGGATGGACATTACCGAGAAGCAATCAAGGGCGACGCGTTGGATTGCTTCAGCTCGCTCGAGAATCATCCCGTGTATAGCGTACTGAATCTCGTGCGGGTGATGGCCTATGAGATAGATGGACGTGTGCTCGCCAAACGAGAAGTGCTCGATTGGGCAAAGCGACAATCGATTCCGACTGATCTCCTGCATGTCATTCAAAAAGCGGCAGCGGCGTATGCGGGAGAAGACAGTACGTTCTCAAGGTCGGAACTCATCGACTTTTATATCTTTGCCAATGAGCGTCTCTTTCCGTATGAAGAGATGGATGAGTTAGAGGATTAACTCAAAAAGAAAGAGCCGATGCGGTGTAAAAATCGCATCGGCTCTTCGTCATTCATACGTATCTTTTCGGTCTAGTTGGACGGTGATGTGGACGGCCTTGCGCGTCACGTCGGCATATCCTTCGGCGACGCATTGGAAACGACCCGCAATCTGTTCGGCTAAAAAGCCAGCCTCGAGCTGGAAGTAGCCCGTCGCCTTTTCTTGGGTCGCGGGTGGGGGCGTGAGCTCGAACAAGAATTTATTTCCTTTTTCTTTCAGCAGCGTCAAATCTCCCCAGCCGGCCTCACTAAAGAAGGCGCTCAGTTCCTCATTGGGCATGACCGGGAACTTGCGTGCGACCCGTTTACCCGACCAATAGATGACTTGGGCGTAATCGTCCCCAAGCAAATCCGTCAACACATAATCGCGCAACAGTTCGATCGCGAAAGTGGGTTGGCTCATCGTTTCCATCTTCTTCCATCACTCCAATCTCTCTATACCATTATAACGACGAATCGGCTTTTGGTCACCGGGTATTTTGCAAAAGAATGTGTCACAAATCGGTCAGGTTGTCTTGTCATACAAAATTCACAAGAGTAGAATAGGAGACAGAAAGCTATATTTACATTTGAAAACGCTTTTATTTACAAAACGAGCCAAGGGCTCGTACAAAGGGGGAACTAGAATGGCTTCGCAGCGTGACTATTTCAGTCGTAAAGTCCATTCGCTACTTGGGGTCATCCCAATCGGCCTGTTTTTGATCGTCCACTTGTCGGTCAACTACTATATCGTCGATGGGGTGGAATCGTTTAACAAGGCAGCAAAATTCATGGAGAGCTTACCGTACTTGTACTTCCTTGAAGTCACCATCATCGCTTTGCCGATGATTTTCCACGGCGTGTATGGCGTGTATTATGCGTTCCTCGGTTCGATTAACACGAACCGTTACTCATACGCCCGTAACTGGATGTACATGCTCCAACGCTTCACGGGCGTCTTCCTCGTCATCTTCATCGCATGGCACGTTTGGGAAACGCGCTTGGCGAAGTTGCGTGGCGTTGAAGTGAATGCGGAGATGATGCAAAACATCGTCGACAATCCGCTCATGCTTATCTTCTACATAGTCGGGATCCTCTCGGCTACGTTCCACTTCGCGAACGGTCTCTGGTCGTTTGCCATCACGTGGGGGATCACACAGTCGCCTCGTTCACAGCGCTTCATGAGCTACGTCTCAGGCGCGGTCTTCTTGGCACTATCTTTTGTCGGCATCCGTTCAATCTTGACGTTCGCTGGCATCTTGTAATAGGGGGAAAAGTACATGGCAAATCAAAGTTTGATCGTCATCGGTGGCGGTCTAGCTGGACTCATGGCGACAATCAAGTCGGCTGAGATGGGTGTTCCGGTAAAACTATTCTCGCTTGTACCGGTCAAGCGTTCACATTCAGTTTGTGCACAAGGCGGCATCAACGGTGCCGTCAACACGAAAGGGGAAGGGGATTCTCCTTGGCAACACTTTGATGATACGGTCTATGGGGGCGACTTCCTCGCCAACCAACCGCCAGTCCAAAAGATGGCGGAAGCGGCACCGAAAATCATCCACATGTTCGACCGGATGGGCGTCATGTTCAACCGGACGCCGGAAGGTCTTCTCGACTTCCGACGTTTCGGCGGCACGCTCCATCACCGCACGGCTTACGCCGGTGCGACGACAGGGCAACAGCTTCTTTACGCGCTAGACGAGCAGGTCCGTCGCTATGAGGCGCAAGGGCTCGTCGAGAAGTATGAAGGCTGGGAGTTCCTCCGGGCCATCATCGATGAATCAGGCGTATGCCGTGGTGCGGTCTGTCAGGATTTACGCTCGATGGAAATTAAAGCGTTCCCATCGGATGCGGTCATCCTTGCGACAGGTGGCCCAGGAGTCATCTTCGGTAAATCGACGAACTCGGTCATCAACACCGGCCAAGCGGCTGGAGCGGTTTACCGTCAAGGCGCGGTCTACGCGAACGGCGAGTTCATCCAAATCCACCCGACGGCGATCCCAGGGGACGACAAGCTTCGTCTCATGAGTGAGTCGGCACGTGGTGAAGGCGGACGTGTATGGACGTATAAAGACGGCAAACCATGGTACTTCCTTGAAGAGAAGTATCCGGCCTACGGAAACCTCGTGCCGCGTGATATCGCGACGCGTGAGATCTTCGACGTCTGCGTCAACCAGAAGCTCGGCGTCAACGGCGAAAACATGGTGTACCTCGACTTGTCGCATAAAGACTCGAAAGAGCTCGACATCAAACTCGGCGGCATCCTTGAGATTTACGAGAAGTTCGTCGGCGACGACCCACGGAAAGTCCCGATGAAGATTTTCCCGGCCGTTCACTATTCGATGGGCGGACTCTGGGTCGATTACGACCAGATGACGAACATCCCAGGGCTATTCGCTGCCGGTGAGTGCGATTACTCGATGCACGGTGCCAACCGTCTCGGTGCCAACTCGCTCCTCTCGGCTGTATACGGCGGGATGGAAGCCGGTCCTGCGGCCGTTCATTACATGCGTGGTCTCGACCAAGTGACAGAGAGCGTGCCAGAAGCACTCTTCAACTTCAACGAACGTGAAGAAATCGAGCGGTTCAACGACATCCTCGCGATGGACGGTACGGAAAACGCGTATCAAATCCACCGTGAGCTCGGCGAACTCATGACCGACAACGTCACGGTCGTTCGTTACAACGATAAACTCGAAGCGACGGATCTCAAACTCCGTGAACTTCGTGAACGCTATAACAACATCTCCGCGACCGATACGGCCCGCTGGAGCAACCAAGGGGCATCGTTCATCCGACAGCTCGACCACATGCTCGACCTCGCACGCGTCATCACACTTGGCGCCTTGAAACGCGATGAGAGCCGTGGGGCGCATTACAAGCCGGACTTCCCGGAACGTGATGACGAGCGCTTCATGAAGACGACGATGGCACGTTACGACAATGGGGAAGTCGATATCTCGTTTGAAGAGATCGACGTTTCGTTAATCCCGCCACGTAAACGGGATTACTCGAAGAAAGGGGCGAAGACGAAATGACGACGCCGATGCAAGCAGATCAAAAAGACATTCGTTTTATCATTGAACGTCAGGACGGGCCGGATCAACCGACCTATACGGAAGAGTTCACCGTCCCGTACCGTCCGAATATGAACGTTATCTCGGCACTGATGGAAATCCGCCGAAACCCGGTCAACGCGAACGGGGACAAGACGACACCAATCAACTGGGACATGAACTGTCTCGAGGAAGTGTGTGGCGCTTGTTCGATGATCATCAACGGCAAGCCGCGCCAATCGTGTACGGCACTCGTCGATAAACTCGAGCAACCGATCCGTCTTGCTCCGATGAAGACGTTCCCGGTCGTCCGTGACCTTCAAGTCGACCGTCAGCGTATGTTCGACGCGTTGAAAAAAGTGAAGGCTTGGGTTCCGATTGACGGGACGTACGATCTCGGACCAGGACCACGGATGCCAGAGAACAAGCGTCAATGGGCGTATGAACTATCGAAATGTATGACGTGCGGTGTCTGCCTCGAGGCATGCCCGAACGTCAACGACAAATCGAACTTCATCGGACCGGCTGCCATCTCGCAAGTCCGTCTCTTCAACTCGCATCCGACCGGCGCCTTCCACGCGGAAGACCGTTTGGAAGCGCTCATGGAAGACGGCGGCCTCGCACAGTGCGGAAACGCACAAAACTGTGTCGAAGTTTGTCCGAAAGGCATTCCGCTCACGACGTCAATCGCTGCGATGAACCGTCAGACGACGCTTCACTCGTTCAAATCGTTCTTCGGTAGCGACAAAGGCCGCACTGGTTCTGCGGTCGAGGCGTAAGGGTTACGGATGACGAAGTACTTCCGGGAAGCCGATTGGGAAACACGTGTCAGAGCAGGGGTCGCGCTAGACGTCAAAGTCCGATTTTCGGAGTGCGACCCGTACGGCCATATGAATAACACGATCCCGTTCATCTATTTCGAGGATGCACGGATCGAGTTGCTTGAAGCGACAGGGTTCTCGTTGAAAGAGGGGTTCGTCGTCGTGGCGGACGCCCAGTGCGACTATGTCCGCCAGGTGATGCCGCGCCAATCGATCAAGGTGTATGCCAATGTCTTGACGGTCGGAAACACTTCATGTGATATTCATTACGGGGCATATGATGGAGAACAGCTCATGTTCGCGGGGCGTACGAGCCTCGTGCACTTGTCGAAATCCGGTCGTCCGACCGAATGGACTCCAGAATATAAAAATCGCTTGCAGAATTTTTGCGAATCCGCTATCATTTGATAATGAGTTCACAAACAATTATTCTGCAGGTTCACCTGTAGAATTGAAATTTGAAGGGAGACTATCACGTCATGGAAAAAACGTTCACAGTCGTTGCAGATTCAGGAATTCACGCTCGTCCAGCTACACAGTTGGTTAACACAGCTTCTAAGTTCCAATCAGATATCAACCTTGAGTACAACGGTAAAACAGTAAACCTCAAGTCGATCATGGGTGTTCTTTCACTCGGAATCGCAAAAGATTCTACAATCAAAATCACTGCAGCTGGTGACGATGCAGAAGAAGCGGTTAACACGCTTTCTGACATGCTCACAAGCGAAGGTCTTGCTCAGTAATTGAGCGACGGACGAGGCGGCCAATCGGCTACCTCGTCTTTTTTGTTTGTCACGAGACCGTTTCTTTTTCAGAATCGGCTTTTTTGGTAAGATAGATGGGAATGGAAGTGATGATTATGAAACGAGCGATTGGAGTACTCGATTCAGGAGTTGGCGGCTTGACGGTGGTCAAAGAACTGATGCGCCAACTACCGAAAGAAGAAATAATCTATATCGGCGACACGGAACGGTGCCCGTATGGCCCGCGCCCGCACGATGAGATTGAAGCCTATACGTGGGAACTGATTGAGTTCCTGTTAAGCAAGAACGTGAAGATGATCGTCATCGCCTGCAACACGGCGACAGCGGTCGTCTTGAAAGAGGCGCGCAAACGCCTCAACATCCCGGTCATCGGTGTCATCGATCCGGGTGCCCGCGCGGCCGTCAAAGGGACGCGCAATAAACATATCGGCGTCATCGGCACGAAGATGACGATTGAGAGCAACTCGTACGAGACGGCACTCCGGCACGTGGCCGGCGAGATCGATGTGTATTCGCTCGCCTGTCCGCCGTTCGTACCGCTCGTCGAAGCCGGTGAACTTGACGGGGAACGTGTCCGCGCCATCGTCGCTGAGACGATCCGCCCGCTCCAGTCTTCCGAGATGGATACGCTCATCCTCGGGTGCACGCATTATCCGCTGCTCGCTCCGGTCATTCAAGACGTCGTCGGACCGGACGTTCATTTGATTTCATCTGGTGACGAGACGGCGCTCGAAGTGGCGGCCATCCTTGATTTCAAAGAGCTTGAGAACGACCTCGACACGGTCCCGGCGCATCAGTTTTATGCGACGGGGGACGTCGTCATCTTTGACCGACTCGCGACAGAGTGGCTCGGTCAGCCCGTGAGAGCGGAGAAAGTAGAGGTGTCCGGTGTCGATGCGTAACGAACGAAACCATGACGAGCTCCGGCCCGTCGAAATCGTTCCCCATGTAAACAAGCATGCGGAAGGATCGATCCTCATCTCGATCGGGGACACGAAAGTCATCTGTACGGCGACCGTCGAAGAACGTGTCCCGAACTTCTTGCGCGGCAAGAAGCAAGGTTGGATTAACGCCGAGTATGCCATGCTCCCACGCGCGACCGGCAACCGTACGGTCCGTGAATCGGTCCGAGGGAAACAGTCGGGCCGTACGATGGAGATTCAGCGTTTGATTTCCCGCTCGCTCCGCTCGGTCGTCGATTTGGAACGACTCGGTGAACGGACGATTTGGATTGACTGTGACGTCATCCAAGCGGACGGTGGTACGCGCACGGCCTCGATTACGGGCGGCTTCTGTGCCCTCGTCCTCGCGGTCGATGCGCTCATCCGTCAAGGCAAGCTTGACGACACGCCGATTAAAGAAGGCGTCGCGGCCATCTCGGTCGGACGGACCGACGAATTGCTCCTTGACTTGAACTACGAAGAAGACGCCGCGGCCGAGGTCGACATGAACGTCGTCATGACGGCGAGCGGACGCTTCGTCGAAGTGCAAGGGACAGGGGAAGAAGCAACGTTCACGTTGCTCGAGATGAACGAGATGCTCCACATGGCCCAGAGCGGGATCGAGACGTTATTCAAAGCGGCCGAAGACGCGCTCGGCGCCTCGTGGTGGTATGTCGGGGAACAATTGGAGGAGACAACATGAAACTCATCGTCGCAACACGCAATAAAGGAAAAGTCGTCGAAATCGAAGGGATGCTCACGCCGCTCGGCTTCGAGGTCGAATCGTTGCTTGACTATCCGGACGCACCTGAGACGGACGAGACGGGCACGACGTTCGAAGCGAACGCCGAGCTGAAGGCGACGGAGGCGGCCCGCTACTTCGGCCATGCTGTCCTCGCTGACGACTCGGGGCTCGAAGTCGACGCGCTCGACGGGGCACCGGGTGTCCATTCGGCCCGCTTCGCCGGACCTGAAAAATCGGATGAGGCGAACAACGCCCTCTTGCTCGAGAAGTTGAACGGGGCGACCAACCGGACGGCACGCTTTATTTGTGCCCTCTGTTTGGCCAAACCGTCCGGGGAGACGTTGACGGTACGCGGAACGATCGAAGGGACGATCGGCTATGCGCCGCACGGGGAGAACGGTTTCGGTTATGACCCGCTCTTCATCGTCCCGTCGCTCCATAAGACGGCAGCAGAACTTGAACGCGACGAAAAGGCGGCGGTCAGTCACCGCGGTCAAGCACTACGAAAGTTAGAGGCAGAAATCATTCCGTTCATGAAAGGGTGACCCGTATGCGTTTTCTCGTAGTCAGTGACAGTCACGGATTGACAGAAGAACTATCGATCATCTTTAATCGGCACGAACAAGAAATCGACGACGCGTATCATTGTGGTGACTCGCAACTCGCGCTCGTCGACGAGCACCTGCTCCCGTACCACACCGTGCGCGGCAATTGCGACTTCGGTGGCGACTTGCCGCTCGAGCGAATCGAGGAGACGGCTGAAGGCACGATTCTCATCGTCCACGGCCATCACCACGACGTGAAGTACGACTTGAACCGGTTGCGTTATCGGGCCGAAGAGGTCGGGGCGAACGTCGTCTTGTTCGGCCATTCGCACGTCGCCGGAGCGTTGATTGAGGACGGGGTGCTCTATGTGAACCCGGGCTCGATTCGGATGCCGCGCGGACGGAGTGACAAAACGTATGTACTGATGGATCTCGAAAACGGGCAGGCCACGGTCCGCTTTTATCGGTCTGAGGACGGTTCAGCCGTCGAGGATCTCGATGTGAGCGGAAAGCTGTGACGGAATGAAAAGAAGGAATTGACAGCAAACCATTTTTCTATTATAGTTTTCTTGTCAATGTCCCAATAGCTCAGCTGGATAGAGCAACGCCCTTCAAGACAAATAGGAGCCTTTATAGGGAAACAGCAACCTATAGAGTGGACGACACTATATCGGTGAAGCCTTAACAGATCATGCTGATGGTAATACCGAGGAAACTTATTTCCTTTCGAGGACAAGGTGGTTCGAAGGACTAAAGGTCATCCTTTAGAGGTAGAGCCATTGAAGGAGCAGTTTGCTCGTGAGGTTCCGTAGAGACTACACGTGTCGCACCTGAAATGGTGAAGATATAGTCCAGACTACAAACAACACACGTTGGTGGCGAAAGCCATGGTGGTAAGCTAAGGCGTCGGTCGGGGGTTCGAATCCCTCTTGGGACACTTCCATTTAAAATAGAGATAGCCTCCACGGAGGTTGTCTCTTTTTTCGTTTTTCGGGGTATTGATTGACAACGAATCGATTCCTAACGGAAGATGGAGATGAATGGAAAGGGTGTGGAGAGATGGCAAAAGAGAAAGCGTACCCGTTTCCTGGGAACTGGTCGCGGCTTCAGAAGATGATTCAAGAGGCGGACACGGCCGGAGAACGGCAACGGGTCGAACCGATTCTGTGGGATTGGTATGAGGCAGTGCCCGGTGATCCCTTTGTTTTCATGGAACTATTCCAATGTCTGATGGAACGTCCGGAAGAACCGGAGACGCTTGAGAAACTCGAAGAACTCGTCACGACTCAGATGACGGTCGCAGAAGAACCTGCAGCCGGCGGGCTTCAAATCGCCCAGTATTACATCATGCGTGACCAACCGTTCGAGGCGGCCCATTGGATCAATCTCTATCTCGAATGGCAAGAGAAGACCGATCACGTCAACACACAAGCGCATCAAGTACTGCAAGTGTTGAAGTTGACCGAGTTCCCGGCCGCGATTGCCAAAGTGAAGCGAATCCTTCATCGAGGCGGAATCGGCGAACAGATCGAGACGCTTGAACACGTCCATTTCAATATCGACGATGTCCTCGACAACGTCTTGAAAGAGCTCCTCGTCGCGGAACGTCCAAAGTTGATGAAGTTGATCGTGCTCCAAAAAGCGTTCGACGAGTTGCCGGTCATCGAATGGACCGATCTCGGGACACGGCACCGATTGACGCAAGACGAGGCGACCGTGCATACGCAAGCGTGGGAAGCGATGACCAATCAATTGCAGCGGGTCGTGTACGGTGACGAGATTGCGACACAACTGCTTATGAATTACATGTACACGCACTACCCGTTCACACCGCGAGAAGCGTCTGACGTGGAGGCGGCACTCGGACAGGCGAAAACGGCCATCTTGCAACACGAGGAAACTGACGGCTTGGCAGCGGAAATCCTCGAGGCGGACATGCGTTTCACCGAGGCGTTTCTAGACTAAATCCTTGTGTGCAGTCGCCGGATTTATGCTATAATACGGATTGTTGTACATTCTTGTACGTATAAACGAATTGTTGGAGGGACTTAGCATGACAGCAAAATGGGAAAAAACATCAGGTAGCCAAGGCGTACTCACGTACGAAGCACCTGCAGAAGCTTTTGATAAAGCAGTCGACGCCGCATTCAAAGATGTCGTCAAAACTTTGAACGTGCCTGGCTTCCGTAAAGGGAAATTGCCACGCCCAATGTTCAACAAAATGTACGGAGAAGAAGCACTCTATCAAGATGCGCTCGATATCCTCTACCGTGACACAGTTCAAGGTGCGGTCGAGGAAGCTGGTTTCGAACCAATCGCTCTCGAAAACATCGATGTAGACGGCACGCTCGAAAAAGGCAAACCTGTAACGTTCAAAGTAACGTTCGTCGTTGAGCCAGAAGCTGAGCTTGGCGAATACAAAGGTCTCGAGTACGAAGCTGTTGAAACAACAGTCACTGACGAAGAAGTTGCAGCTGAACTTGACGCGCTTCAACAGCAAGGCGCAGAGCTTGCTGTCAAAGAAGGCGCAATCGAAAACGGCGATACAGCTGTCTTTGATTTCGCAGGTTTCGCTGACGGAGAGCAATTCGAAGGCGGCACGGCTGAAAACTACACGCTCGAAATCGGTTCAGGCCAATTCATCCCTGGATTCGAAGAGCAAATGGTCGGCTTGACGGCTGGCGAAGAAAAAGACGTTGAAGTAACATTCCCTGAAGAGTACCACGCTGATAACTTGGCGGGTAAACCAGCGACATTCAAAGTCAAACTTCACGAAGTCAAAGCGAAGCAAGTTCCTGAGCTCGACGACGAGTTCGCAAAAGACATCGACGAGTCAGTTTCATCACTCGACGAGTTGAAAGCGAAAATCCGTGAGCGTTTAGAAACTGCGAAGAAACAAGAAGCGGAAGGCACAATGCGCGACCAACTCGTCGAGCAAGCAACAGCTAACGCAACAATCGACGTACCTGCAGTACTCGTTGACCAAGAAGTAGATCGCATGGTTCAAGAGTTCGGCACACGTGTTTCTTCACAAGGAATCGACCTCGACATGTACTTCCAGCTTACTGGAACGACTGAAGAAGCGATGCGCGAAGAGATGAAAGAGCAAGCTGAAGAGCGCGTTAAAGCTCGTCTCGTCTTGAAAGCAATCGCTGAGAAAGAAGCGATCGAAGTGTCTGACGAAGATGCTGAGAAAGAACTCGAAGAAATGTCTAAACTTTACAACATCGCACCGGATCAACTCCGCACGATGCTCGCGCCACAAGGCGGAATCGAGACACTTAAAGGTGACCTCAAATTCCGTAAAGCGATCGACGTTCTCGTTGAAAACGGGAAAGCGAAGTAATCGGATGACAGAAGGACGGCTGCCTAGCAGTCGTCCTTTTTTTCGTCACGACACTTTGCATGTGTTTATCTTTGATGAAGTGATTTGTTCATGCTACAATTATTGCAACGCAGAGATGTAAATGTCTTTTCACGGTGCATGCGCACCTGGGAATACAAATAGGCGATTTATCGCACTTACATCCATTTTCATTTAGAAGGGGTGTACCGAATGTTCAAATTTAACGAGGAAAAGGGGCAACTCAAGTGCTCGTTTTGCGGAAAATCGCAAGAACAAGTCCGTAAATTAGTCGCCGGTCCTGGCGTATACATTTGTGACGAATGTATCGAACTTTGCAATGAAATCGTTGAGGAAGAGCTCGGTGTGGAGGAAGAAGTTGAATTTAAAGACATTCCAAAACCACAAGAGATTCGTAACATCCTAGACGATTATGTCATTGGTCAAGACCGCGCCAAACGTGCGCTTTCAGTAGCTGTCTATAACCACTATAAACGCATCAACGCCGGTGGCCGTTCTGATGATGTCGAACTTTCGAAGTCGAACATCGTCATGATTGGACCAACGGGTAGCGGTAAGACGCTTCTCGCTCAGACGATGGCTCGCGTCTTGAACGTCCCGTTCGCAATCGCGGACGCGACGAGCTTGACGGAAGCCGGTTACGTCGGGGAAGACGTCGAGAACATCTTGCTCAAGTTGATTCAATCGGCTGACTATGATGTCGAGAAGGCTGAAAAAGGGATTATCTACATCGATGAAATCGATAAGATTGCCCGTAAGTCGGAAAACCCATCGATCACGCGTGACGTATCGGGTGAAGGCGTTCAGCAGGCACTTCTTAAAATTTTGGAAGGTACGGTCGCAAGCGTGCCGCCGCAAGGTGGACGTAAGCATCCGCATCAAGAGTTCATCCAAATCGATACGACGAACATCTTGTTCATCGTCGGCGGCGCGTTCGCTGGCATCGAAGCGGTCGTCAAACGCCGCATCGGGAAGAAAGTCATCGGATTTGGGAACGACCAAGAAAACCGCGAGTTGACGCAAGAAGACTTGCTCGCCCGCGCGCTTCCGGAAGACCTTCAGAAGTTCGGATTGATTCCGGAATTCATCGGTCGTTTACCGGTCATGGCGACGCTCACGACGCTTGACGAAGAAGCACTCGTCGAGATCTTGACGAAGCCGAAGAACGCCCTCGTTCGTCAGTACGAGAAAATGCTCGAACTCGACGATGTCGAACTCTCGTTCACAGACGAGGCGTTGGTTGAAATCGCCAAACTTGCGATCAAACGTAAGACAGGCGCACGCGGTCTCCGCTCGATTATCGAAGAAATGATGCTCGATGTGATGTTCACTGTCCCATCGCGCGACGATATCGAGAAAGTCATCATCACGGATGAAACGATTACGGGTCTTGCCGGTCCGAAATACGTACTTCGCGATGGTACTGTCGAACAGACAGGCGACAATAAAGAGACAGCATAATTTTGAACGAAAAAGGCTCAAACACTCGGCACATCCGAGTTTTGGGCCTTTTTGCACAGGAGGCGTTGTAATGGAACAATTACCAATCCTTCCTTTGCGTGGAGTCGTGGTGTATCCGCTCATCGGAGTGACAATCGACGTGGGGCGTCCGCTCTCCCTACGAGCACTCCTTGCCGCAAAGGAACACGAGACAGATTTGATTGTTGTGACACAAAAAGAGACGGGGAAAGAATCACCTGAACCGGAAGACTTGTACGCGATCGGGACACGCGTCCATATCGCCAAGATGAGCGAGCTGTCGAACGAGACAGTCCGCGTCCGCTTGGTCGGGAAAGAACGCGTCAAGATCAACTCGATTGAAGAGACGAAGGAAGGCTGGTTCGCAGACGTCGAGCCACTTGAACTCGTCGAAGGGGAAGAAGTCGAGCGGACGGCACTCGTGCGCTTATTGAAAGAACAGTTCGGAAAACTCGTCGGGTCCATCAAAGGATTGTCACCGGACGAGCGTCGTCGTTTCGAGATGTATGAACGGCTCGAGTCGTTGACCGACTATATCGCTTCGAAGCTCGACGTCGACGTCGACATCCGCCAAGCGATGCTCGAAGAACCGGACGCCGTCAAACGCGGCTTAGAGCTGCTCGAGATTATGACGCACGAGGTCGAGATCATCGAGCTCGAGCAAGAGTTGCGCGAACGGACGAAGAAGACGATCGAACAGGCACAAAAAGAGTACTATTTGCGCGAACAGATGAAGACGATTCAGCAAGAGCTCGGCGACCAGTCGCAAGAGTCTGAACCGAACCGTCTCCGTGAGAAACTCGAGGCGCTCGATTTGCCTGAGACGACACGGAAGAACGTCATGCGCGAAGCCGAGCGGTTGAACGTCGTCCCGGCGACGTCACCCGAGTATGCCGTCATCCGCAACTATCTCGACTGGATCGCCTCGCTCCCGTGGGGCATCGAGACGGAAGATAAACTCGACGTCAAACATGCGGCCGATGTGTTAGATGACGACCACTACGGGCTCGAGTCGGTGAAAGACCGAATCCTCGAGTACTTGGCGGTCCGTCAATTGACGAACTCGCTCCGTGGACCGATTCTTTGTCTCGCCGGACCTCCAGGGGTCGGGAAGACGTCACTCGCCCGCTCGATCGCGTCGGCGCTCGAACGTCACTTCGTCCGTGTCTCGCTAGGCGGAGTGCGTGACGAGGCCGAGATTCGTGGGCACCGTCGCACATACATCGGTGCGATGCCAGGCCGCATCATCCGTGGTTTGAAACAGGCCGAGAGCAAGAACCCGGTGTTCTTGCTCGACGAGATCGACAAGATGGCGTCCGATTTCCGGGGTGATCCGGCGTCGGCCATGCTCGAAGTGCTCGACCCGGAACAGAACGTCTCGTTCTCGGACCACTATATCGAGGAACCGTTCGACTTATCGAACGTGCTCTTCATCGCGACGGCGAACGACGTCTCGCAAATTCCGGCGCCGCTCCTTGACCGGATGGAACTCATCCAAATCGGCGGCTACACGGAACTCGAGAAAGTCGAGATCGCCAAGCGTCACTTGGTACCGAAACAGTATAAAGAGCACGGCTTGAAGAAGAGCCAGCTCACGATTAAAGAGGACGCACTTTACGAAGTCGTTCGCCGTTACACGCGTGAGGCCGGTGTCCGGAACTTGGAACGCGTCATCGGTTCACTTTGCCGGAAAGCGGCGAAGCAAATTGCCATCGGCGAGAAGAAACGCGTCACCGTCTCATTGAAGAGCCTCGGCGACTACCTCGGGAAACCGAAGTACCGCTACGGCAAAGGGGAGACGGAAGACTCGATCGGTGCTGTCACCGGACTCGCTTACACGGCGTTCGGGGGCGACACGCTCACGATTGAAGTTGCACTCGCACCTGGTAAAGGCAAGCTCCAGTTGACGGGGAAACTCGGTGACGTCATGCAAGAGTCGGCGCAGACGGCGTATAGCTACGTCCGTTCAAACGCGGAACGGTTCGGGATTGACCCGACGTTCTACGAGCGCCAAGACGTGCATATCCACGTGCCGGAAGGTGCCGTCCCGAAAGACGGTCCGTCGGCGGGGATTACAATCGCGACGGCGCTCATCTCGGCGTTGACCGGCAAGAAAGTCCGCCGTGACATCGGGATGACCGGGGAAATCACGCTCCGCGGCCGCGTCCTGCCAATCGGTGGATTGAAAGAGAAAGCGCTCGCCGCACACCGAGCCGGCTTGACGACCATCGTCATTCCGAAAGACAATGAGCGTGACATCGATGACATTCAAGACACCGTCCGTGAGAAACTGACGTTCGTCCCGGTCACGACGCTCGATCAAGTATTAGAAGTAGCATTTGGAGGAAATTAAATAATGAAAATCACTAAAGCAGAATTTGTCACGAGTGCCGTCGCACCTGACCATTACCCGATTCATGAGTTACCGGAAGTCGCACTCGCCGGACGTTCGAACGTCGGGAAGTCATCGTTCATCAACAAGATTTGTCAGCGCAAAGCACTCGCACGGACGTCTTCGAAGCCAGGGAAGACGCAGACGCTGAACTTCTTCAACATCAACGATGAAATCATGTTCGTCGACGTGCCGGGCTATGGCTACGCGAAAGTCTCAAAGACGGAGCGGGAGAAGTGGGGCATCATGATGGAGCAATATTTGACGTCACAGAGCGCGCTTCGCGGCGTCGTCCTGTTGGTCGATATCCGTCATGAGCCGTCAAGTGACGACGTGACGATGTACAACTTCTTGAAGCATTACGAGATTCCGGTCATCGTCGTGGCAACGAAGCTCGATAAAATCAAAAAAGCGCAGCGTCAAAAACATGAAGCGGCCGTCAAACGCAAGCTTCAATTTGAATCGACTGACCGATTCGTCGCGTTCTCGGCGGAGACGGCAGAAGGCAAAGACGAAGCGTGGAAAGCGATTTACGATTTATTGACACGCGAAGAAGATTGACCGAAGACGAGGGCAACCCCTCGTCTTTTTTGTTTTCAGGGTTACGAGAGCGGGTAATTATCGTATAATTGTCCTAATTACATAAGACAAGAGAATAGAGAACGAGGTGGAAAGATGCAAATCATGTTTCAGAACAAATGGTACCGCTTTTTATTTTGGACGCTGACGATTTTCTTGGTCATCTGGGTCGGGACGGAGATTTCATTCGTATTCGAACCAATCCAAGTCATTTTGGCGCTCGTCACGGTACCGCTCATCATTGCCGGACTTTTTTATTATTTCTTAGTGGGGATTGTCGATTTCTTAGAAAAACGGATGGACGGCAAACGGCCGCTCGCCGTCGGGATTACGCTAGGTGGACTCGTGTTGATTTTTACGCTCGTCTTCAGCATCCTTGGCCCAGTACTCGCGGAGCAGGTGACGTCACTCGTTAACGCGATGCCGAGCATTGCCAAGGAATTGCAGGTACAGGCGTTCGCCGTTCGTGACTCGCTCATGCAAAATGAGTTCTTGTCACGCTTCATCGCCGAGAATGACGATATGTTCACCGACTTCACGAACAACGTGACGTCGTATCTCGGAGACGTCTTCGGGAATGTCGCGTCATCGTTCGGTCGTCTTGTCGGCTTCATCACGTCGGCCGTCATCACAATCGTCGTCATTCCATTCATGCTTTTGTATATGTTACTTGACGGGAAACGTCTTCCGGACTCAATCGTGAAGTTGTTGCCGTCGAGCTATGAGCGTGAGACACGCAACATTTTGCATGACATGCATACGACGGTTAAAAACTACGTCCATGCCCAGTTGATCGTGGCGTTCTTCGTCGGAATCACGTCGCTCATCGGATTATGGATTATCGGACTCGACTATGCCATCCTACTCGCGCTCTTCATGATGGTGACGAACATCATCCCGTACGTCGGACCGTTCCTCGGTGCGGCACCGGCCGTTGTCGTCGCTTTCATCCAAGATCCGATTAAAGTACTTTGGGTCATCGTCGTCATCATCATCGTCCAACAGATCGAATCGAACGTCATCTCGCCGCTCATCCAAGGCAAGTCACTCAAGGTGCACCCGCTGACGATCATCATCGTCTTGCTCGTCGCCGGGAACTTGGCCGGGATTATCGGGATGCTCATCGCGGTTCCGTTCTACGCGGTGGCGAAAGTCGTCGTTCAAAATATCGTTCGCATTTACAAGCTGAGGGAACGGAAACATTACCTCGAAGCGGAGGAAGAAGAAAAGACTCAAGAGAGTACAATCATCACCGATCCATCCTCTTTAAAATGAGGAATCAAGTAGAAATGGTCTCTATGTCCGTTTCTACTTTTTTTTGTCACAAAAAGTTCTTAAATTATTTCACAAAAATCGAACAGAAGATTATAGTTCCTAAATAAAAATTGTTATAATGTACGGTAGAGATGTAAAAAAGAAGAGACAACCGTCGGTGGATTTTGGATGAGGGGAAGAGGTACATGCATATTGTCGTCGTTGGACTAAATAACAAGACAGCCCCTGTCGCGATTCGGGAGCAGTTCTCGTTTGGGGAGCAAGAAATCGTGGATGCGATGATTGCACTTCGCGAAGAGAAAAGCATATTTGAATCGGTTATTTTGTCGACTTGTAACCGAACAGAGCTATATGTCGTCACAGACCAGCTCCATACGGGTCGTTATTATACAAAACGGTTTTTAGCGAACTGGTTTGATTTAGAGATGGACCAATTCACCCCTTATTTATCGATTCGTGAAGGAGAAGAGGCAATTCGCCACTTGTTCCGCGTCACGTCTGGACTCGATTCGATGATCATTGGGGAAACACAGATTTTAGGACAAGTGAAATCGAGCTTCTTCCGCGCCCAAGAGAACGGGACGACGGGAACAGTGTTCAACAAACTGTTCAAAGAAGCCGTGACGCTCGCCAAACGCGCCCATACTGACACGCAAATTGGGGAAATGTCGGTATCGGTCAGCGCGGCAGCAGTCACGCTCGCCCAGGAAATGTATTCGTCGCTCGATGACAAACAAGTCGTCGTCGTCGGTGCGGGTGAGACAGGCGAGTTGACGACGCTCAACTTGTTCGAGGCCGGTGCGAAACAGATTGCCGTCTTTAACCGGACCGAGAGCAAAGCGAAAGCGGTCGCCGACAAGTTCAAAGGCCGGGCCCACTCAATCCGTGAGATTGCTTGCGGCTTGCTTGACGCCGATATTTTAATTAGCTCGACCGGTGCGAAAGAAGCGGTCATCGCCTATGATGATGTCGCCGCAGCTCAACTGCTCCGCCGGGAACGTCCACTGTTGTTAATCGACATTGCCGTGCCGCGAGATATCGATCCAGCGGTCCGGGCGCTTCCGGGCGTCCACTTGTTCGATGTGGATGACTTGAACGGCATCGTCAATAAAAACTTGGCGGCCCGTCTCATTGAAGCCGAAAAGATTGAAATCAAAATCGATGAGGCGATTCAAGAGTTCCAAACGTGGCTCATCACGCTCGGTGTCGTGCCGATCATGAATGAATTGCGCGCCCGTGCGCTCAACATTCAAGAAGAGACGATGGAAAGCCTCGAGCGCAAGCTCGATCATCTGTCGGACCGCGATAAAAAAGTCATCGGCAAGCATATGAAGTCAATCATCAACCAGATGCTTCGTGAACCGATTGATTACATCAAAGACGCCGCCGCTCAACCGGATGCGAACACACGCATCAATCAGTTCGTGGAGACGTTCGGTCTAGATGTCGACGTCCCTGACGCCGAACCGGAAACGGAAGAAGCCGAAGCGATGTCAGCGAAAGCACCACTTCGCGCCTTGATGCGCTAATACAAAACAAAAAAAGGCGGCGGATCTCGTCGCCTTTTTCTATGAAGGGGATAACCGATCATGCGTAAAATTATCGTCGGCTCACGCCGCTCACAACTTGCGATGACACAGACGAAATGGGTCATCGATCAATTGAAGAAAGCCGGAGCTCAAAACGAGTTCGAAATCAAAGAAATCGTGACGAAAGGGGACCAAATCGTCGACGTGCAACTCTCGAAAGTCGGAGGCAAAGGGTTGTTCGTCAAAGAGATTCAGCAACAGATGCTCGCCGGGGACATCGATTTCGCGGTCCACAGCATGAAAGACGTCCCGGCCGAGTTGCCGGAAGAGCTCTATATCAGCTGCATGCCGAAACGCGTCGACGCCCGTGATGTGCTCATTTGCGAGAACGGCTACACGCTCGAAACGCTCCCGGAAGGTGCCGTCATCGGGACGAGCTCACTGCGCCGTGGTGCCCAAATGCTCGCCGCCCGCCCGGACTTCGACATTCAATGGATTCGCGGGAACATCGACACGCGCCTCAAAAAACTCGAGACAGAAAACTTCAACGCCATCTTGCTCGCCAAAGCCGGGCTCGAACGCATGGGTTGGACGGACCGCGTCGACTTCGAAGCGCTTGACGCCGACATGATGGTCCCGGCCGTCGGACAAGGTGTGCTTGCCATCGAAAGCCGGAAGGACGACGCTGAAGTGACGGCAATTCTACAATTGCTCCATGACGATGTGACGGCGAAAGCCGCAACGGCCGAGCGGACGTTCCTCAAGGCAATCGAAGGCAGCTGCCACGTGCCGGTCGGCGGTTATGCGACGGTCGATGGCGACAACGTGACGCTCACAGGCCTCATCGCCTCGGTCGACGGTAAAGAAGTGCTCCGCGTGACGAAGACGTCGTCAGACGCGGTCGCACTAGGGAAAGACGTAGCAGACGATTTGCTCGGACGCGGCGGGCGCGAAATTCTCGCCTCGGTCAATGCGTGACGTCTGGTACACAGGGACAAAACGACTGACCGCTTCGCAGCGAGCCCGGCTCACCGCGAGCGGTCTTTCCGTTCATCACGTCCCGCTCATCGAGACTAGATTGACGTACAACCAGATGCCAATCAGCCGATTCGATTGGCTCGTCGTGACGAGCCAGACGGCGGTACCGGCACTCCGTGACGTCCCGCGTGACGTCAAAGTCGCGGCCGTCGGCGAGAAAACGAAACAAGCACTCGAGACCGTCGGATTCACTGTCGCGCTCATGCCGGAGACGTTTACGGGCGAGGCGTTGTTCCATGACCTTGCAACTGTCGTAAAAGCAGACGAGGTCGTCTTGTTCGCCCGGGGCGACTTGGCGAACACGGCGCATATGACGCAACTCGAAAACATCTACGACTGGGTCGTCTATGAGACGATCGGGCGTGAACTGACAGAGACGGAAGTCGAGGCGCTCGAAGGAATCGAGGCGCTCCTCGTGCTCAGCCCGTCCGCCGTCCGGGCGCTCACGCCATATCTCGATCATTTCCACGGGACGTGGTACGCCATCGGTGAAGTGACCGAGCGCGCCGTCCGGGAAGTGTCGACGTTACCGGTCCGAGTGCCTGAGTGTTATACTATGGATGCATTAATACAGTGTATAGGGGAGGATTTTTCATGAACCAGTTTGACCGTCATCGTCGTCTTCGTTCATCGAAGTCAATGCGTGCACTCGTACGTGAAAATCATGTTCGGAAAGAAGATTTGATTTACCCGCTCTTCATCATCGAAGGGACAGACATTAAACGCGAAGTCAGCTCGATGCCGGGCGTCTTCAACTTCTCGCTCGACCGTCTCGAAGACGAAATCAACGAGATTGTCGACCTCGGTATTCAATCGGTGCTCTTGTTCGGCGTGCCGGAACATAAAGACCCGGAAGGTACGGAAGCGTATCATGACCACGGCATCGTCCAAGAAGCGATCCGTAAAGTGAAAGCGTGGGCACCACAGCTCACGGTCATCGCGGACACATGCCTCTGCGAATATACGTCGACGGGCCACTGCGGCATCGTGAAGAACGGTGACGTCGATAACGACGCGTCGCTACCACTTCACGTCCAGACGGCGATCACGCAAGCACAAGCAGGCGCTGATATCATCGCGCCGAGCTCGATGATGGACGGCTTCGTCGCCGCGATCCGTGAAGGACTCGACCAAAACGGTTTCAACCATATCCCAATCATGAGTTACGGCGTCAAGTACGCATCGGCGTACTACGGACCGTTCCGTGACGCAGCGCAATCGGCACCTGGTGAAGGTGACCGCAAAGGCTATCAGATGGACCCGGCCAACCGCCGTGAAGCGTTCCGTGAATCACAATCGGACGTCGAGCAAGGCGCCGATTTCATGATCGTCAAACCAGCGCTCGCGTTCATGGACATCATCCGTGACATGCGCGACTCGCTCGATATGCCGATCGTGGCGTATAACGTGAGCGGAGAGTACGCCATGGTCAAAGCGGCTGCTTTGAACGACTGGGTCGACGAGCAACGCATCGTCATGGAGACGATGGTCGGCTTCAAACGGGCCGGTGCGGACCTCATCGTCACATATTTCGCAAAAGACGTCTGTCGCTATTTGGAAGGAGACTACGCATGACCTACAAACAAACACGCTCAGAAGCGGCGTTCGAACAAGCACGTCCGCTCATGCCGGGCGGGGTGAACAGCCCGGTCCGTGCCTATAAATCAGTCGGCATGACGCCAATCTTCGCTGAACGCGGTGAAGGCTCACGCGTCTACGATATCGATGGCAACGAATATATCGATTACGTCCTCTCATGGGGACCACTCATCCTCGGCCACCGCGACCCTGTCGTCACGAAGGCGATTCAAGAGCAAGCTGAGAAAGGCTGGACGTTCGGGACACCGACTGAGCTTGAGACAAAAATGGCCGAGCTCGTCATCGAGCGCGTCCCATCGATCGAGATGGTGCGCATGGTCAACTCGGGTACGGAAGCGACGATGGCGGCACTCCGCCTCGCACGCGGCTACACGGGCAAGACGAAAATCTTGAAGTTCGAAGGCTGCTATCACGGTCACGGCGACTCGCTCCTCATCAAGGCCGGTTCGGGTGTCGCGACACTCGGTCTCCCGGACTCACCGGGCGTACCGAAAGACTTGGCGAGCCAGACGCTCACGGTGCCATATAACGATTTGGATGCTCTCCGCATCGCCTTCGAGAAGTTCGGCGACGATATCGCTGGTGTCATCGTCGAACCGGCGGCCGGCAACATGGGCTTCGTGCCACCGCAACCTGGCTTCCTCGAAGGACTCCGCGAGATCACGGAACAGTACGGCGCGCTCCTCATCTTTGACGAGGTCATGACCGGATTCCGGGTCGGCTATAACTGTGCCCAGGGCTACTTCGGCGTGACGCCGGATTTGACGTGCCTCGGGAAAGTCATCGGCGGCGGCCTTCCGGTCGGTGCCTATGGCGGGAAACGCGAGATTATGGAACAAATCGCGCCACAAGGACCGATTTACCAGGCAGGGACGCTCTCAGGGAACCCGCTCGCGATGATTGCCGGCTACACGACGTTGTCGCAACTCAAGCCTGAGCACTACGCCGAGTTCGAACGCAAAGCGGACCGTCTTGCCGAAGGCTATACGAAAGCAGCCGAGAAGTATAACATCCCGCACGACACGAACCGGGCCGGATCGATGTTCGGATTCTTCTTCACGAACGAGAAAGTGACGAACTTCGAGAAGGCGAAGACGGCGAACCTCGACTTGTTCCGTGCTTACTATCAGAAGATGGCGGCGCGCGGCGTGTTCTTGCCACCGTCACAGTTCGAAGGATTGTTCCTCTCGACCGTTCACACGGACGAAGATATCGACTTGACGCTCGCAGCGGTCGACGCGACATTCAAAGAGCTGCAACAAGAGTTTTCATTGTAATCTTGACGGAAACAGCTTCTGTCGCTACAATTGTTTAACAGATACGAACAAAAGCTACGATGAGGAATAGTACGCAATCAACATCCTTTTTCAGAGACGCGGCCGCTTGGTGCGAGGCCGCGAAGGATGGTGCGGAAGTCGCCTCGGAGCTGACCTTTTGAACGAAGTAGGAAGGTCCGGTCCATCGACCGTTATTCGATTTTGAGGGCGCCACATGTGGCGAACTAAGGTGGTACCGCGGAAGATACGGCTTCTTTCGTCCTTAGCGTTAAGGACGAGAGTAGCCGTTTTTTTGTCCACATTATTAGAGGAGGTTGGACATATGGCCAACGAGACAAACGAAATCACCATGCCGACGAAGTACGATCCAAGTGCGACGGAAGCGAAATGGTATGACTACTGGTTAGAGAACGACGTATTTAAAGCAGACGAGGACGATTCAAAACAGCCGTACACGATCGTCATTCCGCCACCGAACGTAACAGGGAAACTTCACCTCGGACACGCGTGGGACACGACGCTCCAAGACTTATTGACGCGCCTCAAGCGCATGCAAGGCTATGACGTCCTCTGGCTCCCAGGGATGGACCACGCCGGGATCGCGACGCAAGCGAAAGTCGAACAGAAGCTCCGTGAGGACGGCATCATGCGTTATGACCTCGGACGCGAAAAGTTCCTCGAGAAGACGTGGGAATGGAAAGACGAGTATGCCGACACGATCCGTGCCCAGTGGTCAAAACTTGGCCTCGGTCTCGATTACTCACGTGAGCGCTTCACGCTCGACGAAGGACTCTCGAAAGCGGTCCAGGAAGTATTCGTTCGTCTCTATGAGAAAGGCTTGATTTACCGCGGCGAGTATATCGTCAACTGGGACCCGGCACAAAAGACGGCCGTCTCCGATATCGAGGTCATCTACCAAGAAGTCGAAGGTGCGTTCTACCACATGAAGTATCCGCTCGCTGACGGCTCAGGCCACATCGAGATTGCGACGACACGTCCGGAGACGATGCTCGGTGATACGGCCGTTGCCGTTAACCCGAAAGATGAGCGTTACGCGCACCTCGTCGGCAAGACGATCATGCTTCCGGTCATGAACCGCGAGATTCCGATCGTCGCTGACGACTACGTCGACATGGAGTTCGGTACAGGTTGCGTCAAGATCACACCGGCGCACGACCCGAACGACTTTGAGATCGGGAACCGCCACGAGCTCCCGCGCATCCTCGTTATGGACGAAGGCGGCAAGATGAACGAGAATGCTGGCAAGTACGAAGGGCTCGACCGCTTCGAATGCCGCAAGCAACTCGTCAAAGACCTAGAAGCAGACGGCACGCTCGTCAAAATCGAGCCGCACACGCACTCGGTCGGTCACTCGGAACGTTCAGGCGCGGTCATCGAGCCGTATCTTTCGAAACAGTGGTTCGTCGACATGGAGCCGCTCGCGAAAGCAGCGCTCGAAGCGCAAGGACATGACGATACGAAAGTCAACTTCGTCCCAGAACGGTTCGAAGGCACATACCTCCGTTGGATGGAGAACATCCGTGATTGGTGTATCAGCCGCCAACTCTGGTGGGGGCACCGCATCCCGGCTTGGTACCACAATGAGACAGGTGAGATTTATGTAGGTAAAGAAGCACCGGCGGACAGTGAGAACTGGCATCAAGATGAAGACGTGCTCGACACATGGTTCTCGTCAGCGCTTTGGCCGTTCTCGACGATGGGCTGGCCGGATACGGACTCAGCAGACTTCAAACGTTACTTCCCGACGAGCGCGCTCGTCACGGGTTACGACATCATCTTCTTCTGGGTATCGCGCATGATTTTCCAATCGCTCGAGTTCACTGGGAAGCAGCCGTTCAACGACGTGCTCATCCACGGTCTCATCCGCGACTCGGAAGGCCGCAAGATGTCGAAGTCGCTCGGTAACGGCGTCGACCCGATGGAAGTCATCGACCAATACGGCGCGGACTCGCTCCGCTGGTTCCTCCTTACGGGATCGACACCAGGGAACGACCTTCGTTTCTATTGGGAGAAAATCGAATCGACATGGAACTTCGCGAACAAGATTTGGAACGCGAGCCGTTTCGCCCTTATGAACATGGACGGCATGAAGTATGAGGAGATCGATTTGTCAGGTGAGAAGACGCTCGCTGACAAGTGGATTCTCACTCGCTTGAACGACACAATCGACCAAGTGACACGTCTCGTCGACAAGTATGAGTTCGGCGAAGCCGGCCGTTACTTGTACAACTTCATCTGGGAAGAGTTCTGTAACTGGTACATCGAGATGGCGAAACTCACGCTCTACGGTGAGGACGAGGCTGCGAAAGCGACGACGCGTTCAGTGCTCGCGTACACGCTCGACTCAATCATGCGTCTCATGCATCCGTTCATGCCGTTCCTCACAGAGGAAATCTGGCAGCACTTGCCGCACGAAGGCGACTCGATTGTCCGTGCGAGCTACCCGACACGCCGCGACGAGCTCCACTTCGCGGACTCGGTAC
The DNA here is from genome assembly GCF_000416965.1 of Exiguobacterium chiriqhucha RW-2. GTDB lineage: Bacteria > Bacillota > Bacilli > Exiguobacteriales > Exiguobacteriaceae > Exiguobacterium > Exiguobacterium chiriqhucha. The sequence continues at coordinate 110,434 of NZ_ATCL01000020.1, forward strand.
CAGCGTTCGAAGCGGTCATGAACGTCATCCGTTCGGTCCGTAACATCCGTTCGGAAGTGAACGCCCCAATGTCGAAACCGATTCAGCTCTTCATCTCGACGTCGGATGAGGCGACACAAGATTACTTGAGCGCGAACGAAACGACAATCGGCAAGTTCACGAACGCGACCGAGCTCGAAATCGGACGTGGCTTGACGGCTCCTGATAAGTCGATGTCAGCCATCATGACGGGTGCGGAACTGTTCATCCCACTCGCTGACCTCATCAACTTTGAGGAAGAAATCGCCCGTCTTGAAAAAGAAGTGGCGAAGTACGAGAAGGAAGTCGAGCGCGTTCAGAAGAAACTCGGCAACCCAGGCTTCACTGGCAAGGCACCGGCTCACGTCATCGACGAAGAGAAGGCGAAAGAGAAAGACTACCTCGACAAACATGACGCAGTCCGTGCGCGTTTGGAAGAGTTGCGTAAATAATGAATCAACCTTCTTTGGAGATTATCTCCGAAGAAGGTTTTTTTGTCGTTTGGTGGAATTTAGGAGAGGAGACGATATAAAGGTGGTGTGACATGAGACGAATCGGAATGATGTTAAGTTTGGCAGTGATGGGACTGAGTGGGTGTGTGGCGGAACGAGCTGAACCGATCGAACCGACGGAATCAGGAGTGACAATTAATGAAAGTGCAGAGGAGACGTCTTCCAAGGATATTCCCGTAACGACGGACAAAGAAGTGTTCGGCTCGATGATTGAGGACGTGCCGAAAGGGACCGTTCGACTAGTCGATGCGGTCACGGCCCAATACACGCTTCAATATACAGATGGCACGTCCGAGCGACCTTCGAGAGACGGTGTAATCTATGAAACCGTCATCGATGATCTCGGGCTCATTGCCATTAAGTTACCAAACCGCGACGATTCGTTCGGCGTGTTCAACTATTCACGGGACGAGGAGTGGGGGTTGCACGGGATTCAAAACTTTACGATTCCCGAGGCGGCCGAAAAAGTCCGACACGGGTTGGACTTGCCTGAAGAAGAGCTGTTTGTCGCCAACTTCGAGATGAGTCAGCTCGAGCGGCCGGTGGAGATGTGGACGTTGTATGATGAGACGCAATGCATCACGATTTTAGTGACCGATGCGTCCAGTGTGGCAGACGGAGAATTGATTGACCGGCGAGACGATTCAAATGAGCGGTATCGCTTGAATCAACCGGAAGGGAACGGCTTGTTTTACGTAGACCAGGGCAAGCTCATCGTCGTGACGGGCAATGTGTCGGAAGAGGTGTTGCTCGACCTCTCGGACTCGCTACCGGAGGCGTGGTCGGTGGATTTTCCGATGAACTGATCATACTTGTGACATCAACTATTCAAGAGGAGGGAATGCCATGCCGTACACACACGAATTCGGTATGTTAGATTCAACAAACCGTCAATCATCATATGATACGTATACACCTGAACACTTCGATTGTGTCTCGGTGGATGGGGAGTGGGTGGATGAGTTTATCGAGGAGCTGAACGAGATGCGCACGTATTTCCACTCCTATGACCGTCCTGGATTCGGATTAGACGAATGCGGGATCACGCTCATTCCATATGAGTCACTGGCGCTGTTCTATCAAGTCGTCAAAGCGATGATGTACACGCATGAGTCGGAACAACTGAATCGACTTATTTCCAAAATCACACAAGCCCAAGTAGACAAGAAGGACATGATTCATTTCGGACTATAAGTCTATAGAAAAGAACAACCCCGAGCATCGTCATCGATGTTCGGGGTTGTTGTGAGATGAGCGATAATAAATCTCATGTGCCACAAAACGTCTGATACGGATACGTCCGTGGCGGTCCAGGTGAGACATATCGTCCATAGTCTGCTTCGTAATCGTATGGTTTCCGCAATACGTCGAGCAGTGCATGCGTCGGGTTAAAGTCACCGCGTTCAGCTGCCGTGAGGGCGGTCTCAACATGATGATTGCGTGGAATGACGGCCGGGTTATGCTGACGCATGAGCCGGATGACGTCCTCATCAGGAAGACCTTGATCTCCGAGGCGTTTTTGCCAAGCGGACAGCCACGCCTTTCCATCATCTTGCTTAGCAAAGGCAAGCGAATTTGTGTCGCCGAGTGTGAGCGCGCGGAACGTGTTCGTGAAGTCAGCCTCAGACTCCATCATGAGCCGGAGCAACTCGTCCGTCAGTTCATCGTCGCCATCTTTTCGGACGTAGAGCCCGATTTTATGGGCAAGTCCGGTGAAGTATGCCTCTTTGTACGTTTCCGTGTAGTCGTTCAACAGTTTATTGGCGATATCGACGGCTGTTTCTTGCGTGTCAGCGAGGAGCGGCAACAGCGTCTCGGCGAGGCGGGCCAAGTTCCATGACCCGATATACGGCTGATTCGCATAGGCGTAGCGTCCCTCGCGGTCGATGGAGCTGAAGACGGTGTTCGGGTGATACGTATCCATGAATGCACACGGGCCATAGTCGATCCCTTCACCGCTGATGAACGTGTTGTCCGTATTCATGACGCCGTGGATGAATCCGACGAGTTGCCAATCCGCAATGAGCTTCGCTTGGCGGGTGATGACGCGGCCGAGGAACTGTTCATAGCGATTCGGCTCTCCTTCAAGATCAGGGTCGTGGCGCTGAATCGCATAGTCGGCGAGAGCGATGACGTCATCAATCGAGCCGGCCGCAGCGGCATATTGGAACGTACCGACGCGCAAATGGCTTGCCGCGACGCGCGTCAAGATGGCACCATGCTTCGGTCCTTGGCGCATGATCGGCTCACCGGTCGTGACGACGGCGAGCGCCCGGTTCGTCGGGATGCCGAGGGCGTGCATCGCCTCACTGATGAGGAACTCGCGCACCATCGGTCCAACGGCGGCCCGTCCATCGCCTCCACGCGAATACTCGGTCGGACCTGAGCCTTTCAATTGAACATCGACACGCTTTCCGTTCGGGGCGACATGTTCCCCGAGCACGAGTGCTCGTCCGTCACCGAGCATTGTGAAATGGCCGAACTGGTGGCCGGCATACGCTTGCGAGAACGACGTATCCGTCTGGCGATTACCGGCAAAGAGTGCGACGTCTTGACGTGCTACGGCGTCGAGTCCGAGTGTCTCGGCGAGAGCTTCGTTCCAAAGGACGAGCTCGGGCTTATCGACTGGATGGACCGGTCCTCGGTCGTAAAAAATATCACGGAGATCGAGGTAGGTCGCCTCGAAGTTCCAATTGGTTGTCATGGTGATTCCCCCTTCTTCGCCTCGAGTATAGCACAGCCGATTCCTTGCGTAGCGCTTCGCGAATTTTGGTAAGATGAGATAGAAGTGTGAAAACAGGAGTGATGGAAGATGGAGACGAGACTAGACGTATTGGAATGGCTGAACGGGCAGCTGCGGTTCGGGATTAAGCCGGGATTGAAACGAATCGAGTGGATGCTGAACGCCCTACAAATCGAAGAGTTACCGTCGATTCACGTGGCGGGGACGAACGGGAAAGGGTCGACGGTCGCCTTCTTGCGGGCCATGGCGATGAAACAGGGCTTGAACGTCGGGACGTTCATCTCGCCATACATCATTCAGTTCGAGGAGCGAATCATGTTGAACGGGGAACCGATTCGAGAAGAGGACCTCGTCCAAATCGCCAACCGGGTCCGTGACTGTGCGAGCTCGTCACCGGAGACGTTGACGGAGTTCGAGCTGCTGACCGTCATGGCGTGGCTCTATTTCCACGAGCAACAGCCCGACCTCGTCATTTGGGAAGTCGGGCTCGGAGGACGTCTCGACTCGACGAACGTGTTACAGAAGCCGATCGCGACAATCGTGACGTCGATTGGACATGATCATCAAGGGATTCTCGGCGACACGCTCGAAGAGATTGCCCTCGAGAAGTTCGGTATCATGAAGTCGGGTGTGCCGATGTTCCATAGCTTGACGGAGAAACGGTTGATTGAGTTGCTCGAACAACAAGGGGAGACGATGGATGCGCCGATTCACGACGTCACGCCGCTCGTCTCATCCGTAGAGGATGGGGCCGACACGGTCGTCACGTATGATGGGATGCCTCCGGTGACACTCGGATTGACCGGACACCATCAAGCGTATAACGGAGCGTGTGCTGTCGCCGTCGCGCGCCATCTCGGCTGGAGAACAGAGGCGATTCAAGCAGGACTCGAATCGGCGCAACATCCGGGGCGTTACGAGCTGATTTCGAGACAGCCTCGTATCGTGCTCGACGGGGCGCATAACGCGGAAGGCGTCGCCGCACTCGTCGAACAGCTGAAACTTGAGCGTGACGTGACCGTCCTTGCCGCCATTCTTGCCGATAAGGACCGCGAGGCGATGGTCGCGTCGCTCCAGACAGTGGCGGACGTCTATGAGACGACGTTCGATTTTCCGCGTGCCCGGACGAAAGACAGTCTGATTGCGGACGGTGCTCGTTACGTGGACTGGCAGGATTGGTTGGCTGCGTGGTTCGAAGCACCGAAATCCGAGACGCTCGTCGTGACCGGGTCGCTCTACTTTATCAGTGAAGTCAGAACCTATTTCCAAAGTTTGAAAAAAACTGCTTGTGAACAGGAAGAAAAAGGGGTATGAATTAACTGAAGAAGTGTGATGACAAACCGACTGGAGGCACAACGATGAAGAGGCAGCTAAGATCCAAGTACGGGTTCCTCATAGTAATAGGGATGGTCTTATTGTTGTTCGCGTATACATCAACGTTTGCGAATAATCAAGGAATCGTATTAAAAAATCCTATTAGTGATGAGTTAGAACGAAAAGTTACACCTGATGCGGTATTAGTAGGAGAAAAGGTTAAGTTGGAATATCGTTTTGCCTTAAATAACGTTCTTGATTTTGAAAAAGGTCCGAATATCAATTCATATAAATACGTTGAATGGGCGGTAACCATTAATGAGACGATTCCGGAAGGTTTCGAGGTAAATAAGGCTGAAGTAGAAAAAAAAGGGCTTGTGTATTCTTCTGCTACACGTTCGTTGACAGGGACGGTTGAGATTATGTGTGGTAAGAAGAACTTGGGACTAGAATCTTGTAATGAATACAAAAATGAGGCGTTTTACGATTCGTTGACACTTGAGTTGACGGCTACGAAGCCAGGAACGTTTCAATTTACGAACGGTCGATTCTCTTATTCGTTAGAGGCAGATCACGCTGGGAACGGTAATGGTTCAGTAAAACATGATCGTTCAATTTCAGATCCGGGTAGCAAATTGCCTAGCTCAACTGTTACCGTTGAAGCATTGAATATCAAACTTCCATCAGAGTTGAATTTATATTTGAATGAAACTGGAAACGTGAATGCTGAGATATCGACAGTAAAAGCGAAAATGCCTTCCACTGTAACGCTTAAATGGAGCATTGTGAATCCTGAAGTCGTGAAACAGACAAATGCCGCTAAGCAAAGTTTATCAGTTGAGGCGTTAAAAGTCGGAACGACGACGATTCAAGCTGTTTATGTTCATAGCAACGGATATGAATCGAAATCCCAACCGGTGACGGTAAAAGTCAGATTACCTGATCTCGCAATTGACTCTACGGACAAAGTGTTATGGGTCTATCAAAATAAGAGTGGGAGCTTAGTGAAACAACAAGCAGTCTTGAACCTCACTCAATTAATTGGTGATAACCAAGTCGTCAACAATCCGTTCGATGCCACGTGGGCCGTGAACTCTACTGCACTCAGCATCGTATCGAGTCAAAGTTCGACGGCGACGGTCCAAGCCGAACACGGAAGTACCGGGAACGTATCGGTAATCGCGGCTTTGACGAAGTACCCAGGTCAAACAGAAACGTCTTTGATTGAAGTGAAAGAATACCCACAACGTGTCGCGACACCTAACGTTGTGTTATATATGTCGGACAGTCCTTACGAGTACCCTGTTAAGTTCTGGCCGGAGACGGCGAACGTGACGGGTTACGGACTCACAGTGTTAGAAGGTAAGGACGTGCTCAAAGCTGAAAATGGCGTATTGACACTCGTGAAGCCAGGAATCGCTAAGGTGGGGCTTGTAACGCAGGATGTGAGCGCCTCCTTTGAGGCGGGAGAAGGTCCTGAAGTCATCAGCCAGACGTTCTACGTTCAGGTCAAAGAAGGTGCCGATCCGAATCCAGGTACTGCTGAGCCATCAACTGATTTCTATTAATGACGCCACAGAAAAGAAGCTACTCACGCGAGTAGCTTCTTTATTATTGCTTCAGTTGTTGGCCGACAAACAGTTGCAACTGGTTCGTGACCGGTAGTGTAGTGATTTGTCGGAATACGCCTTCGTTGTATTCCATGACGAGACGAGATTTATCGACTTCAGCATAAGCGTCAACATTTCCCGGGGCGAAAGATGCTTGTTTATTTGCCTGTTCCGGCAACGATTTGAACGTGCCGCGGAACGTGTTCACTTCGAGTGGGCCTTTACTATATAGACCGCCTTTCATGTTGATGATTGAGCCGACCGCATAGAGACGAGTCGGTTCAGTCGAGGCGCTGTACATGAACGCTTGTAGCGTAGAAGACGTGTTCTGGAACTCATTGATTCGGTTTAACAAAATTTTCCCTTTGGAGAGGAGTACGAGTGAACTGTCATTGCCCCCCGCGGTCGCCGGCAACAAGTCAGCCCCATCGATATACGTATCACCGAGCGCATATACCGTTGTATTAAAAGCGACCTTTCCACGAATCGTTAAATCGCCGTTAATGATTAGGGGGCGACTGATTGTGATCTCATTCAATGAATCGATGGTTACGTCGCCATCTAATAGAAGCGGGGTTGTCTTGCTAGCGATTGATTTTGAAATGACAATCGAGATACCGTCCTTGCCCGTATAGTTAGCGATTGCCTCCGGGTGTAGCCTCACGATTTGCATGCCAGTGATGGCATCTAATTTACCTTGATCAATCAAATTAGTTTTCAGCAATTCTGGTTTGTTCGAGTTAACGGGGCGATAGATTTGTTCGATGAACGGCTCATTCGTTCGAGTGATATTCGATTTAGCAAAGATTTCATCGGCCGGATTGGAATTATACGGGATGTCCGCCAAAGAACCCATGAACCGATTCACGTATTGAACGACCGAGTAATCGTAATTGAAATTGGAGAAGCTGCTTTCGACTGGACCAATCTCAGGTTCATGGTTGACACCTGGCGTAGTCGAGTTCGTGAAATAGTTCGGCGTTTCACAGCCGTCGCACGTCGCCCCGTTTCCGAGGTCAATGCGGCCATCGAGATAAAACCGACTCGAGGCGCTATTGTTCAGCGTGTTGATTTGGTCTTTCAGTTGGTACTTCGCGTCGCGTTCGAGTGAGAGCCTTGTCCCCGCAAACAAGTTCCCTTCAATCTTCGGTGGACCGTTGACCGTCAACGTGTCGTCCGACCCGAGCACGTAATAGAGGAATGACGGCAGCGCCGTCACATACACTTCTTGGCTATACGAGCTTGTCTGCATCGGCTGTTCCGGTTTCGCTTTCGTCGTCCCGGTCGCCGTCAACGTGAGCACCGTCGTGAACGGGGCGTTCGCCTGGTCCGCTGTCGAGCGGGTAATTGAGTAGCGAATATCGTTATCGCCGGATTGGCGCGTCCCTGCATACAACGTATCTTGTTTGAGTACAGTCTCGACTTTTGACTGGAACAATTGCTCGTTCTCCATATATGGTTGGACGACATTCGCATCGTGGAGCGGGAACGTCGCTCGGAGATCGGCGACGAGCACATCGAGCACGCCTTTGACGTCGGTATCGAGCTGCGTCTCGTCGACACGGAGATTCGTCTGCTTGTTCGTGGCCAAGTTGACTTGAATCGCTGCGAGCGAGAGGACGGCGAGTGCCGCCATCGTCACGAGGACGAGGATGAGGACGTAGCCTCGTTCATCTTGTTTCATTTGACTCCCTCTTTTCATAACGGGATGGTGCTCGTGAACGTTTTGACGAGCGTCGTATCTTCACGAGAGGCGAGTGTCACTTGAATTTCAATCAATCCAGAAGTGATATATGCCTCACGTCCGCGCCTTGGATCGGTCACTTCGTCGCGGAGGTCGATGTCGACGGACTGAACGATGACGTCAGGATTGTTCGTCACAAAGCTCGACGGGGCGAGCTCGAGCACGGCGTCCTCCATATAATCGCCTTGACGATACAGGATCCCTTCCGTCGAGATGCGTGGGGTATGGAGACGGTGAAACGAATATGTATCCCCGTTGACGGTCAAGGCGTCGAACTCGGTCCGGTTGATGTCTTGGAGGACACTCGTGATCAAATAGTCGGCCTCGCTTCGAAGCGAGCTCGTATCGTTCGTCAGACGGAAACCGAGCGAGCCGGACAAGAAGACGGTGATCACGATGCCGGCGAAGATGGCAGAGATGACGAGTGCGAGCAACAACTCGACGAGCGTGACGCCGTCCTCACGGTCACGGAAGCTCTGGAACGTCCGTCTCAGGGAATTTATCTTGAAGCGTCGCATTCGTCACCACTCCTTTCAACGTGATGGGTTTGAGCAATGTCTCCGAGGCGACGGTAATCTCGACGTTGACGAGGTCAGCGGGCGGTTCGTTGCCGGGAGAGAGGATGGTCACATCGAAGGCGCGCCCGTTGATCGTGACGTCACATAAATCACAGACATTGGCCGGTGTTTGTTGGAGCGTCGCGATATCGATCGGGTCCCGGGTTTCGGCTGCGCGGCGCTTCAACGTGTTGAGCGTATTTTGGGCGACTTGGTTCGCTACGGTCCGGTCAAGATCCGAGGAGGTGATTCGCAAGCTTTGGGAGAAGATATTCATGAGCGATAATGCCAGGATCGAGACGACGACGATCGAGACGAGAACTTCGACGAGCGTGAAACCTTGTTCGGAACGGTCCAACGCATTGACCTCCTTTTCAATATTCATTTAAAGACAGGAAAAAAGAGACTTTTCACCTGAAATAATTGTTATTTTCTGTACAATGCATATTATACTAAAGTTACAGTGGGAACGGATAGTAATTCAAAAGTCTCATTTGACTTGAAATAGAGGGGGAAATGGAATGAAGCGATATGGGATGCATCTGTTCATCCTGGCGGGACTTGTCCTGCTCGTGTCATTGCCGACGATCGGGCTCGTGAACTATCTCGACGCCTCGGCGAAGACAAGTGCTACATATAAAGAGACGACCGTGGCCGGCATCGATGTATCGGGGATGACGAAGGAAGAGGCGGTCGTCCGGCTCGATAACGCCATCAAAGACTTCAATAACACACCGTTCACGGTGACACTCGTCGACGGGACGGCCCTCGAGGTCGGCAAAGACGTCGTCTCATTCAACGTCGATGCGACGCTGAAGACGGCTTCTGAACCGGGTACATATCCGCTCGTCACGACGGTCGACGAAGAGCGGTTGACGCCTTACTTAGAGAATCAACCGGTGACGCTCTCGATGGTGACACCACCGCTCGTCGAAGCGGCATCGAACTTGAACTCGGACGTCGTCCTCGAGATGACGGCGACGGAGAGCGAAGTCGTCGCCTCAATCACCGTCAGTCCGACACCAGCGATGCGCTCGGCACTCGAACGGATGAACGGCTTCGAGATGGAAGCCGGGGACATCTTCAGCTTGAAAGCGTTCGGGGAAGATTTTGACGCGCTCAGCACGCTCGGGTCATCGATGTATCAGTTGTTTGCGGCGACACCGTTCCAAATCCTTGAACGGGTGCAGCATGAGACGCTCCCGTCCGGCATCGAGCTTGGCTACGACGTCAAAGTCGATGAACGCTCGAACTTCGCCGTCCAGAATACGGAACAGACGCCTTACGCGCTCATCGTGTTAGAAGAAGGGAACGCGATGACAGTCCAATTGCTCGGCAAGGCGTTCGTCGGTGCTTACGAATCGCGCGTCGAAGACGTGACGAGCGTCCCGTACCAAAACATCGTCCGCTTCTCGCCATCGCTTACAGCTGGTAGTTCGTCTGTGACCCAGTCCGGACAGACCGGTGAGTCAGGCAAGCTATACCGTGTCCGCATCACGGATACGGGCGAGTCGCTTGAACTGCTCGGATTCGATTTTTACGAGCCGATTCCGGAGATTGTGACGAAAAGTTCCGTCCCGCTCCCACCTCCAGAGCCTGTCGAACCGGTCATCCCAACTTTCCCAGATGAAACACTGGAAGATGACCCGTTCGATGACGATGTAGAAGATGACGGATTGAATCAGTTTGAAGAACAGCCACCGGTTCATGACACAGATCCGGTACCAAGTGAGGGGGCAGTCGGATGATCGGATATTTAATTTTGATCGCCTTTTGGGTACTCGCCACATTGACCGTGTTCGCCTTGTCGATTCCGTACATTCGGAAACGCGAGACGAAAGGGGTCATCGTATTGCTCGTCGCCGTGCTATCGCTCGGCGTCTATAGCCTGTACGTCGAAGGGCTCGAGCGGACGTGGTGGGCGTGGGTCCTCCTCGCCCTCGGTTTGGCCGGCGGTGCGGCACTCAGTGCGTTCATCGAACAGCGAGACGTCGCACAGGAGGTACCACAGAGGATGGTGAAGTAAGTTGAGAAGAATGAAAAAACGGCTCGGCGAGATGCTCGTCGAGGCGGGAATCATCACGCAAGGCCAGCTCGACGAAGCGCTCGCACAAAAGCGGACCGGGGAAAAGCTCGGGGACGCGCTCATGCGATTGAATTATTTGACCGAGACACAACTGATTCAAGTGCTTCACGAACAGTTGAACGTGCCGGTCATTTCATTATATTCAGAAGACATCAACGTGACCGTGACGAAACTCGTCCCGAAAGTCATCGCCCAAAAACATGACATCATGCCGATTTCGTTACAAGGGAACACCCTGTTCATCGCGACGGCGGACCCGCTTGACTTGATTGCCATCGATGACGTCCGGCTTCAGACCGGGATGAACATCGAGGTCGGGATCGCCACACGCGAACAGATTCGCAAAACGATTGGCCGCTATTACGAGATGGACGCGTCACTCATCGAGATTTTAAAAGAAGAAGCGCCGGAACTCGAACGCGAGGAGACGGCGTCACGAGATGACGCACCAGTCATCCGTCTCGTCAATCAGCTCTTCTTGAGCGCCATCGACCAACGAGCCTCAGATATCCACTTCGACCCGCACGAGAAGCAGTTGCACGTGCGCCTTCGGGTCGACGGTGATTTACGAACCGAAGCGACTTATCCGAAGAAGATTCAAAGTGTCATGCTGACACGGCTCAAGGTCATGAGTAACCTAGACATCACCGAGAGCCGCTTGCCACAGGATGGGCGCATTAAATATACGCTTCGGGGCCGCCCGTACGACTTCCGCGTCTCGACGCTCCCGACGATGTATGGCGAGAAAATCGTCATCCGGGTGCTCGATTCCTCGGAAGGGTTGACCGATTTGACGAAACTCGACTTCGGCGACGAGAACGAGGCGGTGTACCGCGACATGTTGAAACGGCCGAACGGGATTATCCTCATCACCGGGCCGACCGGATCAGGGAAATCGTCGACGCTCTATGCGTCGCTGCGCGAACTGAACGATGAATCGAAGAACATCATCACGGTCGAGGACCCGGTCGAGTATCAGCTCGACGGCATCAACCAAGTCCAAGTCAACGCCAAGGTCGGCTTGACGTTCGCGTCGGGTCTGCGCTCGATTTTGCGACAAGATCCGAACATCGTCATGGTCGGGGAAATCCGGGACACCGAGACGGCCGAGATTGCCATCCGGGCATCATTGACCGGTCACTTGGTGTTATCGACACTACATACGAACTCGGCCATCAGCTCGATCACTCGCTTGATTGACATGGGGGTCGAACCGTTCCTTGTCGCCGCCTCGACATCAGGACTGGTCGCCCAGCGGCTCGTCCGTCGCGTCTGTCGGGACTGCGGGCACGAACAGCCGGTGTCGAAACGGGAACAGGAACTGTTTGCCGCTGAAGGTGTCCCGGTCGACCGAATCATGCGCGGCAACGGCTGTGCCTCGTGTAATTTCACGGGATACCGTGGACGGCTCGCCATCCATGAGGTTGTGCCGATTGATGAGGGATTGCGCCGGTTGATTATGAACCAAGCGACGGAGGCCGAGATGGTCGCCTATGCGAAAGCACAAGGCGTCCGCTTCCTCCTCGCCGATGGACTTGAGAAAGTCGCACTCGGACTGACGAACACCGAAGAGATATTGAGAACAGTGATAACGGAGTGAGCCTATGATCCATCAGTCGATTGAAGTGATTTTAACGAAAGCGGTCGAACAACGCGCCTCGGACATCCATTTGACCGCCGGCTCGCCGCCGATCATCCGGGTCGACGGCAGCCTCATCACGATGGGTGACGAGAAAGTGTTGCCGCTCCATATCGAGAGCTATTTGAAAGAGATTATGACCGAAGAGATGCGGGGCCGTCTCGAGATGCAGCGCGACCTCGACTTCTCGTTCGGGGTTCCGCGCGTATCGCGGTTCCGCGTCAACGCCTATTATCAACGGGGCACGGTCGCCATCGCGTTCCGGTCCATTTCCGGGGAAATCCCGACGATGAACGAGCTCGATTTGCCGCAAGTGTTAAAACGGTTGATTGAGAAACCATACGGGCTCATCCTTGTCACGGGTCCGACCGGGTCAGGGAAGTCGACGACACTCGCCGCGATGATTCATGAGATTAACCGCACGCAGCGCAAGCGCATCATCACGCTCGAAGATCCGATTGAGTATTTGCACTCGCACGACCAGAGCATCGTCGACCAGCGTGAGATTGGCTCCGACGTCATGAAGTTCGTCGACGGTCTCCGGGCCGCGCTCCGTCAAGACCCGGACGTCATCTTGCTCGGTGAGATGCGTGACCTCGAAACGATATCGACGGCGATGACGGCTGCCGAGACGGGGCACCTCGTCATGGCGACGCTCCACACGTCGAGCGCGATGTCGACTGTCAGCCGTGTCATCGACGCGTTCCCGGCCGAGCAACAGGACCAGATTCGGACCCAGCTCGCCAACGTCCTGCTCGGTGTCGTCAGTCAGCGCTTGTTCCCGCGCGTCGACGTGCCGAAAGGTCGTGTCGCCGCGATGGAGATTATGATTGGCAATCCGGCCGTCGCCAACTTGATTCGGAACGAGAAGGAGTTCCAACTCCCGACCGTCATCCAGACGAACCGGCAGAACGGGATGCAGACGATGGACATGGCGATCGAACAGCTCGTCCGTCAAGGCGTCATCAACCCGAACGCCGTACCAAATGAAGAGAGGTGACTGAATGGCCATCTTCCAATACGAAGGTAAACTGCTGAACGGGAAGCGTAAGAAAGGGCGGGTCACCGCCGTCTCGCTCCGGGAGGCGAAAGAAAAGCTGCGCCAAGAATCGATTCTCGTCACCGAGCTCGCTGAACTCGAGTCGACCGGACTGAATAAAGAAGTGAACTTGCTCCCCGAGCGAGTCAAGATTGAACATTTGATTATGTACGTGCGCCAGTTCGCGACGCTCATCCGGGCCGGCGTGCCAATTGTTCGGGCGACGTCCATCTTGCGCGTCCAGACCGAGTCGAAAGTGTTGAAGAAGACGCTCAGCCAAGTCGAGGACGATTTGCGCGAAGGGATCGCTTTCTCGGAGGCGATCAAGAAGCATCCGCGCGTGTTCTCGAACTTCTTCAGCTCGATGGCACTTGCGGGTGAGGCGAGCGGGAACTTGGAGGAGGCGCTCGACCAAATCGGGCTCCAGCTCCAAAAACAATATGACGTCAAACGGAAAGTCATCTCAGCGTTGACGTATCCGCTTGTCGTCTCAATTGTCGCCATCGGCGTTGTCGCCTTCCTCATGGTGAACGTCGTCCCGACGTTCGCGAGCATCTTCGGACAGCTCGGTGGGGAACTGCCGCTCATCACGCGTATCGTCGTCGCCGTATCCGATTTCGTCGCCTCCTATTGGTGGCTCATCTTCGGTGGTGCCCTCATCGCCTTGCTTATCTTCACTTGGATGTTGAAGCGTGATAAGGAGCGATACGTCATTGATGGACTGCTGTTGAAGATGCCGATTTTTGGGCCTATCGTCCTAAAGTCTCAAATCGCGTTACTGACGAGAAGTTTGGCCGTCTTGCTTCAAGCGGCGGTCCCGATTTTATCGGCGATTGAGATCACCGAGAAGATCGTCTCGAACCGTGTCATCCGTAAAGGTCTTGCTCAAGCACGCAAGATGATGGCACAAGGAATTCCACTCCATGAACCGCTCGAACGGAACGATAGCTTTCCACCGCTCATGACGCAAATGATTGCGGTCGGCGAGGAGAGCGGGGATTTGGACTCGATGTTGAACGAGGTCGCGGAGTTTTATGAGACCGAGGTCGAGACGACGACAGACCGCCTGAAATCAATCATCGAGCCGCTGTTGATCGTCGTCTTGGCGAGCATCGTCGGGGTCATCGTTATCGCGATTGTCGTCCCGATGTTCCAAATTTATGGCGATATCCAAAATCAGTAGAAACTTTTTATTTATTTGCAGATTTGTATCTTTTCAATCCTATTTTTTGAATGTATAGTAAAATTGTTCTACTTATTATTAGGTCAAAGGTAATGCATGCAGCACACAACACAGCAAAACACACAAAAGGGGAGAATGAATCATGTTAGAGAAAATGAAAATGATTTGGCAAGATGCCAAACAATTGAAAGATGAGCGCGGACTCACACTCGTCGAGTTGCTCGTCGTCGTCGTTATCTTGGGGATTATCGCAGCAATCGCCGTTGTCGCAATCGGTGGAATTATCGAGAACTCGAAGAAGGATGCGATGGTTGCCGATGCGAAGCAGATGGTGAGTGCGGCGAAACTATATACTGCGTCAAATCCGGTTTCTGCTGAAACTACTATGAAATTTGCAGGCAGTACAGGAACGGTTGATGGTACTCAATATGTTGACAATTTAAAAGATCCATTTACTGATAACTCTACTTATACAACTGCTTATGTAACAATTAAACCAGCAACAAGTGGTAAATATACTTATGCTGTAAATGTTGTAGGAAGTAAATTTACTTTAGCAGCAGATAATGAGTCAGCAGTTAAGAAAGCAACTCTTTCTACTACACAAAGCGCAGGTACGGGCACTGGTACTGGCGGAAATTAATTTATTCTTCCGGCTGGCGCTGGGCACTCGCTCAGCCTAGCCGGTTTTCTTTTTTTGGCATATACTTACAAGTAAGGAAGTGACCTTGATTGGTTGAACTTATTGGACTCATTTATAGCCTCGTCCTCGGGGCCGTCATCACGTCATTCACGAACGTCGTCGGGCTCCGCGTGCCACGCAAACAGTCCATCGTCACACCGCGCTCGCACTGTCCGTCATGTGGACACGTCTTATCCGCTTGGGAACTGATTCCGGTCTTCGGTTACGTGTTCCTGCGCGGGAAATGCCGCGGCTGTGGCGGGCGGATCGCGCCGACGTACCCGCTGTTTGAACTGCTCGGAGCGGTCGGTTACGCCTATAGCTTCTGGCTGTATGGCTTTAGCCTCACGACGCTTCTCGCCTTCGTCTTCTTATCGACGCTCCTCGCCTTGGCGATGTCGGATTTGTCGACGATGCTCGTCCCGAACGTGATTCTCATGTTCACGGCACCGATCCTCATGTTGCTCGCCTATAGCGCGGGTGTGGTCTGGTGGAGCCCGATTGCCGGGGCTGCACTCGGTTTCGCTGTCCTCGCCACCGTTTTTTTCGTCTCCAAGGGGGGACTTGGGGCCGGCGATGTCAAACTATTTACAGTAATCGGGCTCGTCCTCGGGCCGCGCGACGTCCTCGTCGCACTCTTTTTATCGAGCTTGATTGGCGCGATCGTCGGATTGACGCTCATCGGCTTGAAACGGATGAATCGCAAACAGCCGATTCCGTTCGTGCCGTCGATCGCACTCGGCACGATGCTGACGTTTTGGTTCAGCGAACGCTTCTTTGATTGGTATTTTGATTTGATGTAGGGGGAAACCAGCATGAGCCGGTCTATAGAGAAAGGAACGGTCGCGTATTTCTCGTTCGATGCGCTCAGCATCCACGGGGCCGTGATTAAACAAGGCGTGTTCAAGCGTAGCGCCTCCGTCCAATTGGCGAAAGGCGCCTACGTGGGGGGACGGATTGAAGACGAGAACGCATTCGGTCTCGCCTTCGATGAACTGTGCCGTAAACTGAAAGTACGAAAAGGGATGGTCTGTGCCGTCGATATGGCCGAGACCGAAGTGTTGTCCCGTAAAGTCGAGATTCCATCGACGATTCCGAAAGATGAGATTCGCGGCTATCTGTTCATGGAGATCGGCAGCTCGATCATCTTGCCGTTCGACGACGTCGCCTTCGACTACGAGGTGCTCGGCGAGACGGACACGAAGACCGAGGTCATGCTCCACGCCGTCTCGGTCGATTTGACGAAAGCCATCCGCGCTTACATGAAAAAACGAGGATTCCAATTGAAGAAAATCGTTCCACGCCCGGTCGCGATTGCGAACGGCGTGAGCCGACTCGAGACACTCGACCCGCTCAAATCGACGCTCCTCTGGCACGTGACACCGTTCGCGCACCAGTTGCTCGTTCTCGAGGAAGGGCAAGTCCGGTTCATCCGGGCCATCGAGACCGACCTCCCGTACCGCGCCGAGACGACGGATGGAATCATCACGTATACATATAGCGGCTCGAAGGAGACGCTTGCGACGCAGACGGACGAGTGGTTGAACGAACTCGCACGCTTCCTCGACTTCTATCGCTACTCGCTCCGGACGGACGGACGTCCGATTGACGAGTTGCTCGTCTCGGGGACGGTTCCGAACCTCGACGACCTCGTCCGGACGATTGAAAGCGAGGCGATGGTGCCGGTCAAACGCATCGACGACCCGCTCCCGCTCTCTCACGCGACACCGTTGTCGCACCAGATGTTGCCGCTCCTCGGAATGGCGACGCTCGACAAAGAGCACGACGCCAACTTCATCAACTCGACCGATGTGACACTCCGGTGGCCGATTATCGCGAGCCTGCTCGCGCTGTTGATTGGCGGCGGGGCGACCGGTTACTTGTTCTATGAAGTGAACGAATTGAAGCAGAACGAGGCTCAGATCGAAGAACAGTTGCAGCTCGTTCGCATCTATCAGACCGAGCAAGTGAACTCGAAGGGGCAGCAAGTCCTATCGCTCGACCAGACGGTGACGGCGCTCACGGCCGAAGAGAAGTTGGCCGTGCCAGCACTACGGGCCTTGACGGAACAACTGCCACCGACGGGCTACGTGTTGACGTATAACTACGCCGACGGTTCGCTGATGAGCGTGCGCACCCAGTTCGAGACGCTCGCCGATTTGAATGTGTTCCAACGCTCGCTCTTGAACGACGTACGGTTTGAGAACGTCAAACTGCTCGGCGTGACGACCGAGACGAAAGCGGAGACGGAACAGGAAGAGACGGATACCGAAACGGATTCGACGCTGTCGCCGAGTGTGCTCGATTCGACAGACGAACCGCTCCCACGGTACATCGGCGAGTTCACCTTCACGTTCATCGATGCCGAACCGGAGACGCCGGAAGGGGAGAGCCCAGATGGTGAGACACCGGACGGCGAGACGGAAGAGACGACCGATGAGGAGGTGGTGAGCGAATGAAACGCTCGACGATTTATTTGATTTTCACAATCTGTTTGTTCGCGGCCATCGCCGTACCTTCTTATTTCGGTTACCAGTATTTCATCCACCAAGGCAACGTCAAGTCGCTCGAACGGGAACTGTCGCTCGAACAGACGAAGCTCGAACTGTTGCGCCAAGAAGGCGAAGTCGTCGACGTCGCCGATTCGCAGCGCCTGCAGACGCGTGTCCCGACCGAAGCAGCCCTCGACACGGTCGTCGAGACGCTGTCCCAGGCGAGCCAACTGTCTGACGTTCGCGTGACGAGCATCGCTTTCGCCGACGGCATCATCGCTGAATCGGAAGTACCAGAAGACATCGACGAGCCAGAACCGAACGATGTGAGTGCGACGGCTGAACCGGTCGAACCGGTTGAAATCACGCCGGTCAACGCCTCATCGGTCCGCTCGACGGTGTCGCTCCAAGCGGACACGTACGAGTCGCTCGTCCTGTTCCTTGAGTCGGTCGAGTCGATGAACCGGATTCACATCTTGCGCACGGTCCAATTTACTGGACCTACGGAGACGGGACCGAACACGACCGAGACGGTTGAGCCGCTCGACTTCACGGTCGAACTCGACGCGTTCTATCGCCCGGACCTCGATCAACTCGTCGAAGACCGCTACGTACCGGCTCAGACGTTCACACCGAAAGACATCCCGGTGTACGACTATACGACACCGTGACCTCACGTCCCTTCGAAAAGAAGGGGCGTTTTTTTGAGGCGTCTTGGATTGTAAACGCCTGCCCGTTTGCCTACAATCGACAGTGAAGTGTGATACGGAAAAGAAGCCCGTTACGCACATATGGAAGGAGTCGTTACAATGAAACCAACACAGAAACGTGTCATCCTCGCCTCGATGTCGCCACGGCGGACCGAGCTGTTGAGCCAGGCCGGGATCAGTCATGAGGTTATCCCATCTAACGTCATCGAAGGAACGAACGGACGGGAACATCCGGAAGAGTACGTCGGACGCCTCGCCCGCGAGAAAGCGATGGACGTCGCCCGCGACAACCGCGACGCCATCGTCATCGGCTCGGATACGGTCGTCGTCTTAGACGGGACGATTTTAGAGAAGCCGAAAGACCGTGACGACGCGCGGGACATGCTGCAACGGCTTTCGGGAGCGACGCATGAAGTGCTCACCGGCGTCAGCATCATCGGCCCCGAGCGACAGGACTTGTTCGTCACGACGACGCACGTCACGTTCATCGACATCCCGGACGCGTGGCTCGACGGCTACCTCGATTCAACGGAGCCTTATGACAAGGCCGGTGCCTATGGGATTCAAGGGTCGGGCGGTCTGTTCGTCGAACGGCTCGAAGGAGACTTTTATAACGTCGTCGGTCTACCAATCCGTCCACTCGTCGAGACGCTCGAACGACACGGGGTATCGCCGCGCTTTCTGTGAATGAAGCGAAAGTTGGTGAAGGAATGACCATGGTGCTCGACCGAAGTGTTGAATCCGCGATCGCCCGGCTGCTCCAAATCGGGGGCAGGGGTGGCGACCCGCACGAGACGGCCCGACGGCTGTCCGACGTATATCCGACGCTCCGGGCGCTGTCGCAGGCGTCTGTGAGCGACCTCTGTCAAATCGAGGGCATGACGAAGAAGAAAGCCGAGCAGTTGCTCGCGGCGTTTGCAATCGGTCTCCGTTACGTCGAGGAACCGAAAATGGAGACGCCGACGATTCGTTCGCCGCAGGACGCCTATGAACTGCTTCGTGATGAACTCCGACTGTTGAATCAGGAACATTTCATTTGCCTGTATTTGAACACGAAGAACCAGCTCATCGCCCGGAAGACGCTGTTCGTCGGTGGGCTCAATTCATCGATCGTCCATCCGCGCGACGTGTTCCGGGAGGCGCTCAAACTGTCGGCGGCGTGCTTCATCGCCGTGCACAATCATCCGAGCGGGGACGCGACACCGAGCCGGGAAGACATCGAGGTGTCGGAACGGCTCGTCGAGGCGGGCCATATCGTCGGCATCGCTTGTCTCGACCACGTCATCATCGGGGAGGACCATTACGTCAGCATGAAGCAACGGGGATATATGAATGGATGAAGAATGGAGAGCAGGCATAGACATGTCTGCTTTTTGTTTTTCTAAAGCTGACGCGACTGTATGATGTTCTGAAGTTACATTAGGTCTTCATTCTTTAAATCCCTTAATAGAATTTTATAGTGTAGTTAAGTAGTAATAAGTTTTATACAATAAATAGAGATATAGTTATTGGAACAACGTAATTGAAAGGAGCTAAAGATGGAAACAAAACGTATTTCATTACTCAAAGAAAAAAATGAGTTTCCCATTATATTTATTGGGGCAGGAATGTCTAAAAGATTTCTAAAAGGCTATCCTTCATGGGAAGAATTATTAGAAAGACTCTGGAAAGAGGCATTAGAAGATAATTTTTATGGGAAGCTAAATCTTATAAGGGATGAAATATTAGGGGAAAAGCATGATATTGAAAGCCGAGAATTAAATCATCTTATCAATATAAAAATGGGCACGATTATAGAATCGAAGTTTAATAGTCTCTTTTATAACGAAAAAATTTTGATTGATGGATTTACTACCAGAGAGGCTTACCATCAGAAAATTTCTCCACTGAAAGTAAGAATCTCTCAGTTATTCGCTACAGGTGAATTGATTACAGGAAAAGAAAACGAATATGAGATGTTTAAAAAAATGTTAGCAAAATCTCAGATAATATTAACGACGAATTATGATGACTTTATTGAGAAGTCTTATAATGAATCTAGCCCTGTTCCAATCACCAAATTTATAGGTCAAAAAGGTTTTTTCAGTGAGAACTTTGGTTACTCTGAACTTTTCAAATTACATGGTTGTATCGAAGTGCCAGCGGATATAATTTTGTCTGAAAAGGACTATGAGAAATTTGACAAGAATTCCAATCTAATTAGCGCAAAAGTTATTTCGCTAATGTTGAAATCACCTATTATATTTTTAGGATATTCACTAACGGATTTAAATGTCAGAAAGATAATCAAAGATTTAACATCATCTTTAAATGAAGCCGAACTAGAAATATTAGAAAAAAGAATGATTTTGATTGAAAGAAAAGAAGGAGAACAATCATTTGAAGAAATAACTATAAACGATTCAGATTTAGGTTGTAAATTATCAGTAATAAGAACGGATAATTACGCTAAAATATTTGAGGAGATTTCAAAGATAAATCAGGGTCTAGCTCCTTCAGAGGTGAGAAGATATTATCATGTTATGAGAGAGTTAGTAGTTGATCGTGGTAAGAAAGGGGCTTTAAAATCATTACTGATTGCACCAGAGGGTCTTGAATCGATTTCAAAAAATATTGAGAATAGTAATGTCGTAATTGGATTTGGAGATGATAAGTATATCTTCCAAATTCCTGATTTGATTACTTACTGCTATGATTACATTTCTGAAAGTTTTGAAATAAACACTGACATTTCTCTGAGGTTCATTCTTTTGCAAAATGGCAATGCGAGGATACCTGCTTCGTATTATTTAAAAGATGAATTAATAGACAGTAGTACATTACATCCAACTGAAAAACAGAAATTGTTACAAAGAAAAGAACGACTGATTGACTTTAAGAAGCATTATGACGCTGTTATTACTTCTCAGGTAATCCTTCATGATGCGAGAAACTTAAATCAAATCATTTCGTTAGCTAAATCCAAATTGGTAAATCAAGACAAGGTGTACGAAACAATCTCATCAAATATCAATCGATTAAACATGAACGAGGTAAAGGATTATATTCTAAATATTCTGGATGAGAAAAGAGTAAGCGGAGATATTCACTTGAGTACCCCACTAAGAAGACTTATATTACTTTATGATTTGAAAAAAAACTATTAAAAAACAGAAAGGGGAAAGACGCCTAACCGCATAAGCGATTGCCATCTTTCCCAACGTTTCTAAATAAAATATACAATAAAATAACGTTACAAACAATAAAAAAGTTGCATTTTTGCAAGGAACTTAAAAAGGTAGATACTAAATAGGGTTGTTAGATTCTCGAAGATATTTCTTGAAGCGGCGATGATTGTAGTACTCGATTTAGCGCTCGAATTCCTCTACCTCAGAAAATTCGAGGGGATGGGCAACGTCTAACAAAAATTGAGCACTCATCTATTACTACAACTATCGATGTATCAAAAAACATCTAAAAATCTGAGTTCGGTGTAATAATAAATTCAGATCCTTGAGGTTGCCGGACAAATCAATCAATGTCTAACTTATTTGTAGCATTTCATACTTCTTAGGTTTTCATTTTTGAAAAAAGTCTATCTTGCAACCTGAAACACCACATTATATAAAGTTAAAGTAATTTTTTATAATAAGCTTTTAGACATTGGATTTTATATTATAAATAATAAGGAATGTTAAAAGAATATATGAGGCCATTGTTAGGTATTTAGGTACCTTAAAAAGGAACTCGCTACGACATGAAGTAATTAAAGTTAACCTAAATTTCATGTCCAATTATTTGGTGATGATGATTACATGGGGGTAATGTGGTTGGCAGTAATCTATTTTATGTTTTTTATAGTCACATTAGTGGCTGCTCTAATTTTGGTTACTTTAATTTTAACAATAAAATCAAAACCGAAAAGTGCGAGAATAATAGAAATAGTTGGTTATGTACTTTTAATCGTCTCAATCATATGGACAATTATTGTAAATCTAACTACTGAAATGTCGGCTGACAGTGATCTATTACGTTTAGATGAAAAATTAAATGTTATATGGTCGTTTGAAGGTGACAAAAAAGATTATATTTACAATAATAACTCTGACGATTTATCACAAGATTATAAACTACTTCATGAACATTGGACCGGTCCAGTGTTTGATGATACGTTAGTAAAGATGCAGTATAAAATTGTTAAATATATCAGTTATGGACTATTTGCACTTTCCACCTTATTTATTTCAGCGGGTAGACTAAGCGAATTGTTAATGGTTCATCCAGATAAGTCTAGTACTAGAAAGTATCCTAAGTACAAAAGGAATAAACGCAGCAAAAGAATTAGAAAATTTAAGTTGTAGTAATTTAGCCTGTTGACTAACCAAATCACATGTTTGATTTGGTTAGTTTTTTTGTATGTTCAATGAAATCCAGGTTCTCTGCTCAATAAAAATAGAAAATCTAAACAAATGGTATTTTCGACAAGTGTTCCTTTTCTCTCCTATTTGTTACAAGGGGATGCTGTAATATAGTTTTCGACACGAACATATATCGAACTTAATGTAAATTAGGCGTAAATGCCTTTGCTTTTCTTGTGTCTGAAGGAGTCACTCATCGTGTTGTCGAACACCGAGAGTATACGTTTACATACGACCTACGAAGAGGGAATGTGATCAGACATGAATGAAGAGACTATTTATAGCGAGCTTGATTTGAAAGTGATTTTGACAGATATCAAAAACCGAGCGACGAATCTGGAAGAGTTAGACGAAACTAGGCTTATCCAATCCATGCTCCATCACATTGGCTCGACGGATCCTGAACTTCGAGATCAGTTGATTTACACGTTATTCTATCGATTCATCATCGAAGACGATCACCTGACGAACGAACAATTGACGGATATGCTCCACACGACGCTCAAATACCACTTGTTCCACGGTATCGGTGAGACGGCATCGGACACCGTCTTCACGCGGGCGTTCTCGACGCTGTTGATCGCCTTGATCGTGTATCAAGACCGCCAGCAAAGATTTTTATCGGAGACGGACATCGACATGCTGATGGCGAAGCTGTTGGCCTATCTCGATTGTGAAATCGACACGAGAGGATACGTGCCCGAAAAAGGGTGGGCCCATTCCATCGCCCATGTGGCCGATGCGCTCGACGAGCTCGCGTTGCATCCATACCTCGACGAGACGGAGTTCGGCGAGATGCTCGAGGCGTTATGGAGCAAAGTGCTGATTCCAAACATCTATATACATGACGAGGATGAGCGGTTGCTGAATCCCATCTTCGCCTTGCTCGGGCGCGGGATGGACGAACTCGAGCTCATCGTTCTGTTAGAAGACTTGCCTGCCCGATTGAGCGCACAAAAACAGCAACTCGAGCCCGAACAGTATTGGCACGTCGTCCATAACGTGAAAACATTTTTGAAAAGCTTTTTTGTCAAACTGCATGAAACAGACCGACCGATGCTTCAAACGGCAGTGCTGCTCACCTTGAAAAATATGTGACGATTGCGAGAGAGAATCCAAGCAGGCGCTTTCACGCGCTTGCTTTTTGATTTGCCTTTTTGTCGAAAAGAAGGCACACTAATATACGGTGAGACAGGACTGAGATGAACGTTATTGTAAATAACCTGTAATCGAATGAACGTTTTCAAACATGATTTTTCCGTTATAATAAAAAATAGTGTAACCAAGAGAGGAGCAGCACGTATGTTTCGTAGTTTTAACCGAGAAATCGGAATCGACCTTGGAACGGCAAATACGCTCGTTTATGTAAAAGGTCAAGGCATCGTTGTTCGTGAACCGTCCGTAGTGGCGTTCCGTACAGATACAGGTAGAATTGAGGCCGTGGGTAACCAGGCCAAGGATATGATTGGACGTACGCCGGGTAACGTCACGGCACGCCGTCCGATGAAAGATGGGGTAATCGCCGACTTCGAAACGACAGCGACGATGATCAAATACTTCATGGAGCAAGCGCAGAAATCGAAGAGCGGTTTATTCTCATCGAAAACGAACGTCATGATCTGTGTGCCAAGCGGCATCACGTCAGTCGAAAAACGTGCCGTGGAAGACGCAGCCAAGCAAGCGGGCGCGCGTGAAGCGTACACAATTGAAGAACCGTTCGCGGCAGCAATCGGTGCCGGTCTCCCAGTTTGGGAACCGACAGGCTCGATGGTCGTGGATATCGGTGGCGGTACGACCGAAGTCGCAGTGATTTCACTCGGCGGCATCGTGACGAGCCAATCGATTCGTGTCGGCGGTGACGAAATGGATGACGCCATTATTCGTTACATCAAAAACAAATACAACCTCATGATCGGGGAGCGGACGTCAGAGACGCTCAAGATGGAAGTCGGTTCGGCTCGCATCGACGCTTCGAACGAAAATGAGAAAATGGAAATCCGTGGTCGCGATCTCGTGACAGGTCTTCCAAAACAAATCGAAGTCTCGGCTGCTGAAGTGTGTGAAGCACTCTCGGATACGGTCGAAGCGATTCTCGCAGGCGTGAAACAAACGCTCGAGCAGACGCCACCGGAACTTGCGGCTGACGTCATGGACCGCGGCATCGTCCTCACAGGCGGTGGAGCACTCCTTAAAAACTTGGATGACGTGATCTCAGATGAGACACACATCCCGACACTCGTCGCGGATGAGCCGCTCGATTGCGTCGCCATCGGGACAGGAAAATCTCTTGAAATGATGGACGTCCTCCGTTCAAAATCAGGCATCTCGTCGCGTCGATGAGTGGTGACACACGATGAGCCGGTTCGTACGGAATAAAAAGCTCATCATCACGCTGATCGGTATCATCTTATTCGTAGTGATTTTAGGGGTTTCGATTCGAGGACGGTCGGAATCCGCTTGGTACCAAGACGTCACGCGTGATGTGGTCGGAACGTTCCAACGGGTGTTCACGGTACCGATCGGCTGGATGGACAGTACCGTGTCCTCGATTTCGAACGTACGCGATATTTATGAAGAGAACCGTCAATTGAAACAACATTTGACGAAATACGCGGAAGTGTCGGTCGAAGCCGATGACCTGCGCCGCGAGAACGAAGAATTGCGGCAAATGGTCGAGGCGGCCGATACGTCGCTCCGTGACTTCGATTTGATTCCCGCCGAAGTGATCGGGCGCACGCCGAACGACTGGCAGCGCTACGTGACGATCAACGTCGGGGAAGAGCGCGGTGTCGAGAAAGGCATGGCCGTCACGGCCGCCGGCGGCATGGTCGGTCGCGTCATTCAAACGAGCGCCTACACGTCGCAAGTGCAACTCCTCTCGGACAACAACCGGACGAACAATGTCTCGGCCGTCGTCAAGGACGAGGACGGCAAAGCGACGTACGGGACGATTGACGGCTTCGACAGCGAGACGAACGAGCTCTTCTTCACGAAGGTCTCGAACAGCGTCAAGTTGAAAGAAGGCGAAATCGTGTCGACGTCAGGTCTCGGTGGCCGTTATCCGGCCGGTCTTGTCATCGGAACGGTCGAGTCGATCGAGACGGATGAATATGGCGTATCTCAAGTCGCCCGCATCAAACCAGAAGCGGACTTCAATGAGTTCTCGCAAATGTTCGTCATCAATCGAACGCTCGACGAACCGTTCTTGACGGGTCCCGAGGAAGGAGGAGCAGCGGGTGAGTAACATGAAAGTGTTCATCGCCCTGTTCCTCCTCTTTCTTATTGAAGGGACATGGGCCGCCATCTTCTCATGGCACTATGTGACGCCATTCTTGTATTTGACATTGATCGGCTTGATGTACGTCGGTTTGTATGGTCGCTTCGAGGCGGCGTTCGGATTCGGACTCGTCTTTGGACTGTTGTATGACATCGTCTATACCGACTTGCTCGGAATTTACTTATTTACTTTTTCACTCATTCCTCTCTTAGTCAGCTTCGTGTTAAAATATATAGGTGAGAACTTCTTCTCGGTCGTCATCACGTTCACGTTCATGATTCTCGTTTTTTCCTTCGGGATCTTTAGCGTCATGACGGCGGTCGGTGGGACGACCATGACCATTCAAACACTATTAGTTGAACAGATTCCAGGGACGCTCGTCGCCAACGCTGTCGCCATCGCATTGTTATACGTGCCGATGACCCGATACGTGGCGCCGCGACCTGTAGCGAAAAGAGGGTAGCCATGATGGAGCGTAAACGACATATTACGATAAAAGGACATCGCAACGGTATTGCAATCCACTTCAATCCACGGAGTGGCATCGATGAGGTGCTCGGAGAGCTTGAGGCCACGTTACAAGAAATGGAGCCGCCCTCTGGGAAGATTGCACTCAAATTGCACGCGGGTACTCGTTATTTAGACGAGGAGCTGTCACGTCAAATTCGTGAAGTCGTCGCTCGTCATGGCGTTTTTTATATCGAGGAGCTATCGAGCGAGGTCATGTTGACCGAAGAAGCGAAAGCGACCTACGGCAAAAAGACGTTCCACTACCATAGCGGGACGATTAGAAGCGGACAAGTGCTCGATTTCGATGGCTCGGTGCTCATTATCGGAGACATCAACCCCGGGTCCGAGGTTCGGGCGACGGGAAGTATCTATTGTTTAGGGACGATACGAGGAAATGTGCGTGCCGGTGTCGAAGGATGGGAGGAAGCGGTCATCACCGCCAGTCTGCTCCATCCGAAGTTTTTAGCGATCGGTGAACACGTGCTCGCGTCGGACGACGGCGAAGAGCTTCCGGAGATCGAGATGGGATGCGCATATCAGACGAATCAGGGTATTGAAATGACGCGTCTCCGTCAAGTCATGACTGGGCTGAAAGACGCATATGCAATGGAATTACAGAGAGGGTGAGTTTGATGGAGCAAGTAGTAGAGCCTGTACATACAGCGAAAGAAGTGAAGAAAGGTCGGTCCATCGTCGTGACGTCTGGGAAAGGTGGCGTCGGGAAGACGACCACGACCGCGAACCTCGGGACCGGCCTCGCATTGTCTGGTCACTCGGTCTGTCTCGTCGATACGGATATCGGTCTTCGTAACCTCGACATCATCTTAGGACTCGACAACCGCAGCATCTATAACCTCGTCGACGTCATCAACGGCCAATGCAAATTGCATCAGGCGCTCGTCCGTGACAAGCGGTTCGAAGAGATGTATCTCTTGCCTGCGGCCCAGTCGAAAGACAAGACATCGGTCCAACCGGAGCAAGTGAAAGAAATCATCGACCAGTTGAAGACGGAATATGATTTCGTCTTGATCGATTGCCCGGCCGGCATCGAGCAAGGCTTCATGAACGCCATCGCCGGCGCCGATGAGGCCGTCGTCGTGACGACGCCTGAGAAGGCGGCCGTTCAGGACGCGGACCGCATCATCGGGATGCTCGAGCAAGCGGAACATGTCGCTGCGCCGAAATTGATCGTCAACCGCGTCAAGAACCACCTCGTCGAATCAGGCGATATGCTCGACATCGATGACATTATGCGCATCTTGTCGATTGACCTGCTTGGCGTCGTCGTTGACGATGAAGAAGTCATCGCCGCCGCGAACCGCGGGGTACCGGTCACGATGAACCCGGATAACAATGCCGGACAAGCGTACCGCAACATCACGCGCCGGATTCTTGGGGAGTCGGTGCCGCTCATGTCGATTCAGACCGAACAAAAACCGGTCGGCTTCTGGACACGACTCATGATGAAATTTGGAATGAAAAAAGCCTAAGGCAACGAAAGTTGCCTTTTTGTGTCGAAAGGAGAGACGCATATGCGATTGATCTATGAACGGACCCCGTCCATCGAACGGGCCATGCTCGTCGACGGGGAGCGTCTGCTCGAAGTCGAGGAACGCTTCATCGACCAACTATCGATCGGGACGATTCTCGAGGCCGCGATCGAACGGATTCATCCTTCGCTCGGCGCCGCGTTTTTGACGACTGGCGAGACGACGCTCTTCTTGCCGATTGCCGAGACGCTGAAAGCGCTCGAGGCGTATCCGGACGTGCCAGCCATCGGTCAGGCGGCCGTCGTCGGTGAGAAGCGGCTCGTCCAAGTGACGAAAGAAGGCATCAACGGCAAACATCATAAAGTGACGGAGAACATCCGCTTCGGCGGACGGTATATCGTTTACTTCCCTTATGGTCGGCGCCAGTTGTATAGTCGTAAGCTCGATTTCGTCACCCAGGACCGGTTATCGAAAGTGTTCGACCTCGAAGAGGCAGAAGGGGTGTTGTTCCGGACCGAGTCGGGGCAGGCAAGCCCTAAAGACCTTCAAGAGGAGCTCGACTTGCTCCGGACGCGTGCCACGGACGTCATCACGGCACGCGGGGGACAGGATGAGCTGTTGTGCGAACAGTTCGTGCGACGCCATGCGGTCGAATCGGTCATGTTGAATGACAAGGAAGCGCAGGACCGGTTGACGCGGCTCGAGGTCAACGTCGAGCGCCATATCGGCAAAGGCCGGATGAAAGAAGCGGTCCGGCTCGACGGGGCAATCGAGAAGCTCGGCCAGCGTGTCGTCTGGCTCGAAGGCGGTTCGTACGTCTTGATTGAACAGGTCGAGACGATGACCGTCATCGATGTCAACAGCGGCAAGAACGTCGCCGTCAAAGACAAGGGGCGCGCCGCCGACACGATTAACGAGGCCGCGCTCTACGCCGTCATGGAACAGCTCCGGTTACGCAATATCGGCGGTATGGTCATCATCGACTTCCTGAGGGGGTCAAAGGATGGACAGGCCCGGCTCTTGAAGAAGATGAAAGAGCTCGGTGCCCGCGATCCGCGCCGTGTGGAAGTGTATGGCTTCACGCGCATGGGCTTGTTCGAGCTGTCGCGAGAACGGACCGGACGTTCGATGCAAGACCGGATGACCTATAACGGTAACCCGTCGAAGCTTGCCGTCTTCTCGCAGCTGGAGCGAGCGCTGATGGAGCTCGCGCCTCAAGCCGAGGGGTTCGTCGTGACACTCCCGAGCAAGTGGCATGACGCGTCATGGGACGGTTTTGACTGCACGGTCTTGCTCGTCGACGGAGAACCGGATGTGGCGTTCTACGGGACGCTCGAGGAATGTCAGAATTTCGTATCTCGTCATTGACAACGATTGAACGAGAGTGGTATTATCTATAACGTTAGTTCGTTTGGAAGCACCCAAATGGCTACAACCGCACAGAACGGGTTGAA
The DNA here is from genome assembly GCF_000416965.1 of Exiguobacterium chiriqhucha RW-2. Classification (GTDB taxonomy): domain Bacteria; phylum Bacillota; class Bacilli; order Exiguobacteriales; family Exiguobacteriaceae; genus Exiguobacterium; species Exiguobacterium chiriqhucha. The sequence continues at coordinate 139,891 of NZ_ATCL01000020.1, forward strand.
ATGGTTTCGCCCTGCCCTGGATGGCGAGTCTGAGTTTAATAAGGAGGTGCACGTATATGTACGCAATCATCAAAACTGGTGGTAAGCAAATCAAAGTTGAAGCAGGTCAAGAGATCTACATCGAAAAACTCGATGCTGATGTCGAGGGTACTGTAGAATTCGGTGAAGTTCTTTTCGTTGGTGGTGACGATGTTAAAGTCGGAGCTCCACTCGTAGAGGGCGCTAAAGTCGTAGCAACTGTCGTTAAACACGGTCGCGCGAAGAAGATCACTGTCTTCAAAATGAAAGCTAAGAAAAACTACCGTCGTAAGCAAGGTCACCGTCAGCCTTACACGAAAGTTCGCATCGAGAAAATCGAAGCGTAAGCTATGATTCGAGTAATGGTCAGACGAGACGAGACGAAGTCGATTCGTTCCGTTGAAGTGACAGGTCACGCCAACTTTGCTGAACCCGGTTCTGATTTGGTCTGTGCCGGCGTTTCTGCCATCATCTTTGGGGCATACAACGCTGTTGAGGTACTTGCCGGTCAATCGCTTCTTGTAGAAATGGCAGACAAAACAGAGGGTGGCTACTTTTATGTCGAGACATATCCTGACGTATCACCGGAGGACATGACTCGCACCCAACTGTTATTAGAAGGGATGCTCGTGCAACTAGACACGATCGCCCATAGTTACGGTGATTATATCCAAATTGAACAATAGGAGGTGGACCTCATGTTACAATTGAACCTTCAGTTCTTCGCATCGAAAAAGGGAGTAGGATCGACTAAAAACGGTCGTGACTCGATTTCGAAACGCCTCGGCGCTAAACGCGCTGACGGACAGACTGTTTCAGCTGGATCGATTCTCTACCGTCAACGCGGTACGAAAATTCACCCAGGTGAAAACGTCGGCCGTGGTGGCGACGACACATTGTTTGCAAAAGTTGACGGCGTAGTACGCTTCGAGCGTCTTGGTCGCGACAAGAAACAAGTGAGCGTTTACCCAGTTGCGTAAGTAGAACCACGCAGAAGACTCTAGCCACTTATTTGGTTAGAGTCTTTTTTACTAGTTTTACTAGGAGAGGATTTCATGAACTCACAAGCAGCACTGAAACTATTATCGACCGTCCGTCACGAATGGATGAATCGGCTTCAGATGATCTCCTTGTACGCGGCGCTCGAGCCTGAAAAACTTGAGGAGCTGTACGAGCGATATCGTCAGCACGCCGACGAGGAGAGTGCGCTCATTCGCTTGGACATGCCGACGACGAGTCTCGTCCTCATGCAAGCGAACTGGGAAGGGCGGTTGACCTATAAGGTATCGGCCGACCGCGTGTCGCTAGACGACGCGCGCGTGGCGGACAAGCTTGTCCGTCTTCTGTCAGGAACGGATGGACCGATTCATGTGACGTTCACGGACGGACTGATGGTCCGCGTCTTCGGTCACGTACCGGACGACGTGTTCACGTCAGATGAAGTGTACGAGCAAACAGTAGAATGTTCTACGTTCGTTATAAAGGAGGGGAATTAAATGTTTGTCGATCAGGTTAATATTTTTGTAAAAGCTGGAGACGGCGGTAAAGGGATGGTTGCATTCCGCCGCGAGAAGTATGTTCCAGACGGTGGACCAGCAGGAGGAGACGGAGGTCACGGTGGTGACGTCGTCTTTGAAGTAGAAGAGGGATTACGTACACTCGTTGATTTCCGATTCTCGAAAAAGTTCATCGCCCATGACGGTGAAAAAGGGATGTCGAAAGGCATGCACGGACGAAAAGCGAAGCCGCTCGTCGTCAAAGTCCCACCAGGTACGATCGTGTTCGATGCACAAACAGATACGGTCATCGCCGACCTTACCGAGCACGGCCAACGGGCCACGATCGCCAAAGGTGGACGTGGGGGCCGCGGGAACTGTCGTTTTGCGACGCCATCTAACCCGGCACCTGAGATTGCCGAGAACGGGGAGCCAGGTCAAGAGCGTGAATTGCGTCTTGAGTTGAAATTGCTCGCTGACGTCGGTCTTGTCGGATTCCCGTCAGTCGGGAAATCGACGCTCTTGTCAGTCGTCTCGTCGGCACGCCCGAAAATCGGCGCGTACCACTTCACGACGATCACACCGAACCTCGGTGTCGTCAAAACGGCAGACGACCGTGACTTCGTCATGGCCGACCTTCCTGGACTCATCGAAGGGGCGAGCCAAGGCGTCGGCCTCGGTCACCAATTCTTGCGTCACATCGAGCGGACGAAAGTCATCGTCCACATGATCGATATGAGCGGCATGGAAGGGCGCGACCCGTTCGAAGACTACACGACGATCAACCGCGAGCTCGAGTCGTACAACTTACGTCTCCTCGAGCGTCCGCAAATCGTTGTCGCCAACAAGATGGACATGCCGGATGCGCCGGAATTACTTGAAGAGTTCCAAAAGAAAATTGGAGACGACGTCAAAGTCTTCCCGATTTCGGCACTCGCCAAAGAAGGACTTCGCAACCTGCTCATCGAAGTAGCTAATCTTGTAGACTCGACACCTGAGTTCCCACTCGAAGAGCTCGAAGAGAAGACGGCCACACCACGTGTCGTTTATCGTTACGAGAAGGAAGAGAAGGGGTATCAGATTCATATTGATGAATACGAACGCTTCGTGATCACGGGGCCTCGTATCGAGAAGCTCTTCAAGATGACGAACTTCGATCACGACGAATCAATCAAACGCTTTGCGCGTCAAATGCGTCAAATGGGCGTCGATGACGACCTTCGCAAGTTAGGTGCCGAAGACGGCAGCGTCGTCGCCATCTTGGACTTTGAATTCGAATTCGTCGAATAATCTTTTTAATTAGGAAATGGAGTGTGAAGTAAACGTGGACCCTGTGCCCTCGTCTAGTTTAATTCTTTATGTAGTTTTAGTTATGTTGTCAGCCTTTTTCTCTTCTGCCGAGACCGCGCTCTCGAGTGTGAACCGTGTCCGGATGATTCGTATGTCGGAAGATGGGGACAAGGGCGCCAAGCGCGTCCTTCACCTCGTCGACCGCTTCGACGATACGCTCTCGACGATTCTCGTCGGGAACAACATCGTCAACATCGGGGCGGCGACCGTATCGACGGCCATCGCCACGAGTATTTACTCGGGCGGGACCGGCCTCGTCATCTCGACGTTCGCGACGACCGTCATCATCTTGATCTTCGGTGAGATTTTACCGAAGTCGCTCGCGAAAGAGTTCGCCGAGAAGTATTCGCTTCTCATCAGCGGTATCTTGCTGTTCCTCGTCAAAATCTTGAAACCGGTGACGATGATTTTCACTGGCTTGAAGAAGTTGGTACTCCGGATGATCGGGATGAACGAAAAAGAACCGTCGGTGACGGAAGAAGAGTTGAAAGTGCTCGTTGATATGGGAGAAGAAGAAGGGGTGCTCGGCGAGACCGAAGCGGAACTCGTGCATAGCGCCTTCGCCTTCAACGACATCACTGTCGACGATGTGTTGACGCCGCGGATTGATATCCTCGCCGTCGACATCGACGATACGCTCGAAGAAATCAAAGACACGATCTTTAGCGGTGGGCATTCTCGTCTACCGGTATATAAAGACTCGATTGACAACGTCATCGGGGTGTTGTCAGAACGTGATTTCCTTCGTTCGATGATGCGGGATGAAGTGACGGACGTTCGTTCGCTCATTCGTCCGCTCACATACGTATCACCGCAGACAAAATTAATTGAACTGCTCCCAGTCCTTCAGCAAAAACAATCGCACATGGCGATCGTCCTCGACGAGTTCGGTGGGACGGCCGGCCTCATCACACTCGAAGACATGCTCGAGGAGCTCGTCGGAGACATTTGGGATGAGCACGATGAGTCGATCGTCTATCTCAAACGACTCCGTGACGGCGTCTACGAGTGTATGGCCGACATGGATGTCGATGAGTTTGCGGACGAGATGGGAATTAAAGAACCTGAAGTAGATGCCAACACGATGGGTGGTTGGATCGTCGAACTGTTAGGAGACATTCCAGAGAAAGGTGCGCGTGTCACGTATGAAGACATGACGTTCACCGTTCTCCACGTCGAAAAGCGTCGGATTCGCAAATTGCTCGTCGAAACGGGTCAATCCGAAGCGGCGGAACAAGCGTAAACGAACAAAGGAGGGATCGCCAACCGGCGGTCCCTCCTTTTGTTTATACAGTATGATGGCGCTCGACGCGTTCGAGCAACTCGTAAGGGCGTACTTTATAGATGGCGTGCGGCATATACGTCGGGTCGATCGCATCAAGCAGGCGCATCTGGAAATGATCGCGCTTGATATAGTCGCCGACGTTCGAGGCGTCGACCTTGAAGAAGCCGACTTTTTGCGTCTCGCCTTCTTGCGGTTGCAGGTCGCCCGAGACATAGCGGGCGCGGAACGTGACACAGAGTACGCGCGAGGACACGTTTTGATAGATGCCGGTGATCCCATCGACCTCGATCTCAATCCCGGTCTCTTCTTTTACTTCGCGATGCACGGCGTCGACAATCGACTCATGTTCCTCGACTTGTCCTCCCGGCATCTCATACGTATCGTTCCGATGCGTGTTCTGAACGAGGAGCACCTCGCCGTCGGCGTTCGTGACATAAGCTGTCACGGAGACGATGGTGCGCGGCGGTGTGTAGTGACCGGTCGGCATCATGAACTCCTCGCTCGACTTGATATATAAATCTTTGCCGAGACGGGCCCGCTTCTTCATCGCCTCGCGGCGCAGGCTGCTTGAGCGGTAATCGCGTTCGACTTGTTCGTAATGCTCACGGTCGCGATATTCCCAGAGGGCCATGACCTCGCTCTTGTCTTCGGTCACCCAACGACCGACGAGACGGGCGCCGTGCGATACCTGAATCGGATACAGGTATGTATGGAAAAACTCGGTGAATTCATCTAAGCGTTCAGGACGGATGGTATACGTTTTTCGACGATGGAACATGGTAATTCCTCCTTTGAAGGTGGCTGTCTCTATTCCGAGAAAAAAACGCTTTCCTCACTATTCTTAATTCGGTACTCTATTCGTTTTTCCCTCTATTCAAAAAAAGTCAGCTCGAGCGAATCTGCTCAGGCTGACTTTTTAAATAGACGCGGATTCGCGCGGATATAGCGGATGAGGACATATAGTCCGATGGCGGTGCCGACGTACGGCAAGAACCCGTGCGAGACTTCACCAATATGACGCCAATTGCTACCAAGCATCATCCCGAGTTTGACGAACACGAACGACCAGACGGCGAAGACGACGACGGTCACCGTCAAAAATTTCCGGAACGACAAGCGCATGACGCCGGCGCTAACGGCGAACAGCTGGCGCCAAATGACGCTCAGACAGACGATCCAGGCGCCATACGTCTCGAACCATGTCTCGGCGCGCTGCTGCTTCGCTTCACTGATGCGAAATGACTTGTAGAGCCGAAGTGCGACAGGACGACCGCCGTAGCGGCCAATCCAATAGAGAACGATTTGACTGAGGACGAACGCCGACCACGCGAGGAGGAAGACGAGCAGGAACGAGACGTCGAGAGACCCGATCAAGTGGCCCCCATAGGCGAGCACGAGCTCGTTCGGGATGAATTGGATGAAGATGCCGAGCGGGACGCTGAAGACGCCGCAGCCGAGCAAAAGTTGTTCAAAGAAATGCCACATGACCGTTCCCTCCTTTCCAAATTTTGTACGGTCTTTGTTCCATCCATCAGTATAACGGACATGGACCGAAAGCAAAAGAAAAGATGTCACGTATTTGTGACATCTTAGTCGAGCTCGGAGACAAGGACGCCGAGCCGCTCGAGTTCCGAGACGGCGGCATCGATGGCGTCTTCGCTATCGGCCTCGAGCGTGTGGATATGCAAGCCACCCGTCAAATGCGAAAGTGGGGCGGCCTGGTTCGCCTCGACCCGTTCGAGGAAAGCACGGACGTCGCGACGGCTCTTCACCATCAACTGGCCCGTCAACGAACCGTAGACCGGATGATCGATGATGACGTCCCGAATCGTGACGCCTTCGTCGACGATGGCGTTCATTTCGGCCTCCATGGCCTCGGCCTCGTGACGACAGACGATTTTACGGGTGTAGGCGGACGGTGACGACTCGCCCGGTAGATAGACGTATCCACGGGCGGTCGCGACGATTTGATGGCCCTTCGCCTTCAAGAGCGACAAGTCTTGGACGACGACTTGTCGGCTGACGGCGACACGGCGGGCGAGCTCGGAGCCGGTGATCGGCTCGGAACTCTGTTCAATCATTTCCAATAATGTGCGCCGGCGTTCTTCACCGGCTAAGCGTTTGTTCATAAGATCCAACTCTCCTTGCTAAAGTGACGATGGCTTCGGCGAGTGCCGTCGTGGCTTCGACGGTCGTGTCTTCACCGAAGGAAATGCGGACGAGGCCGTGGCAGGCGCTCGTCTCATAGCCGAGTGACTCGAGCATCCGGTTCGGTCCGTTCTGGCCGGCCCGACAGGCCGAGCCTGCCGAGACTTGGAAGCCGAGCCCGTCGAGTTCGGTCATCCACCATTGTCCGTCCCGCTGATTCGAGACGAACGAGAAGATGGCGGGACTCTGCTGGTCGAACTCGAGCCAGTCCACGTAAGACGATGTCTTCTCTTTCAAGATAGCACGAAACGCCAAGAAATTTCTTTCATGACGTGTCCGTGCCTCGTGCCGGTCGGTGAACGCTTTAACGAACGCACAGATGCCGGGGACGTCAATCGTGCCGGGACGAATGCCGTACTGATGGTGTCCCGGATAATAGGGCGGTGGCAACAGCCGTTCCATATAGAGGCCGCCGACGCCTTTTGGACCGCCGACCTTATGGGCGCTGAACGAATAGGCGTCAATCCCGTCGACCGAGACAGGAATCTTGCCGAGCGCCTGGACGCCGTCGATGTGGAGCAACACTTTCTTATATTTCAATTGGCAGAGGATGTTGTGGAGCGGCAGCGTCCAACCCGTATCGGAGTTGACGTGCTGGAACGTCACGAGCCCGATATCACGGTCGAGCAGACGCGTGAACGTCTCTTGGTCGAAGCGACCGTCTTTCAGTTTCAGGCGATGGACGGTCACGCCTTCCGCTTCCCATTCGTCGAGAAGGAGGGCGACCGAGTCGTGCTCTTGCCACGACGTGATGACTTCACTGCCTTTCATGCGCTTACGGAGACTCGTTAGCGCGATATAGTTGCTCTCCGAGCCGCTGCCGGTGAAGAGCAACTTCCCGCGGAGCATGTCGAGCCCGAGAGCCTGCTTCACCAAACGCCTTGCCTCGGTCAAGTAATCTTCGGCCATATATCCGTGCGTGTGGAGGGAAGACGGATTACCGTATACGCTCCGCGCCATGGCGACGTAATGGTCGAGGGCGGATTTTGTCATCGGGTGCGTCGCCGCATAATCAAAGTAACGGTTCATCGTAAAGCTCCCCTTTTCTTATGTTGTCTTCTTCACAAAATTATGCGAAACTAGTTTACAAGTCAACATTACATATGAAAAACAGGTGATATACAGATGTCTTTACAGTTTGAACGGGTCGATGTGTTGATTATCGGGGCCGGTTTGGCCGCTGTGACGGTCGCCCTCCATCTGCCCCGGACGTTGAACGTCCTGCTCGTCGCCAAGCATGAAGTGACGAGTGCGAACTCGGACTTGGCTCAAGGCGGAATCGCGAGCTCGTACTTGGAACCGTCGAGCGTCGACCATGAGCGGGATACGCTCGTCGCCTCGAAACTTGCGGCCGTGCCCGACCGTGTTTATACACTCGTCGAGGAAGGGCGGACGGCGATTCAAGAGCTGGAGCGGTTCGGCGTCGTCTTCGATCGCGACGCGACTGGCTACGCGGTCGGTCGGGAAGGTGCCCATGGCATGAATCGAATCTTTCACGCCGGTGGCGATGAGACGGGACGGCACGTGATGGCGACGCTGCGGCGTCAACTGCCTGACAATGTGACCGTCATGGAGCATGTCCTGATCGATACGTTGACGAAAAGCGATGGCCGTGTGAGCGGGGCGACCGGTTTCAACGGTGAGACACGCCTCCACGTTCAGGCCGGGGCCGTCGTCCTCGCGACCGGTGGCATCGGCGGACTGATTGACTGGACGTCGAACTGTCGCTCGGTCACAGGAGACGGGCTCGTCTTGGCAGAATCGGTCGGGGCTCGGCTCACGAACTTGTCTCGGATTCAGTTTCATCCGACGCTACTCGCAGTCGATTCACCCCATCTCGTGACCGAAGCGCTACGCGGGGCGGGAGCCACGCTCGTCGATACGTCCGGGAACCATGTGATGGGACAACACCCGCTCGGTAGCCTCGCCCCGAGGGATGAGGTCGCACGAACGCTCACGAACCATGTCGGACCGGTGTACTTGGATACGAGTCGTGTCGAACGGCTCGATGAGCGGTTCCCGAAACTGGTGGCGACATGTGACGCGCACGGCATCGACATCCGGCGCATCCCGGTCCGGCCGGGACTACATTTCCACATGGGCGGTGTCGACGTCGACGCCTATGGACGAACCAAGGTAGCGGGACTATATGCGGTCGGGGAGGTCGCCGATACGGGCGTCCATGGGAAGAATCGACTCGCGTCAAACTCGTTACTTGAATGCTGGGTGTTCGGGAAGCGGGTGGCGGCGACGATGACTTTGGAGGAGAAGCCGTTCACGGTGAACGAGACGACCGTATTTGAGGTTTCAGATGATCTGTTCGGCCGCTATCGGCAACAGATTGGGGAATGGCTGACAATCTCGCCGCAACTCGGCAAAATCGTAAGTTTCTTAGAAAATACCCAACAACTGCCACGAACGAAACACGTGACAAGACAATTAAGTGAACAGACATTGAGTATAGAAGCGGCACGGCTTTTGGCTCGTGCCATGATGAGGACGGAGGATGGTTATGAACAAGATCGCTTTGCGCGAACAGCTGACGGCATTTCTACATGAGGACATCGGCTTTGGCGATATCTCGAGCGGACTGATTGATCAGCGCGAGACGTCATTCGCCACGGTCACCGCCAAAATGGATGGGGTGTTCTGTGGCATGGATGTCGTCCTGGAGCTGGCCCAGATGCAACGGCTCGTCGTCGAGTCATGCCAACCGGACGGCACGGTTGTCTCAACTGGAGATGAACTGTTCACGTTGCGGGGCAAGACACGGACGCTCCTCGAGACGGAACGGGTGTTATTGAACCTTATCCAACATTTGAGCGGGATCGCCACGATGACGCGGCGCTGCGTCGAACAGCTCAATGACCCGACGATTGCCGTCACGGACACGCGGAAGACGACACCTGGACTCCGCATGCTCGAGAAGCATGCCGTCCGTTCGGGTGGTGGGAAGAACCACCGGCTCCGGCTCGACGATGCCGTCATGATTAAAGACAACCACATCACGGCACTCGGTGGGATCACGAACGCGGTCGCCCGGGCCCGGATGCTTGCCGGCCACACGACGCCGATTGAAGTCGAGGTCGAGACGCTCGAACAGTTGCATGAGGCGATTGCGGCGGACGCCGACATCATCATGTTCGACAACCGGACGCCAGAAGAACTGAAGGCGTGGCGTGCGCTCGTCCCAAGTCATATCAAGACGGAAGCGTCAGGCGGCATCACGGTCGAGACGATCGCCTCGTATCGCGGTACGGGCGTCGACGTCATCTCAATCGGGCAGTTGACCCATTCGGTGACGGCGCTCGATTGTAGTTTAAATCTCGTAGGAGGAATCAAACATGCAGTTACTCGGAACGATGCCAGCGCTATACGCTGACTTGACGGTTGAACAGATGGAACAACGGATTGAAGCCATTAAAGCACGGCTCGGCAGCCGCCTGTTTTTACCGGCCCACCATTATCAAAAGGACGAGGTCGTCCAGTTCGCGGACGCGACCGGAGATTCGCTCCAGCTCGCACGGCTCGCCGAACAGATGAACGAGGCCGAATTCATCGTCTTTTGCGGCGTCCACTTCATGGCCGAGACGGCTGACATGTTGACGCGTGACGACCAGCTCGTCATCTTGCCGGATATGCGGGCCGGGTGTTCGATGGCCGACATGGCTGATATCGATCAAACAGAAATCGCATGGGAAGAATTGACGGACACGTTCGGCGACAGTATCGTCCCGATCACATACGTCAACTCGACAGCGGCCATCAAGGCATTCGTCGGCAAGCATGGCGGGGCGACGGTCACGTCGTCGAACGCCCATGACATCGTGCGCTGGGCACTCGAAGCGGGCGAACGGATCTTGTTCTTGCCGGACCAGCATCTCGGACGCAACACAGCATATGACTTGGGCGTGCCGCTCGAGGCGATGGCCGTCTGGGACCCGCTCCGGGAACGACTCGTCTATGAAGGCGATATTGAGGACGTCCGCGTCATTCTATGGAAAGGGCATTGCTCGGTCCATGAGAAGTTCAATGTCGCCCAAATCGAGGCGTTACGGAAGAACGACCCGGAGCGACGCATCATCGTCCATCCCGAGTGCACGTTCGATGTCGTGCAGGCAGCGGACGAGGCCGGGTCGACGTCATATATCATCGACCAGATCGAGGCGAGCGCGCCGGGGACGAAGTGGGCCGTCGGCACCGAGATGAACTTGGTCAATCGACTTGCGGCGACGCACCCTGAGCTCGACATCAATTCGCTCAACCCGTACATGTGCCCGTGCTTGACGATGAACCGAATCGATTTGCCTCATTTGCTCTGGGCGCTCGAGTCACTCGAGACCGATCCCGTCAATATTATTCGCGTCGATCAAGAGACGACAAAGTGGGCGACACTCGCCCTCGAGCGGATGCTCGCACGCTAAGGACAGGCAATCGCCTGTCCTTTTTTCGTGGCGACGGTTATGGTACAATGAATGCAGTTTTCCTATGAAGAGGAGATATGACCGTGATTGAATTCGTAAAAGGCTCCGTCGCCTATGTGTGCGCGGAATATATAACGTTGGATGTTTCGGGCGTCGGCTACAAAGTACATGTGCCTAACCCGTTTTTTTATCGTGAACAAGACGAACATGTAATCGTATTTACGCACCATTACGTGCGCGAAGATCAACAGACGCTGTACGGTTTCCGTTCACGTCGCGAACGCGAACTGTTCAATAAATTGCTCGGCGTCAACGGGATCGGACCGAAAGGCGCACTCGCGATCGTCGCCTCGGGCGATATGGATGCGCTCATCGACGCAATCGAGACTGAGAACGAGAAGTATTTGATGAAGTTCCCAGGTGTCGGCAAGAAGACGGCGAAACAGATGGCGCTCGACTTGAAAGGCAAGCTGTCCGAGCTCGCCCCGGATTATGTACCGAACACCGGACTGTTCGCCCAAGGCGCGTCCGAACTAGACGAGGCGTGCGAAGCGCTCGTTGCGCTCGGTTACTCAGAGCGTGAGATCACTCGTGTCCGCAAGGAACTGAATTCAGAAATATTGACGACAGACGCTTACATAAAGCGCGCCCTGCAATTGCTATTGAAATAAGGAGGAGACCATGGACGAACGATTGTTGTCACAATCCCATCAACAATATGAAGACTCTGAAGAGTGGAGCTTGCGTCCGCAAAAGTTCGAGCAATATATCGGACAGGAGAAGGCGAAAGGAAACTTGTCGATCTTCATCCAAGCCGCGAAGCTCCGCAGCGAAACACTCGACCACGTCCTCCTATACGGTCCCCCGGGACTCGGAAAGACGACACTCGCCCAAATTATCGCCAACGAGATGGGTGTCGGCATCAAGACGACGGCCGGCCCGGCCATCGAACGTCCGGGTGACCTCGCCGCAATCCTCTCGACCCTCGAACCGGGCGATGTTCTGTTCATCGATGAGATTCATCGCTTGAGCCGCACGATTGAAGAGATCCTCTATCCGGCGATGGAGGACTACTGTCTCGACATCGTTTACGGACAAGGCGAGATGGCGCGAAGCGTCCGCATCGACTTGCCACCGTTCACGCTCGTCGGCGCGACGACGCGGGCCGGCATGTTGTCGGCCCCGCTCCGTGACCGCTTTGGTGTCACGTTAAAGCTCGAATACTACGAGACGCATGAGCTCGCCGCCATCGTCAGTCGGACGGCCCAACTGTTCCGCCTGTCGATTTCACCAGAGGCGAGCGGTGCCATCGCGAAACGTGCACGCGGCACGCCGCGGATTGCCAACCGGCTGTTACGCCGGGTTCGTGATTTCGCCCAAGTAGCAGGAACGAAAGAAATCGATCCGGTGCTTGCCTCAGACGCACTCGACCGGTTACACGTCGACGCCCTCGGGCTCGACGAAGTCGACCACCGGCTCTTACGGGCGATGGTTGAACGGTTCGGCGGTGGACCGGTCGGACTCGAGACGCTTGCCGCGACGATCGGGGAAGATGCCCAGACGATTGAGGACGTGTATGAGCCGTATTTGTTGCAGCAAGGTTTCCTGCAACGGACGCCGCGCGGCCGCATGATCACCCAGTACGCAAAGACGCATTTTGGCTATGAAGAGGAGTAAACGATATGCAAGACATTCAATTGAACGTAAACGATTATGATTTTGACTTACCGGAAGAACTGATCGCCCAAGTACCGCTCCTCGATCGGACGAGCTCACGACTGCTCGTCCTCGACCGCGACACGGGCGACATCGAGCATCGCCACTTCCGCGACGTGCTCGACTATTTACAGGCAGGCGATGCCCTCGTCGTCAACGACTCGCGCGTGCTCCCGGCTCGACTGTTCGGGGCGAAGCAAGAGACGGGCGGGAAAGTCGAGCTTCTTCTTTTGAAGCAGACGGAAGATGATGTCTGGGAAGCGCTCGTCAAACCGGCGAAAAAAGTCCGCGTCGGCGCCATCGTCGAGTTCGGCAACGGATTGCTCCGGGCCGAATGTGTCGAAGAGCTGCCGGAAGGGGGACGCCGCTTCAAGTTCGATTACGACGGTATCTTCTATGAGATTTTAGATGAGCTCGGCACGATGCCGCTCCCGCCCTACATCCGTGAACAGCTCGACGACCAAGACCGTTATCAGACGGTGTACGCCCGTGAACGCGGGAGTGCGGCCGCACCGACGGCAGGTCTTCACTTCACGGAAGAACTGCTCGCAGCGGCAGAGGCGAAAGGCGTCAAGTTGATTCCGCTCACGCTCCACGTCGGGCTCGGTACGTTCCGTCCCGTCACGGCGGATACGATTGAAGAACACACGATGCACAGTGAGTATTTCGAGCTGTCGGCCGCTTCGGCCGAGGCACTCCGTGACATCCGTGCAAATAACGGACGCGTCTTCGCAGTTGGGACGACATCGACCCGGACGCTCGAGACAATCGTGCGCGACCATGGGGATTTCGTCGAGTCATCGGGCTGGACGGACATCTTTATCTACCCAGGCGTCGAGTTGAAGGCGATTGATGGACTGATCACGAACTTCCATCTGCCGAAGTCGACACTCGTCATGCTCGTCTCGGCGTTCGCGTCGCGCGACATCATCTTGAACGCGTACCGCACGGCGGTACAAGAACGTTACCGCTTCTTCAGCTTTGGAGACGCGATGCTCATCACGAGGAAGGAAGAGAACAAATGACCAAACACGCAGTCACATACGAACATATCCACACATGTAAACAGACGGGAGCGCGGCACGGAATCGTCCATACGCCGCACGGCTCGTTCGAGACACCTGTCTTCATGCCGGTCGGCACGCAGGCGACCGTCAAGACGATGGCCCCGGAACAAGTCAAGGCGATGGGAGCGAACATCATCCTCTCGAACACGTATCACCTTTGGATTCGCCCAGGACACGAAGTCGTCAAACAAGCTGGTGGCCTTCATAAGTTCATGAACTGGGACGGCGCGATTTTGACGGACTCGGGCGGCTTCCAGGTCTTCTCGCTCGCCGATCTGCGCAACATCCAAGAAGAAGGCGTCCATTTCCGCAACCACTTGAACGGCGACAAGTTGTTCTTGTCACCGGAGAAAGCGATGGAGATTCAAAACGCGCTCGGTTCGGATATCATGATGGCGTTCGACGAGTGCCCGCCGTTCCCGGCGACACATGAGTACATGAAGAAATCGGTCGAGCGGACGAGCCGTTGGGCTGAGCGTTGCCTCGCGGCACACGAACGTCCGGAAGACCAGGCATTGTTCGGTATCATCCAAGGCGGCGAGTACGAAGATCTCCGTCGTCAAAGTGCGGCCGACCTCGTCTCGCTTGATTTCCCAGGTTATGCCGTCGGTGGATTATCGGTCGGCGAACCGAAAGATGTCATGTACCGCGCGCTCGAGTTCACGACACCGTTCATGCCGGAGAACAAGCCGCGCTACTTGATGGGCGTCGGTTCACCGGATGCGTTGATTGAAGGCTCGATTCGCGGCATCGACATGTTCGACTGCGTCTTGCCGACCCGAATCGCCCGCAACGGGACGCTCATGACATCGAAAGGCCGTGTCACGATCAAACATGCGAAACATAAGACGGACTTCGGCCCAATCGACGAGAAGTGCGACTGCTACACGTGTAAGAACTATTCACGTGCGTACGTCCACCACTTGATTCGTGCCGACGAGATGTTCGGGCTTCACCTCTGCTCGACACACAACCTTCACTTCCTCGTGAACTTGATGAGTCAAGTACGTCAAGCCATCCGCGAAGACCGTCTCTTGGACTTCAAGGAAGAGTTTTTCGAAGAATATGGGTATAACAAACCAAACGCCAAGAATTTCTAATTGTTCTGACAGCGATTATGTGACAACGTTTCAGTTTCACGGTATAATGAACCTGATATTGAAGGAAAGGGTGAATTTTACGCATGGAAACTCTCGTAGCACTATTACCGATGATCCTTATTTTCGTCGTGTTCTACTTCTTGTTGATCCGTCCGCAGACGAAACGTCAGAAGGAAGTACAATCGATGCAAAACGCGCTTGAGCGTGGGGATCACGTCGTAACAATCGGCGGCCTTCACGGCGTCGTCCACCAAATCGAAGACACACAAGTCACATTGAAATGTGACCAGTCACTCCTCAAGTTCAATCGCAGTGCGATTGCTGAAGTGACGAAAAAAGGCAACTCATCATTCGCTGAGTAACCAAACCACGCCTGACCATCCCTGGTCAGGCGTCTTTTTTTTGTCATACTTTGAAAAATGATTTATTTTTGACAAACTTCGTCAATCCGACGAATCATCCACCTTATTTCCAAAAATCAAATTGAATCGTGAAAACGTTTGCATTATCGTCAAGTTGAGAAGAATTGGAAAGAAGGAGAAGAAGACATGGATGTGAAACGATTGCTACGCCCACTCAAAAATTGGAAGGTACGACGTCGCCCTGACCGCGTGAAAGGACGCTCGTCGATGCGCCGTAAGATGGCGATGGCGCTCGTGCCGACACTGATCGCCTTATTGATCGTCGGTGCGCTCGGCTCGTATCAATTACAGAATGCGACGTCAGAGTATGACCGCGTCTTGAACGAGCGGCTCCAAGATATGCTCGTCGCCGAAGATTTGGCGTTGACCGTGACCGATGCCGAGCGTTATTTGAACTACTATCTGCTCGTCTCGAACCCGAAGACACTGATTAGTCTCGAAGCGGCGCAGACAAAACGTGACGAACTGATGGATACGCTCAAGCAGTCGTCGTCAGATTCGAAAGTCATCGCCTGGATCGGTGATCTTGAGAAGTTCAATCAACATCTCGACACGGAGATGGCGCGCGTCATCGACCTCCGTCAACAACAAGACGAGATCGGATACAAGACGGTGCTCAATACGAGCGTGACACCGACGACGGATCGCGTCCGGATGACGGTGACCGACCTCGTCACGTATCAAGGCGAAGCGCTCGCAGCTGAGTCGGAAGCGGTCCAGGCGAGTGCCGGGCAGTCGATCATCTGGATGGTTGTCATCAGCATCATCGGCGTCGCTGTCGGTCTACTTTCATTAGTAGCACTCCAAAAGTTGTTCTTGAAGCCGATCAATCGACTCGTGAACGAAGCGCGCGTCGTCGCCGAAGGTGATTTGACCGGGGGTGATATCGAGGTCGGTTCGAACGATGAGCTCGGTGACCTCGTCACGGCGTTCAACGATATGAAACGCAACCTTGTCGGCTTGATTCGTCAAGTCGGGGCGGCCTCAGACAAAGTGACGGCCTACTCGGAAGAACTGTATGCCAGCACGGACCACGTCGCCACGACGACGCAAGGTGTAGCCGGTCTATTTGAACAGATGAACCTTGCCGCCCAAGTGTCGGCGAAACGGGCCGAAGAAGGGACGTCCGGCGTCAATCAAGCCGTCGTCGGCTTGAACCAAATCGCCGCTGCCTCGCAAGGCGTGAACGAGCAGACGATTCATACACTCGAAGCGGCGAGTGGGGGACTGGAGACAATTCAGTTGGCCGAGCAGCAGATGCGGGAGATTCAACAAGCGAACGACTTGACGCAACAGATGGTCGAGCGCTTATCGAATCAATCGCTCGAGATTGAGAAAATCACTCGTTCCATCACGGCCATCACGGAACAGACGAACCTGCTCGCCTTGAACGCGGCGATTGAAGCGGCTCGGGCCGGGGAACACGGCAAAGGGTTTGCCGTCGTCGCGGCCGAGGTCAGAAAACTGGCCGAAGAATCGAAACAGTCGGCAAAACAGATTCAAGCGGTCGTCGTCGATATTCAGCGCGACACGTCGGAAGTCGAGGCGGCGTTCGATGTCACGAGCCAGCATGTGACAAGCGGTGTGATCCAAATGGGCGAAGTCGCCGGTGCGTTCCGTGAAATCGTCACCGTCATTCAAGAGACGTCCCGTCAAATGAGTGAGATTGCGGCAGCGACAGAAGAAGTAAGTGCGAACACGACCGAGGTCGCCGTCTCGGTCGAAGATATGTCAACGAACGCCGTCTCAACGCAACGAAGCGTCGAAGAGGCGGGCGCGAACGTCGAAGAGCAACTCGCCGCGATTCAAGAAATCAACGGCATCGCCGAGACGATGAGTCATATGTCGGTCGAGTTGAAAGACCTCGTCCACTTATTCAAGGCATAAAAACAGCGTCTCCTCGACAATCGAGGGGACGCTGTTTCGGTTACATTAACAAAATCAGGCTGGCTGCCATGACCATCATACCGGCGACCATGCCGTACACCGCATGGTGGGCCCGTCCGTATTCACGGGCGGCTGGGAGCAATTCATCAAGCGAGATGAACACCATGATGCCGCCGACAGCCGCGAAGATGATTCCGAACACCGTGTCGCTCAAGAACGGCATCAACAACAGGAAGCCGACGGCCGCGCCGAGAGGTTCGGCGAGTCCGGATAAGAAGGACAGTTTCAGCGCCTTCTTCCGAGAGCCGGTCGCGTAGTAAATCGGGACCGAGACGGCGATCCCTTCCGGAATGTTGTGCAGTGCGATAGCGATGGCGATCGCTAAACCGACGGCCGGGTCATCGAGAGCCGAGATGAACGTGGCCAAACCTTCCGGGAAGTTATGGATGGTGATGGCGAGTGCCATGAAGATTCCCATCTTATGAAGCCGCTGTTTCGTCTCGTGATTCAATGGGACGCGTTCGGTCGCCGTCGTCGCGAGTTCTTGGGACGACGGGTCGTTTTGCATCGTCTCGACGAATTTGACTTCATGCGGGTTCTCGGGAGACGGGATGAACTTGTCGATCAAGGCGATCAACAGCATACCGCCGAAGAACGCGAGGACCGTATAAAGTGTCCCGGTCTGCTCGCCATGGGCGCCGACGAGTTCATCGAGCGCTTTTGGGAAAATCTCGATAAAGGATACGTAAATCATGACCCCGCCTGAGAAGCCAAGGGACACCGACAAGAAGGCTGTGTTGGTCCGTTTGGCGAAGAAGGCGATCATACTTCCGATCCCCGTCGCGAGTCCAGCGAACAACGTCAGTAAAAAGGCATAGATAATCGTGCTATCCATTGAAAAGGACTCCTTTACGTGTAGTGTAAGTTGATAATCACATCATATCTCAAGTTTTGCCCTAATGCAACTTTTAGTCGCATACGCAAAAAAGCGTGGGAAATCAACGCTCCCGTGTTACAATTTTAGGAAAACGATTGATAAATGTTTAGAATATTTGTAATGTTAACGAGAGAAGTTTTTTTACGAGAACATGTGTTTAGAAAGGAATTTGTCGTATGTACAAAAAAGGGAATATCGCGATCTTTGCGGTCATCATGATTGCAACGATCCTACTCGCCGTCTTGACGACACCATGGGTCGTGAAGAACACGAACCTTGGCCTTGACCTCAAAGGCGGATTTGAAGTGCTGTACGAAGTCCAGCCGCTTGAAGACGGCGATGTCATCGATCAATCTGCGATGAATGCAACCGTTCGCGCTATCAACAACCGGGTCAACGTGCTCGGTGTGTCTGAACCGGACATTCGGATTGAGGATGATAACCGGATCCGTGTCCAACTCGCGGGTGTATCGAACCAAAACGATGCCCGAGAAGTGCTCTCGTCGACGGCGCAGCTTACGTTCCGCGACATCGATGACAACGTCCTGCTCGACGGAAAAGATCTCGCGCCGCGCGGTGCCTCAATCAGCTACGATCAGCAAGGCAACCCGGTCGTTGAATTGACGCTCCAATCGGCAGAACAGTTCGGTGAAGTGACGTCTGAGATCGCTCAGCGCCCGGCACCGGAAAACCGCCTTGTCATCTGGCTCGATTATGAGGAAGGTGACTCGTACGAAGAAGAGATTCAAAAAGAGAACTCGAAAATCGTCTCGGACGCTTCGGTCAACGGACCGATTCTTTCGGATAAAGCCATCATCTCCGGTGGGGATATCGACGCCGAGAGTGGTCAACGTCTCGCTGACATCTTGAACGCCGGGGCACTCCCGGTCAAACTTGAAGAGATTTACTCGACGTCGGTCTCGGCCCAATTCGGTCAAGATGCACTTGAGAAGACCGTGTTCGCTTCGGTCATCGGTGTCGTCGCTATCTTCTTGTTCATGTTGTTCTTCTATCGTTTACCCGGTCTCGTCTCGATCATCACACTCATTTTGTATATCAATTTGATTATGTTGTTCTTTAACGGGATTAACGCCGTCTTGACGTTGCCTGGTATCGCCGGTCTCGTTCTCGGTGTCGGTATGGCGGTCGATGCGAACATTATCACAGCTGAGCGGATTAAAGACGAGCTTCGTTCCGGGAAGTCGGTCCTATCGGCGTTCCGTGCCGGTAACCGTCGCTCGCTCAGTACGATCATCGATGCCAACTTGACGACGCTCATTTCGGCAGCGGTCCTGTTCTACTTCGGAACGAGTTCCGTCAAAGGGTTCGCGCTCATGCTCATGATCTCGATCGCGATGACGTTCATCTCGAACGTTTTCATCTCGCGTTATTTGATGCACCTCCTCGTCGCGAGTCGTTTCTTTGACAAGCGTAAAGGCTGGTTTGGTGTGAAGGAGAGTGAAATCCGTGAACTTTAAGCTCACTGAATTAAACTATATTAAACCGATGCGCACGATGTTCCTCATCTCGTATGCCGTCTTCTGCTTGAAAAAAAAAATTTTGTTCTTCCGCGGTTTGAACCTCGGGATCGACTTTGCGTCAGGTACACGAGTCGAAGTCCAGACCGAGTCACAAGTGTCGCAAGACGAGTTAGCAGCCGCCTTCAACGAGGCAGGCGTGGACGAAGATATTTCTTCTGTCCAATATGCACAAGGCGGGACACTCGCGAACGTGACGTTCGTCGGGCAACTTACCCAAGATGAAGTCGCGTCGGTGAAGACCGTATTCACGGAGACGTTTGGGAACGATCCGAACATCAGCACCGTCTCAGCCGAAGTCGGCCGAGATATCGCCCGTAACGCGATTTACGCCGTGGCACTCGCATCGCTCGGGATTATCTTGTATATCACGTTCCGCTTCCAATTCTCTTACGGTGTTGCCACCGTCGTCGCCATGCTCCACGATGCGTTCTTCATGCTCGTGGCGTTCTCAATCTTTGGCATCGAGGTCAACTTGTACTTCGTCGCCGCCATCTTGACGATTATCGGATATTCGGTTAACGATACGATTGTTACGTTCGACCGGGTGCGTGAGAACATACAGGCATACGAGAAAGAACGGAAAATCAAGACGATGGATGAGTACCGCTCGCTTGTGAACAAAGCGATTCAAGAGACGATTGTCCGGTCCATTAACACTGTGATCACCGTTATTTTTACGGTCGTGGCGCTCTATATCTTTGGAGCCGAATCGATTCAAAGCTTTGCGCTCGCGCTCTTAATCGGTCTCGTCATGGGGATGTACTCGTCAATCTTCATCGCCTCATACCTTTGGTTGCTCATCAAAGGCATGTCGCTCAACAAAAAGAAATCAGCTGCCCCAGAGGCGTAACCACTGGTCTCCCGAATTAATCGGGGGACCTTTTTGAATGTCAAGACGGCACTTCACTCGCTCGTTCTGATATAATCTACAATTGATTGGAGTGAGGCATTATGTATCATGCGAAGAAACGTTGGGTGTATCCGGAGACGGATACAACGGCTGTTGAACTGTTACAGACAGAATTGAATATATCGGAGCAACTCGCGACGCTCCTCACACAACGGGGGCACCGCGACGTCGAGGCGGCCAAGGCGTTTTTATACGTCGAGGATGAATTGACGTTCCACGACCCGTTTTTATTTGAACAGATGCCAAAAGTCGTCGAACGCTTGAAACGGGCGGCTGACGAAGGCGAGATGGTGCTCATCTATGGCGACTATGACGTCGATGGCGTCAGCGCATCGGCCGTCATGTGGCACGCCTTGACCGAGATTGGCGTCATGGCGGAATGCTATATCCCGAACCGGTTCACCGAAGGCTACGGACCGAACAAAGAGGCGTTCAGCTGGGCCGCCGGTGAAGGGTTCACCCTCATCATCACGGTCGACTGCGGCATCTCGGGGATTGAAGAAGCGGCGCTCTTGAAAGAGCTCGGTGTCGATTTGATCATCACCGATCACCACGAACCGAAAGAGACGTTACCGGATGCATTCGCTATCATCCATCCTCATATCGACCCGTCGTATCCGTATGACAAACTCGCCGGTGCAGGCGTCGCCCTCAAAGTGGCGCACGCCGTGCTCGACCGGATGCCGGACGAGCTTCTCGACTTGGCCGTCCTCGGCACGATCGCCGATCTCGTCCCGCTCGATGGGGAGAACCGTCTGCTCGCCAAGCTGGGACTCAAGGCGCTCGATGATTCGAAACGCCCGGGTATTTTGGCGCTCCGTGAAGTGTGTGCGTTGACGGACGGGACATTGAACGAGGAATCGGTCGGGTTCGCGTTCGGTCCGCGCATCAACGCCGCTGGTCGTCTCGACTCGGCGATGCCGGCGCTCCAGATGTTGCTCGCCGAGAGCGAGGAAGAAGCGCTCGCACTGGCACAACAGCTCGACAAACAGAATAAAGAACGCCAAGACATCGTCAAGACGATCGCCAAAGAAGCGACGGAACTCGTCGAAGCCTCGATGACGGACGACCGCGTCCTCGTCGTCGCCAGTGAACGCTGGAACCCAGGCGTCGTCGGGATTGTCGCCTCACGTCTCGTCGAGGCTTACTATCGTCCGGTCATCCTCTTGTGCCATGACCCAAAGACAGGGAAGGCGAAAGGGTCCGGCCGGTCGATTGACGGTTTCGACTTGTTCAAAGAACTATCGAAGAACGAAGACATCTTGCCGCACTTCGGTGGCCACCCGGCCGCAGCCGGGATGACGCTGTTATCGGAAAACGTGGCCGAACTGCGCCGTCGTCTGAACGAACAAGCCGAGTCGATTCCGGACGAGACGTTCGTCGCCCGCGTCAACGTCGACTTGAAGCTCGACGTGAACGATGTGTCGCTCGACTTGATTTCAGAGATTGGCAAGCTCGCCCCGTTCGGGATGGGTAATCCGTCACCGCGTGTCGTCGTGGCAGACGCTAGACTTCGCGACATCCGTCAAATCGGGCGCGACAACACCCATTTGAAGGTTCAGCTCGCCGGGGACAAGCGAGAACTTGATGGCATCGGCTTCGGTTTCGGTCACGTCGTCTCTGAAATCTCGAAGATGGCCCACGTCTCGGTCATGGGCAGTTTGCAAGTGAATGAATGGAACGGGATGCGCAAGCCGCAGCTCATGATTCAAGACATCCGTGTCGACGGGTTCCAAGTGTTCGATTATCGGGGCAAGAAAAATTCGCTCGACGAATTGAAACAGCTCCCAGGCGACATGACGTCGTTCATCTCGTTCCAAGGGCGGGACGACTTCCCGCTCCACGACCTCGATACGCCGCTCAAGCCGTTCGTCGTTTTGCTCGATTTGCCGGATGAGGAAGACGTATTGGCAGATTTGTTGACCGAGGACGTCGAGCGCATCTACTGTGCGTTCGGACAAGGCGGCTCGTTCTTCGAGAAGTTGCCGACGCGGGAAGATTTCCGAACATACTACGTCCATATGGCGACGTGCGAACGGAAAAACCTGCGCGAAAACTTGATTCGATTGTCAATCGAGCGAAAATGGTCAAAAAATACGATTCAATTTATGCATCAAGTATTCTCTGAACTCGAATTTCTTGTTACAATGGAAGACGGACTGCCTGGAGTGAATCCAGAAGCGCCGAAACGCGATTTGACCGAAGCGCCGTGTTATAAGCGTCGGGTCGGACGAGTCCAACTCGAGGAGCGTTTCATCTATGCGTCGTTGGCAGAACTGAAAGAGCGGTTACAATCATTGCGATCGAACAAGATGCAGGAGGCTTACACATAAAATGGATTTCAAACAGCATATTAAAGAAGTAGCGGATTACCCGAAAGAAGGAATCAGCTTCAAAGACATCACGTCACTCATGCAAGACGGACCGGCTTACAAAAAAGCGGTCGATGAGCTCATCGCTTACGCTCAGGAGCGCGGTGCTGAACTCATCGCTGGTCCGGAAGCACGCGGATTCGTCGTCGGTTGCCCGGCAGCGTACGCACTTGAACTCGGGTTCGTCCCGGTCCGTAAAGAAGGCAAGTTGCCACGTGAGACAGTTCGCGTCGCATACGGCCTCGAATACGGCACAGACATTTTGACGATGCACAAAGATTCAATCAAACCGGGCCAACAAGTCGTCATCTTGGATGACTTGCTTGCAACAGGCGGCACGATTGAAGCGACCATCAAAATGATTGAACAACTCGGCGGCGTCGTCGCGGGGATTGGATTCTTAATTGAACTTGATGGACTTGGTGGACGTGAGCGTCTCGAAGGATACGACGTGTTCTCACTCATCCGTTACGAAGATTGACCTAGACGGGAAGCGATTAGCTTCCCGTTTTTGAATAGTTTTTGAGGAAAATAACCCACAACCTTTGACAGGTCGTCAGATTTTTTCGATAATAGTAAGTAAAATTACATTACTCATGCACGTTAACTACTACCATGCTGCGACGAGTCCAAGTCGATTGGAGCGGTAAGAAAAAGGGTGTCGAATGTTATGACCAAAAAACAAATCGTAAGTATTGAGGACCTTCTCGACGCGCTCGGGGAGTATATGGGTGAAGACGAGATTGCCGAAGTGAGACGCGCTTACGAATACGCAAAACTGCATCATACCGGTCAGTTCCGACGTTCCGGCGAACCCTACATTCTGCATCCGGTCCAAGTGGCCGGTATTCTCGTTGATATCGGGTTAGACGCGACGACGATTATCGGTGCGCTTCTTCATGATGTCGTTGAAGACACGGACATCACGCTCAAACAACTCGCTGACGAGTTTGGGGTCGAGGTGGCCATGCTCGTCGACGGTGTGACGAAGCTCGGTAAAATCAAATATAAATCGAAAAAAGAAGAGCTCGCCGAGAATCACCGCAAGATGATTATCGCGATGGCTGAAGACGTACGTGTCATCTTGATCAAACTCGCCGACCGTCTGCATAACATGCGGACGCTTCAACATATGCCGAAAGAGAAGCAAGTTCAAAAAGCGGAAGAAACGCTCGAGATTTTCGCGCCGCTCGCCCACCGGATGGGGATCTCGACGATCAAATGGGAGCTCGAGGATATTTCGTTACGTTATATCAATCCGCAGCAATACTATAAAATCGTCTCGATGATGAAACAGAAGCGGACCGAGCGGGAAGCGCTCGTCACTTCGGTCATCACAGAAGTGAACACCGTCCTCGAGGACGTGAGCATCGAGGCCGACGTCAACGGCCGTCCGAAGCACATCTACTCGATTTACAACAAGATGGTGAAGCATAAGAAAGAGTTCAATGAGATTTATGACTTGATGGCCGTCCGCATCATCGTCGATTCGATTCGCGACTGCTACGCCGTCCTCGGCATCATCCACACGCAATACAAGCCGATGCCGGGCCGGTTCAAGGATTATATCGCCATGCCGAAACCGAACATGTATCAGTCGCTCCACACGACGGTGATCGGACCGAAGGGTGAGCCGCTCGAAGTGCAAATCCGTACGAAGGACATGCACTTCATCGCCGAGTTCGGGATTGCCGCGCACTGGGCCTATAAAGAAGGAAAGAGTGTCGCGACGAACGGGTTCGATGAAAAGATCGCCCATCTGCGCGAGATTTTAGAGCTACAAAAAGATACGACCGACGCTGAGGAGTTCATGGAATCGCTCAAAGTCGATTTCTTCAGCGATATGCTCTACGTCTTCACACCGAAAGGGGACGTCTTCGAGTTGCCGAAAGGATCGGTCCCGATCGATTACGCCTATCGCATCCATACCGAGATCGGTCACCGGATGACGGGGGCGAAAGTGAACGGACGGATGGTGCCACTCGACCATAAACTCGAGACAGGTGACATCATCGAGATCATCACGTCGAAACATAGCTATGGGCCGAGCAAGGACTGGCTCAAGCTCGCCGTCTCGAGCCAGGCGAAGAACAAGATTCGCCAATGGTTCAAGCGCCAACAGCGTGAAGAGAACGTCGAGAAAGGCAAAGAGCTCGTCGACGTCGAGATTAAGAAGCTCGGCTTCGAGCCGAAAGAAGTGATCGATGACCAGTCGCTCGCCGTCGTCGTCGAGAAGTTCAACTTCGGGAACGAGGAAGAGATGTACGCCGCGGTCGGCTATCATGGCATCACGGCCGCCCAAGTCGCCCACAAGTTGACGGAGAAGCAGCGCAAAGAGCCAAAACTCGAGCTGTCGGACGCGATCAACGAATTGAAAGTCAGTCAGTCGCCGAAGAAGAAGACGGCCGAGGCCGGCGTCTCGGTGAAAGGGATTGACAACATGCTGATCCGCATGAGCCGCTGCTGTAACCCAGTGCCGGGCGATGAAATCGTCGGGTATATCACACGTGGACGCGGCGTGTCGATTCACCGGAAGGACTGCTTGAACATCATCAATGAGCAGCACCCGGAGCGACTCCTCACGGTCGAGTGGGAAGTCGGTCAGGCGAAGGAGAAGAACTATAACGTCGACATCGAGATCACCGGCTACGACCGTTCCGGTTTGTTGAACGACGTGCTC
Source organism: Exiguobacterium chiriqhucha RW-2 (assembly GCF_000416965.1). Classification (GTDB taxonomy): domain Bacteria; phylum Bacillota; class Bacilli; order Exiguobacteriales; family Exiguobacteriaceae; genus Exiguobacterium; species Exiguobacterium chiriqhucha. Next base: position 165,304 of record NZ_ATCL01000020.1, read on the forward strand.
CAAGCCGTCTCGGCGACGAACACGAACATCGTGGCGGTGAGCGGACGCGGGGACCAGAACAAACAGGCCCGTATCTCGATGACGATCTCGATTCCGAACGTGAACCATTTGCAAAAAGTCGTCGACCGGATTAAGCAAATCTCGGACGTGTACTCGGTCAGCCGAGTCATGATGACGTGACGAAAGGAAGATTTCTGTGCGTGTATTGTTGCAACGAGTAAAAGAAGCATCCGTCACCGTCGATGAGGAGACGATCGGTCAAATCGAGGCCGGTTATTTGCTCCTCGTCGGGGTGACGCACGAGGACACCGAGACGGAAGTAAACTGGCTCGCCGACAAGGTGGCCGGACTCCGTGTCTTCGAGGACGCGGACGAGAAGATGAACTTATCGATTCAAGACGTCGCCGGCAAAGTGTTGTCCGTGTCGCAGTTCACGCTTTACGGGGACACGCTCAAAGGCCGTCGTCCCGCGTTCACGCAAGCAGCAAAGCCGGATATCGCCGAACGCCTTTACGAGAAATTCAACGAGCGTTTGCGGACGCACGGGCTCGTCGTCGAGACCGGGAAGTTCGGGGCGATGATGGATGTCGCGCTCGTCAATGACGGTCCGGTCACGCTCATGCTCGAAAAAAACGCTTGACAGAAGCAGGCGTGATTCGGCATCATGAACCATATAACCTAACACCTACGATAAAGAAAAGTACGGTCACCCCACCAGCAAAGAGAGCGATGCCTAGGCTGAAAGCATCGACTGGATGATGACCCGAACGACACTTTGGAGGTGCTTCCTTGAACTCGAGTAGGGGGAGCCGTTTCATCGGGCGTTAACCGATTTCGAGTGGCAGAGTATCGATTATGGCTCTGCAACGAGGGTGGTACCACGGGAAACTTTAACAGGCTCTCGTCCCTTTGCGGACGAGGGCCTTTTTGTATTCTAAGGAGGGAATTTTAGATGAAAGCACCACGCGGCACACAAGACCTGCTTCCGGGCACGGTCGAGACGTGGCAGTATGTCGAAGAGAAACTACGCGACATCAGCGCCCGTTACAACTATAAAGAGATTCGTACCCCGATTTTTGAAACGACCGACCTGTTCACACGCAGCGTCGGCGAGACGACGGACATCGTCCAAAAAGAGATGTTCACGCTCGTCAAGAAAGGCAAGGACGAGTATACGCTCCGTCCGGAAGGGACGGCCTCGGTCGTCCGCGCATTCGTCACGAACAAGCTGTTCGGTAGCCCTGACCAGCCGACGAAACTATACTACATGGGACCGATGTTCCGCTACGAGCGTCCACAAAAAGGACGCTTCCGCCAACTGCACCAATACGGTGTCGAGGCGATCGGTAGCAGTGACCCGGCCGTCGACGCAGAAGTGATCAGCCTCGCCTACACGATTTACAAATCGTTCGGCCTGAAGCAAATCAAGGTCGTCGTCAACTCGCTCGGTGACGCCGAGAGCCGCAACGCTCACCGCGAAGCGCTCATCCGTCACTTCGAACCGGTCCAGCATGAGCTGTGCCAAGATTGCCAGACGCGATTGCACCAAAACCCGCTTCGCGTCCTTGACTGCAAAGTCGACCGCGACCACCCGTCGATGAAGTCGGCACCTTCGATTCTCGACTTCTTGAACGAAGAGTCGAAGACGTACTTCGAGAAAGTACTCGCGCACTTGGATGCGCTCGGCGTCGCTTACGTCGTCGACCCGACGCTCGTCCGCGGTCTCGACTACTATACGCACACAGCGTTCGAGATCATGTCAGAGGCAGAAGGCTTCGGCGCCATCACGACGCTATGCGGCGGTGGACGCTATAACGGTCTCGTCCAAGACATCGGTGGACCGGACATGCCGGGCATCGGTTTCGGGATCGGGCTCGAGCGTCTCATCCTCGCTCTCGAGAATGAAGGGGTGCTCCCGGCACTCGAGACGGGACTTGATGTCTTCGTCGTCGCCCAAGGCGGATCCGAAGTCGAAGTGACGGCGACACGCCTGTTGCAACTGCTTCGCATCGAAGGCTTCAAGGCGGACCGCGACTATCTCGGCCGCAAGTTCAAAGGACAATTCAAACAAGCTGACCGCTTGAACGCGAAGTTCACCGTCATCCTCGGAGACGATGAAGTCGAACGCGGCTCGGCCTCCCTCAAGGTCATGGCGACCGGGGAACAAGTTGACGTGCCGCTCTCGGCCGTCGCAGATAAAATTCGTGAACTATCGGAAGGAGCAGGACAATGATTGGACGCACACATATGAACGGCCGCGTGACAGAATCACTCATCGGCCAAGACGTACAACTTAAAGGATGGGTACAAAAACGTCGCGACCTCGGAGGCCTCATCTTCATCGACCTTCGTGACCGCACAGGCATCGTCCAAGTCGTCGTTCGCCCGGAAAACGAAGCGGTGCACAAGCTCGCTGAGTCGATCCGCAGCGAATACGTACTTGATATTAAAGGAACTGTCCTCGAACGTGAGAACAAGAATCCGAATATGCCGACCGGGAACATCGAAGTCATCGCCTCTGAAATCAACATCTTGAACGCGGCGAAGATGACGCCGATTCCAATCGGTGACGAGGCCGAGAACGTATCGGAAGACCTCCGTCTCAAATACCGTTATCTCGACCTCCGTCGTCCGGCACTCCAAGAGACGTTCCGTCTCCGCTCGAAGGCGTCGAACACGATCCGTAACTTCTTGACGGAAGAAGAGTTCCTCGAAGTCGAGACGCCGATTTTGACGAAGTCGACACCGGAAGGCGCGCGTGACTATCTCGTCCCGAGCCGTGTTCACGGCGGCGAATTCTACGCACTTCCACAGTCACCACAGTTGTTCAAGCAGCTCCTCATGGTAGCTGGATTCGACCGTTACTTCCAAATCGCACGCTGCTTCCGTGACGAAGACCTTCGGGCCGACCGTCAACCGGAATTCACGCAAGTCGATATCGAGACGAGCTTCATGGACGTCGAAGACTTGATGGCGATGATGGAATCGATGATGGCGCAAGTCATGGAAGCGACGCTCGGTCGCACCGACACGCCGGCCAAGTTCGAGCGGATGACGCACGAAGAGGCGATGCGCCGTTTCGGTTCAGATAAACCGGACACACGTTTCGGTCTTGAACTCATCGACGTCGCGGACGCCGTCACAGGTGCCGGCTTCAAAGTGTTCGACATGGCGCTCGAGTCGAACGGACAAGTCAAAGCGATCAACGTCAAAGGCGAGGCGGACAAGTTCTCGCGTAAAGATATCGACAAGCTTCAAGAGTTCACGGCCGTCTACGGCGCGAAAGGCCTCGCTTGGCTCAAAGTGACGCCAGAAGGCTTGAACGGACCGATCGCCAAGTTCTTCGACGAGACGTACGCTCAGAAGTTGATGGAAGCGACGAACGCGGAAGCGGGCGACTTGCTCCTCTTCGTGGCATCAAAACCGACAGTCGTCGCCGACAGCCTCGGCGCGCTTCGCGTCAAGCTCGGTCATGAGCTCGGGCTCATCGACGAGTCGAAGTTCAACTTCCTTTGGGTGACGGACTTCCCTCTCGTCACGTTCGAAGAAGAAGACGGCCGTTTCTACGCCAACCACCACCCGTTCACGATGCCAAACCGTGAAGACCTCCACTTGCTTGAGACGGATCCAGCGAGCGTACGCGCCCTTGCCTATGACCTCGTCTTGAACGGCTATGAGCTCGGTGGCGGCTCGCAACGGATTTATGAGCGTGACATTCAAGAGCGCATGTTCAAATTGCTCGGCTTCACAGAACAAGAAGCAGTCGACCAGTTCGGCTTCTTGCTCGAAGCGTTCGAATATGGCACACCGCCGCACGCAGGTATCGCGCTCGGTCTCGACCGTCTCGTCATGATTCTCGCGGGTCGTTCGAACCTTCGTGACACGATTGCCTTCCCGAAAACGGCGTCGGCGAGCGACTTGCTCACACAAGCACCAAGCCCGGTCGCGGACGCGCAACTCCAAGAGTTGTCGATTCGTACCGCATTGAAAGAGAAGAAATAAGCCATCAAAAGGAGGTTCGCCGCGGCGAACCTCCTTTTACTTACACGGAAACAGATGTGACCCAGTTTTCTTTGATTTCTTGAACGACACGATCTGGATTTTCCCAATGGAGCATGTGTGAAGCGGATGGGACGGGTTTGACGACGGCACCGGTCAATTCGGCGATTTGATTCGATGCATCGATTTTAAATGGCTCATCTGCTTCTGGAAGCGTCGCCCGCAACAGGATGATCGAGTTCGATTGCACCCGGCTTGAAAAATCGAGCACCTCATCGCGATACATCGATCGAATGATGGCTGCACCAGTTTTTCCGCGAGCGTGCCAATAGTATCGGTTGTCTCTATGTACGGCAAGGTCTTGCGCGGCCAAATCTAGGAGTGGGGAACGTCTCGAGATCCCATCGTAGACCGCCATCGATTCGAATTCGCCCCAAGTCTCACAAAAAACTTCAAAATCTGTTTCGTAATACGCCGCCTCTTTCTCTGAAGAGCGTCCGCGCAGCCGCTTACTTTGATACCCACCATCAATCAAAATTGAACCGTCGACGCGGTCGCCTTGATCGATCAAATAGTAGAGGTGGATGAAAGACCCCCAGGAATGGGAGAGGAAATAAAAACGGTTCACATCAAGCATGTCGAGCACTTGATTCAGCCACTCACAAAAGCGAGGGAAGTCGTATGCATGCTCGTTCTGAAAAGATTGGGACATCCCATGACCTGGTGCATCAATCGCAAGGATGCGGAAGTCGTATTGCAATTTGTCCGCAACTTCGATGAAACTGAGTGCTGTACTGCCTAGGCCGTGCAAACAAAAGATGACTGGCTTGTCGCGTTCGCCCCATTCGGTGACGCGGACATCGATGTCCTGGCAATGAATCATATAGCGTTTCAATTTCAAATTCCTCCAAATCGTATGTATTAAAAAAGAAGGGTCGACCGAATTGTCCGACACCTTCTCTTCATTTCTTTATCTGTTGTTAGTTTTCCTCTTGGTCATTCATCTTTTTCGCCGTTCGCTGAAGCGCGAATCCGAAGGCGAACAGTGAGGCGATCACGGCCGTCATCGTGTAGACCGAGTCCGCGAACGCCAGGTAAATGCCGAACAGGCCGAGCCCGAAGCTGAGGATGAACCAAAGCCAGAGGCTCGGATGGTCGCGTAACGCCTGCTTCATCGGCTCGGGACGTTCAACTGGCAACCGGTCCCATCGGTCACGAGCAAGTTCGAGTTGAACACTTGGCCGTTACTCTTCAAGACGAGCGTCCGTTTATCGTCACGATAGTCGATGATCATGTCCTCGTCCAAAAAGATTTTCGTCCAGTTCTTGATGAGAATCGGGCCGACGTTCGAATCAATCTCGACATCTTCTGGTGTCGTCTCGGTCACGTAGCGAATCTCGAAGATGCCGCTATTGCCACAGCCGCAACCTTCCGTCTCATAAAACAAGTGCATTTGTCCGTCACGGTCGCCTTTTAAGGCATCAATCCGCGCCTGAGCGCGTTCTGTAATTTGTACGTTCATGGGTATCACTCCTTATGTCTATTATACCTCGCTGGAAAAAAGATTGAAAAAGACGTGCTTCCCGTTTTCCACTTCCTGCAAAAAGGCGTAAACTATTTGTTTAGAAGGGGGAAACGACATGATCTCACGTTTTTTTAGTTATTACCGTCCACATAAGAAGTTATTCATCCTCGATTTCTCGTTCGCCATCCTCGTCGGCCTGCTCGAGCTCGGTTTTCCGCTCGCCGTACAATGGTTCATCGACGACCTGTTGCCGGGTGGGGAATGGAATTGGATTATCATCATCAGCATCGGCCTATTGATTCTTTACATACTCGCCATGATGATGCAGTACGTCGTCAACTATTGGGGGCATAAGCTCGGCATCAATATCGAGACCGATATGCGGGAAGAGCTGTTCACCCACATCCATAAACAGTCGTTCCGGTTCTTCGATAATCATAAGACCGGCCATCTGATGAGTCGGGTGACGAACGACTTGTTCGATATCGGCGAAGTGGCGCACCATGGTCCTGAAGATTTCTTCATCGCCATCATGACACTGCTCGGTGCGTTCGGAATCATGTTCTCGATTGACCCGCAACTCGCGCTCGTGACGGTCGTCGCCGTGCCATTCCTTGTCATCATGATCACGTACGCCAACAAAAACATGAACAAGGCGTGGCAAAAGATGTATACGAACATCGGTGAAGTGAACGCCCGTGTCGAGGACAGCGTCTCCGGCGCGCGTGTCGTCCAATCGTTCACGAACGAGACGTTCGAAATCAAGCGGTTCCAGAAAGACAATAACTTCTACCGCGGCTCGAAAATCGAGGCGTATCGAGTCATGAGTAAATCGCTTGCGGGCATTTATATTACGACGCGGCTCATGACGCTGCTCGTACTCGTTTACGGCGCCTATTTGACGTATCAAGGTCAACTGTCTTACGGGCAGCTCGTCGGGTTCATCCTCTATATGAACTTGCTTATCAAGCCAATCGAGAAAATCACAGCCCTCCTCGAGATGTATCCGAAAGGGATGGCCGGCTTCAAACGATTCACGCAATTATTGGACGAGGCCCCAGACATCGAGAACCGTCCGGACGCCGTCGACGTCACGGCACTGAAAGGCGACATCGCCTTCCAAAACGTCTCGTTCGGCTACTCAGACTATCGCCAAGTGTTGACTGACATCGACCTCGACATCAAGTCAGGTACGACGGTCGCCCTCGTCGGGACGAGCGGAGCTGGGAAGACGACGATTTGTTCGCTCATCCCTCGTTTCTATGACGTGACGAGCGGTGCCATCACGATTGACGGTATGGACATCCGCGATATGACGAAAGAGAGTCTGCGACGCCAAATCGGAATCGTGCAACAGGACGTGTTCTTGTTCGCGGGAACACTTCGTGAGAATATCGCTTACGGGAAGCTGGATGCGACCGACGCGGAAATTATGCATGCGGTCGAGAAAGCACATTTGAACTCGCTCGTCGACGAGTTGCAGTACGGCCTCGATACGCAAATCGGGGAGCGGGGCTTGAAGCTGTCGGGCGGACAGAAACAACGGATTGCCATCGCCCGGATGTTCCTCAAAAATCCACCGATTTTGATTTTGGACGAGGCGACGTCCGCGCTCGACACGGAGACGGAAGCGATCATTCAAGACTCGCTCAATGAACTCGCGGCCGACCGGACGACGCTCATCATCGCCCACCGCTTAGCGACGGTGAAAAATGCCGACCGCATCCTCGTCGTCACCGCTGACGGCATCGTCGAGGACGGGACGCACGATGAATTGAGCATGAAAGGCGGCGTGTTCGCCGGATTGCTCAGACGCCAACAACTATAAGGAATGGGCAGCCACCAATAATTTTTGGTGGCTGTCGTGCGTTAGTGGGGTATAGACAGGAATATAGTTGTGATGAGGAGGAAAACAAGTGATGAAAGCAATACAGGTCATCGGTTACGGTGACGTCGATCAATTACAAGTCGTCGATGTCGCGATTCCGAGCCTAAAACAAGGAGAAGTGCTCGTGCGCGTGAAGGCGTGCGGGATTAACAATACCGAGATTTGGATGCGAGAAGGGGCGTATGGGACGGCCAAAGAGTCAGGCTGGCGACCGGAAGGGGTCCAGTTCCCACGGGTCCCGGGTTCAGATATCACCGGGGAAGTCGTGAAGGTCGGCAGCGGGGTCGAGGAGACGATGGTAGGACGTCGCGTCATCCTGTTCCCGTTCACATCGAGCGGGCAGGACGGGGAAGAGCATATCGCTGACGATATGTCGTTCATCGGTTCCGAGTACGATGGCGGTTATGCCGAATATGTCGCTTGGCCGGCCGCACTCTGTTACGATATGCCGCTCGACAGTTTCGTCGATAGCGCCGTCTTCACGGTGAGCGGGTTGACGGCGTGGCATATGAATGAGCAGATTGAGATTCAGCCGGGGCAGACGATTGTCGTCACCGGTGCGAGCGGTGGGGTCGGGTCGTTCAACGTCCAAATCGCGGCGAACGTGCATGGTGCGAACGTATTCGCCATCGTCGGCGACTTGAAAGATGAGGCGAAGCTGAAAGAACTTGGCGCGAGCCGTGTCTTTTCATACCGCTCCGAGACACTCGCCGACGAGATTCTCGAGGCGAACGGCGGGCCGGTCGATGCCGTCCTTGATGTCGTCGGTGACGCCTTGTTCGCGACGTCGCTCGAGGTGTTGAAAAACGGCGGTAAGTTCTGTATTTCCGGTTCGGCCGGGGGACAACAGACGAACCTCGATTTCCGGAAGCTGTATTTGAAACATATCACCATGTACGGCTCCGTACTCGGCACGCGGGCCGAGTTCCAAGCGATGCTCGAGGCGATTGAGGACGGTAAGATTCGGTCACTCGTCGATCGGATGTTCCCGCTTGCTGAGGCGCGGGACGCCCAAACGTATTTCAAACAACGGGGCAAATTCGGGAAAATTGTCCTCGTGCCATAACGAAAAGAGAGGAAACCGGACTGTGTCCGATTTCCTCTCTTTTTTATCAAAATTAGGCGAGAATACGCCCACTTCTAAACGTGACGGGCGAAGCCCCAGTGAAAGTGGGCAATGAATCGCCACCCTCTCTTTTGGGTATAAATACCTAGAGGAGGTGAACATCATGTTGAAGCAAAAAGCGTATCGATTCCGGATCTACCCGACAACGGAGCAGGAGATCCTGATCGCCAAGACGATCGGCTGTTCCCGCTTCGTCTTCAACCATTTTCTAGCGAAGTGGGAAGAGACCTACGAGGCGACAGGAGAAGGACTGTCCTACGGTTCCTGTTCGAAAAAAATCCCTGCCTTGAAGCAAGAGTTCGACTGGCTGAGGGAGGTCGATAGCACCTCTGTCCAAGCGAGCGTCAAGCACCTGGCCGAGGCGTATGACCGCTTCTTCAAGAAGCAGAACGGACGGCCCCGGTTCAAGTCGAAACGGAACCCGGTCCAATCCTACAAGACGAACATCCAAGGCAAGTCTCAACTTCCTGAGGTGTCGATCGTCGGGAACAAGCTCAAACTCCCGAAGCTGAAGTGGGTCCGGTTCGCCAACTCGAGGAAGGTCGAGGGCCGCATCTTGAACGCCACGATCCGACGCAACGCCTCGGGCAAACATTTCGTCTCCCTCTGCGTCGAGCAGGAGGTCGACGAGCTGCCGAAGACCGGCTCCTCGGTCGGCGTCGACGTAGGCCTGAAGCATTTCGCCGTCCTGTCCGACGGCACGGTGTACCAAAACGACCGCTACTTCCGTTCGCTCGAGAAGAGACTGGCGCGCGAGCAACGCAAGCTGTCGCGGCGTCGGCTCATCGCCCTGAACCGGAACATCAAGCTGTCCGAGGCCAAGAACTACCAGAAGCAGAAGCGGAAGGTCGCCCGCATCCATGAGAAGATCGCCAACAAGCGCACCGACTTCCTGCACAAGGTGTCGACCGAGATCGTCAAAAGCCACGACGTCATCGGCATCGAGACCCTGCAGGTGAAGCACATGCAGCAGGACCGCAAGTTGAGCAAGTCCATCTCTGACGTCAGTTGGTCGGAGTTCTTCCGCATGCTCGCATACAAGGCGGACTGGTACGGCAAGACCGTCGTGAAGGTCGGGAAAACGTTCGCCTCGAGCCAGCTCTGTTCGAGTTGCGGCCATCAACACAAGGACGTGAAGCATCTCGGTCTGCGCGAGTGGACATGCCCGGGTTGCGGGACCCATCACGACCGCGATGTGAACGCAGGACTGAACCTCAAACGCGAGGCCGAGCGCATCCTGGCCTCCTCAACCGTCGGGACGACGGGGCTAGCCTGATCAGGTTCCGGTCGTCAGACCGGATCACCCAGGAATCCTCCACCTCCAAGCGAAGCGTAGGTGGGGGTAGTTCAAGCGGCCACTTTCGCCCGGTCGATGACTGAGACGAGGCGCCGGAACTGTTCAAGCCAAAACTGGAAGAACGGGCCGATCAGGAAAATCGACAGCACCGTTCCGAAAAAGACCGGTCCGCCGAGCACCCAGCCGATGAGGCAAGCCGTCAGTTCCATCCACGTCCGCATCATCCGGACCGACGTGTTGAACCGGTCGGCCAAAGCGAGCGTCAATCCGTCCCGTGGGCCGGCCCCGTAACCGATGGCGACGTACAATCCGGCACCCATCCCGATGACGAAGATGCCAAGGATGAGCCAGGCGATGTTGAGTGCGATGCCGTCAAGTTGCGGCAACCAATGATGGTCGAGAATCAAGTTCATGAACACGCCGACGAAGACGGCGTTGACGAGCGTCCCGAACTGGGGCCGAATCCGGTCCAGTATGTACTTGCAGAAGACGAGCAGGAGACCGACGAGCAAGATGATTGTCCCGACAGAGATCGGGGTATGGCGGGCGAGCCCGAGATGGAGCACGTCCCATGTCGATACGCCGAGGTCGGCCGTGATCATCATCGAAGACCCAAGGGCGAGCAAGAATAGACCACCCATGAATAACACCCACTTCAAACTGATTCGTAAAGATTGTACCCATACCGCGTGCATGATGGTCGCCTCGATTCCCTAAAATGTTCCATCATCATATCATATCTGGTTTCAACAGAAGAAAAAAACGCCTCGGACGAGGTCCGAAGCGCTTGGCTCACTTTTTAGGTGTTGATGCTTTTTTTGCTTTGTTCTTTTTATAGTAATCGTAGACGAACGGTGCGACCGCCGTCGCGACTTTAATGAGTGTACCAAATTTACCTTTTCTAGCCATGTTGCTGCACCCCTTTCTGTTCTAATGATGTATATTCCACCCGTTCCGGAAATGAAAACATGTTTCGTACAGTTTCGTCTAAGCGAGCACCGGGATTCATGTTCCATAATGGGGGGAGGAGGCGAAATCAATGAAGACGATTATCTGGTATCAAAATGATTTACGGGTCGACGACCATCGTCCGCTCGAGGAGGCGCTCCGGCATGACGATCCGATTGAAGGTCACTACATCATTCCACAAGAAGAGCTCATTGAAAACCGGTTCGGCCATACGCCGCTCGGACCACGGCGACTTCAGTTTTTGAACGAGTCACTCGACGACTTGGCCGGTTCGCTCGCAGCGCTCGGCATCCCGCTCTTCGTCCATGTCGGTCATCCGCTCGACATGTTCGAACCGACTGACCGCCTGTTGTTCCAACGGTCGATCGGCTATAACGAACGGAAACGCGAACGTGAGGTCATGACCGCGTGGCAGGGCGAGTGTCAGGCGTTCGACGGGTTCATGCTCTATCCACGCGACGAGATTCCGTTCGAGAAACTGCCATTCCTCTTCACCGAGTTCCGGAAAGCAGTGGAAAATGATGCAAGACCGGACCGTTTGATTGAGCGCTCGCCTGCGAAGGAACTGCGAGCCGTCGATTTTCCGATCGCTTATGAACAGCCGCGATACGACGCACGGACTGCGTTTCCATTTCGAGGCGGGGAACGGGCGGGGTGGGAACGGCTCGCGGCCTATTTGGCCGGTCCGGTCCGGACGTATAAAGAGACACGGAACGGCTTCGGGGTCGACGACTCATCGAAACTGTCGGCTTATCTTGCCAACGGCTCGTTGTCACCGCGACGGGTGCTGCACGAGCTCGAGCAACATGAGCGGTCATACGGGGCGAACGAGTCGACGTATTGGCTCTATTTCGAGCTGCTCTGGCGCGAGTTCTTCCAATGGGTCGCCCTCGAGCAAGGGAAACGACTGTTCCGCGCCCAAGGCATCCGTTCGAAACAGAAGACATGGCGCGTGGACGATGACGTCATCGGGCGTTGGCAAGCGGGAGAGACGGGCGTCGACTTCGTCGATGCGTTCATGCGCGAATTGAACGCGACGGGATGGATGTCAAACCGGGGGCGTCAAATCGTCGCGAGCTATTTTGCGAAAGAGCTCGGGCAGGACTGGCGTATCGGCGCGTCGTATTTCGAATCGATGCTGATCGACTATGATGTTGCCAGCAATACCGGCAATTGGGCGTACCAGGCCGGCGTCGGCAACGACTCGCGAGATCGCCGTTTCAACGTCACGCGGCAACAAGATACGTACGACCCGACCGGTGCGTTTCGTAACAGCTGGTTGTGACGAAACTGTCATAAGAAGTCGTCGTTTCTGATTGACTTCTTTTTACAGACAGTGCTATAGTAAGGGCAACAGATGGGATACCTGAGGTGTACGAGAGCCGCCTTCGTTATTTTGAGCCAACACTTTGAATACGGGAGACCGAACTGCCATCCAGATCAACTGCCTCATCACGTGCAGGAGGACTTGTGAAGGGGACGCTAGGTCACCCACCTGCTTAAGCAGGTTCAAAAGCAGGGCATCGTCACGGCACTCCGGGTCCCATCGATTTTATTGTAAAAACGTCGCTAGACGTCTTTTTTTTGATTATAATTCCGAGTAAAATAGTGTGAGAAAATAGGATTCATTTGGAGGAAGAGTATGTTACACCAGTTTTCACGTAATGAGTTGGCCATCGGTCAAGAAGGTTTAGAAGCATTAAAAGGTAAGACGGTCGCCATCCTCGGTGTCGGCGGTGTCGGGTCGTTCGCGGCCGAGGCACTTGCCCGGAGCGGAGTCGGACGCATCGTCCTCGTCGATAAGGATGACATCGACATCACGAACGTCAACCGCCAAATCCACGCGCTCTTGTCGACGGTCGGGCAACCGAAAGTCGAAGCGATGGGAACACGTCTCCTCGACATCAACCCGGAGCTCGAGCTCGTCAAACTGAAAATGTTCTATACAGAAGAGACGTTCGAAGAATTCTTCGCCCAAGACCTCGATTTCGTCATCGACGCCTCGGATACGATTATCTATAAGATTCATTTGATCGTCGAGTGCAAACGCCGGGGCATCCCGGTCATCTCGAGCATGGGCATGGCCAACAAGATGGACCCGACGCGCATCAAAGTCGTCGACATCAAGGATACGACGTACGACCCGATCGCCAAGATGGTCCGGACACGTCTCCGTAAAGAGCGTATCCATAAAGGCGTCCCGGTCGTCTTCTCGGACGAGTCACCGATCGTGACACGCGAAGACGTGAACGAGGTCGTCGGGAAGAAAGATGCCCCGATCCGTAAAGCGAAGATGCCGCCGAGTTCGAACGCGTTCGTCCCGTCGGTCGCAGGCCTCGTCGCTGCGGGCTATGTCATCAATCAAATGCTCGAGACAGCGGGTGTCGAGATCAACCGCATCCAGAAATGAAAAAACGACGCCGGCTCATCAGAGTCAGCGTCGTTTTTCCCAATAGTCGAGCCGTTTTTGCAGCTGTTGCTCGAAGCCACGGCTCGTCGGTGTATAATATTTAGGACGTTTCCGGGCCAGATTCTCTGGCCAATAGTTTTGCGGGACGTAGCCATCTTTCTCGTCGTGCGGGTATTTGTAGCCGGCACCGTTGCCGAGCTCACGGGCACCCGGGCTATGGGCGTCGCGGAGATGGACCGGGACCGGACCGCCCTCGACGGTACGGACGTGATGAATCGCCTTGTCGATGGCGGTGATGACCGCGTTCGATTTCGGTGCCGTCGCAAGATAAAGGACGGCCTGTGCCATCGGGATGCGCGCTTCCGGGAAACCGACATGTTCGCTCGCGCGGGCGGCCGCATCGACGATGACGAGCGCGTTCGGGTCACTGAGCCCGATATCTTCGGCCGCATGGACGTAGAGCCGGCGCATGATGAAGCGCGGTGATTCACCGGCCTCGATCATGACGGCGAGCCAGTAGAGGGCCGCGTCCGGGTCTGAGCCACGAATCGACTTGATGAACGCCGAGATGACGTCATAATGCCGGTCGCCCGTCTTGTCGTACTTGATTGCTTTTTGTTGAATCGACTCTTCGGCGACTTCGAGCGTGATGTCGATTTTGCCGTCAATCTCGGGTGTCGTCAACACGGCCAGTTCGAGCGCGTTCAACAGCACGCGGTAGTCACCGTCCGCCATTTTGATATAATGCTCCACGGCGGCTTCCTCAATCTTGACCGGATAATTGCCAAGTCCTTTTTTATCAGCTAGAGCCCGTTCCAAAACGACACGAAGTTCGTCTGGTCCAGGCGGTTCGAGCCGAAACACGGTCGCGCGCGACAGCAACGCCGCGTTGACCTCGAAACTCGGGTTTTCGGTCGTCGCCCCGATCAAGATGAGCTTGCCGGCCTCGAGTGCCGGGAGCAGGGCGTCTTGCTGCAATTTATTGAAACGATGAATCTCGTCTAAAAATAAAATCGTTCGTTCTTGTTCGAAGTCGAACCGGGACTCGGCCTCACGGATGACACTTCGTAGTTCATCAAGTTTGGCCGTGACGGCGTTCAATTGGACGAACGTCGCTTTCGTATAATTTGAAATGACGCGGGCGAGCGTAGTCTTGCCCGTTCCCGGCGGTCCATACAGGATGATCGTGCCGAGACGGTCGGCCTCGATGGCCCGGCGCAACAATTTGCCTTCGCCGATGATGTGGCGTTGACCGATGACTTCGTCTAACGTTTCCGGCCGCATCCGATTGGCGAGTGGGCCGCTATTCGATTGCTGAAATAAATCACTCATACGTACACATTCCTTTCGACAAACGTTTGTTCGATTAGTATAGCAGAAGGAGACATGAAGATGAAAATATCTACAAAAGGTCGTTATGGATTGACGATCATGATCGCACTGGCTCGGGAAACGGACAATAAACCGCTCAGCTTGAAAAAGATTGCGGCCCGGCATGACTTGCCGGAACATTACTTAGAGCAATTGATCGGTCCACTCCGCAACGGTGGTCTCGTCAAGAGCGTGCGCGGGGCGTATGGCGGCTATCAGCTCGTCAAACCGGCGACGGACATCACGGCTGGAGAAATCATCCGTCTGCTCGAAGGCCCGCTCACGATTGTCGAAGATTCAGAGGCAGATGACGCCGTGAAACGGAAGCTATGGGATAAAATCAAAGCCGCAATCGAGAAAGTGCTCGAAGAGACGACACTTGCCGATCTTGCTGAAGAAGATTCAGACGGCTATATGTTCTATATTTAAAGGTGAGGTGAACGAACATGAACTACTTTGATCATGCCGCAACGACGCCGATGCGTCCGGAGGTGCTCGAGGCGATGACGCCGTATTTGCTCGAGCAATACGGCAATCCGTCGAGCATCCACGGCATCGGACGGACGGCCCGCGCCGCGTTAGACGCTTCACGCCGGACACTCGCCACGTGGATCGGGGCGACCTCGAACGAGATCGTCTTCACGTCGGGTGGGACCGAGTCGGACAATTATGCGTTGTTCGGCGCGGCGTACGCGAATCAACATAAAGGCAAACATTTGATTACGACGAAAGTCGAACATCACGCCGTCCTGCACGCGATGGAGCAACTCGAACGGGAAGGCTTCGATGTGACGTATCTCGATGTCGACGCGACGGGTGCGGTGACGCTTGAATCAGTCCGATCCGCACTCCGGGACGATACGATTCTCGTCTCGGTCATGTACGGCAACAACGAGGTCGGCACATTGCAACCGATTGCGGAAATCGGGGCGCTCCTCGCCGACCATCAGGCCTATTTCCATACAGACGCGGTCCAAGCGCTCGGCACGGAAACGATTGACGTCAAGGCGCTCGGTGTCGATTTATTGTCGGCCTCGGCCCATAAAATCAACGGCCCGAAAGGTATCGGTTTTCTTTTTATGAAAACAGGTGTAAAATTAGCGACGCGTTCTTTTGGAGGACAACAAGAACGGAAACGTCGAGCCGGCACGGAAAACGTTCCGGGTGCCGTCGGGTTCCAACAAGCAGCCGAACTGGCCAAAATCGAACGGGCCGAACGGGTGAACACGTATCAGCAAATGGCTGAGGCGCTCTTCGGGCGACTCGATGAACTTGGAGTCGAGTATGACGTGAACGGGGCGAATCGCTTGCCGCACATCGTCAACTTGTATCTCCCGGGCATCGAGCTCGAACCGTTCCTGATCATGATGGACATGCGCGGTTTTGCCATCTCGAGCGGCAGTGCCTGCACGGCCGGGTCGATCGAACCGTCACACGTATTGACGGCGATGTTCGGGACGTCGGAACGGACGAAACAGTCCGTCCGCATCAGCTTTGGACACGGCAACTCGGTCGAAGACGTGGAACGGCTCGCCGAACGACTCTCTGAGGTCGTCTCGACATTCACGAACGGAGTGAGATAACGAATGAACTTACGCACAAAAACCCCTGCTGAGACGACGGTCGTCGTCGGGATGTCAGGCGGCGTCGATTCATCGGTGACGGCCCATCTGCTGAAAGAGCAGGGCTATAACGTCATCGGAATCTTTATGAAAAACTGGGATGATACGGACGAGAACGGTGTCTGTACGGCGACCGAAGACTATGAAGATGTCATCGCGGTCGCGAACCAAATCGGAATCCCTTATTACGCGGTCAACTTTGAGAAAGAATATTGGGACCGCGTATTCGAATACTTCTTGGCCGAGTACCGTCTCGGACGGACGCCGAACCCGGACGTCATGTGTAACAAGGAAATCAAGTTTAAGGCGTTCCTCGATCACGCGCTTCGTCTCGGTGCCGACTTTGTCGCAACCGGGCACTACGCACGGGTCGAGTATGTCGACGGTGAGCATCGACTCCTTCGTGGGAAAGATGACAATAAAGACCAAACGTACTTCTTGAACCAGTTGTCACAAGACCAACTCGCGCGGACGATGTTCCCGATCGGTCATATGGACAAGAAAGACGTCCGTGTCATCGCCGAAGAAGCGGGACTCGCGACAGCGAAGAAAAAAGATTCGACGGGCATCTGCTTTATCGGAGAGCGAAACTTCAAAGAGTTCCTCTCGGAGTATTTGCCATCACAACCAGGCATCATGCAGACGCTCGATGGGGAACAAAAAGGAAACCATGACGGGCTCATGTATTACACGCTCGGTCAACGCCACGGTCTCGGCATCGGCGGCGACGGGGACCCATGGTTCGTCGTCGGCAAGAACGTCGAAGAAAATATCCTCTACGTCGGCCAAGGGTTCCATCATGACGCGCTCTATTCGGACGCGCTGCTCGCCTCGAAGTTGTCATGGACAGGTGCCGTCCCAACAGGTGAGTTCCGGGCTACGGCGAAATTCCGCTACCGTCAACAAGACGTACCCGTGACGATCGCACCACTTGAAAATGGCGAAGTGCTCGTGAAATTTGATGAGCCGCAACGCGCCATCACACCAGGCCAAGCGGTCGTCTTCTATGATGGCGACATCTGCCTCGGCGGTGCGACGATTGACGAAGCGTATCGAAACGGAAAACGACTCGACTATATCGGATGAGGTGATGATTTTGAACGCAAACGAATTAGGCATCCAAGCGATGCAACAAGGTGAGTTCGAACAGGCGGCCAAGCAGTTCAACGCTGCCATCGAAGCGGACTCAACCGACCCGACTGGTTACGTCAATATGGGTACGCTCCTACAAGCAATCGGTGACCATGAACGGGCCATCGTCTTTTACGATAAGGCGCTCGAACTCGACAACGCGTTCGGCGCGGCGCATTATGCGAAGGGAGCGCTCGCCTATGAGCTCGAACAGCTCGACTTGGCGGAGGCTTCGCTTCGTCAGGCGCTCCTTGCCGGGATGGACGACGCCGACCTTCATTTCATGCTCGGCTTGACGTACAAGGCGATGGGCGATTTCGTCCGGGCGTTGCCACGTCTTCGCGAGGCGATGAAGCAGGCGCCAGAAGACGTCGAGATTTCGTTCCAGTACGGGCTCGCGCTCGCACAGAACGAACAGCTCGATATGGCCGTCGAAGCGCTCGAGCATACGCTCGACCTCGACGCGAGCCATACGGACGCCCGCTACAACTTGGCGATCGCTTACGCGTTCCTCGGAGAACAAGACAAGACGTACGCCGAGCTTGAACGCGTGCTCGAGTTGCAACCGGACCATGCGCTCGCGTATGACGCGAAAGCGAAAATGGATGAGCTGCTCGGTAACTAAATCAATAAAGCGCTTCTCGCAGTGTTTGCGAGAGGCGCTTTTTGTTAGTCCCAATAATGGAAGATGACGTTACCAATTGTTTCTGGTTCCCAATATTCGATTTCTCCGCGTTCCGCCTTGTTCAGAAACGGCTGTAGCGACAAATCGAACCGCTCATTCAACTCCGCCGCTGATGGGATTTGATATAAATCAGGAAACAAATCGGTCAGTTCGGGCACATCGATATACTCGTACTGAAACGGTTCATATTTTGAGATGCCGATGACGGGATAAACTCTGCTGAGCAGCACATAGATGCTACGTCCACGGATGGTGATGGTCGCTTGGTCATAGTTCGGGGTGACCGAGTCCCCGAGGATGATGCTACACGTCCCACCTTTACGACGGGCGTAATCGAAACAAACCGTTCGGAACGATTGATCATCGAACTCGGGGGCGGGGCAGTCGCCGTATGAAAAGCCGGTGATGCATTCTGGTAAGATGAGCGTCATGACGCCACCTCCCCGATGATCCAAACCGAAACATTAAAAATCGTCACGAACAACGCGCCGGTGAGCGCGATATAGCTCCACACGACGCCCGTTCCTGATTTGGTCCGGCGTACCCCATCCGTTAAGATGAGCAACATGGCGCCGAATGACAAAAACGATAAGGCGGCAAACGAAGTCGGCCGGTCGAGCGTAGGAAACGCATCGAACACGAAATAGAGTCCGAGCGTGAGAACGGTTAACCCAGTCATGATCAGAAGTGGGAAGAAACGCATAAAACACAACCTTTTCCATTTTCTCTCATCGTATCATGTGGGGTTGTCGAGCGTATACGTGAATCAGAGTTGCTTCGTCGTGATTTTTACGGGCTCGCCACCGAACTTCTCGTACGCCTCGTCCATGTTTTTCGTATACAGCTCGATGACGTTCTTGCTCGGGTCTTTAAAGTAGGCCGAGCGCTCTTTGCCGTTGACCGTCTCGTCTTCGTCCCACGTCCGGAGCTTCGTCGGGATGTTTGACGCCTCTAATACCTCGAGCGCTTGGTCGAACGAGTCCATCGGCACATAGAACGCGCAGTGGACGTGGGCGCCGCCCTCATCATAGAGCGTATCCCACTCGGTCACCTCTTCTTGCCGATTCGATTCTTCTTCCGATGTGAAATCACGTTTCAGCCAGAGGCCGAGACGGGTGTTCCCCCCGACATAGAGCCACGTCGCCCATGGTTCGTCCGCCTGTTCCTGTGCTTCGCTCGGCTCGGCATCGTCACCGACCCATTGTTCGACGACGGGAAGTCCGAGCTTGCCGTGCCAAAAGTCGACGGCCTCCGCCATATCGGTCACTTCTAACACGAGTTCACACAGGCCACTGATTGGAATACGTTTCGTCATACATAGTCCCTCCTTCATAGGTTCACTCGAACAGTTCCCGCTTTGATTCGACGAAAAACGTGCATAGCCGTCCAATTGTTCGGGAAATGGAATAACAATTGAGAGGGGAGAAGTGTATGCGATTGATCAGTCTGGTCAGTGTCCTTGTTTTTTTTATCATCGAATGGTTTATGCTCGGTCGTCTGTTTGCCGCCATCGACGAACGTTTAGCGACGGGCGAATGGACAAACAATCTGTTGTTCCGGGTCGTCGTCGAGTCGGAGCGGGCGTCGACCGTCCTGTTAGTCTTATTCGCGACGTTCTTCGTGCTCGGTATCATCATGCATTGGGTGTTGTCGACTCATCGCTCTTGGTCCGTAACGCTCGGGACGGTCGGGGTGGCCTGGGTCGTACCAGCCCTGCTCGCGATTGTGGCTTGGTTCATCCCAAATCCATACATCCAGCTCGCCATCATCGTGTTGCAGTTGTCGTTCATCCCGCTCATCCCGTTCGTCGGACAGACGGTGCGGCTCGGTCATGTCGTGCTCAACTGGGGTGTCCATGTCGTTGCCGCAGGTCTCGTGTTGTTGATTCAGCGGCCATCTTTGGAGCAATTGTTCCGCATCGAGCGGACCGAACTGTTCGAGCGGCTCGAAGGGTATGTCAATTCGGGCGAGTTGGAACGGTTCGAACGGTTGCTTGAAACCGTGGACTTAGATCAACTTGAACGGATCTTGAACCGAATCGATCTCGATCAACTCATTCAAATCTTGGAACGGGTCGACCTCGATCAACTTGAGCGCATCTTGAACCTGTTCAGTTAGGCGATTTGTCCTATCGTTTCAACTCGGGCTATAATGGGGGATGGAAAACTAGCTGGAGGTGGCTCGAATGATGGCAGCACCTTACGAGTTGACAGGAAAAGTCATCCGCGTCCTGTTTCAATCGGAAGAAGAAGCGCACACGATCGCGCTCGTACGTATAAAAGAAAAGAATTTTGAGACAGACGAGACCGAGATGGTCATCGCCGGTGTCGGCGTCGGCATTGAAAAAGGTGAGACATACAAAGCGCACGGGCGTCTCGTCGACCATCCCCGGTTCGGGAAACAGATGAAGGCCGAGTGGATTCGTCGTGTCGTCCCGATGACGAAGCGCGCGGCCGTCCGCTTTTTAACGAACGGTTCGTTCCCTGGAATCGGACAAAAGACGGCCCAGAAGATTGCTGACGCACTCGGAGACGACTGTATCGATCAAATCGTCAAGCATCCGAGCCTTTTGTCAAACGTCGACGGCTTGAAAGAGAAACAAGCCCGCGTCATCACCGAACGGTTGAACATCTTGTATGGGGTCGACCAGTTGCTATTGTTTTTGGCGCCGTTCGACGTGACACCGCGCCTCGCCTCAAAGATTCATAAAGAGTATGAAGGACGGGCGATGGAGACGATTGAAAAAAATCCATACGCCCTCATGTATGATGTCCCTGGTATCGGCTTCAAGACGGCCGATGCCATCGCCGCTCACTTCGGAATTCAAGGAATTCATCCGGAACGGATTGCTGCGGCCGTGTTATACGTGCTCGAGCTCGAGCAAGGAAACGGGCATTTGTTCGTCACGGCCGACCAACTCGCGAACGAGATGCCGCGCATCATCGGCGGCGACCCGGGTGAGGCACTCGTCTCGGCGCTCGAGACGCTCGCGAACGATGAGCGAGTCATCGTCGAAGACGGGGTCGTCTATCATCCGCGCGTGTACCGGGCCGAACAAAAAGCGGCCGAAGAACTCGCGCGCATCATGTCGACCTCGACGACAGAAGACGTCGATATGACGACGATTTTCGATGCGGTCGGACGCGTCGAAGAGATGTTCTCGATTGAGTATGCGAAACAACAACGAGAAGCGATTGAACTCGCTTTGAAGTCGCCGCTCATGGTACTCACCGGTGGACCGGGTACCGGGAAGACGACCGTCGTCCGCGGCATCATCCACGCGCTTAGCGATGTGTTCGATTGGAAGCTCGAACCGGTACAGAATCAACCGTTCCCGTTCGTGCTCGCCGCACCGACCGGACGAGCTGCGAAACGGCTCAGTGAGTCGACGGGCTTACCGGCGTCGACGATTCACCGCCTCTTGAAGTTCGATGGCAGTTCGTTCCAAGTCGATGACACGAATCCGCTCGTCGGAAAAGTGCTCATCGTCGATGAGGCGTCGATGATCGATATCTTCTTGTTCCGAAGTCTGCTCCGGGCCGTGCCGAACGGGATGAAGATTCTCTTCGTCGGGGACCGTGATCAATTGCCTTCGGTCGGACCGGGCCAAGTGCTCGCCGATTTGATGGCGACCGACGGCATCCCGGTCGTCCGCCTTGATGTCGTCCATCGGCAGGCGTCCGAGTCGAGCATCCTGCGCCTGGCGCACGCGCTCAACGCGAAACAGATGCCGGACGATTTGCTCGCGGCGCTGCCGGACCGCCGTTTCTATACGGCCAACCAAGAGACGGCACTTCAAGCCATCTGCCAAATGGCAGGGGCCGCACTACGAAAAGGCTATTCACCGTTCGATATCCAAGTGCTCGCGCCGACGTACCGCGGGGTATGCGGCATCGACGGCTTGAACGAGGCACTTCAAAACGTGTTCAATCCGAAATCGGCGGCCCGGGAAGTGAAGCACGGCAACCGGACGTATCGAAACGGGGACAAAGTGCTCCAACTCGTCAATAACGCCGAGGAGAACGTCTACAACGGTGACATCGGCGAAATCACGAACATCTTTTACGCCAAAGAGAACGTCGACAAGGTCGATAAAATCTATATCCGTTTCGATCAAACCGAGGTCGAGTATAACCGGAGCGAATGGGACCAATTCACCCACGCCTACGCCATCACCATTCATAAGTCGCAAGGGTCCGAGTTCCCGATCGTGCTCATGCCCGTCTTCTTTAACGGCGGCTTCCGCTCGTCGCGCAACTTGATTTACACGGCTGTCACGCGGGCGAAGAAGAGCCTGCTCTTGTTCGGGGACGTGCGTGCGCTCGAGGCGGCGACACGGGAAGAGGAACCGGTGCGGCGGACGAAACTCGTCGAGCGGCTAGGCGGCAAGTCTTGACGTCTCCCGATTGACGTGTGATAATGACCAATAGAAAACTGAAACGATTAAAGACGATGAAGGAAATGAGTACGTCGTAACCGCCTCACCAGAGACATCTTCCTAGGCTGTGAGAAGATGGGGGTCCGGTCGACCGAAGCTAGTCTGGAGTCCCCACTCACCCTGGGCGCCTCATCCGCGTTATCGGATGTTCGAGGCACGGCTTTGCCGTGCGAACGAGGGTGGTACCACGAAGCGATGCTTTCGTCCCTTTCCACAGGGATGAGCATCGCTTTTTTTCGTTTCGTTTAAACTGAAGGAGGAATTGTTGATGAAACCGCTCAAACCATTAACTGGCGCACAGATTCGCCAAATGTATTTAGATTTCTTCAAATCAAAAGGACACAGTGTCGAGCCGAGTGCCTCGCTCGTACCGGTCGAGGATCCGACGCTTCTTTGGATCAACTCAGGTGTCGCGACGCTTAAAAAATACTTCGATGGCCGCGTCATTCCTGCCAACCCCCGCATCGTCAATGCGCAGAAGTCGATTCGGACGAACGACATCGAGAACGTCGGGAAGACGGCTCGTCACCATACGTTCTTCGAGATGCTCGGAAACTTCTCGGTCGGGGACTACTTCCGCGAAGATGCGATTAAATGGGGCTGGGAACTCCTCACGAGCGATGAGTGGTACGGACTCGATCCGGACCGCCTGTCGGTGACGATTCACCCGGAAGATGAAGAAGCGAAACAAATCTGGCTCGCACTAGGCGTTCCGGCTGACCGCATCATCCCACTTGAAGAGAACTTCTGGGAAATCGGGGAAGGCCCGTCTGGCCCGAACACGGAAATCTTCTTCGACCGCGGACCGGCGTTCGGCGACGACCCGACGGATCCGGAACTATACCCAGGCGGCGAGAACGAACGCTACCTTGAAATCTGGAACATCGTCTTCAGTCAGTTCAACCATGACGGGCACGGGAACTATACCGAGCTCCCACGGAAAAACATTGATACAGGGATGGGTCTCGAGCGGATGGCGAGCGTCATGCAAGACGTGCCGACGAACTTCGATACCGACCTGTTCATGCCGATTATCCGCGAGACAGAAAAAATCAGCGGCGAGACGTATCGCGCCGACAGCAGCAAAGATGTGGCGTTCAAAGTCATCGCCGACCATATCCGGACCGTATCGTTCGCGATTGGTGACGGGGCCCTCCCGTCGAATGAAGGCCGTGGCTACGTCCTTCGTCGTCTGCTCCGCCGTGCCGTTCGCTATGCGAAGATGCTAGGGATCGAACGTCCGTTCATGTATGAGCTCGTCGACGTCGTCGGTGACATCATGGTCGACTTCTATCCGCAAGTCCGTGAGAAGAAAGACTTCATCAAGAAAGTCGTCAAGAACGAAGAAGAGCGTTTCCACGAGACGCTTCATGACGGTCTTGCCATTTTGAACGAAGTCGCGAAAGCACAGAAAGCAGCCGGTTTGAACGTCATCAGCGGAGAAGATGCATTCCGTCTTTACGATACGTACGGTTTCCCGCTCGAGTTGACAATTGAGTATGCTGAAGACCATAACCTCTCAGTCGACGAGGACGGCTTCAAACAAGCGATGAACGCCCAGCGCGAACGTGCCCGGACAGCCCGCGCCGACGTCGAGTCGATGCAAATCCAGTCAGGCGTACTCGCAGACATCACGCTCGCGTCATCATTCGTCGGTTACACGAACCTCGGCACGGAAGCAAAAATTATCAGCTTGATTCACGATGGTGAGCTCGTCGACGTCGTCGCAGCAGGCGAAGAAGCGCAAGTCATCCTCGACCAGACGCCATTCTATGCAGAGAGCGGCGGACAAATCGGTGACAAAGGCCAAATCGTCGGGTCGGACTTCGTCCTTCACGTGAAAGACGTCTCGAAAGCACCGAACGGCCAAAACTTGCATACGGTCACGGTCACATCGGGTGTCGCCAAGGCAGAGGTCGCGGTGACGGCGACAGTCGACTTCGACTCACGTCAAGCGATTATCAAAAACCACACGGCGACGCATTTGTTGCATCGCGCGTTGAAAGACACGCTCGGTGAGCACGTCAACCAAGCGGGTTCACTCGTGACACCGGATCGCCTCCGCTTCGACTTCTCGCACTTCGGTCAAGTGACAGCTGAAGAGCTTCAGTCGATCGAGCGTCAAGTGAACGAACGCATCTGGGCGTCAATCGCTGTTGATATCGAAGAGATGAACATCGCCGACGCGAAAGCGAAAGGTGCGATGGCGCTCTTCGGTGAGAAGTATGGGGACGTCGTCCGCGTCGTCGCGGCCGGTGACTCGGTCGAGCTTTGCGGTGGTTGTCACGTCGGCAACACGGCTGAAATCGGACTCTTCAAAATCTTGTCGGAGTCAGGAATCGGGGCCGGTACACGTCGCATCGAGGCAGTCACAGGCGCTGGGGCTTACGAAGTGATGAACCAGCATATTGAGACGCTCGAGACGGCAGCGAAACTGCTCAAGACAAAACCGCTCGAAGTGCCGACACGTGTCCAAGCGCTTCAAGCTGAAATGAAAGAACTCGAACGCGCGAGCGAATCGCTCAAAGCGAAGCTTGCGAACATCGAAGCGTCGTCCCTCACTGACGCCATCGAAACGTTCGGCGATGTCCAATTGATTGCCAAACGCGTCGACGGACAAGACATGGACGCGCTCCGTGGCATGGTCGACGAATTGAAAGGCAAGCTCGGTTCAGCCGTCATCTTGCTCGGTTCGGCGAACGGCGACAAGGTTAACCTCGTCGCAGGGGTGACGAAAGACTTGAACGACCGTGGCTTCCATGCCGGGAAATTGATTAAAGAAGTGGCAACACGTTGCGGCGGTGGCGGTGGAGGCCGTCCTGACATGGCACAAGCCGGAGGCCGTGACGCGACAAAACTGGACGAAGCATTGAAGTTTGCTTCACATTACGTTCAATCACTGGCATAATAGAATGTGAAGTGCAAACGGAAAGAGGTGGATTCTTGTGAGCCAAATGGATCGCACGATGCAATTCAATTTTCCAGAAGATGATAATCGAGCCAACACTCGGGAAACGCTGATCACGGTGTATCAAGCACTCGAGGAGAAAGGCTACCAACCGATCAATCAAATCGTCGGATACTTGTTGTCAGGTGACCCTGCCTACATCCCGCGTCATAACGATGCGCGAAACTTAATTCGCAAAATCGAACGAGATGAGCTGCTCGAAGAGCTGGTCAAATCGTATTTGAACGATCGTAGAGAGGATTAATATGAAGCGAGTCATGGGGCTCGATGTCGGTTCGAAGACGATTGGGGTCGCCGTGAGCGACCTCATGGGATGGACGGCACAAGGTGTGGAGACGGTCTACTGGACCGAGCCGGACTTTGACGAAGCCGTCCGCCTGCTTCAACCGATTATTGAGCAGTACGATGTGAAAGAAGTCGTTGTCGGTCTTCCGAAAAACATGAATGCGACAATCGGACCTCGGGGCGAGGCGTCACAGGCGTTTGCCGCGGCCCTCACCGAGGCGACCGGTTTGCCGACGGTTCTCGTCGACGAGCGTTTGACGACGATGCAAGCGGAGCGGATGCTGATTTCAGCAGACGTCAGCCGAAAAAAGAGAAAGGCCGTCATCGATAAGATGGCAGCCGTCATGATTTTACAAAACTACCTGGATCGCGCAGGCAAATAAGGAGGAATTACGTATGGCAGAACTTAGCCGTAACGAAGAAGAAATGTACCGAATTCCAGATGAAAATGGAGACGAGCATTTATTCGCAGAAATTTTCCGTATGACGAGTGACCGCACGAATAAGACGTTTGTCGTTCTTGAGCCGGTCGGCAACCCGGAGACGGAAGACGAAGATACAATCGAAGTATACGCGTTCGAAATCGAAGAACTTGAAGATGAAGAGTTCGTCTTGAAGATCGTCGAAGACGACGCTGACTTCGAGGAAGTCATGGAAGCGTTCGATATCGTCAATGACGAAGTTGGATTAGACTAATACGTGGGCGGGCGACTAGGGGAAACCCTCGTCGCCCATCTTCATAACAGAAGAACAGGGGAGAAATGCGCATGAACCATCCATCGATGTTTGATGAGAAGCGTGCACGTAACCGGATCGTTCGGCGAATTACGGTCATCATCCTTGCTGTCTTTCTTCTAGTTATCGCCACAGGTGCCGCGGTGTCGTATGCGTTCGTGAAACGATCGCTCGAACCCGTCGACCCGTCTTCGACCGAATCGGTCGAGGTCGAGGTTCCACTCGGTGCAGGTTCAGGGTACATTGGCGAACTACTCGAAGAGAATGGGCTCGTGAGGAATAGCACGATTTTCCGTTTTTATACACGATTTAAAAATGAATCATCGTTCCAAGCGGGGACGTATACATTGTCTCCGTCACAGTCGCTTGACGAGTTGATCGCCACGCTGAAAACTGGGAAAGTCATCGTTGTCCCGGATATCAAATTGGTGATTCCGGAAGGCTTTACAATCGATCAGGTCATCTCACGTCTCGCTAAAGTTGCAGAAATCCCGAAAGAAGAGATTTCGGCCCAACTGAGCGACGAAGAGTATATCCGCTCGCTCGTCAATGAGCATGAGATGTTGACCGAAGAAGTACTCGCTGATGGGATTTACCATCCGCTCGAAGGTTACTTGTTCCCGGCCACGTATGAGTTCGACAAAGGTGTCACACTCACACAGATCATCGATGAGATGTTGAAGCCGACCGAACAGCTCTATCTCGAGTATGGGGATGCGGTTAAAGCGTCGGGACGTACGTTCCATGAGACGCTTGCGCTCGCCTCGGTCGTTGAGAAAGAGGCCGTGTCGACAGAGGACCGGCAAGAGATTGCCGGCGTGTTCGAAAACCGTTTGGCCGATGGCATGAAGTTGCAGTCTGACCCGACCGTCTGGTACGGCACAGGGGAGACGTCAATTTTCACATCGTTCAACGACCTTGAAAACGACTCGCTCTATAACACGTACCGCTACGAGGGCATCCCGATTGGGCCGATTGCTTCGGTCAGTCGTGACGCACTCGTCGCCACACTCAATCCGAACGATACGGATAACGTTTATTTCTACGCTCGACCACCGCGCGAAGGGTTCCCGAACGGGGAAGTCTTGTTCGAAGTGGAATATGAGGCGCACCAACAAAACGTGAACAAGTACCGTCCGGAGTGGGAAGCGTTCGAAGAAGCAAACAACAATTGACGGATATGCGACCGGAAGCCTTGGCTTCCGGTCGTTTGAATGAATAGAGAGGTTGAGGTGTACGACGTGGAACATTCATCCTATGAAGGTTACGTGGAGAACTTGGTCACGCCACGGTCCCCGCTGTTGGCGGAGATGGAGGCGTTCGCGAAAGAACATCACGTGCCAATCATGGACTTGACCGGTTCAGAAGTGCTGCTGTCACTCCTCGCGATGCAACGTCCGAAGCGCATCCTCGAGGTCGGGACGGCCATCGGCTACAGCGCGATTCGCATGGCCGAACTGTTACCGGACGCTGAAATCGTCACAATCGAGCGGAATGCACGACGGCACGAAGAGGCGCTCAGTTTTATCGGACGCTCGGACGTATCGGACCGAATCACCGTCATTCATGGGGATGCGGTCGAGTTAATCGGGACGATCGAAGGAGAATTCGATGCGATCTTTATCGATGCGGCCAAAGGTCAGTATCAAAAATTCTTTGATGGGTATGGCGCTTTAGTACCAATTGGTGGTACGATTTACAGCGATAATTTATTTTTACGAGGGGACGTCCTGCTCGAAGACGTGTCGGTACTTGACCGTCGTCGTCGCCGTCTCGTCCGTCTCGTGAAAGAGTTTACTGAGCAATTGATGGCACGGACCGATTATCATACTGCAATTTTGCCCCTTGGTGATGGCCTAGCAATCAGTCGTAAATTACGATGAGGAGGACTTAACTTTGATGCAACATAAACCCGTCATTATCGGCGTGGCCGGGGGGACCGGATCAGGCAAGACGACCGTGGCCCGCGCACTCGTAGATGCGTTCGAAGGACAATCGGTCGTCATGATCGAGCAAGACGCGTATTATAAAGACCAGTCAGAGATGACGATGGAAGAACGGTACAAGACGAACTATGATCATCCATTCGCGTTCGATAACGATCTATTGATCGAACAGATTAAACAACTGCAAGAACATAAGGCCATCGAGAAGCCCGTCTATGACTATGCGGCACACACGCGTTCGGATCAGACGATTTTGATCGAACCGGTCGATGTCGTCATCGTGGAAGGTATTTTGGCGCTCGAGGACGATCGTCTCCGCGACTTGATGGATATTAAAGTATTCGTCGACACGGATGCGGACGTCCGCATCTTGCGCCGGATGCAACGTGATTTGAACGAGCGGGGCCGGTCAATCGACTCGGTCGTCGCCCAGTACACGAACGTCGTCCGGCCGATGCATCTTCAATTTTGTGAGCCGACGAAACGCTATGCGGATATCATCGTGCCTGAAGGCGGAGAGAACTTTGTCGCCATCGATTTGCTCGTGACGAAGATTCGCTGGGTACTCACAGAACGTAACCGCGCGTAAGGGAAATAAATCGTTTTCAATTTAACCTAGCTGTAATATACTAGGAGACAATGAAGGAGTGACAGAAATGGCTGAAAAACAACATTACATGACGTTAGACGGAAAAGCGAAAATCGAAAATGAATTGAACGAACTGAAGACGGTGCGCCGTAAAGAAGTCGTTGAGAATATTAAGATTGCCCGCGATTTCGGAGACTTGTCTGAGAACGCTGAATATGATGCAGCGAAAGAAGAGCAGGCAATGGTCGAAGGACGAATCGCTCAACTTGAAGAGATGCTTCGTAATGCAGTCATCATCAAAGATGATGTAGCTGACAACTCGATGGTCGCGATCGGGAAGACCGTGACGTTCTTCATTCAAGAAGATAACGAGAACGAGACGTATACGATTGTCGGTGGCGCCGAGGCTGACCCGTTCACAGGGAAAATCTCGAACGAATCACCGATTGCGAAAGCGCTCCTCGGCCGTACGGTCGGAGACGTTGTCAACGTCCAAACGCCAGGCGGCGACATGGTCGTCGAAATTAAAGAAATCAAATAACACAAACGAGCGACTTCCGCATGGATGTCGCTCTCTTTCTGAGGAGGCAATTATAATGAAAATCGGAATCATTGGAGCGATGGAAGAAGAAGTGAACTTGCTCCGCAACGAATTGACAGAACGAACGGACACTGAAATCGCCAACTATCACTTCTATGAAGGCTACCTCGGCAACGTCGAAGTCGTCATTTTGAAGTCGGGAATCGGGAAAGTGAACGCGGCCATCGGCACGACACTATTAATCGACAAGTTCAAACCGGATGTCGTCATTAATACGGGTTCAGCTGGCGGCTTTAAAAAAGGGATGAAGGTCGGCGATGTCGTCGTCTCGACCGAAGTCCGGCACCATGACGTTGACGTGACTGCGTTCGGCTACGAGTACGGACAAGTGCCAGGCATGCCGGCAGCATACACGGCTGACGCTCATTTGATGGATGTCTGTAAAGAAGTGATTGAGAGCCTCCATGATGTGAACGTCCATACGGGCCTAATCGTGACAGGTGACTCGTTCATCAACGACTCGAAGCGTGTCGCCGACATCCTTGGCCATTTCGAAGGCGTCGCGGCCGTCGAGATGGAAGCCGCACCGATCGCACAGACGTGCTATCAGTTCGGGATTCCGTTCGTCGTGACCCGTTCGATCTCGGACAGCGCTGATGAGGAAGCGAACTTGTCGTTCGACGAATTTTTGGAGACGGCATCGATCAACTCGGCGAAAATGGTCATGGCCGTCACGAAACGACTCGGTCAAAGTGAATAATCGAGAGGGATGCGTTGACATCCCTTTTTTATTCCCTTATATTAGTACCAGATACTAAGAATAGGGGTCATCAATATGAACATTGGAATCATTGGGATCGGTTCGTTCCTTCCGGATAACCGGATCACGAACATCGATTTGGAAAAACGAATGGATACGAGCGACGAATGGATTCGGACCCGCACCGGGATCGAGGCACGACATTTGGCCGACGCCGACTTGAGTGTCGCCGATATGGCCACACACGCTGCAGAGCGGGCGCTCCAAAGCGCAGGTGTCTCGATTGAAGACATCGATGCGATTATTTGCGCGACGGCGACGGCGCCATCGTTCCCGGCGACGGCTTGTCTCGTCCAGGCCAACCTTGGAGCCAAGCAAGCGGTCGCTTTCGACGTCAGTGCCGCCTGTAGCGGCTTCATCTTCGCGATGGATACGGCGAAGAGCATGATGTTGGCGAAAGGCTTGAAACGGACGCTCGTCATCGGGGCCGAGAAGATGGGCAACCTCATCGACTGGGACGATCGCTCGACCGCCGTCTTGTTCGGTGACGGGGCAGGTGCCGTCGTCCTCGGTGAAGACCAAGTGGCCGCCATCGATTCGATCGTGCTCGGCAGTGATGGGACAGGCGGAAAGTTCTTATATGAGAATGAAGAAGGTAAAATCGTCATGAACGGACGTGAAGTATTCAAATTCGCCGTTCGTAAAATGCCAGATATCGTGCTAGAGGCGCTACAAGGTGCCGGGAAATCGATTGATGACCTGGACGTTCTCGTGCCGCACCAAGCCAACCGTCGCATTATCGACGCGGCGATTGAACGGCTAGGGCTTCAAGAAGAAAAAGTCGTCGTCACGATTCAAGACCATGCGAACACGTCAGCCGCTTCGATTCCGCTCGCTTTGGCCGAAGCGGTCAAGCACGGTAAGATTTCAAACGGTCAGACGGTCGTCGTCGCCGGATTCGGCGCCGGGCTCACATGGGGAGCGAGTTGTCTAACATGGAATAACGCTAACATCACGGAGGAGATTAACGCATGAAACGAGTAGTCATCACAGGATTAGGAGTCGTTTCCCCACTCGGGAACGACGTTACGGCAATGTGGGAGCGACTGTTGAACGGGGAAAATGCAGTCGATACGTTAACGAAGATTGATATTAGCCAGTATCCGGCGAAAGTCGGGGCAGAAGTCAAGGAATGGAACATCGATCACTTGGTCGAACCGAAAGAAGCGCGTAAGATGGATTCGTTCATCCAATACTCGATTTTAGCCGCTGACGCCGCACATCGGGATAGCGGTCTAGATGTGAAAGCAATCGCGGACGACGTCGGGATTTGGATTGGAAGTGGCATCGGTGGTGTCGAGACAATCGACAAACAAGCGAGCATCTTGCATGAGCGTGGGCCACGTCGCATCAGCCCGTTCTTCATCCCGATGATGATTCCGAACATGGCGAGCGGTCAAGTCTCGATTTATCTCGGGGCGAAAGGGCCAAGTAACTGTTCGGTCACGGCTTGTGCCTCTGGGACGAACTCAATCGGGGAAGCGTTCAAAGTCATTCAACGTGGCGATGCGCTCGCCATGTTCGCGGGCGGAGCCGAGGCACCGATCACACCGCTCTCGTTCTCAGGATTCTGTGCCAACAAGGCGTTGTCGACGAATCCGGACCCGAACACGGCGTGCCGTCCGTTCGATGCGAACCGTGACGGTTTCATCATGGGTGAAGGCGCGGGCGTGCTCGTTCTCGAGGAATATGAGCATGCGAAAGCGCGTGGAGCCAAAATGTATGCGGAAGTCGTCGGGTACGGTATGAGCTCGGACGCCTACCACATCACGGCACCGTCACCGGAAGCGGAAGGCGGCTCGAAAGCGATGAACGAGGCACTTCGGGACGCGGGGATTCGTCCAGAAGACGTTCAATATATCAACGCTCACGGGACGAGCACACCGCTCAACGATATGTTGGAGACGAAAGCCATCCACAACGTCTTTGGGGAGCACGCGCACAACTTGGCAGTCAACTCATCGAAATCGATGATCGGGCACTTGCTCGGTGCTGCCGGCGGAGTCGAGGCCGTCATCACGGCGCTATCGATTCATGAGGGACGGATTCATCCGACCATCAACTGTGAGACACCGGCAGACGATTGCGATTTAGATTATGTCCGTGACGGAAATCGGGAACTTGATATCCAGTACGCACTCAGCAACTCACTTGGCTTCGGAGGCCATAACGCGACGCTCGCGTTCGCGAAAGTAAACGACTAATAGTAGAAAAAAGTGGCAAAAACGGGTAGGGTATAAGGGTTGAGCTAACAGAGAGGAGAATGCCAGATGAAACGATTTTTCATCGGTGCCGCCTTGTTGGGTTCAGTCCTTATCCTTTTTTTCGTTATATGGTATGGACAACGAGAGCAGGCACGAGAATTAGTACCACCTGAAGAACAAATCGTGACGATTCATGGGGAACCGTTACCGGAGCAACCGAATACGCTGCTCGCCATCGATCCGAGTTCACAAACCGTGTTATCGCATATTTATGAAGGGTTGTATCGCTTCGGTGCGGACGGGGAGATCGAACCTGGACTCGTCAAGACGATGACTCGATCAGAAGACGGGGCGACATACACGTTCAAATTGAAAGAAAGTCAAACTGTGAACGGGAATGCGGTCACGGCCGATACGTTCGTCAATCATTTCCGGATGCTCGCCGATGATGATACGAATTCTCCGTTCAGTTTCCTCCTTGAGGACGTATTGAACGGAAAAGCGATCAGCCTCGGGACGAAAGAACCAGAGACGCTCGGCGTGAAGGCAATCGACGAGCAAACACTTGAACTGACGCTCGAACGACCGATGGAAGGGTTCGAGCAGATTTTAGCGATGCCGGCCTTTTTGCCGCAGACGATGGTCGGTGAATGGCAAGAGCTTGATGCGAACGGCCCATTTCAGATTGAGTCGTTAGATGCGGCTCAAGTCACATTGACGAAAAACGAGGCGTATTATGACGCCGATCGTGTCACGCTTGAAAAGATTATGATGTTGGCGGATGAAGGCCTGGATTCAGAACCTAATGGTATCCATCCGATTCCATACGGCACAGACGAGGCGACAATCGACTCGCTCGAAGGGAAGCTCGTCGACGTCTCACGAAGTGGCGTCTTCTATTTGAAACCGAATGTTGACGAGTATCCGTTCGATGATGCCGATTTCCGACGCTCACTCGCCCTCGCCTTGAATCGGGAAACAGTGGAAGATTCGCTCGCACAGGCTGAAGTGACGACCGAACGATTGCTCGTCACCGACGAAGCGGAACTCGACATTTCGCTCGATGGGGAAGCAACCGCACTGTTCGAGGAAGTGCTCGAGCGGCTCGAGGAAGACGAGATTGAAATCGAGTTGCTCAGTTTTGTCGATGAGGAAGCGCGTCAAATCGCCCAGACGATTGAAACGGAACTGGAAAAACTTCCGGGTCTTCAAGTGAATGTCGTCGAACTCCCACTTGGGGACAAAGTTAGGAAAGAAGTCGCAGGCGAGTACGCGTTGTCCCTTTCCGGTTGGCAACCGGACTACCCGGCATTCAGCGCCTATTTGACTCAATTCGAGTCAGATAACTATTTGAATTCGAGCGGATTTGCCGATAAACCGTTCGATCGGTTGATGGAACAGGCACGTACGACCGAGGCGGTTACAGACAGGAACGAGACGTATCGACAAGCCGAGAAACGATTGTTGGAACAAGCTGTCGTTATTCCAATCTACCAAGCTGGAAGATCTTACACGGTTGATTCCAAATATGCGGAAATCGGTTTTCCGGTCATCGGTCCTTCGTACGTCCTAACATTTTCTAAAGTTTATGAAAAATGAGCTAAAAGCCCGTCTCCCTAGGCGGGCTTTTAGCCTATAGTAAAAATTTTTTAGAAAAATCAAAATAAACACTTTGCAAAATTATCAGAATATTGTATTATTGCTTCAACGGGATTGTGGTAACAAATTTTGTAAAGTGAACTATCAGAATTTTCTACCATCGTTCATTTCGTTAAAACGAAAAAAATCAGGGGGTCATCGCAATGAATAAGAAAAAAGGTTTTGCTTTAGCAACGTCGGTAACACTTCTATCTAGCGCATTCCTAGCGGCATGTTCGACAGGGGAAGAAGAGGGAGCAACAACTGACAATAACGCATCAGAAAATGCTGATGAAGCGCAAGTCCTCAACTTGCTCGATAGCTCAGACATCCCTTCACTTAACCCAACGCTTGCAACAGACGCAGTTTCATTCAACGTCTTGAACAACGTTAACGAAGGTCTCTATCGTATGGACGACGAAGATAACCCAACACCAGGGATCGCGGAGTCACACGAAGTTTCTGAAGACGGTAAAACGTACACGTTCAAAATCCGTGAAGGCGCAACTTGGTCTAACGGCGAGCCTGTAACTGCAAACGACTTCGAATACGCTTGGAAAGAAGTCCTTAACCCGGACAACGCTTCACAATATGCTTACGTTATGTCAATCATCGAAGGTGCTGAAGCCTATAACACAGGCGAAGGCGAGCGCGACGCTGTTGGCGTCACAGCTACTGATGAGCAGACACTTGAAGTTAAATTGACTGCACCAGCTGAGTACTTCCTCGGTCTCACAAGCTTCGGCGTATTCATGCCTAAACTTGAGTCGTTCGACAAAGAGCAAGGCGAGAACTTCGGTACATCTGCAGAGACAACTCTCTACAACGGACCGTTCAAACTCGAAAGCTGGGAGCGCGAGCAAGGCTGGAAAATGGTCAAAAACGACGACTACTGGGATGCTGAAGCCGTCAAACTTGACGAAATCAACGTTAAAGTCGTTAAAGAAGTTTCAACAGGCGTTAACTTGTACGAAAACGGCGACGTTGACCGCACTGGTTTGACTTCTGAACTCGTTGCTCAATACCAAGACAACGAAGACTTCTCTACTGTCGTTGAGCCAACACTCTTCTACCTCCAGTTCAACACTGCGGTTGAAGCACTCGACAACCAAAACATCCGTAACGCGATTGACGCGGCATACGATAAAGCAGCGATCTCTGAAACGCTCCTTGCGAACGGTTCAATTCCTGCCAACTATCTCGTACCAAAAGACTTCGTAACTGGACCAGACGGCGCGGACTTCCGTGAAGCTAACGGCGACATCGGCGGCTACGACGTGGACAAAGCGAAAGATCTTTGGGAAAAAGGACTTGAAGAAATCGGTCAAGACTCTGTCGAAATCGAGCTCCTCAACTACGACTCAGAATCTGCGAAGCAAATCGGTGAGTTCATCAAAGGTGAACTTGAGAAAAACCTTCCAGGTATCACACTTACAATCAAGCAACAACCGTTCAACAACAAACTTGACCTTGAGAACAAAGGTGATTTCGAGTTGACATTCGCTGGATGGGGCCCTGACTACCAGGATCCAATGACATTCGTTGACCTCTTCGTCACTGACGGACCATACAACCGTGGTAAGTGGTCGAACGAAGAATTTGACAAACTCATCGAATCTGCGAAATCAAGCACAGATGCTGAACAGCGTTGGGCTGACCTTCAAGCTGCAGAGAAAATCGTTCTTGAAGAGAACGCAATCTCGCCAGTTTACCAACGTGGATCGGCTCGCCTCACGAAGCCATACGTTAAAGGAATCGTTGAACACGCGTTCGGCGCTGACTACTCGTACAAGTGGGCATTCATCGAAGGCAAAGAGCAATAAGAAACAACATGCATACGAAAAGAGACAGGGACGCCTGTCTCTTTTTTTGTGCCTTCAGATGAAGTTAATATACCGTACAAAAAAAGCCGCCCCTTGCATGCAAAGGGCGGCTAAACGTTATTTCTTCACTTTGGCCCGTTTCCGGTTGAGTCCCATCGCTTTCTCGATTTTGGCGAGGTTCTTGTTGGCGACGGCTTCCGCTTTCTCACGGCCCGCATCGAGGATGGCATCGAGCTCAGCTGAGTCGACGAGTTCGTGATAGCGATTCTGGATTGGCTCAAGCATGGCGACGACCGCTTCGGCGACGTCTTGCTTGAACGTTCCATAATTCGAATCCTTGTAGCGCTCGACGAGATCATCGATTGGGGTATCGGTCGAGAGCGAGTAAATCTCAAGCAAGTTCGAGATGCCCGGTTTGTTCTCACGGTCGAAGCTGATGACACCGCTCGAGTCCGTGACCGCGCTCTTGATTTTCTTACGGATGACGTTCGGCTCATCGAGCATCGAGATGAAGCCCTTCGCGTTCGCGTCTGATTTCGACATCTTTTTGACTGGGTTCGTCAAACTCATGATGCGCGCGCCTTCTTTTTGAATGAGCGGCTCAGGAATCGTGAACGTCTCATAGTATCGTTTGTTGAAGCGTTCGGCCAAATCACGCGTCAGTTCGACGTGTTGTTTTTGGTCATCGCCGACCGGGACGAGTTCCGTGCCGTACAAGAGGATATCGGCTGCCATCAAGGTCGGATAGACGAATAGGCCAGCGCCGATATTCTCACTGTTCTGTGATTTGTCTTTATACTGCGTCATGCGGCTCAGTTCACCCATGCCGGCGATGCATGTCAACATCCATCCGAGTTGGGCGTGCGCCTTCACTTCCGATTGGACGAAAATCGTCGATTTCTCAGGGTCGAGACCGCAAGCGAGATAGAGTGCCGCAAGTTTGCGCGTGTTGTCCATCAACTCGACGCGGTCCAATTGAACCGTGATTGAATGGAGATCGACGACACAGTAAAACGCTTCGTGTTCTTCCTGCAGCTCGACGAACTGTTTCATCGCGCCTAAGTAGTTGCCGAGCGTGACGACGCCGGTCGGTTTAATGCCAGAAAAGATTTTTGCCATGATTGCACCTCCAGAGAATATAAAAAAACCGCGGTTCCCCGCCCGATAAATCGGGACGAATAACCGCGGTGCCACCCAAATTTGCATGAAACTCATGCCACTTGATCGCGTTAACGGGCGTGACCGTCTCGCCGTACTATCGTTCAGGCGAGCCACTCCGAAGTCCATTCGCTCGACGCTTTCCATCTACTCGCAGCAACGTAGACTCTCTGGGGGAAAGGGGATTCGAGGTACTTGTCTTCTTCATTGTGTTTCCTATTGTTCTAGGCATAGTGTAGCATATCGACAGTGAAATCGGAAGGTCAAACGAGGGTGATCACGTAAGAAAGAACGACGCTCGTGACACCGACATAGACCCAACGCCACGCCGAACGTTTTTGATTGGCTCGATCTTCTGGTGAGGCTTCTTCGTCTTCTTCGTAGTCAGGGTCGATTTCTTTCAACTTGGCCCGACGATTGCGTTTGAACCCGTACATGAACCCGTCAAATAATCCGGTGGCACCCATATGAGAGAACATCCCGACCGCGAAGACGAGTATACCGGCCACGAACAAGCCGCCACTCAAATGGAACCCGATCGTCTCGTCTTGGTAGTATGACAAGTTCGACCAAACGGTGTAGGCAATTGTGACAATTCCCCAAACGATTAATATACTTCTAAAATTTTTCAATGTGACAAACTCCTTTCAGCGTGGATGCGCTCCATCGAGTCATCCGCCCTATGGCTCTATGATACCTGTTGTGCCACATATATGGCGAGAAGTTCGTGTTAAAAATGACAACGGTTTATTGGGGAGTTGACAGTTTGATTAAAAATTTTTTACAATAGCCCTAACGTTCTTTCGTCGGATACAAAATGAAATATTCAGAAAATTAAAGAAAAAGTAAGATGTTACGGTCCGACGAAACGCCATGCTTCACGATTCAGAAAGGGGACATCGCAATGAAGAAAAAATCGATTCTGCTCATGATGACACTCATCTTGGCACTCGGTTCAGTGCTCGCCGCTTGCTCGACTGGCGGAGACTCTGACGGCGGTTCGTCTTCGAACGGAGAAAAGATTCTCCGCTTGACGGACACGTCTGACATTACAACAGCTGACCCGGCGCTCGCGACGGACGCTGTGGCGTTCAACTTGATCGCCAACACGATGGAAGGTCTCTATCGTCTTGACCAGGAAGGAAATGCCGTTCCAGCCATCGCTGAAGGAGAACCAGAAGTGAGTGAAGACGAAACGGTCTACACGTTCACACTTCGTGACGCGGAATGGTCAAACGGAGAACCTGTCACAGCGAACGACTTCGTCTACGCTTGGCAACGCGCCGTGGATCCTGAAACAGGTTCACAATACGCGTACATCATGAACACAGTTAAAAATGCCGAAGCCATCAACACGGGTAAACTTCCTAAAGAAGATCTCGGTGTGAAGGCAATCGATGAGAAGACACTTGAAGTTACACTCGAGCGTCCAGACCCATCATTCATCTCGCTCACATCGTTCGGTACGTTCACACCGATTAACGAAGTTTTTGCGACTGAAAAAGGCGAAGACTTCTCGACGACTCCAGAAAACCACATCTATAACGGTCCATTCACATGGTCGGAGTGGGATCGCGAGCAAGGATACGTGTTGACGAAAAACGAATCGTACTGGGATGCTGAGAATGTAGCTCTAGAGAAAGTCGACGTTCGCGTCGTCAAAGACACATCGACAGTCGTTAACTTGTATGAAGCAGGAGAAGTCGACTACGCCGGCCTCTCATCTGAACAAGTTGCAGCGTTCCAAGAGAACGACGACTACAGTACAGGTCTTCGTTCAACAGTCGGTTACTTCAAGTTCAACCATGAAGATGAACTCTTTGCTGACGTAAACGCCCGTAAAGCAGTCGCTCGTGCGGTCGACCCAGCCGGGATTATCGATCAGTTGTTGAACAACGGTTCAATCGCCACGACTTCGTTCGTCCCGAAAGAATTCATCAAGTATGAAGACGGAACGGATTATGCAGAAGGCGTAACACACTTTGAGACGAACGCTGACGAAGCGGCATCACTTTGGGAAGAAGCGACTGGCGGCGAAGCTGTCACGATTGAACTTCTCTCATTCGATAGCGAAGTAGCAAAACAAATCTCAGAGTACATGAAAGGCCAACTCGAATCGAACTTGCCGAACGTGACCGTGAACATCTCACAACAACCGTTCAACAACAAGCTCGAACTCGAAGCGAACGGAGAGTATCAGATGTCATTCGCCCTTTGGGGACCTGACTATCAAGATCCGCTCACGAACCTTGGTATTTTCACATCTGACAACGGTCAAAACGACATCAACTACAAGTCGGCAGCATACGATAAGTTGATTGATGAAGCATCAGCTGAAACAGCAATCGATGCGCGTTATGACAAGTTTAAAGAAGCAGAAACGCTCTTGATTGAACAAGACCAAGCTATCATGCCGCTTTACCAAGCGGGTGTCGCTTACTTGCTCCGTCCGAACGTCGAAAACTTCAACCGTCAACTATTCGGTGCTGACTACCAGTACAAATACGTCGATATCAACTAAATGAGAAGGGGGCATGCACCACGCATGTCCCCCCTTTTCTAAAAAAAAATCAGAAATTAGAGAAAAAACTATTCAAAAGTTTTGTTGGTAAAGTATAATGTAGTAACAGTGAAAATTCAGAATACTTTACAAACTAAGGATTCTTCGATTTTCATGTGCTGTGCTAAGAGCCTTGAGATGACGTTTGACCTATTCTTTCAGAAAATTCCTTTCATTTTGTGAATTCATGAAAAGGGAAATATGTCATAGTGACGCTGTTGGTGCAAGCATAGACACATTAGAAAAACAGGGGGTATTTATTTATGGGACGTTATATTCTTCAGCGGCTGACTTACGGCCTCATCACGTTCTTCTTGATTGCGACGTTCACGTTTTTCCTGATGGACCTGCTTCCAGGTTCGCCGTATCAAAACCAGGAGAAATTGACAGAGACACAAATTCAACTCTTGAACGACCGCTACGGACTCAATGATCCGCTTCCAGTTCGTTATGCGACCTACTTAGGAAACCTTGTGCAAGGGGACCTCGGTGTATCGTTCCGTACGGCCAACCGGCCAGTGACGGATTTGATCATGGAACGAATCGGTCCTTCAGCTCAACTAGGTATTCAAGCACTTGTGCTTGGGACGTTTGTTGGATTGTTGCTCGGGATCGTGGCAGCCATTCGTCATAATACGTTCATCGACTATGGTTCGATGTTCATCTCGGTAA
Organism: Exiguobacterium chiriqhucha RW-2; assembly: GCF_000416965.1. GTDB lineage: Bacteria > Bacillota > Bacilli > Exiguobacteriales > Exiguobacteriaceae > Exiguobacterium > Exiguobacterium chiriqhucha. The sequence continues at coordinate 205,704 of NZ_ATCL01000020.1, forward strand.
TCGGGATTTCTGTCCCATCATTCGTCTTTGCAGCACTTCTCCAGTACTACGTTGGAGTTAAGTTGCAGTTGCTCCCTGTTGCGTTTTGGGATTCCCCGGCGCATACGATTTTACCGACCATCTCGCTCTCACTCGGGGTCACGGCGTCCATCGCTCGTTTCGTCCGGACCGAGATGTTAGAAGTTACCGGACAAGATTACGTGACGCTCGCGAAAGCGAAAGGGTTGACCGGGAATGCGATCGTCTGGAAACACATGGTGCGTAACGCGATGATTCCAGCAATCACAATCCTCGGACCAATGACGGCCGGTCTATTGACGGGTACGTTCGTCATCGAAAAAATCTTTGCGGTACCTGGTTTAGGTGAATTGTTCGTCACATCTATTACGTTGAATGATTACTCGGTCATCATGGGCACGACGCTCTTCTTCTCTGGCCTGTTCATTATTATCATTCTACTTGTCGATTTGCTCTACGGAGTCGTTGACCCACGTATTCGTCTTGGGGGGAATAACTGATGATTGAAAACAAAAAGAATTTCGAGCAGTTCGACCAAGACATGTTCCAACGTGTCGAGATGAACGAACAGCTCGCTGAACGAATCGCTGGTAAAAGTCTAAACTTCTGGCAAGATGCTTGGATGCGCCTAAAGAAAAACAAAGCGGCCATCTTGTCGTTATCGATTATCGTCATTCTTGTCTTACTCGCTCTATTCGGCCCGATGTTGTCTGGTCGTGACGCTTATACGCAAAACATCTCGCAAGCGAAACTTCCACCTAAAGTCACAGGACTTGAGTGGGCAGGGTTAGACGGGATGGCTAACCTCGGTGGCCGTGAAATCGACTTCTATGAACAAAAGAACGTCGAAGAGAACTACTGGTTCGGTACGGACTACCTCGGCCGTGATCTTTGGTCACGTGTTTGGGAAGGTACACGTATCTCACTCTTCATCGGTTTAATGGCCGCAATCGTCGATACGGTTATCGGTGTCGCCTATGGTGGTATCTCGGCTTACTTCGGAGGCCGTACGGATAACATCATGCAACGGATTGTTGAGATTTTGACTGGTGTACCAAACTTGATTTTGATTATCTTGTTCATCTTGATCTTTGACCCAGGTGTCTTCACCATCATCTTAGCGATGGCCATCACCGGCTGGATCGGGATGAGTCGACTCGTCCGCGGTCAGATTTTGAAATTGAAGAACCAAGAGTTCGTCTTGGCTGCCCGTACACTCGGCGCTTCAAGTACTCGTTTGATTTTCAAACACTTGATTCCGAACACGCTCGGCGCCATCATCATCACACTTATGTTCACGATTCCATCTGCCATCTTCTTCGAGGCATTCCTTAGTTTCATCGGGATCGGACTTCAACCGCCACAAGCATCACTTGGTACGTTGATTAACGACGGATACAAAGAGCTACGGACGTTCCCGTACTTGCTCGTGATCCCGTCAATCATCATCGTCTTGCTCATGGTCAGCTTCAACTTGCTCGCCGATGGCTTGCGTGATGCGTTCGACCCGAAAATGCGTAAATAATTATAGAAACAGGGGGACTCGTGCATGGAAACGATTTTATCTGTCCGAGACTTAGCGGTCTCGTTCCATACGTATGCTGGAACGGTACAAGCCGTTCGCAACGTATCGTTTGATTTGAAAAAAGGCGAGACGCTCGCCATCGTTGGTGAATCGGGTTCTGGTAAATCCGTCACATCGAAAGCGATTATGCGTCTCATTCCGAACCCGCCAGGTGAAATCACGAACGGAGAAATCTTGTTCGAGGGCAAAGATTTGGCGAAGTTGTCGGAAAAAGAAATGCTTAAAATTCGTGGGCGCGATATCGCAATGATCTTCCAAGATCCGATGACATCGCTCAACCCGACGATGACGATCTACAAACAGATCGCCGAAGGATTGAAGCAACACCAAGGACTCACGGGTGAGGATGCGAAGAAGCGTACGCTTGAATTGCTCACACTCGTTGGGATTCCAAACCCTGAGGCACGCCTCAAGCAATACCCGCACCAACTTTCAGGTGGGATGCGTCAGCGGATCGTTATTGCGATCGCGCTCGCATGTAACCCAAAAGTATTGATCGCCGATGAGCCGACGACGGCCCTCGACGTAACAATTCAAGCTCAGATTTTAGAGTTATTGAAAGACATCCAGCAAAAGACGGGCACAGCGATCATTTTCATCACGCACGACCTCGGTGTCGTTGCGAACATGGCAGACCGCGTTGCTGTTATGTACGCTGGTAAAATCGTCGAGAAGGGAACGGTCGATGAGATCTTCTATGAGCCGCGTCACCCATATGCATGGGGACTACTCGGATCGATGCCGCGTCCATCCGATGACCCGAACGAGGCGCTTCCGGCCATCCCGGGTACGCCGCCGAACTTACTCAACCCACCGAAAGGCGATGCCTTCGCACCACGTAACCCGTATGCGATGAAAATCGACTTTGAAAAAGAACCACCGATGTTCCAAATTAGCGACACACACTATGCGGCGAGCTGGCTATTGCACCCACAAGCCCCACAAGTGAGCCCGCCGAAAGCAATCCGTGACCTTGCGCTCAAGTATCGTCCGGACAGCGCGTTCGCGAAATCGATTTTGAAAGGTGGTGCTGAATAATGGAACGCGAGAAATTACTCGAAGTAAAAGACCTGAAGCAGCACTTTAAAATCGGCCGAGGCCGCGTCGTCAAAGCGGTCGACGGCATCTCGTTCGATATTTATAAAGGTGAAGTGCTCGGACTCGTAGGGGAGTCTGGATGTGGGAAATCGACGACAGGTCGTACCATCATCGGACTTTACGATGCGACTGACGGGGATGTCATCTTCAAAGGTGAGAACGTTCACGGCAAGAAGAGCACCGCTGAAAAATTGAAGTTCAACCGAGCGATGCAAATGATTTTCCAAGATCCATACGCATCCCTCAACCCGCGTATGACCGTCGCTGATATCATCGCCGAAGGCATCGATATCCACGGTCTTGCCAAGACGAAAGAAGACCGGATGAACCGCGTCTATGACCTTCTCGAGACAGTCGGTCTTACGAAAGAGCACGCGAGCCGTTACCCGCACGAATTCTCGGGCGGTCAGCGTCAGCGGATCGGGATTGCCCGCGCTCTCGCAGTCGAACCGGACTTCATCATCGCTGATGAGCCGATTTCGGCTCTCGACGTATCGATTCAAGCCCAGGTCGTCAACTTGATGAAAGAATTGCAACGCGACCGTGACCTCACGTACTTGTTCATCGCCCACGACTTGTCGATGGTCAAGTATATCTCGGACCGGATCGGTGTTATGTATCAAGGTCACCTCGTCGAGCTCGCTCCTGCAGCGCGCCTGTATGAGAACCCACTCCACGCTTATACGAAGTCACTTCTCTCAGCAATCCCACTTCCGGATCCTGAGCATGAGCGGACACGTAAACGCATTGTGTATGAGTCGAAGTCACTCGGTGCCGTCGGACGTTCGGATGAGGATTCAAGTATCCCGCCACTCCGCGAAGTCGAGCCAGGCCACTTCGTCTCAATGACAGACGAAGAGTACGAAGCTTACAAAGTACAACTCGTATAATAGGAAAGTCCCGAATCCAGATGGATTCGGGACTTTTTTCGTACAAAAAAACACCGTCCATGATGACGGTGTCAGGCGTTTGAAATGCGTGGCAAATTCGAGAGCCGGTCGACAACCGCGTCAATCAAGCGGACGCGGGCCAGGGCGTCTTCGATATCCATCGTCTCATAGTGGTGCAATCCACCAGGCTGTTCGACGTACGTGTCCGCATCGTGAACGAGCTGTTGGAGCGGCGTCCGTTGAATCCGGTTGGGCGGCAAGTAGGAGTCGGTGTGAAGCAATATCATGACCGAGATCTCTTTCGCGCGGGCCGGGTCTTCGCCGAGACGAATCAACAGCTTATGGGCACGTTCGGCGCCTTTAATGGCATGGATATCGTTTTGACGATACAAATCATAATTCCATTTTCCTTCGGTGTACCATTCATAATGACCGATGTCATGGAGCAGGGCGGCTTTCGTCGCTAAATCCGTATCGAGGCCTCGTCGCGTCGCCAATTCGAGAGCGCGTTCACACACATCGACGGCGTGTTTCAAGCCAGAACGGGTCAAGTATTTCTGGGTGACCGGGTGTTGCATAATCGTCTCTAACGTAATTCTCATCATCGCTCTCCTCCTTGGTGATTTCAAAGGTTATTTCTATTAACTATACGGGAATGAGATAGGAAAAGCAAATTTGGAACGTGTGAAATGATGAAAAACTTGGAGATTGTTCAACTATTTTCATAAGAATGTGCTATAATTTAAATGTAGATTAGTGCAAGTTCAAGATTTTCAGATTCAGTAACGGTCGGTCCGGTCCTTTTGGCGTTGGGGGTGAGAGACCATGAAAGAACGTAATAAAGTTTTGCAACAGAAAAAGAAACTTCTAAAAGAAGTCCTCAAGAAGAAATTGAAAGACTTGCAAGTGAAGCCAGGCAAAGAGACGGTATCACAACCGGTTTCTCGAATGCCGGCGTCCTAGAACGGTCGATCAAGGGTCGCATTCTCGAGAATGCGTCCTCTTTTCTTACCCGAGTGAGAAAAGTTATCATTGAAGTTTCAATTGATAAGAATTATTATAATTAAGTGAACGATTTTTTGGGTATACAAATAGAGTCACTTGAAAAAGATGAACGAACATTTGATCAGGGAGGAACGAAAATGGTCACACTTTACACGTCTCCGAGCTGCACATCGTGCCGAAAAGCACGGGCTTGGCTTGAAGAGCATGATATCCCATTTACGGAACGAAATATATTTTCAGAACCACTCTCACTTAATGAGATCAAACAAATCCTACGTATGACAGAGGACGGGACGGATGAAATCATCTCGACCCGGTCTAAAGTTTTCTCTAAAATCGACGTATCGGTCGATGCGCTCTCGCTTCAACAACTATACGATTTGATTCAAGAGTATCCTGGATTGCTTCGCCGTCCAATCTTGATTGATGAAAAACGTCTTCAAGTCGGGTATAACGAAGATGAGATTCGTCGATTCTTGCCGCGCAAGGTCCGGACGTTCCAACTTCAAGAAGCGCAACGACTCGTCAACGAGTGAGGAAGCATACTGTCTAAGCAGTGTGCTTTTTATTATTCCGTTTTTCCGATAAAATAATAGTAACAACCCCATCATCAATAGATTGACACGTTAAAAAAAGGGTACTATGATAACAAGACAATTTCCCCTCTCCTCCTTAATTGTTGAAGTAGGAGTGAGGTGAGAAGGGAGTGGACAATCGTGAAAATTGAGCGCATCAATGACAATACCGTCAAATTTTTCATTACGTATGTCGATATCGAAAAACGCGGTTTCGCTCGTGATGAAATCTGGTATAACCGAGAACGTGGTGAGCAGCTGTTCTGGCAGATGATGGACGAAGCGCACGAACGAGAAGATATCTCGTTTGATGGTCCACTATGGATACAAGTACAAGCTTTTGAAAAAGGACTCGAAGTGACCGTGACGATCGCGAAAAACGTGATTGGCGCCGAAGACGATTCTGAGCTCGGATCACTCCTACGCTCGGCAATCGATGAGGCACGCGATCAACAATCGGTGCTCGACCAGTTGAGTGAACTCGATGAAGAAACCGAGCAGGAGGCGTGGGCTCCGCTCGCTATGGAAACGGATGACTTTGAGGCGATCATCTCGCTCAGCAAACGGGCGGGAGAGACGTTAAGCAACGTCGACCTCAAACTGTTCCACTACGATCAGAAGTATTACTTGTGGATCGATTTCCCGGAAGAGATGGAACCAGAGGAAGAAGAGAACGTATTGAGTCTCTTGGCCGAGTATTTGACGTTCAGCACGCAGACGTTAGCGATGCTCGAAGAATACGGTAAGCTTATCCTCGATGGGGATGTCTTCGCTAAAGTCCGTCACTATTTCTAAACCCCGATCGCCTGTTCATATGGACAGGCGATTTTTTTCTAACTAATACATAAACGAGGTGTCGTGATGTTCAAGCGTTTGCAGTTGATGTTGGCCGATAGTGCCTGGTTTGTCCCGTTTTTATATGGGGTCGGGGGGATTGCCTTGACGTTCCTGACCCAATACTTCGGAAACTTCTTTCGGGAACTGTTGCCCGAAATCGTCTATTTAGATAAGGATTCGGCAGCAACCGTGCTGTCCTCGTCCTTTACGAGTCTGATGACGATGATGACGTTTAGTTTCTCAACGATTCTCGTCGTCTTGACGACGTACTCGTCACAGTTCTCACCACGAACAATCAATAACTTTTTGACGAACTCGGCATCGAAACATACGCTCGGCTTGTTCATCATGACGACGGTGTACGGGATCACGAACTTATTTTTAATTCGGACGTCGGATGAGGATGTCGTACTCGCCTCGGGCGTCAGCGTGTTGCTCGTCGTCAGTTCCATCTGGGCGTTCGTCAAGTTCATACAAACGATAAGCGTCTCAATTCAAGCCGAACGTCTCTTGTCAGCCCTGCATCGCGAGGCGTTGTCCGTCATCGAGACGCAACAGCAAGCGGTGGAGGACGGAAAGATGCACATCGTTCCCGAACGTTCGGTCCACACGTTCGAGGGCCAGGCCATCTATGCGCCGCGCACCGGCTATATCCAATTGTTCGCAAGCGAGAAACAAGAAAGCCATGATGTCGATTTCGAGTCGGTCGTGGCCGTCGGGGATTTCGTGGCGAAAGGAGACTTGCTCGGCTATTGGCTCGGAGAAGAAGCGCTCGATGTCGACGTGTTCCAAATTGGGGAGATTCGCTCCTCGATTCAAGACCCGGCCTTCGTCATCGAGAAATTGAGTGAAATCGCGTTGAAAGGCATCTCGCCCGGGATTAACGATCCGAATACTGCGATTCACGCCATTCATTACATCGGCGACATTTTGCGAGAACTGAGCCGATTACCTGAAGGGGATTTCTTATTTTCCAATGACAAGAGCGAATGGCACGCCAAACGTAAACCGATGGAGGCGACGTTGTTCGAGGCGCTCACCCCAATCAAGACGTATGCGAGCCATGACATCTTTGTGATGGCATCCGTGTTCGAGGCGATCCGAATCGCCCGACTGGAAGCACATGCCTCACACGAAGAGACGTTCGAGGGGTTCATCGACTATTTCGAGGAGTCGCTCGATTTTGAAGAGTTGCATCCGAGAGAACGCGCGTTTCTGACGAATCAGATGATGCGTGCCCGAAAAGTACAGACGTAAAAGGGAGGGGTCACTCGAGACCCCTCCCTTTTGGTACTTATGAGAGTGTATAACCACCGTCCACCGTGATGGCTTGACCGTTAATATAGCTTGACGCTTCGCTCAATAGGAATGTGACGACCGGTGCGACTTCCTCCGGTTTGGCGGCATGTCCCCGGAAATGATGGGTCATCGCCTCTTGGAATTTGGCCTCACCGCCATACAGTTTATGACTGAGTGGCGTATCGACCGGACCGAAACAGACCGCATTGAAACGTATTTTGCCTTTCATCCGATGGGCGAACGTCTTCGTCAAGGCGATGACGGCCGCTTTCGAGGCGGCGTATGGACCGAGCATCGGAGGAAATTTGACGTGGCCGACGATTGCAGCGTTATTGACGACGCTCCCTCCCGTCGCCAACAGCGGGATGGCGCGTTGGATAAGCCGGTTCACAGCCAACACGTTCAGTTCGAATACGTCGTCAAACGCGGTCGCCGGCAACCGCTCCGGTGTCCCGGGACGACCGAACGTCGCGGCGTTGTTGAATAATCCGTTGAGGACGACCTTGTCCTCGATCAAGCGGTCCATCAATGCTTCAACTTGCTCGGATTCGGCTAAATCACATGTAAGGAAAGTGATGCGTGGTGAGGCGTCTTCTAGTGCGGCACCTCGTGTCTCGTCGCGGCCGATGCCGATGACGTCATGTCCGTCCTCAGCCAAACGAAGGGCGACGGCCCGTCCAATCCCGCTCGTCGCTCCTGTAACCAAAAATGTGCCCATATTTTGTTCGCTCCCCTCAAAAGATGGTGTTAAGTTGTATAATTATGATAATACAAGACAGAAACGAGGTCAGTTTATAATATGTTGCGACGCATACAAGTACTTTTATCCCTGATTTTGCTCGCAGGTCTCATTGCCGTATTATCGTATTACTGGAGCTCGCAAGTGATCGGGTTGTTCTCGGTGCTCGTCTTTTTGACGACGTTCAGCATCCTGCTCGTCATCCTGCTCGAGAATCGAAATCCGCAGCGGACGCTCATTTGGGCCATCGTCATGCTCGGCTTCCCGGTCGTCGGGCTGTTCGCCTATTTTGTGTTCGGACAGAACTATCGCCGGAAGCGCATGTTCAAAGAGAAGGCCATGTTGGACGAAGAGACGTACCTCGCTTATCGACAGAAGGCGATGACGTTGTCGCCGTCGCTCATGTTCTCCCATGACGATTATGAGAAGTTGCTCCATTTGACGTCGTCTCTGAATCAATTACCCGTTTCGTCAAACACGTATACGCAAGTGCTGACGAACGGACAACAGAAGTTCTCGAAGTTGTTGCCCGCTTTGAAAGGGGCGACCCGCCACATCCATCTCGAATATTATATTTTCCGGGAAGATCGTATTTCTCGGGAAATTCAACGGATTTTGATTCAGAAGGCGAAGGCCGGGGTCGAGGTGCGCTTTCTATATGACGCGGTCGGCTCGATTCATACGAACGGGACGTTCTTTGACGAGATGCGCCAAGCAGGCGTCCATGTCAAAGCGTTCTTCCCGGTCGTCCTGCCGCTCGTTTCGAGTAAGACGAACTATCGGAACCATCGGAAAATCGTCGTCATCGATGGAACAGAGGCGTTCACAGGCGGGTTGAATGTCGGAGATGAGTATTTGGGCGAGCATTCGAAGTTCGGTTTTTGGCGTGACACGCATCTATACGTCAGAGGGGAAGGGGTGTCGGAACTCCAGCTCATCTTCTTGCAGGACTGGTACTACATGACGGGTGAGCGTCTATTCACGCCGTTCTATCTCGAGCCGCTCGAGACGGTGCGAAGTGCGAGCGGCGGCGTACAGATTGTGGCGAGCGGACCGGATGAGCCGTACGAGACGATGAAATCGATTTATTTCGCGCTGATCAATGCGGCGAAGAAGTCGGTATACATCTCGTCCCCGTACTTGATTCCAGACGAGGACATCATGAGCGCGCTCAAGACCGCTTCGTTATCAGGCATCGATGTCCGTATCGTGCTTCCGAGCTATCCGGACCATAAAATCGTCTTTTATGCGAGCCGCTCATATTTTGAGGAGCTACTCAGCGCCGGGGTCAAGATTTACTTGTATGAGGAAGGGTTCATGCACTCGAAAGTCATCGTCGTCGACGATGGGTTGGCGACAATCGGAACGGCGAATATGGACTTCAGAAGTTTCCACCTCAATTTCGAGGTGAACGCGCTCTTGTATAACACGAACTCCGTCCATCAGCTCAAACAAGATTTGTATAAAGACTTTGAAGGGTCACACGAGTTGGAGATTCGGGCGTTCTCGGAACGATCCTACTTCATCAAACTCGTCGAATCATTGGCCCGAATGTTTTCACCACTATTATGAGGGGGAAGCGGAATGCGATTTGCCATCGGTCGAACTGGAGGGTATGTGGATGCCCTTACGCTCAGTCGGGGGCGGATTGAGCCGTTTGCCCCTTTTTCGTGCCCAGAATGCGGGGAACGGGTCATCGTCAGGCAAGGTGTGAAACGGCGTCTCCATTTCGCCCACGTCAATCCTTGCGGATGCGGCGAGTCGACCGGACACCATGAAGACAAATGGGGAGTGCGGCAATGGCTTCAAGGGCAAGGGTATGAAGTCGAGCAAGAAGTCGTCATCGGCGCACGTCGTGCCGATTTGGTGGCAGTACGCGACGATACTCGGCTCGTCGTCGAAATCCAGGCGTCCACGCTCTCAATCGAGTCTTACGTCGACCGGACGAGACATTATCGCGACAATGGACTTGACGTCGTCTGGCTGGCGAGCGGGCTGCAGCCCGGGGGTGTGACGACGTTCAAACCGTGGATGCGGGCCGAACTGGCGCGACGACATAGCCTGGTCGTCCCGACCGGACAGGCGTTATACCGCTTCGTCGGCTTTCCGGTCTCCATCCGAGCGGGCGTCGGGCAATGGCAGGTCGCGACCTCGTTCGATGTCTCGCCGTTCGCGGCATATTATGGCTTCGATGCCCATCGTTGGACCCAAGTCATTCGGCGGAGGCGGATGACGCCACCTTATCCGACGCCACAGTATCGCCGGCTCATCTTGAATCGATTGTATCCGCTCGGGATGTTGCCCTCGTTGTTACCGAACTACTGTTATTTGCCGTTGCCGTCACTGTGGGGGGTCCATGTCCATCCGTTCATGTTCCAGACGGTGCTCTACTTGAATCGACGGGATTGCCCCGGAGACTCCGTCAATTGGAGCATCGAGAAGACGTGCCGCCAGTTCGACGTGACCCCGACAAGCGACTTTCTGCAAGCGTTTGAAGTACAATGGAGACAGCTGTTGAACGTATTCGACGTGACGGAGGCGGTGCGCGATTGGCACGTGCCTAAGACGTTAGACACGGCGTTGCTTCACGATTTTCGATACTTTCAAGGGTTTCAGCGATTCATGGCGAAATCGTATACAAACTAAGAAAAGGAAGTGGACATATGTCAGAAGTACTTACACGACAACAAGTACCCGTCGAGGAGACGTGGAACTTAGAGACGATTTATGCAGACGATCAAGCTTGGGAACAAGATTTTGAGGCGCTAAAAGCAAGCGTACCGGCCTTGGTCGAGTTCAAAGGGAAACTCGGAGAATCGGCGGCTTCCTTATTCGCAGGTCTGCAGCTACGCGACGACATTTCGCGTCAATTGCATAAGCTGTATACATACGCCCATATGCGCTACGACGAGGATACGTCGAACAGCCATTATCAGGCACTGAACGACCGTGCCGGTTCTCTCGCCGCCCAAATCTCGGCTCAGCTCGCGTTCATGACGCCAGAGCTGCTCGCCATCGACGAAAGCCAAATCGAGGCGTTCATGAGTGAGCACGAGTCACTCAACGTCTATCGCCACGCGTTCGACGAGTTGGCACAAGAACGTCCACACGTGTTGACGGAAGCGGAAGAGGCGATTCTCGCCCAAGCCGGTGACGTCCTCGGGCAGTCGAGCTCGACGTTCGGCATGCTCAACAACGCCGACTTGAAGTTCCCGAAAGTGAAGAACGAGAAAGGCGAAGACGTCGAATTGACGCATGGCCGCTATATCACGTTCCTCGAATCAAGTGACCGCAGCGTCCGCGAAGGCGCATTCAAGACGATGTACGGGACGTACGAGCAATATTTGAACACGTTCGCCTCGACGTTGTCAGGTAGCGTGAAAAAAGACAACTTCTATGCGACGGTCCGCAAGTTCGAGAGCGCCCGCCAAGCGGCGCTTCACCATAATGCCATCCCAGAATCCGTATACGACGGGCTCGTGGAGGCGGTGAACGAACGTCTCGACTTGTTGCACCGTTATGTCGCGCTCCGGAAACGGGCACTTGGTGTGGACGAGTTGCATATGTACGACTTGTATACGCCGCTCGTCAAAGACGTGGACATGAAAATTCCGTATGCCGAAGCGAAAGACTTGATGGTCGAGGGGCTCGCGCCGCTCGGAGACGAGTACGTCCAAATCGTCAAAGACGGACTTGCTTCACGTTGGGTCGACGTTCGTGAGACACGTGGTAAGCGTAGTGGCGCCTATTCATCAGGCGCGTACGACACGCAACCGTTCATCTTGATGAACTGGCAGGACAACGTCAACAACTTGTTCACGCTCGCCCATGAGTTCGGCCATTCGGTCCATAGCCATTATACGCGTGCGACGCAGCCGTATCCGTACGGGGACTACTCGATTTTCGTGGCTGAAGTGGCTTCGACGACGAACGAGGCGCTCTTGAACGATTATTTGTTGAAGACGCGCACGGACCGCCAGGAGCGGCTCTATCTGTTGAACAATCAGCTCGAAACGTTCCGGGGCACACTGTTCCGTCAGACGATGTTCGCCGAGTTCGAGCACATGATTCATAAAGCGGCCCAAGAAGGCGTCTCGCTCACACCTGAGTATTTGAATGAGACGTATCTCGAGCTCAACAAGCGATACTTCGGAGACGAACTCGTTATCGATGGTGAGATTGCGTTTGAATGGGCCCGTATCCCGCACTTCTATTACAATTACTACGTCTATCAGTACGCGACAGGGATCTCAGCATCGGCCGCGTTGTCGCAACAGATCATGGAAGAAGGCGAACCAGCTGTCCGTCGTTACATCGACAAGTTCTTGAAGGCCGGTTCGAGCGACTATCCGATTGAAGTATTGAAGGCGGCCGGCGTCGATATGACGACGAAAGCGCCGGTGCTCGCAGCACTCGATCAGTTCGAGGCCGTCCTCGACGAAATGGAGACGTTATTATTTCAATAAGAAGTATGGCGTGAACATTATGTGACAATATGAACAAAGTGCTTGTCACACGGCGCCCGTCTCGGTATATTATAAGTGTGAAATCAATCACAAACCCCTTTATTGACCGTAAACTTTCTCCCAACCTGTGATCTGTATAGATACTCGGGTCGTGATGTTTTCCGTCCCCGCGGAGAACATCGCAAAAAACCCACGGCTCCCCGGCCGTGGGTTTTGTTGTGTCATTTATTCGTCGCCCAAGCTTGTCCGCTGCAACCTGGGACAGGTCGGCACCGTTGCTGGAGTGACAGTTTTTTCAGTTCTCTCTCGATGACCGGCTTCTCGAGCTCCAAGATGAAGGCGAGCTCGGTGATGGTCGAGGCATCGTAGCGCCCCAATACTTTCTCGACGTTCCACTCGGACTCCCGGGTTGGGACGTAACCGAGCAGTTCGGCCATGACGGCCTGATAGACGTCATACGGGTACAATCCTTCGATTTTGAGTGCTTCGTCACGCGTGACGAACGTCAAAGCAGGAAGTGACTCAATTTCCCAATCTTTTAAGATCTCATGGTCAACAGCTAGAGCGCTGAGCAGTTGATTGGATTGGATATCGGCCGCCAACTCCTCGATGTCGAGCCCGTAATCGACGAACGAGCGGGCAATTTCCCACAAGTCGCTGTCGCTAGAGCCATCCTTCAAAAAGATATCGTTTATATGCAGATGGCGTAAGAAGCGCATCGCATGACGTTTCCCTTGTAACTCCATAGCCTTAATCATCGTGAGAAGGCGAACCTCTTCTTGACATCCGCCAACACAACTAGGAACCGTCGAAACCATACGGAAACGAATCAAATGCCCGTATTCAAGTTCGAGCTTTTTAATGAGCGTCATCACATGAAGTCCATCTGGATCAGAAATGTCCATGAAATAGAATAACTCTAATGGTTTATAGGTTGCTTGGATAGGAGATTCTTCCAGTGAACAGGATGACTCATTACATTGTTCTAGTTCCATTGTGTCGCCTCCTCTCGTAAACAAAAATCAAATATATCGTATGCTCATTGTAGCAACGAAAAAAAAAGGTTGGCAACGTATCTGCTCAACCTTGATTTCGACGCACCTTTTCTTCCATGAATCGAACGATTTTATTTTTAGCGGGACGAAGGGGAATGACATGCTCGCGAAGGAGCTGTTCGAAAGCGATTTTCCCTCTCGCCTCGTCGGTCACTTCAAATTCTATTTCGTAGTCGTGAATCTCCAAATAATGACTTTCATCAAGGACGAGTAGGCCGTCCGGTGTCGCGATTTCGGCCCGTTTCGTCTCGAGACGGCCGAGGTGTTCGAGCGGTCCAGACAAGTTGAATGGAGCGAGCGCGGCCGTCATTTGATCATCGTGGATGATGCCGTATTTGAACAAGTTCTCGGCTTCTTCTTCGTTGATGGCGGCGTGCGTCTCGAGCAAGCCGACTTCATGCGGCTGCTTCAGTGTCAGCACTTGGCCGTTCTTTTTCTCACGGATGCGAAGGGCGGCACCATGGTTCTTCAGTTCGAACGTCGGCGTGTCAAAGTAGTCGTTGGCTTGCCATTTCACTTCGTCTGTCAAATCGTAGGCGGCGAGCAACATTTCGTACTCGTCTTTTGTCAACATCGATTTAAATTCAATTTCCACTTCTTGGGTCATAAATCATCGCTCCATTCTATGAACAATTGTTGGTTTATGATACCATACAATCGGATACATACGGAAAAAGCAGGGCTTTCCGATACGAACGAAAGTGGTGACAGCATATGCAATCCATGGATTGGGATCAATATTTAGTGCCGTATCAAATCGCGGTCGATGAACTGAAAGTGAAATTCAAGGCGATTCGAAAGCAATATAAATCTCAAAATGACCATTCTCCCATCGAGTTTGTCACCGGAAGAGTGAAACCGGTCGGCAGCATCCTCGAGAAGGCGAAGCGAAAGCAGATTCCTTATGATAAATTGTCGACGGAGATGCAAGATATCGCCGGACTCCGCATCATGTGCCAATTCGTGGACGATATCGTCCACGTCCTCGAACTGCTCCATCATCGGACCGACTTTAAGATCGTCGAGGAACGTAACTATATCACGAACCAAAAGGAATCGGGCTATCGCTCGTACCATTTGATTCTCGAGTACCCGGTGCAAACGATTCATGGCGAGTTCCCGACACTCGTCGAGGTCCAAGTACGGACGCTCGCGATGAACTTCTGGGCAACAATCGAGCATTCGCTTAACTATAAATACGACGGGGATATGCCGCTCGAAGTTCAAGAACGTCTGCGGCGAGCGGCCGAGGCGGCGTTCTTGCTGGATGCAGAGATGAGCCAGCTTCGCGTCGAGATTCAAGATGCACAGCAAGTGTTCCGGGATAAAGAAATGAACGTCCAGACGGACCAAGACTAGGGGGCCACGGCATGCAGTTTGCGATTGTAGCACGGGGAGACGCGCGGTCGGCTGACATCGCGCAAGAGTTGACGAATAAATTGACCGAAGCGGGGCATTCGGTTTCGAAAGAGCCACGCATTGTCGTCTCAGTCGGAGGCGACGGGACGATGCTGCAGGCGTTCCACGAGTATATCGACCGGCTCGATCAGACGTTGCTCGTCGGCATCCACACAGGCCATCTCGGATTTTACGCCGACTGGCAACCGGATGAACTCGATGAGTTGACGGAGATGATTACAAGCGAGTCGTTCGAACCGGTGTCATACCCGCTCGTCGAGGTACTCATCGATTACGAGGATGGGACGACCGATCGACAGCTCGCCATGAACGAATGTACGATTAAAAACTATAAGCGCACACTCGTCTGTGACTTATCGATTCGCGATGATTACTTCGAGACGTTCCGGGGCGACGGGTTGTGCATCTCGACGCCGTCCGGGTCGACGGCCTATAACAAAGCGCTCGGCGGGGCCATCGTCCATCCGTCCATCGAGGCAATTCAAGTGACGGAGATGGCGTCGATTAACAACTTGGTGTACCGCACGATCGGGTCACCGCTATTATTGCCGAAACATCATCAAGTGAAGATTGCTCCGCACACGAAAACCGAGTTTGAACTCGCGTTCGATCATCAAGAAGCGTTGTCGTGGTCGAACGTGCGCTCCATCCGCTGTGCGGTCGCGAAAGAAAAAGTGACGTTTGCCCGGTTCCGGCCGTTCCCATTTTGGCGACGGGTCCGCGAATCGTTCATTGAAGAAGGGAAGTAACCGATGTACGGATTTACATTGCGTCGCGTCGCGGAGACAACCGTCCCGTTGCGCGACTTTTTAATGACAGACTGTGGCATCTCACGAAAGATGTTGACCCAAATCAAACAAGGTGGCCTCATCCTCGTCGATGGCAAGCCTCGCACCGTCCGCTATGACATCCGAGCAGGGGAGGCAGTGACCGTCCACTTCCCGGTCGAACAGCCCGCAGAGACGATGGTCCGTTCCAAGCGGCCGCTCACGATCCTATTTGAGGATGACTATTTGCTCGCGGTCGACAAACCGGCAGGCATTGCGACAATCCCGTCCCGGCTCCATCCGGATGATACACTCGCCAACGCCGTGCTCGGCTATTATGAACAGATTGGATTGCAGTCGGCGATTCACGTCATCAACCGGCTCGACCGTGACACAAGCGGGGTCGTCCTGTTCGCAAAATATGCATACGTGCATCATCGCTTTAGCGAGTTGCAACAGACTGGCGGATTGTCGCGGACGTATCTCGCGTTAGTCGAAGGGCCGCTTGAACCACAGACGATCGATGCCCCAATCGGCCGCGCCCCCGATTCGATTATGGAGCGAATCGTGACAGCGGACGGACAGCATGCTGTCACACATATTCTCGAAGCGGAGGCGCATGGCGCATATACGGCACTATCGATTGCCCTTGAGACCGGTCGGACGCATCAAATCCGGGTCCATCTGCGCCATATCGGCCATCCGTTGCTCGGGGATACGATGTACGGTGGCAAGACTGTTCTCGACCGTCATGCGCTCCATAGCGCTTCGGCGGCGTTTCATCATCCATTGACCGGCGAGGAGCTGTTCATCCAAGCCCCTGACCCGGCTGATTTCCAATTCATCCTGTAACAACAATAGTCCCGCACTCGGATGAGTGCGGGACTATTGTTTAGTCGTCGTCGAACATATACGTTTTTGATTTAGAGGCGACGTTCATGACGAGCCCGATGGCGATCATGTTCATGATGATCCCGGTCCCACCATAACTGATGAACGGTAACGTCAGACCGGTGATCGGGAGGACGCCGATCGTCATCCCGATGTTTTGGAAAATTTGGAACGTGAACATGGCGATGACGGCCGTGACGATGTAGCTTCCGAACGGACTGCTCGCTTCGAGGGCGATATGAATCATTCGGTACAAGAACAAGAAGAAAACGATAATCACGATCGCTGCCCCGATAAAGCCATAATGCTCGGCGATGACGGCGAAGATGAAGTCGGTTTGCGACTCAGGAAGATAGACGAGCCCTTGTCCATAGCCGGCCCCGAACATTTGGCCAGACCCAATCGCTTGAAGCGATTTGATTAACTGGAACGCCAGGTCATCGGAATACTCATACGGGTAAATCCAAGCTTGGAATCGATTCAAGGCGTGGCCTGGCACGAAACTTTGTAACAACTCGAAATGCGAGAAGAACAAATACATGAAGCCACCGATCGTTAAGGCAGCGGCGCTGAACAATCCGAGCAACCACTTCCACCCGATACCAGACACGATGATAATCGCTCCGAGCATCGTAATCAACACGAGCCCTGTGCCTAAGTCTGGTTGCGTCACAATCAGCGCGAGAGGCGGAATGGCGAGAAGCACCAATTTCATTAATAGCCATGTGTCCTGTTGGGACGAACCGTAGCGTTTATTATGGTCATAGACGATCGTCGCCATGGAAATAAGTAAGAACAACTTCATGAATTCGGCTGGCTGGAAACTGAAGCCCGGTACGTTATACCAGCCGTACGCCCCGTTGATGTTCGGAACGAGAGTCGTATCGCGGAGCGGAATCAAACCGGCTAGTAGCAATAACCCGAAGCCATACAAATACCAGTGTATTTTTCGCAATTGTTCATATTCGATGGTCATGATGGCGAACATGGCGAAGAACCCAATGATGTAGCGGATTCCTTGGTCAAATGCGAAATTAATATGTTGCAATCGCGTCGGCAACATCGGTTGGGCCGTATAGATGGCACCTAAACTGATGATCATCAAGAAAAAGACGATTGTCAAAAGTGTTGTGTCTAAACTTTTAAAATAAGATTGAATGCGGTTCATGATGAAGTCGTCTCACCCTTTCTCTACGTATTTTATCTTACCGTAAGTTAAAAAAATCGCAATACGTTACGCGCTAGTTGACAAAACAGACACCATTCTGTAATCTGATAACAGATATTATCACCAGGTACTAAAAAAGGGGAGTTTACGATGTCAATCTATCCAACGTTAACGAATAAGACGTATGTCGTCATGGGAATCGCCAATAAACGCTCGATCGCTTGGGGAATCGCGAAGACGCTCGACGCAGCAGGCGCGAAGCTCGTGCTCACATATGCGGGCGAACGCTTCAAGTCAGGACTCGAGTCGCTTGCAGCCGACTTGAACGGAGAAGCCTTGCTGTTAGAGTGTGACGTCACGAACGACGAAGCCATCGACACGACGTTCCGGGCGATTCATGAACAAGCAGGCCCGATTCAAGGGATTGCGCACTCGATCGCATTCGCAGACAAAGAAGCACTCCGCGGTGAATTCTCAGAGATGACACGCGGCCAGTTCGCGCAAGCGCTCGATATTTCGGCATACAGCTTGACGGCTGTCGTCAAAGCGGCCAAACCGTACTTCGCAGAAGATGCATCGGTCATCACGCTCACATATCTCGGTGGCGAACGCGTCGTCCCGAACTATAACTTGATGGGTGTCGCCAAGGCGGCGCTCGACTCGAGCGTCAAATATTTGGCAAACGAGTACGGCCCACACGGCGTCCGCGTCAATGCGATCTCGGCTGGCCCGATTCGGACGTTGTCGGCTAAAGGAGTCGGCGACTTTAACAGCATCTTGTCTGAACTCGAGCAAAAAGCGCCATTGCGCCGCAACGTCTCGGTAGAAGAAGTGGCCTCGACCGGCCTGTTCCTCTTGTCGAGCATGGGCAGCGGCGTGACAGGTGAAGTCATCCACGTCGATAGCGGTTATCACATTTTATAAAGATGGGGAAGGGCGTAGCGATACGCTCTTTTTTTGTATTATCGTTGAAGAATTTCGGGTAAGGACTTGTGAAGGAGGTTGGATCATGGGTCCTTATCAGATTGATTTCACAGTCGTCCAATATGGAAATCGCCAAGTTCAACCAACAGAACGGGCGAATATCGAGCCGGTCACACGCATTCAACGTGTCCAACGAATCCGGCCCCGTCAAGAAGAATGGTTAGAAGCCGAACAACAAAACAGCCCCGGTCGTTTCGTCGACCGGAGCGTGTAATCTTATCCGCGGAACCGGAACGTCTCATAGACGTTCCATGTTTCGTTTTCGAGCTCATACATGACGGCCATGCGATTGATCGTCTCCTCGAAATGCACTTGTTCCATTCGCATCCGTTCGAGCACGTCGAACAGTTCGGCATCGGTCAAGTCTTGACCGATGGTGATATGCGGCAGAAACTCGTATTTCGGAGGCTGCTTGAGCAGACCGTCGTGCAGTTTGTCGTGAAGCGCCGACAGTTCGCGCGTCGGCAATACTTTTAAGTAGAGGACGTTGTTCGTCGGTGCGAACGAGCGGACCCCGTCGATTTTCAATTGAACCGGTTTGGTCGAGTCTGCGACTTGCTGGAGATACTCGAGCACTTTCGGCAAATCGGCCTCGTCGATTTCAGTGCGTTCCTTGATCGTCACGTGAGGTGAGATCAACGCATACTTCGTGTCGTATCGCTTTCGATACGAGTTGGCGAAGTCTTGAACTTGTTTTGATGGAAATAAGACTACCCCAATCTTCATTCCAGTTCCCCCTTTATAAAGTGGTCTACTTTTTTATGATGACCGATTTATTGAATGAAGTCAAAGCGGGCTTAGTCTTTTTTTCGAGTTTTCAGTATAATAGACATTGAGTACTTCGAGAAGCTCTTCTCGAGATGAAAGGATGTGTAGCGGGAATGTTCCCGCATCTATGATGAAACATGTACCACACTCACGCGATGTACGCGACGCGGCACGGGCTCGCTTGATTGAACGGGGCGTATCGATCGAATCGATCGCCGAAATCGTCTATCAAATGCAAGCACCGTATTCGCCACACTTGTCATTGAAAGACTGCATGGACTCGGTCGAGGCCGTGTTAGATAAACGTGAGCTCCAACACGCGATTCTCGTCGGGTCGGAACTCGACATGCTCGCCGAGCGCGGGCAATTGTCGGAGCCGCTCTTGTCGATCGTGGCGTCGGATGAAGGGTTGTTCGGTGTCGATGAGACGATTGCGATCGGGGCCGTCAACACATATGGTTCGATTGCCGTGACGACGTTCGGATACTTAGATAAAGCGAAAATCGGGATCATCAAACAGCTCGACACGAAAATGGACGACGGCCAAGTCCATACGTTCATGGATGACCTCGTCGGTGCCATCGCGGCGAACGCCTCAGGTCGGTTGGCGCACCGTCTGCGTGACATGACCGACTTCGGCGAAGACGAGATGCGGGAACGGAAAGGGTTGTATTGATGACTTCTCGCTCACAAGAGCTGGCGATCACCGGGACGATTGGATTCGTTCTCTTCTCGGTGGTCGTCGTTTTAGGTTGGGTCGTACCGGTCGACCGCTTCGTCACGGCTTCGCTTGAACCGCTCGCTGGACCATTGTTCGTTTATGTGACCGAGCTCGGCAGTGTGAAAGTGTTGATTGGTCTATCCTTTATTGGCATGCTCTATTTCTTATGGCGAGGGAACCGCTTTGAGGCGTTCCGTTTGCCGATTGTCGTCATTGCCACGCTTCTCGTGACACAAGTGTTGAAGCTCGTGTTCGGGGTTGACCGACCGTCAATCGATGCCGCGCTCGACGCGACGACTTATAGCTTCCCGAGCGGTCATGCCTCTGGATCACTCGCCTTGTACGGTATGCTGGCGATCTTGATGTACCGCCGCAATGAAAACTTGATCGGGTTCGGCTTGCTTGTCGCGATGGTGTTGGCCGTCTCGTTCAGCCGGGTCATCTTGAACGTCCACTATTTCAGTGACGTCATCGGCGGGTGGCTCGTCGCGCTCGTCATCGTGGCAGGGTCAGAAGTAATAAGGAGGAAACGAAATTGATTTTAGTCTCACAAGTCGAAACATGGTTGTTCATGGACCAAACTCGAGCGGACGCGGCCGACGCCCCGACGATTTTGGTCGAAAAAGATGCGTCCGGGGCCAAGTCATTCACGGCGATGCGAACGTTGTTCCAACTCAAGAAGTGGACGGGACAACGCCGCTTCGTGCCGCTCTTATCGTGCGATGAGACGGCGTATCGAGCCTATGAAGTGTTTCATGTCGACGCGGTCCCGCCGTTCGCCATCCTCGACTCGGGCCGAGTCTTATTAAAGGACAACGAAGTGGATGCGGCCTATGCGGTTGCCCTCGACGATGCTGCGCCAAAAACGTACGGTGAACGGCTCGCGTTTGTAGCCGATTATGTGGAGCGGGCACTCGGTGAAACGGTCTTGCTCGCCATCGATGAGCCGGTCGCGTCGCATCCTCAGGTGCCGGAAGATGTGTTCGTTCCGGAAAATGTGATGCAGACGAGTGAACGATTGTTCGCCTGGGCAAACCGACAACAAACGGAGAGGGATGAAGTGAAATGAACGAGTGGGAACCAAAAATTCAAGAACTTCTCGACGGGACGGTCGACGAATTCATCGTCCCGAAAGACGATTTTTTGACGGTCCGTTCGCTCTTGGTCGACAAGGGCTGGCTGTTTGAAGTCGTCGGTGAAGCGAAGCACGGCGGCGTGACGATTTATCGCCGGAACGAATCGGGATCGGCCGTGTGACTCGATCATATAGAGGTGAGGTGAAGGACTAGTCATCCTTCGCCTTTTTTGCGTAGAGACAGAAGTTTGGGAAGTCTGTCCCGAAAACCCTGTCGTAAACGCTTACATAATCGGAAAGAAACTGTCTTATACTAAAGGTGTAGGAGGCCACTACCATGCTACTGAATGAAAAGAGTAAACGAATATTGAGTGTCATCATGCACGAACAGAACGTGACGGTCGAATCACTCGAGTTGATGCTACCGTATTCACGTCGCACTCTCGAGTATGAGCTCGATCGTATTCAAGAATGGTTGAGCGACTGTGGATTATCGCCGCTCGAACTAGAGGGAACGTCCATAAGGTTGCACGTCACACGTGAGTTGACGGAACGATTTGAACAGGCGGGAGTGATTTGGTCGGAGGAAGAGCGGGAGCTACTCATCGTCTTGTTTACGTTGGTGAACCGGGAGTTCTTATCCGCCTTTCATTTTCAACAGCTGCTCGATGTCTCGAAATTCACGGTACAGGAAAGTTTGAATGCGGTGAAGCGAAGCGCTGCCCATTTTGGTCTCGATTTCGCCTACACCCGGAAAATCGGTTATCACTTTAACGGGCATCCTCAAACCGTCACCTTATATTTGTTTCGAACCATCGAACGGCTCGTGATCCGCTCGACGAAGGGACGTCTCATTAGCGCAGTACTTGACGACTGGGAAGATGAGTATCATCAACTTCTGAGCCAGATTGAATCGTATGAGACGACACGGCAGTTTCAATTGGTCGAGAGCCATCGTGAAAAACTCGCCTACTTCCTCTTGTTCGGAAGTCGAGTCGAACTGTTGGCATCAATCGATGAAGAAGACGTCGTCATGGCGGAGAATACGGACGAAGTGCTTCGAGCCCACTTCAGTCAAGTGCCGCACCTTTGGGTGACGCTCGACTTGTTGATGAAGAGCGGCCCGAAAATCGAGGAAGACATGGATGAATCGACGCAATACGAATTGTCGAGCGTCATGATGGAAGTGATTGAGCGTTTCGAACTGCTCAGTTGCACGTATATCATCGAACGAGAAGCGCTTTGTGAGAAACTCGTGCTCCACTCGAAAGCGACGATGCAACGCGTCTACACAGGGCTTGAGGCACCGGAAGAACTGGAACGCTATGTGATGAAAGAACACCAAGTGCTGAACGTGCTCGTCGAACGTTCGCTCGAACCGTTCCGAAACCGTCTTGGCAAAGACGTGCCGGCGACAGAAGTGATGTATTATACGCTCCATTTCGCGGCTCATTTGCATCAACAAGGTCAGCATCTCGATGAGCAGCTGAAAGCGATTGTGGTCTGTCCGAGCGGCATTAGCGTCTCGCACATGCTCGACCACATTTTGAAGAATCAATTCCCGGAGATTATCTTCTTGCCGCCGATCTCACAGCGGGACGTCGCGCAATATGCCCAACTCGTTGATTTGATGTTCACGACCGTCCCGTTGCCACGCGACATTCATGCACTGACGAACGTGACGCTCGTCCCGGCCTTGCCGACGCGACTGGAACAAATTCAGTTGAAACGGCAAGTCGAGCAACGGTTCTTAAAACGGGGCGACCGTGTCGCGATTCAACTCGAAGACGTGCTACAAATCGTCAAACAACATGCGACCGTCACCAATGAACGGCAACTGCGCCAAGACTTACGTACGTTACTTTACGCTGACACGACTCAAACTGTACACCAGGGGGGACAGCCGGTGCTAAATGAACTGATCACGCAAGAAAATATCCAAGTATTCGATCACATCGACGATTGGCGAACGGCCATCCGTCTCGCGTCCAAGCCGCTCGAAGCGAACGAATCGATTATGACGAGTTATATCGACACAATGATTGCCAACGTAGAAGAACATGGACCTTACATTGTGCTCATGCCGGACGTGGCCATCCCACACGCCCGCCCCGAGGATGGGGTGCATCAACTCGGGATGAGTGTGCTGAAGGTAGAAGAACCTGTCGTCTTCCCGGACGATAAGCCGGTCCGACTCTTCTTCGTGCTCGCAGCCATCGACCAGACGACACATTTGAAGGCACTCGCACAACTGACAGAACTTCTCAGCAACGAGGAAGATTTGACGAAATTGTTGTCGGCTCAGACGAGTGACGACATGTTACCGGTCATCAACAAGTATTCAGAGGAGGAATAAGTTATGAAAAAGATTTTAGTAGTATGTGGAAACGGGTTAGGATCAAGTTTCATCATGGAGTTGAACGTGAAGAAAGCGCTCGATCAAATGGGCGCCGAGGCTGAAGTGTCGCATACCGATATCGCGACGGCACGGACGGAACCGGCCGACATCTATCTAGGGGCCAAAGATATCATCGGGACGCTCGATGACGGGACGCGCGAAATCGTAGCGCTTGAGAACGTCATGGATATCGAAGGAATCAAAGCTCAACTAGCAGGAAAACTGTAAACGACTTCGGGGGTCGGGAAGGGGGAACAATGAATGCTTGATTTGATTATGCGAGACATATTGGGGACACCAGCCATCTTGGTCGGTCTCTTCGCGCTGATTGGTCTGTTGCTTCAAAAGAAAGATGTGGCATCGGTCGTCTCGGGCACACTGAAGACGATTATGGGATTCGTCATCATCGGGGCCGGAGCGGGTGTCATCATTGCGGCGCTTGATATTTTTGGACAAATGTTCGATGAGGCGTTCAGTATTCGCGGCGTCATCCCAAACAATGAAGCGATCGTCGCGGTCGCCCAAGACGCATTCGGCGTCGAGACGGCGATGATTATGGTGTTCGGGATGGTCATGAACATCGTGCTCGCTCGGTTCACACCATTCAAGTACATCTTTTTGACAGGACACCATACGTTGTTCATGGCGAGTTTGCTCGCCGCGATTCTATCAGTATCAGGACTTGAAGGGGTCGTTCTCGTCGCGGTCGGTTCGGTCTTGCTCGGGTTATGTATGGTCCTGTTCCCGGCGCTTCTGCAACCTTTCGTACGTCAGATCACAGGATCAGACGACTTTGCGATTGGCCACTTCGGTTCGCTCGGGTATTTCGTCTCGGGGACGATCGGCAAATATGCCGGTAATAAAGAACACTCGACCGAGCACATCCAAGTTCCGAAACAACTCGGATTCTTGCGCGATACGTCGGTTGCGGTCTCTTTGACGATGACGCTCTTGTTCGTAGTCGTCGCCATCTTCGCCGGACCAGGGTTCGTCGAGAGTGAGCTTTCAGGTGGCTCGAACTATATCGTCTTCTCCATCATTCAAGCGATCACGTTCGCAGCCGGGGTATACATCGTCCTCGCTGGCGTTCGGATGTTGATTGCCGAAATCGTACCGGCGTTCAAAGGGATCGCCGATAAGATGGTGCCGAATGCGAAACCGGCGCTTGACTGTCCGACGGTCTTCCCGTTCGCTCCGAACGCGGTCATCATCGGATTCTTGGTCAGCTTTACGGCGGGCCTCCTCTCGATGTTCTTCCTGCCACTATTCGGTCTTGCCATTATCGTCCCGGGATTGGTCCCGCACTTCTTCACGGGAGCGACGGCAGGTGTGTTCGGCAATGCGACGGGAGGGCGCCGCGGGGCGATTTTAGGAGCCTTCGCGAACGGTGTGCTCATCAGCTTCTTGCCGGCACTGCTCCTACCGTTGCTCGGGAACCTTGGCTTTGAGAGTACGACTTTCGGCGACTCAGACTTTGCGCTCGTCGGGATTCTCATCAGCTGGTTCGTCTCCTTGTTCACATGAAGTTGAATCCAAACGAAAGACCACGTCCAAACGGATGTGGTCTTTCTACTGTTTTAGGCGTTAGAAGCCAATTTGATTTTTTGTCGTTTTAACTTGTGTAATAACCAGGCATGTAACACTTCACAAGAATGGTGAGGAAGGGTCAGTTCGACAAGTGGGTGTGACTGACCGAATATAGTGAAGCGCGAATGGTCCTCGTCGAGCATTGAGACTTGAATATCGGTCGCTTCTTGAAGCGAAATCCGTTGCTCGCCGGCTACTGCATCTTTTAGTTTCAGCATTTTTCCATTCGTCGCAAACTTGGTGAACGAAGACATTCCCTGTACTTTCAGTTGTTCCATCTCGTGTATCTATTCATCCGCGTGATGAATAGATTTTCACCTCGCTTTCTCTATATTGCCTTCCATTCCTCCAGAAGGTTATTCCTAGTATACCCTCCTCGCGATAAAAGAAAAGAGTTAATTTAACGAAAAATTAAGACAATTTGTTATCAATTTTTAAAAATAGTGTCTCAGGCGCTTGGTGATGGGATTTGAAACGTAATCCGTATGAGCGGGATAACAAAAAAGAACCTGATTGGCTCAGGTTCGATAAAGATTATTGCACGGGTGAACTCAAAATCGTTCAATCTCCCACGTACGACGGCGATACGTCAATTGTCCTTTCAACGCGATCGATTCTTTTTTCGCATCAAAGTCTTCTTCGAGCACCGACATGTCCTCGTAACGCCCGGCGACATAGAAGGCAATCGAGACTTGCCGATTGAACAGGCTCCGCTTCGTATGATCAAAATCGATAATCAACCCTTGCGGTGATAACGCCAAAATCTCATCGATGACCGGGAGCGGGATCGGGACGAAACTGATGTTGCGAATGTCGCGGTCGAGCTTGCTTTGCAGCACGCTCTGCAAGAAGTGCGAGATCGTCGACCAGTCTTTTATGTACAGGCTGCTATGACGATCGTTCGATTCGTTGAAGAAGGCAATCTCGTTTTGAATCGAGTTCAAGAAAGGTCCTTTTAAGCCACGTTCCATATGACTGAGGAACAAGATTTCAGCGATTTCGTGATCCGATAGCGATTCAAGCAGATGATAGTCAGGAAAGTCGATGGCGGTGAAACTCGTTTGGTTATTTAAATACTTGGTCGAGAACGTCGACAGTTCGTGCGCCTCGATATAGCGGAACCGGGTCCGGGACGACTGTCTCATCCCTTTCATGTCCGTCCGACAAATAATCATCGGGCGGGCGAGTGATAACGCCTCGGTGACATCGTTTAAAGTGACGCCATGCAGTGTAAAACGTTGCAGTTCTCGGTCTTGTTTAATATAGAACAACTGTTTTGACATAATTATCCCCTCAGTTCGAAGTCACTATAGTTTGATTTTAGCAAATCCCTTCGTGGCGCGCCATGTTTGAGCGGTTCTAGAGGATTGAGATGATGGTTTTTTTGGGAAAATGGTTATAATTGAGGAAAAGAAGCAGAAAGGCGGATTCCATATGTGGGGGTTGAAAAAAAGCTTTCCCGAGCTCGTGACGAGCCGGTTCATTTTGAGGGAACTCGAACCCCGTGACGCGAGGGCGCTCTATGTGATTCTTTCGACCGAGGAAGTGATGCGTTATTACGGGTCCGATCCTTTACTGGCCGTCTATGAGGCGAAGAACGTCATCGCTTATTTCAAAGATCAATTTCAGCAAGGAAAAGCGATTCGCTGGGCGATTTGTGACCGCGATACGAACGAACTGATTGGGACGATTGGCTTTCACAACTGGACCCCGCAGTATTTTCGGGCCGAAATCGGCTTCGAGGTCGCGCCGAGCCATTGGCGCCGGGGTGTCGCGTTCGAGGCGGCGTCTGCCGTCATTCGATACGGGTTTGACGAGTTCAAGTTTCATCGCATCTCGGCGCTCGTCGCTCCGGGGAACGAAGGGTCGAACCGGTTGGTGCAAAAGCTCGGCTTTACGGAGGAAGGGCTGCTCCATGACTATGCCTATAGTCACGGACGTTTCATGGATTTGACGATGTATCGTCTCTTGAAAGACGAATGGAACGAAAGGGAGGAATGACGTTGAGACAAGTTGTACTGTTACATGGATTGTGTGGATCACCTGACTATTTTGAGGAACTCATCCCATTGATGGACGCGGACGTATACGCGCTGACATTACCGGGACATGCCGGGACGGAGGCCGGACCAGAGACGATGGATCAGTTTGCGGATTGGGTGCTTTCTGAGATGAGACTGCGCGATCTCAAGCGTCCAATCGTGCTCGGTCATTCGTTCGGGGGCTACATCACGACCAACCTCGTCCGCCGTCATCCGGACGCGCTATCCGGTTTCGGATTGATTCATTCGACAGCGGCGGCTGATCCAGAGACGGCCAAAGTGAAGCGGAATGAAGCCATCGAACGAGTGATGGAAGAAGGGGTACATCCGTTCATCGACACGATGATTCCGGGTGTGTTTGCCGCTGATTCCGACACCGCGTTGATTGAACGCGCCAAGCAAATCGGCTACGAGATGTCAAAAGAAGGAATCATTTCCGCGCAGATGGCCATTCGCGACCGTGCCGATGAAACGGAGACGGTCCGGTCGACGAAATTGCCCGGTCTCTTCCTCTATGGATCTAGTGATCCGAACATGGATGCGGAACGCGCTTTCCTAGGGGCGGACCGTCATACGAAACAGACGGTACCGGCTAGCCATATGGGGATGATGGAACAGCCAGAACGAGAAGCGCAACTCATCAATGATTGGCTCAAGGAGGTACAGGATGTCTAAATTCAAACTCGTTGCCGTATCAGGAAGTCTTCGTAAGGCGTCATATAACACGGCGCTGCTCCATTCCATCATCGAGCTCGGGCAAGATCGGTTCGACGTCGAGATCGCTTCGATTGAGATGCCGCTCTATAACGACGACTTGATCGACCCGGATGAACCCGAAGTCGTACGCGACTTCAAACGAGCCGTGCGTGAGGCGGACGGTCTGCTCGTCGTCACCCCGGAATATAACCACAGCATCCCGGGTGTGTTGAAGAACGCAATCGATTGGCTGTCGCTCGAACCAGGCACGCCGCTCCGTGAGAAACCGGTCATGATTGCCGGGGCGTCTCCGGGTATGCTTGGGACGGCGCGATGTCAAATTCATCTCCGTCAAGTATTTGCCACAAATCGTGCTAACGTTTTACCAGGAAATGAAATCTTTATCACGCATTGTAAAGAAAAGATTGATGATACTGGATTACATGATGAAAAGTCTCGGCAACAAATCGACCGAGTGTTATCCGAGTATTATAACTGGATTGATTTTTGGAAGCGTCACGCAAAAAATTAACTTGAAGTCGCCCTGATTGTTTGATAGAAATGAATTGTGAAAACAAACACAAAGGGAGCGACGACAAACATGCAAACGTATATTGAACTGTATAATGGCGGCGAGTTGGAGGACCGGGCGATCATCAATGACGGGATGACGTTCGGCCGGGTGACGATTGTGGAATTGTTCTATCAAACGAGCCATATCTTCGGATACGTCAAGGCCGATGGGGAGAAGCGCTTCTTCCTTGAGCCTGTGTCAGCAGATGATACGTTCATCGTCGAAGGAGAAGAGTATTCGCTCCAACAGTTCATCGCCCTATTTTGATTGTTCACGACGCAAGCGACTCGCTTGCGTTTTTTTGTCGTTTTCGTCACGATTGAGAGTGAGGTGATGAGAATGAAATTAGTAGCAATCGAACCAACTCCAAGTCCAAATAACTTGAAGATTATCGTCGAACCGGCGTTCACGGGCCGTGGTGTCACGTATGACAAGGCGAGCCGTGACATGCCGCCGATCATTGAGGACATCGTCGGCTTACGCGGGGTCAAGTCGGTCTACGCCGTCTCCGATTTCCTCGCCGTCGAGCGCCATCCGAAACATGACTGGCACGACGTCATGAACGAGATTCGCCGCGCGTTCGGGGAAGACGTGCCGGAAGTCGAGGCAAACCAAATGGCGGCGGACTACGAACCGGTGCACGTCTCGGTCCAGTTCGTTCTCGACGTCCCGATGCAATTGAAACTCGTCAAAGGCGATTCGGAAAAACGGGTCGGCCTGTCAAAACGGTTCGTCGACGCCGCACTTGACGTGCAGGCCCAAGTGAAAAACGTCATCCAAGACCGACGCTGGGTCGAACAAGCCCCGCGTTACGGTGAGCTCGAGGATGTGAGTGTCGTCGCGCAAGAAGAACTCGAGGCGGCGTATCCTGAAGAGCGGGTCGCTCGCATCGTCGCCCGGGCGTTTGGCCGGGAAGCCGACTATGAAGCCAATGCGAACCAATTGCAATCAGACGATTGGAAAGCACGTTTGGCGTTCTTGGACGAGCTCGAGATTACCCCGGACAACATGGTGTACTTCCGCCGCGCCCTCGAGGACAAGGTGATGGCCATCCGTCGACAAGCGGTCGTCATGATTGGCATGTTCGAAGAGAATCGGGAAGAGTATGTCACGTATATCGAACAGGCGCTCGTCGACTCGTCACCGATTGTACGGCGTACGGCCGGCGACACGGTGTCCGATTGGGCGTTGCCGCAGTCGCAACCGTCGATGATTGAGGCGCTCAAGGATAAGAGCAAGCTCGTCCGGTGGCGGGCCGCTCGATTCTTGTTCGACTGCGGAGATGAACAGGCCGTACCCGCCCTCAAAATCGCCGAAGACGATCGTGAGTTCGAGGTGTCGTTGCAGGCACGCCTTGCCAAAGAACGGATCACGAGCGGGGAAACGGCCCTCGGGACAGTGTGGCAACAAATTTCAAACCGAACGAAGTAACAAATCATTCGACAACCATCAATTTATTTTTTTTACAGTTACAGGAAGAGAGGCGAATCGGATTACGATTCGTCTCTCTTTTTGCACGAATAATTTGATAATTCATCCAAATGACTAACAATCGATACCAGCAATTCGACAGTTGGGTAAACGGGTCTTTTGGCCTGTCGAACGATGGGACGTTATTCTCAATATAATCGTTGATACACTATACATATCTTATAACCGAAAAGGAGCCACACTCATGATGCTTTTTGCAGAAACACCAGAACTCGTAGCCTATAAGGAAGTCGTCGATGGTATGATCACGGTCATCTTTGAGTCGATTCACAGCGAGACGTTCTCGATCTCTGCACAAGTTCGGTCCGATATCGACGTCGCTGACGCGTTGTTCATGACAGGATGGCAGCAATACGTGGAAAACGTCCAAGTTTCATAATAAAGGTGAATAATATCCGTAAACCCATTACAAACGTCTGCACGAACGTTTACACTAGTGCTATAGACGTTTTTTTATTTTTCGGAGGAGAGTGGGATACGTGAAGAAAACTTGGTTATTGGCAATCGTTACGGCGATGATGTTGGTCGTCGCGGCTTGCAGCAAAGAAGAAGCGAACCCGAGCGATGTGGACGGTAACGCGTCGACACCGCCTGCCTTATTGACACTCGAGACGGACGTGAGCTACGATGCCGAGTCCAAACAGTTGTCGGCGACGGTATCGATGACGAATCCGAACGAGGAGCCCGTCAACGTGACGTTCAATTCGTCGCAACGCTTTCAGATGACGGTGATGAACGGGGATACGACCATCTTCGACTATGGCAGTGAATATATGTTCACAGAATCGATTATCGAAGAGACGTGGGCACCAGGTGAGAAGAAAGTGTTCGATGAAGTATTCCCACTCACGCTCGAAGCGGGTGAGTACACGGTGGACTTCGTCGGTCTGGCCCAAGTCGAAGGTGCACCTGAGATGGCGGTCACCGATCAACAGTCGCTGACCGTTGAAGCTTCCGAGGTGCCGACTGAAGAAACACCGGAAGAGCCGGCCGAAGAAACGACGGAAGAAACGACAGAAGAACCCGTTGAAGAGCCGAGCGACCAACCCGCGCAAACGGACGGTTCGTTCCGCGATGTGGCCATCAAATTGAACGGTAACGCGATCGATGTTTCTGGATACACGGACGTCGAAGAGTTCGAATGGAGCGTGTCGGACGGTCATAATCTATATGCCCAAGGTGCGGCCGAAGTGACAAGTGGCAGCTTCACATTTGGTGTCTTAATGGATGAAGAACCACCGGCAGGAAAAGCATTATTCTTGGAGATGACACCGATCGGCGGCGACGTCGCATCGTTCCGCATTCAATAACCGGACGACGGAAACCTAGGTTTCCGTCGTTTTGTTTCGGGAATGAAACAAGTTGACGGCATTCATAGATTATCAGACAATTAGGCAAACCGATATCAGATAGGGAGGAAGTTGAGAATGCAGCAACATATTATTGAGACGACACACGTCAAACCATCCATCAACCCAGCCGAAGAGATTCGTCGCCGAATCGATTTTTTAAAGGCTTATGTCAAACGAGCAGGCGCGAAAGGGCTCGTCCTCGGTATCTCGGGAGGACAAGACTCAACGCTCGCCGGCAAGCTCTGCCAGCTGGCGATGGAAGAATTGCGTGAGGAAACAAGTGCGGACTTTACATTCTACGCCGTCCGTCTGCCATATGGCGAGCAACATGACGAGGCCGACGCCAAACGTGCCCTCGACTTCATTCGACCGTACAAAACGTTCACGGTCAACGTGAAACCGGCCGTCGATGCCTCAGCCAACTCGTTCCATGAAGCGACGGGACTCGAACTTGGCGACTTCCATAAAGGGAACACGAAAGCGCGTGAGCGGATGAAAGTGCAATACGACATCGCAGCCACGTACGGTGCCCTCGTCGTCGGTACGGACCATGCGGCCGAATACGTCACTGGTTTTTACACGAAGCACGGGGACGGGGCGGCCGACTTGACGCCGCTCACAGGATTGAACAAGCGCCAAGGGAAAGCGTTGCTCCATGAACTTGAAGCGCATGAGAGCTTGATTTATAAAGTGCCGACGGCTGATTTGGAAGATGACAAACCGGGACTCCCGGACGAGGTCGCTCTCGGGATGACGTATGATCAACTCGATGATTATCTCGAAGGGAAATCAGTCGATCCAGCCATCGCTGAACGGATTGAGACAATCTTCAAACGGTCGCGCCATAAACACCATATGCCGGCCTCGCTCTATGACGAGTGGTGGCAGTGATCTTAAGAACCAGCCCCCGGCTGGTTCTTTTTTATGTGGTAACTTTCGAACCGTCCCGTTAGGCGCCCATGCTTTCAGCAGGCAATCCCGAAGCCTCCTCGCGCCGAATCCGGCACTGCGGGGTCTTCGTCGGATTGCTTTCCTGCATGAGTCAGGGCGCCACGGGCCGGATCGAAGGGACTTCCCTATGCTACAAATCAATCGATGCCAAAAGCCGGCAACCGAACTCCTAGGGGAGAGCGATGCAAGGACGACCCCGTAAAGCGCGATTCGCGCTGCGGAGGCATCCGCATCGCCCCAGAAACGAAGGATGCCGGCCAAAGCAATCGTAAATCAAACAAAAAAACCGGTCGGTAGACCGGTTCTTTTGTGTATCACAGATTAGCGCTTCGAGCGTGTCGGCACGAATTGGATGAGCAAGATGAGTGTGAACGCGATCAAGCTGAGCAGCGGGATCGTGATGAATCCGAAGTAGTTCACCCAACGAATCAAACAGTCGTTACTGCAGAACGCGTCGCCGTTCGGGATGCGTTCGAGAATGACGTGATAGAGGGCGATTGCCCAACCCGCCCCGGCCATGAGACCGACGAACAATTTGTTCACAGCACGGTTCGAGAGAAGCACCGTCAAGTAATAGATGGCGAGCGGATACATAAATATGCGTTGGAACCAGCATAACTTGCATGGCACGTACAGCATGATTTCCGAGAAATAAAGACTGCCGAGCGTCGCGATGGTGGCGACAATAAAGGCAAAATGATGACGTTGCATCTGATTTCCTCCTGACGATTCAAAACTAATCGACAAACATGATATGATACAGTGAAGCAATAACGTATCCAGTATACAATCTTTGAAACGATAGAGAAATAGGTGACGTCATGCAAGTATCAGAAGTGGAAGTGTTAATCGTCCTCGCCGAAGAGTTGAATATGCGGAAAGCGGCGGAGCGCTTGTTCGTCTCCCAGCCCGCACTCAGTCAGCGCCTCGTCACAATCGAGCATCAGTGGGGCAAGAAAATTTTTGTCCGTTCGACACGGGG
This sequence comes from Exiguobacterium chiriqhucha RW-2, assembly GCF_000416965.1. Taxonomy (GTDB): domain Bacteria; phylum Bacillota; class Bacilli; order Exiguobacteriales; family Exiguobacteriaceae; genus Exiguobacterium; species Exiguobacterium chiriqhucha. Next base: position 239,137 of record NZ_ATCL01000020.1, read on the forward strand.
CCTCGCGCTCACGCCGGACGGTGAAAAAATCATCGACTTCGCGAAGAAGATGTATAGCGAGGAGCAGGAGCTGCGTGGGGAGTTGACAGCGCAACAAGGTGAGGTGTACGGTACATTAAAAATCGCCGTCGCATCCATCATGGGTCAGTATTGGCTACCGCGCGTCTTGAAGCGATTCGTCGAGCGGTATCCATCGGTTCGAGTCAAACTCGTCACGGGCTGGTCAAGCGAGATGATGCGCTATATGCTAGAGGAAAATTTCCATATCGGTATCATTCGCGGGAATCCGGATTGGCGCGGCGAGAAGATGAAATTGTTCTCAGATTCGCTTCACCTGGTCGACTTGCGGATGACCGATTTGAAACAATTAAAAAATAACGAGCGTTCGTTCATTCAATTCAAGAGCGACTCGACGTATTATCAAGAAATTTTGGAGTGGTGGCAAGAGCGCTTCTCGAGCCCGCCGCTCACGACGCTCGTCGTCGACCAAATCGAGACGTGCAAACAGATGGCGTTACACGGAATCGGATTCGCGATTTTACCTGAGTCGACGATTCGCGATGTCGAGGCAATCAATAAGATTCCGCTCACGTCGTCGGATGGGATTCCGCTCGTCCGGGATACGTGGATGTTATCGACCGAGTCGATGCTCGAGTTGGCGCAAGTGAAGGCGTTTTGGGAGATTGTTGATGAAGTGACGAAGGAGAGTGTGGAATGAGTTGGGCAATTGAGGCAAGACGGCAATTACATTTGATTCCAGAACGAGGTTATGAAGAGTTCAAGACACAGGCGACGCTTGAGGAACTGATTCGATCCTTGAACTCGCCGCGCGTGCACATCTCGCATTGGCGTACCGGTTTGTTCGTCCGCATCGACGGGCTTGTCGGTGAAAAGACGATTGGTTACCGGGCCGACATGGACGGCTTACCGATCACCGAAGAGACGGGCCTCGAGTTTGCCTCGGTCCATGAAGGGATGATGCACGCCTGTGGCCATGACGTTCATATGGCAATCGCTCTCGGGTTGATTAAGCGAGCCGTCGAAGAGCCGCTCGACCATCACCTCGTCATCTTCTTCCAACCAGCCGAAGAAGGTCCGGGCGGTGCTGAACCGATGGCCATGTCGGAACTGTTCTATCATTTCCGCCCCGATGCGATGTTCGGACTTCACGTCGCACCAGAATATCCTGTCGGCACGATCGCGTCGCGTCCAGGTGTTTTGTTCGCGAGTGCGCGCGAGTTGCATTTGACGATTCATGGGAAAGGCGGGCATGGTGCCTTCCCGCACGCCGGAATTGATGCCGTCATCGTTCAGGCCGCGTTGATTATGCAGCTGCAAACAATCGTCTCGCGGAACATCGACCCGATGGGCAGCGCGGTCATCTCGATCGGGAAAGTGATGGCTGGGACGAAAGAGAACATCATCGCGGACACGGCGAAGCTTGACGGTACGATTCGGGCCTTGTCGGACAAGGAGATGGTTGTGCTCGAACGACGCATCCGTCAAATCATCGCCGGGGTGGAGATGACGTATAACGTCCACATCGACCTCGAGTTCGGCAATCGTTATCATGAGGTCGTCAACGACGAGCGTTATTTGTTCCAATTCGAAGAAGCGGTCGAGGAAGTCGGATACTCATACAAGACGTGCGTACCGGCCATGACAGGTGAAGATTTCGGATACATGCTGAAACAAGTACCAGGCTTTATGGTCTGGCTCGGCGTGAACGATATGGGCTCGGGACTTCACCAATCGACGCTCAACCCGGATGAGCGGGCCATCGATGTCGCCATCGAGCTGTTCGATCATTTCTTTAGAACGGCCATCATTAAATGAAGCAAGCGGACACGACGGTGTCCGCTTTTTTGTATGAAATGTGTAGAATTGTGCGTGAACCGTTAAAGATTTGGGAAAAAAGTAAGAGTTGTAAAGCGTCGATATTGTTAAGCATGCTCAAATGTGAACATTTTGCGAACTCAAGCATTGAGACATTACAGCGCTATATAAAATCATTATGATAAGGGTATCCAAGGGAAATCATCTGTGATGTTGCGCGATAGACATTGGTTTAAAGCGCTAGAGAGAGATAGGAGGTAATCAATAGATGTTTCAAGATCCTGTCCTGATGAGCCGGGCGTTAACGGCACTCACGTTGGGTTTCCACGTGATATTTGCCACAATCGGCGTCGGGGTTCCATTACTCATTTTATTGGCAGAATTTCTAGGTATTAAAAAGAAAGATCCGAAATACACCTTGATGGCCCGTCGGTGGTCACGGGGATATGTCGTCACAGTAGCGGTCGGTGTCGTGACAGGTACGGCAATCGGGCTCCAGCTGTCTTTACTTTGGCCGAACCTCATGCGGGTCGCCGGTCAAACGATCGCACTTCCACTGTTCATGGAAACGTTCGCTTTCTTCTTTGAAGCGATCTTCCTCGGTATTTATTTGTACACGTGGGATCGATTTAAAAACCCGTGGCACCATATGCTAGTCGGGATTCCAGTCGCGGTCGGTGCCTTGTTCTCAGGGTTCTTCATTACGACCGTCAACAGCTTCATGAACCAGCCGGTCGGATTTGATATTGTCGACGGTCGACTCGCCAACGTGAGTCCAATCGAGGCGATGTTCAGCCCAGCAATGCCGACCAAAATGGCGCACGTCTTGACGTCGGCCATTTTGACATCGGCGTTCATTCTAGCCGCCATCGCCGCTGTCCAGTTGCTCCGTCAGCGACGGAACCAGCTTGATAAGTTATCAATCGAGTATCATAAAAAAGGTCTTCGCTTGACGATGACCGTCGCGCTCATCTTCGCGATTGCGACTGCACTCGTCGGCGACTTCTCAGGTAAATACTTGGCGAAGTACCAGCCGGACAAATTGGCGGCTGCGGAGTGGCATTTTGAAACCTCCTCGGAGGCTGAGCTGATTCTAGGCGGATGGCTCGAGGAAGACGGAGAGGGCGGTTACGAAGTACGTGGCGCCTTGAAGATTCCGTACGCCTTGTCAATCCTAGCGGGCGGTGTGCCGAACTACGAGGTGACCGGTCTTGATGAATTTGCGAAAGAAGATCAACCTCCACTATTCATCCACTACCTGTTTGATGCGATGGTCGGGATTGGGATGTTGCTGGCATTGATTTCGTTCTTGTTCGTGCTCGGACGATATATCAAGCGACTGCCTCAATTCAGTAAACCGATGCTCATCGCCATCGCCGCAGGCGGTCCGCTCGCGATGATGGCCATCGAGTTTGGTTGGTTCTTCGCAGAGTTCGGTCGTCAGCCGTGGGCGCTTTACGATTTGATGCGCACGAGTGAGGCGGCGACGACATCGGCAAACGTAGGATGGATGCTTATCGCCTTTGCGATCCTGTATGCAGTTCTTGGCGTGGTCACGGTACTCGTCTTGACTCGTCTGTTCAAGGACAACCCAGTAGGGAAAGAACTAAAACAATCGGAGCATCGCGGTGAAGCGATGTTCGCGGATGAAGTGTGATCGGAGGGTATGACATGCAGATTCAAGAATTAGGGATTGCCGTACTATGGACGTTTTTGTACGGCTATCTCATCGTCGCATCGATTGATTTCGGTGCCGGCTTCTTCGCTTTCTATAGTAAGTACACGAAGCGGGACCAAAAGATCAACCGTCTGATTGCACGGTATTTATCGCCGACGTGGGAAGTGACGAACGTGTTCTTCGTCTTCTTCTTCGTCGGGATCGTCGGGTTTTTCCCAGATACGGCTTACTATTACGGGACGGCACTTCTCGTACCGGCCTCGGTCGTGTTGATTCTGTTGGCGATTCGCGGTAGTTTCTACGCGTTTGCCAACTACGGCTCAAAAGAGAGCACGTTCTATATGTTCTTATATGGGGCGACCGGGCTGTTAATCCCGGCCTCGATGTCTACCGTTCTTACGGTCAGCCAAGGCGGATTTATCAATGAGACCGAGTCGGGCGTCTTCTTTGACGGCATGAAGTTGTTCACTAACTTCTACTCTTGGACCGTCGTCACCTTGGCAATCGTGTCGGTGCTCTATATCAGTGCCATGTTCCTCTTGTTCTATGCCGATAAGGCGCGTGACGCTCAGGCGGTCCCACTCGTTCGAAAATGGGCCTTGTTCTGGAGCGTTCCGACGATTGTCGCGTCGGGCCTCGTCTTCTTCGGGTTGAAGTCGCAGGCAGCTTGGCATTATGAGAGCATCTTAGCGGGCAACTGGTGGTGGTTCGCTGCAAGTTTCATCTTCTTCGCTGTAGCCGTTGCACTCGTCTACATGAAGCGAAACTACGGCATCGCGTTCTTGATGGTCATGGGTCAGTTCTTTATGGCCTGGTTCGGATACGGATATACGCACTTGCCGTACATTCTTTATCCGTACATCGACATCAACGGAAGCGTCGTCAACGAGTCGATGGCCATCGCCCTCGTCGTCGTCTTCATCCTCGGATTGCTCTTGCTCGTACCGGCGCTGTATCTCTTGCTACGCCTGTTCTTGTTCGACAATGACTATGTACGCGGAAAGCGTTCGAGTGGTAAAGCGTAAAGACCGGATATTCCGGTCTTTTTTTGTATAGTTTTTTTGAGGGGAATCGGTTACACTGTACGAAGAATCGGGAACAGAAACAGCGTAGGAAAGGGATGTATGAAATTATGACAGGTGAATTTGCAGTCATCGGATTAGGACGGTTTGGCGGCTCGATCGTTCGTGAATTGTCGGCGAACGGTTATGACGTGTTGGCGATCGATGCGGATGAAGAACGCGTCAACGAGTTTATGGGATTGGCGACGCATGCGGTCATCGCGGACACGACCGACGAGAACGTATTGAAAAGTCTTGGCATTCGCAACTTTGAACACGTGATTGTGGCCATCGGTGAAAACATTCAAGCCTCGATTTTGACGACACTCATTTTAAAAGAGCTCGGCGTTCAAATCATCACGGTCAAGGCGACGAATGATTATCACGAGAAAGTGTTGCGTCGCATCGGGGCCGATAACATCGTCCACCCAGAGCGCGACATGGGCATCCGGATTGCGAACGGATTGATGAGCCAAAGCATCCTTGACTACCTCGAGCTCTCGAACGAGCACTCGATTGTTGAAATTAAAGCGTCGGACAAACTGTCGAACAAGTCGCTCATCGATCTGGACCTTCGCGCCAAATACGGCGTCAACATCGTCGCGGTCCGCCGCAATGATGACGTCATCATCTCACCGCAAGCCGACGAGATGATTTTGCCAGAGGACATCTTGATCATCATCGGGAAAGATACGGACTTGGATCGACTCGAACGCACACTTCGGTCCAGATAAAAAACGAGAGGCGCGCGCCTCTCGTTTTTCATTAAATGAGCTTCATTGATTTTAAGCCGTACTCGATTCCATCTTCGAGAATCGATTTCGTCACGAAGTCGGCGACTTCTTTCGCTTCGACCCGGGCATTGCCCATTGCGATGCCCGTTCCAACGTATTGAAGCATCGCCAAATCGTTCAAGGCGTCGCCGAACGCGTACGTGTTCTCGAGCCGATAGCCGTTCGTCTCGATGAAGTGGCGGATACCGTCGGCTTTACTGGCGCCACGATTGATGACGTCCATGGCGTGCGGATGCCAGCGGATGAAATCAAACTCGCCGTACGCATCCAAATAGTGATGTTCTTCTTCAGGCGTGCAATACAGGAGCGTCTGATAGACGGCCTGTTCGATATGGAAATTCGGATCATATGTCGGAATCGGCATATCAAGTTCTCCGAGTGACTGTTCGACGACATGGTCGTTCGCTTTCGTGGCACCGCCACGGTGTTGTCCGAGATAGACGAGCGTATGGTCGTTTGAGCCGGCATGTTCGGTCAAGCGACGGAGCGCGTCGGTCGGCAACGTGTTCCGATAGACGACCTCGCCTTGGTGGACGACGATTTGTCCGTTGTAGCAGACAAAGCTGTCGATGCCGAGCTGTTCTGGGATATCAGACAGCATCGCCGGGCCACGCCCTGTCGCGATGAACGTCTCGACGCCGTTGTGGCGTAGCTGCTGAATGGCCGAGATCGTCGAAGGGGGAATGTACGACCCTTCATGGAGCAACGTGCCATCGATGTCAAAAAAGACTACTTTCTTATCTTCCATTTTGTTTCACCATGCTTTCTCTGTCTTGATTAAGTCAGTTGTATACTAAAAAGCATAACACGAAATCGAGAAACCGCCCTCAATCTTACGTCAATAGTGAAATATTGTCACAATATGAGCTATAATGAAGAAAGAATCTTACGGAACGTAATTATATTGCGAGAATCACTTATGTTTCACATAGATGAACATCAACTACTTGTAGTAAGGAGAGATTAAATGAAGTTTGTAAAGAACCACCAAACAGCTGTGTTCGCACTAGGCGGACTCGGAGAAATTGGGAAGAACACGTACGTTGTTCAATTCCAAGATGAAATCATCGTCATCGATGCGGGCGTCATGTTCCCGGAGGATGACTTGCTTGGAATCGACTACGTGATCCCTGATTACTCGTACTTGATTAAAAACAAAGACAAAGTCAAAGGGGTATTCATCACCCACGGTCACGAAGACCATATCGGCGGCATCCCGTTTCTCTTGAAGCAAGTGAAGCTTCCGATTTACGCGACAAAACTCGCGCTCGGCTTGATTAAAGTGAAACTCGAAGAGCACGGGTTGCTCCGCGAGGCGGAACTGCATGAGATTGATGAGGACGCCATCGTCAAGTTCAGAAAGACGAGCATCTCGTTCTTCCGCACGACTCACTCGATTCCGAACTCGCTCGGTGTCGTCGTGAAGACGCCACAAGGGAATATCGTCCATACCGGTGACTTTAAGTTCGACTTCACACCGGTCGGCGAACCGGCTGACATTGCCAAGATGGCAGACATCGGGAAAGAAGGCGTGCTTTGCCTCTTGTCCGATTCGACGAACGCAGAAGTCGAAGGCTTCACGATGAGTGAAAAAGTTGTCGGCGGCACGATCAGTGAGACGTTCCGGAAAGCCGAAGGGCGCGTCATCTTCGCGACGTTCGCCTCGAACATTTATCGCCTGCAACAAGTCGTCGACGCTTGTGCCGAGACGGGCCGTCATTTGGCCATCTTCGGCCGTTCGATGGACAAGGTCATGACGATCGGGCAAGAGCTCGGCTTCATCAACGTCCCGAAAGGCATGATCGTCGAAGCGAATCAGTTACGGAACTACGAGCCGCATGAAGTGGCGATTCTTTGTACCGGTTCGCAAGGTGAGCCGATGGCTGCGCTCAGCCGCATCGCCAACGGAACACACCGTCAAGTATCGATCATTCCTGGCGACACGGTCATCTTCTCGTCATCTCCGATTCCGGGTAACGCCATCTCGGTCGGGAAAACGATCGACCAATTGTATAAAGCCGGCGCGGACGTCGTTTACGGAAAATTGACGAACATCCACACGTCGGGTCACGGGTCGCAACAAGAGCAATTGCTCATGATTCGCTTGCTCAATCCGAAATTCTTCATGCCGATTCACGGGGAGTACCGCATGTTGGTGAAACACGCCGAACTCGCCGAATCGGTCGGCATCCCGAAAGAGAACAGCTTCATCATGGATAACGGTGAAGTGCTCGCCGTCGACGCCGACTCGGCCGCCATCACCGGGAAAATCTCGGCCAACGCCGTGTACGTCGACGGAAACGGCATCGGGGACATCGGCAATATCGTCTTGCGCGATCGCCGCATCCTTTCAGAGGACGGACTCGTCGTCGTCGTCATCAGCATCGACGGCAAGACGCGTAAACTCGTCTCAGGTCCGGATATCATTTCACGCGGCTTCGTCTATATGCGCGAATCGGGCAGCTTGATTCGTGACGGCGAGCGCTTGCTCAAGAAGACGGTCGAGCAAGGGTTGTCGAACAAACAGATGAAGTGGTCGGAGTTGAAACAACTCGTCTCGGATACACTCACGCCATACTTGGCACAAAAAACACGAAGACACCCAATGGTTCTTCCGATCATCATGGAAGTATGAACGAGCGGGCTGTAGGGGACTACAGCCCGTTTTTTAGAGGACAAAGATAAAGGAGATGGTGTCTGATGGAACGCAAGAAACGGAAGAAAGGTTGGTTGAAATGGGGCCTGGCCGCATTCGCCTTACTCTTCCTCATCACGATGGTATACCATCAAGTCAAACCGTTGCCGGACGGCGTGTCGCGTGCGTCGGAACCGGTCGCGATTTCGGATGACCAAATCGATTTTTTATTTGATTTGACGTATCAAGGGGAAGACACGGAAGTGAACGAGCAAGAGATTTTTCAAGACGTCGAGCGGTCAATCCGCGAGGCGCGGGAATATATCGTCATGGACTTTTTCTTATTCAACCCATATTCGAATGAAGACCGGCAATATCCGGACATCACGGCCAAACTGTCATCGGCTTTGCTCGAACAGATGGAAGCCTATCCGGACATGAACGTCGTCTTAATCACGGATGAAATCAATACGACCTATAACGGACACGCGTCCGATCATCTCGACGTCTTGAAGGAAGCGGGCGCGGAAATCGTCTACACGAACCTCGATGCGCTCCGCGACCCGAACATCTTATACTCGACGCTGTATCGGATCGGGTTCCAATGGTTCGGGGACAGCCAGAACGGCTGGTTGCCGAACCCGATGGCCAAATCGGCACCGGACATCACGATCCGGTCGTATTTACGGCTGTTGAACGTGAAAGCGAACCACCGCAAAGTGATGGTGACCGAGAATGACGGCTTCGTCTTATCGGCCAACCCGCATGATGCGAGCGGGTATCATTCAAACGTCGGGGTGCGGCTCGATGGCCCGATTTTAGCGGACATCCTCGAAGGGGAGGAAGCGATCGCGACGTTCTCGAAAGGGGATGCCGAACGTTTCCCGAGCGAGGAGAAACTCGCGAATCTGCGCGACGAGCCGTCGGAAGGCCCGATGCAAATCCGCTACGTCACGGAATCCAAGATTCAGGACGCCGTCATCAAGGCGATGGAAGAAGCGGAATCAGGTGAGACGATTTGGATCGGCATGTTCTACTTGGCCGACCGAAACATCATTCAAGCCATTCATGAGGCCGCCGAGCGCGGCGTCTTCGTCAAACTGATTCTTGACCCGAATACGAACGCGTTCGGGCGCGACAAGTCAGGATTGCCGAACTTGCCGGTCGCCGCGGAATTGAACACGGTGAACCCGGAGCAAATCGAGATTCGGTGGTACGAAGTCGGCGAAGAGCAGTACCACCCGAAGATGCTGTACGTGGAAGGGGACCGTCGAGTCGTCGTCATCGGGTCGGGCAACTATACGACCCGCAACATGAACGATTACAACTTGGAGGCGGATGTCGAAGTCGTCACGACCGAGGAGACAGCGTTCATCCGCGAGGTCGACGGGTACTTCAAGCGTCTCTGGAACAACGAGCAAGGAACGTATACGCTCGCCTATGATGAGATTCAGACCGATTTGCCAATCGGAAAGTATGTGATTTATTGGATCCAGAAACTCACTTGGACGATGACCTACTGACACAAGCCCGCCTTCCTGTGAAGGTGGGCTTTGTTGTGGACGGGCTACCATCGACATGACGACGAACAAAACCCGCCCTCATATATGTGAAGGCGGGTTTTCATCATTTCGTTTCGACTGGATTGAATTCGTTCGTGAACTCGTAAAGGAACCGGCCCGTGTCGCGGAGGACGTCTGTCTTCCGGTGGAGCGAGAAGTGATCGTATGGGACGGTTTCCGTCTCGATGTTGTTCGTATATTCTTCGAGCAAGAGCGAACTCGCTGGCTCAATCAAGTTGAACTCGCCACCGCGTCCCGAGAAGGAGAACACTTGGACGGAGCGTGGCCACGTCTCAAGTTTTTCTTGGAACGCCTGCAACCCGTCAGAACTCGGGGACAAATCCCGGATGGCAGGACTGCCGGTATTGATCCCGAAATTACTGGCGGACAGACCGAAGTTGGCAAGTCGTGTTCCGGCGAACGGACTATCATACGTCACGAACTTATCGACGATGTATTCGTCTTGATTCAAGATATAGTTCGCTGCCGCCACACCGCCCATGCTGTGACCGATCAAATACATCCGGTCGAACGAACGGTTTCGTTCCTGTTTATAGCGTTCGATCGCCGCATTCAACCACTTCGTCTGGTTGTTGAGCGATGCCTCGGCATCCTCATATTCAATCCGGACAATCGGTCGGTTCGAGCTGTAGTCATTGATGACGCAATCGGCCGCGCCTTTCACCGTCACGGTACAGAGGGCACCATCTTTCGCCAGCCCACGCTGTTCCATATACTGCGAGAAGCGGAGGAATGTGCGGTCGGTCCCGAGCAAGCCGTGAACGGCGAACGTCGGGATGAACTCGTCCGTCTGCGCCGCTTGGCGAATCGCCTCAGATTTCCGTTCCGTCGTCAACTCTTCTCGAATCGTCACGATCATCAACGCGAGGGTCAAGACGAGGATGAAGCCGCCGAAGATGCGAGAACGAATCGACGTCTTGTCCGGATTACCGACGTTTTGACGATATTTCCGCCAAACAAAGAAAGCGACTAGGCCAAGGACGACGATGATGACGCCTGTGATAATCCACGCCTTGACGTTCGGCACGTGGGCGACGAGCGTCATATTATTTTGACGGCCACCGTACACTTGCCACTCGACATGTTTCATCGACCGTACATCGAGTCCAGTACCGTCTTCGACGAACACCCCGGTCGGCACGGTCAGATTGAACCGGATATCGGCTTGACGAACGTAACGTTCGGCCAGTTGTTTCGGGGAGCCGCTTAAATTCAGACCTGGCAAATCGACGCGGTCGAGCCGCAGGTCGAGGTTCGTGTTCATGACGTATGAGTCAAACCAAATCCCATCTTCTTTGTCGACATCAAACTTCATATCAGGTGGGACGAGGATACCGGCCGGACCGGTCTTCCACTCCTCTTTAATGTTTTGGAGGTCATCGACGTTGTCGAACGTCTTCTTGAGCACCATGCCTTCATAGTCGTCTTGACTCGAGTAGTCACGTGTCGCATATCCGTTCTCATTCGCCTGTTGTTTCCATGTATCCCAATCGAGCCGCAAATTGAGCAGCTTCATGACCGGATGGTCGCGGAAAGCATACGTCGTCTCTAACGTGACCGATTGGTCGTAGTGGACGGTCGCATCATATTCGATTCGGACACATCCCCCGATTAAAAGAAACAGAAATGGGAATACTAACAACAGTGCCTTTTTCTTCAAGCTCGTCACCTCAAATCGGCTCACCGTAGGTCTCTAACGGGTTGGTCGTGTTGATGCGGTCGTAAAAGAGCACCCCATCTAAATGGTCGAGCTCATGTTGACAGACGATGGCGCGCATACCGCGGAGCCGCAATTTAATCGGGGCGCCGTCACGGTCGAACCCTTCAATCGTGATGCGTCGGTATCGGGGCACGTTGCCTTTGACGACACGGTCGACAGATAGACAGCCTTCACCGCCATTCAAGTACGTCTGTTCGACCGAGTGGCTCGTAATCTTCGGATTGAAGATCGATAGTTTGAACGTCTCTTCTTCTTCGTGGAGCAGGACCGTGAAAAAGCGGCGATTGACGCCGAGTTGTGGTGCGGCGATGCCGACACCGCCCCGAAGTTCATACTTCGCGCTCATCTCTGGATCTTGGCTGTTGACGAGGAACGTCTCCATCTCGTCGAGTAGCGCGAGGTCTTCTGCCGTCGGTGGGACCGGCACTTCGATTGAGCGGGCGCGGAGCCGCTCGTCTCCTTCACGAATCACATCTTTCATCGTTAACATGCAAAACTTCCTTTCCCATTGCGATATGACCAATTATATCATATTTATTAGTCATTTCGCTTAGATGGTACAGAAGGTGAAATGAAAATGATACAGAGGCGAAATAAGGGAAAAGATGTGTTGATGTAAGCGTTTTTATAGAGTGAGCATATTTTTTGCGTTATTATAACAACCCGTTTTATACTGACTAGGAAACGGCAGGATAAGTGTAACTTTCCTGAATCACGTTAATACAGATTGCTTTTTTGGACAGATACACTTAAGATTTGAGGTAGTGTTTGATCACAAAAAAGACAATTGTCTCATAGTTGAAAGGATGAGGTGAAACGAATGAACAACGTTCAGGTACTTCAAAACGTGGAAGAAAACTTCCAAACGTTCCGTATTCTCGACGAGAAGGGCGAGGTCGTCAACCAAGACGCAATGCCAGATGTAACGGACGAGCAACTTCAGGAGCTTATGCGCCGCATGGTCTATACACGAATCTGGGACCAACGTGCCATCTCGCTCAACCGTCAAGGACGCCTAGGTTTCTACGCGCCAGTGGCTGGTCAAGAAGCAACGATGATCGGGACGCAATATGCGCTCGACAAACAAGACTGGATTCTTCCAGGCTACCGTGATATCCCGCAACTCGTATTCCACGGACTTCCGCTTTATCAAGCGTTCTTGTTCTCACGTGGTCACGTCGCAGGTAACCGTATTCCTGAAGACGTTAACGTCTTGATGCCGCAAATCATCATCGGGGCACAAATCATTCAAACTGCGGGTGTGGCAATGGGCCTCAAACGCAACGGCAACACAAACGTCGCCATTACTTACACGGGTGACGGTGGTTCATCACAAGGTGACTTCTACGAAGGATTGAACTTCGCAGGTGCATTCAAATCACCAGCCATCTTCGTCGTTCAAAACAACCGCTTTGCCATCTCGACACCTGTTGAGAAGCAAACTGCAGCTAAAACGATCGCGCAAAAAGCTGTCGCAGCGGGAATCAACGGAATCCAAGTTGACGGAATGGACGTTCTTGCTGTCCTCGCCGCAACACAACAAGCGCGTAAAGACGCACTTGACGGAACTCCGACGCTCATCGAAGCACTCACATACCGTTACGGACCACATACGCTCGCAGGGGATGACCCAACGCGTTACCGTACAAAAGAACTTGATACAGAGTACCAAGAGAAAGATCCACTCGTTCGTTTCCGCCTCTTCCTCGAAGGCAAGAAGCTTTGGAGCGAAGACATGGAGAATGAAGTCATCGAACAAGCGAAAGCAGACGTGAAAGAAGCGATCAGCCTCGCTGACAAAGAACCAAAACAAAAAGTTTCGGACTTCATCAACAACATGTTCGAAACACTTCCTTCAAACTTGAAAGAGCAGCTTGAAGAATATACAGCAAAGGAGTCGAAGTAAGTTATGGCTCAAATGACAATGATCCAAGCGATTACTGATGCGATGCGCGTTGAAATGAAGCGCGACGAGAAAGTACTTCTTTTCGGAGAAGACGTTGGTAAAAACGGTGGGGTTTTCCGTGCAACGGAAGGTCTCCAAGACGAGCTCGGCGAAGACCGTGTCTTCGACACGCCGCTTGCTGAGTCTGGTATCGGTGGTCTTGCCATCGGTCTCGGTCTTACAGGCTTCCGTCCGATCATGGAAGTTCAATTCTTCGGATTCGTATTCGAAGTGTTCGACTCGATCGCAGCTCAAATGGCGCGTATGCGTTACCGTTCAGGCGGCGCTTACAGCCAGCCAATCACAATCCGTTCACCATTCGGTGGCGGTGTTAAAACACCAGAACTTCACGCGGATAGCCTTGAAGGCTTGATGGCTCAGACACCTGGTCTTAAAGTCGTCATCCCGTCAACGCCATACGATGCAAAAGGTCTTTTGATCTCAGCAATCCGTGACAACGACCCAGTCGTATTCCTCGAGCACATGAAACTTTACCGTTCATTCCGTGGCGAAGTTCCAGAAGGCGAATACACGATCGAGCTTGGAAAAGCAGACGTGAAACGCGAAGGAACTGACGTTTCGATCATCACTTACGGTGCAATGGTCCACACGTCACTCAAAGCGGCAGAAGAGCTCGAAAAAGAAAACATCAACGTCGAAGTCATCGACCTCATGACAGTGAGCCCGCTTGATATCGATACAATCGTCGAGTCTGTTAAAAAGACTGGCCGTGCGATCGTCGTTCAAGAAGCACAACGTCAAGCAGGGATTGCGGCTAACGTCGTAACTGAAATTCAAGAACGCGCAATTCTTCACCTCGAGGCACCAGTGCTTCGTGTAACTGCACCAGACACAGTCTTCGCTTTCGCACAAGGTGAAGACGCATGGTTACCTGACCATAAAGATGTCGTTGCAAAAGTTAAGGAAGTTATCAACTTCTGATCGTGTTCATTTAACGATGAGGGAGAATTGTCTCCCTCATTGTGTTTACATGATTAATTGATGGGAGGAAAAACCAGTGGCAGTATTTGAATTTAAATTACCAGACATCGGTGAAGGAATTCACGAAGGTGAAATCGTCAAGTGGTTCGTAAAAGCAGGGGATACAGTAAAAGAAGATGACATTCTTCTTGAAGTACAAAACGACAAAGCCGTCGTTGAGATTCCTGCTCCAGTTGATGGAACAGTTAAAGAAGTCAAAGTCTCTGAAGGTACAGTTGCGGTCGTCGGCGACGTCCTCATCACGTTCGATATCGAAGGTGACGCACCAGCCGGTGAAGAAGAAGCAGCTCCTGAACAGCCTAAAGCTGAAGAGAAGACTGAAGATGTGAAAGAAGACGTGAAAGAAGACGGCCCGCGTGAAGTTCAACTTCACAAATCGGAGCGCGTCATCGCAATGCCTTCAATCCGCAAGTACGCTCGTGAAAAAGGCGTCGACATCCGTGAAGTCCAGGGTTCTGGCGACAACGGCCGCGTCTTGAAAGAAGACATCGATGCATTCGCAAACGGAGAAGCACCAACAGCAGAAGCTACAACAGAGAAAACAGAATCTGTAGCTCCAGCAGCGGCTGCGAAAACGGAAATCAAACCTTACGAGTCAGCAACGCCTGAACTCGAAACGCGTGAGAAAATCCGTGGTATCCGTAAAGCGATCTCGAAAGCAATGGTTAACTCGAAGCACACAGCTCCACACGTTACACTCATGGACGAAGTCGACGTCACGAAACTCGTCGCACTCCGTAAAGAGTTCAAACAAGTGGCTGCTGACCAAGGCGTGAAACTCACGTACTTGCCGTTCGTCGTTAAAGCATTGACTGCTGCAGCGAAAGCTTACCCAGCGATCAACGCGTCAATCGACGATGTGAACGAAGAAATCGTCTACAAAAACTACTACAACATCGGTATCGCTGCTGATACGGACAACGGTCTCGTTGTTCCTGTCGTCAAAGAAGCGGACCGTAAATCAATCTATGCACTCGCTACAAACATCAATGAGCTTGCCGGTAAAGCACGTGAAGGCAAACTTGCTGGGGACGACATGAAAGGCGGATCGATCACAATCACGAACATCGGTTCAGCTGGTGGACAATGGTTCACACCTGTCATCAACCACCCAGAAGTTGCAATTCTCGGTATCGGTCGCATCGCTGAAAAAGCTGTCGTTAAAGACGGTGAAATCGTCGCGGCTCCAGTCCTCGCGCTTTCATTCAGCTTTGACCACCGCCTCATCGACGGTGCAACAGCTCAAAACGCACTCAACATGGTGAAACGCTTGCTTCAAGATCCAGCACTTCTAATGATGGAGGGATAAGAACATGGTAGTAGGAGAATTCGCACAAGAAACTGATTTGCTTGTCATCGGCGCCGGTCCTGGTGGATACGTCGCAGCCATTCGTGGCGCACAACTCGGCCTTAAAGTCACAATCGTCGAAAAAGGAAACTTTGGTGGCGTCTGCTTGAACGTCGGTTGTATCCCATCGAAAGCATTGATCACGGCTGGTCACAACTTCCAGCACGCGAAAGGTCACTCGTCAATGGGAATCACGTCTGACAACGTGTCAGTCGACTTCACAAAAGTCCAAGACTGGAAACAGTCGGTCGTCAACAAATTGACTGGCGGCGTTAAAGGCCTTTTGAAAGGTAACAAGATTGAAATCGTTCAAGGTGAAGCTTTCTTCGCATCTGAAGACACAGTTCGTGTCATCACAGAAGATAGCTCAACTCCTTACAAGTTCAAAAAAGCGATTATCGCGACTGGTTCGACACCAATCGAGATTCCATCGTTCAAATGGTCAAAACGCGTCCTTTCTTCAACTGGCGCATTGGCTCTTCCTGAAGTACCGAAGAAACTTGTCGTTATCGGCGGCGGATACATCGGTATGGAGCTCGGCACAGCGTACGCGAACTTCGATACAGAAGTCGTCGTCGTTGAAGGCGCAAGCGACATCTTGTCTGGCTTCGAGCCGCAAATGACGCAAATCGTCAAAAAGAAACTCAAACAAAAAGGCAACGTCACGATTCACACGAACGCTCTTGCAAAAGGCGTCGAGGAAACAGAAGACGGCGTAACAGTTAAGTTTGAAGTGAACGGCGAAGAGCAGTCTGTTGAAGCGGACTACGTCCTCGTCACAGTCGGCCGTCGTCCAAACACTGGCGACATCGGTCTCGAAAACGCGGAAGTTAAAATCAGCGACCGCGGCATCATCGAAATCGACGACCAGTGCAAAACGTCGAACGAAAACATCTACGCCATCGGCGACATCGTACCAGGACCACCGCTCGCGCACAAAGCTTCTTACGAAGCGAAAGTCGCAGCGGAGGCAGCTGCCGGTAAGCCAGCTTACCTCGACTACTCAGCAATCCCAGCGGTCGTCTTCACTGACCCTGAACTTGCAACAGTCGGTTACACAGAGCCACTCGCAAAAGAAGAAGGACTTGAGATCACTGTATCGAAATTCCCATTCGCAGCGAACGGCCGTGCCCTCGCTCTTGACGAGCCAGACGGCTTCATGAAGCTCATCACGCGTAAAGAGGACGGTCTCTTGATCGGTGCTCAAATCGCGGGAACTGGCGCTTCAGATATGATTGCCGAGCTTGGTCTCGCCATCGAAGCAGGCATGACTGCAGAAGATATCGCGCTTACAATCCACGCTCACCCATCACTCGGTGAGATGGCAATGGAAGCGGCAGAAATCGCAATGGGTATGCCAATCCACGTCGTTAAATAAGTCAAAAGCTCTCTCGCTTACTCGCGAGAGAGCTTTTTTACGTAATGGACGGTCCGTTCGACTTCTCGGAAGCCGATGCGTTCATGGAACCGTTGGCTGCCGTCGTTCTCGATTTCCGTATCGGAGGCGAGCTCGTCGCATCCTTTCGACCTGGCAAACGCGGAGGCGGCATCGACGAGTCGTGTCGCCACGTCTTGTTGCCGCGCGGTTTCGACGACATAAATCCCTTCTAAAAAGGCGGTCGGGGAAGCGGTCGTTCCGGGGACGTAGTCATGACGGAAGCTAAGCTGGCAAAAGCCGACCGCTTCATCCGTTTCCGCGATAAAATAGTGCATCTTGCCGGAACGAATCCCGAGCCGCACCTCAGGGATCAGTTCGGCTTCAGGCGCGTCTGGCCATAATTGCCGCATGAGTCGCACCAGTTCGTCGCAATCTTGTTCGTTCGCTTTTCGAATCTTCATAAGTCGTCCTCCTTATGTTTCGTACGTTCAGTATAAAGGAAAATAAGGAATGAAGTGAGAAAGGAGGGAACGATGATGGCGTTCGATGAAGAATTGTTATATACCGTCTCTGAGACGAGCCGTGTCCGCTTCACGGGAATCGAGACCGAGACGTCACGTTATGATTTCGGCTTTGTGTATACGCATCAATTCATGGGGAAAGTGCTCGTCGTCTGTATGCAGACCGGGCAGTCTGCCCTTCTTGACATCCATGCGCTCGAAGAACCGAGACAACTGTATCCGATGCTCGGGATCGCGTTGCGTGATACAGACCACGTCGCCGAGTTTTTACGACTCTGTCTGGACGAAAGTGGGCAAGAACAAGAACAATCGCCAAATTCTACCCTTGAAAAAATGTAAGCGTTTTCTTATAATGGTACGTAGGGGAAGCAATTCGATCATCATAAGCTACCTTTTCTTTTGATGACACAAAGCGAGCCGGTCCATATGGACCGGCTCGCTTTCGTCTTAACGGATGGCTTTTGTCTGTTGGATGACTTTAATCATTTGAAGCGATTCATCTTCAAGTCCTTGGACGGGAAGACCGGCCTCGATGTTCGCCATGATATAATCGAGCGTCGAAGTCGTGATGAGTTCTCCCGGGATGATGATCGGGATTCCTGGTGGATACACCATGATGAACTCGGCCGAGATGCGTCCGACGGCGTTCTCGAGCGGAATCGTCTCCGTCTCCTCGTAGAACGCGTCACGCGGGCTGAGTGCAAGCGGTGGAATCTCAGGGAGCATGATCGATAGTGAATCGTTTCCTGACTGATCGTAAACCGATACGACGTCACGCATGCCGTCAATCAACGCTTGAATCGTCGATTCGTCGTCGGCGCTCGTCACGATGAACAGTACGTTCAACAAATCTGACATCTCGACTTCGATTCGATGCGTCTCACGCAAAAACTTCTCGACTTCAAAGCCGGTGATCCCGAGCTCACGGACAGAGACGAGGATTTTCGTCTCGTCGAGCGCGTACGTCGACTCTGAATGGAGTTCGGCGTGACCGTATACCGATAAGTGCGGCATATTGTCGATGGCCGTACGAGCCGTTCGTGCGAGCGTGAGGGCACGTTCGTTCATCGCTTCTCCTTTCGTCGCCAATTGACGACGGGCCGCGTCGAGCGACGCGAGGAGGAGGTAAGACGTCGACGTCGTCGTAATCATCGACAACATCGCGTGAATCCGTTCCGGGGAGACGAGACCGCGACGGACGTTCAAAATCGAACTTCCCGTCATCGAGCCGCCGAGCTTGTGTACGCTCGTGGCCGCGACGTCCGCTCCGGCTTGCATCGCCGAGAGCGGGAGCTCGTCGTGGAACGGCAAGTGGACACCGTGTGCCTCATCAACGAGGACCGGTACGTCTTGCGCATGGGCGACGGCGACGATGCGCTCTAAGTCACCGGCGATGCCGAAGTAGGTCGGGTTGATGACGAGGACTGCTTTTGTGTCCGGGTGCATCTCGAGGGCGCGTTCGACGGCGCTTGCTGTGATCCCGTGGGCAATCCCGTACGTCTCATCATATTCCGGATGGATGAAGACCGGGTGGGCCCCGGTCAAGATGAGGGCGGACATGACGGATTTATGCACGTTCCGGGGAACGATGATTTTCTCGTTCGGACCGACGACGCCCATGATCATCGCCATGATGGCACTCGACGTCCCTTGGACCGAGAAGAACGTCTCGTCGGCACGGAACGCCTCGGCAGCGAGGCGCTCGGCCTCAGCAATCGACGCTTTCGGATGATGGAGATCATCGAGCGGGGCGATGTTGATCAAATCAATCTTCAAGGCGTTTTCGCCGATGAAGTCACGGAATTGAGGGTCCATCCCTTTTCCGCCTTTATGGCCAGGGATATGGAACGCGATCGGGTTCGTATCCACGTGCGTGAGCAACGTGTCAAAGAGCGGTGTCTCGAGCTGTGTAGCACCTTTAAGTTTCAATAGTAAGTCCTCCTTGATAACAGTGTGTATATGGGTTGTCGGTTTGGTTTCAAGCTTTGGGCAATCTGAACATTTCGATTCAAAAACAATGCAACAAAAAAACTATAGTGATTTCTATCCCAACTTGCAATAGTTTTTTTTGTTGATACAATGGTTGTCGAGGTGAAGAATATGCAAATTAACTATCCGATTAATCCGGACTGGACGACAGATGAACTGATTGAAGTCGTCGAGTTCTATAACCAAGTCGCCTTGGCCAATGAAGGCGGTGTCGACCGGGAGTCGTTTTTGGACGCGTATCGGTCGTTCAAACAAATCGTGACGTCGAAGTCAGAAGAGAAACAGCTGAGTGCCGTTCACGATGAGCAGACCGGATACTCTACCTATCGTACGGTCCAAGCGGCCCTAAAATCAAATGCAAAGATTATAAAGTTGTAACTGCTGGAAAGCATGGGAGGACGTAACCGTTTTCTCATGCTTTTTTTGTTATTTCTCTAATAAATAGGGTACATATCATTAACAGTTCAATCAGGTTTAGGCTTAGTTGAAATGGGAATATACTCACTAAGATAAAAAATTCAAAATAGTCAGACAATTCTCTTTCTTTTTTGAATCTCATCTGATATACTCAATTCAACTTACTAAACCGTAACTTGTAGCCCAACTAAAGGAGTGTGGCATCTCATGAAACAAGTGATCGAGGCATTCAAAAGAAAAGACGCAGAAAAACGGATTCCGGTGCTGCGCTTAGAGATTGATTATGAATTGGCAACGCTCTTCGATGCAATGGCGTCACAAGATGATGCCACTGTCCAGGCTAGCAAGCATCGGTTAGAGAAATATCGCCAAGAACTATTGCGTCTCGAAGCCTGACCCACAACCACCCATTCAACCAGTATTCCATGCGGATACTGGTTTTTGTTTGGTACAATACATAATAGAGGTGATAAACATGTTGGAATGGTTCGCGATTGACTTGATTAAACAGGCAGGGGAGTATATCCGCTTACAGATTGACGAGAGCTATCGAATCGAACGCAAGACGGGGAAAGGTGATTTGGTCACGGAAATCGATCGGGCCGTCGAACAGTTGATTGTCGACCGGATTCGTGAGTCGTATCCAGAGCATCATATTATCGGGGAAGAGGGTATCTCGACGGAACCGGATGATTTGTCGGGCACGGTCTGGTTCGTCGACCCGATTGACGGCACATTGAACTTCATCCATCAAAAGCGGATGTTCGCCATCTCGATCGCCATCATGGTCGATGGGGTCGTCGAGTACGGCTTCGTTTACGATGTGATGGCGGATGAGCTGTTCATCGCACGCCGTGGCGTCGGGACGACGCTGAACGGCCGGAAACTCCCGACCATCAAAGAACACCATGTCCGGGATGCTTTCCTCAGTATGAACGCGACGTGGGTGACGCCAAACCAGCAAATCGCACCGGAAGTGCTTGCGCCGATTGTGCGCGATTCCGTCGGCACGCGGGCGCATGGGGCCGCCTCGCTCGAACTCGCCTGGCTCGCAGCGGGACGAGTCGACGGGTATATCACGATGCGCAATATGCCGTGGGACTATGCTGCCGGTAAACTGCTCGTCGAAGAAGTCGGGGGACGGGTCGTCTCGATTTATGGGGAGCCGGTCCGCTATGACGGGAAGACGTCCGTTCTCGCGGGGAGCGAGACGTTCGTCAAGGACGTCGTGAAGCATTACGTCATCGCCAAGGGCGCGACCCCTGAAGTGAAGCCGGACTTGCAAATTGGAATCAACGGGTCTTACGACCGCGTCCGTGACTTGCTCGTCCTGGCCAACCCGAATGAAACGATGGTCCGCGATCAATACAAAGCCGGGACGACATATGAGGCCACGCTCGGCGGGGAACGTGTCGGGGCGTACATGCTCGTCAGACGCAGCGAGACGTTAATCGAGCTCGTCAATATCGCCGTCAAACCGGAACGGCAGAACCAGACGATCGGGCAACGCCTGCTCCAAGACGCGATTCGTCGGGCCGAGAGTAGCGGGGCGAAGCAAATGCTCGTCTGTACGGGCAACTCGAGCATCGTCCAGTTGCGCTTCTATCAACAAGCCGGTTTCCGCTTTGAATCAGTCGAGCGGGATTACTTCCCGGACCACGGTTATCCGCCAATCGAAGAGGACGGGCTCGCCTTGCGTGACCGCATCTGTCTGACGCGCGACCTATAAGCGTGGGCGCAAAAAGGACAAAATCATAAAGAAGGCCCGGGCGTTTTGCCCGGGCCTTGTGTTATGGACGTCGGTTCGAGAGGACCCGGCGGCGCAAGTTGATTCCAAAAAATGTGGCGATGCCGCTCAAGGCGAGACTGCCGATGATGATGGCGGCACTTCCTTCAGCGACACCGATGCCGATACCGACGAAGCCGGCGACGACCGCGGTCGCGATTAAAACGAACATGAGTTGCATGGAGATTCCCCCTTCTTTCGCTAGTCTTCTTCATTGTAGTCAAAAATGATGCGTTTGAAAACGTTAACAGTTGATAACACTCGACAAAGGTGGTGGGACGTGTGCTATACTCTTAAAGTTGAATAAAAGATGAAACTTTTTTAAATAAGAGAGGACTAACTACATGAATGTAAGAACTAACCTTCGGAACGTAGCCATCATCGCCCACGTTGACCACGGTAAAACAACGCTCGTCGATGAATTATTGAAACAGTCTGGTACATTCCGGACAAACGAAATGGTCGCAGAACGCGCCATGGACTCGAACGACATCGAACGTGAACGCGGAATCACGATTCTCGCGAAAAACACGGCAATCGATTATAAAGATACACGCATCAACATTGTTGATACACCAGGTCACGCCGATTTCGGTGGTGAAGTAGAGCGTATCATGCGTATGGTTGACGGCGTTATCCTCGTTGTCGATGCACGTGAAGGCTGCATGCCGCAAACGCGTTTCGTATTGAAGAAAGCACTCGACCAAGGTCTCCGTCCAATCGTTGTCGTTAACAAAATCGACAAGCCGATGGTACGCCCACTCGACGTCGTCGACGAAGTTGTCGACTTGTTGATCGACCTTGGAGCAGATGAAGATCAACTTGAATTCCCTGTCGTCTATACGTCTGCTGTCAGCGGTTCAAGTTCGTTCGATCCTGATCCAGAGAAGCAAGAAGATACAATCACGTACGTGCTCGACACGATTCTTGAGAACACACCGGCACCAATCGATAACTCGGATGAGCCGCTTCAGTTCCAAGTCACGATGCTCGACTACGACAACTACCTCGGCCGAATTGGTGTCGGTCGCGTCTTCCGTGGGAAAATCAAAGTCGGCGAATCAGTGTCACTTTGCAAAACAGACGGATCAATCAAACAATTGCGCGTCACTAAATTGTTCGGTTACTTCGGCCTCAAACGTGTTGAAATCGAAGAAGCCAAAGCTGGTGACTTGATCGCCATCGCCGGGATGGAAGACATCAACGTCGGGGAGACGGTAACGCCAGTCGGTAAAGAAGAGCCACTTCCGCTTCTCCGCATCGATGAGCCGACGCTTCAAATGCGTTTCATGACAAACAACTCACCGTTCGCAGGACGCGAAGGCGATTTCGTGACGGCACGTAAAATCGAAGAGCGTTTGATGAAACAACTCGAGACGGACGTTTCACTCCGTGTCGAAAACACTGATTCACCTGACCAATGGGTCGTTTCAGGCCGCGGTGAGCTTCACCTCGGGATCTTGATCGAGAACATGCGTCGTGAAGGCTACGAACTTCAAGTTTCGAAACCACAAGTTATCATTCGTGAAGACGAAGATGGTACGAAAATTGAGCCGTTCGAACGCGTCATCGTTGACGTGCCAGAAGAGTACACAGGTTCAGTCATGGAATCAATCGGTCTCCGTAAAGGTGAACTTGCCAACATGAACACGAACGACAACGGTCAAACACGTATGGAATTCATCGTTCCTTCACGTGGTCTCATCGGCTATCGTAACGAGTTCTTGTCAGCGACACGCGGATATGGAATCTTGAACCACACGTTCGAAGAGTACCGTCCGTTCATCGCTGCTGACATCGGCGGACGCCGCAGTGGTGTCATGGTTTGTATCGAACCTGGTAAGTCGACGGCTTACTCGATCGGTGCCCTTGAAGACCGTGGAACGATCTTCATCGAGCCAGGTGTAGAAGTATACGAGGGAATGATCATTGGTGAATGTAACCGTGACGTCGACCTCGCAATCAACGCCGTCAAAGGAAAACAGTTGACGAACATGCGTGCTTCAGCAAAAGACTCGACACAAGTCTTGAAACGTCCACGCGTCTTCTCACTCGAAGAATCGCTCACGTTCTTGAACGATGACGAGTACTGTGAAATCACGCCGGAGTCAATCCGTCTCCGTAAAAAAGTCTTGAACAAGAACGAGCGTGAGAAAGCTGACAAGCGTCGTAAACTTGGTAAAGAATAAGTCTTAAAAAAGGGAGCGCCTAGGCGTTCCCTTTTGTTTTGGATAGTGTAGAATGGTTGTGTAGGAAATAAAGGGGGATTATCAGCTTGAAAGCTTCTCAAACGATGGACATCACACAAATCGATGTGCCGTGGATTGCCTCGCTACTTGGCGTCGGCAGTGACGCGAACGACTTCTCGGTCGGATTCAACGCGTTAATCATCACGGTCATCTTATTGACGATCCTTGTGTTTAAATTAGGTTTTGCGAAACAATTGACGTGGTGGAAATCACTCGTCGTCTATATGCTGCTCGCACTCGGGGCAGGCACGATGGCGCTCGTCTTCTTCACATGGCCGATTCCAGAAGTTCTCCTTGTCATGGCTGTCGTCTTGGCAATCTACCGGGGCCGCCTTTGGTGGAACCGTCGACAAGGCATCGAATCACATTAAAAAATGGACGTTTCGCCCTCGGGCGAAACGTCCATTTTTGCTTACCATCTCCGTTTTTGGCGGAACGATGGATATAGGTGGAATTGGCCGGTCGCGGCACGCTCCGCTGTTCGCGCGGTGATGCGTTCTTGACACGTCTGGCACATATACGTTTTAGCAGGTTTATTACGAAGTCGTTTCGCTTCGAACGACCACGAATCAATCGTATCGATTTTGTCACAAAGAGAGCACTTTACGCGCATGGTCTCACCTTCCTCTTCGTTGATTATAGCATGATTTCAGGAGAGAAAAGCAGGGAAAGAGGTTTGTAAGGGCGAATCCATTTCGTATACCCGTTCGGGAGGAGGGGAGTCTATGGCGAGTAAAGCTGCGTTCGAACTTTCGAGGGCGCAACAAGACGTATTGAACGAGATGCCGTTGACGTTCTTAGTCACGTTTGATGAGCCGAAACGGTGGCCGATCACCCATGCGATCAGCTGGGTGCAAGCGCCGAACGAGAGGACGATTCGCTTGGCGTTGACGAAGAATTCGCATGTGATCACGTTGCTCTCGTATGAGAAGACAGCGAGTCTCATCTTTCTTGAAGGGGGACTTGCCTACAGTATCGCCCTGTCACACGTACACGAGTTCGAGCCGAGCGTGAAGCCGGCGTTACACCTTCGCTTTTTTGAAGGGAAAGTCGAAGAGGTCCGTAACATTTCCTTTTACGGGGCGACTTATGGACAACCGGACATCGTCAAGACGTACGATGTCGAAGCAGCAGAAAAGTTGGACCGTGAAGTCAAGGAGAGTTTGAATTCTTGATCACCAACAATTTTCGAGGGGCGGCAAAGTCTATGAAAAAAACGTATGTGCTCGATACGAACGTACTCTTACACGACCCACTATCCTTGTTCCAATTCGATGAGCACGATGTCGTCATTCCCGCCATCGTTTTAGAAGAGCTTGACGGTAAAAAACGTAATATGGATGAAGTCGGCCGCAACGCCCGAGAAACGGCCCGCGTGCTCGATCAATTGCGGACGACCGGTAAACTGCACGACGGGGTCCCGCTCGAGAACGGCGGACGATTGTTCGTCGAGATCGGTCACGAGCATACTGTCGATTTCCCGTTCGACGTCATGACGAACGACAATCGTATCCTGACCGTGGCACTTGGACTGATGAAACAATACGAGCACGACCGGACCCGTAAAGTCGTGGTCGTCTCGAAAGATATACTCGTCCGTGTCAAAGCGGACGCCATCGGCATTGAAGCCGAGGATTACTTGACCGACCATATCGTCGATACGACGAATTTATACGCCGGCTATCGTGAAATCGAAGTCGATCAAGCCATCATCGATGAATTTTATAAAGTCCGACAGCTTCCGCTAGAAGCCGTTTCAAAAAATCAGCTATATCCGAACTCATTCGTCGTCTTAAAGAGTAACGTCTCGAAAGCGAGCGCACTCGCGGTCGTCGATGGGTTGCAACCGATCCTCCGTCCGCTCTCGCTAGACGTCGAACACGTGTGGGGCATCCATCCCCGTAACGTCCAGCAACGGATGGCGCTCGACTTGTTGTTGCGGGACGATATTCCGTTCGTGACACTGCTCGGGAAGGCCGGTACCGGGAAGACGTTGCTCGCGCTCGCGGCAGGCCTGTCGCTCGTCGAAGACGAACGTCGCTTCAACAAGCTCGTCGTGGCCCGGCCGGTCGTCCCGATGGGGAACGACATCGGTTATTTGCCCGGTGAGATGGAAGAGAAGCTCCGGCCATGGATGCAGCCGATTTATGATAACTTGGAGTTCTTGTTCAACGCCAACTCGAAAGACGAACTCGGGAACATCTTGGCCGGCATCAAATCGATTCAGCTCGAGGCGCTCACGTATATCCGTGGTCGCAGCATGCCGGATCAGTTCATTATCATCGACGAGGCCCAAAACTTGACGAAACATGAGATTAAGACGATTCTGACCCGGGTCGGCGAGAACTCGAAAATCGTCCTCGTCGGGGACCCGTATCAAATCGACCATCCGTATTTGGACGAGTATTCGAACGGTCTCACGTACGCCGTCGAACGCTTCAAAGGTCAAAACGTATTCGGACACGTCCAACTCATCAAAGGGGAGCGCTCGTCGCTCGCCCGGTTGGCCGCCGATTTACTATAACGAAAAACGCCGAGCGGCCGCTCGGCGTTTATTTCGTATTTGGATGGAGTGCCACTTGCACGTTCGATTTTTCCAGGAAGGCGTTCATCAGCATAATCAGACCGGTCACGATAAACAGTGCCGAGAATCCGAAGTGGGCGACGACTTGCGAACCGAACAACGGTCCGAGCAAGTTGCCCATGAACTGGGCCGATTGGTTATAAGAGAAGATGCGGCCGGTCGCCCGGCTCGGCGTATGTTGGCGGAGTAACGACTGTACCGACGGCATGAGTGCCGCCGTGGCGAAGCCGAGGCCGAATCGCATGATGACGAGTTGTGTCGTCGACGTCACGAATGCCTGTGGAATCAAGAAGGCGCTATAGACGATGAGCGCCCAGAACAGGATGCGTTCGGCCCCGTAGCGGTCGGAGAGCCGACCGAGACGTTGTGCGGAAATGAGGGCGGCCACACCAGGAGCTGACGCGACGATCCCTGCGATAAAGGCGAGCGACGTCGTATACGGGTTCAATTCCCGGACATACAGCGTCAACAGCGGGCCAATCGATTGGGCCGAGAACGTGATTAAGAACGTCGTCAGAAACAGACTAAATATGAGTTGCGGGTTACGGAGCGAGGCGATCATCGATCGCGTCGAATCAAGCCGCTCGCGCGCCACCGGCACAAAGTCCTCTTTGACGAACACGAGTGTGATGAGGAACGTGATGAATAAGGCACTGCCGGTCAAGAGAAAAACGGGTCGAAGCCCAATCAAGTCTGCGAGGAGTCCTCCAATCAAGGGACCGAGGAGTCCGCCGGTGATGCCACCGGTCGACAGTGTGCCGAGCGCCCAGCCACTTTTCTCTTTAGGCGTTTGTGAAGCGACGAGGGTGATCCCCGCCGAGATAAATCCGGATACGGCACCCATTAAGAGCCGTAAACCGACGAGCTGATACACGTCTTGGACGAAACTGATGAGCGTCATGACGACGGCCATACCGAGACTAGCGCGGATGAGCATCAATTTGCGGCCTTTTTGGTCGGCGAGCCGTCCCCACAGCGGGGAGACGATGGCAGCCACGAGGAAAGTGGCGCCGAATGCGACCGCGGACCACGTAACGACTTGGTCGGGATCGGTGACCCCGAGTTCTTCGATGAACAAGGGGAGGAACGGTAGGACTAGACTCATCGAGGCCGCCGTCAAAAAGCTACCGATCCAGACAATGATTAAGTTTTTCTTCCATAAAGGGTACGTAAGCGTCACGACCTTTCGAGATTGAAGTTTTTCGATACCCTATATGTTACACTTTATGAAGTAAAAAGTCTAAAAAAAGAGAAGGCGCTGTGCCTTCTCTATCATGCTTCTGTTCGCACGGCGATGTGATGGACACCACGCCATACTTGTTGATTGTGCAAGACGTACACCGGACCGTCCGCGAGTACTTTTCCGTCTCGAGAGAACTGTAAGTAAACGCTTCTGGCCTCGTCGATTGGCAACGTGAGCACCGTCTCCCCATAAAAACTGACGTGCGTCGCCGTGGCGATCGGTTCGGCATTTTGAAGGAATGGCGCGAACGGCATCGCGAACGAGTCGCGCAGCGCCGCATCCTTATCAGCCCGAGACATCGGTTTGTTATGGTCGACGCGTGACCCTTGCGTCAAGCCGTCATCCCATGCCTTCCCCATCTTGGCATAGTATGCGTCGTTGTCACTTTCTACCGCGCGGTCGAGATCCTCGACGTTTCGCTTGCGGTCATCAAAAATCCATACGGTCGGGTCGATCGTCAGCGCGTGACGAACCGCTCCGTCTAGTGGAAAAATCATGGATACGCCCCCTTTATTCACAATACACTGTACATTATACAGCTCTTTCTCAGAAAAAGGGAAACTGCGAGAAACTCGCCGCGAATCCAGACTGTTCATTGAATTATGATGAAATATAATGTACAGTTGAGTTATGACAAACAGTCTGTCATTGTACGGAGGAGGGGTCGTAGTGGCGACAAATTTGGCTGCAGTCCAACGGGAGCAAGCGCTTCAACTATTAGAGGCAGACGCAGAAAAAATCCGTTGTTTGATTGAAGTGCAGTTAGAAAACCTAAAAATGCCGAAGTGCCCGCTTTATGAAGAGGTGCTTGATACACATATGTTCGGTCTATCACGCCAAATTGATTTTGCGGTCCGTCTTGGACTCATTTCAGACATTGAAGGTAAAGGACTGCTCGATTCATTGGAACAAAAGCTGTCCGCCCTCGCGGAAGCTTCAGATTTATGAACCTTATACTCAAACTGTGCAAGCGGCGCTGTTTGAGTATTTTTTTATAATGGGTCAGTGATTGTTGTACATAAGGAAGTGAAAACATGAAAACTCGGTTTCGGTATTTTGATTTCTCGTTGTTCATTGCAGTGCTCATGCTCGTCGGAATCAGTTCGATCATGATTTATAGTGCGAGCGTGTGGAATCGCGGCGATTACGCGAACAGCGGCTTGTTCTATCGCCAACTCGTCTACGCAGGAATCGGGATTGTCGTCTACTTCATTGCGACGATGTTCCGCTATGAGAACTTTAGAAAACCTAATATTTTGTACGGCCTCTATTTCGTATCGGTCGTACTGTTGTTCATCACGTGGGCGATGCCACCGCTCAACGGGGCGCGCGCCTGGCTCATCATCGGCAGCTTTACGATTCAACCGGTCGAGATCGCCAAATTCGTGTTGATTCTACTGCTCGCCAACTATTATCACCAGTTGTGGAATGGGGAGCTGAAAGGGTTGCCTGGTCGACTAGGGCGAGCCGCTATCACTAAAAAAGGAATCCGGGCTCAGTTTGGTGCATTCTTCATGATACCGGTCATCTACTTCTTTTTCCCATACGCCATCGCCATCAACGGACAGCCGGATATGGGGGGCTTGTTCGTCCTCGGGGCCATCATGTTCCTCATGTGGCTTGCCGTCGGGGCGCCGCTTCGGATCATCGTGCCTGCTGTGCTCGCCGGGTTTGGACTTGTCTATCTGATGTTCACGACAATCTTCTCGGAGAACCAGCGCAGCCGAATCGAAGTCGTCTTCAATCCATTCATGGACCCTGAAGGCTACGGGCACCAATTGCTCATGTCGATCATCTCGATCGTCCATGGGGGCTTGACCGGCGTCGGTCTCGGGAACAGTTATCAGAAGTATGGGTACTTGCCGGAACCGGAGACGGACTATATCATGTCCATCATTGCTGAAGAGCTCGGCTTTATCGGGGTCGTCGTCGTCCTCGCCTTGCTGTTCTTCATCGCTTTCCGGGCCGTCAATATCGCCAACCATAGCGATAGTCATTTCGCGATGTTCGTCTCGTTCGGCATCGCCGCTCAAATCATGGTCCAGACCGGAATCAATATCGGTGCCATGTCCGGTTGGTTCCCGGGTACAGGTGTCACGCTCCCGCTCGTCAGTTACGGCGGGACGTCACTCATCATGACGATGGGGATTCTCGGTGTGCTCAGTAGCATCTCGATGCGAAATCGGCACCGGGAAGCGACGAAACGGGCAGAAATTCGGGAGAAATCCGCAGAAAACGTTCAAAGTTCATCATTGCATGTTGTAAGGTAAAAAGGATTGAACTACTTAAATGGGGGGATTTATGTTGAAATCAATTAGCAAATTACTCGTAGCCAACCGTGGTGAAATCGCCATTCGCGTGTTCCGTGCCGCCACTGAATTAGGGATGCGCACGGTCGCCGTCTATTCTCAAGAAGACAGCGGCTCGTTACACCGCTTTAAAGCGGATGAAGCTTATTTGATTGGTCTCGATAAAAAACCGATTGACGCCTATCTCGATATCGAGGACGTGATCCGCATCGCGAAACAGTCGGGGGCTGACGCGATTCATCCAGGTTACGGATTCTTGTCTGAGAATATCGAACTCGCACGTCGTTGCCGTGAAGAAGGCATCATCTTCGTTGGTCCGAACGAATCGCACCTTCATGCGTTCGGGGATAAAGTTCGGGCCCGTCAAAGTGCGATCGCAGCCGGACTCCCGGTCATTCCAGGTTCGAACGGACCACTCACGTCTTATGAGGACGCTTTAGACTTTGCGAACGAGCACGGCTTCCCGCTCATGGTCAAAGCCGCGATGGGCGGAGGCGGCCGCGGGATGCGCGTCATCCGTACGGAAGCCGAGATGAAAGATTTGATTGAACGTGCCAAGTCAGAAGCGAAGCAAGCGTTCGGTTCAGACGAAGTGTACATAGAAAAACTAGTGGAACGCCCGAAACACATCGAGGTCCAAATCCTCGGGGATGACCACGGGAACATCATTCACTTGTTCGAACGTGACTGTTCGGTTCAGCGTCGTCA
The DNA here is from genome assembly GCF_000416965.1 of Exiguobacterium chiriqhucha RW-2. Lineage (GTDB taxonomy): Bacteria > Bacillota > Bacilli > Exiguobacteriales > Exiguobacteriaceae > Exiguobacterium > Exiguobacterium chiriqhucha. The sequence goes on from NZ_ATCL01000020.1 coordinate 269,923, forward strand.
CCAAAAAGTCGTCGAAGTCGCACCTTGTGTGACGTTATCGGATGCGTCGCGTCAAGCCATCTGTGACGCAGCCGTGAAACTGATGCGCCATGTCGGCTACATCAATGCCGGTACGGTCGAATTCCTCGTCACGGAAGACGAGTCGTTCTACTTCATCGAAGTCAACCCGCGCATTCAAGTCGAGCATACGATCACCGAGATGGTGACTGGTTTTGATATCGTCCAGACGCAACTCATGATCGCGCAAGGTGAGTCGCTCCACGGCGACGTCATCCACATGCCGAAACAAGAAGATATCAAATTGCTCGGTTACGCAATCCAATCTCGTGTCACGTCGGAAGACCCGGCCAACAACTTCATGCCGGATACCGGTAAAATCATGGCCTACCGTTCTCCGGGCGGCTTCGGTGTCCGACTTGACGGTGGGAACGCCTACGTCGGTGCCGAGATTTCACCATATTACGATTCGCTCCTCGTGAAGCTGTCGACACATGGCATGACGTTCGAACAGGCCGCTTCGAAGATGGTCCGTAACTTGAACGAGTTCCGGATTCGTGGCATCAAGACGAACATCCCGTTCTTAATCAACGTGATGAAGCATCAGAACTTCATCAGCGGCGACTATAACACGTCGTTCATCGATGAGACGCCGGAACTGTTCGTCTTCCCGAAACGGAAAGACCGCGGGACGAAATTGCTCAACTATATCGGCGATGTCACGGTGAACGGATTCCCGGGCGTCGGTTTGAAAGACAAGCCGATCAGCCGCTCGGTCCGGATTCCGCAAGACCTGCCGGCTGAAGCCAAACCGGGCACGAAACAGATTTTGACGGAACTTGGTCCGGATGGCCTCGCCGACTGGATTAAGCGCCAGCCCGAACTGTTATTGACGGATACGACGATGCGCGACGCGCACCAGTCTCTGCTCGCGACACGGATGCGGACGCAAGACATCATCAATATCGCCGAACCGACGAGCAAGCTCATGCCGGAGCTGTTCTCGGTCGAGGCATGGGGCGGGGCCACGTTCGACGTCGCCTATCGCTTCCTCTCAGAAGACCCTTGGGTACGCCTCATGCGTCTCCGTGAGAAGATGCCGAACGTGTTGATTCAAATGTTGCTCCGCGGTGCCAACGCCGTCGGGTATAAGAACTATGCCGACAACGTCATCGAGAAATTCGTCCACGAAGCGGCCTATGCCGGCGTCGACGTGTTCCGGATCTTTGACAGTTTGAACAACCTCGAGTCGATTCAACTCGCGATTGACGCGACGTTACCGACCGGCAAAGTCGCCGAGGCAGCGGTTTGTTATACGGGTGACTTGTATGACGGTAGCCGTCCGAAATACCACTTACCGTATTACGTCGACTTGGCGAAGAAACTTGAAGCGAGCGGGGCTCACATCCTTGCCATCAAGGACATGGCCGGCCTGCTCAAACCGGAATCGGCGTACGCGCTCGTCTCGGCATTGAAAGATGCCGTCGACTTGCCGATCCACTTGCATACGCACGACGCGTCGGGCAACGGGATCTTCACTTACGCCCGGGCGACAGATGCGGGCGTCGATATCGTCGACGTGGCTGCGAGCTCGATGTCGGGGATGACGTCACAGCCTTCAGGCGGCAGCTTGATTTATGCGCTTGACCATCACGCGCGTCAACCGAAAATCGATGCAAAGCATTACGAGGTCATCAGCGATTACTGGCAAGACGTGCGTCATAACTACGAGCCGTTCGAGAGCGACATGCGCGCTTCGAACCCGTCGGTATATGAGCACGAGATGCCGGGCGGACAGTACTCGAACTTGCAGCAACAAGCGAAAGCGGTCGGATTGGGTGACCGTTGGAGCGAAGTGAAGTCGATGTATGCCCGTGTCAACATGTTGTTCGGGGATATCGTCAAAGTGACTCCGTCGTCGAAAGTCGTCGGCGACATGGCGCTATTCATGGTCCAGCATAACTTGAGCGAACAAGATGTGATTGACCGCGGTCACCAACTCGACTTCCCGGATTCGGTCGTCGAGATGATGCGCGGCGAACTCGGGACGCCTCCAGGAGGGTTCCCGACCGATGTCCAGCAAGCGATTCTTAAAGGTGAGAAGCCGCTTGACGTACGTCCAGGTAAGTTGATTGAGCCGTATGATTTTGAAGCGGCCCAGTCGAAACTGTTCGAGAAACTCGATCGTCCGGTAACAGATTTCGAATTGCTCTCGAACGCATTGTATCCGAAAGTGTTTGAAGACTATGTCACGCATTCGACGACGTACGGGGATGTATCGGTGCTTGACACGTTGACGTTCTTCTACGGATTGAACGTCGGTGAGACGATTCAAGTTGAAATCGAGACCGGGAAGACACTCATCATCAAACTCGTTCAAATCAGTGCGGCGAACGAGGACGGCATCCGTCTCGTCTCGTACGAGATGAACGGCGTCCCGCGTGAAATCGAGATTAAAGACGTGAACGTGAAGTCGGCGACGACGAGCCGTCCGAAAGTAGACCGGGCGAACCCGAAACAAGTCGGCGCTTCGATGCCAGGTTCAGTGTTGAAAGTGCTCGTCGAACCGGGTAGCCGTGTCCACCGCGGGGAACAGCTCCTCGTCACGGAAGCGATGAAGATGGAGACGACGGTCCAAGCCGCGCAAGACGGAGAAGTCAAAGCGGTCCATATTAAAGAAGGCGACACAATCCAAAGTGACGACTTATTGATTGAGTTTGTATAATGAAAAGAAGCATAGCCGCGCTATGCTTCTTTTTTAGATAGGAGTGGGAGAGATGAGACGAGTATGCTGGTTTCGATCGGATTTTCGATTGACAGATAATCATATGTTACACCGGGCCTTGAAAGACGCTGATTCCGACGATGAGATGGAGTTCGTTTTTTGGCTCAACCCTAACTATTGCGAGCCGTTCGAGACGCGCCACGATTACTTTTTCGCGACGATGCGTCAATTCATGGACGAGTTGGAAGAACGCGGGCTCGGACTTCGGGTCATCGTGGCCGATACGGCCGAACAGTTCGTCGAAGCGCTCGGTGAGCTCGATGTGCTCTACTTCAACGCCGAGTATGTCGAACCGTTCAAACAGCGGGACGAAGCCGTCATCCAGGCGCTCGGGGAAGCGGTCAAAGTCATCCGCCTGCTCGACCGCCATTTGTTCGCCCCGAATGCGTTCACGAAAAAAGACGGCGATCCGTATAAGGTATACACGCCATTTAAAAAAGCAGCCTATGCCGAGGCGCCGCCCGCGCCGTATGAGGTCGACGTGAATGCGTTGAAGCGTCACGTGACGACAGGGCATGAAGTCCCGGTCGAATTGAAGCGTCAGTTCGATCGCTGTGAGCATGCGTGGAAAGCGCTCGGCGAAGCAGCAGCCAAACGTCGTTTGAGCGACTTCGTCGCGAATCGGATCGATGCGTACGATGAAGACCGCGACATCCCGGCCATCGCCGGCACGAGCCGTCTGTCTCCGTATCTCCGGACCGGGGTGCTCTCCATCCGGACCGTGACGGAAGCGGTGTTGAAGGCGCCGAAATCGAGCGGACGCGACACATATTACGATGAGTTGTTATGGCGTGAATTTTACTATATGATCATGGTCCAATTCCCGGGACTGAAAGACCGTCCGTTCAACGACAAGTATAAGCATCTCGATTGGGAGAACGATGACGAGAACTTCCAGGCGTGGTGTGACGGAAAGACGGGCTACCCGATCGTCGACGCGGCGATGCGGCAATTGAATGAGAAGGGCTGGATGCATAACCGGCTTCGCATGATTGTCGCCTCGTTCTTGTCGAAGCATCTGATGATCGACTGGCGGAAAGGGGAACGCTATTTCGAACAGAAGCTGATCGACTATGAAGCAGCCTCGAATATCGGGGGTTGGCAATGGGCGGCTTCGGTCGGGACGGATGCGGTGCCGTACTTCCGTATCTTCAATCCGACGACGCAGTCCGAGAAGTTCGATGGGGACGGGACGTTCATCCGGAAGTACGTGCCCGAACTCGCGAATCTCGACAAAAAAGCGATTCATTTCCCTGACTTGACCGAGCGGGATGGATACGTCGACCCAATCGTCGACCATAAGGAAGCGCGTGCCCGGGCACTCGAGCGGTTCAAGGACGCGCAGTAAATAGGCATCAAAAAAAGGAGCGATGCCCTCGCTCCTTTTTGTGTACGTGATTAAATGGATTGTTGTCGTGCGGCCTCGGTCGTCTGTTTCTGACTCCGATACGCATGATATGCCAAGTACGAGATAATCCCGAAATAGCAGGTAATCAAGAAGGCGTGGAGAAGCGGGACGTACGTGGCGTGTCCCCCAAGGACGATCCACGCACCCGTGCCGACTTGAAGCAGGATGAAGAACAGCGAGGCCCACATGCCGCTCTCGACGAGGCGGTTCGTCTCCCGACGTGCCAAGTAGAGGACGTATAACGTATAGAAGACGAGCAATCCGGCCATGATACGGTGCCCCATTTGGACGTACGACTCGAACGTCCACACGTTCTGGTCACAAATCGGCCAGCCGACACAGGCGTATGTCGCGCCGAGGTGACGGACGTAAGCGCCCGTATAGACGACGACCATCGTATAAATCGTCAAGCCGTAAAGATGAACCTTCAACCGTTCGGAGACGGCCCGATGCACGCGTTCCCCTTCGAACAAGAGAATCGTCAAGATGAGCAGCGATGCGAACGAGACGAGCGAGATGCCGAAGTGGAGCGCGAGAATCGCGTCCGATTGTTGCCAAATGACGGCCCCGGCACCGATAATCGATTGGATGAGCATGAAAATGAACGCGAGGAACGCGAACACTTTGACATCATACCGGTTCTTGACGACCGCAAACGTCCAAATCGTCAAGGCGATGATGAGCAGTCCCTCGATGCCAGAGACGACACGGTGACTGTACTCGATCATCGTTTCGACGCTCGGATTGGTCGGGATCAGTTTCCCGTGGCAGAGCGGCCAATCCGTTCCGCACCCGTCGCCGGAGTCCGTCTTTGTCACGGTTCCACCCATGATCAGGACGAGCATCATCCCGAGCGTGACGAGCGCTGAAAATAGTGCGAGTTTTTTATGCATTCGTTTCCACCTGCTTTTGAGAAAAATCACTAGAATTGTGCCTTGTAAGTTTATATTTTTTTCGCCATACTTATTATACGGCTTTACGTCGTAAAAACGAAACGGAAAAGCTTGCAATCGCTATCAAAATCGTTATTCTAGTATTAACATGGCGTTTTTACTGTGACAATTATCACACGTTTGTCACAAAAAACTAGCTATTTTACAAGCATAAACGACGTATTCTTTTTGAAAATATGGTATCTTTGTTATGAGTTAGGTGAACTTTGTTCATATTGTGTTTTTTCTGTGAAAAGAATACGTGGATTTCGTGATTAGTAGGGGGGTCAGTATGACAAAAGTCAACCCAGGAACAATGGCAGAAGTAGAATATACAGAATCCGCCTCGTTCCGCGACTATGTTGCTCTGGCAAAAATGGGAATCGTTCGCGCCAACTTGTTGTTGGTATTCGCCGGTTTCTTTGTAGCAGCAACATATCAGAGTGATACGCCAGTCTTTTATTTATTTGAGGTTTGGCCGCAGCTCTTATTAACGATGTTAGGAAGCGCACTCGTCATCTCCGGGAGTTGTTACCTAAACAACTTCGTGGACCGTGATATCGATTACTTGATGGGACGTACAGACAATCGGCCGAGTGTCACCGGTAAAATTTCAGGAGAACGGATTTTGCTCCTTGGATTAACGCAGCTTGCGATCGGGACATTGCTCTTATTGATCGTCTCGTATGTGGCAGCAGTCTTCGGTTTAATCGGGGCATTTTTTTATGTCGTCATTTATACGATGTGGCTTAAACGGACGCACACGTTGAACACGGTCGTCGGCAGCATCTCCGGAGCGGTACCGCCGCTCATCGGTTGGGCAGCCATCGATCCTGCGCTTCATATCGACGCGTGGCTCATGTTCCTCGTCATGTTCTTGTGGCAACCGCCACACTTCCTCGCGCTCGCCATGCGGCGTGTCGAGGAGTATCGAGCGGCCGGCATTCCGATGCTACCGGTCGTCAACGGCTTTGCGATTACAAAGCGTCAAATCATCTGGTGGATTGCGACGCTGATTCCAGCATCGCTCTTGTTCATGCATTACGGGTTAGTCTACGTAATCATTGCAGCCGGTCTTGGGGGCTACTGGTTATATCTCGGGTTGAAAGGTTTTAAAGCCGAGGATGAAATCAAGTGGGCAAACAAAATGTTCTTTTATTCATTAATTTATTTAGTCGTGTGGATTGTCGCGCTGATTTTGACGGCAGCACTAGCGTAATCACACTCACTATATAGAAACCATTACACATCATTTTGGGAGAAAGTGGGGATTGTTGTGAAATCATTTAAAAAGCTTCTGTTTGGCATCGTCCCGATGATGATGTTCGCACTGCTATTATCAGGGTGCGGCGTTGAGGGATTGTCTGCATTGAAGCCGATGGGAGAAGGCGCTGAAATTCAGCTCCGGATCATTATCATCAGTTTGGTACTTATGCTCTTCGTACTCGTCATCGTATCGATCATTTACGTTTACGTGCTCATGAAGTTCCGTCGTAAAGACGATTCGATTCCGAAGCAAGTCGAAGGAAGCAGCACGCTCGAGATGATTTGGACAGTCGTGCCAATCATCTTGCTCATCATTCTCGCTGTACCGACAATCACGACGACTGTCGAACTCGCGAAAGCGAAAGAAGCGAAAAAAGAAGAAGAAATCAATGTTACGGCTAACTTGTACTGGTGGGAGTTTGAATATCCGAACGCAGGCGTCGTCACGGGACAAGAACTTGTCATCCCGGTCGGCAAACGTGTCGGCATCAACTTGACATCGAAAGACGTCATCCACTCGTTCTGGGTACCGGCTTTATCTGGTAAAACGGACACGAACCCAGGCCTTGATAACGAAATGTGGTTGCATGCAAATGAACCAGGTACGTTCTTCGGGAAATGTGCCGAGCTTTGCGGACCGTCACACGCGCTCATGGACTTCAAAGTCATCGCACTCGAACAAGAAGATTACGACAAATGGCTCGAAGACATGAAAGCACAGCAAGACGCGAACACAGAAAAACTTGTTGCCGATAACCAAAACTTGACGACAGGTGAGGCCGTTTACGTCGAGAGCTGCTTGAGCTGTCACGGCGGCGGGAAAGTCGCGCCTAGTCTGACAAACTTCGGCGATCGCGAAAAGTTAGCTGGTTATCTTGAAAACAACGAAGAGAAATTGAAAGAATGGATTCGTGATCCTCAAGAATTGAAACAAGGCGCGCTCATGCCTGGCTTCGGTGAAGGCCAAATCAGTGATGAAGAGTTAGATGCACTCGTTGACTTCTTGTACGATCAGAAGATTGACTAACGGGAAAAGGGGGATTTCACGTGGCACAGACCACTGCATTGCAGCAACCGCGTAAATACAATGGCATCATGGATTGGGTTACGACGGTTGACCACAAAAAAATCGGTATTTTGTATTTGTTCTCAGGAATCTTCTTCCTCCTTCTCGGTGGAATTGAAGCATTACTTATTCGGTGGCAACTCGTTCGTCCGATGAACGACTTCGTCAGCGGCGAAACGTTCAACCAATTGATTACGATGCACGGGACGACGATGATCTTCCTAGCGGCCATGCCGATGTTATTCGGATTCATGAACGCCGTCGTACCACTTCAAATCGGGGCACGAGATGTCGCGTTCCCGTTCATTAACTCACTCGGATTCTGGTTGTTCTTCTTCGGTGGTGTCATGTTGAACCTTAGCTGGTTCTTCGGCGCAGCGCCGAACGCAGGCTGGACGGCGTACGCGCCGCTCTCGACACAACCGGAAGCATCAGGGGTCGACTTCTACGCCCTTGGTCTTCAAATTTCAGGTTTCGGTTCACTCATGGCCGGGATTAACTTCCTCGTCACGATTTTGAACATGCGTGCTCCAGGTATGAAACTCATGCGGATGCCGCTCTTCACGTGGACGACGTTCGTCGCTTCGGCGTTGATCGTCTTCGCGTTCCCACCGCTCACAGTCGGATTGTTCATGTTGATGTTCGAACGCTTGTTCGGGGCCGTTTACTTCGACCCGGCAGCCGGCGGTAACGTAGTCATCTGGGAACACCTCTTCTGGATCTTCGGACACCCGGAAGTATACATCTTGATTTTACCGGCGTTCGGTATTTTCTCGGAAATTATTCCGACATTCGCTCGTAAACGCCTATTCGGTTATACAACGATGGTCTTCGCAACGATGCTCATCGGTTTCCTAGGATTCATGGTTTGGGTCCACCACATGTTCACGGTCGGTCTTGGACCGGTCGCCAACTCGATCTTCGCTGTCGCAACAATGGCCATCGCCGTTCCGACAGGGGTCAAAATCTTCAACTGGTTGTTCACACTATGGGGCGGACAAATCAAGTTCAACGTCGCGATGCTCTACTCGGTCGCATTCATTCCATCATTCCTCGTCGGGGGAATGACAGGGGTCATGCTTTCGGTCGCACCGGCCGACTATCAGTACCACGATAGTTACTTCGTTGTCGCTCACTTCCACTACGTTATCGTAGGTGGAGTTGTCTACGGTCTATTTGCAGGACTTTACTACTGGTTCCCGCTCATGTTCGGCAAAGCGCTCTCTGAGAAGCTTGGCTACTGGCAGTTCTGGTTGTTCTTCATCGGGTTCCACTTGACGTTCTTCCCGCAACATTTCCTCGGATTGTTCGGGATGCCACGCCGCGTCTTCACATACCTTCCGAACCAAGGGTTTGAGACGATGAACTTGCTGTCGACAATCGGAGCCTTCTTCATGGGTGTGTCGACGATCGTCTTGCTCGTCGCTGTTGTGAAAGCATTCTTGTCGAAACAACGCGTCAAGCCGGACCATTGGGAAGATGGACGTACATTGGAGTGGACGCTTCCTGTACCGACTCCAGAGTACAACTTTGCACAAACACCGCTTGTCAAAGGTCTCGATACGTTCTGGCTCGAGAAGATGGCGGGCAACAAACGGGTATCTGTCGCTGAACCAGTAGCAGACATCCATATGCCGAACAACTCGATTATCCCGTTCTTCATGTCACTCGGCTTGTTCATCGCCGGACTCGGAGCGATTTTCCAAATGGATAACGCGGTTGTCGGTTGGTCGCTCATCGTGATCGGATTGCTCATCACATTCGTGTCGATGTTCCTCCGTTCATGGATTGACGATCATGGCTTCTACATTCCAAAATCGAAGATCGAAGCGGATTTGAAAGCGATTCGTGAGAAAGGAGACCAATAAATGGCACATGCAGTCGAAAAACACCCGGTGACCGGAATTCCGGCCAATCCAGAGAAAGCCACGCTGGAAGGGAAAAATAAATATGTAGCCTTCTGGTTCTTCCTCGGTGGAGAGACCGTTCTCTTCGCCTCGCTCTTCGGAACGTATGTCGGTCTACTCAACTCTGGTGCGCCAGAGGAACTTCGTTCGTACAATATCTTTGAGATGGGGCTCGTCTTCTTAATGACGATGCTCCTCCTCACAAGTTCGCTCACAAGTGTTCTCGCCATGATGAACATGAAAGCGAACAATCCAGGCCGCATGAAGTTTTGGTTGGTGATCACGCTTCTCCTCGGGGCAGGTTTCCTTGGAGCTGAGATTTACGAGTTCATCCACTACTACCATATCGGTCACACGTTCACGTCGAGCGCGTTCGGATCTGCGTTCTACACGCTCGTCGGTTTCCACGGCGCGCACGTCACGTTCGGTCTACTTTGGATCACGACGTTGTTAATTCGCAACTGGAACCGTCCGATCGATGTGTACAACGCACCGAAGTTTTACGTGTCGAGCCTATACTGGCACTTTATCGACGTCGTCTGGGTTTTCATCTTCTCAATCGTCTACCTCTTAGGGATGGTGAGCTAACATGGAAAAACAACCAATCAACGAATCGCACAAACAGTTAGAGCTCGAAGTAAAAGCCGAGTCACGCCGCGAATATCAACTCCAGTTGATCAGCTTCGCGATGATGATCTTGCTCACATTTGTCGCGTTCGGCGCCGTATACGCTGAACTCATGCCGGTGTGGGCAGCAGGTGGTTTCTTAATCATCCTCGCCATCATCCAAGTGTTCTTGCAGCTGTATATCTTCATGCATATGAACAACCGTGGCAACACGTGGATCGTCGGAATGATGTGGCTTGGCATCTTTGTCGCCATCATTACAGTCGCTGCACTTCGCTTGCTCATTTGGTAAATGTGACAAAGGATTGAACATCTGTGGAAACACAGATGATTCAGTCCTTTTTGCTTTACTTCAAAAATAAAGGAATAGTAATCTTGAAGTGAACGGTTTCATCGGTTTGGGAGAGAAAGAAAAGGGGTGAAGGGATGCTCTGGAATACATCAGAGCTACTCAAACAGTTCGATTGGATGACACTTTGGAGTCCATGGTTCGGATTGTTGATGGTAGGGTTGTACGTCCTCTATGCGGTCGTCACAGAGAAAATGGCGAAGCGAGGGTACGAGTCGACCACGTTACTACAAAAGTTCAGCATGTTATCCGCCATTTTATTGTATTACATCGGCTTCGGAAGTCCGGTCGATGTCCTTGCACACATCATCTTCTCGGTGCACATGTTGCAGATGGTGCTCGTCTATGTGCTCGCACCGGCGCTCGTCGTGTACGGGATGCCGTATTGGGTGTTCGAGAAATTATTTAGCTATAAGGTGATTGGGCCGACGCTCAAGTTTATGACAAAACCTTTGATCGCACTCGTTTTGTTCAATGCATTGTTCACGTTTTACCACATGCCATTCATCTTTGACTACGTCTTGACGAACTATGGTGTGCATCGCATCTTCCACGGCGCCCTCGTCGTCTTCAGTTTGACGATGTGGTATCCGGTCATCGCACCGTTCCTCTCAGAAGAAGAGGAAGGGATGTCAGATTTGAAGCGGATGGTGTACATCATCGCGAACGGTGTGCTCTTGACACCTGCCTGTGCGTTCATCATCTTCAGCCAAGGCATCTTGTATGACGCCTATACGGACGCGGAGACGTTCGCAACGGTGCTCGGCTACTGTATGCCGAACGGCGATGTGTCGGGTCTCGATTTGAATGCGCTCATGGGAGCGACGAACAGCGCTCTTGAAGACCAACGCTTCGGCGGGGTATTGATGAAGCTCGGTCAAGAAGTCGTATACGGTTTCTTCTTCGGCTGGACGTTCTTCGGTTGGGTGCGCCGGACGAAATCGCTTGCGCTTGACGAAGGCATGTCGTTCACACCGCAAGAACCAAAAGAGAAAAAATGAACTAAATCAAAGGGGAAACTACGATGAACTATCTTGCCTTGATCAGTGTGACATTCATTGTCATCAGTGCTATTTTAGTCGCAATCGGATGGACGATCATTGCGCGCGATCGCCGCAACGTCGACAAACATAAGAAAGTCATGACGGCCGCCGCGATCGCCGCGACGACATTCTTCATTCTCTACGTCTCACGGACGATTTTCGTCGGCAATACCGCCTTCGGGGGACCGGATTCAGTGAAGCCTTATTATTTGGCGTTCATGATTTTCCATATCCTGCTCGCGACGACAGGTGGGGTCCTCGGATTGATCACGCTTTACCTCGGCTATAAAAATAAAGTCGAGAAACACCGTAAAATCGGACCGAAAGCCTCGGTCGTCTGGTTTTTCACAGCGATTACAGGCGTGATGGTATACGTCCTCCTTTATGTCGCCTATGACCCGGGTGAGACGACAAACGTCTTCCGTGCCATTATCGGTGGGTGAATCGAGAGAGGGGGATGAGCATGAAACGGAACAGCTATATGACGGTCGGCTTGACGGTCGCCATTCTGGTGGCAATCGGTGTGGCCTCGTACTTCTTATTCTTTAAAGAAGAGGACTTGCCCGTCATCCAAGAGCCGACCCCGTTCACGTTGACGAATGCGCTCGACGGTCAGTCGTACAATTCGGACAATGGCAAAGTCAAAATCGTCACGTTCTTCTATACGAACTGTCCGGACATCTGCCCGCTCACGTTGCGTGACTTCATGAAGCTTGAGCAAGAGTTGAAAGCGAACGACTTGTACGGGACGGACGTCGAGCTCGTCGCCATCACTGTCGACCCTGAAGTCGATACGGTGCCGGTCCTAGAGAATTACGGGGAGGCATTCCAAGCCGAACCAACGGGTTGGAAGATGTTGACCGGTGACCAGGCCGATATCGACCGCATCACGCGTCAGCTTCAATTCTATTATTCGAAAGCGAACAGCGGACTCGTCACGCATGCGACGACGATGTATATCATCGACCGTCAGCACGACGTCCGTGCGGTCGCCCAAATGGCCACGGCAGGAGAAAAACCCGTCGATATCGAAACCATTATGGAGGACGTGTTAGTACTCGCGGCAGAAAAGGAGTGAAGAAGATGAATGATACGATGGCTGTCATCGGAAATGATTATTCCTATGGAGATGTGACGATCGCTGAGCGGGCGATTGAGGATTTGATTGCTTGCAGTGCAATCGAATTCGGATTGCGTGAAGTGAAGGTCGTGTCCGTCTCGAAAGAGCGATACGATTATCAAATCGTTGCACCCGTCTCACTCGTTGAGGCTGAACGCTTATATCGATACGTGCGCGACCAGTTCGACTTGTTGCTCGGACAAGTCGATGTGACGCTCAACGTCATCGCGACATGACAAAAGGGAGGCCCTCGGCGGGTCCTCCCTTTTTCGTTTGTTGATGATGATTGTTGTCTATATTTTCCAATAACGAACTCTGGTATGATGAAGGCAGTAGTCACGATACGCGACTCATCGAGGGGGAAATCAGATGCAACAGCAAGCATTGGTCGTCATCGACATTCAAAATGACATCACGAAAAATTACAAAGCGGTCATCGACAACATCAACACATCGATCGATTGGGCGGTCGACAAGGGGATTCCCGTCGTCTATATCCGACATGAGAACTTATCCGCGGGGACAAGAACGTTCAAAACCGGGACGCGCGGGGCGGAATTAGCGCCAGATTTGAAGATCGTGTCCGATCACGTATTCACCAAATACAAGGGCAACGCCTTGACGAGCGAGGCGTTCGCGGCGTTCATTGAACAGCATGGCATCGACACGTTCTATATCACCGGTGCCGATGCGACCGCCTGTGTGAAGTCGACGTGTTACAATCTGCGGAAATCCGACTATACGGTCAGCGTCCTGTCGGATTGCATCACGAGCTATGACTTGAAGAAAATCGACGACATGATCGCGTATTACGAGGGAAAGGGCTGCACCATCATCCAATCAGAGGACTTGTCGGCGTAATCTGCTCTGCCGATGCTTACCTCGGTTCGTTATATGTGTCCATAAGAAAAACCCCTTCGCTTATGCAAGGGGTTTTACTTCGAGTGTCTCAGCGAGTGCGGCTAGACGACGCTCGCAATCACGGACGATTTCTTCTGGGAACTCTTCGTCGTACTCGACGCCGTGCGGGTAGTAATGTTTTCCGAGAATCGGTGTCAACATTTTGACGACCGCATGACGGTCCTCGATTTGGCCTTCGATTGCATATACCGGTAAGCGAAGGTAGAACGTTTCGCCTGTCGATTGTTTCTCGTACTTCATGTCATACGTTGCACGCTCATAGTCCCAAGCGCCTTCACGGATGAAATGATGATGATCCATGATCGTCTCGAGCAAACCGAAGCGGATCTCTTTTCCCTCGATGTGGAACTGCTCAAATTTCATCATAATCCCCCTTTTCCCTAATAAACCTCATATGTCATCATATCATATTCGAAAACGTTCTTGGAATAACGTGTGTTCAAATTGTGAAAAAAAGATGAACGCCTCAAGCGCGGGGATCGAGGTATTGGGCGATCTTGTCCGAAAGCCTTACCCCGAGCGGCATGAGTCCCTCTGAGCCGAAGAAAACGTTGAACTCTAAAATGTAAAATTCACCGTCGGCGACGATGACGTCGAAGGCCGCGTGATTGATGTGGAGCGTCTTGGCGATGTCGAGCACTTCCGCGACGACGTCTTCCGGGATATCGTCATACGAGAACTGGGCGCCTTGGGCGACGTTATTCAAGAACGCCTCGCTGACACGCCAATACGAACCGACGACTTCTTCACCGATGACGATGATCCGCAGGTCTCGGTCGTTCGGGATGTATTGCTGGACGTAGAACGTCTCATGCTTGTCGACGTACTCGAGCCAATCCTGTTCATGCTTGATGAGCCAGACGCCTTGTCCCATCGACGACTTGGCCGTCTTGGCGACGAACGGATACTCGAACTCTTCCAAAACACGCTCGATTGTATATGGGTTTTTCCCGTAGATGAGCGTCTTCGGGATTCGGTGCGGGAACGTTGCCTTGAAGGCGCGCGTCATCTCGATCTTATCGTGTCCGAGATGATACGTGGCCGGGGACGGGAAAATCGGTTTGTTGAGTCCATAGATGATTGAGTTGACCATCCAATATTCAGGGAACAAGACGAGGTCGGCTGCTCTTACTTTATCGAGCTGGTCGTAATAATATTCAGGTTTCGCATAGTCGGTTTTAATGCCGGCCGAGCGAATCATATTGAATGAGACTTTTTTCATAGCGAGGTGCAGGTGCGCACCTGTTCACTTCCTTTCTGGTTGGACGCTTGACAGTCACGTTCAATTATAAAGCCGATTGCTTACAGAGGGAATCAAATGTGTTAAAATCATGGCAGAAAGGGTGAAAGCCATGATTATTACTGAACAGACGATCGCCCTGCTCGATCAAACGGAATCGTTAGCCGATTTGATTGAAGCGAGCGAGTCGTTCCAAACATATATCGCCACGAAACAAGCGCGAGCCCAATCAGAGGAAGCGCGCATCGTGGAACGTGAGTTCTTGCGGATGAAAGAAGATTACGAGTACGTACAGCGGTTCGGGAAACATCACCCGGACCACGATCGCATTAAAAAAGAGATGCATCTCGTCAAACGGCGTCTCGATGTCCAGCCAGAAGTGGCCGCATTTAAAAAAGCGGAACGCAGTTTAGATAAACTGCTCGGGGAAGTGAGTGAGCTGTTGGCCTTCTCGGTTTCTCCAAAAATCAAAGTCCCGACCGGAAACCCGTTCTTCGACGAAGGCGGATGTTCAGGCGGAGGAAGTTGTGGAGGCGGAAGCTGTGGATGTGCCATCTGAGACGTTTGAGTTGAATGGTCGAATCGGGTTCGTCGTCTACGTCCAATCGTTGAAACAAGTGAAGGCGTTGCGTCGCTATGCGAACCTGTATTACGTGTCAAAGCGGGAGAAGTACGCCTTCTTGTATACCGACCTTGATGGACATGAGGCGATTCTCGAACAAGTGAGCGCGTTGCCGTTCGTCGAAGCGGTCGTCCGCAGTGAGCGGCCGTTCGTCGCGGAAACGTATGAATCGAAGCAGAAATAACACAGAGATGAAGGCGGTACCGCCTTCATCTTTTGTGGTGAAGGAGAACGGATATGCGAGTGATTTCAGGAGAACGAAAAGGGACCCGGCTCAAGGCGGTCCCGGGGTCGGCCACACGACCGACGACAGATAAAGTGAAAGAATCGTTGTTCAACATCATCGGTCCTTATTTCGCCGGGGGCGATGCGCTTGACCTATACGCCGGGAGCGGCGGTCTAGGGATCGAGGCGTTGTCCCGGGGGTGTGACCATGCCGTGTTCGTCGACAAGCAACGGAAGGCGGTCCAGACGGTCACAGACAATTTGCAGACGACACGTTACGAGTCGAAAGCGACGGTGCTCCAACAAGACGCCCGCTCGGTTCTCGACCAACTCGTCCTCAAAGGTCAGCCGTTCAAACTGATTTTCATGGACCCTCCGTATCATGCGGAAGAACATGTGCCGTTTTTAGAAATCATTGAAACGAACCGGCTGTTGACGGACAACGGCGTCGTCGTCTGCGAGCACGGCAGCGACGTGATGTTGCCGGACCGAGTCGGACAGTTGGAAAAAATCAAGGTGCAACGCTACTCGGACGTGATTACGATCAGCTTTTACGAGTATGCAGCGACCGAGGAGTGAGAACATGTCAAAACGTATCGCGATTTGCCCGGGGAGCTTTGACCCGATTACGAACGGCCATTTAGATATCATCGAGCGGGCGGCGGCCATCTTCGACGAAGTCATCGTCGCCGTGCTCGAAAACTCGAGCAAGGCACCGCTCTTCAACGTGGAGGAGCGTCTGTCGCTCATTCGTGACGTGACGACGCATTTGCCTAACGTCACCGCCGACGCGTTTGGGGGTTTGCTCGTCGAATATGCTGCCAAGCGTGAGGCAGCGACCATCGTCCGTGGCCTGCGTGCCGTCTCGGACTTCGAGTATGAGCTTCAAATCGCATCGATCAATAAAAAGTTGAATGAGAACGTGGAGACGTTGTTCATGATGACGAACAGCCAGTACTCGTTCCTCAGCTCCTCGATCGTGAAAGAAGTTGCCAAATACGGGGCGTCCGTCGCCGAGCTCGTCCCGGAGCAAGTCGAACTCGCGTTGCGGCAAAAATATGAAGTGAGTCACGGACAATGAAGTCGCTCAAAATCGGTTTCGGTCTGCTCGTGGCCGTCCTGATTTTCTTGTTCGTGCCCCTCCCGTATTACATCACGTATCCGGGCGAGGCGACGACGATCGAAGAGTTCATGACGGTCGAGGGCGGGGACAAAGAACCGGGCGAACTGAAGATGGTGACCATCTCGCAACGCCGGGCGACACCGCTCTGGCTCGTCGGCAGCTGGTTCACCCCGTTCACGGAGGCGAGTCCGGCCAGCCGCTATCTGTATGACGGGGAAAGCGAGGCGGACTACGAACGCAGACAAGAGTTGTTGATGTCGTCGTCGCAACAAGCGGCGATTCAATACGCCTATGAGTTGGCGGACGCCGATGTGACGGTGACGTTTGACGGCATGTACGTCTCGGCCCCAATCACGGGGTCGCTCGCCGCGAACGTCTTGAAGCCGGGTGACATCATCACGGCGCTCGATGGCCAATCGTTCGCATCGCGCCTTGACTTTATCGAACGCGTCGCCTCATTTGAAGCCGGCGATGAAGTCTCTGTCACGCTTGAACGTGACGGTCGCGAACGTGAGGTCGATACGCTGATTCAACCGATTGACCGGAGCGGGGACCGGGTCGGGCTTGGGATTTATGAGCCGCTGCCCGTCCAGGACGTGCGCACGGACCCGGACGTCTCGTTCGAACTGACGAACGTCGGCGGACCGTCGGCCGGCCTCATGTTCACGCTCGAGATTTTTGATCAGTTGACGCCGGGCGATTTGACGGGCGGTGCCGTCATTGCCGGAACGGGAACGGTCGATGAGTTAGGGAACGTCGGGCCGATTGGCGGGGCATGGCAAAAAATCGTAGCTGCGGACGAGGCTGGGGCATCCGTGTTCTTCGTGCCGGCCGGGTCGAACTACGACGAGGCGATGGAGTCGCTCGACCGACTTGAGAGCGACATTGAAGTCGTTCCCGTCAAGACGGTCGAGGAAGCCATCGATTATTTAGAATCGATGAATTGAGGAGTTTGCATATGTTCGACGAGTGACCGATTTCCGAGCGGAAGGCGATACGCCTCGGTCACTCGAGCCTCGAACGCAAGATTGGGATGGTACTTGCTGAGGAGCGGTACGTCTTTTTTTATGTCCTTTAACACAGTGCGCCCGATCGTGTTGAACGCGAGCGGACGGATATACGGTACGTCGTCGAACCGTTCCGGCAACTCGTCCTGTCGCCAATGGATGAGGATGGCGACGAGCGCGCGTTGGATGGACGTCCGGGTATAACGTCTCGTCAATAAGCGGGCGAGCGCCTGTTCGAACGTCGGCTCGAGCCCGGCTTGAATCAAGCGGGGCGACAGCGAGCTGTCGATACCGACGAGTTGCTCAAGTACGTCTTTCGGGGTCGTCCGCAACTTATATTGAAGGACGGGCCAATAAAGTGACCAATGCGCCATCGGATTGTCCTGAAACAGCGTTCTCGTGGCGTCAGGGACGGCCCGGACCATACCTGACTCTAAGTAGTGGGCGCGCACGCCCGTGGCCGACATGACGTCTGAGACGCTCGGGTCATGGTATCCGGCCCCGAGACGGCGAATCGTGTGCAGTTCGATGGACGTCGCCGCTTTCGCGTAGTGATAGGCGAGAATGTTGTTCGGGAGCGTCAAATCAAAGTCGGGATAGAGTGACCCGAACGCCTCGCTCGACGCCTTGGCGGAAGAACGTCCATTGTCCAACGCTTCTTTGAACGCCGTCTGATAGGCTGGAGTCGCTTCGATGTTGGCCGCCGCCGCCTGGGTAACGGCGCTGATGTCGCCGCTCTCGCTACCGAAGGACAGCGTTTGACAACGTACGCGCTCGGCGATGGCGACCGCGGCGCTCGCGAACCGGTCGGCCCGGTGCACGCCGAAACGCGTCGGGAGTTCGATGACGAGGTCGATCGCGCCCGTTTGGACGGCGGCGCGGGCCCGGCTCCATTTGTCGAAAGCTGCCGGCTCGCCGCGCTGGGTGAACTGGGCACTCATGACGGCGATGACAGCGTCAGCGTCGGTTTCGATCCGGGCTCGTTCCGCCTGATGGAGGTGCCCGTTATGGAACGGATTGTACTCGGCAATGATGGCCGTTTTTCGCATAAAATTACTCCTTTGCATTGTCGATTGGATTGGTGTAAGATGGATAAGTACGCTTTGGCAAAGCGCCGTCGTCAACTGATTTTAGTGTAAAGAAAAAACATTGACAAAACAAGTTGGCCTATCTATAATTCATATTGTTGCAATTGAGGTGATTCGGATGAAGTGGTCTATTGCACAGCTACTTAAGCTACGAAACCAGGGTGACAGTTTTACCATCGATGAGATGGTCGAACTACCAGAGCTTACTCAGCTCCATCCGGATATCCGTTCGATTCGTCCGGTGCATGTGCACGGGAATGCGTCGTTCACATCTAATCAAGTTACATTCAATCTGAAGATTCAAGGTGACCTGACGTTGCCAGATGCGCGTACGTTGGATGATGTCATTTATGAATTCGATATTGAATCGCTCGAGCCTTTCTTTTTGGAGAATGGGCGTTATACGGAGCAATTCGATGATGTCAATTTGCCAGAAGGAAATACGATTGATCTGCGACCGATCGTAAAAGAGCTCATCATGTTAGACGTCCCAATGCAAATCTTTGGGAACGAAACAGACAAAACTCAGGTTGAAGGGGAAGGCTGGTCCGTCATTGACGAGCAGCCGGACGACCAACCAAAAATTGACCCGCGCCTCGCGGGGCTCGCTGACTTGTTCTCTAAAAAAGAGGACGAGAACGGCTAACTTTTCAAGGAGGTGGACAACGATGGCAGTACCATTCCGTAGAACGTCGAAAACTCGCAAACGTCTTCGTCGTACTCACTTCAAACTCAACGTACCTGGTATGAACGAGTGCCCGAACTGTGGCGAAATGAAGCTTTCTCACCGTGTATGCAAATCTTGCGGACACTACAACGGTAAAGAAGTAACAAGCAAATAATGCGAAAAGAAGCGGTCTCCTCGGAGGCCGCTTCTTTTTTTATTTTTGGGTCGTGGAAACAGATTGTGGTAAACTTTTCAGTGCAGACTAGACGTGGAGGGATGGCCAATGAAGCCGATTAAACGAATTGGGATTATCGGGAACGGCGCCGTCGGCATGTTGATGGCTTCGCTGTTCGAACCGGACTATACGGTGACGCTCTATGGCCGTGTCGACGAGGCATCGACTGTGACGATCGAACGTACCGGCGTCACGCAGGGAACGGTTCAGGTTCGCCTCTGTCCGGTGACGAAAATCATTGAGACGGAGCAGGACGTGTTCTTTGTGACGACGAAAGCGCATCAGGTCGAGGTGGCGACGGAACGATTGTCCGGCGACGTACCCGTATTCATCTGTTCGAACGGAATCGCGCATCTCGACTATGCACGTACGAAAGGATTCCACCTCGGTGTGGTCGAACATGGTGTGAGCCGCGATGGCCATCGGCTTCAGCATACCGGGCTCGGGCGCATCCGCATCGGCAGCCTCGGCTCGCTCGAAGAGATGTCGTTCAACGCGTCACCGCTCACTGTCGTCTGGGAGACGGATATCGAACAAGTCGTCACCGAGAAACTATTCGCCAACGCAATCATCAATCCGATTACGGCGCTCTGCCGTGTCGAGAACGGCGCGGTCGCCATACCGCCTTGCCGCGATATCGCGACGGCGATTTACGAAGAACTGACGATGTTGTTCGACCGTCACGTCCCGTATACATATATCGACACGATTATCGACAAGACGGCACACAATCGTTCTTCGATGCTACGTGACATCGAGGCGGGGCGCCAGACCGAGGTCGACGCCATCTTGACGCCGCTCTTGAAACGGGCCGACGAACGAGGCGTCACATTGACCGTCATTCCGGTCATGCAAAAATTAATTTTAGGAGCGAGCGTATCGTGCTAGTGTATATCGTTTCATTTCCACTCGTCATTTGGTTTATGGTGTATATGATACTTAGAAAAATTATGCCGAAATCGGTTAATACGTTCAAACTCGCCTGTGACGCCGGCGTGATCCTTTGGTTTTATGCATGTGCGGTTCTGCTCGAAGCGATTGTCGGGATCGATTTGATCTGGCTGTTGCTTGCGGTCTGTGCCGCCATCTTCCCGGCCAACGCGATTTGGCAACGGATTCGCCATGAGGATGTCGTCTATTCGAAGATGTTCGTGCACGGGTGGCGTTTGTTGTTTTTAGTGCTCGTCCCGGCCCACATCGTCTTGTTTACGATCGGCATCGCACGAGAGATGATGTATTAATCGTTTGAAAGGAAGTCGTTATACGTGAGGATAGAGTCGCTAGACGCCATGTACGCCCCGTCGTCTCCGATGATGCAAGTGGAGACGGGCTATTCGAAATGGTTGGACTATACAGGGATGGATGAGCTCGAGGTGAGGGCGGATGAACTGATGAACCGTTCCTTCACGCATTTGCCCGCGCTCGTCGACATTTTGCGAGACCAACAAACAGTCCACGGTCCGATTTCTCCCGAGCTCGAATCAAAACTCGAAGCGTTGGCCGCCGGTGAGGCGTTCACGATGGTGACCGGGCAACAAGTCGGGGTGTTCGGCGGTCCGTTGTTCGCGGTGTATAAACTGTTGACCGTGCTGAAGAAGGCCAAACAGGCGGAAGCGAAATTGAATAAACCGGTCCTCCCGATTTTTTGGATGGCGACGGAGGATCACGACTATGCAGAAATTAACCACGTCTTCGTGAGCCAGCCGCTGTCGCGTCAATTGCGCAAAGAAGCGTTGTCGACCGTCCCGCTCGCCGGAAAGGCGTCGGTCGGGGAATTGGAGTTCGATCGCCTTAAAATCGAACTCGTGCAAATGTTGCAACGCCTCTTGTTATCTGAGACGGAGACGCGTTACACGACGACGCTCTATCATGAGCTCGTCGATGTGATTCAAGCGAGCCACTCGTTCGCCCAATTCTTCGGTCAGATGATGCGACGGTTTGTCGGTAAAGACTTCATCCTGTTCGACCCGCACCAACCGGAAGTCCGGGCCCTCGAGCGCGACGCGTTCAAACGCTTGATCACGGAACACGACCGCCTGCATGCGGCGTTGCACGATTCGTTCGAGGATGGGATGCCGACCGTCGAGTTGAATCGCGAAGCGGCCCATTTGTTCTATCACGATGGGACACGCGAACTGTTGACGAAGCAGGACGGGCTCTTTACGACGAAGCGGGGACACCGCTTCACGGAGGCCGAGCTAATCCAACAAGTGGAAACGCACCCGGAGCGGTTCTCGAATAACGTCGTGTCCCGCCCGCTCATGCAGGACCACTTGTTCCCGACACTCGCCTATATTGCGGGTCCCGGTGAAATCGCCTATTGGCTTCAACTTCGGCCCTTGTTCCACGTCCTCGATTGGAAGATGCCACTTTTGCTTCCGCGGCTCGGGGCCGTGCTCGTTTCGACGAACGATGAGAAGAAGCTCGCCCAAGAAGGCGTGACGCTCGTCGACTATTTGGCGGACCCGTTACCGGACCATACGTTCGACGACGAAGCGTTCGACCAAAACCTGTACGCGTATCGGACGCTCACGGAAGCGATCGGACGCGAGGCAGGCAAGCACGGGCACCGGTTTGATGCGAAGGCACGTCACGTGCTTGAACGTCTCGGCGACGAGATGCGAGCCGAAGCGAAACGCGACCAATACCGCTTGAATAGTCGACGGATTCATCTATCGACACGGCTCTTGCCGATGGACGCCCCGCAAGAACGGATTTGGTCGATGGTCCCGTTGTTGAACCGTCACGGTCTCGATTTATTCGAGCGCTTGCGACGGTATTATGAACAAGCTGATTTCGAGCGATGTTTGGTCAAATTGTAACCGAAATGAGTTCGATGGAGATGGTTCCCAGAAATTTGTGGGAACCATTTTTTGTTTGTTACCTTTTTGTTTCCTCTTTTCACTAAAAAGCTATGCGGCGCTTGACATTTTTATGATAAAGTAAACGTAATAAAATAGTTGAAAAATGTAGGTTGAGAGGGTTTTTGTATGTTTGAGCATGAAACGGTATTAAAAATGGAGTCCATTGAGGGATTAAATATTAAGCCAGACGGGATTTATGTCGATTGTACGTTAGGAGGAGCCGGTCACAGCGAAGAAATCGTCAAGCGTTTGACGACAGGCCATCTATACGCCTTCGACCAAGACGACGTCGCGCTCAAGCACGCGAGTGAGCGGCTGGCTCCATATGAGGACCGGGTTACGTTCATTAAAAGCAACTTCGTCCATTTGAAAGACGAACTGTTGGCGCGGGGAATCACTCAGGTCGATGGGGTATTGTTCGACCTTGGCGTGTCGTCGCCGCAGCTCGATGAGGCCGAACGTGGCTTTAGCTACAATTACGATGCACCGCTCGATATGCGGATGGACCGTTCACGCGAGCTGTCCGCGTATCACGTCGTCAACGAATGGCCGTTCGGAGATCTTGCCCGCATCTTCTTTACATACGGGGAAGAAAAATTCTCCAAACAGATTGCGCGCAAGATTGAGCAGGCCCGTGCCGTCAAACCGATTGAGACGACGTTCGAACTCGTCGAATTGATTAAAGACGCGATTCCGGCGCCGGCCCGACGAAAAGGCGGTCATCCTGCGAAGCGGACGTTCCAAGCCATTCGCATCGCCGTCAACGATGAGTTGAACGTGTTCGACCGTGCCGTCCAAGACGCAATCGACATGCTCGCCATCAACGGACGCATTTGCGTCATCACGTTCCACTCGTTAGAAGATCGAATTTGTAAGCAAGTATTTAAAGAGAAAAGCCAGCATCCGCCGTTACCACCCGGATTGCCGGTCATCCCGAAAGAGTTTGAACCCGAACTGAAATTGATCACGCGCAAGCCGATCACAGCCGGGGACGACGAGCTCGAAGGCAACCGCCGGGCCCGTTCTGCCAAACTCCGGGTCGCAGAAAAACAAAAATAGACTGTACGTAGGAGGGATACCTGATGCCAGAAGCTGCTCGCAAGGCTCTGCAGCCTCAAGTTACGCCGAATCGAAATCCGATTCCGCAAGAACGACCAATACCAGCTCCAAAACGACGTACGTTGACTTTGTTCGAATCCATCCTGTACCCGACCATGATTGGTTCAGTTGTCCTGTTCGGTGGCATCACGGTATCGAAACATAATGAAGCGTACAACATCATGCGCGATACGGCTCTGATCACACAAGAGACGAACACGATCGCCAAAGAGAATGAAGAATTGAAGTATGAGATCGCCCAACTAAGCTCACCTGAGAGAATCTATGCGATTGCTGAAAAGCTCGGAATGCAATTCAATGAGAACAACGTCAAGGTGATTGACTGATGAATTCTCTACAACAGAGTAAAAAAAGAGTGGCGTGGGTGGCGATTGTTTGCTTCACACCACTCTTTTTATTTTTTGTCGGTTGGTTCTTCTATTTGTCCGTCTTCCAGACGTACAAAGGAGAGAACATGCTCGCGTTCGCCGAGGAAGAGCGTTGGAAAGCGGTCAGTACGCTAAAAGCGGAGCGGGGCGAGATTTATGACCGGTTCGGACAACCGATCGCCATCAATATCCCTTCGTACCGAATCGTGGCCGTGTTGAAACTCGGCGGCGAGCGGGTCGAGGACAAGACGCTCATGCCCGATGAGTTCGCCGAGGCTGCGAAGCAGCTCGCGACCGTCATACCGATGGCCGAAGCCGACATTTTAAAGCGACTCGAGCAGAACAAAGATCGCGGTCAAATCGAGTTCGGTGTTCCAGGGCGCGATTTGACGGTCGATCAAAAAGAAGAGATTGAAGCGTTCGAGATTCCAGGGGTCACGTTCGTGGAAGAACCGAAGCGCTACTATCCGAACAAAGTGTTCGCTTCAAGCGTCGTCGGCTACGCCCAGAAAATCGACCAGAACGGACGGATCGAACTCGTCGGTGAGCTCGGCATCGAAAAATCACTCAACGACGTCTTAAGTGAGTCGTACGGGTTGTATCGGTTCGAGAAAGACTTGGCTGGACGCCAAATCGTCTCGAGCGACGAGCAATTGAAGATCGACCCAGAAGACGGGGCCGACGTGCAACTCACGCTCGACCACCGGATTCAACAGCTGCTCGATACGAAAATGGAAGAGCTGTATCAAGAATACAAGCCGAAGAATGCGACGGCGATTATCATGGACCCGAAGACCGGCGAAATCATCGCCTTGTCGGACCGCCCTTCGTTCGACCCGAACACACGCGAAATCAGCTCGTATAGCAACTTCTCGGTGTCATCCCGCTTCGAGCCGGGATCGACGATGAAAATCTTCACGTTGGCCGCCGCCATCAACGAAGGCGTTTATAATCCGAATGAACTGTATAAATCGGGATCGTACAAGTATGGCAAGACCGTATTCAATGATTACAACATTACCGGATGGGGTACGATTCCTATGGTAGAAGGCGTCTGGCACTCGTCGAACGTCGCGTTCTCGATTCTCGCGAACGAGCGTCTCGGCTTGAGCCGCTACGAGGACTATTTCAACGCCTTCAAGTTCGATCAACGCACGGGCGTCGATTTACCGGGTGAGGTCAACAGCCAATTCGATTTCGAGAGCCCGTTGAACGTCTTGATCACGGCATGGGGCCAATCGACGGCCGTCACGCCGATGCAGATATTACAAGCGACGTCGGCCATCGCGACCGATGGGACGATGAAGCAACCCCATGTCATCAAGAAAGTCGTCAACCGTGAGACCGGTGAAACGATTCGGACGACGAATCCAAAAATCGTCGGACAACCGATCACGGCCGAGGCGGCCAAACAGACGCGGGAAGCGCTCGATGGCGTCGTCAACAGCGATGTCGGGACGGGGCAATTGTACGCCCTCGACAACTATCGCGTCGTCGGTAAGACCGGAACGGCGCAAATCGCCGAGAACGGGAAGTACTTGAGTGGACAATACATCCATTCGTTCGTCGGCATGGCGCCGGAAGACGACCCGGAACTCGTCATGTATATCGCCGTCGACCGTCCGAACGGTGACTCATCAACGACGGGACCACGCATCATGGCACCGCTGTTCAAAGATGTGATGGACGTCGCGCTCCGCTATCGGAGCGTCGAGCCAGACAAGCAAGCGAAATCGATTGACGCCTCGACGAAAACGACGGCATCGTTCGTCGACCAAGGTCGTGACGACGCTGTGAAGGAAGCCAAAGCGGCCGCGTTCACACCGGTGGCACTCGGTAACGGTGAGACGGTCACGGCGCAAAGTCCGGTCGAAGGCCAACCGTACGTCGTCGGTGAGCGGTTGCTGTTAAAGACGGCGGAGTCGTTCGCGATGCCGACGCTCAAGGGCTGGTCACTTCGTGACGTGAAGCGGTTAGCTACGCTTTATCAATTGAATTTAGAAATAGACGGCACCGGCTTCGTCACGTCCCAATCGATTGGGAAAGGCAAGCCCGTCAAGACGGGGGCGACGCTGAAAGTGAAGCTCGCGTCACCGTCGAACTAACGCAAAGGGATGAAGAGGGCCTCGGCTCTCTTTTCCTTTGTCACAGGAGGAAATGGTTATGGAACAGTTGACGATTCAAACACTCGCATCTTGGTTTGGGATGGAAATAAATGATTCGCGCGAGGTCCGCCACGTCGCGACCGACTCGCGAGACGACAATGCCGACGGCTTGTTCGTCCCGATTATCGGGGCGCGCGTCGATGGCCATGATTACATCGAGGCTGCCATCAAGCAAGGGGCGATCGTGACGTTTTGGGAACAAGACCGTCCGTTGCCGGAAGGGATTATCGCCATCCCGGTCGCTTCACCGTTAACAGCACTTCAAGAAGCGGCTGCCCGCTATTTGGCGGAAATCAATCCGAAAGTCGTCGCCATCACCGGGTCGAACGGGAAGACGTCAACGAAAGACATGATTGCCGTCGTGCTCGGCGAGACGTTCAAGACACATAAGACGGCCGGAAACTTTAACTCGGACGTCGGGTTGCCGCTCACCGTGCTCCGGATGCCACGCGACACCGAAGTCGCTGTCCTCGAGATGGGTATGAACGGGTTCGGGCAAATCGAGTTGCTTTCGAAGCTCGCTAAACCGGACATCGCTTTCGTCACGAATATCGGCGAGTCACATGGCGAACAAGTCGGGGGGCGCGAGGGGATTGCCAAGGCGAAGCTCGAGATTAAAGCCGGGTTGAAACCGGATGGCGTCTTAATCGTCGATGCCGACGAGCCGCTCCTCCGTGAGGCAGGCGGTTACCGCGTCGGATACGATTCGACCGCGGACGGAAAGCTCGAAGTCGTAGAGGCGACGTTTGACGCCTCGATTTTCCGCTACAATAATGAGCTGTATGAGTTGAAAGTGCTTGGGGCCCATCAAATCCGTAACGCCGCCTATGCGATTGCCTGCGGTCTCAAGTTCGGATTGGGGCATGATACGATTCAACGCGGCCTCGACCGCGTCCAGCTGACGTCGATGCGGATGGAGAAACGGATGTTCGGCGATGCCCACTTGGTCAATGACGCCTATAACGCGAGCCCGACCTCGATGGTTGCCGCCGTCGAGACGATTAAAACGCTAGAAGGGTTCTCACGCCGCGTCCTCGTCCTCGGGGACATGTATGAACTCGGGACGGACGAGATCGCCCAGCACGAACAAGTCGGTCACGCCATCACGGCCCCGGTCACCGATTGCGTGCTCATCGGAGAGAAAGCAAAATGGATTGCGGCAGGCATCACCGACCCGCGTGTGAACGTGACAATGGTGCCGACGGTCGAGGAAGCGAAAGTCCTCCTCGGCAGTTATCAACGCCCCCAGACTGTGATATTGTTAAAAGCATCGCGAGGACTGGCGCTCGAGCGTCTAGTTCAATAAACAGAGTAGTGAGGTACGAACATGTTAATCAGTTTAATCGTCTTAATCAGTTCATTATTGACCGTATTGGTCGTCATGCCGCGGGCCATCCCGGCACTTCGTAACTTAAAGTTTGGCCAAGAAATCCGTGACGAAGGTCCAGGTTGGCACCAAAAGAAATCAGGCACGCCGACGATGGGCGGAATCGTCATCTTGCTCGCCCTCATCATCGGATTCCTTGTCTCAGTCGTCTTCGGTGAAGCCGTCGCTGGGTTTGGCACGCTCTTGTTCGTGACCCTCGCCTTCGGAGTGATCGGCTTCCTCGACGACTACATTAAAGTCGTCAATAAACGCAACCTCGGTTTGACGTCGCTTCAGAAATTGATCGGTCAAATCGTCGTCTCAGTCTTGTTCGTTTGGTTCCTCTCACTCGGTGGGGCACTCGATACGACAATTCAAATCCCGTTCACTTCGATTGCGTTTGATACGGGCTGGTTCTACGTCGCCATCGTCATCTTCTGGCTCGTCGGCTTCTCGAACGCGGTCAACTTGACAGACGGCCTCGACGGTCTCGTCTCGTTCTCGGCCATCCCGACGTTCGCCTTCTTCGGCATCTATGCGCTCGGACAAGACGAAGCGGGCATCGCTTGGTTCGCCTTCAGTGCGGTCGGCGCCTTGCTCGGCTTCCTCGTCTTCAATAAATACCCGGCGAAAATCTTTATGGGTGACACGGGATCGCTCGCCCTCGGTGGTGCGGTCGCCGGCCTCGCTCTCATGCTCAAGCTCGAGCTGTTGCTCGTCTTCGTCGGAATCATCTTTGTCATCGAGACGCTTAGCGTCATCTTGCAAGTGCTCTCGTTCAAGACGACGGGCAAACGAATCTTTAAGATGAGCCCGATTCATCACCATTTCGAAATGGTCGGTTGGTCAGAATGGCGCATCGTCTTGACGTTCGGTGGAATTAGTTTGATCACGGCAGTCTTGTCGTTACTACTCATGTAATGGATGGTGGAAGACATGCAACAACAGTGGAACGATAAACGAGTCCTCGTACTCGGCGCGGCACGGAGCGGCATCGCCGCAGCCGCTTA
Source organism: Exiguobacterium chiriqhucha RW-2 (assembly GCF_000416965.1). Taxonomy (GTDB): domain Bacteria; phylum Bacillota; class Bacilli; order Exiguobacteriales; family Exiguobacteriaceae; genus Exiguobacterium; species Exiguobacterium chiriqhucha. The sequence goes on from NZ_ATCL01000020.1 coordinate 298,443, forward strand.
CTTAAGAAATGTCGGCGCGGACGTGACCCTCAATACCGGGAGCGAACCGTCAACGGAAGAACGGATGAAAATTGAAGCGCTCGGCATCAACGGCGTTTTCGGTGCCCATCCGCTCGAATTGCTCGACACGACGGACATGATTGTCAAAAACCCGGGAATCCCGTATCACATCCCGCTCCTTCAAGCAGCGCTTGAGCGGAACATCCCGATTTATACAGAAGTGGAACTCGCCTACTTGGCGACCGATGCCACGTTCGTCGCCATCACCGGCTCGAACGGGAAAACGACGACGACCACGCTCGTTCATGAATTGCTCAAAGGGGGAAGTCGTCCTGTCCATGTGGCAGGGAATATCGGTTTCCCGGCAATCGAAGTCGCATCGAAAGCGAAGCAGGGCGACATCATCGTCATCGAACTATCGAGCTTCCAACTGATGGGCGTTGAGCAGTTCCATCCGCAAGCGGCGGCACTGTTGAACTTGTCACCGGCGCATTTGGATTATCATGGTGACTTCGAATCGTATGCCGACGCCAAAGGGAACTTGTTCCGGAACATGACGGCATCAGACCGTGTCGTCGTCAAGGGCAGTGACACCGAAGTGATGAAACGCGTCCCGGCCGATCTCGATGCTTCGACGTTCGGTTACGACAGCGGGGATGCTCATGTCACCGACGGCTGGATTACGTTGCACGGCAAGCGGGTCATCCGGGTCGAGGATCTCGCCCTCGGCGGGGCCCATAACGTGGAGAACGTGTTGGCAGCCTTGTTGCTCGTCGAACCGTTCGATATCCCGGCCGAACATATCGATCGTGTGTTGCGCACGTTCGGTGGCGTGGCCCACCGAACGGAAAGTCTTGGCCAAGTGCTCGGACGCCGGGTTTATAACGACTCGAAAGCGACGAACAACGTGGCGGCCGAAGCGGCATTGAGCGGATTCGATGCCCCAATCATTTGGGTGTGCGGGGGACTTGAACGTGGAGCCGAATTGGATTCACTCATTCCGGCGCTCGGACGCGTCAAAGCCATCGTCTCGTACGGTGAGACGGCAGGGCGTTTCCAAGCACTCGGTGAAGCCGAGCAGATTCCATCGTTCGCGGTCGATACGCTCGACGCAGCCGTCCCGCTCGCATTTGAACAGTCAGCCCCAGACGACGTGATTTTATTGTCACCGGCCTGTGCGAGCTGGGACCAATATAAGACGTTTGAAGAGCGCGGCGAACATTTTGTCCGCCTCGTCCATGCATATGAGGAGGCCAATCGATGAAAATCATGATTTCTGGTGGAGGAACGGGTGGCCATATCTACCCGGCACTCGCTCTCCTTGATACGCTCAAACAGCGCCATCCGAACCTCGAGGTGCTCTACATCGGCACTGAGAACGGTCTCGAGGCCGATCTCGTCCCACGCGCTGGTGTGCCGTTCAAATCGATTCGAATCGCCGGGCTCAAACGGTCGTTGTCGCTAGACAACGTCAAGACGGCCTATTGGTTTGTCCAATCCGTCCTGACGTTGCGTAAAGAGATGAAGACGTTCCGTCCGGACGTCGTCATCGGCACGGGCGGATTCGTCTCAGGTCCGGTCGTCTTCACCGCACAACAACTCGGCATCCCGACGATTCTGCATGAACAGAACAGCATCCCAGGCTTGACGAACAAGTTCTTGTCGAAGAAAGCCGACCGGGTCGCCTTGTCGTTCGCCGGTTCGGAATCACAGTTCCCTGATGCGAACGTCCGCGTCATCGGTAACCCGCGCGGGAGCGAAGTGTTGAAGACAACGGTGAACGAAACGTCCGTCCGGGCCGAATATGGTATCGATGAACGTCCAATCGTCTTGATTTACGGCGGCAGCCGTGGAGCCGAGGCCATCAACCGGGCCGTCATCGAGGCCATCCCGGAACTTGCGAGCGAACAGGTGAACGTGCTCTACGTGACCGGGAACGTCCATTATGACAACGTCGTGGCGAAGGCGCCAAAAGCTGATAACGTCCATGTGTTGCCATACGTTTACGACATGCCTGAACTGCTCGCGTGTGCGAGTCTCGTCGTGTCGCGGGCCGGTGCCTCGACCATCTCGGAATTGACGGCGCTCGGTTTGCCGAGCATCTTGATTCCGAGTCCGTACGTGACGGCCGACCATCAGACGAAAAACGCCTCGGCGCTCGTCGAAAGCGGCGCGGCCGAACTGATTAAAGAAGGGGATTTGTCGGGCGAGACGCTCGTTCGCTCGATCCGACACGTATTGGCCCATCATGATGAGATGGCCGCAGCCTCGAAACGGTTAGGATTCCCGCACGCCGCGGAGTCGCTCGCCGACCTCGTCGAAGAAGTCCGCGCTTGAAAGGAGAGTAGCCATGGAGACACGTCAGAATACCGTTCGTAGTTTGGAAGACCGAATCCCGTATATGAAAGATCAACGTCGTAAGAAAGCGAACCGACGTTTGTCGACGATCCTGTTGTTGTTCGCGGTGTTGATTGCGCTCGTCGTATATATGCAGACATCGGTGTCTGACGTGAAAGCGGTGAACGTGAACGGCCTGTCCTGGTTGACAGAAGCGTATGTGCTCGCCGAAACGGATATCGACACGTCCACGAAAATCGTTCAAGTGTCGCCGAACGGGATTGAACGGGAACTTCGTAAAGTGCCTGGCGTGAAAGACGTCTCGGTCGATCGCTCCTGGTATAACGTCGTGACGATTGACGTCGAAGAAGAGAAAATGATCGCCTATTCACGAACGGACGACGAGGAAGTCGTCGTCCTCGCTGACGGTTCTTTGCACCCGACTGGATCGATTACGGATCCAGAGAAGCTAAAAGACGGTCCGTTGTTGCGTGAATTCACCGATGCGGCGGAACTCGAGAAAATCGCGACTGAACTCGAGCAAGTCGACGACGCGATGCGGGCCAGGATGTCAGAGATTGTCTTCTCGAAACAGAAAGGCGAACCGACACGATATGAGATTTATATGAACGACGGCAACACGATTCAAACGCCGACGTTCAAGCTCAGTCAAACGGTATCCAAGTACGGCGAAATCTATGAGAACATTCCAAAAGGGCAGCGGGGAACCGTCGTCATGGATGGCGGATATTACTTCGTCCCGTACGAAAAACCGAAAGAATAATCTGAATTTTTACAGCCCTTAGACACATAAGGGCTGTTTTTTTATCGATTGTAATCGAATTGACACCCCAAAACCGCGTAATTTGTAGGATTCTACCTTTTCTCACTATCTTATTTGTTGTAAACTTAGACGTGAGATATCTTGCCGGACCTAACAATATTTTTGGATATCTGTAACAATGTAACGGAATTCAAGCACAGAAATTAAAGCGCGGAGGTGTTTCCCTTTTGGAAGCGAATGGTTATGTGGCCGCATTGGATATAGGAACGTCAGAAATTAAGCTCGTCGTGGGTGAATTACTCGGGGGAACGCTTAACATTTTGGCGGAGGGGTGTGCCCCGTCTGCAGGAGTAAAACGTGGCGCCGTCGTCGACATCGATAAGACGGTTCAAGCCATCAAGCAAGCCGTCGAACATGCCGAAGCGGCGCTCGGTGATCAAATTCGGTCGGTATACGTTGCCATCGAAGGGGAACATATCCAAATCGCCCCATGTCATGGAATTGCATCAGTTAAACGAGAAGACCAAGAAATTACGGACACAGACGTCATCGAAGTCATCAATTCGGCACAAGTTATGCGCTTGCCGGATGAGATGAGCGTCATCGATGTGATTCCTTCTTCTTTCACGGTCGATCAACAGACAGGTGTCGTCGATCCCCGCGGAATGCTCGGTTACCGTTTAGAGATGCACGGTAAGATGGTGACCGGTTCGAAGACGATTTTACATAGCATTCGTCGTTCCATCGAACGGGCAGGATTGAAACTAGAAGGTTTCGTCCTCGGCAACTTGGCGCTCGGCATGAGTGCGGCTTCGGTCGATGAAATCGATTTAGGCATCGGCTTGGTCGATATCGGTCATGAAAAAACGACCGTCTCGGTCTTTTATCGAGGCGACCTCGTCTACTCATATATCCTTCCGGTCGGAGGCGATCATATGACGCGCGACTTGGTGTACAAGCTCAATTGTAAATACCAAGACGCCAAAGTGGCGAAAGAAGAATACGGACTTGCCCTCGAAGAGATGGCGGACGCCTCAGAAGGGTTCTCGTTCACGAACATCAACGGGGAAGTCACGTTCGAACCGCAGTCAGAAATTAGTTACGTTTTAGAGGCAAGAATAGAGGAAATGTTCACGCTTGTGTTGAATAGAGTGCAAAAGGTAGGCGTTCCAACGCTCAGCGGAGGTTATCTCCTCTGTGGTGGGGCCGCTGCTTTACCTGGCATCCAAGAACTAGCGACTCGTGTCATGGGTCAAAAGACGAGACTGTATCAGCCATCGTCGATTGGCGTCAGACATCCGAAATACGCGACCGCGGTCGGCGTCCTCAAGTATGTACTTATGAGCGATCACCACGTCTCGAAGTCACGACTTGAAAAGCCGGATGACCGTGTGGCCGTCGCAAATCCAGACGGCACGTCTCAAACTGGGAACGTCCAAGACCACGACGATGATGTGGTACGGGACGACCGCGAGACGAAAAACGGTTTCGGTCGATTAATGGAAAAATTATTTGGCGTGTAAATTTGACGTTGTGTTAACAATTGGAAATTACGTAGGGGGATACCTGAAATGATGTACTTTGATGAGGCGATTGACGCCGTAGCAAAAATTAAAGTAATTGGAGTCGGGGGCGGCGGGTCAAACGCTGTCAACCGCATGATCGAGCACGGAGTACAAGGTGTCGAGTTCATCGCCGTCAACACGGACGCGCAAGCACTCAACATGTCGAAAGCGGACGTGAAGCTTCAACTCGGCGCGAAATTGACGCGTGGCCTCGGTGCCGGCGCAAATCCGGATATCGGTAAAAAAGCGGCAGAAGAGAGCCGCGAACAGTTGATTGAAGCGCTCGATGGCGCGGATATGGTCTTCGTCACAGCAGGTATGGGCGGAGGAACTGGAACGGGGGCAGCACCTGTCATCGCCGAGATTTCAAAAGAAATCGGAGCGCTTACGGTCGGTGTCGTCACGAAACCGTTCATGTTCGAAGGACGCAAACGCATGCAACACGCCCAACACGGGATTCAAGCGTTCAAAGAAAAAGTCGATACACTCATCGTCATTCCAAACGACAAGTTGCTTGAAATCGTCGAGCGCAACACGCCGATGATCGAAGCGTTCCGCGAAGCGGATAACGTCCTTCGCCAAGGTGTCCAAGGAATCACGGACTTGATCGCCATTCCTGGTCTCATCAACCTTGACTTCGCTGACGTCAAGACAATCATGACTGAAAAAGGTTCGGCGCTCATGGGTGTCGGTGTCGCCACTGGCGAGAACCGTGCCGTTGAAGCAGCGAAGAAAGCCATCTCATCTCCACTTCTCGAGTCTTCAATCGAAGGCGCGAAAGGTGTCTTGATGAACATCACAGGCGGACTTAGCCTCAGCTTGTACGAAGTCACGGAAGCTGCCCAAATCGTTCAAAGTGCCGCTGATGAAGAAGTGAACTTGATTTTCGGTTCGGTCATCAATGAAAACTTGAACGACGAGATTATCGTTACCGTGATTGCAACTGAATTCGCAGAAGAAGCGCAAGGGACGAACCCGTTCCTTCAGCAACCGAAGAAACAACCGGAAGCTGAAGTGAACCGTGAGGCTCAACCGAAAGCGCAAGAAGCTGCGCCACAAGATGAAGGGAACTTCCATAGACCGGTCTATGGTGGGGACGTCCCAGACGAGACGATCAACATCCCAGCGTTCGTAAGACAACGCCGTAACTAAACAACAGGGGGTGCCGGTTCTCGGCATCCCCTTTTTCTAAAAAAGGAGAATCATATGCGACTGTTACATACATGGGAAACCGAGACGTATCGCTATCAGGCTTATGTGACGACCCGGACGGACGGACATAATGAAGGCAACGTCGGACTCCACGTTGGCGATGACGCAGAACAGGTCGTCGCCAATCGGGAGTACTTCTTTGACGCGGCGGGTCTCGCCCTCGCGGATTCGGTCTGGGCTGACCAAGTTCATCAGACGAACGTTGAAGTCGTCGGCGACGCCGACCGCGGCAGAGGCGCATATCGCTATGACGAGACGATTCCGGCGACAGACGGTCTCATCACGACGGCCGACGCGTTGCCACTCGCCCTCGTCTTTGCCGACTGCGTCCCGCTGTTCTTCTGTGCCGAGGACCACGGCGTCATCGGTGTGGCGCATGCCGGTTGGAAAGGGACGGTCGGGAACATTGTCGCCGCGATGACGGATGCGTTCGCCACGCTCGGTGTTCCGGCCGAAGCGATTGACATGTTCGTCGGGCCAGCCATCACAGCCGAGCATTATGAGGTCGACCGCCGCGTCCTGGATGCGGTCGAAGCGGTCTCACCGGCTGCATATACGTCATCGGTCATGGACGAACGAGCAGGCCACGCCCGTCTATCCCTGCAACGAGTGAATGAGACGCTCGCTGTGGAACGAAATATCGAGGTCACCCAATCGAACTTGTCGACCGTTTCTGATCAAACCTTTTTCTCGTATCGGAACGGAGACGCCAAGCGTCGCTTTGCGGCCGTCCTCGTCAAGGAGAAGAAATCGTGAGTATAGCCAACAATGTGAATCAAGTCAGACAGACGATTGACGCGCATCGGACCGATCAAGCGGTGACGCTCATCGCGGTCACGAAATCGGTCGGTCCCGACGTGGCGAACGCCCTCTATGCAGAAGGCATCCGCGACTTCGGCGAAAATCGTCCTGAAGGATTGCTTGAAAAAGTCGAGCAGTTGCCGCCTGATGCCAAGTTTCATTTCATCGGCAGCCTGCAGACACGTAAAGTGAGACAAATTATCGACCATGTGGCAGCGATTCATTCGCTCGACCGTCTCTCGCTCGCCGAAGAGATCGATAAACGCGCCCAAGGCGTGATCGATTGTTTCGTGCAAGTGAACGTATCGGGCGAAGCATCAAAACATGGTCTCGAAAAAGAGGAAGTCATCCCGTTCATCGAGAACTGTAAACAGTATCCTCACGTGCGGATCATCGGATTGATGACGATGGCCCCGTTCACAGAGGACGAGACGGTGATTCGGGAGACGTTCCGAAACTTGAGACAATTGCGCGATGACGTCGCGCGTCATGCTTATCCGCATGCACCGTGTACCGAACTGTCAATGGGTATGTCGAATGACTACACGTTGGCGATTGAAGAAGGCGCATCGTTTGTTCGTATTGGAACCGTACTTGTGCAATAATATATTTTAAGGAGGAATCCGTTATGTCAATCAAAAACAAAATGAAGGACTTCTTTGGACTCGAGGAAGATCCGAACAACCAGTTCGAAGGAGACGAGTATGCTGTCGCCGAAACGAAGACACAACCGATGACGGAGGCAATCGTCAAAATTGAGGACCGTCCGAAAACATCGAACAATATCGTCGCGTTGAACACGAAGAAGAAAGAACGTTCAAAAGTCGTCTTGGCCGAGCCGCGTGTATTCGCCGAAGCCCAAGATATCAGCGACCAGTTGAAAGAAAACCGGGCCGTCATCGTCAACCTTCAACGGATGTCGAAAGAGCAGTCTCGTCAAGTCGTCAACTTCTTGTCAGGTGTCGTCTATGCGTTAGAAGGGACGATGACGTCGATTGGACATAACACGATTCTATGTACTCCGAACAACATCGAGTTGACGGGGTCGATCTCGAACTTGATTTCGGAGGACGAACTCAATAGTAAAGGGTGGTAACTGAATGGAAAATGCTATACCTGCGTTAGGCAACACGATCGTTACATTACTTGGATATTATAGTTGGGTCTTGATTGCCTATATTTTATTATCGTGGTTCCCAAATGCGCGTGAATCAAAGTTTGGTCAAATCTTGTCGTATCTTTGCGAACCGTTTTTGAATCCGTTTCGTCGCATCATCCCACCAATCGGCGGGATGCTCGACATCTCCCCAATCGTCGCTTTATTTGTGCTACGGATGGCGCAATTTGGAGTGCGTGCGATTTTCGGTATTTAAATGAGCGTCTTCGATCATTATCGACCGAACGAACGGGCATTTATCGAGCAAGTGCTTGATTGGGTTCAACAAGTCGAGGACAACTATATGTTGAAAGTGACGGACTTTTTAGATCCACGCGAGCAACAAATCGTCCGGCAACTCGTCGGAAAGCAGCTCGCGATTTACGAGGATGGCGGATTTGTCGGCGCGGAACGGCGTCGTCTCATCCTGGCTCCGGATTATTACGAGCTCGACCCGAACGATTTCGAGATTGCGATTCGTCAAATTGACTATCCGACCAAGTTCGTCGAATTGACGCACCGTCAAGTGACGGGAACGCTCTTGAACGCCGGGTTGAAGCGGCAGAAATTTGGCGACGTCGTCCTCGATGATGGCATCGCCCAGTTCGCCACGACGCGTGACGCGGCCGGTTTCATCGAGATGAACGTCGATCGGGTCGGCAAGGCCCGGATTCGCATCTCCGAAGTGGCGCCCGAGGCTGTGCTCGTCGTACCTGAAGTCAAATGGAGCGATGAGTTCGGTATCGTCTCATCACTCCGATTTGACACGGTCGTCAGCGAAGTGCTCGGTTTATCTCGGCAAAAAGCGCAGGCGCTCGTCAAACATGGAGACTGTAAAGTGAATCATAAACCGATTGATGATCCGAGCTTCATCCTTGAACCAGACGATTTGGTCTCGATCCGAGGGTATGGCCGTGTCAAACTGACGGCGATTCTCGGCTCGACAAAGCGTGAGAAAATAAAAATCCAGTATGGCATCATACGTTGAACTTAGGAGGAAAGTCGAATGGCGTTGACACCGATTGATATTCATAATAAAGAGTTCTCGACTCGTTTTCGCGGGTACGATATCGATGAGGTCAATGAATTTTTAGATCAAATCATTAAAGAATTTGAACTATTGATTCGTGAGAATAGAAGGTACGAAGAGCTCGTCAACGATATGCAAGCCCGTATCGACTACTTCTCCTCGATGGAAGACACGTTGAACAAATCGATTATCGTCGCCCAAGAAGCAGCTGAAGAAGTGAAGACGAACGCGGCTAAGGAAGCGAGTCTCATTTTGAAGCAAGCCGAACGCGAGGCGCTCGCCCGTGAGGAAGAAGCGTCACGCAAAGAGCAGCTCGCTGAACGTGAAGTCATTCAAATGCTCAAGAAAGTCGAATTGTACCGGACCCGGTTCCGCGTCCTCGTCGATGCTCAGATGGAGCTCTTGAACAGCACGGAATGGGACACGATTGTCGGGGAGCCGCCGGTCCAGACGGTTCTTGACGATACGACCGAACTTGCGTATAATGACGACGAAGTCATACCAACAAAACATCACGGATAATACACAATACGTCGATTAGGACACGTCGATAAAGTCATACCTACGAAGCGACTTAGGGAAGGTGCAAGCCTAAGAGAAAGACTTTATCGGTATCCCCTATGAGTGTCGGGCTGAAGTTAGTAAGCGCGACCGCCTGACCTCGTTATCGGTTACCAAGAGCGGTCTCGGGGTTTTTCCTGAGATTAGTAGGGTGGTACCGCGAGTCGACCAACTCGTCCCTATTAGGGGCGGGTTTTTTTGTTGTCAAAAAAAGATGCAGGAGGAGTTTCAATGAACTACAAAGACACACTATTGATGCCTGACACAGAATTCGCGATGCGCGGAAATCTGCCGAAACGTGAGCCAGCGATGCATGAGGCTTGGGAACAGATGGACCTATACAACCGCGTCCAAGAGAAAAACGCTGGGAAACCGCAATACATCCTTCACGACGGACCTCCGTACGCGAATGGTGACATCCATATGGGCCACGCGCTCAACAAAGTATTGAAAGACATCATCGTCCGTTTCAAATCATTGAACGGCTACCAGTCACCGATGATTCCGGGCTGGGACACACATGGTCTCCCAATCGAGAACGCGCTTCAAAAAGCGGGTGTCAACCGCAAAGAAATGACGGTCGCCGAGTTCCGTGAGAAGTGTGCAGCGTATGCGATGGAACAAGTGAACTCGCAACGTGAACAGTTCAAACGCCTCGGGTTGCTCGCTGATTTTGACAACCCGTACATTACGCTCCTCCCAGAATACGAAGCGGCTCAAATCCGTCTCTTCGGGACGATGGCCGAAAAGGGCTACATCTATAAAGGGAAGAAACCGGTCTATTGGTCACCTTCTTCTGAATCGGCGCTCGCTGAAGCAGAAATCGAATACTATGACAAGAAGTCACCGGCCATTTACGTGGCTTTCCAAGTCGTCGACGGGAAAGACGTTCTTCAGACGACCGATCATTTCGTCATCTGGACGACGACACCGTGGACAATTCCAGCCAACCTCGGGATCGCGGTCAGCGACGAGTTGACGTACACGCGTATCGAGCATGACGAAAAAGGCTATATCGTCGCCGAATCGCTCGTGGAAGAAGTGACGACGGCACTCAAGTGGACGGATTACACGGTGAGCGGTTCTTGGAACGGACGTGAGTTCGAGTACATGACGGCGCAACACCCGCTCTACGACCGGACCTCGCTCGTCATGATCGGCGATCACGTCACGGCTGACGCGACAGGTCTCGTCCATACGGCACCTGGGCACGGGGAAGACGACTATCGTGTCGGACAAGCGTACGGACTCGACGTCTTGTGCCCGGTCGACGACCGTGGTTATATGACGGATGAGGCGCCAGGTTTCGAAGGCTTGTTCTATGAAGACGCGAACAAACAAATCGGGATGAAGCTCGAAGAGAACGGCTATCTCCTCAACTTGAAATTCATCAAACACTCGTACCCGCACGACTGGCGTACGAAGAAACCGGTCATCTTCCGCGCGACACCGCAATGGTTCGCCTCAATCAAAGACTTCCGTGCCGATATGCTCCGTGAAATCGAAGAAGTGAACTGGGTGCCGGAATGGGGCATGACACGTCTTTACAACATGGTCCGTGACCGTGGGGACTGGGTCATCAGCCGTCAACGTGCCTGGGGTGTTCCAATCCCGATCTTCTATGCCGAAGACGGAACGGAGATCATCACGAACGAGACGATCGAACATATCGCCAACTTGTTCCACGAACACGGATCGAACGTCTGGTATGAGCGCGAAGCGAAAGACTTGTTGCCAGCAGGCTTCACACACCCGAACAGCCCGAACGGCGAGTTCCGTAAAGAGCTCGACATCATGGACGTTTGGTTCGACTCAGGTTCATCACATGCGGGCGTACTCGAACAGCGCGACAACTTGCGCCGCCCGGCCGACTTGTACCTTGAAGGATCGGACCAATACCGCGGCTGGTTCAACTCGTCACTCTCGACGGCTGTCGCGACGACTGGCAAAGCGCCGTATCGCAACGTGCTCAGCCACGGTTTCGTTCTCGACGGAGACGGACGCAAGATGTCGAAGTCACTCGGTAACACGATTGCACCGAACGACCTCGTCAAACAGTACGGAGCAGAAATCGTCCGTCTTTGGGTGTCGTCGGTCGACTATCAGTCAGATGTCCGCGCGTCACACGATAACTTTAAACAAGTGTCGGAAGTATACCGGAAAATCCGCAACACGTTGCGCTTCTTGCTCGGTAACTTGAACGGATTCGACCCGTCGATGCGTGTCGCGTTCGAAGACATGCCGGAAGCGGACCGCTTCATGGCGACAAAACTCAAACAGCTTCAAGCGAAAGTCGTCAAAGCATACGACACGTTCGACTTCATGGCCGTCTATCACTTGAGCCATAACTTCTGTGTCAACGAGTTGTCGTCATTCTATCTCGACTTCACGAAAGATATCTTGTATATCGAGCGCGAAGATGACGCGCGTCGTCGTGCCGTTCAAACGGTCATGTATGACACGGTCGTCACGCTCACGAAATTGCTCGCCCCAATCCTTCCGCACACGGCGGATGAGGTATGGCAAGAAGTGCCGGCGAAACAAGCAGATAGCGTCTTCTTGACGGACCTTGACGAAGTAGCGGCATTGTCGGAAGACGAGAAGGCGTTGCTTGCGAAATGGTCGAAGTTCCTCACGTTCCGTGACGACGTCTTGAAAGCAATCGAGATTGCCCGTGGTGAGAAATTGATCGGGAAACCGCTCGAAGCGAAGTTGCTCGTCGCGCCGAAAGGTGAGACGAAACAGTTGCTCGAGACGATCGACAACGTGCGCCAATTGCTACAAGTGTCACAGCTTGATTACGTCGACTCGGCTGATGTCGATTATGCGACAGCCGAAATCAGCGTCTTGAAAGCTGATGGTGCCGCTTGTGCCCGCTGCTGGACGTACTCGACTGAACTTGGTCAAGACGAACAGCACCCAGAGCTTTGCCCGCGTTGTACAGAAGTCATCGCATAAGCCGGACCGGAGTGGCGATCGTCCACTCCGGTTTCTTATGACTTGAAAGGAGAATCTGATGAAACGTTACTACGGATTAGCACTTTTCCTCATTTTGCTCGACCAAGTGACCAAATGGATCGTCGTCCAGACGATGACGATCGGACAGTCGATTGAACTCATCCCTGGGTTGCTTTATTTGACGTCTTACCGTAATAAAGGTGCGGCTTGGGGCATGCTCGAAGGGCAGATGGTGTTCTTCTTTATCGTCACGGCCATCGTCGTCGTCGGTTTGATTTACTTCTTGCATAAAGAAGTGAACGGGTTCGATTTGCTCGGTTATAGCGTCGGGTTACTACTCGCCGGTGCCATCGGGAACTTTATCGACCGTCTCTTCCGCGGAGAAGTCGTCGACTTTGTCGACACGTACCCGTTCGGATACAACTTCCCCATTTTTAATGTCGCCGATATGGCGCTCACGTTCGGGGTCATCTTTATGATCATCGGCGTCTTGTTCGAAGAAAAATTAAACAAAGAAAGGGGACAATCGTAATGGAAACTTACACATTTGTCGCCGAAGAAAAGGCTCGTATCGATAAATGGATGAGCGAACAAAGTGATTGGTCACGTTCGCAAATCCAAGACTGGATCAAGGCGGGAGACCTGCTCGTCAATGGACAGATCGTCAAGCCGAACTATAAATTGCAAGAAGGCGACGAAATCGTCGTGACGGTCCCAGATGCCGTCGAACTCGAAGTGTTACCTGAGGATATCCCGCTCGACGTCGTCTATGAGGACGAGGATGTCATCGTCGTCAATAAGGCACGCGGCATGGTCGTCCATCCGGCGGCCGGCCATACGTCAGGGACGCTCGTCAACGCGCTCCTTTACCACTGTGACGATTTGTCAGGCATCAATGGCGTCAAACGTCCAGGCATCGTCCACCGCATCGACAAAGACACGACCGGTCTTCTCATGGTCGCGAAAAATGATGTGGCCCACGAATCGCTCGCGAGCCAGTTGAAGGATCGTAAAATCAAGCGTGAATATATCGCCCTCGTCCACGGCGAAGTCGCCCATGAACTTGGGACAATCGAAGCGCCAATCGGGCGTGACACGAACGACCGTCAACGGATGACGGTGACCGACAAGAACGCGAAAGAAGCGATCACGCACTTCCGTCTGCTCGAGCGATACAAAGATTTCACGCTCGTCGAGTGTAAATTGGAGACGGGACGGACGCACCAAATCCGCGTTCACATGCGTTATATCGGCCATCCGCTTGCTGGTGACCCGAAATACGGTCCACGCCGTACGATTCAATTGAACGGTCAGGCGCTCCACGCGGCGACGCTCGGTTTCTTCCATCCGCGCACGAACGAATGGCTTGAATTCGAGGCGAAACTCCCAGCCGACTTCGAGGCGGAGCTTGCCAAATTAGACAAAATCGAGAAAACGCGTTGACTTTCAACCGATTCCGATTTATAGTCTAGGAAGCATAACACCTTTAAACCCAGTCCAGAGAGGCTGTGAAAGGATTGTGGCCGCGGCCACGACACGTCGATTATTTGAGGCAGAGGTCTGCCCTCACATATGAAGACTTCCTTTTCCAGCCGGATGAGGAAGTCTTCTTTTTTTATATAATTTGTGAGAGGGGGGAACTAGTTGAAACGTTCCACCATTTTAGACGAAGCGGCCATCCGCCGCGCACTTACCCGAATCGCCCATGAGATTATCGAGCGAAACAAAGGGACGGACAACGTCGTACTCGTCGGGATTAAAACCAGAGGCGAGACGCTCGCCGACCGGCTCGCCCGCCGAATCGAAGAAATCGAAGGCAAACCGATTGCCCTCGGCAACTTAGACATCACGCTCTACCGGGATGACTTATCAAAGAAATCACTCGACCCGGAAGTGAAAGCGACCGAGTTACCGCATGATATCAACGGCAAGACGGTCGTCTTGATTGACGACGTCCTTTATACAGGCCGGACAGTGCGGGCTGCCATGGACGCACTCGTCGACCACGGTCGGCCGGATTATATCCAGCTCGCGGTCTTGATCGACCGCGGACACCGCGAGTTACCGATTCGCCCCGACTTTGTCGGCAAGAACGTCCCGACGTCGAAGTCGGAACAAGTCGTCGTCAGACTCAGTGAAGTCGATGCGACCGACGAAGTATTCATCAAACAGCAATAATCAAAAAACCTTTAAGGTGGTCCAGAGAGGCCAGGAAGGAGAACCACATATGAAACCCATCCTCAACATCCACGAGCGTCCCGCTCACTTACCGCAATGGCTGCTCTTCAGCCTGCAACACGTCTTCGCCATGTTCGGAGCGACGATTTTAGTCCCGATTTTGACGGGCCTAAGCACGTCCGTCGCCCTCGTCGCTTCCGGTGTGGCCACGCTCTCATTCCTAGCAATCACACGTTTCAAAGTCCCAACTTATCTCGGATCGAGCTTCGCGTACATCGCGCCGATTATCGCCGTCAGTCAACAATGGGGTGTCGAAGCCGCCTTGTTCGGAGGCATCATCGCCGGTTCCGTCTACGGCGTCGTCTCGCTCGTCATCTATAAGACAGGCGTGAACTGGTTGCTACGCTTGCTGCCGCCGGTCGTCGTCGGTCCGGTCATCATGGTCATCGGCTTATCGCTCGCACCGGTCGCCATCGACATGTCGATGAATAAGGACGGGGCATACAACGGAACGTTCATCACCGTCGCGTTGCTCACGCTCGGTGTTACGATTCTCGCCATGACGACGCTCAAAGGAGTATGGGGCGCTGTTCCGATCTTGTTCGGAATCATCGGCGGTTACTTCATCGCCGCACTGTTCGGAATCATCGACTACTCGGCGCTCGGACAAGCGAGCTTGTTCCAACTGCCTGACTTCACGATGGTGTTCGTCGACTACATGCCGATGTGGCAAGTCGGGGCACTCCTCGCCATCGTCCCAGTCGCACTCGTCACGATGACGGAACATATCGGCGACCAGATGGTCACGTCGAAAATCATCGGCCGCGAGACGATGAAAGACCCAGGTCTCCATCGGACCCTCCTCGGCGACGGGGTCGGGAAAGCGGTCGCCTCGGCACTCGGTGGTCCACCGTGTACGACTTACGGTGAGAACAACGGGGTCATGGCTATCACGAAAGTGTATAGCGTCTACGTCATCGCCGGAGCGGCGCTCATGGCCATCAGTTTCGGATTCCTCGGACACGTCGAAGCGTTCATCTCGACGATTCCGAACCCGGTCAAAGGCGGCATCTCGATCCTCTTGTTCGGGGTCATCGCCTCGAACGGTCTCCGGACGATGGTCGAGAGCAACGTCGATCTCGCCGAGAAACGCAACCTCATCATCGCCTCGGTCATCCTCGTCATCGGACTCGGTGGGGCGATGGTCCAACTCGGCAGCTTCCCGGTCCAAGGGATGGCGCTCGCAACGGTCGTCGGGATTCTCTTGAACGCCTTCTTGCCAAAAGCGGAAAGCGTGGAAGAACCTGCTGCCGAAACAACTGAAGACACACGACAAGCAAGTAACTTTTAATTCGATCCCGTGAGGTCGGCAAAGTGAAGGCTCGTTTATTTGGGTGTGTTCTGCCCAGATAAAGGCGTCCCTTCACGTAGGTGAAGAGACGCCTTTTCTCTTTGCCTTCACATAAAAGGAGGAGACGAACATGAACATCATCAAACAACAACCGAAGCATTTTGTCAGCCTGGACACGCTATCCCTCGACGAGATTATGGGTTTGATCGAGGAGTCGCTCCGCTATAAACAAGGGAACATGCCCCCATTGTTCGATGGGAAGACGGTCGCGAATTTATTCTTTGAAAACTCGACGCGAACGAAAAATTCGTTTCAAATGGCCGAACGGCACTTGAAGGTCCAGGAGATCCCGTTCGACGTGGCGACGTCATCGGTGACGAAAGGTGAGACGCTCTACGACACGTGCAAGACGCTCGAGGCGATCGGGGTCGATGCCCTCGTCATCCGCCATCCGGAGTCGGGCTACTACCATGAACTCGTCGAAACATTGAATATCCCGGTGTTGAACGGCGGTGACGGGAGCGGGGAACATCCGTCCCAGTCACTCCTCGACCTCGTCACGATCTTTGAAGAGTTCAAGACGTTCGAAGGATTGAATATCGCCATCTGCGGTGACCTCGTTCATAGCCGTGTCGCCCGCTCGAACGCCTCGGTGCTCAAGCGGCTCGGCGCGAACGTCGTCGGCTGTAGTCCCGCCTCCTGGTGGGACGAGTCGATGGGGCTCGAGCATCGTGACCTCGACGACGTGTTGGCCGACTGTGACGTCATCATGTTGCTGCGCGTCCAGCACGAACGCCACATCATGGGCGATATCTTCTCGAAAGAAGATTACCATGTACGCTACGGCTTGACGCCGGAACGCGTCGAGCGGATGAAACCGCAAGCGATCATCATGCATCCGGCCCCGGTCAATCGGGACGTCGAGATTGCCGGCAGTTTAATCGAGCATCCACAGTCGCGTATCTTTCCACAGATGACGAACGGTGTTTACGCCCGGATGGCCATCTTAAATCGAGCATTAGGGGGACAATTATGATACTTCAACACGCAACTTGGTATGACGGGAATACGAAACGGACGACGACGCTATTGATTGAAGACGGCGAGATCCGCTCAGTCGACTATAACGGCACGACTGAAGGACACGAAGTGATTGATGCGACAGGGATGCTACTCATCCCAGGACTCGTCGATGTCCACGTCCACTTGCGCGAACCGGGTGGGGAGAAGAAAGAGACAATCAAGACCGGGACAGAGGCGGCTGCAGCCGGCGGATTCACCACAATCTGTGCGATGCCGAACACGCGTCCGGTCCCAGACGACCGCGCCACGATGGACCAGCTGTTGGCTAAAATCGAGCAAGACGCCATCGTGCGTGTCCTGCCATACGCCGCCATCACGAAACGACAGCTCGGTACCGAGCAAGTCGACATGGCCTCGCTCGCAGATTCGTTCGCCTTCACCGACGACGGAGTTGGCGTCCAATCGGCAGCGATGATGCGCGCGGCGATGCGGGAAGCGAAACGACTCGACAAGGCGATTGTCGCCCATTGCGAGGACAATACGCTCAAGGCCGGTTCGGTCCACGAAGGCCGGTTCAGTGAAGAACATGACATCCAAGGCATCCCGAGCCTCGCCGAGAGCATCCATATCGCCCGGGACGTTTTGATCGCCGAAGAGACAGGCTGTCACTATCACGTCTGCCACGTCTCGTCACGACAGTCGGTGCGCGTCATCCGCGACGCCAAACGAGCCGGCATCCGGGTCACGGCCGAAGTGACACCGCATCACCTCATCCTCTGTGAAGACGATATCCCAGGCCTCGACCCGAACTTTAAAATGAATCCGCCGCTCCGGAGCGCGGACGACCGGGAGGCGCTACTCGAGGGCTTGTTCGATGGCACGATCGATATGATCGCGACCGACCACGCCCCGCACACGGCCGAGGAGAAGGCGGCCGGCATGGAACGGGCCCCGTTCGGGATCACCGGTTTCGAGACGGCGTTCCCGCTCCTGTACACGACGTTCGTCAAAACGGGACAGATGGAAGAGGCGGCGCTCATCGAGTGGATGACGAAACGACCGAGCGACGTGTTCGGGTTGCCGTACGGTGTGATTGAAGTCGGCCGGGCGGCGGACCTCGCCCTCATCGACCCGGAGACGGAGCGGGTCGTCAATCCGACGACGTTCCGCTCGAAAGGGAAGAACACACCGTTTGCTGGGAAGAAACTAGTTGGCTGGCCGGTGATGACCATCGTGGCTGGAAAAATCGTATATAAGGGGAGATTCGATGAAACGAACATTATGGCTTGAGGACGGTACTTCATTTGTAGGAACAGCGTTTGGTGCAAGTGTGGAGACGATCGGGGAAGTCGTCTTCCAGACTGGGATGACCGGATATCAAGAGATGTTGTCTGACCCGTCTTACTGTGACCAACTCATCGTGTTGACGAATCCGTTGATCGGGAACTATGGCGTCAACCGCGAAGATTTCGAGACGACCGTTCCGATGGCGAAAGGGCTCATCGTCAAAGAAGTGTGCGACACACCGTCGAACTTCCGCTCGACCGCGACGCTTCATGATACGCTCAAACGCTTCAACATCCCGGGGCTAGCAGGAGTCGACACACGCATGTTGACGCGTCACTTGCGCTCACTCGGCGTCATGCGCGGTGTCTTGGTCGACGGCGACTCGACGTGGGAGACGGTCCAACATCGCTTCGATGTTCTCCTGCCGACCAATCAAGTCGAGCGTGTCTCGACGAAGCGGGCGTATGTCAGCACCGGCAGCGGTCCACGGATTGCCCTCATCGATTTCGGCGCGAAGCTCGGCATCATGCGTGAACTCGTGAAGCGCGACTGTGAAGTCGTCGTCTTGCCGCACGACGTGACGGCAGAAGAAGTGATGCGCTATGAGCCGGACGGCGTCATGCTGTCGAACGGACCTGGGGACCCAAAAGACGTCCCGACGGCGTTACCGCTCATCGAGCGCCTCATGCCGACACTCCCGATTTTCGGGATCTGTCTCGGTCATCAGTTGATCGCACTCGCGAGCGGTGCCAACACGTTCAAACTCCCGTTCGGTCATCGCGGTGCCAACCATCCCGTGGTCGAACTTGAGACGGGAGCGGTGACAATCACGTCCCAAAACCACGGCTACGCAGTCGATGAAGCATCACTCGCGACGACAGGACTCGTCGTCACGCATCGCGCCGTCAACGATGGTACGGTCGAAGGTGTGAAGCATCTGCATCATCCGACGTTCTCGGTCCAATACCATCCCGAGGCGGCACCGGGTCCATACGACGCCAACGATTTATTTGACCGTTTCATGCAACTCGTTCAAGAAAACAAACAGAAAGTAGGAATGTGACATGCCCAAACGACCAGATATTCAGAAAATCCTTGTAATCGGATCCGGCCCAATCGTCATCGGACAGGCGGCAGAATTTGACTATGCTGGTACCCAGGCGTGTCTTGCCTTGAAAGAAGAAGGATATGAAGTCATCCTCGTCAACTCGAACCCGGCGACAATCATGACCGACCCGACGACGGCGGACCGTGTCTATATCGAACCGCTCGAACCGGAGTTCGTCGAACGGATTATCCGTCAAGAGCGACCGGACGCGCTCCTGGCCACACTCGGCGGCCAGACCGGTCTCAACTTGGCGATGGAACTCGATCGTCGCGGCGTGCTTGAAGATTGCGGCGTCGAATTGCTCGGGACAAAATTATCGGCCATCGAACAAGCTGAGGACCGGGAACAGTTCCGCGACCTCATGTATAAGCTCGGCCACGGGGTCCCGGAAAGTGAGATCGTGCAGTCGCTCGAGTCGGCTTGGGGCTTTGCCGACCGGATCGGCTATCCGATTATCATCCGTCCGGCGTACACGCTCGGAGGAACCGGTGGCGGGATTGCCCATGACCGGAATGAATTCGAACAGTTCGTCGAATCAGGACTGAAAGCGAGTCCAGTGACACAAGTGTTGCTCGAGAAATCGATTGCCGGCATGAAAGAAGTCGAGTATGAAGTGATGCGCGATTCGAGCGACCAGGCCATCATCGTCTGTGCGATGGAAAACTTTGATCCGGTCGGGGTCCATACGGGCGACTCGATCGTCTTCGCTCCGACGCAGACACTGTCGGACCGCGACTATCAGATGCTCCGCAGCGTCTCACTCGACATCATCCGCGCTCTCGGCATCGAAGGGGGATGCAACATCCAGTTCGCCCTTGACCCGGACAGTTTCACGTACTACGTCATCGAGGTCAACCCACGTGTCTCCCGCAGTTCGGCGCTCGCCTCGAAAGCGACGGGATATCCGATCGCCAAGTTGGCTGCGAAAGTAGCGGTCGGATACAAGTTGTCAGAATTGAAGAACCCGGTGACGGAGACGAGTTACGCCTCGTTCGAACCGGCGCTCGACTATGTCGTCGCTAAGATTCCGCGCTTCGCTTTCGATAAGTTCGAGACGGCTGACCGCCGGCTCGGCACTCAGATGAAAGCGACCGGGGAAGTGATGGCGATCGGCCGCAACTTGGAGGAAGCGCTCCTTAAGGCTGTCCGTTCGCTTGAACTCGGGACAGAAGACTTGGCCGTACCACGGCTCGCACAATTGACGACGGATGAGCTCGATCGCGAGTTGACGACGCCGACGGATGAGCGACTCTGGATGCTTTATGAGGCACTCCGTCGCGGTTATTCGACGGAACAGTTGCATGAGCTGACCAAAATCGACCGTTTCTTCTTATCGAAACTCGCACGGATTTGGCAACATGAAGAGACGCTCCGGCTTGAGCCGCTCACGAAAGAACGACTCGTCGAAACGAAGCGTCTCGGGTTCAGCGATAAGATGATCGCCCGCATCGTAAACGAGAACGTGGAGACTGTGACGACGCTTCGGAACGACTGGGGCATCCGTCCGGTGTACAAGATGGTCGACACGTGTGCGGCTGAGTTCGCCTCGGAGACGCCATACTTTTACGGGACGTACGAAGTTGAGAACGAGGCCGTGAAGACGGACAAGCCGTCGATTCTCGTCCTCGGTTCGGGCCCGATCCGCATCGGTCAAGGTGTCGAGTTCGACTACGCGACCGTCCACTCGATTCAGACGATTCGTGACGCAGGTTATGAAGCGATCATCATTAACAACAACCCGGAGACGGTGTCGACCGACTTCTCAATCTCAGACCGACTCTACTTCGAACCGCTTACGACCGAGGACGTACTCGAGGTCATCCGCAACGAACAGCCACTCGGCGTCATCGTCCAGTTCGGTGGCCAGACGGCCATCAACTTGGCAGCCTCGCTCGAAGCAGAAGGGGTCCAGATTTTAGGGACATCGCTTGAAGACATCGACCGCGCCGAAGACCGGAAAGCGTTCGAAGCGACGCTCTCGGCCGAACAGCTCGCCCAGCCTCCAGGCAAGACGGCGGTCACGGTAGAAGAGGCCGTCGCGTGTGCCGACATGCTTGGCTATCCGGTACTCGTCCGCCCATCATACGTCCTCGGCGGCCGGGCGATGGAAATCGTTTATGAGCGCTCGGAGCTCGAGCGGTATATGCGCCACGCCGTCGTCGCCTCGAAAGACCGTCCCGTTCTGATCGACCGCTACTTGACGGGCATCGAGATTGAAGTCGACGCCATTTGTGACGGGACGGACGTCTACATCCCGGGCATCATGGAACATATTGAACGGGCCGGGGTCCACTCGGGCGACTCGATTGCCGTGTACCCGCCGCAGCGGTTGAGCGAAGCGTTAAAACAGAAAGTCGTCGATTACACGATTAAACTCGCCAAAGCGTTCCGGATCAAAGGATTGCTCAATATCCAGTTCGTCTACGCGGACGACTTATACGTCATCGAGGTCAACCCGCGGGCGAGCCGGACCGTCCCGTTCATCTCGAAAGTGACGGGCCTTCCGGTTGCACGCATCGCCACGCAGACGATTCTCGGAACGAGTTTGAAAGACCTCGGGTTAGGGACCGGCTTGCATCCGGAAGCGGACGCGATTTCGGTCAAAGTCCCGGTATTCAGTTTCGCGAAACTGAAAGAAGTCGACCCATCACTTGGGCCGGAGATGAAATCGACCGGTGAAGTCATGGCGACAGACCGCACGCTCGAAAAGGCATTATATAAAGGACTCGTCGCCGCCGGCATGACGATCGCCTTGAAAGGGAACGTCCTGTTGACGGTCGCCGACCAAGACAAGGAAGAGGCGCTCGACATCGCCCGCCGTTTCAACCGACTCGGATTCCGCCTGATGGCCACGTCTGGCACGGCGCATGCGCTTTCGACAGATGGCTTGCCGGTCCACCCGGTCGGGAAAATCAATGAGGCCGGAGAGACGATGCTGAGCGTCATCGAACGAGGGGAAGTCGATATCGTCTTGAACACGACGACGCGTGACGCCCTTGCGACGAAAGACGGGTTCATCATCCGTCGGGCCGCGGCCGAGCAAGGGGTGCTCTGCCTGACGTCGCTCGACACGGTCGAGGCGCTGCTCCAAGTCATCGAGAGCCTGTCGTTCCAAACGACGAGTTTACCGGCCTTCACGACATTCGGGGTGACCGTATGAGACAACTCGCGACCATTTTATCGAACCGATTGATTGCGACGGCGACGATGGAGATGAAAATCGAGATCGCACCGCAGGCCGTTGCGCCGGGCACGTTCTTCCATGTGAAGACGTCAGAGCTGTTGCGCCGGCCGCTCTCGGTCGCGAACGTCGAAGACAACGTCGTCACATTCCTGTATAAAGTGATCGGCAGCGGGACGGCAGATTTGGCCGCGCGTCGGACGGGAGACGTCTTAGACGTCCTCGGACCGCTCGGCAACGGTTTCCCGCTCGAACAGACGGGTAAACGGGTCGTGCTCGTCGGTGGGGGCATCGGGGTGCCGCCGCTCTACTACACGCGGCGCCTGCTCGCTGCCCGTGGCATCGAGACGGTAGCAATTCTCGGGTTTGATACGAAAACGAGCATTTTTTATGAAGACGCGTTCCGTGAACTTGGGGAGACGATCATCACGACGGTCGATGGAACGTATGGAGAAATGGGATTTGTGACAGGTCCGCTCGCGCGGGTCGACGCCGATGTCTTATTCAGCTGCGGGCCGGAACCGATGCTGAAGGCGGTCGCCGCGTCACATATCGAAGAGCGATATATCTCGATTGAGAATCGGATGGGGTGCGGCATCGGCGCTTGTTTCGCTTGCGTGTGCGAAGCGCCAGGCGGTTACGTCAAAGTGTGCAGTGACGGACCGGTATTTCGGGCAGAAGAGGTGACGCTATGAGACTACACGTCGATTTGCCAGGCTTACAGTTAAAGAATCCGATTATGCCGGCATCAGGCTGTTTCGGATTCGGGGAAGAGTTCGCCAAACTCTATGACTTATCGATGTTAGGCGGTATCATGATTAAGGCGGCGACAGGCGAGTCGCGATTCGGCAACGGGACGCCGCGGGTCGCCGAGACGGCACAAGGCATGTTGAACGCCATCGGCCTCCAAAACCCGGGTGTCGACGCCATCATCGAACACAAACTACCGTTCTTGTCCGCGTTCGATACCGAGATTATCGCCAATGTGGCCGGTTCGACGCCCGAAGAGTACATTCATGTCGCGCGAGAGCTCAGTGCCGACCCGACCATCAAGGCGCTCGAACTGAACATCTCGTGCCCGAACGTGAAGTGCGGCGGGATGCAGTTCGGGACCGATCCCGACATGGCGGCGGAATTGACCCGACTCGTCAAAGCAGCGTCAACAAAACCGGTATACGTCAAACTGTCACCGAACGTCACGTCAATCACAGCGATGGCGAAAGCGGTCGAAGCGGCTGGGGCCGATGGCATCACGATGATCAACACGCTCGTCGGGATGCGCATCGACGTCACGACCGGGCAGCCGATTCTCGCCAACCGCATCGGTGGTTTGTCTGGACCGGCCGTCAAACCGGTCGCCATTCGGATGGTCTATGAGGTCGCCCAGGCCGTCGAGATCCCCATTATCGGGATGGGCGGCGTGCGGACGGTCGACGACGTCTTGGAGTTCATTTATGCGGGTGCTTCGGCAGTCGCGGTCGGAACGGCCAATTTTGAAAATCCTTACGTCTGTCAGGAAATCATCGAAGCGTTGCCAGGGCGGCTCGACGAACTTGGGATTGATCACATTTTAGACATCAGGGGGAAAGCTTATGAACAGACTGTATCTCGCGCTTGATGTCGAAACTGGCGCCGACGCGTTCCGTTTATTGGAACGAATCGAACAAAAACCGGCCGTCAAAGTCGGGATGGAACTGTTCTATCGTGAAGGGGGCCGCTTTGTCGAGCAACTCGTCGACAGCGGGTACCCGGTCTTCTTAGACGTCAAAGTTCATGACATCCCGGAGACGGCACGGCGGACACTCCGTCAAATCGGGCGCCTCGGCGTCGAGTTGACGAACGTCCATACGTTCGGCGGCGAGACGATGATGCGTTACGCCTTGGACGGCTTACGTGAGGTGACCGATACGACGAAATTGATTGGGGTCACCCAGTTGACGTCGACCGATGAACGAATGCTCGCCGAAGAGCTACACATCGAAGGGGGATTGGAACAGGCCGTCCTTCGCCAGGCTGCCATGGCCGACCAAGCCGGGCTCGACGGAGTCGTCGCGTCCGTGCATGAGGCCCACTCGATTCGCCAAGCGCTCGGCTCGTCATTTTTGACCGTGACGCCCGGTATCCGCATGAACGAGACAGCGGACGATCAAGTCCGGATCGCCACGCCGAAAGCGGCTCGTGACGCAGGTGTGTCGGCCATCGTCGTCGGCCGACCCATCACCCGGGCCGAAGATCCGAACGCTGCCTATGCATACTACTTACAAGAATGGAGTCGAACTTATGAGACAAATCGCTGAAGCTTTATTACAAATCGAGGCCGTGACCCTGTCACCGGAAAACCCGTATACGTGGTCGAGCGGGATGAAGAGTCCGATTTATTGTGACAATCGCTTGACGCTCAGCTATCCTGACGTCCGCAACCTCATCATCGACGCGATCGTTGAGGTGGTCCGTCCGCTCGATGTCGACGTCATCGCCGGGACAGCGACAGCGGGAATTCCCCATGCGACGCTTGTCGCCGACCGGCTCGGGTTGCCGCTCGTCTATGTCCGTTCGAGTGCGAAAGGACATGGGAAAGGGAATCAAATCGAGGGCCGGTTTGAACCGGGGGCTCGTGTCGTCGTGATTGAAGACTTGTTGTCGACCGGCTCGTCGAGCATCGAGGCCGCCAAAGCGATTCAGGAAGCCGGCGGGGAAGTCGTCAAGATTCAAGCGATTTTCTCCTATAGTCTGAGCCGCCTCGCCATCAATCTGTTAGACTCGGGCTTCACTGCGCATGCACTGATTACACTTTCGGATTTGCTCGACGTTGCCGTCAAGAAGCGAATCATCAGTAAAGAAGAATATGCTTCCTTACGGGACTGGCGAAACGATCCGACAGGTTGGAGCGAACGTGTCTTATCTTCATAATCTGTAACGAGAATCCACCTCCGGGCGGATTCTTTTTCTATTCGGTACATGGCATACTGAACATGTTAGAATAGGGAAAGCAGTCAATAAAGGAGATGTGTATGGCGTATTCTAGAATGAAGGGAAAATCCTTGAAAGTCCGTTTTCAAGCGATCCCGAAACATCGTAAACTTGCGTTCGGACTCGTCCTCACCGTCTTGCCCCTCATTTTCTTCTTGAATTTATTCATATTCAGTCACGTGTTGGCACTTGGGGACACGTACGAGGACCGCTATCAAATGAAGAAACTTCGGCTCGAGACGGCGCACGGCAATGTCGAATTCGTTCGTAGCACGAATGAGAAAGTCCACATTGATGTGTTACAGACGAACTCGAAAGAGCGTCGCATCAAAGTCAAATCGGTCGGCGATACGATTTCGGTCGTCGAGCGCTACGGCCAATTCAGTCAATTCGGTAGTCGGGCGAGTGATGAACCATCCCGTTATAAAATCCGAGTCGCCTTGCCGAGCTCGATGACATCGATTGAAGTCGAGGCCGAGCAAGTGACCGGCCAAGGATTGATTGCCAAGACGATTGTCTTGGAGGCGAACGCCGTTAATGTAAAAAAACTCGAAAGTGATCGGCTTCGCGTCGAAACACGGAGTGATACGACACTCGAAACCGTCCGTGTCGTCACGGGAGATATCCGTTCATATCGGAACGCGACCGTGAGCGACATCGTCGTCAATCAAAGCATGACGATTCAGACGGAGGCGGGGACGCTCGCGTACGCGCCGCGTAATGCGACCGGACAAGTGAACGTCACGACCACAGGCAACGTGACGGCGTCGGAACGGTTCAACGAAATCGGGGGCGGCGTGTACCATCTGTCGAACTCGAACCGACCAAACATCGAACTCATTTCCGAGACAGGAAAGGTCGAGCTTAAATGATGAACAAACGTTACATCCCAAAAGTCGGACTTCGAACTTTGAAAACCGGCATCGCCGTCGCCATCACCATCGCTTTGTCCTGGTACGTGTTCGGCATCTATTCAGGCATGGGGGCCATCGCGGCCGTCGTCGCGATGCAACCGACCGTGAAGCGGTCATCGAAAATCGTCTTCAGCCGCATCTTCGGAACGATGGTCGGGCTCATGTGCGGTCTCCTGATCGTCTATGCGTTCGGGGTCAACCCGATTTCAATCGGGCTCGCCGTCATCGTCGCGCTCACGCTCAATACGACGTTCGATAAGACGCACATGTCGACGTATGCGGCGTTCGCGATCGTGCTCATGCTCGAGAACCCGACGACCGACTTCTTCCACTATGCGTGGACCCGTTCATTGTTGACGGCCGTCGGTGTCTTCGTCTCGCTCGGTGTCAACTATGCGTTCATGCCGCCTCGTTACGAGGAGCGGTTGCTCAGTGAGATTCGGAAGACGTCGGCGTATATGTTCCAGCACTGGCGCGAGCTCGTCGGGTCCCCGTCCGAGTTGCTCGAGACGCGGGCCCGTATCCTCGGCCATCAGGAGCTGCACATGATGCTCCAAGAGGATATGAAAGTGACGAACGTGAAATTGAAGCATTTGACGATGAAGCAATACCGGTTATTGATTCACCTTGAGGACAAGCTCGTCTTGTTGCTCGAGAGTCTCGCTGAACATCGGGAGGCGCTATTGGTCATGGACGAGGAAGAACGCCGGGTGTTCGAGTCCGAGTTTTTATACCTCCTCGCGCATCATCACGATATCCTTTATACGTGTGACAAGCCGCATGCGCTGTTCACGTTGCCGCATGAGGATTTATCCGTTTCTGAAATTTTACACGGGCACTTGCTCGACTATCATGAACAGCTCGAAGCGTTCAAACATAATCCGAAATAAACGAAGGCCCCGTTTTAGCGACGGGGCCTTTACTTGTTGTCAATGTAAGTGGACATGTCATATTTACACATGCCTTTGGCGACACCCTCCGTTCCTGGGGCGATGCGGATGTCTCCGCAGTGCGTGCCGCACTTTACAGGGTCATCCTTGCATCGCTATCCCCTAGGAGTTCGGGTGCCGGCCTTGGCATGTGTCTGCTCGCCTGTCGATCAGACGTGTACCAATCCTTTCGTTCGTCCGCCGGCGTCCCGACTCCTGCAGGAAAGCAACCCAACGGAGACCCAGCAGCGACATTGAGTCGCGATGCGGCTCCGGGGTTGCCTGCGGAAAGCGTAGGCGCCGAGAGGACGAGTGACCATGGGCTAACAAGAAAAAGCCACGTCATGTGACGTGGCCAGAACTCATTGCTGGAGTGATTTGACGAGCCGCTCATCCGGCGTGACGTACACCGTCTGCTGGTCCGTATAGATGACGAATCCAGGCTTGGCACCGCTCGGCTTTTTCACGTAACGTGCTTTCGTGTAATCGACCGGCACACCGCTCGAGGCACGGGCCTTCGAGAAATAAGCGGCGACGGTCGCCGCCTCGAGCAACGTCGTCTCATCGGGTTCGCTCGAACGGATGATGACGTGGGATCCGGGTATGTCTTTCACATGCAGCCAAATCTCGTCGCGACGGGCGAACTTGAACGTCAAATGATCGTTTTGCGTATTGTTCTTCCCGACGAAGAACTCTGTCCCCGTTGACGATGTATACGCTTCGAGCGAAATTTTCTTCGTCTGTTTCTTCTTTTGATTCCGTTGCTTCATGTAGCCGCCTTCGGCCAACTCTTCTCGAATCTCGACGATATCGGCCGGTGAGGCGACGTCGAGCTGGGCGACGAGCGTCTCTAAATACTCAATTTCGGCGTCGTTCAATTCGATTTGTTTCTGCACTTCGACTTTGGCGACTTTCAACTTGTTGTATTTCTTGTAGTACGCTTGTGCGTTCTCGTTCGGTGTCTTGAGCTTGTTGAGCGGGATGTCGATCATGCCGCCTTCCTCGTCGTAATAATCGACGACGTGGGCGACGGTCATGCCTTTCTCGAGCTGGAACAAGTACGTTGTCAACAGCTCCCCGTATTTCTGAAGTTCGTCGGACCGTTCCGTCGCCTTCAAATCGTCAAGCAGTCGCTTACGCTTCAACAGGTTTTTCTCAAGCTCGGACTTGAGCAGACGCTCGACATCGTGGGCTTGTTGTTTGACACGGTCGCGGTTCGCTTTCTCATAGAAGAAACGGTCGAGCACGTCTTTGCTCGTCTCATAGCGCTCTTCAGAGGTGACCTCACCGGACGTGAGCACGATCGGACTGAAGCGCTCTTTGCCCGACGCGAGCTGTTGGAAGACGTAAGGGCCTTCGAGGTCGCTCATCACGCTGACGAACGACTCCTCGATGCTGGCCCGGTTCGGGAGTTTGGCCCGGTGGACGATCTCTTGGGCGATTTGCGGGCTAAGCCCGGCGAAACTGGCCACGAGCTGCTTGTCGAGCGAGCCGGCGTTCCAGTCGATACGTTTCAAACCGGCTTCACGCTCCGTCAACGGATCGCACTTGTCTTGGGCCGGTGGCAGTAAGTACTCGCTGCCCGGCATGATTGTCCGGTACGTGTTTTGTGACGGCGGGAGATGTTTGATGGCGTCTAAAATCTTGCCGTCCTCGTTCGTCAAGACGACGTTCGAGTGACGCCCCATCAGTTCGATATACACTTTCTTATTCTCTTCGTCGCCGAGCTCGTTTCGTGAACGGATCGACAGGACGATGACACGGTCACGTCCGACTTGTTCGATTGCCGTGATGAAGCCGCCTTCGATGTGTTTGCGGAGCATCATACAAAACATCGGCGGTTCTTGCGGGTTCTTGGTCGGGTTGTCGGTCAGTTGGAGCCGCGCGTACATCGCATTTGCCGAAACGAGCAATTGGACGCTTTGGCGGTTCGAGCGGACTTGAATCATCAAATCGAGCGAATACGGTTGGTGCACGCGATTGATGCGCCCCCCGACGAGCGCTTGTAATTCTGTTACAACACGATATGTCATTAATCCATCATATGCCACTAGTCTCATCACCTTTGTTCTTTTTCTGTCTCTACGTTATCAGATTCACGGAAAATATGGTACGATGAAGTAGGAAATCCGAACTTCTTCTTGCCGGAACAATTGATTGACTGCTATTATAATTAAATGTGATGTTAGAAGATGGAGGTCTTGCAGTGAATTTTAAAGAACGAGGATTATTAATCGTCTTGTCTGGCCCGAGCGGCGTCGGGAAAGGTACCGTTTGTCGAGTACTCCGTGAAGAGAAGGACAACAACCTTCAATATTCGGTCTCGGCGACGACCCGCAAACCGCGCGAAGGAGAAGTAGAAGGCGTACACTACTTTTTTAAGACGAGAGAACAATTTGAACACATGATCGAGCATAAACAATTGCTCGAGCACGCTGAATTTGTCGGCAACTATTATGGGACACCGGTTGAATGGGTTCGTGAGACACTCGAAAGCGGGAAGGACGTCATCCTCGAGATTGAAGTCCAGGGCGCTTTCCAAGTGAAAGAGCGTTTCCCGGAAGCGGTCTTTTTATTCTTGGCTCCGCCAAGCCTGCAAGAACTACGTAACCGCTTAGTCGGTCGAGGCACGGAATCGGAAGACGTGATCAAGCAACGCTTGCTCGTCGCCCGGGAAGAAATTGAATTGATGGATGCATACGATTACGTCGTTACGAATGATGAAGTGGATAAAGCGATCGATCGTATCAAAGCGATCGTGACGGCCGAACATTGTAAACGTGAACGTGTCGCGTCTCTCTATAAAAAAGCCATGATGGAGGTCATTTAATGTTATACCCTTCGATTGATGCCTTACAACGTATCATCCCGTCGAAATACACAATCGTCACGGTGGCCGCGAAGCGGGCCCGCCAAATCCAGGACGGAAAAGCAACAAAAATCGCCGCGCCAAAATCGTATAAGCCGGTCGGTCAAGCGCTTGAAGAATTGTATTCGGGTGACACGACAATCATCACGAACGAAAAAAACAACGGATGAAGTGTGACCCAAGTCGGATACGACTTGGGTCTCATTGTCTATAAGGGGGAGAATTGTGAATGTTGAACGATCGGAATATCTTGCTTTGTGTGAGCGGCGGTATCGCGGCGTATAAGGCGTGCGCGCTCACGTCGAAACTCGTCCAGGCCGGTGCGAACGTTCGAGTGGCGATGACCGCGTCAGCCGAAGAATTCGTCGGCAAAGCGACGTTTCAGGCGCTCAGCCGAAATCCGGTATACACCGACGTGTTCGAGGAACACGATCCGACCAAAATCGCCCACATCGACGTCGTCGATACGAGTGACTTGATCGTCGTTGCACCCGCCACGGCGAACATGATTGCGAAACTCGCAGCCGGTATTGCCGATGACTTCATCACGACCTCGATTTTAGCGGCCAAATGTCCCGTCATCGTCTCACCGGCGATGAACGTCAATATGCTCGAACATCCGGCCACGCGCCGCAATATCGAGACGCTCAAAACGTTCGGCTATCAAATCATCGAACCGGGCGTCGGCAATCTCGCGTGCGGGTGGATCGGTGGCGGACGCCTTCCGGAACCGGAAGACCTCGTCCGTATCGTCGAGAGCCAGTTCGTCCCGAAACATCTGCTCGGGAAACGCGTGCTAATCACGGCCGGTCCGACGGTCGAACGCATCGACCCGGTCCGCTTTTTATCGAACGACTCCTCTGGCAAGATGGGCGTCGCGCTCGCCGCGGCTGCCCGCGATATGGGCGCACACGTCACGCTCGTCCACGGACCGCTGCAAGTACCCGTACCGGACGGCGTGACCGCCATCGCCGTCGAATCAGGCACGGATATGCTCGAGACGGTGCTCGCGCGTTTCGATGACCAAGACCTCGTCATCAAATCGGCCGCCGTCGCCGACTATCGCCCGAAGACGGTCCATAGCGAGAAACATAAAAAAGTGCACGGCCCGTTGACGATCGAACTCGAAGAGACGACCGATATCTTGAAGACGCTCGGGGAGAAGAAGACGCATCAGCTCCTCGTCGGTTTTGCGGCCGAGACGGAGAATCTCGAGCAACACGCCCGCGATAAAATCGCCCGTAAACGGGTTGACTATCTCGTCGCCAACGATGTGTCCCAGCCAGATATCGGCTTCCGCGCCGATGACAACGAAGTCACGTTGTTTCGGGCGGACGGGGCTCATGTCCGCTTACCGCGACAGAGCAAACGTGAACTCGCTGTCGAGTTGCTCACACATTTTAAGGAAGATTTGCGATGATCGCCCACGTCCATGTCGATGCGCCCGTCATCACGATCGACCGTCCGTTCGATTATGAAGTGCCGCCCCAGTTCGAGACGTTAATCGAACCGGGCATGCGTGTCTCGGTCCCGTTCGGCTCACGACGCCTGCTCGGAATCGTCACCGGTGTCTCTGAAGGGACGCGCGAAGGATTGAAACCACTTGAGGCCCTATTAGATGAAGAATCATCTTTGACGGACGAATTGCTCGATTTATCGACCCATGTGAAAGAGACGACACTCTGCTTCCGGTCGTCGGCACTCCTCGCCATGTTGCCGGCAGCGCTGAAAGTGAGTTACGACAAAGAGATTAAAGGCGAGACGCTCCCGGACGGCGTTCGAGCCGGGACCCATCTTTCGGAGTATCCGAAAGAGACGCAGTCCATCATCTTGGCGCTCGCCAAAAAAGGGGACATCTTGCTCGCGCCGGTGTTAAAAGAGAAACGGACGGTGAAGACGGACCTCGTCATCGAGCTCATCGATGCGACGCTCATCCCGGCCCGGGCGAAAAAACAACAAGAAGCGATTAAGTTGCTAAAGGACGTCCCGCGGATGTATTGGTCGTCGTTACGTCAAATCGGCTTGTCGCGCGCACAACTGCAAAAGATGGAGTCGCTCCGTGCCGTCAAAGTGACCGAGGTCGAACTGAACCGCGACCCGTACGCCACGATTGAACAGGTCATCGAGACGGTCGAACTGAATGAAAGTCAAGCCAAGGCCGTCCATGCCATCCGCGATGCGGAAGCCGGGGAGACGTTACTCTTGCACGGTGTCACCGGCAGTGGGAAGACCGAGGTCTATTTAGAAGCGATCGGTCAAGTCGTCGATGACGGCAAGCAGGCGATTTTGCTCGTCCCGGAAATCTCGCTCACGCCGATGATGGTCAAACGATTCAAACGTCGCTTCGGAGACCGGGTCGCCGTGCTCCATAGCGCCTTGTCACAAGGAGAGAAATATGACGAGTGGCGCAAAATCAAACGACGTGAAGTCGATGTCGTCGTCGGGGCACGCTCGGCGATTTTCGCACCGCTCGAAAACATCGGCCTCATCATCTTGGACGAAGAGCATGAGACGACGTACAAGCAAGAAGAGAACCCGCGCTATCACGCGCGTGACGTCGCGATCTGGCGGGCCGAGTACCACGAGTGCCCGGTCGTCCTCGGAAGTGCGACCCCGTCACTCGAGTCTTACGCCCGCGCCCAAAAAGGCGTCTATCGCTATTTGCAACTGAGCGAACGGTACGGTGGCGAGATGCCGCCTGTCCATATTATCGACATGCGGCGTGAGCTCGCCAAAGGCAACACGACGATGTTTTCAGAAGATTTATTTGTCGCCATCAACGACCGCATCGCGAAAAAAGAACAGTGCGTCATCTTGCTCAACCGTCGTGGTTTCACGACGTTCGTCATGTGTCGCGACTGTGGGGAAGGGCTTACCTGTCCGCACTGCGCCGTCAACTTGACGTATCACCAACACGGCGACCGGCTCAAATGCCACTACTGCGGCTATGAGATCGGTATGCCGTCGAAGTGCCCGACGTGTGACAGCAAGAAAATCAAACAGTTCGGCACCGGGACGCAAAAGATCGAGACCGAGCTGTTGAATCGCATCCCTGAGGCGCGGATCATTCGGATGGACCAAGACACGACGTCACGCAAAGGGTCGCACGAACAACTGTTGAAACGCTTTGAGGATGGGGAGGCCGACATTTTGCTCGGTACCCAGATGATCGCCAAAGGACTCGATTTCCCGAACGTCACGCTCGTCGGCGTGCTCGCGGCGGATGCGACGCTCGGCATGCCCGATTTCCGGGCGACCGAGCGTACGTTCCAACTCGTGACCCAAGTCGCTGGTCGGGCCGGACGCGGTAGTCTGCCGGGTGAGGCGTACGTTCAGACGTACAACCCGGACCATTATGTCATCGAGACGGCGAGTGAACACGATTATGAATCGTTTTACGCCCGGGAGATGCAACTGCGCCAAGTCGGTAATCATCCCCCATATTGGTACGTCACGCTCGTCACGTTCGCGGCGGAAAGTCCGCTCGTCGCCCAAGCCGAGGCCGAGCTGTTCGCCGCCGATTTCGTCGAGGCGCACGTGGCCCAGTCGCGACTGAACGGGCCGATGCCGGCACCGTTGTCGAAACTGAAGAACTTGTTCCGCTATCAGTTGTTCATCAAGACGAAACATCCGGAAGCGTTATATCCGGTCCTCGCCACGCTGCAACAGGCACGGGCGAAGGCGATTAGCAAAAAAGAATATCAATTGAGTATCGACGTAAACCCATACGTATTCATGTGAGGTGGAACCAGATGTATAAAGTAGTAGAGATTCCAAATGAGATTTTACGGGTCACGTGTGATCCGGTGACAAAGTTTGATAAAAAATTGCGTCAGACGGTCGATCGACTGTTCGACACGATGTATGAATATGATGGGGTCGGTGTGGCCGCCCCACAGGTCAATTTGAATCAACGGCTCGCTGTCGTCCATACGGATGATGAGACGGGACCGCTCGTGTTGATCAATCCGGAAATCATCGAGACGTCCGGGACCGAGGTCGGTCTTGAAGGTTGCTTGAGTATCCCGGGTGAGTTCGGTTTCGTCGAACGGCATGAGACGATCGTCGTCAAGACGCAGGATTTGAAAGGCCGCACCCAACAAGTGAAGGCGAGCGGATTCTTCGCTCGGGCGATTCAACATGAGATCGACCATTTGGACGGAGTATTGTTCACGGACAAGCTCGCCGTGCCGGACAAAGGGACGGATCAGCGTATCGTCTTCATGGGGACGCCGACATTTGCCGTATCCGTACTTGAGCGCTTGCTCGAAGAAGGATACAATGTCGTAGGTGTCGTCTCGCAACCGGACAAACCGGTCGGCCGTAAACGCGAACTGAAACCGACGCCGGTGAAAGAGTGTGCCCTGCGCCACAATATCCCGGTGTTACAGCCTGAAAAGGTGCGGACCGATTACGCGGATATCTTGGCACTCGAACCGGACTTGATTGTGACGGCGGCGTACGGACAAATCGTCCCGACCGAACTGTTAGAAGCACCGAAACATGGCGCCATCAACGTCCATGCCTCGCTGTTGCCGAAACATCGAGGTGGCGCGCCGATTCATCAAGCCATCCTCGATGGGGACAAAGAGACGGGTGTCACCATCATGTATATGGTCGATAAGCTCGATGCTGGCGACATGATTGCCAACACGGTCGTCCCGATTGAAGAATTGGACACGGTCGGTACGTTGTTCGACAAGCTCGCGGTCGCAGGGTCAGACTTGTTGCTCAAGACGCTTCCTGCCTTCCTCGCTGGTTGGATTGAAGCCGTACCGCAAGACGAGCGTGACGTCACGTTCGCACCGAACATTAGCCGAGAGCGGGAACAGATTGACTGGACCCGTGCCGGTGCAGACATTTATAACCACATCAGAGGGATGAATCCGTTCCCGACGGCGTATACGACGATTGCCGGGGAACGGGTCAAACTGTTCTTCGGGTCGAAAACGACAGGGACGGGTGAACCGGGAACGATTGTACGACTTGAAGAGGATGGATTTGTCGTCGCGACAGGCGACGCGGTCGCCATTAAAGTGGTCGACTTGCAACCATCTGGTAAAAAACGAATGGACGGGGCCACATTTATGCGTGGGGCCGGCCAAAAGTTACAAGTCGGCGATCGACTAGGAGGATAATATGAACGTACGAGTTGCAGCACTGGATACGCTAATCAAAATCGAACAAGGCGGCGCCTATTCGACGATTGCGGTCAACGATTTATTGAAACAGAAGAAATTGGCGACGAAAGATGTCGGCCTATACACAGAGCTCGTCTATGGGACGCTCGGCCGGAAACGGACGCTCGATTATATTTTAGAGAAGCGGGTTCAAAACCCGAAAAAATTGGACCGTTTCGTCTTGCCGCTCTTACGGATGAGTGTCTATCAACTGTTTTACCTCGACAAGATTCCGGATCGGGCCGTCTTGCACGAAGCGGTCGAGATTGCGAAAAAACGGGGCCATTCGGGTACCGGTAAGTTCGTCAACGGCGTGTTGCGCAACGTCATTCGGGACGGGTTCCCGGATTTGAGCACGCTTCCGGACGCTGAACGGATTGCCATCGAACATAGCCATCCCGATTGGCTCGTCGCCGAATGGGTGGAAACGTACGGTGTCGAAGCGACCGAGGCGATGTGTAAATTAAACAATGAGCCGGCTCCGGTCACGGTTCGGGTCAACCGCCAGCGCGTCACGGTCGAAGAGATGATTGAACGGCTCGCCGAAGTCGATGTCGTCGCGACACGTTCGGAGCTGTCAGCGGACGGACTCATCATCGAATCCGGAAACGTTCACTCGACAGCGTTCATCGATATGGGCTTGTTGTCGATTCAAGATGAGAGCTCGATGATCGTCGCCGATGCGCTTCAAGCCGGGAAAATGGAACGCGTCCTCGATGCGTGTGCCGCACCAGGTGGAAAAGCGATGCATACGGCAGAACGCATGGACGGTGGAACGCTCGTCGCCCTCGACTTGCATCCGCATAAAGCGAAGTTGATTGAACGTCAAGCGAAGCGTCTGCATATCGATGGAGTGACCGCACTTGCCCTCGATGCCCGCCAGGCCGGGGATAAATTTGAACCGGAGAGCTTCGACCGGATTTTACTCGACGTCCCATGCTCGGGACTCGGTGTCATCCGTCGCAAGCCCGATATCAAATGGACGAAAGACAAGTCCGCCCTCGCCGGACTGCCGAAAGTCCAACGTGAAATCATTGACGCCGTCTTGCCACTGCTTAAACGAGGTGGTACGCTAGTGTACTCGACATGTACCATCGACCCTACTGAGAATGAACAGCAGGCCGATTACATTTTGTCGAACGGATTGACGTGGGATGAGACACTCCAAGACCGTCTTCCACAAGTATTGCACCCGATGATGTCATCGGACCGCGCTGAACTCAAATTACTCCCGACGTCGTTCGGGACGGACGGTTTCTATATCGCCGCATTCAAGAAAGAGGTATAAACATGAATCCAAAAGCAGTTGAAAAAAATCCATTAGTCGGTGCCAAGCCGTCACTCTATTCCCTCACGTACTCAGAGCTCGAACAATGGCTGATTGAGGCAGGAGAAAAATCGTTCCGCGCGAAACAGTTATATGACTGGATGTACGTCAAGCGTGTGACATCGTTCGACGATATGACGAACGTCTCGAAACCGCTCCGCGAGAAATTAGACGCAGCGTTCCAATTGACGACGTTGAAAGAACTCGTCCGTCAAGAATCAAAGGACGGGACGATCAAGTTCTTGTTCGAGCTTCAAGACGGTTATTCCATCGAGACGGTACTCATGCGCCATGAGTACGGAAACTCGGTCTGTGTCACGACGCAAGTCGGCTGCCGCATCGGTTGCACGTTCTGTGCTTCGACGCTCGGTGGTTTGAAACGTAACTTAGAGGCCGGTGAAATCACGGCCCAAGTCCTCGACGTCCAGCGCGCGCTCGACGCGAGCGAAGAGCGGGTCGACTCGGTCGTCGTCATGGGAATCGGCGAACCGTTCGATAACTACGACGAATTAATGCGCTTCTTGCGCACGGTCAACCACGATGACGGCTTGAACATCGGTTCACGTCACATCACCGTGTCGACGAGTGGGATCGTACCGAAGATTTACAAGTTTGCCGATGAAGGCATGCGCATCAACTTCGCGATCTCGCTTCACGCGCCGACGACGGAGATTCGGACACGCCTTATGCCGATCAACCGTGCTTACAACTTGGACAAGTTGATGGAAGCCGTCAACTACTATACAGAGAAGAGCGGTCGCCGCATCACGTTCGAATACGGTTTATTCGGCGGGGTTAACGACACGGAAGAACACGCGCATCAACTCGCTGACTTGTTGAAAGGCGTCAAATGCCACGTCAACTTGATTCCAGTCAACCACGTGCTCGAGCGCGATTACGTCCGCACACCACGTAAACAAATTTTTGCCTTTGAAAAAGTGCTCAAAGATCGAAAAGTGAACGTGACGATTCGTCGCGAACAAGGTTCGGATATCGATGCGGCTTGTGGGCAGCTTCGAGCGAAGGAGCGCGAACAAGAAACGAGGTAATCACGAAGATGGAATTAGCATACCGAACCGACCGGGGCCAAGTGAGAGCACAGAACGAGGATGCCGTCTTGATTTTAGGGGACGAACATGCCGGAATTGCTCTCGTGGCCGACGGGATGGGGGGGCATGAAGCCGGGGAGGTCGCGAGTCAGCTCGTCATCGAGCAGTTTCGCCGTGCCTTCTCGACGCTTCCGGCCTCGCCGATGGAGATGGAGAATTGGTTCCGCCAAAACGTGGAACTGGCCAATGATCAAGTGCTCGATTTCTCGAAACAAGCCAACCTCCTCATGATGGGGACGACGATTGCCGGTGTCTGTTGGCACGACGAGACGATCGTCATCGTCCACGTCGGGGATAGTCGTGTGTATGCCTTGCGAGATGATAAGCTGCAGCAATTGACGGAAGATCATTCCTACGTGAACGTGTTGAAACAACTCGGCGAATTGACCGAGGAAGAGATGCGCGTCCATCCGAAACGTAACATTATCACCCGTTCAATCGGCTCGAATGAGCATGTCGAACCTGATCTGCAAGTGTTTGCCGAACCCGAGTTTGACACGATTTTAATCTGTACGGACGGCTTGACGACTCATTTGACTGATGAGGAAATCAAGCAAGTCTTGAAACGTCCCGTCTCGGCGGACGTCAAGGCGGATCAATTGATCGATCAAGCCAACCGTTTGGGTGGGAGTGACAACATCACCGTTGCCCTCGTCCAGTTCACAGATAGAAAGAGAGGATGAATCCGATGCGAAGTGGAGAACGAATCAACGATCGTTATCGGATCGAACAGCAAATCGGCAGCGGCGGCATGGCAAATGTCTACCGGGCTCACGATGAGATTTTAAACCGAACCGTCGCCATCAAGGTGTTGCGATCTGAATTCTCGCATAACGAACAATTTATACGCCGGTTCGAACGGGAAGCCCACGCGGCGACTAGTCTGAACCATCCGAATATCGTCGCCATCTACGACGTCGGAGACGAGCGTGACATCTATTACATCGTCATGGAACACGTCGATGGGATGACGCTCAAACAATATTTGCAAGAAGAGTACATATCTGTCGACGAGGCGCTCCGTATCATGGGACAGATTTGTGATGCCATCGACCATGCCCATGCGAATCGAATCATTCATCGGGACATCAAACCGCAAAACATGATGATCGATCAGAGCGGCAACGTCAAAGTGACGGACTTTGGGATTGCGGTGGCCATGTCGAACGCGACGCTGACCCATACGATGTCAGTGCTCGGCTCGGTCCATTACTTTTCTCCAGAACAGGCGCGCGGAAAGTTCGCCGATGAGAAGTCAGATATTTATTCACTCGGTGCCGTCCTGTATGAACTCGTGACCGGACGCGTTCCGTTCATCGGGGAGACGCCAGTCGCCGTCGCACTTCAACATTTGCAAGACGACCCGATTCGACCGATGGATTTGAACCCGAACATCCCGCAAGCGCTTGAGAACTGCATCATGCAGGCGCTGGCGAAATCACCGGGCGCCCGTCACACATCGGTCGCCGCCTTTAAGAAGGATTGCATGACGGCGCTCGACCCGGAACGTGCGAACGAACCGAAACGCCTCAGTACGGAACAGGACGCATTCGATCAGACGCTCGTCATGTCACCGGTCGTCCCGGACGAACCGAACGTCAAAGAGACACCGGAACAACCGGTCGCACCGAGCGAACCTGAGACAGCGAACCCGAAGCCGAAACGGAAGAAGAAGTGGTGGCTTTGGCTCCTACTCCTCTTCTTGTTGATTGGCGGCGGAATCGGGGCATATGTCATCGCCGATGAGATGTCCCGTGCCGTCGTGCCAGACGTCGTCGGGATGACGAACGACGAAGCGACGACCGAACTCGAAACAGCCGGTTTTGTCGTCGAAGCGACAGAGCGGGCGAGCGATAACATCGCCGCTGGCGACGTCATTTCGCAGACACCGCAAGCCGGTCGGAAACCGAAACGCGGAACGACCGTGACGATTGTCGTGTCGGCCGGGAAAGAGACGGTCGCGATGCCGGACGTCGAAGGATTGTCTCAGTCGGCGGCCGAGCGGACGCTCAAAGACCTCGACTTTGCGGATATCGAAATTCAATCCGAGGCGTCGGAGACGGTCGACAGCGGCGATGTCATCTCCCAGTCGATTGCTCCGGACAACGAGGTCGTCCCGTCTGAAGAGACGGTGACGCTCGTCGTCTCGACCGGTAGCAATAAAGTCGAACTCGCCAATTTAGCCGGGTATACGTTTGAGGAAGCGACGACGTACGCCGAACAGAATAGCTTGAAAATCGTCAAACGAGACGAGTATTCAACGAGCGTGCCCGCCAACCAAATCATTCGTCAGTTACCGACGGCCGGAACAGCCGTCGACCCGGGGACGGAATTGACCGTCATCGTGTCGCAAGGGGTCGAACCGACCGACGTCTCGATTGAACGGGAAGTCAACGTCGAAATCGATCCGCCTGCTGAAGGCGAAGAACCTGTGGCACTCGAGGTCGTCATTCGGACGGTAGACGCCCGTGGCGAAGTCGAAGTGTTGCGTGATAAGATAACGGAGACGACGACTTACTCGTATACACTCGTCATTGCACCGGACGAAGTCGGAACCGCGACGATCGAAGTCGACGGGGAAGTCGTCCGGACGGATACGGTGACGTACGCACAAGCAAAAGATTCACAATGAAGAGGTGGCGCGCGCGTCGCCTCTTTTTCTAAGGAGGTCATAGGATGAAAGGTACGATTATTCGATTACAAGGCGGGTTTTATGATGTCATGACGGAAGAGAAACAAGAAATCCGTTGTCGCGCCCGCGGCAATTTCCGCAACCGGAACATCTCGCCGGTCGTCGGCGACGATGTCGATATTCAAGACCAAGGGGACGGCACAGGCTATATCTTGGCCGTCGATGAGCGGTCGAACCATCTCGTCCGCCCGCCGATCGCTAACATCGATCAAGCGTTCTTGCTGTTCTCGGTCAAGGAACCGGCATTCTCGTTCCATCTGCTCGACCGTTTCCTCGTCTTAATCGAATCGAAGCAAGTCCATCCGATTATTGTCTTAACGAAAATGGACTTGTTGACGGAGTCGGAACTCGAAACGATTCAAGCGGCAGCGGCCTTATATCGGTCAATCGGCTATGAAGTCATCGAGACGTCGACGGAGACCGGGTCGGGGATTGAACAAATTCGTGGGTCGTTTAAAGAGAAGACGAGCGTGTTTGCCGGACAGACCGGTGTCGGCAAGAGTTCGCTCTTGAACGCGGTCGCGCCGGAACTAGAACTCGCGACCGGGAAAATCTCGAAGTCGCTCGGGCGAGGTAAGCACACGACACGTCACGTCACGCTCATCACGCTCGCTGACGGGCTCGTCGCTGACACGCCTGGTTTCTCAAGCCTCGAGTTCCCAGAAGAGCTCGAAGTCGAGGAGATGCGCTGGTGCTTCCCTGAGTTCGTCGAGCGGCACGACGACTGTAAGTTCCGAGGCTGTGCCCATTTGAACGAACCGGGTTGTGCCGTCAAAGCGGCCGTCGAGGCGGGAGAAATCGCTTCCACCCGTTACGAGAATTATGTTACGTTTATGGCAGAGTTAAACGATAGACAACGGAGGTACTGACATGATTAAAATTGCACCCTCGATTTTAGCGGCGGACTTCGCCAACCTAGAGGCAGAAGTGAAGGCGGTCCAAGAGGCCGGCGCGGATTATATCCATTTTGACGTCATGGACGGTCAATTCGTCCCGAACATCTCGATTGGTCTCCCGGTGCTCGCGAGCTTACGGAAGAAGTCGGACATGGTGTTAGACGTCCATTTGATGATTGACCAACCGGAGCGCTACGTCGAAGACTTCATCAAGGCGGGAGCGGACATCGTCACCGTCCACGTCGAAGCGACGAACCATTTGCATCGCGTGCTTCAACAAATCAAGGCGGCCGGAGCCAAGTGTGGCGTCGTTCTCAACCCGCATACGCCGCTATCATTGATTGAACACGTGCTCGGTGACGTCGACATGGTCCTTCTCATGACGGTGAACCCTGGCTTTGGGGGGCAGAAGTTCATTGAATCGGTCGTGCCGAAAATCGCGGCGTTGAACGAGATGCGCCAAGCGCGCCGTCTCGACTTTGAAATCGAGATTGACGGCGGCGTCAACGCGGAGACGGCGAAATTATGTATCGATGCCGGTGCTGACGTGCTCGTGGCCGGCTCGGCCATCTATAATGAGCCGAGCTATAAAGACGCAATCGATAGCATTCGCAACGCATCTCGTGTATAATCGTCCATAGAACAACAAATATTGTCGCAAGGGGTGTCACATTCTGTGGCTGAGAGGCATACGCTAACCCTTTGAACCTGTTCCGTTCACACGGACGTAGGGATGTGGCGAAAATGCACGTTGCTACTCGATAGCAGCATGGCGTTTACGTCATGCTGCTTTTTGTCGTTCGCTCATATTTTAAGGAGGGAAATAGATGAAACAACGTTTAAAATTACAGGCGCTCATTGAAATCTCATTGTTCGCCGCACTCGGTTTGATTTTTGATTTGCTCATCCCGTTCCGGATGCCGCAAGGCGGGTCAATCAGCTTGGCGATGTTGCCGATTTTCGTCATGGCATATCGTCACGGTTTGAAAGGCGGACTTGCGACCGGTGCACTTGTCGGAACGCTGCAACTGCTGTTCGGGGCCTACATCTTCACGCCGGTCCAGTTCCTGCTCGACTACACGTTCGCTTACGGTGTCGTCGGGATGGCGGGGCTGTTCGCGGGTCAAGTGAAACGAGCCGCCAAGGATGAGGCGAAAAAGACGCTCGTCGTCTATTTGGTGCTCGGCGCGCTCCTGGGCTCACTGCTTCGTTACGGCGCCCACGTCTTGTCGGGGATCGTCTTCTTCGCCGAATACGCGGAAGGTCCGGTCGTCGCCTACTCGTTCGCCTATAACATGACGTACATGCTCCCGTCCTTCCTCGTGTCGGCCGTCGTCCTCGTCCTCTTGTTCGTCTCGGCGCCGCGCTTCGCGACGCTCGCGACCCGGGACGTCCGCTAATGCGGGTGTTGATTGTGGCGGCCAGCCCGGAACCAATCTCGGGACTCCCTTGTGACGTCGATTACATCATCGGCGTCGATGGGGGATACGAGACACTGTTGAACCACGGGCTGAACCCAGATCTCGTCGTCGGCGATTTCGACTCCTTCACGGGCGAAGTGCCGATCGACGCCATCCGCTATCCATCTGAGAAAGATGTGACCGACCTCGAGATCGCTCTCGAGGCGGCACGGGGGCATGGCGCGACGGAGATGCTCGTCTACGGTGCGCTCGGCGGCCGGCTCGATATGACGCTCAGCAATATCGGTCTGCTCGAGGCGTATCCGGAGATGCGTCTCGCCACGGCAGGGCAGACGGTACGACTCGTCGGGGCGGGACGCTATGAACTCCCGCGTCAAGACGATCACTATTTGTCGCTCATCCCATGGAAGCAGGCGAACGTGACCATCCGCG
The DNA here is from genome assembly GCF_000416965.1 of Exiguobacterium chiriqhucha RW-2. Lineage (GTDB taxonomy): Bacteria > Bacillota > Bacilli > Exiguobacteriales > Exiguobacteriaceae > Exiguobacterium > Exiguobacterium chiriqhucha. The sequence continues at coordinate 341,714 of NZ_ATCL01000020.1, forward strand.
GTGTCAAATATCCGCTCGACCGTCACGATGTCGTCAGCCATGAGGCGCTCACCATCTCGAATGAATGGGACGGTGAAGTGGCGGACTTGATCGTGCACGACGGTATGGTGCTCGTGCTGTATGTCAAAAAATGAACACAAAAAAATCCCATCGGCGAATGCCGCTGGGATTTATTTCGTTCGTGTATAAAAATTATACGCGTTCAACGAGACCTGATTTAAGAGCGCGAGCTGAAACCCAAACTCGTTTAGGTTTACCGTCAACGAGAATACGAACTTTTTGTACGTTTACACCCCAAGTGCGTTTTGTCTTGTTGAGTGCGTGCGAACGGTTGTTACCTGATTTAGGTGATTTACCTGTTACGTAGCATTTACGTGCCATGCGTTTCCCCTCCTTTTTTATGTGGGTTCGTCCTAATAGACACTCGTTTATATTAGCACGGGTTTTTTCACGATGCAACTAGAAAATCATAGGATGACAAGAAAAAAACTTGACATTACTGGAAAGGATTTTAATAATGAATGAGGGTTACGGCTACAATTGACCGAGTTTATGGAGCAGGTTCTTTTAATAACTAGGTACTTATTGTAGAATGTAGTGAAGGAATCATTCCGAATAAAGGAGGCTACTCCATATGGCAATTGAAATGAAGACAACATATGGCAATATTGACATCACGAACGACGTGGTCGCGACACTCGCAGGCGGTGCGGCGATGGAATGTTTCGGCGTTGTGGGAATGGCGTCTCAAGCTCAATTGAAAGACGGGATCGCAGAACTATTGAAACGTGAAAACTACGCCCGAGGCGTGGTCGTACGTCAAGATGGAGAAGACGTACATATCGACATGCACATCATTGTAAGCTACGGGACGAAAGTGTCGGAAGTCGCATACAACGTGCAAAGCCGTGTAAAATACACGCTCGGTGAAACTTTAGGATTAAACGTTTCGTCGGTAAACATATTCGTACAAGGCGTTCGTCTGACGAATGACTGACGAGAACGAAGGAGGATTTGGTGTGGGTTTAAAACGTTTAGATGGATTGGTGTTCGCGAACATGGTCGCGAACGGTGCAGCCAACTTGAGCCAGAATGCGGATTATGTAGATTCGCTTAACGTCTTCCCGGTGCCGGACGGCGACACGGGGACGAACATGAATTTGACGATGACATCGGGTGCGAAAGAAGTGGCCGCACTCAACTCGGCGAATATCGCTGACGTCTCATCGAAGTTTGCACGCGGTCTCTTGATGGGGGCACGTGGGAACTCGGGCGTTATTTTGAGCCAGTTGTTCCGTGGTTTCGGTAAAGCAATCGAAGGCAAGACAGAAGTGTCGACAGTCGATTTCGCCGAAGCGTTGAAACGTGGCGTCGATACGGCATACAAGGCGGTTATGAAACCGGTTGAAGGAACGATTTTGACGGTTGCTCGTGAAGCGGCCGACGAAGCGCTCCGTGCTTCAGAGTCGACGAGCGACTTCAACGAGTTCATGGAACTCGTGATTGTCGAAGCGAAAGCTTCACTCGAACGGACACCGGACTTATTGCCGGTCTTAAAAGAAGTCGGCGTCGTCGATTCAGGCGGCCAAGGCTTGCTCGTCATTTATGAAGGGTTCCTCGCTAGCCTCGAAGGCAAAGAACTTGAGAAACCACATGCACCGGTCATGGATGCGCTCATTGAAGCTGAACATCATGCCCACGCTGCGCAAGGATTCATGTCGACGGAAGACATCGAGTTCGGCTATTGCACGGAAATCATGGTCCGGTTCCAAGACGAGAAATTGAAGGACGCGCCGTTCAACGAGGACGCGTTCCGCAATGAATTGTCTGAACTCGGTGACTCGCTCCTCGTCGTCGCAGACGAAGAGTTGCTCAAAGTTCACGTTCACGTCGAGACGCCAGGTGACGTCATCACGAAAGGACAGCGTTACGGGGAACTCGTCGCTGTCAAAATCGAGAACATGCGTCAACAGCACTCGACTATCTTAGAAGAAGAGCATGGCGCCAACCAGCACGGCGTTCAAACGGCTGCTCCGACGGCTCCGAAGGCGAAAGCGCCGTTCGCGATCGTTACGGTCGCGATGGGCGAAGGTGTCAGCGAATTGTTCCGTTCACTCGGGGCGGCCCACGTCATCGAGGGCGGTCAGACGATGAACCCATCGACGGAAGATATCGTCAAGGCGATTGAAGCGGCCAACGCGGATCACGTCTTCATCTTCCCGAACAACTCGAACATCATCATGGCTGCTGAACAAGCGGCCTCGGTCGCACCTTGCGGCGTCTCGGTCATTCCGACGAAGACGGTGCCACAAGGACTCGCGGCAGCGATCGCCTTCAATCCGGAAGCGGATGTGGAAACGAACGAGAGCGTCATGAAGGCTGCGGCAAGCGCCGTCAAGTCTGGTCAAGTGACGTATGCGGTTCGTGATACGAGCATCGACGGTGTCGAGATTCGTAAAGACGACCACATGGCGATTGCCGAGAAGAAAATCGTCGCCTCATCGGCTTCGAGCCTCGAAGCGGCGAAAGCGCTTGTCGACGCGCTCGTGGATGCCGATGACGAAATCATCACGATTTTGACGGGCGAAGGTTCGTCAGCGGAAGACGTCGTAGCACTCTCGGCGTATATCGAGTCGAAGAACGACGAGATTGAAATCGAGGTTCATGACGGGAAACAACCGCTCTACTCCTACATTTTTAGTGTGGAATAAGCTGTAACTCAGCCCTACCTTCTGTATAATGAAGGTAGGGTTTTTTTGAAAGGGGGAAATGCGATGAAATATCGCAGTGTGTTTGATATCATCGGTCCGGTCATGGTCGGTCCATCGAGTTCGCATACGGCCGGAGCCGCGCGCATCGGCCTCATGGCTGGGAAGTTGTTCGGGCGTACGCCACGGCTCGCGCACATCACGTTTTATGGGTCGTTCGCCGATACGTATCGGGGGCACGGTACCGATGTCGCCATCGTCGGCGGCATCATGGGCTTCGATACGTTCGATTTGCGCATCCCGCAAGCACTCGATATCGCCAAAGAGCGCGGCATCGAGGTCGTCTTTGAGACGAGCGATGCGTTGACAGACCATCCGAACACGGCCCGGGTCCACCTCGAAGACGAGGATGGCACGTTCGAAATCGTCGGGATTTCAATCGGCGGCGGGACGATCGAGATTACCGAGTTGAACGGATTCCCGCTCAAACTGTCAGGCGGCGGTCCGGCACTCGTCGTGTTGCACCATGATCGCTTCGGGGCGATCGCGGCCGTGACCGGCATCTTGGCCCGGCATGAGTTGAATATTGGGCATATGGAAGTGAGTCGTCACGAGAAAGGCAAGCAAGCGCTTATGGCGATTGAGATTGATGAACATCTGTCAAAAGACGTGTTAGCGGAAATTGAGCGGTTACCTCAAATCGAGCGGGTAGCCATCTTTGGGGAATAAGGAGAAACCAATATGTTTAAATCAGTAGAAGAATTAGTCAGAACGGCAACAGAGCGAGGCATTCCGATTTCAGAAGTGATGATCGAGCAAGAAGTGCACGTCAGACGCTCGACGCGGGAAGAAGTCGTCGGTATGATGGAGCGCAATCTAGAAGTGATGGAAGAAGCGGTCGCCCGGGCACTCGAAGGCGTGACGTCCGTGACGGGTCTCACGGGGAACGATGCCGTGCTCATGACCGACTATATCCGTTCCGGCAAATCGCTCGCCGGAGACTTGATTTTAGATGCGGTCGCAAAAGCGATCGGCACGAATGAAGTGAACGCGGCGATGGGACGCATCTGCGCGACCCCGACCGCCGGAAGCGCCGGCGTCGTACCGGGTACGTTGTTTGCGGTCAAAGAACGTCTGGAGATGGACCGTGACGCGATGGTCCGCTACTTGTTCACGTCAGGAGCGTTCGGCTTCGTCGTCGCAAACAACGCTTCGATTTCAGGAGCGGCTGGTGGTTGTCAGGCGGAAGTCGGCTCAGCGACCGGGATGGCCGCCGCGGCCATCGTCGAAGCGGCCGGCGGGACGCCGGAACAATCGGCGACGGCGTTTGCAATCGCACTGAAAAACATGCTCGGTCTCGTCTGTGACCCGGTTGCGGGGCTCGTCGAGGTGCCGTGCGTCAAACGGAACGCCATGGGCGGGGCGAACGCCATCGTTGCGGCCGATATGGCACTCGCCGGGATCACGTCACGGATCCCTTGCGACGAGGTCATTTCCGCGATGCATGAGATTGGCCAGATGATGCCGACCGCGTTGAAAGAGACAGCGCGTGGTGGTCTCGCCAATACGCCGACGGCACGCCGTCTCGAACGAAACATCTTTGGAGAGAAAGAAAATGTCCAGAAGTGAGGCGTTGACGACGCTGAAAGGGGTCGGGCCAGAAATGGCCAAAAAATTAGAGACGATGGGTCTCGAACGAATCGAGGACGTGCTGGAGCACGTCCCGTTTCGTTATGAAAATTATAATAGCGGCACGGTGACGACGGCCATTCACGGCGACCTCGTCAAATGGAGCGGCACCGTCCAGGCGGCACCGCTCGTACGCTATTACAGTAAAGGCAAGAACCGTCTCCAATTCCGCTTGTTGCTCGAGGAGCGCTACGTCGTCCACGTGACGATGTTCAACCGGGCCTTTTATAAAGACAAGCTCGCGCTCGGCGCCACGGTGACGGTCAAAGGGAAATGGGATATGAACCGGATGACGATCAGTGCGACCGACCTCGAGTTCGGTGAGCTCTCGGATGGGTTGCAACCGATTTATTCGCTCCGGGCCGGACTGACCCAAAAGAATTTCGGACGCATCGTCAAACTCGCATTCGAACAGACGACCTCGTTCGAGAATCGCCTGCCCGAATCGATTCGGCAACGTTATCGTCTCGAGGACCGGGAGACGATGTTGAAAGGGATGCATTTCCCTGATTCGGTCGAGACGTATAAACAGGCACGCCGAAGTTACGTCTATGAAGAGTGTCTGCTCTATCAATTGAAACTCCAGGCGTTCCGTAAGATGGAGCGGGCGGGGAAAGGGCGCGCGCTCACGCTCGACAAGCAGCGGTTGAACGAGTTCGTCAAACAGCTCGCGTTCCCGTTGACAGGGGCACAGACACGTGTCATCCGGGAGATTGTCGGCGACTTAGAAAAGCCAGAACGGATGAATCGGTTGTTACAAGGGGATGTCGGGAGCGGAAAGACAGTCGTTGCCGCGATCGCCTTGTATGCGACGGTGTGCGCCGGCTATCAAGGGGCGCTCATGGTCCCGACGGAGATTTTGGCCGAACAGCATCTCGCCTCGTTACAGGCGCTGTTCGAACCTTACGGCATGCGCGTCGGGCTACTGACGAGTTCGGTCAAAGGAAAGGCTAGGAACGAATTGCTCCAGGCGATTAAAGACGGCGACGTCGATATCATCGTCGGGACGCACGCCTTGATTCAAGGGCCGGTCGAGTTTTCGCGTCTGCATCTGGCCATCACCGATGAGCAACACCGGTTCGGGGTCGAACAGCGGAAAATGCTCCGTGACAAGGCGGAACTCGCCGACGTGCTCTATATGACAGCGACGCCGATTCCACGGACGCTCGCCATCAGCGCTTTCGGGGAGATGGACGTCTCGACGATTGATGAGATGCCGGCCGGGCGGAAGCCGATTGAGACGTATTGGGCCAAGACCGATCAAATTGACCGGGTCCATGCGATGGTGAACCGTGAGCTCGCCCTCGGACGTCAAGCGTACGTCATCGCGCCGCTCATCGAGGAATCGGACACGCTCGAAGTCGAGAGCGCGACCGCGCTCTACGACATGTTACGGGAGCGCTTCCCGAATTATGCGGTCGGTCTCATGCACGGTAAACTGTCGAGCACCGAGAAAGACGAGGTCATGAAGGCTTTCGCTAGCAACGCCCTCCAAATCCTCGTCTCGACGACGGTCGTCGAGGTCGGGGTGAACGTGCCGAACGCCTCGCTCATCATCATCCACGACGCCGAACGATTCGGCTTGGCGCAACTGCACCAGCTGCGTGGGCGTGTCGGTCGAGGCGCCGATCAATCTTATTGTATATTGGTAGGGGATCCAAAGTCCGACGTCGGGAAACTTCGTTTAAAGACGATGACCGAGACGAATGACGGATTCGTGCTCGCCGAGAAAGACTTGGAACTCCGCGGGGCCGGTGACTTCTTTGGGACGGCCCAGAGCGGTCTGCCAAGCTTCCGCGTCGCTGATCCAGTACTCGATTTAAAAGTGATGGAAGTGGCGATGCAAGACGCCGTCCGGCTGCTCGGGAGCGAGGCGTTTTGGAACGAGGCGACGTATGCCCCGCTCCGACACTATTTGAAACGACTCGACTTACTCGTCGGAGAACGATTGGAATGACAAACAACACTTGAAAATAAAATCTAAAGAATATATACTGCTATTAGTACCAGGTATTAAGTTCTTTAGCATAGAGTTTAGGAGGGAACTGAATGCGGGTACCTAAGAAAGAGCGGCAACGCTTATTGCAAGAAACGATTGATCGCAACCCGTTCATCAAAGACGAAGAGCTGTCGAAACAGTTTGCAGTCAGTATTCAAACGATTCGACTCGATCGGATGGAGTTAAAGATTCCGGAAGTGAGAGAACGGATCAAGCACGTTGCCTCAGAACACCTCGATGAAGTGAAGTCGCTCGCCATGAGCGAGGTCATCGGTGATATGATTGACTTGAAGCTCGATGAATCGGCCATCTCGGTTCTCGACATTGAGAGAGAACACGTCTTTAGCCGCAACGAGATCGCCCGGGGACACGTATTGTTCGCCCAGGCCAACTCGTTAGCGGTGGCGCTCATCAATGATGAATTGGCGTTGACCACTAAAGCGGACATCCGGTTTAGTCGCCAGGTCCATCTTGGAGAGCGAGTCGTTGCCAAGGCTCGTGTAATCAAACTACGTCGGGACGGAAGAACGGACGTCACAGTGGATAGTTATGTCGGCGAAGAGTGTGTCTTTAGCGGAGACTTCACGATCTATCGTCGCGGTGAGGAGGAACAGGCATGAAATTAGCAATCGATGCAATGGGCGGGGATCATGCCCCGAAAGCAATCGTGGAAGGCGTCAAACAGTTTGCCGACGCGTTCCCGAATGAGCAGATGGAACTGTTTTTAGTCGGAGATGAGGTCAAACTCGCCTCTTATGGGTTGACCGACCCGCGAATCAAAATCGTTCCGGCAAGTGAAGTCATCACCGGAGACGATGAGCCGGTCCGGGCCGTCCGCCGTAAAAAGGACAGCTCGCTCGTCGTGGCGGCCAAACTCGTCAAAGACGGAGAGGCCGACGCCCTCGTCTCGGCTGGGAATACCGGCGCCCTCATGGCGGCGTCACTATTCGTCATCGGACGGATTCCCGGCATCGAGCGTCCCGCGTTGTCACCTACGTTCCCTACATATACGGGTAGCGGTGTCGTCATTTTAGACGTCGGGGCCAACCCGGACGCTAAGCCTGAGCACTTGGTCGACTATGCGATCATGGGCTCGCTCTACGCTGAGCACGTCCGCGGCGTCAAGCGCCCGCGCGTCGCGCTACTGAACATCGGGACCGAGGCTGGGAAAGGAAACGCCCTCACGAAAGAGGCGTACCCCCTCCTTGAACAAGCACCGGTCCACTTTGTCGGCAACGTGGAAGCACGTGAGGCGATGTCCGGTGACGTGGACGTCATCGTCACCGAAGGGTTCGCCGGAAACATTTTGCTCAAAGGTGTCGAAGGCTCGTCATCGATGCTCATGAAGATGATGAAAGAGCAGTTCACGAGCGATTTCGTCTCGAAGCTCGCCGCTCTCGTCTTAAAACCGAAGTTGAAACGATTGAAACAAACATTAGATTATCGGGAACACGGTGGAGCCGGGTTATTCGGCATCAACGCCCCGGTCATTAAAGCGCACGGTTCGAGCGATGCGCTCGCCATCATGAGCGCGCTCAAACAGGCGAAAATCATGGTTGATCACGACGTCGTCGCGAAGATCAAGCAAGCCAAAGCCACAAACTAATTCAAAGAAGGTGAGTACATGGGGAAAACAGCATGGGTATTTCCAGGACAAGGGTCACAAGCCGTCGGCATGGGCCAAACGTTCCTCGACAATCCTGAACAACTGCACGCGATCGGCCGTCGCCTCGGATTTGATTTACTCGACGCCATGGCGGCAGGATCAAAAGAAGAGCTTCAACGGACAGAACTGGCCCAACCGGCCATCGTGGCGCATGCGGCATCACTCGCACAAGCTCACGCCAAAACAGGAGCCGCGCCAGACATGGTGATCGGTCACAGCGTCGGAGAATATGCGGCACTCGTCATCGCCGGCGTCATCGATTTGGAAGAGGCGAGCGTGCTCGTCCACGAACGCGGTAAGCTCATGTCAGAAGTGAAGGATGGGGCGATGGCAGCCGTCATCGGGATGACCGATGTCGACGAGGCGTTCCATGTGACGGAGAAAATCAGTGCTAGCGGGAACCTTGTACAAATCGCCAACTACAACTGTCCGGGTCAGTTCGTCATCTCGGGACACGTCGACGCGGTCAAACAAGCCGAGACGGACTTGAAACAGGCCGGCGCGAAACGCGTCTTACCGCTCAACGTCTCTGGTGCGTTCCACAGCTCGTACATGATGCCAGCCGCGACGCGGTTCAAAGACGTGCTCGCTTCGTCACCGTTTAAACCGGCGGCGATCGGGATTATCTCGAACGTCGATGCCGAGGTCCATACCGACCCGGAGAAATTGAAAGCACTCCTCACCGAGCAACTGTACGCATCGGTCCGATTCGAGGCGTGTGTCCGCAAAGCGATCGACGCTGGCGTCGACACGTTCATCGAATTCGGTCCGACGTCGCCATTGTCGGGTCTCATCAAGCGAATCGACGCGAACGTGACGATCAAACAGGCGACGACGCTCGAAGAGGTGGCCGCGTTAGGAGGAGAAGTACGTGCATGACCAAGTAGCAATCGTGACAGGCGCGTCCCGGGGGATCGGGGCCGCCATCGCGAAGCGTTTAGGGGAAGACGGCTTTCGGGTCGTCGTGAATTACTCGGGTAGTGTTGAGAAAGCAAAGGCTGTCGTCAGTGAGATTGAAGCGAACGGGGGCGAGGCCATCGCCGTCAAAGCGGACGTCTCAAACGCGGATGACGTGAAGGCGCTCATCAAGACGACGGTCGACACGTTCGGCCGCATCGATTGCCTCGTCAACAATGCGGGCATCACGCGTGACGGTCTGCTCATGCGCATGAAAGAGGCTGACTTTGACGATGTCTTGTCGACAAACTTGAAAGGTGCGTTCTTGACGTCGCAAGCTGCGACGCGGACGCTCTTGAAATCGAAGTCGGGCCGCATCATCAATATCGCCTCGGTCGTTGGCATCACGGGCAACGCCGGACAGGCCAACTATGCGGCGGCGAAAGCCGGGCTAATCGGCCTGACCAAATCAGTCGCGCGTGAACTCGCCGGACGCCATGTCACGGTGAACGCCGTCTGTCCTGGATTTATCCAGACGGACATGACCGATGCCTTGACCGACGCCCAGCGTGAGGCGACGCTCGGACAAATCCCGTTCAACCGCTTCGGCCAAGTCGAAGACGTGGCGAACGTCGTCTCATTCCTCGCTTCACACCAGGCGGCTTACGTGACGGGTCAGACGATCGCCGTTGACGGCGGGATGACGATGGCTTAAAATCAGAACTTTACCAATCGAATCACATTTTATATACTTTAATTTGGAGGGATTTTATCATGACAACAGAACAAATCTTAGTAGACGTACAAGCAGCAGTGGCAGAGAAACTCGGGAAAGATGTATCTGAGATCACAGCCGACAAATCATTCAAAGACGACCTCGGTGCGGATTCGCTCGAAGTTATGGAAATGGTCATGGACCTTGAAGACAAATTCGATATCACAATCGAAGATGAAGATGCAGAGAAACTTGCAACTGTCGGCGACGTTGTCGCTTACATCGAAACTAAATTGTAATCAAGCCTCCCACCGCTCGTCATGAGCGGTGGGCTTGTGCTTATTCACGGAGGGAATTATGACAAAGGACAAGCGACGGTTTGACCGTCAAGGGTCGGCGCAACGACGCCGACGAAATGAGCTCGAACGGTCTCGGATTCTCGAGCAGTTCAAGACACTTGAAGAACGGCTATCCGTTCGATTCACGAATCAAGATTTATTGATGCAAGCGTTCACCCACTCCTCATACGTCAACGAACAACGCGGTCTGAAAAAAGACAATGAGCGCTTAGAGTTTCTAGGCGACGCGGTGCTCGAGTTGACGGTGTCTCGGTTTTTGTATGAGACGTATCCGGAGCGCTCCGAGGGGGAATTAACGAAGTTGCGGGCGGCCATCGTCTGTGAGCCGTCACTCGTCAACTTCGCGGAAGCCTATGCTTTCTCTGATTTTATCTTGCTTGGGAAAGGCGAAGAGTTGACCGGCGGTCGCAAGCGTCCGGCGTTACTCGCCGATGTGTTCGAATCCTACATCGGTGCGCTCTATCTGGACCAAGGGATTGAACCAGTCGAACAGTTCCTCGCCGAAGCGGTTTTTCCGAAAGTCTTAGCCGGTGTGTTTGAAGAACAGACCGATTATAAGAGCCAGCTCCAAGAGAGCGTGCAACGCGAAGGGCTCGGCCCCGTCTCGTACACGATTATCGAAGAGCGTGGTCCGGCCCATAGTCGGGAGTTCGTCGCCCACGCCCGTCTGTCTGACGACATCGTCGGGGAAGGCATTGGCCGATCGAAGAAAGAAGCCGAGCAGCTTGCGGCGAAAGAAGCGTTAATCGAATTCAATCGGCAATACGCCGGCCTCTAACAAAAAAAGGAGTGGACCTCTCAACGGGTCCACTCCTTTTTGTATCATCTAGTTACGTCAATTGCCCGAGTTCTTCGACGATTCCATCCACTTCAGAAATCGACAACGATGAACGATTCATCACGTAGTCGTAAATCTCTTTGACGGCCGAGGCGTCGGCACGGTTATATTCTTCCGCTTTGATGGCGCCGCGGTTGATGATGTTCATTTTGTCGAGAATTTCCTCAATCATTTGTTCGTTAGTCATCGGTCGTACCCCTTTCTACAGTTCTTTTTAGAATAGCATGATTCTAGCATTTTGACGAACTGGCAACTGTGGTAAAATAAACAAATGAATGCTTACTGAGGATAGGATGGTCACGATGCACTTAAAACGAATCGAACTCGCTGGCTTTAAATCGTTTGCCAAGCGGATTGAACTGGATTTTCGTCCCGGCGTCACAGCCGTGGTTGGACCGAACGGGAGCGGAAAATCAAATATATCGGACGCTGTTCGCTGGGTACTCGGTGAGCAGTCGGCCAAATCGCTCCGCGGAGCGAAAATGGAAGATGTTATCTTTGCCGGCAGTGAAGGGGAGAACCATCGTAACGTCGCCGAAGTGACGCTCGTGTTGGACAATACGGACGCCCATTTGCGGCTGCCGTATGAAGAAGTGAGCGTCACGCGTCGTGTCACGCGGAGCGGCGACAGCGACTACTTTATGAACAAGAAGCCGTGCCGTCTCAAAGATGTGATTGACCTGTTCATGGATACGGGTCTGTCACGTGATGCGTTTGCCATCATCGGCCAAGGCCGGGTCGAGCAGGTCATCTCCGGGAAACCGGAAGACCGCCGGGCCGTCATCGAAGAAGCGGCCGGTGTCTTGAAATACCGCCAGCGTAAAAAACAAGCGGAACGGAAACTGCAGGACACTGAATTGAACTTGTCCCGCGTCGACGATATCTTGTATGAACTCGCCGACCGGGTCGAACCGCTCCGTGAACAAGCCGCGCTCGCCCGTGAGTATCAAGTCGCAAAAGCTCGGCACGATGAGCTCGAGACAGGTATTCTCGGTGCCGAGATTACGGAACTCGGAACAGGAATCACCCGTACGAACGAACAACTCGGGACGGCGTCCGCCCATCTCGCCGAGCAAGACGGCGCGTTGAACGCGATTGTGGCGGAACGGACGGAGCTCGAGGCGACACTCGCCGTCGATCGGGAAACGCTCGATACGCTCCACCAGGACGAACGGACGCAGGCGACCGAACTGGAACGATTGACCGGCGAAATCAAGCTCGCGAAAGCCCGGGAAGAGCACGGGGCGGAAACGAAAGAACGTCTCGAGCGCCAGCGGGTCGAGTTGGCCGAAGAGGCCGAACAGTTGACGCAGAAATTGCACGTGGCCGAGGCGGATTTGGCGTCTAAAACCGAGGCGTTACATACCGTCGAATCGGCACGCGTCAAACTCGACACACAATTGACGGCAGCGACACGCGATTTTAACGCGGAAATCGAACAGCTCCAAGGCGAGGCGTTCGAACTGGCGACGACTCGCGCCACGCTCAGCAATCAACAGAAGCGGGAACGCCGGGATATCGAACAAGCCGAGGAAGCGAAAGCCCGCCTCCTGCGTGAGAATAAGGATCGCCTCGATGTGCGGACCGAACAGACGGCTTCGCTCGAGGCCGAGCAGGCTCGTCTCGACGAAGCGCGGACGACGTGGGAGACGCTGCTCGCGCAAGAAGCCGATTTGACCGAACAAGAGACGACACTGCGGGACAAGCTGGCCCGGGCCGAGCAGTCGTACCACGACCTCGACCGCCGGCGTCAAAAGACCGAGGACCGCATCGAATTGCTCGAGCGGATGAAGCAGTCATATGAAGGCTATTTCCATGCCGTTAAATTCGTGTTGAAAGAACGGGGGCCGGGCGTGCTCGGTGCGGTCGCGGAATTGATTCGCGTCCTCCCGTCCTACGAGGCCGCCATCGAGACGGCGCTCGGTCAGACGCAACAACACATCGTCGTCGAGACGGATGTGGTCGGTCGCCGAGAAATCGACCGGCTACGGAAGGCGAATGCTGGACGGGCCACGTTTGTGCCGATGACGAGCGTGAAGGAACGTTACGTCCCGAGTGAAGTCGCGCACCGGCTCGAATCGCTCGACGGATTCGTCGGCATCGCCGCCGACCTCGTCGAGACGGACCCGGCCTATGACAAATTGAAACGGTCCCTTCTCGGTGCCGTCATCGTCGCCAGCTCACTCGAAGTCGCCAACCGGATCGCCCAGACGACCGGGTATCGCTATCGCATCGTCACGCTCGACGGGGACATCGTCAACGTCGGCGGTTCGATGACCGGGGGTAGCCGGAAGCAAGGCGTCGCCTTGTTCACGCAATCGCGTGAACTCGATGACTTGAAGCACGGATTGACGCAAGGGCTGGCCATGCTCCATGAGCAACAGTTGCGCGTGACGACGTATACCGATGAGATGTCCCGGTTGCGGGAGTCGCTCCAGTCAATCAGACTCAAGAAGCGCGAGGCCGAAGAGACGCTCCGGTCGACGGAACAGGCGTACCGAAGCTTGGAGAGGGTGTCACAAGACGCCAAGGCGCAACTTGAACTGTTCGATCATGAAATGGCCCGCTATGCCCATACGATTGAAGCCGCAACGAACGAATTGACGCGGCTCGCACAAGAGCTCGAGGCGACCGATGCGTTGCAAGCCTCGATTCGGACCGAGCTCGAGGCGCTCCGCGGTGAGCAGGCGAAAGGTGCCGCGACGACGGGGCAACTGCAAGAAGCCATCCGTCAAAACGAACTCGATCGCCAACGGCACACGCTCGACCTCGACCGGGTCCGCTCGGAAGTCGAACGGCTCGAGGCCGAGGTCGCCAAACAGACGGCACGCCTTCATCAAATCGAACGTGAGCTCGAACATGTGGCGAGCGGCCGGGTCGTCTCTTCAGCCGAACTCGAGCTCGAACATGTCGAGGCGGTCAAACAGATGGATGCGCTCAAAGCGCGCCTGACGCAACAGTTGAACCAGCTCCATGCCGAAGAAGAATCATACCGAATTCTAAGGCAGCGCGAACAACAGGCGACGGACGTGCGTCGTCGACTCGATGCGGACGTCCGTAAACTCGAGACCGACGTGAACGAACTGGAGTTGAAACGGAAGTGGAAACTCGATGCGCTCGACGAACGTGGACTCGTCTTCGATTTGCTGCCGACGCTCACGATCCCGCTCGATGAGGCGAAAGAGGAGTTCAAACTGCTCGTCCGCCAAATCGAGGAGATCGGTCCGGTCAATTTGAATGCGATTGAAGAGTTCGACCTCGTCAATGAGCGGTTCATGTTCTTGTCTGAACAGCGGGACGACCTCGTCAGCGCCAAAGAGGATTTGTACGACATCATCAACGAGATGGACCGCGAAGTGACACGATTGTTCAAAGAGACGTATACGCTCGTCCGCGGTCATTTCAAACAGACATTCCAGGAATTGTTCGGTGGCGGCGAGGCCGATTTGAAATTGGTCGATGAATCCGACTTGCTCAATACGGGCATCGATATCGTCGCCAAACCACCCGGGAAGAAACTGCAGACGCTCAGTCTGCTCTCGGGGGGAGAACGGGCCTTGACGGCGATCGCGCTCTTATTCGCGATTTTGAAGACGCGTCCGGTGCCGTTCTGTGTGCTCGATGAAGTCGAGGCAGCGCTCGATGAGGCGAACGTCCATCGGTTCGGGGAGTATATCCGGACGCTGTCGATTGATACGCAGTTCGTCATCATCACGCACCGGAAAGGGACGATGGAGGCGGCGGATACGCTCTACGGCGTGACGATGCAACAAAACGGGGTCTCCGAGGTGCTTTCGGTCGAACTATCTGAAGCGAAGCGCGTCGTTGAGACGGAAGAAGAGATGGAGGAATTAAGTTGAGTTTTTTTAAGAAGCTAAAAGATAAATTGACGACCTCGACGCAAGAAGCGTCACAAAAGTTTACCGATGGATTGACAAAGACCCGCGACGGGTTCGCGAATGCCGTCAACGATCTCGTCTATCGGTTCCGCGAAGTCGATGAGGATTTCTTCGATGAACTCGAGGATCTGCTCATCCAGGCGGACGTCGGGGTGACGACGACGATGGACCTCGTCGAAGATTTGAAAGAAGAAGTGAAGCGCCGCAACTTGAAAGATCCGGTCGCTGTCCGCGATGCGCTCGTCGAAGTCGTGGCGAAGCGACTCCAAGAGGACGAGTCGGACCGTGAGTTGAACATGCAAGACGGATTGACGGTCATCTTGTTCGTGGGCGTCAACGGCGTCGGCAAGACGACGACGATCGGCAAGCTCGCCCATCAATTGAAGTCGGAAGGCCGTTCGGTCATGCTTGCGGCGGGCGACACGTTCCGGGCAGGTGCCATCGACCAGCTCCAAGTATGGGGCGAACGCGTCGGAGTCCCGGTCATCCGTCAAGCCGAAGGTTCGGACCCGGCCGCGGTCGTGTTCGACGCCGTCCAGGCAGCGAAATCACGCGGTGTCGACGTCTTGATTTGTGACACGGCCGGACGTTTGCAAAACAAGGTCAACTTGATGAACGAGCTTGAAAAAGTGAAGCGGGTCATCGAGCGTGAAGTGCCGAACGGACCGCATGAAGTGTTGCTCGCGCTTGACGCGACAACAGGGCAGAACGCGATGGTCCAGGCGAAAGCGTTCAAACAAGCGACGAACGTGAGCGGCATCGTCTTGACGAAGCTCGACGGCACGGCCAAAGGTGGTATCGTGCTCGCGATTCGAAACGAGCTCGATATTCCAGTCAAATATGTCGGGCTCGGCGAGAAAATCGATGATTTACAAGCGTTCGACCCGGAACAGTTCGTATACGGATTATTCGGGGACATCTTCGAAGAAAAACAACAGACAAACGATGACCTCGCCTAAGTTTCTCTGTTAAGAAAAAAACTTGACAAGAGCTAGGGACGGCTGTACTATTGGTAGTTGTAAAGGGATTTCACTTAACATGTGGAGGTGGAGGTCATGTCGCTCGAAAAGACGAATCGAATGAACTACTTGTTCGATTTTTATCAAGCACTACTCACACCGAAACAGCGCAACTATATGTCTCTTTATTACCTAGATGACTACTCGCTCGGAGAGATTGCGGAAGAGTTTGAAGTCAGCCGTCAAGCGGTCTACGATAACATAAAGCGTACCGAAGCGATGCTTGAGCAGTATGAGGAGAAGCTGGCCTTGTTCGAGAAATTCGAACAGCGGCAACAACTGCTTCAGACGCTCAAACGTCAAGTCGAGCATTCGCCCGACGCGACGGAAACGATTTCGGCGCTTGAGAATTTAGAGTAGGGGGCTGAAGCATGGCATTTGAAGGATTATCCGAACGGTTGCAATCGACACTGGCGAAAATGCGGGGGAAAGGTAAAATTTCCGAAGCAGATGTCAAAGAGATGATGAGAGAAGTTCGTCTCGCTCTCCTTGAAGCCGATGTCAACTTCAAAGTGGTCAAACAGTTCGTCAACGACGTGAAAGAACGGGCCATCGGCCAAGACGTCATGAAATCGTTGACACCGGGCCAACAAGTTGTCAAAATCGTTCATGAAGAGCTAACGACTTTGATGGGGAGCGACGTCGTCCCAATCACATTTAACCCAAAACCACCGACAGTCGTCATGATGGTCGGGTTACAAGGTGCGGGGAAAACGACGACGACCGGGAAGCTCGCGAACTTGATTCGCAAAAAGCATAACCGGAGTCCACTTCTCGTCGCGGCGGATATTTATCGGCCCGCGGCCATCAAACAGCTCGAGACACTCGGCAAGCAACTCGATTTACCGGTGTTCTCACTTGGCGACCAAGTGAAGCCGGAAGAAATCGTCACAAAAGCGCTCGAGTACGCCAAAACCAATCATCACGATTTCGTGTTGATCGATACGGCCGGTCGCCTTCACATCGACGAGACGCTCATGGGCGAACTCGAAAACGTGAAGACGATTGCCAAACCAAATGAAATCTTCCTCGTCGTCGATGCGATGACGGGTCAAGATGCGGTCAATGTGGCCGACAGCTTCAATGAGAAACTCGGAATCACCGGCGTCGTGCTCACAAAGCTCGACGGTGATACACGTGGTGGGGCAGCCCTTTCAATCAAGGCAGTCACGGGAGCGCCGATTAAGTTCGTCGGTCTCGGTGAAAAGTTGGATGCCCTCGAACCATTCCACCCGGAACGCATGGCGTCACGGATTCTTGGGATGGGGGACGTGCTCACACTCATTGAAAAAGCCGAGTCACAGATGGACCAAGATGCTGCGAAGGAGCTTGAAAGCAAAATTCGCGATGCATCGTTCACGTTCGATGATTTTATCGAGCAGTTGGGTCAAGTGAAAAACATGGGCCCAATTGATGAATTGCTCTCGATGTTACCTGGTGCAGGTAAGATGAAAGGGTTGAAGAACGTCCAAATCGACGAGAAGCAACTCGATCATGTCGAGGCGATCATTCGCTCGATGACAAAGCATGAGCGCTCCAATCCTGAAGTGCTCAACGCGAGTCGTCGCAAGCGGATCGCAAAAGGGAGCGGTCGTTCCATCCAGGAAGTGAACCGTCTCATCAAACAGTTCGATGACATGAAGAAGCTCATGAAGCAGATGTCAGGACAAATGAAAGGGAAGAAAAAAGGTCTCGGCCTTCCGTTCTTCTAAGAAAACTTTTGTCAGTCGGGCAAAAAAACAGTATACTATTAAAGTTGTCAATTCTTAAACACATGATGGAGGTATATTACCATGGCAGTTAAAATTCGTCTCAAGCGCATGGGCGCAAACAAATCACCTTTCTACCGGATCGTTGTAGCTGATTCACGTTCACCACGTGATGGCCGTTTCATCGAGCAACTCGGTCACTACAACCCGGTTGCAAAACCAGAAGCAGAAGTTCGCATCAACGAAGAACTCGCTCTCAAATGGTTGGCAGACGGCGCGAAGCCATCTGACACAGTACGTAACTTGTTCTCTAAAGCAGGGATCATGGAGAAATTCCACAACGCGAAAAACGCGAAGTAAGGATGTGGCCGACCTTTTATGAGGTCGGCCCATTTTTTTGAGGAGGCATAACAATGGAATGGTTATACGTAGGTAAGATCGCCAATACCCACGGCTTGAAAGGGGAACTGAAGTTGCTCGCCGCGACCGATTTCCCGGCCGAACGCTTCAAGAAAGGCGAGACGCTCTATTTGGACGTCGATGGCAAGAAGCTCCCGTTCGAGGTGACGACGTATCGTCCGCATAAGCAGTTCCATCTCGTGACGTTCAAAGGGCTTGAGAATATCAATCTCGTCGAGAAGTATAAAGGGATGAAACTATACGTTCACGTCGAGCACGTTCACGAGTTACCGGAGCATGAGTTTTACTATCATGAGATTATCGGTTGCGAGGCCGTCGTCGACGGTGAGGTCATCGGTGTCGTCGACGATATCTTCGAGACTGGTGCCAACGACGTCTGGGTCATCAAACGCCCTGGCAAGTCGGACGCCCTCATCCCGTACATCGAATCGGTCGTGAGCGACATCGATGTCGAGGCGAAACGTGTCGTCATCACCCCGATTCCGGGAATGATTGACGATGAAGATTGATGTTTTAACGTTATTCCCCGAGATGTTCGCCCCGCTCGATCATTCAATCGTCGGACGGGCCCGTACCCTCGGACAAGTCGAGATGGCGTTCACGAACTTCCGTGACTTCTCGACGAACAAACACCATAAGGTCGACGACTACCCGTACGGAGGCGGGGCGGGCATGTTGCTCACCCCGCAGCCGATCTTTGACGCCTTCGACGCCATCGACAAGAAGCGTCCCCGCGTCATCGTCACGACGCCGACCGGACGCCGTTTCGACCAACAGATGGCGGAAGCATGGGCGTCCGAGGAACACTTGATCTTTTTATGCGGCCATTATGAAGGGTTCGACCAACGGATTCATGATGAGCTCGCGACGGACGAAGTGTCAATCGGTGACTTCGTCATGACCGGCGGTGAGCTCGCCGCGATGGTCATGATCGATGCGACGGTCCGTCTCATCCCGGAAGTGCTCGGCGATCAGGCGAGCCATGAAGATGACTCGTTCTCGACAGGGCTACTCGAGTATCCGCACTATACACGCCCAGCGGAGTTCCGTGGTCTGAAAGTGCCTGACGTGCTCTTGTCGGGCAATCACGCCAAAATCGAAGCGTGGCGCCGAGAGCAGTCGCTCCTGCGCACGTATCGCCGGCGACCGGACCTGCTCGAGCGCATCGAACTGTCGAAGGCAGATAAAAAATTCATTGAATCGTTGCGCGATTGACCGAATTGTGCTATGTTTGAGCATGTGGGTTAACCCCACCAATTACCGATGTTCCGCTGTTGGATGCTTGGGCAGATGAAGATATGAACATTGAAGAAAAAGGAGAACTATTCATGAACACACAAAAACTGTTCCGTGAAATCACAGAAGAACAATTCAAATCAGACGTACCTGCTTTCCGTCCTGGTGACACAGTACGTGTCCACGTTAAAGTCGTAGAGGGAACGCGCGAGCGTATCCAGATCTTCGAAGGCGTAGTCATCAAGCGTAAGGGTGGCGGCATCGGCGAAACATTCACAGTTCGTAAGATTTCTTACGGCGTAGGTGTTGAGCGTGCATTCCCGCTTCACTCACCACGTGTCGCGCAAATCGAAGTCGTTCGTTACGGTAAAGTCCGTCGTGCGAAACTCTACTACCTCCGCAACCTTCGCGGTAAAGCAGCACGTATTAAAGAAATCCGTCGTTAAGATGGGGATTAAGCTTGTCGCTTGCGACAAGCTTCTTTTTTTCTAGTACAATAAGTTCAAACGGACAGAGGAGTGAGGCAAGTTGAAAGAAGTGTTCAGTTGGCTTAAGGCGATCGTCGTTGCGCTCGTCATCGCGTTCGTGATCCGGACGTTCATCTTTGTACCTGTTATCGTCGAAGGAGAGTCGATGATGCCGACGCTCCAAAATGCCGATCGCATGATCGTCAGCAAAATCTCGAACTACGTCGGTGAGCTCGACCGGGGCGATATTATCGTCTTCCACGCGACAGAATCGAAAGACTATATCAAACGCGTCATCGCCATTCCTGGCGACACGCTCGAATATCGGGACGACACGCTTTATTTGAACGATGAGGCGGTCGAAGAACCGTATTTAGAGGATTTCCAGGCACAGATGAACGGCTTTCCTCTTACCGAAAACTTTACGCTCGAACAAGTGACGGGCGAGACGGTCGTCCCTGAAGGCTCGTACTTCGTCATGGGTGACAATCGTCAAAACTCGAAAGACAGCCGTGAAATCGGCTTTGTCCCGAAAGAGGACGTCGTCGGCAAAACGAACTTCGTGTTCTGGCCGCTCGGTGATTTCGGGACCGTACAAGAATAAGGTGGTGTTTGTTTGGCAATTCAATGGTTCCCTGGCCACATGGCCAAGGCACGAAGACAAGTAACAGAAAAGTTAAAGCTCATCGATGTCGTCATCGAACTCGTCGATGCACGTGTTCCACAATCGAGCCGTAACCCGATGGTCGATGAGATCACGGAAGGCAAACCGCGTCTCATCGTCTTGAATAAAGCCGATATGGCCGATCCGGTCGTCACTGACGCCTGGCTCCGCGCCTTGAAGCGCGATGACATCGAGGTCGTCGCCGTCGACGCGAAACATAGCAAAGGCTTGAAACAGCTCATGTCGGGCGCCGAGAAGCTCATGCAAGAGAAGCATGACCGCATGCGTGAGAAAGGCCGGAACCCCGGCCCGATCCGCGCGCTCATCATCGGCATCCCGAACGTCGGCAAGTCGACGCTCATCAACCGTCTCGCCGGACGTAACATCGCTGTCACCGGCGACCGTCCGGGTGTCACGAAGCGTCAGCAATGGATCAAGATGAAGGGCGGCGAGATGGAATTGCTCGATACGCCAGGGATTCTTTGGCCGAAGTTCGAGGATCAGATGGTCGGCTATCGCTTGGCGGCGACCGGTGCCATCAAGGATGATATCTTGAACCTTGATGATATCGCGCTCTATACGGCCCGCGAGCTGTCGGCCCGCTATCCGGACCAGTTGAAAGAGCGATTCAAAATCGATCAACTGCCGGAAGATGCCGTCGAACTGCTCGAATTGATCGGGAAGAAACGTGGACTCGTCAGCGGTGGTTACGTCGATTTCGAGAAAGCGAGCGAATTACTATTGAACGAACTGCGTCATGAGAAAATCGGACGCGTCTCCCTCGAGACGCCGGCCGACCATGACATGGCGTGAAGTCCTGTGCAAACAGGGCTTTTTTGAATAGGAGGAACGGAATGACGATTCAAGCGATTAAACAACGGCTACAGACGGTCCGATATGAAGAGTGGGAGCAGGTACGGGCCGAGTTGAAAGACGACCCGCGGACGGGCGTCCAGACGCTCATCCGGCAACGGGAGCGACAGTTCGCACAAGAACATGCCCTCCGTGCCGACTATACGGCCCGTCAGGCGTTCGAAGACGATTGGAAGGCCCAAGGGTTCTGTCTCATCGGCGGCGTCGACGAGGTCGGTCGAGGGCCGCTCGCGGGACCAGTCGTCGCGGCGGCTGTCATCTTGCCCGAAGGGTTTTATCATCCCGGCCTGAACGATTCGAAAAAGATGTCGAAACGGGCGCGGGAATTGGCATACCGCATCCTCATGGACGAGGCATCGGTCGGTGTCGGCATCGTCGACGCTGACGTGATCGACCAGGTCAATATTTATGAGGCGACGAAACTGGCGATGGTGGAAGCGGTCCGGCAGCTCGGAACGGTCGATGCGCTGTTGATTGACGCGATGCGCCTCGACCTCGACATCCCGCAGCAGTCGCTCATCAAAGGGGATGCCCGGAGTGTCTCGATTGCGGCGGCGAGCGTCGTCGCCAAAGTCGTGCGCGACAACATGATGGAGGATTACGCTATTCTCTATCCCGGGTACGGGTTCGAGCGGAATGCGGGTTATGGCACGAAAGACCATTTGACCGGCCTCGCGGAACACGGCATCACACCGATTCACCGGAAGTCGTTCGCACCGATTAAACAGATGTAGGAGGGGAAACGATGCGCATCGATCACCAAGGCGTCCTGCCGTTCAAGGTCACCGAACAAAATTCACGGCAACTGCTCGTCGGCAATACGGTCGTCGGCCGGGTGCTCCAACTGTTGCCGGGAGGCGAGGCGGTCATGCAGCTGCCGCAAGGCATGTTCCGGGTCGGGGTGAACGCCGACGTCAAAGAGAACGTGACGTACAAGATGGTCGTCACCGAGCTCGAACCGAAACTCGTCTTGAAGGTCGTGCCGCAACAAATCGAGGCGCAGCAGGCCCAACGGTCACCGCTCGCCCAGCTCGGCAGCGAGCTCGGGCGCCTGGCTCGCCAACCACTCGCTACGCCCGAGCCGCTCCAGGCGCAAGGCCGGCAACTGCTCGAGAGCGGGGCCGGGGCTGACGTGAAGCAACTCGTCGGCGAGCTGTTCAAAGCGAAAGGCGACCCGAAGTTCGAACAGTTCGTCCGGGCCCAGGAGACGTTCAACGCCGTTCAGGCCCCGCCGTTCGTCGTTCAAGCATTTCACATACCGCATTTAGGACCATTTGAACAAGTGCGGTTCCGTCTCGAGGCGCCGAAAGGCGAGGTCATCGACTCCGACCACGCCCGTATCGTTCTATTCCTCGAGACCCCGAAGTATGGAGAGACGGGCATCGATTTGCTCGTCCAGAAGCGGCACGTGTCGGTTAAAGTGTTCAACGAGCAACATGACTTGAGTCCGTTCGTCAACGCCTACGAGCCGTTGCTCGGTCGGGCACTCGAAGCGAGCGGCTATGAGCTGTCCCGCTTTTCGTTCGAAGCAAAGCGGGAAACGGTGCCGGACACGTTCGCCCCACTCGGAAAGGTGGACCAACGCGTATGACCGATCGCAAACAAGCCATCGCCTTGTCCTATGAGCAATCGATGGAGTCACCGCGCGTCGTCGCCAAAGGGGGCGGACTCGTCGCCGAGCGCATGCTCGCGCTCGCGCAAGCGAACGGTGTGCCGATTCATGAGGACCCGGCCTTACTGTCACTCTTGTCCGCGCTACAGATTGAAGAGCAGATTCCAGACGACCTGTACCAGGTCATCGCCGAGCTTTTCGTGTTTCTTTATCAGATGGAACAAGGAAAAATCGAGGATGTCTAGGGGTAGATGTGAAAAAAAGATGAAAACTTAAAGCAAGAACGATAGACAGCGCTTTCAGTTTTTCGTTACAATAGACGTGCCGATATTAAAGGGGACTAAGGGGGAAACGAAATGAATATCCATGAGTATCAGGCGAAAGAATTGCTTCGAGCGTTTGGAGTGGCCGTACCTACGGGCTATCCAGCGTTCACGGTTGAAGAAGCAGTCTCAGCCGCCGCCAAGTTAGACGGTGAACTAAAAGTTGTCAAAGCTCAGATTCACGCAGGAGGCCGCGGTAAAGCCGGCGGTGTCAAACTTGCGAAGTCAGATGAAGAAGTCAAACAGTACGCGTCAGAGATTCTCGGCAAGACGCTCGTCACGCATCAGACTGGACCAGAAGGAAAAGTCGTGCAACGCCTTTACATTGAAGAAGGCTCTGCCATTGACCAAGAATTTTACTTAGGACTTGTGCTTGACCGTTCGATCGGCCGAATTGTCATCATGGGTTCATCAGAAGGCGGTATGGACATCGAGGAAGTCGCTGAACATACACCTGAAAAGATTCATAAAGAAGTCGTCGACCCAGTCGTCGGACTCCGTCCGTTCCAAGCACGCCGTCTCGCGTTCAAGATGGAAGTGCCGACCAAACTCGTCAACAAATTCAGCGACATGGTCATGAAATTGTATAAAGTGTACGTCGAGACAGATTGCACGATCGCGGAAATCAACCCGCTCGTCACGACGAAAGACGGCAACGTCATCGCACTCGATGCGAAGCTCAACTTCGACAGCAACGCGCTTTATCGTCATAAAGACATCGTCGACCTTCGCGACACGACAGAAGAAGATCCGCGTGAAGTCGAGGCGTCAAAACACGATCTTAGCTATATCGCGCTCGACGGCAACATCGGTTGCCTCGTTAACGGGGCTGGCTTGGCCATGGCGACGATGGATATCATCAAGCATTACGGCGCCGAACCCGCTAACTTCCTCGATGTAGGCGGCGGTGCAACGAAAGAAAAAGTAACGGAAGCGTTCAAATTGATTTTGTCAGACGACCAAGTCAAAGGAATCTTCGTTAACATCTTTGGTGGCATCATGAAGTGTGACATCATTGCTGAAGGTATCGTCGCGGCGACGAAAGAAATCGGTCTCGATTTGCCACTCGTCGTCCGGTTAGAAGGCACGAACGTGGATGCGGGACGACGCATTCTCGATGAATCTGGACTTGCGATCACTTCGGCGAGCTCGATGGCTGACGGTGCAGAAAAAATCGCGGCACTCGTTCGATAAGGGGGAAACGACATGAGTATTTGGGCGAATCAAGATACAAAAGTGATCATTCAAGGGATCACGGGGAAACAAGGTCTGTTCCACGGCGAACAGATGCTGGCATATAACACGAAATTGGTCGGAGGGGTGACACCTGGTAAAGGTGGCACGACCGTCCTTGACGGCGTACCGGTCTTCAACACCGTATCCGAAGCAGTCGAAGCGACTGGCGCGAACGCGTCAATCATCTACGTGCCACCTGCGTTCGCAGCCGATTCGATTATGGAAGCGGCCGATAGCGGCATCGAGTTGATCATCTGTATCACAGAAGGTATCCCGGTCATCGACATGATTCAAGTGAAGCGTTACCTCGAGGACAAACCAGCCCGTCTCATCGGACCGAACTGCCCGGGGATCATCACGCCAGGGGAAGCGAAACTTGGCATCATGCCAGGCTATATCCACACGAAAGGCCACGTCGGCATCGTCTCGCGCTCAGGGACGCTCACATACGAAGCGGTCCATCAGTTGACGACTGCCGGAATCGGACAATCGACAGCTGTCGGGATCGGTGGAGACCCGGTCAACGGAACGAACTTCATCGACACGCTCCAAGCGTTCAATGAAGACGAGGATACGAAAGCGGTCATCATGATCGGTGAAATCGGTGGAACGGCTGAAGAAGAAGCTGCTGAATGGGTGAAAGCGAACATGACGAAACCGGTCATCGGTTTCATCGGTGGACAAACAGCCCCTGAAGGCAAGCGGATGGGCCATGCCGGCGCCATCATCTCAGGCGGAAAAGGTACAGCTGCTGAGAAAATTAAGACGTTGAACGCCAACGGGATTGAAGTCGCCGAGACGCCTGCCGTCATCGGAGAGACGCTCATCCGGGTGTTGAAACAACAAGGTTTGTATGAAGCTTGCGTGACGGGTCAACCGACAACGTAAACCATTCGGAATGAGGGATGCGCGGCATCCCTCATTTTTTTAGAGGTGATTGTGATGAATCAAACAATCGCTCGATTCGCAGCCGAACGGTTGCCGGTCGAGTTCGTCCATCATTACTTGTCGCACGCGCATATGAACATGCAGCAGTTCCATCCGAGCGTCCGAAGCAAAGCAGAACGGGCGCTTCGTTCCACGGTCACGTACGACCGTTTTTTGACGTGGGAGGATGAATTGTTCCCGTCCGCGCTGCTCCATATCCCGAATCCGCCATATTGTTTGTTTTATCGAGGTGATTTAGAGGTACTACATCAACAAACGACCGCATTGGTCGGAAGCCGTGAATTGAATCGTATCAGCCGACGACTCGTCGAACATTTCCGTCCTTTAATAGAAGAAACTGTCTCCGTCTCGGGTGGGGCGCTCGGCATCGACGGTCTCGTCCATGAGCTGTCGCTCGATCATGACCGGCCGACCATCGCCATCCTCGGAGCGGGCTTTTCGCACTTGTATCCACAGGTCCATTCGCCCTTGTTCGAGCGGATTTCGCGACACGGGTTACTCCTCACGGAATACACACCGGAAACACCTGTCAAAAAATTTCAATTTTTAGAACGAAATCGTCTCGTCAGCGGACTTGCCGATCGTCTCGTCGTCATCCAGGCTCGTCAAAAGAGCGGGACGATGAACACGGTCGGACATGCCCTCGAGCAAGGAAAGACGGTATTCGCGGTGCCTGGAAGCCCGCTCGATCCGCTCGCGGCTGGTCCGAATCAATTGATTGAAGACGGGGCGATTCCATTGACGACTGCCGATCAAATTCTAACATGTTCAAGGATTGGACGTTGACAAACCATCGACAACATGAATATTATGGTAGGGATTTAAATGACCTCTAAAAGGGGAGCAGATGTATGGCAAAATACTTGGTGATCGTCGAATCACCCGCGAAAGCGAAAACAATTAAACGTTATTTAGGATCGAATTACACGGTCAAGGCATCTATGGGTCACGTCATCGATTTACCGAAGAGTCAACTCGGTGTCGACGTGGAACATGACTTCGAACCGAAGTACATCACGATCCGTGGCAAAGGCCCAGTTTTGAAAGAATTGAAGACGGCAGCCAAAAAAGCGACGAAAATCTTTCTCGCGGCTGACCCGGATCGC
This sequence comes from Exiguobacterium chiriqhucha RW-2, assembly GCF_000416965.1. Classification (GTDB taxonomy): domain Bacteria; phylum Bacillota; class Bacilli; order Exiguobacteriales; family Exiguobacteriaceae; genus Exiguobacterium; species Exiguobacterium chiriqhucha. The sequence goes on from NZ_ATCL01000020.1 coordinate 368,097, forward strand.
GAAGGGGAAGCGATTGCTTGGCATTTAGCACGTGCCCTCGGTGTCGACGAAACGACGGAATGTCGCGTCGTCTTTAACGAGATCACGAAAGATGCGATTAAAGAGTCGTTCAAACACCCGCGTAAAATCAACCATGACCTCGTCGACGCCCAGCAGGCGCGTCGAATTTTGGACCGTCTCGTCGGATACGGGATGAGCCCATTACTATGGAAGAAAGTCAAAAAAGGATTATCGGCCGGACGCGTTCAATCCGTGGCCGTTAAAATGATTATCGACCGGGAGCGGGAGATCAATGCCTTCGACCCAGAAGAGTATTGGACCATCAAACTCACCCTCAACCATGAAGGCGAATCGTTCGAGACTTCGTTTTATGGTAAAGACGGGAAAAAAATGGAGCTCAAGAGCGAGGCAGATGCCGACGCGGTGCTCAAAGCGATTGACGACTCATTCAAAGTCATCGACGTCACGAAGAAAGAGCGGAAGCGCAACGCGTCGCTCCCGTTCACGACGAGCTCGCTCCAGCAAGATGCGGCTCGTAAATTGAACTTCCGTGCCAAGAAGACGATGATGCTCGCGCAACAGCTATACGAAGGGATCGACCTCGGGAAGAAAGAAGGCACCGTCGGTTTGATCACGTATATGCGTACCGACTCGACGCGTATCTCAGATTTGGCGAAAGCGGAAGCGAAAGAGTATATCGAATCCACATTCGGAGAAGAGTACGTCGCGTTGCAGAAGCAAAAAGAGAAGAAAGCCGCGAACGCCCAGGACGCCCACGAAGCGATTCGTCCGACTTCGGCGTTACGCGACCCGGCCTCGGTGAAAGCGTACTTGTCGCGTGACCAGCTCCGCTTGTACAAGTTGATTTGGGAGCGCCTCGTCGCGAGCCAAATGGCGCCGGCCATCCTCGACACGGTGAAAATCGACGTCGAGTCGAACGGCATGATTTTCCGTGCCAACGGGTCGACCGTCAAATTCCCTGGATTCATGAAAGTGTATATCGAATCGAAAGATGAAGATATCGAAGACACGAACCCGGAGAAAGAAGGGTTGCTCCCACCGCTCGAAGTGGATGACCTCGTCAAGTTCGAGACAATCGAACCGAAGCAGCACTTCACACAGCCGCCGCCACGTTACAGTGAGGCGCGTCTCGTTCGGGCGATGGAAGAACTCGGAATCGGTCGTCCGTCGACGTATGCACCGACGCTCGATACGATTCAAAAACGCGGATATGTCGTCCTTGAAGAGAAGAAGTTCGTCCCGACAGAACTTGGCGAACTCGTCATCGAGATGATCGATGAGTACTTCAACGACTTTATCACCGTCCAGTTCACGGCCGACATGGAGACGCTCCTCGACTCGATTGAGAACGAGGAAGTCGAATGGACGGAAGTCGTCGCTCCAATCTATCGCAGTTTCGAGAAACGTCTGAAACGAGCCGAGTCAGAGATTGAGAAAATCGAAGTGAAAGATGAACCGGCCGGTATCGACTGCGAAGTGTGCGGTTCGCCGATGGTCATCAAGATGGGCCGTTACGGGAAATTCATGGCATGCTCGAACTTCCCGAACTGTACGAACACGAAACCGGTACAAGTCGAAATCGGCGTCCCGTGTCCGAGCTGCAAAGACGGACAAGTCGTCGAACGACGCAGTAAGAAGGGTCGTTTGTTCTACGGTTGCTCGAACTATCCAGACTGTGAGTTCGTCTCATGGGACAAGCCGGTCGCGAAACCGTGTCCGGAATGTGGTAAGATGATGGTCGAGAAAAAAATTAAAGACGGTGTGAAATATCAATGTACGAACTGTACCCATGCCGAGGTACATCAGTTAGAGGAGGATTAACTTTGCAGCAACGTGTAACTGTGATTGGAGCGGGCCTCGCCGGCTCCGAGGCGGCTTGGCAACTCGCGAAACGCGGAATTCAAGTCGATTTGTATGAAATGAGACCGGTCCGAAAAACTCCGGCACACCATACGGACCAATTCGCTGAACTGGTCTGCTCGAACTCGCTTCGAGCGAACGGGCTACAAAACGCGGTCGGCGTCTTGAAAGAAGAGATGCGCACGCTCGACTCGCTCATCTTGAAAGCGGCCGACACGGCAAGTGTACCGGCCGGCGGCGCTCTCGCCGTCGACCGTCATGACTTCGCCGGATTCGTGACGGACACGTTGAAGAACCATCCGAACGTGACCGTGCACAACGAAGAGATCACGGCGATTCCGGACGGGATCGTCATCATGGCGACCGGTCCGCTCACGTCACCGGACCTCTCGGCTTCGCTCAAAGCGTTCACAGGTGAAGATTACCTTTACTTCTACGACGCCGCGGCGCCGATTTTGGACGGCGAGACGATCGACCGGGACAAGGTCTACTTGAAATCACGTTACGACAAAGGTGAGGCGGCGTACCTCAACTGTCCGATGACGGAAGAAGAGTTCGACTTGTTCTACGACGAGCTCGTCAAAGCAGAGGTCGTCCCGCTCAAAGAGTTCGAGAAAGAGATTTACTTCGAAGGCTGCATGCCATTTGAAGTTCTCGCCCAACGCGGCAAGAAGACGCTCTTGTTCGGACCGATGAAACCCGTCGGCCTCGAAGACCCGAAGACGGGCAAACGTCCGCACGCGGTCGTGCAGTTACGGCAAGATAACTCGGCCGGCACGCTGTTCAACTTGGTCGGTTTTCAAACCCACCTCAAATGGGGGGAACAGAAACGAATCCTTCAACTCATCCCGGGTCTCGAGAACGCGGAAATCGTGCGCTACGGTGTCATGCACCGGAACACGTTCATCAACTCACCGAGCCTGTTAAAACCGACGTATCAGGCGCGGACACGCGACACGTTGTTCTTCGCCGGGCAGATGACCGGTGTGGAAGGGTACGTCGAATCGGCGGCGTCAGGACTTCTCGCTGGGATTAACGCAGCGAAACTGATTGCCGGTGAAGACCTCGTCGTCTTGCCACGCGAGACGATGCTCGGTTCGATGGCGCACTATATCACGACGACGGACGGCAAGCACTTCCAACCGATGAACGCAAACTTCGGTCTCGTGCCGTCGCTCGAGGATGCACCGCAGAAGATGAAGAAACAAGAACGGTACGAACGTTACGCGAACCGTGCCCTTGAAACGATTCAGCAATATAAAGAGATTTAAGGGAAAGGAGCCATTTTTTGGCTCCTTTTTTGTGAATTTAAATTTCAATTGTGTAATTTGTACAACACTTTGAAAATTTTCAGATTATTGAGGGGCTATCTATTGTCACCTCTGACGGGGTATGCTATGCTAATTTCGATTTGACGAGAACATGCGTTTTTAAGTTGAAAACGAGGGGGCGAGAGAATGGGATTCGGTGACGATCAACAGTCATTTTTGCGCTATTGCCAAGTCGAACGCCGGCTGTCTCCTCACACGAAACGCTCTTACGAGCAGACGCTCGACCAGTACGCCGCTTATTGCCAATCGACACATCAAGATCCGTATGATGTGCAGTCGGCGCGGCGTTATTTATATGCCCTTTATGAGACCGACAGCGCCACGACGACGGTCGCCCAAAAAGTATCGTGCCTCAAGCAATTCGGGAAATTTGTGGCACGTGAGACGGGTGTCGAGCCTCTGTTCCACGGACTAACGTCTCCGAAACGGCGCAAGACGCTGCCGACGTTCGCCGTGCCTAGCGAAGTCGAACAGCTCATCGCGACCGCGGACGGACAAGATGATCCGTTCCTGCGGGCCCGTGACGTCGCCATCGTCGAGATGTTGTACGGGACGGGCATGCGCGTCGCCGAGTTGTGCGGGATGGACGTGTCGTCCTACGATGCCGACCTCGCCTTCGTGCATGTCGTCGGGAAAGGGAAGAAAGAACGCTACATCCCAATCGGACAGTTCGCCATCGCGGCGCTCGATCGTTACCTCGACGTGCGCCAAACATGCGCTTCCCCCCAAGAAACGGCATTATTCCTCAGTCAAAAAGGGAATCGAGTGACAACAGACCAAATTCGCTACGTCATGAAGCGTCTGAGGAAGCAAGGCGGCCTGCATAAGCCGTTGACGCCTCACTCGCTCCGTCATAGTTTTGCGACGGACCTGCTCGAGCGCGGGGCTGACCTCCGTGCCGTCCAAGAGTTGCTCGGTCACGAGTCACTCTCGACGACGGGTCGTTACACTCACGTCTCGACGGAGCGCTTGCGAGCGGTCTATCAAGCCACACATCCGAGAAAGTAGGAGGTCATCAGATGTTTCACGCAACCACGATTTTCGCAGTCCGCCACAACGGGCATGGTGCCATGAGCGGGGATGGACAAGTCACGTTCGGAAACGCCGTCATCATGAAAAACAAGGCCAAAAAAGTACGACGTCTCTACGGCGGTAAAGTCGTCGCCGGGTTCGCCGGAAGCGTGGCCGACGCATTCACGCTCTTCGAGAAGTTTGAATCGAAGCTAGAGATGTACAACGGGAACTTGCCGCGTGCGGCCGTCGAGCTGGCCAAAGAGTGGCGCGGGGATAAGATGCTCCGTCAACTCGAAGCGCTCTTGATCGTCATGGACCGTGAGCACCTACTGCTCGTGTCTGGGAACGGCGAAGTGATCGAACCGGATGATGGCATTTTAGCGATCGGTTCGGGCGGGAACTATGCGCTCGCTGCCGGGCGCGCCCTCGTACGCCATTCGCCTGAGAAATCAGCGGAAGACATAGCCCGCGCCGCTCTCGAGATTGCCGGAGAGTTGTGCGTCTATACAAACGACCAAGTCATCGTAGAAACGATCGGAGGCGATTCTGAATGAAACGTGAACTGACACCACGCCAAATCGTAGCGGAACTAGACCGCTTCGTCATCGGACAAAAGGATGCCAAGCGCGCCGTCGCGATCGCACTCCGCAACCGTTATCGTCGCCAAAAATTGAGTGCCGACCTGCGTGATGAAGTGACACCGAAGAACATCTTGATGATCGGCCCGACCGGTGTCGGGAAGACGGAAATCGCACGCCGCTTGGCCAAACTCGTCGGCGCGCCGTTCGTCAAAGTCGAGGCTACCAAATTCACTGAAGTCGGCTACGTCGGCCGCGATGTCGAATCGATGGTCCGTGACCTTGTCGAGGCGTCGGTCCGTCTCGTGAAGGAAGAGAAGAAAGAAGGCGTGAAAGAGCAAGCGGAAGTCGCTGCGACAGAACGCATCCTTGACGCTTTGCAAGGCAAGGCCAAAGTCGAACCGACCGCATCGAACCCGTTCGAGGCGTTGTTCGGCGGCCAAGCCCAAAAGACCGAGGAGCCGGCGAACACGCAGTCGTCCGACCGCGCACAGTTGCGTCGCTTGCTCGAGCTCGGTGAACTCGAAGAACGATTAATCGAGGTCAATCTCGAAGAAAAGCAGACCGTCGACTTGTTCCAAGGACAAGGCATGGAAGGTTTATCGAACTTGCAGGACATGCTCGGTCAAATCGTGCCGAAGAAACGGAAGAAACGCAAGTTGCCGGTCCGCGAAGCACGTCCGCTCATCGTCGCCGAGGAAGCGGAGAGTTTGCTCGATATGAACGAAGTTCATGACGAGGCCGTGCGCCGTAGTGAGCAGATGGGTATCATCTTCGTCGATGAGATCGACAAGATTGCGACGAAGTCGCAAGATCATGCCGGCGTCTCACGAGAGGGCGTCCAACGTGACATCTTGCCAATCGTCGAAGGATCGACCGTCGTCACGAAGTATGGACCGGTCAAGACGGACCACGTGCTCTTTATCGCCGCCGGAGCATTCCATATGGCGAAGCCGTCCGACTTGATTCCTGAGCTACAAGGACGTTTCCCGATTCGCGTTGAACTGAGCAGCCTGACCGAAGAGGACTTCGTCAAGATTTTGACGGAGCCGTCCCAGGCGCTCATCAAGCAGTACACGGCACTCCTCGAGTCGGAGGAGATCAGCGTCGAGTTCACGCATCCAGCCATCGAAGAGATTGCGCGCATCGCGACGCACGTCAACCGAGAGACGGATGACATCGGGGCCCGCCGTCTGTATACGATTATGGAGCGCGTCCTCGAGGACTTGTCGTTCGAGGCGGCCGACATGCCGCAAACGCATGTTCAAATCACACCGGCCTATGTGAAAGAGAAAGTCGGCTCGATTGCGGAAGATCGAGACCTTAGCCAATTTATACTATAAGATTCTGTATGCACATACAGGGAGGAAAATAAGAATTATGAACTTACTAGACAAAACACGCCAATTGAACACGATGCTTCAACAAGAGGCAAGCGCGCACGTAGACTTTAAAGAAATGGCGGATAAGATGCGCGAAGTACTCGAAGCAAACACGTTCATCGTCAGTCGTCGGGGCCGTTTGCTCGGCTTTGCCATTAAACAACAAATCGAGAACGAACGCATGAAGGCGTTCTTGGTCGACCGTCAATTCCCGGAGCCATACGCCTCAAACTTGTTCAACGTCAAAGAGACGACGGAAAATATCGGCATCGACAGTGAGTATACGGCGTTCCCGGTCGAGAACCGTGAGTTGTTCCTCGACTCGATGACGACGATTGTTCCAATCATCGGTGGCGGCGAGCGTCTCGGTACACTCGTGCTCGGTCGGCTCAACAACGAGTTCACGGAAGATGACCTCGTCTTGGCCGAATATAGCGCGACCGTCGTAGGGATGGAGATTCTTCGTGAGAAAGCGGCCGAAGCGGAGGCGTCAGCCCGTAAAAAAGCGGTCGTCCAAATGGCGATCAACTCGCTCTCGTATTCTGAGCTTGAAGCGATCGAGCACATCTTCGAAGAGCTTGGTGGCAACGAAGGTTTACTAGTTGCTTCCAAAATTGCCGACCGTGTGGGAATCACTCGTTCGGTCATCGTTAACGCACTCCGTAAATTGGAAAGTGCGGGTGTCATCGAGTCACGTTCTCTCGGTATGAAAGGAACGTATATTAAGATACTGAATGACAACTTCTTGTTCGAATTACAAAAGTTGAAATCGAATTGAAATAAACTAGATTCAACTGACGAATACTAGAAAGTCTATCGAATTAGGACTTTAGACTTACAAAGTCGCTCCCGACGTAATGGGAGCGACTTTTTTTAGTGCAAAAGTAATTATTTTCAGAATTCGTCGTAAATTCGACAAAAACAGAAGACAGCATTTACCTGTTTTAATAAAAATATCTTTCAACACTGTTACAGATTTGTTTCAATGAAATAGTGGATTTTCCAAATAAGGTATATACATGCATTCTTTTAGTGAAAGCGAGTGAAACGCATGAACTGGATCGGTAGCGACTATCAATTAATGAAGCAAGCAATCAATCATTCGGTCGTAAATCAAAAAGTCATCAGCCATAACCTATCGAATATCGATACCCCGAACTTCCGGGCGAAGCAGGCCGTGTTTGAACAGACGCTGAACAACGAGATGCGTCTCAAGCTGGCAGGCGGTCGTCCGAGTGAGCGCTCGGCGACGACGATCACGGACCGGGCCGGAGGCGCGATGCGAAGTGACGGCAATAACGTTGATCTCGATTACGAGATGAGCGAGTTGGCACGGAACCAGCTTCAATACGAAGCGATGATGGAACAGTTGAACCGCCGGCTCGGCGGACTCAAAACCGTCATTAGAGGAGGACGTTGACGATGGGCATGTTTGATAGTTTTCATATCTCGGCGACGGCACTGACGTCGCAGCGGTTACGGATGGACACGGTGTCCGCGAACATCGCGAACGCCCAGACGACACGCGGCAAGTTAGTCGACGGGGAGTGGCAACCGTACACGCGAAAGATGACCGTGATGCAGGAAGCACCGTTTCGCCAACAGCTGTCCGCTGTCAGCGGCGGGGTCGAAGTCTCACAGATTGTGGAAGATGAGAGCCCGTACAAGCTCGTCTATGACCCGAGCCATCCTGATTCGGATGACCGGGGCTATGTCCAGATGCCAAACGTCGACTTGTTGAAAGAAATGGTCGATTTGATGGGAGCGACACGGTCGTACGAGGCGAACATCGCCGCGATGAACGCCACGAAGGCGATGCTCGTCAAAGCGATGGAAATTGGTAAAGGATAAGGAGTGATCGAGGATGCAGATTAACCCCATTCAATTGATTGGCACACAACCCACAGTCGCGCCGGCTGTGAAAGAGACGCCATCCCAGTTCGGAACGTATTTGAACGAGGCGATGCGCTCATTAAATGACGTCCAACAAGCGACGAGCTCGGCCCGAGCCGATCTCGCCGTCGGCAAAGCCGATTTACATCAAGTCATGATTCAAAGCGAAGAGTCATCGATTGCGATGCAGCTCGCCATAGAGGTGCGGAACAAAGCGGTCGAGGCCTATCAAGAAATGATGCGAATGCAAGTTTAAAGTAGAGGATGACGAGTAGCGATGAATGAAAAGTTAAAAGAACGATTCGGTTCACTGACCGGTTCGCTTCAAACGATGAAAACGAACCGAAAAATCATTTGGGGTCTCGTCATCGTCGGCGTGATTCTTGTCGCGGTGCTCTTGACCGTCTGGCTGTCGCGCCCGAACATGGCCCCGCTCTATACGAACCTGTCCGCTCAAGAAGCGGGCGAGGTGACGGAACAGTTGACGGCCGACGGAGTAAAGGCTGAGATTAAAGCGACTTCGAACGGTGTCAGTGTATACGTACCGAGTGAGCAAGTCGACCAACTGAAAGTCAGTCTGGCGGCAGCAGGCATCCCGAAGTCGGGTGCGATCGATTATAGCTTCTTTAGCGAGAACGCTGGCTTCGGAACGACGGACCGTGAGATGGCCGTCATCGAGCGGAGCGCGATGCAGACCGAGCTCGAACGGTTGATCACGCAAATCGAAGGGATCAACCAGGCGAAAGTCATCATCTCGATTCCAGAAAAATCGGTCTTCTTGGCCGAAGATCAAGGTGAACCGACGGCCTCCATCGTCTTAAATTTAGGAGCTGGTACGAATCTCGAGCCGGCGACGGTGAAAGGGCTCTATCATTTAATCAGTAAGAGCGTACCGAACTTGAAACCTGAAAACATATCGGTCATGGACCAATATTTCACGTATTACGATTTAGACCAGACGACGACGGCCGGTGGATCATCGACCGACCCGCTCGTCTTGAAACGCCAAGTCGAAAAAGATGTCCGTCAACAGATTCAACAAATGTTGTCGGTGTTGCTCGGCGAACGAAGCGTGCTCGTCTCGGTCACGGCCGATATCGACACGACGCAAGCGGCTGAAGAGCAAAACCTCGTGACACCTGTCAATGAGGACAGCATGGAAGGCATCGTCACTTCGGCCGAGCGGATTGCTGAAGCGTATACAGGCGGAACCGGCGCAGCAACTGCTGCCGGGACGGCCGAGAACGATACGGTCAATTTCCCGGCCGCCACGGGCACCGGGGAAGAAGAGAGCGAAAAGAATCATGAAATCATCAATTATGAAGTCAACCGAATCACGAAACAGATTCAGAACGCACCGTACTCGATTCGTGACCTCGGCGTCCAATTGATCGTCGAACCACCGAACGGGGCGACGACAATCGACCCTCAACTCGAGGGTGACCTCGAGACGATGATGTACTCGATTATCCGGACGTCACTCGCCAAGACCGGAGAGGCACTCACTGAGGCGGAACTTGAACAGAAAGTCGTTGTCGTCTCACGTCCGTTCGCAGAAACGGAAGAAGCGGCCGTGGTCGAACAACCGACCCAATGGTGGATGTATGCCGCCGCAGCCGGTGCCGTCGTCTTGCTCGCGCTCTTGTTCTTCGCGATGCGCAAGCGCAACCGCGAACCAGTCGCCGAGTCGAACGAGTGGGAAGTCCCATATGAAGACGAAGTGCCGGACCTCGACCTCGAAGAACGGGGCGAAGGGGCCGTCAAGAAGAAACAGTTGGAGAAATTGGCAGAGAGCAACCCTGAAGAGTTCGCCAAACTTCTCCGTACATGGATGTCTGAGGAGTGAGTACTGTGAATTACGCCAAACAACCGAACCGAGAAAAAGCGGCCATGCTCATGATCTCGCTTGGACCTGAAGTGGCAGCGAGCGTCTACAAGCATCTGTCCGAAGAAGAGATGGAGCAATTGACGCTACAAATTTCGGCGTTGAAAAAAGTATCATCCGAACAAAAAGAAGCCATCATGGGTGAGTTCCACGAGCTCGCCATGGCGCAGAGCTATATCACGCAAGGGGGCATCGGATTCGCGAAAACGGTGCTCGAGAAAGCGGTCGGAGAAGAGAAAGCGATGGCTCTCATCCATCGGCTCACCTCGACGCTTCAAGTCCGACCGTTCGAGTTCGCCCGCAAGGCCGACCCGAAACAGCTGTTGAACTTTATCCAAAACGAGCATCCGCAAACGATCGCCTTGATTTTGGCGCATCTCGAACCGGTCAAGTCAGGACAAATTTTGTCTGAGCTCCCGCCTGAGATTCAGTCGGAAGTAGCCAAGCGGATCGCGACGATGGACCGACTCAACCCGGACGTGATTCATGAGATTGAACAGATTCTCGAGAAGAACTTGTCCCAAACGGATATGCAAGATTATGCCCAGTCTGGTGGCATCGAGGCGGTCGTCGAAGTGCTCAACGGCGTCGACCGTACGACCGAGCGCACGATTCTCGATGCGCTTGAAATCGAAGACCCGGAATTGGCCGAAGAAATCAAAAAACGGATGTTCGTCTTCGAGGATATCGTTACACTCGATTCGCGGGCGATTCAGCGGATTATCCGCGAAGTGGCGAACGACGATCTCTTGCTCGCCCTCAAAGTCTCGTCCGACGAAGTCAAACAGATCATCTTCAAAAACATGTCGCAACGAATGGTCGAAACGTTCAAAGAAGACATGGAATTCATGGGGCCTGTCCGGTTGCGTGACGTCGAAGAGGCACAAAGCCGTATCGTCGGCATCATCCGTCGCCTAGAAGACGTCGGAGAAATCGTGATTAGCCGCGGTGGAGGAGATGACATCGTTGTCTAACGTAATCAAACGCCATTATGCCACACCACTTGAGCCGCAACGGATTGATTCAAAGCCGTTCCTCGAGCCGGTGAGTATGCTACACCACGATGAAGAGCGGGAGCGGTTGGCTCAAACGCGTGCGCAGCTAGACGAGCAAGCAGCCACACTCGAAGCGCGCCGCACGGCGATGGAACAAGAACTCGCCGACTTACGGAAAGAAGTGCTCGTGTCGGCTAGACAAGAAGGCTACGACGCAGGCTTTGAGCAAGGAAGACGGGACGGCAAGGCCGAGTATGAGGAATTGACGACCCGCTTAAACACGGTCAGCGTCGAACTCGAGCAGTTGTTTGACACGAAATGGCGGGACGCCGAGCAACAGCTCGTCGCCCTCGCCGTCGAGGTCAGCGCTCGCGTGACGACAGAACTCGTCCGAAACGATGAGGCGTTGTTCGCCGATCGTGTCCGTGAACAGTTGCTCCGTCAACTCGATGCGGAATCATTGACGGTGTACGTCCATCCAACGCGACTCGCCTCGATTCAACGCTTTGAAGCGGACTGGGTCATCCCAGACGGCCCGGGCATCAAATACCGGGCGGATGCAGGCTTGGATGAGACGAGCGTAAGGATTGAGACCCCGCATCACGGGGATGAGCTCGATTTGAGCTATAGCTTTGATCGCGTACGTTCCAAAATCGAGGAGGTCCTGGCCGATGGCGCTTATTGACCGCGTGCTCGAGTCGATTGTGTCCTCGCCCGATGACGAGTACGTCCGAAAAGTCGGACGCGTCTGTCGGGTCGTCGGTCTGATGATCGAGTCGAATGGACCGAGTGCTTTTATCGGAGAACGTTGTTTGATCGAGCTACCATCCGGTCAACACGTCGAAGCCGAAGTTGTCGGATTCAATGAGGCACGCGTCCTCCTCATGCCTTACGGCGAAACGACCCAAATCGCACCGGGATGTATGGTCAAAGGGACAGGCCGTATGCTTCAAGTGCCGGTCGGCGACGAGTTGATTGGCCAAGTGCTCGACGGTCTCGGCCGTCCTTTGTCCGGTGAGGGTGCAATGCCTGGCGCACGTTACGACGTGCTTCGTAAGCCGCCGAACCCGCTTGAGCGGCCCCGCATTTTAGACGTCCTCTCGACAGGCGTTCGCGTCATCGACGGTCTCTTGACGGTCGGGAAAGGACAGCGGGTCGGATTGTTCGCAGGTTCCGGCGTCGGGAAGTCGACATTGCTCGGCATGATCGCCAAACGATCATCGGCCGACATCAACGTCATCGCCTTAATCGGAGAGCGTGGCCGAGAAGTGAAAGAGTTCATCGAGAAAGAACTCGGACCAGAAGGGATGGCCCGCTCGGTCGTCATCGTGGCGACGAGCGACCAACCTCCGCTCGTGCGGTTGAAAGGAGCTTATACGGCGACAGCCATCGCCGAATACTTCCGCGACCAAGGCAAAGAAGTCGTCCTCATGATGGATTCGGTGACCCGGTTCGCCATGGCGCAACGGGAAATCGGACTCGCCACAGGGGAACCACCGACGTCTAAAGGGTATACGCCTTCCGTCTTCGCGATGTTGCCGCAACTGTTAGAACGAAGCGGGACCGCCGTGACAGGATCGATTACGGCGTTCTATACCGTCCTCGTCGACGGGGACGATATGAACGAGCCGATTGCGGATGCGGTGCGCGGGATTTTAGACGGACACTTCGTCATGGACCGCTCGCTCGCGAACCGTGGGCAGTTCCCGGCGATACACGTCTTGAAGTCGATCAGCCGCGTCATGAACCAAATTGCCACGCCGATGCATCGGGAGGTCGCGCAGACGTTCCGGGGGTGGCTGGCCACGTATTTGGATGCCGAAGACTTAATCAATATAGGTGCTTATAAAAAAGGGACGAACCCGGCCATCGATACCGCCATCGAGCAGTATCCGAACTTGTTGACGTTTTTAAAGCAATCCATCGAAGAAGAGGCCCCGCTCGAGGAATCGTTAGAGCGCCTGGCCCAAATCGTGCGAGGTGAACGATGAACAGATTATTGTTAGAGCGCATCATGCCGATCGCAGAACACGAGAAAGAAGAGTCGGCGACGGAGATGAGACAACATAAAGCGCGGTTCGAGACAGAGATGGAGACGCTGTATCGGCTCGTGTTGACGTACGAGTCGCTCATGAAGAGTCAAGACGAACAAGCTGGCGTCATTGATTTGCTCATGTCGCAATACCGTGAACAGACACGCGAACGGTTGAAACGCCAAATCGAGACACAACAACTCGTCGTCCAGCAGGCGCGTAACCGCTACCATTTGTCGCAGGAACGTCTGCTCGGAAAAGTCGTCGAGGAAAAGAAATATGTAACGTTGCATGAAAAAGTCAGTCAAGATGAAGTGGCCGCGACAAAGCTCATCGAACAGCATTTCATCGATGAGTTGGCAGTGATTCATCACGGGAAAGGGAAGTAAACCGATGGAAAAAGACAACACGAAGCGAGGCAGACAGCTATTGGTCGCGCTCGTTCTCGTCCCGGCCATCTTTCTACTCGTTGGAGGGATTGTCGTCATGAACTATGCGATGGACCGTCCGTTGTTATCGGTCCCGTTTCTAGAGACCGGTTCAAAACAAGAGCCGGAAGAAAAAGTGAAGACGAACGTGAACGTGACCGGTGTGGATACTGATGCCGCGAATCGCTTGAAAGTGGCGAATGCCGAGATTGAGAAGCTTCGGGCCGATAACGCCGAGTTGACGAACGAAGTGAAGGCTAGACAAGAAGAAGTCTCGAAGTTGATTCAGGAACGTGACCGACTCGTCGCGGAGTTGGCGACGGCCAGTGCGGTCGAAGAAGAAACCTCGGACGTGTCTCGTGTCTATGAGGAGATGTCAGCGAAACAAGCCGCTGCCATCATGAACGAACTCGAGAGTCCGCAAGTGGCGAACCTATTGAAGGAATTGTCGCCGAAGCAACAAGCCGACATATTGGGACGGATGGATGCCCAACAGGCCGCCGTCGTCACCCAGTTGCTCCAGTGACTGGAAAGGAGGACATGATGATGAATATCGCCTTACTGGCCCAATCGATGCAAGGGGCACCACAAAAAGGCGGGGACGCGAGTGCGACCCCGACCGGACAGTTTTTAGAATTGCTCTCGGCCATGCTCGGAACGACGCCGACCTCGTCGCCTGAAGCTATGGCTGTTCCGGAAGACGAAGCATCGCTCCCGCTCGAGAACGTATCGAATCGGTTAGAGCAGTGGCTGCAACAGCCGGATAGCCTGCAATGGTTGAAGTCATTGCCGGCCGATGCGTATCGCAAGTTCATGGATGCCTATATCGGAATTTTGAATCAAGTCGCCCCGGAACCTGCAACGGCCAAGGCCCCGGACGCAATCCCTGCACTGATCACAAGCCAAGCGGCAGCGCCGACGCTCTCGTTTACGCTCACGAAGAAAGAGACGGACACACTCGTCCAAACGGTGCCGGTCGATCAAGTAGAGGAGAACGTGCGCATCATCCAGCAAGTCGTTGCGCAGTTTAAAGGGACGCTCGGACAGACCCCAAAACCTTTACCCGGTGTGACACAAACTGAAACGCAACCCGCACAGATGCAACAGCCGATCAAAGAAACCGACTGGATGCCGAAAAGCATGACGTGGTCGAAACCGAATATCGATTCTGAGATGGTGATGTACGCCTCGAAAGGCTCATTATCTGAAAACATGCAGGCCCGCATCGAAGCGGCCTTGCACCGGGCACCGTTCAAGAGCGGGGCCGATGGGTCGAAAGTGTTCACGGTCCGTCTTTATCCGGAACAGTTAGGGGAACTCGTCGTCAAACTCGAACGGCAGAACGGAGAACTCGTCGTCAAGCTGTTTGCGAGTAACCAAGAGGCGAAGCAGTTATTGCAATCACAACTAGGACAGTTGCAACAGACGCTCCAGCCCGCGAACCCGAACGTCCGCGTCGAGGTCAACTTGACCCAACAAGCGCTAGAGACGAAAAACTCGAGCTTCAATGAGTTCGACCAACCTGAACCGGAACACCATGAACAACCGAAAGGAGACCCTGACGATGACGACAATCCAGCCGAAGACGAATGACTATACGCTACCGGATCAATCGATGCCGAAAGCGACGAACCAATACGATCAAAGCATGTTCTTGAAACTGTTGCTCGCCCAACTCGCCAACCAAGACCCGATGTCACCGATGGAAGACCGTGAGTTCATCTCTCAGATGGCTCAGTTCTCTTCTCTCGAACAGATGCAGACGATTTCGAAACAACTCGATTCCGCGCTCGTCGATCGACAAATGGCCTCGATTTCGGAGTTCAGCAATATGATCGGGCAAACGGTCGCTTATACAAACGAAACGGAAACCGAGACGATTAAAGGCTCGGGACGTGTTCTCTCGATTTCGAAGACCGAAGCCGGCTATGTGGCCGACCTTGAAGACGGAACGTCCGTCAACGTGTACAACATCACTTCCATCAAACAAGCATAGGAGGATTCATCATGTTAAGAGCAATGTACTCAGGAATCAGTGGTTTAAAGAACTTCCAATCGAAGCTTGACGTCGTCGGGAACAACATCGCCAACGTCAACACGTTCGGCTATAAAAAGGGCCGGGTCACGTTCAAAGACCTCGTTAGTCAGCAAGTTGGTAGTGCGACAGCGGCAAACGGTGTCAGCGGCGGGGTCAACCCGAAAGAAGTCGGTCTCGGGGGTACGATGGCGACTGTCGATAACGTCTATAACCAAGGCGCCATGCAAAACTCAGGGAGAGCGCTTGATGTCGGGATCTCAGGAGAAGGATTCTTCGCCTTGGACGTGAACGGTCAAACACAATACACGCGGGCCGGTAACTTCTACACGGATAACACAGGAGACCTCGTCAACGGAGACGGTGCGTACGTCCTCAGCATGACAGGAGACCGAATTAACATCCCTGCCGGTGCGAAGTCGCTCTCAATCGGGAAAGACGGACAAGTCAGCTACGTCGATAACGCCGGAGCTTCGACAGTCGTCGGCCAAATCCAAGTCGTCACGTTCGCCAACAACGCCGGATTGTCAAAAGTCGGCGCGAACAACTTCATTCAATCGCAAAACTCAGGTGAGCCGAACATTGGTATCCCTGGACAAGATGGACGTGGCGAACTCGTCTCGGGTGCCCTCGAGATGTCGAACGTCGACTTGTCGGAAGAGTTCACAGAAATGATTGTCGCGCAGCGTGGTTTTCAAGCGAACACACGAATCATCACAACATCGGACGAGATTCTCCAAGAACTCGTCAACTTGAAACGCTGATGATTCGCGTCACGACGCTCCGGGGTGAAGAACTTGTGCTGAATGCCTTGTTCATCGAGACGGTCAAAGCCGAGCCCGATACGATCATTCACTTGTATAACGGAAAGACGTATATCGTCCGCGAGACGAAACAACAAATCATCGACCGGACGACGGCGTTCTATGCCTCGGTCGGTCTGGTTGGAACGATAGGCATACGAGGTGAAGAAGATGAGTGAAGAAAAACAAAAAGGCGGCGCCATGAAGATGGTGCTCATCCTGCTAGTCGTCCTGCTCGTCATGGGCGGGGCCGGATTCATGACTTATAAATACTTGTTCGGGGACAACGTGACGGCGAAGACGAAACCTGTCACCGCCGAAGAATTGGCCGAACGCAGCTTCACGACGGACGATATGACGACGAACATCCAAGATGAGCGTTTCATCAACGTCCAGTTCACAATCGTGACGGATGCTGCGGAGACGAAAGAAGATCTCGAACTTCGAAAGTTCCAAGTGCATAACGTCATCCTCGGCGATTTGGCCGGCATGACGAAAGCGAAGCTCACGACGAAAGAAGACATGCAGAAGTTTGAGCAGTCGCTCCGCAAACAATTAAACGGACTGTTGGAGTCAGGCGAGGTCCAACGAGTCTACATGACGAAGAAAATCATACAGTGAGGTGGCATCATGGGAGAAGTCTTATCTCAACAAGAAATTGATGCCTTGCTATCGGCGTTAAGCAGTGGCGACGTCGAAGCCGACTCCTTTTTGGCCCAGGAAGAAGAGCGGAAAGTCCGGCAGTATGACTTTAAACGGGCGGTCCGCTTCTCGAAAGACCAAATCCGAAGCTTGACCCGGATTCATGAGCATTTCACACGGATGCTGACCACGTTCTTCTCGGCCCAGCTCCGGACGTACGTCCAGTTCACGGTCAACTCGGTCGAACAGCTTCCTTATGACGAATTCATTCATTCCATTCCGAGCATGACGATGATCAACTTGATTGAAGCGCCGCCGCTCAACGGCCGTTTCATCATCGAAGTGAATCCGAACATCTCGTACGCGATGCTCGATCGCCTACTCGGCGGTCCCGGGGTCGAGATTGAAAAAGTCGAGAGCTTCACGGAAATCGAGATGCGCATCTTGACGCAATTATATAAACGAGCGTTTGCAGGATACGGAGACGCCTGGGAATCGATTGCCGAGATCAAGTCAGAGATGACAGCGGTCGAGGTCAATCCCCAGTTCCTCCAACTCGTCTCGCCAAACGAGACGGTCGTCCTCGTCTCAATCGGTGTCACCATCGGCGAAGTGAGCGGGACAATCAACGTCTGCTTACCGTTCGTGACGATTGAGCCGGTGTTATCGAAACTGTCGAGTCATTACTGGATGCAAGAGGCCAATCGCCGCAATGCGAGCGGGAACAGCAAAGAACCGCTCAAAGCCCAGTTGATGAACTCGTCGGTCGAGGTCGTGTCCCTGCTCGGGGAGACGACGATCACGTTCGGTGACTTGTTGCATTTAGAGGTCGGGGACTGTTTGACCCTCGATCAATTGGTGAAAGACCCGTTATCGATCATGGTAGGGGAAAATAAAGTGTTCAGAGGGCAAGTCGGTGTGAGCGGGAAGCGGATGGCGGTCCAAGTGCTCCACCGGGTGAAGGAGGAAGAGCAATGAGTGAGATGTTGTCACAAGATGAAATAGACGCGTTATTGCGCGGGACGAGCGAGTCGTCAAAACCGGAGGCGAATCCTGAAGAACATCTTGATTCGATGGAAAGCGACGCCTTAGGGGAAATCGGAAATATCTCGTTCGGTAACTCGGCGACGGCGCTATCGACGTTACTGCAACAAAAAGTAGAAATCACGACTCCAATCGTCAGTGAGGTCACAATCGATGCGCTCCGTGAGCGTTATCCGACGCCGCACGTGGCACTTCGAGTCGGCTATACAGAAGGCTTGAAAGGCGAGAACGTGCTCGTATTGACACGGGAAGACGCCGCCATCATCTCAGACTTGATGCTCGGTGGAACAGGGATTGGCGTCGATCCGGAAGGACTCGATGAAATTCGTCTTTCAGCCGTCCAAGAGGCGATGAACCAAATGATGGGTGCGGCAGCGACATCATTGTCGACCGTATTCTCGAAAAAGATTGATATTTCACCACCGCTCGTCGAAGTGTTCGATGCGACGAAGAACCAGACGATTATCGACCGCCTCGAGCTTTGGGAGACGATGGTCTTAATCGAGTTCAACTTGAAGGTCGGTACGTTAATCGATTCGAAAATCGTTCAAATTGCCCCGGTCCAGTTCGGGAAACAACTTGTCAACGAACTGATGGCCGCCACATCGCCAGCCCCTGTCGCACCAGCTCCGGCAGCTGCCCCGGTCGCGCCGAAGCAGGAAGCGCCGAAGGCACCGGCTCCCGCCGCCCAACAACCGGTTCGTCCGGCAGCGAAGTCGGTACCGGAAGTCGCGGTCAGCCAGGCCGAGTTCATGCCGCTCCACGCACCGGCGACGAACGACTCGATTCCAGCGAATCTGGGATTGTTGTATGACGTGCCGCTCAACGTGACGGTCGAACTCGGACGGACGAAACGTTCGGTCCGAGAAGTGCTTGAGCTGTCACAAGGTTCGATTATCGAACTCGATAAGTTGGCCGGTGAGCCGGTCGATATTTATGTGAACCAACAACGGATCGCCCGGGGCGAAGTCGTCGTCATCGAAGAGAACTTCGGCGTCCGTGTAACAGAAATTATCCAACCGCACGAGCGGATTGGCATCGTTTAAGGAGGAAGAACAATGAGTGCAAAAATTTTAGTGGTAGATGATGCGGCGTTCATGCGTATGATGATTAAGGATATCTTGACAAAGAATGGATTTGAAGTCGTCGGAGAAGCGGAGAACGGTGTCGATGCAGTCGCGAAATATCGTGAGCTCATGCCCGATCTCGTCACGCTCGACATCACGATGCCAGAAATGGACGGCTTGGCAGCCTTGAAGGAAATCCGCGGGTTCGATTCGAACGCGAAAGTAATCATGTGTTCGGCGATGGGACAACAAGCGATGGTCATCGATGCGATTCAAGCAGGAGCAAAAGACTTTATCGTCAAACCGTTCAACGCTGAACGCGTCGTCGAGGCAGTCTCAAAAACGGTCGCACAATGAACAAGTGGTGGTTGATTATCCTTCTCGTGGCTGGGTTATTCGTCCCGGCCACGGTCGAGGCCGCCACCGTCGACCAACAGTTCGAACAGCAACAACCAGACACGAAAGAGGAACCGGTCACATCGGCCGTCTCATCGGTCGGCACGGCCATCAAGCTCATCTTGAGCCTGGTCGTCGTCATCGGTGGGTTCCTCGTCCTCGTGCGATGGTTGAACGCACGGACACAAGGCGTGAAGTCGGCTCAGCATTTGACCCATCTCGGTGGTGTCCCGCTCGGCAAAGACCGTTCGGTGCAACTCGTCAAGCTCGGTGAACAAGTGTACGTGCTCGGTGTCGGCGACTCAATTCAATTGCTCGACCGGATTGATGCCGAAGCGATGGACGAGGCGGCGCTCGATGCCCCGACCTTGAACCAGTCGAACTCGTCGGCTTTCCTCGACACGTTTAAACAACAGTTGGCCCAGATTGAAGAAGTGAGGAAGAAACGATGACGACGATTGAACAATTAATCAACTTGGAGACGCCAGACAGTACATCGACCTCGATCAAATTGTTGGTCGTGCTCACCTTGCTCACGCTCGCGCCATCGTTTTTAATCTTGATGACTTGTTTCACACGAGTCGTCGTCGTGCTTTCGTTCATCCGCCCGGCACTCGGGACGCAGCAGACGCCACCGAACCAGCTGATTATCGGGCTCGCCCTGTTCATCACGTTGTTCGTCATGTCGCCTGTACTATCGGAGTTGAATGATCAGGCGTTGTCGCCATATATGGACGACGAAATCAGCCAAGACGAGGCGTTCGAAGAGGCGGGGAATACGATGAAGCGGTTCATGGCCCAATATACGCGCCAAGAGGATTTGCAATTATTTATTAAATATGGGAACTATGAGCAACCTGAGTCGGTCGAAGATGTCCCGCTGCTCGCGATGGTCCCGGCCTATGCGATTAGCGAGTTAAAAACGGCGTTCCAAATCGGGTTCATGATCTTCTTGCCATTTTTGATTATCGATATGGTCGTGGCGAGTGTCCTCATGTCAATGGGGATGATGATGCTTCCGCCGGTCATGATCGCATTGCCGTTCAAATTGTTACTGTTTGTGTTGGTGGATGGATGGCACTTGATTGTGGAGTCCTTGCTTAGAAGTATGTAGGAGGAACGAATATGACGCAGGAAATGGTCATTTATTTGGCGACGGAGAGTGTGTGGACGTTATTGAAAATCTCGATGCCGCTCTTATTGATCTCGCTCGTCGTCGGTCTCGTCATTTCGATTTTACAGGCGACGACACAAATTCAAGAGCAGACGCTATCGTTCGTCCCAAAGATCGTCTCGGTCTTTATCG
The DNA here is from genome assembly GCF_000416965.1 of Exiguobacterium chiriqhucha RW-2. Lineage (GTDB taxonomy): Bacteria > Bacillota > Bacilli > Exiguobacteriales > Exiguobacteriaceae > Exiguobacterium > Exiguobacterium chiriqhucha. The sequence continues at coordinate 388,810 of NZ_ATCL01000020.1, forward strand.
GGCTCGTCGTCTTTGGGCCTTGGATGCTGCAACAGATTGAAGGGTTCACCCGTTTGATTTTTGAACTGATGGTCGAGGTCGCCTCGAAATGAACGCGGTCGATTTCATCAGTCTCTATGGATTGACGTTTGCCCGTCTTTCCGGCTTCTTCGTGAGCGTCCCGTTATTTTCATCCCGGCAACTGCCGGTCATGCACCGCGTCGCGTTCAGTGCCTTTTTAGCGTATTATGCGATGTTCACGGTGACAGAGCCGCTCGATCTCGGTCAAGCCTATATTTTACAGGTGTTGTACGAGGTGTTGATCGGGTTAGTGCTCGGTATTTTGATTAACATTTTATTCTTTGCGCCTCAGATTGCGGGTGGCGTCATCGATTTACAGCTCGGACTCGCGATGGCATCGGCCTATGACCCGATGTTCGGAGGCCAGTCGCCGCTGATCGGTCGATTCTATTATATTTTTACGTTGTTTATCATGCTGTCGAGCAACTTACATCTGTTGCTGATTGATGGCATCTATTATAGCTTTCAAATTTATCCGCCGGGTCAGCCGATCATCGACTTTAGCGAAGCGTCACTCATGATGGCCGTCAAGGTCGTCACAATGACGATGATGGTCGCCTTGCAGCTTGCCTTTCCGCTCATGGCATCGCTCTTGCTCGTCGACATGGCGCTCGGGTTCTTGGCGAAATCGGCGCCGCAGTTCAATATTTTTGCAATCGGATTTTCATTCAAGCTGATTGCGGGATTTTCGGTCATGGTCGTCATGATGGGCTTGACCTTGAACGGCATCAGCCAATTCATCCCGATTCTACAAGAAGTGTTACGTGATTTTATGACTGTGCTAGGAGACGCCTCATGAAGCCTCTATATACCTTATCGGTCGATCTTCAATTTTTTGCAGGAGAAAAAACCGAAAAAGCAACACCACGTAAACGAGAGGATTCGCGCAAGAAAGGCCAAGTGGCCAAGTCAGCCGATTTGACCGGTGCCTTTGCCTTGTTCGCGATGTTTCTCATGTTATCGTTCTTAGGACCGTATCTCGGCAAACAGTTGTTCAGTGTGACGAAAGAGTTGCTCGGTCCGAGCTACTTACTGTTCGATCTGTCCAACGGATTGTCCGGCATGCTCACCGACTTGTTGCTTCGGGTCGGACTGATCGTAGGCCCGTTCTTCGCGGTCGCCGTCGTGTTCGGGATTTTAATCAACTACCTTCAAATCGGGACGTTGTTCTCGGCGGAAGCGATTCAACCGAAACTCGAACGAATCGATCCGATTAAAGGGGTCAAACGGATTATCAGTATGAAAGCGGTCGTCGAATTTTTAAAGTCCTTATTCAAATTATTGATTATCCTGACGACTGCCGTCGCCGTGCTCTGGCAGAATCAAAAAGAGCTGTCCCGCATGGCGGTCGAACATATCCGTGAATCGGTCATCGCGCTCGCCCATATCACGATCGAACTCGGACTATGGGTGAGTGTGGCCTTGCTCGCGCTCGCGTTGCTCGACTTCTTCTATCAACGATTCGATTTTGAGAAATCGATTCGCATGTCGAAGCAAGATATCAAAGACGAGTATAAGAATAGTGAGGGTGACCCGCTCATTAAATCGAAAATCAAACAACAACAACGGGAGATGGCGATGCGCCGTATGATGCAAGAAATTCCGAACGCGGATGTCGTCATCACCAACCCGACCCACTATGCCGTCGTCATCCGGTACGATGACACGAAAGACTTCGCGCCGCTCGTCGTCGCCAAAGGGGTCGATCGTGTCGCCTTCAATATCCGTGACGTGGCCAAAGAACATGACATCCCGATTGTCGAAAACAAACCGTTGGCCCGTGCGCTGTACGCCCAAATGGATATCGGGGAAGTCGTTGACGAGTCGTTTTATCAGGCGATCGCCGAAGTGCTCGCATTCGTCTATCAATTGAAACAACCGTCTTGAGGAGGAGTATGTATTGGCAGTAAAAGCTAAAGATTTTGCGGTATTGATCGGCGTTCTGTTAATCGTCGTCATGCTCGTCATCCCGTTACCGGGGTTCATGTTAGATTTCTTAATCATTGTCAATATACTGATTGCGTTGCTCATTTTGCTCGTCGCGATGAATGCTCGTGAAGCACTCGACTTCTCGGTCTTTCCGTCGCTCTTGCTGATCGTGACGTTGTTCCGGCTCGGATTGAACGTGTCGACGACCCGTTCGATCTTATCGACCGGGTACGGCGGAGAAGTCATCGAGACGTTCGGTCACTTCGTCGTCGGCGGGAACATACTTGTCGGGTTCGTCGTCTTCCTCATCCTCGTCATCATCCAGTTCGTCGTCATCACGAAAGGGGCCGAGCGTGTGTCTGAAGTATCGGCGCGTTTCACCCTCGACGCGATGCCAGGGAAACAGATGGCCATCGATGCCGATTTGAATTCGGGCTTGATTGATGACAAAGACGCGCAAATCCGTCGGAAAAAGATTCAAAGCGAAGCCGACTTTTATGGATCGATGGATGGGGCCTCGAAATTCGTCAAAGGGGACGCCATCGCCGGGATTATCATCGTCGCCATCAACTTGATTTTTGGGATCATCATCGGTACCGTCCAAATGGGACTTCCGGTCGGTGAGGCGTTCCAGACGTTCTCCCTCATGACGATCGGGGACGGGCTCGTCGGTCAAATCCCGGCGCTCCTCATCTCGACGGCAACCGGGATTATCGTCACGCGTGCCGTCTCGGACGGGAATCTCGGCGAGGACGTCGTCGATCAGCTCGGTCAAAACCCGACGCTGCTCTATATCGCCGGCTCCATCGTCATCATGCTCGGCTTTATTTCGCCGAGTCTGCTCCCCGTGACGCTCATCATTGCCGGCGCCACGTTCTATGGCGCCTATACGATGCGTCGCAATTTGAAACGGGTCATCGATACGCCGTTACCGGAAGAAGAACCGTCGGCACCGACGGAGACGGTCGTTTCGCTGTTACAGATTGATGCTATCGAGTTCGAGTTCGGTTACGGACTCATTCCGCTCGCCGATGAATCGCAAGGCGGCGACTTGCTCGACCGAGTCGTCATGATCCGTCGTCAGCTCGCGCTCGAACTCGGGTTCATCTTGCCGACGGTACGGATTCGTGATCATCTGCAACTGTCACCGAACGCATATCGCATCAAAGTGAAAGGCAACGTCGTCGCTGAAGGCGAACTCTTGCTCGATCATTACTTGGCGATGAGTCCTGGGATTGAAGATCCAGAAGTATATGGGATTGAAACGACGGAGCCGGCGTTCGGTCTCCCGGCGCTATGGATTGATGAAGAGACGCGCACCCGCGCCGAAATGAGCGGGTATACCGTCGTCGATCCGCCGTCCGTCGTGGCGACACATTTGACGGAGACGCTCAAGAAACACGCTGCCGACCTGCTCGGCCGTGAAGAGACGAAACAGCTCGTCGAGCATTTGAAAGAGACACATCCGGTGCTCGTCGAAGACGTGACACCATCCGTCTTGTCGATTGGAGACATTCAAAAAGTGCTCCGTCATCTGTTGAAAGAACACGTCTCGATTCGCAATTTACCGCTCTTGTTCGAGACGATGGCCGACTATGGCAAAGTGACGAAAGACGCGGATATCCTCGGCGAATACTGCCGGCAAGGTCTGTCGCGTCAATTGACGGATCAAGTCAGTCCGCCCGACGGACCACTCTACGTGGTCACGCTCGGCGGTCAGACCGAACAGCTGATTCAAGACGCCGTTCAAAAGACGGAGTTCGGCAACTATTTGGCGCTCGACCCGGAACAAGCGCGCGAGATTATCGAACGCTCGGGCGAGCAGCTGTCGATGTTCGAACGCTACGGGGCATCGGCCGTCATTCTTTGTTCGCCGACAATCCGCCTGTTCGTGAGACAATTGCTCGAACGGTATTATCCGGATGTGCCGGTCCTCGCCTACAACGAACTGCTCAGCTCGATTGAAGTGAAAAGTATTGGGGTGATTTAAGTGCAAATCAAAAAATATACAGGCAAGACGATGGCGGAAGCGATGGCGAAAGTCAAACAAGAGTTTGGCGACGACGCCGTCATCTTGAATTCGCGCCAAGTGAAGAAAGGATGGCTCGGCTTGTTCGCCTCACAACACGTCGAGGTCATCGCCGCGCTCGAGAAGGCGCCGCTCGCCGTCAAACCACGTACGGTTGCGAAGCCGGTCGCGGCAACGAAACCTGAGGCAACGCAAAAACGTCAACCGCAACCACGGAACGTCGCGTATGCTGCGCCTGAAATCTCGGGAGCGAGACGGTTGCCGGCACCATTGGCACACGTCGAAGCGCTGCTCGCGTCCGAATCGTTTCAAGGTGAAGCGTGGGACGAAGCGATTCAGGAACTGTATTACACGACAAAATCGGTCGACGCCGTCGAACGTTACGTCCGCGATCAAATCCAAAATTCTTTCTTGCCTGTACCGGAACCGAAGCGGTACATGATGCTCGTCGGTCCGACCGGTGTCGGCAAGACGACGACGCTCGCGAAACTAGCCGCCCACTATAAGCTCGAGCATGGACTCTCGGTCGGCCTCATCACGACGGATACGTATCGAATCGCTGCCATCGAGCAGTTGAAGACGTACGCCGAGATTCTAGACATCCCGGTCGAGGTCGCCTACGATTTTGATGATTTCAAGCGGGCGAAGCAGCTGTTCGCTCGAAAAGACATCATTTTGATTGATACGGCTGGCCGCAATTTCCGCGACGAGGCGTATGTTGAGCAGTTCGAGCGGCATCATGACTTTTCGGAGACGAGTCTCTCGCTCGTCCTCAGCTTGACGTCAAAGATGCGGGACATGGAAATGATATATCGTCAGTTCGAGCCGTTGCCGCTCGGGTCGCTGATCTTCACGAAAGCGGACGAGACGAGCGACATCCATGCGATGTATCGGATGGTTCGCGAAAGTGGGCTGCCGGTCGCTTGGCTGACGGATGGACAAGAAGTGCCTGACGACCTCGTCAACGGGGACCCTTCCCGGCTGACGGATCGGTTGCTTGAGAAAGAAGGGTGGACCCAATGGACCAAGCAAGACGTCTAAGGGCGAAAACAGAGACCCCACCGACGACGATCGCTTTCGCGAGCGGGAAAGGCGGGGTCGGCAAGACGAACGTCTGTGTCAATACGGCCATCGGCCTCGTCGAGCTTGGGAAGCGCGTGTTAATCGTCGATCTCGACATCGGGATGGCGAACGTGCATATCTTGTTGAACGCCTCGAGATCACGGACGATGATGGATTCGGTCAAAGCCCGAATTCCGCTGGCCGCCTCGGTTCAGAAAGGTGTGCATGGTGTCGATATATTACATGGGGGGAGTGGACTTGATGAACTAGTCCAATTCTCACATGCCGATATGCAATTTTTTATGCGTGAACTCGAAGTGCTCACTGAATACGATTATGTCCTGTTCGACATGGGGGCCGGAGCGACCGACACATCACTTCAATTCATTGAAGGATGCGATGAGATGTTTCTCATCTTGACGCCTGAACCGACCTCGCTCATGGATGGGTACGCCTATACGAAGCTGGTGCATCGACAAAGCCCAGACTTACCGCTCGGCGTCATCGTCAATCGGGCCCAATCGGGTGAGGAAGCGCTGCAATGTTTTGAACGAATGGAAGTTGCGTGTGAGCAGTTTTTAAAGAAATCGATTCGATTCCTCGGGTATTTACCAGATGACGCCACGGTCAGAAGAGCGGTCATCGCCCAAGTCCCGTTTTACCATTTGGACCGAAAAAGTGATATCAGTTGGCGGTTAGAGCGGATTTTAACGACATTGACCGGGACACCGCCGAAACCGCGTCATTTTATGGATCGCTTGATGGGGAACTTGAAACGTCAGTGGAACCGAGTCTAACGACAGGGAGGCATTATAGATGGACGTGAACGAATACTTAGGATTGTTTTTAGATGAGTCGCAAGAACATATTCAATCGGTGAACACCCAACTGTTAAAACTTGAACAGACGGGCAGCCAAGAGGCGATTCAAGAGATTTTCCGCTCCGCGCATACGCTCAAAGGAATGTCGGCGACGATGGGTTACGAGAGTGTGGCCAACTTGACACATGAGATGGAGAGCGCGCTCGACTTGGTTCGGGCCGGTAAGAAAGAGAGCAACCAGCTGTTGCTTGATACGATGTTCTCAGCGATGGAACAAATCGAAGAGATGATTGCCAATATCGAGACCGGCGGCCGAGGCGCGAACGTCGATGTCGCTGCGACGGTGTCTGCGTTCCAGTCGTTCATCGGCAGCTCGCCAAAGGCGGCTCCGACGGTCGAAGCCAACGTCTTCACGGCCGACCTTTATACGGATTCGGTCATCACCCAAGCGAAGGAGACGGGCTTCGAGGCGTTCCAATTGCACGTGAAACTATCCGATGCCGTCGTTTTGAAAGCGGCGCGTGCTTATATGGTATTCGATCGCCTGCAAGAACTCGGCGAGGTCGTCCGGACGTTACCGGAAACCGAGGCCATCGAACAAGAGCAGTTCGACCTCTCGTTTGACGTCTTGTTTGTGTCACAAGAGACGGCAGATGTGATTGAACACGCCGTGTCCCAAGTGTCAGAAGTCGAGCACGTCCTCGTGACGGTGTATACGAGTGCATCGAGTGAACCGGAAGTCGCCGTCAGTGCCGAGACCGTCGCCGTCGCTGAAGCGAAACCGAAAGTCGAGGCGGACGAGCCGAAAGAACAGGCTGTCGCCCAGGCGAAGACGATTCGCGTCAACTTGGAACGGATTGATCGTTTAATGAACTTATTCGAAGAGTTCATTATCGACCGCGGTCGTCTCGAGCGGCTCGCCGACGAAGTCGGACAGCCTGAATTGAACGAGACGGTCGAGAAAATCAAACGCGGGACGAACGAACTCCAATCACTCGTGCTGACGCTCCGGATGATGCCGATCGAGCAAGTGTTCAACCGCTTCCCACGCATGGTACGTTCGGTCGCGAAAGACATCCATAAAAAAGTCCAGCTTGAGATCACAGGCGCGGAGACGGAACTCGATCGGACGGTCATCGATGAGATTGGCGACCCGCTCGTTCACTTGATTCGCAATGCCATCGATCACGGCATCGAACTACCAGAAGTCCGTGTCGCAGCCGGGAAACCGGAGCAAGGGAGTCTTGCACTCCGGGCTTACCATGGCGGCAACCGTGTCTTCATTGAAATCGAGGACGACGGGGCTGGGATCCATGTCGATAAAGTCCGGTCGAAAGCGCTCGAGCGCGGCGTCATCACGCCGGAAGAAGCGACAGCGATGACCGATAACGAAGTCGCTATGCTCATCTTTGCCCCAGGCTTCTCGACGGCAGACGTCGTCACTGATTTGTCTGGTCGCGGTGTCGGTCTTGACGTCGTGAAAAACAAAATTGAATCACTCGGTGGGGTCGTCACGCTCGAGACGGTCGTCGGACAAGGGACGAAATTCCAAGTCAGCCTTCCGCTCACGCTGTCCATCATCTCGGCGATGCTCGTTCAAGCCGGTGAGGAGACGTACGCCATCCCGTTGTCATCGATTCTTGAGACGACACTTCTTGACGAGGCTGACATTTTGACGGCCCATCGCGAACGTGTCTTCGATTTCCGAGGTCAGCTCGTCCCGCTCGTCTATTTAAAAGAAATGTTTGCGATTGAGACGGAAACGAAGACGCAATTCCCGGTCGTCGTCGTCCGTAAAGGAAATAAACTCGTCGGCGTGGTCGTCAACGATTTGATTGGCCAACAAGAGATTGTCATGAAGCCGCTCGGTACGTATCTCGAGGGCATTCCGGCCATCTCTGGTGCGACGATACTCGGAGACGGGCGTGTCGCCTTGATTGTCGACAGCAACGATCTGTTCTAAGGAGGAAGAAGGATGGAACAAAAATGGGTAGTCTTTTCACTGGGAACGAACACATACGGGATCGATGTCCAGTCGGTCCGCTCGATTGAACGGGTACAACCGGTCACACGCGTCCCGAACGCACCAACTCACGTCAAGGGCGTCATCAATTTGCGTGGTGTCGTCACGCCGGTCATCGACCTTCGCCTCCGCCTCGGGTATGAGGCGATTGAACCGACCGACGAGACTCGAATTTTAATCGCCTCGCTCAATCAAGGCGATGCCGGTTTTATCGTCGATCGCGCCAACGAGGTCGTGGAAAGCGAGGACGTTCGTCTCGAGCCGATTCCTGAATCGAGTCGAGACATGTTGTCGGCTCATTTGACGGCGATTGCGAAAGGGGAGGACAAACTGTTCTCGCTTCTCGACGCCAACGCGTTGTTCGAGGAACAACATGCTGAGTGAGTTCGAGCAAGATTTATTGAAAGAACTTGGCAATATCGGATCAGGCCACGCAGCGACGGCATTGTCGACGCTCTTGGCCAAGCCGGTCAACATTACCGTCTCCTCGGCCGAGATGGAACCGATCACGTATCTGCCGGAACGGGTCGGCGGTCCTGAGCGTCATGTGGCATCCGTGCTATTAGAGCTCGGAGGCGACATCAGCGGCATGATCCTCATCTTATTCCCGGTCGACGACGCCGAGATGATGGTCTCATCACTCATCGGGAGCGGGTTCACGTTCCAAGCGGCCGATGAACTCGGTCAGTCGGCATGGGAAGAGATTGGGAATATCATGAGCGGGGCCTACGCCCGGGCGCTCGGCGATTGGTTGAATACACCGATTCCGATTCACGTCCCGGCGACAGCGGTCGACATGGCCGGTTCGATCGTCGAATTCGTCGTCACATCGGTCCAGCCCGAAGAAGATGCGGCGCTCTATATCGATACGACGTTCCGCATCGACGGAAAAGTAAGTGCTGGACATGTGTTGTTCCTACCGACGCATGGCTCGCTCGAACGGATTAAGCAGCGGTTGATGGGCCATGGCTGAAGTACTCAAAATTGGGATTGCAGAATGGAAGCAGACGACGGCGCCGAACAAGTTGCGGACGGCCGGGCTCGGTTCGTGTGTCGGGGTTATCCTGTACGACGTCCGGCTTCAAGTCGCGGCGATGGCCCACGTCATGTTGCCGGATTCGGCGATTGCCCGCAAACATCAAACGATCGAAGTAGGGAAATATGCGGATACGGCCATCGACGCTCTCGTCGCTTCATTGAAACGGGCCGGGGCCGGTCGGTTGCAAGCAAAGATGGCCGGCGGCGCCCAAATGTTTCAATTTAAATATGAGAATGAGGCGATGCGCATCGGTGAACGAAATGCCGAGGCCGTCCGCAATGCGTTGAAAGCGCACCGGATCCCGCTCATCGCCGAGGACTGTGGCGGACATAATGGGCGGACGATTGAATTTGATGTGGCGACTTGCGTCCTCTCGATTCGAACGGTCAGCGTAGGAACAAAGGAAATTTAGGGGGGATCGACATGACGACTCAACTTACCGAGTTGTGGGATCGTTGGAATACTGACCGCGATATGGATACGGCGAATGAACTATTGACGCACTATGAGTTCCTGATCCATTATCACGTGCAACGAATGATCGTGACGCTCCCGAAGAGCGTCGAACGCGACGAATTGAAAAGTTTGGGTTACATGGGATTGTACGATGCCCTCATGAAATATGATCCAGAACACAACAACAAGTTTGACACGTACGCGGCGTTTCGGATTCGGGGCGCCATCATCGACGGATTACGGAAAATCGATTGGTTGCCGCGATCGGTGCGTGAACGGGTGAAGAAGATTGACCATGTCGCCGAACAGCTCGAACAGAAGTTGCATCGGGCCCCGACGAAAGAAGAACTGGCGCACGCGTGCGAGCTGCCGGTCTCAGAAATCGAGAAAGCGATGGCGGAAGGGTACTTTGCGAACATGTTATCAATTGATGAGGCGGTGACGCTTCAAGAGGAAGGCAAGGTCATGTCCGTCACGTATTTTGACCCCGACTCCGAAAAACCGGAAGACACGCTCCTGCAGCGCGAGTTGCTCGATGTGTTGACGAACGAGATTGAGCATTTATCTGAGAAAGAACGGCTCGTCGTGTCGTTATTCTATTTTGACGAGTTGACGTTGACGGAGATCGGTGAAGTGTTGGAACTCTCGACGTCCCGCATCTCACAAATTCATTCCAAGGCGCTGAAGACGTTGAAGCTTGCGCTCGGACGTTCCTATTTAGAAGAAAAGACATCGTGAAGGAGGGATGGAGATGACCGTCGTCTATATCGGAATCGCCTGTATCGTCGCGTACGGACTGTTGATTTTGTTTCGTCAAGTCCAGGCGCTGACGGCTCGTGTCACGCGGCTCGAACAGGAGAAGCGTGAGACAGAGGCCCTCCTGTTGTCGTTCATGGAATCGATGAACGATGTCGTGAAACACCCTGCACCATCGAGCGAGGAATCGGCTGTGGAACCTGCACTTGAGGATTCGCCGATGGAGGCACCGTCGTCCCGTGAGCGCCAACAGGCACCGCACGTCGAGGACGTTTTACTGAACCATTCGGTCCGAGAGACGGCCCGACTGCTCGGAAAAGGTGAGGGAGAAGTCGCCCTTTATGCCAAACTTCGCAAAAAGTGAGAGTTGCCGGATTGGCTGACATATGCTATAGTAATTTTCGGTGTTAAACACATCACACACGTCTCGGGATGGTATTCCTCGGTGCCGAAAGGTCGGAATACAACGATGAACGAGGCGGAGGACTTTTTTAAACCACAAGGAGGAAATTTATCATGGCAGTAATCTCAATGAAGCAATTGCTCGAAGCTGGTGTACACTTCGGTCACCAGACACGCCGTTGGAACCCAAAAATGGCGAAATACATCTTCACGGAGCGTAACGGAATCTACATCATCGACCTTCAAAAAACGGTCAAAAAAGTAGACGAAGCTTACAACTTCGTTCGTGAACTCGCGGCAGAAGGCGGAAACGTCCTCTTCGTAGGTACGAAAAAACAAGCTCAAGACACGATCAAAGAAGAAGCACTCCGTTCAGGTATGTACTTCATCAACGAGCGTTGGTTGGGTGGAACACTCACAAACTTCTCAACAATCAAAAAGCGTATCAACCGCTTGAAGCAGCTTGAGAAAATGGAAGCTGACGGTACGTTCGAAGTACTTCCTAAGAAAGAAGTCATCATCTTGAAAAAAGAAATGACACGTCTTGAGAAGTTCCTCGGCGGAATCAAGGACATGCCAGGTGTTCCTGATGCCCTCTTCATCGTTGACCCACGTAAAGAGCGTATTGCGATTGCAGAAGCTCACAAATTGAACATCCCAATCGTTGCGATTGTCGACACAAACTGTGACCCAGACGAAATCGACTACGTCATCCCAGCGAACGACGATGCGATTCGTGCGGTTAAATTGCTCACTTCTAAGATGGCAGACGCGATCATCGAAGCGAAGCAAGGCGAAGAAGAAGTAGCTGAAGAAGCAGTAGCTCCAGAAGCTGAAGCGACAGAAGCTGAGTAATCGGTCAGACAACAGGTGATAAAGGGAAAGCCTTTTATCACCTTTTTTTAGGACACGTATATAAAGCCTTAGTGCTTTTTCTTAAAAATTCGTAAGTTTTACAAGGAGGAATTTCCGATGGCAGTTACAGCAGCAATGGTAAAAGAACTTCGTGAAAAAACAGGCGCAGGTATGCTCGATTGCAAAAAAGCACTCACTGAAACAAATGGTGACATGCAAGCGGCAATCGACTTCCTTCGTGAAAAAGGGATCGCTAAAGCAGCAGCTAAAGGCGACCGCATCGCAGCAGAAGGTTTGACGGCAGTAGCGGTTGACGGCAACAAAGCTGCGCTCGTCGAAGTTAACTCAGAAACAGACTTCGTTGCGAAAAACGAGAAGTTCCAAACACTCGTTTCAGACGTGGCGAATGCAGTTCTCACTTCAGGCGCGACTTCAGTAGAAGCGGCACTTGCTTCTGAATTCGTAGCAGGTAAAACACTTGAGACGCACATCCAAGAAGAAGCTTCGACAATTGGAGAGAAAATCTCACTCCGTCGTATCGCTGTTCTTCAAAAAGCTGACGATGCAGTCTTCGGCACGTACCTTCACATGGGTGGACGCATCGGTTCGGTCGTCATCATCGACGGTACAACGGACGAGACAGTTGCGAAAGACGTAGCTATGCACGTCGCAGCAGCACGTCCACTTTACGCGACACGCGACGAAGTATCGGCTGAAGAAGCAGATCGTGAGAAGAAAGTCTTGACTGAGCAAGCCCTCAACGAAGGCAAGCCTGCCAACATCGTCGAGAAGATGATTGCGGGACGTATGAACAAGTACTTCGAGGAAATCTGCCTCGTCGACCAAACATTCGTTAAAGACGCTGACTTCAAAGTTGGGAAATACGTAGAGTCTAAAGGCGGCCGTGTCAACTCATTCGTACGTTTCGAAGTTGGAGAAGGTATGGAAAAACGCGAAGAAAACTTTGCTGAAGAAGTAATGAACCAACTTAAAAAATAATCTGCATCACGCGTGATGCAATCAAAATTGGGAACACGTCTGTATAACCTTGAGTTAGTTCGTTAAGGGAGCGTGTTCCCTTTTTTCAAGCAAGAGGAGGCAAAGTATGGAACCGAAATATAAGCGAATTGTGTTAAAATTGAGTGGAGAAGCGCTCGCAGGAGATCAAGGGTACGGGATTGACCCGGCCATCGTCAACTCGATCTCTGGACAAATCAAAGAGTTGGTCGCCTTGGGCGTCGAAGTAGCCGTCGTCGTCGGAGCCGGAAACATCTGGCGCGGGAAGACGGGCAGCGAACTCGGCATGGACCGGGCGAATGCCGATTATATGGGCATGCTTGCCACGGTGTTGAACTCGCTCGCACTTCAAGATAGCCTTGAATCGAACGGTGTCCAGACGCGCGTCCAAACCTCAATCGAAATGCGCCAAGTGGCTGAACCGTACATCCGTCGTCGGGCGATGCGTCACCTTGAAAAAGGTCGAGTCGTCATCTTCGCGGCAGGGACGGGGAACCCGTACTTCTCAACAGATACGACAGCAGCACTCCGCGCAGCGGAAATTGAAGCTGACGTCATCCTGATGGGTAAAAACAACGTCGATGGTGTCTATTCGGCGGATCCGAAACTCGTTCCGGATGCGGTCAAATACGACACGCTCACGTACTTGGACGTCTTAAAAGACGGACTCCAAGTGATGGATTCGACAGCCACATCACTATGTATGGACAACCATATCCCACTGATTGTATTCTCATTGCTTGAAGAAGGAAACATCAAACGTGTCGTACTCGGGGAACATATCGGGACGGTAGTAGGAGGAATCAATTCATGAGTGTTAATGACGTATTGAAAACTGCTGAAGAAAAGATGGAGAAAGCCCATTCTGCCTTGAAACGTGATTTCGGGACACTTCGTACGGGACGCGCTAGCGCGTCAATCTTGGACCCGGTCCAAGTCGACTACTACGGCGTACCGACTCCGCTCAACCAAGTGGCAAACATCAACACTCCGGAAGCGCGTCTACTCTTGATTCAACCATGGGACAAATCGATGGTGTCAGATGTCGAGAAAGCGATTCAAAAAGCCGACCTCGGCCTCTCGCCGTCTTCTGATGGGACGGTCATTCGTCTCGCGATCCCAGCTTTGACAGAAGAGCGCCGCAAAGAGCTCGTGAAAGTGACGAAAAAATATGCGGAAGAAGCGAAAGTAGCTGTCCGTAACGTTCGTCGTGACGCGAATGAAAACTTGAAGAAGCTTGAAAAAGATGGGGACTTGACTGAGGACGACCTTCGCGGTTACGCGGATGACGTTCAATCGTTAACGGATTCGTACATCAAAAAGATTGATGAATCTGCAGCGACGAAAGAAAAAGAAATCATGGAAGTGTAATCACGGAAGTGGTATACCAAAAAGCTGTGTGGGGACCCTTTTACTGAGAGGGTCCCTCTTTCATACAATCAGGAGGATAGAGTATGTTTAAATGGGTGAATCCTAAAACAAAAACCGAGGCGGAACTGAGCATTCCCGAACACGTCGCCATCATCATGGACGGCAACGGCCGTTGGGCGAAGAAGCGTGGGCTCCCTCGCATCATGGGTCACCGGGAAGGGATGAAGTCGGTCCGGGAAGCGGTGCGCACCGCCCAAGAACTCGGCATCCGTTCATTGACGCTGTATGCGTTCTCGACGGAGAACTGGACGCGTCCTGAAGAAGAAGTCAACTTCTTGATGAAATTGCCGAAGCAATTTTTAGAGACGGATTTAAAAGAATTGGATGAACAGAACGTTCGCGTGCTCGTCGCAGGCGATGTGACAAAACTGCCACGCGGGACGCGAGAAGCGGTCGATGAGGCACGGACACGGACGGCGACGAATACGGGGCTCGATCTCGTCTTTGCGCTCAACTATGGCGGACGTGATGAACTCGTTCAAGCGATGAAACAAATCGCGAGTGATGTGGCGCACGGTACGATCCAACCGGACGAGATCGATGACGTCATGATTGGTGAGCGTCTCATGACGAACATGCAAGACGTTGATTTGATTATCCGCACGAGTGGGGAACAGCGCCTCTCGAACTTCTTGCTCTGGCAAGGGGCTTACGCTGAACTACATTTCACGGACGTGTTGTGGCCTGAGTTCAAACGGGATCACTTCGTCGAGGCGATTGAAGCGTACAATGCGCGGACTCGCCGGTTTGGCGGGGTGTGACATGAAAACACGAATCATTACCGGTCTCTGGGCCGGCGCCATATTTGTCACGTTGATTGCCTTAGGCGGTAGCCCGTTCGTCATCTTGATGGGCGTGCTCGCCTTAATCGGATTGAGCGAGTTTACGTTGATGCGCAATCATAAATTGATGGCGTTCCCGTTTCTCGTGACGTCACTTCTCGTGGCGTTCCCGTTCATCTTGATGTTGCTCGAGCGTCGGCTCGTCCTCGAGGAACTGCCGATGTCGACGACGCAATGGATGGTGCTCGGTTTAATGCTCCTCTTGTTCTGGACGGTCGTCACGAAAAACCGGTTCACGTACGAAGATGCGAGCTTTTATTTCGTCTCTGCCGTCTATCTCGTCATCGGGTTCTCGAGTTTCGCACTCGTCCGCTTGTCAGAAGACGGGCTCGTCAAAGTGTTGCTCGTCTTGTTCATGATTTGGGCGACCGATTCTGGAGCCTATTTCACAGGGAAAGCAATCGGAAAGACGAAACTATGGCCGTCGATCAGCCCGAATAAGACAATTGAAGGTGCGATCGGCGGCATCGTGTCGGCGATTGTCCTCGGCATCGTCTACGTACTCATCGAGCCGGTGTTACCGATTCTCGAAGTATTGGTGCTCGCGGTCGTCGTATCAGTCGTCGGTCAACTCGGTGATTTGGTACAATCAGCATACAAGCGTCAATATAATGTGAAAGATTCCGGTCATCTGTTACCGGGACACGGTGGGATTTTAGACCGGTTTGATAGTATGATCGCGGTATTCACCGTCATTTGGGTATTTAATTTGTTATAAAAGAGGAGTGTCAAGATGAAGCGAATCAGCTTAATCGGGGCGACTGGATCGATTGGCGTACAAACATGCGACGTCATCGAACAGCACCCCGACTTGTTTGAACTTGAGGCATATGCGTTCGGAACGAACGTAGACGTGGCGGAAGAATGGATCAATCGACTACGGCCAAAATACGTATCCGCTAAAAATATCGAGGTACTCGAACAGCTCAAGCCACGCCTTACATATGAACCACTCTTTTTCATCGGACTGGAAGGGTTGATTGCATGTGCGACCGCTGAACGGGCCGATGTCGTCGTGACGGCAGTCGTCGGGGCCGTCGGGCTTGAACCGACCCTTGCCGCCATCGAAGCGGGGAAAGACATCGCGCTTGCGAACAAAGAGACTCTCGTCACGGCAGGGCATCTCGTCACCGCAGCCGTCAAAAAGCATGGCGTCAGCCTGCTCCCGGTCGACAGTGAACATTCGGCCATCTATCAATGCTTGAACGGCGAACGTCGCGACGACGTCTCGAAAATCATCTTGACGGCCTCAGGCGGAAGTTTCCGTGACAAGTCGCGAGAAGAGCTTGAAGGGGTTACGGTCGCAGAGGCGCTCGCGCATCCGAATTGGTCGATGGGTGCCAAAATCACAATCGATTCGGCGACGATGTTCAATAAAGGACTCGAAGTCATCGAAGCGCACTGGTTGTTCGATATCGATTATAATGATATTGAAGTAGTGCTCCATCGCGAGTCGATCATCCACTCGATGGTCGAATTCAAAGATGCCGCTGTCATGGCGCAGCTCGGCAACCCCGATATGCGAGGCCCGATTCTCTATGCGCTATCAGCCCCGAAACGTCTTGAAATCGAAGGGAACAAGCGGTTAAACTTGAGAGAAATCGGGACGCTACACTTCGCGGAAGCCGATTTAACACGTTATCCGGCGTTACGCCTCGCTTATGAGGCCGGGCGTGCCGGCGGTTCGATGCCGACCGTGCTCAATGCGGCCAACGAGGCGGCCGTCGAGCTGTTCTTGAACGGGGAGATCGCATTCCTCGATATCGAACGCATCGTCGAGCAAGCGATGGAGACACATACGGTAATTGCAGAACCGACGCTCGAGGAGATTCTTCAAATCGACCGAGCGGTTCGAGAACAAATTCAGCAAGGAAAGTGAAGGTGGGGAATAGACAATGACGACTTTTATCGCCATCGTTTTGATGTTTGGGGTACTCATTTCGGTTCATGAATGGGGACACCTCGTCATGGCGAAACGGGCAGGGATTCTCTGTCATGAATTTGCAATCGGGTTTGGACCGAAAATCCTCTCATTCCGAAAAAATGAGACGCTGTATACGATTCGACTATTGCCAATCGGCGGTTATGTCAAAATGGCCGGGGAAGATTTTGAGCCGATCGAAGTGAAGGCCGGGCAACACGTCGGATTGCGTCTGACGAGTGCCGGGACGGTCGATCGCGTCTATTTCCAATCGGACCAGGCCCAAGACGTTCATGTCGTCGGGACGGTCGACAAGTTTGACTCGGTCCGCGAATTGAAAGTACAACTGCTCGTCGATGATGAGGTCCGTGTCTATTCGCTCGAGCGGGACACGCTTCTCGTCGACCAAGGCATGGAGATTCAAATCGCGCCTTACGACCGCACGTTCGGAGCCCAGTCTGTCTGGAAACGGGTGCTTGCGATTGCAGCCGGTCCGGCGATGAACTTCGTCCTTGCCTTCCTCCTCCTCGTCATCGTCGGTCTCGTCCAAGGGACACCGACGGACGATGGTCAAATCGGTACGGTCCAACCGGACTCGGCCGCCGATCAAGCCGGGCTCGTCGCAGGCGACGAGATCGTCTCGATCGAGGGTCAACCGATCGACAACTGGCTCGATTTGCGGACGGTATTGGCCGATCGTGCCGACACGCCGACCGAAGTGACGTATATTCGTGACGACGTCGAGCAAACGGTGACGATTACGCCGCAAGCGGTCGAACAAAATGGGGAGACGGTCGGAATTTTAGGCGTGACGAACGCGCTCGAACGTTCACCGGCCAAAGCCTTTACAACCGGGGCCGAGACGACGTGGACGATGTCGACGCTCATCTTCTCCGCGGTCGGTGACTTGGTGACGGGTCAGGTCGGCGTCGATCAGTTGGCCGGTCCGGTCGGGATCGTCCGCATGACCGACGAAGTGGCAGCGAGCGGATTCATCATGCTCCTTAACTGGACGGCACTTCTATCCGTCAACTTGGCCATTTTCAACTTGTTGCCGCTCCCGGCGCTCGATGGGGGACGACTCATCTTCCTCTTGTTCGAAGCGGTGCGCGGACGACCGATTGATCCGAAAAAGGAAGGATTCGTCCACTTTATCGGTTTCGCTTTGCTCATGCTGCTCATGTTGATTGTCACCTGGAATGATATCCAGTCATTCTTTAAATAATAAGATCTAATCGAGTTACAGAAGGGAAACGTTGATACCTATGAAACAATCGAGACTGTTCATGCCTACATTACGAGAAGTACCGGCCGATGCGGAAGCCATCAGCCATCAGCTTCTCGTCCGTGGGGGCTTCATGCGCCAAAACGCCGCTGGGATTTATTCATATCTCCCGCTCGGCCATCGCGTATTGCACAATATCCAAACGATTATCCGCGAAGAGATGAATCGGGCCGGAGCGCAAGAGTTGCTCATGCCAGCGATTCAACCGGCCGAACTATGGGAAGAGACGGGACGCTGGGGCATTTACGGTCCAGAATTGATGCGATTGACGGACCGTCATGACCGTCGTTTCGCACTCGGTGCGACTCATGAGGAACTCATCACGTCAATCGTGCGCGATGAACTCAACTCGTATAAAAAGTTACCGGTCAACTTGTATCAGATTCAGACGAAGTATCGCGACGAACGTCGTCCGCGCTTCGGATTGCTCCGGGGTCGTGAGTTCTTGATGAAAGACTCGTACTCGTTCCATGCGACGCAAGACGACTTGGACGAAGAGTATACGAATATGTATAACGCCTATTCACGCATCTTTGACCGCATCGGCTTGAAATATCGTCCGGTCGTAGCTGATTCAGGTGCCATCGGCGGGAAAGATACACACGAGTTCCAAGCGCTCGCCGAAATCGGTGAAGATACGATCGTATATACGGATTCATCAACTTATGCGGCGAACATCGAGATGGCTGAAACGCTCGACCGCTATGACATGCAAGCGGCCGACGTGCTCGCACTCGACAAGGTCGACACGAAAGACAATAAGACGATTGAAGATGTGGCGCGTTTCTTGAACGTCGATCCGAAGACGACGATCAAGTCGGTCCTCTTCAACGTCGATGGCGAGACGGTCATGGCCATCGTTCGAGGTGATCACGAGGCGAACGACGTCAAAGTGAAGAACGCTCTCGGTGGACTCGACATCCAAATGGAAGAAGAAGCGACGATTATCGACTTGTTCGGCTGTGAGCCGGGCACGCTCGGACCGATTCATTCACCGGTCAAAGTCGTGGCTGATTACGCCGTCAAATATTTGGTCGACGCGGTATGTGGCGCCAACGAGGCGAACACCCATTATACGCACGTCAACGCCGAACGCGACTTGTCGCATTTGACGTATCACGACCTCCGTTTTGTCGTCGAAGGCGACATGGCACCTGACGAGTCAGGTCCGGTCCGCTTCGCCCGCGGGATTGAAGTCGGACAAGTGTTCAAGCTCGGCACACGCTATTCAGAAGCGATGGGCGCGACGTTCTTGAACGAAGAAGGTCGGGCCGAACCACTCATCATGGGCTGTTACGGCATCGGCGTCTCGCGGACGTTGTCGGCCGTCATCGAGCAACATCATGACGATCGCGGGATCGTCTGGCCGAAGAGCGTCGCTCCGTTCGATGTGCACTTGATTGCCATCAACACGAAAGACGAGGCGCAAGTCGAACTCGCGAACCGTTTATACGATGAGCTGTCATCGACGTACGATGTGTTGTATGATGACCGTAAAGAACGGGCTGGCGTCAAGTTTGCCGATGCTGATTTGATCGGTCTTCCGATTCGTATCAACGTCGGGAAAAAAGCGAGCGAAGGAATCGTCGAAGTGAAAGTACGTGCCACTGGCGAAGTCCTCGAGACGACAGTCGATGAGTTGCCACGTGTCATCACGACGCAACTGAACGAAGCCAAATGATCGATGAAGGTGACGGTTTCTTGCCGTCACCTTCATTTTTCGACATTGAATGATAAAAGGGGGGACTTCTTACCCGTGGAAGCTAATCAAAAAATGCAATTGCTCTTGGGTGACCTCGGCATCACGACCGAAACGGATCAATTCGACGGAGCGGAGCTGTCACGACTCGTCGTCAACAAGCAACGCCGGACATGGACGTTTTATTTCCAATTGCAACACGTGTTGCCGTATGAGGTGTATCAACTATTCATGAGCCGGCTCGAGAGTCGCTATGCGACGTTCGCGGACGAGGTGTACGCTCGGTTCACGACGACGTCAGGTGGGGGCGAACAGGACTATATCGACTATTGGCCCCGAATCGTCAGTGAATTGAGCCAAGTGTCAGGCGCGATGCGCAGTTATTTCGCATCGGTCGCACCGCGCTTCGAGCAGAACAAATTGCTCATCCCGGTGCGCTCGGCCCCTGAGGCGAACTATGTCGATAAAGAGTTATGCCAAGAAGTCCAGGCGCTCTACAGCGCCTATGGCTTTATGAAAAAACCATGCCAAGCGTTGTTCTCAGAAAATGAAGAAGCGAACCAAGCGTTGCGCGAACAAGTCGTCCAAGAAGATTTGGAACAGGCGAAGCTCGCACTCGCGGCGCAGTTCGCCAAGTCGACCGAGACGAACGATGAGCCGGTCACTGAAGTGCGGATGGGCGCCTTGATTAAAGACGAGATTGTCCCAATCAAGACGATTATCGAAGAAGAACGACGCGTCGCCATCCGTGGCCTCGTCTTCTCGGCCGAACGGAAAGAATTGAAGAGCGGGAAGAAACTGTTCACGTTCAAGATGACGGACTATACCGATTCACTCATCGTCAAAGTGTTCGCGCGCGATGACGACGATGACCGTATGCTCAGTGCCGTCAAAAAAGGCATGTGGATTCAAGCAGCCGGTCGTGTCGAGGATGACAGCTTCATGCGCGAACTGTGCATGATGGCGTCACAACTGCAAGAAGTGAAAGTCGAACCGGTCCGGGACGAATGGGCCGGTGAAAAGCGGGTCGAACTGCACGCGCACACGCAGATGAGCCAGATGGACGCGGTCACAAACGTATCGGCACTCGTCGCACGAGCGGCGAAATGGGGCCACCGTGCCATCGCCATCACGGACCATGCCGGAGTCCAGTCGTTCCCAGAAGCCTATTACGCCGGGAAAAAGAATGACATTAAAGTGCTGTTCGGGGTCGAGGCGAACGTCGTCAATGACGGCGTACCCGTCGCCTATCATCCGACCGACGTCCCGCTCGACGATGCGACGTACGTCGTCTTCGACGTCGAGACGACGGGGCTTTCGGCCGTCTACAATAAAATCATCGAGCTCGCGGGTGTCAAAATCAAGGACGGAGAGATTATCGACCGCTTCGAGGCGTTCGCCGATCCGAAGCATCCGCTCTCGGCCACGACGATTGAACTGACGGGTATCACCGATGACATGGTCCATGGCCAGCCCGATCCGGAAGTCATCGCCAAGCAGTTCGTCGATTGGTGCGGGGACGGCATTCTCGTCGCCCATAACGCATCGTTCGATATGGGCTTCCTTGAAGCGACGCTCCGGAGCGGTGGACACGAGCCGGATGACTATCCGGTCATCGACACGCTCGAGCTCGCCCGGACGATTTTACCGACGCTCAAGAACCACCGTCTCAACACGCTCGCGAAGCGATTCGATATCGAGTTGACGCAACATCACCGCGCCATCTATGATGCCGAGGCGACGGCGTATTTGCTCATGAAGCTGCTCGAACTCGCCAAACAGATGTTTGAGATGGAAACGCATCGCTCGCTGAACGCGAAAGTCGGGAGCGACGTCTCGAAGATTCGTCCGTTCCATGCGACGATTTATGCGAAAACGAAAAAACCGGGACTCCGGAACTTATACGAACTGATTTCCTTGTCGCACATCGACTACTTGTTCCGCATGGCACGCATGCCTCGCTCGGAGATTATCAAGCGTCGTGAGGGCCTCTTGATCGGTTCGGCGTGCGACAATGGCGAGATTTTCGATGCTGCCCTGAACAAATCGGACGAAGAGCTTGAGAAGATGATGGCGTTTTACGATTTCATCGAGATTCATCCGCCGGCGCTCTATATGCATCTCATCGATAAAGAAATTGTCGCCAACGAACTTGAGTTGCGTGAAATCATCAAACGGATCATTCGCGTCGCAGGTCAGGCCGGACTGCCGGTCTGTGCGACCGGCAACGTCCACTATCTCGACCGGACGGACCGTTCGTATCGGGAGATTTTGATTCGGACGCAAGGTGGCGCCAACTTCATCAACACGCGGAAAGAACTCCCGCATGCCCATTTACGCACGACGAAAGAGATGATGGAAGACTTCAAATTCCTCGGGGACGAGCTCGCCCGCGAGATCGTCATCACGAACCCGAACGCGATTGCCGATCAAATCGAGTCGATTCAAATCATCCCGGACGACTTGTATACGCCGAAGATTGAAGGGGCCGACGATGAAGTCCGGAATATGAGTTATGATATGGCCCGCTCGATTTATGGAGAACAACTGCCTGAAATCGTCGAAGCTCGGCTCGAGAAAGAGTTGAAGTCGATTATCGGTCACGGGTTTGCGGTCATTTATTTAATCTCGCATAAACTCGTGAAGAAATCGCTCGATGACGGCTATCTCGTTGGGTCACGTGGTTCGGTTGGATCGAGTTTCGTTGCGACGATGACCGAAATCACCGAAGTCAATCCGCTGCCACCGCATTACGTCTGTCCGAAGTGTCAACATTCCCACTTCTTCGACGACGGATCGGTCGGGTCCGGGTATGACCTTCCCGACAAGCAATGTCCGGAGTGTGGGACTTGGTATACGAAGGACGGGCACGATATCCCGTTCGAGACGTTCCTTGGTTTCAAAGGGGACAAAGTACCGGATATCGATTTGAACTTCTCGGGTGAATATCAACCACACGCCCACGCTTACACGAAAGTGTTGTTCGGTGAAGAGTATGTGTATCGTGCCGGTACAATTGGGACGATTGCCGATAAGACGGCGTACGGATACGTGAAAGGCTATGCGACCGAGAACGATAAGATTTATCGGAATGCCGAGGTCGACCGGCTCGTCTCGGGTGTCACCGGCGTCAAACGGACGTCCGGGCAACACCCGGGGGGGATTATCGTCGTCCCAGATTATATGGACATCGCCGAAATTTCGCCGATCCAATATCCGGCCGATGATAAGTCGTCCGAATGGAAGACGACCCACTTCGACTTCCACTCGATTCACGACAACTTGCTCAAACTCGATATTCTCGGTCACGATGATCCGACCGCCATCCGGATGCTCCAAGACTTGTCCGGTATCGATCCGAAGACGATTCCGACGGACGATCCGACGGTCATGAAAATCTTTTCGTCGCCGGAAGTACTCGGTGTCACGCCGGAACAAATCGAATCGAAGACGGGTACGCTAGGGATTCCAGAGTTCGGGACGAAGTTCGTCCGGCAGATGCTCGAAGAGACGAAACCGTCGACGTTCTCCGAACTCGTTCAAATTTCGGGACTGTCTCACGGGACAGATGTCTGGATTGGGAACGCGAACGAACTCATCTATAACGGGACGTGTGAATTGAAAGACGTCATCGGGTGTCGTGATGACATCATGGTCTACTTGATTTATGCGGGCCTCGAACCGTCATTTGCCTTCAAAATCATGGAGTCGGTACGGAAAGGGAAAGGCTTGTCGGAAGACATGGAGACGGAGATGCGGGCCAACGATGTTCCGGAATGGTACATCTCGTCTTGTAAGAAGATCAAGTATATGTTCCCGAAAGCGCACGCCACGGCGTACGTGCTCATGGCCGTCCGGATTGCCTACTTCAAAGTGCATCATCCGATTCTGTATTACGCGACGTACTTCACGGTCCGGGCCGGCGACTTCGATTTGTCGGCGATGATCAAAGGGTCACAGGCCGTGCGTAAAGCGATGTCGGATATCCGTGAAAAAGGATTTGAAGCCACGGCGAAAGACAAAGGCCTCCACACCGTGCTCGAGCTCGCACTCGAGATGTTAGAGCGCGGCATGAAGTTCCAGAACATCGATTTGTACCGTTCGAGCGCGACCGAGTTCTTGATTGAAGGGAACACGCTCATCCCGCCGTTCAATGCCGTCGATGGTCTCGGTACGAACGCGGCGAAAGCGATTGTCGATGCACGTGCCGAAGGACAGTTTTTATCGAAAGAAGACTTGCGCAAACGGGCCAAGTTGTCGAAGACAATCGTCGAGACGCTCGATACGATGAAATGTCTCGAAGGCCTCCCGGATGAGAACCAACTCTCGTTCTTTGATTTTGGGGTGTAAGTTGCGAAAAACCGGGAAAATATGATATATTGGTATCGAACAATGTTGGATACTACGACGGAAAGGAGTAGGGAACCCTACTCCTTTCTTGTATGTAAAAGCCAGAAGGAGGGATGAGAGTGTCCAAAATAACAGAAGTCGTCGAAGCGATCGCGTTGCCGATCGTGGAGCGTGAGAACATGGAATTGGTCGATGTCGAATTCGTGAAAGAAGGGCCAGACTGGTTCTTGCGCGTCTATATCGACAAGCCGGGGGGCGTCGATTTAGATGATTGCGTCAACATCAACGAACAACTCTCGGAAAAACTAAACGATAGCGATCCGATCGAACAAGCCTATTATCTTGACGTCTCGAGTCCCGGTGCCGAACGACCGCTGAAGAAGCCGACCGACTTTGAACGCGCGATTGGAAAGAACGTCTATATCAAGACGTTTGCCCCGATTGAAGGTGCCAAAGAGTTCGAAGGGATTTTGACGGAATATGACGGCGAGACCGCCATCGTCGAGACACGCATCAAGACAAGAAAAAAAGCGATATCGCTACCGGTAGACAAAATTGCACAAGCCCGCCTAGCGGTCACGTTTAGTTAAGGAGAGGTAAAGATGGGGCCACAATTACTCACAACAATCGAACAGATTGCTAACGAAAAAGGAATCGAGAAGGAGATTATCATCGATGCACTTGAGCAGGCGCTCATTTCGGCATACCGCCGAAACGTCGCCAACCCGAATGAAAACGTAAAAGTTGAATTCGACCAAGTGACCGGTGATATTCGTGTCTTCGCACTTCTCGAAGTCGTTGAACGTCTCTCGCATCCCGAGCAACAATTGTCGCTCGAAGAAGCGCATGAGATTGACCCGAACTATGAGTTAGGGGACTTCCATAAAGAAGAAGTCACACCGAGCGACTTCGGTCGCGTCGCGGCGATGACAGCCAAACAAGTCGTCACGCAAAAGATGCGGGAAGCCGAGCGCGAGCGCATCTATAACCACTTCGTCGATAAAGAAGACGAGATCATGACGGGGATTGTGGAACGGTTCGACCCACGCAACTTGTATATCGGTCTTGAAAACAATATCGAAGCGGTGCTCACACCGAACGAGCAGATGCCAAATGAATCGTACCAGATTCATGACCGCATCAAGGTGTATGTCACAAAAGTCGATTCGACGACGAAAGGGTCTGGCGCAGCCATTCAAGTCTCGCGGACGCATCCAGGTCTGTTGCGTCGTCTGTTCGAGCTCGAAGTGCCAGAAATCGCGAGCGGAACGGTCGACGTCATGTCGGTCTCACGCGAAGCGGGTGATCGCTCGAAGATTGCTGTTCATTCAGACATCGTCGATCCAGTCGGCGCTTGTGTCGGTCCGAAAGGGCAACGTGTCCAAACAATCGTCGATGAGCTCAACGGTGAGAAAATCGATATCGTTCGTTGGTCGAACGACCCGAAAGAGTTCGTGAAAAACGCACTCAGCCCGGCTCAAGTCGTTGACGTGTACGTCAATGAACCGAATAAATCGACGACGGTCGTCGTGCCAGACTATCAATTGTCACTCGCCATCGGGAAACGCGGTCAAAACGCCCGTCTTGCCGCTAAGTTGACGGGATGGAAAATTGATATTAAGAGTGAGACCGATGCAGAAGGCATGGACTTGTATGATACGTACGCCGAAAAAGTTGAACCGGAGCCAGAAATTGTTCACAATAAAGTGGAACAGACTGACTCGGTTGACGTCGCCCTCGAGCCGACAACGGTGAAAGAAGAGGAATGACCATGAAGCAAAAGAAACTTCCTTTGCGCAAATGTGTGGTCACGCAAGAAATGTTACCGAAACAAGCGTTGATTCGTGTCGTTCGGACGCCGGAAGGTGACGTCGTCATCGATACGTCCGGTAAATTGAACGGACGTGGAGCGTATTTGTCGAAAGATGCGGATGTGATTCGTTTAGCAGAGAAAAAACGGACACTCGATCATCATTTAAAAGTCAAGACGAGTGACGCGCTTTATGAGCAGCTGCTTCAAGCTGTCACAGGAGCCGAATCATGAGTCAGTGGGAATCATTGTTAGGCCTTGCCGCACGTGCGAGGAAAGTAACGATGGGAGAAGAGTTTGTGTTGAAGGATGTGCGAGCTGGCCGAGCCAAGCTTGTCATCCTTGCCGGAGATGCAGGAGCGTCTACGAGAAAACGGGTTACCGACAAGTGTACATCGTATGGTGTTCCATTGATTGAAGTGAGCGACCGATATACGATCGGGGCTGCTTTAGGTAAAGACATGCGAGTCGTCGTGTCTGTGACAGAATCCGGATTTGCGAACAAGCTTAAGCAACTTCTCTCTTAACTATTAACGGAGGTGGATGCTTTGGGAAAACGCGTCTATGAATTTGCAAAAGAACAGAATGTAACAAGTAAACAAGTCATTACTCAGCTCGAGAAAATGAACAAGCCAGTGAAAAACCACATGGCTGTCTTAGATGAGGAGTCGGTCAAGCAACTCGACCGTGTCTTCAATCCTGAGAAATACCGTTCGGCTGACAAGCAAGAAAAGCCAGCTGCAACGAAACCAGCTGAAACGAAGTCTGCCGAGTCAAAACCGGCTGACGCGAAACCTGCTGCCAAGCAAGAAGCACCGAAAGCACGCCCACAAGCGTCTGGCGGTCAAAGCAACCAAGCGGGCAACCGTGGTGGCAACCGTTTCGGCAACAACCGCAACGACAACCGCAACAAAAAGCGCGGTGGTAAATTCAAAGGCAAGCCTGCGAAAGCAGCCGTGCCATTAGAAGCGGATCCAAATTCGAAAACGAGTCAGCGTAAAGCAGCTCGTTTAGCGCAAGAGTCTGAAATGGGCAACGTCATCAAGTACGATGATGTCCTCAGCGTATCGGACCTCGCTGCGAAGATGGATAAAAAGCCAAACGAGATCATCATGAAGTTGATGGGTCTTGGTGTCATGGCGACAATCAACCAAACACTTGATGACGAGACGATTGAGTTGCTTGCAACTGAATTCGGTTATGAAGTGGAGAAAGAAGTACTCATCGATGAGACGGACTTTGAAGAAGTAGAAATCGACTTCTCTGAGTATGAACTTGTTGAGCGTCCAGCTGTCGTCACAATCATGGGTCACGTCGACCACGGTAAGACAACACTTCTTGACTCGATCCGCAACACGAAAGTCGTTGCTGGTGAAGCCGGCGGAATCACGCAGCACATCGGTGCTTATCAAGTTGAAGTCAACGATAAAAAGATCACGTTCCTCGATACACCAGGTCACGCCGCCTTTACGACGATGCGTGCTCGTGGAGCCGAAGTGACGGATATCGCGATTATCGTTGTCGCAGCGGATGACGGCGTCATGCCACAGACAGAAGAAGCCATCTCACATGCGAAAGCGGCAAACGTGCCGATTATCGTCGCTGTGAACAAAATGGATAAAGAAGGCGCAAACCCTGACCGCGTCAAACAAGAATTGACAGAGTTCGGTCTTGTACCGGAAGAGTGGGGCGGCGAAACGATTTTCGTACCGATCTCAGCTTTGAAGGACGAAGGAATCGATGAGTTGCTCGAGATGATCTTGCTCGTTTCTGAAGTCGAAGAGTACAAGTCGACGCCTAAAATGCCAGCTCGCGGTTCGGTCATCGAAGCGAAGCTCGACAAAGGCCGCGGTCCTGTCGCCACGCTTCTCGTTCAACACGGGACACTCCGGATCGGTGACTCAATCGTCGTCGGTAGCACGTTCGGACGCGTCCGGGCCATGGTCAACGATATCGGTCGTCGTGTGAAAGAAGTGGGTCCATCGACACCAATCGAAATTACAGGATTGAACGATGTCCCACAAGCCGGGGACCAGTTCATCGTGTTTGAAGATGAGAAGAAAGCACGTGCAATCGGAGAAAAACGTTACCAACGTTACCTCGAATCACAGCGTCGCGAATCGGCTAAAGTTAGTCTTGATGACTTGTTCAGCCGCATTCAAGAAGGCGAAGTCAAAGATTTGAACGTCATCATCAAAGCAGACGTTCAAGGTTCGGCTGAAGCACTCGCTGGTTCACTCCGTAAAATCGACGTCGCAGGCGTTAAAATCAACATCGTCCACCAAGGTGTCGGTGCAATCACAGAAGGTGACGTCATTCTCGCTTCGGCGGCAAATGCGATCATCATCGGATTCAACGTTCGCCCAGATGGTAACGCCCGGTCGATGGCCGAGCAAGAGCATGTTGAAATGCGTCTGCACCGCATCATCTATAACGCAATCGACGAAATCGAAAGCGCGATGAAAGGGATGCTCGACCCTGAGTTCGTTGAAGAAATCACAGGACAAGTTGAAGTCCGTGACGTCTTTAAAGTCTCGAAAGTCGGTACGATTGCCGGCTGTTACGTCACAGAAGGTAAAATCTCACGCGACGCCGGCGTCCGCATCATCCGTAACGGGATTGTTGTGTACGAAGGAAAACTCGATACGCTTCGCCGTTTCAAAGACGACGTCAAAGAAGTCGCGACAGGTTACGAGTGTGGGATTAAAGTAGAGAAGTTCGACGACATCAAAGTGGAGGACGTTATTGAAGCGTTCATCATGAAAGAAGTCGAACGTAAATAAAGCGAGGAGGGAACACGTATGAACATTCGTGCCCAACGCGTCGCAGAGCAGATGCGTAAAGAGATTACAGATATCTTGCTCCGTGAAGTCAACGACCCACGTACGAAGAACGCTACAATCACGAGCGTTGATGTGACGGGAGACTTGCAGCAAGCGACAGCCTACTACACGGTGCTCGGAGACGACGCCACGGTGAAGGCTGAAACGCAAGCTGGTCTTGATAAGGCGAGCGCATTTATTCGCCGCGAGATCGGGAGCCGCATCCGTCTTCGGAAAACGCCAGAATTGTCGTTCGAATACGATTCATCGGTCGCATATGGTAGCCATATCGATTCATTGATTCGTGACTTAAATCGGAACGACCAATAAATTGAAGGGGGGACTCGCGTCTCCCCTTTTTTGATGGGAGGAATTCAGATGGAACCAACTGGCGTATTGATTTTAGATAAAGACAGCGGCATGACGAGCCACGACTGTGTGTTCAAGCTCCGTAAATTGTTCCAAACGAAAAAAGTCGGACATACCGGCACGCTGGACCCGGAAGTGACCGGTGTCCTACCGATTTGCCTCGGACGGGCGACAAAGCTGTCTCGTTTTCTGACCGATGAAGGCAAACGGTACGCCGCCGAGATTACAATCGGAACAGCGACGATGACGGAGGACGCCCATGGCGAGGTCGTCGAGACGCGTGAAGTCGGTCCCGAGGCGTTCACCGCTGCGGACATCGATCGTGTCCTTGAGAAGCTGACAGGAAAAATCGAGCAAATCCCGCCTTACTTCTCTGCTGTCAAAGTGAACGGTAAGAAATTGTACGAATACGCCCGAAAAGGTCAGACGGTGGACCGACCGCGCCGCATTGTCGAGATTCATCGCCTCGTCCGGACGAATGAGCCGGTCGTCGAAGACGGTGTCTGCCGTTTCCGTGTCGACGTCGAGTGTGGCAAAGGGACGTTCATCCGGACGCTCGCCGTTCAAATCGGGGAGCAGCTCGGCTATCCGGCCCATATGAGCGACTTGCGGCGGACCCGGTCTGGTTCGTTTGAGGAAACGGCCGCCGTCACGTTGCAGCAACTGGGCGACCTCGAGACGGTCGAGGAACGAATGAACCACCTCATCCCGCTCGAAGAGGTCATCAAACGTTGGCCGGCCATGACGATTCCAGCCAATCGAGAACGGTATATTCGAAACGGAGGTCGTTTGAACGACGTCTCGCTCGAATTTGAACTGTTTACTGTCTATAATGAAGAAGGAATTCCACTTGCCCTCTATCGACGGCTTGACGGAACAACAGACGCAACTGTCGAGGTCATGTTGACTATCGACTAAAGGGGAGATTGAAGTATGGAAACGATCCATCTGACGTATCCTGAGACACCAGACCTGGTCCCTTCGGTCATGGTGCTCGGATTTTTTGACGGCGTCCACACCGGACATCAGGCCGTGATTCGGCATGCGCAGGCGCAAGCAAAACAGCTTGACGTGCCCGTGACCGTCATCACGTTCGACCCGCACCCGAAACAAGTGTTATCGAACAAACCGGATGCGGTCCGTTACATCACACCGCTCCAGCGGAAATTGAACCGGATTGCCGCACTCGGTGTCGAACGGTGCATCGTCATCACGTTCACGAAAGAGTTGGCGAGCCTGTCGCCACAACAGTTCGTGGATGACTATTTGATTGGTGCCGGTGCGGTCCATGTGACGGCAGGTTTTGACTACTCGTACGGTAAATTCGGCGAGGGGACGATGGAAACGCTGCCGTATCATGCGCGCGGTCGCTTCACGACCTCGGTCGTCGCCGAACAGACGAGCGGCGGCGAAAAAGTGTCGTCGACGCGGATTCGTCAGTTGCTCGGTGCCGGTGATGTCGATGTGGCGAGCGAATTGCTCGGTACGCCGTACGTTATCTGCGGGGAAGTCATCCACGGTGACGCCCGAGGCCGGACGATCGGCTACCCGACGGCGAACGTCGTCATGGACGCATCGTATGTCATGCCGCGTCTAGGCGTCTACGCGACGCGTGTACGGCTTCAGGACGGTCGGACGTTCGACGCGATGACGAACGTCGGTCGGCGGCCGACGTTCTATGCGACCGGTGACGTCTCAATCGAGAGCCACTTGTTCGACTTCTCGGAAGATTTATACGGACAATTGATCGAAATCGAATGGATGCACTATTTACGGGACGAGCGGGCGTTCGACGGACTCGACTCGCTCATCGCCCAACTCAAGCAAGATGAGACGGCAGCTCGGGCAATCCTGTCTTGACTTTGGATGGGTGGTACGGTATCCTATTTTGGTACGCAAAGTACACCGCTTCGCTTGGCTGATCGATTCACCAACGTCGGCTCGGCAACGCGGCAATTTTCTATTAAATGGAGGTGGAGAGGCAATGGCACTCTCAAAAGAACGTAAGAACGAAATCATCGCGGAATACGCGACAAAACAAGGTGACACTGGTTCACCGGAAGTTCAAGTTGCAGTATTGACTGAACAAATCAACACTTTAAACGATCATCTTCGTACACACAAGAAAGACCACCACTCACGTCGCGGTCTTTTGAAAATGGTTGGACGTCGCCGTAACTTGCTTACGTACCTTCGTAACAAGGACGTTACACGTTACCGTGAATTGATTCAACGCCTTGGTCTCCGTCGTTAATCCGAACGGACCATGTGACGGGCTGGGACACTTGTTCCTAGTCCGTTTCTTCTTTTTTAGGAGGAAAATCATTAGACATTCATATGAATGAGTTACATAATAAACTAGATAAGGTTTGAGAGGAGAATGTTCATGTTAGGTACGAAACAAGTATTTTCTACAGAATGGGGCGGGCGTCCGCTGTCTGTAGAAGTCGGGCAACTTGCGAAACAAGCAAACGGCTCGGCACTCGTCCGTTATGGGGACACGGTCGTGCTCGCCACGGTCACAGCATCGAAAGCGCCGAAGGATTTAGATTTCTTCCCGCTCACGGTCAACTATGAAGAAAAATTATACTCGGTCGGTAAAATTCCTGGAGGTTTCCTCCGTCGGGAAGGTCGTCCTGGGGAGAACGCGATTTTGACATCGCGCCTCATCGACCGTCCGATCCGTCCGCTTTTCCCGGATGGCTTCCGTCATGATATCCAAGTGATGATTTACGTCATGTCGAACGACCCGGACTGCCCAGCTGAGATGGCCGGTATGCTCGGAACGTCAATCGCACTCTCGATTTCAGACATCCCGTTTGATGGCCCGATCGCCGGTGCGACAGTCGGACGCGTCAACGGTGAGTTCGTCGTCAACCCGACGACGGCTCAGCTCGAACAGACAGACCTCGAACTCCAAGTCGCCGGAACGGCAACTGCAATCAACATGGTTGAAGCAGGCGCCAACGAAGTACCGGAAGACGTCATGCTCGAGTCAATCTTGTTCGGTCATGAAGAAATCAAGAAATTGGTCGCTTTCCAAACGGAAATCGTCGAAGCTGTTGGAAAACCGAAGTTCGAATACACGGTATCGAAATTTGATGACGCCTTGACGGCTGAGCTCGAAGCAGCTCGTCCAGAAATCAACGCTGCGGTTCAAGTCGAAGAGAAGCATGCGCGTGATGCAGCAATCAACGAAGTGATTGCCAAGTACGTCGCCATCTACGAAGAGCGCCTTGTCGACGAGCCGGCCAAGTTGAAAGAAGTGTCTGGCATCTTGAATAAATTTGTCAAAGATGAAGTTCGCCGTCTCATCACGGTCGATAAAGTTCGTCCGGACGGTCGTCGCCCGGAAGTCATCCGTCCACTTGCGTCGGAAACGGGCTTATTGCCACGCGCCCATGGCGTTGGGTTGTTCACACGTGGACAAACACAAGTCATGTCGGTGGCGACACTCGGCGTCATCGGAGATGCTCAAATCATCGACGGCATCGGTCTCGAAGAGAACAAGCGCTTCATGCACCATTACAACTTCCCGCCGTTCTCGGTCGGAGAAGCTCGTCCGGTGCGTGCGCCAGGTCGTCGTGAAATTGGTCACGGTGCTCTCGGAGAACGTGCGTTGCTCCCGGTCATCCCGAAAGAAGCCGACTTCCCGTACACGATTCGTCTCGTCTCGGAAGTACTCGAGTCGAACGGTTCAAGTTCACAGGCGTCAATCTGTGGTTCGACACTCGCTCTCATGGATGCAGGGGTTCCAATCAAGGCACCGGTTGCCGGGATTGCGATGGGTCTCATCATGGAAGGCGAACATTACACGGTTCTCACGGACATCCAAGGACTCGAAGATCACCTCGGTGACATGGACTTCAAAGTCGCTGGAACGAAAGACGGGATCACGGCGCTCCAAATGGATATCAAAATCGCCGGAATCACGCGTGAGATTTTGGAAGAGGCACTCGAACAAGCACGTTCAGGCCGTCTCCACATCTTGAATCATATGCTTGAGACGCTCGACGCACCGCGTCCGCAGTTGTCGAAGTATGCACCGAAAATCGTGACGATGACGATCAATCCGGATAAGATCCGCGATGTGATTGGACCGGGCGGGAAGATGATTAACAGCATCATCGACCAAACGGGCGTCAAAATCGATATCGAGCAAGACGGAACGGTCTTCATCGCGTCGACCGATCAAGATGGCATCGATATGGCGATGGCCCTCATCGGCGACATCGTCCGTGAAGTCGTCGTCGGCGAAGAGTTCGATGCAACGGTCCGCCGCATCGAGAAGTTCGGCGCGTTCGTCGAATTGTTCAAAGGGAAAGACGCGCTCGTCCACGTCTCTGAGTTCAGCTTAGAGCGTGTCGCGAACGTGGAAGACGTCGTTAAACTCGGCGATACAATCAAAGTCCGTGTGACAGAGATTGACGACAAAGGCCGAGTCAATGCCTCACACAAAGTGCTCATCCTTGAAGGATTATCACCGGAAGAACGTGAAGCATACGAAGCAAAACGTAAAGCGCAGCGCGAAAGCCGTCCACCACGTGACAGCCGTCCGCCGCGTCGTGACGGAGACCGTCGTCCGCCACGCTCGACAAACTAATCATGATGGCCATCGTCTGGTGCGATGGCCTTTTTCATAGGAGTGATAACATGGAATGGATCACATTAGACAACGGCGTCCGCATCGTGATTGAACCGATGGCGGATGTCCGCAGCACGTCGACCGGTGTCTTTATCAAAGCCGGAACTCGGACCGAAGACATGACCGAGATTGGCATCAGCCACTTGATTGAACATATGTTATTTAAAGGAACGAAGACGCGAACGGCAAAAGAAATCGCGTCGTTCTTCGATGAGCTCGGAGGCAGCGTCAACGCGTTCACGTCGAAAGATCATACGTGCTATTACGTGAAGACGCTTGACGAGCACGCGGTCATCGCGTTCGATGCGCTCGCCGACATGCTGTTCGATTCGTTATTTGATGAGACGGAGCTCGAGAAAGAGAAGCGGGTCGTCTTAGAAGAGATTAAAATGTATGAGGACACACCGGAAGACCTCGTCCACGAGCTGCTCGCGAAAGCCGTCTATAAGGACGACATCCTTGCCGAACCGATTCTCGGGACGGAAGCGAGCGTCCTCGGACTATCGCGGGACCAACTGCTCCGTTACGTCGCTTCGACGTACACGGGCAATCGTGTCGTCGTTTCAATTGCCGGGCATGTGACCGATGAATTGATTGAGGCGGTCAAGACAAGGTTTGCCGACCTCCCATCAGGGGAATCTCCGAAAGAATCGACGACTCCGATTTTATACAGTGACGTGATGAAAAAACAGAAAGAGACAGAGCAAGCACACCTCTGTTGGAACTTTGAGGCGATTGCCGCCAAAGATGACCGTCTGCCGCATTTGGCCTTGATGAACAATGCCATCGGGGCCACGATGTCATCACGTCTTTTCCAGTCGATTCGAGAAGAAGAGGGGCTGGCATACTCGATTTACTCGTACTACACGACGTTCGATGACCACGGGACGTTCACCATCTATATCGGGACATCTCCGGATACGCTCGCCCAAGTCGAGACGATTATGACGCGCGAACTCGAGACGTTGATTGCGGACGGATTGTCCGACGAGGAAGTCGAGAAAGGCAAGCGCCAATTGAAAGGCTCGCTCGTCCTCGGGAATGAGAGTACGAGTGCCCGCATGAACCGAAACGGTCGAAACCTCGTCCTGCTCGACGATGTCGAGGACTTGAACGAGGTGCTCGATAAAATCGATCGCATCGATGTGCATGGTGTCAACGCCTTAATCAGAGAGGTGCTCAGCCACGCCCCTGCCAAATCTTATGTCCTTCCGTCCGAAGACTGACTTGAAACCGAATTGTAAGTTCTCTACACTGATTAAGAGGTATTCTTTACTTTGGACAGGAACAGGTGAAAGAAGGGAAAGACTTGAACTTAACGGATTTAGCTAAACACATTCAATTGATTAATCAACCAAACTTACAAGCCATCCCAGTGACCCATGTGACGACCGACTCGAGAGAAGTCGTCCCTGGGACGCTGTTCGTCGCCATCAAAGGCTATACGGTCGACGGCCATGACTATGCCGAATTGGCGGTCAGCAAAGGGGCCGTAGCCGTCGTCAGCGAGCGTCCGCTCTCGTTAAGCGTACCGAACTTAATCGTGCGCGACAGCACACGATCGGTCGGCCTCTTAGCGTCGGCGTTCTATCAGTATCCGTCTGAACAGATGCGTCTGTTCGGGATCACGGGGACGAACGGCAAGACGACGACAACGACGATTTTGCGCGACGTCCTCACCGAGCTCGGTCATAGCACCGGATTGATCGGCACGGTCGAGGTCCGCATCAACGATACGGTCGTCCCAAGTAAAAATACGACACCGCAAAGCTCGGAGCTACAACAGTTGCTCGCCCGGATGCACGCAGAAGGCGTGACCGATGTGATGATGGAAGTGTCATCGCACGGACTCGAACTCGGCCGTGTCATCGGGACGGACTTTGATATCGTCGGATTCACGAACTTGACGCACGACCATCTCGATTTCCACGGTACGTTCGAGAACTATGCGCGAGCGAAAGGCCTACTGTTCGCACAGCTCGGACAGATGGCGTCACGTCACAAGGTCGCCGTACTAAACGCAGACGACCCGTACAGCAAGCTGTATGAGACGATGACAGGGGCGCGAGTAATTACTTATGCGATTGACGCGATGGCAGACGTGACGGCATCAGATATCGTTCAGACGCTGTCAGAGACGAGCTTTTGCCTCAACTATCAAGGCGAACGCCATCCGTTGACGGTTCAATTCATCGGCCGCTTCAACGTGTATAACATCTTGCTCGCGACAGGTTGCCTGCTCGCGGCAGGCTATCGCTTGCCCGAAA
Organism: Exiguobacterium chiriqhucha RW-2; assembly: GCF_000416965.1. Classification (GTDB taxonomy): domain Bacteria; phylum Bacillota; class Bacilli; order Exiguobacteriales; family Exiguobacteriaceae; genus Exiguobacterium; species Exiguobacterium chiriqhucha. Next base: position 424,700 of record NZ_ATCL01000020.1, read on the forward strand.
TCGTCCAGGCGCTCGAAGCGATCCATCCGGCCAAAGGGCGGATGCAACGCCTCGATGTGCCGGGCTATAACGTCTATGCGGATTACGCCCACACGCCCGACGGCATCGAGCAATGCTTGAAGTCGCTCGTCGGCGTGCCGAAAGAGAAGATTGTATTCTTAATCGGGACAGGCGGAAATCGTGACGTTACGAAGCGACCGACGATGGGAGAGATGGCCTCGAAGTATGCGGGAACGGTCGTCATCACGACGGACGATCCACGCTTTGAAGCCTACGACTCAATCACGAGCGGCATCGCTGCCGGGATGACCCACGACAATTTCGTTGAGATCGGGGACCGCGAAGAGGCGGTCCGCTACGCGGCCAAATTGGCCGAGTCCGATAACATCGTCGTCCTGGCCGGCAAAGGACATGAGAAATATCAAATCATTGGGAATGAGAAAATTCCGCTAGATGAAGAAGCGATCGTCCGAGCGACAATTTTGAAGACGGAGGAATCATGATTTATGGCAGTACAACCGATCACCTTGACAGAAAAAGAGCACGACGAGTTCGTCAAAACACATGACCGTGGGGATTTGCTTCAACTCTCAAGTTGGGCCAACGTCAAACGACAAAACGGCTGGTTCGCCGAGCGGATCGCCGTCGCGACCAATGGTGTGACGAGCGGGGTCGCGTTACTCTTGTTCAAACGCGTACCTAAACTCCCGTTCACGCTTTGCTACGCGCCGCGCGGTTTCGTCGTCGACTATGACGATGTGGCTTCGTTGACCGCGTTGACCGAAGAAGCGAAACGGGTCGCCAATGCGAATAAAGCGATTACCGTGAAAATCGATCCAAATATCGACCGAGACGAAGTGCCAGGCCTGTTGACGGAAATGGCTAGCCTCGGTTTTAACCATAAAGGATACGGCGGCGGGTTCGATTACGCCCAGCCTCGGTTCACGATGGAGACGGACTTGCGTCCGAGCGAGAAAGAGATTTTTGGCAAGTTCCATCATAAGTTCCGCTATAACGTGCGTTTGGCAGAACGAAAAGGAATCGTCTGCACGGAAGTCGGTCGCGATGGTCTCCAGACGTTCGCGGAGTTGATGAAAGTGACAGGCGAGCGGGACGGCTTTGCCATCCGCGGCCTTGATTACTTCGAGAACTTATACGATTGCCTGCAGCCAGGGGACGCGCGTCTGTTCTTGACGAAACTCGAACCGAAGCTCGCGCTCGACCAACAGATGGCCACGCTCGAAAAAGCCGAACGTGACCTCGGCAAGATTGAACGTTCCCTCGAGACGGAGACGGTGGAGAAGAAACGGACGAGTCTGTTGAACCGTCAAAAGCAGACGGGCGAACAGATTGAAAAGATTAAAGCTGCGTTGCCGGAACTGAATGAGTTGCACGACAAGTACCCGAACGGGCTCGTCTTATCGGGCGGTCTGTTGACGTTAGCCGGACGACGCTCGTATTACTTGTACGGCGCGTCTTCGAACGAGTTCCGTGACTTCATGCCGAACCACCTCATGCAATGGACGATGATGCAAGCGGCCAAGGCGAGCGGGGCCGAACGCTATGATTTCGGTGGCGTATCGGGCAGCACCGACGCCGATGATGAGTATGCGGGTCTGTATGCGTTCAAATCAGGTTGGGGTAGCGATATGATCGAGAAGGTCGGCGAGTTCGATCTCGTCTTGAATCGTCCGCTCTATTTCGCCCTTGAAACAGGATTACCGCTCGTCAAAGGACTCCGTAAACGGTTGCGCCGATGAAATGGACCGGCGTCTTGACGTTCGCGATGACGGCTTTTTTAGTCGGAATCTTTTTAGCGTATACGTTGTCACGTCCGGGGCCGATGCCATGGGTCGATGAACCGACGTTCGAGGCGGGGATGTGTGAGCGCAACTCGCGCTCGGAAGCGGTCATCGTCGAGCGTAGCGAGAAGGCGTTCGCCAAACTGCATCCGCACGTCCGGGAGCGGAGTGAATCGTTCGTACGGCTAGCCTATTCGTGCCTCGGTCTCGAGGTTCGCCTGACGTCAGGATACCGTTCAGCCGATGAACAGAACGCCCTGTACGCCCAAGGTCGTTCGAAACCAGGTCAAGTCGTGACGAACGCCAAAGCAGGTGAGAGCTACCATAACTATGGCCTTGCCGTCGACTTCGTCATCATTCACAACAACCGCGCCGACTATGATTTGGAGTCGGACCACAATCGGTCGGATGAACCGGATTGGCAAGAACTAGGGGAGCTCGGCAAGGCGCTCGGCTTCGAATGGGGCGGGGATTGGAGAAGTTTTCCGGATTACCCACACTTACAAATGGACTTCGGTTTGTCGATTCGTCAGCTCGCTTCCGGGAAACGTCCGGATGACAAAGCGACGATGCCGCTTGCCGATGTGATGAAACCTCTCGTCGATTGAACGGAAATGTTGGCATATCAGCAGTTTTCCGATACAATATTCAGTAGCGATAAGTGGACGAAACAGAATATGCAACATCTAGGAGGTTTTTGTTAGTGTCAAAGAAGAAGACAGAGAACGTTAGCGTCTTTGCGCTTGGAGGCGTAGGCGAAATCGGGAAGAACATGTACGTCGTGGAACTAGACGACGACATCTTCGTCATCGATGCCGGCCTTATGTTCCCAGGCGATGAGATGCTCGGGATTGATATCGTCATCCCGGACATTACGTATTTGAAAGAAAATAAAGATCGGGTACGCGCGATTTTCATCACACACGGTCACGAAGACCATATCGGTGGACTCAGCTACGTACTCCGTGATTTGAAACACGTTCCCGTATATGGGACGAAATTGACGCTCGGTTTAATCGAGCTCAAATTGAAAGAGGCTGGCTTATTGAAAGAAGTCGACCTCCGATTGATTGACGCCAAAACGAAATTGACTATCGCTGATCATTTCATCACTTTCTTCCGCGTCAACCACTCGATCCCGGATTGTGTCGGGGTCTGTATCCAAACGTCACAAGGCGCCATCGTTCACACGGGCGACTTCAAGTTTGACTACACACCGGTCGATGGGAAACAGTCAGACTTCAACAAGTTGGCGGCCATTGGCCAACGGGGCGTCCTTTGCCTCTTGTCGGATTCGACGAACGCGGAACGTCCGGGTCAAACCGGTTCGGAATCGCTCGTCGGCGCCGAGTTGAACGACGTCATCTATCAAGCCGAAGGCCGCGTCATCGTCGCGTCATTCGCCTCGAACGTGCACCGTCTGCAACAAGTGTTCGCGGCAGCCGAAGCGAACGACCGTAAAGTGGCCGTCGTCGGCCGCAGCATGGTCAATATCGTCGAAGTGGCACAGAAGCTGAACTACTTGCGCTTCAAGCCGAAGACGCTCGTCGAGCTTTCACAAGTGAATCGCTTGCCTGACAACAAAGTCGTCATCTTGACGACTGGTTCGCAAGGTGAGCCGATGGCGGCCTTGACGCGCATGGCGCGCAACGCCCATAAACAAGTGAACATCCGCCTGAACGATACGGTCGTCATCGCGGCGACGCCGATTCCGGGGAACGAGAAGTCGGTCTCGAAGACGATTGATTTGCTCTTCCGCTCAGGCGCCAACGTCATCTATAACCAACGCAAAGTACACGTCTCTGGACACGGTTCGGCCGAAGAGCTCAAGCTCATGTTGAACCTCGTCAAACCGAAGTACTTCCTCCCGATTCACGGGGAGTACCGGATGCAGATGGCCCACTCGAAACTCGCCGAGCAAGTCGGTGTGAAGTCGAACAACATCTTCATCGTTGAAAAAGGGGATGTCGTCGAGTTCACGGGCCGCAAAGCCCGGATGAGCCGCAAAGTGCCGGCTGGAAACGTCTTAATCGACGGAATCGGTGTCGGGGACGTCGGGAATATCGTGCTCCGTGACCGTCGTCTCTTGTCACAAGACGGTGTCGTTCTCTGTGTCGTCACGTTGAACCGGAAACAGAAGAAATTGATTTCAGGACCTGAACTCATCTCGCGTGGATTCGTCTATATGCGTGAATCGGAAGAGATGATTTCAGAAGCGAACCGCATCGTCACGAAACAGATTGAGAAGAGTCTCCAAGCTGGAAGTGATTGGACCGAGTTGAAATCAAATATCCGCGAACGGCTCAGCGTCTATTTGTACGAGCAGACGAAACGTCGTCCGATGATCTTGCCGATCATCATGGAGATTTAAAGAATTGAGATTAAGGCAAAAGTCATCAGACTTTTGCCTTGTTTTTTTAGGAGGAATCTAAGGTGGCACAAAAAACGAGAAAAACTCCGGTGAAGCGGAAGCGACCGACGACGAGACGTGCGAAAAAACAGCCCATCCCACTGCGTACATATGGCTGGATCGCCTTCGTCCTGTCGATTACGGCCTTCATCTTTTCCCTGTTCGATTTCGGATGGGTCGGCAATCAGACGTCACTTCTCGCGACGACGTTATTCGGGGGCTGGGGGGCATTGACGTATTTGGCAATCGCGTTCACGTTGCTCGTCTTCTTAAATGAGTTTCGCCCGATGCAACGGACCGGGATTCTATTGTTGTTCACGTCGTTTCTCATGTTCGGGGACTTGGTATGGGGGGCCGAACGAGGCGAGGTCAACGGGGCGCTCTATCGACTCAACCAATACTTGCTCTCTGACTTCGGGATCGTCTTTTTAGGCGCCCTCTGCATGATTGTCGGGATTTCCCTATTGTCGCCAACGATTTGGCGGACGATGGGTTCGCGGCTGCTTGAGACGGGCACGGCCATCAAACAAGAGTGGCACGACCGGGAACGGGTCAAACCGGCCCCTGTGAAGCGTCAGAAGGCTGTCCCGGCCCCGGCGAAGGTCGTGGAATCGACACCTGCCGAAGCGGAGCCTGAGGCGGATGCGGTGACGATGCATGATATCCCAATCGTCGGGTTCAGCGAGAAAGTCGTCGCCGAGAAGCGTCCGAAAACGGAGGAGGCGGCCCCGTCGGAAGAAGTGGCCGACCTGCCGACCGAGGATATGATGATGACGGCGTCACAGGATGTATCGGATACGTATGAGCTTCCGACGTTCACCATTCTCAGTGAACCGGTCGTGACCGATTTGTCCGGCGAGAATGCCCGCTTGAAAGCGAATGCGACAAAACTCGTCCAAACGCTCAAATCGTTCGGCGTCGGCGTGAAAGTATTGAAGATTCATCTCGGGCCCACCGTGACGAAATATGAACTGCAACCGGATATCGGGGTCAAAGTGAGCCGCATCACCTCGCTCAGTGACGATCTTGCCCTCGCGCTCGCGGCGAAAGATATCCGCATCGAGGCACCGATCCCGGGCAAAGCAGCCATCGGGATTGAAGTGCCGAACCAGGAAGTGGCCCCGGTCTGTCTCCGTGAAGTGCTCGAAGCCGATCCGGTCAAGCGGGAACAGTCGCCGCTCCTCGTCGCATTGGGCCGCAGCATCAGCGGTGAGACGGTGACGATCGCCTTGAACAAGATGCCGCATTTGCTCGTCGCCGGTTCGACTGGTTCGGGGAAATCGGTCTGCATCAACGGAATGATCGTGTCGCTCTTGATGCGGACGCGTCCTGATGAGGTCCGGCTCATGATGATTGACCCGAAAATGGTCGAGTTGAACGTCTATAACGGTGTCCCACACTTATTGACGCCGGTCGTGACGGATCCGAAGAAAGCGGCCCAAGCGCTCAAACAAGTCGTCGCCGAGATGGAGCGGCGCTATGAGCTGTTCAGCCGCTACGGAGTCCGGAACATCGAAGGCTATAACGAACTCGTCGATAAGTCGGATGACGAGGACGCGAAGCGTCTGCCGTTCATCGTCGTCATCGTCGATGAGCTCGCCGACTTGATGATGGTCGCCTCGAACGACGTCGAGGACGCGATTATGCGTCTCGCCCAGATGGCTCGGGCAGCCGGCATTCATATGGTACTTGCCACGCAGCGTCCATCGGTCGATGTCATCACCGGTGTCATCAAAGCGAACATCCCGTCACGGATCGCGTTCGCGGTCTCGTCGCAAACGGATTCCCGGACGATTCTTGACGGCGGCGGTGCGGAAAAGCTGCTCGGACGGGGTGACATGCTCATGCTCGCCAACGGGATGAACAAACCGATTCGTGTCCAAGGTGCGTTCGTCTCGGATCAAGAAGTCGAGACGGTCGTCAATCACGTCATCGCCCAACAACGGGCCCAGTATGTCGAGGCGATGATGCCGAAAGAAGAGGAAGTCACGACGATCGACTCGGACGATTCATTGTTCGAAGAAGTCGTTCAATTCATCTTGACGCAAGAGACGGCTTCCACTTCGATGATTCAACGAAGATTCCGCATCGGTTATAATCGAGCCGCCCGATTGATCGATTCGCTCGAACAGGCTGGATATGTCGGGCCGTCAGAAGGCTCAAAGCCGCGGAAAGTGCTCATTAACCAACCAGAGGGGTAAACATTAAAACGAACGATTAGGTGTAAAAAAACCTAATCGTTCGTTTTTTATATAATTTCAGATAATCCGGTTCAAACGTGACGATCGGGGTCGACGTCATGTTAGGACGAACTAATATAGCACATCTGACCTATTCGAGACATTAAGACATACTACTAAAATCGTTGAACCGCTTTCATTTTTTAATACCGTTTACATTTTACGTTTTCTTTTCAAACGGCTTCACAACAGGTAATATAGACTAAGAGGTATACATAATCCCTTCACTTTAAAATATTTCCCTGATTCCGAACAAAAAGTATTGCGTTCTAATTCTCGAATCCCTATACTTAATATTGGCAAGGACATTCATACGTCAGATGTCTGAGCACTGGTTAGAATAGGTAAAGGTGGTGAGGCCCATGTCGATCAAGCTCGATCATCGCTTGCTCTATCTTCGCGTGATTGAGAAAATCAAGCAAGATATCGACGATGGTGTCTATCGTGAAGGAGAGAAACTTCCTTCAGAGTTCGAGTTGTCGAAGCAACTAGGAGTCAGTCGAGCGACACTCCGGGAAGCCCTTCGTATCCTCGAAGACGAGAAATTTGTCGTGCGGAAACATGGCGTCGGAACATTTATCAGTTCAAAACCCCCGTTCACTTCAGGGATTGAAGAACTGTTCAGTGTCACGGACATGATCATGCGCGCCAAGATGACACCAGGAACGAAAGTATTGGTGGCCGAAAAGGTTCTAGCGACCGAGAGAGAAGCTGAGCGTCTGAAAATCGAACCGAACTCGCCGATTTATCGGATCGTGCGGATTCGTTATGCAGACGAGACACCGGTTGTATACTGTGTCGATAAAATTCCGGCCCACCTCGTCTCGAATCCTAAAGCGTTGACGGAAGGTAAGTCGTTGTTTGATGCGCTCGAACAAGAGGTAGGACGTCGGGTCGCTTATGCGATCACGCACATCGAACCGAGTGTGAACGCGGAAATCTCGACGCAACTTCAAACGGACCAACCGTTACTGGCATTAAAGCAATTGCATTACGATGAGAGCGACTTACCGCTGCTCGATTCGGCGAACTTTTTCCGAGCGGACCGCTTCGACTTCCACGTCGTTCGCAAACGCGTCTAAGCACGTTCGTTTTATCCGGAAACGGTTATTTTTGGGGAACAGCGTGAAAGCGCTTTCTTATACCGGTGTAAAGACTACTGATGACATGACAACCTTAATTGTTATGATCCGAAAGGGGAAACACGACGATGAACAAGAAAAAAACGATTCTCTCAGCTTTAGCAGCAGGTCTCACACTCTCAACAGTACTCGCAGCATGTGGCGGGGATGACAATGAAGGTGCTTCAAACGGCGAAGGCGGCGGCGAAGGCAGCGACTTCAAAGTAGCCATGGTAACCGATACTGGCGGTGTCGATGATAAATCGTTCAACCAATCAGCTTGGGAAGGTCTTACGAAGTTCGGGAAAGACAACAGCTTGACTGAGAACGAAGGCTTCAAATATCTTCAATCTTCAAAACAAGCGGATTATCAGCCTAACTTGCAACAATTGGCACGCGATAACTTCAACTTGATTTACGGAATCGGCTTCTTGATGGGCGAAGACATCCAAAAAGTTGCTGAGCAGTTCCCAGACAACAACTTCGCAATCGTCGACATGGTCGTTGATGCACCGAACGTCGCATCGATCACGTTCAAAGAGCAAGAAGGTTCGTTCCTCGTCGGTGTTGTCGCTGGTCTCACTACGAAAACTGACAAAGTTGGATTCGTCGGTGGCGTTGAGTCTGACTTGATCAAGAAGTTCGAGAACGGTTATAAAGCTGGCGTCATGGCCGTTAACCCGGATGCAACAATTGACGTGAAGTACGCTGAAGACTTCAACTCAGCTGAAAAAGGTACAGCAATCGCTTCAGGTATGTACGGAGCAGGTTCTGATATCGTGTATCACGCAGCAGGCGGTACTGGGGTAGGGGTATTCACAGAAGCGAAAAACCGTAAGAAGAACGGCGAAGATGTATGGGTCATCGGTGTTGACCGTGACCAATACGAAGAAGGTCTTCCAGAAAACGTAACGCTTACTTCAATGGTCAAACGTGTTGACACGGCTACTTACGAAGTATCGAAACTTGCAATGGAAGATAAATTCCCTGCAGGCGAAATCGTTGAGTTCTCTTTGAAAGACGATGGAGTAGGGATTGCTGAAACATCTGATGAGAACGTTGCAGCTGACGTCCTCACAAAAGTTGAAGAGTACCGCACACAGTTGATTGACGGAGACATCACGGCTCCAGCGACTGACGCTGAGTTCGAAGAGTTCATGAAAACAGTAAAATAATTCATTGAGTTAGGGGGGGACCCATGCGGTCTCCCTTTACTTAAAGTTAGGGGTGGACTTTCTTGGAATATGTAATTGAAATGCTCAATATTCGCAAAGAGTTCGGAACGTTCGTTGCCAACGACAATATCACCCTCCAATTGCGCAAAGGAGAGATTCATGCGTTGCTCGGCGAGAATGGTGCCGGAAAATCGACGCTCATGAACGTCCTGTTCGGTCTTTATCAGCCGGAAGGCGGGGAGATCCGCGTGCGTGGGGAGAAAGTGAACATTGAGAATCCGAACATCGCCAACGACCTTGGGATCGGTATGGTACACCAACACTTCATGCTCGTCGAGAAGTTCACGGTGACCGAGAACATCATCCTCGGCTCAGAACCGAAGAGTGGATTGACGGTCGACCGGGCCACGGCGCGTAAAAAAGTTATGGAGATCTCGGAACAATACGGTCTCCGCATTGATCCGGACGCTAAAATCGAGGACATCTCGGTCGGGATGCAACAACGTGTCGAAATTTTGAAGACGCTCTATCGCGGCGCTGAAATCTTGATTTTTGACGAGCCGACCGCTGTATTGACGCCACAAGAGATTCAAGAACTCATTCAAATCATGAAGCGTTTGATCGAAGAAGGTAAATCGATCATCTTGATCACGCATAAACTGAAAGAGATCATGCAAGTGGCCGACCGCTGTACGGTTATCCGTCGCGGACGTTATATCGGCACCGTCGATATCGATGAGACGGTCAATGAAGACCGTTTGGCTGAAATGATGGTCGGGCGTGAAGTTAACTTTGATGCGGAATATTCCAAGGCAGATCCACAGCAAGTCGTCCTCGACGTGCAAAAACTCGTCGTCAAAGACAGTCGCGGGCTTGAAGCCGTCGATGGCTTGGATTTACAGATTCGTTCAGGAGAGATTCTCGGAATCGCCGGGATTGATGGAAACGGACAGACCGAGTTGATTGAAGCCATCTCAGGCTTGAAGAAACCGGAGTCTGGAAAAGTATTGTTGAATGGGAAAGACGTGACTGGTTTCACGCCACGTAAAGTGACGGAATCTGGCGTCGGTCATATCCCGCAAGACCGTCATAAACACGGACTCGTCCTCGACTATTCGATTCGGGACAACATGGTCCTCCAAACGTATTACAAAGAGCCGTTCTCGAAGCGTGGTTTGATGAACTATAAAGCTGTGGCTGAAAAAGCGAAGGCGTTGATTGAGAAGTTTGACGTCCGAACTCCATCGGTCGATGTGCCAGCCCGTGCCTTATCAGGTGGTAACCAGCAGAAAGCGATTATCGCCCGTGAAGTCGACCGGTCACCTGACTTGTTGATTGCGGCCCAACCGACGCGTGGACTTGACGTCGGTGCAATCGAGTTCATTCATGAACAGCTCATCAAAGAACGTGAGAAAGGACGCGCCGTCCTCTTAATCTCGTTCGAACTCGAAGAGATTTTACACGTCGCGGACCGAGTCGCCGTCTTATATGAAGGTAAGATTGTCGGGATTCGTGATCCGAAAGAAACGACCGAGCAAGAACTCGGCTTCTTGATGGCCGGCGGTAAGAGAGGAGAAGAAACAGTATGAATAAGTTAGGATTCAATCGACTGCTCATCCCGCTCTTGTCGATTTTGATGGGACTTCTCGTTGGGGCAATCGTCATGCTGATTGGCGGTTATGACCCGATTCAAGGGTTCTCGTCATTGTTCGAAGGTATGGTCGGAAGCCCATATGCAATCGGAGAAACACTTCGTGCCGCAGCGCCGCTCATCTTCTCAGGTTTAGCGGTCGCGTTCGCGTTCCGGACCGGTCTCTTCAACATCGGGGTCGAAGGTCAAGTGTTAATCGGTTGGGTGGCAGCCGTTTACGTCGGAATCAACTTTGATTTACCGATGTTCATCCACCTCCCGCTCGCGCTTCTCGCGGCCATGTTTGCGGCAGCGCTTTGGGCGTTCGTGCCTGGTTTCTTGAAAGCCAAGTTCCACGTCCATGAAGTTATCACATCGATCATGATGAACTATATCGCCTTGTACACGACGAACGCGATCTTGCGTAGCGTCATCGGCGTAACGAACGAACGGACCGAGTCGATCAACGAGTCGGCGTCGCTCGCGTCGCCATGGCTTCAAGAAATGACGCAGTTCTCACGCTTACACTGGGGTGTCCTCATCGCTGTGCTCGCGGCGATCGTCTATTACTACATCTTGCAACGGACGACGCTCGGCTATGAGCTACGGGCCGTCGGTTTCAACAAACACGCGTCGCAATACGCGGGGATGAGTGTCAATCGCAACATCATCCTATCGTTCGTCATCTCGGGTATGTTCGCTGGACTCGCTGGAGCGATGGAAGGTCTTGGTACGTTCAACGGGATGACGCTCAGTGCCTCGTTCACTGGGGTCGGATTCGATGGGATTGCCGTCGCCCTTCTCGGTGCGAACACGGCCATCGGTGTCGTCTTGGCAGCCATTTTGTTCGCCGGACTCAATATCGGTGGACTCGCGATGCAGCTCGGCGCCAACATTCCGTCCGAGCTCGTCAAAGTCATCATCGCCGCCATCGTCATCTTCGTGGCGTCTGGTTATGCGTTCAACTACGTGATTGACAAATTCAAAGGAAATCGTAAGAAAGGAGTGGAGAAAAAATGAGCTTCTTAGAAGTCCTCTATATCGTCGTTCCGGTCGCGTTGGCCTATGCGACTCCACTCATCATCGCGGCGCTCGGCGGCATTTTCAGTGAACGTTCGGGTGTCGTCAACATCGCCTTGGAAGGCATCATGGTCATCGGTGCCGCCACGGGAATCATCACGACGCTCACGTTGACGGAGATGGGGCTTGGTGGTCTCAGTCCTTGGATCTCGCTCTTGGTCGCCATGGTCGTCGGCGCACTCTTCTCACTTTTCTTGGCAGTGCCGGCCATCCTTTGGCGTGCTGACCAAACGGTGCTCGGGGTCGCAATCAACATGCTTGCGATCGGTCTCGCCATCTTCGTCGTCCGTGTCCTCTACAACAAAGGACAGACCGATTTCATCGAGTTTCGGATTGCGAAAGAGAACGTGCCGATTTTATCGGATATCCCGGTGCTTCGTATGTTCTTCATCAACGTCCAGTACACGTCGTTCATCGCCATCGCGCTCGCGTTCGTCGTCTGGTTCGTCATCTTCAAGACGCCGTTCGGCCTTCGTCTCCGCTCGGTCGGGGAACACCCGATGGCAGCTGACACGATGGGAATCAACGTCACGAAAATGCGCTTCATGGGCGTCATGCTCTCAGGTGCGTTCGGCGGTCTCGCCGGTGCGGTCTACGCCGTCACGGTCACGACGAACTTCAGTGGGACGACGATTGTCGGTCAAGGCTTCTTGGCCATCGCCGCCATGATCTTCGGGAAGTGGAACCCGCTCGGCGCGCTCGGAGCCGGCCTCTTCTTCGGTTTCGCCCAAGCGTTGTCGATCATCGGCAGTAACTTGCCGGTCATCAGCAACGTGCCGCAAGTGTTGCTCTTGATTGCACCGTATGCGCTTACGATTCTTGCCCTCGCGGGTGTCGTCGGACGTGCGGATGCACCGAAATCAGTCGGTATCCCATATATTAAAGGGAAACGCTAATCACCAAAAGGACAAATGTCCATTTCACCAAGGTTGTTTGACGCTTAAGTCAAACAACCTTTTTTGTTATACTGGTGTAGAGGTGAGACAATTGAAAAAATGGTGGCAACTGCTGATTGCCGTCGTGCTGAGCATCTCGCTCGCAGGCTGCTCAGTCGATGACTGGTTCGCTGAACAAATCGACCCGCCGGAGTCGCTCGTCGAACTCGAGGCCGACTTTCCGTCGGCGTCGGTCACGCAACAAGTCGCACGGCCGCTCGGCAAGACTGAGACGGTCACGCTCGACCGCGTCATCGACGGGGATACGCTCAAAGTCGAGTTTGAGAACGGGGCGACGGAATCGATTCGCCTCTTGCTCGTCGATACGCCAGAGACGAGTCATCCGACGTTGCCGGTACAACCGTTCGGAGAAGATGCAAAATCATTCGTCGAGCGTTGGCTACCAGAAGGGGATACGATCACACTGGAGTATGACGTCGGGCGCTACGATCGCTATCAACGGACACTCGCCTACGTCTGGTACGATGATGCGATGCTGAACGAGGAATTGTTACGTCGCGGTCTGGCGCGCGTCGCCTATGTATACGCGCCGAACACGCAACACATCGATGCGTTCCGGGACGTCGAACAGGCCGCGCGTCAGGAATTGCTCGGGATTTGGAGTCTCGAGGATTATGTGACCGGCAAAGGGTTCGACCACGAGGCGACCGAGCCGGCCCAGCCGAAACGAGACACGGATGGATGTGACATTAAAGGGAATATCAATCGGGACGGAGAGAAGATTTATCACGTTCCGGGCGGGGCGAGCTATGAGCGCACGATCCCGGAAGAGATGTTCTGTACAGAGAAAGAGGCGCGGGAGGCCGGTTTCCGCAAAGCGACACGATAAAAAAAGACATGTGCGCCGAGATGGCACACATGTCTCGTTTATTCGTACTTGAGTGCGTCGCCGTCGAATGATTCGTCTGCGACTTTAATTGAGTCGGTCGGGCAGCCCTCGAAGGCGTCCATCAAGTCCTCATACAATTCATCCGGGACTTCAATCGTACCCGTGTTGTCGTCCATCAAGTTGAACGCGAGGCCTTCGTCATCATAGTCGAAGATGTCCGGGGCAGCTGCTCCGCAAGCACCACATGCGATACATGTATCTTTATCAACAATCGTAAATTTTGCCATTTGTAACCCTCCATACGTTTCGTCTCTCTGCATAGAAATGATTTTCTACTGACTATGAGTAATTGTAGTCTACATACCCAAATATTTCAATGAGGAAACGAATAACGTTTTGGAAGCATAATTTTAACAAGGAGGTGGAACGATGGTTCATTTAGCGGACGGGGTGTTATTACTATCCATCCAACGCTTGAAAGGTGAACGCAGCGAGCGCAGTTTGTTTCATGTGTTGAACGGGAAACGATCGGCGACGACGCTGCAAGATGCCTTTTTTTATGATTTGGAACCGATTTTTGGCTTGTTCCCCTACACGAAGTACGACTATGAGAAACTGCTCGCCTCGTTCGAGAAGCGAGGTTGGCTCAACCGCTCGAGTTTTACCTTGACCGAAGCCGGGTCCATGCTCGCTTCGCCCGAGGCCGTCAGCGACTTGTTCGACCGTCTCGGCGGCGAGTACCGGGACTATACGACGATGACATGGAAACGGCTCAGCCTGTTCGTGCAGACGTTCATGTCGCTCGAGCATGAGCGGACGTTTTATCCGGTCCAGGCCGATCGTCTGGCCGAACGTTGGGTCAAACAAATCGTCCGGACCGAACGCGAATGGCGACCGTTGATTCAAAGTTTCCATCACGAGCTCGAGACGGCGCTTGAAGACATCGGCGACCCTTATGCGACCGCCGTCGTTTATAGGTTCACGGGAGCGTTCGAGACTGGGTATACGTATGAACAAATCGCGGCCCTCCTCGACGTTGATGCACGGACGGCCCGGCTCTACTTCTTGGCCGGGTGGAATGCGCTCCTCTGGAAATTGCCGCGAGACGCGAAACTGTTAGGATTCGCCCACGGCTTATCGAGTGAACGGATGACCTTATCGGCGCGAGGGTCGTATGAACAGTTCTTGGCCGGTCGATCGTTCCAACAAGTCCAGTCACAGCGGCGGTTGCGCACTAGTACGATTGAAGACCACGTCGTCGAGATGGCGATGTATTTAGACGAATTTCCGCTCGACCAATTTGTTCCGCTCGAGCAAATCAAGCAAGTCGAGCAGCTGCGTGACGAATCGAGCTGGGCGCTCAAACCGATTTTTGAACAAATCGACGGGATCAGTTATTATCAAATCCGATTGGTGTTCGCACGATTGAAACGAGGTGAGACATTTGTTTGAGAAGACGTTGAAGCGGGTGTTCGGTTATGACAGTTTCCGTCCGGGACAGCGCGAGGTGATCGATGCGGTCGCCGAGGGACAAGACGTGCTCGCCATCATGCCGACCGGGGCCGGGAAGTCATTGACGTTCCAACTCCCGTCCTATATCAAAAACGACGGCTTGACGATTATCGTCTCGCCGCTCTTGTCACTGATCGAGGACCAGATGCTCCATATCCGCGAGCGCGGCGAACGTGGGGTGGCCCGATTGACGTCGATGGAGACGCTCGAAGAGAAGCAAGAGATTTTAAACCATTTGAAACGGTACCGCTTTTTGTATTTATCGCCGGAGCAACTTGCCGTGCCCCATGTGACACGGGCGCTGGCGCGCACAAAGATTCAAATGCTCGTCGTCGACGAGGCGCACTGTATCTCGCAGTGGGGCCATGAATTCCGGCCGGAGTATGCGCGCCTAGGTGAACTGCGCAAGCAGCTCGGCAGTCCGCAGTGCATGGCTGTCACGGCGACCGCACCGGAGACGGTGAAACGAGATATTGTCGAGAAACTGGCGCTCTTCTCGCCGGCGCAGTTCGTCCACTCGGCGAACCGTCCCGAAATTCGCCTCATCGTGGAACGTCTCGGGTCAGAAGATAAGATGCGCCGTCTGAGCGAACTCGTCCACGACGTGCCGAAACCGGCCGTCATCTATACGGCGACACGGCGTGAGGCCGAAGCGCTCGCCCTCCATCTCGATGACGCCTTGTTTTATCACGGTGGCATGTCGACCGAGGACCGGCGCCTTGTACAGTCACAATTTTTACGTGACGAAGTCGCCATCATGGTTTGTACGAGTGCGTTCGGGATGGGTGTCAATAAAGATAACGTCCGTTCCGTCATCCATTATCAAATCCCGGCCACGCTCGAGGCGTACATGCAAGAGATCGGTCGGGCTGGGCGTGACGGCGAGCCGGCTTTCGCGGTCTTGCTATACGCCGAAGGGGATGAGCGGATTCAACAGTTTTTGATCGACCAGCAATATCCGAAAGACAAAGATATCCGTCTCGCCTATTTTGAACGAGACAATGGCACGAGCCTGGCCCAGTTGCCACGCTTATTGCGCTTGAACGAGGAAGACCCGGTTTGGGGACTGTTGAATCAGATGCTTGCCGAGCGGACGCTTGCCGAGGCGGTGGATTGGGTAAAAGATAGAAAGCGGGCCCGGTATCGTCAACTGGGGCAGATGATGGACTATGCCCTCATCAAGACGTGTCGGCGCGATTATTTGTTAAATTATTTCTCGGAGCAACCGGTCAAGCAAAGCGATTGTTGCGACATCTGCGGCGAAATCGTGTTCCCGCCGTCGGAGCAACTTGTGTCTAAAAATGTGACAGATTGGAAACATCGGTTGGCTCGTATCTTTTCCTTTGATTGATATCATAGTAAAATGATAAAAAAGGTAAAGGAGGGCACACGTTGCGACATCGGAACCAAGCGGACTCACTTCGTGAAAAAGTGGTGGACACGTTGCCATCTCGCGCTGAACGGCAAGAGCATGAGCGAAAAGAGAAATTGAACGACAACTGGCTGAAGCGACCGCTCGCCATGATGCTGACACTGACGATGTTTGCCATTATTCTTGTATTTTTATATATAGGTCGTCACGACATCTTTTTCTAAACAATACGACGAGAACGTCGTATTTTTTTTATGATTTCATGCCCGAGGTTGTGAATATGCACAATCTCACCAATTTCTCACAAGATTTGCACAATAAAACAGGTAAAGCCGTACAGATGGGTCTATACTGAAAGAGAAGAACTAGTAGGAAAGGAGGGGCTGCTGTGCCGAAGTACTCCATCAAGACGGTCGCGTCACTCACCGGAGTCAACCCGACCACGATCCGGGCGTGGGAACGACGCTATCAATTCATCGTTCCGAGCCGGACAGATTCGGGTCATCGATTGTATTCCGACCAAGACGTCGAGAAGATAAAATGGGTCGTTGAAAAACAACGGGAAGGATTGACCGTGTCCCAAGCGATTCAACAGCTACATGAAGCCCCGAAGCCGAAGCCTGCCCGCCTTTATGACGAGGAGCTCATGGACGGGTTGCTCGAGGCGTTACTTTCATTTGATGAACGTAAGGCGCACGATTTGATTAATCGTGCCTTTAATACGTTTAGTTTTGAAAAGGTTACGACAGATATCATCGGTCCGTTATTGATGGAAATCGGGACACGTTGGGAGAATGGGACGATTACGATTGCGCATGAACATTTTGCGACGGCCTTTTTGCGTGCCCGCCTGTCGACGTTGTCGCTCCAAATGCCGATGAATCCCTTTTTGCCACGCATCATTTGCGTCTGTGCCCCGGGCGAGATGCACGAAATCGGGCTCTTGTTCGTGACGCTTTATTTGCGCCAATACGGTTATGACGTGATTTTCCTAGGTGCGGGATTCCCGAAAGAGGATTTGAACGAGGCGTTGCACGATATCGATGCCAAGTGTCTGATTTTCTCATGTACGTTGACGGAACATCTCGATGGCCTGAAAGACGCGATGCAGTTCATCCAAGCCGACCACCCGAACCTCGTCATCGGGGCCGGTGGTTACGCGGTCAGCCTTCAAGCGTCCGAATTCGGATCGGCCTTCCTCGGGGACACGCCCGAGGCGTGGACCGAGTGGTTGTCAACTATTTGACAGCTCGAACAAACGGGAGTAGCTTATAAAGTAGGATTGATTATTCTTTGGAGGTTTTCGTTTGAGATTTGAAAAGCAAACAAAAGAACATTTAAGGGTATATTTGACCGCGAGCGACCTATCCACTCGAGGCATCGCCATCGATACCATCGTGGGGGAGAGCGGTCAAGACCTGTGGCGGGAATTGCTTGAGACGGCGGAAGCGGAATTTGGCTTCATGCCGCAAGGGACCGTCGACTTGAACGTGACGATGTTTCCCCGTGACGGGCTCGTCATCGACGTCCAGAAAGTCGATGCGCCCGTAGCGGAATCGGATCAAGAGCAAGTCGAGATTCGGCTCACCATCGACGTGATTCATCATTTGATTTATCAATTTGACGATATCGAGGACGTCATCAACGCCTCGATTCGCTTGTTCCCACATATGCGAGACACCGAGCAGGGCGGAGCGTTCTATCATTACGAGGGACGATATTATCTGCACTTTGTCGAGGTGCTCAAACCAGACGTGGAAGAACGACTGGCCGCCATCTTGTCGGAGTACGGTCGGACGACGACCGTCAGTCCGTACGTCATGATGGAGTACGGGAAGACGATTCAAACTGAACAGGCCGTGAAACAGCTGTACGATACGTTCGCGTAAGTACGGCTTTTTACCGTTCTGTTTCTATTGTTTTCGGCCGACACATGGTATGATAAAGCTTGAATTTTGGAGTAGCTAGCTGAAGGAGAGATTTGATGAAAGTCGCGGTATTATATGGTGGTGTATCAGGTGAGCGGGAAGTGTCGCTCACGAGTGGTAAAGGAATGATTGAAGCGCTCGAAGAACGGGGTCACGACGTCGTGGCGATTGATTTTCACCCGGACCGGGCCAATGAACTGTTGACGCTTCAAGCCGACGTCGTCGTCAGCGCCTTGCATGGCAAATACGGTGAAGACGGACGCGTGCAGTCGCTCTTGGAGATGGCGGGCTTGCCGTACACGGGGTCTGGTGTGTTGGCGTCCGCGCTCGCGATGGACAAAGCCCGTGCGAAAATCATCTTCGCCGCTGCCGGCATCCGAATCGCCCGTGACGTCCTCATCGAGACAGGGGACGATATCGACGCGAAAATCGTCGAGTGGGGCGGTGAATTCCCATGTGTCGTCAAACCGGCCCAAGAAGGGTCTTCGAACGGATTGACGATCGCGATGGACGAAACGATGCTCCGTGAAGGAATCGACAAAGCGTTCGCCTGCGATACGGCCGTCTTGGTCGAACAATATATTAAAGGCCGTGAATTGACGGTACCTGTACTCGGAAACCATGGCGCCGAAGCCGCGCTCCCGGTCATCGAGATTATCCCGAAAAACGAGTTTTATGACTATGAGTCGAAGTATTCAGAAGGTGGATCGATTCACGTCTGTCCGGCCGAGTTGCCGGCTTCGTTGACCGAAGAAGTTCAGGCGGCCGCGATTCAAGCGCACCGTGCCCTCGGCTGCAGCGGATATTCCCGCTCAGACTTCCTCGTGTCAGAAGACGGGCTCGCCTATATTTTAGAGACGAACACACTGCCTGGCATGACGCCGCTCAGCCTGTTCCCGGACAGCGCCCGCGCCGTCGGCATCTCGTACGGTGAACTGTTAGAGCGATTCATCGCACTCGCACTTGAAAAGTAAGAAGGGGCACCCCCTTCTTTTTTCGTTTTAGAAAACGCTTTCATTATTTTTGTAAAAGCCTTTCAAATTGGGCGCGTATCAGATATACTTTTAAACGAATACGAGGTTGATTCTTGGGGGAGAATCGACAATTTAGGGGAGGAAACCTTCATGATTACGGATCAAGAAAAAGGTCATCAAAAACGAAAAAACATCCTTGAATCGACACAAGAAGTGATACACGAGGCGCTCGATAAACTCGGGTATCCAGAAGAGATGTACGAGCTCTTGAAAGAGCCGCTTCGGATGTTGACCGTCCGCATCCCGGTACGGATGGATGATGGATCGACAAAGATTTTCACAGGATATCGTGCGCAACATAACGATGCCGTCGGACCGACGAAAGGTGGAATCCGATTCCATCCGAGCGTGACCGAGGTCGAAGTGAAGGCGTTGTCGGTCTGGATGAGCTTGAAAGCCGGCATCGTCGACCTTCCATATGGCGGCGGTAAAGGTGGAATCGTTTGTGATCCGCGTGAGATGAGTTTCCGTGAAATTGAGCGGTTGAGCCGTGGTTACGTTCGGGCCATCAGTCAAATCGTCGGACCGACGAAAGACATCCCGGCACCGGATGTGTTCACGAACTCGCAAATCATGGCATGGATGATGGACGAGTATAGCCGGATCGATGAATTCAACTCACCAGGATTCATCACCGGGAAGCCGCTCGTGCTCGGTGGCTCGCACGGTCGCGAGACGGCGACGGCAAAAGGTGTCGCCATCATGATTCGAGAAGCGGCGCTTCGTCGCGGGATCGAGTTAAAAGGCGCCCGCGTCGTCGTCCAAGGGTTCGGCAACGCTGGTAGCTTCTTGTCGAAGTTCATGCATGACGCCGGAGCGAAAGTCATCGCCGTCAGCGATGCGTACGGAGCCATCCATGACGAGAACGGTCTCGACATCCCGTACCTGCTCGACCGTCGTGACTCGTTCGGGACGATCTCGACCTTGTTCAAGAACACGATCTCGAACAAAGAGATGCTCGAACTCGACTGCGACATTTTGGTCCCGGCCGCGATCGAGAACCAAATCACCGAGGACAATGCCGACAACATCAAAGCGTCCATTGTCGTCGAGGCCGCGAACGGACCGACAACGAACGAAGCGACCCGCATCTTGACGGAACGTGGCATCCTGCTTGTCCCAGACGTGCTCGCTTCGAGCGGTGGAGTGACGGTCTCATACTTCGAATGGGTTCAAAACAATCAAGGTTACTATTGGACGGAAGAGGAAGTGGAAGAGAAGCTTGAGAAAGTGCTCGTCCACTCGTTCAATACGGTATACAATACCTCGTCGGCGCGTAAGGTCGACATGCGTCTCGCCGCCTATATGGTCGGTGTGCGCAAGATGGCAGAAGCGTCGCGCTTCCGCGGTTGGGTATAACAAAAGAGAGGGAAGACCTGAAACCAGGTCCTCCCTCTCTTTATTTATAATGTGACACCGTTGCGCTCCCGAAGCGTCTCGGCGATCGCTTGGCCATGGAAACGTCCGTTCTCGATAAAAATCTTATTGGCATCGTTTCCGGCAGCGACGACACCGGCGATGAACAAGCCGTCGACGTTCGTCTCGTAAGTCGACTCGTCGAACGCCGGCACACCGGTCTCCTCATCGACTTGGACCCCGGCATCGGCGAACAGCCCATGGTCGGGCAAGTAGCCCGTCATGGCGAGGACGTGGTCGGTCTCGAGTCGATGTTCTTCACCATGCTGACGATAGACGACATGATGCGGTTCGATCCGAACGATCTCCGCTTCGAGCTCGAGTCGCACCTTGTCGTGACGGACGAGCGAGTCGAACGTCGGCAGTACCCACGGTTTGACGGACGGACTGTAACCGTCCCCGCGATAGAGCACCGTGACATGGGCGCCGGCCTTCTCTAGCTCGATGGCCGCGTCGACGGCGGAGTTTTTCCCGCCGATGACCGTGACGCGCTGCCGATAGAACGGATGCGCCTCTTTGAAGTAATGGGCGACGTGGGGAAGCTCTTCACCAGGCACGTCAAGTCGACGAGGGCGTCCGTAGTAGCCGGTCGCCAAGATGACGTAGTCGGCCTGACGCTCTTTGGAACCGTCCCGGTCATGTCGGGACCGAACGACGAAACCGTCCTCGGTCCGCTCGACCGCTTCGACCGTCTCGAACGGATGAACATCTAAACCGGTCCGGCTGACGACTTCCCGATAATAGACGAGCGCGTCTTGACGTCGTGGTTTCAAATCTTTACAGATGAACGGGATATCCCCGATTTCAAGCAAACTAGCAGACGAGAAGAACGTCTGATGGGTCGGATACCGATAGATGGCATCGACGATATTGCCGCGCTCGATAATCGTGCACGAGATGCCGATGCGTTCCAATTCAATCGCAGCCGACAGCCCACACGGTCCGGCGCCGACGACGATAGCGTGTTTATTCAATGAAATCACCTCATCCCTCATTGTATGGAAGGACGAAACGGTTGGCAAGTCGCCAACTCATTGTTGGAAACTAAAGCTGTGCTCCATGACCGCTTGCGACGACCCAGACTCGAGTTCGACGAGGAGACGCAGTCTCGCTTTTTGTGAGTTCAACCCGTTCGAGAAGATGATGCCCATCTCTTTGAGCTGCTGGCCACCGCCGACGTAGCCGTACACGTCTTGCACGATCCCGTTGAAGCAACGGCTGACGATGACGACCGGCATGCGTTCGACGAGCAGTTCGAGCGCCGGGACGATCGACGGCGGGACGTTGCCTTGACCGAGCACCTCGAGGACGAGCCCGTCATAACCGAGCGCGAGTACCGCCTCAATCAAGTCCGGGTCCATCCCGGCGACGACTTTCAGCACCGCGACCCGTTTCGTGATCGTTGAAATCATCTTCGGTTGCTTCGTCGTCGGCTGACTATAGATGAGGACATGGTCTTTCGTCACCATGCCGACGTTTCCGAAGTGGACCGATTTGAACGTGTCGACCGAGGACGTATGCGTCTTCGTGACGTTGAAGGCGGAATGAATCTCACCGTTGAAGACGACGAGCACGCCTTTGCCTCGCGCGACATCACTTTGGGCTACCCGAAGCGCCGTGATGAGATTGAATTCGCCGTCGGAGCCGACCTCGTTCGACGAGCGCATCGCCCCCGTCAAGACGATCGGGACCGGCGCGCCGAGCGTGATTTGTAAGAAATACGCCGTCTCTTCGAGCGTATCGGTCCCGTGGGTGATGACGACCCCGTCATATGTGTCTTGCGTCAACTGTTGATTGATGAATTGGGCGAGCTCGAGCATTTTCTCGGGTGTCATGTGCGGCGACGGGATGTTCGAGAAATGTTTCGTTGTGATATTCGCGATATCCGTCGCTTTCGGCAACGTCGCATCAATCGGATTGACCTCGCTCGGCATGACATGTCCCGACCCCGATTGGGACATGGCGATTGTGCCGCCGGTGTGGATGAGTAATAAATGATTCATAACAGACCTCCAACTTTTTTGTTCGTTTCTTCCAATTTCTAGGCGTGACCTACTTTTTCTTTCCTCTATTTCAGTGTATGCTTAACGTGAGAAAGGAGAGATGCATCATGATTGCAATCGCCTTGTCTGCGGTTGCGCCAGGGTTCGCCCTTCTTTCCTACTTCTATCTCCGGCATGAACTAGAAGCGGAACCGCTCGGCTATGTGATCCGGTCGTTCGTCGCCGGGGCCATTCTCGTCTTTCCGATCATGTTCGTCCAGTATGCGTTCGTGGAAGAAGGGGTGCTCGTGGGCCCGTTTTGGAAGGCGTTCGTGGCCACCGCGCTATTAGAAGAGTTTTTTAAGTGGTTCATGATTTATTATACAATATACATACATAAAGTCTTTGATGATTACTACGACGGGATTCTCTATGCGGTCGCCTGTTCACTCGGCTTTGCCACGTTAGAGAATTTTCTATATTTATGGGTGTACGACTCAATCGAAATCGCGATCTGGCGCGCCGTGCTGCCGGTGAGCGGCCACGCGCTGTTCGCCGTCGTCATGGGGTTTTGTCTCGGCCGGGCCAAACATTCCAACCACGAGCGGTTTTGGTTGTTCACCGCCGTCATGGCGGCCACGCTGTTGCATGGGATGTTCGACTATATCTTGCTCGTCGAACCGATGAACAAAGTTCCGGCTGTCGTCTATATCGTCGTCTTATGGATGGTCGCCTTATTGCTCGTCCGTACCGCCAATCGTTCCAATCATCGCCAATATAAATAGAATAAAGGGGAATCGTTTCATGTTAAAAGTAGGTCAAGAGTTACGGGTGGAAGTCGAAGGGAGAAAAGAAGGAAAGACGAAGATCGCAGCCATTAACGATCAAGTCGTCTGGATCGAGTCCCCGAGTGAAACGGATACGTTAAAGACGTTCTTCTTGCACGAAGACGAATCGATGCGTGTCTATTTCTTCAAAGGAGAAGAGCAACTGTACGCCTTTGATACCGTTGTGTCGAGACGCGTGAGCGATGCGCAGTTGACGCTTCGCTATGCGTTCCCAGTGCCGGATGAGAAGAAAATCAAACGAGTCCAGCGCCGTGAATATTTACGGGTGCCAGAGATGATTCACGTGACCGTGTCTGCGGAAGACGGCCAAGCGTTCCCATCGTTCGAGTCGACATCACTCGACGTCTCGGCCGGGGGCATGCGCATCATCGCCAATCGAGCCCCGGTCGCTGTCGACGAGGCGATGATCGTCTCGTTCCATATCGATGACGACCGAGGTATTCCGCAAACGTTCCGCGTCAAGAGCCGCCTCGTCCGCATCCATGAACAGACGGCCAAACAAGAGTTGTCGCTTTGCTTTGAAGAGTTATCACACCGGGACCAGGAGACGATTTTACGTTATTGCTTCCGAGCCCAGCTCGAAGCGAGAAAACGGACCGGCTCCGTATTTTCTTCACGCTAAAAAACTGGTATGATGTTCTCGGAACAAATGACCGAGAGGAGGCGGGTATCGGGATGAGCCGATACCCAATTTTTATGAATAAACCATTACAAATCGCATTAGATGGGCCGGCCGGGGCCGGCAAGAGCACGATCGCGAAAACGCTCGCTAAAAAACTAGGGTACGTCTATATCGATACGGGTGCGATTTATCGCGCCGTCACGTATCGCGCGCTTCAAGACGGCGTCGGTCTCGAAGACGGTCCGATGCTCGCTGAGATGATCGACAAGATGGATTTACGTCTCGTCCCGTCCGAAAACGGTCAACGCGTGTACGATGGCACGGAAGAAGTGACCGATGTCATCCGGACGAGCGAAGTGACGAACAACGTCAGCTTCGTCGCACGCCAGCCGGAAGTACGGGCTGCCCTTATGGATTTACAGCGTGACCTCGCCAGTAAAGGCGGAATCGTCATGGACGGCCGCGATATCGGCACGCACGTCTTACCAGGCGCCGACTTGAAAGTGTTCATGACGGCGACGGTCGAAGAACGGGCCCGCCGCCGCCACGAAGAGAACGTATCGAAAGGATTGCCGAGCGACCTCGAACAATTACAGCTCGAGATCGCCTTGCGCGACAAACGCGATTCCGAGCGTGAGGTCGCCCCGCTTCGTCAGGCCGACGATGCGCATTATCTCGATACGACCGAGCTGTCGATTGACGGCGTCGTCGAGGCAATCGAGCACTTGATGAAGCAGGTGATTGAACGATGAAACCGCTCAACAATGGACCGTTCGGCATGTATCGTCTTGCGGTAGGTGTCGTCAATATCATCCGCAGATTGAGCTTCCGCGTCGAGTATATCGGGCGCGATAACGTCCCACTCGACGGTTCGATGATCGTCTGTTCGAACCATCAATCGAACTGGGACCCGGTCATGCTCGCCGGGGCGATGCCGAAACAGCGCCAACTTCGTTTCTTCGCGAAAAAAGAGTTGTTCGACGTGCCGGTATTGAAACACATTTTGAATCGGGCTGGACAGATTCCTGTGTCACGCGGGGAAGGAGACCGACAAGCACTCCGGGTCGTCTTGCAAAAATTGAAGGAAGACGAGGTCATCTCGATTTTCCCGGAAGGAACGCGGTCAAAAGACGGTACGCTCGGCAAAGCCCAAGCCGGCGTCGGGTTCTTCGCGCTCCGTTCGGACGCGTCGGTACTCCCGGTGGCGATTATCGGGACGTATAAGTTCCGCTCGAAGCTGAAGGTCGTCATTGGCCAACCGATCGACATGAGCGGCTTGAAAGCGGACAAGGCGAGCGCCCAAATCGCGGCCGACTTGATTATGACGACAATCGGTGACTTGTACATGCAGCATTCACGGAACGTTCGTTAATTTCAGGTTTAATCTCGCGCTAGGAGAGGAACTAACCTGATAACACCTTGACAAATCTTTCGAATTATAAGAAGTTTATACTAGGTGTAAGCGCCTTAGGGCGCTCCTTTTTGTACTCATCGTGAGGGGGTAGTGTTGGAATGGTCGAAGAAATGAAAGATATGCCTGATTTTGAAATCAATCGAGGTCAAATTGTGACCGGTACTGTCGTCAAAATCGAGGACAAGCAAGCGTTGATCGATATCGGTTATAAAACCGAGGCAATTTTACCAATCAGCGAAGTATCAAGCATGCATTTAGACGATTTAAACGAATCACTCCATGTTAACGACGAAATCCGTGTCAAAGTGAAAAAGGTCACGGACGAAGAGGTGGTCGTTTCGAAGAAAGACGTTGATGCCGAGGCAGCTTGGGATCAAATCGTCGAGAAATTCGAATCCGGCGAAGTGTTCGAAGTCATGGTAAAAGACAAGGTCAAAGGTGGACTTGTCGTTGACATCGGTATCCGTGGATTTATCCCGGCTTCGCTCGTAGAGAACCATTTCGTCGAAGACTTCTCATCCTACTTGAACAAACCGATTACGGTTAAAGTCGTCGAGATCGACCGCGAGAAAAATCGCGTCATCTTGTCGCATAAAGCGGTTGCCGAAGCGGAAATGAGCGCCAAGAAAGCGGAGACGCTCGAATCACTGGAAGTCGGTCAAATCATCGAAGGGACGGTTCAACGTCTCACAGATTTCGGTGCGTTTGTCGATATCGGCGGTGTCGATGGCCTCGTCCACATTTCGGAAATGGCGCATAGCCGGGTTGAGAAACCGAGCGATGTTGTGACTGAAGGAGATAAAGTCAAAGTGAAAGTGCTTGGACTTGACCTCGACAACGAGAAAGTGAAGTTGTCGATTAAAGAGACGCAGCCTGGACCGTGGGAATCGGTAGAAGGTAAAATTCAGCCGGGTGACGTGATTGAAGGGAAAGTCAAACGTCTCGTCACGTTCGGTGCGTTCGTCGAAGTCGCACCACAAGTTGAAGGTTTGCTTCATATCTCGCAAATTGCGAACCGACACATTGCAACGCCGTCTGAAGTCTTGTCAGAAGGCCAAGAAGTAACCGTCAAAGTACTCGATGTCCATCTTGACGAGAAGAAAATCTCGTTGTCGATGCGTGCGCTCGAGTCGAGCGATTCATCACGTGGCGACGCGGATCAATCGTTGCTTGACGAGTATAGCGACCAAGGAGGTTTCTCTGTCTCTGAATTGACAGGTGACGAAGCCTCGGACGATTCTAAATAAGACGATCGTTCAAGCGGGAGCCAGACTCCCGCTTCTTTTTGTATGGTCACAGAAATTCGCCTGTGATATGATAGTACAGTTGCAATTAGAAACGATAGACTTATTGAATGAAAGTTAGAGAGGTGTTTATATGGGAATTCCAGCAGTGGCCATCGTAGGCCGCCCGAATATTGGGAAATCCACGATTTTTAACCGGATTATCGGAGATCGCGTGTCGATCGTCGATGATAAGCCCGGTGTAACACGCGACCGCATTTATGGGACGGGTGAGTGGTTGAACCGTAAGTTTCATTTAATCGACACAGGCGGAATCGAGGTCGGTGATGAGCCGCTCCTCGTGCAAATGCGGCATCAGGCCGAGCTTGCGATCGATGAGGCGGACGTCATCGTCTTCATGGTGAACGGACGCGAAGGCATTACAGCAGCAGACGAAGAAGTGGCGAACTTGTTGTTCCGTTCGAACAAACCGGTCGTCCTCGCCGTCAACAAAGTCGACAACTTCGAGATGCGCGAACTCATGTATGAGTTCTATTCACTCGGATTCGGCGATCCGTTCCCGATTTCAGGGACGCACGGTCTTGGTCTCGGGGACTTGCTCGACAAAGTGCTCGACATGGCTCCAGACAAAGACGACTATGAGTACAATGAAGAAGTCATCCAGTTCTCGCTCATCGGACGTCCGAACGTTGGGAAATCGAGCTTGACGAACGCGATTCTCGGTGAAGAACGCGTTATCGTCTCGGACATCGCGGGCACGACTCGTGATGCCATCGATACACCGTTCACACGGGATGGGCAAGAATACGTCATCATCGATACGGCAGGGATGCGCAAGCGCGGGAAAGTGTATGAATCTACCGAGCGCTACAGCGTCATGCGTGCCCAAAAAGCGATTGAACGCTCGAACGTCGTTCTCGTCGTCATCGACGGTGAAGAAGGCATCATCGAGCAAGACAAACGTGTTGCCGGACTCGCCCACGAAGCGGGGAAAGCCATCGTTCTCGTCGTCAACAAATGGGACGCCGTCGACAAAGACGATAAAACGATGAAGAAAATGGAAGAGAAGATTCGTAAAGAATTCTTGTTCCTTGACTATGCACCGATCGTCTTCTTGTCGGCGCTCACGTCGAAACGATTGCAGACACTTCTGCCGGTCGTCAAAGAAGTGGCTGATTCACATCGCCGTCGCATCTCGACGAGCGTCTTGAACGACGTCATCGTCGACGCAGTCGCGATGAACCCGACACCGACGGACAAAGGACAACGACTCAAGATCAACTACGCGACGCAAGTGGCCATCGAGCCGCCGACGTTCGTGTTGTTCGTCAACGATCCAGAGTTGCTTCACTTCTCATACAAACGTTATCTAGATAACCAGATTCGCCGCGCATTTGACTTTACTGGTACACCGATTCATATCGTGGCTCGTCAGAAAAACTAGTAATGGGGGTGCCTCTTATGGCAAAAGTAGCTGTCATCGGCGCAGGGAGCTGGGGAACGGCGATATCACTCGTCCTCGCTGACAACGGACATGATGTTCTACTATATGGACGTGAGGAAGATCACGTTCATGAAATCAACACGGCCCACACGAACGCGACCTATTTGAAAGACGCACCGTTGCCGACTTCGATTCGGGCGACGACAGACTTGGCGGAAGCGGTCAAAGATCGTTCCATCGTATTCCTCGTCGTCCCGAGTTCGGCGATTCGTCCGGTGTCGCGTGAGTTGAACGCGCTCCTTACGAAACCGGCGGTCATCGTGCATGCCGCCAAAGGAATCGAACCGAAGACGCATAAACGTCTGTCGGAGATTATCGCCGAAGAAATCGACCCGTCGAAACGTCGGGCCATCGGTGTCTTGACGGGACCGACGCATGCCGAGGAAGTGGCCGTCCGTAAATTGACGACCATCACAATCGCTTGCGAGGACTTGGACGTGGCCGATGAGATTCAAGAGTTGCTCACGAACGATCAGTTCCGGGTCTATTTGAATTCGGACGTCATCGGGGCGGAGTACGGCGGTGCGCTCAAGAACATCATCGCGCTTGCCGCAGGAATGACGGATGGGCTCGGCTATGGCGATAACGCCAAAGCGGCCCTCATGACACGCGGGATCGTCGAGATCGCCCGGCTCGGGGTCAAACTCGGTGCCAACCCGGCGTCGTTCTCCGGCTTGACGGGAATCGGCGATTTGATTGTCACGGCCACGTCTCAGCATAGCCGTAACTGGCGTGCCGGGAACGCGATCGGTCGCGGCGAGAAGCTCGAGGATGTGCTCGGTCAAATGGGCATGGTCGTGGAGGGGGTGCGTGCCTGTGAGGCGGCGCATACGCTCGCTCGGGAAGCCGGTGTCGAGATGCCGATCACAGAGGCCCTCTACAACGTGTTATTCGAAGGGAAGAGCCCACACGATGAAGTACAAAAGTTAATGAGACGCCCGCAGAAGCATGAAATGGAAGAAGTGTTCCATTTCGAAGGCGACGTAGAGCAAAGGGACTGACGTTTTCGTTCAGTTCCTTTGTTTTTTTTGCTACACTAATGTACGGAGATAGATTTAAAGAGAAAGTCGAGGGGATAGACGTGACACCGTCACTGATCAAGATGTGGATTTCATTTGCGGGCATCGGGGCGTTTGCCATCGCCGCGCTCATGGTGGCAGTCAGCCATACGAAACTAACGGGATGGTTCGCGGCGCTCGTCCGCGTCATCGCATTCGTCATATTTTTATTTGGGACGATCATCATGATTTATGTGGTCGCTTCAGGACCGACAGGAGGATAAGACGTGAAACGGATTTTTTTGGTCGCGAGTCTATTGGCGGCGACCGTGCTCAGTGGATGTATGTTCCCAGATTCGAACCGGGTCGATAACGTCCCGTATGAAGACCAACTGAAGTCGGTACAGACGGCCGTCGACTCGTTCAAGGAGACGACCGGGGTGTTGCCGATTAAAACAAGGCCGGCCGAGACGCCACTCATGGAACGTTATCCGATCGAGTTCGCCCGGCTCGTCCCCGGTTATTTAGCCGACCCGCCGGCGAACAGCTTCGAAGGAGGCGGTCTGTTCTTGTACGTCCTCGTGGACGCCGAGACGGAGCCGAAGGTCAAACTCATTGATTTACGTGTGTCAGAAAGCTTGCAACAGTTACAGACGAATATTAACGCGTTCCGGGCCAAAGAAGGCAAGTTCCCGTTTGACGGGTCGCTCGGAAAGAATCAATTCACGATTG
Organism: Exiguobacterium chiriqhucha RW-2; assembly: GCF_000416965.1. Classification (GTDB taxonomy): domain Bacteria; phylum Bacillota; class Bacilli; order Exiguobacteriales; family Exiguobacteriaceae; genus Exiguobacterium; species Exiguobacterium chiriqhucha. The sequence goes on from NZ_ATCL01000020.1 coordinate 454,549, forward strand.
ATTATGATCTCGTCTTCGTCTCTGAAGAGCCAAGTATCCCAAGTCCGTACACGGAAAACGAATTGCCGATCTATGTCGACGGGACCGGACAATTATTTGTCGACTACCGTGCCGACTTGGAAGCCGCCCTCGAGAACACGGATGTAGAGCCAAAAGTCGGTGAGGACATTCGGTATTTGCTCTATAATGACTCCCCATTCGCTCCGGCTTATTCGCAAGGGTACACGATTAATGAACAAGGTGAAGTCGAGTTTTTAAACAACTGATCGACTGAGCGGGTCGAATATAGGCCGATTGCTTAAAAAATGTTGTCATATCAACGTTTGTACGATATGATTAATCCCGTAAACTCTCAGTGAGAGGAGGTGAATCGTGATGAACAAAACTGAATTGATCCAAGCAGTTGCGGAGAAAGCAAATGTTTCGAAAAAAGAAGCTACACAAGTTGTAGAAGCTACTTTCGAATCTATCACTGAAGCACTCCAAAACGGTGATAAAATTCAATTGATCGGTTTTGGTACTTTTGAAGTTCGTGAGCGCGCTGCCCGTAAAGGTCGCAACCCACGTACGAAAGAAGATATCGAAATCCCGGCAAGCAAAGTTCCTGCCTTCAAAGCAGGTAAAGCGCTTAAAGATGCGGTCAAATAATGGGCAATACATAAGTCGCCGAAAGGCGGCTTTTTTTGTGTCGGAAAGCGAGTTCACATGGCGTGAATGTGACAAAAATGTGCTATACTATGTCAGAATGACAACGAAGAGGACGAGGGGGGATAGCATGGAACAGATGACATACGAAACCGTTGTCACCGACCTTGCTCGTCAAATCGAAGAACGCATGAACCATCCGTATTTGACGAGACACGAGATTGTACCCGTAGTCGACATGCCTTTACTTCGTTGGATGGTCGAGATGATTGAAATCGAATCGAATCAACAACGTCAGCTCGTGCTTGCGACGTATTTTGCACATCAAGCACTTGAACTGCACGATCAAGTAAAGGATTGCCCGAACGGCTCGCTCGAGCGGCAACTCAAAGTGCTCGCCGGCGATTTCGCCTCGGCTCAATTTTATAAAATATTGGCACTGTTTCCTGCCGACTATAGCAATCGCTTCGGTCGGTCGGTCCAGCTTGTCAATGGGGCGAAATGTACGCTCGCGCTTGATGCGGACGTATCCGTCACGACTTGGATGGAAGCGAACTTCGGATTGATTAAAACGTTTTCTGAGGTGATAGGTCGGTCCTACTTGACCACATACGGAAAAACGATCATCGAACGAAAGGCGACAGTACTGCGCCAAGATCAACGAGAACAGCTAACGACGCTCCTGGCGCACGCTGTCGCTTAGAACGGAAAGGATGTTACGTATTGCAACCGAAAGAAAAAGAGCAAAAAGTATATGACGTGTTTCAATCAATCTCACCGAGCTACGATACGATGAACTCGATCATCAGTTTCCGTTTGCATAAATGGTGGCGCAAAGCGACGATGCGTCGCATGCAAGTGTTCCCGGGCGCGAAATGTCTCGACGTCTGCTGCGGGACGGCCGACTGGACGATTCAACTCGCCGAGGCGGCTGGTAATACCGGTGTCGTCAAAGGTCTTGATTTTTCCGAGAATATGCTCGCGGTCGGCCAAGAGAAAGTGGCCGATTATCCGACGATCGAACTCATCCATGGTAACGCGATGGCATTGCCGTTCGGGGATCACTCATTCGACTACGTGACGATCGGCTTCGGCCTTCGCAACGTACCGGATTACATGACGGTGCTCCGTGAACTGCACCGGGTCTTGAAACCGGGCGGGACGGTCGTCTGTCTCGAGACGAGCCAACCGACAGCACCGCTGTTCAGCGAACTGTATCGCTTCTATTTCGGCTCGGTCATGCCGTTATTCGGGAAAGTGTTCGCCGGCTCATACGATCAATACAAATGGCTCCAAGAGTCGACCGACCAATTCCCGGACCGGTTGACGCTAAAACGCATGTTCGAGACGGCAGGCTTCGAACAAGTCGAAGTGAAGGCGTTCTCCGGCGGTGCGTGTGCCATGCACCTAGGAAAGAAGTGGTGACCGATGTCTTTGAAGCGACTTTATCGCCACATGAACCGAGAGATTGAGCAGATCGATCGCTTCTTGTCGACGCGGGTCCATACGGATCACCCGGTCATCGAGGCGGCCTCGAAGCAACTGCTTGATGCGGGCGGGAAGCGGATCCGTCCGGCGTTCGTATTGCTGAGCGCTGGTTTCGGGCAAGCGAAAGACATCCGCTTGACGAAAGTGGCGGCGAGTCTTGAACTGATTCATATGGCCTCGCTCGTCCATGATGACGTCATCGATGACGCCACACTTCGCCGGGGCAAACCGACCGTCATGGAACGTTACGATGAGCAGGTCGCGATGTATACAGGGAATACGTTGTTCGGCGAAGCGATTCGACTCGTCTCTGAGGTCGACTCGCCGCGCGTGATGGAAATCATGGCAGACACGATGGAACTGATTTGTATCGGTGAAATCAATCAAATCCAAGACCAATACGACTGGGGCCAGTCCCCGAAACGATATCTCGATCGGATTGCCCGAAAGACGGCGCTCTTGATTGAGACGAGTTGTGCGGCCGGGGCCGTCGTCTCAGGGGCGTCACCCGAAGTCGTCAAACAGCTGCGGCTGTTCGGCTATGACATCGGGATGGCGTTCCAAATGACGGATGATTTGCTCGATTTCACCGCGAAAAGTTTTCAGCTTGGAAAGCCGGTCGGAGAAGATTTGAAGCACGGCCATAAAACGTTGCCGCTCTTCTATTCAGCGGAAGACCCTGAATTCTTTGGTCGGTTGCAGCAAGTCAACCAGTCGTCCGATTACGCGACGACCCATACGCTCGTTCGTGAAGTGCAGCGCAACGGGACGCTCGAGCGAAGCCAACGAACAATCGACCGGTACGTGAACCGGGCGATTCAACGTCTCGATGGCTTGCCGGACGTACCGGACAAGCGCTCGCTCATTGAAATCGCCGAGTATATCGGGAAACGAAAATGGTAACAACCACCTTGTAAACCCTTTCAATAATCAAGATGACCGTGTAAACTAATAAAGTACATGGTACACATATTGATTTAGGGGGATTAGGGGAATGGAAAAAACATTTTTAATGGTAAAACCGGATGGAGTGAAACGCGGTCTGATTGGGGAAATCATCTCGCGCTTCGAAACGAAAGGATATACGTTGAACCGTCTTGAGCTATTGACGCCATCGGTTGAAGTCGCACAATCGCATTATGCGGAACATAAGGAAAAGCCGTTCTTTGGAGAACTTGTCGAATTCTTAACGTCTGGTCCTGTTGTAGCGATGGAGTGGGAAGGCGAAAATATCGTCGCCGTCTCTCGATTGATGATCGGGAAGACGAACCCGTTAGACGCACAACCTGGAACAATTCGTGGCGATCTGGCCTCGACGATGTCACAAAACGTCATCCATGGTTCAGATAGCGTGGAGAGCGCAGAGCGTGAATTGTCACTCTGGTTCGCCACTGAAGCATCACACGTTTGATGACGATAAAAGGGACGGGGGCCTCCTGTCCCTTTTTATATTGGGATTAAAGCGCTTTCGCTTGTTTTGGCACGACATGATCTAGGAGAAGAGAAAGAATTGAGGTTGGAACTGGTGATAAATGATTATGCCATCTTCGTAAAAAAGTTTTATATGAAGTCGGGGATTGACTTAAACCTATACAAAGAAGCCCAGATGAAGCGACGTATGATTGCACTTCGCGAGAAGAAAGGGTATGCCACGTTTATCGAATACTTCAAAGCGATGGAGTCGGACCGGGGCTTATACGATGAATTTTTGGATCGCATGACCATCAACGTGAGTGAATTTTACCGGAACCCGGTCCGCTGGCAGCAACTAGAGACGGATATTTTGCCGGAACTCATCCGTAAGAGCCAGGGCAAGTTGCGCGTCTGGAGCGCTGCGTGCTCGACGGGTGAAGAACCGTATTCGTTGGCGATGCTGTTATCGAAACATTTGTCACCCGCACAGTTCACAATCACGGCGACGGACCTAGATGACGTGGTGATCGAAAAAGCGAAACAAGGCAAGTATCATGAGCGGGCGCTCGTCGACTTGCCATCAGAGTTTCGGCAGCGTTACTTCACCCGCCGTGGAGACGACTATTACATCACAGAGGACATCAAAAAATTAGTGACGTTCAAAAAACATAATCTGCTGGCCGACGTGTATGAACGGAATTTTGATTTAATCGTCTGTCGTAACGTCTTGATTTATTTCACCGAGGAAGCGAAAGAGAAAGTGTATACATCGTTCCACCGATCGCTCCGACCAGGCGGTGTCCTCTTCGTCGGAGGGACCGAGCAGATCTTTCAACCGAAGCGATACGGCTATAAGATGAAGCAGAGCTTCTTCTACGAAAAATTTGAAGAATGAGGTGGCAGCTATGCGTTATTTGACGGCAGGAGAATCGCACGGGCCTGGACTTTCAATCATCATCGAGGGTGTACCGGCCGGGCTTGAGGTCGATGTGCAAGCCATCAATGCGGAACTCGCGAAACGGCAGTCCGGCTACGGCCGCGGCCGCCGCATGCAAATTGAATCAGACCGAATCGAGGTGAGGGCCGGTATTCGTCACGGGGTGACGACAGGGGCCCCTATTTCGTTCTGGATCGAGAACAAGGACCATACTCATTGGCGGAACGTCATGCAGGCCGAACCGATCGATGCGGACGTGGAAATCAAGCGCCGCGTCGTCCGCCCGCGACCAGGACATGCGGACCTCGTCGGCGGCTTGAAATACGACCATCGTGACCTGCGAGACGTCCTCGAACGCTCGAGCGCACGTGAGACGGCCGCCCGGGTCGCCGTCGGCGCACTCAGCAAACAACTGCTCGCTGCTGTCGGGATGTCGCTCGTCAGCTATGTCAAAGTGATTGGCGGCGTCGAGGCCGATGCCTCATACGAGTCGCTCGCCACATTGCGCGCCACGATCGAGGCATCACCGGTCCGGACGATGGATGAGACGGCAGGCCAGGCGATGATGCATCGAATCGATGAGGCGAAAGCAGCCGGTGACTCGCTCGGCGGTGTCGTCTGTACGGAAGTGCATGGTGTCATCCCGGGGCTCGGATCGTACGTCCAATACGACCGGAAACTCGATGCGGCGATCGCTCGCGCCGTCATGAGTGTCAACGCCATCAAAGGCGTCGCGTTCGGTGATGGGTTCGAGATGGCGTATCGACCAGGGTCGGAAGTGATGGACCCGATCGCCTATGGACCGGACGGCTATACACGCCTGAGCAATCATCTCGGCGGTTTCGAAGGTGGGATGACGACCGGGATGCCGATTGTCTGTACCGCTGTGATGAAACCGATTCCGACGCTCTACAAGCCGCTCCAATCCGTTGATATCGATACGAAACAACCGTTCCTCGCCCAAATCGAGCGAAGTGACGCCTGTGCCGTCCCGGCCGCCTCGCTCGTCGTCGAGGCCGTCGTCGCGTTTGAGCTCGCCCGTGAGTTATGCGAGACGTTCGGACATGACACGGTCGGACGCATCCAAGCGCGCGTCGACGCGTACCGCGAGGAGATTCGCACGTGGTGACGATTCGCGTGAACGCCTCGACTCCATACGACGTCACAATTGAACGAGGGGACGCCTGGCTCGACCGCGTCCCTTACTTCTCGTGCTCGACCGTATGGGTCATCACGGACGAGACGGTAGATCGCCTTCACGGGACGGCGTTTCGGACTCGTCTCGAGGCAAGCGCGCGTCCAATCGTCTGGTCGGTCGTCCGTCCGGGCGACGGATCGAAATCGCTCGCGACGATTGAACGTCTCGTCGCAGACGGGTTGACGTCTGGCTGTGACCGGGACACGCTCGTCGTCGCCTTTGGCGGCGGCATGATTGGGGACTTGGCCGGCTTTTTGGCGAGTGTTTATATGCGCGGGCTGCAATACATACAAGTGCCGACGACAGTTCTCGCCCACGATTCAGCCGTCGGCGGAAAAGTCGCGGTCAACCATCCGCTCGCCAAAAACGCGATCGGTGCCTTTTATCAGCCAGCGGGCGTCCACTATAACGTCGACCGCCTCGAGACGTTGACGGACCGTGACGTACTGAGTGGGCTCGGCGAGTTAATTAAACATGCCTACTTGTCACGATACGTCCTCGGGCACTCGTTCGAGACCGAGCTGTTCACCGCCTTGGCGCAAGGACCGCTCGATTGGGAGGCGTGGCTCGCGCGTGGGATTGAAGTGAAACGACAGGTCGTCGAGACCGATGAGCGGGAACACGGCGTAAGGGCATGGCTGAACTTTGGTCATACGTTCGGCCATGCGTTGGAGTCGGTCGAGGCGTACCGATTAGCGCACGGGGAGGCCATCCTATACGGAATGGTGTACGCCTTCCTCGTCGCCGGAGACGTCACACGCGCGGAAACGCTCGCCGGTTTCATGAAACAGCAAGCAATCACGCCGGTCGTCTGGCAGCCATTCGAGGCGTATCTCGAGGTGATGCGCCACGATAAAAAGAATCGAACTGGACAGATTCGCTTCGTCTTGCTCGGTGTAGAAGTGACCGTGACGAGCGTCACGACCGAGCGGCTCGTCGAAGCGTACAATCAGTTGAAAGGGTGGTTTTAAGATGGGATTGAACGGATTGATACGCGTACCGAGCGATAAGTCGATCACGCACCGGGCGTTATTGCTCGGGGCCGTGGCGCACGGACAGACGACGGTGTACGACCCGCTCCTCGGTGAGGATTGCCGGTCGACGCTCGAGGCGATCCGTCGTTTGGGCGCACAAGTCGATGAACAAGCGGAACGACTCGTCATCACTGGCAGCCCGTCGCTCACGTCGGCGGAACTCGATTGCGGGAACTCCGGCACGACGATGCGTCTCTTGACGGGACTGCTTGCAGGCTACGACGGTACGTTCACGCTCACCGGCGACGCCTCGCTCTCGAAGCGACCGATGCGACGCGTCACTGCCCCGTTGCGCGCCATGGGAGCCGACCTTGCAGGTGACGTCGCTCCGCTCCACATCCGCGGGCGGGCGTTGACGGGCATCGATTACACGTTGCCTGTCGCGAGCGCGCAAGTGAAATCGGCCATCTTATTGGCTGGACTCCGTGCGGACAGCCCGACGATCGTGCGCGAGCCGGTCTTGTCTAGGGATCATACCGAACGCATGCTGCCGCTGTTCAACGGGCAGATTGACATCACCTCGGAAGAGGGGGTTCGGACGATTCGGCTGTCGCCGTCCGTCCTGGAAGGCGCGACGGTGGCCGTACCGGCTGATCCGTCCTCGGCCGCCTTTTGGTGGGCCGGGGCCGCGCTCGTCCCGGATAGTCGCGTCACGACGACCGACGTCTGTTTGAACGAGACACGGATTGGCTTTTTGCGCACGCTCGAACGGATGGGGGCGCACGTTGACGTGACGAACGTCCGCGCACTCGGAGAAGAATCGGTCGGGGACGTCACCGTGTCGACGAGCACGCTCCACGGCATCCGGTTGGACGGGACCGCCATCCCGCATCAAATCGACGAGTTGCCATTATTCGCCCTCGTCGCGTCGCAGGCATCGAGCCCCTCGTCGGTCCGGGATGCGGGGGAGCTTCGCGTGAAAGAGACGGACCGGATTCAGACGGTCGCGAGCGAATTGAAGGCGCTCGGTGTCGACCTTCGCGAGACGGATGACGGCTTTGACGTCTATCCGAGCCGTTTGCACGGGGGACACGTCTCCTCGCACGGAGATCATCGCTTGGCGATGATGCTCCAAATTGCGGACTTATTGACGACGGAACATGTGACGATTGACGACGTCGAGGCAGCGGACGTGAGTTACCCGCGCTTCCGTGACGATTTACAACGACTCGGTCGTGAGATAGAATAACGTCAATACGAGTAGCCGCTAGGAGGAATTTTGACGATGTTAGACGAAACAGAATTAAACCATATCATTGAGATGCTTGAAAAAGGTGAGACGGAGCATGCCCTCATGCATCTCGAATCGCTCGAGAAGGAAGGGTCGGACGAGGACCGGTTGGCCATCGCCGATCTCTACCTCGAACTCGGCCTCGCCGATCGGGCCGTCAAGTTGCTCGCGGCGCTATATGTCGATTATGCGGGCAACCCGCACGTCGCCTTGTCGCTCGCCGAGGCCTACTTGGACAGTGACCGGGAAGAAGAGGCGATTGCCGTCCTCGAGAAAATCGATACGACGGACAAGGAAGCGCATATGCGCAGTCTCGTCCTCCTCGCCGATTTATATCAATCACAAGGGTTGGACGAGGTCGCCGTCAAGAAACTGATGGAGGCGCTCGAGACGAACCCGGACGAACCGCTCCTCATCTACGGATTGGCCGAGTTGTACGCGTCGATCGGCTCGTTCGAACAGGCGGTCCCGCTGTACGCGCGTCTGCCGCACTTGCGCTTGCCGGAAGAACTCGATTATCAGGCCGATTACGCGGAGGCGCTCACGATGATCGGCTCTTTCGAAGAGGCACTCGATGAGTATGAGAAGGCGGAAGACCGCAACTTGAACACGATTTTCGGTCACGCCATGACGGCCCACCGCATCGGCCGTGACGAAATTGCCGTCAAACAGTTTGAGTCGCTTCGCTCGATGGACCCCGACTTCACGTCGCTCTATCTGCCTTACACGGAAGCGCTCGACGAACTCGGCCGCTTCGATGAGGCGCTCGAGGTGATTGGCCAAGGGATTGACCGCGACGACTATAACGATGAGTTGCGCACGGTAAAAGCGAAACTGTTCTTGAAACAAGGTCGGACAGATGAGGCGGTCACGGAATTGCGCGAGGCTCTCGCGTTGAATCCGGAGTCGCTTCAGGCGACTGAGCTGCTCTTATCGGTCTTGTTCGAAGGTGGGGACATGGAGGCCGTCCTCGAGACGATCGATGCGCTCGAGGAACATTCGACTTCCCCGCTCATGACATGGTACAAGGCGAAAGCGGCCTATGAACTTGAAGACTATGATACGGCCGTCACGTTATACCGGTCGATCGAGCAAGTTTATAAAGAGGACGTGTCATTTGCGATTGAATGGGCTACACTATTGATAGAAGAAGGACAGCGTGACCAAGCGCAACGAGTGCTCGAGCAAACGCTTGCGCTCACTGTCGATGTCGATGACCGCCAAGCACTTGAAGAGCGGCTCGAACGGTTGACGGATCACGATTAAACGATATAAAGGAGATGGGGTCATATGGTCGAGCGGAAAAGAACATTTTTAAAGCGATTCCTCGCTCATCATACGCTTCGTAAACGAGAAGCCAAGTGGATTATCGACTACTGGCTCAGACATCCAGAAAAACTCGGGAACGTTCATTTCGTCACGAACGCCTCGGTCTCACCGCGCAGTTTGATCATGACGGCGTATGGATTTGACGGCGAACCGTTCCGTTACCGTCGGGGTGACCTCATCACGGTCAATCCCGAGAAGGCGTATCACGACATCCGGCTCCACGACGGCGCCATCTACGTGGAGTTGAACTTTCAAGGCATGATGATTGATGAGCTGTGGATTGATATCGTGGAATTGAATCCGTTCGAACCCGTCGCCGAAGTGAAAGACGAAGTGACGACGTCGGCCCAGACGGTCATTCGGGCCTCGGTTGCCCAGTTCGAGGAGGAGCGTCTGCTCGTCGAAATCGATAAGGCACTCGACCGACGGGACGAGAAATTGTTCCGCAACTTGACGAGCCAGCTCCATCAAGTCCGAGCCTCAAAATTATTTTAATAAAAACAAGCGCTTCCGTTATGGTAAGCGCTTGTTTTTTGGTATATTAATGACGTAGGAATACACAATAATTTCACATTTCGTTCATAAGTTTCGCAGAGGGAACGATTGTAGGTACGCTACAATGAACATAATGATGTATGTCTAATGGAGAGGAGGAGGAAGATGAGGTTCGATGGTCTAGACGCGATGAAGTCGCTCTCAGAACGCCAATACGTCGATACGCTCGTCGTCCCGCTCGTCGAACTGGCGTTTGATGAGGACATGGTGCGCAAAGCCGAAGGAAACGAAGTCATCCAGGCGGTGGCACTTGAAACCGAGCGCCAATTGTCCGGCCGGACGATGCTAAGCCCGACAATCAGTTATGTCGACGCGGAGGCAGGGCGTGCGCTCGCCGAACAAGTTACTGTTCAGGCGACGGCATCGGGGTTTACCCACGTGTTGTTCATCTCCTCGGATTTGCGCTTCAAGGGCTCTGAACTGCCGATTATTTTCGTTCCGCCGCTTGCGTTGAAAGGCATGTCCGGCGAGCAGTCGCACACGATGGTTCAAAATTTTGCGACGCAAGTCATTACCGATCTTTCGAGCCGTTGGATGGCGACATGAAGCGGTTGACGTGGAGGTTTTATTGATATACTATTTTGTTGAGTGAGAAATTTTTGTGAAGAATGCATAAAGAATTATGGGGTTATGCACACGAATGAGGGGGGAACGAAATGGCTCAAAATGGGTCAAAAGTCACACGCCGTCAGTTCTTAACGTATACGTTGACTGGTGTAGGTGGCTTTATGGCGGCAACATTGATCAGTCCGATGGTCAACTTTGCGATCGATCCGGTCTTAAAAAAATCGGGAGCGGGCGATAAAGTAAAAGTCATCAGTCTTGATGACATCACGACTGAGCCGCAACGTGTCGACTTTAAGAAACAAACGCAAGATGCTTGGTATGAATTTGAAGAAACGCTTTCGGCGTGGGTATTTAAAGATGAGAGCGGCGAAATCATCGCCTTGTCTCCAATTTGTACGCACCTCGGCTGCCAAGTAGGATATGGTGGAGACCCGACTCGACCGACAGAATTCTTCTGCCCGTGTCACTTCGGTCGCTATGAGAAAGATGGAACGAACATTCCTGGTACGCCTCCGACTGCACCACTTGCACGCTACGAAAAAGAAGAAAAAGACGGCTTCCTATACTTGGGCAGTCCAGTCGCACAGTTGTGAGAGGGGGAATAGTCGATGTTACAAAAAATTTATGATTGGGTCGATGAACGCGTCGACATCACGCCGTTATGGCGCGACATCGCTGACCATGAAGTTCCAGAACACGTCAACCCTGCCCATCACTTTTCAGCATTTGTTTATTGCTTCGGCGGTCTGACGTTCTTCACGATCGTGATTCAAATTCTGTCAGGGATGTTCTTGACGATGTACTATGTACCAGACATCATCAACGCGCACGCGTCGGTGTACTATCTTCAAAACGAGATCGCGCACGGACAAATCGTTCGTGGGATGCACCACTGGGGCGCATCGGTTGCGATCGTCATGTTGTTCTTACATACGCTCCGCGTATTCTTTACCGGGTCGTATAAGAAACCTCGCGAACTCAACTGGGTCGTCGGTGTTCTCTTGTTCTTCGTCGTCTTGGCGCTCGGTCTTACAGGGTACTTGTTGCCGTGGGATATGAAAGCGTTGTTCGCGACGAAAGTTACACTTCAAATTGCCGAGAGTGTCCCGGTCATTGGTGGTATCGCCAAAACGCTTCTCGCCGGTGGCGAGATCGTCGGCGCACGGACGCTCACGAACTTCTTCGCCATTCACGTCTTCTTCTTACCGGCGGCCTTGTTCGGACTCCTCGGAGCCCACTTCTTGATGATTCGTAAGCAAGGGATCTCAGGACCGCTATAAGCCGATTCGAAGACAAAAAGGAGGAGAAACGATATGCATCGCGGTAAAGGGATGAAATTTGTAACCGACTCTCGAGTAGGAATCTCGAATCGGAAACAAAATATTGCTAAAGACTATTCAGAGTATCCAGGACGCACGGAAGCGTTCTGGCCGAACTTCTTGTTGAAAGAGTGGATGGTCGGTTCGGTCTTCTTGATCGGATTCATCGCCTTGACGATTGTCGAGGCCCCACCGCTCCAAAACATCGCCGATCCAACGAACACGTCATACATTCCGCTTCCGGACTGGTATTTCTTGTTCTTGTATCAATTGCTCAAGTATCAGTTCGCAGCAGGGGATTGGATCTTGCTTGGAACGGTCATCTTGCCAGGGGTCGCTTTCACGGCGCTCTTGATCGCACCATGGCTCGACCAAGGACTCGAACGCCGTCCGGCGAAACGTCCGGTCGCCATTAGCTTCATGTTGCTCGGCGTGTTGTCGATTTTCTACTTGACGTGGGAATCGGTTCAAACGACGCACTGGGATCAAGTTCATGAACAAGGGATCTTGGAAGTTCCGGGCGAGGGCCCTGAAATCGATACGGCCGCACCTGGCTATGAGATTTACTCGGCTCAGTCTTGTGTGAACTGTCACGGTCAGAACCTCGAAGGCGGGGCAGCAGCTCCTGCACTCGTCGGCACACAGTATACGGCCGAAGAGATCGCGGATATCGCGGTCAACGGTGTCGGTACGATGCCAGCCGGTCAATGGGATGGTTCGGATGAAGATCTCCAAGCCATGTCTGAATTCATCGCTTCATACGGTGAAGGCGGCGAAAACAACCAATAATCGATTGGTTCAAGAAGCGTGGCCCGTCTAACGGGTCACGCTTCTTTTTACTTCGCCTCCGTTGCGCTACAATAGAGAAAAAAAGGATGGAATACACGAATGATACATATGTTACGCCCGATTCTCACCCATCGGACCGTCTTGGTGCTCCTGTTCATCATCAACTTGTTCGGAACGATTTACGGATATGTCTGGTATGAGCCCCAGCTCCGTGACACACCGCTCATCTATTGGCCGTTCGTGCCGGACAGTCCGACGGCCTCGCTCTTCTTCACGGTCGTGCTCGGCTTATGGATTGCCGGGAAGAAGTCACCCCTCATGGAGACGCTCGCCTTCGTGACGCTCATCAAATACGGGGTATGGGCCGTCATCATGAACATCTTGTTCTTACGGGAACTCGGTCCCGATGCCGAGACGTTCACCGTGCTCATGGCCGTCATGCTGATGGTGTCACACGGGGCGATGGCGTTCCAGGCGCTGTTGTACGCACCGTTCATGACATGGACGGTCCGCTCGTTCGTCTTGACGCTCATCTGGGTCATCCATAACGACGTCGTCGACTACGTGCTCGGACAATGGCCGCGTTATCCGTCACTGGCCGAACATATCGCCTGGATCGGCTACGGGTCGTTCTGGTTGACCGGAATATGTTTTTTTATGGGATACCACATCATCCTACGCACTTCGCTTGATAATAAGTTCATTAGAATGTAAAATCAGATTATCAAATACACGCAGAGGTGATAGAGAACATGTCATTAGGTGGCTATATTTTCTATCTTGCACTGATTATGCTCATTCCGTTATGGGCCCAGATGCGAGTGAAAAGTACGTACAAAAAGTTTCTCCAACAACCGATTCAAAGCGGAGTCACGGGTGCACAGGTCGCTGACTTCATCATGAAACAAAACGGCGTTCATAACGTCCGGATCGAGATGGTCGATGGTTTGATGAGTGACCATTACGACCCGGTCAATAAAGTCGTCCGTCTGTCGCGCGAAGTGTATCAAGGCGCGACGATTTCATCGGCTGCGATTGCGGCCCACGAGATCGGCCACGTGATTCAAGATGCATCCGACTATAAGATGATGCGTGTCCGTCACCGTCTCGTCCCGGTCGTGAACATCACGTCGAACTTGTCGTTCCCCCTTCTCTTAGGTGGTTTCTTGCTCGGCGCGATGGGCCTCGCCCAACTCGGTGTCATCATGATGCTCGGGGCGGTCGTGTTCCAACTCGTCACGTTACCTGTCGAATTCGATGCCTCGAAACGGGCTATGGCTGAATTGACGAGCCACGGCATCGTCACGGCAACGGAAGAGTCGGGCGCACGCAAAGTGCTCAACGCAGCGGCTTGGACATATGTGGCGGCCACACTTGTCGCCGTCGCCGAACTGATCCGCTTGGCGCTCATCGTCTTCATGCCACGTGATGAGTAGAATCAAGGGTCCCGTCCACGTGACGGGACTTTTTTTTTAATTTTGCTTTCGAAAGGAGTAGCAGATGAATCAACCACAATTGACGAAAGCGGGACGGCTCCGCTTACAAGAACAGCTGGAGACGTTGCGCGGGGATAGCCGGCATGAGGCGCTCGAACGCGTCAAGACGGCCCGAAAGTTTTGTGATTTTCGTGAAGACGTGACGTACGTGGAGGCGGTCCGGGAACAAGAGCGGATTGAGACTAAAATTATCGAACTGGAGCGTCTGCTCGCCGATGCCGTTATCGTCGACGAGGGTCGGCCCGACGTCGTCGCGTTCGGGAGCCGAGTCGTCATTCGGGAATTACCGGACGGGAATGATGAGACGTATCGCCTCGTCGGTGAGCTCGAGGCTGATTTGGCGGAAGAAACGATTTCCGTATCGTCCCCGCTCGGTAGCGGGTTGATGGGAGGCGTTGTCGGTCAATCCGTATCAATCGCTTCACCGGGCGGCCCACTTGATTTTGAGATTGTCCGAATCGAACCATAATGAAACGCCCCGTTCATCCGAACGGGGCGTCGTTTGTCGTGACTTATTTCAGCGGGACACGGTTCTCATCGAACGTGAACCCTTCACCGCCGACCTCATAGACGTGGTGGAACGTGACGAAGGCGTGCGGGTCGATCTGTTTGACGATCGTCTTCAACCGATTGACTTCGTTTCGTCCAACGACGACGTATAGCACTTCGAGCTCTTTATTCGAATAGCCGCCCTTGGCGAGGAGCCGTGTCGTCCCGCGGTTCATCGTGGCGTGAATCCCGTCAGCGATGGCCGTACGATGGTCGCTGATAATCATGGCGGCCTTACCGGCGTATGTCCCTTCTTGCATCGAGTCGATGACGCGGGCGCCGATATAGACGGCGAGGAGTGTGTACATCGCCTCGCGAATATCGAGATACGTCAAACTGAGGACGATGACGAAAAAGTCGAACACGAGGAACGTCTTGCCGATTGACCATCCGACGTAACGTTGGACGAGTCGGGCGATGATATCGACGCCTCCCGTCGTCCCACCGTTATTGAAGATGATGCCGAGACCGACCCCGATGAAGAGACCGGCGAATAGACTCGCGAGCACCATATCGTCCGTCAAATCGATGATTAGATTCGAGTACTTGGCGATGAGGGCGTACCAGAGCGAGAAACTGAACGTCCCGATGAGCGTATAGATGAACGTCGTCCGCCCGAGCAGCTTGTAGCTGACAAAAAAGAGCGGGATGTTGAGCGCCAAGTTCGTGATCGATGGCGACCAGTCGAACAAACCGCGCAGAATCAAGGTGATGCCCGTGAATCCGCCTTCCGCCAAATTGTTCTGGACGTTGAAATGATAGACGCCGAACGCGAAAATAAAGGAACCAATTAAAATAAAGAATATATTGCGAAACCGAATCGGTAATTGTACCGTCATTTGGTTCACCTCCCACCTAGTAGCGTACTCGAAAAACCTCTCGATTGACTACCCTCTACATATGACATTCCGCGATGAGTCCGATATACTTTTCACAGAAGAGGTGATTTTATGAAAATAGTAGCAATTGGGGCCCATCCGGACGATATCGAAATCGGAATCGCCGGCATGACCGCCCAATGGACCAAGGCCGGGGTCGACGTTCTATACGTCGATTTGACGAGAGCGGAGCTGTCTTCGAATGGGGACGTCGTCACGCGCGGCACCGAAGCCGAAACGGCCGATCGGGTGCTCGGCATCCGTCGCATCAATCTCGGGTTCCCGGACCGGGGCCTGACTGGGGACGCAACGCAAATCGAGGCGATCGTCCGATTGATTCGGTCCGAGCGTCCGACACACGTCCTGTATCCATACGGCATCGACCGCCATCCCGATCACGGCGCCTGCGCCCGACTCGTCGAGGAGGCGCTCTTTAATGCCGGAATCCGTAAATACATGCCCGACGTCCCGGCATATCGGCCGTCGAGTGTCTATCAATATATGATTAACGCCCATACGACACCGGACGTCTGCATCGACATCACGGGGACAATCGAGCAAAAACTTGACGCCTTGCGTGCCTATGCCAGTCAGTTCACACCGGTCGACGGCGTGGCAACGCCGCTCACGGACGCCTATCTCGAACGGGTATTGGCGCGGGAACGTCACTTCGGTAGCTTAATCGGGACCGCATATGCGGAAGGGTTGATGACGAGCCGTCCATATGTGGTCCATCAGGCAGGTGAGCTCACATGAGTCTACGAATCGGAGTTCTCTGTTATCCGTCGGTCGGGGGTTCGGGCATTCTCGCCACCGAGCTCGGGATGAAACTCGCCGACCGGGGCCATGACGTCCATTTCATCACGTCGAGCATCCCATTCCGATTGAACGCTTATCATCCGAATATCACGTTCCACCAAGTCGAGATCAATCAATACTCGGTGTTCCGGTATCCACCGTACGACATCACACTGGCGTCGAAGATTGCGAGCGTCATCCGGGCGTTCGGCCTCGATGTCATCCACGCCCACTATGCGGTGCCGCACGCCGTCTGTGCCGCCCTCGGGCGCGAGATGGCGGGGACGAAGACACCGATCGTGTCGACACTCCATGGCACGGATATCACCGTGCTCGGCGAAGATGAGGAATTGAAGCCGGCGATTTTGTACGGCTTACGCCAATCAAACGCCATCACGGCCGTCTCGGACAGTTTGAAGCAAGAGACGCTCGAGCGGATCGGGTCCGACTTATCGATTGACGTCATCCACAACTTCATCGATGAGGCGGTCTATCAACCGCAGGCCGACACGTCCCTCCGCGAACGGTATGGCTTGTCCGATCAAGACCGGGTCGTCATCCATATCTCGAACTTCCGGCAAGTGAAGCGAATCGATCTCGTGCTCGAGGCGTTCCAGCAGATGAACGTCCCACATAAGAAACTGCTCCTCGTCGGCGACGGTCCGCTCATGGGAGCGATGCGCCGCCTCGTGAGCGAAATGGGACTCGAAGAGCAAGTCATCTTCGCCGGGAAGCAAGAACAAGTGGCGGCGCTCTTGTCGATTTGCGACGTCCACATCCTGTTATCGGACAAAGAGGCGTTCGGTCTCGTCGCGCTCGAGGCGATGGCGACGGGCGTCCCATCGGTCGTCAGCGATGCGGGCGGATTGCCGGAAGTCATCACTGACGGCGTGGAAGGGTTCGTCGTCAAACGCGGCGACGCGCTCGCGGCGACGAGAGCGCTCGAAGCGATTTTGCTCGACGGGGAACTGCATGCACGCTTCCGCACGAACGGGCTCGAACGGGCCAAACAGTTCGCGTCGGCCGATATCGTCACGGCATATGAATCGCTTTATGAACAGGTGGTGCGCCCATGACGGAATGGGAATACGCCAAACGGATTATCGAGACGATTAACGCCCACGGCGGCGAAGCGTATATCGTCGGGGGGGCCGTCCGCGACTATATGCTCGGTACGCTTCCGGATGACATCGATATCGCCACGTCGCTCTTTCCGGACGAAGTCATGCGCTTGTTCCCGAAATCGGTACCGACCGGAATCGATCACGGCACAGTGACGGTCATTCTCGACCATCATCCGTTCGAAGTGACGACGTTCCGGTCGGAAGGGACGTATTCGGATTCGAGACGGCCCGACCACGTGTCGCTCGGCGTCTCGCTCGAGGAGGACATGAAACGGCGCGACTTCACGATGAACGCGATGGCGTTCCACGATGGCAACGTCGTCGATTTGTTCGGCGGTCGGATGGATCTTGAGGCGCGTGTCATCCGTACCGTCGGCAGCCCGTACGAACGCTTCAATGAGGACGCGCTCCGCATCATGCGGGCGTTCCGCTTCATGGCCCAGCTCGATTTCCGTCTCGATGATGACGTGCAACGAGCTTCCCGCGAACTCGGTCATAAACTGCAAGACATCGCGATGGAGCGGGTCGCCATCGAGTTCGAGAAGTTGATGGTCGGTCCGGCGTATCGAAAAGCGCTGGCGGCGATACTGGACCTCGGCATCCATCAGTATTTACCGAACGTCTCGGCAGAACTGATTGAGCGCGTCATCGCCGACAGACGGACGCCGGTCAATCCGGTCGGCGGCTGGGCGCTGTTCGTCCATCATGCCGCTGCAACCGATTGGTTGACGCCGTGGAAACGCTCGAACGCGCTGAAACGGGAAGCGAACGTGCTCGCCCGGTTGTTCACGACCGGCCTCGACACGTTCACGATTTACGAGACGACGACGGCGACGCTCTCGACGTATCTCGACATGTCGGGTCGGACGGAGACGGCTGAACAGTTGAAGCGGCAGTTGCCGATTCAATCGCGCCGGGAGCTTCGCTTCGACGGCCGTGATGCGCTCCAAATCGGGGCCAAGGGCCCGCTCATCAAACAAGTGCTCGCCCACGTCGAACGGCTCGTGCTGGACGGCGAGCTCGCCAACGAACCGGAACCGTTACGAAAGGAGGCGAAACGATGGCTTCAACACGCGGAAAAGTATTAAACCTGTTGCAGGACGGGACCGTCTGGAGTGGTCAGGAGTTGGCCCGTCAATTAAATATTTCACGTACCGCTATTTGGAAGCATATCGAGACGTTAAAACAAGATGGGTATGCGATTGAGACGATTCCTCGAAAAGGGTATCAATTGTTCGGCCAGACCGACCGACTCGATGAGCCGGCGTTCGTATCGTTCCGAAAAGGGCGGTTCGGACAAACCGTCCATGCGTTTGATCAAGTCGATACGACCCAACGCATCGCCCATGAATTGGCGCAAAAGGGCGTCCTCGAAGGAACGCTCGTCATCAGCGAGGAGCAGACAGCGGGACGAGGCCAACTCGGCCGGAACTGGTATAATCCGAGCCACGTCAATATCGCGGCGAGTGTCATCCTGCGCCCGGCGCTGCCGATTCGCGACGCCTCGAAGCTGACGCTCATGGCGGCGAGCGCGTTCGCGCGCGCTTTGCACGCGCAAGG
Source organism: Exiguobacterium chiriqhucha RW-2 (assembly GCF_000416965.1). Classification (GTDB taxonomy): domain Bacteria; phylum Bacillota; class Bacilli; order Exiguobacteriales; family Exiguobacteriaceae; genus Exiguobacterium; species Exiguobacterium chiriqhucha. The sequence continues at coordinate 473,459 of NZ_ATCL01000020.1, forward strand.
TATCCCGGCCACCATCAAATGGCCGAATGACTTGTTGCTCAATGGGAAAAAAATCGGCGGCATCTTGACTGAGATGCAGACGGAGGGTGACCGGATTCAAGCCGTCATCCTTGGGTTCGGGTTGAACGTCAATAGCGATGTCATCCCGGACGAGCTCGCCCATCGCGCGACGTCCATCAAGCTGGAAATGAATCAGACGTATCGGAGAAGCGAGTTGCTCGCTCACTTGCTCGCCGAGCTCGAGACGGAATACGATTTGTTCCTCGCGTCAGGATTTGATTCTGTGCGCGCCCATTGGCTCGAACACGCCGCTTATCTGAACGAACCGGTGACGTTGACGGCGTCAGGGAAGCCAAGACGCGGGACGATGCGCGGCATTTCAGAGGATGGGGCACTCCTGTTGGAACATGAAGGAACGGTCGAGCCGATTTACTCTGCCGAGATCGCAGTTTGGAATGATTGATGGAAACGGGTTCGTGGTCTATAATGAATGTGCCGGACGCTATCGCTCGCGAAGTGTACCAGCACTGCAGACCGTCACTACATTTTTTTGTCTGCCTTGATCATTTTGACAGGGACAGAAGGACACTCATCTACTTGAGATTGTTTTCGTGCGCCTTCTTACCATTCGTGTAGGAAGGCGTTTTTTCTAACCTGTCTCCACATTAGGAGGAGAACTATATGCATACGATGACTTCGTTATTGAAGAAGATGAAGCAAGAAGAGAAATTGGTCATGTTGACCGCCTACGATTATCCGTCAGCGAAACTGGCCGAGGCTGCAGGCGTCGATATCATTTTAGTCGGGGATTCGCTCGGGATGGTCGTGCTCGGTTACGATTCGACGATTCCTGTGACAATCTCTGACATGGTCCATCACGCGAAAGCGGTTCGCCGCGGGGCCCGTGACACGTTCGTCGTCGTTGATATGCCGTTCGCGACATACCACGGTGATTTCGACCGCACGCTCCAAGCGGCCGCGACGTTGTTCCAAGACGGACAGGCCGATGCGATTAAACTTGAAGGGGCTGGCGAGGTGCTTGAAACGATCGAGCGTCTGACGAAAGTCGGTATGCCGTGTGTCGCCCACCTTGGCCTCACTCCGCAATCTGTCGGTGTGCTCGAAGGTTATAAAGTACAAGGCAAGTCGCTCGAAGACGCAGAACAGTTGATTGCCGATAGCCTCGAGGCGGAGCGGGTTGGCGCAAAGATGCTCGTCCTCGAATGTGTGCCACATCAATTGGCCAAAAAGATTGCCGAGGCGCTCAGCATCCCGGTCATCGGAATCGGTGCGGGTGCCGATGTGGATGGCCAAGTACTCGTCTATCACGATATCTTGAAATATGGCGTCGACCGCCTTCCAAAGTTCGTCGAGGCATATGCCGACGTGAATGAAGTGGCGACGACGGCAATCCGCAATTACGTCGATGCGACGAAAGACGGCTCGTTCCCGCTCGAACGGCACACGTTCACGATGGATGAGTCATTGCTCGACACGCTCTACGGGGGCAAGGCATGAACATCGTCACGACCCCACGTTCGTTACAAGAAGCATTGACAGGTGTCGGGACGATCGGTTTCGTCCCGACGATGGGTTATTTGCATGAAGGGCACCTCAGTCTCGTCGAAGCGGCCAAGTCAGAAAACGACCTCGTCGTCATGAGCATCTTCGTCAACCCGACCCAGTTCGGACCGAACGAGGATCTCGACCGCTATCCGCGTGATTTCGAGCGGGACGAGGCACTCGCCCGCGAGGCAGGTGTCGACGTCTTGTTCTACCCGAACACGGAGACGATGTACCCGCTCGACATGGCACGTGTGACGGTGCGCACCGGCGCTGACGTCTTATGCGGGGCCAGTCGTCCCGGTCATTTCGATGGCGTCTTGACCGTCGTTTCGAAGCTGTTCAATCTCGTCCGTCCGACCCGCGCTTACTTCGGGTTGAAGGATGCGCAACAGGTCGCTCTAATCGAAGGCTACGTCCGCGACTATTTCGTCCCGGTCGAGATTCGCCGCTGTGCGATTATCCGTGAACCGTCGGGCCTTGCGAAATCGTCCCGTAACGTCTATTTGTCGGAGTCAGAGAAGGCGGATGCGAGTGACATCAACCGTGCCTTGATCGAGGCGCGAGACGCCCTTGCGCAAGGTGAGGCGATTCGAGACGTGATGGCACGGCTCGAGGACCGCTTGAAGAACATTCCGAATAGTACGATCGACTATGTCGAAATCAAAGACTATCCGACGTTGACCGAGGTGACCTCCGCGTCAACCGAACTATTGATTGCTGTAGCGGTGCAGTTCGAACGGGCCCGCTTGATTGATAATGTGATTTGGAAGAGAGGATGAATCCAATGATTCGAACATTTATGCACGCAAAACTACACAAGGCGACCGTCACCGAGGCGAACTTACATTACGTCGGCTCGATCACGATCGATGAAGATTTAATGGATGCGGTCGGGATCATGGAAAACGAGCATGTCCACATCACGAACAACCATAACGGGGCTCGCATCGAGACGTACGTCATCAAGGGCGAACGAGGTTCAGGTGTCGTCTGTTTGAACGGGGCTGCGGCCCGTCACTTCCAAGTCGGGGACGTCGTCATTATCATGGCGTACGGTCAAATGACGGCCGAGGAAGCGAAACAACATCGTCCGAAAGTCGCCGTCTTGAACGAGCGAAACGAGATCGATCAACTTCTATACGAAGAAATCGCCCATACGATTTTATAAGACGAACGGGGATGTCCGCGAGAGGCATCCCCGTTTTTTCGTGTATCGTTCTATGGTAAGATGAGACAGACAGAAAGCACGAGCGTGCCGAAGATGGGATGGATGTTATGGACACCTATGTGATAGTGGATTTGGAGACGACTGGTCATTCCGTCAAGTCCGGCGACGAATTGATTGAATTTGCGGCGGTGGTCGTTCAAGGGAGTGAAGTGATTGAGCGCTACAGTACCTTGATTCGTCCGAGTCGCCCGATCCCGCCTTTTATCACGCAGTTGACGACGATCACGAATCAAGACGTGGCGGAAGCCCCGACGTTTGAGGAAGTGATCCCAGATATATGGAAGATGCTAGACGGGCGGATTTTTGTCGCCCATAACGTATCGTTTGATTTGAATTTTTTGAATGAAAGCTTAGAGTTGGCCGGGTATATCCCGTTCCAGGGCCGGGCCATCGACACGGTCGAGCTGGCACGGATTCTATACCCGACGCTCGAGAGCCACGCACTTGAGTCGCTCGCCGAGACGTTCAACCTCGTCCACACCGACGCGCACCGCGCGCTGAGCGACGCCGAGGCAACGGCTGAACTGTTCGTTCGTTTGGTCGAGCGGTTGCGCGCGTTACCGCTCGTCACGTTGAAACAATTGCGGCGGTTGTCCGAATCGTGGACGAGCAACGTCGAGCCGCTGCTCGATGAGTTGATCATTCAAGTCGGGATTCGAGCCGACGACGAGACGACGTACGATATTCATCGGAAAATCGCACTGAGACGTCTCGTCGACACGTTCGAACCCGCCGTCGAACGCGAGCCGTTCGAGCCGTTCCTTCACCGGACGATTGAAGAGACGCTCCCGGCATTGTTCGGGCAATTCGAACCGCGTCAAAGTCAATTCGAGATGATGCGCCACGTCTATAAAGCGCTCGATGACGAAGCGACACTGTTAATCGAGGCGGGAACAGGGACCGGAAAAACGTTGGCGTATTTGATTCCGAGCGCACATCACGCGCTCGAGACGAAACGACCGGTCGTCGTCAGCACACATACGATTCAATTGCAGGAACAGCTGTTGACTCGAGATTTGCCGATTTTAAAAGCGATTTTCCCTGAAGTCGAATTCACGTTGTTGAAAGGGAGACGCAATTACATCGACCTCCGCAAGTTCGAGATGATTCTCGAGGAGGCGAACGAAGGCTTGCTCCCGGCGATGTGCAAGGCGATGGTACTCGTCTGGTTGACCGAGACCGTGACAGGCGACTTGGAAGAGTTGTCGCTACCGGGTGCGGCGTCACAAGGGCCGGCCTCGTTCAAACGGCTCATCCAAGCCGACGCGGCCTCGGACTTCGGGCGTTTCGACCCGTGGTATAGCCGGGACTTCTTCACCCGGGCCGTCTTGCGCTCGAAAGAGGCCGATATCATCGTGACGAACCACGCCTTATTGTTCTCTGATTTGCAGCATCAGGCCGGGATTCTTCCGACCGATACGCCGCTCATCTTAGATGAGGCCCATCAAGTCGAGGAAGTCGCGTCGCATCACTTCGGTGTGACGTTCGACGCGATTCAGTTCGACCGCTTGTTCAAGTGGTTCGGTTACGGCGCCGATGGCAAGTTCCATTCACGCGTGCTCGGACTCGCTGATTTGACGGCCGTCGCGGAAGAAGCCGAGGCGTTCAGCAAGGCGACCGATCAAGCGCTCGCCCGCGTCGACGATGAACTGAACGATTTGCTCACGGCGCTCCAGTCGCTCGGTAAAAAGCGGGAGCAACGTCAAACCGTCCGCTTCGAGCGGGAAGGGGAGCCGTTCCGTCCGATTCGGGAAGTGGCGAAGCGACTCGAAGACCGTCTGCGGACACTCCGGACGACGCTCCGGCAACTGCATCGGCTTCTCGATGAGCATAAAGAACATATGACGTTCAAACAACGGGCCGTGCTCGGGGATTTGAAGGCGTTCATCGGGGACGTGCGCGATATCGAGAGCGTGCTCTACGAGACGATGCTCACGCGGGATGACGATGCTGTCAGTTGGGTCGAACTCAACCTGGCCAACCGTAAGTTGACTTCGGTGTATACGCAACCGGTGGAAATCGGTCCGCTCTTGCATGAACGACTGTTCGCCAAGCGTCCGACCGTCTTGACGTCGGCGACGATGACCGTTTCGGGCCGATTCGGATTCATCGAACGCCGTCTTGGACTCGACGGCGAAGATGTCCGTCGCGTCGTCCTGGCGTCACCGTTTGATTTCAAGAAACAAGCGAAACTGTTCGTGCCATCCGACATCCCGCTCATCAACGAGGTTCCGTTGCCGCGGTTCGTCGAACAGATTGCAGGCTCGATTGCCCAAATCGCCAATGTGACGAAAGGACGGATGCTCGTCTTGTTCACATCGAACGAATTGTTGCGCTTGACGCATGAGGCCGTCAAAGACCAGCTTGATGAGGGCTATACGCTCCTCGCCCAAGGCGTCAGCGGTGGATCACGTAGCCGTTTGACGAAACAATTCAAGCGCATCGACCAATCGATTTTGTTCGGGACGGCCAGCTTCTGGGAAGGCGTCGACATTCCGGGCGAGGCACTCACTTGCCTCATTATCGTCCGACTCCCGTTCGCCCCGCCCGACCAACCGGTCATGCAGGCGCGGTCCGAGAAAATCGAGGCGACAGGCAAATCGTCATTCTTCGAGCTGTCACTCCCGCAAGCGGTCATCCGCTTTAAACAAGGAGTCGGCCGTCTGATTCGCTCGAAAGAGGATTACGGCGCCATCTTCGTCTTCGACCGTCGTGTCGAGACGACCCGTTATGGGAAGCAGTTCATTAACAGTTTGCCGGCCGTCGACCGAATCGACGGTCCGCTCGAGACCGCACTCGCCGAACTGGAGCTGTTTTTAGACGAGAAAGAAAAGACCGGCCTAGGAAATCAGAGATAACGCTAGGCATCGTGATATTATCGTTTTATAATAATGGGTATAGTGTTTTTTGAAGGAGGAGTAATCATGAATTCGAATATCGAGACGTTGGCGACGGTTCGAATCGAGCCGACGGCAGATGTATACAAAATTGTCGACTTGTTGAACCGCACGTTGAAGGGCCAAGATTTAATGTTCGGTCTTGCTTTAGAGAAAAAAGTGAATGATCCGAAGAAAGAAGAGATGGTGTTCACCATCTATCGGACGGAATGACACGGAAGACCAAAGTAGTGGTTGCGTTCATGACGGCACTCATCGGTGTCGTCATCGTATTTAGTGGCATCTATTGGTTCACGGTCGGTCATACCGAGCGCACGAAAGACAAGATGATCGAGGCGGCACGCGAGCGTCTCGAGACCGAGCAACCGTCCGTCAACATCGAACGGGCCGAGCTGTACAATGGGACGGAACCGTACGTCGTCTTCGAGGAGACGGATCAAGTCCAGTTCGTGCCAGTCGATGACAAGTTGCCGATTGTGACGCGTGACATCGCGTCGGTCGACCTCGATCAAGTCTGTGCCGAATCGGTCGCAGAAACGGGCGGGTCACTCGTCAGCTGTAAATACGGGTTCGACGAACGGGCCTTGATTGAGGTCGTGACGAAATCGGGCGCATCGTATACGTATTCGTATTATACGCTCCAAGCGGGCGAATTTATTCGACGGGTCCAATTGACGGACTCGTAACGAAACCAAGGGGGAGTTTTTGTGGAACATCTATTGGCACAACGTGTAAAGCAGTTGACACCTTCAACGACACTCGCCATCACAGCGAAAGCGAAAGCGTTAAAGGCTTCGGGACAAGACGTCATCGGCCTCGGCGCCGGGGAACCGGATTTCAATACGCCGGAACGCATCATCGAGGCAGCCTGTCAGGCCGCGCGCGATGGTGACACGAAATATACGCCATCAGGCGGAACGGTCGAATTGAAAGACGCGATCATCGAGAAGACGAAGCGCGACAGCAACTTGACGTTCACGCGTGCGGAGGTCATGGTCGCCTCAGGTGCGAAGCATGCCCTCTATACATTGTTCCAAGCGATTTTAGATGAAGGCGACGAGGTCATCATCCCGGTACCGTACTGGGTCAGCTATCCGGAGCAAGTGAAGCTCGCGGACGGTGTCCCGGTCTACGTCGATACGAACGAGTCGACGATGTTCAAATTGACGCCAGAGTTGCTCGAGGCGGCCATCACGGATCGGACGAAAGCGGTCATCTTGAACAGTCCGTCGAACCCGACTGGTATGATTTATACCGAGGCCGAGCTGTCGGCACTCGCGGACGTCATCAAACGACACGACTTGCTCGTCGTCAGTGACGAGATTTATGAGAAACTCGTCTACGGCGATGCGGAGTTCGTCTCGATCGCGACGCTTCCAGGGATGTTGGAGCGGACGATCATCATCAACGGCGTCTCGAAGTCACACGCGATGACCGGATGGCGCATCGGTTATGCGGTCGGCGATAAGACGATTATCGAGGCGATGACGAACCTCGCATCGCACTCGACATCGAACCCGACGTCAATCGCTCAAGCGGCGGCGGTCGAAGCGTATAACGGGCCACAAGACGACGTCGAGATGATGCGTGTCTCATTCGCGGAACGACTCGAGATCGTTTATGAGCGTTTGATTGCCATCCCAGGCATCACATGCTTGAAGCCGCAAGGCGCATTTTACTTATATGCCAACGCCAAAGAGGCGGCATCGATGAGCGGGTACGACTCGGTCGACGCATGGTGTGAGGCCGTGCTCGGCGAAGCGTTCGTCGCCCTCGTCCCAGGCTCAGGTTTCGGACAGGACGACTACGTCCGCTTGTCTTATGCAACAGAATTGAAACGGGTATTAGAAGCGCTCGATCGAGTAGAAGACTTCATTACACGTAACGCTCGATAAGCGAAAGGATGGATATGGATATGACAACAATTTCAATCAGCCAATTTAAAGATTACGAAGGCCAGACGGTCCGCGTCGGAGCCTGGATCGCCAACAAACGTTCGAGTGGAAAGATCGCTTTCCTTCAACTTCGTGACGGGAGCGGTTTCGCTCAAGCCGTCGTCGTCAAAGCGGATGTAGCCGAAGAGTTGTTCGCACTCGCTAAAGGCGTGACGCAAGAAACTTCGGTCTGGGTCACGGGTACGGTCAAATCGGACGGCGGACGCACGCCGCTCGGCTTCGAGCTCGAAGTGACGGCGATGGAAGTGATCGCGGAATCGGTCGACTATCCGATCACACCGAAAGAGCACGGCACCGAGTTCTTGATGGACAATCGTCACCTTTGGCTCCGTTCGCGTCGCCAGCACGCGATCATGAAAGTTCGTAACGAATTGATTCGGGCGACGTATGAGTTCTACAACCAAGAAGGTTTCGTGAAAATCGATCCACCAATCATCACGTCGAGTGCACCGGAAGGCACGACTGAGTTGTTCGAGACAGATTACTTCGGACAACCGGCCTACTTGTCACAAACGGGCCAGCTATACATGGAAGCTGCCGCGATGGCACTTGGCAAAGTATTCTCGTTCGGACCGACGTTCCGCGCCGAGAAATCGAAGACGCGCCGCCACTTGATCGAGTTCTGGATGATCGAGCCGGAGATGGCATTCTTCGACCACGACATGAGCCTCGAGCTCCAAGAGCGCTACGTCTCGTATATCGCCAAATCGGCGCTCGAGAACTGCCGCAACGAATTGGAACTGCTCGGACGCGACTTGTCGAAACTTGAGAAAGTCCAAGCACCGTTCCCGCGTGTCCGTTACACCGATGCGATCAAGTTCTTGAAAGACGAAGGCTTCGACGACATCGAGTACGGCGACGATTTCGGTGCCCCGCACGAGACGGCCATCGCCAACGCGCATGACCTCCCGGTGTTCATCACACATTGGCCGAAAGACATCAAGCCGTTCTATATGAAAGTCGATCCGGAAAACCCGGAACTCGTCCTCTGTGCCGACTTGATCGCACCGGAAGGCTACGGCGAGATTATCGGCGGTTCGCAACGTGAAGACGATTACGACCGGTTGAAAGAAGAAATCATCAAAGAAGGTCTCGATGAGACGGACGCGTACGACTGGTACCTCGAACTCCGCAAATACGGATCGGTCCCGCACTCTGGCTTCGGTCTTGGCCTTGAGCGTACGGTCGCCTGGATTAGCGGGATTGAGCATATCCGCGAAGCGATTCCGTTCCCACGCCTTTTGAACCGCATTCACCCATAATCGCCAATCGGGGATGACTTCGTCTTCCCCGATTGATTTGTCTAGAAAGGATGTGCGACATGGATGCACATAATCTAATCAAGCTGTTCGAACAAAATCCAGTCGTCGTTCCGAGAAAATTGTTCACGGAGGCGCGTCGCCTCAACTTGAGTCCGGTCGAGTTCAATCTCGTCATCCACTTGCTTGAGATGACAGGGGAAGGCATTGAGATGCCGCTTCCGAGCGAACTCGGAGACCGGATGAACGTGGCCGAGAGCGAGGCTCGTTCCGTCTTGCTCGGCTTGCTCCAAAAAGAGTTGATCGCCATCGATGCGTCGACCGAGGTTGAACGATACAGTCTGCTCCCGTTGTTCCTTGCACTCGAAGAAGGGGCGACACCTGAAAAATCGGCTCATTCGTTAAATGAGAACATCATTCATACGTTTGAGCGCGAATTCGGGACGATCACCCCGTTCGAGATCGAACAGATTGTCGGTTGGTTGACCGAGGACGGCTTCAGTGAAGAGCTGATTATGGCCGCGCTTCGGGAAGCAAAGCTTCGCAACGTACGCAACTTTAAATATATGGACAAGATTCTCAGAGTGTGGCAAGACCATAACGTCGAGTCACTCGAGGACCTCGTCGATTATCAACGGAGGAAAAAGTGATGTTGACGAGAGCCCAATTGACCGAAGTGTCTGACACGATGCGTCGCATGTTCCCGGACGCCCACTGTGAGTTGACGCACCGTAATCCGTTCGAGCTTGTCGTGGCCGTGGCGTTGTCGGCGCAGGCGACCGATGCACTCGTCAACAAAGTGACGCCTGGTCTGTTCGAGACCTATCCGACCGTCGAATCGATGGCCGCTGCTGACGTCGCCGACATCGAGGCGTTAATCAAGCGCATCGGTCTCTATCGGAACAAGGCGAAAAACGTGAAGGCGCTCTCGATGCAAATCGTGGAACGTCACGACGGGATCGTCCCGTCGGATCGCGAATCGCTCGAGGCGTTGCCTGGCGTCGGACGGAAGACGGCGAACGTCGTCTTGTCCGTCGCGTTTCACGAACCGGCATTCGCCGTCGACACGCACGTCGAGCGCGTCTCGAAACGTCTCGGCATCTGTCGTTGGAAAGATAACGTCCGTCAAGTCGAGGACACGCTCATGAAGAAGTTCCCGCGCGAAGAATGGTCACAGCTCCATCACCAGTTCATCTTCTTCGGCCGCTATCACTGCAAAGCGCAACGTCCTGCTTGCGAGACATGTCCGCTACTCGATATGTGCCGCGAAGGGAAGAAACGAATGAAGTCCAAGCAAGCGACCGGACAATGAACGGAAGCGTCTTCCTGATCACGAGATCGGGAAGACGCTTTTTATACGTACGGGGGTATTTTTTGATATACTCAATCCAGCAACCAGTTGGCAAGGAGGATGTATATGAATCAACCACGTATCGGCGTCCGAGAAAATCGATTCAATTTTATACTGCTCGTCGTGACAAACTTCTTTGTCGGATCGATGGTAGGGCTTGAGCGGACGATCTTGCCTATTATCGGAGAAGAGGATTTTGCTCTCATCTCGACGAGTGCGGCACTCTCGTTTATCATCAGTTTCGGATTCTCGAAGGCGGTCGTCAATTACTTCGCAGGAGCCATCGCCGACCGATACGGTCGCAAAAAAGTGCTCATCTTCGGTTGGGCAATCGGGCTCCTCGTTCCCGTGCTCGTCATATCAGCATCGGCATGGTGGGTGATTATCGTGGCGAATGTCTTGCTTGGGGTCAACCAAGGGCTGACGTGGTCGATGACGGTCAATATGAAAATTGATTTGGCCAAACCGACGGAGCGGGGACTGGCGGTCGGACTGAATGAGTTCGCGGGTTATATTGGCGTCGCCGTGATGGCGGCGGTGTCCGGGATGGTTGCCGTCACATACGGCAGTCGGCCGGAACCGTTCTACATCGGTGTAGTCGTCGCCTTGATCGGTCTCACGTTATCGTTGTTCGTCCGCGATACGACGAAACAATTACAGCTTCAGTCTATAGGTCAACCTGAAAAGACACGTTCGCCGAAACAGGTATTCCTGGCGACGACATGGAGAAATCGTTCGCTCTCGAGCCTGACGGTAGCCGGTCTGTCGACCAATTTGAAGGACGGCATGGCATGGGGCTTGTTCCCGATTTATTTTGCCGCCCAAGGGCTGAGTCTCGCGGAGATCGGGCTGATCGTGGCGCTCTACCCCGCGGCATGGGGCTTCTTTCAACTGTTCACCGGTGTGTGGAGCGACCGCATCGGACGAAAAGGGTTGATTGTCGCAGGGATGTGGGTTCAGGCCGGCTCGCTATGGGCGATTCTCGTCATGACCGACTATTGGCAATGGGTGTTCGCAGCGGTCATGCTTGGCATCGGGACGGCGATGGTCTATCCGACGCTCCAAGCCTCAATCAGTGACGTCGCCGAACCTTCGTGGCGCGCCTCGGCGATGGGCGTCTATCGTTTTTGGCGCGACAGTGGCTATGCGTTCGGGGCTATATTCGCCGGGCTGTTGACCGATGTCTTGTCCATCGGCTGGGCAATCGGATTGGTGGCCGTGATCCCGTTTTTGGCCGGCCTCAACGCGCTCATTCGTTTGCGGGAGACGCTCCCGGGCTTGCGCCGAACATAAAAACTGCCTTGCCGAATGATGATCGGCAAGGCAGTTTTTAGTGATTCCACGGATGGTCGCTCCATTCGCGGCGCTTTTTCGTAATCGGTACTTTTTTGAATCCCCAGTTGCGGAAATCTTGGTCAGGACTTTCTTTACGAATGTAAATCTTGTCCTTGATGGCTTTGAAGATGCGGTTCTCATCCCCATAATGGACGAACCGTGGTTTTACTTCGATGACGCCGCGACGCACGCGCGAGAGCGGGAGGCAGACGAGGTCAGCGATTTCGAGACCCGACTGATACACCGTGTTCTGCTTCTCTGAAAAGATGAAGCCTTTGATTTTTTGACGGCTCTTCTCGACGTCGAGATGGACCGTCCCCGAATTGAAGATATCGAAGAACGCTTTTTGGATGAGCAAGTTCTGATAGTCATCCCGTGACTCCAAGACGACGCGGGCGCTGACGGCTTCCGTCTCTTCCAAAAACGCATAGAACGACTTCATCAAGTGAGCGAATGCGACGACGTACGGGTCTTTCGGTGTCGAGTAGAAGTCATGGAGCTTTTGTTTATCGACCTCGACGCTGACGATCGTACAGTCGATATCGCGCAAGAAATCAGGCAACTTGTTCCAGAAATCACGAAGCATATCGATCGTGATGCCGTCTTCTTTCCCGTACGGATGCTCGGCTTTTAAAATCTCTTTTAAATGGAGCGGGATATTTTCTGTCTTGAACACGTCGCGTTTGAAGGCGTGTAACCGACGTTTCAATTCGCAAGGCATGCCGGCCTCGTCGGCATCAATTGCATATTTATATTCCATCAATACGCCGGTCAGATTGAATTGCGTGTTCCCCTTTGGCGTTCCCGTCTCATCGACGAACATGACATACTTCTTTTGTGTTTCCATCTTACTCCTCCAACCATGGCTCTACTGCTTATAAAAGCGGGCCTGCTAATTGTTTATCAACCTTGGGTTACACTATTTATTGCACACTTTTTAGAAACTTCCGTCAATCTGCGTTTAATCCGCCCTGATTATGGCTAATAAGTAGAAGACTTATTTCAGAAAAATAAATAGCTTCTCCGTAACAAGGTCGTGTCAATTTGACTACACAATGCACTACATACTAGTTTAACATACGGGAGTTTGGTACGATATGGATTGCGGAAAATCCACACAGGAGTCGAGCGACAGAACTCGACAATCAGACTTCAGACGGAAGGAACGGCTGGGCGAACCTGTTAAACTAGATATTAGGGGTGACGACATTGTTCCATTATCCAAACGGAAAAAAGCCGCAACCTTCGGCTGGGCCGGCCCGATCGAATCCGCAGACGTATGCGAACCGAGGCATGAACCTCGAGACGCTGCTGAACGACACGAACGAGTTTTATCGGCTCCACAGTCGGGCGGTCATCCATAAGAAACCGACGCCGCTGCAAATCGTGAAAGTCGATTATCCGAAACGGAGCGCGGCGAAAGTAACCGAAGCGTATTTCAAGCAAGCATCGACGACCGATTATAATGGGGTGTATCGCGGCAAGTATATCGATTTCGAGGCAAAAGAGACGAACAATAAAACGTCGTTTCCGCTCGGAAACTTCCACGACCACCAAATCCACCACATGCGCGAGTGTGAGCGGCATGGAGGGATTTGTTTTGTCATCATTCGGTTTAGCCGCTATAATACGCAATATGTGTTATCAACGGAGCAATTATTAGTCTGGTGGGAACAGCGCGAATCAGGACGCAAGTCGATTCCGCTCTCCTATATCGAGCAAGAAGCAATTGAAGTTCCAACCCGGGCGATGCCGGCCATCGATTATTTGACGGCGATCGAAGCATGGCTCGATTGAAATAGAAGGAGTGAAGCGTGAATGGAACGAAGTCGGATGGCACGTCGACAAGACACGACGACCAATAAACGTAAACCAGCGGCCAAAAAGCCGAAACCAAAAGCGAAGAAGTCGAAGTTTCGACGCATAATAACGATTTTAGGGATTTTATTCATCATCGGCGTCATCGCCGGCGGCGCATACACCGCGTATGCGATCGCGACAGCACCACCGCTCGATGAAGAGAAATTGGTCGATACGTACCCGATTCAGCTGCTATCGGCTGAAGGTGAACCGCTCGAAGAGAACGGACAGATTCGCGAGTACGTCTCGATTGACGATATCTCGGAAGTGATGCAACAAGCGGTCATCTCAATCGAGGACCGTCGTTTCTATGAACATAACGGGGTCGACTTGCGTCGCATCGGCGGTGCCGTGCTCGCGAACGTGACCGACGGCTTCGGGGCCGAAGGCGGTTCGACGATCACGCAACAGCTCGTCAAGCAGTCGTTCTTATCAACGGATAAAAAGTTGAAACGGAAACTGCAAGAGCAGTGGCTCGCCATCAAACTTGAGCGCGAATACACGAAAGAACAGATTTTAGAGATGTACTTGAACAAGAACTATTATGGTTCAGGGGCATGGGGTGTCCAAGCGGCTTCGAAGACATACTTCAATAAGCCGGTCTCGGAAGTGAACTATCAAGAGGCGGCCATCTTGGCCGGTCTCCCGCAACGTCCGAGCGCCTATGACCCAATCAGTGGTGACCAAGAGCTCACGCGTTACCGTCAAGAGCAAGTGCTCTCTTCGATGAAGCGTGACGGTCACATCACGGAAGAACAATACAATGAGGCGCTCGACGTCGAGATTGCGGATATCATCTCGCCGGGTGCCCAATCGGAAGAAGAGTCGTATACACGTTCGATTTACGCCCGCGTCCAGGCCGAGCTCGAAGAAGACTACGGTCTCGAGCAGGCCGATATTTACGGGACGGGCTTGAAAGTATACACGTCAATCAATAAAGAGTTGCATACGAAGTTCAACAGCGACATCAAAAACAATAACGTCAATCTTCCTGCAGATCAGTTCCCAGAAGATCTTCGTATGGGTGCGACCGTGCTGAATACGAAGACGGGTGAAATCGTCGCCGTCATTGACAGCGAACAAGCGAAACAAGGCGATAAGAACTATCGCGACTATTCGCGTGAGAAACGTCAAATCGGTTCCACGGCGAAGCCGTTCTTCGATTACGGTCCAGGCATCGAGAATGCGCAATGGTCGACGGGGAAAGTGTTGATTGATAAAGCGTTTGACGAGGACGATAACTATAAGCCACTAAACTATTACGAAGGTTTCCGCGGCGCGAATACGATGCGCTATTACTTGACGATTTCCGGTAACACCCCGGCCGTCCGTGCCTTTTATGAAGTACGCGACGAGTTCGGCCAAGACGCGATTCAATCGTTCGTCGAGAACGTCGGCATCGAACCGTCGATGTCAGGCGACGAGATGAACGCGTCGAACGCACTCGGGACGGCGGAAGCAAGCACGACGCAAATGGCGGCTGCTTACGCTGCGCTCGGGACGAACGGGATGTACACGAAGCCGCACTTGATTCAAAAAATCGAGTTCAACGACGGATCGACGATCAATTCGCCAATCAAGGCGAAGCAGGCGATGGAAGACTATACAGCGTATATGTTAACGGACATGCTCCGTGACGTCGTCAGCGGTTCGAACGGCACGTATGAGCCTGGTGCGTTCCCGTGGGATGTTGCCGGGAAGACCGGAACAACGACCGATGAAGAGGGCGACGAGAAGGATAAATGGTTCACCGGATATACGACCGACTACTCAATCTCGGTATGGACGGGTCGTTCCAGCGCCACACCTGTATCTGTGATGAAGCCGAACTACGCCCAATACTATTTCGAGTATATGATGCAAGAAGTGACGAACGCGACGGGACAACCGGACCGCTTCCAGCAACCGGAATCGGTGCTCTCGCTCGGCAATGAGTTGTACGTCAAAGGGACGAAACCGAAAGATTTACAGCCGGATAAACTGGCCGCTCCGACCGGCGCATCGATTGACTATGATGTGCCAGGTGAGACAGGCACACTCTCGTGGTCGTATGACACACAAGGAGTACAAGCCGCTGGCTATCAAGGTCTTTCTTTCACCGTGACGGAGACACGTCCGGACGGTAGCGAACGTGTCGTCGGGACGACCGAAGACACGAGCATCGCCATCGCCGGTCTGGCGGAAGGGCAGACGACGTTCACGATTGTCGCCAACGCGACGAATGCGCTCGTCGGTGATCAACAATCGAGCCCACTTCAAACGTCTTACACGGTCGAACGAGGCGAAGAGCCTCCGGCCGAAGAGGAAGAAGAACCAGCCACGGAAGAGACGCCGCCTGAAGAGGAAGGCGAACCGACCGATGGCGAAAATACTGAGAACAACGGCAATAACGAGAATAATGAAAACAGCGAAAACAATGAGAATAACGGCAACGACACGAACACCGAAGACGAGAATACGGAACCACCGACCGAAGAAGAACCACCAGCCGATGAGACTGATGGGGAAGCGGATACGAATGGAGACGTCAGCCGTCAATCGACAGACTCGAATAGCCAGGGTAACGGCAACGGGAATGGCAACGGTGGTCGTGACTAAAACCGACTCACAGCAAACAGGGCGACATCAGCGCCCTGTTTTTCTGTTTCGTTTGCTATAATGAAAAGAAAGCGAATAGGATGGTGACACATGGTACAACTCTCACTGAAACGCAAGATGAAAGTGTTGTTTGTGATCGACCGACTGCAAGACGATGATTTAGGTATTCCGTTACACGGTATCAACGGCTTGAAAATGAGCCGATTGCTCGTCGAGGAGTCGATTCCGTTCGGACGTTTGATTGATGATCAAGCTGTGGCCGAGGCCAGTGGCCATCCTTATTTGAAACGAATCGGCGTCGAGACGATGTTCCTCGGCGACGAAACATTCTATCCAGAACTTCTGCGGGGCAAGCGTCAAGCGCTCTCGACGCATGAAGATTATCATAAAGCGGTGCAGCGTTACACGAAACACTTGCAAGCCGTTCATTCGAAATGCACGAAGCTACATACCATCGTCTTGTTCGGACGGTCGACGCAACGGTTGTATGACGATGCGATCATTCGACTCGAAGAAGAGAATGGACATGTTGCCGACGCCTTCAAAGAAATGGATGTGCTGCGTTTACCTACTGTCCATCGGCTCGTACGCGATGAACGGATCGGCGAAGTGAAAGCAATCGTGGAGCGACTCGCACCTTCGAAATCGTAAAGAAGGTGAACCTCATGCGGAAAAAACGTTCCGTGGAAGAAATGATCCATACGCTCAAGACCGACCCGGGCTTTTCTCAAAACGTGACACATTGGCATACAGTCGAGGCGAAACCGGCCCGCTACGCACCGATTCCGTCGAGTGTGCCGCCAGATCTTGTCCGGGTGCTGCATGGCCGGGGAATTGAACAACTGTACACCCATCAAGCAGAAGCAATCGAGCAGACGTCGCGTGGGAACTCGACGGTCATCGTCACACCGACCGCATCCGGGAAGACGCTCTGTTACAATCTACCCGTCCTGTCGAAAATGATTGAACAACCGAACGCTCGGGCGCTCTATTTGTATCCGACGAAGGCGCTCGCTCAAGACCAAAACAGCGATTTGATGGAGATGGTCGAAGCGCTCGAGGGCGACTTGCGTTGCTTCACTTATGATGGCGACACGGCACCGGCAGCCCGAACGAAAGTACGGGACGCCGGCAATATCGTCATCACGAATCCAGATATGTTGCATTCTGGCATCTTGCCGCATCATACGAAATGGATTCGCTTGTTCGAGAATTTGGAGTATATCGTCGTCGATGAGCTTCATACGTATCGCGGCGTGTTCGGTAGCCATGTCGCCAACGTCTTCCGCCGCCTGAAACGGATTTGCGCCTATTACGGGAGTCATCCGAAATGGATTATGACGTCGGCGACGATTGCCAACCCGGTCGAGCTGGCTGAACTGTTGACGGAAGAAGACGTCGTCCTCGTCGACAATAACGGGGCGCCACAAGGTAAGAAGCATTTGATTTTCTATAACCCGCCCGTCGTCAATGAAGCGCTCGGCATTCGCCGGAGCGCGACGCTCGAGACGAAGCGCATCGCCTCAAAATTGGTCGAGGCGGACATCCAAACGATCGTCTTCGCCCGCTCACGCGTCAGGGTCGAGGTGTTGTTGACGTATTTACAAGAATTGACGCGGCGCGAGCTCGGTCCAAAGTCGATTGTCGGGTACCGAGGCGGTTACTTGCCGTCGGAGCGTCGCGAAATCGAGCGCCGGCTCCGTAACGGGGAGATTAAGGCCGTCGTCTCGACGAATGCGCTTGAACTCGGCGTCGATATCGGCCAATTGCAAGCGTGTGTGTTGAACGGCTATCCGGGAACGGTCGCCTCGATGTGGCAACAAGCCGGCCGGGCCGGACGCCGTCATTCCGAGGCGCTCGTCATCTTCGTCGCCTCATCGTCATCGCTCGACCAACTCGTCGTCGAACAGCCCGATTTGATTTTAGACCGGTCTCCGGAAGCGGCTCGTCTCGACCCGAACAATTTAATCATCCTCGTCGATCATATGAAATGTGCCGCCTTCGAACTGCCTTTCCAGAAAGGGGAGCGGTTCGGCACGGTCGAGACGGAAGAGATTCTCGATTTCTTGACGGACGCCCACATCTTGCATGAACGGGCCGATAAATATTATTGGATGACTGATGCGTTCCCGGCCCATGACATCTCGCTTCGGACGAGTGACCAAGAGAACGTCGTCATCGTCGATCAAACCGCGAAGAACCAAGTCATCGGTGAGATGGATACGTTCAGCGCGATGACGTTGCTCCACGACGAAGCCATCTATTTACATGGCGCCGAGCAGTATCAAGTCGAACGTCTCGACTTCGAAGAGAAGAAAGCGTACGTCCGACGCGTCGACGTCGACTACTATACGGACGCCAATTTGGCAGTCGAACTGAAAGTGTTGGAAGAGAACAAGACGACCGGCGTGAAGACGTTCGGGGAAGTGTCGGTCATCGCGATGGCGACCCTGTTCAAGAAAATCAAGTTCGGGACGCATGAGAATATCGGTTCCGGACCGATTCACTTGCCGGAGCGGGAACTTCATACGACCGCGACATGGTTCACGCTCGACGAACGGTTCGCCTATTCGGAAGCCGACATGGAAGACCAGCTCGAGGCGGTCAGCGATCTGTTGCGACGCCTAGCCCCGCTCTATTTGATGTGTGACACGCTCGATCTGTTCACGACGATTCAAATGAAAGCGACGCATACAAATAAACCGACCGTTTATTTATATGACCGTTATCCGGGCGGCATCGGGCTGAGCGAAGCACTTTATCGCGACGCCGATGAGGTCTTGGATGCGGCCATTCGAACGGTCGACGATTGTCCGTGCGAGAGCGGTTGTCCGCGCTGTGTCGGAATGATCGGCTACGGTGACTTTAAACAGCAGGTCGTCAGACAGTTGCAAGCATTGAAAGGAACGATATGAAAGCAAAACTATCACGACTCATTAAAACGAATGAACCGAAACAGGTGACCGTGACGCCGGACGACGTCGAACAGGCGAAGTGGCGCGAGCGCGGCGGAGAGATTTTGACGTTCGAACAAGAGTGGTGCGTCCGCTTGAAACAGATTTATCCACTCGATGAGACGTATCATGATTATACGTTCGGAGAGGCGAAAGCCTCGCTCGCGACATCGACCCATCCGTTCTTTCAAGTCGATGTGCCATCTGAACAGGTATTGTTCATGGACACCGAGACGACCGGGCTTCGCGGCTCCGGCACCTCAATCTTTTTAATCGGCTTCGCGCGCTTCCAAGACGATCATCTGGAGATGATTCAGTACGTGTTGCCGCACCCGGCATTCGAGACGGCGTTCTACTATCACTTCTTGAATGACATCGGCGACGAGGTTCGTTTCGTGACGTATAACGGCAAGTCGTTCGACTGGCCCCAAATCAAAACAAGGCATACGTTTGTCCGTTCGAAAGTGAAGGCGCTCCCGGCTGTCGGCCACGTCGATTTGTTGCATGCCTCACGTCGTCTGTTGAAACCGACACTTGAATCGGTCTCGCTCAAAGCGGTCGAGGCCCACTTCGGTCATGCCCGGACGGACGACATGCCTGGCTTTTTGGCGCCGATGCACTATTTTCAATACGTGAAAGAACGGGAACCGGATATCATCCAGCCCGTCATCGAACACCACCATGCTGACTGTTTGAGTCTTGTCTCACTCTATAAACGGCTCTGTCATCTCGTCGAAGCCGATGAGACGCCGTTCGGGGAAGAGCGGGCCCACTGGTTGAACGATCTCGGTAACGCCGAGGCGGCGCTTCAAGAATATGAGCGGCTTGAACAACCGACGAAACGTGCCTTGATGCGTCAAGCCCTGCTGTTAAAACGGACCGGCCAGATGGAGCAGGCGTTGCCGCTGTTCGAACAGGTCGGTACGGTCGAGGCATTCGTCGAGTTGGCGAAATATGCCGAACATCATCAAAAAGACATCAACCGAGCCATCACGTTCACCGAGCAGGCGCTGACGCTCTCGGAACGGAAAGAGACGGTGCTTCGACAGACCGCCTTGACCGAGATGCGGGCACTCCGTCACCGGATGAATCGGTTAGAAAGGAAGCGGTCATGAAAGTTGTCGCCATCACAGGATATCGTCCACATGAGCTCGGCATCTTCAAAGCCGACCATCCTGGCATCGATATCATCAAAGAAGCTTACGAGCGAAAAATAATGGAAGCGATCGAGCTTGGGGCCGAATGGTTCATCTTTAGTGGCACGAACGGTTGTGAATTGTGGGCTGGAGAAGTATTGTTAGAGTTAAGAGAATCTTATCCAATCAAAATTGCCGTGTTTCCACCTTTTTTACAGATGGAAGAGAAGTACAAGCCGTTTGAACAAGAACTGTTCATCCGCTTGCAGCTCGAGGCTGACTTTTTTGAACCGCTGACCCAACGTCCGTACGAGGACCCGAGCCAATTGCGCGCAAAAACCGCCTTCTTTTTGGACAAAGCAGCAGGATTAATCACGCTGTATGACGAAGAGACGGGGGGAAGCCCTCGTTTTCTCGTCGAAGGGGCTAAACGAAAACACCAGATGGAGTTATTCTTGATTACGCCGGAAGAGTTACGTGTAATCGAAGAAGAAAAACAATGGGAACAACATTGGGAGTGAAAATCATGCAGACCGAACTAACAGCTGAAGCCATTTATAAACAAGAATTCAAAACCGCCCTCCGTGGCTACTCACAAGAAGAAGTCGACCAGTTTTTGGACGTCGTCATCCGCGATTACGAGAAGATGACGAAAGAAATCGAACGGTTGCGCCAAGAGAACGAGTCGCTTCGTCGCGGTTCGAACGAACAAGCAGCAGAACCGGTCAAACCGGCCCAGCCTGTCGCGTCGAACTATGACATGTTGCGACGCATCTCGAATTTAGAAAAGGCCGTCTTCGGAAAACAGGTCGGTCCAAGCGAATAAAGGGAGGAGGTGGAGAAGATGTTACAAGTATTGACGGCCGTCAAGAAAGAACCTGAGAAACGACAGACGAAAGGCTTGTTCCGCACGAAAGAAGAAGTCATCACACCACCGAAATCGTACACGGACGAGATCGTCGAGATCATTCGTCATACATGTCGCTTTGATTGGATGATGATTGAACACGTCCAGCTCGGCGATGACGTGCTCGATTATGTGTTGGTCGGACCGAAGGGCGTCTTTTTAGTCCGCATCAACCGGACGACGTCGGCCGTCCATATGACGAACCGAGATTGTCGTCTCGAGACGCCGCTCGGTTGGAAAAACATCTATCCGCATCCGATGGAAGAACTTGAGCGGATGACGAAGCACGTCCGGAGTGTCTTGAAGAGGCAATGCGGACAAGCTGTTCCCGTCACGTCATTTTTAATATTCCCGGAGACACCACGTCTCAAAGTGGAACGCATCAAAGCGAACTGTGCCGAGACGTTCGATGTGATTGACGATGTCATCACGAAGACGAAGCTCGAGCTGTTGTCTGAGGCGACGATTAAACATATCGCCTACTATTGCTCGGAGCGGCAAGTACATAAATGAAAATGGCGCTGAAGAGTCAGCGCCATTTTCATTGTGCCCGGTCGGACAAATACAAAGGCTGCAGACGATGTTAATGTCTACAGCCTGACACAACGGCGCTGTAGTTTAAGCGCCGTTTTTATTTCAATAATTGTCGAGCCTTCTGTTCGTCTTTGCGATGGACGAACAAGGCGACCCGGTCGTCCAAGTTTTTGGCGAGCGGGCGGAACAGGCGGCCGGTCGGTAAACCGTGCTCGACGCGACACGTGATGCCTTGTTCTGTTAAGTACGTATAGTCGTCAAGTAGCGCCTCGCCTTGTTTGCCGAACGCCTCACCGAAGCGGACCCACTGCAAGTTGCGGACGGCGCGGATCGAGACGAGCACGACGAATGTGATGCCTAAGACGATAATTAAAATAGTTTCCAAATTCAAAGCGTTCAACCCCTTCTTTACATAATTTTAAGGGCGCAACCGCTTGAAAGCAACAACGATGGACCGGTATACTCAAAAGAAAGTGGGGGATGACTATGAAAACAACGATTCAATCGCGTCGCGAAGCCGTGACGCTGCTAGAAGACAAGCACGTGCTCTACATCCGCATCCATAACGGACAGACCGGGATGATCAAACAGACCGATGATGGCATCATCGTCGCAATCCCGAATGAAGAGACGGACAAAGTCGATTTTCGCAAGTTGGAAGATATCGAAGCGTTCGAGGCGTTTTATGACTTGACGCTGTCGAAACCAGGGACGCTTTATTACAATCAAGCGTAAACAAAAGCTCCACTCAAATCCGAGTGGAGCTTTTGTTATGGGGACGGCAACCAAGCTGCCATCGTCGCTTGTAGCGCTTCCGGGCGAAGGTGCCGCTGCTTGTGGAGCAGATAACCGTCTGGACGGATGACGAGGACGCCGCGTTTCATGAACAGCGATTTCGCGAGCTCGTTGCCTTGATCGAAGAAGGGACGGCTCGTCTTCGACAGCGTGATGATTTGGAAGAACGATTGATGGTCGTTCAAATAGTCATACAACGCGCTCGCGTCCCGTTTATCGTCGTCGAGCACGAGCACTTGGAAGCGGCCGTCGGCGACTTCTGAAATCTTCGTGCGGAGCCCGTCGTCCGTCCGGATAATCTCGATTTCCGGGAAGATTTTGCCTTCGGTGACGCGTAAGAACGGGACGCGGGAATGTCCAGGATACGACAAGTGTAGCTGGGCAATCCGTTCCGTGATTTTTTGGTTGATGAGATTGACGCGCGTAAAGACGTCGGCGCCTAGTGCTTGGAACGGCAGTAGGACTGGGAGCGTCGTCTGCAACACTTCGGTCGCCACGTTCGTCGTCTGCAGGACGTTACGGGCCACATGTTCGCGCTCATCGCGATATGAATCGACGACGCGGAACGGGGCACCCGCCTTCAAATGAAGCCACAGCTTCCAGCCGAGGTTGAACGAATCGGCGATGCCGGTATTCATCCCTTGTCCGCCGACAGGTGAATTGATATGGGCGGCGTCACCCATGAGAATGACGCGATTGTGAATGAATGAGTCAACCATGCGGTTATGGACCCGGAACAATGAGAACCATTCGACCTCGTCGATTTCGACATCCATATGGCTGCGCTGTTCGATCAACTCACGCAATTCCGCCTCGTTGAACGACTCATCGCTCGCGAGATTGCCGGTGATGCGAATCGTGTCGTCCGTGAGCGGGAAGACTTCCAATACACCGCGGTCCGAAAAGAAAATATGCACCTCTTCACGCGAGATGTTCCATTTAGCTTTCATGTCGGCGAGCACCCACGATTCCTTAAACGATTTTCCGCTGAATGGCAGAGCGAGCATGCGTCGAATCGTACTGTTCGCTCCGTCGGCCGCCACGACATATTTGGCCTCGATTGTCCGGTTTGAGTCTGACTCCAAATGTGCGAGCACACGAGACGGGTAATGTGTCAGCGAAACGAGCGCTTCCCCACGCTGGACGTAATGCCCGTGCTCGTTTAACGCCGCCTCGAGAATTGCTTCGGTCTCGTTTTGACGGAGCAACGTCACGAACGGATAGGGCGTGACGAGACGGGAAAATTCGAGCTTGGCCGTCCATTGTCCTGAAAAATATAGATTTCCTTTCTCGATGGTCCGCGCCCGGTCGAGCACTTCTTTGGCGACATCGAGACGAGAGAAGACTTCAATCGTCCGCGGTTGAATCCCGATGGCGCGGGAGTTGTTCGACGGTGTCGTCTTGCGATCGATGATTTCAAATGAGATTCCATATCTGGCTAACGTCAGCGCGAGCGTGAGTCCGGTCGGGCCCGCCCCGACAATCAATACATCAACTTGTTTGTCCACCACATCTACCATCTCCTATCATTAATAATGATATTTCCGACATTTGATGCGTTTAAACGAGGAGACAACGGTGGAACTGTAGAAACATAGAGAATGAGGTGGAGAACATGAAACAATCGTGGATCACGGAACAACAATTGCGTGACAGTTTTTCGATGGAAGAGAATTATGAACAGACGGCTGCCGTATTGATTCCTTTGGTCGAGGTCGATGGAGCGTGGCATGTCATCTTTGAAGTGCGCGCCCATACGATGCGGCGCCAGCCTGGAGAAATCTCATTCCCGGGCGGCCGTCTCGATCCTGGCGAGACCCCGGTCGAGGCGGCTGTTCGTGAGACGAGTGAGGAGCTATTGCTCGCGATGGAAGAGATTGAAGTGATCGGTCGCCTGCAACCCCTCGCAACGCCACATCGGCAACTGATCTATCCGTTCGTCGGAGTGATTCCGAAGCTCCCAGACGTCCGTCACACCGATGAAGTCGACCATCTGTTCTCAATCCCGGTCGAGACGTTGCTGTTGCTCGACCCGTTCCACGGCGAGATGGAATGGACGATGAATCCTGATCAAAATATTCCGTTTGACCGGATGGCGAATGCTAAAGCGTACGAAAAACGGGTAATTAAAATGAGAGAACCTTTTTATGAACATGAAGACTACATTATTTGGGGATTGACTGGAAAAATTTTGACACAATTTATTAAACGGCTTAAAGAAAACGTATTCAAACCGATATAATTTCGTTATAATGATAGAAACAAATTTAAGATTGGAAGTGAATGGGTGTGTCTGTAGAATTCGTTGTGGGTGATATCGTCAAGTCAACTCGTGAAGGTTGGGTCGCAGAAGTGACTGCCGTATTGACCAATACGGTCATCGGGGACGTTTCCATCATGGAAGAATTTCAACAGCTTGGTCTCGAATTCGAGAAGCAAGTTTTACTGAAAAAAGATTTGGAATTGATCGAACGCGCCAGCTGACCTTTTAATCGAAAGGGATGATTCAGGTGTCCATTGACAAAAAAGTTCGTGAATGGGAAGAGGCCGGTTTACTGGATGAAGTGACCGGTCAGCGCTTGGTCGAGTATGAACATAAGAAGTTGGCGGTCGGTGACAAACGTGAGCACAAACCGCCTATTCTTGTGATTATCGGATCGATTTTGCTCGCACTTAGTCTATTCAGTTTTGTCGCGGCCAATTGGCAAGCGATTCCTGATCTTGTGAAAGTCGCCATTTTCCTCGTGTTTATGGTCGGGATGTATGTGACCGCCGAACGCCTGCAAGTGAAAGCGTCACGCTATGTCACGCTATTCCGACTGTTAGGCGTCGCCTTTTTCGTCGCCACGATGATCGTCATTTTCTCGACGTATAATCTTTCCTCGCAAATTCCGTTCTTATTCTGGTTATTCCTTGCCGTCGCCGTCATGCACAAATTGATTTTCAAACATCCGATTTTCACGTTCTTGGCCGCACTCGCTGGCTTTTTGGCAATCACGAATAGTTTTCAAGGCATCGGCATCACGTTGATTGCGTTCGGATTGATCGTGACGTGGGTCTGGTTCCATTATGGGGACAACGAGCTCGATCGCATTTTCGCCTGGTTCGGCTTCTACGGCCTATTGATCACGATTGGTCAGTACGCCGACTATGAAGGCCGCTTTTGGCCGTTATGGGCACTCGCTGCGCTACACGTCTTGTTTCTCGTTTATCGGGAGCGGGCCCAATGGAACTATCTGTACCTTTTCGTCGCAGCCGTCCTATCAATCGGCTATTTGATTAATGCGACGGAAGGCTGGTTGTCGCAACGAACGCCGTCGGTCATCGAGGCGACAATCCTTTCGGTCGTCCTCGTCGCCGTCTATTTGTTGCACCGACGTCCAGATTTGATGTGGGTCAGCCTGCTCGCCGTCATCCCCTTCTCATTGTTCGAGGATTCGGGCATCTTGCTGGCCATCCTGCTTGAAGCGGTCGCCCTCGCTTATCTCGTCTATCAAGACCATAATCGCAAACCGATCGTGCTCGCCTTCATCTATTTCTTGCTCGTTCAAATGACGATCTACTTCATCTATGTTTGGGATAAACTCGATATTTCACTGTTCTTCCTCATCGGAGCATTGATCGTCTTCGCATTGTCGCTAGCCTTGTGGTGGCGCAGCCGTAGTCGTACGACGAGAGGGGATGCTCAGACATGAAACGATTGACGCCTTGGCTAGTACCGATTGTGCAAGTGTTGATTGCCGTCGGGTTTATACTGCTCGTCTATGCGGTCTCCTGGTTCGGTGAGACATATACGTTCAAAGCGACTTCCTACGAACCGTACGACCCGTTTTTCGGAGACTTCGTCTATTTGGAGTATGACTCGTTCGAAGGAAAACAAGATGTCGAGTCAGGGACAGTATACGTCTCATTCAAAACGGGGGACGATGGATATGCGACCATTGACCGGGTCAGTTCACGGCCGTTTTTCGGAGGCACTCGGGCCAACTATTACGACCGCCAAGTATATATTGATGATATGAGTTCGTATCGTGTCGCTGAGGAAGAGACATCAGCAATCGAAGGGGCGAAGACGTTCGAAGTGGACGTCGACGTGGCACCTTGGGGCATGGTAAGACCTCACGATTTGCGCTCGACCGAAGCTGAAACAGAATGACAATCAGATTACAGATTTGTTACACGTCGTGTTGTAACGAATCTGTAATTTTTTATAAAAATGCTTGGTAGCGCTATGTTTCATGTAAATGTTACAGATTGTAACCGACAGAGAGTCGATGTGTCAGAAATATTTCACTTCATCAAAATCCCTTCTCGGGGTCGGACGGGCATGGTAAATTAACTCCTGTTCGTTAGATGACGAGAAAGGTGCTGACCTATTGATTATGCATTCCTTAAAATATATGATGACTGTCCTACTTATGGCTGTGGGAACGTTCGCGTTTGCCGCGACGGCCGATGCCGCCCAAATCGGGATTGGGACGGAACAAAAAATTGTCCAAAACCCACTTGAATTGGAACGAAAAGCGATCGAGCAAGAACGCCAGCAAAAGATTGCACGAGAAAAACGACTAGCCGAACAGAAACGGATCGCGGAAGAAAAACGTGTCGCTGAAGCGAAACGGATTGCGGAAGAAAAACGGGTCGCCGAAGAGAAAGCCGAGCGAGAGCAGGCAGAGCGTGAAGCAAAAGCAGAACGTTTGGCCGAAGAAAAACGTGTCGCTGCCGAGCAGGCACGACAAGAAGAAGCGAAACATCAAGCCGCAACTTCGAAAAAGCAATCGACGGTGTCGACAACGACTGCAACTCCAGTCTCGACGACAGGACGCTCCATTCAAGCCGAGTCGACGGCGTACACGAACGATGCAGCCGATAACGGCTCATACGGGGGCCGCGTCTTGACGGCAACCGGTCATGATGTCACGGATTCGATTTTCTATAACGGCATGCGTATCATCGCAGTCGATCCAGCCGTCATCCCACTTGGAACGATTGTTCAAATCGAAGGTGTCGGTCAAGCGATTGCCTTGGATACGGGTGGACGCATCAAAGGAAATATCGTCGACTTGCTCGTCGACACGAAAGACGAGGCCATCAACTGGGGTCGTCGCCACATCACGATTACACTTCCATAACAGCAGGTTCTCCTTTAGGAGGACCTTTTTTGTGCCTTGCTTCATGATTTTGCTTACCGGCAGTGTCCATACGCACCAGATAGCACGTCCGATTGTTTAACAAACGTTGGAAACGGGCAAACTAATATTTGACTTTCATGAAAAAGTTACGAGCCGAGGAGGGGTAGAGTTGATAGAATTTCAAAATGTGTCCAAGCGCTACGAAGACGGGACGCTAGCCGTCAAAGACTTGGATTTGACAGTCCGTAAAGGAGAGATTTTTGTCTTAATCGGGCCATCGGGGTGCGGGAAGACGACGACGATGAAGATGGTGAATCGACTGATTGACCATACAGATGGAAAAATCCTCATCGACGGGAAAGAGATTTATCAATTCGATATATACGAGTTGCGACGCAACATTGGTTATGTGCTTCAACAAATTGCCTTATTCCCTCATTTAACGGTCGAGGAAAATATTTCTGTCGTTCCCGAATTATTGAAATGGCCTAAACAGAAGACGAAGGACCGCGTGACCGAACTCATGAACATTGCAGGGCTGGATCCGGTCTTACGAATGAAAAAGCCGACGGAACTATCCGGTGGACAGCAACAACGCGTCGGCGTACTGCGGGCGCTTGCAGCCGACCCGGAAGTCATCTTGATGGATGAACCGTTCTCGGCGCTCGATCCGATTAGCCGAGGTCAGCTTCAAGATGATATTAAACGCTTGAACGATGAGCTCGGGAAGACGATTCTGTTCGTGACCCATGACATGCAAGAAGCGATGAAACTTGGGGATCGCATCGCCTTGATGCGTGATGGCGAATTGGTCGTTATCGGTACTCCAGATGAAATTAGAGCGAGTACGGATCCGTTCGTCCTCGACTTTACACAACGTGGAAGAGGTGAGGTAGATGCTTGAGACATTTCAAAACCGGCGTGGCGAACTCGTCGAGGCGCTGATTGAGCACTTGCAGCTCTCCGTCGTATCACTTTTGATAGCCGTCTTAATCGCCGTTCCGCTCGGGATTTGGTTGACGCGTCGCAAGAAAGTGGCCGAGACCGCCATCGGCGTTACCGCCATCATTCAAACGATTCCTTCTTTGGCACTCCTCGGTCTTATGATTCCGCTCGTCGGGATTGGTGCTTTACCGGCGACGATTGCCCTCGTGTTATATGCCTTGCTCCCGATTTTACGAAATACTTTCACCGGGCTGAACGAGGTCGATAAATCGCTCATCGAAGCGGCCAGGGCTTGTGGGATGAAACCGAACCAAAGTTTGATGAAAGTCGAACTCCCGCTCGCGCTACCGGTCATCATGGCCGGGATTCGAACGGCGATGGTGCTGATTGTCGGAACGGCGACCCTCGCCGCCCTCGTCGGCGCAGGTGGGCTCGGGACGTTAATCCTTCTCGGCATCAACCGAAACGACAATTACTTAATTCTCCTCGGGGCAATCCCGGCCGCCATCCTTGCCTTGTTGTTCGATTTCTTGCTACGCCAAATGGAAGGGGCGACGGCAACCCGGAACAAGACGAAATTGATTGCCGTCTCGACCGTGTTGGCGCTCATCGTCGCGGCCCCGCTAGCCTTCGGTCGCACGCAACAGACCGACCTCGTCATCGCGGGGAAACTCGGGCCAGAGCCTGAGATTTTAATGAACATGTATAAGCTGTTGATTGAAGATCAGACTGATTTGTCTGTATCCGTCCGTCCAAACTTCGGAGAGACGACGTTCGTCTGGGGCGCGTTACAATCAGGCGATGTCGACATCTATCCAGAATTCACAGGAACGGTGCTCGCGAGTCTCGTGAAAGAGACACCGAACTCGAACGATGCCCGTGAAGTGTATGAACAGGCTCGGGACGCGCTCGCCGATGACGGCTATGCGTTGCTTGAACCGATGCAGTTCAACAACACATACGCCATCGCGATCCCACGCGACTATGCCGAGCAAGAAGACATCACCGCCATCTCGGATTTACGAAACGTTCAATCGGATATTAAGGCCGGATTCACGCTCGAGTTCACAGACCGTGAAGACGGATACCCGGGACTGCAACAAGCGTATGGTCTCGATTTCCCGTCGGTCGTCTCGATGGAACAAAAGTTGCGCTATCGTGCCATCGCACGTGGAGACGTCAACCTCGTCGATGCGTATGCGACCGACCCGGATATCGCCGAGAACGAATTGCTTGTCCTCGAGGACGACCAACAGTTCTTCCCACCTTACCAAGGAGCTCCGTTGGTGAAACAAGAGACGCTCGATGAACATCCGGAAATCGAGGATGCCCTCAACCAATTGGGTGGTAAAATTACTGACGAAGAGATGTCTGAATTGAACCGTCGCGTCGCGTACGGGAATGAACGGGCGTACGACGTCGCGAAGGACTTCTTGGAGCAGGCTGGTCTGTTATGAGAGCATTGATTATCTCCAATCCCACGTCTGGCGGGAACGAGACGATGCTCGGTGAGGTCGTCGGGACGATTGAATCGTTATACGATGAGATTTTGATTCGGAAGACGCTCGCGCAAGGAGACGCCGGTCGCTTCGCCGAAGAGAGCGGGGCTTACGAGCACTTGATTGTCATCGGCGGGGACGGGACGCTACATGAGGTCGTCAATGGCTTGATGAAGCTTCCGCGAGATGAACGGCCGACAATCGGTTTGATTCCGGCCGGCACGTGTAATGATTTTGCCCGTGCCCTCGCGCTACCGGTCGAACCGATCGAGGCGGCCCGTTTGTTCAAGATGAGTTACGCGCAATCGGTCGATGTGATGCGAGTCAACGAACGGTACGGGCTCAACTTCATCGGGGTCGGCCTGATCGCGGACGCGTCGAGACAAATCGATCCGCTACAGAAAGAATCACTCGGGTCGATTGGTTACTTTTTAGCGACGATCCGGCAGTTTCGTGAACTCGATCCATTCGATGTTCGCATCGAACACGGTGGGGAAGTCGTCCACGATGGACCAGTCAGCTTCCTATATGTAGGGAACGGGGCTTATCTCGGGACGGTACCGACGAAACTCCCGACCCAGTCGTTCACGGACGGACTCGTCGAGGTCGTCCATAGTTCCGCCATCGGCTTCCCGATGATTCGTCAATTGTTGACCCAACAGCTCGGACTCGAACAGTCGTCTCAGGAATGGGTGCATCTACAGATGTCTCAACTGACCGTCCATTTGAGTGAATCTCAACTCATCGACGTCGATGGGGAGCACTTCGAGGCGGAACGGCTGGACGTCGATGTCCTGCCGGGCGAGTTGTCATTTCTTGTCCCGTCACACTAAAAATCGATAAAAATTGCTGACAGAGAAAAGAATTCAGACTTTTCTCTGTTTTTAGTTGTTCTCATTTCTGAACCGTGTTAGTATTTCACTATTATTATGAAAAAAGATATGAAAACAGGAAGTAGGGATGGTAATGGCGCAAAATTCGTTCGCCTCAAAAATTGGATTCATCTTAGCGGCCGCAGGGTCTGCGATTGGTCTCGGTGCAATCTGGAAATTTCCGTATGTCACCGGCACAAGTGGAGGCGGCGCCTTTTTGCTCATGTTTTTAGCGTTCACGCTCTTACTCGGGTTACCGTTATTGATTGGTGAATTCATCGTCGGACGCTCGACACAAAAGACGGCACTGCTCGCTTTCAAAAAATTAGGACACCGTCGTTGGACACTCGTCGGCTACCTTGGCGTCATCGCATGTTTCTTATTGCTCTCATTCTACAGTGTCATCGGTGGTTGGGTTTTAATCTATGTCGGTCTCGGATTGAGCGGGACATTGAACGGACGTTCGCCTGACGAGTTCGGTGCCGTGTTCGGAGATGTCGTTTCGTCACCAGGCATCGCCGTGTTCGGTCAGTTCTTGTTCTTATTGATTACGCTCTTGATTGTCTTAAAAGGTGTCGAGGCTGGCATCGAGCGCATGAGCAAGATTTTAATGCCGCTCTTGTTCGTCAGTTTCATCGTGCTCGTCATCCGTTCGTTGACGCTTGACGGAGCGATGGAAGGGGTTCGCTTCTTCTTGCAACCTGACTTCTCTGCCTTGACCGGTGAATCGGTCTTGTTCGCCCTCGGTCAAGCGTTCTTCTCGCTATCGCTCGGTGTCGCAGCCATGTTGACGTACGCGTCGTACATTCAGACGAAAGGCACGCTCAATCGTTCAGCGAACATGATTGTTCTCTTGAATATTGCCGTCTCGCTACTCGCAGGCCTCGCGATATTCCCGGCCGTCTTCGCTTCGGGTCTTGACCCGGCAGAAGGACCGGCGCTTCTCTTCGTTGTCTTGCCGGCTGTATTCAACCAAGTACCGCTTGGTGGATTCTTCATGGTGTTGTTCTTCCTCTTGTTCACGTTCGCTTCAATCACATCATCGATTGCGATGCTTGAAGTCGTCGTCGCCGGTGTGACGGACAAGTTGAACGAGAAGAAACAAACGATATCGAAGCGAAACGTCACCCTGTTGTCAGCGGCCATCGTCTTCGCAGTCGGGATTCCATCGGCACTCTCGTTCGGTGTCATGAGCGAGATGCAGTTCTTAAACGGTCGCACGTTCTTCGATTCGATGGATTACATCGTCAGCTACGTCTTAATGCCAGTCGGTGCGCTCTTGACATCGATTTTCGTCGGCTATATCGTCGACCAACGCATTTTGAAAGAAGAGATTCAAACGTCAGACATCGGTGTGAAGTTGTACCCGATCTGGCACTTCTTGATCCGGTACGTCATTCCGGTGACGGTTGCCGTCGTCATGGTGTCGACGTGGGTCACATTATAATCGTAGAAACCTCCTGATTCGTCGAATCAGGAGGTTTTTTGTCCAGTCATCGGCCATACTTTTCGTTCTTGCGACCGAGAGAGCGCGCGGGAACGTTATGCTAAGCTTATAAAGATGACGAAACTTTTTTTGAAGGGTCACGTAAGGTACAATAGAAGTATCATGAGACGAGGTGAAACGGATGAAAACATGGATGAAATGGGCCCTGACCGGGGCAATCCTATATTTTGCCATAAGCGTTTTTGATTTCTCTTGGTTGTTTATCATCGTCGGGGCGCTCGTGTTGAACGAGGTGTGGTCGAACAGCAAACGCAGGAAGCGGGCACCGGCGCCTGTCGCCAAGCGGGCCAAAAAGAAACTGTTGCTCGACGAGGACGAACCGTTCGTCGGTTCACGCATCTTGAAACCGCTCGAAGAAGCGGCGCCGGTGCGCCAATTTGAAGCGACAGATGATTTAGAGCTTCAATTTTTACAGCGGACGATTGAACAAGGCTATGAGAAGTTACAACAGATTGACCGCGTCTTGCCTGAGATTAAAGACATCGAGGTGCGGCGTGAGATGAAGGCGGTCTCGAAAGAAGCACACGAACTGTTCGCTGAGCTGTTCGAGAACCCTCAAGATGCCAAACATGTCCGTGACTTGTTCACGTTCTATTTGGACTCGCTCGTGTCGGTCGTATTGAAATTCAAAGAACTAGAAGGAAAACGAGTCGTCATTCAAGAAGAGACACGTGAACAGTTGATGACCAATATGCGGCTCATCGTCGACAAGTTCAAACAACAGCGCAGTCGTCTCCTCGAAGATGACGCGGTCGATTTTGAACGAGAGTTGATTATGATGGAGAGAGTATTGGCCGATCAACCAGAAGGGAGAAAAAAGCATGACTTCATCGAATGAAACGAACTGGCAGTCATGGCCAGAAGAAGAACTTACTTCCCAAACGAAAACGAAGACAGAAACCGATGCGATTTCGGACCCGTCCGTGGACTGGTCAGCGATGACCGAGAAACATGAGGTGCCGGCCATTCAAGTAAATGCCGACGTCCCACAAGCGCACCGGGAACGCATCACGCGCATCGCAGAGTCGATTGATATTAAAAAGACGGATTCCGTCATGCTGTTCGGTTCGAACGTACAACGTGAACTGTCGCAATTCTCGGACCAAATCTTGACTGAGGTCCGGATGAAAGATGGCGGTGACGCCGGCAAGCTATTGTCCGATTTGATGCAGAATGTGCGCAAGATGGACCCGGACATGCTGCAGCCGGAGAAGAAGAGCTTCATGGACAATCTGCCGCTCATCGGCCGGGCCAAAAAGAAAGCCGAGAACTATAAGTTACAGTTTGAAAAGATGAGTGTCTATTTAGAAGAGGTCATCCATAATCTAGACCGGGCCAAGTTCGGTTTGATGAAGGATATCACGATGCTCGATCAAATGTACGACAAAAACAAACGCTACTTCGAAGAACTAAACGTCTATATCGCCGCTGGGGAGACAAAGCTTGATCACGTACGGAGCTATGAGATTGCCCCGCTTCGTCAAGAAGTCGAGATGTCGAAAGACCAGGTCAAACTGCAACAGTTGAACGACATGATTCAACTCGCAGACCGGTTCGAGAAGAAGTTGCACGACTTGAAACTGAGCCGGACGATCAGCCTGCAGATGGCCCCGCAAATCCGGGTGATCCAGCAGAACAACCAGATTCTAGCCGAGAAAATCGAGTCGGCGGTCGTCAATACGATTCCACTTTGGAAAAACCAAGTCGTGCTCGCGCTCAGCTTGACGCGACAAAAGACGGCGCTCCGGATGCAGCAAGACGTCACAAAGACGACGAATACGTTGCTCGAGCAGAACTCGAAGATGTTGAAAGACTCTTCAATCGAGATTGCCACGGAGAACGAGAAAGGCATCGTCTCGGTCGAGTCGCTTAAAGTGGCGCACGAGAACTTGCTCTCGACGCTCGATGAGACGCTCCGGATTCAACAAGAGGGACGTCAGAAGCGTCGTGAGGCGGAACGTGAACTCGATCGGATGGAGCACGAGTTGAAAGAAAAAGTCATCGAGATTGCTTCGAAAAACAAAGAGTTGCCAAAAGAGACTGGATATTGAACGGGGAAAGTCTGAGCATTCAGACTTTCCTTTTCTTCGAGGAGGATCAACAATGGATAAACAACACCTATGGGACGAGACGTGGTTACAGTTTGCCGATATGATGGCGGTACGTCATTCGAAGTGTGCTTCAAAAAGTGTCGCTTGCGTCATCGTCAAAGATGAGAAGCCGATTTCGATTGGCTTGAACGGAACGCCGCCGGGGCATACGAACTGTAATGAAATCTTCTTAAAGCGGGATGACGGATTTTATAAGCGTGCTGAGTATGTATCCGCGAATACGGTCGACTTGCTCGAAACGCCGGTCTCGTTCATTCATGACGGTGTGACCTATATCAAATGCTCGGACCCGTACGATCATCACAATTGGTCGAAACAGCATGAGATTCATGCTGAAATCAACGCGATCGGAAAGCTCGCCGCCGATTCGACGAACGCATTCGGGGCGACGGCTTATGTGACCCATTCGCCGTGCCACGCCTGCTCGCTCGCCTTGATTGCCTCCCGCGTCGCTCGTGTCGTCTATGCGGTCGGTTATGAACATGGCGACGGTCTCGATTTAATGCGCGAGAGCGGAATTGACGTGGTACATATGCCACTTGAAAAAAGTTTTAAAAACACATTGTAAACGTTTACATTCGGTGTTATATTATTAATGTACTGCCAATGGTGTTTTACTCTTCCATTATTTGTCTCTCCTCGGAGGGACCTTTTTTTATGTTCACAACTAGGTGAGACAAAAATT
This sequence comes from Exiguobacterium chiriqhucha RW-2, assembly GCF_000416965.1. GTDB lineage: Bacteria > Bacillota > Bacilli > Exiguobacteriales > Exiguobacteriaceae > Exiguobacterium > Exiguobacterium chiriqhucha. Next base: position 508,585 of record NZ_ATCL01000020.1, read on the forward strand.
CCACAAAATGTTCAACATTTCACAAACTTTTAGTGTGTTCCTCTCTTATAATGAAAGTAGATTAACGAGAGGGGAAATGTTACATGGAAAAACAAGTTCGTTTCACTGATGGTGCCTATGATGTGGAAGCGTTGATCACACTCGAAGAGGTGTGGGAAGATAAGTTCGCGATTGGAACGCATAAAGAGTTGGCGGTCAAAGCACTTAAAATCAATGGAAACGATATCTCAGAAATGAAGCACGTCCGCGCGCTGCTCCGTTACTACCCGACGCTCGGTGTATCAGGTATCTTGCTCGCGCTCGATGATGCGGCAGCCGAAATCGTTCGGATGTCGGGTGACAAGGATCCAGCACTTCAATTCGTCGAACTCGTGGCGTTACAGATGGATGAGGCGGCTACGAATGAATTAAAAGATTTATACGCTGAAATGGCGGTCTAAATAGCAAAGGATGACAATTCCGTCATCCTTTTTTCAATTTTAGGTTGCATTGCCGATTCAGTATGGTATTATTGTCAATAGATGAAGAAATGGAACGCCATATCGTTATCGACAACCGAAAATGGGGATCTAGATAGCTAGATCGCTGTGAAAAAGCCACGTTCATAGGAACGTGGCTTTTTTTTGTATTGTTTCGAACCCAGCGCCCACGTCTTTTGCGATATGGGCGTCCGAACCGAGTACGAACGGGATTCCAAGTCTGGCCGCCTCAGATGCGACGTCGATGGCATACGGCTGTCCGCATTCAGGCTTGCGCAGTCCGGCCGTATTGAGGTCGAGACCGAAACCGCGAGCGGCCATCGTCTGGAGCAGGCGCGACTGTTCGGCCAGGACGTTTGAGCGGTCCCATACATACTTGGTCTGATATTTGATTGGTAAATCGATATGTCCGATGCGGTCCACTTTCAGGCGTTCCCAAGGGAATACGAGGCCGGCAGCGAGCGCCGAATAGTATTGTTTCATCACAGCCTCGAACGAACCGACACGTTCGACGAGGATATGAAACGTCTCGAGCGAGAAGTCGACAGGCAGGAGCTCACCGGCGATGAGTAGAAAGTGTTGAGACAAGATTGTTTCATCTAATACGTCGGCATACGGCTCGAGCAACGCCAACGTCTCAGCTTCATAGCCGGGCAAGTAGTCGATCTCTAAGCCGAGGCGAAGGTCGAGTTCGGGATACTTCCGTTTTAACGACTGCACGGCCTCGATATAATCCGGAAGCAATTCGAACGCCATCGCCGAATCTTTGTCTGGTGTTGGGTCTTGAAACCGGGCTGGGAGCGGAGCATGTTCTGTGAACGTGAGCGTCTTGATACCACGGGCTAACGCCTGTTCGACGTACGCCTGGAGCGGGTCTGTCGAGCCATGTGGACAAAATGGGGTGTGAAGGTGACCATCACGGGTAAAGTCAATCATCAAGCGACATTCCTTTCGAGTTCGCCGGTTGACAGCACCGGCTTGGTTTGATAAATTTAACACACTACTTTAGTTTGGTAAAGTGATAATAAGATAAAGGGTGATATCGATGATTTGGTTCAATACAAAAGGATCCATCCCGGAAGGATGGCACGAATTGCAAGGGGAGGACGTTCTGCGTCCGAAGCAGTGGATGTTATCATTTCTCGAACGAGCCGAATCGAACGGCTACAGCGTGATCGAACCGCCACTCGTAGAATATTATTCGCACTATCAAGACTTGGCCTTGTTCGATGAGTCGGCCTATTATCGTCTGTTCGGAAATGACGGAGAGTTGCTCGTCATGCGTCCAGACTATACGTTACAAATCGCACGGAAACTCGCGGACGGTCATGAGCCGATGCGTGTTGCATATGCCGGTGCCGTCTACCGGCGTACCCCGAAGCATTCGGGACAGCCGCATGAACGTCAACAGCTCGGTCTCGAATGGATTGACGGGGACGCTCCTGATATGGAGTTGATTGCCTCGTTCCTCAGTATGACCGAGCGTGTCCTGCCACAAGACGGACTCCGGATTCAAGTCGGATCAGCAGCCTTGGTCGCCGCCGTGGCCGACGAAGCCGGTATCCCTGAGCGGACGCTCCGCCAATATTTGGCGCTTCGCAATTTGGAGTCACTCCGGGAACTCGCCGATACGTATCAATACCCGTTAATCGCGAAATTACCGTTCTTGATTGGCGACTCGGCACTTGGTGAGTTACGTGAAGTCGCCGAGCCGGGCTTGACGGCAGCAATCGATGAAGTCGAGCGGGCGGTCGAACATTTACGGTCCATCGGTTTGAACGTATCGTACGACTTCGGACAGACCGGTGATTTTGATTATTATTCAGGATTGACGGTGACAGGCAGCATCGACGGACGACGCGTCCTATCGGGTGGTCGTTATGATTCATTATACGGACATTTCGGCCAATCTCGTCGGGCGTTCGGACTGTCCCTTGATTTAGAACAGTTAGGTGAGGTGATTTTATGAAAGTAGCCATCGCAAAAGGACGCATTGAAAAAGCGGCCCGAGACTATTTCGAACAAGTCGGACTTACCGTTTGGCCTGAAAAGCGCGGCCGCGAACTGACGGTCGAAGTCGACGGGCATGAGTTCATCTTCGTCAAAGGGGATGACGTCTACAAATATGTCATGCACGGCGCCGCTGATGTCGGCGTCGTCGGCGGAGACATCTTGCGAGAGAAAACGCCGGGCGTCCTTGAAGTCGTCGACTTGCCGTTCGGCCGTTGCCGCATGGCGGTCTGCGGACCGAAAGAACGGAAGAATGGAACGAAAAAATTGAAAGTCGCGAGCAAATATCCGAATATCGCCATCTCTCACTTCGCCTCGAAACGACAGAACGTCGAAGTGATTGCATTGAACGGATCGGTCGAACTCGCACCGCTTACAGGACTGGCCGATTGCATCGTCGATATCGTCGAGACGGGGGCGACGCTCCGCGCGAACGACCTTGAAGAATACGAGACGATTTTCACGGTGAACGCCAAGTTCATCACGAGTGAGGCGGCACTCGCCAACAATCCTGATGAATTGAAGGCGTGGATTCGTCGCTTGAGCAAGGAGGATGCCCAATGAGTACAGAAACGAACCGGACCCGGCGGGAAAGCTGGGCGGAAGCGGTCAAGCCAATCCTCGAGGCCGTGGAGTCGAACGGAGACGAAGCGCTCCTCGCGTTCACGAGAAAGTATGACGGCGTCGACAAAATCGAGACGGTCGATTTGACGACGTTTACGCCACCTGAAGCATATGCTGAACTGACCGAGGCGTTGACGCTCGCGGCTGAACGCATTCGTACGTTTCACGAACGCCAGCGACGTCAAGATGACGTGTACGAAGACGGTATGTTCCGGCTTGGACGCCGTTTCATGGCGCTCGATTCGGTCGGTGTGTATGTACCAGGCGGGACGGCCGTCTATCCGTCGAGCGTGTTGATGAACATCATTCCGGCGAAAGTGGCCGGCGTGAAGCGAGTCGTCATGGTGACGCCGCCGAAACAAGACGGCATCGATTTATCGTTATTGATTGCGGCAAAAATCGCAGGGGCGGATGAATGTTATCTCGTCGGCGGGGCGCAAGCCGTGGCCGCCTTGGCGTTCGGCACCGAGACGATTCAACCGGTCGATAAAATCGTCGGGCCTGGGAATGCCTATGTCGCGACGGCAAAATCGCTCGTCTCCCATATCGTCGGCATCGATTCGGTCGCTGGACCGTCCGAGGTGCTTATCATCGCCGATGAGACGGCCAATCCGAAATGGGTCGCCGCCGATTTGCTCGCCCAAGCCGAACACGATGTCGAAGCGACGGCACTTGCGCTCGTCACGACTGACGAATTGGCCGAAGCGATTCGACAAGAATTAGACCGACAATTGGCTGAATTACCGCGGCGTGACATTGCGATAGAGGCGATGAAGCGCGGGGGTGTCCTCGTGAAGACGAAGGCTGAGGCGATTCGTTATGCGAACGAGATGGCGGCTGAACACGTCCAACTCGCCGTCGCCGACCCGGAAGATTACATGCAAGCCATCCGTCACGGCGGATCGTTCTTCCTCGGTCATGAAGCGGCGGAGGCGTTTGGGGATTACATCGCTGGACCGAACCACGTCCTGCCGACGAGCGGGACGGCCCGTTTCTCGAGCGGCCTCTCGGTCGATGATTTTTACCGACGCCAGACGTTCCTGGAAATGACAGAACTCGATGAGCGCATCACGCGTGCCGCGATTCGAATCGCGCAACAAGAACAACTTGACGGCCACGCCCGGGCGATGGCGGTCCGATTGGAGGACGTATGAGACTGAACTATGAGACGATTCCACGCTACGTCCCGCATGCGGTCAAAGGGCACGCGTTGAATCAAAACGAAAGCCAATATGTCTTCCCAGAGCGCTTGAAGACGGCTATCCGAGAGCTTCCGCTCGACTTGAGCCATTATCCGGTCGACGAGTTGACGGCGCTTAAACAAAGCTATGCGGCGTATGCCGGTGTGAGCCCGCAGCAACTCATGGTCGGCAGTGGCAGCGATGAATTGCTCGCGATTCTCTGTCAAGCCATTCTCGATGCCGACGACGTCGTCGCCGCACCGATTCCAGACTTTTCGATGTATGGAATTTACACGCATATCGCCCGTGGGAATTTCGTGCAGCCGGATGCGGATGGATTGTCGTTCAAGGCGCTCATGCAAACGATTGAGGCGGAACGGCCGAAACTTGTCCTCATATCGAACCCGAACAATCCGACCGGCAAGATGTGGTCGCTCGATGATCTCGAGACGATTGCACGTCGAGTTCCGTACCTTGTCGTCGATGAGGCATATATCGATTTCACGATGGAAGATTCGTTTAAAGCCCGTCTCGCGGACCACGCGAACGTGATCATTCTACGCACGCTTTCGAAAGCGTTCGGACTCGCGAATCTGCGCATCGGCTTCATGATTGCCGACGAGCGCTTAATCGAGAAGATTGACCGGTTCCGCTCGCCGTTCAATGTGAGCGGGCTGAGTGCCGCTGTGGCGACGATTGTAGTGAACGACCCCGACTATATCGATGAGTCGATCAACTTCCATCAAACGCAGCGACAAAAGCTCGAGACGTTGCTCGCACCGATCGGGAATGTTTTACCGAGTCGTGCCAACTTCCTATACGTCGAGACACCGGACAGCGAAGCCTGGGCCGCCCGCTTCCTTGAAAAAGACGTGCATGTTCGCGCGTTCGCGGACGGGCTTCGTGTCAGTGCTGGTACGGACGAAGCGTACCGCTTGCTTCAACAAACGATAGAAGAGGTGACTTCACTTGAGAACAGCTGAGACGAAACGAGAGACGAAAGAAACGAAGATTGAGCTAAAACTCGATTTGAACGGGACGGGACAAAGTGACGTCAAGACAGGCGTCGGCTTCTTTGACCATATGCTGACACTGTTCGCGTTCCACAGCCAAATCGATTTGACGGTCCATGTCGAAGGGGATACGTGGGTCGACGCTCACCATACGGTCGAAGACGTCGGGATCGCCCTTGGGCAGATGATCAATCAAGCGCTCGGCGACAAAATCGGTATCCGCCGCTATGGGACGAGTTACTTGCCGATGGACGAGACGCTCGCGCGTGCCGTCGTCGACGTGTCAGGCCGACCGTTTCTCGTTTACCGGGCCGATATTAAAAACCCGAAACTCGGGGACTTTGATACCGAGCTCGCCGAAGAGTTTTTCCGGGCCGTGGCGATGAACGCCCGTTTGACGCTTCATCTTGAAGTGCTCTACGGGTCGAACTCGCACCATATGATTGAAGGGCTGTTCAAAGCGTTCGGTCGCGCCCTCGCCGAAGCGATCGGCCAAGACGGATCGAATCGACTCCCTTCGACGAAAGGACTGATTGAAGGATGAAAGTCGCGGTCATCGATTATGGGATGGGCAACGTATTCAACGTCGAACGGGCGCTCCAAGCCATCGGCTGTTACGTCACGATCACGAACGACCCCGTAGACATCGAGGCGGCGGACGCCATTTTGCTTCCTGGCGTCGGAGCGTTCCCGCAGGCGATGCAATCGCTGAACGAGACGGGACTGATTCCGTTGTTGAAACGATCGGCACAAGAAAAACCGTTCCTTGGCATTTGCCTTGGCATGCAGCTCTTATTCGAGTCGAGCACGGAAGGGGTGCCGACAGAAGGACTCGGTTTGATTGAAGGGCGCGTCGAGCGGATGCGGGCGAAACGTCTGCCACACGTCGGATGGAACTCGATTTTGCGAGACGAGGACGTCTATTTCGTTCACTCGTATCACGTCGTGACCGACCCGACCCATGTGATCGCTTCTGCCGATTATATGGGGGAAGACGTGCCAGCCATCGTGCAAAAAGGGCTCGTCACGGGGATGCAGTTCCACCCGGAGAAGAGCGGCGCGTTTGGACTCAGTTTATTGAAAGAATGGAAGGAGGCGGTCGAACGTGAGATTACTACCGGCCATTGATTTGATTGACGGAAAAATCGTCCGCTTGACAGAAGGCGATTTCAATACAGAAGAACAGTACGGAGACCCGTATGAGAAATTGAAGGAGTGGCAAGGGCGCGTCCCGATGCTCCACTTGATTGATCTCGAAGGGGCGAAAGCCGGTGAACCGAGACATCTTGATGTCGTCCGCTTTGCCAAAACGTGCGGGTTCTTCGTTCAGACCGGCGGGGGCATCCGTTCCGAGGAAGCGCTCGACGCGGTCATGGCGACCGGTGCGGACCGGGTCTTGCTCGGGACAAAAGCGTTCACAGACCCGGATTTCTTGGACCGGGCGCTCGCGAAGTACGGAGATCGTGTCGCCGTCGCCCTCGATGCCTATGATGGCATCGTCGCCGTCAACGGCTGGCAAGAAGCGACCGACTTAAAAGATATCGATGCCGCGAAAGGCCTCGTTGACCGTGGTGTCAAAACGATTCTCTATACGGACATCGGGTCGGACGGGAAGTTGAACGGACCGAATCTCGAGCGGATGAAGGCGCTGCGTGAGGCTGTTTCAGTCACGCTCATCGCTTCGGGCGGTGTGACGACCGAGGCTGATGTCGAAGCACTTCAAGCGGCCGGTATCGACGAAGCGGTCGTCGGGAAGGCACTACTCTCCGGACAAGTCAGCCTCGATGACTTGATCGAGTGGGAGGCGCGCCATGCTTAAACGTCGCATTATTCCGTGTCTTGATGTGAAAGACGGTCGTGTCGTCAAAGGAATCGAGTTCGTGGCACTCCGGGATATCGGCGACCCGGTCGAGATTGCTAAGTATTATGACGCATCCGGTGCGGATGAGCTCGTGTTTCTAGATATCACTGCGAGTACGGAACGCCGCCAGACGATGCTTGACGTCGTCAGTGCCGTCGCCCGGAAAGTGTTCATTCCGCTCACGGTTGGTGGCGGTATTCGGTCGCTTGAGGATATTTCCTCGCTCTTAAAAGCCGGGGCCGATAAAGTGTCGCTCAACACGCTCGCCGTCGAATCACCCGATTTGATTAAACGAGCGGCCGAGCGGTTCGGGTCACAATGTATCGTCATCGCCATCGACGTCAAGTTCGAAGACGACGATTACTTCGTCTATACGTATGGCGGGAAGAACCGGACCGAGTTGCGGGCCGTCGATTGGGCAAAGCAAGTGGCTGCACTTGGGGCGGGTGAACTGCTCGTCACGTCGATGAATCAGGACGGAAAGCAGAGTGGCTACGATTTGCGAATCCTTGATTTGCTCCGGGACGCCGTCGATATCCCGATTATCGCCTCTGGCGGTGCCGGGAACGCGAATCATGTCGTCGACGCGCTCGAGAAGGTCGATGCGGCGCTACTCGCCTCGATTTTGCATGACCGGAAAACGACAGTGGAAGAGGTGAAACACGTATGCAGCGAGCACAACTTGCCGATGCGGTTCGTTACGACGCAAACGGATTGATTCCAGCCATCATCGTGTCGACAGAGGACGACGCCGTCCTCATGTTAGGCTACATGAACGAGGAGGCGATTCAGAAGACGCTCGAGACGAACACGGTCACGTTCTGGTCACGTTCGAAAGGGCGACTCTGGATGAAAGGGGAGTCGAGCGGAAATACGCTCGAGCTCGAAAGCATCCACGTCGATTGTGATCAAGACGCACTCTTGGTCCGGGTCCGTGCCAATGGGCCGACGTGTCATACGGGAAATCGAAGCTGCTTTTTCACGGAGGTGGAAGGATGATTCACGAATTAGAGAAGTTGATTCAAGAACGACAGGCGTCACCGAAAGAAGGGTCGTATACGTCTTATCTATTCGACCAAGGTGTCGACAAGATTGCCAAGAAGTTTGGGGAAGAGTCGTTCGAGGTCGTCATCGCGGCGCTGAACGATGAAGATTTGGTCGAAGAGTCGGCTGATCTCTTGTACCACTTGCTCGTCTTGCTCGCCGCCAAAGGCGTGTCATTACAAGACGTCGAGGCGCTCCTCGCCAAACGGCACGGGACGACGACTCCGGCGAAACCGCGCCGAGACGTCACCGACTGGTAACACAAAAAGGAACGAAGCCATTATCGGCTTCGTTCCTTTTGATTAGCGGTTGACCGAGGCGGCCATGCGGATATACGTATGGCGCCGTCCCCGAATGGCGATGGATAACGCCTGAATGTTCTCCGGTGTGGCGATTCCGGACAGACCGGCATCGCCGATATGGAAGACGTCGGTACCGCCGCGCTTCGAGGACAAGGCGATGTCACGGATTGTCGCTTCATCGGATCCTTCCTGTGACGTACCGATGGCGGCGACGACGAGTTTATCCAACGCCTGAATCTCCCGCGTGACTTCATAGAATTCGTCTTCGCGGACGCCGGGAACAGTGCCAGGCGCAGGAATCAAGATGATGTCGGCCCCGGCCTCAGCGAAGCGGACATAGGCCTCTTGGTCGAGTACTCGGCCGACGCCGGCTTGATGCATCTTCCCGGCGATGATGACCCCAGCGAACTCTTGGCGGGCGTTGATGATGGCTTGCTCGATCGCCTCGTTCGTCACCCCGGTGTTCGGGTTTCCGGTCAGGCAGATGAAGTCGATACCGAGCTCTGACGCTCTGGCGAACGCTTCCCGTGTCGCGAGCCGTCCTTGTTTTACGTCATACATGTCCTCCGATTTCTCGGAAAAGTCGACCGGCTCGAGGTTGACCCCAATCGGCAAACCGACGAGCCGCTTCAATTCCATAATCGGATTGTCAGACATCGTCTCGCCCGGTACGTTACCAAACAAGGCGTGGCTTTCGAGACCCTTTATGTACGGGTGGAACACGTCGAGCATATTCAATAGAATCATATCGGCTCCGAACGCTCGAGCGAGTTCGGCGTTCGTCACTTCTGGATAGAGCGGCTGCACGGTCGGGATGACCTCGGCGAGTACGGTCCGCCCCTCGGCTTTCCGAATCGATCCAATCAAATCCGAGCGGTTGAACGTCAAGAAATCACTGGCTCTGCAATCAAGAATTCGTTTCATCTGTCTATTCCTCCTCTAGTTCGTCATGTTCCTATTCCCCGTTTGGTCAGAAATTCCTCTATACTAAAAAAAGAAAAGGGGGAGAAGCAGATGACAGAAAAAGAAAAGATGATTCGGGGCGACCTTTACATGGCAGGGGATGAGGAGCTCGTCGCCGACCGGCGTCAGGCCCGGCGTTTGACGGAACGATTCAATCGTTCCGGCATCGACGAAATCGACGACCGAAAAGCTGTGTTAGCGGAGCTATTCGGCTCGACCGGGAGTTCGTTTTATCTGGAGCCGACGTTCAAATGCGACTACGGCTATAACATTCATCTCGGAGAACGGTTCTTCGCTAACTTTGACTGTGTGTTCCTCGACATCTGTCCGATCACATTCGGTGACGATTGCATGCTCGGTCCGGGTGTGCACGTCTATACGGCGACGCATCCGCTCGACCCGACTGAACGGATTTCAGGTCTTGAATACGGGAAGCCGGTCACGGTCGGACATCGGGTATGGATTGGCGGCGGTGCCATCTTGAATCCAGGGGTGACGGTCGGTGACGATGCTGTCATCGCCTCTGGCGCCATTGTGACGAAAGATGTGCCAGCTCGTGCCGTCGTCGGGGGTAATCCGGCAAAAGTCATCAAACTCATCCCATGACAAAAACGAGGCTGGGACATAACTCAGTAGATTTATAAGAAAGAGGCCACCTGGCGCGACTCGTTCGCGCCAGGTGGCCTCTTCTCCTTTTTATGGGTTCGTACGCACATTTCGATATAAACAGATAGGGGCGACCTCTGATAAAGTTAAAGTGACCAAACCATAACTTTGGAGGTGCCCCTATGTACAAAGAGTATACCATGAACCAGTTGGTTTTGCCCCTAGATTTAGAAGTGCGGCTCCCGGAGAACGACATCGCCTTCGCCGTCCACGACCTCGTCGAACAGATCCCGGACGAGGCGTTCGAGACGTTCTGGCGAACGACGGGCTGCCCGGCCTATCACCCGCGGATGATGAGGAAGATCGTCCTCTGCGCGTGCACGCAGTCCGTGTTCTCGGGCCGGAAGATCGAGGGCCTTCTCAAGGACAGCCTGCGCATGATGTGGCTCGCCCAGGGACACGAGCCGAGCTATCGGACGATCAATCGGTTCCGGGTCCATCCGGCCGTCGCCCCGATCCTGAAATCCGCCTTCGTCACGTTCCGTTGCCACCTCGTCGAGGCGGGTGAGATCGACCAGGAGGCGATCTTCATCGATGGCACGAAGCTCGAGGCGAACGCGAACCGATACACCTTCGTCTGGAGGAAGGCCGTCGAGAAATACAGCGCCGCACTCGTCGAGAAGTCGAACCGGCTGTACGAGGAGCTGATGGCCGAGCAGGTCATCCCAGAGATCGAGCGCGAGAGCCCGGAGGCGCTCTCGGTCGAAGAACTCGAGGAGGTCGCGGCGCGACTCGGGGAAAAGGTCGACGCGATCGATGAGGAAATCGCGTCGACAACCGACGTCGAGGAACGCAAACGACTGCGCGCGAGACGCAAGGAACCCCGCCGCCTCCGCAAGCAGGCCTCCGACTTCGCTGCCCGGAAACGCCGATACGAGGAACACATGGCCGCCTTCGGCACGCGGAACAGTTACTCGAAGATCGACAGGGATGCGACGTTCATGCGGATGAAGGATGATCACATGAAGAACGGACAATTGAAGCCCGGCTACAATGTCCAGATCGCGACCTCGGGCCAGTACACGCTGGCGTATGACGTCTTTCCGAACCCGACCGACATGAGGACGTTGGCCCCGTTCCTCGACGAGGTCGAAACGTTCCTCGAGTTACCCGCCTACATCGTCGCCGATGCGGGATATGGGAGCCAGCCGAACTACACGGACATCCTCGAGCGCCGGGGGCGCATTCCCTTGATCCCGTACACGATGTACCGGAAGGAACAGAAGAAGAAGTGGCGCGAGAACCCGTTCAACATCTCGAATTGGGCGTACGACAGGGAATCCGATACGTTCACCTGCCCGGACGGGAGACGGCTCCCGTTCAGCCACGAATCCCGTAAGACCGACAGGGACGGGTTCGTCCGCGAGTCCCGCATGTATCTGAGCGAGGACTGCGGCGGGTGTCCGTTCCGCGACCTGTGCACAAAGGCCGAGGAAGGGAGCCACCGCCAGGTCGGTGTGAACGTGGCCTGGGAAGAACAAAAGCATATGACGAGAACGCTGCTTTCGGATGAGAAAACGGGTGCCCTCTACGCCAGACGCAAGACGGACGTGGAACCAGTTTTTGGATATCTGAAGGCCAATTTGGGTTTCACCCGCTTCTCCGTCAGGGGAAAACAGCGCGTGAGACGCGAGCTCGGCTTCGCGCTCATGGCGGTGAACCTGCGGAAGTTCATCGCCACCGTTGTCGCCCGAAGTACAAAGAAAGGGTCCGGTCACCGAAAATCGGTGACCGGACCCCTCTTTTTGATTGAAATACTTTAGAACTGGCTAGTTATGTCCCAGCCTCGTTGTTGATTAATTCGTCGTTTGGGTTGCGTAAATGCTGAGCGCCTCGTGTGCCAGGGCAAGGGCTTGTTGATTGCCGAGCGTGATGCGAATCCCGTTCGGTTGTTTCGATGTGTGAACACCATGCGCGGCGAGGTGGGCCCAAACGGCCTCCGGCTCATCGAGCGTGACGTAAATGAAGTTTGCCTCGGCGGGATGGACGTGGCCGATGGTGGCGAACAAGTCGGTCCACTGTCCGCGCATGTCGGCGTGCCAAGAGATGGCCTCGTCGAGATACGTAGCATCTTGTAAAAACACATTGGCGATTTTCGCGCTGACCCCGCTAATGTTGAACGGTGGGACGAACTGACGGAAATAAGCGGTGAGTTCAGGCGTCGTGACCATGAAACCGAGGCGGACGTTGGCTAAGCCAAACGCCTTCGATAACGTCCGCAGTACAATCACGTTCGTGAATGAATCAAGGTGGGCCACCATGCTCGAGTTCGGTGAAAAGTCGATATACGCCTCGTCGACGATTAAATATGGGACGAGTCCTGCGAGTTCGGCCAATTCGGCGACGCTCCACAATTTACCGGTCGGATTGTTTGGATTCGACAACAGCAACAGCTTCGGTTCGTGTTGCGTAATCGCCTGGACGAGTGCGTCATAAGAAAGGTCATCGGCTTGCACGTGCCGGCCATGGGCGATTGTCGTGAAAATTGGATAGAGTGCGAAATCCGGACTCGGTGACAAGACGACGTCTTCCGGTGCCAACAGCGCCTGGGTGACGACATGAATCATCTCGTCACTCCCGCAACCGACGAGCAACTGATTCGGGTCAACACCGGCGTAGGCCGCATAACGGGTGAACAACTCGTCAATCTGTTGGACCGGATACTCATGCAAGTCTTGGAACGAGATTGTCGCAAGTTGGTCATACAACCGGGACGGCACCGGGAACTGGCTCTCGTTTTGATTCAAACGGTACCCTTCTGGATAGGTGATTGGATAAATCGGTAGCGAGACTGGTCTCATTCCGTCGGCTCCATCGAGAACCATTTCTTGGCGAGTTTGTCGATTTCACCTGAGTCGATCATCTTGTTCAACTCCTCGTTGAACTGATCGCGAAGGTCATCCTCCAATTTAAAGGCGGCTGCAGAACCTTTCTCGCCATCTTCTTTCAAGGCGAACGTGTACAGTCCGGCATCTTGATCCAAGTATTTTTGGGCGACCGTGTCCTCGATGACCATCGCGTCAATCCGACCCGTATTCAACTCTTGAACGATTTCTGGAATCTTGTTCAATGAGACGAGCTCTGCATCCGGAGCTTGGTCTTTGGCGATGTTCTCTTGAATCGATGCCGTTTGGACGCCGATTTTCTTGCCGGCGAGCGCTTCAATCGACTCGAGTGACTCATCTTTCGTCATGACTAAGTTCGTCGCCGACAAATAGATGTCCGAGAAGGCGGCATTTTCTTTCCGCTCTTCGGTCGGCGTCATACCGGCCATGACGAAGTCGACACGTCCGGCGTTCAACGCGCCGAGCAGGCTGCCGAAGTCCATGTCTTCAATTTTGAGCTCGTAGCCGAGGCGTTCCGTGACCGTCTCTGCGATTTCGATGTCGAATCCGACGATTTCATCACCATTTGCCGTATCGACAAACTCATACGGGAAGTAATCGGCGCTCGTCCCCATGACGAGTGTCTTTTTTTCTTCGCCCGTCGTCTCTTGGCTACATCCTGCTAATAATGCACTTGCCACTAATCCCCCTGTAATGACCCACTTTTTCATGTATGAATTCCTCCTTCAAGATATGAGACTAAGTGTATATGTATGATTATTAATTGTAAAGCATAAAAATACAAAAATGATTAAAAAAATGCATCCGGCAAAAGTTGCGGGATGCATCGAATCGTCAATCAATCGCCTGGAGATAGGCGATTGCGTCCGGTAAATACGTCTCGAGCGGGCGATTTGTATCGATTGTAAGCGTATGCATGTTCGGTGGTTTTTTACTGCTGGCGACGGTCCGGTTGAAATTTTCTGGTGAGACGCTTCCGATTTGACTGAGCTTCCGGTCGCGCTCACACAGCCGCCGATTGATTTCATCGACGTCGTCGACAAGACACTCGACGTAACGATAGATTGCCCCGCTGTTTCTCGTAATCGACAGGCCGCGGTCAATCATCACGTCATACAGACAGGGGCTATCTAAAATCACGTTCCGTCCTAAAGACAGTTGGAACTCGACAATCGCCCAATCGAGATCATAGGCGACTTTTCCGACCAGCGCCGGGTCGAGCGGGTGTTGTGCAGTCGATTCGAGCAATGCCGTCTTCGTGACATCGTGATCGACGATGACCGCATCCAATCGTCGGGCGATTTCCCGAGACAGCGTCGACTTACCTGATCCGGGGGAACCAGACATTTGCAAAAAGAACATGGAGATCCCTCACGTTTCATTTGATTTCCCGCGGCTGAATCCGGCGAACAACCGGCCGCCGAAGGGGGAGAGCGTCTCATCGACGTAACGGATGAGCGCATCAGTTTCGTCCGATTGATAATACGCCTCAAGGGCCACGACGAGTTTTCAGGCCGCTATCGCATCGTAGCGGTCGAGAGCGCGGTACGTCCATTTGGAAGATCCTGTCCATTGTCGATTCGTACGCAGGATGAACTCGCAGACTAACGTGACAAGGGTACTCGCGATGAATAATCCTTCAGCGCGAGTAGTGCATCCGATCAAGTCATCGAGCGTATCGGTCAGAAAGTAACGTTTCATCTCAATCGTCTCGTTTGACCATGCCTCCGGCCCGCTGTCGAGCAAGGCTCTCGCTTCACGTTTAATGTCTTCGACGATATTCGTGTCCTTCAAGACGATGCCTTCGGTGACCATTCTCGGCAACGATGGAATGGCGCGCCGGCAATCTTGTTCGAAGAACGCGCGATATGACGTTAAGTTATGGGCGAACAGCTCGATGTGCCATCCGTCTTCGATGAACGATTCCCGATAAGACGAGACGAGCGTGTCGTCGAAGAGAATGATGTCTAAATCCGACGTCGCGGTCGCTTGACCACGGACGACGCTCCCGGCGAGCAACGCGGCCTGACAGCGGGGGAATTGTGTGGAGATGAAGCGTTGTGCCGCTTCGAGCGGTTCAATTTTAGATGGCATCAGGGACTCCTTTCAAATAGATGTACTTAAGGCGTAGAGGCAATCGGAATAATTTGGACCGACGGATTCACTCAGCCTCGCAGCCGCTAGGATGGGTAGCCATTTCAAGACCTCATCTCGGGATGTTTCGCTTTTCTCACAATAGCGCGATATATAGCTTTCCGCTAACTCGGGATACTTCTCTAGATAAAGCAGATACGTCCGGCAGATATCGGCCTGTGCGTCACCGAGGCTGGCATCCATCCAATCGATGATTGAGATGCCTGTCTCGGTTTGAATCAAATTATGTAGATGAAAATCACCATGACATAGTCTCGATACAAACTGAAACGACTCCATTCGCGTTACGAGTCGGTTTTTCTCATACTCGTTCAATCGGGGAGCCCTTTTGATTTGACTATGCAATCGCTCAACCATCGATTCGATTTCGATGTGTACAATCTGATGGATGGCGAGTTGCAGTTGAATCGAACGGTCAATATATTCGGCCAGACGGCCCGGTTCCCTGAGTGCGAGTTGACCGATCGAGAGGCCGGGCACATATTCCATGACGAGCACAGCATATCCCTCAGCATCGAATACCTCATAGACGTCTGGGACAGGTAGGCCTGCCGCGTGAGCCAGCTGTTGCTTCTTCGCTTCATGTCGTGCCGTGTCTAAAGAAATCGGCGGCTTAAATCGTTTGTATATTTTATTGTCGTCAAGATAGACATGGGCACTGTTTCCTTCAGCGATCCAATCTATATGTTGCATCGGCGACCCTCCAGTGGCAGGCGAGTCTGAACTCGGACTCTCGTCACGTGAATAATCCATATTAAGTCTCGCCAGCAGATTATAGTAGATGACAATCAGGGTGTGTCATCAAGTTTGCGATTTCGACACGATGGATACCGTTCGGTTTCGTACAGAATTGGAGTTACAGGGTCCCGACGACGGTTTCCGCTCATGTGGCAATTAACAAATGAACGTCGGGCGACAAGTCGCTCAATTGAGTGATTGCGCGATCCATGTGATTGACGCGTTGAATTTGAATGCTTGCACCTTCTATAGGCCCCGTCAGCATTGGCACATCATCAGGATGTTTCCGTCTGGGTCTTTGAAATTGAACCAATGGTCGTGTTCAATCGGGGTTACAATGTCAATTTGTCGTTGCACCATATGCGCATATGCTTGGTGGATATCAGGCGTGTTCAAATGGAAAAGCGGGGTCTGAATGACGTTCGCTTCAGAGAAAATCTTACTGTCTAGTACCAGATTTGGTCCGTTTAACGGGACGACATAGAGATGATCGAACAGTATGTCTCCATCTGCTGAGATATCAAATAGCTGACAATACCAATCCCGGGACGTTTCAACGTCTCGGACGGGGATAAAGACGGTCCCAATTTCTGCGAGAATTGGATTCATGTATTCGCCTCCAGTTGATTCACTACGAAACGACGGACCTCGGCCCGTGAACGCAGGAGAATAATGTCTTTTTCGGATTCAAGTTTGTGTAAACGTTGTAAAATGGCTGGTCGCTGCGACTTCGGACCCACTTCAAGAACTTCGGGTCGAATCGTTCCTCACAACCAGGGCCCATGTCAGGGCGTGTTTTGCCGCGGTACTTGAGCATGCGCTTCAAAACGCGATACGTGCAGACGGTACGCGGTAAGTCGAGAAATACAATCGTGTCGGCAGCATCTACTCGCAAATCGAGCGTCCCCCCGTAATTCCCATCGATGATCCACGAATCGCGTTCAATCAACGCTGACTGCGTGGCAATTTGTTCTTGTCGCGTGGCGGGTGTCCAATTCGGCTTCCATAGTAACGCGTCGAGGTGATGAACATCGATTCCGAGTCGGGCGCCCAACTCGCGGGCGAGTGTCGACTTGCCCGAACCGCCTGAACCGATTAATAATATTTTTTGCATGACGTCTCGCCTCTCATATGTCAATTTTCATGAACTTGCTGACGTCGGAGAAGCCAAGTTGTTCATATAGATGCATCGCTGTTTGATTATGCGCATACACGTTCAAGCGCACGTCGGTATAGCCCATTTGTTTGAACGTGGCGAGCGCCTCTTGCATCAATAATTTGGCATAACCGTGCCCGCGAAAAACGGGTTTGATATATAGGTCGTTCACCCAACCGACCTCCGCACCCGTCAAATAATCGAACGCTTTGTCGATTTGCGTCCAGCCGATGAGTGTCTCGTCATCGACGAGACAGAGAAAATAAGCACCGAACTTTGCAGAATGTTCGTACGCTTCAATCATCTTTTCTCGGCTATCAGTCGACACGTGGTTGGTCGCTTCCTCACGATTGACGCCTGCAAGTGCATAAATTTCGGCTTGTTGTGATTCGGTTGCCCGTTGAAATGTGAGATTCATATTAGTTCCGCCTTCATTAAGATTCTGTGGATTCTAGGATACGCCATTTTTCAATGACACCGTCCTCTTCGTATAGGACGCGTACTTCCATCTGGTTCAGTACGAGCCGCTGCTCGCTAGCGAAGAGCACAATCGGATAACCGATCGACAGCGGTTCGTCCGCTTCAAAGACGGGGCTGTGCGCCTGCATGGCATAATAGCCGTCCGAGCGTGTGTTGGCCGCCCCAGCATCGACTTGAATCACCGTATCGAACCCCTGAAGTCGCAACACGTAACTATAAGTCGTGCGCGCCCCGCGTTCGAGCCGCCACTCCTCGATAATCGCCTCGCGGCCATCGTTCGCTTCCTCGAGTAACACTTTTTGTGCCGTGTACTCGCGTTCATACGGAATCATCTCTTGAATGTTGACAGCCGTCATGGTGGCGACTTTTTGTGATTCTTCTGATGGAGGTGTAATCAAAATACCGATAAAAATCAAGATTGGAATGAGCAGATAAATGATGACCCGACTTCGCATATGGTTTCACCTGTCCTTTATCGATTTTTTCGCCATCTACCGGCAGAACCCTGCCTGACCGGTGAAATATGTCTACGGAACACGTTGAAATGTCTCGGATTTCGGGAAGCCATGTATGATGAAGGCAGGAGGGGATTAACATGCGAATCGGGATTATCGGTGGAGGAGTTGCCGGATTGACGACGGGTGCGTTAGCGAGCCGAATCGGCCATGACGTGACCGTATACGAGTCGTCACGAGAATGGGGTGGTTGTGCCGGGAAATTCGAACGGGGGGACTATCGGTTCCCGGCCGGGGCGACGCTCGGGATGGGATTTGAACCGGGCGGCCTGCATGAGCGAGTCTTGTCCTACTTAGGTGAAACGATTGACGTTCGCCCGTTAACCGAGGTGATGCAGATTCATCTCGACGGACAGACTGTCCATTATCTTCAAGACCGGGATCTGTTTTTAGCAGAACTTGAGTCGATATTTCCAGAGCTCGCTCCGCGAATTCGTGCTTTTTTGAATGAAGTGTGGACCGATTTCGAGACGATCCGTCCTTTGTTTGAGACGCTACCGGCGTTGCCGTTTCGAACGATTCGTGACGCATCGGTTGCGATACGAGCGTTTCGACCGGCACAGCTCCGGTCGTTCCGGAAGCTGTATCGACCGCTCGGTACAACGTTAAAACGGCATCGATTGAACGGGACTGCGTTCGAGCGGGTTATCGACGGGATTTTGCTCGATAGCTTGCAGACTGGTGCCCGCGAGGCGAGCCATTTGCTCGCGGCCGTCGCTTTATCCATTTACCATGAGGGAGCATATTACGTCGATGGGGGATTGTACACACTCGCCCACGCGTTGGAGCGGTCGATTCGAAGAGACGATGGAAAAACGATTCTCGGACGACAAATTGTTAAAATCGAGCGGATTGCTGACGGTTGGTTGTTGACCGATCGCCGGGGCCGGCTCGACCTCGTCGATGTCGTCGTGTCGGCCATCCCGCTCGAGGCGACCGCTCAGTTGGTCACGGGACAAGCGGCTCGACAGTTCCATAGACAGTACGGCCGTCAACTAGAACGGTCGCAATGGGGGACGTTCAGTCTTTACGTCACGTTACCGGAAGCGGCGTGCACGGGACGTCCGCTCTTCCAACAAGTATATAGTGATGATTTGCCGTCAGGTCACGCCTTCATTTCGATGTCAGATGCGGACGATACGCGCCGAACCGAACGGCCGGAACGAACGTTGACCGTCTCGACCCATATCGATTTGTCGGAGTGGCAGGCTTGGAAAGACAAGGAGACGTATGAGAAACTAGAGACAGAATGGACCGAGCGCCTCGTCAAGGCAGTGCGACGGGCGTTCCCGAGTTGGACCGGCACATCGTCGGTGTTTCTTCCGGGCGGACCTGGGGCATGGGTGAAATATACGAAACGTCCGCACGGTGCGGTCGGTGGATATGCCCAAACACCGCAACAAGCGTTATTCCATGCGGCGAGCTATCGGACGAACCTTCCGAATTTTTACGTTTGCGGCGACACGGTGTTTCCAGGTGCCGGGACGATTGGGGCGATGACGAGCGGGCTCCACGTCGCCCGAGCGCTCGGTTCGAAGTTATGAGGGGGACAAGTTGAGATGCAGAAAAAACGGTTTGATGAATTGACGACGAGAGAGCTCTATGAGTTATTGGCGCTCCGTACCGAAATCTTTGTCGTGGAACAAGATTGCCCGTACCAAGAAGTCGATGGGAAAGATGTGACGGCGGTCCATTACTGGATTGAGGCAGACGGTCGCCCGATTGCGGCGTTACGTGTCCTCGAGGATGAATCGCCAATTGCCATCGGTCGTGTCGTCACAAAATCGACGCATCGGGGACAAGGCCATTCGCGGCGCTTGATGCAAGAAGCCGTGGCAGACTTTGGGGATCGCGATTTGTATTTGCAAGCGCAAACGTACGTGGAGCCGTTCTATGCAAGCTTTGGGTTCACACGAACGAGCGAGGAGTACTTAGAGGATGGGATTCCTCACGTCGATATGGTTCGGACGGCGACCATCTCGAAGTGAATCGATGCGGTACCGTTTGCCATAAGTTCGTGGTAGAATGATGAGGAATACTTGCGTGCGTCAAGACGTGCGTTCAATCATAGAGAGCAAAGGGGTTTACGATGGTGACTGATCAAACTGTGATTCAAAAAGCGAGAGAATTAGCCGACTTATTGGCGAGCACGCCGGAAGTGGCCCGCTTCAAAGAAGCGGAAACGAAAGTGAACGAAAGTGAGCGCGTTCAAACGTTGATTAAGCGTATCAAATACTTACAAAAAGAAGCCGTCAACTGCAAGCACTACGGGAAGACGGAAGCACTCGCCAAAGTCGAGCTAAAAATCGACAAGGCGATGGACGAACTCGATTCGATTCCGGTCGTCCAGGCGTTCCAAGAGACGCAAGTCGAAGTGAACGATTTGCTTCAATACGTGACGGTCACACTCGCCAACTCGGTGACAGATCGCATTATCGAGTCGACGGACGGTGACGTTCTCGCCGGTAAAACAGGAAGCGGCATGGCAGCGGAGAAATCACGCGGCGGCTGCGGATACTAACAAACAGACAGCTGGCCTTTGGTCAGCTGTTCTAATTTCTAGAGGTGAACACGAATGGAAACGATACATCAAACCCCGATGATGAAACAATACTTTTCAATCAAGGCCGATTATCCAGACGCCTTTCTCTTCTACCGGCTCGGTGACTTTTACGAGCTGTTTTTTGAAGATGCTCAAATCGTCGCCAAAGAACTCGAATTGACATTGACTGCGAAAAACGGAAAAAACGCCGAGCACCCGATTCCGATGTGCGGGGTCCCGCATCATTCCGCTGCGATTTATATCGAGCAACTCATTGAAAAAGGTTTCAACGTGGCGATTTGTGAGCAGATGGAAGATCCAAAAGCGACGAAAGGACTCGTCAAACGTGAAGTCATTCAAGTCATCACGCCGGGTACATATATGGCCGCGCTCGGTGAGAAAGAGAACCGGTATTTACTTTCGGTCGTGAACGTCGCAGGCCGGTTTGGGATTGCACGCGGCGATGTGACGACAGGTGAATCTTGGTTGACGACCTTACCGTCGCGCGAGGCCGTCCTACGCGAAGTCGAAGGGTTGGTCCCGAGTGAAATCATCGTTGATGACGCCGAGTTGGCAGACCATCTCTCATCACTCGGCATTCCGCTGTCGGTGCAGACAGAGCGATTGGCGAGCTCGTTGTCGAGCGGTGCCCGCGACGAGGCGCAAGTAAGTGCGTTCGAACTCCTTTTCGCCTACTTGACGCGCACGCAAAAACGCGCCCTCGATCACCTGCAGCCCGCTGTCGCCTATGAGGTTGAGGCCCATATGCAACTCGATGCGAATACGGCCCGCAACTTGGAGCTGTTCCGTTCGGCCCGGTCCGGGGAACGGAAAGGATCACTTCTCGCCCTGCTCGATGAGACGACGACAGCGATGGGGGGACGACTATTGAAACGTTGGCTCGAACAGCCGCTCTATACGGAACAGGCGATTCGTGAACGCCAAGATGCCGTCGAAAATTTAGTCGATGATTTCATGCTCCGCGATCAATTACGGGAGCAATTACGTCACGTCTACGATATCGAACGGCTCGTCGCGAAAGTCGGTTACGGGACGGCCAACGCACGTGACCTTGTCCAGTTGCGGAACACGCTTGAACGCATTCCAGCGGTACGAGAGTTGCTCGCGAATGTCACGGCAACGCGATTGCATCACATCGATGCGACGCTCGACACCTTCGACGCGCTATCGGAACGACTTCAGGCAGCGCTCGTCGAGACACCACCCATCTCAATTAAAGAAGGTGGCATGATTCGTTCAGGCTATTCGACAGAACTTGATGAACTGCTCGAGGCGAAAGCGAACGGGAAGACGTGGATTGCCAATCTCGAGCAACAAGAGCGGCTCGCGACCGGCATCAAGTCGCTGAAAATCGGCTATAACCGTGTCTTTGGCTATTATTTGGAAGTGACGAAAGCGAATGCGCGCTTGCTCGAAGAGGGGCGGTATGAACGGAAACAGACGCTTACGAACGCCGAACGCTATGTCACGCCTGAGTTAAAAGAAAAAGAAGCGCTCATCCTCGGTGCCGAGGAGAAGAGCTGTACGCTTGAATATGACTTGTTCGTCACGTTACGTGAAGAAGTCAAACAAGAGACGAAACCACTTCAACAACTGGCCCGCTCGTTAAGTGAACTCGACGTCCTGCTCGCGCTCGCCATTGTCGCCGAAAAACGGGACTATGTCCGGCCGACGACGTCAAATAATGTTCAAATCGATTGTGGGCGCCATCCGGTCATCGAAACGGTATTACCTCGTGGTGAATATGTGGCCAACGACTTGACGCTCGATGACACGCGGCGCATGCTCTTGATCACCGGACCGAACATGTCCGGTAAATCGACGTATATGCGTCAGTTCGCACTGATTGCCATCCTGCATCAAATCGGTTCATTCGTGCCGGCCGAAGCGGCCGAACTTCCTTTGTTCGATCGCATCTTTACCCGCATCGGGGCAGCCGACGATTTGGTGAGCGGACAGTCGACGTTCATGGTCGAAATGACGGAGACACGTCAGGCGGTGACGGAAGCAACAGCACATAGTCTCATCCTCCTCGATGAGATTGGACGAGGAACCTCGACGTATGACGGTATGGCGCTCGCACAGGCCATCGTCGAATATATCGCGGCCACCATCGGCGCGAAAACATTGTTCTCGACCCATTATCACGAATTGACCGTGCTCGAAGACACAATTCCAGCCCTTGAGAACGTGCACGTCCGTGCCATTGAACGGGACGGACGCGTCGTCTTCCTGCATGAAGTTCATCCGGGACGGGCCGACAAATCGTACGGGATTCATGTCGCTGAACTCGCTGATTTGCCGCCTGATTTGATTGAACGGGCGCGAACGATTTTGTCTGAGCTTGAGACAGAACCGAAACCGACACGGGCAGCTGTAGAACAGCCGGCTCCGGCTGAACCTGTGGCCCAACTGTCACTTTTTGAGACGGAAGATGACATCAAACGACAACTGCTCGACCTCGATTTGCTGGCGATGAACCCGATCGAGGCGATGCAGGCGCTCTATGCGCTCCAACAATCCGCGAAGAAGGAGTGAGTCGATGGGAATCATTCAAGAGTTACCGGAACAACTGGCCAACCGAATCGCTGCCGGGGAAGTCGTCGAACGCCCAGCCTCGGTCGTGAAAGAGCTCGTCGAGAATGCGATTGACGCCGGTGCCACGAAAATCGAAGTCGATTTGGAGGAAGCCGGGATACGTCTCATTAAAGTCCGGGATAACGGGCATGGGTTTTATGAAGAGGATGCTCCGCGAGCTTTTTTACGTCATGCGACGAGCAAAATCCGGGACGAGCACGATTTGTTCCGGATTCGCACACTCGGCTTCCGTGGGGAGGCCTTAGCGTCTATCGCCTCAGTGAGTCATGTGACATTGAAGTCACGCCGAACTGAGGAGGACGGATTTGAGATGACGCTCCAAGGGGGTGTCGTTACGGCGCAAACACCGGCCGCCGCAAACGTCGGAACAGAGATAGCGGTCAGTCAATTGTTCTACAATACACCGGCCCGCCTCAAATACTTGAAGACGTCGGCGACCGAACTCGCGAGCATCACCGATACGTTGAACCGGATCGCCTTGTCCCACCCGGAAGTTCGCCTCACGGCGTTCCATGAAGACAAGGAACTCCTGCGGACGAGTGGGAATGGCGACATCAAGCAAGTCATGCTCGCCATTTATGGGCGTCAAGTTGCAGCGCAAATCGTCACCGCGTCGAGCAAGACGAACGACTATAGTTTGAGCGCCCATCTCGTCCGGCCTGAAGTGACGCGTTCGAACAAGCAGTACGTGACGCTCATCTTGAACGGTCGGAGCATCAAGAACTTTGCGTTGACCCAAAGTGTACTCGAGGGCTACCATACGTTACTCCCGATTGGTCGTTATCCGATTGCCGTCCTCGAAGTGAACATGGACCCGATGTTGATTGACGTCAACGTCCATCCGACAAAACGGGAGGTCCGACTCTCGAAAGAGAAAGAGCTGTGCCAGTTGATTCGCGAGACGGTCCAACTGACACTCCGGGAACAGCGTTTAATCCCGTCGGTCAAACCGAAAGAGCGACCGGTCAATCGGACCGAACAAGAGCGACTTGATTTCACGGTCGAACGGACACCTGTCACGGATGAACCGCCGACGTGGAACTATCCGATTCCACGTGAGCCTGTCACGTCACCGAGTCGATGGTCACCGACCCCGCTCGTCAATGAAGCGCCTGCACCGACCGACCCGATTGTCGAATCAGACGCAATTGAGACGAAAGGAATGCGGTTGCCGCCGCTCGACGTCATCGGCCAATTGCATGCGAGCTATATCGTCTGCGGCGCCGAGGACGGCATGTATGTCATCGACCAACACGCGGCTCAGGAACGGATCAAATACGAATTGTTTTATGAGCAACTCGGGAATCCAGACAAAGAGTATCAATTGTTGCTGCTCCCGCTCACACTCGAGTTCACGCAAGAAGAGACGCTCGCGATTGAAGAAGTCGCTCCGCTCTTGAAAGAAGCGGGGCTCGATTTGGAGCCGTTCGGTGGCAACACGTTCCTCATCCGAGAGATTCCGACGTGGTACCCGCAGCATGATTTGGAAGGGACGGTCCGCGATTTGATTGAGATGGCGATTCGGGACCGCTCTGTCAATCTCGCCAAATATCGGGAAGACGCGTCAATCTTGATGGCGTGCAAGCGGTCGATTAAAGCGAACCATCCATTGAACCACGAAATGATGCGGCAATTGCTGCATGACCTCAATCAGACGACGTCCCCGTATACGTGTCCGCACGGGCGACCGATCTTGGTGAAATGGAGTACGTACGAACTTGAGAAGTTGTTCAAACGGGTTATGTGACACGCTTGTAATCTTTTTTTAACCGGCTGTAACGTTTATGTCCGGGTGCCTATGGGAACAATATACACATGTCACTCAACGCATCGAGGTTGAGAGGTGGCTTTTTCACTGCCTCACCCTCAAGATGTAGACATGATCGATAAACCAGTAGGGGGAAAAGATTATGGCAGACACGCTTAAAGTAACGAAACGAGAATTACGACCACGTTCGGTCCGCGCAAACTTGCGTAAAGAAGGTAAAGTACTAGGTGTCGTCTACGGCTATAAAGTCGAGAGCACACCAGTAGCATTCGAGGAGATGGCACTTCGCAAAATTCTCCGCGATCACGGTGACAACGCGCTAATCGAGTTGAACATCGACGGCAAGAAAGTAAACACGCTCGTTCACGGGACTGAAGTTGACCCGTTCACGAACGAATACAAGCACGTCGAGTTCATGGCCGTGAAGATGGACGAAGCGACGGAAGTCGAAGCGGACGTCACACTCGTCGGTGACGCGAAAGGTGTCAAAGAAGGCGGCTTCTTGGCGCAAACGCTCTATAAAGTTACAGTATCGGCGACACCGGCTAACATTCCGGAACGCATTGAACTCGATGTTTCTGAACTCGGTATCGGTGACTCGGTCACGGTAGCTGACATTCCAGAGAACAAAGACTATGACATCGTCTCGGATGGCGAGCTTCAAATCGCATCTGTGAACGAGCCGGTCTCTCTTGAAGAGCTCGAGGCAGACACAGACACAACGACAGAAAGTGAAGCCGAAGCAACTGAAGAAGAGTCGGCTGAGGCATCATCTGAAGAGTCTGAAGAGAAGTCTGCAGACAAAGAATAAGCTGTATCGAACGACCCTTTGCGAAGGGTCGTTTTTTTCGTCACAAATCCGACAAATGTAAACGATTACGATGTGAAAAATATGTCAACACGGTCCAAGGTCGATTGCAATTTATTGGATTCGGGCTTATATTGTTAATGATTTCACATGTTCGTTCTTATTATATGGGTTCATTCAAACAGAAAGAAGGGTTTGTGACATGGCATCAATGGAAATCCATGCACTCGAATCATTACGAAAAAAAGCTCAGGCATCTTCGCAAATGATTCATTATCGGCCAATGGAATACTTTTTACGGGCAATGCTCGCGGGGATCTTTATCGGATTCGCTTCAATCTTCACACTTAAAGTTGTCAACGGGATGTACTTGATCGATTCGCCGTTCACGACACTCATCGGTGGGTTCTCATTCGGGATCGCGCTTGTCATGATCATCTACGGCGGAGCCGAACTGTTCACGGGGAACACAATGTATTTCACGACCTCGACGTTACGCGGCTATACGACGCTCAGTGACACAATGCTCGTCTGGTTACTTTGTTTCGTCGGGAACGCGCTCGGTGGCGTCTTGTTCGCCTTGTTGCTCGCCCCGACCGGCGTCATCCAAGAACTCGGGATGGACAACTGGCTGTTCGCGGTCGTCGAGAGCAAGATGCATCATACGACGGTCGAGATTTTCTTCCGTGCCATCTTCTGTAACTGGATGGTCTGTCTCGCGATTTTCTTACCAAAACAGATGAAAAATGAGTTCGCCCAAATCTTCTCGATGATTTTCCTCGTCGCCGTCTTCTTCGCGTCAGGATTTGATCACGTCATCGCCAACTTCGTCTTGTTTGCGCTCACGCTCGTCGTCCCACACCCTGAGGCGATTAGCTTTGCCGGCGCCATCCACAACTTGATTCCGGCCACGTTCGGTAACATCATCGGCGGCGCCTTGTTCATGGGTGCGATCTATACGTGGTTGAACGCGAAAGGCTTGCGCGAAGCCCAAGAATCAGAGGAAAAAGAAGAAGTTGAATTAAAAATCGTGAAACCGGCTAAAGAATTATAAGTTGGATCACTTGAAAGAACGGTCGAGTCCATATGCGGGCTCGGCTGTTTTTGCGTTTATATCACAACCAACGCTCACAATTTAGACTCCACATCTCCATACTCAAACATGACATAATCTATATATGGAATTGAATCGAGTTACGAACTCGATTCATATCAATATATAGTGAGGTGATGCGGAGTGAACATGCTCCAGCTTTATGAAGATGTCTGTGTTCTCCCAGATCAAGATCTCGTACAAGAGAACGCCAACGTCGACGGGAAATCACCACTTGGCAAACTGGCACGATTATCCTCGGAAGTGTCGAAACAGCTGTCGACAACGTATTTGTTGTCAGAGCGGACACGTCAGGCCGTCGCAGACAACTTTTTGTACATCCATGACGCCGACTATTACGTGACGGGATCGACGACGTGTTGTCAAATCCCGCTCGGCGAGTTGCTGACGAACGGATTCCATACCGGACACGGGACGATTCGACCGCCCCAGGATATCCGTTCGGCGATGTCACTCGCTTCGATTATTCTTCAAGCGAATCAGAATATGCAACACGGGGGTCAAGCGTTCCCGATGTTCGATGTCGATTTAGCGCCATACGTCGAAAAGACGTATGAACGTCAACTGGAGCGTCTCAAGAAGCTTCCGGTCGAATGGTCGACCGAGCAACTTCTCGAAGTCGCTGAGACCGAGACAATCACAGCGACGTATCAAGCGTGTGAAGCGTTCATCCATAACGCCAATTCGATGCATTCGCGAGGAGGCGGCCAAGTGCCATTCGTCTCCATCAACTATGGGACTGACACGAGCCGTTGGGGCCGGATTTTCATCCGCGAGTTGTTGCGTGCGACCGAGCGAGGGCTCGGCAACGGGGAGACGCCGATTTTCCCGATTCAAATCTTTAAAGTAAAAGAGGGTGTCAATTTTCATGAAACCGACCCGAACATTGACTTGTTCCGACTCGCCTGTCGCGTGACGGGCAAGCGTCTATTCCCGAACTTCTCCTTCGTCGATGCCCCGTTCAACTTGCAATATTATGATGGGAGCCATGACTCAGAAGTCGCTTATATGGGGTGTCGGACACGAGTGATGGGGAATCGTCATGGCGCCGAGACGTCGATCGGACGAGGCAATTTATCGTTCTCGACCTTGAACTTGGTCAAGATGGCGCTCGTCGCTTCGGACATCCATACATTTTATGAGACGCTCGACGCCTACGTCGACGTCGCCATCGATCAATTGCTCGAACGGTACGACTATCAAGCGAAGCGTCATGCCGACGAATTCCGCTTCCTTTACGCTCAACACGTCTGGAGGGGCAGCGAGAGACTTCAGGCGGAAGAAGAGCTACGGGATGTACTGAAGCAAGGGACGTTGTCCGTCGGTTTCATCGGTCTCGCCGAAGCGCTACGCGTGCTCACAGGCGGCACGCATGCCGATTCACGGGAAGCGGAACGTCTCGGACTCGATATCGTCACTCATTTACGTGATCGGATGAGACAGGCGGCAGAGCAGCACGATTTAAACTTTTCGCTCTTGGCCACGCCGGCCGAAGGATTGTCTGGGAAGTTCGTATTGAAGGATCAGCAGGCGTTCGGGATGATTGAGGGTGTTACCGACCGCGCCTTTTATACGAACTCGTTTCATGTGCCGGTGTACCAGTCAGTGTCGATTCGTGACAAGATTCGGTTGGAGGCACCGTACCATGCGCTCTGTGACGCGGGTCATATCACTTATGTCGAAGTCGACGGGTCGCTCGCCCATAACCCGGAAGCGGTCGAAGCGATCGTCCGGCTCATGCGAACCGAAAACGTCGGCTACGGATCGATTAATCATCCCGTCGACCGGTGCGGTAACTGCGGCCTCGAGGGAACGATCGATGCCGCGTGCCCGACGTGTGGCGAGGAAGAGCAGATTGAACGGATTCGTCGCATCACCGGCTATCTGGTCGGCACGATGGACCGATGGAATTCGGCGAAACGAGAAGAAGAAAGAGCGAGGGTGAAGCATCATGCGCGTCCTATCCGTACTTGACGAATCGGTTGTCGACGGTCCAGGCATTCGCACGGTCATCTTTACGGCGGGATGCCCTCATCGCTGTCTTGGATGTCACAATCCGGAATCATGGAACCCGCGAGGTGGGGAAGACGTACCAGTCGAGGACCTGCTCACCCGAATCGAACAATCCGGGTGGGACGGTGTCACCGTTTCGGGCGGAGAGCCGTTCCTGCAACCGGAAGCACTGGCCCGGCTCGTCGACGGGTGCAAGGCGCTTCAGAAAAACGTGTGGGTGTATACAGGCTATACGTTCGAACAGTTACAAGGTATGGACGATGAGTACGTCACAAGTGTGCTCGATCGTGCCGATGTCCTTGTCGACGGTCGTTTCGAACAGCCGCTCATGGACCGGTCGCTCCGATTTCGGGGGTCGAGCAATCAGCGAATTATTTTCTTGAACAAAGCGTAATCGGGACCGTCGCGTCCCGATTTTTTGTATACTAGCAAAAAAGGGGGAATTTTGATGAAATGGTGTAGTTTTCAAGTTGAAGGAGAACAAAGGGTCGGTGTCGTGGCAGGGGAGTTTGTCTATGACGTCAGTGACCAATTACATACGACTTCATTGTTAGAGGTCATCGCGCGAGAGTTTGAACCGGATATCGATTTGGACGTCGCACCTCGGATCCCATTGACCGACGTCACGCTCGTCGCGCCATACCGACCACTCAAAAACGTGATCTGTATCGGCAAGAACTATGAAGAGCATGTGAAAGAGATGGATACGGCGGGAGCCGGCAAACTCGTCATCTTCACGAAAGCTCCGACTTCGGTCGTTGGACCAGGGGCTGTCGTCGAACGTCATCCTGAACTGACCGACCAACTCGATTACGAAGGCGAGCTCGCCGTCATTATTGGGAAATCAGGCCGGGACATCGACGACGTCGACGCCCATATTTTCGGCTATACGATTTTGAACGATATCACGGCCCGGGACGTTCAAAAACAGCACGTCCAATTTTTCCGCGGTAAATCGTTCGACACGTTTTGTCCGCTCGGACCTTATATCGTCACACCGGATGAGCTCTCGTTTCCACTTGCGATTCAAACGGTCGTGAACGGTGAGACACGCCAAAACGGGTCGACAGCGGACATGATTCGTCCAATTGAAGAGTTGATTCGGACGTTGTCGAAAGGGATGACGCTAGAAGCTGGTGATATCATCGCCACCGGTACGCCGGCTGGGGTCGGCCATGGGATGAAACCGCCCGTCTATCTCCAATCTGGGGACACAATCGAAGTGAGCATCACGGGACTCGGGACGTTAAAAAACGTTATCGTCTGACCCAATTGACGCAAATTGTGAAGAATCTTGTAATCGATGTCTCATTTCCGCACAACGATGACTATGCCTCTTATACTAAGGGTAGAACAAAAGAGGAAACATCATATAGGAGATGATTACACATGGAACGCAACGATCGTCCAACAGAATCAAATGAACCAAATCGCCGCGAGGATTGGCTCGACACCGAGCTTGGCTCGTCCGAACAACGACAAGAGCCGTCGCGCGCAACACAACCGGCCCGACCTTCATTCGTCGGTCGGATGTTCCCTGGGTTTGTCGGTGGGGTAATCGGTGCTGTCTTGACTGGGGCCATCGCCTTCCCGTTCATCGATCAAGTCCCAACGAACGTGTCTGATACGAACGTGACGTCGGAAGGGTCACCGGTCCAGACGACATCGACGACGGCGGACAGCTCGGTCACCGATGCGGTCGCGACCGCACAACCTGCCGTCGTGACGGTAAACAATTTTGCTTCGAACGGATTATCGAATGAATCGGTCGAAGCTGGTGTCGGCTCGGGTGTCATCTATAAGAAAGACGGTGACTCGGCTTACATCGTCACGAACCATCACGTCGTCAACGGTGCTGACCGTTTGACCGTGACATTCAATGACGGATCGACAGCGGACGCCAAGTTGATGGGTAGTGACGCCACATACGACTTGGCGGTGCTCGAAGTCGATGCGGACAAAGTCTCATCCGTCATCACGATCGGGAAGTCGAGTGAACTGAAGCCTGGACAGACTGTCATCGCCATCGGCAATCCGCTCGGCCAGTTTGAGAACTCGGTCACGCGCGGCGTCGTCTCGTCGACGTCCCGTCTCGTTCCGGTCGATACGGATGAGAACGGACAAGCCGATTTCAATGCCGAGGTCATCCAGACGGATGCTGCCATCAACCCGGGTAACTCCGGTGGTGCCTTGATTAACGAATCGGGCCAATTGATCGGAATCAACTCGATGAAAATTGCGACCGATTCGGTGGAAGGGGTCGGCTTCTCGATTCCAGTCGATATCGCTTTGCCGCTCATCAATCAAATCGAGCAGACGGGCGAAGTGAACCATCCATCGCTCGGCGTGTCGCTCCGTGACGTGTCCGAGTTCCCACCCGGGTACTTGACCGAGCAAATCAATCTGCCGGAGTCGGTGACGGCCGGTACGATTATCGTCGAAGTGCAGGCGAATAGCTCGGCCGCACGGGCCGGACTCGAAGCACGCGACGTCATCGTGAAAATTAACGATCAAGCCGTCTCGTCGTTCATCGACCTTCGGAGTGAACTGATCCGGGATACGGACGGAACGGTCACAATCGAATACGTTCGTGACGGCAAGACCGATACGGTCGATGTCGAGATTCAAAATGCGAATGGGGATGCATTGTAAAGATGGGCACATAGCCCATCTTTTTTGTTATGCTTAGAAAAAAGGAGGGGATTCCATTGATTCGCACACTGTATGGGGTTTTATTTTTAGGGGCCGGCATCATGCACTTCGTCCAAGAACGGGCATTCATGTCGATTATCCCGAAATCATGGCCGTTCAAACGGTTCATGGTCCAAGCGAGCGGTGTCATCGAAGTCGTCTATGGCGCGCTGTTGCTCACGAACAAAGGGACGCGATTTGTGAAGAGCACCTTACCCGCATTTTTGATCGCCGTCTTCCCGGCCAATATCAATATGGCGCTCAAACCGTCGAAACTGGGCAAAATGCCGCTCCCGAAATGGGTGACGTGGGCCCGATTGCCGTTGCAATGGGTATTGATTAAAGGGGTCAAAAAAATATAAGTACATATGGGGGATCGATCATGACGAACGTATTGAACTGGTTTGAGCATTTTCATGCCCATCCCGAAGTGAGCTGGAAAGAATTCGAGACGACGAAGACGATTGCCGACATCTTGACGTCATGGCAAGTCCGTCACGAAACGTTTGCCGACGTCACCGGCACCATCGCCGAGATTGGTGAGGGACACGATGTCATCGCTGTCCGAGCCGACATCGACGCGTTATGGCAACAAGTTGACGGGACGTTCCAAGCCAACCATTCATGTGGCCACGATGCCAATATCAGCATGGTGCTCGGTGCACTTGATGAGTTGCGACACGAACACTTGCCGAAACGGGTCCGGTTTATTTTCCAACCGGCCGAAGAACAAGGGAACGGGTCGCTCGCGATGATTCGACACGGGGCGTTAAAAGACGTCAGTCAGCTGTACGGCATTCATTTGCGTCCGCTCGAGGAACTGCAACGCGGTCAATATGCGGCTGCGATTCAACACGGGGCCGCATTCTTCTTGAAAGGCAGGATCAACGGGGACGATGCTCATGGCGCGCGGCCGCATCAAGGTCAGAACGCGTTAGACGTCATCTTCACGATTCAACAGATGCTCAAGAGCATCTATTTGTCGCCGTTTGAGCCGCATTCGGTCAAACTGACGGGTGTCCAAGCTGGGAGTGAGAATTTGAACATCATTCCGGGCAATGCGACATTCTCGATTGACGTCCGGGCCCAACAGAACAAGGAACTGCTCGAGCTGCGCGACCGGGTCGAGACGATGTTGCACCAGATTGCAGTCCTGCATGGAGTGACGATCGACTGGGAATGGCAAGATTTCACCCCAGGCGCCTTGATTGGCGAACGTTCGAGCCGTCATGCGGCCGAAGCGATTAGTCAGCGGTTCGGGGCCGATGCACTCGTCGACCGAATCATCACGTCAGGTAGCGACGATTTTCATTTCTACACGGTCGAACAGCCAGGACTCGATGCGACGATGATTGGCATCGGCGCCAACTTGACACCAGGGCTCCATCATCCACAGATGACGTTCGATCGCGACGTCCTTCCTGAAGCGGCCGCGCTACTAGCCGATACGTTGCGACGGGCCGTCCACGCGACATGAACGACAAAATGAACGAGGCGAATTCGCTTCCGTTCATTTTTTTATTGCCTTCCTCGAATGTAAGCGTTATCATCATCTTATTAGCGACAATATAACGACAATTCAGAATCTTTCGCTATCGGGGAGGAAGACACATGGAACAACAGGGGAACAAGGTAGACATGAAGCTTCGCTGGGCGGTATTGCCGCTACTTGTCATGATCGGGGTCATGCTCGTAGCCATTGTCCAATTAAAACAAGGCCCACACATCCCGCTCATCATCGGGACGGCGGTGGCGGCACTCGTCGCCTGGCGACACGGCTATAAGTGGAAAGAGATTGAAGAGATGATGTACAAAGGGATTCGACTCGCTTTGCCGGCGGTCGTCATCATCATCTTGGTCGGCTTGACGATTGGGGCGTGGATTGGGGGAGGCGTCGTCGCGACGATGATTTATTATGGGTTGACGATTATCTCACCGGCCTATTTCCTCGTGACGATTTGTATCATCTGTGCGGTCGTCGCGCTCTCCATCGGCAGTTCATGGTCGACGATGGGGACGATCGGCGTCGCCGGGATGGGCATCGGGCTAAGTATGGGGATACCAGCACCGATGGTCGCCGGAGCCGTCATTTCTGGCGCTTATTTTGGGGACAAGATGTCGCCGCTGTCGGATACGACGAATTTGGCGGCCGGTTTGACGCATACGGACCTATTCGTCCATATCCGTCACATGCTGTATACGACGATTCCGGGCTTGATCATCGCCCTAAGCGCGTATTGGTGGCTCGGTCGCCGCTTCAGTGAGACGACGACGGATTCGTCAGAGATCGTGCAGACGCTCGCCATTTTAAAAGAGAGCTTTGTCATCTCACCGTGGTTGCTCATGATTCCACTCGCGGTCATCGCGCTCGTCGCGAAAAAAGTGCCGGCCATACCAGCTCTCGTCGTCGGCATCGCCCTTGGATTTTTGGCGCAAGTCGTCGTGCAAGGTGGCTCGCTCTCAGATAGTGTCGGGGCGCTCCAGAGCGGTTATGTGATCGAGACCGGCAATGAGTTGGTCGATAACTTGTTCAGCCGAGGTGGACTCGACGCGATGATGTATACCGTCTCGATGACGATCGTCGCGATGACATTCGGAGGGATACTAGAGTACTCGGGTATGCTCCAGTCCATCATGAACCAAATCGTCAAGCTGGCGAAAACGGCCGGATCGATGGTCGCTTCAACGATTCTTGCCGCGTTCGCGACGAATGCATCATGTTCCGAACAATACATTTCGATTGTCGTGCCGTCGCGCATGTTCGCCAGTGCCTATGAAAAGATGGGGCTTCATTCGAAGAACTTGTCGCGGGCGCTTGAAGACGGCGGCACGCTCACGTCGGTCTTCATCCCATGGAATACGTGTGGCGTGTTCATTCTCGGGACGCTAGGCGTCGGGGCGTTCGAGTACGCGCCATACGCCATTCTAAACTTTGTCGTTCCGGTCATTTCAATCATCTATGCGTTCACAGGTTTCACGATTGAACGGATTGCTGTGTTAAGGGCAGAACCATCGATCGACCAACAAGCGGCGCAATGAAAAATTTCCCGGCCTCATGAGGTCGGGAAATTGAATTTATAGACGGCGCGGGGCCGGCCTTGGCTATAACTCATCTCTTCGCCGATCACATCGACGATGCCGGCGCCATGAAGTTTTTTGATGAGCCGTTCCGTCGTTCGTCGGGTCACGTCGAGGTAGTCGGTCAACTCTTTTGCCGTGAACTCGTGCTTGCGTTTGGCGAATTGTAAAATCTTCCCGATATTGACGGGGCTGACTCCGGCTTGTTTGATGAAGTCGAAGGCAAGTTGTTCCGTCACGCGATACGGGATGTGCGCGTCACGGGTCGGGAACGATAATCGTTTGGAATCATCGACGATGCGGATGCGCTCTTTACTTGCGGCAGACAAGGCGATTTGAGCATGCTCGTCCGCCTGTTGATAGTCCGTTCCATACCCGATTCCAATGCGGTACGTCCCGTTCGGTGCGAGCGTATCTTCTTCGAACGCGTTCATCACCTCACCTTTGGTCGTCAATACCGTGATGTGATGGTCCTCCGCGGACTCAAGATGTCCACCCAGATAGCGGACCGAGGCGAGGTGGTCACGCAACGTCGTATCGATCGTGTCGTAGCGGATGATGGCGAACTGGGCGGCATCGGCCAACTGTTGCCGAACTTGTTGAATCAACTGATCGAGATGGTGCCTGACGGTCACTGTCGGCTCAATCATCAGTTGACTGTTCAATCCGGCACGAACGAGCTCATGATGCACCCGCTCGATGCTCGTGATGGCCAGATTCGTTTGTTTGCCTTGGTGACTGGTATGAAAGGCGATGACGTCCTCGAATGCGAGATCAGGACTGATGCGCATGACGGTGGGGGCGACCCGTTCGTTCGGGAACGAGTCGAGAATCGACGTCAGTCGTCTCGGTTCGACCAAATCGATTGATACTTGATTGAGCGACACCGAGTGGGTGAGCGTCGCATAGAGAAGCGTCGTCAAGAGGACAGTCTCGTCTTGGACGACGTGATGTGCCGCCACGTTGGTAAGATAAGGGGTCGCATAGGCGAACGGGAACGAGCCGGAAAAAAAGACGCCGTCGAACGAGCCGAGCGTTTGAGCGATGGTCGCCGCTTCGTGCGGATGCTCATACGGATGATAGGCGAACCGGACGTCCTCTGGTGAACCGAGCGAACGAATCGTCTCCACGAATTCGTGTGATCCGACGATGGCGATATGGATGGACATCAAAACTCCTCCTTGCAATTTAACGACTATTTAACGACAATATAGCTAATGACACGTAAGAAGTAAAGGAGAATGGATATGAGAATAGAGAAAATCGAACTGTTTGCGATTCGTTTACCGTTAAAAGTGCCGTTCATCGTCAGTTACCATCGTTATGACGACATGCCGTCAGTGATTGTAAAATTGACGACCGAATGTGGTCACGTCGGCTATGGAGAGGCCGTCGCCGATGAACACGTCACGGGCGAATCGCTCGATAGTACAATCAGTGTGATTCGACATGTGCTCGGACCGCTTTTAATCGGCGAAAACCCGATGCAGATGGAACGGATTCACGACGTGATGGACCGGGCCATCCGTGACGTGCCGGCGGCGAAGGCGGCGCTCGATATCGCCTGTCATGACGTCGTCGGGAAAAAGCTCGGGCTTCCGGTGTATGATCTGCTCGGTGGCCGTTATCACGACGCCTTTCCGGTCACGCACGTCCTCAGTATCGGCGAGCCGGAGGCGATGGCGGCCGAGGCTCGCGAACAGATCGAACAAGGGTACACGGCCGTCAAGATGAAAGTTGGCGTCGACGTCGCCTCGGACGTACGCCGTGTCGAGGCGGTCCGGCGTGCCGTCGGTCCAAACGTGCCGATTCGGGTCGACGTCAATCAGGGCTGGGTGAATGCCGCTAAGACACTCCAAGCGATGCAGCAGCTTGAGCCATTCCACATCGATTGGGTCGAACAGCCGGTCAAGGCTGACGACTTTGAAGGAATGGTCGAAGTGAAAGGGAAAATCTCGGTGCCACTCATGATTGATGAAGGCGTGCGCGGCATGACGGAGATGCGTCGGTTGACGATGATGCAGGCCGCCCACAAAGTGAACATCAAACTGATGAAGTGTGGCGGCATCTACCCGGCGAAAAAACTCGTGCATATGGCCGAAATGTCGGGCATCGAGTGTCAAATCGGGTCGATGGTCGAGTCGTCGGTCGCCTCGAGTGCAGGCTTTCATGTCGCCTTCTCGAGCAAAATCGTCCAATCGGTCGAGTTGACAGGTCCCCTTCGTTTCGCCGAAGACATCGGCAACTTGATGTACGACTTGCCGTTCATCCGCCTGTCCGATGAGCCAGGTCTCGGTGTCGACGTCGATGAGGCCGTCTTGTCACGGCTGACGACGGCGACGTATGTCATCGGAGGGGTCGACCATGTGGCGCAGTGAGTGTAACGGCCTCGACATCGAGGTCAACTATTTGACGATGACAGAGCTCGCACAAGTCGAGGCGGTGCAACAGGCCGTCATGGCCACATTGACGGAAGGAAGCCAGTACCAGTCCCTCACGACTGAGGAGTTCGTAAAGCTGTTGACCGACCGCACATTGATTGGGGCGTACCACGAGGGCACGTTGATCGCATTCCGCGCGCTCCTGATCCCGCCGCTCGACGAAGAGCATCTAGGATACGACATCGGTTATCCGTCTGATGCGCTCGACCGCATCTTGTATCAAGAAGTGACGAACGTCCATCCTGACTACCGCGGCTACGGTCTGCAACAACATCTCGGTAGGCTCCTCATGAAAGAGCTTGAACATGGCAGTCGGTTCGACCTCGTCTGTGCGACCGTGGCGCCTTTCAATATCCCGAGCCTGAAGGACAAGTTCGCCCTCGGCCTTCGCATCGGTGCCCTCAAACCGAAATATGGCGGAAAGCTGCGCTACATTTTTATGAAGGAACTGCACAACGACTGGCGCCCGACTGGTGACACGACGTGGCTCGATATGGGCGAGACGGAGCAACAAGTCGCCTTATTGAAGGCAGGCTGGTTCGGGACGATGATGACACGCGACGGGGAGAGCTGGCTCGTCAAATATGAACGATGAAAAATGGCCTGATCGCGACGATCAGGCCATGTTGCTTATTCGAGGATGAACAATACGTCCTCGGCTAACTTCTCATATGTCCGGTCGCTCGGATGGAACTGGTCGGTCGCAAGGTCACGGCCGACGTCCGAGACGTAAGCGAACGGATCGATCACATCGATGCGTTGCGCGTTGCCGAACGTGGCCGCGGAGGCGTTCCAGTCGAGAATCAATTGATTGAACGCCTCACCGTTCTCGTTCTCTTGGAACGGGTTATAGAGCGCGATATAGACGATTTGCGCCGTATCGTTCAATCCGCGAACTTGTTCGAAGATATCATTCAAGTTCGTCTTCGCATCGGTCACGACTTGCTCGATATCGACCGATTCGAAATTGTCGACGTTCTCGCCGCGGTTGAACAAGTCGTTGCCGCCGATCGTGAGCGTGATATAGCGGGCGTTCTCAATCGTGCGTCTTACTTCAGGTTGTTCGAGCTGCGCCAATAAGTCTTCCGTCCGGGCGCCGGAGACGGCCAGATTCTGCGTACGGATATCATTCTCTTCGAGCGCTTCACCGACCGGTTGGACGTAGCCCGCACCTGATGTAGAGCCGACCCCGCGTGTCAATGAATCTCCGAGTGCGACGTAAACATCACCGACCGGTTCGGGTCTCGTATCTTCGCTGACCGAGAGTGTCCGTTCCGGCGGATTGACGATATCTTGGTAACCGATCCATAAACCGTATAGGGCGATGCCCGTCAAGAAGACAGAACCGATTAAAAACGTATACCATTTCCCATTTTTCATGTGATGACCTCACTTTCTATAGAACTATCATATCAAATAAGTGTGAACCTGCCCTATGTGAATGTTCGAATAGGACAGATGCGATCGAGTCCGATAGAATGTAGGAGAGGTGAGATGATGCAACCAACATTGAAGATAGACCATTTGACAAAAGTAATCGGTAAAAAAACAATCATCGATGACATCTCGTTCGATGTGTTCCCCGGTGAAGTGTTCGGCTTCTTAGGACCGAACGGGGCAGGTAAAACGACGACGATTCGGATGATTGTCGGATTGATTAAGCCGACGAACGGGACCGTCTCGATTTGTGGGTTCAGCGTCGAACGTCAATTCGTTCAGGCGATGAATCAAATCGGCGCCATCGTTGAGAATCCGGAACTGTACAAGTTCATGAGCGGGCGTGAGAACTTGAACGCCTTCGCGCGGATGTTGCCCGGTGTCGATGAGGCCCGGATTCAAGAAGTGATCGATCTCGTCGATTTGACGGCACGAATCGATGATAAAGTGAAGACCTACTCGCTCGGGATGCGGCAACGGCTCGGCATCGCTCAGGCCATGTTGAACAATCCCCGTGTCTTGATTCTCGATGAGCCGACGAACGGGCTCGACCCGATGGGGATTCGTGACCTTCGACTCTTCATCCGCCGTCTCGTTGAAGAGACAGGATTGAGCGTCCTCGTCTCGAGCCACATCTTGGCCGAGATTGAACTGCTCGCGGACCGCGTCGCCATCATGTCGCGCGGGAAAATCGTGAAAGTCGGAACGGTCGAGGAGCTGATTCATGAGTTGGCGTCGACGGTCGATGTCCACGTGGCCGACAGTTTTGAAGTCTTGCCGATCATCCGCGGATTCGAATCGATTGATCACGCCGACGTTGTCGATGAACGGACGATTCGGGTCTCGATGAATCTGGAAGATACGGCTCGCTTGAATCGCTACTTGCTCGATCGTGGCGTCGACGTGTTCGGTCTCGAACGACGCGTCCAGACGCTAGAAGAATTGTTTATCTCATTGACCGGGGGTGACCATATTGTCTAATCCGTCAATCCTTGGCCTTATTCGGAACGAAGTCTTAAAGATTCATAAGAAACGTCGGCTTCTCGTCGTGTCGACCATTCTCATCGTGCTCGTCTCGATGTTCACGTATGCCAACTACCGGCAAATCGAGAAACAACGGGAAGAACAAGGAACGATCGACTGGCGTGTCGATTTACAGCAAGAGATCGTTGATACGCAAAACAGGCTCGCCTCGGCGAACGTTCAGGATGAGTTCCGTCAAATTTTGGAATTCCAGGTCCAACAGAATCAATATTACTTAGATAATGATATTAACCCGAACTATCCTGGGGCGCCGACGTTCATGCGTGTCTTCTTCTCGCAAGGGACGACGCTCGTGCTCCCACTCTTCATCATCGTCCTGATGGCCGATATCGTCAGCGGTGAGCATAATGATGGCACAATCAAGACGCTGTTGTCCCGTCCGGTCCGGCGCTTTAAGATTTTGCTTGCCAAATGGATGACGACGCTGCTGTATACGTCGATTCTTATCTTCATCACGGCACTCGTCAGTTATGTCATCTCTGGCATCGTGCTCGGTTGGGACGGATGGACCGCGCCGATTTTGACTGGGTTCCAAGCCTCGGCGACCGGGACGTTCTCGACCGACTTCGTCCATACGCTGCCGATGTGGCAATATTTGCTCATGTCAGTCGGCCTATCCTGGTTCGTCGTCGCGGCCGTCGGGACAATCGCACTCATGATCTCAGTCATCGTCAAAAATACGGCGACTGGGATTGGGATCATGATGGCCGTCCTGATTTCAGGACCGCTCCTCACGTCGCTCGGGTCGAATTGGGACAGCTCGAAATATTTGGTGAACGTCAACTTCGGTCTTCATACCTATCTCGAGGGGCAAGCCCCACCGATCGAGGGGATGACATTACCGTTCTCGCTCATCGTCATATTCGTCTGGTCGCTAGCGGCTCTCGCGTATGCGTTCTACCATTTCACACAAAAAGATGTCTATTGATGACTGGCGTCACCTTCAACGGTGACGCTTTTTTTGTTACGGCTGATACGACTAGAGAAAATGATGGGTTAGTCCAAATGTCTTAATAATTTGAATTGTCAAAATAATTAAAAAGTTGGATACATTAAATGTGGGAAACTATGTAAAGTAGGAGACACCACATAAGGAGGGAAACACACATGAAAAAAGTTTTATCTACATCACTCATCGCAGGCGTCTTGCTCGTGCCGCAACTTGTCGGCGCGGCGGAGCTCAAGTCGGGCACGTTGACGAAACCATCGAACGAGGCTCCGACGACAATCGTCAAAGAGTATGCGAAAGCGAAAGGCGAATTCAAAACGCTCGAATCGAAGCGTGACAAAGTCGGACAAGTGGTCAAATTACAACAGACGGTTGACGGAGTGCCGGTCTTCGGTGGAATCGTCGTCGGTGTCGTCGATAACGATGGCCAATTGAAAACGGTCGTCGATGACACGAAACAACTCAAAGGATTACATAAATCGATCAAACTGAACGAACAAAAAGCGGTCGCTCGTTATAAAGAGCTTGTCGGCCACAAAGGCGCATACGAGCTTGAGCCGGCAGCGGAACTCGTCGTCTATCCGAACGGGGAAGAGGCGGTCTATGCGTATGAAGTGACCGGGACGATTCTTGATGCGGATGAGCCGTCACGTTGGACGTACTTCATCGATGCGGCAAGCGGGAAAGTATTGAACAAGTACAACCAATTGGCACACGCCAAACCGACGAACGGTGTCACGGGTACGACGTATACGGGCACGGGAATCGACGTCCTTGGCCAGAGCCAAACGTTCAAGACGACGAAGAGCGGTTCATATTACTATCTACAAGACTCGACACGCGGCAAAGGCATCTATACGTATGACGCGAAAAACCGGACGACGCTTCCAGGATCACTTTGGGCCGATGTCGATAACGTCTTGAACACGACGTATGACCGGGCAGCGGTCAGCGCCCATGTCAACGCGACGAAGACATATGACTTCTTCAAGAATACTTATGGACGCAACAGTTACGATAACAACGGCGCGGCCCTCAACTCAACGGTCCACTATAGCCGCAGTTACAACAACGCGTTCTGGGATGGCAGCAAGATGGTGTACGGTGACGGTGACGGGCAAACGTTCACGTACCTCTCTGGCGCACTTGACGTCGTCGCTCACGAATTATCACACGCGGTCACAGAATACACGGCCGGTTTGATCTATCAGAACGAATCGGGCGCCATCAACGAGGCGGTATCCGATATCTTCGGTACGGTCGCGGAGTATAGCGTCGGCTCGAACTTCGACTGGTTGGTCGGGGAAGACATCTATACGCCTGGCATCGCCGGTGACGGTCTTCGGTCAATGTCCAATCCAGCTGCCAACGGTGATCCAGATCACTACTCGGTCCGTTACACAGGGACACAAGATAACGGCGGCGTCCACATCAACTCGGGAATCGTCAACAAAGCAGCTTACCTCTTGGCGAGCGGCGGTTCACACTACGGCGTATCGGTCCAAGGTATCGGCGTCATGGAGATGGGGGACATCTACTACCGTGCCCTCACCGTCTACTTGACACCGACTTCGAACTTCTCAAGCCTACGTCAAGCGGTCGTTCAATCGGCCAAAGACTTGCACGGTGCGACGAGCACGCAAGCAGTTGCAGCGGCGAAATCGTTCGATGCGGTCGGCATCAACTAAACGTGATTCAATCCTTTTCGCTTCGGCGGAAAGGATTTTTTTGTCGCTATTTTTTGAAAGAATAGGGTAAATACGGATTGTACGTAAAATTTGTCGCAATCAAGGAGGATATATGGACATTCAATCATTTCGCATTGACCATAAAAACGGGATTCGTCTGGACGATTACCCAACCACGATCAAGGACCGCCCATCGGACGAGACGTTGCAAAACGAGCTGATTCCGGAGAGCGTCGAAAGATTGAAAGAGTTGCATTGGAAACTATATGCCGAAGCCAAAAAAGGTGTCGTCGTCGTCTTACAGGCGCTCGATGCGGGCGGTAAAGATGAGGCAATCAGTTATATCTTTTCCAATCTGAACGCGCAAGGGTTGAAGACGAACGCGTTCCAAAAACCATCGGATACGGAAAAGAAACATGACTATCTATGGCGGATGCATGACCTCATGCCGGAGCGAGGCCAAGTCGGTATTTTGAACCGCTCCCATTATGAGGAAGTGATCGCCCCGCGCGTCCATGATTTGCTCGGAGAAGAGGTCATTCCGGATGAGGAGGATAAAGAATCGGTATGGAAAGTCCGCTATCGCCAAATCAATGACTTTGAACAATATTTAGATGAGAACGGGTTTAAGGTCATCAAATTTTTCTTTAA
Organism: Exiguobacterium chiriqhucha RW-2; assembly: GCF_000416965.1. GTDB lineage: Bacteria > Bacillota > Bacilli > Exiguobacteriales > Exiguobacteriaceae > Exiguobacterium > Exiguobacterium chiriqhucha. The sequence goes on from NZ_ATCL01000020.1 coordinate 551,460, forward strand.
CGTCTCAAAAGAAGTCCAGCGCGATCGTTTGCTCGAACGACTGAAAGACCCAAGCAAGAATTGGGAGTTCTCGTTCAATGATGTCGAAGAACGAAAGCATTGGGACGATTACCAAGATATCTTTGAGGATATGTTATCGAACACGGCGTCAAAACATGCACCTTGGTTTGTGCTCCCGGCAGATGATGACTGGTACGCCCGTTATATCGTCTCGATGATTATGATAGACGTTCTAGAGGACATCGATCCCCAGTTTCCGACATTCTCGGAAGACGAACAGGAACGAATCGATGAAGCGATTCAAACGCTCGAAAACGAGTGACGTTTGTCGAGTCCGTGAACGTCCATTTCTCCACTTGCACTGAAAGCGAATTCAAGTTACAGTGGACGTAGATAAAATTAGACGTCAGACATCTGTATGAAGGAGCAATGAGTGTGGGGAATATAAGTTTATTATTTGGAGGCGTGGCACTGTTCATCAACAGCCTCGTTTTGTTTGGAAAAGTGGACGTTAAGAGTGCGGGTGTGTTTAGTCTGTTCACAGGCCTGTTGCAGACGTTCATCGCGACGTGGCTCGTCATCGGGGCGAGTTCGGCGGAGATGTTTGGATATGCGAGCATCTACTTGTTCGCGTTCACGTATTTGTACGTAGGTGTGACGTTCCTGTTCGATTTGGACGGTCGGGGCGTCGGATGGTTCTCGCTCTTCGTATCGATTTCGGCCGTCTTCTATGCGGTGATCGCATTCACGACGGGCGATGTGATGGGAGCAGTCACGTGGTTGTTCTGGTCGCTCTTGTGGGGACTGTTCTTCATGGGGATGGGCCTAGGGCGGCAGATTGACGGATTGACGGCCCGGGTCGCATTCGTGCTCGCCTGGTTGACCTTGATTATTCCGGCACTGTTCGGTCTCGCAAATTTGATGACGCCGCTCTATGGCGTTATGTGGTGGGCCGCGAGCGGCACCGCGATCCTTTATTTTGGATTGACGATGTGGCGCCAGCGCCGTTTAGTAGAAGTGACACAATGAACGATGCTCCTTTGGGAGCGTCGTTTTTTTGCGCATTTATTTGTGTCTAAAATGTGAAAAGTGGGAATGAGATACGTAAAGGAGGCGACCTCGGATGAGTGACGGCTTAATTTTACTGATGGGACTATTATTATGCGGATGGATGCTGTTTGCGGTCGTGTTTGATGATACAATTAAAAGAAGAATTTAACGGGCCGTTTCCTTTAAGGGACGGTCTTTCGTTTGAGGAGTGACAAGGATGGAAAAGACACCAGTCATCGTCCTCGTCGGACCGACGGCTGTCGGGAAGACGAAGACAGGGATTGAGCTCGCCAAAGCGTTTAACGGTGAGATCGTATCGGGCGACTCGGTCCAAGTGTACCGCGGGATGGATATCGGTTCGGCAAAAGTGACGGTCGAGGAGGCGGAAGGGGTTCCGCATCATTTGATTGATATATGCGACCCGGACGAGGCGATGAGCGTCGCCACTTTCCAAAAGTTGGCCCGGGCGGCGATCGATGATATTTATGCGCGCGGAAAATTGCCGATTCTGGTCGGCGGGACGGGACTCTACATCCGTGCGATTCTCTATGACTATGAGTTCACAGAACGACCGGTCAATCACGAATTGCGAGAAGCGCTCGAGTTAGAAGCTGAGACGGATGGACCTGAGGCGCTGCATGCGCGTCTGCAATCGCTCGATCCAAAACGGGCCGAGAGCATTCATCCGAATAACGTCCGCCGCGTCATCCGGGCCCTTGAAGTCGCGCTCCAAGGCGACGCCCAGGCGATGGACAGCCTCCCGTCGGAACATTACGCCTATAAACTGTTCATCTTGCATGCGGACCGGGACGTGCTCTACTCGCGCATCAACCATCGTGTCGACTTGATGCTCGAAGCGGGCCTCATCGAGGAAGTCGAGCGCTTGCTCGCGGCTGGTTACCGGGACACGCAAGCGATGCGCGCCATCGGTTACAAGGAAGTCGTTCCGTATCTTGATGGATTGATGACCCGAGAGCATATGAGCGAGACGCTCAAACAGCACACGCGCAAGTTCGCAAAACGTCAATTGACATGGTTCCGTCATCAATTTAATGGGATTTGGGTCGATATGGGACGAAAATCATTTGAACTATCGTATCAAAATATTTATGATGAAGTTGAGGAGTTTTTTCGAAAATTCCGATTATTTCAAAGAGACATAGACTAGGGGGAATGCAACATGAAGGCTAGCTATAACATTCAAGACCATTTTTTGAATCAATTACGTAAAGAAATGGTGCCGACGACCGTGTTTTTAGTCAGCGGGTTTCAAATTCGGGGAGTCATCAAATCGTTTGACAACTTCACGGTCATCGTCGAATCGGAAGGGCGCCAACAGTTGATTTATAAGCATGCGATTTCAACGTTCTCACCAGCACGGAACGTCACGTTGTTCGAACCGGAAGCGGTCGAAGTGACAGAAGGCTAATGAACGGCATAAAAAAGAAGCGGCCCGGGGACCGCTCTTTTTTTATGCCGTTTTTACGTTCGGGTCGAAATCGATCGCTTCGAGTACACGATGGACGGCACAACCGCCAAGGAGTGAGTCGAGTTGGTCACAGAGCTGACTCGGTGCCGAGCGATACAAGTGTGTATAGGTTCGTTTCCATGACCGTTCGGCCGACTGGATGCGCACGAGTAGGTCGGCATGGCCGAGTTCTTTCAGCTTCTCGATATTCATCCGGTTCGTCCGGGCGAACGCCGATAAGACGACGGCTTTAGCGAGCGGTGTTTGAATCGGATAGCCGGCGACGACGAGGACGGCCATCGCGCCTTTCATCTCATGTTCGATGACCGAGTCGACGAGCTGGTCCGGCGTATATGGATTGCCGGCATGTCCTGAGACCGCCGCGACGAGTTCGTTATGTGAGACCGGGCAAGTCGATGCCTGTAAAATACTGGCGATAGTTGAGTGTGTAGTGGCGTAACGTGTCGCTTCCCCTGTTGCGATCAACCGTTCATACGTATCTACCAATGAAATCATATGAGTTCCCCCTTTATCTAGCTGCCTTTATCGTATCAATTCTCGTAAGCGCTTTCAATATAATTTAGAGAACTTCATGACCTATAACGAAAGTATGTTCGCCTCGAAGTGGAAAACGCGATACAATGGGCAAAGAGAAGAAGGAGGGGATTGTTCATGAATTATTACCAACAGATTGATCCGATAACGGGAGGCGGTTTCGACCGGACGCGTTTCCAACTTCCGACCGTCGAAAAAGCGTCGACGCGATTGACTGACCTTACGGACGGGACACCGGTCCAGACGAAAGCGCTCGTCAGTACAGTCGAATTGAGAGAAGGCAAATCGGGTGCCAAATGGCTGCAATTGAATTTGACGACATCGAGCGGACTCATCCGTGCCAAGCAATGGTTGCGTGGCAACGAAGAGCAGTTGTTACCGATTTACGAGTCTGGTGTGATCGAGCTTGAAGGGAAAATCGACGTCTATCCGAAACCGGACGGCGCCAAGTCGATCACAATCGACCGGGCCAAACCGATTGCCCGGGACGAGGCCGTCTCATTGTTGCCAGGTCTTCCTGAAGACGAGACGATGGAACAATACGCCGACGAGCTGTTCGCGATTCTGTCGACGCTCTCGCCTGACTATCAAGCGATTGCGATGTCACTGCTCGACCGCTATTGGGACGATTTCGTCCTGGCGCCGGCTGCACTGTATCATCATCATAACTATGTCGGCGGCCTCTTGAAGCACACGGTTTGTATGCTTCGACTCGGTTATCGCATCCAAGAACAGGACGACCATTTGGCGATGGCGTTCCGGGTCATCAAAGAAGCCGAGCAGTTGCACAAAGTAGACGTATGGAATACGATGAACGGTGTAAAAGTTGAACAGGCGTTCCGGGGCACGTTCGAGTCGCTCTATGCGGCCTGTGAGGCCATCGCGGAATTGAAGGAGCCGCTCCGTTGGGACGAACTCGCGCTCGGGATTTTATTCCATGATATCGGCAAGTTGTTCGAGTACAGTCACTTGCTGTCGTCCCCGAAGCGGTTCGAGCAACTGTTCTCGGTCAACGGCACGAGTGAGACGACCGGCATCTCGATCAATCCGATGGGAAGCTTGATCGGACATATGCCATACGGCGGACTGTTGTTCGAGAAGAGTCAACAGGCCGCAAGCGTCACGTTGCCTCTCGACGCCCATCACCGGATTTGGCATATGATTTTATCCCACCATGGCAAGCGCGAGTGGGGCTCGAGCGTGTTACCGGTCACGACAGAAGCGTGGATGCTTCATTTGATTGACTTGCTGGATGCGCGCTATGAGAAATGGGCGCGAGTTCACGAAAATTTATAAGGTGAGGTGCAGTACATGATTCCCGTGCAATTGGTGACCGGTTTTTTAGGCGCCGGAAAAACGACCTATATGAATCGCTTGCTAGAAGCGACGGACGAGCGGTTGCTCGTCATCGTCAACGAGCTCGGGTCGGTGAATATCGACGAACAGTTGATCGTCAAGATGGACCAAGAGCAGATCGAGTTGTCGAACGGTTGCATCTGTTGCTCGATTCAAAGCGATTTAAGCAAGACGTTCTATCAACTCGCATCAAAGGATACGTTCGACCGCATCGTCATCGAGACGACCGGTGTGGCCGACCCGGCACCGATCATTCAGACGATTTATTATGACGACTACTTACGCACGCGTTTCAAGTTGACGGCGATTTTGACGGTCGTCGATGCCAGTCAACTTGACCGTGAGCTATTTATTGAAGGAATTCATCAAATCGCCTATGCGGACGTAATTTTATTGAATAAAGTCGACCTCGTCGATGAGGATGCGCTCGAACAGGCGCATGAGCGGATTAATGCGCTGAATCCGACCGTTCGAGTCATCGAGACGGTTCAGACGGTCGGCGACTATGACTTGACGGAGAATACGTTCCAGCTCTCACGAGTCGACGAACGGCTCCTCGGTCAACTGACGGCCGGGCACTCGTCGGTCTCATCACTTCGGGCCATCACGCTCACGACGGACGTGCCGCTCAAACGGGAACGTGTCACGCAATACGTCCGAGAAGTGCTCATGCACTATGAAGATGATGTCTATCGCTTGAAGGCGATTGTCCGTTTAGACGGAGAAACATCAAAATTCGTCGTCCAAGCGACGAATCAACTGATGGGGGCGACGTTCGCGAACGAACCGAGCGACGACTCGCGTTCCGTCTTCGTCTGGATTGGAAAGAATCTCGACCGGGACGCGCTCACGCGCGGATTACAAGCTTGTGAGGTGAATTCATGATGAAATTGATGTTGGTCGACGGGTTTAACCTCCTGTCACGTTATTATTTTGCCACAGAGCGTCGTCGGGCTCTCGACCCCGATGTGACGTTGAAGGGGTTACTTCGAAAAGTTGACGGGTGGACGAACGACTTCACGCATATCGCCTTCTTTTGGGACGGACCACGCGAAACGACGCATCGTTACGCCCTCTTTCCGGACTATAAAGCGACTCGCACCGGCTTACCGGAACCGTTGTTCCACGATTACGTCAAGTTGCGGGCAGCGTTGACCGAGCGCGGGATTTTTCAGTCTGAGCTCGCCGGGTACGAGGCCGATGACTTGATTGGGGCCGTCGCGACCGCGTTCCCGGGCGAATCGTATATGTATTCGTCAGACCGCGATTTGCATCAGTTGCTTTCCCCGAACGTGTTTCAAATCGTTCCGAAAAAAGGGGAAGAGATGATTATGAATCGGGAAGTGTTCGTTGCGACGTACGGCGTCCGACCAGAGCAGTTCGTTGATGTGAAGGCGCTCCAAGGCGACGCCTCAGATAATATTCCCGGTGTCCGCGGCATCGGACCGAAGACAGCGACTATTCTTGTCCAGTCATATGACACGGTCGAAACGCTATACGACATCGTAAGACAAGAAGCGCTTCAAGAGGCGCATCAGAAGTTTGCGAAGAAACTCGACGGGCAAGAAGAAGTGGCGCTCTTGTCGAAACGTCTCTCGCTCATCGATATTCATGCACCGATTGAGACCGATTGGGAGGCGTATCGCTTTGGTTCACATTTATTTTGATGCGGCGACGAACCAGGAGGCGGGTGAGAACGGTCTTGGCGTCTGGGTCAAGACGACCGACGGCACGGTGTCCACGTACATCGCCAAACGCGTCGGGTTGACGAGCGTTCAGGCGGAGCTCGCCGCGCTCGCGTTCGCCCTCGAACAAGCACACGAACTGACGGGCGAATCGACGTTCATGTTCTATTCAGACGCCGAGACGGTCGTACGGGCGCTTGAACAGCGCTTCCTCAAAGACCAATCGATGCGTCCGTTGTTCGTCAAGACGCTAACGCTGTATGACGAATTGCCGAATAAGTTCATCAAATGGATTCCGCGAGCAGAGAACCGGGCTCACGACGTGGCGAAACGGGCATTGATGACGGGCTAAAAGTCGGGCGTAGGCCCGACTTTTTGTCAATTGCAGGGGAATGATTTCTTTTTTGCAAAAGTTTCGCTAAAATGAAAGCGTAGTCAAAAAAAGAGGGGGAATTTTCATGGAATATCGGATCGAACGGGACACGATGGGGGAAATCAACGTTCCGGCTTCAGCCAAATGGGGAGCCCAAACACAGCGCAGTCTAGAGAACTTTAAAATCGGGACGGAAAAAATGCCGCTTGAGGTCGTGCATGCCTTCGCGATTTTGAAAAAAGGTGCCGCACTCGCCAACGCCGAGCTCGGTGTGTTGGAGCAAGCGAAAGCCGACGTCATCGCCGAAGTCGCAGATGAGATCGTCGCTGGGCAACATGACGCCGAGTTTCCACTCGTCGTCTGGCAGACGGGTTCAGGGACACAGTCGAACATGAACGTCAACGAAGTCATCGCCCACTTGGCTAACGATAAGTTGAAGGAGCGTGGTCAGACGCTTACGATCCATCCGAATGACGACGTCAACAAGTCGCAAAGCTCGAACGACACGTATCCGACGGCGATGCACATTGCGGCCATCCTAGCAGTCGAGGATCATGTGTTGCCGTCAATCGAGGCGCTCCACGCGACGCTCGCGAAGAAAGCCGAGTCATTCATGGACATCGTCAAGATCGGTCGGACGCACTTGCAAGACGCGACGCCGGTCACGCTCGGTCAAGAGATTAGCGGTTGGGTCCGTATGCTCGAGCTGTCGAAACAGATGATTGAGCGTACGCTCGAACCGTTGACAGAGCTCGCCCTCGGCGGGACGGCAGTCGGGACGGGCATCAACGCCCATCCACAGTTCGGCGAAGTCGTGGCCGAGAAAATCTCGCAAGAGACCGGCAAACAGTTCATCACGGCCGTCAACAAGTTCCATGCGCTCACGAGCCACGATCAGCTCGTATTCACACATGGTGCCTTGAAAGCACTCGCCATGGACGCGATGAAGATCGCCAACGACGTCCGTTGGCTCGCTTCTGGTCCGCGTGCCGGTATCGGCGAGATTTTGATTCCGGAAAACGAACCGGGTAGCTCGATCATGCCAGGTAAAGTCAACCCGACGCAGAGCGAGGCGTTGACGATGGTCGCGGCTCAAGTGCTCGGTAATGATGCGACAATCGGATTCGGGGCGAGCCAAGGAAACTTTGAGTTGAACGTGTTCAAGCCTGTCATCATGTACAACTTCCTCCAGACGTGCCGCCTGTTGACGGACAGTCTACATTCGTTCGACGTGCATTGCGCCGTCGGCATCGAACCGGATTTGGACGTCATCGCACACAACGTGGAACGGTCGCTCATGCTCGTGACGGCACTCAACCCGCATATCGGTTACGAGAACGCAGCCAAAATCGCGAAACTCGCCCATAAAAATGGGACGTCGTTGAAGGAAGCGGCGCTCGAGACTGGACTATTGACGGAAGAGCAGTTCGATCAATGGATTCGTCCGGAAGAGATGACATCTCCTAACCTAAAAGTTGGTAAATAAGGGAAGGGCGGTCCATGACCGCTCTTTAATTATTGTCTATTAGGTCGTAAGCACTAACTTTCTGTAAAACAATAGGGAAAAAATAAGTAAATAGTTGTATTTTCGTGGATGAAGTCGCATAATCATAGTCAGAAGCGAATATCGGGAGAACGAAACTGGGGGGTCGGGAATGAAGCAGCAACTCACAGATCGTATACATAAGATTTTGGCGCAAATCACGAGCGCGAGACAGATTCAAACAACAGACATCGAGTTTTTATTGGATTGGATGAAACAAGAAGTGAAACAGCGACGGTTCATGCACTTGCTTGAAATCTTCAGTCGTGTCGAATCTGACGTGCGTGAGTTGCCGGCCGTCCTGACGCAAGCAGAAGCGATGGCATTGATTGCCCCGGTGAAACGATACATCCATACGATCCTCGGCATCGAGCAAGAAGACGAGGACCTCGTCTTGATTTTGTCGAACAACTTTGCGACGTTCAGTCGTTATAAGCCGCGGGTGGAAAAGCTCGGGGCGCGTCCTGTCTTTTTACAGACGTTAGAAGAAGCCGTCGAATACGATTATGAAGATGTGCCGAAGGCGATCATCATGGACGTCGAATTGTGGGCACGCTTCCCGGAGCGGGCAATCCAATCGTTCGTCAGCAAGATGAAGAAGCTGTACGTCCCGCTTATCGTGATTGGAACGAATGAACATTATCGACTCGCCGCCTACTCGTATGGGTTTGATGACTATTGGGAAGAATGGGTCCCGATGGAAGAGCGGCTCGTGCGGCTCGGACATCATATCGAGAAGGCACGGCTCGTCTCGAACGCGCTGCTCGTCGACGAATTGACAGGCGCCTTCAACCGTAAATACTTGAAAGCGACGTTCAGTCGCTTCATGTCCCGTCTAGAGCGGTCCGGTGAAAGCTTCACTCTCGCGCTGCTCGACATCGACCATTTCAAGCAGTTGAACGATACGTTTGGTCATGCGTATGGGGACGAGGTGCTGCATCGCGTCGCCGAGGAGGTTCGTTTGGCGATTCGCTCGAGTGACGAGTTGATTCGTTACGGCGGGGAAGAGTTCCTCATCATCTTGAACGTGTCCGAGCGCCACGTCGTCGATGCGGTGCTCGAACGGGTCCGCAGCCGAATCGAAGAGATGACGTTTACATACGAGCATCACGTGACGGTGTCCATCGGCTATACGCGCGTCTGTCAGACCGGGATGACACTCGGGGAGTGGTGCGCTTACGCCGACGAGGCGCTCTACAAGGCGAAGCGTGACGGTCGCAATCGAATCATCCGTTATTCGACGGCGGTCCGGGAAGAAAAACGGCTCGCTTACGTGACGATGAGCCCGGAGAAGTACACCATGCTCGCCGAACAGTTGCCGAAACAGCATCGACGATACGAGGTCATCTATCGTCCTTACGACCGTTACGCCTGTAACGATCATATGGAGATGTTCATTTTAGACGAATCGAGTACGACGGAGACGAGAGGGACGCTCTCGGCCGTCAAAGAGCAGCGTGGCAAGTACAGTCATGTGTTAGCGTTGTCGAAACGGACGGCACTCGAGCTCGGTACGCTATACGACGACTTGGCCGAACAGGACCATCATGATGTCATCACTGAAAAAATCGAGCAGTGGCTCGAAAAATTGCCTGATTAAAAAGGGACGTCGACTCAGTCGATGTCCCTTTTGTCATATTGACGGAAAGTGAAGCTATGGGCATGCCGCTCGTCGACCGGATGGAACTGTTCGTCCGTCACGGTGAGCCCGTCCGGCAGCGGTGGATAATACGTGTCCGCCTCGAACGTGCCGTCGACCTCGGTAACATAGAACCGGTCCGTCATCGAGAACGTTTGCTCATAAAGCGTTGCGCCGCCGATGATGTAAAGGTCTGTCGTCTCGGTGTTGAGCGACTCGAGGTCGTGCCAGACATCGACACCTTCAGCTGAAAACGATCGGTCTGACGTGACGACGATATTGCGGCGGTTCGGTAACGGACGACCGATCGATTCGAACGTTTTACGACCCATGACGACCGTTTGGCCCGTCGTGATAGCTTTGAACTGCTTCAAGTCATCGGGCAGGCGCCACAACAAGGCGTTATCTTTCCCGATTTCTCGATTGCTTCCGATGGCGACGACGTGGACGATCATACGCTGACCGCTCCTTTGATATGCAGATGCGGGTCATAGCCGACGATTTCGAAGTCCTCGAAACGGAAGTCCTCGATCGACGTCACGTCTCGCAAGATATTCAATGTCGGGAGCGGGCGTGGCTCACGTGTCAATTGAAGGTTCACTTGTTCGAGGTGGTTATGGTAAATGTGGGCGTCACCGAGCGTATGGACAAAGTCGCCGACCTCAAGGCCGGTCACATGGGCGACCATGTGCGTGAGCAAAGCGTATGACGCGATGTTGAATGGTACGCCGAGGAACGTGTCAGCGCTACGTTGATAGAGTTGGCATGATAGTTTGCCGTCCGCGACATAAAATTGGAACAACAGGTGGCACGGCGGGAGCGCCATGTCCTCGAGTTGCCCAGGGTTCCATGCCGAAACGATGAGGCGGCGCGAATCAGGGTTCGTCTTAATCTGCTCGATCACTTGCGCGAGCTGGTCGACACTCGTGCCGTCTGGTTTCGGGAACGAGCGCCACTGCGCACCGTAGACAGGGCCAAGATTTCCGTCCTCGTCTGCCCATTCGTTCCAAATGCGGACACCGTTGTCTTGAAGGTACTTGACGTTCGTATCACCGGTGATGAACCAGAGTAGTTCATGGATGATTGAGCGGGTATGTAGTTTTTTCGTCGTGACCAGGGGGAACCCCTCCTGAAGATTGAACCGCATCTGGTAGCCGAACACGCTCGTCGTCCCGGTCCCGGTCCGGTCCTCTTTGACGACACCGTGCTCAAGAATATGGGTGCATAAATCATGATATTGCTTCATGTGGGAAGTCCCCTTTCTCGTTCAAATTTACAAAAAGTCGCATTCATTATAACACAATATATTGATAAAATGATGGTCGTTCAGCAGAGTTTTCTTCTAAATATCGATTTGAGAACACTGATGTTTCACAATTTGAAGATGTGACAATAGTAGATTAAACCGTGCAAAAATCCTTTGTCGTGACAGCTCATTGTTTTGTTCAGTCTTGTGAGGAGGAACATGATGAAAGCAGTGATTTGTACCGCATATGGACCACCGGACGTGTTGCAGCTTCAAGAAGTCGAAAAACCGGTGCCAAAATCGGATGAGTTATTGATTCAAGTCCACACCACAGCCGTCCATTCAGGTGACCGGCGGTTGCGGTCACTCGATGTACCGGCCCTAGGCAAGCTGCCGATGCGAATCGTCGTCGGTTTCAAGGCACCCCGCCAACCGATTCTCGGTGTCGTCTTGGCAGGCGAGGTCGTCGAGACGGGTAGTCGTGTCGAGCAGTTCAAGGTCGGCGACCGCGTCTATGCACTGAACGGGATGCGTTTCGGCGGCTACGCTGAATATGCGTGTGTCAAAGCGAGTAAATGTGTTGAACGCATGCCGAACAACGCTAGTTTTGTCGAAGCAGCCAGCTTGCCGTTCGGCGGGACGACGACTCTTCACTTTTTGCGTAAAGCGAAAATCGAACAAGCGAAGACCGTATTAATTTACGGGGCGTCCGGGGCAGTCGGTTCGATGGCCGTTCAAATCGCGAAATATTACGGGGCTCACGTAACGGCAGTCTGTCGGGAGCGAAACTTCGAACTTGTCAGAAGTCTCGGCGCGGACGTGGTGATTGACTACACCATAGACGGCTACGACGAGAAACTGACCACATACGACGCTGTGTTCGATGCGGCTGGTAAAATCGATAAGCGAATGGCCCGGAAACATGTCGCCGAACACGGGAAATTCAGTTCTGTCGCTGGACAAGGACCTGCCAGTGAACGGAAAGAGGATTTGGTTTTCTTGAACGAGCTGTTTGAAGCCGGCCGGTTAAAAGCTGTCATCGATTCGATTTATCCGCTCGAGGACATCGTCGCGGCGCACCGTTACGTTGATGCCGGAGGAAAGGCTGGAAATGTGATCGTGACCGTGACACAAACAAATTGATTCAATCGAGAGCGAGACGCGCACTTGGTGGACAGTCCCTGTTTTCGCCACGTGGCTTATGGGGTATACTTGTGAAAGACAAATAAAGGGAGGGATTCGATGCAATTACAAGGTAAGAACGTGCTGCAAATCGTCAGCGACGACTTTGAAGATTTAGAATTATGGTATCCGGTCCATCGGTTGCGCGAGGAAGGCGCAAACGTCATCCTGGCCGGCGAGAAGGCGGATCACGCCTATATCGGCAAGTACGGCGTCCCGGCAAAATCGGACATCGCGTTCGATGATGTCGACATCTCATCATACGACGCTATCCTCGTCCCAGGTGGCTGGTCCCCAGACTTGTTGCGCCGATTTGATTCGGTGAAAGGGTTCGTCCGTTATATGCATGACGAGAAGCGGCCGATCGGTCAAATCTGTCACGCGGGCTGGGTGTTGATTTCAGCCAAAATTCTCGACGGTGTCAACGTCACGAGCACACCGGGCATTAAAGATGATATGGAAAACGCAGGTGCGATTTGGCATGATGAGCCGGTCGTCGTTGATGGCCATATCGTCTCGAGCCGCCGTCCACCTGACCTACCTGACTATATGCGGGAATTCATCAAAGTCATGGCCAAACACTGAAAATAGAATAAAGGGGTTAACGACAGTTGAGACTTAAATCGAATCCAGTTCTCCGTAAATCGATGGAGACAACAGCTTATAGCACCACGCCGATGACGAAAGCCGGAACGTGGTCGAAAGTGTTCACACTACTCTTGCTCGTCACGGCAGCCGCCGGGACGACGTGGATGCTCGTACCGACGATCGGGGAGGCGCTCTTGTTCCCGCTCATGATCGGTTCGCTCATTCTCGGTTTGATTTTGGCGCTCGTCATCACGTTCAAACCGAGAACAGCACCCGTTGTCGCACCATTGTATGGCATCGTTGAAGGTGTGTTCGTCGGATTGATTTCCTATTTCTTTGAAGCGATGCTCCCGGGCATCGTCGGCCGTGCCGTCTTGACGACGTTCATCGTCGCGTTCGCGATGTGGTTCGTCTACTCGACGGGTCTCGTCAAAGTGACGCAAAAGTTCCGTGCCGGAGTCACAGCCGCGATCTTTACGGTCATGTTGCTCTATCTCGTCCAAATCGGGATGAGTTTCTTCGGTTCAGGACTCCCGTTCATGACGGGCTCGTCACCGCTCGCCATCGGCGTGCAATTTGTGATCGTCATCATCGCCTCACTCGCGCTCGTCCTCGATTTCGACTATATTGCTCGTCAAGTCGAGAGCCGGGCTCCGAAAGAGCTCGAATGGGTCGCAGCGTTCGGTTTGATTGTGACGCTCATCTGGCTCTATATTGAAATTCTTGATTTACTGTATCGCCTCGCCATGCGCGACTGATCATCGGCCTTCGGGCCGGTGATTTTTTATGAAAGGATGTGAAGCCGACATCGAACCGATGAAGGCGCAGCTGTTATGAAAAAAGTGATTGTAATTGGATCAGGAGTCGTCGGCATCTCGACCGCTTACCATTTAGCCGGGAAAGCCGACGTCACCGTCATCGACCGGAAAGAGAAGGGCCGTGCCACCGACGCCGCGGCAGGCATCGTCTGCCCATGGATTGCCCAGCGTCGCAATAAGGCATGGTACGCGCTCGCCAAAGGCGGCGCTCACTACTATGCGACGGTCGTCGAGGACTTGAAACAAGAAGGCGAGACGGAGACCGGCTACAAACGTGTCGGGACGCTCGCCTTGCATGAAGACAAGAAATTGAACGAGATGCAAGAACGGACGGCGCTACGCCGGGAAGAAGCACCAGAAATCGGGGAGTTGACCCGGATGACAGCGGAAGAAGCGAGAGCGCTATTTCCACCGCTCTCGGACGAATATGACGCCCTCCTTGTCGAAGGCGGGGCTCGTGTGGATGGAGAGAAATTGCGAGCGGCCCTCGAACGGGTCGCCGTGAAGCGTGGCGTGACCTTGGTCGACGGTTCGGCCGTCCTCGTCGAAGCGGACGGCTATCATGTCGAGTGCGACGGTGTCCGCTTTGAGGCGGATGAGATTGTGCTCGCCTGTGGGGCGTGGTTGCCCGATTTGATGGAGCCGATCGGCTATACGGCCCGTGTCGCCGGGGAGAAAGCGCAAATCGTGCACGTGCAGCTGCCGGACACGGATGCGTCTGATTGGCCGGTCGTCATGCCACCACGGCGTCGTTATTTGCTCGGGTTTGAAGAAGGGCGAATCGTCATCGGTTCGACGCATGAGCGTGACAAGGCGTTCGACGCACGGCCGACGGCAATCGGAATTCATGAAGTGCTCTCGAAAGGGCTGGAATCGGCCCCTGGACTCGCTGAGGCCGAACTGATTGAGACGCGGGTCGGCTTTCGCCCGGTCACCCCGAACTCGATTCCGATTCTCGGACGCGTTCCGGGAGCGGAGCAGTTGCTCGTCGCGAACGGTCTCGGCTCGTCCGGTTTGACGGTCGGTCCGTTCATCGGGAAAGTGCTCGCCGACCTCGTTCTGACCGGGGACTGCGAGCTTGACCTGTCACTCTATCCAATCGAGGAATCCGTGTTCCGAACGAACGATAAATAACAATGAAATATAAAAAGTCGCCTACCCCCTTACTATATACATAAGAAGGGGGAGGCGACTTTTTTGTTATTTCCGGATGATGCCGTGAAGGAAAAATCGGAAATAATCTTGCATCGATTCGGTCATCGGTGACGTCGACAGGCTCGGGTCGGACAAAATCGCCTGCTGCACGAGTTGGACGTACCGTAAATACGAATCGGTCGACAGCTCCGGGTCAATGGCTCCGCTCGTCTTCCCATATTCAATCAATTGCCGGAATGCGGCGTAGCCCCGACCGGCCAACTGTTGCCACGATGCGTCCGCTTGAATCATCGTCGTAATCGTCTCGTCGAACAGCCCAGCCGTCTCGATTTTACGAGACAAAATCTCAATCAGCAATTGATCGAACGGGACATGGTCAGCGATTTGTGACTCAATCCATCCCATCTGTTCTTCCGTCATCTCGGTCAAGACGGCGATGATCACTTGTTCTTTCGAACCAAAATAATTATAAATCGATACCGGTGAGACCGAGGCGGCGCGGGCCAGCTCGCTCACTGTGAAACGGGACTGTTTCACGGCCATCAGTCGAATGGCCGCGTCTAAAATCGCGCGTCGCTTCGTCTCGGTCCGTTTTGTGAATCCATCCATGGGCATCCTCGCTTCTTTTGTAGTTTTGTAACCAATATACCATTTCCATTTCAAAAAATAACGTGATATACTAGTTTTGTAATCATATAAACTATATATTTCAAAACTAAGGAGTGAGATCAGTGATTCAATTGAAAGGATTGACGAAACGGTTCGATTCATCCCACGGCATCTTCGACGTGTCGTTCACCGTCGAACCTGGTACCGTCTTCGGTTTCATCGGGCCGAACGGGGCAGGGAAATCAACGACGATTCGTCACTTGATGGGATTGCTCCACGCCGATTCCGGTAGTGCCACCGTTATGGGTCACGACTGTTGGAACGAGAGCGAGACGGTGAAGGCGCTCGTCGGTTATTTACCGGGCGAAATCAATTACCCTCAGGATATGACCGGTGAGGATGTCATCCGTCTTACCCGAAAGCTTCATGCGACAAGTGCTGAGCGCGAACGGACGTTGCGTGACGTGTTCGCTTTTGACACATCGCTCAAAGTGCGTAAGATGTCGAAAGGGATGAAACAAAAGCTCGCCATCGTCACGTGTTTCATGAAAGATGTGCCCGTGTATATTCTCGATGAACCGACGAGCGGACTCGATCCGCTCATGCAGGAACGACTCGTCGATTGGGTGATCTCGGAGAAGGCGGCGGGCAAGGCAGTGTTGATGAGTTCGCACCACTTTCCCGAGATGGAGAAGACATGCGACCGGGCCGCGCTCATCCGCGACGGTCGGATGATTATCGAAGCGGAGATGACAGAGTTGAAACGGCATAGTCAGAAGACGTATCGAATCGAATTGAAGGACGAGGTGGCAGCTCAGCGCTTGAGCGAAGAAATTGGTGTGCGGGACGGAGTGGTCGTCACTGTCAACTTGTCGACGGTCGAGGAGTTGAACGACTTGATTCATCGGCTCACTCGTCATGAGGTCCAATCGTTGTCGAGCGGCACCGACGAGCTTGAGGATCTATTCATGCAATATTACGGGGAGGCGAACTAAATGGTTCTCATTTCGGCACTGTTCAAACAAAACGGGAGCTGGATTTTTGGCTACTCGCTCGGGACGAGTCTCTACTTGTTCTTTTTGGCGGCGGTGTTCCCGTCTATCCAAGAGACGGGGCTGATTGAAGGCAAATTGGATTCGTTGCCACCTGAGCTGCTCGATGTGTTCAAAATCGATCCGAATATGGCGATGGACAACGTCATGAATTTATTGGCCGGCAATTACTATGGGCTCATCTTTTACGTGTTGGCGATTCTGTTCGCGCTCACATTCGCCTCACGGCTCATGGCCAAACCAGTCGACTCAGGCGAGGTCATGCTCTATTTGGCCGCACCGATTTCGCGCAGCGGTTACGTGACGGCCAGTCTGATCGTGCTCTTGATGGCGTCAACCTTGCTCGTCGGACTGAATGGGCTTAGTCTCATGCTCGCCAACGTGTTGTTTGATTTACAGATTGACCTCGGCTTATTGTGGACACTTCAGTTGAACGCGGGTCTGATGCTGCTCGTGCTCGGAACGCTCGCTTATGTGCTCGCGAGCCTGTTCGACGACAGTTCGCGGTCCTACATGGTCACGGGAGGGATATTCGCCCTCTTCTTAATGGCGAACGTGTTCTCGGGATTTAGTGACCAGCTCGACTGGTTGAATGCGCTGTCGATTTTCTCGTTGTTTGACGCCAACGCACAAATCCAAGGGGATTCCACGCTTCGTTCTTTCTTCTTGTTGGCGGGGATTCTCGTCGTCGCAATGCTCCTATCTTATGGACGCTTCACGCGAAAAGATTTGACGATTTAGTTTTTCGAAATAGAATGACGGGTATGATACAATCAGCTCGAACAGATTGGAAAGGGGAATGATTGTATGCAACTCGCAACGTTACGCAATGGTGTCAAAATTCCAATGATCGGCTTTGGGGTATGGCAAGTCGACAACGAGACGGAGGCGCCACAGGCCGTCGCCGAGGCACTCAAAGTCGGATATCGCCATATCGATACGGCAGCCGTCTATAAGAATGAAGAGGGTGTCGCCAAAGGGATTCAAGAATCAGGCGTCGCTCGTGAAGATATCTTTTTGACGTCGAAGATTTGGAACGAAGACATTCGCCAGCGTCGGACGAAAGAGGCGTTTGACGAATCACTCGCTCGACTCGAGACTGACTATTTAGATCTTTGTCTGCTCCACTGGCCAGTCGACGGGTTCGTCGAGGCATGGAAAGATTTGATTGACCTCTATGAGGCTGGTAAAATCAAGGCGATCGGCGTGTCGAACTTCAAAGAGCATCATCTCGAGACGTTGAAACAGGAAGGTCTCATGACGCCGCTCATCAACCAAATCGAGCTCCATCCGCAACTCCCGCAACCGGATCTCGTCGAATATTGCCAAGACGAGGGCATCCAAGTCGAGGCATGGAGCCCGCTCATGCAAGGGAAGTTTCTCGATGTCCCGGCCTTTGCCGAGATCGCTGAGAAACATGGGAAGACACCGGCGCAAGTCGTGCTTCGCTGGCATTTAGACACGGGGAACGTCGCGCTTCCGAAATCGGTCACACCGCACCGGATTCAAGAGAACTTCGATGTGTTCGACTTCGCGCTCGATGCAGACGATTTGGCGAAAATCGATGCCGTGGCGACACATGACCGTCTCGGTCCAGACCCGGACGAGATCGACTTTTAAACAAGTGATGCTATTGTCCATGACTCAGGTGGACGATCCCAAATGCGGTGACACTGCCGCTTCTTCGAAACGACTCCGGTTAAGGCCGGGGTCGTTTTGTTATGTCTTTAACAATTTATTCAGGAGCAAGTCGAGAAGTGTATGAGCGTTGGCACATGGGTATAGAAAACTATGCTAATAAAGGAGGTGTCAGGTCTTCTTCGGAGGATCGTACTTATGGACTTATCAAAATGGCCATTAATCAACTGGCTGGCATTTTTGGCGACGGTCGTCATCAACTACTTCGCGAGCGGTGAAAACGCTGCTGTGTCGGACCGCATCGACATTTACTTCAAACCGGCCGGCTATGCGTTCTCGATTTGGGGCGTGATTTATATCGCGCTCGCCGTCTGGCTCGTCTTGCAATTGAAGAAAGGGTCGGTCGCGAACCGGCAGGCGAATCGGATGAAAGCGGGCTTTCTCGTCTCGTGCATCTTGAACGGCCTTTGGTTGCTCACGTTCACGAACGAGTGGTTCATCGCCTCGCTCGTCGTCATGGTCGCTTTCTTGGCGACGCTCGCCAGGCTCTATTACATCGCCTTCCGGACGTCGACAAGTTGGCTCGATCGGTTCCCGTTCTCGATTTATATCGGTTGGGTTTCCGTCGCAACAATCGTCAACGTATTCGTCGTCATGAATCGGGAGCGGGTAACGACCGTGCTCGGGCTCGACGAACTTGCTTGGACATCGCTCATGCTCATGGTCGGGGTCGTCCTGGCGCTCGTCTTCATGTGGTGGCATCGTGACTTCATCTATCCGCTCGTCTTCGTCTGGGCGTACATCGCCATCTTTGCACGAATCGAGGAAGCGACGCTTTACGTCGTCCTCGTCAGTGCCTTGATTTTGCTCACGCTCGGTTATGTCGGCTTAATCATTTGGAAGAAGCCCCGGGCATTTTTACACCATTCCCGCAAGACGGTCGAATAAGCGAATGTAAAGAGAAGTGATAGTCTATGAGGCTATCGCTTTTTTGTGCGAATATTTAAGTTCTTTTGAACCTATATACTAATATATTTGATGGATAATTATTCTTTATAGATTATAAGTGATTTTCATAAATAGCTTGATAAAGCTAATGAATACGCTTTCAATTATGACTTAGACGATTTGTGTTATGCAGAATAGTATACAACCCACTTGATTTATCAGAATATTTAGAACAAAATAAAATTTACGAAACAAGTTCGAGAGAGAGGGGTTGATTCGATGAAGCGAACAGGCTTGTACGATTCACGATTCGAAAAAGACGCATGTGGCATTGGGCTATATGTCAACCTAAATGGAGAGAAAAAACATGACATCGTCAGTAAATCGCTGTCGATGCTCTGTAAGCTAGAACACCGAGGCGGGCAAGGCGTCATCGATGCCGGTGACGGCGCGGGAATCATGACCGAGCTGCCGCACGAACTGTTCCTTGAGACGATGAATTTGCCGACACCAGGTCGCTATGCCGTCGGAATGGTCTTTTTCCAACCGGATGAGTCGAGACTGCAGGATAAGCAACGTCAGATGGAAGCGATTGCCGACGAATTTGATTTCGCGACCATCGCCTGGCGCGAAGTCCCGGTCAATCCAAATGCGATCGGTGAGCATGCCCGCGTGACACAGCCGACCATCTATCAATGGTTCGTCTCGTGCCCGTTCGCGGACTATGACTCAAACGAGCGGACACTCTATCAGCTCCGGCGGACGATTGAAAAGACCGAAGCGTTGAACCTGTACATGCCGAGCTTGTCGACGAAGACGATCGTCTATAAAGGGATGCTCACGCCGGAACAAATCGAGCGCTTTTATCTCGATTTACAGGCGCCCTCCTTCAAGAGCACGTTCGGAATCGTCCATTCCCGCTTCTCGACGAACACGTTCCCATCATGGGAGCGGGCGCATCCTAACCGCATGATCGTCCATAACGGGGAAATCAATACGCTCCGCGGCAACATCGATGCGATGCGGGCCCGCGAAGGCGTGACCTCGACCGATTTGTTCGAGGACGTCAATCAGCTGTTCCCGGTCCTCCAAGAGACGGGGAGTGACTCGTCGATGCTCGACAACGCCTTCGAATTCTTCACCCGGACCGGGCGTTCGATCGCCCATACGGCGATGATGCTCATCCCTGAGCCGTTCGCGGAAGTGAAAATCGACCCGTTCAAAAAAGACTTCTATCAATATCATTCGTCGATCATGGAGCCGTGGGATGGACCGACCGGTGTCGTCTTCACGGACGGCCGTCAAATCGGTGCCATCTTGGATCGAAACGGATTACGACCGATGCGTTATATCGAGACGCTCGATGGTGAGCTCATTTTGTCGTCAGAGAGCGGCGTCATCCCGGTGCAAGCCGAGAATGTGAAGTCGAAGCAACGACTCCGTCCCGGGCAGCTGTTATTAATCGATTTGGAGTCGAAACGACTCATCCCGGACGCGGAAATCAAACAGACGATCGCACGGGCCGAGCCTTACGGTAAATGGTTGAAGCAGATGACCGAACTCAGCGATGGACCGGTCGACGAGCCGTTCGTCGCCGACCTGCATCGGAAGCAACGTGCGTTCGGATACACGAAAGAGGACATTGAACAATATCTCGTCCCGCTCATCCTCGAGAAAAAAGATCCAATCGGGTCGATGGGACATGACCAACCGGTCGCGGTGTTGTCTGAGCGGCCACGCTCTTTGTTCCATTACTTCAAACAGCACTTCGCCCAAGTCACGAACCCGCCGATCGATGCATTGCGTGAGAAAATCGTCACGGCGACATTCACATGGCTCGGGCCACAAGCGAACCCGGTCCATACCGGCCGTGGTCACGCCCGTCGCGTCTGGCTCAAGCACCCGTTCCTCGATGCGGCCGCACTCGAAAAAGTGAACGAGACGTTGCGCGTCGAACGGGTCGATACGTCATATACACACGATTTGGAGGCTTCGTTAGAGGCGTTGTTCGGGCGAGTCGAGACGCTCATCCGCGACGGTGCCGACGTCATCGTCTTGTCGGACCGAAACATGAATGAAGATATGCTCGGGATGCCAGCGCTCCTCGTATTGAGCGCCGTCCACCAGCACTTGATTCGCGTCGATCTACGGGCATCATGCAGTCTCGTCTCTGAGAGCGGTGAAGTTCGCGAGGTCCATCAAGCGGCCGCCTTAATCGGTTACGGCGCCGACGCCGTCTATCCGTATCTCGCCTATGCGACAATCGCCGAGGCGGTCGAAGCCGGTCAACTTTCGTACTCGTTCGATGAGGCGGTCCGCCGCTATCAGACGGCCTCGGTCGATGGCATCGTGAAAATCATGTCGAAGATGGGCATCTCGACAGTACAAAGTTACCGCGGTGCCCAAATCTTCGAGGCGGTCGGCATCGACCGCGCCTTGATTGAACGCCATTTCCGTGGGACGACGTCACAGTTGTCCGGTGTCGGTTTCACCGAACTTGAAGACGAGTCGCGCCGGCAGCACGAATCCGCCTATAAGCGCGAGAGACCACTCGAGGCCGGGACCGACTTCCAGTGGCGCGCCGATGGGGAAGAGCACGCCTTCAATCCGAAGACGATTCACCTATTACAACGAGCCTGCCGCGAGAACGAGCGCCGGTATTATGACGCCTACGTCAAGCTCCATGAGTCATCAGGTCAATTCTTGCGCCAATTGTTCGCATTTAAACAACAGGATGCAATTCCGCTCGACGAGGTCGAGTCGGTCGCATCGATCGTCAGTCGCTTCAAGACGGGAGCGATGTCGTTCGGATCTTTGTCAAAAGAGGCCCATGAAACACTCGCCATCGCCATGAACCGAATCGGCGGCAAGAGTAACTCAGGGGAAGGCGGGGAAGACCGGAAGCGGTTTACCCCTGACGAGGACGGCAGTGAACGCGTTAGTCGCATCAAACAAGTCGCGAGTGGACGTTTCGGCGTGACAGCCGAATACTTGTATCACGCCGATGAGATTCAAATCAAGATGGCGCAAGGGGCAAAACCGGGTGAGGGCGGACAATTGCCTGGGAACAAAGTATATCCATGGGTCGCCGAAGTCCGCGGCTCCGTCCCAGGTGTCGGTCTCATCTCGCCGCCACCACACCACGACATCTATTCGATTGAAGATTTAGCGCAACTCATCTTCGACTTGAAGCATGTCAATCCGAACGCGAAAATCAGCGTCAAGCTCGTCTCGAAGTCAGGCGTCGGGACGATCGCAGCCGGTGTCGCCAAGGCGAACGCCGATACGATTGTCATCAGCGGTTATGACGGTGGGACCGGGGCGTCGCCGCGGACGTCAATCAAGCACACGGGACTCCCGTGGGAGCTCGGTCTGCTCGAGACGCACCAGACGCTCGCGTTGAACGGTCTCAGGGGCCGCGTCACGCTCGAAACCGACGGCAAACTCATGACCGGACGCGATATCGTCCTCGCTGCCATCTTCGGTGCCGAGGAATATGCGTTCGCGACTGCACCGCTCGTCGTGCTCGGCTGCATCATGATGCGGGCGTGTCACCTCGATACGTGTCCTGTCGGTGTCGCGACCCAAGACCCGGCGTTGCGTGCGAAGTTCATGGGGAAACCCGAACATGTCGTCAACTTGATGACGTTCCTCGCCGAGGAAGTACGGGAGATTTTAGCCTCGCTCGGAGCGACCTCGCTTCGAGACGTCATCGGTCGGACCGATTTGTTGGAGGAGAGTGCCTGGAAACAAGCTCATCCGAAAGCGAAGACGCTCGATTTGACGCCGATGTTGTCGATTCCGACGGCTTTGCCGGAGAAAGAGGAGTTGGCCCATCCGGCTTATCAGTCGTATGATCACCGCAAATTGATTCCAGCTGTCTCGCGTTCCATCAAATCGCTCCAACCGACGTTCTTCGTCGGACGTGTCCGCAATACGGACCGCGCCGTCGGAACGATGCTCGGTCATGAAGTGACGAAAGTGCATGGCAACGTCGGACTCGCCGAGGACACGATTTCACTCCGACTCAGCGGTTCGGCCGGACAAAGCCTTGGTGCCTTCTTGCCGAACGGGATCACCATCTCGGTTATCGGCGACGCCAACGACTATGTCGGGAAAGGCTTGAGCGGCGGAAAGCTCGCCGTCATCGCCGAGAAACATGCTCCGTTCGAAGAGAGTGAACAAGTCATCGCCGGTAACGTCTGTCTCTACGGGGCGACGTCGGGGATGGCGTTCTTCAACGGTCACGTCGGAGAACGGTTTGCCGTCCGTAACTCAGGTGCCGTCGCCGTGACCGAAGGGGTAGGCGACCATGGCTGTGAATATATGACCGGCGGCACTGTCGTCGTCCTCGGAGATGTCGGGCGTAACTTTGGGGCAGGGATGTCGGGCGGGGTCGCCTATCTGTACGGGGACCAAGCGTACGAACAGCTCGTCAACCAAGAGCTCGTCTCGGTCGACCGTGAATTGACCGACGAGGATGCCGAACAGATTTATGCACTGCTCGAGATGCACCAGTTCCATACGGACAGTGTCAAAGCGAGAGCCGTGCTCGAGGCGTTCGAGCAAGAACGCAAACGTTTCGTCAAAATCGTGCCGCGTGACTATGCGAACGTGCTTGACGTCATGCGTCACATCGAGGCGACGCGTCCGGAATTGAGTGACGCCGACCGCGCCCTCGAACTATTCCGTGTCGTGACTGAAGGAGGGGGAGTATGAGACATAAATTTATCGATATCCCACGACAGACATTGCCGGAGCGTTCTGTCGTCGAACGGGTTCATGATTATAAAGAATACGCTTCCCGCATGGAAGACGGACCAATCGTCAAACAAGCCGAGCGCTGCATGGATTGCGGCACCCCGTTCTGTCACGTCGGGGACATGATCGGACAAGAGACGATCGGTTGTCCGATACACAACTTGATTCCGGAGTGGAACAAGCTTGTCTCGGATCAAGATTGGTATCGGGCCTTCGAGCGATTGATGGAGACGAATAACTTCCCGGAGTTCACGGGTCGTGTCTGTCCGGCGCCGTGTGAAGGCTCGTGTACGCTCGGCATCAGTGAGGACCCGGTCGCCATCAAATCGATTGAACGGACAATTATCGACCGGGCGTTCGAGGAAGGCTGGGTCAAACCTCGTCACGTCCAGAAACGGACCGGACGCCGTGTCGCCATCATCGGCAGCGGGCCGGCCGGGCTCGCGGCGGCCGATCAGTTGAATCAGCTCGGTCATGCGGTCACGATTTATGAGAAAGCGGATGAGGCGGGCGGCCTGTTGTTCTATGGCATCCCGAACATGAAGCTCGAGAAAGATGTCGTCCGGCGTCGTGTACGTCTACTCGAGGCGGAGGGGATCCGCTTCAAGACGGGCGTCAACGTCGGGACCGATGTGACGATCGAGTCACTCCGTCACACGTACGATGCCGTCATTCTCGCGACGGGGGCTCAAAAGCAACGTACGCTCGGCATCGATGGGGATGATGCCACAGGCGTTGAGCCGGCGATGGATTATTTGACCGAGTCGACGCGTACGCTCGGCGGAAAATCGCTCGACGCCCGATACGACGCGAACGGGAAAGACGTCATCGTCATCGGTGGCGGAGACACGGGCGCGGACTGTGTGGCGACGGCGATCCGTCAAGGCGCCAAGTCGGTGACACAGTTCGGGAAGCACCCGGAGAAAGGCATGTTCCGGGCGCCGGAACGGCCATGGCCGCTCCAGCCGGACACGTTGTCGACCGATTACGCTTATGCGGAAGCAATCGAATACTTCGACCGTGACCCGCGTACGTATTTAATTCGTTCGAACCGGGTCATCAAACAAGGGGATCAGGTCGTCGGGATTGAGACGGAACGGATGGAGAAAATCGTCAAACCGGACGGACAGGCGACATTCTTCGTCGTCGACGGTTCGGTCGAGACGTATCCAGCCGATCTCGTGCTTGTCGCCATCGGATTCGAACGACCGGAACGTGAACTCCGGAAGGTCGGCATCGAGGCGAACCATGACTATACGTCGAACGTCGAAGGTGTGTTTGTCGCAGGGGATGCGAGACGGGGACAAAGTTTGATCGTTTGGGCGATCCGGGAAGGCCGCGAAGTCGCGGATACCGTCGACGGATACTTGAACACTTGTCAACAACAGCTAAAAACTTCATCATAAAAAGGAGCGACGCGATGTCGCTCCTTTTTTACATGGATATTTAGGAGGAGTTAGCAATGATTATCGAAATCCTCATGTATACCGGGATTTGGTTCTTACTCGTGCTCGTCTTGCTCGGCACGATTTATGCGCGGCGCAATCGGAAGTGATTACAATACCATGGCGGCAATCAAACCGAAGATGATGAGCGGGATATTGTAGTGAAGGAACGTCGGCCACACCGTCTCACGCAAGTGGTCGTGTTGACCGTCGGCGTTCAAGCCACTCGTCGGGCCGAGTGTCGAGTCACTCGCTGGGCTACCGGCGTCACCGAGCGCACCGGCCGTCCCGATGATGGCGATTGTCGCCTCGACCGAGAAACCGTACTGGATGCAAAGCGGGACGAAGATGGCCGCGATGATTGGAACCGTCGAGAAACTCGAACCGATGCCGAGCGTGATGACGAGTCCGACGAGGAGCATGACGAGTGCGGCGACAAATTGTGAGTCACCCATAATGCCGCTCGCACCACTGACGAGTGGTTCGATGGCACCGGTCGCGCGGATGACGGCGGCGAAACCGCTTGCTGCAATCATGACGAAGCCGATAAATGCCATCATGCGCATGCCGCTCGTGAAGATGTCATCGGCCTCTGACCAAGGGATGAGGCGAAGTAACGTCAACAAGATGAGTCCTGTGACGGCCGAGGCGATCATCGACTCGGTTTGAAGCTGTACGACGAGCACGACGAGGATGACAGCGGCCGTGAGCCAAATCTTGAGCGGGCTCAACGTCCGGACCTCATAGTCGCTTGGTCCGAGTTGAATCGTCTCATACGAACGCGGCTTCCGATAGTGGAAGAAGGCGGTGATGAGACCGACGAGCATACCGAGGGCCGGGATGGCCATGATGCTGACGATGTTGACATCACCGACGGTCATGCCGTTCGTTTCCACGTTCGGCAGCAAAATCTCATTCAAGTAAATGCCACCGAATCCGACCGGGAGTAACATGTACGGGGTGACGAGACCGAATGTGAGAATCGTCGCCACGAGACGGCGGTCGAGCTTCAACTCGTTAAATAGCACGAGGAGCGGCGGGATGACGATTGGGATGAACGCGATGTGAATCGGTAGCGCGTTCTGCGAACTGATTGCTAGTAATAAGAGGAACGATAGCAACAATGCCTTGACCCGGGTCACACTTTTGCCTGTGACGTCACGGCCTGACATGCTGATCAACTTTTCAGCCAGGACATCTGGGAGCCCTGTTTTTGATAGACCGACGGCAAATGCGCCGAGCAACGCGTAACTGAGGGCGATCGTCGCGCCTCCGCCGAGACCGTCACTGAAGGCGGTCAACGTCTCATTAAACCCGAGACCTCCGACCAGACCACCGACGACCGCGGCAAGGATGAGCGATAAGACGATGTGAACTCGACTGATCGCAAGAGCGAATAATACGATAACAGCTAATAAGACAGCATTCATCATTTCCAACACCTTTCATTCAAAACTCTTTCTCTTGTTATCACTTTAATATGATAAAGACTTTTGAAATTTAACATACGTGTTTCGGGTTGTCAAATTGATTGTTCAAAAAAAGCGATAACTCCGAAAAGTTATCGCTCGTTCGTCATCCTTCAACGTTATGGTATACCTGGCGCACGTCTTCGAGGTCTTCGAGGACGTCGAGTAGTTTTTCGAACTGTTCTTTCGACTCGTCGTCGAGGGCAATCTCGTTTTGTGGCAGCATCGTCAACTCGGCGACTTCAAACGTCTCGATGCCTGCTGCTTTGAAGGCAGTCTGGACGGCATGGAACGCTTCTGGTTCTGCATAGACGATCACCGTCTCATCTTCTTCGATGACATCACGGACGTCGAGGTCGTGCTCCATCATGAGTTCGAGTACGTCGTCAGCAGACATGCCGTTGACACCGATGACAGCCGTCGCGTCGAACATGTAAGCGACCGACCCGCTGACACCCATGTTGCCGCCGTTTTTACCGAAAGCGGCGCGGACTTCAGACGCCGTCCGGTTGACGTTGTTCGTGAGCGTGTCGACGATGAGCATCGAGCCGTTCGGTCCGAATCCTTCATAGCGGAGCTCATCGAAGTTCTCTTCGTCGCCGCCCTTCGCTTTGTCGATGGCGCGGTCGATGATTGCGCGCGGGACGTTGTACGTCTTCGCTCGTTCGACGACGAACTTGAGTGCTTGGTTTGATTCTGGATCTGGTTCCCCTTGACGGGCGACTACGTAGATTTCACGGCCGAACTTCGCATAGATGCGACTCGTATTGGCGTCTTTTGACGCCTTTTTCTCTTTAATGTTGTTCCATTTACGACCCATTACATGTCATCTCTCTTTCCATTGTTCGATTGATTCATCCTCGATTATATAAGAAGACGTGGATGTTGACGAGCAAAAATCATCCCTCGCTCTTATCCATCTTCTCGACGATCTCCGTCAACGTCTTCAAACTGTCGATCAGACGGTCCGTCTCTTCCTCGTTCAGAAACGCGAGACGGTCCTCGAACAGGCGACGGAACGAATCGCGACGCTCGCGGAGGACGAGTTCGCCCTTTTCGGTCAGTTGATTCCAGATGACACGACGATCGCGTTCGTCCGGGACGCGGGTGATGTAGCCCTCATCGACGAGCTTCGTGATGAGCGGCGTCACGTTCGGCGGGGCAATCGATAACGTCTCACTGATGTGTCCGTTCGTGACCGCGCCTTCATCTTCAATCAACATGAGGAGATGAAAGTGGGAAAAGTTTAAGTTTGGGATTTGCGGAAGGTCGGAACGACGTAATAACTTCCGGCGAATTAATGGGATCAGTTTCACGAACTGATCGGCTGCGTCTTGTCTCGGCATAATCATGTCACTTCCTAATTAGGTTCTTTCTTCATTATACACGACCGAGCGCAGGGTGGACGACCAATCCTCATCCCGTGACATTTTGCACAGCGCATTCGCCTCATCATGGACACAATGTATGTAAGCGTTTACATATCGCGTATGCTTTATTTTCATGAAAACGCATTCGATTTTACTGAGCGTCATATGAAAAAGCAAGCCCTATCCTCATTCTCCTAAAAAATATTGTGAAAGAGTTCACATTGTTGTCACGCACAAAATGCAAGAAACGTTGTATTCTATGAATGTGAAGGAAAGCACAAACTCTTCTCAAACCAACTGATTGCTCCGTGCTCTCCATCAAGTCAACAGTATAAGCTCTCATTCATGAGGAGGAAACCAACATGGCAGTTAAAGAGAAAGCAGTAGTAGAAACATCAGCAGAACAGATGGTCGACACGCTCGTCACTAGAGCCCACACGGCGCTCGAGACATTGATGACGTTCGATCAAGAGAAAATCGATACAATCGTTCAAGCGATGGCGTTAGCCGGTCTCGAACAACACGTCGCCCTCGCGAAACATGCATATGAAGAAACAGGTCGCGGTGTGTTTGAAGATAAAATGATCAAAAACATCTTTGCGACAGAATATATTTATAACTCACTCCGTGGCGAGAAGACGGTCGGCGTCATCGAGGACGATGAGCAAAACGGCATCACGTACATCGCTGAACCAGTCGGTGTCGTCGCCGGGGTCACACCGGTCACGAACCCGACATCAACGACGATGTTCAAAGCAATCATCGCCATCAAAACACGTAACCCGATCATCTTCGGTTTCCACCCGTCGGCACAACAGTGTTCAAGTGAAGCGGCACGCATCCTTCGTGACGCAGCCATCGAAGCGGGAGCTCCGGAACACTTGATCCAATGGGTTGAAAAACCGTCACTCGACGCGACGAAAGCGCTCATGAACCACCCAGGAGTCGCCATGGTCCTCGCAACTGGTGGAGCGGCGATGGTCAAATCAGCCTACTCGACTGGTAAACCAGCCCTTGGCGTCGGTCCTGGTAACGTTCCGGCCTACATCGACAAAACAGCAAAAGTAAAACGTGCCATCTCGGACGTCATCTTGTCGAAAACGTTCGATAACGGGATGATCTGTGCATCTGAACAAGCGATTATCGTCGACCAAGAAGTGTACGAAGAAGTGAAAGCCGAAATGACGGCGCTCGGTTGCTACTTCTGCTCACCAGAAGAGAAAGCAAAACTCGAGACACTCGTCATTAAAACAGACTCTTGTGCGGTCAACCCGGAAATCGTCGGGAAGCCTGCAGCCTGGATCGCCGAACGAGCTGGACTTACAGTCCCGGCCGATACAAAAATCTTGATCGCCGAACTCGAGACGGTCGGTGCGACAGAGTTGCTCTCACATGAGAAACTCAGCCCAGTGCTCGGTGCTTATAAAGTCCAATCGCGTGAAGAAGGTTTCGCCATCGCAGAGAAGATGCTCGAAATCGGTGGTCTCGGTCATACGGCAGCCATCCACTCGACTGACGATGACGCCATCCTCGCATTCGGACTCCGAATGAAAGCTTGCCGCATCATCGTCAACTCGCCAACGGCACACGGCGGGATCGGTGACCTCTATAATGAAATGACACCATCACTCACACTCGGTTGTGGGTCGTACGGTAAAAACTCCGTCTCTGAGAACGTGACGGCGAAACATCTACTCAACGTGAAAAAGGTGGCGAGACGTCGCGTGAACATGCAATGGTTTAAAGTCCCTGAAAAGATTTACTTTGAGAAAAACTCGGTCCAATACCTTCAATCGCTCACATCGAAAAAACGGGCGATGATCGTCACGGATGAAATGATGGTCAAACTCGGATTTGCCGATAAAGTCGTCAAAAACTTGCCGGCTGGCGTCGAGTACCGCATCTTCGACCAAGTTGAACCAGACCCGTCAGTTGAAACAGTCATGCGCGGTGCCGAAGCGATGCGTCACTTCCAACCAGATATGATTATCGCACTCGGTGGTGGATCACCGATGGATGCCGCGAAAGGCATGTGGCTCTTCTACGAACGCCCAGAAGAGAAGTTCTCGAACCTTCGCCAAAAATTCATGGATATCCGCAAGCGGACGTACAAATTCCCGACGCTCGGTAACAAGTCGATGTTCGTCGCCATCCCGACAACATCAGGTACGGGTTCTGAAGTGACACCGTTCACGGTCATCACGGATAAGAAACGCAACGTCAAATACCCGATCGCTGACTATGCGATCACACCGGACGTCGCCATCGTCGACCCTGAGTTCGTCATGACGGTCCCAGCTTCAATCACGGCTGATACAGGAATGGACGTGTTGACACACGCCATCGAAGCGTACGTTTCGGTCATGGCAAACGACTATACGGATGGACTCGCGCTTCGTTCGATGAAGATGATCTTCGATTACCTCCCGAAAGCGTATGAGAACGGCAGTGACGCCGAAGCACGTCAGAAAGTCCACAACGCATCGACAATGGCTGGTATGGCGTTCGCGAACGCGTTCCTCGGTATCAACCACTCGATCGCACACAAAATCGGTGGCGAGTTCCATGTCCCACACGGACGGACGAACGCGATCCTCATGCCGCACGTCATCCGCTATAACGCGACACGCCCATCGAAACTCGCGGCGTTCCCGAAATATGAGTCATTCATCGCCGACGAGCGTTACGCTGAAATCGCGCGCTACCTCGGACTTCCAGCCAGCACGACGGAAGAAGGCGTCGAATCGCTCATCCAAGCGATCATCGAGCTCGGTCAGCGCTTGAACATCAAGCTCTCGTTCAAAGCCCAAGGCATCAAGAAAGCGGACCTCGACGCGAAAGTCGACAAGATGGCAGTCGACGCGTTTGAAGACCAATGTACGACGGCTAACCCGAAAATGCCGCTCGTTGAAGAATTGAAAGAGATCATGTACGCTGCTTACGAAGGCGTATAAGTCTTGCACCAATCAATCGGTTTCCCTCGTTCAGAGGGAGGCCGTTTTTTTTGTGAAAAAGAAATATACAATTGTCAGATCACTTAATATAATAGGATAATACAACCATTTATTGGTGAGTTTTTTTGATGGAGATACGCAGATGACAATTATGTACAGCTTACTGTCGGCACTATTTACCGTTTTTCTTTATTTCAATCCGCTTTCATCAACAAGTCCTTATGAAACGGCTGAATATTTTGCGTCACAAGATCGGGATGCAGATAGTTACGATAGTTTTGAGTTTTTTGACACATTTGGTACAGAGCTAGAAGTGAGTGCGAAGCGTGTCGTCCATTACGTGGAGCGCTCTACTTATTGGACGGACATTTATCTAGGCGACGAATATTTTGAAGGATATTCGAGCATGGCGCTCGAACAGGAGATCAAAGGTGAACTTTTACATATGAACTGGGATGACCCCATCGAACAAGTGGAAGGCAAAGTGATTGTGTTGCCGATGACAGACACTTCTCTCGAAAAGTCGCATACAGCCTATACGTCAGATTATTACGGGGTCATCGATAATGATGAAGCGGCCAACCGTTACTTAGGTAAACTCGCTGAAGCAGGGGCAGCCGGTTACGTCATTACACCGCATCCGAATGAACCGGATGAGAGCGGCTTCGTGATTGTTTCCTATACATTACCGATTGGGGGTACCGGAGTCGATGGAGAGGCGGCCAAAGCTTTTCGTGATGGCGAAATGATTGTCATCGAACCGTACCGCGAAGAAATACCGTATATAGAGTATGTTCAACAAGGGGAAGGGGATGAAGAAATTGTCATCATGTCTCGCCTTGACGCTTCGTGGAAAGGGGATCATGTCCTCTCAAGCGTTAGTGGGTCTTCCGTCCTTTATCATTTATTAGAAAAGATGGACGGTGTGAAAACCGATGCCACAATCCGATACGTTTTTTTAAATGGTAGTGGGTTTGGAGAAGAGGCAAGTGATGACTATCTCGCTCAATTGAAAGAGCGTCAACCATCGGTAAAGACGATTCTGCAGTTAGATGCCATGGGAACGGGCGACGACCCACTTTACATTCGAACGATTGGAATGAAACGCCACTCCTTTTTAGAGACAGAACCGTTCGACGCACTTGATTTGACGATATTAGGCAGTTCAAGTCTGGACAGCTACGGAGAAGCTGACTTACCTCTAGCCGTCCTGAGCGATTCGCGGTTGGCGGTTTATGACTTGCATACTGAATACGATAATCTAGATCGTCTATCCAATGAAGTGATGGAAGAGCAAGTTGAATGGCTGAAGCAGTGGCTGATCACTCAATGAAACGATTTTCCCCGAGACGTTCCTAATAAGAACGTCTTTTCTTTACGGATAAACACTCGTCCTCTCTTAAATACTTCGGTATGATGAAAGGGGAGGCGATACGATGGAACGACAACTGAACGTGACAACGAATTATGGACAACTGGCCGGTACGTGGATGACCCACGGCGAACCCCGTAAGACGGTCGTCCTGCTCAGCGGGAGTGGGCCGAGCGACCGGGACGGCAATTTGGGACCATCCCAATTCGGCACGTATAAAAAACTGGCCGAGGCGCTCTTTAAGATGGGTGTCAACGTCTATCGGTATGATAAACAAGGCATCGGTGAATCGGACGGTGATTTCAATAAAGTCGGGTTGCATGACCTGGTGACAGATGCGATCACCGTCGTCAATGCCATCAAACAGGAGCCAGACGCAGGGGACATGTATGTGCTCGGCCATAGCGAAGGGGCGGTCATCGCCCCGGCGGTGCAGCTCGAGACGAACGCGGCCGGACTGATTCTTCTCGCCGGATTCAACGATTCCTCGAAGAAGATGTTCTTGCTGCAAGCCGATGCGCTTGCTAGTGAAGTCGGTTCGGTGAAAGGGTTGAAAGGCATGTTTTATCGATTGACCGGCGTCCCGAAAAAGATCCGGCAACGACAAGACGACTTGCTCGAACGGTCACTGCGGACGAACGTCGCTGCGTTCAAATATCGAGGGCAGGTCGTGAACGCCAAATGGATCCGTGAGCATGCGTCGTACGACGTGCGTGAGCGGCTCGAACACATACGGGTCCCGGTGCTCGCCCTGACCGGTGACCGCGATGTCCAAGTCCCGCCGGAGCACGTCCATTCGATTCGGACGAAAGGGGACGTCGACAGCCACATCATCCATGACATGAACCACTTGCTCGTCGAACGGACGAGTCCGCACGCGCTCCTCACGTTGCATAAGGAATATCGGGACGCCATTGAGGCGCCGCTTCACCCCGAACTCATCCGTCGCTTGAACGATTGGTTGTTGAAACGATAATGAACTGTCAAAAACGGTCACTAAGTGACCGTTTTTTATGTTATAATTGTGAAAACGTTAAAAAAGATGAATGTTTTTGAATGTTTATGATTGTTTTTTAAATGAAAACGCTTTATATTAGAGCTACGGAGGGAATATGATGTTAACGAAGCAACGACATCAACTGATTTTGCAACGTCTGTCGGAGCAAAAGATTGTCAAATTGAAAGAATTGGTCGAGTTGACGGCATCGTCGGAGTCGACGATTCGCCGAGATTTGACCGACCTCGAAGCAGAAGGATATCTCGAACGGGTACATGGCGGCGCAACGCTCGTTGCCCGCTACGAAGAAGAGCCGACGTTCGAGGAGAAACGAGATCAACACGTCGATGAAAAAGTCGCGATCGCACGGAAGGCCGCGACGTTCATCGAAGACGGGATGTCCGTCTATCTCGATGCCGGTACGACGACGCAAGCGATGGTTCCTTTCTTAGATGGAAAAGATGTGATCGTCGTGACGAACAGCTTACCGATCGCCAACGACTTGTTCGACCTCGATATCAAAACGTTCGTGATCGGCGGTGAGTTGAAACGGTCGACACAGGCACTCGTCGGCTATAACGCTCGAGAGAGCATGATGAACTATCGGGTCGACCTCGCCTTTCTCGGCATCAATGGCGTCGACTTAGAAGCCGGGTACACGACCCCTGACCCGGAAGAGGCACTCGTCAAAAAAACAGCAATCGAATTGGCGCGCGAGGCATACATTTTGGCGGACGATTCAAAATTCGGGAAACGTTCGTTCAGCCGAGTGGCACCGCTCGAAGCGGCCACGCTCGTCACATGGAGCGACTCGTCAAGCGTCAGTTCGATTCAATCAATCACAAAGGTGGTGAACGCCCAATGATTTACACGTTAACCCTGAACCCCTCAATCGATTATTACGTGACACTCCCTGAAGTCGTCCTCGGTGAAGTCAATCGAATTCAAGAAACGACGCAGCGGGCCGGAGGCAAAGGCATCAACGTATCGTTCGTCTTACGTGAATACGACGTCGACACGGTAGCCCTCGGATTCGTCGGCGGCACAACAGGAGACTTCATCAAGAAGGCACTGACAGACAAAGGCGTCCAAACCGATTTCGTCGAAGTCGATGGAGAAACGCGCATCAACGTTAAGATTCGGGCGAAAGAAGAGACGGAATTGAACGCGAGCGGACCGGTCATCTCGGACACGGAACTTGATCGGTTGACGCGTCAATTCGATCATGTCCAATCAGGCGACATTGTCGTCCTCGCCGGCAGTATCCCGGGCAATCTACCGGATACGCTCTACCGAACGCTTGCCGAGACGGTCCGGGCGAACGGTGCCGAGTTCGTCGTCGATACGACGAAGGAAGCGATGCTCGAAGTGCTCGCGCTCCAACCGCTCATGATCAAACCGAACCATCATGAACTCGGTGAACTGTTCGACACAGACATCGAGACGTTCGAGCAGGCGCTCCCTTATGCGGAGCAGTTGGTCGAACGAGGTGCCCAAAACGTCATCGTCTCGTTTGCCGGTGACGGAGCTATGCTCGTCAATGCAACAGGCGCCTATACGGCGAACACACCGAGCGGCAAACTTGTCAACTCGGTCGGTGCAGGCGATTCACTCGTCGCCGGGTTCGTTGCCAACATTCTAGACCACGACGCAACTGAGGCGTTCCGCTACGCGGTCACGACCGGAAGCGCGTCTGCTTATACGTTCGGGCTGTGCACAAAAGAAGACGTGGACCGCTTGGTCGGCGAAGTCAGCGTCACCCCACTATCTCGATTGGAGGAAACAACATGAACATCACGGACCTTCTTAAAAAGGACACGATTCAACTGAATCTCCGCAGCCGTTCGAAAGCTGAAGTCATCGAAGAACTCGTCGACGTGCTCGACCGTGCCGGCAAACTCTCGGACCGAAACGGTTACCGCGACGCCATCCTCGCACGTGAAGCACAAAGCACGACGGGTCTCGGTGAAGGGATTGCCATCCCACACGCGAAGACGAAGGCCGTCAAACAACCGGCCATCGCTTTCGGCCGTTCCGAAGGTATCGATTACGAGGCGCTCGACGGCCAAGACAGCCGCTTGTTCTTCATGATCGCTGCTGGCGAGCACGCCAATAATGAACATTTGGAAACACTTTCGAAATTATCGGTCTTCCTTATGGATCCAGCGTTCCAAGAACGTCTCTATGCGGCCACGTCAGAAGATGACGTCATCCGCGCCATTGAAGAAAAAGAAGCAGCCGAGGCGGCTCCTGTCGCTTCGAAACCGGTGCAAGCAGACGCACCTTATATCCTTGCCGTCACGGCATGTCCGACGGGAATCGCGCACACGTACATGGCCGCCGATAGCTTGAAGCAAAAAGCGGAAGCGATGGGCGTCGATATCAAAGTCGAGACGAACGGTTCGACCGGCGTCAAAAACGAATTGACAGCGGCCGACATCGCGAAAGCGACTGCCATTATCGTCGCAGCCGATAAAGCCGTCGAGATGGACCGGTTCGCCGGTAAACACGTCATTGAAGTCCCGGTCGCCCAAGGGATCCGGAAGCCAGAAGAGTTGATTAATCGTGCTGTGAAACAAGATGGACCGGTCTATCAAGCGACTGGGAAGTCAGGTCAGCAAAAAGAACAGCGCACCGGTATCTACAAGCACTTGATGAGCGGGGTATCTGCGATGCTTCCTCTCGTCGTCGCTGGTGGTCTCTTGATCGCCCTCAGCTTCTTCTGGGGTATCAACTCGGCTAACCCGGATGACCCATCGTACAACGAATTCGCCGCTCAACTCATGACGATTGGTGGCGCAGCGTTCGGCTTCCTCGTTCCGATTCTTGCTGGTTTCATCGCGATGTCGATTGCCGACCGTCCAGGTCTCGCACCAGGTCTCGTCGCCGGGGCACTCGCCAGCCAAGGGAACGCCGGATTCCTCGGTGGACTCATCGCCGGTTTCCTTGCCGGTTATGTCGTCCTCTTCTTGAAGAAAGCGCTCGCGAAATTGCCGGCCACACTTGAAGGAATCAAGCCGGTCCTGTTGTATCCGCTTCTCGGTTCATTCATCTCTGGGATGATTATGTTGCTCGTCGTCAATGAACCGATTGCAGCACTCATGTCTTGGTTGATGGAGACACTTAACGGCATGAGCGGCGCAAACGCCATCTTGCTCGGTGTCATCGTCGGTGGTATGATGGCCGTCGATATGGGCGGTCCGATCAACAAGACAGCCTACGTCTTCGGTACAGCGGCACTTACTGCCGGTAACCAAGAAGTCATGGCGGCCGTCATGGCTGGTGGGATGGTACCACCGCTTCTCGTCGCACTCGCATCGACTGTGTTCGCCCGTCAAAAGTTCTCGAAACAAGAACGTGAAGCAGGCAAGACAGCGTATATCATGGGTGCCTCGTTCATCACGGAAGCCGCGATTCCGTTCGCAGCGGCCGACCCGATTCGGGTATTGCCGTCAGCGATTCTCGGATCAGCCATCGCTGGTGGATTGTCAGCCTTCTTCGCCATCCAATTGCCAGCGCCGCACGGTGGAATCTTCGTCTTCCCACTCCTTGAAGGAGCTGGAAACGTCGCTATGAGCATGGGTCTTTACGCCCTTGCGATTCTTGCCGGAGCCTTGATTGGAGCATTGCTCTTGTCATTCTTGAAAAAACCTCTAACATCGTCTACACAGGTTCAATCAAAAGACGTTGCATAAGTAATGAGAGACGTTGCCTCAGTGAAGGTAGCGTCTCTTTTTTTGTGGTGGAAGAACGATCGAAATTCACATAATCTTGGATTGTGAGTTGGGGATTTGTGGTAAACTATTTGTAAAGCTTCGGGTTAGGAGGGGGTCACATTGGACATTCGGGTCGCCAAACCAGATGATGTGTATGGGATTGCGAGAGTGCGTGTGAACGGATGGCGTACGACCTATCGGGGGATCGTACCAACTGAGTATTTATTAAAAGTTTCTTCCGGTTCCATCGAATGGGCAGAACGGTTGCGGACAGCGCTTCATCGGCAAGAAATAGCCGGTTTTGTGGCGATTGTGAATGATGAGATTGTGGGTTTCGTCCTTTACGGCGAAGAGCGAACAGGGGAGTATCCGAACCATACGAACGAAGTATATGCCATCTATATTTTGGAGAATCATCAAGGGAACGGAATCGGGTCCGCTCTTCTTGAACATGCCGTCCAATCCATGTGTGAGGCGGGACTCTTGATTTGGGCGCTTGAGATGAATCCGTTCCGTACATTTTATGAGCGGAAACAAGGACAGGTCATCGACCAAAAAGATCGGGAGTTTGGCGAATTGTTGCTCCGCGAAGTGGCATATGGTTGGGAAACGACCCGTCATGATTCAATTATGGGAGCCTAAGCTTAGTGACCGTAGAACTCTCTACGGTCTTTTTTAAAAACAGATGAGGAGATGACACGTGTCATCTCCTCACTTTTTACAATTTTCCGATGACTGTTTTCGGGTCGACACGTTCCGTATAATCAGAGGGTACATCACTGAATGAAATCGTGCCATCTGGTTGAATGATGAATGTCGCTGGCTTCGGAAGCTGCCAGTCCTCATTCCCGTTATGTGAATCAACGTGAAGTCCAGATGCTTCGTAAATCTCAATTAAGTAATCTGGCATATCAAAGACGAGATCGAATTGTCGTGCGACTTGGTTGTCCACGTCACTCAATACGTAAAAGTCGAGCTCGTTCTTTTCTTTCGTCGATAGCGAATAATCTGGCGTTTCCGGGCTGATGGCCACGAGTGTCGCACCTTTTTCCTCGATTTGTGCCAATTCTCGCTGATACGCTCGGAGTTCGAGGTTACAGTAGGGGCACCATCCACCGCGATAAAACGTGACGATAACAGGTCCTTTTTGAAGAAGTACCTTCAAATCGATTTGAGTTCCGTCCGCATGAGACAATTCAAACATCGGTGCTTGATCGCCTATTACTAGACCGGACGCCATCCCCGAATCTTTCAATTCTTGCGTCGCCTGTGCCATCAATCGTTGCTTTTCGGCTGGTGCCTTTTGTTTAAATTGTTCTTTATACGCTTTGATTTCTTCCAATAATGTATTCAAATCTTTACCCCCTTTTCCGATATGGTAACTTAACAAATTTGGGATTACAATTATGAGGATTTCCTTATAACATTACGTACAACACTTGAACGTGGAAATTAAAATCCCGTATTGACGCCTTTATGTGGAATGTATTCACGATATCCTTACCTATTTCATGAATCGGATAATAATGGTAAAATTTATGAAATGAATTAGTGAGAAGCTAACTAATCAAATCACGATATTTTATAAAAAGGTGCTGGCGACATGCATAACTACACTCTATTGGAGAGAGCCCTGTTTTTATCGCCTTCCTTCAATTTTGAGAAGATGAAAAAAGAAATGGATGGGAAGACTGTCCTGATTACTGGAGCGAGTTCAGGGATTGGCAAAGAGTTTGCCTATCTATTAGCGGAAACGACTGCGCATCTGATTCTAGTGGCCCGCAGCGAAGCAAACATGAACATCATGAAAGTCGACATTGAACAGGCTACAGCCCGTGTAACAGTATTCCCGGCAGATTTGCGAAATGAAGAGGAACGAAAAGGCTTGCTGGCATTTCTGCATCAATTGACGAACGGATTAGATGTTGTCGTCAGCAATGCCGGCATCTCCATAAACCGTCCAATCGCCCATTCGCTGGATCGTTACCATGACTTCACACGTACAATGGCACTTAATTATTTTGCCCCGGTCCAGTTATTGCTATCGCTCATTCCGATGCTTGCCAAGAATAATGGGCAAATCATCAATGTTTCCTCTATCAACGTCTTGTTATTCCCCATACCTTATTGGGCTGCCTACCAGGCGTCGAAAACCGCGTTTGATACGTGGTTGCGCTCGGCGGAGCCGGAACTGAAAGTTAAAAACATATACACTACTTCTATTTACCTGCCGCTCGTGAGAACACCCATGATTAAACCGACCATTGCTTATCAAAGTTCTCCTGCCATGTCACCGGTTCACGTGGCGGAAATGATTGGACACGCCTTGTATACGAAACGAAACGTTTATAAACCGTGGTGGCTGATTCTAGGTCAATGGGCTTCAGTTGTGTTCAGATCACCGTTATCCTTTATCGTTCTCAAGTTAGTAAAGAAAAAGGAGCGTGACAGAGACCATGTTTAATTTATTGAACATATTGTCGCAGCTCAATTTTCTTTCCCCATCGAACTTAGGACGTCTTTGCTTGGCAATCCGTCAAAACGGTGTAAACCTGATGCTTCTTTTTTCATTGACGGAAAAGACAGGAGGCCAAAAGACTGCTTTGGTGGATAGTCGGGGAACACTCAATTATGAGGAGTTGCAGAAGCGCTCTGAACATCTCGCTTCTCTTTTAGCAGAGAGGTATGGAATTGTTAAAGGACATAAAGTAGCGTTCTTCTGTAAAAACCATGCGGCGTTCGTGCAAGGCATTTTTGCTGCCTCACGGCTCGGCGCAGATATATACTTGCTCAATTGTTCGATGAGTCAACTACAGTTCGATCGCCTCGTGCAAGAACATCGTTTCGACTTCCTGATTTACGATGAAGAATTTAGTGGATTGATTGAAAAATCTTCATATCAACATGCGAAACTCGTCAGTTATCATGAAACACATGAATCCATCAACAGGTTGTCAACGTCGGTTCCACATCGAAAAGACAAACTGACGGCCTCTTCCAGCGGAAAGGTTGTCTTGTTGACCGGTGGTACAACTGGAAAGCCCAAACAAGTAGTTCACCGCCCATCCTTGTTTAATTTTCTAAATCCGTTTGCGGCTTTACTGAACCGATTGCAGCTGCCAACATACAACACGGCCTATATTGCAACGCCGATTTATCATGGCTACGGGATCGCTGTCCTGCTATCATTTCTGGCTTTAGGAAAGAAAGTTATCATTCAAGAGAGCTTTGATGCGAAAAACGCATGCGCCCTCATTCGGCAGCATCAAGTGGAAGTGGTCACGGTCGTTCCTTTGATGGTCCATAAAATGTTGAAGCACGATCAAGAAGCGCTCGGATCCCTGGTTTGCATTGCGTCTGGAGGTGCAAAACTAAATCCGGTTTTAGTGAGTGAAGTAACTCATCATCTGGGGAACGTCTTATACAACCTATATGGAACGTCGGAAGCCGGCTTGAATATCATTGCTACACCCAAAGATTTATATGATCATCCAGACACGCTTGGAAAAGCAATTTCGGGAAGCCACTTGCAGGTAGTCGTGGATGGAAAAGAAGTTGAACCCGGCAGGATTGGGCAATTTTGTATTCGGAATAAGTGGTCCATGAAAAACAGCCCAAACCTTTGGATTCAAACTGGCGATATGGGTTACCGGGACGAGAACGGTTATTATTTTCTATGTGGACGAACAGACGACTTAATCATTTCAGCCGGCAACAATATCTATCCCTCGGAAATCGAAGCTGCTTTGTGCAATCATCCGAGTGTCGAAGACGTCGTTGTCATCGGTGTGGACGATGTCTACGCTGGCCAAATTTTGAAGGCATTCGTACAGCTATATGCTGATAATAAAATGACGGAGGAAGCACTTTTGAGCTGGTTACGCACGCGAGTGGCTGCATACCAAATCCCCCGAGAAATCACTTTTGTTGAGAAGTTGCCGTATACACCTGTAGGCAAGTTGGATAGGAGACGAGTTCAAACAATGACTCGTGTTGAGGACTAAGTAATTAAAGACTCGAGTGATAAAAATTGAGTGCCACATCAAGATACGTTTAGAACACTCACCGTTCGAAAAGAAGTGATGGAACGCTTTATCGAGTACTAGAGATCAGAGCACAGCCGGACGTCCTCAGCATTGTAGCAAGGAGTGATGAAGACATGAATCGACGTATCGATACAGCCACGACATGGATTGAGGCAACACCTTTACGGGTCTATCAAGCATTTCTCAACCCTGATGAGCTCGTCGAGTGGTTACCGCCGGAAGGCATGTCGGCTCGCGCCACCGTGTTCGAGCCTTGGATTGGAGGCACGTACCAGCTCGTTCTTACGTATGAAGAAACTGATTTCGCCTCCGGCAAAACGACGGATCGGACCGACGTGTCGAACGGCCGTTTTTTGGACCTCGTTCCCGGCCTCAAAATCGTTCAAATCGGAACGTTCGAGTCATCCGACCCGGCCTTTGCTGGTGAGATGATTCAGACGTGGTATTTGGAGGCGCTCGATGGAGGGACGCGCATCACGATCGTCTGTGAGAACGTGCCGCCGGGTATTCAGAAACAAGACCATGATGCCGGACTTCGCTCCACACTCGACAATCTGGCCCGCTATTTGACCAACGACTGAGTCCGTTTGTTCGCTTCATGCGAACAGACGGTTTTTTTGTGTATGAAAAGGGTTTCAATGATGAAAAATAGAAAAAGGTGATGTTTTTTTGTCTAGGGTGTCAACATCCTCCTCCATCTGTCCGATACAAAGGTTAACATAACGAGTTTTTCTCGAGAATGGGAGATGTTTTATGAGACGAAAGCACGACCGTACGATTACCATTAAACAAAAACTGATTACGATGTCGTTGGTGTTATTATTGATTCCTTCTTTATTGATTGGCTTTGTCGCCTACAATCAGGCGAAACAGAAAATCACCGAACAAATCATGCAATCGGCCCACGCGGGAGTGGAGCGGATGAATGATGAGATCACCAACCTGATTGAACCGATTCAACGCGATGTCGCTTTCTTTGCCGGACGGATTGATTCGTCCCTCTACGAGTCGGGGACGGAGAACCTTGACTTGGAAGAGAAGTTTCTAGAGTATTTGGAGACGCATCCGAACGTGACGAATATTTACTACGCCTCGACTGAAGGCGAGATGACGATTTATCCGGCGCAAGAGTTACCGGATGATTACGACCCACGGACACGACCGTGGTATGAGGCGGCTGATGCGGCCGGTGGGAACGTCGTCGTGACGGACCCATATGTCGATGCAGCCTCGAACAAGATGATGATCACGCTGTCGCAGACAGGGACAGATGGTCGCGGGGTGATTGCGGTGGACGTCGACGTCGACGATATCGCAGCCGTCGCGGCGAGCATTCAAATCGGGAAAGAAGGCTACGTGACGATTCTTGATGCGTTGCAACAGTTCGTCACCCATCCGACGATGGCGGCCGGGGAAAAAGGGGAAGGCGAATGGATTGAACCGCTCTATGCGGAAGACGCGGGCCGATTTGCCTATGAGTTCGAAAATAAAGGCAAACAGATGGACTTCATGACGAACGAATTGACGGGATGGAAGATTGCCGGGACGCTTTATGATGAGGAAATCACGGATGAGACGTCTGGAATCTTATGGACGACCGTTGGAGTAATCGGATTGATGCTCGTCTTGGCAGCGGGATTGCTCTATGTCATCTTACGCTCGATTTTGCGTCCGTTGAACCGTTTGACGGTCGGGGCTGAACGAATTCAAGCCGGTGATTTGACCGAAGACATCGTCGTCGAGTCGAATGACGAGGTCGGTCGTGTCGCTGCGAGCTTCAACGAGATGACGCGTTCCTTGCGCGCCATCATCCAAAATCTCGATCAATCAATCGGACAAGTCGCCGCCTCGTCACAGGAACTGATGGCGAACTCGGCGCAGAACACAGCTGCCTCGGAACAAATCGCCGGAGCGGTCCAACAGATGGCCGCCGGAGCGGATGACTCGAAACGTCAACTCGACGATAACGCCGTATCGCTCCAAGCCATCACTGGCGGCATCATGCGCATCGCGGAAAGCTCGACCGACGTGTCAGAGCTTTCACGGGAGACGGCGCTCGAGGCTGAGAACGGGACGACTGCTGTCACAGAAAACGTTGCCCAGATGCAAGCAATCGACTCATCGGTCGAGACGTTCGGGAAAGTCATCCACTCGCTCGCGGAACGGTCGAACGAGATCGGCAATATCGTCGACGTCATCAACGGGATCGCGACCCAGACGAACTTGCTCGCTTTGAACGCTGCGATTGAAGCGGCGCGGGCCGGTGAGAACGGGAAAGGCTTCGCCGTCGTCGCGAGCGAAGTACGG
Organism: Exiguobacterium chiriqhucha RW-2; assembly: GCF_000416965.1. GTDB lineage: Bacteria > Bacillota > Bacilli > Exiguobacteriales > Exiguobacteriaceae > Exiguobacterium > Exiguobacterium chiriqhucha. Next base: position 594,802 of record NZ_ATCL01000020.1, read on the forward strand.
AAGCTCGCCGAACAATCGCAACAGTCGACGAAACAGATTTCCGAGTTGATTGACAATATCAAACAAGAGACAGAACGTTCGGTCCAGTTGATGAAAGAAGTGTCGGCCCATACGAAAGCCGGGCTCGAGACGACGGAAAACACGGCCAAGCGTTTCCGAACGATTATGACTCAGACGCAGGCGATGACGCCGCGCATCGAGGACGTGACGGCGACGGTCGAAGAGATTGCCGCCAACGTCGAGGAAGTCTCGGCCGCAGCGACGCAAATCGCCCATATCGCCGACGAGAACTCGGTCGCCTCGAAGCAAGTGGCGGCGACGACCGAGGACCAACTCGGTTCGATGGAAGAGATTGCACAATCCGCGAAGTCACTTGCGGATATGGCGGAAGAGTTGCAGGAGCTCGTGTCACGCTTCAACGTATAAAAAAGTAAAAGGGATGACGATCTGTTCGAGGCAGATGATCATCCCTTTTTTGTTTATTACAAGTATGCTTCACTGACTGATGACCGAATGAATGCCCTGGCATCATCTACCTCAAGTTTGTAAAGGCAAGCCAACTTGACGGAATCGTCTGTCCACAAAAAAAGGATGCATGGACGCATCCTTTTTCAACACTATCGTTTGCTCGATACTTGGTTCCGGCCGCGGTTCTTGGCGACATAAAGCGCCTCGTCCGCGTCTTGAAGCGCCTGTTCGACCGTCTTTCCGCCTTCGAGCGAACTGACGCCGAACGAGCACGTGACGCGCGGGACGGGACCGAACGGCTCGGCGTTAATCTTCTGCCGGAGCTTATCCGCGAGCTGGACGCCATCGGCGAGTGTCGACTGGGGGGCGACGATTAAAAACTCCTCTCCGCCCCAGCGTCCAATCGAGTCCGACTTGCGGATGTTGCGCCTGAGCAGTTGAGCGATCGATCGCAAGACGAGGTCACCGGTCGGGTGGCCGAACGTGTCGTTGACGAGTTTGAAATAGTCGATATCGAGCATGATGACAGCGGCGGGTGCCCGCTTATCGACGGTCTCCTGAGCCGTCGTCGAAAGAACATCCCCGACTTTCTTCCGGTTGTATAGTTCAGTTAGCGGATCGAGCGACGACAAGTGTTCCATCCGCTCTTCATAGCGACGTTGTTCCGTCGCGTCTTCTAAAATACCGACACCGCCGTCGAGTTTTCCATCTGCTGAAAAACTCGGGGACATCGTCGTCCGGATGAAGCGAGCCTGCTTCTCTGGAGCTTTATACCAGCCAGCCATGCGAATTGTCTCCCCGTTTAAGACGTTCCGGATGGCGCCCAAGAAGTCGAACGAGGAAGAGCTACATCGCTCGAATATTAGATTCGAGGTTGGAAGTATCCCAAGTAAATGGACAAATGATTCATTGTAGCTCACGATTTGGCCGTGCCGATCGAAGGCGAACAGGCCGATTGGAAGCTGGTCCCATGAGGAAGGATCGGGTTTCGTGGTGTGCGTGTCATGATGAGTCCGTTCTTGATCAGCCATTGTATGACATATGCGTGAACGCATACTTCCTCCTTTCCTAACCGTAGCGGTAGTGTAGGACGTTCGTACTGATACTTTATACCCTAAATTGGGAAAGAACTAGCGATTATTCTTTTAAAAGCTAACAAAATTTAGAATATGACGAGAAACCGTCACAGCTTGTTGTGAGGTAATCTTTCCCCATCGCCACATCAAAATCGCCCCATCATGTCGATGGCTAATCCGACATAACAGGGCGACTACAATAAATGGAGGTTATAAGATCGGACTGAGCAATCGTGACACGCCTTCGCGCATTCGGACGGTCCATTTCCGGGCTGAATAATCGTCAATCGTGTACTTCCGGCTGACGGCGACGTCTGACTCGAACAACGAGGCGAGTTCGAGCGCGACTCGCTCGTCATAGATGACGGCGTTCACTTCAAAGTTCAACCGGAAGCTGCGGGCATCTAAGTTCGTCGTCCCGACGGTTGAAATCTCATCATCGACGACGAGCGTCTTGGCGTGCAGGAAACCTTCCCCGTACATATAGACGTTCGCCCCATAGTCGAGCAGTTCGCCGAGAAACGAGAGTGACGCCCACATGACGAACGGATGGTCGGGCTTGCCGGGAATCATGATGTCCATCTTGACACCGGACAGGAGCGCCATCTTACAGGCGTCCATGAAACTCGTATCCGGGATGAAGTAAGGCGTCTGAATGATGACGCGCTCCTTCGCCGACATAATCATTTTAATCATCATGTTTTTCAAATGTTCCGTGTCTGAGTTCGGACCGCTCGTCACGATCTGCATCGGCGACATATCCTTGATGTCATGGCGGGCGAAACAGAACGAGTTCTCCGGGTCATGATGTTTGCTGCCGGAATAGTTCCAATCGAGAATGAACCGGTGTTGCAAATGGTAGACGACGTCTCCCTCGACTCGAAGGTGCGTATCACGCCAGTAGCCAAACTTCTCGACGAGACCGAGGTATTCGGTCCCGACGTTGAAGCCGCCGACGTAGCCGATTTTGCCGTCGATGATGACGACTTTCCGGTGGTTCCGGTTGTTCAATTTAAAGTTGATGAGGCCGAGTGTCGGCGGGAAGAAGACACGGACCTCGCCGTTATTGGCAATCAATTCTTTGAAGTCGGAGTTGCGGAGGCTGCGCGAGCCGACCGCGTCATAGAGGAGACGCACTTTGACACCCGCCTTGGCACGCTCGATCAGTTCGTGGATGAGCGCCTTCCCGAGCGCGTCCCGTTGAATGATATAGTACTGAATGTTGATTTCCGTCTCGGCGCTCCGAATATCGTCCATGAGCGCTTTGAATTTCTGTTCTCCGTCATGCATGATGGCGGATTTGTTGTGGACGCTAATGAGTGACTTTGACGAGCGCAAATTCATCTCGAGCAATTGCTCGTACTTCTCGAACACAGGTTGAGCCAAAGCGGTCTCTTTCCGGCGAATCTGCTCGATTTGACTGTCGACTTGCAGGGCGTGGAACGAGCGCTCTTCGACGCTTAAGTTAAAGAAGTTGTCCTTCTTCAACTGCCGCCCGAGAAACATGTAGACGATGAAACCAAGGATTGGCAAGAAGAACAAGACGAGCAGCCATGCCCACGTCGCCCCGACATCACGGCGCTCCGCGAAAATGACGGCTAAAGCGAACAATAAATTCAACCCGAGGACGATATACAGTCCCCAACTAATAATGACCGACCAATCCAAGCGACCCACTCCCTAAACGACAATTTCAGTGCATAGATTAATAATACCTCATTCAAGGGAATAGTAAGCTATCGAAACATAAGGAGGAGACAAAGATGCATTTACAAGTGAATTGGAAACAAGGGATGGCGTTCCAGACGACGACGCCGTCGGGACATGACGTGACGCTAGACGCCGGGGAGGACGTCGGTGGTCTCAACACCGGTCCACGACCGACCGAGATGCTGTTGCAGGCAACAGCGGCCTGTACAGGCATCGATATCGTTTCGATTCTGCATAAGATGCGCTTGCCGCTCGAGCGGTTCGAGATGAAAATCGACGGCGTCCGGGCGACGGAACATCCGAAGAAGTTCACGGCGATTCATATCTTGTACGTCCTCGACGGGGATATGCCGGAAGAACGGGTCCGTCGTGCCATCGAGTTGTCGGTCGACCGCTATTGTTCCGTGTCGCACAGTCTGAACGCGACGATGACGTACAGTTATCAGTTGAACGGCGGCGAGGTCGTCCCGTTCACGTGACGTGAGCAAGATGGTTGAAAAGAGTCGAAACGGTCCGTTATATTTGTATTTCAAATACTGCAATACAAAGGGAGGACGTTATGATTCGACTCGCGACGAAACGCGATGCCAAGCACATCGCGGACCTAATCGAACAACGAGCCGTAGCGCTAAAACAACAAGGTAGCGATCAATGGACGGAATATTTGGAGCAAGACCTCATGGATCGGGTGCAGACGGACATCTCCTCGGGACACGTCTACGTGTACGAGCAAGACGAATCGGTATTGGCCTCGATTGCCTTACTTCCGGCAGATGACTGGGACCACAATTTATGGGAAGATGGCGAACGCGGTCAATACATCCATCGGATTGTCGTCAGCGAACGATTGAAAGGCAGAGGCATCGGTCAGCAACTGATGGAGCACGTCTTGCGTGAGGCCGACACACATGAACCGATTCGGCTCGACTGTGTGGCTGACAATGCGTTCTTGAATAGTTATTATCCACGGTTTGGCTTCGTCTTCGTGGACTCACGGGACGGATACAACACGTTTGAATACAATATGGATGAGAGTGTCAGTGCGTAAGGGGTCGACCAACCCCTTTTTTTGATATACTGAGAAGCGAATTGATGGGAGGAAACAAGATGATCAACACAATACTTGTCGGTTTCGGTTTTTCCGCGACGACATTCCATTTACCATTTTTACAGGAGCTTGATGACTTCCATATTGCCGGTGTCGTCTCATCACGCCCAGAAGACGTACGAGCCGTCCTCGGCGACGTCACGCTGTATGCGACGCTAGATGAGGCACTTGCGACAGAGGCCTCGTTGTTCGTCATCACGACGCCATCCCATTTACATAAAGACATGGTCGAACGGTGCCTGACAGCGGGGAAAGACGTGCTCGTCGAGAAGCCGGCGTTCGTGACGACAGAGGAAGGGGAGACGTTGATCGCGCTCGAACAGGCAAGTGAGGGAATCGTCAACGTCTTCCATAATCGGCGGACGGACGGAGACTTCTTGACGGTCAAACGATTGCTCGAAGACCAACGCCTCGGCGATTGGAAAGTGCTCGAGTCCCGTTTCGACCGATTCCGTCCGACTGTCCGTGACCGCTGGCGTGAGAATGCGGGACCTGGGGCCGGGATTTTATTTGACCTCGGCAGCCATCTGATTGACCAAGCGCTCGTCCTGTTCGGGGCGCCGGATAAGGTATCGGCCGATGTCATGATTCAACGTGACGGGGGCCAGTCCGATGATGGGTTCCATGTGACGTTGCATTATGGAGAGAAGCGGGTCTATCTTCGCTCGAACCCGTTCATCGCCATCGAGGCACCGCGGTTCGAAGTGCACGGGACGGAAGGCAGCTTCCTCAAATTCGGGCTCGATCCACAGGAGGCGTGTCTCCGGAACGGAGAAGTCAGATGCCCCGACCGTGAGACCGGAGCGGTCGTCACGGATTCGGAAACGACGATTGACATCGAACCGGGCGGCTATGTGACATTCTATCAAGCGCTCGCGGATAGCTATACGACACGACGTCCGCTCGTCCCACTTGAGGACGCGCTTTTGACGACACGTGTCATCGAGACGGCCCGTGAGTCGTCCCGTTCCCAACGTGTCCTCGACTTCAACTCATAATTTTGTAGGACGACCTGCCGTGTTCGGCACGGTCGTCTTTTTCCATAATTCAAAAGAAATCATGATGATTTTATTGTGAATGAACAAACTCGCTTCATGTTTGTTAACAACAAAAAGCTATCCGTCTCTTTCAAATAGTCAGCGGTGAATGGGAACAGGACATAGGAAACGACTTCAGACTGTCCTGTCACGCTTCGAACCAATGACGAATATTAGGAAGAGGGGAACGGATGATGTTCAATCAAATCGTGAAACACCGTTGGGAGTGGGAGAACTGGTTGCGGGAGGTCAACTGTGATTCGTATGACCATTACGACTACGTGTTGGCCAACTGTGAACCCGGCGAGCAGCCTGAGTTGTATATCGCGGCCAAAGATGACGGGATCTTACTCTACCCGTACATCCGTCGTCCGATCGCGCATCGCCACGACGACCTCGTGACGGCGTACGGTTATGGCGGCCCGTTCCGTGAAGGCAACTTCACGAACGAGGACGTCAAGGAGGCACGCCGACTTTTTCTGCAACGCCCTGAAAATCAAGCGACCGTCACCGAGACGATTCGTTATCATCCATGTCGCGTCGATCCGGACTTGATGCAAGTATTCGGGCAAGCCGTCCCGATTCGGCAGACGGTCCACGTCCGACTTGATGATTCGTTCGAACAGCTTGAGCAACGTTTCAGCAAGATGACGAAACGGAACGTGAAGCGAGCTGTACGTGAACAGGTGACGGTCGCTCGTGGGCAGTCGAATGAACTGTGTGAGTTCATTCGACTGTATCGGGCCACGATGGACCGGCGTGCTGCGAACGACATCTATTACTTCCCGGACCGATACTTCGAGGACCTATGGAACAGCGATAAGTGTGAGACGGAATTATTGTTTGCCGTCCATGAAGGCGTCATCGTGGCGGGCGTGTTCATGTTGTTCGGGGACGACGGGGCCCACTATCATCTTGGAGGCTCGGATGCGAACTATTTGGCGCTCCGGCCAAACCACTTCTTGTTCCGTGAAATGATTCGTCGCGCGGTCGAGAAGGAGAAGGCGTACGTTCATCTCGGTGGCGGTGCGACCGGGGAAGATGCGCTCTTTGATTTCAAGCAGAGTTTCTCGGGTGACGAGCCGCTCACGTATTACATCGGTCAAGCTGTGCTCGACGAAGTGGTCTATCATCGGTTGAATCAAGATCATCTGCTCCGCCACGGGCCATCTGATTTCTTTCCGCTCTATCGGACACCGGTCGCAGAGACGGTCGCCGAAGTGCAAGCGGAACGATAACAAAAAGGTTCTCACTCGAGATGGAGTGAGAACCTTTTGTATTAAGCAGCCTCTTCGTCGGAAGCGGCCATTTTTTCGGTTTGGCGTGTGATTGGGAAATTACTGAACAGTTTACTGCCGACAAGTCCGGCCACGATTCCGACGCCGAACAAGATGAGCGCCGTCACGGTCACGGTCTGCCAATCATTGAAGCCGTACATGACGAGCAATCCCGGAATCCCGGCAGCAGAACCTGGGGCATCGTTCACCATGCCGGTCATGGCGACGATAAGTCCGGCAATCGCACCGCCGACAAAGTTGACGCTGTAGATCGGAATCGGGTTCGCCGAGATGAGGTCGGCTTGCGTGAGCGGTTCGATCGCGACCGATAGTTGGTCTTTCTTCGTCCCGATGTTCAACCGCTTGAACAGCAAGAAGTTCATCGAGATGGACGCCGTCAACGCGAGGGCGGCGATGGCCATCGGCACACCCGTCAAACCGAGCATCGCTGTGAGTGCCATCGAGCTGAGTGGCGATGTCGAGACGACCGTGACGATGCCACCAAGGACAAGTCCCATCACGACCGGATTTTGCGTCGCGGCAAGTTCGATGACCGCACCGATTTGTGTCAGCGTGTTCGTGACGAGCGGATCGACGCCAGTCGCCACGAGGCGGGCGAGCGGAGCCATGATGATGACGTAGAAGATCATGTCGACACCGGCCGGCAAGTGCCGGTCCAATTTTCGACCTACGAGCGCGAGGATATAGCCGGCGAAAAAGCCGGGAAGAATTCCGAAGCCCGCGACCGAAAGTCCGAGCATGAGCGCGTAGACCGGATTGATACCGAGGGCAATCGATACGAGCGCGGCTGCGGCCGGACCTGATAATGAACCGGCTGCTTGTCCGACTTCTTCATATAAAGGAAGCGGGAGCAGACCGCCGATGGCGTAGGCGTTGAACGCCTCGACCAAGAAACTGGCGATGGCGGCGCCGGCAAGGGCGCCCATCGCTTTCATCCCAAACGGGGCTTTGTAGCTGAATAATGTGAATAAGGCAAGAATCAACAGTAAAAGTGCGATACCTTGAATAATGACCATATGGTGTACCTCTTTCTCTCTGTTCTATATTTCCTCTATAGTTAACCATTCGAACGGTTCTGTAAAGCCATTTCATCCAACTGACAAGACTTTTTTTTGGTGGTAGCGTTTCCATCTTCGGAATTGGATAATTGTGAACAAGATCTGCTGTGAAATTTGGGAAAAAACAAGCTCATATGTGTCAGTCCGGTCCGGAGTGGGAACAGAAAGGGGAAAGACTTTTGATATAGGAATGACCAAGGAGGAGTAGAGATGCAGATGGAGAACAAAAATTGGCACGCACTCGAACCGGATGTGGTACAGAGTTCGCTCGAGACGGACACGAACAGTGGTCTGTCGAAAGGGGAAGTGTCAAGTCGGCAAGAGCAGTATGGAAAGAACGTATTGCCCGAGAAAGAGAAGACACCTGAAATCATAAAATTTTTGCGTCAGTTCAATGATATTCTTGTCTTCGTCTTACTTGGTGCCGCTGTCGTCACCGGCTTTTTAGGGGAGTACATCGATACGATTGTCATCGTGCTTGTCGTGACGATTATCGCGGTCGTCGGTTATCTCCAAGAGAACAAGGCCGAGCAAGCGTTAGAAGGCATTAAAAAGTTACTCGAGACGAAGGCGAGCGTCATCCGTGACGGCAAGCAGAGCCAAGTCGACTCGAGTGACCTCGTCGTCGGGGACATCTTGGTCCTTGCCGCCGGGGACAAGGTCCCGGCTGACGCCCGTGTCATCCAAGCGGAGAAGTTCAAAGTCGAGGAATCGGCATTGACGGGCGAAGCGACGACGGTCGAAAAGAAAATTCAAGTCGTACCGGAAGACGCCGTCCTCGGTGATCGCAAGAACATGATTTATTCGGGTACGAGCGTGGCGACAGGAAGTGCGAAAGCAATCGTCACGTCCATCGGAGAAGGCACGGAGCTCGGCCAAATCAACGCCTCGATTGCTGAAGTCGAGACGGTGAAGACGCCGCTCATTCGCCAGACGACGAAGTTTGGTCAGACGGTATCGATCGCCATCCTCGTCATCTCGGTCGTCATTTACGCGTTCGGTTACTTCGTCCGCGATTTCGACCCGATTGAGTTGATGCTGACGACAATCGGTCTCGCCGTCGCCGCGATTCCAGAAGGGTTACCGGCCGTTATCTCAATCATCCTCGCGCTCGGTGTCCGGAACATGGCTGAGAAAAAAGCCATCGTCCGCAGCCTACCGTCGGTCGAGACGCTCGGCGCCGTATCGGTCATCTGTACCGATAAGACCGGGACGTTGACGAAAAACGAGATGACCGTCAAACAAGTCGTCACGGCCAAACACGACATCGAAGTGTCAGGGAGCGGTTATGAGCCGGACGGTGATTTGGAATTGAACGGTCAACCGTTCGACTTGGATGATGACGAGTCGATGATCGATTTGCTAACGGTCGGGAAAACGTGTAATGACGCTCAGTTGTACGAAGAAGGCGGCGAATGGGTCGTCAATGGTGATCCGACGGAAGCATGCTTGCTCACGCTCGCCGAAAAGGCGGAGCGGCCGATCGAACGTTTGGACGTCATCTCGAAGATTCCATTCGATTCGGAGTACAAATATATGGCGACGCTCGTCGATTATAAGGGCGAGCGCATGATTTTCATCAAAGGGGCGCCGGACCGCCTGTTCGATATGGCGGAAGACACGGAATTTGACCGCGCCTATTGGGATGAGAAACGAAAAGAGATTGCCGACCGCGGACAACGCGTGCTCGGCGGCGGCTTCAAGCGCGTCGACGCCTCGAAAGAGACGGTCGACCACGAAGACGTCGAGAACGGCATCACGTTCCTCGGCCTATACGGTATCGTCGATCCGCCACGTCAAGAAGCAATCGAAGCGGTCGCGGCTTGTCGTGACGCTGGGATTCGTATCAAGATGATCACCGGGGACCATAAAGACACGGCCGTCGCCATCGCGCGAGAACTCGGCATGGAAGTCGAAGGTGCCCTCGAAGGGAAAGAATTGACGAACATGTCCGACGAAGAAATCAAAGAGGCGTCGGTTCATAATGACGTCTTCGCCCGGACGAGCCCGAACGATAAACTTCGTCTCGTCAAAGGGTTGCAACAGAACGGCTTAATTACGTCGATGACCGGAGACGGCGTCAATGACGCACCAGCCTTGAAACGGGCCGACATCGGTGTCGCGATGGGGATTAAAGGAACGGAAGTCGCGAAAGAGGCCTCGCAGATGGTCCTCGTCGATGACAACTTCAAGACGATTTACAACGCCGTGCGTGAAGGACGCCGTGTCTACGATAACTTGAAGAAGACGATTTTGTTCTTGCTCCCGACAAACGGTGGACAAGCACTTCTCGTCGCCATGAGTATCTTGCTTGGCGCAGCGGCACCACTCAGCCCGGTTCAAATCCTTTGGGTCAACATGGTCGTCGCCATCACGCTCTCGCTCGCCATCGCGTTCGAGCCGCTTGAAGAGAGCACGATGAAACGGCCGCCGCGTCCAGCAAACGTACCGCTATTAAGTCGCTATTACATTTTCCGAATCACGTTCGTCTCGATTTTAATCGGGGGCGGTAGTTTAATTATCAACTATATGCTCGGTGATTTCGACTATTCGACCGATAAGTTGCAGACGATTACGCTCAATACGATCGTCATGGCGCAACTGTTCCACTTGTTCAACTGTCGGACCGAGCTCGCGCCAGCGTTCAACCGTCATTTCTTCGACAATAAAATTGCCTTTGTCGTCTCAGCACTACTGATCGGGCTCCAGTTGTTCATCACCTACGTCCCGTTCATGCATACGCTGTTCGGTACGGCACCGCTCGAGCTGCAAGACTGGATTTATCCGGTCGCGTTCGGTCTCATCGTCTTTGTCATCGTCGAAATCGAGAAAGCCATCTCGCGTCGTGTCATCGGTAACAAAGACATACACTAATGTTTTAGTGAAGACTGAATGTGGAATTAATGCATTATGCAGAGGAGGGATGCTCAATGAAACGTGATGAATCACAACCTGGGGTACACCCAGATCCAGTCCCGGATGAAGAGTCAGATCCGGCCACTAAACCGGCACCGACCCAACATCCAGATCCAGACCCGGAACAGGACAATGACGACTCAAACTAAGGACGCCGATGCTTGATCGGCGATTCATACAAAAAGGGATTTCCGATCAATGTCGGAAATCCCTTTTTACTGTTATTTCTTCGGTGCCGGGCTGCGATACTCGGTCATCTTGTCGAATTCTTTCTCATTGAAATACTCGACGACGACGAAATCGCCGACCGGGCATTCCCAACGGTCTTTGGCGATTTGACACTCTTTCAGTGTCACTTTCTGGTCGTACATATCAAGCTCGAGCGTGTCCTTCAAAAACTGATCGACTTGTTTGTCGTTAATTTTGAAGTATTCGCTCAAGATGATGTCTTCGCCTCTGTCGTTCGTATGCGTCATCACTTTAAAAAATCTCATTGGTGTACCTTCTTTCGTCTGTAAGCTGAATTCTCAGTATAAAGGAGCTGGCCTGATTTGGGAACCGTCATCCCGGTTTCCATGGAGATGCCCCTTCCGTGTTGAATGTGAAAGGGGCTCGTCTCATTTTAATTTGTGGCGGTTCGGTGGTGCCTCGTTGAACGGTTGTTTATGGCGAATGATTAGCCAGAACAACAAACCGAACAAGGGGATATAAGGCAGAGGCCACAAACTCATCTTGTAGCGCTTGGCATCCCGATTCATCAACGTGATTTGGATGAAGGCGAGCAAGAAGAAATCGACCGTCATCGTCCGGACGAACTGGTTCTTTTCGACGTAAGACCAATATTCGGCCACGTTCCCGGTCGTTGAGGCGGCGATGAACAAGCCGATCGTGACGAGCAAGAGCAGCACCCCGAGCAGTCGCGTCGGGAGCGGCTTAATCGGTGTCGGATAAGGCGACTGCCGCGCGAACGCCAAGTACGGGGCGATGATGAAGCCGCCGACGACGAAACCGGTCGCTGCCGGTAAGAGCGGGTTCGGGCGCAACTGGTTCACCTCGGACCAAAGAAGCGGGAACAAGGCGAGCGGATAGACGCCTAGGATGCTGAAAAGGGAAAGCGAATATCCTTCATAGGCGTCCGTGTTATACGTGATGAAATCGAGCAAAAACCGGCTCGAGAACGGTTCGTTCGGGCCGAGGAGCGCGATCGCGATCGCAGCGGCCCACGGAATGAGTAAAAACTTTCTAGTCATGCCCTACACCTCGAGTCTGTCTCTGTTTCCATTAGTATACCCCGGAATCAAGCGAACAAAAAATGAGAAGTGTCAATCGACACGTTCTCATTGGTTTTCACGAGCATACGCTTTAATCATCGTCACGAGTTGCTGGGTCTCGTCTGAGTCTGATTCGAGTCGGATCCCGTAATCATATAGGCTTCCCATTTGTCCGCGGTGGCGGACGTGACCTGTCAGATCGAGCGGTTGAATCAACGGGACGAGGTCGAGTTTGACTTGGACTTTCAATCCTTCAGAAAGTGGGAATAAGTAGTCGCACCGCATCTTCAGACCGTGGGCACTGATATTGAGCAGTTGTGCTTCCCCGTCATGCAGTTCTTTGTCTTCCCAAATGAGGCGATATGGGATGAAGCGGGGATTCGGTAAAATATAGCGAAACGTTTCTTGTCGTCGATAGCGCATCGGTTCACCTCATTTCTCTACCTAGATTATCGGCTATTTGTGGCGATTCGTGAAGGGGGGAGCCACCAAAATTTAGGAAGCGCGGTTTACAGAATTGCAAACGCTTTCTATAATAGAAAGACAGAGTTGGTGAAGGAGGGATCGTATGAACGTCAAGGACTTACTCCGACGCTATTCGATCGACGAACCAATCATCTACGCGAAAAATCTACACGGGCAGTGGGTCAAAATCGAAAAACTGCCGCCCTACACCATACTAGAGGTCGAGGCGACGGACGAGGCCATCGAGGCGCTCGCCATCGACGCGTACGTGGCACTCACCGTTTGTCGGGAGAAATCGTCGCTTGAAGATGCACGCCCTTATGCGGTGCGGCTCCATATCAAAGGAAAGTAAAAACCGCGAGCCGATGGGCTCGCGGTTTTGCTTAGGCTGCTTCTTCTTTTTCGTCGTCCTGTGGGACGGTCCGTTTCGCATAATACATGAACGGCGTCGCCATCCAAGCGATGATGAACTTGGCGACATATGTCGTGATGAAGATGTTCCACCAGATATCCCATTCCATGCCCCAGAAGGCGATCGTACAGAAAGTGAGCGTATCGATGAACTGAGAGACGACGGTCGAACCGGTCGTCCGAAGCCACAGTTTTTTCTCACCCGTCTTGGCGCGAATCTTCGAATAGATGAAGACGTCGAACAGCTGCGAGACGAGGTACGCGGCGAGACTACCGAGCGTGATGAGCGGAAGCATCGAGAACAGCGCTTCGAAGCTCTCATGCATGAACAACGCCTCTTCAAACGGCTCGTAGAGCAATGCGAATTGCATGAGCACGGTCGAGACAATCAAGATGAAGAAGCCGAGCCAGACGCCTTTACGGGCGGTATGACGACCGTATTTTTCATTCAAGATGTCTGTCGCTAAATAAAGGGAACCGTAGACGATATTCCCGAGAGTAAAGATGAAACCACCGATTACAATCTGCTGCGTCACTTGGATGTTGGCGACGACCGAGGCCATCGCAATCCAGGCGAACAGTCCGACGCGTCCGAACAGCTTGTAGCTGAGGACGAGCAGACCGAGCGTGAGCAAGGCAGAAGGAATCCATAACCATTCATTGTGCATGGGGATCGTACTCCTTCCAAATCATTCATTCTGTCAACTTTACAAGTTTATAGAGGAACGGAAACCGTGTCAAGACAGTTTCCATGACCAAAAGAAAAAGCGACCTGTCCTGATAAGGAAAGGTCGCTTCATTTGATGCCTCCGACGAGAATCGAACTCGTGCTGCAGCATTACCATTGCTGAGGTCTGCCACTAACCTACAGAGGCGGTTACATCTAGTATGTTACACAGTCTGTCATGAAATTTCAAGCTTTTTTAGAATAATAAGACCCCCGTCCTCCTCATGGTGAGAAGGGCGGGGGTGCGTTGAATCAAGCTTACTTCGTCCGGACCCAAACAGCTCCAGCCGAGTTGTCTTTCGCTTCGCCGACGACGTCGACGACGAGTCCGTATTGTGGAAGTTTACGGCCCGCATCTGGGATGAGCGAGTTGATGTACGTGTTGGCGTCGTTGAACTGTTTCACGCCTGGTTGAGCTTTGTAGTCATAGATGCCACGGCTCGGTGAATCGATGTACCATGGGAGCGTCTTATCTAAGCTGAACGCCGCATCTGCGATCTGGTAGCGCGTGCTGCCAGCGACTGTTTCTTGACCGTTCAAGTTGCCGATAAGGGCCTCAGGATGCGAGTCGACGACACCGAGGAAACCTTCACCCGGGTGAATCCCGACCCAGTTGTCTGAGAACGAATCATCCGCATACCAGACGACGAGACCTGTGTTGTACTTGACGCCACGGCCGTTCAAGAGACCTGTGTCTGCACCTTCATGGTTGCGCCATTCAAGGTAGTAGTAGTGAGGTTTCGTGTCATAGCCGTCCGACTTGACGAAACCGTCGAGTGTGACTTTCTCTGCGCCTTCCGCATCGTCTGCGAGAAGCGATTGACCGCCTGACGTAATCGACAAGTTGTCGAGTGCGAATCCTTCAAGGGCAAGTCCACCGTCTGTCACGTATTCGAAGACGATTTGCACGTCTTGACCCGCGAATTGAGACAAGTCGTACGATTTGTTCACCCAAGCCCCGTTCGTCGATTCCGCACCGTTTCCAGTGTTGTCATCGCCGTAGACATCAAGGACGACTTCTTTGCCGCCGCTGAGTGCTTTCACGTACAAGTAGTCGTAGTCAAATTCGATATCGAAACGTGTGTCGAAAGCGAGCGTACCGTCCGCGCCGAGTTTGACCGTCGGTGTTGCGAGTTCGGTATGCAAGTTATCGCCTTTTGTCGAGTAGTAGTAATACTCGCCGAATGCTGGCTCTATGCCTTTTACTTTCTTGTCTGGAAGGTTTACTTTCAACAATCCAGGGTTCGTCGATTTCGTCACGGATTGATCGAGTTTCGAGACGAAACCTTGTTGTGTGATGTCTTCAAGATCAACTTCCGTGATGTTCGCCCAGTTGCCGCCCATCAATTTTTGGAAGTACTCTTTGTTTTGTGGCGAGAAGCTCGTCGGCTCCGTACCTGCCACTTTACCAGCCCAGCTGCCGCCACTCATGATCGACCATGATTGGACTGGTTCGCCTTGACCTGTGTACTGTGTGTCGTATTCATCTGGAAGACCGAGGTCGTGACCATATTCGTGAGCGAAGACGCCGACTGCGCCGTCTTCCGGTTGAATCGTGTAATCGAATGCCGCCATTTGACCGCCCCAGTACGGGACGTCTGCTGTCGTTCCAGCTACACGGTAAGGACTGTTCCCGACGACCCAACGGTGTGACCAGACTGCGTCATCACCGAGGACACCGCCACCCGCTTCTTGGCCGGTACCGGCATGGATGATCATCAAGTGGTCGACCAAGCCGTCCGGCTCGTTGAAGTCGCCGTCACCGTCGAGGTCATATAAATCGTATTCATCATATTCGGCGAGGTCCATGCCTGAAGCGACTGCCGCGTTCAACGTGTCTTTAACGAGTTGACGCGGACCTGGTCCGATGTTGTCATTCCCGCCAGCCGGATTGTCACCACCATAGTCTTTCGCCGTGCCTGGGACGGTCAACCAGTCAGAAACCGTGCCGTCGACCGTGTAGCTGCCGCCCGACTGCTCTTCATAATACTGTTTGAACGTTTGGACTTTTTCACCGTTGAACAGTTCGAACGACTCGTCGCCGAACATATACTGCTCGTAGTGTTCTTTACTGAAGTTGTCGCTATAAAGATAACCTTCTTCTTGGACGACGTTGTTATGTTTGAAGTCGCTATATTCGACGAGAAGGACGAGTACTTTGTCTTCACGGACAGCGCCGTTATAGCCAGCTTGCTTGGCCGGGTCGACTTTGACTTGGCCGTTCGGCTTGCCTTTCCGATAGTTCGCTTGTCCTTTTTTCGCTTTATCGAGGAGACGTTTCGATTCTTTCTCGAATTGGTTATGTATCTTCTCTTTTGCTTCAGCGGCTTTATCGTTCAAGCCGTGCTTATGGACGTCTTGCGCATTGCCTTGCTTCTTCTCGATATAGGCATCGACGGCCTTTTGGCGCTCGGTGGCCGAAAGCCCTTTTTTGATGACGCCTCGTTTCTCGAGCGCTTTGGCGAGCCGATCCTCATCGATGATGTTGTGATCGAATGGAGCATTCGTGCTCGGGGTTGGTAGCGGTGAGGCGGCGAGTGGAGCGGCACCGACGGCCGGGATCGCACTGACGCTCATGACCGATGTCAGCGCGACGGCGAGCGTCGTGCGACGGATGGAACGTTTTTTCATTTGTACTAACCTCCTGTGAAAATAATGGGAAATTGTGTGAGCTTGAATCCAACATTAAACTTGTGTCAGATTAATGTCAATATTCAGAAAATAAGAATCGGAAAAAGAGACTTTCGTCCCGACTGGTCCTAAAGACCTAAGGGGTCAAGTCTCTACATCGATGATGCCGTAATGAAATTTGGACGTTTTGCGAACAATCCTTGTAAAACCAAACGTTTCGAACGTCTCACTCTCAAAATGAGCCTTTAGGACAATCCGTCTGGCCGCGACACGACGGGCCTCCGTCATGAGTTCAAGAGACAGTGGATTCGTGTTGGCGAGTGAACGTAATGGGTTCAAGTGAACCGATTCTGAAATCGTCTTTTCGAACATCGGATCGAAGTAGACGACGTCGAACGAATCGTCCGGGCATGACTTCAAATAGGTGAGGGCATCCGTCCAGACGACCTCGAGTCGACGCATCGCCTCATTGACCGCGTCGTGTTTCTCTTCCCAGACGGTCAAGCCTTCTTTGACGAGCATCGCGGTGACGAACTCACTCTCGAGACCGACGGCGCGACCGGTCGGACCGACGGCATGACTGAGGACGATGCTGTCCGAGCCGAGCCCGAGTGTGCAGTCGAGGACACGGTCACCTGGTTTGATTGCGGCAGCATCGACGAGCGGGTCGTTCCCACCACGTGCAAGCTGCTTGACGCGGAACACCGAGCTCGATGGATGGAAAAAGAACGGTTCATCTCCGTCGAGTGGGGTATATTCGACACGGCGCTTATCGAAGACGAGGACGCCTGTCTGGTGGCGTTGCTTTAACGTGTCGATGGAGTGTTTGCGTCGGGGGATAAAACGGGCGCCGTACTTTGCTGCGTGAGCCTCGGCCCGTTCGATGGTTGCCTCGGTCGGGCGTAAACAAGTCGTAACGATATAGGTCATAGCATCTCCTTACTGAAAAAATGAGACGCGGAGGCGTCTCATTTTTTCTTGCTGAGTAAATCCGACAGTTCATCGATGAGCGCCTTATGCGAGGCGAGTTCTTTCTTCTTCTCATCATTCGGGTTGATCGGGCGTTTCGAGCGGCTTTGAAGCGCTTCGAGCGTCTCATCGATTGACGATTTGAGCGTATCACGATCTTCCGGTTTGAGCGTCACTTCATGCGGGTTTTCACCGCTTGCGTCGAGTTCGCGTAGACGAGCCATCAATTGTTTTGCTTCTCGGTTCAAATCGGCGAGTAATCTGTCAATTTGTTCCAAACGAAGCTTGATTCCATCACGTTCTGTAAACATTCGTTTCACCTCTTTTGTTGGGTAACCGTTAGGTATCTTCTCATTTACTTTACCATAATTATCGAAAGACGAAACTACCGGGAATATATTCCATTTTATTTGACTGAGGGAAACACTGTTTCTCTATGCCCACACGACATTCGACTGGTATACTGACTTAGCTAATAAGGAGGTGGTCGGATGCAGTCGACAACTCATCCACCAAAAGCGCTCAAAGGCGCCATTTTATCCATCACGACGTATTTGGTCTTATCTGTCCTAAAAGTCGTATTCGGTTATTTGTATAATTCGGAAGCCGTCCTCGCCGACGGATTCAATAACACGACCGATATCATCGCTTCAATCGCCGTTTATATCGGCATTCGCATCGCCGCGCTGCCCCGAGACGCGGAACATAAATACGGGCACGCCAAGATGGAGACACTCGCCGCTCTCGTCGCATCACTGATCATGGTCGCCGTTGGGGTGTTCGTTCTATTGAACAGTATCGCCACTCTGATCGGGGGCGAATACGTGGAACCGAACCCGCTCGCGGCCGTCGTCGCGTTCGTGAGTGCGCTCGTCATGTTCGGCGTATATGCGTACAATTCGAGATTGGCCAAGCAGACCCGGTCACTCGCATTGAAGGCGGCAGCGAAAGACAATCTCGCCGACGCCATGATTTCAATCGGGGCGACGCTCGGCGTCCTGTTTGCCTACTTTAAATTACCGTGGATGGATACGGTGCTCGCCGTCCTCATCGCCGGGATGATTATCCGGACGGCGATTCAAATCTTTCTCGACGCGACCCATCAGCTCTCGGACGGGTTCCCTCCGGACCTTGTCGATTCGTATGAAGAGACGATCCAACATTTCGATGCCGTCAAGGAAGTCCGTGAAATCAAAGGACGTCACCTCGGCAATCACGTCATGCTCGATGTGACGATTGCCGTCGAAGGAAGCCTCACCGTCGAGGAGGCGCACGATTTATGTGATGACATCGAGCGCGAACTCGACGAACACCATGCCGTCGATACAGTCCACATTCACATCGAACCGGTCTGATTTCGGTTATCTTTTGCGCTTCACGGCGCCGTTCGTATATAATGAGTGTGGAAAGACAATGAGATAACTGTTAAGGAGGGCACGGGATGGAAATCGTGCGTCAACCTATTCGTCAGATTGATGAGATCGAATATGAGCATTTTAAAAAATACGGTCAAAGTTCTTACGGCATGTCAGCCGAAGAGTTAAAAGGCATCTTTGTCGAGATGGGCGAAGAGCAGGTGTACTCAGCCGACGCCCATAGCTATGGGGAGGACTTCTATTACGACCTCCGTGTCGATGGTCAAGTCGTCGGAAAAGTGTTGCTCTTGAAACTGGCTCGCGTCTATCAGCTTGATTTGATGGTGTTCGACCCATTCAAAGACAAGGGTTATGCGACTGAAGGGCTTCGCCTCGCGCTCGAGCAGTCCGATTTGAAAGAAGGGCATACGGTCCGCGCCGGCATCCCGCCGACGAGTCCGCATCAGGAAGCGGTACGCCATGTCCTCGAGAAGAACGGCTTCGAGAAACGGAACGGCCTTTACTATTTAAACTTTAAAAAACGATATGTAATCAACCACTGAACTGACAGCGTCTGACGCGTCAGTTTTTTCGTATGGAGGTTTTTGAGATGAAACAAGTGACAATCAACGACATCGCCAAACTGGCCGGGGTCGCGAAAAGCACCGTCTCCCGTTACTTGAACGGGGGCTCGGTCGGACA
Source organism: Exiguobacterium chiriqhucha RW-2 (assembly GCF_000416965.1). Taxonomy (GTDB): domain Bacteria; phylum Bacillota; class Bacilli; order Exiguobacteriales; family Exiguobacteriaceae; genus Exiguobacterium; species Exiguobacterium chiriqhucha. The sequence goes on from NZ_ATCL01000020.1 coordinate 614,004, forward strand.
GGCGACCCGCGACAAGATTGAGCGCGTCATCCAAGAGACGAACTATGAGCCGAACCAGTTCGCGCAAAGCTTAAAGTCGAAACAGACAAAAATGATTGGTGTCATCGTACCGCGGCTCGATTCCTATGCTGCTTCGCGGACGATGATGGGCATCGATGAACGACTGACCGAACGCGGGTATCAAATGCTTGTCGTCAACACGGCCCAACAGACCGAACGCGAGATCGAGCAGTTGTATAACTTGGCGAAACAGAAAGTGGCCGGCATCATCTGGCTCGGGACGACCGTGACGGAACGGCACTTACAGGCAATACAAGACATTCAAATCCCGGTCCTATTGATCGGTCAGGAACATGGACACGTTCATAGCCTCGTTTATCCCGACTTTGACGCGGCGTACGCCCTCGGAAAGCAGTTCATGGATTGGGGACATCGCGATATCATCTATGTGGGCGTCGAGGAGTACGACATCGCCGTCGGTCAAACGAGACGTGACGGTTTCTTACGCGCCTTCAACGAGGCAGGGGCGGATGTGAAGACGTACACGACGTCATTTAAAATCGATGACGCGATTCCGATTGGGGCTCAGATAGGGCATGAGCTGTCGGCGTCACTCGTCGTCTGTGCGACCGACAACATCGCTCTCGGCGTGTTGAAGGGACTTGCCAACGCCGGCAAAACGGTCCCGGGCGACATCTCGGTGAGTGGATTTGGAGGCTATGATTTCACCGAAGTGCTCCATCCGTCGATCACGACGGTCCACCTTCCATACCGTCGGACCGGGTCCCGAGCGGCTGACATGATTCTCCAGTTGTTAACAGGTGAAACCATCCCGATGAAAACGTTCACAACTTTTGAATTAAAACTGCGCGAAAGCGTTGACATTTTAAATTAAATCGTTTACATTTGTGTTGCGGAACCGGTTCCGCAACATTTTTTATTCGCTTATGGAACCGGTTCGATAGAAGCTACGAAGCAACACATTTGGACATGGAGGTGGACGGATGAACACCGTACATTGCATTGGTGAACTATTGATTGATTGGGTTTGTGGGGACGCGTCGAGCGACCTCGTCAACGGAACGACATTCGTGAAGAAAGCAGGGGGAGCACCGGCAAACGTCGCGGCCGTCGTCAGTAAACACGGGGGAAGCTCAAGTTTCCTTGGTCAAGTCGGGGCTGACCCGTTCGGCCGATTTTTAAAACAGACGCTCGTCGACAACGGTGTCGGTGTCGAAAACTTGGTGGAGGAAGGGGACACGACGTTCGCGTTCGTCTCGATTCAAGAGGACGGAGAGCGAGACTTCACGTTCCGCCGCGGCAGCGATGGCGACTATGCCTTCGAGTCGATTGACTTGTCGGCATTCAAGCCTGGAGACATCGTCCACTTCGGCTCGGCGACGGCACTCCTCGACGGCGAGTTAAAGAACGCCTATTTCAAACTGCTCCAGTTCGCCAAGCGTGACGGCCTGTTCGTCTCGTTCGACCCGAACTATCGGGACGCGCTCGTGACCGACCTCGAGGCGTTCAAACAAGATTCGCTCCACTTCATCGCCGAAGCGGACTTCGTCAAGTTGAGCGAAGAAGAGGCGCACTTGATGACCGGACTTGAAGATTTGAATCAAGCGGTCGCGTCGCTTCTCGAAACGGGAGCAAAACGAATTGCCATCACGCTCGGCTCACGCGGGACGCTGATTGCGACAAAAGAAGGTAATGAAGTGATTGCATCAGTAAAAATCGACAGCATCGATTCAACGGGAGCGGGCGACGCCTTCGTCGGAGCGTATCTGTATCGGTTGTCGACACACGGGATGGATGATGACCGACTCTTGCAGGACATCGAATATGCGAACGTGACCGGTGCATTGACATGCACGGCATACGGCGCGATTCCAGCCATACCAACACAACAACGCGTGCTTGAAGCGCTAGGAGGGAAACCAGCATGAACTACAGACAAGAAGCAGAAGCGATTTTAGAGGCAATCGGCGGAAAAGACAACGTCGCCGCCGCGGCCCACTGTGCGACCCGGCTCCGCCTCGTCTTGAACGACGAATCGAAAGTCGATGAGAAGAAGTTGGACGCCTTAGACGTCGTCAAAGGGACGTTCTCGACGGGTGGCCAATATCAAATCATCATCGGTACAGGTACGGTCAACAAGGTATACGCCGAATTCGCTCAACTGACAGGCCTCGGCGATATGTCGACAAGCGACGTCAAGTCGGCCGGTGCGAAGAAAGGCAACCCACTCCAACAGTTCGTTAAGATGTTGTCTGATATTTTCGTCCCGATCATCCCGGCCATCGTCGCCGGTGGTCTCTTGATGGGGATCAACAACTTGCTCACGGCACCTGATTTGTTCTTCGAAGGCAGCTCATTGATTGACCAGTACCCTGGCATCGCCGACCTCGCCGCGATGATCAACACGTTCGCCAACGCCGCCTTCGTCTTCTTACCTGTCCTGATAGGTTTCTCCGCCGCCAAGCGGTTTGGGGGTAACCCGTACCTTGGCGCCGCGCTCGGGATGATCATGGTTCACCCGGATCTCGTCAACGCCTACGCGCAAGCAACGGTTGGCGATATCCCGGTTTGGAATATTCTCGGCTTTGAGATTGAGAAGCTCGGTTACCAAGGACAAGTGTTACCGGTCCTCGTATCCGCTTATATCTTGTCGAAACTTGAAATCAATATCCGTAAATTCATGCCAGCTTCACTCGATATCTTGCTCACACCGCTCCTCTCGCTCCTCATCACGGCGTTCGTCACGTTCGCTTTCGTCGGACCGATCACGCGTGAAGCGGGTAACTTGATTATCGACGGTCTCGTTTGGACGTACGACTCACTCGGCTTCTTCGGCGGTCTCGTCATGGGTCTCTTGTACGCACCAATCGTCATCACAGGGATGCACCACAGCTTTATCGCCATCGAGACACAACTTCTCGCGGATATCGCCCGCACAGGCGGGTCGTTCATCTTCCCGATCGCAGCGATGTCGAACGTCGCGCAAGGTGCGGCCACACTCGCCGTCTTCTTCTTGACACGTGATCAAAAGATGAAAGGTGTCGCTTCGGCATCTGGGATCTCGGCACTCCTCGGAATCACGGAGCCGGCCATGTTCGGGGTCAACTTGAAACTACGCTATCCGTTCATCGCGGCCATCATCGGCTCAGGAATTGCCTCGGCGTTCATCGTCGGACGTGAAGTCCTCGCCGTCGCCCTCGGTGCGGCAGGTCTTCCAGGGATTATCTCGATTGCACCAGCGTCAATCGTCTCGTATATCATCGGGATGGCCATTGCCTTCGCGGTCGCCTTCGGATTGACGTTCGTGCTCGCAAAACGCCAAGCGAAAAAAGAAGCAGTAAAAGAAGCAGCTTAAGAAAAGGGAAGTGATGTTATGAGTTGGACGAAGGCAGAGCGTTATCGCTCGTTACGTGACGTGAGTGCCCTCGAGATGGAGACGCTCCGCACAAAGACGGCGGCTTCCCCGTGGCGGTTCGGATACCATATCCAACCGCCGACGGGACTCCTGAACGACCCGAACGGATTCACGTATTACAACGGGGAATATCACATGTTTTATCAGTGGTTCCCGCTTGGACCGGTACACGGTCTCAAGCATTGGTATCATGTCACATCACCCGACCTCGTCACGTGGACGGACCGCGGGGTGGCGTTAGTCCCGGAGACGACCGAAGATTCACACGGTGCCTATTCAGGCAGCGGGTTCGTGAAGGACGGAGAACTCCACGTCATGTATACGGGCAATCACCGGACGGATGACTGGACGCGTCACGCCTCGCAAGTGATCGGCGTGTTACGAGATGGAAAGATTGAGCGTCGCAACGTCGCAATTCCGGATGTGCCGGCCGGGTACACGGAACATTTCCGTGACCCGAAAGTGTGGCTCGAGGACGGTGTTTATTACGCCGTCGTCGGGGCACAACGCACGGATGAGACGGGTTGCGTCGTCTTGTACCGCTCGAGCGACTTGGACGAGTGGACGTTCCTCGGTGAGATTGAGACGGGACTCGAACAGTTCGGCTACATGTGGGAATGTCCCGACGTGTTCGAACTGAACGGACAGCACGTCCTCGTCTTCTCGCCGCAAGGTATTGAACCGGATGGGCATCAGTATCACAACATCTATCAATCTGGATTCTTGATTGGCAAGCTCGATGTTGAGACGTTGACATTCACACACGGCGTGTTCGGGGAACTCGACTTCGGTTTCGATTTCTACGCCCCACAGACGACAGAACAGGGCGGACGTCGCGTTCTCGTCGGTTGGATGGGACTCCCGGAAATCGAGTATCCGACGGACCGGTTCGGCTGGGCTCATGCTTTGACACTACCGCGTGTGCTCACAATCGAGGACGGGTCGCTCAAGCAACGTCCGGTGGCGGAGATGACAACGCTTCGCCAAGACAAATTTGTTAACGCGTCCGGCAAGTCAGTCAGCGTCGCGACACCGGAGCGGTACGAGCTGGAGATGAAAACGGATGGGTCGGACTTCAGCCTCGATTTGCTACAAGTCGGCGACGAGTCACTCGTCATCCGTTACGACGCGTCGGCAGGCGAATTGACGATCGATCGGACGAATGCCGGTGAGCCGTTCGCGACCGAGTATGGCACGACACGGACGAAAGCGATTCATGTGACGTCGCTTCACGTGTTCGTCGACTCTTCAAGTGTCGAATGCTTCGTCAATGACGGTGAGGCGGTCGCCACACTCCGCGTCTTCCCTAGTGAGCTTGAGAAACAGTTGCGCTACGAAGGCGCGACTGCGAGCCTGACCGGTTGGACGTACCAATAAGGAAAAGCTGAGCTTCGGCTCGGCTTTTTTTTATTTCTCTATACAATGTGCTCTATATGCTATTCTAGAAATAGGGAATAAATTACATATGGTATAGGGGATGGATTACATGTGGATAGTTTTAGGATTGCTCGCGATTGGCGCGACACTGGTCAATTTGTATACGTTCAGCGTCGGGAAAGACTATAAGCTACCGATGGCGATTGCGTTGTCCTTGACCGCATTGACGGTGTGTGCAGATTACAGCTATTTATCAGTCTGGGTCGAAGCGGAGGATTGGAGTGCGTTGGCAGATGTCATCCCTGGCATGGGACGGGCTTTATGGGTTCTCACCAGCATCTCGATTCTATTGAACCTGTTGCCGATTTTCTTGGAGCGAACGAGGAGACGGGCGTGAATGATCCGATGTCAGAAATTGTGAAACCTTTCGTCCGGATTCTCGTAAATAATGACTATCAACGTGAATGGGGTGAAAGGCATGAAACTAAATCGAGCCATATTGACAGGGGCTTCGGTGATGATTAAGGCATTCATGGAACCAGATCATGATGAATTGAACAACGAAGAAATGATTCAAGCGCGAGTTACTGAATCGTCAGGGATCGGTTCGTTCAATGATACAGATTTCATTATGTTCAATGGAATCGAAAAAGTGAGACCGTTCGCAGACATGTTGCGCAATGCAGATGATGCGCTCGAAGATTCCATTCACAGGGAACCGGACTTTGACCTGGAACTTCATTGGAAGGGCGGAGTGATGGCGCAGTATCATCTTTGGCTCGGTCAGAAGCAGCAACCGAGCTATTTGATGGACGTGACCCATCCGCACCTCATCTACCGCGTGTCGGGAGACATGACGAGTCGGTTGATTCAAGTGCTCGGGGTGGATGAGTGATCGATAGACATGTGATGGGAACTTTACTAGCTTTCATCGCGTATATCAACCATACACAAACAAAGGGAGTCTATTTATGAAACAACGTCATATGTCAGTTCTTGGTTATATAATATTAGCCCTTACTTTGACTGGCTGCGGCTCGAACGATTTTCGGACGGATGGGATTGAAGAAGTCCGCGTCTCGAAATCGGACGGTTTTTCAAGTTTCCAAGAGCGCGATGTCGTCACGTTCGACGAGTCGGAATCGATTCGAGTATTCGAAGACATGCTGCGTAAGGCGGACGAGCTTCCCGGTGTCGCCAATTCGGTCGGTCCTGAATACGATATTGAGGTCCACTTCGAGGACGGGGAGACGGATCGCTATTACCTCTGGCTGAACGATGATCCGAAATCCGTCAGTAGCCTGTACGACGCGGACGACACGAACATCGGGTACCGCCTCCCGGCTGACGTGACGGAGGAATTGATTGATCTGCTCGAGTCAGGCGACTAAAAAAGACGCCTGGAATGGCGTCTTACGAGTTGAAGCGGATAAAGCGCTCGATTTGTTGCTCGCTCTTCCGCGCTTGACGACCAATCCAAATCAGATGGCCGGGGCTGTTCAAGATGGTGAGCTGGGCGTGCGGGATGAGTCGCTTCGCATGATGCGCGTGGCGGACCGGCACGGCCTTGTCATTTTTGGAGTGGACGATATACGTCGGACACGTTACTCCGAGCAGCGTTTCATCGGTCACTTGTTGCCGCAGGTCGAACTGGGCACCGAGACCGAACGCCATTTGGTTCGCGACCCGTTTCAATAAGAAGATATCGTACGGGGTCACTTCGTCACGAATGACATCGAGTGCGAGCAGGCTCGTCGATTGAATCATGCGGGCCGTCGCTTCGAACGGCTGTTTTTGAATCGCCCGGAGGACGAACTTTCTCATGGCGAACTGTAGCGCGATGAACGCAGGTTGGGCGACGTTACGGCTGATGTATTGCCGATAGGGGAAGTCGACAACGCTCGTCACGGCGGCCGCGAGTGTCAGGCTGAGTGCGTGCTCATTCTGCGACGCGAGCTCGATGGCGGTTGGTCCCCCGGCTGAGATGCCGTACACATGATACTGATCGATCGCCATGACTGCCATCAAGCGACGCAAGCTAGCGGCGAACGCTTGAGGGGAAGCCGAAAATGAGTACGGAGTCTCACCGTAACCGGGACGGGATGGGACAATGACCCGAAAACCGGACACGACGAGCCGGTCCACATGGTACGGTTCGAGGCTTGACGACTGGGTCCCATGAATCAGGATGATGACCGGACCGTGACCTCGGTCCATATATTCGATTTTCGTGCCGTTGACGTGCGCGTAATGTTTCAAAACGGAATAGCCTCCTTAAACCGATTGTAATGGAAAATAACTTTATTTCATGGAAATAACATGCTACTGTCTGTTTATACATATTTTACATAGAGAAATGAAAGGGGATTAAACCGTGAACAACCGAGAACGGTTACTCGAGGTGAGACGGTTTTTCGAACGCCACACAGATGACAATCATCCAAAGACGTTAGAGGACTTGCTCGAATATTTATCTACTATCGGAGATACTTCTAAGTTAGCAAAAAAATCAGTGAAAGACGACATCCAAGCATTGACCGATTCGGGATTCGAGGTGCAGGATGAGCTCGAGAAGAACGGTCTCGCCAAAAAATATTGGCATTCGGCCCGCTTGTTTGAAATCCATGAGCTCCGGATGATGGTCGACGCCATCGTCGCGGCGAAGTTCATCTCGGAAGACGTGACAGAGCGGATTGTCGAGAAACTTCAAAAACTGACGAGCATCCCGGAAGCGGAGACGCTCCAGTCGATTATCAAGACACCGAAGAAGAAACACGGACAGATTCCGTACCATATCGATCGCATCCAACGTGCGATTCAAGAACAAAAAGCGATCTCGTTCCAATACACGGACGTCGTCGGCTTTGACACCACGAAGCGGACGTTCCCGCTCCGCCGTGACGGCGAACGTTACGTCGTCAATCCGATTGACCTCCATTGGAACCATGAGCAGTATTATTTAATCGGCATCGATGAGTCGATCGGGGAAATCCGCAACTATCGTGTCGACCGCATCGTCAACTCAGAAATCGTCGAGGACGACACGCCGCGCATGAAACAACATTTGCCGGACGACTACTTCCAAAAGTCGTTCAACATGTACAACGGGCTCGACGAGGAAATCGTCCTCGCCGTCGACGAGCGGGTCCTTCCGGTCATCTTCGATAAGCTCGGTGAAGACGTCTCGATCACGCAAGACGGAGACCGCTTCCTGATTCGATTTGACGCGGCCGTATCTGACGGCTTCGTCTTCTGGCTGTTGTCGCTCGGTACGCAAGTCGAGGTGCTCGAACCGGTGACGCTCCGCGACCACATGCGCGAGACGATCGAGGCGATGGCCGGACGTTATGCGAAGGCGAGCATTCACTGAAACGATTGAAATGAAGGTATGATATACTGCTTGCGACACTTGTAGAAGGGGGACAGGCGGATGTTGAATTGGATGCCTTTAATCATTCCGATTGTCGCTGTCATTTTTGTCGCCGTCGTCGCAAGACGCGCCATGAAAATGGACCAAGAGAAATAAGTTAGGACGGACATCCTTCTCGTCATGAGGGGGATGTCTTTTCCATCATCAAAAGGAGGAGACCGTTGGATACCATTACCCATACGCTATTCGGCTTGACGCTCTACGGGGCGGCCGATAAGCGAGACTTACAAACAAACGAAAAACGGGCCTTGTTCGTCACGACGCTCGTCGGGAGTCAAATCCCAGATAGTGACGTCATCTCGCGACTATGGGACACGGAAGGGATGTATCAGATGTGGCACCGCGGCATCACTCATTCGATTTTCCTCGTCCCGTTGTTCGCACTACTCATTTACATACTCGTGCGTCTCTTGTTCAAGGTGACCGATATCCGCTATTTCTGGTGGGCGCTCTTGTCGGTGTTCATCCATAATACGGCGGACTTGTTCAACGCCTGGGGGACGGGTTACTTTGAACCGTTATCCGATGTCCGGGTCACGTTCGGCGTCATCCCGATTGTCGATTTCGTCTATTGGGGCATCTTCCTCGTCGCCTGGCTCATCGCACGTCGAGTGGACGTCCGTCATACGGTGTATCGCTACGCTTGGGCCGCGATTGTCGTGCACGTCTTGATTCAAAGTGCGCAAGGGGCGTACTTGTATCAGTCGTACGCCGCCGATCACGAAAAAGTGGCGCTGTCAGCCTCGTTCATCCCGACCCAGTTCACCGTGATCACGAAGACCGATGAGTCGGTGTCGATTTACAGCGACTCGGTCTATCAAAATCCTGAAGTCCAATACGAGTTGACGAGTGCCGACGATGCAGATCTTGCACCGCTCTTCGCCGAAAATAAAGAAGCAATCACGCTCAAACAGTGGTCCCCGTTCGTGGTCGTCGTCGAGGATGACGAGCGGCTCGGTTTATACGATCCGCGCTTCTTTGATGGCGAGTCGTCATTCCTTTACGAATACATCGAATTGTAGGTGATTCCGTGCGACGTCTCCGGTATTTATTCATTTTCGGTTACGAACAGGCACTCAGCTGTATCTTCCCCGTCGCCATCTTCGGGGCGCTCGCGTTGACGAAATGGTTCGATTTCCCGATTCCGCGTTACGACATCCTCCTCATCTGGTGTCTGTTCGTCCAAGTCGTGCTCGTCAAGACCGGGCTCGAGACGATGGAAGAAGTGAAGGTCATCAGTTGGTTCCACGTCATCGGGCTCGGCCTCGAGCTGTTCAAAGTCCAGATGGGGTCGTGGAGCTACCCGGACGAGGCGCTGACAAAAATGTTCGGTGTGCCGCTCTATGCAGGCTTCATGTATGCGAGCGTCGGCAGCTACGTCGTCCAATCGTGGCGCCGCCTCGATTTGGAATTTCTCAAGATGCCACCGCCGCTCATCGCGTTCGGCCTGGGCATTGCCATCTACTTCAACTTCTTTTGGCACCACATCTGGCTCGATTTACGCTGGGTGTTGATCGGCCTCGTCTTTCTCGTCTTCGGTCGGTCCATCGTCACGTACCGGCTCGACGACCGACGTTTCACGATGCCCGTCGTCGTCGCCTTCTTTTTGATTGCCTGCTTCATCTGGTTCGCGGAAAATATCGTCACGTTCTACAACGGTTGGGCGTACCCGAATCAGTTGAGCGGTTGGGCGCTCGTCGACCTCGGCAAGCTGTCGTCGTGGTTCCTGCTCGTCATCATCAGTATTTTGTTGGTGGCGTGGCAGAAGCGGAGACAGGAACTATCATGAAAAAACGTGTGCACCCGCTTCGGGTTGCACACGTTTTTAGGTTACGTCGTTGGTTGTTTGGAGCGGGCGACCATATGGACGATGAACACATAGAGCGGGAATATGATCGTGAGCGCGATGATCAATAGCCCGACGACCGGACTTGGCCATGCCGCTTCACCAGGGGCGGGGACGATTTGTGTCCAGACATAGGTGAACAGCGCCAAATAAGGGAGCCATAACACGTACAGGGATAGGTTCCATGGTGAAGGTGCGAGTTGCCTGATACGTTTGATGATGAGCCGCGTGAACAAGATGAGTGAAACAAGACCGAACATAGTGATGGCTAGCATATAAGCATCACCCATCAACAAATAAAGCCGTTCGCTGTTGGCGAGCAGTTGAATGTTTAAGAGTAGGGTGAGCGCGAGCAGGATGGAGAGGTTTTGTAATTTGAGAAAGTGGGCCATATAGGACTCCTTAATCTGATAGGATGATGAAACATTTTTCGACAATATTCGTATAATATGAAAGAGGTGATCAGGTTGGCACAAATATTTATGTTTTGGTTTGTCGGATTCATGTGTGTGCTCTCGACGTTTATGTATGCATTACAGTGGCGGAGCGAGCGCAAACTGATGAAATTGCTAGGAGCTATATTCAGCATATGCATCGCAATCATTTGTTTTATGATCGCCGTACCCGATACATATGACCGCGCGCTTGGCCGTTATGAGACGGAAACTGGGAAGTGCTACGTCGTTGACAATCAGTCGAAACAAGGCGGCGTGACGCTCTGGTTTGAAGAGGAGTCTTACGATTTTTCAGACATACCGGAGGACGTCGCATATGGGCCTGGCACGTTGTTTGATTGTACCGTCACGTTGACGAAAGTGAATTCGACTGGAGTTGACTATGTGCTGAAGTCGAAAGACGGCGATACGCTCTTTTCAACATACTAAAGTATTCTTCTGATTAGAAGGATACTTTTTTAAAATGATGTTCTGCCATTCGTCCTAAAAATTCAATTATTATGTGAAATCTACTTTTCCGATAAAGCAAATGTGTGAGTGGAATAAATATCGTTAAGTTGTAACAACACTGATTTCAATCTGGAAACTGTCGAATCAAAAGACTATTTAAATTTCTGAAATTTTCGGAATATTGTTTTTATTCATAAATGATTATGATAAAATCATAACAGTGTAAATGGAGATTTTTTACTTTGGGATGAGAGATATTCTTTATTTTGGAATCGGATCTATGGAACCTATAGGTTATGGTCTATAAGTAAGCTCGAAACGGTTATCAGAATGTACTTGTATTTTGAAAGGAGAGAACCGGATGAATTGGATTGCTCAAAAATCGGCTCAGTTTTTCATCACCATATTTGTATTGATTGCGATCAGTGCCTTGCCGTCACTCGTCGTGCAACTCGAGTTCGTGCCAGCGAACTACTGGAACGGGATTCAACAACAATTCAGCCAGTTGGCGAAACTCGATGAGATTACATACTTCAACGTCACCGCACAACGCGAGTTACCGTTACTACCTGATCTCGCCCCGCTCATGAAAGAGACGGTCATCATCTTTATGACGTCACTCATCGTCTCGGTCGGGTTCGCCCTTCTGTACGCCTATTTCTTTTATCGGAGCGGGAAGCGCGTTCGCACGGTGCTCCAACAAACGAGCCAGACGCTCGAGATGATTCCGGATTTATTTTGGCTCATCTTCTCGCAATTCCTCGCCATCACGATTTACAAGAAGACGGGGTTTGATCGGATTGAAGTCGCAGGTGGGTTCGCCGAATACATACGCTTTTTGCCGATCGTGACGTTGACGCTCACGATTCTGTTCTTCTTCCTTAAATGGTTGACGAAACATATCCTCGAGGAAGAAGTGTCGTTGTTTCTCGAACTGGCGCGGGCCAAAGGCGTCCGACCGGCCGCCCTGTTCTGGCGACACTTGCTGCCGAATTTGGTGTATCGCTTCTACCTCTTTTTCCGTTCGAACTTAATCACGGTGCTATCGAGTCTGTTGATTATCGAGTATTTGTTTAACGTCCAAGGTATTTTCCGGTTCGCCGTCTATAACCCGGTCATGCCGATTCTGCTCGTCATCTTGTTGGTCGTTTATATCCCGATCTTCCTATTGGATTTAGTAGCGGAATGGCTCATTCCGAATGCCTGGAAAGGAGGGATCTGATGCGTCGTGCACTCCTGCGCGATCCGATATTTATGATCGGATTCGTGATATTTGTCAGCTTGTTGTTACTCAGTATCGGCAATACCGTATTCCGTGATGGCCAAGTCGATCAATTCTTGAACCGTTACTCCGACGAAGGTCGGTTGATTGGCATCCCGCCACTCGAACCTTCGAAAGATCAGTGGTTCGGTACCGACCGGGCCGGGAACGATTTGTTCCAAATGATGATTGAAGGCTTCAAGTGGACGGTTGGTATTTGTGCGATTGTTGCGCTCGGACGAATGGCGTTCGGCCTATTGATTGGGATTCCACTCGCGTTTCGCGGGGCGCGCGTGAACCGAATCTTTAAAATGGTGTTAGACGGGTTTTTGATTCTACCGATTTCCTTGTTGGCCATGATGATGCTGTTCCCGTCCTTTTTCTTCGCGGATTCGACCATGGTGCCGCCGCTGCTGGACCGCGTGACGCTGCAGTTGACGGTGTTCGTGGCGCTCGGCTTGCCTGCGGTCACGCTCTATCTCATTACAGAGGTCCGGCAATTGCTCAAACAAGAGTTTATGATCGTTGCCGAGACGTTGGGAGGCAGTGTCTGGCATAGGACACGGCGGCACCTGTGGCCGCACCTCGTTCCGACGTTGGTCATCGTCTTCATGCAACAGTTCGTGCAAACACTCATGTTGCTCATTCACCTGTCGTTGTTCGGCGTCTTTTTCGGAGGCACCGTCTTCCTGTTTGAAGGAGTCCGACCGACGCTGTTTGAATGGTCGTCGATGTTCGGTTTTTATTTCACGCAGTTCACTGCGACGACATGGATGACGAACCACATGTTCCTCGTTCCGGCTCTCGGCCTGTCACTGCTCGTCTTCCTCAGCAACTTGTTGACGAGCCGCCTCGAGCGTGCGTTCCGGCTACGGCGTCAAGAAGCGGTCGTCACGGAAGAGACGATATCTCAAACGGAGGCGGCAGCCGCGTCCCTCGCGGATCCGTTCACCCTTGTACATGAAGATGGTAAGTTTCAACAGAACAGTAAGCCTTCATCAAATTAGTTGATATGACCGAATTTTCACACGTCTCGAACAATTGATTTAAAAATCAATTCTCTGATTTGACTGAACGCGATTGACTGACGGAATCATTGGTGTCCTCAGTCCACAACGTATCGGGTCTATAAGGGGTTGTCGCCACAACAGGAGCAGGACGGTAGAAAGAGGATTTCATCGAATGTATATCGAATGATAGTGATGCAAATGGTCGTATTTAATTCATGTCCTTTAATGTTGACCATCTGATGTTTCGAAGGAATTCATTTCAAAGGAGATCATGATATGAAACCAAATACAGTGACTGTGACATCTGTTGTGGACGCACCAATCGAAAAAGTATGGCGGATTTGGACGGAACCTGAACACATCAAACAGTGGAATCATGCCTCTGAAGACTGGCATACGACGGAAGCGGAGAATGATTTGACTGTCGGAGGGAAGTTTCGGAGTCGGATGGAGGCGAAAGATAAAAGTATGGGCTTTGATTTTGAAGGGGTGTATGAAGACATTCAAGTCAATCAACTCATTCAATATCGCCTCGAAGACGACCGTAAAGTAAGAATTTCATTTGTTTCAGAAGGTGAGCAGACTAAAATAGTCGAAACGTTTGATGCAGAATCGATGAACTCAATTGAGTTGCAGCAGCAAGGCTGGCAGGCAATCCTTGATCATTTTACAGAGTACGCTGAACGAAACTAACGTCGCATCATCCGAAGATCTTGTGCGAAAGACACGCTGTATCCATTTTGGCATCTTAATGGATACAGCGTGTCTATTTTGCATCCTACGAGATTTCGTTCAGTGTGGATTGCCTTCTGTTTATATATCGGCATACAGAAATGGAGGTAAAAGTCGATGAACATCAAGACGTTTACGCTCATGTTTATCGTGATTTATCTCGTCCTGAGTCTTCCTAGTATGTTAGGAATCGGCTATGTGATTGATTGGATTCCGCAAGCGAGTCTTTCGCAACGAATCAGAGGTTATGTGATGGAAGGATTGGCCAATGGCTTTCAGTTCAAGATTATAATTTCAGCGATTGTCAGTGTCGGTTTGATTTCCTTGCTCTCGGAATATCGAGTCAAGAAGTCGCTCCGCTAATCAGATCGTCAGTCGTCTCCGGCTTATGACTTGACTTGGTCCATCCATGCATCAAGCAACTCATAGTCGATTTTTCCTGATTGCGCCGTGTAAAAGAAGCCGTTGTAGCGGAGCGTGTCTTCGCTATTGATGATGAATTCGTCTAGCTCGTCTCCGTCTTTATCGTACAAGGTGACCCGATATGAGTATCCCATATAGCCGAAACTTGGCTTTCCTTTTTGAAACGTGATGTCATTCAAGTTGTTCATGACGACGTATATGTCGTGGCGATTGCTTATAGAGAGCTCATAGCCGCTCTGCCCGTCAAACACGTGAATCCGGGATACGTTCGACGGTGTCGTCGTGAGGACCCGTTGCGGGATAAAGGTCGTCGCATACAGCAGTCCCACGACGAGACCGATTATCAAGAAATATTTGCATTTGTTGTGCGAAATTTTCAAGGTGCTTCTCCTTCATGTCAGTCGTCGATTTCATCTTCTCCTACTAGCCGCAGTTTCTCGAGCGAATCGATCATATGCGCGATTACTTCGTCAGGATGGCGCTCCCACGTACCGAGCTCGGCCACGACTTTGAGCGGTGCCTTTGACCGGTATGAACGGGTCGGGTTGCCAGGGAAGCGCTTGTCGGTCAGGTTCGGGTCGTTCTCGAAGTCACCCGTCGGTTCGACGAGATAGATGCGCTCTCGGGCATCGGACTTCGCGAGCTCTGCTCCCCATTTGGCGGCGTCGAGCGTCCCTGTAAAGTAGATATAGTTCGACTGTTTATCTTGATAGTTTGAATTACGTCGCGGTTCAAGTAGTTCTCCAAGCTTCAGTTCGGCTTTCGTCCCGTGAAAGAACGGTCCCGGGTCGAGCGGTTTCGCATCGTTCGGCATATGGCAACTCTCCTTTGTTTCGTGTCTTCCCAGTATAGTGGTTGAAATTAGGAGAAGATAGTCTGTTTTTGGTGTCGGAATCACGATATAATAAAGACGGGAAGAGCGACCGGCTCTTCCCTTTTGCATACCTACAATTGTTTTCGGAATGAATAGCTGGTGATGGTATATCCCATCTTGTCTGTATAAAAGCGGTGCGCCTCGGTCCGGGCAAGTCCGGACTCGAGCGCGACACATGTCGCGCCACAATCGCGAGCATACTCATGGACGAAATGAAGCAACATCTCGCCATATCCGTTCGAACGATGCGCGGCACTCGTGACGAGATCATAGATGAACACGTGCTTCCCGAGGTACAGATTGACGCGGAGCTCGATACCGGCCAGCGAGACAATTTCGTCGTCGGCATACAGCGCATACAGCTCATAGCCTTGCGGTCGCATCGAGATGACGAGATCACGATACATATCAAGGGTCAGGTCGATGCGAAGCTCTTTCATGACAGTGAACGATTGGTCGAGTGCGGATGGCGTCTCGATCGGTTGGATGGTGAAGACGGTCGGTTGAATCGGAACCAGGCCTCCTTGGCTGAAATGAGTACTATCGTTCAGTTCGCTTTGCTTGAGTGCAATTCCTGTACGGTCGCGTTAGTTGAAAGAAAGGGCAAGGAGGAGACAGATGAGACATGCATTTGTAATTGGGGGGAGCGGGATGTTGGCGGATACCGTTTTGTGGTTGGCCGACATGGGCTATTCCGTGTCAGTGATTGGGAGAAATGAAGCGAAGATGGAGCGGGTGATTCGTCAAAGCCCAGACCGCTTGAACCCCGTGTTCGTGGACTACCGGGATAACTCGCGTTTCCTGCAGTCCGTGCGACAAGCGATTGCTGAACGAGGAAAGATTGATCTCGTCGTGGCTTGGATTCATTCGGATGCGCCGGACGCCTTGCCGATTGTCATCGCGGAACTCCACGACGCAGCGGTGTACCATGTCCTTGGGAGCCGGGCGAAACGTGATGACGTCAAAGCGGACTTGTTGATCCCCGATACGATTCGCTACCACCAAGTCCAACTCGGGCATGTTGTAGAGCAGGGCAGTCGGCGTTGGTTGACGCATGAAGAGATTTCCGGAGGCGTGATTGAAGCGATTCAAAGTGAAAAGTCATATCACGTTGTCGGCATGAACGGGAACTGAGGGATATGATACATAAATAAATTGATGAGGTGAGGTTCGTGATCGACATGGCAAAACATAAAGAGTTCTTCAAACACTTATGTCGGGCGTCTCGACTTGGGGAGTTGAAAAGTGGGCCGACCGCCGTAACGGGTGGATTCATGCATAATATGTATCAGATCGAGACCGCCAGTGGGAAGTACGCCATCAAGCTGTTGAATCCACAAATTTTGAAGCGGCCTGAAGCGCTTCAGAATTTTCTCAACTCTGAAATCATTGCCAATCTGGCTTCGAAAAAAGTCCCGGCGTTGGCTGCCCACATCATAGATGGTGACTCAGTTCAAACGCTCGATGGTCAGTTCTATCTCGTCTTCGATTGGGTGGAAGGAACGAGGTTATCACCACATGAGATTCAACCGTTTCATTGTCGGCAAATCGGAGACATCTTGGCAACGCTCCATGGTCTGGAGGACACGACCGCTCTCGTCTCTTTTGAAGAAGTCGGTGAAGAACTGGCGATTGATTGGGACTTTTATTTGCATGAAGGAATCGAACAAGGAGCCGAGTGGGTTGAACACTTACAAAAAAACGTGGATGACTTGTATTCGTGGCATCGACAGGCAATTCGATCGTCAAACTCGCTCGCGTCAAAACGTGTCATCAGCCATCGGGACTTGGATTCAAAAAATGTGCTATGGCATGATGAACGTCCCCTTGTCATCGACTGGGAGTCGGCCGGTTCGATTCATCCGATGCAGGATTTGGTGGAGACGGCGCTCTATTGGTCTCAAGATGAGACTGGAATCGTCAATCAAATCAATTTCGTTTCGTGTATCCACGCTTATGAACAGAAACGAGGGCGAAGTGAGGTGGATTGGCAACGTGTACTATGGTATGGCTGTCTCGGAAAGTTGAAATGGCTGGAATACAACGTGAAGCGATCCCTACAAATCGAAAGTGCGGGCCGTACGGACCAAACAAAAGGCACACTTCAAATCGTACCGACAATCGATGACTTACGTACATATACCGCGCAAATTTCCCGGTTACTGACCTGGCTACATCAAAAAAGGTAAACATACAATTCGTACTGAGGAGCTGTCACCAATCATGAGAATTCTAATCGGACAACCAAAGATGGAGCAACACCTAGAACAATTCATTCAAGAGATTGAAGCGAACCCTACGGTCGACTTGATTCTGTATCCAGAGGGCTATTGTCAGGTCACACATCTAGACGAGGTCAAGGAACTAGCGAAGCGATTCCAGACAGCGGTCGTGATGGGCTATCGGAACGAGCAGAACGTGGACCGCGCCCTCATCATCAACAAGCGAGGGGAGACACTGTTAGACCGTGCCAAGACTCCGGAAACGATGCCGCTGTTCATGCCTTCAACCGTTAAGGACGACGGTCACCGATACGGGTATGTGCTCTGCCGAGAAATCTTCATGGGGCTTGACGGACTCCAATCGGAAGAAAACATTCAACTCATCTTTAATCCGATTGGCGTCGGCATGTTCAGCGAAGAACAATATGCGGACTGGTCTGGTGAAGCGAAAAAAATCGCGATGCAACAACGCTCAATCATTCTCGGGACGAGCCACGCCGACGGGTCGTACCGGAACTGTGGATTTTCGATTCCAATCGCCTACTGTTTTGATGAGACGGGCGAGGTCGTATTGCTCTCGAAAAACGATACGCGCACCCGGATTGTCGATACGGAATTGAAGACCGTGGTCGTACTTGAAGACTCGGTCTCATGTCGTTGACTCGACCGATTCAAACGACCGATGGATCTGCGTTGAAAGCCGTGCTCTTCGATTTAGACGGCACGCTGCTAGACCGGGATGAGTCCGTACGACGGTTCATCCATGACCAGTATACGCGGTTGAAAGGACCTCTGTCAGGTATCGAAGAACAAGACTATGTCACGCGCTTCATCGAACTCGACCATCACGGCTATCGATGGAAAGACGCGGTGTATGACCAGTTGATTCAGGAGTTTGAGATTAGCGGAATCACTCAACAAGAACTGCTCGAAGACTATGTGAACCGGTTTCACCATTGCTGTGTCGCGTTCCCGAATCTCGACCCAATGCTGAATGCCTTAAAAGCGCGTGGTCTTCGACTTGGTATCATCACGAACGGATTTGGCGAATTTCAAATGAAGTCTATCCACGGTTTAGGGATCCGTGACTATTTCGATTGTATTCTCGTCTCTGAATGGGAAGGCATGAAGAAACCAGATCCCGACCTGTTTCATCGGGCTCTCGAGGCATTAGACGTTACGCCAGGAACTGCCATGTTTGTCGGGGATCACGCGCTCCATGATATTCAAGCCGCTAAGCGAGTCGGCATACGGACGGTTTGGAAACGGAACGACCGTTGGGAGGAGTCTGAAGCAGACGCCGATGATTCGATTGACGATTTGTCCGAATTGATTGTGATGCGGTGAGATTATCTTTAGGAGAGGAAGTTGCGTGATGCCGTTAGATGTAGCGTATATCGAGGAGCGGATGAAATACCATCGCGTCCCGGGTTGTAGCATCGCCTGGATTGAACACGGGCGACTCATGGACTCTAAACAGTTCGGAACGGTGGCGACGTGGAGCGGTCAACGGGTGAAGGCTGACACGCGCTTCAATGCCTGTTCGATGAGTAAGTTTCTGACCAGTGTCCTCGTTATGAAGTTGGTCGAAACGGGACAGGTAGCGTTAGATGAACCGGTGAATGACCGACTCGTTTCATGGCAACTCACAGATGTTGCCTCAAAACGTAGCGAGGTGACGTTGCGTCAAGTATTGCGTCATGAGTCCGGGGTCATCGATGCGACGGACAGTTTCGGAGAGCTTGATGTCACCTTCGGACGACCTTCGATGATCGCTTTATTGAACGGAGACACGCCGTATCACGACGGACCGGTTCATGTGACTGGCAAGCCGGGCCAAACGTTTCATTATTCAGACGCTGGATTTTGTGTGATTCAACTGCTGATTGAGGACGTCATGGAGCGTCCGTTCGCGGATGTGATGCGTGACGAGCTGTTCGTCCCGCTCGGTATGCATGCGAGTGGGTATCACTTCGAGGTGGAAAGTGTGAAGTTCGCGAGCGGCCACGACAAGCACGGCCATTCCGTCGCCCCCATCATCCCGCACTATCCATATCCAGCGGCGGCCGGATTGTGGACGACGACAGAGGATTTGTCGCGCGTCGTCATCGAAATGATGGAGGCGGTGAAAGGTAACAGTCGTGTTCTGTCTCCTCGGATGGTAAAAGACATGCTGTCTGCTTCGTCTTCAAACCCGTTCGTCGGACTCGGTGTCTTTCTTGACGGGGAGCATGGGCAACGTGAGCTATCCTCACTCGGCTGGGGAATCGGTTTTCAAAGCATGATCGTGGCATACCCGTACATCGGCAAAGCAATAATCATCATGACGAATGCAGAGTTAGGGGTGCACCAAATGGATGGTCTGATTGGGGATATATATCGCGCGACATTCAACTGAATGCGGACATGTTCGCAATGATTTCGTCGACGACCGCGTTTCCATTTTCTCGATTCACATCATAAAACGTATCCTCATGCGTCAATGACACGTGTTCACCGCTTTGGAGCTCGTACTGTTCGAGTAACGGACGAATCCGGTCATGGACGACGCGGGCGGCCTCTGGGGACGTATGTGGATAGATGATGGCGAACGTGTCTAGGGCGATGCGGTACTTATGATCTGTTCGTCTCGTGGCCAGATGGAGCTCGTCGCTGAAGTAGTTCAAGAACCATTCATACTCGGTCCGTCCATAGCGCTCCTCGAACTGTCTCAGCTCTTGGATTTGAATGAACGACACCGCGAAGGCGTCCCCATGGCGAATCAGACGATCGCGTTCTGCATTCAAGTCCATCCGAAACCGTTCGGCATTATCGAGCCACGTCTCAGAATCGACGGCCACGAGCTGACGGGCCCGCTCCTCTAACTCGAGCCGAGACAGCTGATCGTTCTTCACGAGTTGATGGACGAGGCCGGACAAAATGGACATGACGAGCAGCAGAACTGTAAAACTGATGCCTCTGCCGTTGAAAAACTGAACGTTTCCTGCTTCATAGATGGACGCGAACCATCGGAAATAGATGAATAAAAAGAGGAGAAGCGTGACAGACAGGGTCAGCCCGGCCCGCATCCCAAAGATGAGGGAAGATAAGACGATGGCGGGTAAAATCAAGTAGCCGAGAAGGCCGGTGTTACTTTCGGACAAAAGGACGGTGTACGCCATCGTGCCGACAACCATACAAGCGATGAGCCCGAACAAATAAATCGAGTCATTGGTCCATTGCTTCATGTTCATCCCTCCATCTGTTTCGAATCGGCTCGCCATGAGCCACCTCCTCAATTACCCGCTATATGTTGGGAATAACCAATCAAAGATGTCCGTCACCTTCATTATAGAACATCGATGGAAAACGACGAGCTCATTTTTCGAATCGGGGCGAGTGCGTTCTTCGAATGAATCAAGTAAACGACACCACCGACATCTGTGCCGGTGGTGTCGTCAGTTATGGCGCTAAGTTGGTCTGGCCGTCGTGAATCAACGTGCCGAGAGATTCGCCCGAACAGATGCGCTTCATCGCGCCCGTCTCTTCGAAGTCGAACACATGGATCGGGAGATGATTGTCCCGCGCGAGGAGCAGCGCTGACTGATCCATTACCTTCAAGTCATGGCGCAATACGTCGTTATAGTGGAGCGACGTATATTGTCTCGCCGTGTTCGATTGATTCGGATCGTCCGTATAGACGCCGGAGATCCCGTTCTTCGCGACGAACAGGGCGTCGCAGTGCATCTCGACCGCGCGTTGAACTGCTGGATAGTCGGTTGAGACGAACGGCTGACCGTTACCGCCTGCAAAGATGAGGACGTATCCTTTGTCCAGATGGGTGAGTGCCTTCAGCCGAATGTACGGCTCGGCCATGCTCGGAATCGGCATGGCCGTCATGACCCGAACTTCGCGGTCGGTCTTACTCTTCAAGACACCGCGCAACATCAAGCTGTTGATGACGGTGCCGAGTGTGCCGATGTTGTCAGCCTCGACGCGGTCGATGCCCCATGCGTCTGCCATATTTCCTCGGAAGATGTTCCCTCCGCCGATCATCAGGGAGACGTTGATGCCCATGTCAATCAATGACAGGATTTCATCCGCAATTTGATCGAGGTTGTGTGCATCGAAATTTGAGTTGTCCTCGCCGGCGATGGCCGCCCCGCTCAACTTGATGAGCACGTTTTGATAGTTGTTCATCGTTACACTCCCTTTACGATTCCAAATCTCCAAAATTATATAGTTTTTTCAATTAATTAGCAATGATTTTAAGGTGTCAGTTATAATGGAAAGTGAGATTGTTGGAAACGGGAGAGGAATGGGGGGACATATACATGAAGCATTTTGTGAAAGTGTTTGAGACAGAACT
Source organism: Exiguobacterium chiriqhucha RW-2 (assembly GCF_000416965.1). Taxonomy (GTDB): domain Bacteria; phylum Bacillota; class Bacilli; order Exiguobacteriales; family Exiguobacteriaceae; genus Exiguobacterium; species Exiguobacterium chiriqhucha. The sequence goes on from NZ_ATCL01000020.1 coordinate 635,868, forward strand.
TGAAGTGAATCTTAAAGGAGAGCATGGTACACCGATCGTCATCATGACTGGAATGGGTTGTTCATTCGAGGAGTGGCATGAGGTGACAGAGAAGCTAAGTGCAATGAATCGGGTCATCCTGTATCACCGGCCGGGGATTGGCAGAAGTGAGCAGAGTCAAGGTGAGCGCAACACCGAAGCAACAGTACGCGATTTAAAAGAACTATTACACATTCTGCGTATTGACGAGCCCGTCATCTTGTTAGGACATTCCTACGGAGGACTTTGCGCCCAGCATTTCGCGAAGCGTTATCCATCTGATGTGGCTGCACTCGTGCTCGTTGACTCCACATCGCATGACTTGGAGAGGCTTGATACGCTAGACTTGCCAATCATGAATGAGGGAGCGTCGGATGAGGAATGGCTGAAACAATGTGAGGCGTATGCAGAGCAAACCGAATCAGCGTTAACGCGACGTATCCAAACCGTATTGACACCCAATCAGCTGAAGCTTCCGAGTGATGTTCAAGCAGAATTGATTCAATTTTTCCAAAGACCGAATCTGTATAAAACGATGATTGATGAAGTCAAGAACTGGTATGCGGATGCCCGGTTCATAAAACAGTTAGGAAACCTCGGTGTGATGCCGTTATATGTGATTGGACGCGACGCCGACCATGAAGTCGAACAAGGCATGTTAAACGGTTTTCCTGAATCTGAGTTAAGGTTATTAGAAGCAACGTGGCATCAACTCATTCGTGAACAAACGATGCTCTCAACGACTAGCAAGCTGGTGATTGCGGAACAGGCATCGCATGCCATTCATTTAGATCGTCCGGATGTTATTATTGCTGTGGTAGAAGAACACATTGATCAGATGACTCAAGCGATACAATAAGCCGAATGTCGCCGCAACAACTAAGAAAGAGCCGATTGAGAGAATGGTCTCAATCGGCTCTTTCTGTGTCGAGCATAAGAATTCAGTCCGTTTTTTTGAACAGCGCCGTCCATAGTGCCGGGACCCCAAAGACGTCTTCAGAACGGTCGGCCTGTCGCATCTTGCGAATCTCGACTTCCTCGAACGAATGGAAGATGGACCGAAGTTTTTCAGGCGTGAAGCCGAGCCCGCCGTTCAGGTTTCTTCGGCGATACACTTCCCAGTCCGTGATGTCCGAGCCGCCGAGCTCGCCACCTTCCACGAAGCACGTGATTGCAAAGTGACCGTCTGGCTTTAGCGTTTTCCAGACTAAATCGATATACTGTTTTCTTCGATGCGGCGCGATATGGTGAAAACAACCTGAATCATAAATGACGTCGTAGGTGGACTCTTTTAGTTTCACATCAAACAGATTGTCATGCATGAAGTTCACTTCCACTTGTTTCTTAAGGGCGCGTTCTTTGGCCCATTCAATCGACGTGATGGACAAATCGATGGCATCAACCGTACATCCGTTCTCCGCAAAATAGATGGCGTTGCGTCCAGGACCGCTCCCTAACTCCAACACGTGACACGGTGCTAGGATATCCCGCTCAAAATAGCTGACCAAGTTTTCATCAGGCTTGTTCACAAAGAAGGGGATGCGCTTGTCTCGATCTGCGTAAAACGAGTCCCAAAACTCACTCGGTTCCCTCAACAGAGAGTCCAACATATGCAATAAATCTTCTTCAGTTCGAATCGTCTCTTTCATGGTATCCCCCGCTTTTATAGTTTCTTGAACACTCCTTAATTATACGATTTTTTCCAAATATGAGGATGTCAGGTACATGACATTCAGGTTAATTCATCTCGGATTTGAAGGTAGTAGATGGACCGGTGAATCGTGTTTAAAGGGTTCAGGGGCGTCCATCTAGCTCGTTGTCTAAACTTCCATGTCCTTCCTTTCGGTTCAGTGATTATCGAAAGAAGAAGTGATTTTGAGAGCGTGAAGCGGAGTATTCATTTTCGAAAATCCCTATTTATTACAACTATTATAATTATGTTACAAATGAGGCAGTTTGGAATTACGAGACATTCTCTTCAACAACGACCGCCTCATACATCCCTCGTTTTGAACGTTCGAGCATAATCCGAACCGTGACCAAGCCGACGAGCAAGAACGAGAGCGAGAAGGCGACGTACGTCGAACGGATCCCGACATATTCAGCGAGGAGACCGATGCCGAACGTCAACCCGATAATCAAGACAGACTCCGCTACGTTGATCACCCCAGAGAAGCGGCCCATCAGCTCGGTCGGGACGTTGTTTTGATAGAACGACAAGAAGCCGGTGTTCGCGAACGACAGAGCGAACGTGAGCAAAAAGAACCCGACTGCTGCGAGTACGAATGACTCGGAGAAGGCGAAGACGAGATAGCCGACAGGTGTTAGGATGGCACCGAAACTGATTAGGAACGGTAACGTTAGCCGGGCACTGAACGTCGCGTTGATGATGGAACCGGTGATAATCCCGGCTCCGGCGACACTAACGAGAAAACCGTAGCGACTCTCAGAGAAGTTGAGCACTTGCGTCGCGAACGACGCCTCGAGCGAGTCGAGCCCCGACATGAAAATCGTCATGACGCAGAATAGGCCATAGACGAGTGTGACGTAACGCATGGTCGATGCGAATCGGACGACCGTTTTCCAATCATCGAGAATCATGCGCAGGTTGAACACTTCGACCTCGTCGCTGGCCGTGAACAGCTTCGGTAGTAGGGAGAGGATTCCGACGGACACGAGCAACGCCAACGCGTTCAACTGAATGGCGAACGTCGGTGTGCCGATCATGAACAACAATCCCGCGATGGCCGGGCCTAAGATGAACCCGGCCGATTGGACGAAGTTCTTGAGCGCGTTGAATCGTTGCCGGTCACTGCTCGGGACAAGCTTCGTCATATAGACGAGGGAGGCCGATTCGAAGACAGAGCTCGCGATGTTCAGCAGAAACACGAGCACATAAATGAGCGCGAGTGAGTCGATGAAAGCGAGACTGAAGACGACGACGGCGCGGAGCGCATCAAGCCACATCATCAAGCGGCGTGTATCGGTACGGTCGATGACCGAGCCTGACCAAACGTTCGCGCACAGGGCCGCGAGCGGGACGAGGATGTAGAGGACCGACACGGCGAACGCTGATTGCGTCATCTCAAGGACGATCAAGTTGAGGGCGATGAAGTACACCCAGGCCCCAAGGTTCGAGATGCCAACACCAGCTAGTAAAAGTAAAGGTTGTTTCCAAGTACGCATATCCATCGTCCCCGTTCAAAGTAGATTTTGAACAGTATGTCACAAAAATGATTGATACACTAGAAAAATCCAAATGATTTCAAAATTTTATGGATTTGATTATCCGACTTGCTCACTTTCCATAGATTGGATAAAGAGGCTGCGATATACTTTTTGATAGAGCCAGATGGCCGTCGCCCCGAACGTAATATAGACGACCGCCATCATGAATGGCGGAATCCATCCATACAACGAGACGCTCACGGCGCCGATGAGTAGTGCTCCCCGATAACGAAGCCCGTTGACAGCCAGGTATTGGCTGCGCCTCGATTCATCCATGAGCCGTGCGAGTAGCGCCTGGTGAATCGGGACGTACAACAACTCCCCGAGTGTGAACACGAACGTACCTAATAGCATAATAACAATAGAATCGCTGACGAGGAGCATCGCAAATCCGCCACTGAATAGGACGACCCCGGTATATAGCACCGAACGCTCGTTGAACGGATTCGTCCATTTCAAGACGAGGAAGCTGAACAGAAGCACGAGCACCGTATTCTCGCTCCGCAACACACCGAGCAGCATCGTCCCTTCGAACGGGACGCCGAACAGCAACTGTGGCGTCGTAAACGTGTCCACGAAATGAACGGCGAGATAGTGGGTCAATTGCAGTTCGAGCGACAGCGTCAACACACCGGCAATTAAATATGCGGTGAACAACCGGTCGCGAAACACGATCGCGTAGCCGTGATAGAGCCCGCGCCAAGAAAGAGGGGACGTGCCCGACTGCGGTCGATACGTATCGTTCAATCGCATCCGAATCAACAGCAGGCACCCAAACGATGCCAGCGCCGCGCCAACCAAAAGGTCGAACAGATGCGCTTGGAACAGGAAGCCACCGGCGATGCTGCCGACGACGATGGAGATGTTGAGCGTCCAGTAACTGAGCGCGTACAAGAATTTACGATTATCGCTCGTACTGTCATCAATTAAAATCGCCTCGTTCGCTGGTGTGACGATGCCACTTACGATGTTGTTCATCAAAAAGAAGACGAACGTCAGTGTCGGGGCGGTCAGAAATGCGGAGTTGCAGAACGCCATGGCGACGAGGCTCAATAGGCGGAGGTGTTCCCCGGAGACGAGGACTCGTTTGCGGCCATATTGGTCAGACCAAGCACCGCCGTACAGGCTGCCGATGAAGGACAGCACAGTCGTCATCAAAATCAAGACGCCGGCAAGCGTCACCCCGAACTGTTGGGCAAAATAAATCGTCATGAACGGGAAGATGGCCGTCTGCGTCAATTTTTGAATGAAGTTGATGGTGATTCTGATTTTTAAATTGGGATGTAACGAGTGGAACATATGGACACCTGGCTTTCATCGAATTGTCGACCTGTGATCGGTCTACTTCGATTATGGAAGGTGAGGCGGCTTGCGTCGTGTCGAGAATTGCGCAATTGTTCCGCAATAATAGGAGGGTCATCATGCAGCTAAAGTTGGAGTTACCAAATGTGAACATTCAAGTCAGGAATGAACGAAGTGGGTGGCAAGAGGACATGGTCGAGACGGCCAGGCATCGATTGACCGTGACACTCTCTGGGAAGATAGGTGTTTGTGTCGGATTGCGGGACTTTCGATTACAGGACGGAGAGGCAATCTTATGTGGCCCAGAGGTACAATGCCAGCGCTTCGTCACGAGTGAACAGGCCACGTTCGTGACGATGGACTTCGACAAGCATGAGTTCGACCGGTGGTGGCAACAGTCGAGCGGAGAGGATACACCGGTCACGTTTCAAGAGCTAACGACGATCGTACCGGAGATGTTGAAACGTCATGTCAACATGTGGATGCGCGAGTTTCTTGAGTACGGAGATGCGACGCTCGAACGTGACATCTACTCGTTCCTAAAGACGTTCGTCGCGGAACGTTCTGCGTTCAGCGAAGACGAATCATATGACGCCGTCTTCTCGTATATCGAACAGAATGTGGCCCAAGTTATCCGTGTCGACGACTTGAGCCGATTGGCGAACCAGAGCAAATATCAGTTCATCCGCAATTTTAATGTGTTGACCGGGTACACCCCGTATCAATACATCACCCGATTACGGCTTCAGAAGGCTAAACACTTATTGCGCTATTCAAATTTGAATTTGCTCGAGGTGAGCATCGCCGTCGGGTTCAGCAGCCCGGCCCAGCTGAACAAGCATTTCATTGACTGGGTCGGTTGCAAGCCGGCACGGTTCCGGGAGAACAAAGGGCATCGGGTCGAGACGACTTAACGGGCATTGCGTGCGAAGTGGGTCGTGATGGCAAGCGGTACGTCCTCGAGCGGTCCCGTCAATTGGGTAACGTGCGGCAAATGATAGAACGTGCTCGTCGTCTCAACATCGTCGAAGCGATTTGTAGCGTCATGGATGAACACGGGAACACCTGCACCAAGGGCGATTCCGAGCTCGACATGGCTGCTGTTGCCAGCCGGCAGTAAGATGACGACGAAGTCCGACGCCCTGATTGCCTCAAACTCGCTCGTGCCGATGGCTTGCAAGTCCTCAAGTGACGTCGCGCGGTCATTCGTCGTCCAGTCGTATGTATGGGTGTGACCTTGTGAGAGTAGACGATCACGCAGCGCTCTCACTCGTTCGATGTTTGCGAAGCGTGAGCCGATATAGAAGTTCATATGACTCCTCCTAGAGTATGTTATTTTGTTTGATTCATATTGAAGGTGAATCCTCACCATAGCACAATTGCTTCTAGTATCCATACGGACAAAGGCCCAATCCAATTCGGTGAGAACAAAAGGTAAACGATGGACATGAAAAGGCTCGTGCCACAAATCATCACCGCTTAAAAACGACGCGTCATGCTACTTTCGTTTATGATTTAACTCGATCGAATCGTGTCACTGCGAGTTCGTGGATGACGAGCAACAAAATTGCGATGAAAAAGACGAGCAACGCGACGTATTCCGGATTGACGTTCAGGAAGTAGTTGAGCCCGAACAGTGGTGTCACGAACAGGATGTAGAGCGGATACTGAATCGAGAACAAGGCATCCAGTAGCACGATGTCATAGACGTATGACTCGAAACTGATCAGTGTAAACACGGTCACACTTGCGAACAGAATAGCCATAATCAACAGTTTGGCGACACGATTCCGTAATAAACACGTCCCGAACATGCAGACGAGCAGTAAGCCGGAGGCGACCGCATGAATCGGCAATATCGTCGCATCAGGGAACATTATGGATGGAATCAGGTTCACGATAAATGCGAGTACATAAATCGCTGACAAGACGATGAGGCATTTCTTTGGATTGCCCATCAGGACACCCCTTTCTTGATGAGGGTTATATTTACATTTACTTACAAGTGTAATTTTACACTAAGGGGATATTGTGTCAAGATGGACAGGTGAAGTCAGACCAAAAAAGAAAGGTGGAACACCGATGACAACAGATGAATTGAAAGTACTATTGCCGACGGAAGAGCTCGAAATCAAGCTCGAAGATATAGAAGGGTTACCTCGTTTCGCATTCATCAACGAGAACGTTCGTTTCGAGGAAGTACAGGACGAGTATCAGGACGACGAGGAGCCATGGCCGGACGAACTCTATGTCATCGGGTATGAGGACTTTTTAGGTGATCCTGTCTGCGTGAACATCGAGACGAATCACGTCGTCATCGTCAGTCATGAGACGTTCGAAGTAGAGGAGACGTTGTCGACTTCCGTCAAAGATTGGTTACGGTAAGATGGGCGGGCCATTGTTTGAACAGCACGTCATCATTTCTTCATTAGGTGAGGAGGAAATGGAACGTCAGATGTTCACGACAGACGGAGCTTCAAGACAAGCAAGGCTGTTGACGATGGAAGATGCCGCACAACTTCGTGCTTTACAAGAAACCGACTTGCGGTTCATCCGTATTGGTTACGACAGTGTGAGGAGTTGGTTAGCGATCGATTTAGACAATGGGGAGCTATTCTTTTGTGACGACGAATACAGACCGAGTGATGTGATTCGCACACCGATTGAAACGGTTATGAGCTGGGCGCCGACGAAAGAACGACTATTGCTCTTGACGCAACGTTTAAATCTTGGAGAGTTGTCTGAACAAGAATTTCCTCGAAATCGTAATACCCCGACGTTCGAGGAGATGATCGAATGGATTCTGTATGTGAAGACGGGGGTATTGACTCGGGAAAACGTCTCCTCTTGGGCCGGACGTGTGCTCTGGCAATCGGAAAACGAGATGATGGAAGGGACAATGCTTGATGCACTGAATGAATTGAGCGTGATCGATATGCCGGGCGAGAATGGTTCTTATTTTTATGATGAAGTCGATTTGGACGAATGGATCGAGCAAATGCGGAAAGGGATGCGTCAAGATGAGGATTGAGGTTCAGCGAGTGGTTGAAGAAGGTGGTGCGTGGCAGATTTATGATGTGGGTGGCGTTGATTCGTTGCTTTGGCTGTACCACCAAAAGATTCGTCAATTGAAGCTAACGCTCCCAAAAGAGTCGAGCATCACCGTCCTATTTTGTGATGTAACATTACATGAACACGTTGAAGACATAAGACACTCGTTCGGTGCTTATCCAGTCTATATCACGATGTTGAATGAAGATGTGTCCCTCATGCCGTCTGTGTTGGCAGAGATAGAACGAGCGCTTCAGTCATATGATGTTACGGTTTTTACCGATTACATCATCCAAACCTTGCGTGATCACGTCGAAACAAATGAATATGCGTTCTCTTCTCGGCTGATGTCAGAAGTGAATAAACCCGGATCGATTCGGGCGACACTTAAGGTGCAAATTCATTCGAGTGATGCAGAACTGATTTTGGAGTTGTTTGATGTGCGCCAGAAACGTAAGTTGATTCAGCGCGATACGGTCATTCGTCTCGAACCATATGAATTTGTCGCCTCATTCCCCGCGTCCTATCGCCTGTCTCGTCAGTGGTATCGGCTTCATTGGGAGACGCTGTATACAGTGGATGTCATCGGAATGTTCGGTGATTGTTTTCGGTATCGCATCTATCCAAAACAAGATGGTAGCTGTGTTGTCGGGGCTGTTCAGCTCGAGCAAAGACGTTCAGAGCGCTAGATTGCCGTGCGGTTAACCGTAGATAAAGGACCAGATGAACCAGCATAAGTGAATCGTCGCGATCGAATAGAGCGCAGTGAGTGAACCAAGTAGGCGCGGATTGTCTCGTTTGTTGAAGTATCGAATCGTATATTCTGAGATGATGGCGCTCGTGAGCGGAATCACGGACACCATCATGAGGAATGGCAAAAATAAAAAGGTCTCAAATCCAATCAGCTCAATGATGAAATGGTTTTGATCGATTAAAACGCCTTCCACATAGAAGTACTGACGACCGAGAATGTAATTCCAGGCGACAAAAGATAAGATGCCAAGTATTCGAATGCGCAAACGACAATCCCCTTTGTTATAAAATGGATATAGATTACAATAATTATAATACGATGTGAATTGATTAACAATTTGAATCGAATGTATGGGGCTGGAAGGGTGCGATGGTTTGCAGAAGTTTAAAGTGAGCAAAAAGATGAATTTGACTGTAGCTACTATAGGTATAATGCTTCTGTTAGCCGGTTTTTTCTACGCCATCTTTGATTTCTTGACGGCGTCCCTGTCGGAGACCTCGTCTATGAAGAGGATTCTCCAGACGGTGCCTTCACAGTCGAATTTTATCGAACGAGCGGAGGCGCGACGACCGACTTTGCTATGCTCGGGGTGATGGAGCGGAAAGAAACAGGGGAACGGGCTCGAATCTTTTGGGAATATCCATGTGAGACGGTTTCCGTCGATTGGGACGACGCACACATATTTGTAAACGACATCAAACTAAAAAAGATGATGGACGTGTATGACTTCCGGTACGGCATCGCGGAACGTGAGGTTAATTCGTCGATTCCAAATTGATGATCAGTGAAACGATTCCATAATCGAGGGGGGCGACGCCATGCGTTGGATGATTCGGCTTGGCTTGACCGCAGTGCTGACAGTAGGGATGGTCATTGTCGGAATACGTCTCGTCTCATTTTTAATCGAGTGGTGGTATCGCCCTACGACGTCAGGCTTGAAGTTGCGACCGACACCGGCAGAATCTGAGTGTATGATGGAGTCGTCCGAAGGAAAGATGAGGATACCGAAAGAAGAAGAACAGACTCGTCTGAAACTGGACTATTTGGATTATACGATTGATTCTGTGACGACCGTCATCGAACGAGGCGATGGCCTCTTCTATTGGTTGCTGTTTTTAGCTTTTGTGGTGCTTGGAGGACTGATCTTTACCTTCAAATATCACTTTAAGCCTCGTAAACGTGCCAGTGAAACCGCTTCGTTCACGACACGGACGTTCTCGCGTCATCCAGTTCCGAGTTCGATGACATATTTCGAGGAACCGGCTTGGACCGGTGTGACGATTCGGGATGCGCTCATCGCGTTCAATCAGATGTTACCACCGGCGAAGAAATGGTTGCCGACAGAAACGGTTTTAGAGTGGGCACGACGCATTGAATTGACGGACATCGATTTCAAGCCTTATTTGGACGAGCGCTATGGAATGACCGATTCGGTGACTCCGGAAGAAGTTGACCGCTTCCGCAGAAGGCTCGAGCAGTATCAAGACCGTCTAACTCGTTGAGTAAACGTATAAACGATTCATCGTGTTCGATTGAACAACAAGATAGCGGTGAATATGGGAGGTGAAACTGGATGGAACTGCATGTTGAGACGTTATTTAAAATGGATGGGTTTAGCATAATTGATGCCGATTTATCAGGTGACGAAGTGATTGTTCTAGTGAATCAGGATGACCCGGTCGTCAATTGGAACGAGCGGACGCTGCGACTGCCGTTTCATTTGAGTTCGCCATTCATCCGTCTCCTTGATTCAGAAACGTTTCTCGTCGTCGATGTGACGCACGAAGGTACACCCGGCAACGCCTGGGTCATCGATGGGCGAGGGTCGATACTTCATTCGTTCCATGCGGGCAACGCCATCGGAGCTGTCGCCGTCAACGACACGGGGATTTGGATCGGCTATGCCGATGAAGGGGTGTTCGGGGAAGGGATATCCACCGAGGCACTCGTCTGTTTCTCGAGGACAGGGGAAGTGTTACAACGCTATCAGTCAGATTTTGTACGTCCGCCGACCATTGTCGACTGCGAATTGTTGAAAGCAAATCAAACCGGGGTATGGCTCTGTCCGTCGATTTGGTATGACTTGATTCATGTTGATTCAACCGGTCGACTCAACAAGTATAAGACACCGAAGCTTCTTCACGATAGCTCGGCGCTGACCGTTCGAGGTCAGGTCGGCTACTTCGTAAAAGACGGATTGTTGTACAGGTGGCCGTTCGGCAAGCGGGAACGCCCTCACATCGTAGCTAAAGTTTCGGGGAACGCAAGAGGGTTAGCCGAGGACGGACGGTTCCACTTCATTCAAATCGGTGATTATGAAGTGAGCGGCGTTCAGCTCGTTAACGAGTGATGACGCATATAGGTAGTCGTTGAATCGACTAAGAAGTTACTACTTACAACCGAATGATTTCTCGTGACGATGGACCTGGTCTACAGGTCCTTTTTTACGTTTTACACGTCTGGTCATACAGAATCGCGTTAATCATTGAATCAACTTGTCGGAATCAATTCCCTCTTTTTTGTAAATTCAGTATACTCATGTTATTGATGTTAGAAAGAGGGCGATGAGATGAGACTTGAGACAAACCTTCCAGGATTTTCGGTCGAAACGATTGAACAGGTAGAGCAACAAGTGGGGTCACGCTTCCCGGGCGGCTTACGTGACGCATGGGGTCATGGGAACAAGTTCGAACTTGGGGATTGGTTCTTTTATCCGATCAAGGACGAGCGGTTTTTCAATAAGACGTGGGATGATGTGATTCGAGCCAACGAATTGAAGCAAGAGGAGTTGCCGGAAGGGTTCGTGACGCTTGCGACGAATGGGTCTGGTGATGAGCTCGGTTTTCTAAAAGACGACCGGGAGACGATTTACGTCTGGTGGCACGAGTTAGATGAACTCGAGGTGGCGGCGCTTTCGTTTGAGGCGTTCGTCGAAGTGAAGCAGGCGGAAAGCGACGTGCTCGAGACGTTTTGCGAACGAGTCGAGGAGAATGGACTCGTCTTTGGATTATCTGCAGAGCAAGACGAGGGGTGGGCGTACGCACCATCGCACGTCGAAGAAGACACAGACGTCTTGTTATTCTTTTCGTCCCGAGAGCTTGCACTCGCTTGCCGGGCTGAAGAATGGGCCGACTATCATGTGATCGAGTTGCCGGTCGATTTGTTCCTTGAACGCTGGTTGCCGAACATGTCGGATGATGAGCTGCTGTGCGGCCTTGATTGGTCGAGCGAACTGGTTGGGTTGGAATATGACCCAGAAACCATTCTAGAGTATTTCGAATAATTTTATTTCAAATACCGTATGCGTTATATTTAAAAAAAATATAGCAACGAATATGATAAATTCTTTTTCTAAAAACGCAATCATATCGACAGAATTACTAGCGCTCATCGTGGAAAGCGACGCGTGAGAGGAGAACACGTCTTTGAATGATTATAACGTAGGGAATATCTTTGAGCTGTATTCAGGCAACGAGACCCTTTCGTTGGAGCAACAGGCGATGATGGATCGCATCGATGCCTACGTTGAGGCAAACCAGTTCAAACAGCTCGAACATTACCTTCGACAGACCCGGGGCATCGAACAGATGTTGATTGACCGTGTGATGATAAATCCGACCGATCACAGCCGATGGGACATGCTCATCGGGTATGAGTTGATCGATACCATCGAAGATTTTGCCCGGGTGAACAGCTTCGGTCTCACTGCCTATACGTTTCATCCGGATGACCCGTTCTATTTCGCGCTCGCCTTATATTGGACGGGGTGGAATGACTTTGTCATCACGGACGAGGATGTCGCCTTGGCAGAGTCGCTCATCGAACACGGGGCGGAAGAAGTGAGTGGCCTGCTATGTATTGCGTTGGCGAGGAGAGACATCGATCATCTCGATTATACATATGTTCAACGAGCGATTGAACGATGCCCATGGGCCGTCGAACCATATATTCGTCTCGGCGAACATCGCTTGCGAGTCAATCCAGCAGAAGGAAAGATGCTTCTACAGCAAGGGCTTGACCGGGTGAAGGATACGTGGGGATTCGATCAAAAGGGGCGCTGGTTCAACACGGGCTCGCAGTATTTTAATCCCACCACGTGGCGACAAGACACAATCGCTGAGCTGCTCGGTCTAAGCATGGACCACGACGAGTATAAAAAATACGAACGGATTATCAATACGAAATAATTACCTTCAGGAACGGAGCATTGGAATGACTACAATCTCACTAGCCAGACCATCAGATGTGAATGCAATCGAACGACTGTATCTCGCTTGTAAAGACGATTTGTTCACCCGACAGATTTTTCAATGGGACGACACGTATCCGAACCGCGCCTACTTTGAGGAATGTATCAAAGACGATTCTGTTTATATCATGAGAGACGGTGAGGAGTTGTTTGGAGTCGTTGTACTCGATCAATGGCAGTCGCCGGAATGGGAAACGATTGACTGGCGTCACGATCACCCGCTCGTCATCCATTCCTTGATGGTGCATCCGGAGCGGCAAGGTCAAGGGAGTGGAAAAGCCATATTGCATGCCTCGGAACAGTTCGCGAAAACGGAAGGCTACACCAGCATCCGGCTCGACAGCTTCTCAGGGAATGAGGCAGCCTGCAACTTTTACAAACAACACGGCTATGTCGAACGTGGAAGCGTCCATTTTGATTCGAAACCGAAAGGGCATGAACGGTATATTTGTTTCGAGAAAGCACTTGATTGAACAATCAAACTTCGAGGTCCAGCCTTGGAAAGGAGCCCTATGCTAGAATTTGTTCGTGATTCGCAAACCATCGTCAACTTATTTTATCCGGCATCGAAACGTCTCGTAATACATCGCCAGTTGAGTCAGTGCCTAGATGGTTCAATCGAATCGTTCGATGTCATGTACAAGACGCATGGTTCAGGTGCCTCTCAAATTCAAACGCGTCTGACGGTGCAACGCGGTGATCAATCTTCGCTTCAGATTGAGAAAACGTTGATTACACTGACATTACCCGAAGCATCGATTCAAATGTGGATGAACGGACTTGCAACCGAGTCCGATATGTATCGTGATTCTGCTGTACCGGCCGTATTTATAGGAGCGTCAACCCTTGCTCGAGTCGAGTGGGTGATATTAAGCAGACGTTCATCACTCTAGTCGTCCCCCGACAAGGACGACGAATGGAGTCGAAAAAAATCTCACTGCAATGAATAGAGGAACTAAGAAGCAACCAATCGAAGTGTCCACCTATCAGCGGACTAGTTCCCTTACCGAGTTACCAGACGTTCATTTGTCTAGCTTAAGATGAACAGATCATCAACATGATATAAAAGGGGAGATTCAACGATGTGGGATCAAACAACGAAATTACTTATGAAAAAGGCAAAGAAGCATCGGAAATGGACCGAAGGCGTGTTTGTCAATCCAGTCTATTGGATGGTTAACGGAACGCCATACTACATGGCAGGCTTTACGCGAAACAATCAACCGGTGGCAAGCGCCTACTTCACAATCGGGGATGAGAACGTGGACGAAGTGCTGATTGCGCAACCGAACCTGTCTTATTTTGCCGACTTAAGCGGCAACCTGTCGCGTATGGCGACAGAACGCTCAAACATTCCAATCTCTTATTACACGAAACCGTTGGACATACCGGTTATGAACGCAAGCCCTCAGGTTCAACAAGGGAGAGACGCATTTGCTCACTTTTGGGAGATTCAGCAAACGTTTAATCAGATGCTTCAGGACTATACGGCGTATTATAACGATGACGTATTAATCCGAAAGCACATTACGGACACAGATTTGTCTAAGATGAAAGAATTCGCCGTGCTCGCAGATATCTATCAACATCAAACGTTGAAGATTTTAACGAGTCAGGGTGAAGACGTTCAAGCGTTCGCGGCGTTTCTCGAAAATACGAAAGAGTGGTCGAGCCTGTCTCGAGAAGAAAAGAAATTCATTAAAGGGATTGCGGTCGGCAAAGAAAAGATGCAAAAGAACATGGAGTCTCTAGACGTGATCGAGGCCAATGATTTTGACCAAATGTTCAAGCTGAATTATGACCACTTGATCAATAAAAATAAAGCAATCATCGAGGGGCAGCGACAGTATATCCGTTATCCGAAAGGGATTTCTTAAGGGGGATTTGATTTTGAAACAACTTGAAGTGGCTACATATACAATGACAATCGACGCACCGATTGACCACACGTTCGCTTGTCTAGCAGAAGACGAACACATCATCAAATGGAACGACCATTTGATTGAAAACATTTACGAGGATGGTGACGCCTCACTCGTGACAGGAAAACGGTTCATCTCGGTCCAACAGTTCGAGAAAAAAGAGATTCGGGTCGAATCCGAGTTGACGCATGTCAATCGTCCTCACGAATGCGAGGTGCAGGCGGTGACGAATCAAGGGGTGTCGATTGCGACGTATACGTTGAGCGAGACGGCAGACGGGACCGACGTGACGATTCGCATCTCACTCATTCCATCCTCATGGCTCTATGCCCTTTATGTGAAGGCGTTCAAATGGGCCATCCGGCTGGTATACGATGAACAGTTCAAACAATTCCGGATTTACGCCGAGGCGAGTAAACCAAAACTGTCACCTGTCCGAGAGGCGGAGTGATTCGGCGATGATTGAACCGATTACCTCTTCGACGCGTGACGCGGTCCGTGCATTTTTTATCGATGCCTGGGGCTCATCTGAGATGGTCATCTCGACCGGGACGTATGATTGCGCCACGCTTGACGGGTTTGTCTGGTCGGAAACGAACGTCATCATCGGGCTCGTCACGTATGTCATTCGGGAAGACGAGCTTGAAATCATCTCGCTCGACAGTCTGCAGGAGAAGCGTGGCATCGGCTCAGCGCTCCTCAATGAAGTGGAGCGAGTGGCCAAACACTATCAGCTCGAACGGCTGTCGCTCATCACGACGAACGACAATCTGCGGGCGCTCGCCTTTTACCAACGTCGAGGCTGGCGCCTCGCACGGATCATCTCGGGTGCGGTCGATGCGGCCCGGCTTCATAAGCCGTCAATCCCTGTCATCGGGGAGCACGGCATCCCGCTCCATGACGAAATCATGCTTAGCAAAGTCATCACAACTTAAAGAAAAGAGGGATTTTCCTATGATTCGATTCGGTATTATCGGCACGAACTTTATCACCCGTTCTTTCATTGAAGCGACCCATGAAGTCGAAGGCGCATCCGTGTCCGCTGTCTATTCCCGGACAGACGAGCGAGCGAAAACGTTCGCTGAAAAATTTGATATTCCAAACACGTTCACCTCGCTCGAGGAGATGGCGTCCAGTGAGTTGATTGATGCGGTCTATGTCGCGAGCCCGAACTCGCTCCACGCTGAGCAGAGCCTGCTGTTCATGCGCCACGGAAAGCATGTCCTTTGTGAGAAACCGTTCGCCTCGAACGTCGAGGAAGTCAGACAGATGCTTGAGACGGCGCGCGAACATGACGTCGTTTTGCTCGAAGCGCTCCGCAACCTATTCATGCCGAATTTCGATGTGTTGCGTCAAGAACTCCATCGCGTCGGACCGGTCCGGCGTGTCATCTTGAACAAGTCGCAATACTCGTCCCGTTACGACTTATATAAGCGCGGGGACAACCCGAACACGTTCAATCCAGCCTTCTCGAACGGTTCGCTGATGGACCTCGGAGTCTATTGCCTCGGACCGGCCCTGAAATTGTTCGGTCGACCGGACACCGTGCAGGCGAACGCGGTCAAGCTCGCGTCAGGCGTCGACGGCAGTGGTTCGGCCATCTTATCGTATGACGGCATGGATATCATCGTGCTCCACTCGAAGATCCATGGCACGGACGCTCCGTCCGAGATCATCGGGGAAGCGGGGCGCATCGTGATTGACGATATCGGTTCGCTCGACCGCTTGACATTCGTTGGCCGCGACGGGACGACCGTCGAACTTGGCTTAGAACAGGCGAGCCATATGACGTATGAGATTCAGACGTTCGTGAACATGATTGAGGAAGGGGAGCGGGAGACCGAGATCCACTCATTTGCCGATATGCTCACACTCGCGGACGTCATGACCGATATCCGGCAGCGCATCGACGTGCGGTACCCGGCTGACGCATAACAAAGAGCCTCGAGCACATGCTCGAGGCTCTTATTCTAAATAGAAGGTGAGGAACAACAATGGACGCACAAGAGATTTTAGAGGAGATTGAAAAGATACATTATTGGGATGCTCGTGTTCTAGGGTGTGATTGTCGGTACTATGGGGATGAAGTGTTAATCAAAATCGAAGAAGAATATGAGCCTTATCATCACCAAATCGAATTTTTAGGGTGTATCAAAGTCGACATATGTGCTGCCTTAAACGACAGAGTCGCACCAGTAAAGGAATTAACAAGAGGCCAGCTACCTTACTTTATGCACGATATCGCTGTCTCGAGTTACATGTTGGATGGAACCGAGGTATTCGTATGTAATCTGTTGTTCCCTCCCGCAAGCGCTGAAATTCATTTCACCAAAATCAGGATCGGGAAGGAATATCATTGATGCTGATCCTGCTTTAACACATTCAGCACCATCTCAATCCGTTTCTCGGTCGAGTAGTCGCCCTCGATTCTTAGGATGGGACAAGACAGTTCAGCTAGCCATTGTTCATGCAACGTCTTGCTTCTCACTTCCGTCCCGGCATGGTCGTAGAGGGCGGCCCATTTCAAAAACGCTTGTGATTGCTCGTATAGGCTGCCGCCAGCGAGTGCCTCCGCTCCATAGCGCTCGAGCTCACGTTGTTGTAATCTGGCCAAACGAACATCTGGTGGAATCCATAAAAAGATAACCAAATCAAAATAGGGCATGAAGCAGTCGCCCCAACCTACAAGCGACCCTGACAAAATCCACTGTTCAGAGTTCATTAAGTCGTTCTTGAGCAGTTCCTGTCTTTCAGGTATTGGTCTCGGTTCGGTGAACTTGTTGGTCCAGAAATAGTCATCCGTATCGAGATAAGTATGCGGCAGCACGTTCGCTAACGCGTCGCCAAGTGTGGACGTCCCCGAGCCCGAAGCGCCCAGTATGTGAATGCTACGTTTCATTTCTCTACCTCCCGTCTATGCACCTAATATAAATTTCTTTGAAGCCATCAATATTTATGTTTCAGTTCAGAACGGTAAATGACGAGACCCATCGATATCTGTAAAACTATAACGTTCGGATAACGCCGCGACAGTGAGTGTTTGGCCACTATATTGGTTGTTGTCCATGTCGTTCGCGAGTGCGACGACGGCACGACCGACGTAGGCGGTCGTTTCTGTCGTTCCGTCTTCTGGTTTAAAGCCGGCGTCGAGGACACGCTCCGTACGCATCCAGCCGGGACTCAAGGCGACAACCGAAATCTTCAGGGCTTCGAACTCCTTGGCCATCACATAAGTCATCCGATTGATGGTGTTCATGGCCAAATCATAATACAGATTGCTGGCGACTCCGCTTTCTGTGAACGAAGTGATGTTGATGACGACGGCCTGTTCACTTGCTTGAAGGAGCGGGACGGCGTGTCGAATGGTTGAAAGATAAGCCTTCGGTCCTGTGACCATCATCGCATCCCAATGCTCGTTCGGTCTCTCCCAAAAATGTCGTCCTTGTCCCCGAGGTACCGAATCTTCTGAACCACCGAAGATGCCATTCACTAATAGATCGATGCGACCATGTTCTGATTTAATTCGAGCGTAAAGGCGTTCAAGTTCTTGCTCATCCGTATGATCGCAAGGGACAGCGATTCCAGTCCCTCTACGTGACGTGACGGCAGAGGCCGTATCTTCAATCGTCTCCGGTCGATCGTCCGTTCGTTTCGAACCAGAACTTCTTCCCGTCACATAAACGGTCGCGCCGGCGTTCCCGAGTTCCAAGGCAATGCCTCTCCCGGCGCCACGCGAAGCACCGGCGACGAGCGCGATTTTACCTTTCAATGGGTACATTTCAGTTTCTCCCTTAGCAAGTATCGAATTATAAGATTCACTGGAATTATTTATTCAACAAACAAAACTCATATTTTCAAATTGAGCTCGTAAATATCGGTGATGATGTTTCTCTCAATCTCTTCATTAGACAAATCACAGGTCAATATGGATTCATTGTTCACACCTAACCAATCCTCAGCACGATACCATTTCATTAAATTCTGTTCGGTAAACTCGAGGTCGTCACCTTTTGTTCGATGTCGTTTGAAAGTCTCTTCTAAAGATAAGTCAAAATAGTAGACGAGCGCATTTCCATTAAAGGCGTCAATCAGGTTCAATATCATCTTTCCATACCGTTCTTTGATTAGGATTCCTTCGAGGATTACAATCGGACAGTGTTCCATACCATATAACGAAATCCGTTCAATCAACTCAATCGATAAGTTATTGTCTTTGTCACGTGTATGTAAGATACCCCTTCGAATTACGTCTTGGGAGACGAGCATCGTTTCAGGTCCAAAGTTTTTTTGAATCTGTTTGGCGATGGTCGTCTTTCCACTTCCGGAATTGCCTCGCAATATAACTAGAATCGGTTTCATCATATTCTCCTTTCTACGCGATTGGGATGTAAAAATATTAGGATTTAATGGTGAGTGAAACAATCAATGGTAGCAAACTGCGAAGCCTCCATTATGTGAATACTTCGCTCCAGGTTCAACCCATATTTTTTGTGGCCACCATCGTGAATTCCCATGGCATATTCTCATCGTTCCAACCTCGATGTTCGTCAAAACGACGGATTTGAAAGCCGGCAATGATCACCGAATTCATGATGTCGCTCAGCGTATGATGTGTCAGCAAAACATCAGGGAAGTCCTGTTGTTCGTTTTCATCAAAAAACGATTTAAACGCGATGTTCTCTTCATGCAATCCGTTATCAAAATAGACGGGCATAAATGTAGACTCAGGACCAATGCATCTTCTAAGAGGATGATAATCACTTAAGATCATGGTTCCCCCGGGTTTCAAGATTGAATTTAGGATAGTACACAATCGATTGAGATCATCGAAGTAGTGTAAGATGCCACCCTCTAAATAAAGAAGATCGAATCGGCCTTCGTATTTGATTACATCGAGGTCATAGACATCACCTAACACATAGTCGATTCTCGTCTGGGCACAGGCAGCTAATTCCAGTGCATATCTTCTATTCTCTTCGGATACATCGAAGATGGTGACGTTCGCCCCCATCAACGACAGCGGGACGGCTTTTCTTCCGTTCGACCCGCATAGATTGGCCACGTTCAGTCCTTCTACGTCATGAAAATAGTCTCGGTGTTTCTTCAAACTGGCTCTCGGGTCTTTTAATAACTCGTTGGCCTTCTCTGCTGGTGTGCCGTCGCGCTTTTGCCAAAATTCATAGGCACGGTACTCCCAAGCGGTTTTATTAGTTTCTGTCTGTTTATTCAAACGCATCTGTCCTCTCTGTTTGTACCTGACGATCGAGTTGTGTGTAACACTATGAAAAGCTGTATGGTTCGAAGCAAAATCAACAGCATTTAACAATTTGAGGGGTATACTAAAGTGGCGCTGGATAATTTTACAATAAGTTTCAGTGGAATGATAGTAAATGATGACATATATAGAACGGGAGACGATGACATGACGACCTTATATTTCGTAAGACATGCACACTCTACATATACAGCCGATGAGTGGACGAGACCTTTATCTGAAAGAGGGGCTGGTGACGTGCCTCACATCACAAACATATTAAGCAAAGAAGCGATCGAACTCGTCGTTTCGAGCCCATATAAACGAGCCATTCAAACGGTACAAGGGATTGCTGACCAGCTTGGAACAGAAGTGCTACTCATGGACGATTTGCGGGAACGGACGTTGACGACAGAACCGGCGGAAGATTTCACGTTGGCGATGACGAAAGTGTGGGAAGATCCGACATTTACGTGGGAAGGCGGCGAATCGAACGTTGTCGCTCAACAGCGTGGAGTCCGTGCGATCTTGTCACTACTCGACCAATACGAAGGAAAGCGAATCGCAATCGGTACGCATGGGAATATCATGGTGCTGATCCTAAATTATTTTGATGAACAGTATGGCTATACGTTCTGGAAAGAACTCGATATGCCGGACGTATATAAAGTGACGTTCGACAAACAAGAACTATTGAGCGTCGAAAAGCTTTGGGACCGTCAAGGAGTGGTTTGAAGTCGGTTTATGATGACATGGAAAAAGGATGGGGCCGGTCTCGGTCCCATCCTTCAAAGTCTACTCTCTATTCAAATACAGATGGCGGATAAACAAGCCGAGCGCGACCGTCATGATGACGGCCGGAATCAGGCCGACGAGCAACAAGGAACCCATGCGTTCAGTCCTTTCTGAGCGCATCGAGGCGCTGTGTCATGTCTTGGAACGATTGTCCGTCCGAGAGCACGCTCAGTTCGCCGGCGACGAGGTCGTTCACTTCACGGTCCCAGTCCTGGCTGAGCGTCGTCTCGAGCGCGATAAGGTGCGTCGCCGTCCGTTCGACTTGATGACTTCCGACGCGCGCGAGCTGTTCACGCACTGCCGTCTTCAACAGGGCGCTCAAGTCGTCGCGCAACTTCGTCCGGCCGTCGCCTTCGAAGAACTGGTTCGCGTTCTTATAGTGCTTTAAGACGGGACGGAACGGGGCTGCCTCGAACGTGACCGGGTCGACGGCGTCGCGGAGCCAATCGATGTCGATGTCATCTTCGAACGACAACGTCGGCAGGAGCGGACGCAGTTTGAGCGTCTCGCGCTCGATCAAGCGTTCCGTCTCTCGTTTCAAGAAGCGCTCGAGTCGATATTGGAACACTTGCAACTCTTGATGGATGTCATACGCATACTTGTCGAGCGTCCGGGTGAGGGCGCGCTCGAGGCTCGCTTTCGACCCATCGACCTCGACCGGGTGGAACGTCTCTTTGACGAAGTCCGACAGCCGGAGGAGCGAGCGAGTCTCGAGGTGAGCGAGCAGCTCGTCCGTCTCGCGCTTGAACGGGTCTTCGAGCGTCGTGACGTTGAGACGATTGTCAGACGTGCGTACTTGTTCGAGCTTGTCACGGCGGGCCGCCTTGACGCTCGCATCCGCTTCGGCCTCGCGTACAACGTCCTCGAACGCGGCGACGAGGGCTTCTGTCTCGTCTTTGATGCGGACCGCGTTCGCCTGACGCAAATCGTGGTCGACGAATTGCTCAAGCTTGGCCGAGAATCGTTCGAATCCTGCGTCCGTGCCTTGGATGGCGTTCCGGCTCGAAATCGGTAGCACCGTCGGATGACGGACACCGAGCTTCGTCAACTGGTTCGACACATAATCAGTGACGGCAAGCCGTTCCGTCTCATCGGCCGCCAAATCTGATGCGTTGACGAGGAAGAACATGTGATGGTCACCTGTCCCTTGGACCCGTCCGAGCTGGATGACGAGTTCACGGTCGGCCTCGGTGAAAGCGTGATTGTAGTACGTCACAAATAAAACAGCATCGGCGTCACGCATATAGCCGAACTGCACCTCGCTATGACGGTTGAACTGCGAGTCGGCACCCGGCGTGTCGACGAAGATGATGCCGCGCTCGGCCCAAGGGGAGTCGATGGCGAGCTCGATCTCTTTGACGATACAGCTCTTCTCTTCCTCCGTGACGAACGAGCAGAACGTGTCATAGTCGACCGTCTCCTGGCTACCGAGATAGGACAGGGGAGCGTTCTTGACGGCGTTTACGAACGGGTGGTCGAGATGGAGTGCGTCGAGTGACGCCCCGTAACCGTTCAGCTCGGCCTCGAGTTCGGCACGTGTCTTGAACGTGATCAACGCGCTCTTGTTGGCACGGCCGTTCGGCGGCACGATTTTCGTGATCGACGCCGTCAGTGGGTTCGGTGACGTCGGAAGCACCGTCTCACCGAGCAACGCGTTCAACGTCGACGACTTACCGGACGAGAACGCCCCGAAGATGGCAAGCGTGTACGTCTCGGATTCGGCCCGGGCCAATTTATGACGGAGCGATTTGACGCGTGACTTAAATAACGGATGGCTCTCTAGTATTTCACATACCGCATACTCATATGAAAATTCAAATGACAAAGCGGTAATATCATCCACCAAAAGCGAGGTCGAAGCAACTTCTTGTTGTTGATGTTCGACTTGTTTCTGCGGCAATTGGTCGGCCGTGACGTAGTGGCGGGTCTCAAGGTCCTTCAAACGCGAAGCAGAGAGGTCACGTGTCGTGTAATTGGTGAGCTCGTCTCGCTGTTCCGCCAGCTGACGTTTTAGCGCCAGCGTGTCGAGCATGTCATACAACTCATCTTGCTCGGTCTCGATGGCATGGATTCGGTCTTTGCCTTCGGCCTCAAGATACGTTTCGACGGACGTGACCCACGGTTCGGACACTTTCGTTACCCAAGAGGCGAGAGCCGACTCGATGTCGCGGCTGTATTGAAGCACCGTGTCACCACTGAGCGATGCGCCGGACTTCACTTGGTCACTGATGAGCGTGCTCGGTGCAGTCGGTAACGTATCCGGACGGGACAAAATCGCCTCGGGCAGTTTCAAATCGCGGACGATATCTTCAGCGTACTTGATCAAGTGGGGGCGAAGGTTCGTATCAATCAATCGGTTGAACTCCTTGACGGCGATATCTTCACGACGTAGCCGTTCCTGGCGTGTTTTGTCTTTTGAGAAGAACAGGCCGACCTTGAACTCCGGCGCACAACTCTCGAGATAGTCCCGCAACAGTTCACGGAACTCATAATTCATGATCGGCGCGCTCGCGACGATTGGTGTCTGGTGTTTGAAGAACTCGCGGCGGAACGCGGTGAGCCATATCGCTTTCTTATCGAGGCGTTGCAGGCGGGCTTGAATCTCCGTCGGCTGCTTCTCGATGACCGGCAACTCGTTCAGGAGCGCGTCGTTCGCACGAGTGGACCGGGCGAGCAACGTGTCAACGAGCAAGTCGGCGCGTGCTTCCGCATGTTCCAGCGCGGCGTCGATGACGGTTTGGACGTACGTCCGGAGGCGTTCGACCTCATTTTCCGGGTGATCGAGCTCACGGAGCGAGATGTAAAACATATCGTCCGGATTAATCGCATGGCGGGTGAAGGCGGTCTCGAGCGAACGCTTGAACGTACTGAATGGAAGCTCTCCTTCATCGTGCTTATCGATTTGGTTGATGATGATCGAGTAGGGACGTCCTTCGGCGCTAAACTGTTTCATCAGTTTGATGTTTTGTTCGGACTGGACGTGATTGTAGTCCATCATGAAGAACAGATGGTCGGCGAGAAAGAGCGAGCGTTCCGTCGCTTGACGGTGCCGTTCATCGGTCGAGTCGATCCCAGGCGTGTCCATAAGGACGACGTCGCTTCCGAACGGGAAGCGGGGCAGGGCGTACTCGACTTCTTTAATCTCTTCGATTTTGCAGTAGTCGCTCAAATGGTCGAGCTCATCCGGCGCGAGGCGAATCCAATCTGTGTCGTTGACGGCGACGGATGCCCCGATTTCCCCCTGTCGAAGCGTCACGATATTCGCACTCGTCGGAATCGGGCTCGTCGGTAACACACCGTCCCCGAGCCAATTGTTGAGAAGCGTCGACTTACCGGCCGAGAAATGACCACAGACAGCGATCCAAATCTCATTTTGTGTCACTTTTCGGAGTGCGGTCTTGGCGAGACGAGCCGACTCGGTCTCAGCTTGCATGTCAAATACGTCGGTCAATTGCGCGAGGCGCATGCGTTGTTCGTTCATAAATCCCCATCCCCTACTTATGATTCCGTCGTGATGCCGACGCGGTGTCTACGATATGAGTTGTTTTCCCAGGCTTGAATGACGAGCTCCGCCACATCGTCACGCGAGATCGGTCCCGAGTTCTGCGTCCCGAGCACGTCAGCTGTGATGACAATGTTCCCGACGGACGCATCTTCAATCAATTGGGTCGGACAGACGATTGTATAATCGAGCGGCGATGCATCGAGCAGTTCATATGCCCGGGCGTGATCCTCGGCCGCGGTCGTCATCGAACGTTTCGACTCGCGGGTCTCGAAGCGATAGTGATCGGAGTCGTGTGCCTGCAAGATGCCAGCCGTCCCGACTGTCAGGATGCGCGTGATCCCGGCTGCTTGCATCGTTGAGATGATGAGCGGTGTGAAGCGGGACAAGACGTCCTGCTTATCCGTACCGAGCGCCGACATGACGACGTCGGCCGATTTCACCGTTTCTGCGATGGCATCCGCATCGGTCGCGTCCCCGATGATGACCATGAGACGATCCCTCGGTTCGACCTCGCGGCGTGACAACAGTCGGACGTCGTGGCCGTCTTCTAATAAACGTTCAAGCAACCGCATCCCCGTGCGGCCGCTCCCTCCAAATAAAGCAATGGTTGACAAGTAAACCCCTCCCAATCAAGATTAAAGAAAATATCCAACGCCATCATACCACGGAAGCGCTATCGAAACAGGAGACAACGGCTTGAAGTTGTGAGGTTTCAGGGCAGGGTAAGTGGGATACAAAAAGTTAAGACGTGTATAAGGGAGGAAGACACTTCGTTGTCGACACCGCATGAGATTTGGAGCTAGAACCATCAAGACCGGGATATCCGTCGCCTTGGTATTGCTCATCGCCGAGGCATTTCAATTTCAACAGATTGTCGTACCGGCGCTCGCGGCCTCGCTCGCGTTATTGCCGTCCGTTTATCAGACGGGTGTCCGGCTATTAGAAGAACTAAAAGGGAACTTGATCGGGGCTTTGCTCGCCGTCTTCTCATTAATGTTGACGCCGAACCCGACACCGATCGCCATCGGAGTCGTCATCATCATCGCCATCTCGATCCTTCTCTTCTTGAACCTCGAGTCGACGACCCGGACCGTCATCTTGACGACGATTCTGATTATGGAAGGGGCCAGCCAATCGGACATGCCCGTCTGGATGTTCGCCGGGGAGCGTTACTTGCTCATCATGATGGGGATCACGGTGGCGCTTCTCGTCAATGCGCTCTTGTTCCCGCCGCGCTATGAGCGGAAGCTCGAGGACGAGATTACGACCGTGTTCCAAATGGCCGTCCGTATCGCGCGACTGTTCTCGGAGACGGAAGGAGGTCGCTCGTCGTTCGAGTCACTCGATGAGACGAAAAAGAAACATCGAGGCTCAAAGACGACGTACGACTTCTTTGAAGAAGAGATTAAAGCCAACCGCTGGCTCGAGAAGAAGACGCCTATTTATCGCCGGGCCGTCTTGAAGTCGAAGATGATCGATACGAACAGTGCCGCCATCCACGTGCTCGACAAGCTGCATGACGATTTTCTGACGCTCGAACATCTACCGCCCCAGCTCGAGGACGAACTGATGCGTCATATGCGGCACTTGCTCAGACGGCATGAGCGTCTATTTTCAGCGTATGAACTCGAGAACGAGCATATCATCGACCGGGAAGAGGATTTGATTCACGAGAACTTCGACTTCGCGAAGTTGATGATTGAGAAGATGCGGGATGAAGAGGAAGACCTCATCCTTACCGTCGTCCCGCTCGTCGCGACGATGACAGACTGGGTCAAGGCAATGAACGAACTCGAACGTTACCTCATCACTGAGATGAAGAAGCACGGGGACAACTTGAAAGTGGAGCCACGTAAGAAATGGTTCTTTGAAGACTAACAAATCGCCAAGTCGCAGAAGCGGCTTGGCTTTTTTTATGGAGCGAAAAGGAATACCGGAAGTTGTCGCTGAATGTATGAGAGGCGTGCAGTAATGAGGGAGGGATCAGCATAATGAATAAGAAAGTAAGTATAGGCCTTGTTTTTCTTTTATCAGTGATTTGGATGGTTGCCTCATTGACCCTTCCGCCCAAGCTTATTGCGAGTTCAAGTGACGGGAAGTTTGATGCGGTTTATACGGTTTCTCATTCCTTAAAAGAGACGTGGGCGGGTCAGGTGGAGTGGTAGGAGTCAGACGGTGTCATCGTCAATCTATCTTTTTATGAGAACGACATCCAAATGACTGGGGATACTATGATCAATCCAATTGAGATGGATCAAAGCAACTCGTATGAATTCGCATTTTTAGGTGCTGAACCAAATCCGACCAGTGTCTACACGCTACGAATCTCTGTAGAAGAAGAAGGGAAGACTCATGAGGAAATTCTGACGTTCAAACCAAGAAAACGTCTCTTTGTACTACCCGCACTTGACTGAACTCATATATCATTCTGGAGGTTTTGATGAAAACGTACCTACAACACACCAAGAAGTTTTGGAACATCCGCGTCGGTTCCGACGAGTTCGCCGTCCATTACGGAAAACTCGGGACGATTGGTAAAGTTCAAATTAAGTATTTCGAATCCGGGGATATCTGCCGCAAAGAAGCGGACAAGCGGATTCGTCAGAAACTCCGGAAAGGGTACGTCGAGACCGATACCGATTGGGACGACTTGATTTATGTCGACGACCCGGAAGTCGGACCGAACCGACTCACGACACACACTCGGTTCAATGCTCACTTCCAAGATGACTATTATTTGGACTGCACGGATGAATATAGTCCATTCGGGAGCGATGAAGGTGCCGACGTGCTCGTGATGTTCGAGGACGCAATCCGAAAAGACCGGAACATCGACTTCCTCGTCGGTGCGTACGACATCGTTTCAGGCTGGATGGAGCGGGATGTATCGAGCCCTGACGACTGGGCGACATATGAATACGGCTTCGACTGTGACGTCGCCGTCATGTCGAGTGCGTTCACGTCAATTAAACTGACCGGTCATCTAGACGCTGCGCTACAAGAGCAAGGTGTCGCCGCACTCGACCGCCTCATCCAGCAAGTCAAATCAGAAGACAGACCGCGGTTTGAATCGATGAGCTTGCAGTTGAACAGTTTCCCAACCTCAATTTGAAACTTTTTAGCGGACGCGCCGTATACTAGAGGTAGAACGGACACATGCTCCGAATCGTTAGGGGGAAACACCAATGTCAGACATAGAAACAACACCGACATCATTCAGCGGCACATTGCCAATCGAGGCACGTACCGTCTTCCGACTGTCGAGCGCCATCTTTTATCTCATTGGGCTCGTCATCACAGGGGGCCTCGTCGCCGCAGCGCTTTATTTTGACTGGCCGACATGGCTGCAATATACGATGTACGCCTTACTCGCCATCGACCTCATCTATAGTGTGATTGATATTGTCGTCTTCCAAAAATGGAAGCAAGAGCGGTTCACGTATGATGTGAAACCACTCGAGATTCGCTTGCATCATGGGGTCATCACGACAAACGACGTGTTAATCCCGATGACGAAAGTACAATACGTCCACGCCCAACAAGGCCCGCTGCTACGAAAGTACGGCTTGCAGACGATCACGATTGGAACGGCGGCCGGGTCGCACGACATTTATGCAATCGAGGAGTCGTTCGCGAAGACGCTTCGTGAACAGATCGCCGTCTACGCCCGCATCGAGGAGGAGGATGTCGTATGACGGAAGCCGCCCTCACGTGGCATCGACTGCCGAGTCGCGTCCTCATGCTTCGAGTGTTAGAGGTCATCAAGTCGTTCGCCATCCCGCTCGTGCTCTTGTTCGTACTAAACAACGACTGGGAGTCGACGTTCGGCATCATCCTGCGCGTCGGGATTCTGCTCTTCCTTGGACTCGATGTCCTGCAGAAGTTCTTTGGCTGGCTCAACTTCCGGTATGCGCTCGATGAGAAGACGGTATACATCATCGACGGTAATTGGATCAAGAAAGAGAAGTCGCTCCCGCTCTATAAGATTCAGAGTGTCCACTCGAACAGCCCGTTCTTGTACAGGTTGCTCGGGGTCGTCGAATTGACGTTCGATACGAACGCGAACAGCGACGACGCTTCGTTCAAACTGGCCGGCGTCTTCCCGAACGAGGCGAAGCGGCTCGAGGACATTCTCGACCACGTCCGTCATCGGAAAACAGAAACTGCCTCACCGATAGAAGGAGAGGCTGAAGCAACGTCAGAACCGCTATCAATCGAAAAGCCGGCAAGTCGGTTGTTATATGCACTATCGACACGAGAGATCATTATCGCCTCGTTGACGTCACTATCGGTATTCGCGATTTTCCCTGTCGCTTCGACAATCATCTCGTCGATTGATGACTTCATCAATCTCGACGGGACGTTTGACACGGTCGGCGATTGGGTCGTCCACGCGTCAATTATCGCCATCGGTATGCTCGTTTTATCGGTCTTGCTCCTGTCGATTGTCATCGGCATGGTCATCAATTTCTTGAAATATGGGAACTTCCGTCTCGAACGGCGCGGCGATCGAGTCCGCGTCGAGAAAGGTCTTTTAAATCGTTCGGCAAAAGAAATCCCATATGAAAAAATCCAAGCAATCCGAATCAAAGAGACGTTCATTCGGCGCTGGTTCAATATCGTCGGTGTCGAACTCGTCGCGGCCGGAACGATGGACGAGGTGAAAGATGAGTCCTCGACCATCCTCCCGTTCGTGAAACGAGAACGGGCGATGAATGTGTTGAACGAGCACTTCGACCAGTTCGTCTGGTCTGATGCGCTTCATCGTCTGCCGAAGCGCTCGCTTTGGATCAAACTGTTGCGCATCAACTGGGTCGGTCTCATCATTTCGGGCGTCGTCCTTTACTTCTTTCGAGATTACGCCTGGTGGCTCATCCTCCTGTGGGCCATCATCATCGGCGGCAAACTGTTGAGCTATATGACGACGCGCTACGCCCAGAATGGTCGGTTCATCGAACTACGGACCGGCGCCTTCACCGTCACATCGTTTTTGACTGACAAACCGCGGATTGAGCAGATTCAAGTGACGCAGACGCCGCTTCAACGCCGTTTCGATGTGTGTAACGTCTTGTTTTTGACTCGCGGTGTTCTAGCGTATGAGTTGATTGAAGATATCCCGAAACAAGAGGCGGACGCCATGCTGAACTGGTTCTCCCGCTATACGGTACAGGAAGATATGAAAACACCGGGCTAACGGATAGCCCGGTCATGTGATCGACGAGCCACTCGCGTGTTGCGAGTGGCTCGTCTTTTTTAATCGGCTTGAGGGCTCGCTCCGACATAAGCTTGAAGTTGATCCTGCTTGGTGTGAATGCAAAAATCATGGCGCGTGTAGGTCACACGGGCCATGATTTTTCATGAACAGCATTGGAAGAGACTTTTGGGAGAATGATTGTGAACGTCGTTTTTCTTGGTTGACTCGTCACGTGAATCTCGCCCTCGTGTAAATCGATGATGGACTTGGCGATGGCGAGACCGAGACCTGATCCGCCAGTGTAATGTGCGCGTGACTTTTCCACTCTAAAAAATCGTTCAAACACGTATGGGATGTCACGTGATGGGATGGCCTCCTCGCCGTAATTCGTCATGTTGATAAGAACCACTTCATCCGTATCTTCAATGAACGTATCGATATACGTTCCGTCACGACCGTAACGAATCGCATTCTCGAGTATATTTTCAAACACACGGACGAGCTTCAACGCATCACCTTCAACGATGGGTCGTTTGGCTGAAGAGCTGAATCGAGCTTCCATTTCAACTTCCGAGAGACGTAACGTCGACTGCATGATGAGCTGATTGAGCAATTCATCGAGACGGATCTCACTTGTTTGCAGCGCGATTCGGTCGTTTTGTAGAAATGTATAGTCAAAGATATCGTTAATCAATCCTTTCAGATGGATCGCATTCGCATGAATGACTTGGATGTAATGACGCAATTCCACCTCGTCCCGGTAACGGTCGCTGTGAATCAAGTCAAGATAACCCGTGATTGACGTGAGCGGGGAGCGTAAGTCGTGCGCGACGTTCGTCACGAGCTCGTGCTTCAAACGATCAGCTTGAACCAATTCCTGCTCCGCTTTTGCCGCACTGTCCGAGATGGCGCGAACGGTCGCCATCAACCGCTCTAGCTCTGGCGGGACCGATGGTTCAACCAAATCACGATTGGCATGGAGTTCTTCGACAAGTGAAGTCATCCGCTCAATGTGAACCTGTAAATACCGTTTACGCTCATATTGATAGATCAACACGAGACAAACGATGACCATCAGACTGTAAAACATGACGATGACACCTTCCCGGAAATACGACAATACGATGATCAGACTCTCCACAAATCGTGAAGACTCCTCAAAGTACCAGACGGCAGGCAGTAACAGAACACCGCTCAGGGTGGCGACTCCAAACGCAATCACCACATACAGCAGACGTTTCCACATCGGGATGAACGTTATGACGCGCCATATATTATGTCTCAATTTTATATCCCACTCCCCACACCGTATGAATGATGACCTCATGTGGCACAACGGCATGTAATTTCTCGCGGATGTTACTGATATGAACCATCACCGTCTGGTTCGACCCGACGCCATGCTCTTGCCAGACAGCCTCAAATATTTCTTCAGAGCTATACACCCGGCCTTTATGTTTCGCCAGTAAATACAAAATCTCAAATTCACGTGCAGTCAATCGAATCGTCTGCTCTTGCATCATGACGGTGTGGCTGGCTCGATCGATGAGGAAAGGGCCAGCTTGTACACTTGAGGACTCGCTTGGTCGGTTATAGTTTGAACGGCGCAGCAATGCTTTAATACGTGCCATCAACTCGAGCGGATTGAACGGTTTGATGATGTAGTCATCGACTCCCGTCGTCAATCCCAATATCTTATCCATATCACCCACTTTGGCACTGACCATTAAGATCGGAATTTGGCTCGTCTGGCGCACCCGCTTACAAAATTCAAGCCCATCCATCCGAGGCATCATCCAATCTAAAATGATTAAGTCAAACGATTCTTGGTTGAACAAGTCAAGCGCCATTTCCCCGTCGGTTGCCATCGTCGTGTGATACCCGTCATTTTTTACATACACATCAATCAGTTCTGCGATTTGGACATCATCATCCACTAACAAGATTTTTGTCATGCTTGAAACTCCCTCGCGAATTAAAGTTGGAAATTCTGATACAAACGTCGGAACGGGGCGTATTGGACGACGAAGCGAACGAGTAAGAACCCTAAGAGCGCCCCGAACGCATTTGCCAATAAATCATTCACATCCGTGCTTCGTCCACTGCCTAGTGTCGTGCGCACCAATAATTGAATCAGTTCAAGGATCAGACTAAACTGAAATCCTAATTTAAGTACTTCTTTTTTCGTGATCGACGGTTTCAAAAATGGAAGATAACAGCCGAACGGGAGGAACATCACGACATTCAGCACAAATGAATACACATCGATGGTCAAAATCGGAATAAAATTAATCGTTCTCCACCACGGAACTTGATTCGCATACTTTCCTAAATTGACGTCAATCGGGAAAAACACGAAGTGAAGGACGCCTAATAAGTATATCCCGAATGATAGAAGCAAAATAGTTTGTGCGGCTCTTACATGTTTCTTGCGAAACGACCAGACGAGTAACGTGATGAGTCCGAGGATGGCGAGTGGGATGAGAACGACCCCTGATTCGATTGTGAACATAACTGAATAATTCTGATTATACATGGGAATAAACCTCCTAAGAATTTGAACTGTCTTCAGTGTAGATGGCAGATTTAAAGAATTCTTAAAGGAGTCATAAATGAAATCTAAAAAAGGCAAAGCGCTTTGCTCTGCCTCGAACTGTTGAACAATCAATCAAGAAGCTTGCTCTCGGATCGATGTTTGGCGCCCAGATATCATTCGTCACGTCAACTTCACCGTTTTCGCGTTTCTGTTGCTGAAAAATGGGAACAAGTATGGTATGATGCAAGTAGAAAGAGACCGGTGCTGGACACACCGGCCTCTGGCTTACAGGCTACCACTTTAAGAGTGGTCCCAGCCGCCACAATGGTTAGTGAATCAGAAAGTGACCCATCTCATTGCGCCGAGGGGGTCATTTTTTTGTGCGTTCAGACTTTGCACGATCGGATGTTTGGTGTAAAACCAAGTGAACGATGATCGGAGCGAGGATCGGGACGATCACATAATCGCCGACCCAGGTCCATAGTTGTTCCATCCGCACCACCGCCTTCCTCCATTGTGGACTTGGCGGCTGACCCCACTATTGCTGCGTTAACCTGCCTCTTCATTATAGCAGATTCTTGTCAGAAAAGATGCTAAAAACAGGAACGTTTGTTCTTGTTTTATAAAATGAACCTTTCGTCCGAATGGGTCTCATGACTAGGTCCAAAGATGGATTTGAACCAATAATAGCTTGTATGTCAGAGGTCAGACAGGATATAATCAATCTCGTGTGTATAACCACATGGGTGGGTGAGGGTGCCAATAAAGGATTGATTCCTATGGCAAAACAAACAGAATGGAAAACAGAAACATACGGGGGCGTGCTGAACTTTCTGGCGACAGCATACATCCCGGCCGTTCACGCGGCAATCTTGACACAAGCCGGACTCCCGTTCGAGGGAGCGCTCGTCGGAGCGATTTTGACAAGCATCATCGGAACGTTCATCGCAGGGCTGTTCAACTTGCCGCTGCTCCTGTTACCAGGGATGGGCATCAACGCGCTGTTCACGTACACGCTCGTCCTGCAGATGGGGCTGAGCTGGCAAGGCGCGCTCGCTGTCTCGTTCGTCTCAGGGGCGCTCGTCGTCCTGTTGACGGTGACAAAAGTGGCGAGGAAACTGGCGAACGCGTTCCCACCGATCATTCATGACGGATTAACGGTCGGACTCGGCCTGTTCCTTATCTTGATCGGACTCGAGGCGGCGGGGATCGTCTCGGGCGGTGGCGGGGCACTGCTTCACATCGGAGACCTCGGGGAACGGCCGGTACAGGTCGCGTTCCTGTCGCTCTTCGTCGCCATCCTTCTCTTCTTGAAGATGGGGCCGAGCAGTTTCTTATGGACGATCGCGTTCGGGGTCGGCTTGAGTGCCGTCATGGGCACGCTCGACTGGACCGGTGAGTTCGCGCTCATGCCGTTCTTCGAGTCGTTCGGCACCGTGTTCGGCAACGTCTCGTTCGCCGAGTCGGCGTCTCCGATCTTCCTTGTCGCCGTCGGCGTCTTGACGCTCGTCTTGCTGATTGAGAACATCAGCCTGATTCAGAATCAGACGCGCGCCATCGGCAAGGATGCGGACGCACCGAAAGGGCTCGTCGCCCAAGGGTTGTCGACGATGGCCGGTGCCATGTTCGGCTCGAGCCCGACCGTCTCGACGGTCGAAGTCGCGGCCGGCATCTCGGTCGGCGCTAGGGGCGGCATCGCCTCGTTCGTCACATCAGGCCTGTACGTCGTCTCGCTCTTGTTGTTGCCGCTGTTCGCGATCATTCCGGTGACGGCAATTGCGCCGGTGTTGATCATCATCGGCATGATGATGTTCCAGAACGTGAAGCATCTCCCGCTCGACAATTGGGAGCATGCCTTCCCGGCGATTCTAGTCATCATCATGATCCCGTTCACGTATTCCATCGTCGATGGCATCGGGCTCGGATTCGTCGCCTACACGATGATCGTCTTGTTCAAGAAGGGCTATCGGTCGCTCAGTCCGGTCGTCGGTGTCTTGACCGTATTGTTCTTAGTTTTCTTTTCTTTACCAGTCTGGCTTTAAATTTCTTGAAGAGGAGCATCGGCCCAAAAGGACCGACGCTCCTCTTCTTTCGTTTGCCTGCTTTTAAGCGGTGTTTCCTTAAGTTTTTATTCTTTACTAATCGTTCTAGAAAGGATATAGTGGGGTTGCAGTTACATGGGAGTTCGAAATCAGTCCAACAAAGATGGGGTGATCGAAGGAGGATTGAAATGGCAAGGAGTAAAGAGTTTGACGAGACAATTGTGTTAAAGAAAGCGATGGAGCTGTTCTGGGCACAAGGGTATGAGAAAACTTCGATGCAAGAACTAGTCGACCACATGGGAATACATCGCAGAAGCATTTACGACACGTTCGGTGACAAACGTTCACTGTTCTTAGCCTCGCTTGCTGAGTATGAGAAAGTGATCACGAATGAAATGGAGACCCTCATCCACCGAAACGAGTCAGTCAAATCAGCGATCGGGGAGGTTTTTCAATTCATCCTGCGTTCATCCGAGAAGTACCCAAAAGGTTGCCTCTCTGTCAATGCAGCTGTCGAATTGTCACTTCTTGATCAAGAAGTCGACCAGATGGCGACGAATATGTTCCATCGATCCGAAAAGATGTTTCAGGATTTGATTGAACAAGGCAAAGTCAATGGCGAGTTCTCAAGAGACATCGATTCAGAACAGATGGCGCGTTTCCTCCACAATAACTTGATCGGTCTGCGTGTCCTGATCAAGACGAACTACACTCAAAAAGAATTAGAGAGCATCATCAGGTTGGCACTTAGCGTGTTGGACTGAGTTTCTCTTTTTTTACTCATTTTAGAACGTACATTCTAATAAAAACCAAACACATTCAAAGGAGAATCCATCATGAAAGCAGCTCAAATCAGCAAATACTCGAAAACAATTGAGGCACAAGTCAACGAGGTACCCGTTCCGGACATCCAGGACAATGAAATATTGATTCAAGTAAAGGCCGCGGCAATCAACCCACTTGAGATGTTAATCATGACCGGTAGCGTCAAACTCATTCAAGATTATGCATTCTCACTGACAATCGGGAACGAGTTAGCAGGTGTCGTCGAACAGGTAGGGAAACTTGTGACCGGTTATTCCGTCGGGGATGACGTCTATACCCGTCTGCCGATTGAAAAAATTGGGGCAATCGCAGAATATGTAGCCGTCGATATATCGGCCATCGCCAGGATGCCAAAGAACTTAACTTACGAAGAGGCAGCCGCAGTCGCTTTGACCGGACTCACGGCCTATCAAGGTCTACACGAAGAACTGAACGTCAAGTCGGGGCAATCAGTGTTCATTCCGGGAGGATCAGGTAGTTTCGGTCAAATGGCTGTTCCGCTCGCGAAGTCATTAGGACTGACCGTGATCGTCAGTGGAAATGCGGAGTCACGTGACCGGACGCTGAAGCTCGGTGCCGATCGATATTTGGATTATACGACGGAACACTATGAGGACGTCTTGAAAAACGTGGACTATGTCATCGATACGTTAGGCCCGACCGAATTCAAGAAAGAACTGAGCATCCTCAAACGAGGCGGACGACTGTTGTCATTGCGGACAGGACCGAATAAACGTTTCGCCCAAGATCGACAGTTCCCGTTTTGGAAACAAACGCTATTTTCGATGGCGGGTGCGAAATATGACCGGATGGCCAAAAAACATGACGTCGAATACCGGTTCATTTTCGTCCGTGCGAACGGGACACAGCTAAAAGAAATCACGAGCATCGTGGAAGCGAACGAAGTGGTTCCTGCCCTGCATCCGAAACGATTTACGATTGATGAAGTGAATGAAGCACTACAGGTAGTTGCGACGGGTCGGCCGAAAGGCAAGGTCATCATCACGTTCTGAAGAATGTGAGACCACCGCTTATAGCAAAAATAGAGGGAGAGACTGCCATGCAAAGAACAGTTCTCATCACTGGTGTGTCGGGCGGCATCGGCAAGGAATTGGCCGATCGCTTTGCCCGGGTCGGCCATGAGATGGTGCTCGTGTCACGAAATGAAGAGAAGATGAACATGCTCGCCGAACAGTATCGAACGACATATGGTGTCGGGGTCACGGTCATCGCCAAAGATATCGGGACGCCAGGAGTCCCGGAAGCGATTTTCAAGGAACTGCAAGAGAAGCAGATTCACGTGGATTACTTGGTGAACAATGCCGGTTTTGGACTATACGGGAAGTTCTTAGAGACCGACATCAACCAGGAAGCGAATATGATTGACGTCAACATCAAGGCGTTGACGGCGATGACCAAATTATTCTTACCCGGTATGGTTGAACGAAATCGGGGCGGGGTCATGAATGTGTCTTCGATGGTCGGCTTTTTCCCTGGCCCGTTGATGTCGGTGTATCATGCGACGAAGTCATACGTATTGTCATTTACAGAAGCGCTCGCGAATGAAGTGAGCAACACGAACGTGACCGTGACCGCCTTATGTCCAGGATTGACGTCGACTGGTTTCGTCGACCGCTCCGGGATGCAGGCATCGAACCTGGTGCGGAGCGGCACAATCATGGAAGCAGGACGGGTGGCGGATATCGGGTATCGCGGGTTCATGAACGGAAAAACCTTGATCATCCCAGGGAGACGGAATCGTCTCGTTGCCTTCCTGCCCCGATTGCTGTCGCGTCAGCGAGTCACTCAGATGATGCGAACGATGCAGGACGGATCGACATAAATGAACATGATGTCAATCGCTTGATCATAATACGCTCAAACGTCGTGCGGTACCTTACATGAGGTACCGCTT
This sequence comes from Exiguobacterium chiriqhucha RW-2, assembly GCF_000416965.1. GTDB lineage: Bacteria > Bacillota > Bacilli > Exiguobacteriales > Exiguobacteriaceae > Exiguobacterium > Exiguobacterium chiriqhucha. Next base: position 672,458 of record NZ_ATCL01000020.1, read on the forward strand.
TTTTGTGTTTTAGAAAGGAGTCTGAAGACTTTAACGGAATGTATGAATTAAGAATAAGTACATATCAGAGGAGAATCGCATTGACTGCACATGATCCATGTCAAAAATTTTTGAGGTTTGCCGAGAGTATTCCAGAAGAAAGCACCCTCTGCATCTTCCACACGCATGTGGCCGACCAGATGACGATCGATATGAAGAAGCAATTGCTGAGCGTGGTCGAACAGATTGGACAGACGAGAGACGTGTTCCATCTCTATAACAATATCCAAGACAAAGACCTGCATCTAGACGAATATGTGAACGGTGTTAAACGAGAACAGACAATTGTTGAGACGGAGGGGCACGGTAGATGGTTCAAATGGTTGCTGAAACATGAGGCGTTATTGCCATGAATACGATCATCGAACGATTCGTTTCCATTCAAGAAGTCATGACTGCTCTCCATTCACAAGTCTCCGACTATAATTGGTTAGTGACGGACCTCGACGCCGTTCTCTCAAATGATGCGTTACAGTATTTTGAAGAGGTTCAAGAAGTCGAGGAGGGGACGGCTTACTGGATAAAAGGTGAACGTCTACTCGAACTGGTCCATCACACAAACTTATACGTCATTTGGGGAGTGTTCACGGCGTTTGAACGCCATGAGTCGATCACGTTAAACGAACTGACCGTCTATCCGTTCGCAGACGGTAATAGCGACCTGTGGATCGAGTCACCTCGTATTCAGTATCCGAGTGCGGTGTGTGAGTTGATCTTTTGGGACTCAACGTTTGTCTTGTTGCTGAGCCAAGTAAAAGACGTCAGTAGCCGCTTCCGAAAAACTTTCCCTGATTGGCGCAGCTTGGAAGAGTATAATCGAACGGAAGGGTTATATGAATCGGAATAGATGTGTTCGAACATGAGTCGCTCTACTTACTTTATAGACCAAGGAGAACAAGTCCATGACTAGCACTATAAACGTAATCGATGAATTCGCATCTTATACAGATTGGCTAAATACGTTAGAGAGATTGGATGAATCGATGTGGGAAAAGCCAATTGCGACCGACAAATGGTCAATCAAAGCAATCGTCCTTCACATTGCCCATTGGGATAACCATCTGTTGAACGTCATCATTCCAGCGGTGAAGACCGGGGAAGGTATGATTTTCCCTGAGTTCGACTCGTTTAACGCGCGAGCGACCCAAAAAGCGAAGCGTCTCTCGGGAGAAAACGTGCTCCAGTTAGCCAAAACGAGTCGAAGTTCGCTCATAGAAGCGCTTCAGTCATTAAGTCAAGAGACGCTGACTTCGCACACGACGGCGAACGGGGTAACCCATTGCCCGCATCACGGTGTCCCGTATACGCTCGCCTATATCGTCACCGAGTTCATCGAACATGACCGGCACCACCAGCAGCAAATCGACGCCCTATTGGGAAGAACATCTTGAAGAGACGAGCGAAAGTACGCGGTGTCAGACGAAGACTGAAACGGTTGCGCCTGCATGTCAACGAACAGACCCAATCGTTCCCGACGACGTTTCATGACGGGTATTGGCATAACAAAATCCCGATTGATCAATCGTTCTTATCGTCTGTACAGGATAACAGCCGGATTCAACGTGCGATTATCGAGGTGATGATGGAAGGGGCCTCACGTCTCGTGCATAACCGAGAAGAGGAGCGGTACCAGGTCGTCGTCTTACTCGATTTGCCGACGCTTTGGCAGTCCGAACTCCTCGTGTTTGAAAGCGATGCACGACTGAAGGCGTTTATGGATCGGGATACATCAGAGCAGACGTGGACGCGGTTGCCTAACGATTGCGTATTCCTACAAAGACTCGACCTGTCAGCGGACGTCGAGGTGCATCGGTTCCACGAACTGATTCAAGATGAAGATTATATGCATAGTGGAGAAGTCTGGTTGCTCGTACAGTGAGCGAAACTGGCATGATATAGCGAGAAATAGCATTCATAATGTTCTACTGTTTATAAAGAAATCCGTTAAATGAGAGGAGAAAGAAATATGTTCCGCCACCTCACAACATTCGCTTTAGCCGGGATCTTCACGCTCGCTGCTACGTCGGCAGCTGCGGCGCCGACAGAACGATCAGCGGAGCGTTTCGCTGAAGAACATTTCGAGTCAATCGTCCTCGACCATATCGAAGGAGACGACCCGAGTAACTATCACTTGACGGAAAGTCGCGCCATCTCGTTCGGTTCGCTCCATGAAGTGATGATTGCCGCGCAATCCTGTTATTCGTCGGACGAAATGTGTACGTTCGTCTCGAGTAAGGAGTACGTATCAGCCGTCCTACAAGATGGGGAGCCGAGAAATGTCATCGGGACGTACGAGCAAGAACCGGGCCTCTTCGCCTTCTCCACGTTCGGGTATGGTGACGAGTTGGCCATTGCCTTAGCTGATGTGTCCGGTACATTGGTCCATTCCGCGCGAGAGAATGCCTGGTTTGACTATGATGGAAAGACGTTGACCGCCTTGACGACCGATGCGAAACGGTTCATCGACGGAGACACGATCACGCTCGAGATGTATCAGAAACGCTTGGTCGAGACACAATCCAACACCGAAGCGCAACCAGGAGATGCGCTTACTGGTGGTTCAGGTGACGTTCAGACGACAGAGCCAATATCATATTGGATGCTCGGACTCGCGTTGTTGGCGGTGCTCCCGCTCGCTTATCTTTTTTACCGAAGGCGATGGAGAAAGTGAAATGTAAACGTCAGTGATTGATTTAAAGCGAAAACCGCTCGTCTGAGCCACACAAAAACACCGCTCCACGCAAATCGCGTAGAGCGGTGTTTTCACATGTACGGCCCGTTCGCCTGAACGACGAACTGTGAGTGTTCGTAATGATACGTGATGCGTGAATAATCGAACGGCTTCCCGTTCGAAAGATGGAAAATCGTCTCGATGCGGAGCGTCGGGTCGTCCGTCTGTAAACCTAGATAGCCGGCTTCCGTCTCAGTCAGTCGACCGACCTGCATGTACATGTCCGAAAAGCCGATGGTGACACCGAGTGCGCCTTGTACGTAATCGAAGATCGAGTCGGCGACGATTTCTCGGTTCAAATACGGAACGATCGCCTTCACATAGTACGACTCCTCGTAACAGAACACCTCGCCGTCGACGAAGCGGACCCGCTCGACGCGATAGACGTCATCTGTCACGTCGATGCCAAGGTTCTGTGCGACCGTCACGTCCGGTTTCGTGACCGAGACGTCGAGCACGTCCGACGTCAACACCCGGTCACCGAGGTTACTCTTGAACCCTTGTGTCGAGAACAGACTCATATAGCCCGGCCGGTTGTGGCGCCGGACGAAGATGCCGCTCCCCCGTAATTGAAAGATGACGCCTTTTCGCTCAAGCAATTCGAGTGCTTTCGTGATCGTACTCTTGCTGACGGCATATTGGCTCATCAACTGCTCGAGGACGGGCAGTTTATTTCCTTGCTTCAAATCATGTTGATTGATGTACTGTTCAATCTCTGCTGCCACTTGTTGATATTTAAGCACGCTCATCCCTCATCTACTTAAAAATGTTGCCTTCATTATACCACACACATGTCTACGAAACGTTCACAAACTATTTATTGTATCGCTATTGATTAATTGTACCGGTACAATTATAGTAAGGGTGTACAAAATGTAAGCGTTACATCAAAGGAGGGTTTTCAGTTGAGTAAAGTTCGGGATTATTCAAAGCTGGCTCGGGATATTTTAGAGGCCGTCGGAGGGGAAGACAACGTCATCAATGCGGCGCGCTGTGCGACGCGACTCCGCCTCGTCTTGAAGCGGTCGAATCCGCAAGCGAAAGAACAAGTCATGGCGATGCCAGGTGTCATCACGGTCGTCGAGACGGGTGGCCAGTTCCAGGTCGTCATCGGGCAGCATGTCGGGGAAGTGTTCGATGAGTTCACGAAACTGGTGCAAATCGAAGGGACTGAGGTCGAAGACGGAAACAAGGGGACCGTCCTTAACCGCATCATTGCGACGATGTCCGCCGTATTCGCACCGTTCATCTATATCTTGGCCGCAGCCGGGATTTTGCAAGGGGTACTCATCATCACGACATTGTTGTTCGACGGTTTCGCCGAGACGGGGACGTACGAAGTGTTCAGCTTCATCTCATGGGCACCGTTCACGTTCTTACCGATTTTCATCGCCATCACGGCATCGAAACACTTTAAGACGAACACGTTCATCTCCGTCGCAGCCAGTGCGGCCTTGGTCAGTCCGACATGGGCCGAGATGGCGGCTCGCATCACGTCAGGGGAGACGATCAGTTTCCTCGGTCTCGCCTTGTCAGGTACGACGTATACGTCATCGGTATTGCCACCGCTCTTCCTCGTCTGGATCTTATCTTACGTCGAGCGGTTCTTGAACCGACACATGAACGAGGTCATTCGTCCTCTGTTCGTACCGTTCTTCAGTTTGGTACTCATGGTGCCGCTCACGATTCTCGTCATCGGACCGATCACGACGATGGGTGCGGTCGGAATCGCCAACGGCTACAACTTCTTGGCGGAGAACGCCCCGATGCTCGCTGGTGCGATTATCGGTGGTCTCTGGCAAGTCATCGTCATCTTCGGGGTCCATTGGGGTGTGACGCCGATGGTGCTCGCAAACTTCGATTTGTATGGCCGTGACTCGTTCCAGGCATATCAGACGATTGCCGTCATCGCCCAAGTCGGCGCCGTCCTCGGTGTCATCTTGAAAGCGAAGAGCCAAGAAATCAAAAAAGTCGGTGTCTCGGCTGGGATTACTGGACTATTCGGAATCACGGAGCCTGCCATCTACGGGGTGACACTCCGCTTCAAGAAACCGTTCATCTTTGGATGTATCTCGGGGGCCGTCGGAGCCATCGTGGCCAGTTTCTTCAACCCGTATTATTTCGCTTACGCCGGTCTCCCGGGTCCGCTCACCCTTGTGAACGGAATCAGTGAAGACGTGCCGACCTCGATTTGGGGACTGTTAATCGGGACAGCAATCGCCATTATCCTTCCGGTCGTCTTGATTCAAATCTTCGGTTTCGGAGAAGACACAGCCAAACAAGTGACAGAAGTGACGGAAACACCTGCGACGGCAGAAGCGAGTGCGACGCTCGTCCAGGAAGAGACGATTGCTTCACCGCTCTCTGGAAAAGTCATCGCCTTGAGCGATGTTCCGGACGATGTATTCGCCTCCGGGGCGATGGGGAAAGGTTATGCCGTCGAGCCAGACGGGAATAAGGTCATTGCACCGTTTGACGGGACGGTCGTCATGATCGCACCGACGAAACATGCGATCGGTCTCCGTTCGAACACGGGAATCGAGTTGTTGATTCACGTCGGTCTCGATACGGTGACGCTCGATGGGAAACCGTTCACCGTACACGTCAAAGACGGGGATAGCTTTAAAGCGGGCGATGTGTTGACGACGTTCGACCGTGACATGATCGCTGCACATAATATTTCAAGCATCACACCTGTCATCGTGACGAACAGCGCGACATACGCTGACGTACTCGTCCAAGCAAGTAATCAGACAGACACGACGACACCAATGCTCACGATTGTTAATCAATAAGGAGGAACTATTATGAAGACATTACCAAAAGACTTTCTATGGGGCGGCGCGCTAGCTGCCCACCAATTTGAAGGCGGCTGGGACGCCGACGGCAAAGGGCCGAGCGTCGTTGACGTGTTGACAGCAGGCGCCCATGGTGTCGCGCGTCGTATCACAGACAAGGTCGAGCCGGACGAGTTTTATCCGAACCATGAAGCGATCGACTTCTACCACCGTTATAAAGAAGACGTCGCGCTCTTCGCCGAGATGGGGTTGAAATGTCTCCGCACATCGATCGGCTGGAGCCGGATCTTCCCGAACGGCGACGATGCAGAGCCGAACGAAGCCGGTCTTCAATTTTACGACGACTTGTTCGACGAACTGTTGAAGCACGACATCGAGCCGATCATCACATTGTCTCACTTCGAGATGCCGCTTCACCTCGCTCGTGAGTACGGCGGGTTCCGCAACCGTAAAGTCGTCGACCATTTCGTCCGTTTCGCCGAGGTGTGTTTCGACCGCTACAAAGACAAGGTCAAATATTGGATGACATTCAACGAGATCAACAACAAGATGGACGTCAACAACCCGCTCTTCTTATGGACGAACTCTGGCGTCATCGTCGAAGATGGGGAGAACGCCCGTGAAGTGATGTATCAGACGGGGCACCATGAGTTAATCGCGAGCGCGCTCGCCGTCGCAAAAGGGAAAGCCATCAACCCAGACTTCGAAATCGGGGCGATGGTATCACACGTTCCGATCTATCCGTTCTCGTCGAACCCGGACGATGTCATGCTCGCTGAAGAAATGATGCGTCAGCGTTACTTCTTCCCGGACGTGCAAGTGCGCGGGGTCTATCCGAGCTACGCCTTGAACGAGTTCGAGCGTGAAGGCTATTCCATCCCGTTCCTCGATGGGGACGAAGAGATTTTGAAGAATGGGACCGTCGATTACCTCGGTTTCAGTTACTATATGTCGACGACCGTGAAGAGTGACGTCGTCGCCGATAACAGCGGCGACATCGTCAACGGTGGTCTACCGAACGGCGTCGAGAACCCGTACATCAAGTCGAGCGATTGGGGCTGGTCAATCGACCCGGTCGGTCTCCGCTATGTGCTCAACCGGTTGTACGACCGCTATCAAATCCCGCTCTTCATCGTCGAGAACGGATTCGGTGCTGTCGATGAGATCGTCGACGGGAAGATTCATGATGCGGCCCGCATCGACTACTTGAAGGCGCATATTGAGCAGTTGAAACAAGCGGTCGTCTATGATGGCGTCGACTTGATCGGCTACACGCCATGGGGCATCATCGACATCGTCTCGTTCACGACGGGCGAGATGAAGAAACGGTACGGTATGATTTATGTCGACCGTGACAATGAAGGCAACGGCTCGATGGAGCGGATGAAGAAAGACTCGTTCGATTGGTATAAGCATGTGATTGAAACGAACGGGGAAGCGCTCGCGTACGAGCCTTCGAAGTAAACGAAAATACCTCTTGAAGACAATTGTCTTCAAGAGGTATTTTTCTGTGCTTACGTCGTTTTCGGTTTGACCGCCACCCACACTTCGCTATAGACGTTTTCCGACGGTCCGTCATGTTTCGTGAACGAGATGCTTGGCAAGTCTGCCAGTTCGTAGCCCGACGTCGGCAGCCATTCGGCATACGTCTTGGCCATCGTCTCCTGGAGCGTCTCCGGGAACGGGCCGGTATTCGGGAAGACGGCCCACAGGTTCGACTCGATCGTAATCTGTTCAAGATCCTCGTACGGATTATCTTGTGTCGTCGCGAAGCCAATCATGTGCGTGAGTGAACCCGTTTCGTCCAAATAGCCTTCATCGAAGTCGTACGACACGTTGAGCACTTGATTTGGATAAAGGTCCGCCAATTGATGCATCTCGCTTCGCTGTTGCTCCGTGATTGACTGCGCCAACTCGACGATGTCATGATTCACGCCTTCGAACTGAATCGGGACGCGTTTGGACACGCCGACGACGTTGAATGAAGATTTGTGTTCTAATTTGAATTCCATTGAAATTCCTCCTTTGATGTCGATGAAGAAAGTGAATTTCGGGAATGACTTTTGAATCTTGTTCTTGATCACTTCAGACGGTAAAAAGCCACACCAGTCTCGAAACGCTCGAGAGAACCCGTCGACGGATTGGTAGCCATACGTATACGCCACGTCCGTGACCGATTTCCCATGAATCAAGTCCTTATTTGCTTCTGACAGCCGACGATTTCGGATGTATTCATTGAGCGTCATCCCGGCCATATAGGAAAACATGCGTCGAAAATGATAGTCGGACACCCCGACGATGCGTGTGATATCCTCACTCGTGATGTCTTCTGTTAGATGTTGATCGATGTGGTCCATCAATCGGTTCAGTGATTCAAGCATCAGTATTCCCTCCTTTCTGCATTCATCATACTTCGAACATCGTAGGGGCACTCGATGATTTTGATACGGATATCATCGGATAGAAGGCATCACTGGTTGTAGCCGATGAACATCGTGAACATGATGAGGATGACCGATGACGTCATGAGTAGGAACGCAAGCGAGCTCGCGAACACGAGAAAACCTTTGGAGAAGTGGCGTCGTCGTTTCCAAATCCCGATGACGAACACCACGTTCAGAATGAGAAATAGTGCGAGCAGCAGTAACGGGAGGGCCCGGTCCTGCATCAATATAAGTAAGTCCATAGATGTTACCTTCCTTCAACTATTTTTAAAAATCAGGGGATTCATCATAACTGCCCTTATAATAAACAAGAATTAATACGCATATCGTTTGTTACCAAGGAGGAAACAACTATGAAGAAGCTACTTCGTGCGACCCTCGCGGGCATCGCGTTGTTCACGCTGAGCATCGCGCCGTCAGAAACCGTGGACGCCGCACCGAAAAAATTTAAGAATTGCACCGAACTGAATAAGACGTACAAAGGCGGTGTCGCCAAAACGAAGACGACGAAAAACAAAGGCGGGAAGACGAAATACAAGCCTTACGCCAACAGTTCGTTATACGAAGCGAACAAATCAAAAGACCGTGATAAGGACGGCATCGCCTGCGAACGCTAAGAGATGAGAGGACAATCGTCCTCCGTCTCTTTTTTAGTTATTGAAACGGTACGATACGTCTCCCGCAGCATTGTAGCCGGTGATGGATTCAATCGATTCGATTTGGTCGACGAGCACGAACCAGACATCATTCCCGGCCTTCGTCTTCAACAGTTCCGGTTCGAACCGTTCCCCGTTCAACTCGACGAAGACTCGGGTCGTCTCGCCGTGGTTCATCCCGTAAAGGATATCGTACGGGGAACATGCTGACGGATCTCCGCATGATTGGCCGAAAGTCGACCACGTGATGCCTGCTTCGGACAGCGATTCAGATGTAATCGACCGAACCTGATTGTCGACAGTAAGTTCAAGACCTATGCTTTGCGCAACCGGCTCGTCGCTCCATTCCTCGACGGTATAACTGTTCGTGAAAAAGCGAAGACTCATGTCACGGTCATCAACGGGGTAAGTGAGAATCGGTTCCGCTCCCTCGGGCAACTGTAGCTGCTTCGTCGAATCAAATGCCCAGGCCACTCCGGCATATACCAACAATAAGCACACAAGAACGAGGACAATCTTTTGCTGACGGTTCATGACAGACCGCTTACTTTCTCGACTTGTAAAAACTGTCGCACTTGTTCAATCGGGAACGCTGGATTCCAATGGACGAAGTGGCCGCCTGTCATTCGTATGTAAGTGATCGGCAGCTCATGCCGTTGCAGGTCCATCATGGCTGACTTCGTCACTCGAGCTTCTTTGTCGTCCAGTCCGACAAAATCGCCGTAAATAAGCAAGGTCGGGACTTGAAGTGATCGCATGAGCTGCGGCACGTCAAGGTGATAGAAGCCGAACAACAGATTCAATCCGCCTCGTCCGAGTTTGGCCGGGTCGTTCAACGCACGTCGAATCTCGTCTCGTTCAGTGAGACCTGTCTGTGCGCAGAAAGCCTTAACCTGTTCCTCTGTAACTGGAGATGTACCTTCATCTGAAATGACCTTCGTCTCGATTTTCCGGACGAGTCGAGGTCCGAACAGACGATAAAGTCCGCTCAGGAGCGGGACGGCCAGGCCGAACACGCCATATTCTCTCAACGGAACGCGTGGGAACGCCTTATGGCCTTGGTCGAGCAAGACGAGCCGCTCCACTTGCTTGGGATAATGCGTGGCGAAAGCGAGACCGACCGCGCCGCCGAGCGAATGCGCCATAACGTGTACAGGTCCGAGTCGATGTGTGACGACGTAGTCGTTGACCCAATCCGCCAACTGTTTGGACGTCACAACTCGATTGATTCCTTCACTTCGCCCGAACCCTGGCAAATCCAGCAAATGCACCTCGAAGTCGTCGCGTAGCGCCTCAGCGAGCGATCGGCCTTCTTCTCCGGTGAATCCTCCAGCCGGTAAAAATATAACGGGACACCCGTTTCCCATCACTTCAGTATAATAATGACGCAATCGAATCCCACCTTCCAACTCCCAATATCTGTATCTTTTCATTGTACGTGACTGACAACTTTAACAGAAGCAGATTCTTCCAAACAGAGATACGTTTTCCTCCAAATCCGGGTATAGACTAATGACACGTGAGTAAATTGCACTTGTCGTTTTCTCTGTCGTTCTTGAGTTGTCTCAACAAGGAGGAATGCGGTGTGAAATTATCGGGTAGAACGGCAATTGTCACCGGGGCGGGGTCAGGCATGGGACGGGCCATCGCCAAACTGTTTGCCGAGGAAGGGGCACGCGTCGTCGCCGTCGACATGAACGGGGACTCTGTCGAGGCGGTCGCCTCAGAGATTAAAGCGAGCGGTGGGGAAGCCGTCGGCGTCGCCGGGAACGTCACGAAGCAAGAAGATATCGACAAGATGGTCGAGACGGCGACGAGCACGTTCGGCTCGCTCGACATCTTGGTCAACAATGCCGGCATCATGGACAACTTTTTGACCGTCGGCGAAGTGACCGACGAGGTATGGGACCGTGTCATCGCCGTCAATTTGACCGGACCGATGAAACTGGCCAGGGCCGCGATCACCATCATGGACAAGCAAGAAACGGGAGGCGTCATCATCAATAACGCCTCGGTCGGTGGCTTGTTCGGGACACGCGGCGGTGCCTCGTACGTCGCCTCGAAGCACGCACTTATCGGCTTGACGAAAAATATCGCCGCCACGTACGGTACGTTCAACAAGATTCGGGCCAACGCCATCGCACCGGGCGGGGTCAATACGAATATCGGCGCCACCATCACCGCGCCGAGCGAGCTCGGGATGCGGGCCATTCAAGGGGCAGGGGAGGCACCGATGGGTGAACCGGAGCAGATCGCCAAGGTCGCGTTGTTCCTCGCCTCCGACGATTCGAGTTTCGTCAATGGTGACGTCTTGAAAGCAGACGGCGGTTGGACCGCCCGTTAACGAGAAAAGCCGACACGTGCGTGTCGGCTTTTGTTATGTCTTCTGCTTGCGAAACGCGAGCGGCGTTCGGTTATGTACTTTCTTAAACGTCTGCACGAAATGGCTCACGCTCGTAAAGCCAAGCCGGTTCGCTACTTCAGCGACCGGACTGTCCGTCTCACATAACAGACGTGCGGCCCGCTGCATCCGGACGTCTTGGACATAGGCGAGCGGCGATGTGTCCCCCCATTTTGAAAAGTAACGGCAACATTCCGCCCGGCTCAGTCCACCGGCAGCGGCGATGTCTTCGAGCGACAGCTTCATCGTGTCATGGTCGTGTATATAGGAAATCATGCGTTGCATGCGCTCCTGTCCATGCCGCCTCGTCACGGGCGGCCGTTGAATCCAATAGCGCCAGACGACGACAAGCTGCAGTGTCGCATCGAGCAACGCGAAAGCCGAGTCTTTCTTTAAACTCCTGATTACTTTATGAAGCGTCTCGAGGATGGCTTTGTCACCCGGTTCAGCCGGATGCAGCATGTGATGGCCAATCTTCTCGATGAACGGTGTGACGTATTGCTCCGCGAGCGGCGGTGCCACCAAGTCGAACGGGTCGACATGAAGCATCTTCATGTGAAACGAGTCATCTGTCCGTTCGACTTTTGTGACCTGTCCGCGGTCGAGCATCAATGCCATTCCGGCCCGAAGCCTTGAACGGGTACCGTTGATCCGGACCTCGACTTGACCTTGGGTGACCAGCCAGATTTGAAACTGTTCATTAGTCGTGAATCCGATCTCCATCGTCCGTTCGGTCCACGACTGGACATCAATCATGTCTGCTTCGACTTTCATCCCTTCACCTCAACAATCAAACATTTATTTCAGTTTCACACCGGGTGGAGACTTCGTTTTCTCGTTATCAAGCGTCAATCCAGACATTTCGACCACATCTCCGTTGGACAGTGCGAACAAGTTTCTTCTATATAATGGCGTCAGAAGATGAACCAGCCCGTGATACCGGCGTGCACCAAGATGGCAATCGGGACACCGATCCGAAACATCGGCTTCAACGTCTTATGACGGAAGAGGCGCATCGCGAGATAGGCGCCGAATGCCCCACCGATCCAGACAAGAATGAGCAGCGTTCGTTCTGAAATTCGCCATTCCCCTGATTTCGCACGGCGTTTATCGAGGAAAAATGACATAAACGCTAGTAAATTAGTCACAATGTAATATAGCAGTAATAGTTCCAAAGACTAAAACCTCCTTTCTCTTCTCCTTAGTATAGACGAAAATGGCTCAACAAAGCCATTTGTATTTGGATTGTAAAAAATCAGATTCCTCTCATCTCGCTGAAAGCTTCTGTAACTGAACTGATATCACTCTCATATCAGGCTGTAACGGCAGTGAAATATACAGGTGTTACAGTAAGGGGGCGTTAGAAAAGGGAGGAATATTCTTATGAAAAAACCACTATTGACACTAACGGCACTCGCTGGCCTTAGTTTAGGAGTCGCTGCTCCAGCTTCGGCAGCATCAACACACACAGTTCAGTCTGGGGATACACTTTACCGTATCGCCGTGAACAACAACGTATCTGTAAATGATATCAAACAAGCGAACGGCTTAAACTCTAATATGATTTATCCAAACCAAGTATTGAAGCTTGCGAAGTCAGAAGCTAAAGCTTCAAGCGCTTCAAAAACGTATACAGTTAAAGCAGGCGACACGTTGTATCGCATCGCGACAAACAACGGCGTATCTGTCAACCAATTGATGACATGGAACGGTCTTAAATCAGATCTTATTTTCCCTGGTCAACAATTCTCTGTAAAAGGTGCCAACGCAGCATCGGTTGCAAACAGTGCACCAGCCGCTAAACCAAAAGCATCAACATCTGCACCAGTGACGAAACAGTCTACGTCTACAACGCAAACCCAAGCTCCGGCTTCAGGTAAGACGATGACTGTGGAAGCAACGGCTTACACGCCATACTGTGCAGGATGCTCAGGAATCACGGCAACAGGAATCGACGTCCGCTCGAACCCGAACCAAAAAGTCATCGCGGTTGACCCTTCAGTCATCCCACTCGGCTCTAAAGTATGGGTTGAAGGCTACGGCGAAGCAATCGCTGGAGATACTGGCGGCGCCATCAAAGGTAACAAAATCGATATCTTGATGCCGACACAAGAGCAAGCGCTCAACTTCGGTCGTAAATCAATCACAATCAAAGTCTTAAACTAATCGATTTACCCAAAAAACACCGCAGGCGCGGTGTTTTTTTGTGTTGTAGACGCGGTATCTGTAAACGAGCATTTCGTTTTGCCCATCATCGGGTAAACTAGAGGATAAAGGAGGCGTCGAGATGGTCCCAACTGAAATCATCATCAGTATTCTTGGTATCGTACTGATTGTCCTGAACGTAACGTTCGCCGTCACCATCATCTTCTTCGAGCGGCGTGACATTGGTTCGACCTGGGCTTGGTTGCTCGTGCTGTTTTTCATCCCACTGCTCGGTTTCTTCATCTACATCTTCTTCGGACGGTTAATCAAATCGAACAACTTTTATCAGGTCGACGAGGAGCGTCGTCACGAGTACGCCAAACACGTCGACGACCAATTGACCGAGCTTGATGCGCATGAAGGGCTTTTCGCCCATGACCCGCTCTTGTCAAAATATCGAAGGCTCGCCCGCTTGAACTTATCCTCCACAAATGCGCTCGTGACGTATCATAATGCGATTCAGGTCATCCATGATGGCGAGCAGAAGTTCGAAGCATTATTCCATGACATCGAGATGGCGACGCAGGAAATCAACATCCAGTACTATATCATTCAAAATGACTCGCTCGGCCAAGCGCTCATCGAGGCACTCACGCGCCGGGCCAAGGAAGGCGTCAAAGTACGTCTGCTCTATGACGCCGTCGGCTCACGGGGATTGCGACGCTCCCATTTCAAACAGCTCCTCGTGCACGGCGGCGAGGTGAAGTCGTTCTTCCCGTCACGCCTCGGTATCAACTTCCGCGTCAACAACCGGAATCACCGAAAGCTATGTATCATCGATGGGGAGATCGGCTATATCGGCGGTTTCAACGTCGGGAATGAATACCTCGGGACGAATCGTCAGTTCGGCTATTGGCGCGATGTGCATCTGCGGATGAGAGGGGAGGCGGTTCGTGAATTGCTCGAGCGTTTCCTCCTCGATTGGAACCGTGCCGTACCGACGAAACATCGGGCCGAGAAAGAAGACTTCCTTTGGCCGACTTCTCTACTCGAGACGTCCCGGTCACCGGTACAAATCGTCACATCTGGCCCGAACTCGTCGACCGAGCACTTGAAAAATATGCTCGTCAAGATGATCACCGAGGCGAAAGAGACGATTTACATCCAGACCCCATATTTCATCCCTGACGCTAGCTTCCTTGACGCCTGCCGTAACGCGCTCATGTCTGGGACGAAGATCCGCCTGATGATTCCGAACAAGCCGGATCACATGTTTGTTTACTGGGCGACGTATACGAATGCGGCCGAGCTCGTCCGCTACGGTGCCGAAGTATATACGTATGAAGGTGGGTTCCTCCATGCGAAGACGCTCGTCATCGATGGCGAGGTCGCCTCGATCGGAACGACGAACATCGACGCGCGCAGTTTCCGTCTCAATTTCGAGATCTCAGCGCTCGTCTATGACGAAGTCGTTGCCCAGTCTGTCATCGATGCATTCAATCGAGACCTCGCATGTGCCGACAGGTTAACGATTGAGCGTTATGAGACACGAACGAAATGGATCCGTTTCAAAGAGAGCGTGTCACGTTTGCTCAGCCCAATCCTTTAAAAAAGACCAGTCAGACCGTCCGGGAGTGCCCGGCGAACTGACTGGTCTCTTATTTTTTGAGCGTCTGGGTGACATGTCGTTCGAACGCCTCGACAATGGGTACCGGGGCTTCTTTCTCCCCGTACTCGGCGGCCTCGAGCCAGACGGCGAAGCGACTCCCTTCGCTGAATCCGATGCGGTCGAACCATTCCATGACCGTCTCCTCACGATGACGAGGATGGGCCTGTTCGAGCCGGCGCCCGGCATCGAGCAAACGGACGTGACGTGGGGCCCGTGTGACGCGACGGACGGCATCCGCCGCTTGATGGCGCTGTTTCGGTACCGTCACAGCCTCTTGTATCTCTTTACGGCGTTGCAAGTAGATGAACAAGGCGACCAACCCGACCAGAAGGACGAGAAACGCCAGAATCAAGAACAGTGATTGATTCGTTGCCGATTCGAGCAACGTCTCATTCGAAATCGTCTCGGCATCGATGTTCGGATTGTCAGGAACGAGAATCCGGTTGACGCGGTCGGTCGGATCCAAGTTGAACCCATCGAACCAACCCCCGATCCACACGAAGATGGGACGAATCCAGGCGACGAGGTTACCGAACAATAACTCTTTGATCGTCCGGATGATGACGGCCAGTCCGAGACCGACGGCGAGGGCGACGACGAGCGTCGACAGCATCCGTTTATAGTCACGGCGATAATATAGGCTCCGCTGCCAAAACAAGAACAAGAACGGGAAGACGATCATCGCGAGCGGCTGCGACGCCGGCGGGGACAACCAATCGACGATCAGGAAGAGCACGCTGGCGATCGCGTAACGGTCCGTCCAGTCGAGCGTCCGGATAAAGGCATGGACGTACGTGAACAAGAGCAACGTCACGCTCATCTCATAGGAAAACCAAAGGGCGGCGATGCTGAGGGCCGTCTGAACACCGAGTTGCCAGTTGCGCGGCAATCGGAGCGTCAAGAGAAAGACGAGTGGAAACGCGTGACCGACATAGAAAGCGGCAAATACCCACCAAAGTAGTCTCATCGGCCGTCACCTCCGAGCCGTAGAATCGATTGGCTGCCGCCGTATTTGGCGACTTTCCGTTCGAACAGCGACCGGGCGAGCGGGAAATCACGCTCCGATAGACAGGCGAGCGTCGTCATGACCTTGCGGAAATGCGTCTCACCGCTCCCCGGTGCGAGGTCATAGGTGATCCCTTCCTTCGTCAATGTCGGCACAATCAGCCCATAGCTCGCGTTCTCTTTCTCGAAGTCGCGGCATAGCGCCGCAGCCTGCGAAATCAACCGCTCCATCTGATGGGTGAGGGCGCGTCCGTCTTTCGTCAGCAAGTCGAGCACGACGACATATTCGTTCGCTTGGACGGGTTGCTCGGTCCGGGCGAGCAGTTCCCCCGTTTTCGCATAGGCCGACCAATACAGTTGTCGCATCGGCTGGCCGTGATACGGCGCCACTGACTGGAACGTCTCCGGGTCACGGTAGGCGCTATGACGGACCATCTCCTCCCCAGGTAACGTCGGAGGGCGCTTCGGAATCGGATAAGGCAGGAATTCAGGGAAGACATAGCCGATGCGGTCGAGCGGGTCTTCCTTATAGAGCGAGAACATACGGAGCGGGTCACGAATCTCCATACCGATCGCCTCCATGCGGATCGGTCCGCGTCGAATCGCCTTGAGCGGGAGCGTATAGGCGACGGCCGCCTCGCGTCCGACATAGTTCTCTTGGCGCCAGAAGGCGTGTTCCTCCGACTCGACGGTAGGATGGAGATATCCTGACAGACGGACGACACCGAGCGGGACAGGCGCCGTTGAAACCAATTTGATTGTATACGTCTCTTCATCGTTCGGGAACAGCTTCAGCTCGTCGGTCACTTCGACATGTACGTATTCAGCGAGCCGGAACAACAACTCCGGCATGATGAGCGCATACAGGCTGAAACCGATAATCACACTCGCGAGGAAGACGTTGCCGTATAGGGCGGTGAACACCCCGACGACGAACAAGAGCCACATATACCCGGACTCGAGGTAGCGAGGGCTGACGAGTTGCATATCACACCTCTGACGGGACCGGGATGGTCTCCAAAACGGACTTGATCAATTTAGACGGCTTCGTCTTGAGCGACGCCTCGACCGTCAAGACGATGCGGTGTCCGAGAATCGGCAAGGCGAGCGCGCGGATGTCTTCCGGTGATACGTAATCCCGTCCGTCCATATAGGCATGCGCCCGAGCCGCCATCGTGTAGGCGAGCGTCGCCCGCGGGCTCGGTCCGACCTCGATATCCCGGTGATGACGGAGCGCCTCGACGAAATCGAGGAGATAGTCCTCCATCGCCTCGTGGAACAAGACATCACGGACGGCTTGCTGCATCTCGGCAAGTTCGGTCTGTTGCAACGTGAACGGGGTCGCACTCAAATGCTCGTTCCGTAGCAACCGGCGTTCCGACTCCCGAGACAACGGAGCGAGCGACAGTTTGAACAAGAAGCGGTCGAGTTGAGCCTGCGGCAACGGGAACGTCCCTTGCCCATCGAACGGATTTTGCGTCGCGATGACGAAGAACGGGTCCGGTAGACGAAGCGACACCTCACCGAGCGTCACTTGTCGCTCCTGCATCGCCTCCAGCAGTGCCGACTGTGTCCTAGGTGTCGTCCGGTTAATCTCATCGACGAGCAAGATTGACGTGAAAATCGGTCCAGTCCGGCGTTCGAACGTGCCCGTCGTCGGATTGAACAGCTCCATCCCTAAAATGTCACTCGGTAGCGTGTCCGGTGTACATTGCACGCGTTGGAACGCGGCTGAGACCGATGTGGCCAGGCTTCGTGCAAGCGTCGTCTTGCCAGTACCAGGCCGGTCCTCGAGCAGAACGTGGCCCCCGGAGAGGAGAGCGATCGTCGACAGCTTAATCGCCTTCGACTGCCCGATCACTTGATCGTTTAAATGTGTCGTCCATTGTTGCACCATAATGTAAGTCCCCCGTCTATTTTCTGAATATTTATAAAAATCATAGCACACTCGCGGACCGAGATGGAACGCTAAAGAACGGTGTTGCTAAATATGTAGGTCGATCATGGTCAATCCGAAGAAGACGTTTTCGCTTTCTTACGGCTCGGGAACTCGATGATCAAGTAATACAAGACAATCATGCTTGTGAAAGGTTGCAGGACGCTGACCCATGTTGGCCCGTCGAACAAAATATACGTAAGTGTGATGAGAACGGATGATCCGAATAATAATTTTGAGAACATAGGCGACGTCTCTCCTTTGAATCGCAATATGGAATAGGTTGACTATACCATGTCACTTTCGCAATAACCGCCCGACAAAAAAACTGACCTGCCTGTATGAGGCAAGTCAGTCATCGTTTCGGTGTATCCAAATAGCGTTCGAAATGCCGCTCCAGCCAGTCCTGGAAGAACGACATGAACGTACAGATGCCCCAATAGATCAAGGCGACGACCAAATAGACGGTCATATAATCGAATTCCCGACCCCCGACGATTTTCGCCTTATTGAAAATCTCCGGAACCGTGATCATGGCGGCGAGCGAACTCGCTTTAATCAAATCGAGGAACACGTTCGAAAGCGGGGGGAGGGCAATCCGCGTCGCCTGAGGTAAGATGACCCCTTTCAGCGTCAACCACTTGTTCATCCCGAGCGAGCGGGCCGCCTCGACTTGTCCTGGATCGACGGCACGGATCGCAGCCCGGACGATCTCCGCGATATAGGCCGCCGAGTTCAGACTGAACCCGATGATTGCCGCCGTCAGCGCTGCGAACTCGATGCCGATGAATGGAAACCCTGAATATAAGATGAACAGGATAATCAAAATCGGTACCCCCCGCATGAACGAGATATAGAACGTCGACGGGAACCGTAGCAACCGCGACGGTGACAGTTTCCCAAGGGCGAGCACGAGACCGAGCAACAAGCCGAAGAACATGCTGACGAATGAGATCCAAAGCGTGTTCGGCAAACCGCCTAGCAGATAAGGGAATGAGCGCACAGCCAGGTCGACGTCAAAAATCGCTTCCCATTTCACACCTTCGAACATAAGTGCTTAGTCCAATTCGACGATGGTCGCGTCGACGTCTGGTTCGACCGAGACATCGGCACCGTTATAGAACGTTTCCGACAACTCTTTCACCGTGCCGTCTTCAAGCATCTCGGCAAGGACGCGATCGATGTTCTCTTGAAGCTCTGCGTTCTCCTTATCCATCAAGAACGCAACTTCCTGCGGGTTATAGGCGATATCCGGGTGAATCGTGATATCGAACTCCGGGAAGAAGGCGAGGGCGAGCGTCTGGAGATAGTAGTCGTTCAAGATGACGTCGGTCCGTCCTGTCGAGACGTCACGAAGGTACTGGTCGTTCGTGGCGTTGTCATAGATGACTTCCTCGGCCCCGTATTGACGTGCCACGTCCATGAAGACGGTTGTCGCTTCTCCAGCGGCCTTTTTGCCTTTCAAATCCTCAAGTGACTCGATCCCAGACAGGTCGCTCTTCCGAACGATGGCCGTCCCGTACGTGTACTTATATGGCGTCGAGAAGGCGAACTTCTCTTTACGGTCCTCTGTGACCGAGATATCGTTTGCGGCGACGTCAACTTGTCCGTTTTGGACGCTCGTCAACATGTTGTCGAACGCCATCTCTTTGAATTGGACCTCGAGGTCGAGGCGTTTCCCGACCTCTTTCATGAGCTCGACGTCAAACCCCGTCAACGTATCGCTATCCTCTTCCCGGAACGAGGCCGGGTAGAGTGTCCCCGCTGTACCGACCGTGAGTGTACCGTCTTCTTTGATTTCGTCCCAGCGCGAAGTTTCGGCCTGATCGGTGCTAGAATCACCACACGCCGCGAGCGGGACAGCCAGTAATAGTGATGCTGCCAAACCTTTTGTCATACGTTTCATTCAAGTTCCTCCTTAAGTTATCATCTGTCTAAAAATAGCATGACATACGCTTACAGGCAACTCCTAAAAGCGGATGAACAGCGTTAAAGTTATTTTTGAAACATAAATCCATAAAGCGCTAACATGTTGATGAATGAAGGATTCAATCGAATGACACAGTTTAGTAATTATGATGAAACAGATCAATGGATGTCGGTTTGAACAATACGGTTTAAGCAAAAATATCATCGTGTTGATCAGCCGACTCCGACCCATGTGAACTTTAATAATTCATGTATGATAGATAGTAAAGGCATATTCGTAACATATTAAAATGAGGAGAGCGGGGGGCAAATGAAAAAATGGGAGAGATGGACAGTCAATCCAGAGATACCGGCCAAACTATATCTGCAGGCTCTAATTGATGATAAAGACGGATTAAGACTCGTGTTTATGGATACGCATGAGAACACGTATACATTCTTGTTTGACGGACTAGTGCTGTCGTATCGACATACAGGCGAAGGAACGCTTATTAGAACGCTAGAACATTTATACAAACATTATGACATTGATTTTTTTAGCAATTGGACACTCTTTCAAGTGACCGATTCCAGCTATTTAAAATGGCTAGCTGAAGAATCAACAAACATTTACGAAGCGGTTTATAATATTCAGCATTACGTGTTTCTGACATCAAATGATGTAATTGAAGTGTTGTCGACAGACCCACCGACTTTGATTTCATGACCGCCATTTTACGGCTAGTCTAGTGAGACCATTTGGTTTTGGGATGGAGCGGTCATTACATTTGAAGGGAGAAAGATGCAATGGAAGAAGCACCGAACATCTCGATCAAAGCGTTAGATGAGTATTCCATCAGCGTCGTAAACGAAGCCAATAATGCGTTTCCAGTCATCGGGAAAATCATCCCGAGCTTTTGTGACGGGGTTTGGATGTATGAGGAACAGTTATATGAGAAAGCCCATGAGACGAGCTTCCCAGACGATTCACTAGACTGGCATGAATACATCAACAGTGAGGACAAACAAGTATTCTTGGCATTCGACGAGACGACATGTATTGGACAAATCCGTGTGGTGAAAGACTGGAACCGTTTTGCTTATATCGAGAACATCGCGGTCCGTGGCAGCTATCGCAACAGCGGGCTTGGGCATTTGCTGATAGAAGCTGCGCAGACGTGGGCAAAAAAGCAATCGTTGCTGGGATTGTCACTCGAAGCGCAGAACGATAACGTGATCGCGTGTCGATTTTATGCGAAAGAAGGGTTCGCGCTCGGCGGTGTCGATACGCTCAAACAGACCGGCAATCCGAGGATCGACATGACGTTGTATTGGTACAAGATATTCTGATTTTTTCGAGAGGAGAGACGTCAAATCTGACATTGAGTTTCTCTTTTTTTCTTCTAGTTAACATAACATATATTATCAGTAAAAATAAAACTCCGTCTCAATCCTTTAGTATACTTAAAGTAGTGAGACGGAATCTGAAATTTGAGATAAGGGATTCAAGATCGCGTAAATCGAATCAATGTGACACCCGGTTCCGGTTCGAACTCAGCGCTCGGTTCGAACCCGAGCTTCGTGTACAGCTTCTTGGCCGGACCGTTATGTTTTCCCGTATGCACATAGACAAGCTTGTCTTCATGCAAGCTGAGCACATGTTCGAGCAACGTCGTCGCGAGCCTCGCCCTGAAATATGTCGGATCGATACATAACTTCGTGACCTCGACCGTGTTCTCAGCCGCTTCGACCGTGATGAATCCGATCAACCGCTCGTCGTTATATAAGCCATAGCTTGTTCCTGGCAGATTTTGAATCACTTCGACCGTCTCATAACGCGCTGGAATCTCATCGAATCCGATCAGCTCGGCCTCGACTGCATAAGCGTTCCGTT
The DNA here is from genome assembly GCF_000416965.1 of Exiguobacterium chiriqhucha RW-2. GTDB lineage: Bacteria > Bacillota > Bacilli > Exiguobacteriales > Exiguobacteriaceae > Exiguobacterium > Exiguobacterium chiriqhucha. The sequence goes on from NZ_ATCL01000020.1 coordinate 694,084, forward strand.
GAATCTCGAGCATCTGCTCGGCCAGTTGATAATCTGTCGTCTGAATCTCGCGTAACTCCATCTGTCAGCACCTCCGGCTTATCGTGAAAATAGACGTGCTTGCTTGCGTTTGGCCCGTTTGAGTGCCAAATAGAGTCGGTGTGTCCCAGCGACGGGCTGTCCGTGCCCGACGAACGTGTGGCGCGGTGCCAGGTCGATCAATTTCTCCGCATGCTCGACCGCTGCCCGTTTGTCCCATGTCGCGACTCCCGGGAGCGGGAACAACGGGCGCACATCCCCTGCCACGGCGACTCCCCCGCGTGTCTGGAACGCGTCACCAGCAAACAAGTTCCGCTCCTTCTCATCGAAATAGGCGATGGAGCCCGGGGTATGACCGGCTGCGGGATAGACCTTCAGGCCGAACAAACGCTCACCTGGATCGAGCAACTTATCCGGCAAAGAGTGGATGGTCGGGAGCGATCCTTTTAGTTTAAGTGGCCGCTCATCCGGGTCGGTCGTCTTGTCCCCTTCAAGGAGACGGGCATCCCGACGTGAGACATATAGCTCGGCGTGCGGATGCGCCTTCAAGATGGCGTCGACACCACCGACGTGATCGCCATGGGCGTGCGTCAGCAAGATGGCGAGCAGCGGACGCTCCTGTGCCTCGATATAGGCTAAAATCGCTTCCGCATTGCGCTCGAGGGCGGTGTCGATCAAGATGAGTCCGAGCTCCCGTTCAATCAACTGGACGTTAATCGGTAATATAGGCGCATAGAATGTCAGTTGATGGACGTGATCAATCCGTGTGACTTTCATAGTATCCCCTCCCCTTAATCAAACAACGTGATCCAATCTTCTTGCCATCTAGCCTCAAAACACATATAAAGCTGTTCCTGTGTGTTCCGTGCGGTCGATAAAGGTGGTAAGTTGTCCCGCGTGAAGAACGCGACCTCGCTCGTCTCATGGCTCACCTGCGCCTCTCCACCAATCAGCTCGCATTCGATGAACAGTTTATAGTAATGCTGCGACAGCGGTGGATGGTCGTGATGATGCATGTCGAACAACGCGAGCAGCCGCACCGGTACGACATCATACCCGGCCTCTTCCTCAATCTCCTTAATGATATTTTGGGCCGGGGACAGCCCGACCTCACAAAAACCACCTGGTAACGTCCAAAGCCCGTCCGAACGCTCTTTGACGAGCAAGATTGCATCGTCCCGGAAGACGACACCACGCACATCGAGTTTCGGTGTCGGGTATCCATCGACGTGCGTCAATTTCGTGACCTCCTCCAAGGCGAGGTCTGACTGTCGTTCGAACATCTCGGTCGCGATTCGTTGGAGCTCGACGTAACGTTCGCGATCGAACTCGTCTTTCGTAAACGTCAAGCCAGCCTGTGCCAGCGCCTGGAGCCGTTTGGCCCAGTCGAGCCATTGAGACATAGTGATCCCTCCATGATTTATCCTCTTATCCCATTCGCCATACAATGGGCTTGTTCCTTTTAGCAATACCCGCTCCCATAAGAAAGTACCTATCCTCCCCGTGATATACTGAAGTGAGAACAGTGGCAAAGGAGGAACGATATGTCGATGGCAGTGTTATCCCAGTTCAAAGAAGACTTGGACGGCTATACCGAACGGCAGTTGCGCTATCAGGCAGCAGCAGACGTCTGGTCAATCGGGCAGATGTACGACCATATCATCGTGGTGGCCGAGGAATATGCAGACGAGATTGAACGGTGTCTCGCTTCACACGAAGAGCAACCGCTCGGAAAGACCGAATTCGGTGAACGATTGTTTCAGGCCGGTGGGTTCCCTCCGATTAAAATCCGTTTACCTGATGAGATGAACCAACCTCCGAACAACACGGACAAGCGTGAGACTCTCGAGCGACGACTCGACGAGTTGTCTGCGCGTTTGAAGCGACTTGAACCGCTCGTCCGCTCAGCTAACCGTGACGTCAAAGCCCGGCATGGTGGTTTTGGCTGGCTGAACGCACAGGAGTGGTACGACCTCATCGAGATGCATACCCGGCATCACTTGCGCCAACAGGCCGATTTGGAGCGCTATCTGATAGAGGCCGAGCTTTGAATCCATAAGAAAAACCCTGTATCAAAGACAATGGTCTCTGGTACAGGGTTTTCTTTAGTTCGATCTCAATCGAGATACACGTCCTCAATCTCTCCGAACGTCTCTTCATCAAACACGAACGAGCCGTTGGCGTAGCGGTCCAAGAGCGTCAACTGCTTCGTTTTGACCGTCTTCGCTTTCTCTTTCCCGATGATGTGGAGGGTTTCATCGTCATGCACCGGGAGCACACGGCGAATCTGATGCGGTTTCGATTTGACTTCGCGGATGAGCATCGTCCCGCGCAAGTTGCGGTTCGTGCAGTCGAACTGATCCTCGAGCTTCATCTTCTTGACCGCTCCACGTTGCGTCACAAGGACGAACAGCGGCGGTGTGAAGAAGGCGAAGGCATCGGCGACCATGTCCCCATCCTTCAAGTTCATCGCTTTGACGCCGGCAGCGCGCTGACCGACGACCGGCACGTCATCTTCTTTGAACCAGAGGCCGTAACCGCGCTCAGAGACGAGGAACAGTTGGCCAGGCCCGTCACTGATGCCGGCGAAGACGACCTCGTCGTCGCCTTTCAGTTTGAGCGCCATGAGCGCCTTCGACTTGCGTTGGGCGTCATAGTCACGGAGCGGTGTCCGTTTGACCATCCCTTCACGCGTCACGAACAGACAGTGTGCGTCGGTGTCGAACGTCGAGACGACATCGGCCGAAACGACTTGTTCGCCTTCGATCGGCACGAGGTTGGCGACATGCTGTCCGGCGTCTTTCCATTTCGACTCTGGAATCTGATGGACCGGGATGAGCAAGTAACTGCCTTTGTTCGTCCAGACGAGCAAGTGGTCCGTCGTCATCGCCTGGGTGACGAGGACGGGACGGTCTTTCTGCTTCATCTCCGGCATCTCGTCGCTCGAGGCGCCATATGAGCGCATCGATGAACGTTTGACGTACCCGTCGCGACTGACGAACACCATCGTCTCTTCGACGGCGATCATGACCTCTGTCTTCAGTTTCAACTCTTCGACCTCGGACTCGATGACCGAGCGTCGTGCGTCGCCGAACTCGTCACGGAGTGCGGTCAACTCTTTCGAGATGAGCTTCCGTTTCGTCGCGTCGACGTTCAAGATGTTGGCGAGGCGAGCAATCTCTTTTTGGAGCGCCTTCGCCTCTTTTTGGAGCTCGACGATATCCGTGTTCGTCAACCGATACAGTTGGAGCATGACAACCGCTTCGGCTTGACGGTCTGAGAACGAGAACCGCTCCATGAGCTTCTGCTTCGCCTCGGACTTGTCTTTGGCCGAACGGATGAGTTCGAGCGTCTCGTCAAGGACCGAGATGGCCTGTTCGAGCGCATCGACGATCTCGGCGCGTTTCTTCGCCTGGTCGAGCTCGAACGTCGTGCGTCGAGTGACGACCTCTTCGACGTGCTTCAAGTATGCGTCGATAATCGACAAGAGACCCATCTGTTTCGGTGTCCGGTTGACGATGGCGACCATGTTGTAGTTATAGGCGAGCTGCAGATCGGTATGCTTCAAGAAGAAATGGAGCACACCTTCCGCATCGGCTTCCTTCTTCAACTCGATGACGACGCGGACACCGGTCCGGTCAGTCTCGTCACGGACTTCGGCGACGCCTTCGACTTTGCGGTCGAGGCGAAGCTCTTCCATCTTCTTGACGAGGTTCGCCTTGTTCACCTCATACGGGAGCTCGGTGATGGTAATCTGTTCACGACCTCCCTTAAGTGGCTCGATGACCGATTTGGCACGGATGATGACCTTGCCTTTTCCGGTCTCGAACGCCTTCAAGATGCCGTCTTTGCCCATGACGATCCCGCCAGACGGGAAGTCAGGTCCTTGCATGTAACGGAATGCGTCATTCGTCGTCTCGACCTCACCTTTCAAGCGGGCGATGGCGAGGTTGAGCACCTCGGTCAAGTTGTGCGGCGGAATCTCGGTCGCATAACCGGCAGAGATTCCCGTCGTCCCGTTCATGAGCAGGTTCGGGAGGAGTGACGGCAAAACGAGCGGCTCTTCGGTCGAATCGTCGAAGTTCGGCGTATAGTCGACCGTGTTCTTAGAGATCGACGTCAGCATGACGCCGGCGATCTTCGACAGACGGGCCTCGGTATACCGCATCGCGGCGGCCGAGTCGCCGTCCATCGAGCCGTTGTTCCCGTGCATGTCGATGAGCGGGTAACGCAACTTCCAGTCCTGCGATAGGCGTACCATCGCCTCATAGACGGAACTGTCACCGTGCGGGTGATAGTTACCGATAACGTTACCGACCGTCTTGGCCGATTTGCGGTACGGTTTCTCGTTCGTGTTGCCTTCATGGTGCATCGCATACAGGATGCGGCGCTGAACGGGTTTGAGCCCGTCGCGCGCGTCCGGGAGGGCCCGGTCCTGGATGATATATTTCGAGTAACGCCCGAAGCGGTCACCGACGACCTGTTCGAGCGACAAGTTTAAAATGTGTTGAATCGTCGACATCTTTACATCACTTCCTCAATCGCTTTAGTCACGTGTTCATTGGCGATGATCGAATCATCTTCCTGGAGGCCGAAGGCGACGTTCTCTTCAATCCATTCCCGGCGATGGGCGACATTGTCTCCCATGAGCACCGAGACGCGCTTGTCGGCGACGGCAGCGTCGTCGACCGTGACACGGATGAGCGTCCGTGTGTCGGGGTTCATCGTCGTCTCCCATAGCTGGTCGGCGTTCATCTCACCGAGACCTTTGTAGCGCTGGAGGATATAACCCTTCTTATACACTTTGACGAGCTTCTCGAGCGCTTCTTCGTCCCAGGCGTACTCGAACTGTTCCGACTTGCCTTTCCCTTTCGAAATCCGATAGAGCGGTGGCAAGGCGACGAACACTTTGCCGGCCTCGACGAGAGGGCGCATATAACGGAAGAAGAACGTCAACAGGAGCACTTGGATGTGGGCCCCGTCCGTATCGGCATCGGTCATGATGATGATCTTGTCGAAATTACAGTCCTCAAGGTCGAAGTCGTGGCCGACCCCAGCCCCGATCGCGTGGATGATCGTGTTGATCTCCTCATTTTTCATGATGTCCTGGAGTTTCGACTTCTCCGAGTTGATGACCTTCCCGCGCAGCGGCAGGATGGCCTGGAACGTCCGGTCGCGGCCCTGTTTGGCCGAACCGCCGGCCGAGTCACCCTCGACGAGGAACAGTTCGTTCTTGGCGGCGTTCTTCGACGTCGCCGGCGTCAGTTTCCCGTTCAAGATGCTCGAACGTTTCTTCTTCTTGCCGTTGCGCGCCTCTTCCCGGGCTTTCCGGGCGGCTTCGCGGGCCTGGGCGGCGCGGATCGCCTTCTTGATGAGCATCGTCGCCATCTGCGGGTTCTCCTCGAGGAAGATCGTCAGTTGTTTGGCCATGACACCATCAGCGCTCGTACGGGCCTCGGGCGAACCGAGTTTCGATTTCGTCTGCCCCTCGAACTGGAGGAACTCTTCCGGGATCCGTACCGAGACGATGAGCGTCAAGCCTTCGCGGACGTCACCGCCGTCAAGGTTCTTGTCTTTTTCTTTCAACAATCCGTTCTTTCGGGCGTACTCGTTCACGATGCGGGTCATCGCCGTCTTGGCGCCGACCTCGTGCGTGCCGCCGTCACGAGTCCGGACGTTGTTGACGAACGAGAGGACGTTCTCGGAATAGGCGTCCGTGAACTGGAAGGCGAGCTCGAGCTCGATATCGTTCTCTGTCCCTTCGAAATAGACGATTGGATGAAGCGTCGCCTTATCGTCGTTCAAATATTGGACGAACTCGGCAATCCCTTCCTCGTAATGGAACGTCTCTTCTTTATCCGAGCGCTCGTCCGTCAACGTGATCGTCAATCCTTTTAACAAGAATGCCGATTCGCGGAGCCGTTCAGCGAGCGTGTCGTAGTTATATGTCGTCGTCGAGAAAATCGAGGCGTCCGGTTTGAAGTAGACGCTCGTCCCCGTCTGACGCGTCTTTCCGGTCTCGAGGAGCGTCGTCTGCGGGATCCCGCCGTCGGCAAACGTCTGCTCGAACACTTTGCCGTCGCGATAAATCGTGACGAGGACCTTGCTCGAGAGTGCGTTCACGACCGAGGCGCCGACCCCATGGAGTCCACCTGACGTCTTGTAGCCACCTTGGCCGAACTTACCGCCGGCGTGGAGGACCGTGAAGATGACCTCTGGCGTCGGTTTCCCGGAAGCGTGCATCCCAGTCGGCATACCACGCCCATGGTCGCGTACCGTGATGGCGTCATCTTTATGGATGGTCACATCGATTTGGCCACCGAATCCAGCGAGCGCCTCATCGATCGCGTTATCGACGATCTCATAGACGAGATGGTGCAAGCCGCGATGGTCGGTCGAACCGATATACATCCCCGGACGTTTCCGGACAGCAGTCAGTCCTTCGAGCACCTGGATGGCGTCTTCATTGTAATTAAATAAGTCTGTTGACATCTTCGTCACCTCAATTTCGAACACACGTTCGTTTTTCTATCCTATTGTATAGCTGTTTTTGGATTCTGGCAAGCCTCCCTCCGCGAGCGGGGCTCGTGAAAAAAAGGAGACCTACCAAGGAGGTAGGTCTTAACCGAGAAGGCGGGCGTGCTCGACATAGATGCATCGATTTTCGATGTAGTCGAGTCCGGCATCGCGAGCAATCCGCTCGGCGTCCGGGCTGGTGAGCCCGAGCTGGTTGAAGACGAGACCGACATCCCCATGTCGGACGGCATCTTCGGCCACGCCGGCCAAATACTCATTGCGTCGGAAGACGTCGACGATATCGACGCGCCCCGGGATGCTCTCGACCGTCGGATAGACTTTGCGTCCGTTCCACGTCTCGAGCGTTGGATTGACAGGGATGACCGTGTAACCTTGCAAAATCAAATAGTCTGCGATTTGGTTCGCGGTCTTGTTCGGGTTCGCTGACACGCCGACGACAGCGATCGTCTTCGCCTCGGTGAGCCATTGTTTCAAACGTTGATCGTCCATCCTGAAATCCCCCTTTTGTTTACGTTCTCAGTGTACCTTTACCTGAATCACCGTTTCAAGCTTTATTTTCTTTTAACATACAACTGTAACTCTTTCAAATTTTTAAAACAAATCAATTGGTTCACCATAACTAATTATGTAAACCGGATTATATGACGTTATTTCTCGGGTTCGTAGGTCGATGTGTGTCTCGGGTGGAAATGACGTGTAAACGAACGTTGCGTGAAATATCTATTTCACGCAATCATAAGGACGGATTTAAAGCGTTTCAGATAGTAAAATTGACTCGTTTCTCGAACGCCCATGGGCAAATCGATGGCAGTTCGGTATACTAAGGTTCAGGAGGTGTTCGCGTGGGAACTGCCTATGAGGAACGTCGCGGTACACTATATAATTACCGCATCACTTTTTACGGGAACGCGCTCGCTTGGCTCATCCATGTCGTGTTCTTGATCACGTTTTGGCAACTCGGCGTCACGGTACTCGCCTGGTCGAATCTACTCAGCATTCTGTATTACACGCTATCCTTTTATTTTGTACATAAACGATATTATCGGGCGTTCTTCGTCGGTCTGTTCATCGAGGTCGTCTATAACGCGATCATCTCGACGGTCGTGCTCGGTTGGGGTGCGAACGTCCACTACTTCATCATCATGGTCGCCTATGGCGTGTTCTTCATGCCGAACGTCCGTCGGTCCATCCGGGTCGCCTCGACGATACTCGCCATGACCATCTACGGTTTCCTATATATGAATGTGACGACAGGGACGCAACCGCTCACGCCGTCCTTCGAGCAAATATTGGGCCTCTTTTGTCTCTTGTCGACGATCGCCTTGATTGCCGGTCTGTCTTTCGTCTTCGAAGGGTCCGTCGTCGAAGTGACGTCCGAGCTCGAGCGGACGAACGAACGGTTGCACACGCTCGCCTCACGGGACGGGCTGACCGGGTTGTATAATCGGACGACCGGTTACCGATTGGTCGAAGATGAGATTCGCGAAGCCGTCATCAATGGACGGCCATACGCCGTCGCTCTAGGGGACATCGACCATTTCAAGGCGTTCAATGAGCAACACGGTCATGACTGCGGCGATCTCGTACTCAAGCAAGTCGCCTCCGCGCTTGCCCGAACCGACGGGATAGCCGTCCGTTGGGGTGGCGAGGAGTTCCTCATCTTCTTGGCGGACCAGTCCACTGCAGAGGCCACGGAGACGATTGACCGCTTGCGCCAACGCATCAAATCACTCGAGACGATTTATGACGGCCGTCGTCTCAGCGTCACGATGACGTTCGGTGTCACGACGCGAACCGGATTCGAGGCCGTCGACACGCTCGTCAAAGAGGCGGACGACCGGCTCCGGGCCGGCAAACAAGAAGGCAAGGACCGAATCGTCACGTCAATCCATCAGTAAGCAAGGAGAGATCTTTTGAGTATATTCCGCCAGCTCGGACAAGCACCGACTAAGGTCACGACGAAACGTTTCAATTTGAGCGGCTACGAGCGCATGCCGAGCTTCATCCAGCGTTTTTTGAATCACCTGGCAGCCAAACATTATTCGGAACAGACCGCCCAGCGCTATCTCTATGATTTTTTAGACTTTTTCCGCTGGGTCGAGGCCGCCAGCGCATCCGAGGTCGACCCATCATCGGTCGAGATTGACTCGTTCGTCGAGTTCGATCACGCGGGGGCTGAGGCGTATGCGACGTATCTCGCCCTCGAGCTCGATAACGCTCCGAGCGTCATCAACCGAAAATTGTCGTCGATGCAGTCGCTGTTCAACCATTTGATTGAGACGGGCGTGACGGCCTATAACCCGTTCCAGGCGGTCGAACGGCCGAAGCGCGCCAAGCGCAACCCGATTTATTTGACGGAGCAGGAGTGGCTCGACTTCTCCACGCTCGTCCGCAGCAACGTCGGTATGTCTGACCGCGAGGCGAGTTGGTACGAGCGCAACCGGGACCGCGATTTTTTGATGATTCAACTGCTTGGGTTGACCGGGATGCGCGTCTCGGAACTCGTCGGCCTCGATTGGAACGATATCGACCGCGAGAGCGGGACGATTCGCGTCATCGGGAAAGGCAATAAGGAACGGGTCATCCCGATCGCCTCCCCGCTCGAGCCGCTCCTCGACGCCTATCGACGTGACGGGTCAGGCCCGCTATTCCAATCGGAGCGAGGCAAGCGCATCTCGGTGCGGACGGTGCAACACACGTTAAAAGGCCACATCGACCGCTTGAAACCGTATTTGCCGTTCTTGACGCATAAACAGGTGACACCACACAAACTACGTCATACATTCGCCTCACGGCTCGCCATGAGCGGTATCGATGTGTTGACGATTCAACAGTTGCTCGGTCACGAATCGGTGGCGACGACGCAAGTCTATGCCCATATCGGCGACGAGAAGAAAAAACAAGCTATGATAGGTTTACGATAACTTATTATGTAAACCACTATAAAACACCTGAATCAATCACATGGATTGGTTCAGGTGTTTTCGTTATAACTGCTTCGTCGATAGGATGACAATCGTCTCATCGAGCACCGTGTAATAGGCGTCTTCAAACGTTTGCCGCTCATTTGTCTCGAGATTGAACACGGTCACGCCCCCACCTGTTCCATCTGCCGCCGACTCATGAATGAAATAGTTCGAGGCGAGCACGCGCTCGAAAGGAGCCGTGTCGAGGAAGCGGGCCCCGGTCGTCGCGTCAATCAATTCGGTATGGTCCGTTGACTCTTCCACTTTAATGAAAATAGTGGAACTGACATCGTCATACGTGAAGTCAATCGGCTCGTAGGCGCCCCAGTCGACCACCGCCACCTCGCGGAGCACGTCCGGTGCGGTCAACTCATAAATCGTCTCCTCGTTCGCCTCGTCGACGAAAGTCGAGAACCGAAGTAGCTTGTCCCGTTCACCCAAGTATTGGACCGTGTCCCCTTCCCCGTGCAGACGAATCAAGTCCTCGAACGGAATCTCATCTTGACGGGACCTGATTGCCTCGACTGCCTCGTCGAGCGAACAAATCAGAATCGCCTCCGAATGGTCGATCGCATCGTCCGGGGAGACCCGACCGTCCTCGAGTGCCTCGTAATAGGCAAACTCGTCCAAGCGGGCGTTGCAGACGATATATGGAATGCCATCGAGCTCGGTCGAGAACAGATAGAGCTCACGGAACTTACCGGCATGTCCGACGAGTCGCTCGTCACGGATTCGCTCTTGGAACGACGTCTCCGCATCATACAACCATGCCTCATCAGTATCTCCGAAACTCGTCAAGAAGAGGAAGTAACGGTCCGCGAGAACCCAATAGAGCGTGCTGTTACCACGTTTCTCGAACGTCGCCAGCACATCTTCTCGTCCAGCGCGATAGTCGAACGCAATCAACTCCGTGCGGACAACACCCGTACGGTCTGGTGTCTCGTTCAAGAAATAGACTCGTTCGTCACTGACGAACAGCTTCGAGATCCCATAGTCTTCATAGGCGCGATGACTGATCGGCGTGACGGTACCGTCCGCTTCATCATAGCGATAGATCGAGAAACTCGTCTCGCCGGTCTTCTCTCGATAGTAGATGGACGTCTCGGTGACGGCGATCAAATCCTCATGGCTGATTGGCATGGCACGTGCGTCAACGATTCTCATAGGGCACCTCTCTCATAGGAAGATTCAACCGGCTCGACGGTGACGATGCCGGGTGGTCGTTTCGGGAATGAAATCCGCAAATGGGCGAACTCGATGATCGATTGGTGAGGATCGGTCTTCTCGAGCCAACGGACGCGTTGGCGGTTCGCCAAGGCGTGGCCAATCTTTTCTTCAATTTGGAACTGGGAAATGCCACGATAGGCGACTTCTTGGATATAGGTCGATTCATCGGGCTCGAACTGTTGCCAAATGCCCATCACGAGCTGTCCGAGCGAGGAGACCCGTCGCTCAGGCAAACGGACCGTCCGGAGCGTCTGCTCCACTTCCTTCAAACATTCGAGCGGGTCGTCCGCGACGGCGAACAGTCGCTTAGCCGAGTTGTTCATGACCCGGTAACGTCGTTTCCCGCTCTCGAGCCGAAGCACTTGAGCATACGGTTCGACCGGCACCCCATGAAAGAACGTATCGGTCCCACCCCAGGAATAGCCGAAGGCGGGATCGAATTTCTGAATCGTGTTCATGAAGGCGAGCATGAAATCCTCGACTTCACGACGCTCGAGTCGTAACCATTCGGCGAGCGCGAGCGTGCCGCGGTCTTTTTTAATGCGATGCACCGGGAAGAACAAGTCCCCTTCGGCCAGGCGATGCGGTTTAAGTTCCGTCCCGTCGGCGCGATAGTCCGTCGCCGGACGGCCGCTTCGGCCCGCATAGATAATCCATTCGTCATCCGTGCTCTCAAACGCGTAGGCTTGGTGTGCCCAAGGCGGCGTCACGTATAGGGCCGGATACTCTTCATACGTCTCCAGGTGCAGATAGGAGCGGTCGGTCCACAGTTGCGCGAGCAGGTTAACGATTTCTCCCGTCTCGGACTCTTTCGGTGCGATATAGTTGCCGGTATTGCCGATATACGTCAAGACATGGAAGTCGTAGGCGTGATACAAGTGTCGGACGATGCGCTCGAACACGGCGGCAATCATTCGCTCAAACAATGGATGGTCCTCGTTCCGGTCGACCGATGTCGCATCGACCGTGCACATGAGCCACCCCATACGGACGTACAGGCGAATCCGGAGCGGATACGAGATCAATGGGGACGCAGACGCATGAATCTCCGTCAGACCGAGGTTGGCCATGTTCTCGACCTGTAACGTGAATCCGCTACGCCTCAGTTGCTCCTCCATCTTCTTTTTCCAATTGATCGTCTCCATTCGCATTCACTCGCTTTCCGTTGCCATCGGTCTTGTCTGGCTCATTGTGAAATTTTTCCCGTTTCTTGAATCAAACAAACGCCTTTCCACCGGCATGTTCGGTGAGACGCTTAAGCGCCTCGTCGAGAATGGCTCGGGACGTCCCGAAATTGAGGCGTTCGAACGTCTCGCCCGACTCCCCGAACGGGTGACCTGGCGACAAGAACAGACAGACTTCCTCGTGCAGCCACTTCTTCCGCGGTTCCGTTTCGAGATTGAGCGCCTTGAAGTCAATCCAGAGGAGATAACTCGCCTCAGGCATGAACGTCTTCAATTGGGGCAGCTCTTCCTGGAACCGCTCGACGAGGTACGTCGCCTGCTCCTCGAGTTCGGCCGTCAATTGGTCGAGCCAACGCTCGGCCCGCGAGTCGGAATAGGCGGCGATGATGGCCGTGTTCGCGAACGGTGTCGGTAACACATGGTGTTTGTTTTGGACTTGGATAATCCGCTTTCGCATCGCATCGTCCGGACAGATGATGTACGACGCGAACAGCCCCGCGATATTGAACGCCTTCGACGGTGCACTAACCGTGATGACCGAGTCATCGAGGCGATTGAGGGCGGTATGCCGTTGTGACGGATAGGTCAAGTCGGCATGAATTTCATCAGCGACGAGGATGACGTCATGGCGACGTGCCAGCTCGACGACATGCTTCAGCTCGGACTCGGTCCATACCCGTCCGACCGGGTTGTGCGGCGAGCAGAGCAAGAACAACTTCGCCTTCTGCATCTGTGTCTCGAGCGCGTCAAAGTCCATCTCGTAGCGACCATCGACTTGACGGAGCGGAGCGTCGAGCAACTCCCGTTTCAACCCGGTGACCAGTTCATGAAATGGCGGATAGACGGGCGACTGGATGACGACCCCATCCCCTTCCTCCGTCAACGCCTCGACGATATGCGTCAATCCCGGTACGACGCCACTCGAGAACAAGACGTGATCGGCATCGACCTTGAGCCCGTGACGACGGTCATACCAAGAACTCACGGCTGCTTGCGCTTGTCTCGAGAACAATGTGTACCCGAACTCTCCTGTCGCGGCCCGTGCCGTCAGCGCCTCCGAGATGGACGGTGCCGTGCGGATATCGATGTCTGCGACCCAGAGCGGCAGGACGTCGTCCTTGACGTGGAACCAACGGTCGAGCCCGTCCCATTTCACCGAATCTGTTCCCGTCCGGTCAAGCGATTGATGTAAGATTGATTTCATGTTCATCCCTCCTACTCCTACTGTAACAAAAAACGAGCGTTCGAGTCCGCAAAACGATGGCGGATTCGAGACGCGTCGGCTATAATCGACCGAGATACTTCAAGGAGGTGAACCTGATGACCGTGACCGTCATCCGCCATAAACGCCGGAAACGGGCGGCTTTCTTCGTGACGCCGGACGGCATCGAGCTGAGGATTCCAGCTAGGCTCCCGAACCGGATCGTCGAGACAATATTAACGGAACATGCCGGCTGGATTGAAGATCGCCTCGCGGCACTACCTAAGCGTGACGTCTTACCAGCCGACAGACTGCTTTTGCACGGAGAGACGTTTCCGCTCGTCAAAAGCAATACCGAGACAAGGTTCCGTTTCGACAGTGAAAACTTTCACTGTCCCGCTACGTGGGACGAGTCATCGCTTCGGAAAGCGTACGAGGCTTGGCTCCGCGAACGGGCCCTCACCTATGTGATTGAAAGGTCCCCCCACTATGAACGACAGCTCGGCGTGAAGGCGGAACGAATCCGCATCGGCCACCAAAAGACGCGCTGGGGGTCATGCAGCTCGACCGGGACGATCTCAATCAACGTCCGGCTCATGCTCGCCCCGCAGGACGTCATGGATTATGTCATCGCCCACGAATGGGTCCATCTCGTTCATTTCGACCACTCGAAAGCGTTCTGGTCGAAGCTTGCGTCAGTGTATCCAAACGTCGCCGGCGCGATGGCCTGGTTGAAACAGCATGGCCATACGCTGCAAATCAAAAAAACCAATTGAACGTGTCCCTTGTCAGGAGGCATGTCCGATTGGTTTTTTAAATGGCGGAAGTGAACCGCTCGGCTGTGCCGTTCAGCGATTCGGCCGACTGTTCGATATGCTCGAACCGCTCAAGCGTCTGTTCCATGATGCGGACACTCTCTTGAATGTCTGTACTGGAGCGGGATACGCCGTCGACGATTGAGACGAGCTCTTTGTTCATCCCGTCCGTGTTCGCGCGCACTTCGATGACGGCGCGTTCGACGAGACGTGACAGGTTCCGGACCTCGGTCGCGACGACGTTGAAGCCGAGACCGTGCTCACCTGCCCGTGCGGCCTCGATGGCGGCGTTGAGCGACAACAAGTTCGTCTGGGCGGCAATTTCCTTGATTGTGCTAGCGATTTTCGTGATCTCGGCGGCCTGCTCTTGCAAGTTCGTGAGCGTTTTCAAGTTTTGATTCGAGTCCGCATCAAGGCGTTCGATCGTCCGTTTCAACTGTTGACTCTCTTCCATGCCACGCCGGGCCCGGTCGTCAAGATTAGCGGCCATGTCACGGAACGAGCGCGCGTATTCTTCGATCGTCTGTTGGCGACTCGTGATGTCGGAGGCGATTTTGACGACGCCGACGACTTCATCCTGTTCATAGATTGGCATATAGGTCGCTTCGAGCCAAATTGAATCACCGCGGGCGTCGATGCGCTCGATTTTGTCGGCCGAACTGAAGCCGTCGAACAGCTTGTTCCAAAACGCTTGATAGTCCGGACTGCTGACGAAACTTGGCGTGCAGAACAAGTGATGGTGCATCCCGATCATTTCGTCACGTTTATATTTCATTGCCTTGGCGAAGAGGTCGTTCACATCGACGACGCGTCGTTGACGGTCGAATCGGATCATCGCCACGTTGGCCTCGAGGGCACGGAGCACCTCAGGGGATGAGAGGCTAGCAATCTTTGTCAGTTCCATTCCGATTATTCCTACCTTCTTTTCTCGATTTCCTTTAGTGCTTTATTCCTGGAATGTAGCGGAATTCTAGTGTACCCTGTGCGAAAAGTCCTGAATAGCGTCGGTTTTTGAAATCGAGTCAATATCTTGAATTTGAAGTGTTTTCCAGTTGGTTCACTGCTAAGTCCATGAACAAAGGACCCGTGCCATGCACGGGTCCCCTATCATTCCTGGTCATCGAATATTGATTTGAACAGCGTGACTTGGTCGGCCGTGAGTTCACCCCGGCTGTCCTTTGGATCGATGCCGCCGATTATCTGTTCTTCGTACCAAATTCCGAAGTCGAGTGAACGTTCTGGCGCATCGTTCGGCGTGAACACGAACGTCGCTTTCACATCCGGTTCCCGCTCGATCGGGACGGGCTGGTCTTCCCACTCGACTTCCTCCGTCGTTCGATCAAGCTCGGCATTCGTCTCAGCGTCGGTAATGGTGCGTGTCGGCCCGTATTCCCCATCAGTATGTATCGTTTGGTACTCGATACGAGACGGATCCACGTCTTCCTCGCTACTCGCACAACCTCCAAGCAATAGTCCCGCGCAGATGACATATCCAACTAACATGCGTTTCAACAGAACATTCCTCCTCGATTTACAACCAATCCGTTCATTCGAAAGCCTGTGGGAATAACTCTTGGAACGTCTCCGCCCCAGCGCTCGACAGTTTGAACACTTCCCCGGACTTCACGTCTTTCACGAAGACATCGACTTTCTTCGACCGTTGCTGGTAACTGACATCGAACTGTTGACCGAGATTCCCGTGCAACAGCGTCAAATACTTATAGTCGTTCGTATCACCACTCTTCGTCGACGGTCTAGCGGTCTCGAGGGCTTCGACCAATCGGTCATACGCTTTTCCGCTCACGTTCACCGCATCAGGGTAAGGGAGCGGGACTTCCCGGTGATACGGATACTGATGGAGGTAAGCGACCGCTATCTCGTCTAGATCTGCAGGATCTGTAAGGAGAGGGCTCGTTCGATAGCGCATCGACACGGTTTTTGTTACGTTTTGTCCGTCCACGTCAATCGTAAGGTCATATAGCGGATAAGGTGTCATCGGTTCCATCGTGCCACCGTTATGGATTCGACGGAAGGTTAAACTGTCAGCCCCGTTGAGCAAATCGGCATCTTGTAAAATGGAGGAGGAATAGCGAGCCTTGTCTCCACCATAAGACTGGAGCAGATGAGGCATGTTCGTGGCCTTATCTCGTCCTAATGCGATAAACACATCGGACGGTCTAAGGTTCGGCAAAAAGTGGAAGAATGGGTTAAAGTAGCCCCCTTCTTCAATCCCAATCTCAACCGTGCCGCTAAATCCAGGCGAAATCCTCATAAGTGTGACCGGATACGGTTCCATGTCTTGTCCATTGTCATAGAAGGCGTCCGGCTTATGTAACGCAGCCCGTTCATTTGCGGTCGCGATATGGACGGTCGGAAGGAACGAAATCTCCGTGCCGACCTCGTCTTTCAAGTAGGCAGGTCTTTCTGCAAGCTCGACGGCCCGGTACCCTTCCATCCCGTCCATCCGGTCTGATTTACAGAGCGCATAGATTGTATCCCCCTCGACATAGGTCACTTCATTAAAACTATATCCATAATAGTCATCATTCATAAGCGGGGCCCGGGTCGCATACGCCATCCCGAGGATTGAAAACGTCTCTCCATCTAGTTCGGTCAGTCGTTCCTTGTCTTCACATTGGTTCAAAATTGTTTCGGCATCCACTACAGGCTCTTGACTGTTCAACGTAACCCGTTCGGCTTGCCAGTGCTCCTCGATATGGCCATAGCGGACGACGTCCACGTCTTCCGAGCAGCCTGCCGTCAACCATAACAGTGACAATGACATCAACGCTCGTTTCTTCATGTTCAACCCACTCATTTCTTCTTCAAGTCAGGGAAGTAGGACAAGAACGTCTCGGCCCCTTCGCTCGTCAGTTTGTACGTCTCGTCGGTCGAGCGGTCGGTCACGTAAATATCCATCTTTTTCGAGCGCTGTTTATACGTCACCTCGAACTCTTGTCCCTTGTGTCCATCGACGATTGTTAGAAGCGGATAGTCGCCTTCATCACCTTGACGCTTCGTCGGTTCAGCGGAATCGATTGCTTGGACGAGGTCATCCATATCGTTCCCCGCTGCTTTTAAAAGAACCGGGTATGACAACGGAGATTCCGGGTTGAACGGCTGTTGATGAAGATAAACGAGTGGACCGACCACAAGTGGCATGTAGTCTTCGTCGGGGAGTGTCTCGAGCTGCTTTCGTTCCGCTGTCGATAATAAGTCAGAGGTGCGGTATGTGAACGTCATCGTCTCATTGACGACTTTTCCGTCACGAGTATAGGTGAACTCATACAATGGATAAGTCTGGTCCGGGATGAGCTCCGTCTCGAGGGGGAGGCGCTCGACGCTCAACGCTTCATATGTAAGCCCTTCTGCGGTTTGGTCAATCATCGACTCGAGTGGAGTCACCGAGAAATAAAGGTCCGCAAACATGAGCAGCAAATACGGTTTCTCAGTAATCGTATCGTAACCGATCGCTACTTTGATGTCTTTCATGCTGGCAATCGACGGGTCGAACGAGAACAACGGATATGGACTCGGCATTCCCCCGATTTCTACTTCAATCTCTCCGTACAGGGCCGGGGAAAAGGCAACGAGCGTTTCGAGGAACGGTTCGATCGGGTTGCCTGACTCGTTCAATTCATCGGCATCCCGTAAGGCGGTTTTGGCGGACTTATCGGCCGGCCCGACGACTGGATAACGACCGATCGGTGTCCCTGCTGATACGTCCACATCGTCAGGGAACGACTCGATCACTTCCGCCAAGAAGCGGTTCGAGGCCATATCACGACAAAGCACATAATTCTCATCCCCTTTCAAATACGATACAGCCTTGAACGCATACTCCTCACCCGTGTCCGTCATCGGATAGCGGTTCGCCACGATCGTATCGAACACGATCAAGTCGCCTTCCAGCTCGGTCGTCAACTCACCGCTACAGGCTTCAAGCGTCTCGTCGGCTGAATGGAGGGAAATCAACTCCTCCTTGGCATACTTGCTGACGGTCCAATGCGCGTCGACGTAAGACAAGTTTACGACGTCCGGCTTTTCCCCACCGCAACCAACCAATAAGCCTGTGGATAGTACAAATAAACCGACTAACTTTTTCAAATCATCCGCCCCTCATCATCTATTTGTACCAATTTTACCATTATATTACTTTAGGAGGGAACACGAAAAAACCCGTCCGACGACCTGGACGGGTTCAATGACCGTTACACAGTTTTATCGATGGCTCGGGTCAATCTCATCTCGACATCGCGTGCCACAGCTTGGAGCGACTCATCCTCGATCAGTTCGATCAGTTTCGTCGGCTTTGGCATCCCGACATGGGTCGACCCATCTTTCGTGAAGACGGCGAGCTTGCATGGGAGGAAATAACCGCCTTCCCGGTGCGCCGTGATGACTTTTTTCGCTTCTTTTGGATTGCACACTTCGAGGATGCGGTAGTCCCCATCAATCGCTTGACCTTTCTCTTCGAGCGTCTCACTCAAATTGAAGTCCCAAAGCACCCCGAACTCTTCCTCCTTGAGCGTCGTTTTCAGCTTCTCGACGACCGCTTCGACCGTCTGATCGGTCTTGACCGTGTAATCAAACATGTGAACCCCTCCTAAGATGTAGTCTCTCTCGTCTTGTACCCCAAGTGAGGACCGACAAATCGTCTGTTCGGTCGAAAAAAGTATATGTGATTTGAAACATATTCGATGTCCGTCACGTATGTATGAGAGAAAATAAAGAAGTCTATACTTACGTAAAGGAGAAGTGGTTGCCGTGACGGTCACCGTATTCACACATACAAGCTGCAGTTCTTCCCGTAAGACGATCGATTGGTTACGTGAGCAGAACATCCCGTTCATCGAGAAGAAATTGACCGACCAAGGGATGTCGTTCACCGAGTTCAAAGACATGCTCCGCCTCACCGAGAACGGGACGACCGACCTGTTGTCCGTCCAAAAGAGCGTGTACAAACAAGCGGCGGATCAACTTGATGAGATGTCGCTCCGTGAGCTGTACAGCTTCGTGGCGTCGCATCCCCAGATTTTGAAGAGTCCGATCGTCGTCGACGACAATCGAATTCAAATCGGGTTCAGCGAGAAAGAGATTCGTACGTTCATCCCGCGCCATGACCGCATTGCCGAATTGAAACGATTGCTCGACAACAAGTAAGAGCCCTGCCGAAGCAGAGCTCTTTTCTTATGCCTTCTTGAGTCGGGCCGCCAAGCGGTTTCCGAACGATTGAATCGATTGGACGAGTAGAATCAAGACGAAGATGGTCACGTACATGACCTCCGGCTCGAATCGGAGATGCCCGTATTGATAGGCGATATCGCCGAGTCCACCGGCTCCGACGAGTCCTGCCATCGCGGTCGCCCCGATCAGACCGATCGTCGCAATCGTCAAACCGAGCACGATTGAAGAGCGGGCCTCCCGGATCAACACATACCAGATGATTTTCCGGGTCGAGATGCCCATCGCTTCATACGCCTCGACGACCCCGCGGTCGACCTCGAGCAGCGCCGACTCCATGAGCCGCGCGATATACGGCGCCGTGAACACGATGAGCGGCAACAGCACGCCTTGGACGCCGATCGTCGTTCCCATGATGAAACGGGTGAACGGGAGGATGAAGAATAAGAGAATGATGAATGGGATCGAACGGACGACGTTGATGACACTCGACAAGATGCCGTAGAAATAACGGTTGGCGAGCCGCCCGTGCGGTCGCGTCAAGACGAGTAGCGTCCCGAGCGGCAACCCAATCAACGTCGAGATGACGAGCGCGATGCCCGTCATCGTGAGCGTCTGAATCGTCCCCGTCCAAATCAAGTCACCCCAATTTTCCCAAAACTGAAGCATGGTTCGTCACCTCCTTCACTTTCACACCACTCGCTTCTAAGAAGCGGACGGCTTGGTCGGTCTGGCCCTCATCGCCGTCCAAATGGACGAGTAGATTACCGACGAGACCGCCTTTAAGCTTTTTGATGCCGCCCCCGATGATATTCGGCAGCAAGCCGTACCGTTTCGTCAACTGGGCGAGCACGGCCTGTTCACTTTGATGGCCGATGAACGACAAGTTGACGAGCGTCCCGTGCGTGCTCAATTCTTCGACGACCTCTTTCGGGACATCGAGGTTCGTCTTCAAGAACTTGCGCGTCGTCGCATGCTGCGGGTCCGAGAACACGTCGAGCACGTCTCCTTCTTCGATGATCCGGCCGGCCTCGATGACCGCGACCCGGTCGCAGATGCGCTCGATAACTTCCATCTCGTGGGTGATCAAGAAAATCGTCAGCCCGAGCTCGCGATTGATGTCGAGAAGCAGGTCGAGAATCGACTCGGTCGTCTCCGGGTCGAGCGCGCTCGTCGCCTCGTCGCTGAGCAGGATGTCCGGCTCATGTGCGAGGGCGCGGGCGATGGCGACACGTTGCTTCTGTCCGCCCGAGAGTTGCTCCGGATAATGTTTCCGATGATCCGTCAATCCGACGATGTCGAGGTACTTGTCGACGCGTTCGCGGATTATCCGCTTATCGAGTCCTTCGAGACGGAGCGGGATGGCGACGTTCTCTTCGACGGTCGCCGTCTTGAGCAGGTTGTAATGTTGGAAGATCATCCCGATGCGATGACGTAGCTTCGAGAGCCCTCGTTTGTCGAGCTTCGTGACGTCCTGTCCTTCGATTTCGACCTGGCCCGACGTCGGGCGTTCGAGCAGGTTGATCATGCGGATGAGCGTGCTCTTTCCTGCCCCGCTTCGGCCGATGATGCCGAAGATCTCGCCTTTCTCGATGGTGAGCGAGACGTCGTCGAGTGCGGTGACAGCACCTTTATTTACCGTGAACGTCTTCGTGATTCCTTTAAGTGCGATCATAGGCCCTCCTTAAAACGCCGGGACGATTGAGCCGTCGAACGTCTCTTCGATGAACGTCCGGACCTCGTCCGAGTGATAATACGATTTGAGCGTCGCGACGACTTCGTCATCCTTGTTGTCGGTACGGACGACGACGTAGTTCGGATACGGGTTGTCGACCGTGTCTTCATGGAACAAGGCGTCCTCGTTGATCGACAGGCCGGCACCCATCGCGAAGTTCGTGTTGATGGCAGCGAGTGCGACTTCCGGGAGCTGGGTCGGGAGCTGCGACGCCTCGAGTTCGATGAATTCAAGGTTGAGCGGGTTCTCGGCGATGTCACGTTTTGTCGCCTTGTCCGTCAATCCTTCTTTGAGCGTGATGAGTCCCGCTGTCTCATAGAGACGGAGCGCGCGTAGCTCGTTCGCCGGGTCGTTCGGGACGGCGACCTTGTCACCTTCTTTCAAGTCCTCGATGTCGGTCAATTTCTCTGAGTAGAGACCCATCGGGAAAGCGACGGTCTTGAACACGTCGTCGATTTTATAGCCTTTATCGGACTTTTGCAGTTCTAGGAATGAGAGCGTCTGATAACTGTTCACGTCGAGGCTACCCTCGGCGAGCGCCGTGTTCGGCGTATTATAGTCGTTGAACACTTTGATATCGAGTTCGAGGCCGTCTTCGGCCGCGAGTTCTTTCACTTTCTCGGCGATCTGTTGGTGCGGCCCGCCCGTGACGCCAATCGTGAGCGACTCCGTGCTGAGCGCCTCGCTCGCGTCCGATTGTCCGCATGCTGAGAGCGCGATGGCGGCGAGTAGTGATGTTCCTGCAAGTACTGTTTTCTGTTTAATGTTCATTTGTTTTCCTCCTCCAAAATGAAAGCCCGCTACTCATTCAGAGTGGCGGGCACGACAAGTCAAAGTCGGACACGCTCATCTCCCAGACGATTTCGTCTGTTGGAATTAGCACCATGATCATAACGATCTGGTTGCCGGGTTTCACAGGGCCAGTCCCTCCACCACTCTTGATAAGCAATCGGTCTATTAAGTTGTTATCATCTTACTTTTAATTCTTTTAATTGTAAATAGATAATTGTAAATTTTCAAAAATTATTTTCAGAAAATCTTTATCGAGCGGTGCCGGCAACTGTTGCAGCTCGGTCTCCGTCATGACGGAGTCGACGAGGACCGGGATATGCTCAAATCCGACCCCGAGCGCCTCGAGCGTCGTCGGGGCACCGAACCGTTTCAACCAAGCCTCCAAATAAGGGGCATCGGCCGAGCGCCGCAACCGCTCCTGGACGATCAGTCCGAAGCCGACCTTGTCTCCATGCAAGAAAGAGTGGGTCGACTCGAAGCGGCTGAGCGCATTATGGACCGCATGGCCCACGGCGACGCGTGTCCCGGCGTCACCAAATCCACCGACGGCGCCGCCGATGGCGAGCACGTGATCGACCGCGAAGCGGACGTCGTCACTATACGACTCAAAAGCGTGCTCGCTCAATTCAAGTTCGACGAGACGCCCGCACTGCTCGGCCAAGACGAGTCCGGTGTTGACGCCGGCGTCAGCTGAGCTGTCACCACTCAAATAACGGGCTTCGTAAAACTTCGCGACCGTGTCGATGACACCTGCCCGAAAGTATTCATATGGTGAGCGCGAGATGACCCGTGAGTCAACGATGACCCGTTCGATGACGACGCGGAACATGTCGTAGCGGTCGTAGCTCCCGTCCTCCTGATAGACGACGCTGAGCGGTGTGAACGCCGCACAGTTC
Organism: Exiguobacterium chiriqhucha RW-2; assembly: GCF_000416965.1. Lineage (GTDB taxonomy): Bacteria > Bacillota > Bacilli > Exiguobacteriales > Exiguobacteriaceae > Exiguobacterium > Exiguobacterium chiriqhucha. Next base: position 716,639 of record NZ_ATCL01000020.1, read on the forward strand.
GAGGCGAGCGTTGGGACGACGATGAGCGGGACGTTCCGTTGATAGGCGACGAGTTTGGCCGTATCGACGAGCTTGCCGCCTCCGACGGCGATTAACACGTCGGCGTCAAACGGTTTGAGCCGTTCGACTTCCGAGTCCGTGCACTCCCCGCTGAACCTTGTTGCCGGATAGTCCGCGATGGCCGGAAAGATGGCTCGGACGACGTCATACCCGATCTGACCGTGCAGGACGTGGGCACGGCGGCCGTCGACTAAGTCATCAAGACGGTCGAGCGCGTCATCGGCGTGGTCATATTCAAGGACGGCCTGACGAATCATGCCCGCACCTCCTCATAGGCGGCAAACAACCGCTCGATTCGTTCGACGGCCTCGTCAATCTTCGGTTCCGGTGAGACGAGGCCGAAGCGGACGTATCCGTTCCCTTCCGAACCGAAGAAATAGCCCGGGGTGACGGCGACACCGGCTTCATGCAGCAGTTTCCGCGAGAACGACTTGGCATCACCCTCAGGCACTTTCGCCCAGACGAAGAACGAGCCTTCCGGCGGTTCGACGGCCCAGCCGGCTCGGTTCAACCCGTCGATCAGGCGATCACGCCGTGCCTCGTACAGTCGTGCCAAGTCATCGCGAATGGTACGGGGCGCCTCGAGCGCAGCGACAGCCGCCGCCTGGATGGCCGAGAACACGCTGACGTGGACGTGGTCCTGATACGTGTTGATCGCCTCGATGATGTCCGCGTTCCCGACAGCAAAGGCGACGCGCCAACCGGACATGTTGAACGCTTTCGACATCGTATATACCTCGATCCCGACTTCTTTCGCCCCTTCCGCCTGCAGAAAGCTAGGCGGGACATGGCCATCGAATCCGATGCTGCCGTATGCGAAATCGTGGACGACCATCAAGTCCCGCTCCCGGGCGAAACGGACGGTATCGTCAAAGAAAGCGGGTGAGGCGACGGCTCCGGTCGGATTGCTCGGGTAGTTCAAATACATGAGTCTTGCATCTTGCGTATCGAGCGTCTCATAGTCCGGCAAGAAGCCGTTCTCTTCCCGGAGGACGAGGTCACGGACGACGGCACCGGCGAGGCGTGCCCCCGAGATGTAATCAGGATAGCCGGGATTCGGTAGCAAAATCCCGTCGCCAGGTTCGAGTACGCATTGCGGCAACGTGATGAGACCAGATTTTGAGCCGATGAGAATCGCTACTTCTGTCTCGGGATCGAGTTCGACTCCATACTCATTCAAATAGAACGTCGCCACTGCTTGCTTCAGGCGGGCCTGACCGCGGAACGGACCGTATTGATGGGTCGAGGCGTCGAGGAGCGCCGTCTGAAGCGCGTCACAGATCGGCTCAGGCGTCGGCAGGTCAGGCGTCCCTTGTCCGAGTCGGATGATGTCGCGGCCGGCTTGTTCGAGTTCGGCCACCTCGTTCGCGAGTCCGACGAAATGTTGAGGTGGTAACGTTTTAAGTAGATGTGAGCGTCTGTCAGTCATGAATAGTCCTCCTATGCAAAAAACACCCCTTTCCGCGGAAAGGGGTGTCGAGATACGGACGTATTCAAACAACCACCTTTCCATCTCTCAAGGTCACCTTGCTGGAATTAGCACAGTATTGAATCAATCTGTTGCTGAAGCTTCATCGGGCCAGTCCCTCCGCTTCTCTTGATAGAAAGTGTTTTATATGCGATTTGTCTTTTTGTAATATGTCACTTAGTTAACCAAACGTTACCAATCTTGTCAATCCTTTTTTGAAAATGAGCATGTCCTCTTGAATCCCGATAAAAAAACGTTCATAGTGAAAGTGAACGTTATTCTACAAAATTTAAAACATGAGGGGATGGACCTTTGGAATTAAACCGTCAATTGATTTGGAAGTTGAGCGTGATCGGCCTGATCCTGCTCGTGCTCTGGAAAGTCATCAGCGAACCGGATACGATTTCGCAGATGATGCATTATACGTTCCAGTTGCTGACGCCGATTATTATGGGAATCGCCATCGCGCTGCTCCTGAATACCGTCCTGTCCTATATAGAAGAACGGTTTCAACTAAAACGATATCAAGGCTTGCTGATCGTCTATATCATCTTTATCGGGATTCTCGTCATCTCTGCGGTAACGCTGTTCCCACGCATTTATTCGAGCCTCGCCTCGCTCATCGAGGAACTCCCGTCCTATATCCGTCAAATCGACGGGTATCTGTCACAGTTGAACACGTATTTGAAAGAGTATAACGCGACAGTCGCCCAGGCCATCGATTTCAGCCGGTTCGAGGAGCGCTACTCGGGCTGGGTCGAGACGGCCGTCTTGTCGTCGGTCAGCTACGTGTCGAGCTTCACGATGACGCTCATCAACTTCTTGATTGGGATCGTCATCTCGATTTATCTTTTAAAAGACAAAGAGATTTTTGCCCGCATGTTCAAGCGGCTGTTGTATGCGATGTTCCCGGTCGCGTCAGCCAAGACGACGATCGACATCTTCCAAGAGATGGATTACATCTTTAAACGCTATATCATCGGGAAGTCGCTCGACTGCCTCATCATCGGGGTGCTGGCCGTCGCCGGTCTGTTGATTATCGGGGCGCCATACGCGCTTCTCCTCGGCGTCATCGTCGGTGTCTTGAACTTCATCCCGTACGTCGGGCCGCTGCTCGGGATGATCCCGGCGTTCATCATCACCTACTTCTATGACCCGTTCACGGCGCTCATCGTCCTCTTGTTCATCTTCTTGTTGCAACAATTCGACGGACTCTGGCTCGGGCCGAAGATTCTCGGCGACAGCGTCGGCATCACGCCGTTCTGGGTCATCACGTCGATCATCATCGGCGGCAGCCTGTTCGGCCTCGTCGGGATGTTCATCAGCGTGCCGGTCACGGCGATGATTCAAGTCGTGTTCTCACGCTTGATCGACTACCGGCTCAGTCGCAAAAATTTGAATGAATTGTTATGACACATTGACGATTTAGGTTGACACATTTCACAGAAATATCATAATCTTGAAGAGAAGACAGTCCAATGCAGAAAGGAGAGGTACCGATGTCAGTCATTCAACGCTCGCACGTCCAAGTCCATATTGACCGGCAGGCGCCTCTCCGTGATTTGAATCCGTGACGTTCGCCTGCCTTCCGAGGCATGTCTAAGATCGTAGGGACGCGTATGCCTTTGTGCATGCTGCGTCCCTTTTTACATTCCAATAATTAAAGCAGGTGAACCTAATGATTCAATCACTCAAACGACTCGACCGCAATATTTGGATCCGCTTCCTCGGGGAGACGATCACCGGCGTCATGATGTTCATGATCGCGCCGTTCCTTGTCCTCTATTACAGCGACAAGCTCGACAGTTATATCCAGGTCGGTGTCATCATGGCGACCGGTCCGATCATGGCCCTCATCGGTTCGGTCGTCGGCGGACGGCTCGCAGATTTGTATGGCCGCAAACCGATCATGATGATCGCCATCCTCGGCGACGCGCTCGCGCTCGTAGGTTTCGCGTTCGCCGAGACGTTTTGGCCGCTCCTCCTTTTGAACGCCATGCTCGGTTTGACGAACTCGTTGTTCCATCCGGCCGCGAGCGCGATGGTGGCGGACGTGACCGAGCCCGAACAGATGAACGAGGCGTTCGGCCTGTTGCGGATGGGCCATAACATCGGGGCGGCGCTCGGCCCGCTCCTCGGCAGCGCCGTCCTGTTCATCGACCGGCAGTATATCTTCTTCTCGGCGTCATTCGTCTTTATCCTTTATGCGCTCGTCCTCGGCCGCTTCATCCGGGAGTCGCTCCCGGAGACGACCGAGGCCGATACACCGTCTAACCGGGACGTCCTACGGGTGTTCTATAACGATAAGGTGTTCCTCGTCTTCATCTTCGCCGGTGTGTTCATCTCGATGGGCTTCTCGCTCATCGAGAGCATGTTGCCGCTGTTCTTGCGCGAGTCGATGCCGTCGTTCACCGACCGTGAGAACCCGTTCGCCTATATGCTCGCCTTGAACGGCATCATGGTCGTGTTGTTCCAGTTCCCGATTGCCTCGAAACTCGGGCGCAAGCCGTTCGGCAACGTCATGCTCGCCGGGGCGACCATCTTCGGGGTCGGCATGATCCTGATCGCGGTCATGCCGCGTCTCCTCTACTCCCTCGGGACACCGTACCTCGTCCTCGTCAGCGTCTTGCTCGCGGTATACGCGTTCTATACGCTCGGTGAGATGATCATGTCCCCGGTCCAACAGACGTTCATCGCCTTGATCGCTCCGGAGAATATGCGTGGGGCCTATAACGGGGCCGCCAGTATCCAATGGTTGATCGGCGGGGTGACGGCTCCAATCATGGCGAGCCTATTCTTCGATCAGCGGGCCGGACATATCGCCTTGATTCTCGTCGGGGCGGCCAGTTGTGTGTCAGGCCTCATCTACTGGCAGCTCGGACGTCGCGTCAGTGCGGCCGAGGCGAAACAAAAGACGGCTTGACCTATATAAATCACACTGAACCTAGTCGTTTAGTGTGATTTTTTAATTCGTTGCAAATTCGTTAAATTTTGAATATTTGCTTCTATTATTCTTTACAAACATAATGATTCTTTTTATGATAATACGGTTAAGGAGGGATCTTTCATGGAAAGGATCGATAAACAGAAAATTGTGGACAGCGTGCCACAAAAAGGTTTTTTCGGACAGCCGAAAGGGTTGTTCACGCTATTCTTCACTGAGTTTTGGGAACGGTTCTCGTATTACGGGATGCGTGCGATCCTCGTCTTCTACATGTATTACGAGGTATCAGATGGCGGTCTCGGTCTCGACCAGAACGTCGCCTTGTCCATCATGTCGGTGTATGGCGCACTCGTCTACATGTCGGGGGTCATCGGGGGATGGCTCGCTGACCGTGTGTTCGGGACGTCCCGGGCCGTCTTCTTCGGCGGTGTGTTCATCATGCTCGGTCATATCGTACTGTCGATTCCGGGTAGCCTGACGTTCTTGTTCATCTCAATGGCGTTGATCGTCATCGGGACCGGTCTCTTGAAACCGAACGTCTCGAGTATCGTCGGTGATTTATACAATGAGACGGACCGTCGTCGTGACGCCGGGTTCAGTATCTTCTATATGGGGATCAACCTCGGTGCCTTCATCTCGCCTTTGATCGTCGGAGGGGTTCAAAAGAGTTATGGCTTCCATTGGGGCTTCGCGCTCGCCGCGGTCGGGATGTTCATCGGTCTCGTCGTCTTCATGGTCACGAAGAAAAAGAACCTTGGTCTCGCCGGTTCATACGTACCGAACCCGTTGACACCGTCTGAAAAGAAAAACGCAATCAAGTATACGACGATCGCAGTCGTCCTCATCGGTGGTCTGTTGGCCGTGTTGATTCCACAAGGGTTGTTCACGATTAACACGTTCATCGGTCTCGTCGGTGTGTTCGGGATCGCGATTCCGACGATTTATTTCATCGTCATGTATCGTAGCCCGAAAACGACGGAAGTCGAGCGGTCACGGATTATCGCCTATATCCCGCTGTTCATCGCCTCGGTCATGTTCTGGGCGATTCAAGAGCAAGGCGCAACGATTTTGGCCAGTTATGCGGATAAGCGGACCGACCTTGAATTTTTAGGGTTCACGCTGTCACCGGCCTGGTTCCAGTCGCTCAACCCGTTGTTCATCATCATGCTCGCTCCGGTGTTCGCATGGCTTTGGGTCCGACTCGGTGACCGTGAGCCGAGCATCCCGACGAAGTTCGCCTTCGGGATTTTGTTCGCAGGGTTAAGTTTCTTGGTGATCTTGCTCCCGGCCTACTTCGGTGGTCCGGACACGCTCGTCAATCCGCTCTGGCTCGTCCTCAGTTACTTCATCGTCGTGCTCGGTGAGCTCAGCCTGTCGCCGGTCGGTCTGTCGGCGACGACGAAACTCGCCCCGGCTGCCTTCTCGGCCCAGACGATGTCACTCTGGTTCTTGTCGAACGCGGCGGCACAAGGGATTAACGCCCAGCTCGTTCGTTTCTATTCACCAGAGAACGAGATGCTCTACTTCGGGATTATCGGTGGAGCAGCGATTGTACTCAGTATGATTTTGTTCGCTCTCGCCCCGGTCATCAAAAAGTATATGCGCGGGATTCATTAAGCGTAAAAGCCCATTCCTCGGCCGAGGAATGGGCTTTTGTATACGTTGCTTATTTACGGACTTGGATGAGCGACAAGTAGCGGTCGATCAAGTCATGGTTGAAGTAATCATGGAACCGGTCCGACTTGAGCGATTGAATCGACTCATGGAACGTCGCCGGGAGTGACGAGATGCCTTGGCTTTCAATCTGCTTCGCCGAGTACTCGAACAAGTCGTCCTCGTTCGGTGCCGACGGCTCGAGCTGTTGCTCGATGCCCTCGAGTCCGGCATAAATCAATGCCGCAAGCGCGAAGTACGGGTTCGCACTCGGGTCTGGGTTACGGACTTCGACGCGCGTCGCGCTTCCACGTGACGCCGGAATCCGAATCATCGAACTGCGGTTCGATGGGCTCCAACAGATGTTGACCGGTGCCTCGAAACCTGGCACGAGACGTTCATACGACTCTGGGAGCGGGTTCGTGAAGATAGCCGTTGCGCGGGCATGCTTCAGAATCCCTTCGATGAAGTGACGGGCCGTGAGCGATAGACCGTAGTCTGACTCCGGCTCTTCGAATGCGTTCACCGTCGGGTTGCCGTCCTTATCGTTCTTCCATACCGAGATGTTGAGGTGCATCCCCGAACCATTCACGTCACGGAGCGGTTTCGGCAAGAATGACACTTTTGCACCTTTCTCTTGGGCTGCCAATTGAACGATTTCTTTAAAGAACTGGATGTTGTCGGCCGTGTGGAGCGCGTCATCGTATTTAATCCCGATTTCGTGCTGGGCCGGTGCGACTTCGTGGTGGACCGCCTCGATGTTGAAACCGACTTCGCTCAAGCGGTTGGCGATATGTTGGCGGACCTCATACCCTTTGTCTTCCGAACGTGTCGAGAAGTAACCCGCCTCATCGTAAAATTCACCATTCTCGTCGAAGATGAAGAATTCCGGCTCAGCGCCGACGAAAATCGAGTAGCCGTCACGTGCAGCCCGCTCGAGGGCATCCTTCAAGACGTTGCGCGGGTCGAACTCGTAACGTTCGCCGTCCGGTGTGCAGACGTCACAGAAAAAGGCGAGAATGCTCTCGTCCCCATCCTGCTCGTAGCGTGGACGATCTAAATCCGGTCTCAAGAATAGGTCTGAGTTTTTGATGGAAGAAAAACCGGCGATGGATGAACCGTCAAACATCGTCTTCCCTTCAAAGACTTCCGGCAACAATTTTGCAGAGAGAGTCAGTAGCTTCAAGTCTCCAAGCACGTCGGAGAAGTACATGTGGATTTGTGTGATCCCTTTCTCCTGAACCGTTTTTTCAATCTCTTCTTGCTTCTTCCTGTTGCCATCCTTGTCTGTTCCGAATAGATTAGCCATGATTCTAAAAAACCTCACTTAAGTTATTTGACAGATCAACACTGTCATGACGTACCTTGCGTACGCTTCTCCTTAAGTCATAACCGACTTTAAAAATTGTTAAACCCCTAATTTTATTCTTTAGGTTGAAAGTGGCTCATTCCGTTGCCACTTGTTATGATGGGGAGAGACTGAAAAGAGAGGAAGAACGCTGTGAATATTTTTATGACCGGTGCGACCGGATTTTTGGGAGGACGGCTCGCCCGCGAGCTGATTCATCGTGGGCATACGCTGTGCGTCCTCGCCCGTACACCTGAGAAAGTGGAGGCGATGTTCTCACGGGACGAACGTCGCTCCATCACTGTCCTGGCCGGGGATTTGACGGCCCCGTTCCTCGGAGCAGACGAGCGGTTCATCACCGACCATGACCGTTCCTTCGACTTGGTGCTCCACATGGCGGCCCTCGTCAAATTCGATGAGGAGCTCCGTGAGGAACTGTTCGAGACGAATTTGACCGGGACGAGACAAGCGCTCGCGCTCGCAAAGGCGCTGCATTGCCCTCGCTTCTTCCACGTCAGCACGGCGTACACGCTCGGAGCACGCGAGGTCGGCGATGAGACGTTGTATGCGACCGACCAGACGTTCCATAATCCGTACGAGGAGAGCAAGGCGCACGCCGAACAGGCCGTCTGGGCGGAACGGGACCACCTCGACGTCTCGATTTTCCGTCCCGCCATCATCGTCGGTGACTCGAAGACCGGTGAGGCCGACTCGAAGTTCACGATGTATGGCTATATGCGCGCCCTCGAGGTGTTCAAGCGCCGTCTCGAGCACCGTGGGGCACCGGATGGACCGATCCGTCTACTCGGCTCTGAGACCGGCACATCGAACCTCGTCCCGGTCGATTACGTGGCCGATGTGCTCCTCGCTGCCATCGAACACGCCAAACCGGACACCATCTATAACGTGACGAACGATGCCCCGCCGCGCAACGTGACCATGCTCGACTATATGAAGCAAGCACTTGCGTTCCCGCACTTGAAGATCACGGAGACGGCAACGTCTTCGCTCAGCCAAGCCGAGCAGACGTTCAACGAGATGGTGAAGGTGTTCAATCCTTACTTGAATCGCGATATCGCGTTCGACGACGCCAATACGAAACGTCTGTTGCAGGACGCTGGGTTCAAACCGCTCGATTTGAACGAGCGGTCGCTACGCCGGATCGTGAACGCCTATTACGAGACGAAATGACGAAAAGAGCCGAAACTGACGAGGTCAGTTCCGGCTCTTTTTATGACTTGTCGCAGACGAGGACGATTTTCCCGGCCTGAATCTCTCCTTCGAGCGATTCGACCATCTCTTTCGTCAGACCGAGGCTCTCGAGCTGCTCGATCCGGTCATCCGAATTTTTTGTAAACTTCGACATGAGCGACTCCCACAGCCCTTTTTCAGTGATGCGGTATGGTTGCACACCCGCTTCTGCAGCGAGCCGCACCGTCAATTCTTCATCTCTCGCAAATAAGTAAATGTGCTCGTTGACACATCCCCCTGACACCATCCCGTTCACTTCATGGTCGACCGAGGTCATATCCCGCACGATTCTTGTTTCTAACATATTCATCCTCCTAAACGTCCGCTGATCTATAATCGAATAATATACTATTCCCGAAAAATGAGTCACAAAACCCATTTCGTCCAGCGATTTGAAAAAGAGGGGTTCAAGAAAACGTGGCGCTCCAGTCCTCGATCCCGAAATGGTCGACGATGCCTTGGATGCGGGTCCGTTCGTCCGATTCAGACGACACATCTTCGCGACTGACCCGAACGATATTGATGCCGGTCTGCCAGTCGATCTTTCCAGACCGATAGCCTGCTTGTTGCAACAACCCGGCAACGATCTCGAGCTTCTCGCGCTCGGTCGATTTCAACGTATGGCTCACTCTCACGCGTGACACTCCTTCCCGTTCCAAACCGTATTGTATCATAGGGACGGACAACAGATGCGACACCGATTTCTTTGATGCTATACTACATATAATGAGACAAGGAGTGATGTTGATGCCGAGACAGGATATGAACACGATCATGCTCGACTATATGAATGAGAAAGAAGATTACGAGGCGTTCGCAGCCAAGCTGAAGTTACTCCTCAGCGAGCTGTTGAACGACGCCGGCATCCAGTTCCACTCGATCGTCGCCCGGGCGAAGGAAGCCGAGAGCCTGTATGCCAAATTGTCCCGCAAACCGTATCAATACCGGTCGTTGCGCGACGTCCAGGATTTGGCGGGGATTCGGATCGTGACCTATTTCCACGACGATGTCCGTGCCGTGGCCCAAATCCTCGAGGATGAGTTCCGGATCGACCGCGAACAGTCGATCGATAAATCCACGTTGCTCGACCCGAATGAATTCGGCTATTTGTCGGTCCATTACGTCGTCGGCTTGAGCGACACGCGGCTCGCCCTCGGGGAGTACCGTCGCTATGAAGACAAAGAAGCCGAGATTCAAGTCCGGTCCATCTTGCAGCACGCGTGGGCCGAGATCGAGCATGACCTCGGTTATAAGAACCCGAACGCCGTGCCACCGGAAATCAAGCGCAGCTTCAGCCGTGTCGCGGGGCTCCTCGAGATTGCCGACTCCGAGTTCGTCAATATCCGCAAACAGTTGCGGACGTTCGAACAAGAGACCGTCGAACGGATCGTCGAATCGCCCGATAAGGTGAGCATCACGCGAGATAATTTGAATTACTATATCGCCAATGACGTCACCGTCGAGAAGCTTGACAACGCCATCTTCCAAAGCGATTGGCTACTCGACACCGACTTGTCGACGATCATCGAACTGACGCGTATGTTCCATTACGCGGAGATTCGCACGTTCCAGGACTTGAGCGACACGCTCGACCTCTACTTCAATCGGGCTATTCAATGTGCGACGCTGTTGCCATCGTCTCTCCTGCCCCGTCAAGGAATGGGTGTCGTCTATGCCGTCCTCGCGAAATTGCTCGCAGAAGGGGATGACCAGCAAATCGAGTTCTTCTTCCGACGCTTCTATCCGGATTTGAAACATTACGACGAGGTCATCCAAGAACTTCGTACCCGCGAAGAGCCATCATAACTTTACAGACTTCATGTTTTTGTTGTAGAATGTTTTTATGTTCTGAAATATATGCAAATAATGATATTTTATGTAGGAGGTACTCTTGAGGATGACAACACCTGTACAAACAGCATCCCGCCGTCAGCTCGTCGCCGATGCTGAGCGAGGGATTCGCATGAACTATCGCGGAGTGAAAAAGAACCTCCGGTCGATGTTCTCACAATACTTGACGCGAAACGAATTTTTCATTCTCCGCTCGCTTTGTCAAAACAGTCCTCAAATCGCCTCGGCTCTATCGAACGAGTTCCAATTCTCGGCTTCGATGATTACCGCTCTCGCGGATGAACTCACGAAAAAAGGGTTGATCTCCCGTGAACGCAGCGAACGTGATCGTCGTGTCGTCGAATTGCAAGCGACTGAAGAAGGCCGTGCCTTGTTCGAGACACTGGAAGACATGAAAATCGAGTATTTGATGGACGTGTTCACCGATTTCTCAGATGACGAATTGATTCTTCTGTCAAGACTGCTTGACCGAATGGACGCATAAGAACGACTGGGCCGATTATCTCGGCCTGGTCGTTTTTTGTTTCGCCACGCTACAACAAAAAAACCGAGTGTGGTTGGACCACACTCGGGTTCATTCTTGATTTAAGACTTGGCGATCGCCGTGACGACGATTCGGTCCCGGTATCCGTACTCTGGGTCATAAGGACCCGCACAAGTGATCAGCTGGAGCCGTTCCGCCTGGGTCGCCGCAAAGATCGAGGCGAGCGGGACGTCTTCGAGCCGATACCGTTCGACGGAAACGACTTCATACGCGATTGCCTTTTTGCCACGCTGGAGCGTCACCGATTCTCCGAGGCGTAAGTCGCCAAGGTTCGCGAAGATGGCCGGACCACTGAGGTCATCGAGATGACCAGATAGGACCACGTTTCCGGTCGCCCCTGCTTTCGCCCCGTACCGATACCAGCCGACCTCATCTGTCTCCGTCGGGGTATCCATCCGGTCGAGTCGGTCTTTCCCGACCGGTTGGATGACCGCGTTGACATCAATTGACGGAATCTTCAGTCGTTTTGGGATAAATGTGTCGGTACGGAATGACTGCCGATCAATTTCGGTCGCTGCTAGGACGAGCGGTTCGGCGAAGCCGACCGTCGTCAATTTCGCGTCCGCATCCGGTGCGTCTGCGCCCGGTGCAATCATAAGGAACGATAACGTTCCGATGAAGAGTAGTTTAAGCGTCTTGCTTCTGACGACGAAAGACGTAGAAGCCAGCTGCTGCTGCACCAAGAACCGCTGCTGCGAGCAACCAGTTCATCGATGCTGTCTGAGCGAGACCACCTTGACCTGTGTCAGGTGCTCCAGCCATTTCCCCACCGTCTGCTGCGAGAAGGACTTCAAACGCTGGTTCGCCTTCAAGGAGTCCGATGGCGAATGCCGTGTAGTTTTTACCGCCTTCGAGAGCGACACCGTCAAGTGCCTTCACGACGTCAGTCGCGCCGGCCGGACGAACTTCAAGGTCATACGTGCCAGCGTCGAGTGTACCGTAGTCACTCACTGCTTTGAACTCGAGGTTCGAGAAGAGTGGGTCGCCGCCTTTAGGAGCGACATCGACTGCCGGTGCGTCAGGTGCGAAGTGAGCGACACGGACTTTCGATTTTCCATCTTCGAAGTTGGCATCGTCTTCCATTGCTGCGATCTCGATGTTTTCAAGTTGACCGATTGCTGCCGCTGTGTAGAATTTGCCTGCTTCGATTGAGAGGTCTGCCGCAACGACGACCGTCTCTGCATCACCAGCTGGCTTGATTTCCACGTTGTAATCTCCAGCCGGGAGAGTCAAGTAGTCTGTGAGCGCTTTGAACTCTGCGCCTTCGACCGCGACTTCACCGTTGACGTACACATCTACTGCAGGTGCGTCAGGTGAAGCGTGGAGTACACGTACCATCGCGTTCTCGTGTCCATCTGCACTGACCGGCACGATGAGTGCGAACGCCAAGGCGAGTGTACCAAGTAAAGACATCAATTTCTTCATGTGAAATTTCCTCCTTTTTCTGCTTGGGTTGACCGATTGACTGCATACAACAAGTTTGATGCGGTGCTGCAATGTGTGCTACATCTGATTGCTATGTAGCTGGTGACATCTTAAATTTAAGACAACGGAGCAACGGCGTAAAGGTGACGGTGTGCTCTCAATATGCCGCTCAGCACATTTGAAAGAAACCGCTTTCTTTACATTAACCACACTTCCCCTTCCCTATTGTTTAAAAACCCCGTAACGCGTAACGTTACGGGGTTGAATGTGCTTTTGCCCAGTCGATGTCATTTACGAACACCGCATCGACGCCGAGTTGACTGAACCGCTCTAGGTCGTGGACTGTTTTCACGGTATAGGGACGTACGGAGAGACCTTCGTCCTGAAGATGAAGAATCTCTTCATCGGTCATCGTCAGGACATTCGGATGAACGGCGGTCGCGCCGACTTTCTTGCAATATGCGACGAGGTCATAGAGCGGTTGTGCCAACAATACGGCACACTCAATTTCTGGCGCCAATTGGTTCAAACGCTGGAGCGTCGAATGGTTAAAAGAAGAGAACATGACTTGTCCAACTGGAAGACGCTGGTTTCGAATGGTGTCAATCAAGAGTTGTTCAATACCAGGATACCGCTCGATATCCGTCTTGACCTCGAGATTGAGGACCATCGATGTCCCTCGGCACAGATCGATCAGTTCGTCTAACGTCGGAATCTGTTCTTGGATAGCGAACGTGACACCGGCATTATAGCCTCGCAGCTCTGATAAAGTCATATCGGCGACACGTCCACGCCCATCTGTCGTCCGATTGATCGTCTCATCGTGGATAAGGACGAGCTTTCCGTCCTTTGTCATGTGCACGTCCGCCTCAATCCCATCGCTTTGTGCTTCGAGTGCGGCCCGGAACGCCGTCATCGTATTCTCCGGATGATGGGCCATCACCCCTCGGTGCGCGAAAAGTTTCATTGGTTTCCGCCTCAGTTCGTTTTGTATTTGTTCGTCAAATAGCGGATGAGCGGGCGGACCGAGATGTCCTCTCCGGTCACTTGCTTGATGAGTTCGTTCGGTGTCAGCGCTTTACCATGGCGGTGGACATTGTCCTCAAGCCATTGTTTGATTGGACCGAACGTGCCCGTGCTGACGAGCGACTCGAAGTCAGGATGCTCATTCTTGAGTGATTCCGTCAATTGAGCGGCGTAAATCAGACCGAGGGCGTAACTCGGGAAGTAGCCGAACGACCCGCCGGCCCAGTGAACGTCTTGTAGGACGCCTTTCGCATCACTCGGCACATCGACACCTAGATATTCCTTATAGAGCGCGTTCCATGCCGCTGGCAAATCCTCGACCGACAAATCCCCTTGGATGAGTTGCTTTTCAAGCTCATAGCGGATGATGATATGCAGGCTGTATGTCAGTTCGTCCGCCTCAATCCGGATGAGAGACGGTTTCGCCTCGTTCACGCCGGCATAGAACGTATCAAAATCTATGTTCTGCAACTGTGGATGCTCGGATTGAAGGCGCGGATAGACGCTTTTCAAAAACGCCTCGCTTCGTCCGACAAAGTTTTCAAAGAAGAGGGACTGTGACTCATGGATGCCCATCGAGGCACCGCCCCCGAGACCGAGTTCGTCGAGTTCCGAGTCGATTTGCTGTTCGTACGTCGCGTGCCCGGCCTCGTGCATCGTACCGAACAAGGCGTTACGGAAATCGGTCTCATCATATTTCGTCGTGATGCGCACATCGCGACGGTTGATCGTGATCTCGAACGGATGCACCGTGGCATCGAGACGGCCGCGCGTCAAATCATAGTCGACGACACGCATCCAGTCCTCACACAGTCGTTGCTGAACGGCCTTGTCCATCGACCAGTCGAGCCCTTGGACCGGTTCAGGCAGCTGACGGATCAGCGGGACGAGCTCGTCGCGAAGCGTCCGGAACAATTCATCGAGCTGGTCGACGGTCATCCCTGGCTCATAATCGTAAAGGAGGGCGTCATACGGATGCGATTCGTAGCCGAAATAGTCGGCGAACTTCCGCTGAAATCCGATGATCTTCTCGAGATATGGAGCGAACATGTGCCAGTCATTCTGATCCTTTGCTTTCTCCCACGCCGTCTCAGCCTCAGAGACGAGCGTCACATACGCCTGATATTCTGAGGACGGAATTTTGGCATTCCGTTCATATTGGGTTTTGGCGACCGCGACCGAACGCAACTCGATCGGTGTCAAGTCCTCCGTCTCGGTCATCTCGGCCAACAGCGCCTTGAACGATTCGCTCGTCTGGCGTTTGAACGCCTCGGTCGACAGATAACCGATCGTCTCGGCCCGTAGCGGTGCCGACTGTTCCGGCATCTGGGTACGCATGTCCCAATACAGTAAAGAAATCGCCTCGTCGAAGGCACGCAATTGTTTGAAATGGTCACGCCACTGCTTTGTTAGTTCCATTCTGATTCCACCCCTATGACAGTTATATCGTTACTTCTTTACTTTAATATAGACGACCCGCGTTGCCTATTGTTTCGGCACATCGGTTTTCCGCTCATAGGCGAGCGGTTGTGTCGCCGGTCCTTCCAACACGTTTCCTTTCGTGTCGAACCGTGAGCCGTGGCATGGACAATCCCATGAGCGTTCCGCATCGTTCCAATTGACGGTACATCCCATATGGGTGCATCGTGTCGAGACGAGATGGCATTCGTTGTCGAGGTCACGGTACGCGCCGACCTTCTTGCCGTCGACTTGGACGATCCCGCCTTCATCAAGTTGCAGGTCGTCGAGTGTACCCGGTCTTTCCAGTGACCCTTTGACGAATTGAACGGCCGTGTCGAGGTTCGTCTTTAAGAATTGTCCGACGTCGGCCGGTTTCAATTTCGAGCGTTGTGGGTCCAATAAGTCGTTGAACCGATTCGGGCGCCCGGTCAGTCGATCGGCCAGCAACAGTCCGCCGGCAATCCCGTTCGTCATCCCCCACTTGGCGAACCCGGTGGCGACGAACACGTCCGGCTCACGGCTGAACATTTGCCCGATGTACGGGAGGTGGTCCAACGTGATCAGATCCTGGGATGACCAGCGGAAACTCGCTTTCTTGGCCCCGAACGAATCATGGGCGAAACGGTCCAAGCGGTCATATCGCGAGCGGGTCTCGGTGACGTGTCCACTCAAGTGCCCTTCGCCTCCGACGAGCATATACGTCTTGTCGCCCTCCTTGAACGTACGGAACGACCGGCTCGGTTGATCGACACTCAAATACATACCGTCCGGGACGCTCTGTTCCGTCTCACAAGCGACGATATAGGAACGCTCGACCTCAAACTTCGAGAAGTACAGCCCCCGGATGTCGTTGAACGGGTAATGGGTGGCGACCACGACCTGATTCGCCTGGACCCGTCGCCCTGTCGACGTCGTGACGATCGGGCGCGGCCCCGAACTGATTTCAGTCGCCCGTGTCTTCTCGTGGAGTCTCCCGCCAGCCGCGACGAAACGGTTGGCGAGCTCGTGTAAGTATTTGACCGGATGCATCTGGGCCTGGTCGCGAATGACGATCGCTTGTTTGACCTCGAACGGGAGGACCGCCTTCACTTCCTCGGTCGCGTCTCCCCCGGGCAGCTCAAGTTGTGCATACGCCTCGCGCTCGGCGACGAGTTGACTCGACCCATCGATTGAATATAAGTATGAATCTTTCGTCTCGAAATCGATGTCGAACCCGGCCTCGACCTGTTGCCGCAAATAGGCGAGTCCCTGTTCGTTGAACTCATAATAGAGGCGCGCCGTCTCTTGATTGAACGTCCGAATCAATTTGGAATAGACGGTCCCATGCTGAACAGAACATTTCGCGGTCGTGTGGCCGGTCGTCCCCCGGCCGATCTCAGCCGCTTCGAGCAAGACGACTTGCTTGCCGCGCTGTTGCAACTCATATGCCGAGACGAGCCCGGCGATTCCTGCCCCGATGACGACGATGTCACACGAGACAGAGCTCTCAAGTCGCGGATAAGGTGTTGCCGCATTGTGCTGACGCCAGAGTGAATTGGTGAACGGATGACGATGCATAAACGTACCTCCTCTAATAAGATAAGTGTCTGTTACTGTGTATACCCCTTCCGATTCATTTCATACGCCTCAATTATTGACCTGATTCTTGATTTTGAAGACGATTTCAGGAGGCCTCATCCATTATGGTAGAAAAGTAAACAATGAAGGAGCGATTATCTAGTGAAACGAAACCGCAGACATCGAAGAAACACGTTCATCAGGAGGCGACTCTTTGTCGGCCTCGCCATGATTGGATTACTTGCCATCATCCCTGCATTGATCGGCTTTAAACAAGAAGCAGAACCGAAACCCGTTGCGCCGGCCGCGGCCGCCGTACCGGTCAAACAAGGACCGTCGTTCCCCGAGATTCCAATCAAACCATGGACGACGCAACCGCTCGTGTCGCCCGACACGGCCGAACTTCTCGTCGGATCGATGGCTTTCGTCAATTTGACAGATGGCCAGGTGCTGATTGACAAGAATGGGGCCGACCGCGTCTTCCCGGCCAGTACGACCAAACTGATGACCGCACTTCTCGCTTATGAGAAGGCCGTCGCCGAGAAAGAACTCGATCAAAACGTGGTCATCGTCAAAAAATCTACTTTGGATATCCCATGGGACAGCCATATCGTCCACCTCGCGGTCGGTGACCGCTTGACCGTTCGCCAGGCCTTGTACGCGACATTGCTCGAATCAGGAAATGACGCGGCCAATAGTCTAGCCGAATACGTGAGCGGCTCGACCAATGAGTTCGTCGAACTGATGAACGCACGCGCCCAAGTGCTCGGACTGACCGGGACCCAGTTCCGGAATGCCCATGGCTATTCCGACCCGAATCATTATACGACCGCGCTCGATATGGCTCGCATCACGTATGCGTTCGGCACTTATCCTGAACTTGTCGAGATTGCCGGGACGTATGAATATGAGGCAAAGTTTAAAGATGCTGCCGGAAATCAAAAGCGACGCTGGTGGTATCATCTCGGATCGGCCGTCAATGAACGGAGCATCCATTACTCGAAACTCGTCACAGCGACCAAGACCGGCTATACCGACGAATCAGGCTATACGATGGTGTTCTTGATGGAGCGGGACGGGAAACAATATGCCTTGGTAACGATGCAAGCCAAATCCGGGCAGACGTTCCCGACGATGCGTTCTGTCGAAAAAATCGCGTTCAATCTCACTACCGAGTGATTTAAGCAAACAAACGACGGTTTCTCCCTGTACAGGGAGAAACCGTCGTTTGCGTTTAAAGACATAAAATATGACGAGTTACATGACAAACAGATGACACAGAAGTGTCACAAACATAACTAATTGTCAGAATATTTAAACTTTAATCATGAAAAATAACGCACTCACCCGTTGATACTATGCGCTTTAGAGCCGTTTTTATGAAAAGATGACAGTTTGCAATGATTTCCGTGGTCCGTTATGGTTAGTCACAAGTTCGCCTAGTCATTCAAGTTTGACTCATTTGTGTGAGACACACACATGATTGAACCGTGATTGATTGAATCGACACAATTGAAAGCAAACAGGAGGTAATCAAATGTTATGGCAAGAATGGGTATCCATCGCGCTTTACCTCGTGATGATGCTCCTCATCGGATACGTCGCTTATAAACGGACGACCGATTCATCAGATTATATGTTAGGTGGCCGCAAGATGGGGCCAGGTGTTACCGCCATGTCAGCCGGAGCTTCGGATATGAGTGGTTGGATGTTAATGGGACTTCCGGGCGCAATGTATGCCACGGGATTATCAGCGATTTGGTTAGCCGTTGGATTGGTCATCGGAGCTTACTTGAACTACTTGTTAGTCGCTCCCCGTCTACGTGTCTTCACAGAGATGGCAAATGACTCGATCACGATTCCTGACTTTTTAGAGAATCGGTTCCGAGATCACTCGAACTGGCTACGGATCCTGTCTGCATCCGTCATCATCATCTTCTTCACGTTCTATACGTCAGCCGGACTTGTCTCTGGCGGGAAGTTGTTTGAAAGCTCATTCGGGCTCGACTATCAGACAGGTGTCATCGTGACGATTAGCGTCGTCGCACTATATACACTGTTCGGCGGTTTCACAGCCGTCAGTTGGACGGACTTTGCGCAAGGTGTCATCATGTTCCTCGCTCTCGTCCTCGTCCCAGTCGTCGCCTTGACGGACGTCGGTGGTGTATCAAACGCCGTCGATACGGCTACGACAATCAATACCGAATTGTTCGACCTGTTTGAAGGAACGTCGACGCTCGGAATTATCGGTCTCCTCGCTTGGGGACTTGGGTACTTCGGTCAGCCACACATCATCGTCCGCTTTATGGCGATTCGTGATGTGAAATCATTGAAGACGGCACGCCGCATCGGTATGGGCTGGATGACAGTCTCAATCATCGGTGCTGTCATGACGGGACTTGTCGGAATCGCCTATTTCCGTGGTCAAGGGAATCCTCTCGCTGACCCGGAGACAGTGTTCATCCGCTTCTCAGAAGTGTTGTTCCACCCGTTCATCACTGGATTCTTGCTTGCTGCGATTTTGGCAGCGGTCATGTCGACAGTTTCGTCACAGCTTCTCGTGACATCGTCGGCATTGACAGAAGACTTCTATCGTAAGTTCTTCAATAAAGATGCCAGTGAGAAAACAATGGTCCTCGCCGGTCGAATCGGTGTCTTGGCGGTCGGACTTGTCGCGACACTCATGTCGCTCAGCCCGTCGAACACGATTTTGACGCTCGTCGGTTATGCGTGGGCCGGATTCGGTTCAGCGTTCGGTCCAGCGATTCTCTTGTCGCTTTACTGGAACAAGATGACGCGCCAAGGTGCACTTGCCGGTATCCTCGTCGGCGCCATCACGGTCATCCTTTGGATCGTGACTGGACTCTCGGCCGTCATCTATGAGATGGTACCAGGCTTCTTCCTCAGTATGCTTGCCATCGTGCTCGTCAGCACGTTCACGAGCCAACGTGAGCAGAAACGGATCAACCGTGAATTCAGTGAAATGGAAGCTGAACTCGCCGTTGCGAAAAAAGAATAACATCAATCAAAAACGCGGGCCGTTCGGCTCGCGTTTTTTGTTGCGCACTGTCACGTATCCTTACTCTAACGCGACTTGTTTTATAAATGGCCGTGACAATGGATTAAAGAAAAACCACAGACATCTTGTCTGTGGTCTGAATAAATTACATCGCTCTCGCCATGAACCAGAGTTGAATGAAGAATGGCACGAGGACGAGCACGAGCATCGCGTTGCGCATCCGACGATTCCGGTTCCAATAATACGCCATCAAGACGAACGGATGGAGCGCCGTCAGTTGGTAAGGGTTGAACCAGAACCAAGTGAGCAACAAGACGATAAAGAAATATAGGACCGAGCGCTGTCTCGTGGCACGCCATTCTCGCCACATATCGAACGCCCCTTTGAAGAACACAATAAATGTTACTACCCAAAATACCATCACAATCACACTATTCAATGATTAGACCACCTTCATGAGACATTTTCGATATAGAATCCGCCCCAGTAGATATGCCGATACGTGTACTCTTTTCCACTCTCTGCCGTGATGATAATCTCATCCTCTGTCAACACGAGCACGTGAACCGGAATCTCACCTTTTCGAAGCATCGGACTGAACAATTGGAACTGCTTGTTCAACCACTTCCGTTCTGTGAAGTCACGGTAATGGTGCAAGGCGAGCGAAGGATGGACCAAGAACACGCCGAGCACAAAGGCGATGGCTCCAGGCGATGCTGAGACTTCAAGCAGTAAGGAGAAAACGAGGACGAGCGATAGCACCGCATAGCCGAATTCGAGTAACTCCATCAACGAAGCCCGGCTGGCAATCACGTACTGCATGACACGAAACGCCACATACAGCAAAAGACTGACCGCCACATACTGGGAAAACGGGGCACTGCTCATCGAAACGTCTAGATAGAACAAGACCGGTAGTAACATAACCCACTTCCATAATTGTAAGGCGAGGTAAAACAATGTTTGATCGATGAAACGACGATTGTGTACGAGCCGTTGCATATCCATGTTTCCCACCTCCGATTAAAAGATGTGACCTTAACCGTATCATTCCCTGAATCAAAGAATGATAACAAGCATTTACACGTCAACCGGATATTTCTTTTCGTTCGATAAGCGTGGCGTTCAACAGCCCCCCGAGAAGGATGACCGAGGCCGCCAAATAGAACCAGATCAGCAAGATGATGAAAGCACCGAGTTGACCGTAAAACTGTTCATAGTTTGCATACTGTGAATAGTAGCTGAACACGTTCGAAACTGTCAAGATGCCGATGGTAGCAAACGCCGCCCCGGCCCAACTGTCACGGAATGTTCCGCGATGGCTCGGCAACCACTTATAGACGAGCAAGAAGACGCTGAACAGGACGAGCGTGCCGACGACCCAACGGAAATAGAACCAGATTTGAGCATATCTTTCGACGATG
Organism: Exiguobacterium chiriqhucha RW-2; assembly: GCF_000416965.1. GTDB lineage: Bacteria > Bacillota > Bacilli > Exiguobacteriales > Exiguobacteriaceae > Exiguobacterium > Exiguobacterium chiriqhucha. The sequence goes on from NZ_ATCL01000020.1 coordinate 737,670, forward strand.
TCGTCGATAAAGATGATATGTGTCGCCAACTCCCGGAGCGCAGTCTCGATGACCGGAATGAGCAACGAGAACGGCAAAACGAACATGAGTGCGAGCGTCACGGCGATGTCTTGCAACACGCCCCGCCAGAACGCCTTGTTCCGAATCAGGCGATAGGCGTCATTGAGCGACCGGACGAGCGATTGGACCGCCATCGATGAGATCCAGAGCGCCGGCAAGATGCTGAGTGAGGCAATCCGCAACCGTGAATCATCAAAAATCGCCTCGATGTTCCCTTCCAGCAATCGATAGCTGGCTTCAGGCATGACCAGTGCGAGTGCGGAAATCACGTCCCCACTTGAGAACGGCAGCCACCCGACAATCCCGAGTACGAACAGTAAGAACGGGAACGTCGACAGGATGAAATAATAGGCCAACATGGCGGCTTGGTCAAAAAATCGTTCGGCAAAAAATCGTTTGAATGTATGAAGGAATGGTTGTATCATTTCGTGCACTCTTTTCTATAATTTATTAAATAAATACGGTATTTGAAATAAGAAATTTGATAAAGGAAAGGCAAGAATGGCGCGACGCGTCCGATTCTTGCCCCGATCTTAACTGATGTTCTCTCGTTTCGTTTCCCACGCCTCGACATGTTCTTTACCAGGTAAATCCACATCATCACGATTGAACACCGGATCACGTCCGGCTCGCTTCTGCGCCACATAATCGTCGAGCAGCGCTTTGGCGACCTTACTGAGTCGGAAGATGGCATACATATTGACGAGCGCCATCAAGCCCATAAAGATATCGGCGATCGACCAGACCAACCCCGCCGATCGAACCGATCCGAACAAGACCATCCCGACGACCGCAATCCGGTAGATGACCAGATACACTTTTCGTTCGGAGATGAACTCGATGTTCGTTTCCCCATAATAGTAATTCGCCAAAATCGAACTGAACGCGAACAATAGGATGGCAATCGTCATGAGTGTCGTCGCGAGCGGCCCAATCTCTGTCAAGAGCGCCTCTTGCGCCAACTCGATGCCTTGGAAGTCCTCTGAACCCGGTACTCCCGAGATGAGGACAATCATCGCCGTCGCCGTACAGATAAAGAGCGTATCGACGAACACGCTGAGCGATTGAATCAAGCCTTGTTTGACCGGGTGGCTGACCTCCGCGGTCGCGGCCGCATTCGGTGCCGATCCCATCCCTGCCTCGTTCGAGAACAAGCCGCGGCGAATCCCTTGTAGGACGGCCGCACCGACTGCACCGCCGAGCAGTTGTCGGAAGCCGAGAATCCCTTCTGAGAAGATGGCCGAAAATACGGCCGGGATGGCCTCTAGGTTTGTGAACACGACCCAGAGGGCGAGCAGGATATAGCCGCCGGCCATAATCGGGACGATAATCCCCGACAACGTTGAAATCGAGCGAATCCCGCCGAAGATGACGACGGCTGTCACGAGAGCCAAAACGATGCCGACCCAGAGCGTATCGACTTCGAAGACGTTATTGATCGATAAAGCAATCGTATTGGCCTGTACCGAGTTGAACGCGAAGCCAAACGCGAACGTGATTAAAATCGCGAACACGATGCCGAGCCACCGTTGACCGAGTGCCCGCTCGATATAGTAGGCTGGTCCACCGCGCCACGCCTTCCCATCGTGCACTTTATACACTTGGGCGAGCGTGCTCTCGACGAAGGCAGAAGCCGAACCGATCAAGGCGATGAGCCACATCCAGAAAACGGCGCCCGGTCCACCGAGTGCGATGGCCGTCGAGACGCCGGCGATATTCCCCGTCCCGACCCGAGCGGCCGTTCCGATGGCGAACGCCTGGAACGACGAAACTTGCCCTTTCTCGTGTTTGATTCCTTTGACGAACAGCAACTTGAACATCTCGGGCAACATGCGGAACTGGACGAATCCCATCCGGATGGTGAAATACAACCCTCCGGCAATCAAAACGAAAATGAGTACGTACGTCCATAACAGGTCGTTCACCTGCATGACGAGCTCACGAATATCCATGCGCATCCCCTCCTTTTACGGAGTTAATACCCGCTCGATGGGCCACAGAAACGACACGGTCAACGCGAAGCCTCTTCTAGTATGCGCTCACAGAGCGCGTGCGTCGTCAAACTGTCCTCTGCTCGCACCGAGTCATTCGGTTCACCGGCGAGGAGCTTCAGGAACTCGTCGAGCATGGTCGTGAAGCCGCGACGCGTCAAATTCGACTCCCATGGGTTCAGCGCCCGCTCGAGCATGCCGTCACGGGTGAAATCATACACGCGCTCAACGTCGCGCGACACCCGCTTCAGACGAGGCGACATCACTTCCATCACTTCTTCCGTACAGCCGTTGTCCCGGTTCATGATGCCGATCGCTTCGACCCCTCCGGCCGTGAATTGAATCTGGAGCTGTTTCAACGTCCCGGCCTCATGGCGCGTCCGCACGGCCAAATTCTCGACAGGGGCGAGCCCTGTCAAATAGCGGAGCGTATCGACGACGTGGACGAAGTCTTCGATGATGAACTCACGCAGTGTCGCCGGTTGATACGTCCGATTCTTTTGAATCAAAATCAGATTCGGGTCGGACACTTCTTTCAAGGCAGCCGTCGCCGTCGCGAAACGGCGGTTGAACCCGGTGATGAGCTCGACGCCCTGCTCGGCAGCGAGACGTACGAGCCGCTCCGTGTCCTCGAGCATGAACGTGACCGGCTTATCGATGAAGACGGGCACACCTTGCGCGAGCACGTAACCGACCTGGTCGGCATGAACGGATGTCGTCGAGTGAATCAACGCGCCGTCCATCGTCTCGAACGGGACGTCTTCGAGTGATGCATACTGACCGGCAAAACGATACTTCTCGACGAGTTGACCCGCTTTCGCCTCGTCTCTCGAGACGAGATAGACGTCGATCCCTTCTAAACCGGCATAGACCGGCAAATACGCCTTCTTCGCGACGTCCCCTAATCCAACAACGACAATCTTCATGTGTACATCTCTCCTCTTCCTAAGACTGAACAAAACCCCAAGGCGTGTGCCCGGGGTCAAAGGTTCGTTTAATGGACCGCTACAATTTCAAAACTGGTGATTGGTTTACGAATCGCATCTGACACGATCTGATACAAGTCGGCCAACTGCTCGTTATCATGTAAATCGGGCGTCCGGTCGAGAACGACCTCACACGTCCGCGTCGTCTGTTCTTTGTCCTGGAACGCATATTCGATGGTATATGTCTGCATGATACGTCTCCTCTCAAGCGATGTATACGTATGTATAGCCTGAAACGAAACGATTGAAACGCCATAACCCGCTCGACCGCCGGACCGTTCCCATCCATTGTACCACTAGTCCCAAGGGAGGCGCGTCATCGAATCGTGACAATTTCTGGCTCGTTTATGACAAGCACGACTGAAACAAGTCCCAATCCGATAACTTGTCAATCGTGTCGAAGATTCCTAGAATGAACAAGTATGCCTCACACATAGGAGATTTCAAATGAAATTAAACATTACTTATTTAGCATTCCCGCTCTCGATTCTGCTATTGGCAGGTTGTACGATCGAGGAAGCCGGGACCAACAAGGTGACGGACACCCCAGAACAATCCACCGTCGAGACGACGGCACCGACCGAACCGCAGACAGAGGACCGCTTCGCCGGCTATGACATGATTGAAGTCGAGGGTGGAGATTTGTCAGGTGAACGCGAGAATAATGTCGTCGTCGATATCGGATACGGGGAACGCGAGTATTGGGCGTTCACGAACGAGCACGGTCAACTCGTGAAAGTGATTGCGGACGAGATTGTGCTGCAAGATGACGACCGAGAAGACGTGACGTCGGATGGTCGATACTACGCTGACGAGGCGAAAGTGCCCGGGGTCGAACACCGCGACCTCGACGAAGGTCACGTCATCGCCGATTCGCTCGGCGGCGTCTCGAACGCATTCAACATCACGCCCCAAAACAGCACGCTCAATCGCCACGGCGACCAGGCGTATATGGAGAGCGTGATCCGGAGCGCAGGCGGCGCGACCGACTTCGAGGCGATCATCACATATCCGGATACGAATACTCATATCCCTTCACACTATGAGTACACATACACGGTCAAAGGAAATGTCGTTACCGACTCGTTCGACAATGTCAACCCGGATGAGGTGAATGAAGAACTTGGATTGACGGAGAGCGCACCATCGGCCACCGAAGCAAGCGGTGACGTCACGCGCGTCGATACGAACGGCAACGGCCAAGTGACGATTCAAGAGGCGAAGGACGCCGGCTTCACCATGCCGATCACGAGCGACCATTGGCTCTATCCGCACATGCGCGATAATGATGGCGACGGGATGGTTGGCGAGTGATCCAATATCTGAATCAAAAACGAGATGGTTGGCCAATGGGGCCAATCATCTCGTTTTATGTACAATGCTTGAAGCTTCATCCAGTTGGTCGTGCGTGTACGTCAACAACTCATGCCCGTCATAACGGAACGTATGGCGTCTAGGCATAGGATGGTCTAGCATCGGCTGTAAGTACTGCTTCAAGTTGCTGATGATTCCCATATTGTCAGGATGAAGCACCCAGTCGATTTGCTTCCATTCCAAAATCCCTTCACGTGTCCTCTGTACCTTGTCAGCGGCTTCATGTTTCGTGACTTCCACGACGAACAGATGCATCCCGACCTGCTGTTCTCCGTGCAGGATGACCTCCCCTTTATACAGAGGATGCTCAATCTTATATCCGGTCTCTTCGAATACTTCTCGACAGACCGACGCTTCAACCGTCTCGCCCGACTCGATTTTCCCACCTACGCCGTTCCATAGTCCCATCGCTGGCGGCTTCTCGCGATTCAACAGTAAGACTTCATTTTCTGATTTCAATAGACATAACGTATACCGATACATCGCTCTACCCCCCTGCCTTGTCTCATTCAGTATGTTGTGACCCTTGCATCCGCTTCTCTTCTGACCAGTCAGCGAAAGACATCATTTGAAACGAAGCGGTCGGATCCGTCTCAAGAAATGCGATCAGTTCGAGCGAATTCCCGTCCGGATCGTCGAAATAGATGGCGGCATGTGCGTGCGGGAAGTTCGGCAAGACTAACGGCTGCTCAGCAGGCGTCATCTTGAAGGCGGTCCGTACTTTGATGTTCCGTTCATCGAGCCACGCCTTCACCGTTTCCAGGCTTTCGGGGTCGATTCGAAACGCCACGTGACGAATCGATGGATGGTACGGCACCTCGACGCGATCACTCTCCCACAAACCGAGCCAACTCTCTCCTTCGATGATCCATAGAAATGCCAAGGACTCGTTTTGGAAGGCCAGCTTCATTCCGAGTTTTTCATAAAATGGAATCGACACCGTCAAATCACTTACCGGCAAGTGTGCCTCATATATACCTCTTATCATCCATTCTTCATCTCCCTATCTTAGCCATATTATGAGTATAATCCTTATATATGGAAATGTAAGTTATAATAGCTTGAATGTTGAACGGTAGAGCGATGTATAGGAAAGTGAGTGATGTAATGTGTTACAGGATGCGATGACGCAATGTTTAAAAACTTGTATGGCCCCTTCACTGCCGTCCGACTCCAGGGAGGCTATTCGAACGTCTCGTCGTCACGTATTAGAAGGACAAGAAGAACGCGCAATCGATTCTTGAACAGACGGACTTAGGACGGGCCATGCCCATTTATGAGACTGGGCCGACTGTCTGGCACATACATCCATTCCGTCACCTACAAGGGCGAAAAACCCACGACAAGTAAAAAAACCGCTCCTAGGAGCGGTTTTCGCTTGTCTTCAGTATCACAAACAAAAAGTGTGTAATGTTTGTGCAATGACGACTTATTTCGTATCAGAAGTCGGCTCAGCTGAACGTCTCGGCGGACGTTTACCGAAGAACTGGTAATACTGCGTCTCGATATTCCCGTTATACAGCTTACGGCGTTTCGTCGCCGGACGGCCGTACGCTTTCTCGAAATCCTCATAGCTCGTCAACATATAGACGCTATAGCCCGGATATTTGGCGAACTGCTGGCCGATCCGCTCGTACAGGTCGATAATCTCTTCTTCGGTCTGCAACCGTTCGCCGTATGGCGGGTTGCCGATGATGACACCGTACTCTTCTTTCGGCTTCAAGGCAGCCGCGTCACTGTGGACGAACGTGATGGCGTCACGGACGTCGGCAAGCTCGGCGTTATCCTTGGCGAGCTTGACCATGCGTGGGTCGAGGTCGATGCCGTAGATTTTGAGCGGTTTGTCCCATTCCGCTTTCTCGTTCGCTTCATTGATTGCATCATACCAGGCTTTCTTCGGTACGCACGGCCAGTCTTGTGAACAGAACTCACGGTTGAGACCAGGCGCGATGTTACGACCGATGAGCGCCGCCTCGATGGCGAGCGTCCCTGAGCCGGTGAAAACGTCGTAGAACGGCATGTCCGGCTTCCAGTTCGTCAGCTGAATCATTGCCGCAGCCATCGTCTCTTTGAGCGGTGCCTGTGAGTGGAGCTCACGGTAACCACGACGGTGAAGCGCGTCACCTGACGTGTCGATCGTGATCGTCGCCACATCTTTCAACAAGGCGACTTCAATCGGATAGTAGGCGCCCGTCTTCGGCAGCCACTCGCCCGGCTTATCGTATCCGCGTTGCATCGCGTCGACGATCGCCTTCTCCGTGATTTTCTGACAGTCGCGGATCGAGAACAACTTCGACTTGACCGAGCGGCCGTCGACGATGAATCGAGCGTCCCACGGCATGAGATCCGTCCAAGGCAGTTCGACGACACCGTCAAACAGTTCCGTGAACGTCGTCGCTTTGAACTCGGCGACGACGAGCTTGACGCGGTCTGCCGTCCGGAGCCATAGGTTCAATCGCGGAATGTCTTCCATTTCTGCGTCGATATAGACGCGTCCGTTCTCGACCTCACACGTGTAGCCGAGGTCGCGCACTTCTTTGGCGACGAGTGCTTCGATGCCCATCGCTGCGGTGGCAATCAGTTTTCGTTTTGCCATACTATCCCTACTTTCTATAAGTGTTACTCCTAAAATGGTCATGTAAAAAGGAGCTCAAGTAGGATTGCTTGAACTCCTGGTCAATGTTAAATGAGAGACTATGCTGCCCTGTAAGCCATGTTCTGTACTCCGGTGCTCATAACGGTCTCCCTGGCACGATGGAGTGACAATCATCTATCTGCGCCGATTGGCGCCTTCCGTCCCGTTCGGTTCCAGTCAGGAAGTTCCCCTACCATAGTTTGGGTTTCTCGCTCGTGGGGTTTACCTCGTTCCACTCTGAACGTTTCCGATCAGACTCCGTCACTGTGGCACTTTCAAGAAGCTTGCACCATATCCGAGGACTTAGGTGCTTCTTCTGCCGTCAACTTGCGTTGCCTACACTTATCTTTTCGTGTAGCACGATCACTACAGCCATCACAGGCTGTGCGAGCATGGACTTTCCTCAAGACTTGCGTCCCGCGATTGCCCAGACCTCATAGTCACTTTACCCATTGTAGCGGATAACCCGTGAAATGACAACCGAGAACCTGAACTTGATTTTCACCGGCGTCAGCGCTAAAATAAGGCGTGTTCCATTGAACAAGGAGGGATTTTGATGCGTCAAGATGCAAAAAACGGTTGGATTCAACGACTGACCTATGTGATTGAAATCGATGACATTAAAGCGCTCCACCCGAATAACGGCGTGTTCGCCTTCTACCGGAATAATCGACTCGTCCGAGGATTCGAGCCGTTTGACATTAAAGCACCGAATGAGCTGTCCAAACGTCCGTATCACTTCGACCATCATAACTTGGCCCACTTACAGGAACGTTTTCCTGAATCGATTCCGACGTTCGACGCGTCGACACAGACACGTCGTGCATGGAGCGAGGATGTCCGTGTCGGTCTCTGTGAGATTATCGTCGACGGGAAACTGAGTTTTGAACATATCGACGACAACGGCAACGTCTTAGAAGCGAACATTCGTTGGAGCGGTGAAGCCATCACAAAAGCATAAATCAACACCCGGAGCCAAGCGCTGGCTCCGGGTGTTTTTTCATGTCGATTCCGCCGAGGTGTCCGTCTCGGCTTGGACCGGTTGTGGCGCATACTTGACCGTCACCACTTTCTCAGAGATGTCGGTCGGTTTCAAGATGACCGTGTACGCAGCACTCGTGTCGCTCCGGACCGGGAACTTGCCCGGTACGTGAAGCGCCTCATAGACGATTTTTTTGTTCGCATCGAGCACGGTGACGACCCCTTTTCGCGTCGTCGCCAATTCGAACGTGCCTCCGTCGGACGCTTTGACCGCAACCGCCGGCTTGACGGGATTCACGTATTTGAAGGACCGACTGGCCGTACGTTTATGTTTCCCATTCGTGACGACGGCTTGGAGCTTGTACGAGCCGCTCGGCAGCCAATCGCCGCCGGCATACATCGTGAACATCGAATTCCCTGCCGACAGCGTCTTCACTTTACGGGTACCTTGATATAACGTATACGTCGTTTTCAAATTCGGTTTTTTCATGACCGTCAGTTTCGCTTCTTTGACGTAACGGCTCTTGAGCGTCGACGGCACCGAGAGCGTCACGGGACGCGGTGTCGCATCGAGGAGCCGCTTCGTGTTCAGCTCCGTATAAGTCTTGCCGCTCGTCCGTGGCATCTTTTGAATCAAGGCGTCCACATCGGCCGGTGTCAAAAACGGATTGACCGATTTGACGAGCGCGAGACCCGACGACACCATCGGCGCGGCCATCGACGTCCCGTCCATATAGACGAAGCCGTTATTCAAGCCGAGCGACAAGATGTTCACCCCGGGTGCGACGATTTTGACTTGAGCGGCCATATTGCTGAACCCGGCGACGCGACGGTTCGCGTCAATCGCCCCGACCGCGATGACTTCTTTCATATTGGCCGGGAACGAGACGGTCTTCTCCCCATCGTTTCCGGCCGAGGCGACGATGATGACCCCTTTGGCCCGGGCCCGGCGAATCGAATCGGCGAGGACTTGATCGTAATCTTGCCCGCCGAGCGACAGGTTGATGATGTTCGCCCCTTTCGCCACCGCCGTGTCGACCGCTTTGGCGACGGTCCAAGAATCCGTGTACTCCGAGTTTTTGCCGTAGAAGACGTTATAAAAATGATAGCGTACGTTCGGAGCAAGTCCGGCCATCCCGAACTTGTTGTGACGCCCAGACATGATGCCGGCCGTATGCGTCCCATGATAATCCACACTGTAAGGCCCTTTCATCGAATTGACGACACGAGGGACCTTGTACAGTTCTTTATGCCGCCGATCGGCCGACGAATCGATTAAAGCGATCACGATGTCTGAAGCGCCGCGCGTCGTGTTCCACGCCAAATCGGTGCCTGTTTGCTTGATATAGTATTGGTTCCCGACCCTCGGCTCGGCCACGATGTAACCGTGTTTCTCCAACACAACCGGTTTCGCCGCGTCCACCGACGCCGGCATGAGCAGCGCGAGCGCCGCCACAAGCATCATTTTTTTCATCGCCTACCGCTCCATTCCAAACTTCCTAAGATGCCCCCATTATCTCAAATTACGGAATCAATTTCCCTTTTTTTCGAAAAATAGATTGTGACATTTTTTCGACGCTCACCAATAGCTCGGTTCGTCAGGCTCATCCATCTCGTAGTCGACAATCTTTCCGATGGTCAAATACGTATAATAACGCGCCAGTTCCGTCCGATACGGATCGGGTGTGAATCCGTCGAGGTCCTCACCGAGCGGAGATCCATCAATCGTCTCGAACTGTTGACAGAAAAACGATTCCGTCTCTGTGTCCCAGACGATATTGTCGCCGATATATCCACTACCGAACCGAATATAGTCGATGATAGAAGGGACGATCACCTCGGCCGGGAGCCGTTCACTCATCCGGCCGACCAGTTCATAGCGGTCTCGGTCGACATAGTCGGCCTGATCGAGGGACGTACATTTCAATACTTCCTTGTTGATTTCAATCAACACGACATAATCCCCCGGTTCTATCGATAGCTTCATCTCATCACCTCATCTCAACATCCGCATAGCTCTATCATATTCAACTATTCGCAATCAATCCACGAAATCCTGTATGCCTGTAAAATTTTCCATCTGGTTGATTCATACAACATGTCGAAATTTGTTTTTGGTATACTAAATGATATGAATGCAAGAAAGGAAGTGCAACATGGCCAAACGTCCTCTGACCCCTCGCGAGAGTGAATTGATTGCCACCGCCCTGTTCGTCGTCGGACACGTCCCATACGTCGGACATATCGACCGGCTCGAATCAATCACGCTAAGAGATATCGCCGATGATTATTTGAGTGGAAAAAATTCCGTCACCGACGCTGTCGAGGCGCTCGATCAATACATTTTCGTCCGCCGGCATCGCTTTAAAAATGTCACACCGAACAATCTGTGGACGCTCGACGACAAGACCGAACAAGAAGCGCTCCGCTACATCGTCCGACGTCCGGAACTGAAAAAAGGCGAGACGCTCAACAAACAGAACCAACCGTTCACGGTCGGTCAGGACATCGAGTTCAAAGTCGATAAGCAACTCGACCGTGGCCAGTTCCGAATTTACATCGGCAAACTGAACGGTTACACGGTCAAAGCCCAGTCGAAAGACAAAGACAAGCTCAAGACGGTCAAAGGATGGATCACCCACCTCGACCGCAAGGACCGTCTCGTCTTCGTCAACATCTCCGAATTCGGACGTGAGCCGATTGAGCCAGAAGCCAAGGCGCGACTCGAGGCAATGAGTGCCGGACTGCTCGGCTGGTTCGCCACGGCCACGCTACCGTCCGAGGCGGAGGCACAGACGGCCAAGCAGATGATTGCCACGTTGCAGCGTCGGGACCAACCGTATTGGTTCACGTTGACCGTCGCGATGAACCATCCGAAGCCCGAGCACGTCAAGCGCTGGGGAACGGTCGTCAACCTGCTCGTCAAAGCGAGCGCGGGCGATACGACCGCGCTCGAGACGCTCGAGGCCCAAGAAGACAAGTATTTCAAAGATGCCTTCCTGCGGGCGCTCCGGGCGCTACACAAAGAACTGACCAAAGCGACATAACGGCCAGGTGACCTGACATGGGTCACCTGTTTTCGATGTCCTTCATGAGAAAGGAAGAGAGTCATGCACGTACTGATTGTTGAAGACGACCTGGCCATCCTGCATCTGATTGAAACGACGTTACAGCGGGCCGGTCACACCGTCACCACGGCCATGAACGGAAACGTCGCCGAGCGACTGTTTTTAGAGCGACCTGCAGATGCTGCCGTGATTGACATCCTGTTGCCGGGCCAAGACGGGCGAACGCTCTGTTCCCGGCTGAAACGATTGACGGATATTCCGGTCATCCTATTGACCGCCCTCGGGGAATGGGAGGAGAAACGGAGCGGTTTCGAGCACGGGGCCGACGATTACATGACGAAACCGTTCATTCCAGAAGAACTGCTCTTCCGGCTCCAAGCCGTCGCGAAACGTTACGCCAAGAATGCGGCCACGGTCGTCACTGCCGGACCGCTCAAACTCGACTTGCGTGATTATCGGCTCGAACTTCATCAGGAGACGATCCACTTGCCGAAAAAAGAGTTCGAGCTGCTCTATCAGTTGGCTGCGTTTCCAAGTCGTGTGTTCACCCGTGATGAATTGATTGAGCAAGTGTGGGGCCTCGAGTTCGAAGGCGACGACCGGACGATCGACGTCCACATCAAGCGATTGCGGGCTCGCCTCCGTGACGAAGGCAACATGATTCGGACGGTACGAGGCGTCGGGTATACGCTCGAGGTGACGCCATGAAGACGCTATACACGCGAATCGTCTTGACCGTGTTTATGATTTTATTGTTGTCGGGCGCTATCGCCCTGCTCGTCAGCAACGTCGCCTACTACGTGTGGTGGCAACCGTCCTATAGCGACAAGACCGAACAGACGGCTGAGGCCGCGAAAGCGTACTTCGAGACCCATACCGATGGTGAGACGTCCACATTTTATACACTGCTCGCTCAGACCGGCTATCAGTTGTTCGTCGTACGACCGGACGATACGATTGAACGCTATGGCGGAGCGTTCCGGGATGAGCGGCTCGACACCGACGTCATCGCCTCCGTCCGGTCCGGTGAAACCTACGACGGGATGCACACCTATCCGTTCCACTTGTTTTTGCTCGGACTGTTCGACAACGAGGTCGTCAATACGTATGGGTTTAGCATCGATGGTGAGGATGCCGTCTTCATCCGTCCCGATCTGAGTGCCCAAATCCGCGAGCTGCATTTATTCGTCGGGTTGTTCTTCGCCTTGTTGACCGGGCTCGCCTTCATTTTGATTGCCTTGTCGACGAGTCAACTCGTCCGCCCGTTGCGGACGTTGACCGCTGCGACCGATTCGGTCGCATCCGGGGGTCGGCCGAGCGACCTCCCACTCGAGCGCAACGATGAGATTGGCACGCTCTCCCGTCGCTTCAACGATATGGTCGACTCGCTTGAAAAATCGGAAGGCGAGCGCAGACGGTTTGTCTCGAGCGTCTCCCATGAGTTCCAGACCCCGCTCACTTCCATCAAAGGCTACGCCTCGGAACTCGTCGCGACGACCGACGGTGACGCGAAAGCGCATGCCGCCATCATTCGTGACGAGGCGTCGCGCCTGTCCGAGCTGACGAGACAATTACTGCTCCTCGCCCGGCTCGACGAGGCCAACGTGTCGTTAACGACACCGGTCGATGTGCGAGCGTCCATCGAGGATGTCATCCGGCGGCACACGTTCCAACTCGACGAGAAAGGAATCGCTGTCGCCACAGAACTCGATTCGACGCTCATCGTGACCGGTGACCCGCTATTGCTGGCACAAGTGTGGTCCAACTTGCTGATGAACGCGATTCACGCTTCTGCAGACGGTGGCCTCATCACCATCAAGGCGTATCAAGGCGAACGCCCGACCGTCTTGATTCAAGACGTTGGTGTCGGCATGGATGAAGCGACGAAGGCACGGCTATTCGAGCGTTTCTATAAAGGCGACGCCTCACGATCCGGACGAGGCACCGGGCTCGGCCTCGCCATCGCCCGAGATATCGTCCACCTTCACGGCGGCACGTTGACGGTCGAATCTCAGCTCGGGGCGGGTACCGTCTTTTACGTCACGTTGTAGTCATGTTCATATTCCGTTCATCTTGGTCGGTTATGCTTCCTTCATCGCTATGAAGGAGGCTTTTTTTATGAACTTAGGATTAAAAGAAATGTGGCGGCAAAAACGAAAATTTTCGCTCATCTTCGTGATCACGCTACTTATCGTCTTGTTGTCGACATTGATCACCGGACTCGCGGACGGCCTGGCTTATGATAACGGGGCCACCTTGCGTGAACTCGATATCGAGACGTTTCAACTGGCCGATGATGCCGACGGGCAATTGACCCGCTCATTCATCGAACTGCCGACACCCGATGCGCTCACCCCGCTCGGCGTCAAATCGATGACGCTCGTCCATGGAACGAAAAAACAAGATGCCACGTTATTCACATTGCCGAAAGATTCCACAATCGGGCCCGAGCTTGACCTCGCTGTCGGGGACGTGCTCGTCGACCCAAGTTTTCTCGGTGACGTCGAAATCGGAGACACGGTTCGCGATTTTGCGTCCGGGTATGCATTCACCATCGTCGGGACGACGGACGGTCGCTATAGCCACGCCCCGGTCATCTGGGCAACACAGGACACGTGGGAAGCGTTCCAGACGGCTAGCGGTCAGCCCGCCTACGTCTCGGCCTGGCTCGGGAAGGCTGACACCTCACTCGCTGCGATGACGAAACAAGACGTCGTTGAGTCCGTCCCTGGGTATACGGCAGAACAAGGCACATTCACGATGATGCGCGGCTTCTTGCTGTTCATCGGCGCATTCATCTTGACCGCTTTCTTTTATATGTTGACACTCCAAAAGCTCCCGGAGCTCGGGATTTTGAAAGCAATCGGGATTCGTCCCCGTGTGATCGGCACGGCTCTCGTCATCCAGGTCATGGCCACGGTGCTAACGGCGAGCCTGCTAGCCACGGTGCTGACAGGGTTCACCGGCACGTTCGTCCCAGACGCCATCCCGTTCCGGTTCGACTTGGGCAACGTGCTCGCATATGGTGCGGTCATGGCCGTCCTCTCACTCATCGGGACGTTGTTGCCGCTTTGGAAATTGCGCCGGCTTGACGCCGCCGACGCGCTAGGAGGAATTGGACAATGAAATTGACGAATATTTGCCATACGTATGACGGACAGCCCATTTTGCGAGGCATCGATTTACAGGTCGATCCCGGGGAATGTATCGGCATCATCGGACCGAGCGGGAGCGGGAAGAGCACGCTGCTCCAAATTCTTGGTTTATTGAAACGACCTGACGTCGGGCTCATCGAGCTCGAGGGACGGGAGTTGCTCGCTGCGAGTGAAGAAGAACGACGCTTGCTTCGCTTGAATGAAATCGGCTTCGTGTTTCAGCAGGCCCACCTCGTTCCATATTTGACGGTTCGAGAACAACTCGAGCTCGTCCAGGCCGAAAGCGAATCTAAACAAGACCCGCTCCACCTGCTCGACGTCCTCGGTCTGAGTCATCGCCTCAATCAACTGCCGAAACACTTGTCGGGCGGCGAACGGCAGCGCGTCGCCGTTGCCCGAGCCCTCATCAATCGGCCTCAGCTCTTGTTGGCCGATGAACCGACGGCGAGCCTCGATTTCGAGAACGGGCGCCGGGTCATGGAGTTGCTCGTCGCTGAAGCGCGTAATCACGGACGTCGAGTCCTCGTCATCACTCACGATGAACGCATGCTAGACGTCTGCGACCGGGTCCTATTGCTTCAGGACGGTCAGCTTCAACCCTCGCCCCGACATTAAAAAAGGAAGACCGCGTCGGTCGCGGCCTTCCCTTTTTGTGGTTCAAGGTTTGTCACATGGCGTGCACGCGAGCCGGCAGCTCGACCCACTCGCCCGATAGATGGACCAAATGATGCGTCAGCCAAGCGTTGAAACCGATGACGAGCGTCAATCGACCCGCTTCATCGATGCCCGCCGAGACGACACGAATCAATCTCTCCTCGATATGTTGCGAGACGAGAGTGATGCGGGCGAGTGCGAGCACGGACCGGACGATCTCATCGGCCGATACGTCGATGGAAACGGCGATGTCGGGGACCGATAGTTCGATTGTCTGCTCAGGCCGAGATAAATAGCGGTCAATCAACACGTCCAACACGATCGCATGCTGACGTTCCCCGCTCGTCGGAGCGCGATAAAACGTCACCCCGTCAGTCGTCGTATAATCCGTCTGTCCCATCAAACATGCCTCTAAAAATTGATACATCGCCTGTCGCTCCATCGGTTCATATCCTCCCACTTGGTGACTATTCGCTACCATCATATGTGGCAACTCTATTCGGCACAATTCGCCTTATCACACATAAGCCCTGGCGTTCTGTCATTGAAAACATACCATGACTCATATGGCGCGTGAATTGGGAACGTGTTTTCGGGTACAATAATGGGGAAAGGAGCGGTTCATATGCAGAAGAGATGGAAGGTTGGACTCGCAACATTATTCACTGGCTATTATGCCATCAGCTACTATGCGTTCAAACGCATGACACGAGGGAAACGCAAGACTCCCGAGATGCTATTGGCCCCCTACACGAAGGAAGATCAATCCTTTTATCACGACGTGCCGTTCGAGCACGTCTCGCTCCGCTCGCAGGACGGCTACCGCCTCTATGGTCGTGTCTACCGAAACGAAGGCTCATCGAAGTGGATCGTCTTCGTGCACGGCTACACGGCATCCCACAGCTTCATGGCCCCGCATTTGGCGATGTTCCATCGCCTCGGCTACAATCTGCTCGCCGTCGATTTACGGTCCCACGGCGAATCCGAGGGCGTGTACGCCTCGTACGGCTATCATGAGAAACATGACATCGTAGATTGGGTCGACTGGTTGCGGGTTAATGAGTCCGTCTCCGAAGTCGGGCTGCATGGCGTGTCGATGGGCGCCGCCTCGATTTTACAGGCCGGTCCATTGACAGATGTCGATTTTTTGATTGCCGAGTGCCCGTTCGATGACATGAGACAACTCATGCGCCATCAGTTGAACGTCTTACACCGACTGCCTGGTGATTTGTTGTTGCCGGGAATCAATTACTTCCTTTGGACGCGAGCCGGATTCCGGATGCACCAAGTCCGACCGAAACGAGCGCTCGCGGCAATCGATGTGCCGGTCTTGTTCATCCATGGGACAGAGGATGATTTCGTCCCTACCTGGATGTCCGTCGAGATGAATGCGCTCAACCGCAAAAATGAGATTGCCCTCATCCACGGCGCGGAACATACGAACTGTATTTTGAAAGACCAGCCCGCGTATGAGGCGGCCGTCAGTCAGTTTCTGAATCGACGACGTGAATCGGTCCAGCAATAAGATCGAGCAAGGCATGAACGACCATCACCGGCCAGAGGATACCCATCGCCACATATAAATAACCGAGCCCCCACCCGACGAGACCGGTCACGAGGATGCCTCGGACACCTTGATAAGCGTGGGCCAACCCGAATAACGTTCCGCCAATCAGGGCGAGCATCGGGGGCGAGACGTCCACCCACAATGTGACCGTGTAGAGCAGCACGCCACGGAAGATGAACTCTTCGGTCACTCCAGCCGTCCAAGACACGGCGCCCCACGCTCTCGCCTCCTGAATCGTCTGAGGCAACAGCAACCGTTCAATCTCGAGCTCATAATATGGCCGTAACCGGCGCCGCAAACCCGGAGACGTTTTCACGAGCAGATAGAACGCGATCAATGCGGAGATGAGGACGCTCGTCAAAAAGAAGAACTGCCAGGCGCGCAAATTCCCCTCGGTCGGGGCGAAGCCGAGCCCGACCGCTTCAGGCGGGACCTGGAACAAAAAGACGAGGGCGAGCAACAGCAAACAGAGCCCCCACGCCGATTTGATGGTCTGATCGTACACGCGGCTTCGTCCGAGCGTTTCAATCATCGGTTTCATCAACCGGGCGTTGAACAATTGGACAATCAATAAATACACGAGAATGATGGTAAAGACGGCCTGTTCGAGCATGGATATCCACTCCTGTCCTTCCTGTTAGCTATATGCTACACTATTCGGGTATTGTCTAGAAAGCTAGGAGGCGGAATCTTGAAACGATTGATTTTGCGACTGACCGGTCTCTTGCTTGTGATCGTGCTGTGCCTCGGCGCAATCGGCTGGTTTGGTCAACATGATAAAGTGAACAACGCCCTTTACCGGGCCTATTACGGGGATCATGGCATCCCCGCCGTCCATCGTGACGTTTATGAGGATGCGGCGGCGACCTATGACGTCGATTGGCGACTCCTCGCCGCGGTACATCGCGTCGAGACGATTTTCTCTCATAGCTCATCGATGCGTTCATCGGTCGGGGCGATCGGTCCGTTCCAATTCATGCCGCGGACGTGGCTCGGTTGGCAGTACGACACCGACGACCAAAAAGGAGACGTACCCGAGGATGAGGTCGATTTGACAGACCTCGCCCTCATCGAACAGTATGGCGGTCTCGGACGGGACGGCAACAATGACGGCCAAGCCGACCCGCACAGTCTCGTCGATTCGGCCCATGCGGCCGCTTATTATTTGAGCGAGCACGGTGGGACGACGGCAGATTCGACGGACTCGATTCGGAACGCCATCTTCGAGTACAACCGAAGTGAGCAGTATGTCAACGATGTGATGTCGTTTTATGAGTCATATCAAACCGATGTATCCTATTTACCGGATGACAAGGCGTCGGCGACGCAACAAGTCGCCCGCTATACGATCCGCTATTTGGAATGGTTCGCTGGCTGGGTCTGACCTGGCACTATTTGAGCAAAAGTGAGGAAACATTATGAACACCCATATCGAGGAAGTGACGATTCGCGTCAAGTCGGTCTTCAATGAGGACAAGACGAAACGATATATGCGAACGTACGAATTCACCGATGTCGTCGACGGCGTCATCTGTGCCGTCATCATCTACTCGCCCCGGATGAGCGATGCCTTCTTGTCCGGCACGACCACGCAGCGGGCGTATATGCTCATGCGTAACCATCTCGATCAACCAATTCGTGAGATGCGCGTTATCAGTCTCGTCCCGACGCTTGCCATCAATGACAATCTGCCTTACGTCGAGTCTCAGCTTGACGAGGTCAACTTTCATTACGTGGAGGAAACGCTCGACGAGGTTGAGGCGACCGGCGGGATGATCATCGTCGGCTGGGGCTCTCCAGGACGCTTGATGCACCATGCGACTCCGTATAAGACACTGTTCGCCGACCATGAGGCCCATATGTTCTGTATCGGCACAACGTCCAAAGGCGAGCCGCAACAGATTCGTATGGCCAATGAGAACACTGTGCTCGAGGCGTTCAATAACGAATCGGTCAAACCGAAGTTTAGAATCGTGAAAGAAACGAAACAAGACGACTCCGAGTGAGTCGTCTTGTTTCGTTTATATGCCAATCCATACGCTCACTCCGAACAATACAATCAAGATCGACGCCAACAGAAAGTCGTATCGAGTGATGGCGACGACTTCATACGTCGCTCGTGGTTCGCCCGTAAACCCGCGTGCCTCCATCGAGAACGCGATGCGTTCCGCTTGCCGGATCGATCCTGCAAGAAGCGGGATGATTAAACTCGGAACGTGACGGATATAATCAAGTCGTGACTCTAACGGTACGCCCCGTAATGCGTGCGTTTCATACAGTTGCATCAGTTCACGCTTCAAAATCGGAAAGAAACGAAAGCCGACGAAGACACTGTAAGCGATTTTAGGTGACAACTTCCCTTGTTGCATCAAGCTGTAGACGAACCGTTTGGGATCCGTCGTCAATGTGAACAGGAGCGACAACGCGGTGAATGCTAATACCCGTAAGGAGAGCGTCGATGCTAGCATCACATTTTCGACGGTCAAGTCTTTGCCGAACAGAGTGAACATGACCTCCCCGCCCGCCTCTTTTCCAAAGACGAGCGTCGTCCACAATGTCCCGAGCGCGGTGAATAAAAACGGAATCATGAACAGCCCCCAGCGTTTCCAGTTCACGTTAGAAAAGAGAATTTGAAGTATAAGCGTTCCGATGAATACAGCAAGCGGCGTCCATGGATTGTACATAAAGGCGAGACCGAACATGAGCAACGTGACGGTCAGAAATTTAATCGTCGGGTTCATCTCATGAAACGTCATCACGATTCCTCCAGCAATAAACCGTGAGCTTGTAGTAGCTCTGTCTCATTCCAGAGCGATGCATCATATGGCCCACTCAAGTAACCTTCACGCATCAAGTAATATGTGTTCGCGATTCTGGCGAAACTAAGGTCGTGCGTCACAAACAGAACAGTCTGGCCGGCGCGGGTTCGTTCAACTATTAATTCATAGAGCGCACGAAGCGATATCTCATCCTGTCCAGCAGTTGGTTCATCGAAAGCGATGAGAAGTTTATTCGAGAGCATCATCACCCCGATGGCGAGCCTTCGTTTTTGACCGTGACTAAGCGAGAGTGGATGGTCGTTACGAAACGGTCCAAGCCCGAGCCGGTTCATGATGTCCTCAATCGGACGATCATGGCCATATGCGAGTTCACGTGTCACATCACTCGTGATAAATAGATGAGCCGGAGATTGTGGGACGAGTCCGACTTCTTGATGTTCGCGGGCAAGGCTCTTGAGCCAAGTCGATTTGCCACTGCCGTTTCGACCAAGTACGGCAATGAGATCACCCTCGGCGACGGTCAGCTCGCTCGCTGCTAGTTTGAATGTTATTCGTTTCAAATGCGGTACGTGAAATAAAATAGTATTTCCTTGTGTCACCTTAACCGGAGAGAACGTATAATCCGGGCGGGCAACGAACGGTCCGTCATAGTTGATGCGTCCGTTCACGAGCTCCACTTCTCTATCGAAGAACCCGCCCCATAGGAAGGGTCGATGTTCGATGACGACAACGTTTACCGTCTGTGCGACGTTGTCGAGCCACTGAACGAAACGGGTTGAGGTTTCGGGATCAAGGTGCGCGAGCGGCTCATCGAGTAGTAGCCATTCCGGCTTCCCGATCAAAGCACAGGCGACAGCGATTTGTTGCTTTTCACCACCTGACAGGTCATGAATGACTCGGTCACGATAATCGGTCAACTGCAATTCCGCTAAAATCGTGGCCACACGCGCCATCATCTCGTCCCTCGCCACGGCAAAATTTTCAAGTGTGAAAATCAATTCCTCCTCGACCGTCTGCATGACGAATTGACTGTCAGGATCTTGAAACACCGTTCCAACACGACGATTCACCTCACCAGCTGCATACGTGTCGTAAGAGCGGTCAAACAAATGTAATCTGCCTGTCACGATGCCATCGCAGTTATCCGGGTACAGACGATTCATCAAAGAGAACAATGTCGACTTTCCCGATCCGCTCGCCCCTGTGATGAGCGTCCTCCCAGCCGTTAATTGAAGCGTGATGTCTGTCAATACTTCGCGCTGTTTGTCCGGATAGCGGAACGCCAGCTGTTCTGCCTCAACCATGTACTCGTCCCTTACGCGCGAGGGAATACCCTTCGAGCGCACCCGTACGAAGCAACAAGTCGCTCAAAATCTTACCTCCGAGACCGGCAATGAGCATCCCGCTTGTCGCACGTAACGCGAACATCGTCGCCACGTATGTCGGACTGAGGGCAACGAGTCCACCCATGACATACGTATACGCGAAACTCGTCGCAGCTGCACCAAATCCGGCCAGCATGAGCACCCAAAGGTCATATCGCTTGTAGCCCGTGACCGCAAACGCCGCTTCAGCACCAAGTCCTTGAATGATCCCGACTAAAATAATACGAGGTCCAATCGCGTTACCAATCATCATCTCAATCGTCGCCGCAAGCACTTCTGACAAAAATGCTGCGCCAGGTCGGCGGATGATATAAGCCGCAATAATCGAGACGATGAACCAAATCCCAAAAATCCATTCGTACGCGATTGGTCCAATCAAGCCTGCCCATAGATTCCCGACATGGACGAACGCCAAATAGACGACAGCGAATACGACCGATAAAATGGCCAACAAGACGATTTCTTTTAACTTCCACGACTTAAGCATCGTTACGTCCCTCGTGTGACGGGCTGTTCACGCTGAACGTCACCGTCATGACGACGTGGCTCGTCTTCGCACGGACCCGGTCGAACGTCGCCTCGTAAAATGAAAACACCGGTTCGATGTCGCCGTGAATGCCCGAGGCGTAATGCATCGAGTCATTGAAGACGCCACGCTCTTTCGCAAACGCAATTTCTTCGTAGATGATGTCCATATACTTCGCGTCCCCGAGCGGATAGAGGGCGAACTGGGAAGAGACGTACTGGGTCGATACCGGACCGTTCACAGGATCAGTCGTCACGTCGAGCAGATTGTCTCCTGCCGTGTCGCCTGGGCACCCGACCGAGAACGTCCCGCTCATCGACACATGTTCCCCGGTCTTCGTTGCATGTGACAAGACGGCTTTGGCCACGTCGAACACATGCTCACTGCGTCCCCGGATGACCGTCGAGACGTCATCGGTATGCCGCCAAACGTTTTGCAAGTTCGTCTCTTTCAATGCCCCTTTGATGACACTCACAAAATCAGATGTCATTGGGCTCAGCGTAAAGCGGAATCCGACAATCGGACTCGTACCACATTGGTTGTTCATGTTCTATTCCCCCTTATTGTATGTACACAAAAAAGCCGCATCCATGAGAATGCGGCCACTCGTCCAATGTAAAAATCCATTAGAAAAAGTGCCACACTTCCTCACGCCGGTATTACCCGGATCGAGTCATAAGGGATTGGAGCCATGCTCACATCTCAGCCGAAGCACCCCTAGTGTAGTCCAATGTATGCGGTTATCTATGCAACGAGAAGTATAGACGACCGCTCCGAATTTGTAAACGGTTTATGTGAAAGTCACGATACCGTTCCCCGGAAGCGTGTCCTGCAACGTCGTCCAATCGAGCGCCATCTCCTCATCCGTCAACAGACACGCGTCGAGTCCGGCCTCGATGACCGAACGCTCCATCCGCTGCCCGATCAAGACGAGCTCCGTCTGACGGTCCCCGTACGGCTCGACGTAGTCGGAGGCGAGCTCAGGTTCTGCCGTGAACATGAGACTCCGCTCTTCCTCCGGCAGCGTCGCGAGCCAACGTCCCGCGTGTTCGAGCGTCGATGCGTACCCCGCTTGCGAGAACAGGCAGGCGATGTCGTTTCGGGAGGCGATCCATAAGAAACCTTTGGCGCGGACGACTTGATCCGGGAACGCCTCAATCCAGGCGTGGAGCCGCTCCGGATGAAACGGACGGCGGCGGCGATAGACGAACGAACTGATGCCGTATTCCTCCGTCTCTGGTGTGTGTGTCTCGGCCTCTAGTTCTTGAATCCAGCCGGCGGCGTGCATCGCCTGCTCGAAATCGAACAGATTGACGTCCAACAGCTCGGTCAATTCCACGTTCGCGTAAACTGACGTCAACAGTTTGGCGGTTGGATTGAGCGCCTTCAACAGCCCGGCCATCTCACCGAGTTCCGTCTCGGTCACGCGGTCCGCCTTGTTCAAGACGATGATGTCCGCGAACTCGATTTGGTCGACGAGCAGGTCGACGACTTCGCGGACGTCCGTCTCATCGATGGCCTGCTTGCGTTCATGGAGCGACTCGCCCGAGTTGAAATCTTTCAAGAACCGATACGCATCGACGACCGTCACCATCGCATCGATATAGACACGGCTCGTCAAGTCGATGCCAAGGGCGTCATCGGCGTATGTAAACGTTTGGGCGACCGGAATCGGTTCTGAGATGCCAGATGACTCGATGATAATCCCGTCGAGCTCACGGTCGTTCGTGATCTCCTGCACCGCTTCGAGCAGGTCCTCACGTAGCGTGCAACAGATGCAGCCGTTCGATAGCTCGACCAATTTTTCGTCCGTCCGCGAGAAGCCGTTCTGCTCGATCAATCGTTCGTCGATGTTCAACTCGCTCATGTCGTTGACGATGACCGCATATTTCTTGCCGGACCGATTGTTCAACAGATGATTCATCAACGTCGTCTTGCCGCTCCCTAAATAACCAGACAGCACCGTGATTGGAATTCGTTTCATGTATCCCCACTCCTAAATCGTAATCATTACTTTTTAGATAATGACGGGTCACCATTGTCTTGTCAAGAAAAAAAAAAACACGCCCGTTCCCGGACGTGTTCCTTTCCCTATTCTTCCAACGCCTTGCGTTCCGCCTCGGAGCGGGGATACGTGTTCGCCTGCCACTCTGCCCGATAAATCGAATCGAGCTGCGTCAGACCGACCTCATCCTCATCCTTATCGGCATCGACACTCGGGGCCTCATCCCAGCGCGGATTCAAATACGTGTGGTCGTCTTCCCGGTTCGCATCCAATAGTTTTTGAATCCCGACCCGGGCCACTGCCGCGAGTGCCAAACCGATGCCTGCACGAACGAGCAATCGCTTCACCATCTCTTTACCTCCTTATCGTCCAAACCGATAGAGCGGCATCCCTTTCACGTCTGTATCGATTTTAAAAACCGACCCTGCGTCCGGATGGGCTTTGAGCGCCTCGTCATCCATCCC
Organism: Exiguobacterium chiriqhucha RW-2; assembly: GCF_000416965.1. Taxonomy (GTDB): domain Bacteria; phylum Bacillota; class Bacilli; order Exiguobacteriales; family Exiguobacteriaceae; genus Exiguobacterium; species Exiguobacterium chiriqhucha. Next base: position 761,301 of record NZ_ATCL01000020.1, read on the forward strand.
TTCACGAGCCGTCGTGATGGCGAGTTGGTTCAATTCGTCGCCGACAAAACAACACGATGTGACGTTCGGGGCCGGCACGAGCACCTCGAGCACTTTTTCACCCGTCTCCGGGTTCCAGCGCGAGACGCGGCCGCCGGCAAAGTGTGCAATCCATAAGAACCCTTCCTCATCGGACGTCATGCCGTCCGGGAATCCTTCCTCGACGGTGAAATCGATGATGGCCTCCCCTTCGCCGAGCGTCCCCGTCTTCAAGTCAAAGGCGTATTTACGGACCGTCTCGGTCGGTGTATCGATATGATAGAACGTCGAATGGTCGGGTGACCATGTCAGTCCGTTCGATAATGTCAACTCGCTCAACATGACCTCGGTCGTGCCGTCGCGATTCAACCGGTATAGCGTCGCTTGTTCCGCCTCGTCTTCAAGATGGAGCGTGCCGGCGAAGATGCGGCCGTACGGGTCGGCTTTCCCGTCATTGAAGCGGAGCTTTCCTTCTGGGTCGTCGAGTTCGACGATTTTATCGAGCTCTTTTGACGTCTCGTCCCACTCATAAATCCCGTCTTTCAAGCCGACGACGACGCCGTCCGTCACTTTCGGGACCGCGAACCCGATCTGTTGTCCCATATCGAACGACGACAGCTCATCTTCTTTCTCATCGTACCACCAAAGTGTATGTCCCTCGATATCGACCCAATAGAAGCGTTTCAGTTCCGCATCCCAACAAGGGCCTTCCCCAAGCGTATTTCGAACTCGAATCCATAACGCAGCGTTTACTGTCTCCATTGAATTGCCTCCACTCTCTACATTGATTTCAAGTGACTATTCCCTGAGGGGGCACTCTCTATTCAACATTTCCCAAAATAGCAACCGCTCGGAAGAAAAATATTGAACCGGGCCGGCATCCTTCTAGGGCAGAAGACAAAAAAACTCCTTGAATCATGAGATTCAAGGAGTCCCTGTCATTTTGCGCCTTCGACATTCATATGCTTGCTGCGCAACTGGCCACAGGCCGCATCGATATCAGTCCCGTGCTCGAGACGGACACCGGTATTGATGCCCCGCTTCTTCAAGACGTCATAAAACGCCATGATGTCCTCAGACGTGCTCCGCTCATACTGAATATGCTCGTTGACCGGATTGTACGGAATCAAGTTGACGTATGACTTGTCTTTAATATCGTCAATCAAGTCGGCGAGTTCCTCGGCGTGCTCCGGCAAATCGTTCACTTTCGATAAGAGAATATATTCGAACGTGATGCGTTTGTTCGTCTTCTCGACGTAATAACGGATGGCCGGCATGAGCTTGTCGAGCGGGAACGCCCGGTTGATTTTCATGATTTGCGTCCGCAACGCATCGTTCGGGGCGTGGAGTGACAGCGCCAAATTGATGCGAAGATCGAGGTCCGCGAATTTGTAAATCTTGTCGGCGAGACCGCTCGTCGACACGTTGATTTTACGCGGTGCGATGGCGAGTCCGCGCTCGTCTTTGACGACACGGAGGAAATCGACCAAGTTATCGAAGTTATCGAACGGTTCCCCGATTCCCATGACGACGATATGACTGACGCGGGCACCTTCCCCGACCTCGTCCAAGTAATGTTGCACGGTCATGATCTGTTCGACGACTTCGCCGGCCGTCAAATCACGCGTCTTCTTCAAGAGGCCGCTCGCACAGAAGCTACAGCCGATGTTGCAGCCGACTTGCGTCGTCACACAGACCGAACGTCCGTATTTGTGACGCATGAGCACCGTCTCGATATAGTGTCCGTCATGCAATTTAAGTAAAAATTTGACCGTCCCGTCGCCCGCTTCTTGTTTGACGAACAGGTCTTGCGTCGAGATGACGTATTCGGCGGCGAGCGCCTCACGTACCTCGGCCCGTACCGAGATGTCCTCGATGTGCTTGACTCGGTCGATATAGAGCGAGTCCCAGATTTGTCTAGCGTGGAAGGCGCTGTATCCCCAAGAGACGCACGCTTCCGTCAGCTGATCGAATGTCAGCCCGTATATAGATGGTTTCATTGCTATCTGTCCTTTCTTCAATCCGCATACGTACCATTGTAGCGGACGTGGACGACCGGTGCAACGTTCTTATAACGGTGGAACGGGACGTGTCACGTGACGCTCGAACGCATAGGCGAGACGAATCAAGTCGCGTTCGGCATAGCTCGTCCCGGTGAACGATAGACCGAACGGGGCCCCGCTCGCCTTCAAGCGATACGGGATCGTGACGGTCGGATGGCCGGCTTTCGCCGCCATGTCATAATTGTGGTCATGCGGCAAGACGAGCGCATGAAGTTCCTGCTCGGCCAACAATCGGTCGATGCCGTCTGTCTTGGCGTGATAGACGTCGTCGAGGCGGCGCGTCAAATAGGCGTCCTCAATCAAGCGGCCCGATTGTTCGTTCGCTTTCTCGAACGTCTTCTGTCCATGCGGAATCGTCTCCGGATGACTGTTGTTCCAGTTAATCAAATCCGACAACGTCTCATACGGGAGCGTCGTCGAGGCGAGATACGCCTCGATTCCGAGCTTGAACTCATGGTACAGGATATCCCCTTGGTCGAGCCCTGCTTTCGTCGGCAGTTCGACGGTGACGATCTCGATGCCGCTCTGTTTCAGCAATGCGATCGCTTCGTCGTAGAGCACCTGCTCTTCTTCCGACAGATCGGTCTTGACGACGCCGACACGCATCCCGACTGCTTGCCGCTCATCAAGACAAGTCCGGTAAGGCGGACCGGCCGGAAGATGCGTCGTCGCTGGGTCAGCTGGATCTTCCCCAACCATCGCCTCAAGGGCGAGCACCGCATCCCGGAGTGTCCGTGCCATCGGGCCGGCCGTGTCTTGCGACCGGGAGATCGGGATGATGCCGCTGCGGCTAATCAACCCGACGGTCGGTTTGATGCCAACGATTCCGTTATGGACGCTCGGGTGAATAATCGAGCCGCTCGTCTCGCTGCCGACGGCAAGCAACGTCAAGTTGGCCGCGACCGCTGACGCCGAACCTGAACTCGACCCTCCGACATCGAGCTTGTCCCCATATGGATTGAGCGTCTGGCCACCGACCCCACTCCAGCCGTTCGGCATGCCCTCGGTCAAAAAGTTGGCCCATTCGGACAAGTTCGCTTTCCCGAGGATGATGGCCCCGCTCGCGCGCAAGCTTTGGACGAGATGGGCGTCCCGGCCGGCGAAGTGATGCGCGAGGGCGACGGCCCCGGCCGTCGTCTTCATCAATCCCGCCGTCTCAACATTGTCTTTGATCAGCACCGGGATGCCGAGCAACGGTAATCGCTCACCTCGTTGATAGGCGCGATCCGCCGCCTCGGCCTCGAACAAGGCGTCCGGGTTCACTTGAATGACCGCTCTCAGCTTATCGTTCAACTGGGCGATTCGAGTCAAATAATAGGCCGTCACGTCACGCGCCGTGAACGTTCCTTCTTTATATCCGCGATGGGCGGTCTCGATATCGAGTTCGAAACATGTGTTTGGTTCAGTCATATAGATTCCTCCTTTGGTCACTCGATGGTATTCGCTATCGCCACATGATTTCCTGTTTTCGTTCGCCAACGAATATGTAACTTGGTACACTGAAAGAAAAGGGAGGTTACTATGAACCGTTCGTACGTTCTCGTCTTATTGTCCGTCTTTGCCTTGTTCTTCTTACAGCTATATGCCGGGGACGCTCCGTATACGCTACCGCTCTCCATCGTCCTCGTCATCTTGATTCTCGGCGCTACCTTGTTTCAACTTCGACGCAAACCAAACCGTTGACGCCGCTTCAAATCTGATGGTATGATGCTCTCACCAACTACATATCGATATCTCGAGTGAACGAGAGACCTGGCTCTATGACTTCACAGCAACCTGCTTCGGCAAGGTGCTACTTCCAGCAAGGCAGTTTGCCTTGGCCGATATGACAGAGCGCTCATGTCGATGACATGAGCGCTTTTTTTTTGGAAATTGATCGAGGGGGAATTACTAATGGAAAAAGCAACATTCGCAGGCGGCTGTTTTTGGTGCATGGTGACGCCGTTCGAGGAACAACCTGGCATCGAGTCAATCGTATCCGGTTATACGGGAGGTCACGTCGATGACCCGACGTATGAACAAGTGAAAACAGGGACGACGGGACACTATGAGGTCGTCGAGATCACGTTCGACCCGACGCTATTCGCTTATGAACGACTGCTCGAACTATATTGGATTCAAACCGACCCGACCGATGACGGCGGCCAGTTCCAAGACCGCGGCAGCCAATATGCGCCGGCCATCTTCTATCATACGGAAGACCAACGCGTGAAAGCAGAACAGAGTCGCGACGCGCTCGCGGCGAGCGGACGCTTCAAACAGCCGATTGTCACGAAGATTCTACCGGCCGACACGTTCTATCCGGCCGAGGAATATCATCAAGACTTCCATAAAAAAAATCCGGCCCACTATAAAGAGGACCGGAAGAAATCTGGGCGCGACGCATTCATCGAGCAAGCCTGGTAAACAAAAGACGGGTCGTCTGACCCGTCTTTTTAGCTCTTGGCAATCCCGAGCATGAATCCGGCCACGACGATGAGCCCGATTCCCATAAAGACGAAGACCCGTTCTTTCGTCGTCTTCTCTTCTTTCAATAGATAAATCCCGCCGAGCGTCGCCACGACGACGTTCAATTGGGACAAGGCGAACGACGTCGCGATGCCGACCTCACCGCTTGACACGAACAGCCCGAAGTTCCCGATCCCCCAAGCGAGACCGGCCAAAATGTTTTTGAACGTCTTCGGGTCGAACTTCTTCACATCTTTCTCACGCAGGCTGAACAATAGCGCCGCGATGAACATCCCGACCGATTGCGGCAAGATGGCCGTGATGCCGTCGACCTCGAAATAGTTCGTCAGGACGGCATACGTCACATAACCGATACTCGACACGAGCAGGACGAGCAAACCTTTCTTCAAGGCGCCGCTGCTATCGCCATCTTTTTGTTGTTGGTATGACGTCAGTGCCGCCCCGATGATAATCAACACGAGCGCAGAAAAGCCGAGCCACAACTCGGTCGTCGTCTTCCAATCGCCGAGCACGATGACCCCGAACAACGACGTCCCGACGAGTTGCATCCCGGTGCTGATCGGCATCGCTTTCGATACACTTAAAATTTGGAACGACTGGAACTGTAAATATTGCCCGAGTGCCCAGAACACACCAGATATGAAGCCGGTCACGATTGCGAGCGTCGTGAACTCCGGATTGAAGACGAGTGCGATGATGACCGCCATCACCATCGCCCCAATCGTCGTCCCGATTAACTGTTGAATCGGCTTGCCGCCGACTTTCGAGACGATGAGTGGGATACTCCCCCACATCAAGGCAGGTAAGAGTGCGAGTAAAATCATTTCCATAGATAACACCTGCTTTCGTAGAATAACATTACCCATGATTTTCCCACGTTTACGCCCGATTAAACTTTGTTCAAAAAAATTTAAAAATACCCATTGCCAAATGTTTTACTAGGATGATATAATAATTTTCGAACGGGGCATTAGCTCAGCTGGGAGAGCGCCACGCTGGCAGCGTGGAGGTCAGCGGTTCGAGCCCGCTATGCTCCATTATGGAAGTCACCACTCATTTGAGGGGTGACTTTTTTGCGTCTCCGCCCGGTTTAAGTCACCTGGTAGCGGGTAATGATTGTAAGACATCATTATTCTAAGGGGGACTTACTATGGATCGTGCCTCTGTCGAAGAGACCATTTTAGCCGTCATCGACTGTATGCGGGCAAGCAATCACTGTTTCTCAAAATGTTTACAAGAAGAGGATTTATTGATGGTCGCCGAGTGTATCCGGCTGACGAAAGAATGTTCGGAAGTGTGTGCGCTCGCCTTGAACGCTCTCGAGACCGATTCGGCTTTCACCAAACCGATTGCTGCACTCTGCGCCCAGGTGTGCGACACGTGCGCCGTCGAATGTGGCCGCCATTTGCATGACCATTGCCAACGTTGTTCCGAAGCGTGTCTCCGCTGTGCCGAGGCGTGTCGCAACCTCGTGGCCGCATAATCGCTTTTTAGTCTAACGATATGTTAGACTTTTTTTATACTTGTTTTATGAGAAAGGGACCGATTATGTCATATTCAATTCTTGCCATCGACGTCGAGACGGCCAACCGCGATAGTCGCAGCATCTGCTCTGTCGGCTGGAGCCTACTCGTCGACGGTGAAATCATCGAGACGAACCAACTACTCGTCAATCCAGAAGAAGACTTTGACGCAGGCAATATCCGCGTCCACGGCATCCGGCCGAGCGACGTCTGGGACGCCCCAGCCTTACCCGAGGTGCTTGAACAGCTCTATCCGACGCTGCGGGATGTCGACCTCGTCATGGCGCACAACGCCTCATTCGATATGGGCGCTTTCAAGAAAGCGATCGCCAAATATGATTTATATACGTTTCCGACGATCGAGTACGGCTGTACCGTCAAGCTGTCGCGAAAACTGTATCCTGGACTGCCGAATCACAAGCTGAACACGATGGCGGAATATTTGAACGTCCCGTTCATCCATCACGATGCGGCTGAAGATGCCCGCGTCTGCGCGTTGCTTATGCGCGATATGATGCAGAAGACCGGGATTCATGACCCGCGTGAACTGCACCGCTATACATCGGTCAAGCTCGGGAAGCTCGCCTATTGACCCATAAGCATGCCAGACAGGCCAAGACAATCGTCTTGGCCTGTTACCGTTTAAAGATCCATCTTTTTTGGACGTAATAACTGACGACGAACAAAAGGCTGTCGACGAGCACTTTAATCCACACTTCCCCGTCCCGAAACAACAGGAACAATACATAGACGAGACCGGCCGACAACGCCATCTGCAAGCCGACGAGACCGAAGTATTTCGGCATCGCCCGTCTCGCTTTCGAGTCGAACACGACTTTTCGATTCACCACGTAATTGAATAAGGACGAGATGATGCGGGCCAATACCGTCGCAATCAAGACATGGGTCGTCTCGAACCACGGATTCAATAAAAAGATGAATAAGGCATAGGCGCCGATATCTAATAAAAATGAGGCGACCGAGGATAACGAATAGGCTAAGAACATGCGATAAATCAGAATCGAGTCGATGACCGGGCGAAAATGAGATGAGGCGTTCTCGGCCACATACACGGTTTGAATCGGGATCTGTTGAATCGGGACTTGCCAACGTTTCGTGAACGTCAACATGTTCATCTCGAACTCATAGCGGTTCCCGGGCACATCAAGCAACTGTTCCGCATAGCGCAGTGGGACCGCCCGCAGACCGGTCTGAGTGTCTTTCAACCGAAGTCCGCTGCCGACGAGCATGACACCACGTGTCATCTGGTTCCCGAACCGGCTCCGAAACGGGATGTGTGCACCAGAAAAATCTCGGCAGCCCATGACGAGATGATGCGGCCGCTGAATCCCTGCCTCATACAAGTTTCGGACATCTTCCGGCAGGTGTTGCCCATCCGCATCGACGGTGAGGACCCCGTGCGTGCCCGGAAACTGTTCGACGACGTGACGAATGCCCGTCTTCAACGCCGCACCCTTGCCTTGATTTTGTTCATGGACAAGGACGGTCGTCACCCACTTCCCGACTTCTTCAAACACAGACCGGGACGTCTCGACACTTCCATCGTTCACGACGATGACATGGACAAACCCAATCTCTTTCAGCTCGCGGACAAGTGTGACGAGCGCTTGATCCGGATTATAGGCTGGAATCAAGACGACATACTCATCTAAACGTTCCACAGAATGCATTTGCATCGCCACCCCTCCTTCCCTCCTTCTATACCCAAGACGATGAAAAGTGATTCCTCGAACCGTGACAAACAAAAAACACGGCGCCTCGAAGGACACCGTGTAAAATCAACCGATAAAAATGAAGTAAGACGAAGCGAAGTAGACGAGCACGACGAGCACTGACGGCAAAATGTAACGCACTTTTGACGTCACGTCTTTGCGTAGGAGCGTGTACATGACGAGCACCGACAAGATGGTAATCCCAATCGCTGTAACCAAGTGAGACGCCGATACGTCGGCCAAAATCGAACCGTCCCGGTAAAACATATCCGACATGGCGATAATGAGCATGTTGAAGATGTTGCTTCCCAAAATCGAACCGAACGCCAAGTTGACGTTACGGAGTTTCAAGGCGACAAATACCGATACCGCCTCCGGAAGCGAAGTCGTCGCGGCAATCAAGAAACTGCCGACAAAGCTTGAACCGAGACCCGTGACGACGGCGATTTGATCACCTAACACAGATAGCGCCGTCCCTGCCGCCATGATGACGAGTGCGGCGATGATGAAACCGACGACCGCACGTTTGACCGTAATCGAACTCGTCGCACTGGCACCGACTTCTTGAACCGCCTCATGTGCAGCTTCCCGCTCAACGGCAGGTTGTTGCGGGCGTTTTCCGATATAGTAAATCCCGACTCCATACAATACCGCAATCAACAAGGCGTCAATTCCGATGCCGAGAATCGTGAAATCGATGCGCACGATCAGGGCAATCATCGTGACGAGTGTCAACATGAGACCTAGACCAGCTGTATAGAGATGATCTCGACTCGCTTCATTGAACATGCGCTTCTGACGATAGAAGAGGTCGAACATCGCCAAGATGAAGATGTTGAACAAGTTCGACCCGAGCATGTTACCGATGGCGATATCCGGGTTGTCAATCAAGACAGCCGAGACACTCGTCGTCACTTCCGGCAACGATGTCGCACCCGCCAGCAGCACTGTCCCGACGAGCAAGCCGCTCATCGTCGATTTCTCACTGATGACGTCGGCGTAAGTCGAGAGCTTCATGGCGGCATACACGGTGATGGCAGCGGCCAAGATGAAATAAATAAATACCATTTGAATAAATCTCCCCTTTTCGTGAATTCAAAAAGACCTTTTTATGGACGCCGAAAAAGCATCCATAAAAAGGTCTTGCGGACTTGGTAAGAAGCTCGATGGACCGAGTGCATTGCACCGTAATGACGACCCATCGACCACAGCTGTGGTCGCTACTCCCCCTCTTATGTTCACGACGAATATATCACGTTACATCTCATTTGACAATCATTTGACCTTTAAATGTGAAATGACGTCATCGACTGGCATCGCCGTCCGATAAGACAGTTCTTCAATCGCTTGAAGCATCGGGAGCGGCAACGGTTCCCAGAGTCCTCCTTCTTTCAATTGAGCGGACAGGCCGTCAAGCTCCGGTTGATTGACGTCCGTGACGTGACGATAGCCTTCACGCATCGCCTCATGGATCTCATAGGCGGTCTGACAGAGCGTCGACGTCTCTTGGAGCCAGTCCTCTTCATGGAATCCTCGCTGAATGACGTCAAACAGTTTTCCGAGTTTGTCGAACCGCTCGTCGGCGACGCCATAAAACAATAGGTTCAGCTCTGTCTCGAACGATTCGATGAGCGTCGTCGTCTGACTGAACGGTTTGAACGCTTGGAGCAATTCGTGATAATACCACGACTGGTCGCGGAGCGGACGTCTGAAACGGTCCCATACTTGTTTACCGGCAGACTCGACGTCGAGTCGTATCGAACGAAGATTATGTAGCTTGTCCGCCGCCAAGAGCGCCACTTCGTCGTACTGCATCGTCTGCACATGCTGAACCGTCATCCGTTTCCGTTCCTCCCACGAAAGATGCTTCCCGGGTTCAGACACCGCTTCAACGAGTCGTCTCACTTCACTTCCGAACCGTTCCTCGATTTCTTCAGGGGACGTCAACGTGTCTTCGAGCAAATCATGGAGCAGCCCGGCCGCCATGACCGGAATCGGTTGCCGATCTTCGACGAGCAACATCGACACGGCGACGGGATGGGTCAAGTATGGAATATTCGTTCCTTTTCGAAACTGTCCGTCGTGTCGGACGGCCGCGAATCGGAGTGCCTCTTCAATCAACTGGTGCACGGCGATTCCTCCTTCGATGGGTTCATAAAGCGTCCCCATTCTTTACCCGTGACTAGTCCCATCTACTCATATCATGTATTAAAACATAGGGTAATGGTCCTGTTTCTTTCGATTACGGCTCATAAATCATCTTTTTCGTCATTCCGCCGTCGACGACGAGGTTATGCCCGTTGACGAAATCGTTCTGTTCATCAATCAAATAAGCGACCGCACGGACGATATCGTCCGGTTTCCCGACACGGCCCGACGGATGTTGCGCATGGTCAACGTCACGGAGCGACTCGTCCGAGGTGTGAATCCAGCCCGGACTGACCGCATTCACCGTGATCGGACGCTCCGCGAGCGAGACCGCCATCGATTGGGTCAATGATACGATGCCACCTTTTGACGCGCCGTACGCTTCCCAATCGGGTTCGTTTTGAAGTGAACGCGTCGAGGCCAGGTTGATGATGCGCCCATATCCCGCTCCCTCGTTCAACGCTAGAAACGCCTTGGCACAAGCAAACGTCCCGACAAGGTTGACGTCAATGACTTGTTTGAACGTCTCGACGTCAAGTTCAGCCATCGGTTTGACGAGTGAGGAGACCCCACCGTTATTGATGAGCACATGAGCGACACCAAATTGACGCTGAATGTCGTCGAACACGCGAGCAATCGCCTCATGGTCACCCAAATCCATTTCGTGGAATGTCACTCCGTCCAGTTGTGGATCGTCGCCTTTGTCGAGTCCAATGACGTGATACGTCTCGCGGAAATGACGTGCCAATTCATATCCAATCCCTTGGCTGACACCAGTGATAATCATAACTTGATTCATATACATCCCTCCTGCACACTCACATACCCGGATTCAATCAAATTGAGTCCTATCCGTTCGTCCAAAGGCGTTGATTGGACGTCGTCACGACCGTCGCACCGGCCTCAAGGGCGGCCTCGACTTCCTCGGTCGACGAAATCAGTCCGCCGGCAAAGACCGGGATTCCGGTTTCCGCCTTCACGGCTCGGATATATTTCGGGACGAGACCCGGCAACACTTCAATATAGTCCGGTTGCGTCCGCTTGATGAGACGATAGCTTCGCTCGAGCGAGCTCGAATCGATTAAAAACAAACGTTGGACCGTTTTGACCTGTTTTTGCTTCGCTTTTAAAATGACGCTTCCTTTCGTCGAGATGATGCCGTACGGACGATACGTCTGACAAATATACTCGGTCGCATACTCATCTGCCTTCAGTCCTTGAATCAAGTCGAGATGGACGAAGACGTGCTTGTCGTGGGTCGCCAATAACTGAAACACGGCATCGAGCCGGGCGACGTGCACTTCGAGCAGTACGCCCACACGAAACGGTCCCGTCACAAACTTTTCGAGGTCCCGCATGTCACGCAGGGCGGGTAAAATCGTTTGACCTTCTATCATCTGAACACGTCCTTTTTTCATATCCTGCTTTCATTATTTGAATAACGCGGACCGGAAATCAAGGTTTACCGATTCAATATATCGGGAAAATAATTTTAACTTATGCACAGAGAGGAAGTAGCGATATGGTCAATGAAGTGGAAGTACGAATCGAGACACCGACACCGGAGGAACATCAACGTCTTCGGGTCATCGCGGGGATGCCGAAACGTTCCGACTCGGGGACGGTGAAAGGGCTGGCTAACACGTTATACGGCGTCTGTCTATATAAAGACGATCACATGGTCGGCATGGGCCGTGTCGTTGGCGATGGCGGAATGGTGTTCCACCTTGTCGATATCGTCGTCGACCCGGAGTGTCAGGGGCTCGGGCTCGGGAAATTGATTGTGGAGCAATTGATGGATTGGATCTTACAGGAAGCCGATGAGACGGCCATCATCAGTCTGATTGCGGACATACCGGCTGACGGACTGTACCGTCAATTCGGCTTCGACTATTCGCGCCCGGAATCCGTCGGGATGGAATACCAATGGAATCGAGAATGATTCGTTGCCCGGTACGCCTTTTTGATCGAGGGGGTGTCGTATGGAACTGAACATGATTGTGCTGCTCGGTTTAGCGTTAGCCGTCATTTCCGTTCTCAGTCTCATCATTGAACGATTATTCTTTCCAAGTATTCTTGCCTTTATCGCCATCGGCGTCGCCGTCGGTTTCTTCTGGGACGGAAACGAGGTCTTTAAAATCGCCGGCGAAATCGGGATTATCTTGTTATTCTTTTTACTCGGTTTAAAGTTTCCGCTCGGCGAGTTGATGAAGCGCCTCAAAAAGGTGTGGAAGGCAGGCGTTTTGGATATCTTGCTCGCCTTTGGTGTCACAATCGGGATTGCCATGCTGTTCGGACTTGATTTTTCACAATCTTTTTTAATCGGTGCCGTCTTGTTTGCGACGAGCTCGTCGATTTCGGCACGTATGCTCGAGCGGCATGCCGATAAGCATGAAGATGTGAAAGAGTTCGTCTTAGCGTTACTCATCTTCGAGGACATCTTCGCCCCGCTCATCCTGACCGTCGCGCCGTTCATCATTCAAGATGAGCCGATTGAGGTGTCCGATATCGGGAAAGTCTTCGCCGGTTTTCTCATCTTCGGCGTGTTACTCTATATTGGATCACGTTTCGTCAAAAAACAGCCGAAAATCGCCAAACATCTGTTGCGGCAAGATGACGCGAGCATCGGCTTAATTGGCTTGATTCTCTTTTTCGCCGGAATCGGCATGGTGTTCGGACTGTCCGAGATTCTCGGGGCGTTCATCGCCGGCATCATGCTCGCAGGCATTCACGACGTCCGTCCGTTGAAACGGTTGACGGTCCCCGTGCGCGACTTGTTTTTGCCGATCTTCTTCATCTCGTTCGGGATTTCGATCAACCTGGAACAAGGCGTCATCGTCAACACGCTCTTCTTCGTATTGATCGTCTGGGGCGTATTATCGAAATGGATTGTCGGCCGCTTCGGCGGCCGCATGTACGGCCTGACACGGGTTCAGGCCAACGAGGCCGGCTTCTCACTCGCTCCACGCGGGGAGTTCTCGATTCTCTTCACCGCCTTATCAAACGGGGCGATCAACTTGTTCGTCGGACTATATATTTTCGTCTCGGCCATCATCGGGATCGTCTTGTTCCGCTTCTCTGAAATTTTAGCCGCTAAGACGGAAGAAAAACTGGAAAAAGTTTTGCCTGATGAGAACAAGGATGATTCAAACAAATGAAATAAGACCCACAGGACCGATCTTCACACGAAGATCGGTCCTTGTCATTTAAAATGAAGAGGCTTGTTTGGCTTGTTTCTTCTTCCGCTTTTTGCGCCAGATGAAAAAGGCGATGACTCCGATTACCAAAATACCGTAAATAACATACGAATATACATCTAAATAGCTCAAAATCGACTCCCAATTCTCACCGACGCGGATGCCGATATAGATGAGTATCGTATTCCAAATCACCGTCCCCGCCGTACTGAGCAACAAAAATTTCAAGAACGGCATATTCGACATACCGGCCGGGATGGAAATCAAACTCCGCACGACGGGCATCAAGCGGCCGAAGAACACCATCCAGCCCCCGTATTTATCGAACCAGGCGTCGGCACGGTGCACGTCGGCGATATCGAGCCGAATCCATTTACCGTATCGTTTCGTCCACTTCTCAATCTGCTCGACATCCAAATACAGTCCGATGCCGTACAATAATACCGCTCCTAGGATGGCGCCTGCCGTCGCTGCGAAGATGACGAGCGGGACGATCAAATCGGTCTTTACAGCGAAAAAACCGCCGAATAAGAGCACGACCTCCGAAGGAATCGGCGGGAACACGTTCTCAATGAAAATCATGAACGCGATGCCAAAGTAACCGAACTGTTCAATGACCTGGATCATCCAGTCTCTCATTTGCTTCACCCTCCAATAGTTCCTACTATACCCGTCACGCCCGGTCAAAAACCGCTACAACATGTTAAAATGAAGTACTTGAAAGAAAGCGAGGACATGACATGACTGAAGTTACACGGTGCCCATGGTGCGGCACTGACCCGTTGTACGTTCGTTATCACGATGAAGAATGGGGCAAGCCCGTCCATGATGATGTAAAGCATTTCGAATGTTTGACACTCGAGAGCGCCCAGGCTGGACTCAGCTGGATCACTATCTTACGGAAACGCGAAAATTATCGGGACGCCTATGCCGATTTTGACGTCATGACCGTCGCGACGTTCGACGAGACGGATGTCGAACGATTACTGAAAAATCCCGGTCTAGTTCGCAACCGTCGTAAAATCGAGGCGTCCATCAATAACGCCAAGCGCTTCATCGAGATTCAACAAGAGTTCGGGTCGTTCGATACCTACATTTGGTCATTCGTCGACAACACGGTGATTCACAACGAGTGGGCATCGACCGACGACATCCCCGCCACGACCGAACTGTCCCATCAAGTAAGCAAAGACTTGAAGCGCCGCGGTTTCAAATTTTTGGGACCGACGACCGTCTATGCCCACCTGCAGGCGACGGGACTCATCAATGACCATCTCACCTCTTGCTTCGCCAAATAATTTGATTATTTGGTCAATCCATAAACAAAATCGTGCACTTCATTCATTTTTGTGACAAAATTTTGTCATGGTGCAATCCATAAAGTTTGAAAGCGTTTTCATTATGAATGAGGGGGATGTTGTATGAACGGTGTATTGATTTCGATTACAGTGTATATGGCGCTCATGGTGTTACTCGGTGTCATCGCCTATCGGCGGACTGAGAGCATTGGCGACTATATGCTCGGAGGACGTGGCCTTGGTCCGGCCGTGGCGGCTTTGTCGGCCGGTGCCTCCGATATGAGTGGTTGGCTATTGATGGGGTTGCCGGGGGCGATGTTCGCGACCGGACTCTCAAGCGGATGGATTGTCATCGGGTTGACGATCGGCGCTTACTTGAACTGGTTGCTCGTCGCACCTCGTTTACGGACTTATTCATATTTGTCAGAGGATGCCATTACGATACCAGATTTCTTCGAGAAACGATTTAAGGACTCACGTGGGACGCTGCGGACGTTCTCTGCAGCTGTGACACTCGTCTTCTTCACGCTCTATGCCACGAGCGGGTTCGTGGCCGGTGGTCGCTTGTTCGAAGCGGTCTTTGATATCAATTTTGGGACCGGTGTCTTCATTTTGGCTTCTATCATCATCATCTATACGTTCATCGGCGGCTTCTTGGCCGTCAGTTGGACCGACTTCGTCCAAGGACTCATCATGTTGTTCGCTCTCATCCTCGTACCGGCTATCGCCATCACGGCGACCGACGGGGTGAGCGCCGCGTTCCAGACAATCGGTGATATCGATGAGGCGCTACTTGATCCATTGACAGGACAGTCGCTTATCGGCATCGTCTCGCTCTTCGCTTGGGGTCTCGGTTATTTCGGGCAACCACACATCATCGTCCGTTTTATGGCCATCGAGAAGTTGCAAGACATTAAGAAGGCCCGACGCATCGGCATCTCGTGGATGTTGTTCACCGTCGTCGGGGCCATGGCGACCGGATTGTTCGGACTCGCCTACTATACTCAGCGCGGTCTTGAAATCGACAACCCAGAAAATGTATTCATCAATCTATCTGATTTGTTGTTCGTCGATCTCATCACCGGTGTGTTGCTCGCAGCCTTGCTTGCAGCCATCATGTCGACGATCTCGTCACAGCTCCTCGTCTCATCGAGTGCGGCGACGACTGATTTCTATCAGAAGTTCTTCCGCAAAGACGCCGGCGACCGCGAACTCGTCATGGTCGGACGGATTACCGTCATCCTCGTCTCGCTCATTTCGATTTGGCTCGCGTTCGGGGCGGATGACACGATTTTAAACTTGGTCGGATATGCCTGGGCCGGATTCGGCTCATCGTTCGGTCCACTCATCCTGTTCAGCCTGTTCTGGAAACGGACGACGCGTCAAGGCGCGCTGGCCGGGATGTTGACCGGTGCGTTCATCGTCATCGTCTGGAAAAACGTTGCTGCCGATTGGTTCGGGACCTTCGGCGAGCTATATGAGATGATTCCTGCCTTCTTCTTGTCGAGCCTCGCCATTTATGTCGTCAGTTTGCTGACACCGCCACCGAGCACGACGATCACGAACGAGTTCGAGGAAATGGAACACATCTTGAAGACAGAACGGATTTAACACTCGGAGTGCCATGCTACTATAGCCTGGCACTTTTTTCTTGTGCCCTGACAAGGACATTCTTCTTCCATGGCGAATGACTTGAGTAGACCAGTTTGGATCACACGAAAGGAAGTGACTCGTCCGTTGAAACGAGTAATCCCGTATAAACAAGCCATGTTGACCTTGCCCCTCCTCTTTCTGTTCGGCTGTGCGACCGCTGACGTCGAGACGTCTACGGAGCAAACGGAGACTCCGGCACCAGAGACAGAGGCGGAGGCGGAAGCCCCGGCCCCTGTTCCTGAAGAGCCAGAACCCGTCGTGACGACGACGTCGCTCTATGCGATTGGCGATATCTTATTGCACGACAGCGTGTATAATGCCGCCAAGCGCGGAGACGGCTATGATTTCACCGCCGCCTTCGAACCGATCGCTCCGATTTTGACCGAGGCCGACATCGCCATCGCCAACCAAGAGAGCATGATTGGGGGCAGTGAAATCGGTTTATCGAGTTATCCCGCCTTCAACAGTCCGTATGAGGTCGGCGATGCGCTCCAAGACGCTGGCGTCGACTTGGTAACGACGGCGAACAACCATACGCTCGACCGGGGTGTCACGGCCATCGAGAATTCAATCGCGCACTGGAACGAGATCGGCATGCCGTACACCGGTTCATTCTTATCGGAGGCGGACAAGTCCGAGCTTCGGACGCTGACCGAGAATGACATCTCATTTGCCTTTCTCGCCTATACGTACGGGACGAATGGAGTCGTTCCGAAACAACCGTATCACGTCAATTACATTGATCTCGAGGCGATGACCCCTGAAATCGAAGCGGCCGAGCAAGCGGCCGATATCACGGTCGTCTCGCTTCATTTCGGGAACGAATACGAGACGGTCCCGAACGAGGCGCAACAGACGCTCGTCCAACAACTGTCCGACCTCGGGGTCGATCTCATCATCGGCCACCATCCCCACGTCCTCCAACCGGTCGCCTGGGTGGATGGCGCCGAAGGCAATCGGACGTTCGTCGCCTACTCGCTCGGCAACTTCCTGTCCGGACAACAAGGGGACGACCGGAATACAGGTGGCATCGTCGGCATCGATGTCGTCAAGACGGTCGAGGCGGATGAGACGACGTTCGAACTCGCCAACCCGATGTTCTATCCGACGTTCACCCGCCGCACAAGTGCCGACGGTCCGTTCGAGGTCGTCCCGTTACAGTCGGCCAAGCCGGAGCTGTTCGAGGCCACGAGCCAACATATGTCGCAGTGGATGCCAGAGCTCGAAATCGTCCAATGAAGGATCACTTTCACAAGTGATTCTTTTTTTTTTCGCCAAAAAGGTTGCTTTACGGCGAAGCATACGTTAGAGTAATTCGTATATTTATAAATACAGATGAATAATTATGTATAAGGGGTGTAAGGAAATGAAACAAAAACTCGTATTAGCTTATTCAGGTGGACTTGATACATCGGTCGCAATCAAATGGTTGGATGAACAAGGGTATGACGTCATCGCCTGCTGTTTGAACGTCGGCGAAGGAAAAGACTTGGAACGCATTCAACAGAAAGCACTCAAAGTTGGGGCCATCAAATCGGTCGTCATCGATGCGGTCGATGAATTCGTCAACGATTTCGCCCGTTACTCGATGCAGGCACATACGATGTATGAAGGCGTCTATCCGCTCGTCTCTGCCCTATCGCGCCCGCTCATCTCGAAGAAGCTAGTCGAGGTCGCACAAGCCGAAGGTGCCATCGCCGTCGCTCACGGATGCACGGGGAAAGGGAACGACCAAGTCCGGTTCGAAGTGTCGATCCATGCGCTCGACCCGTCGCTTGAAATCATCGCCCCGGTGCGGGAGTGGAAATGGTCGCGGGAAGAAGAGATCGCCTATGCGGCCGAGCACGGTATTCCAATCCCGATCGTCCAAGAAGAACCGTTCTCGATCGACCAAAACATTTGGGGCCGGGCCGTCGAATGCGGTATCCTCGAGGACCCTTGGGCCGCCCCACCAGCGAGTGCCTACGAATTGACGGCGCAACTCGAAGACACACCGAACGAACCGACGTATGTCGAAATCGAATTCAACGCCGGTGTACCGGTCGCCATCAATGGACAAGCGGCGACGTTCACAGCGATTCTTGAGCAGTTGAATATCGTCGCCGGGGCCCACGGCATCGGGAAAATCGACCATATCGAGAACCGGGTCGTCGGCATCAAATCGCGGGAAGTGTACGAGGCACCGGGTGCGATGACGCTCATCACCGCACACCAGGCGCTCGAGGCACTCACACTCGTCCGGGAAGTCGCCCATTTTAAACCGATCGTCGAACAGAAGTTGACAGAGACGATTTATAATGGCTTATGGTACTCACCATTGACGAAAGCACTCCTCGCCTTCATCGATGAGACGCAACAGACGGTGACAGGTACGGTCCGGATGAAACTGTTCAAAGGGCAAGCCATCGTCGACGGACGGAAATCGCCAATCTCGCTCTATGACGAGCACCTCGCGACATATACGTCAGCCGACACGTTCGACCAACAAGCGGCCGTAGGCTTCATCAAGTTATGGGGGCTGCCGACGAAAGTGCAAGCGGAAGTGCTCGCAGAGAAAGGAACGATGGTGCATGAGTAAATTATGGGGCGGCCGGTTCGAACAGACGGCCAGTGAATGGGTCGACGAGTTCGGGGCCTCGATTCATTTCGACGCCCAGCTCGTGTTAGAAGATATCGAAGGGAGCATCGCCCACGTGACGATGCTCGGGGAGCAACATATTTTGACAGCAGATGAAGTCGCGCAAATCGTCGCTGGTCTGAAGACGCTAGCCAAGAAGGCACAAGCGAGCGAATTGACGTTCAACGTCTTCCATGAAGATATTCATATGAACCTCGAGGCGTTGTTGCATGAAGAGATCGGGCCCGTCGCTGGAAAGATACACACGGCCCGTAGCCGGAACGACCAGGTCGCGACCGATATGCACCTCTATTTGAAGCGCCGCGTCCTCGAGACAATCGAAGGGATTGAAGCCGTGCAGACGGCACTCTATGACCACGCCGCTCAAAACGTTGAGTCGATCATGCCGGGCTATACGCACTTGCAACGGGCCCAGCCGGTGTCGCTCGCCCATCACTTGCTCGCTTACTTCTGGATGCTCGAGCGCGACAAGGAGCGTTTCAGTGACAGCTTGAAACGGATCGACATGAGCCCGCTCGGTGCCGGGGCTCTCGCCGGGACGACGTTCCCGATCGACCGCCATCGTTCGGCCGAGTTGCTTGGCTTCGCCAACGTATATCCGAACAGCCTGGACGCCGTCAGCGACCGTGATTTCATCTTGGAATTTTTATCGAACGCGTCGCTCCTCATGATGCACTTGTCACGGTTCTGCGAGGAGTTGATTCTTTGGAGCAGTGAAGAGTATCGGTTCATCACGATCTCTGACGTATTCTCAACGGGATCGAGCATGATGCCTCAGAAGAAGAACCCGGACATGGCCGAACTCGTCCGCGGGAAGTCGGGACGGGTCGTCGGCAATCTGATGGGGCTGCTAACCATCATGAAAGGCTTGCCGCTCGCCTATAACAAAGATCTGCAAGAAGACAAGGAAGGCATGTTTGACACCGTCAAGACGCTTCAAGGGAGCCTCAGCATCATGGCCGGCATGATTCAAGACATGACGTTCCACACGGACACGATGAAACAAGCGACCGAGCGCGATTTTTCGAACGCAACCGAGCTCGCCGACTATTTGACGGCAAAAGGCATGCCGTTCCGGGAGGCGCATGAAGTGACGGGGACACTCGTCCGCTACTGTATCGATCATCGTCTGTATTTGGCGGAGCTGCCGATTGAGACGTATCATGCCCACTCTGGATTGATTGAACAGGACGTGTACGAGGCACTCTCACCGGTGACGGCCGTCAAACGTCGCAACAGCTACGGCGGAACAGGGTTCGACTCCGTCCGTACGCAATTGAGCGAAGCAAAAGCCAAGTTACCGACCAACGTGTAACGAATAAATCAAAACAAGCGTCCGTTCCGCGAGGAATGGACGCTTGTTCATGTTGATGACTCCGTTGATTACAATTGTTCACCATTCGATGCAATCACTTGCTTATACCAATCAAATGACTTTTTCTTCTTTCGCTCGAGCGTGCCGTTGCCATAGTCGTCTTGATCGACATAGATAAAGCCGTAACGTTTTGACATCTCCGACGTACTTGCGCTGATGAGATCGATGCATCCCCAGCTCGTATACCCGATCAAGTCGACACCTTCTTCAATCGCTTGTCCCATTTGCTCGATATGGGCCCGCAAATATTCGATCCGGTAGTCATCGTTGATTGTACCGTCTGCTTCGACGACATCGTATGCGCCCAATCCATTCTCGACGATGAACAACGGCATCTGATAACGGTCATACATCTTCTTCAAGGTGATGCGTAACCCTTTCGGATCAATCTGCCATCCCCAATCGGACGCCTCCAAATAAGGATTCTTGATGCCACTGAAGAAGTTTCCTTTTTGTTTCGCCTTCTCAGGGGCACCGCTGGCGACCATCGACATATAATAGCTGAAGGAGATGAAGTCGACGGTGTGCTGTGACAAAATCTCTTCATCTCCTGGCAGCACTTCAATCGAGATATCATGTTTGTCGAAATAGCTTAACATGAAGCTCGGATAATATCCGCGCGCTTGCACGTCGGTAAAGAACAAGTTCTTTTGATCTTCTTCGAGCGCAGCTAACACATCGTCTGGATTACTCGTTTCCGGGTACACTTCCATTCGGGCGAGCATACAGCCGATTTGCGAATTTGGAATGATTTCATGACATGCGCGTACGGCACGAGCACTCGCCACGAATTGATGATGAAGCGCTTGGTACACAGTCGCCTCCACATTCTCGACGCGATCGACTAAAATCCCACTCCCGATGTATGGTGACATCGTCGAGACGTTAATCTCATTGAACGTCAGCCAATACTTTACTTTATCCTTGTAACGAGTGAAGACGGTCTCTGCGTAATGGACAAACAAGTCAACGAGCCGACGGTCCGCCCAGCCGTTATATTTTTTGACGAGTGTGAGTGGCAATTCATAATGCGACAATGTCACAAGCGGCTCGATCCCGTACTTGAGCAGTTCATCAAAGACACGATCATAAAACGCTAGCCCTTCTGCGTTTGGTTCGAGCTCATCCCCGTTCGGGAAAATCCGAGGCCATGAAATCGACATCCGGAACGTCTTAAAACCCATCTCGGCGAAGAGAGCGATGTCTTCTTCATAGCGATGATAAAAATCGATTCCGCGACGTTTTGGGAAATTCGCCCCATCGTCAGCCGCTAACAGTCGCTCGAGTTCGGCTTCACTCTTCACGTCCATCTCGATTTCAGCTGTACGCGCTTCTTTAGGGACGAATGTCACCATATCGAAAATGGATAGACCTTTCCCTCCTTCTTTGTAAGCTCCTTCTAATTGATTGGCCGCCGTTGCGCCACCCCATAAAAAGCCTTCTGGAAATCGATGTGTACTCATATGTAATACTCCTCTCTTCATTGAACACTTTTTTTGATACGGTCTAGCAGTCGAGGTTCGGCTCTGTAATCGTTTGCATTTCTGCTTGTTTGTAGTGTACTCATTCCCATTCAGCTTTTTTTGTATTTATTTATCATTTTTAGTAAATTTGTAATACAATTTGCAGATACACCTAATCGATAGGAGAGATGATTTGATGGATGTGAATCAGAGAGACACGAATCAGGATTACACGTATTGGTGCCGGTTGTTGCATCAGACTACCCATCTGTCCGTGTTATTTTACAAAGACCGATTATCGTTACAGATGGCGTATCCAGAAACATCATTCATTCCCCCTTCTTTACGTCAACTTCTGGAGCGGTTAACTCTCTTAAATGAGCCTTCTAACATACCGGTTTGGCGTCGTCTCAATTCGAACGTACAGGTCGTGACGTTGGTCATCACCGACAACGAGCAGCCGATTGGCCTTTTCATTCTCGGTCCGTGTCTGGATTCGGCAGAAGTGGAACCGAACAGTTTTACGAATGGCTTTCCTGTTTTTTCGCGACAAGACCTACTGCATGTAGCCGTGCTCGCGACCTCGATTTTGACCACGAGACGACTCTCTACGTCCGATGTCGTCCTAGATGAGGATTCGTCCAAGCGTCGCACGACAACCGAGGATACGAAAACCTATGAACGAGAGCTGTTCAAAAACAGGCAAGACATTTCATTCCACGCGACGTATCAATCTGAGCGGATGACGTTACGGTGTGTCAAGGAAGGCCAGAAGGAAGAATTACTTCAGCGACTGGCATCACCCGATCGCGATGGACGAATCGGAGTGCTCTCAAAACAGAGCACTTTACGAAATGAAAAAAACCTTCATATTTCTACTATCACTTTAGCGACACGTTATGCGATCGAAGGAGGGCTTCATCCGGAAACGGCATATACGATGAGCGATCACTATATCCAAGGGGCCGAAGAACTTCGAACGATTGAAGCTGTACAACGTTACACCAAAGAGGCGTTATGCGAATTCACGGATCAAGTAAACAAATCAAAACAGCTTCGACATAGCGCCCCGATCATCAAATGCCAGTCGTACGTCTTTAAACATCTGTATGACGCCATCTCCTTACAAGACGTCGCTCGATTCGTGAATCTTCATCCCAACTATTTGTCGTCCCTGTTTAAGAAAGAAGTCGGGCTTTCGTTCACAGAGTATGTGTTGCGAGAAAAGATAGCGGAAGCCAAAAAACTGTTAAAGTACACCGATTCCTCTCTTTCTGAAATTTATACATGGCTTAATTTCCACGACCAGAGCCATTTCACAAAAGTCTTTAAAACCTACACGGGCACGACTCCCAAACAATTCAAGCAACACGAGCACATGCCAACGATGTGAATTTGAATCTCCAACATATGGAGTTAGTTTCACGCTCAACGTTAAAAGTGTCCGTAGGCGTAAAAACATCCTCAATACGCCGTGGTTTGGAGTGTCTGCCTAAAGCTGAATTTGTAGGCTCAAGCTGTATACGACCAGGTACTTAGTTTAGTACTTGCCAACTTCTTACGATGATGTTAACCTAACTTTAGTCAACGTTAACAGAAAAGGGGTTTACATAGTGAAAATTCATGATATGACACAAATTGCTATCGGTGCCGCGCTGCTCGCGAGCATCGGTTCGATTGCCATCCCAATCGGTCCGGTCCCAATTACGCTGCAAATGCTCGGTATCATGACGGTCGCTTCCGTCCTCGGTGCCAAAAAAGGCGGGCTCGCCGTCATCGTCTATCTCTTGCTGGGCTTAATCGGCCTTCCAGTACTCAGCGGTTCGGGCGGACTTGCCCCGTTCGTCGGTCCGACGGTCGGATACTTGCTCGCCTTCCCAATCGCGGCCTTTTTGATTGGCTGGTCATCGGAACGGCATCATTCGTTCCCTGCCCTCATCGGCTACAACGTCTTATTTGGACTCGGTCTTGTCTATTTGCTCGGCAGTCTTGGCTTGCAAGCCGTGTTTGGCATGACGTTCATCGATGCGCTCAAAGTGAACATTCCGTTCATCATCGGCGACTTAATCAAAGCAGTGTTGGCGGCAGCTATCGCTTATAAAGTGTCCACTAACCCTCAAATGCGCAAAACCCTCGCCTCTTGAAGGTTCAAACGTTTCAGCGGAAAGTATAGGTGGAACGTATATAGTATGGAAGGGGGTGTCCTTATGAGCGATTCGACGTTTAAAAAACGTTTGGCTAAAGCGACCCATCGCTTTCCGAAAGGACAACGACGCGGAAAAGACGAGACGCGGCACGAGAAGCGCGATATCGAGGCGTTCGAACGACGTCTGCGGGAAGCGAAAAGTAAAGTCGGAGAGATTCAAGAAAACATTGACCATATTGCCAGACGTTAAAACCTCGTCCTCGGACGGGGTTTTTTTACTGTGCTGAACTGGTTAAGAATGCTCGGTACGTCGCATCGATCGAATAGCCTTAGTATATCCCCACAAATAAACCCCCGTCCGTAGACGAGGGTTTGGGATCACTTCAAACGCGGTCGGATGAACAGCGCGACGATGAACGAGAGTGCGAGCACGACGAGCAGTCCGAGCGAGAGATCGTTATAACCGAGCAAATTGAGGGCGACACTGATGGCGACGGCGACATAGAAACCACCGAGCGCCTTTTTGACGAGTTGCGAACTGAACCGCTGCAACTGTTTCGCCCCGATCGGTGAACCAATCATCGCACCGGCGATGAGCGCCAAGCCGTGCCAATAGTTCGCATCGGCTCCGGCAACGGCATAGTTGATCACGCCCGAGACGACGATGAGGAACGCCGCGGCGATACTCGTCCCGACGGCCCGTTTCATCTCGGTGTTGAGTAACTTGACTTGAAGTGGCGTCAATACGAACCCACCGCTGACACCCATAAGTGACGAGATGAATCCGCCGAACAACCCGATGAACCCGAGGCGTGGGACCGACTCCGAACCGACGCTACCTTCTTCGTGCTGTTTCGACCGGAAGAACGAGACGGCGAAATACGTCAACAGCGCGATATAGGCGAGCGAGATGACCGGCTTCGCGCCGTCGAGTGTCTCTAGATAAAATACGAGCGGCGTCGCCACCCACGTCCCGACGACCCCGAACGCGCCAATCAAGAGGGCGTGTTTCGGATTGACGTTCTTTAATTTGATATGGGAGATCGTACCGGCCGTCGTCGACCCGAGCGTGAGCATGAGACTGAGGGCGATGGCTGCGCTCGCCTCGTATCCGAAGACGAGCAAGAGCGGCGTGAGTAAAATCCCGCCCCCGATGCCGAAGAATCCGCTCAAAATTCCGATGAGCGTTCCGAGCAAAAGAAACGATAGTAATGCTGTGACGTCCATGAACAAACCTTCTTTCTTTCCTTTTCATAACTAATCATAACAAAAAAGGAGCGCATGTTGCGCCCCTCACTTACAACACACGCTCTAAAAATTCGAATACCGTCCGGCGATATTCGGTTTGGAACGAGCGATGCGACTGCACGTGCCCATCATTCTCGGTCACCCACAGTTCGACATCCTCGCCGGCTTTGGCCAATTGCTCGCTCTCGCTAACGGGAATGGCATCGTCACCTTGACTATGAATCAATAACACCGGTGCCTCGATTTGGGCCATATCGTCAATCGGTTTGACCACATCCGCGTCGAGCCCCGTGAACCAAGGCGTCACCGTCATGATGACCGGTGTGAACGGGAAGTTCGGTAAATCGCTCCATACCGGCAGATTCGTCTCGAGATAGCCGCGGAGGTCACTGAACGGGCTATCGGCGATGACGGCGGCGACATCGGTCTCGTCAGCCGTCGCGAGTGCCGTCGCGGCACCCATCGAAACCCCATATAAGACGATGGGCCCGTCCGAGCGCTCTTTCGCGTACGCGATGGCGGCAGCAAGGTCAGATTGCTCCTTCGCCCCGACCGTCACGCGATCCCCTTCTGAAATTCCGGAGCCGCGAAAGTCGAACGTCAAAAACTGATATCCTTGCTCATGGAATTCCGGAATCAATTCTTTGAGCGGCAAATCGGATTGTTCACGGTTCTTCCCGTAGCCATGCGCGAAGACAATCGTCGCACGCGGCGTCGGATGCGGGATCCACCAGCCGTATAAATCCTGTTGATCCTCTGATTCGATCGTGATGTTCTCATACTTGACGCCTAGCGTCTTCGGGGTGAACGTCAACGTCTCCCGTTCAGGTGACGTCAATTGATCCCCGATGTGGGCCGAGATGCCCACGACGGCAAGAAACGCGACGAGAACCAACACCCCGACGGCGATTCCCATATATTTGACCCAGCGATTCATCGCAGTGCCCCTCTCCTAAGTATAGTTCGCATCAGCCGTCTCACCGGAGCCAGCTCCGTAAGGCGACGAGCGCATGTTGTACCGGCTCCCACGTCTCAGACGGGATGACGTAACATGTCGCTTCGTGAATCGTGAACGTCTTGACGTCCGCACGTTTGACGATATTCTCGCCAATGGCACCGAACGGGTCACTGTTGACGTCGGTATGCTCGAACGTCTTCCACACCCGTTGACCGTTCTCCATTAACGCACATTCGAACGGCTTCACCGGACCCTCAATCCCGTATTCGGCATAATGCCATAACGTTGTCGCATCGAGCGGCGAACCGAGATGTAATATTTTCGCATCGCGCTCAATCATCCGTTCAATCGGCGATCCTGGCCCGAAGCCGACGTCGAGCGTATGTCCGGCCACGATGTGTTCGGCGTCCCGTCCCCACGCGGCGACCGACCACATCGGGTGATCGCTCCGGAACACATCCGGGTACGAGCGGAACAGTTCTGGGACACGCCCCATCCCTCGGGTCACTGTTTTCGTCGGGTCATACGCTGGCATCTCATCACGGATGGTCTGCCACCATTCGACCGGGACAGGTGGGGCTTCCCATTCAGCGGGATTTGAATTATCCCCGCTCTGGGTCGCCATCATGATGAGCCCGTCTGGTCCGACCGTTTCTTGGAGCGCCTCGATGACCGTCTGGGGCCCGCCGCACACCCAGCCAAGTTTTGATAGCGACGTGTGGACGAACAGTGCGTCCCCTCGTCGAATGCCCGCCTCTTGCAGGTGGGCCACTAACGTTGTTTTCGTTTCCATATGTTTCATCGGTCTCACTCCACGATGAGCTGGATCGTTGACCCGCTCCTTGATTTCTTGACTTCAATCCGGGCATCGACCCGGTCTTTCAATTCTTGGACGTGGCTGATGACCCCGACGAGCCGGCCGCTCGATTGCAGCGACATGAGCAATTCAATCGCTTGATCGAGCGATTCGGCGTCGAGCGTCCCGAAGCCTTCATCGATCAGCATCGTCTCGAGACTGACCCCACCACTCAACTGCTGGACGACCTCGGCCAATCCGAGGGCGAGCGAGAGCGATGCCTTGAACCCTTCGCCGCCCGATAAGTTTTGGACCCGGCGTGACTGGCCGGTATAGGCGTCAAAGACTAATAATTCGAGACCGGACTTAGCATTTCCTTTCGCCGTCTCAATTTTTCGCTCTAATTGGAACTGTCCGCTCGTCATTTGATCGAGATGGACGTTGGCCGCATGGAGAATTTGATCGAAGAACGCCGTCTGCACGTACGTCTCGAACGTCAATTTTTGCGGATTCAGGCCCCGTCCGGTGTCGGCAATCAATTTGACCGTCTCCAGATTCCGTTGATCCTCATCCGTCTTCTCCCGTAACGAGTTCCATTCGGCGACGATGTGACGATGGCGTTTCAATTGCCCGTCCGCCGTCACGAGTTGTTCGGACAGCGTTTCGAACGCACGGCCCTCTTCGTGCAACTTCTCCTGGAGCCGTTCAAGGTCTGGTCGCGGACGGTCCCCGATTTTCTCGTTCAGCGCCTTAACGGCGTGTTCGAGCCGGACACCTTCCTCAAGCTCAGTCGCTTGGCGCTCGCGTAGTTCGGGCAGTTGCTCGACGCGCAAGCGATACTCCTTGAACACAGCTTCAGTCAACTCAATTCTCTCGAAAGCGGCCTCCAGTTCAGCCGTCGCTTCGGAAAGACGAGCATGTTCGAACTCGAGTTGTTCGCCAAGGAGACGGAGTCGCTCCGCTTCCCCCCACTTCAATCGATTCAATTCTTCAAGCCGACGTTCATACGTCTCCACGTTTCGTTCGATGTGAGCGAGTCGCGTCGCGAGCTGATTCCGCTCGGTCTGCAACATCTCTAACGTCGTCCCATCCGGTTGACGCATCGACTGAAGCTTCTCTTGGACGGTTTGGAGCTGTTCGAACAACTTCTGTCGTTCTTCAGCCTGCACACGCTTCGCCGTCTCGAGTTGCTTCAATTCGGTTGTGGTCGACCGCAGGAGACGCTCCATCCGTTGTCGTTCTTCGGCTTCTTGACGCAACTGACGGATGCGGGCGTCTTGGTGTTGCATCGCAGTGTCAGCCGCACCATCGAGCTTCAACTCAAGTCGAGCGAGATCGCGTTCACGGATCAGTTCATCGAGTTGTCGTTTGAGCGCCCGATAATCCGCCCGAGCTTCATGGAGGTCGGCCTCAATCCGTTTCAGTGTCTCAACGGCTGAGCGATGACCAGTTTGGTCGATGGACGTCCCCGTTCGCTCGACGTGTCCGTGGGTCAATGAACCGCAGACCGGACAAGGTTCCCCCGCTTCGAGTCGCTCGCGCAGCGTGTCGGCCATAAGCGCATGCTCGGCCTCGACGAATTGGTCGACCTGTTTCGTCTGGGCGGTGAATTGTCGTTGGACTTCCTTCCCGTTGCGTTCACAGGCACCGAGTCGTTCCGTGACATCTGCCACTTTCGACTCGAGTCGAACCTGATGTTGAAGCTGACTATACAGTCGTTCGGCCTCGACGAGTTGGTCTGGGGCCGGTGCGTGTTCCAGTTTAGCCGCAAGTTCGCCTTCGGTCGCTTGGAGCTCCTGGAGACGCGCTTCTTCTGAGAACAGACTGAGGGGCTCCAACCGGCGTTTCAAGTCATCCCGACGTCTAGTGGCCCGGTGCCATTCATCGACATAGGGCAACATCTCGTCAATCGCATTGACGCGACTTGTGGCTTGGTCTGCCTCCTGGCGCATGGTCGTGATGGCCTCTGCTTCTGCCTTCAACTCCTCCAACTGTCTCGTGTAGCCTTCGTCTCGTTGACGGGATACATCGCGTTCACGGGTCAACCGTTCGATATCGTGACGCACCGTTTCGGTACGTTGATAGAGCGGGCTGACGCTCGCCACTTGTTCAAGTCGCAAGATGAGCGCCTGGCGTTCTTCGCGTGCTTGTGCCGCTTGGCGGAATGCTTGGAGCGCGGTTGCGCGCACGTCCCGCTCTTCCATCAACTCGGCGAGCGCGGTCGCCTGATTCACTTCTCGTCGCAGCGCCTCGAGCCGATCCTCACCAGTCCGGCGCTGAGTCTGTAACGTGTCCCGCGCCGCCAAGAGTCGCTCCTCCCGGGCGTCGAGCCACGTCACGATTTCAGGCAAGTTGCGAGTCGACATGTCCTCGACGGCCTCGTCTTCGAGTTCCAACAGTTTTAAACGCGTCGTCTCGACCGCCCATTCGACGCGTTTGCGGTACTTGCCGTAACGTTCGATCCAATCCTCCTGAAAGGCGCGGTACGCCTCCGTCTTGAAGATTGATTGCAGAATCTGTTGCTTCTTCGTCGAATCGGAATCAAGGAGCTGACGGAACTGGTTCTGCGGCAACAGCAAGATTTGACTGAACTGCTCATAGCTTAGCTGCAACAACGATTCAATCGTCTGTTCGACGTCGTTCACTTTCGTCGCCAACGGTTTCCATGTTTCTTTCCATTCATAGAGCACCGCCTCGTGCGGAATCGGCGTCTTGTTTTTCGGATGCGGTTGTTGCGGCTGACGAACGATCCGATACCGTTCATCACGAATCGTGAACGTGAAGTCGATTTCAGTCTTCCGTTCCGGGTCCGCATATTGGCTTCGGAAATCGCTGGCGTTCCGGAGTGCCCCGCTGGCCCGGCCATAGAGTGCGAACGTCATCGCGTCAAAAATGGTCGTCTTTCCGGCACCGGTCCGGCCGCTGATGACGAACATCGAACGTCCTTCAAGCTGCGTAAAATCGATTTGTTCCGTCTCGGCGTAAGGACCAAAGGCGGTGATGGTTAATTGTTCCGGTCTCAAATCGATTCCTCCCCTTCTAAGAAGCGTTGCACCGTCGCATCGACATCGCGGCCGTGGACGGCTTTAAAGAAGTCCATATATACATCCTCGACCGATTGCCGCTCGAGCTTCTCACGTTCGAAGCGGGACGTCTGGTCTTGGCGACGCAACAACTCGAGTTCGAGGTGTAAGATGTTCGGATAGACGGTCCGTAATTTCGCCATCGGGTCGAATAACGCACGTTCATCGGTCAAGACGATTTTCAAATAGTCGTCGACGGCCTCATCTTGATAAAACGACGGGTCGAGTAGCTCGTTCAGCGTCCCGGTCAAAATGCGCAAATCTCGTCGCGCTTTTAGCGGGCGCCGACGGCGTGTCCATGTCCCGTCCCATTCGATGACGTCGACCGATTTCACATGGGACGCCTCGGAGAACGAATATTTCATGAGCGAGCCGCTGTACGCAACCCGGTCGTCGCGGATGGCGTCACGGTTATGCAAGTGTCCGAGTGCCGTATAGCCGAACGGCGCGTATAGTCCTTTGGCGACTTGCCCTGCCGTCCCGACGGACAGCTGCCGTTCGGAATCGGTCTCGAGTCCACCGGCGACGAAACTGTGGCCGACGGCGACCGCACGTGCCTCAATCGCCCCGTATGAGTCGATGACTGCGGCGAGTGCGTCATGATGGGTCCGAATCGACTCGTCGCCGAACGCATAACGGATGCGCGCCGGCTCAAGGAACGGCATCAAATAAAATGGGATGTCGTTCACGACAATCGGCCCTGTGCCCGGGTCAACCTTCCCGACGATATGGAGACCGACTTTCGTCAATAGTTTGGAGCTGTATTGGAGCCGCTCGGCCGAATCATGATTGCCGGCGATGGCGAGCACGGGGATGCCCCGCTCGAGGACGAGCGCGCGCCACATCTCATCGAGCAGATCGACGGCCTCGACAGGAGGCACGGCCCGATCATATAAATCACCGGCGACGACGATGGCATCAGGCTTCTCCTCGTCGACGATGTGTAAAAAAGACTCAAATAAAATGATTTGTTGTTCTTCTGTCATATGGCGGCCGTGGACGATTTTACCTAAATGCCAATCGGCCGTATGTATCCATTTCATGCGACTTCACCTCTGATTCCATTCTAGCATTATTCCGGTGTACGATTCGACGTCTTGACACTTGTTTTCGAAACAGCGAAAGTTAATAGGAAAGGGGGACGGATCATGGAGTCCACATCTACATGGCAAGCCTTTCTGCGCTTGTTCCGTGTCGCTCAACCACCGAAAGGTCTGTTTATCGGTGCCGTATTGATTTCATTGCTTCAAGCGATGGCTTCACTCGCCATCCCGCTCATCTTGCAACGCGTCGTCGACAATTGGAGCGAGGCCGCGCTCGACGCCCGCCTCGTCGCCATCTTCGTGACGGCGTTTCTCATCCAAGTCGTCTCGAGTGCGATTTCGATTTATTGGCTACATATCGTCGGACAACGGGTCGTCGCCAATTTGCGGACGACGTTATGGGAGCATCTCGTCGCCCTCCCAATCCCGTTCTATGACGGCGTCAAATCAGGGGATCTCGTCTCACGGTTAAATAACGACACGACGACGTTGCAGCAGCTCTTGTCCGAACAGAGCGTCCGTCTCTTGACGTCGTTCGTTTCGGTCATCGGCGCCGTTGGTATCTTGTTCACGCTCGATTGGCAGATGACGCTCGTCATCTTGTTCTCCGTGCCGACGACACTTCTTATCGTCATCCCGCTCGGGCGTAAACTTCGGAAAATCGCCAAGGCGACGCAACATGAGCTCGGTGACTTGTCCGGGTTTTTCGCCGAACTGCTCGGAGAGATCCGGCTCGTCAAATCACAGGCGACCGAATCCGTCGAGGTCGCAGAAGGAAAACGACGCATTGAGCGTCTCTTCGGCCTCGGTGTGCGCGAGGGACGGATTCAAGCGATTTTGATTCCGCTCCTGAACGTCACGTTGACGGCGATGCTGATCGCCATTCTCGGCTTCGGGGCTTATCGCGTCTCGACCGGTGCCTTGTCGACCGGTTCGTTGCTCGCGTTCATGCTGTACTTGTTCCAAATCATCACGCCGCTCATCACGATGACGGAGTTTATCACCCGGCTCCAGAAAGCACGCGGGGCCACCGAACGAATCTCCGAGCTGCTCGCCATCGAGCCGGAACCGTACACGGATGAGCCGTCGACGATTCGACAGTCGTCGCTCTCGTTCGAGGGCCTGACGTTCCGCTATGGCGACCAACCTGTCATTGACGACGTGTCGCTCACCGTCCCATTCGGTGCCACGACGGCCATCGTCGGACGTAGCGGTGCCGGCAAGACGACACTGTTCGCCCTCGTCGAGCAGTTCTACCTTCCGTCGAGCGGACACATCCATTACGGGGACCGGGACATCTCAACCTACGGCCGCAACGAATGGCGACAAGTCATCGGCTACGTCGCCCAAGATTCGCCCGTCTTATCCGGGACGGTGCGGCAAAATATCTTATACGGCTTGACCCGGACCGCGACCGAGGATGAGATTCGTCACGCCTGTGATATGGCCAACGCCTGGTCGTTCATCGAGGCGATGCCGGACGGGCTCGATACGGAAATCGGCGAGCGCGGCGTCCGGCTATCTGGTGGACAGCGCCAACGGCTCGCCATCGCTCGGGCGCTGTTACGTGACCCGCAAATCTTATTGCTCGACGAGGCGACATCAAGCCTTGACTCGGAATCCGAGCGTGTCGTCCAAGAAGCGCTCGACCGGCTCATGACAGGACGGACGACACTCGTCATCGCCCATCGGCTCTCGACCGTCCAACATGCCGATCAAATCGTCGTGCTCGAGGACGGCGGCATCAGCGGGCTTGGGACACATCAAGAGTTGCTTCGGGATAACGTGCTCTATGAACGACTCGTGAAACAACAACTTTTAGGAGGCAATCAACTATGAAGACAGTCGGATTTATCGGACTCGGTGTGATGGGTCAATCGATGGTCAGAAACTTAATGAAGGCGGGATTCGAAGTCCAAGCGTATACGCGGACGAAAGAGAAAGCGACTGATTTATTGGCGGAAGGTGTCCGTTGGTGTGATTCGGTCGAAGCCGTCTGTCAAAACGCCGATGCCGTCATCACCATCGTCGGCTATCCGTCTGACGTCGAGAGTCTTTATTTCGGGGACGGTATGATTTTGCAATCGGCTGAGCCAGGAACGCTCGTCATTGATATGACGACGTCTTCGCCACTCCTGGCCGAACGGATCGCTGATGCCGCAATCGACTGCAGCTTGCTCCCGCTCGACGCACCGGTCACGGGCGGTGACGTCGGTGCCAAGAACGGGACGTTGTCGATTCTCGTCGGCGGCGGCGAATACGCCTTCACGAAGGCGCGCCCGCTATTCGAGGCGATGGGCCAATCGATTGAACGGATGGGGTATGCCGGAAGCGGCCAATATGGGAAACTCGCCAATCAGATCGCAATCGCCGGCATCATGATGGGCAACGCCGAAATGCTCGCCTTCACGAAACGGGCCGGGCTCAATCCCGATCAATTGCGCCAGACGATTCGGGGCGGTGCCGCGGGCAGCTGGACGCTCGAGAACCTTGTTCCCCGGATGATTGTCGAGGACTATGCTCCTGGTTTCTTCATCAAGCATTTCCTGAAGGACATGAAACTTGCCCTCGAGAGCGCCGAACAGTTGAACATTAAACTGCCGAGCCTCGAGTTGGCGTATAAACTGTACTCCATCCTCGAAGAGAACGGCTACGGCGAGAACGGGACGCAGGCGCTCATCGAATACTACATGCATCAGGACGTTTGAATCGTCCCGCTCGTGGAATTAGTAGTACAGAAGGGAGCGATTACAGATGCCATGGAATATGAAAGACTATCCGGAATCACTGAAGAACTTCGACCCACTCGTCAAAAAGAAAGCCATCGATATCGCCAACGCCTTGCTCGCCCAAGGTTACTCCGATCAAAAGGCGATTCCAATCGCCACGGAACAAGCGAAGAAATGGCATGAACATGCCTCAAAAGAAGAGAAATCTGAGTTTCGTGACGCTCCTGACCCACAAAAGTCGGATCGGCACGGAACATAAAAACAACCGGTCGGCTCATGAGCCGACCGGTTGTTCGTTTGCGTCTGTCGCTGCCTTGATTTCAACATATAACCCGGCGAGCGCCGTGTTGATATAAGGCTGTACGAAAATATAGGCCAATCCGCCCGTGAACAAGACGAGCACATACCAGCCGATGAAACTCGCATACAAGCGCAGCATCGTCCGTTTATGGCCGCGCATGAGACGCCGACTTTCTCGCATCGCCTGAAACGCAGACAGTTCCGGTTGGTCTCGTAGCACGAACGGGACAATCCGATACGTCAAATAGAACCAGACGCCCGGGACGATTAAGAACAACATGAGCACGTTCAACCCGAGATAAAAGACGGCATAATACGTGACCGCCCGGACGTAATCTTTGAGCGAACCGAATGCATCGAACAAGAGCCCGAATGAAGGTTTCTCGGCTTTGGCGATATCGAGGAACACCCAGTTGCGGCCAAGTTCGAGCGGGGCGAGCAAGACGGTCGCACCGTACAGCAGACCGATTGACACGAACAGGATGCTCGGGTCGGTCGATTCCAAATCGAGCTGCGTCGTGATGACCGCCTGAACGAGCATCGTCGCCACGACCGCAAGCAGCGAGATGCCCCAGTTGCCGGACAACATCCGAAGGGCAAATTGTTTATAGACTGATGATTGCATGACTTCACCTACAGTATCGTTTTCTTCATTATAGCAAAAAAACAGTCAGCCGACTGTTTTTAGCGTGCCATCTGTTGTTTGATTGCCTTGAACTTGTGCTCATCCAAGCGGCCCTCGGTCCGTACCCCGCTTCCGACATGGACGAAATCAACGCCTAGCCGGTCGATCAGTTGCGCCACATTGTCGGCCGTGATGCCGGCACCCGGGAGGATGTTCATCTCCGCCACCTCATGCATCGCACTTAATCGGTCTATGCCTTCAAGTGCCGTCGCTTGTCCTCCGGACGTCAAGACGTGGTCAACTTCTGGGAAGTCGTTTAGCACCGTGATTGCGTCCATCAAGTCGACCGCGTCGTCGATGGCCCGATGGAACGTGAGCACCATCTCGCCTTTATGTTTAATCACTTCTCCGAGTAGCGCCTCATCGATACGCCCTTCGCTCGTCAAGGCTCCGAAGACGATGCCATCGGCCCCGAGTTCACGGCAAAGACCGATATCCGCCAAAATCGTCTCTGCATCTTCCTCGTTATAGACGAACGAGTCCGCATGGGGCCGAATCATGACGTGGACAGGAATGGTAGCCTGTTCGAGCACGTTACGAATCGTCCCGAAACTCGGTGTCGTCCCGCCGGCCGGCAAATCGGCAATCAATTCGAGCCGATCCGCCCCGAACCGCTCCGCCGTTTTGGCTTCGGTCAATGTCGTCACAATCACTTCAATCATGAAATCCCTCCTCCTTATGGTGCGAAGCGCCACTCGACCTCATGCTCCGCCAAGGCGCGCTTCCAATCCGTCGGTTCCGGAAAATCAGAGATGATGGTCGTCACCTTTGAAAAGTCGGAGACCCGATAGCGTTTTTGTTGATTGAACTGGGTATGGTCGGCGAGCAAATAACATTGACGCGATTGATCGAGGACCGCCTGCGTCACGGTCGAGAGACCATGGGCATCACACGTCAATCCGAGTGAGGCATCGACGCCCTCGACGGACAAGATGGCCATATCGAACACATACGCCTTCAGTTGCTGCAGGACGTGCTCGCCGACGGTGACGAGATGTTTCGGATCAATCGTCCCACCGAGCAATTGGATATCGCCAGTAAACACGCCCTTGGCGCGTTGCTCAAAGAGCGCCTTGGCGACCATGAGCGACGGAGTGACGACGGTCAAATTGCGTCCGCGAAGTCTGGCCGCGACTTGCTCTGGGGCGACGCCGTGTCCGATATACAGCAACATGTCATCCTCGACGAGCTGAAACGCCGTATAGGCGATGCGACGAATCCCGTCCATGTTCGAGATCATCATCGGTTGGAACGAGACGCTCTGATGGAGCACCGCCCCGCCATACACCCGCTTGATGCGATGCTCTTTCTCAAGCTCTTCTAAGTAGCGGCGAATCGACTCCCCCGAGACGTTCAACCGTTCGATCAACTCGCTCGTCTTCACTTTGCCTTCCCGCTCAATCCATTCAACAATCTTTTGTTTACGTTCTTCTCCAATTAAAGACACTTCCCTGCCTCCTCCGCAAATATCGCTTCCTTTTTCAGTGTAGCGAACGGATGTAAATTTAACGTAAACAGAAAGTAAAGAACGGGCAAATCCAACACTTTTTTCGAAATTTTCGGCAAAAATCAACGGAAATCCACAAAAAGACAGCCTCATCATGAGGGTTGAGGTTTCAACTTCTCGTTTTTTACATGAAAAAATGACCATCCTTCTCTGTATATCGAGCAGGATGGTCATCGATCGTTACTTTCGCTTTTGGAACAGCGGCACTTTCGGTTCCGTGCCGGCACGGATTCGTTGCCAGTTCGAGCGGTGCTTGATAATGATGAACAAGGCGAGCGGGACGATGACGATGAGCGGCAACCAGTCTTTGGCGATGATGCCATAGGCGACGACGGTCACGAGTCCGACGACAGAGGCGGCCATCGACGAGAGCGACACCATCTTTGAAATAAGCAACGTCACGATGAACGTGCCGACGACGACGACGAAAAACCATGGGAACGCAGCAAGCAGGATCCCCGCGCTCGTCGCTACCGATTTTCCGCCCTTGAATTTGGCGAAGATGGGATAAGAGTGGCCGATGATGGCCGGAATCCCAGCGAGGAGCAGACTCATTTCGCTCCCGAATAGAAGCGGCAATAATGCCGCGACCAAGCCTTTCCCCATATCCCCTAGTAGGACGATCGTACCCGCTTTCTTCCCAAGCACGCGAAACGTGTTCGTCGTGCCCAAGTTCCCGCTCCCGTGCTCGCGAACATCGACTTTATAGCCGAGCTTACCGACGAGGAGGGCGAACGGGATTGAACCGAGTAGATAGCTGATGATGATAATGATGATTTCTGTCAAATAAGGCATCGCGATTCCCCTTAATTCATGGATTGCTCGAGGTAGCGTTCAAACGGGACGTTCGTCTTATGAACGTTCGTCGCATGCTCCACCCCGATGTAGCGTAAGTGCCACGGTTCAAACATATAACCCGTCTCCGCCTCATAGGCGCGTTGATAGCGGACGATGAACCCATACGTATGGGCATTGTCGGCCAACCACTTGCCTTCTTTCGTCTGCTCAAGGCTCTGTGTCAATTGATACCCGACCGAGGCGCTCGAGACGTCGATGGCGAGTCCCGTCTGATGTTCTGAATGACCCGGCGGTGCCGAATACTTCATCGCTTGTTCTTTTCCGTCTTTGGCGACATAGGCGTTGAACAATTGCACTTGATAGTCGTATGAACGGAACGCGCTCGTCCCTTTCAAATCGATTCCGGCCGCTTTCGCACCGGCCATCAATTTTTCGATTGCCTGTGCCGCTTCTTTACGGAGCATTCTTCGCTCCCCGGACGCCGTGTCGACAAAATCGATATTCGCCGTCACGAGGTCGGTCGGTTTGTAACCGGCCGGCAAGGCGATTTGTTTATTGACGAGGATGAGCGTATCGAGTTTCACGTTCGCCGTCCCGTTTTGTTCGAGTGGCTGGCTCGGCGTCTGGGCCGATTCTTCTACAGGCGGTGCTTCCACAACAGGTGTTTCTTCGGCCTCAGGTTCGTCTGCTGCCGGTTCTTCCGCAGGCTCGTCTTCTGCCGGGGGCTCGGCTTCAGGCGCCGGAGCTTCTTCAACCACTTCGTCTTCTGTATCCTTCGGCGTATCGGCCGGAGTTTCTGTTTGTTGTTCGGTGTCGGCCGGTTTGTTCTCGGCTTCTTCCGTTTTACTTTGGTCGCTTGTGGTACAGCCCACCAATGTGAGCGTCAAGGCGCAGCATACCATCAACAGAGATGGTTTTCGCATGCGATCTTCCCCTTTCTTTGTACAAAAAATACCGTCAAGATATGATACCATACTGACGGTACAAAAGAACCACTGTTATGTGACGGGACTCATGACACGCATATACATGTCATGCCATTCTGGAAACTCGCGGTCGAGACGGACCGGCTTGAAGTCGCCCTGTTTGACGACGACGTGGGTCGTCTTCGCCGAACCGACGAGATGTCCGTCTTGATCGGTCAACTCATAGCCATAGACGGTCCGGATTTTGGAATAGCTGTCGACCCATACCCGGACGTGGACCGTATCGCCGAACGTGACGCTCTTCTTATAGTCGACCGAGACGTTCGTCACCGGAGAGACGAAGCCCGCCTGTTCCATGTCTTTATATTCGACCCCGAGCTCGCGCAATAATTCAGTACGAGCGATTTCGAGATACACTAAATAGTTCGCATGATAGACGATGCCCATCATGTCGGTCTCTTGGTAGCGGACCGGAATCTGAATCGTATGCATTAAATCGTCCTCGCTTTCAAGGTCATTATATTATAACTTGGTCTTAATATCTACTACTAAAATCTGATTCAAGTCGTCAGTTTCAGCCTGTCCTTCAATCAAACGGTATGACTGTCTTGCGATGGCTTCATCAATCAACGACAGCGCCGTCCGCGCGTTCGGCCGGTCGATACCAGTCAGTCGCTCTTTAAGCGCTTGCTCCACCGTCTCGTCATACGTATAGCCAAATTTCCCAGCATATGTCTTGGCAATCTCGACGAGTTGGTCGGTCGAGTAATCCTCGAACTGGATGGTGCGCTTAATCCGACTACTCAGTCCAGGATTCGACTCGATCAATCGCCGCATCGGCGCTTCGTATCCCGCCATGACGACGACGAGGTTGTCCCCGTGCTTCGGCATCTCGTCGACGAGCGTATCGATTGCTTCACGACCGTAATCGTTCGGTCCGCCGTTCAAACTATAAGCCTCGTCAATCAACAACACACCGCCGAGTGCATCGCGGATGGCAGCCTTCGTCTTCTGTGCCGTCTGACCGACATAACCGCTGACGAGATCGGCTCGGCTGACGACTTTTAAGTGTCCGCGTTTCAAGTAACCGGTCTTCTTCAACAGTTGGGCATAAAGGTGAGCGAACGTCGTCTTCCCTGTTCCGCTGTTGCCGACGAGTGCGGCATGAAGTTGGACCGGAGCCGTCTTCAATCCAAGTTCGCGGCGCCGTTTTTGAATCGTGACGAGCGCCTCGATTTCACGCAGTTGCCGTTTCGCCTCTTCCATCCCGACCAAGTCGTCGAGCGTCGGGGCTGACGTGTCCTCGGTCGCATCCATCTCGAAATCGAGCTCCGTCAACAAGGCCATCTCGTCGAGCGGAGCATCGGCACCGAAGCGGGACCCTTTTTTGAACATGGCGTCGAGCAAAATGTTATGCACCGTGCGCGCGTTCCCGAACGTGGCGTCGACCCGTTCCCGGTCGATGCGCGCAATCAAGGCGCGCTTCGCCTCGACCGTCAGGACGTAATTGTTCTCCGCGGCCACTTTCTCCCCGATCGCGACGAGCTCGTCATCACTATAGTTCGGCAACTCGTAATGGTTCGATTCCGGGAAGCGCGAACGTAATCCCGGATTGGCCAAGAGGAAGTGACGCATCTCTTCCGGATAACCAGCGAGGATGACGACGAATTTACCGGCGTACTCGCCACTCGTCATCGCGGCGACGAGCGTATCGATGGCGGCTTGGCCGTAGTCACTTCCGCTCGCATCCTGCCGTTTGAGCGCATACGCCTCATCAATGAACAGGACTCCCCCTTCGGCTTCTTTCACCTTGTTCATGACTTGTTCTTCCGTCTGTCCGACGAACGCGCCGACGAGACTCGATCGATCCGCCTCGACGACGTCGGGACGGGCGAGTAGACCGAGCTCAAAATAAATCTCGGCCATGAGACGCGCGAGCGTCGTCTTGCCGGTGCCGGGATTTCCGGTGAACACGAGATGAAGCGAAGGTTGATGTTTGGACGAAAATCCTGCCTTCTCCCGTTCTTTTTGGAACAAAAGGAAACGATACCACGCTTTGACACGTTGCTTCACGTCCGAGAGCCCGATCATTGCCTCAAGGGATTCGATGGCGCTCGACCGGACCTGTTCTGTTTGTTCCGGCAAGTGCTCGACAATCGTGTCGAGGCGCTGTTTGACGAGAACGACCCGTTCACCGAAACGGTGGAACGCCTCACGGCTGAAGTAATTGCCTTGCATCGATGCCAAGAGCGAGGCCGTATCATCCTCGAGTGCGGCCACTTCTTGCATCGCCTCGATGACGACGAGGAATAAGCGCTCGAGCTGTCCTTTGAATTCCGAGTCGCGAAGGTCGGATTTGGCACGGTCAATCTCGTCGTGGAGCTGTTCGAGTTGCTCGAGCAGTTCAGACGTCTTTGCCTCGTACTCGGTCAAGATTTGGACTTTCATCGACGCATAATCCGTCTCCCGTAATTTCGGCCATTCGACGTGCAAATGCTGTTTGTGACGTCGCAACACTTCGTATAATTGACTGACGCGCAGCGCTGGCGGTAAAGCGTTGAGCGACTCCAACTCCTTGACCCAACGATGTAACAACGGGTCGATGGTCTGGCGCGCTTCGAACCTTCTCGTCGCGAGGAGCGTCAAGGTGCGAATCAACTCTTGACGGTGTCCGGTCGCGCGGGACCAATGGGCGTAAGACAATAACGCCGCTTCCTCGATGCGTCCGCCCGCTTCCCACGCCGTCAAGTCGGATTGCACTTGATCCAAGGTGATTTGTTTCATAATATTCTCCTTTTTAGACGACAAAGGAGCCGACGTTTCAGTCTGCTCCTCGCCGGATTATCGTGATTCAAAAGAAGTCATCCGAATCGAATGGAACAACTTCCCGTTGTTGCGTGATTCGGCAGCGAGCAAGATTCGCTCGTTCGCATCGACGTAATACGTCACGGCCTCTTCATTCTCATCTTCACTGAAAATCGATGGATACTTTTCGACCCACTCTGCCGGGACGGCCTCAGGTGACTCTGTCTTGACGAACGCTTGCGCGGTCCGTCCAATGATATCGACGTCACCTTCGCTTGAACCGAGCGTCCCATCGTCGAGCCATTTGCGAATTTGTTCATTCGTCGCACGCGACAAGAATGGGTGCGGAGCCACGGCGCCGGAGCTCGTCTCTTGACTGTTCGTCTCCTCGCCTTCCGGGTTGAACTCACGATAAACGGTTCCGTCCCACTCGGCTCGGGCACCGACGTTAGGGCCTTCCACGACCTCGGATACGAAGTGTCCGTCTTCATCGTATGTCACTTCATATTCACGAACTTCCAACGTCTCGCCGTTCTCCGGCAATTTTTTCTCTTCATAGCCGATCACAACGGATGTGTAGAACGGTTCGGCCCGGTTGACACGGCCCTCGTCGTCATTCAAGTTCATAATCGAGTAAAAGTTATAGGCGAGCAGGGCGCCGACAATGAGGATTCCGGCAAAAATCACCCAACTCAATCGCTTTTTAACATGTTGTTTCATAGAATGCCCTCCCAATCTTCTTCACTTACTATCCTACACTAGCGAGAGGGTCCTGCAAAACATTTACAACCAAAAAAGGGCCTCGACCGAGACCCTTTCCGTTTATCCGAGCTTATCTTCTTCTTCCTGCTTATACGCTTCAATATACTTGTCCCGTTCGTCCGGTTCATCGGACAAGTCTTTGAACAAGGCGACAATCATCAGTATTAATACGAAGATGAACGGGAACGCGACCAGGATTGCGACCGCTTGGAGCGCCCCGAGTCCACCGACATATAAGAGTACGGCGGCTATTGAGGACTGAATGAAGCCCCAGACGAGCTTGATCCGCATCGGCGGCACGAGTTTTCCGTTCGTCGACAACATGCCGAGCACGTATGTCGCCGAGTCCGCTGACGTAATGAAGAAGACGGAGACCAAGAAGATGGCGACGATACTAAGGATCGTCCCAAACCCACCAAACGTCTCGAACAAGGCGAACAATCCGACTTCAGTCCCAATCTCATTGACCGTGGCAATCAAGTTTGCCCCGCCGTTCAAGTCGGCCCAGATGGCCGAACCACCGAAGACGGAGAACCAGAGCAGACCGAATGAAGTCGGTACGAGCAAAATCCCGATGATGAACTCACGAATCGTACGTCCTTTCGAGACACGGGCGATGAACGTCCCGACGAATGGTGACCATGAAATCCACCAAGCCCAATAGAAAATCGTCCATCCGTTAATCCATTCGCGTTCAGCCGGCTCAAACGCAGCCGTCCGGAAACTCATTGACGGTAACTGTTGCAAATACGTTCCGATCGTTTGCGTGAACAGATCGAGAATGAACGCACTCGGTCCGGCAATGAGCGTCGCGAACAAGAGGACGATGGCGAGAAAGATGTTCGTATTACTCAAGATACGAATCCCTTTCTCGAGTCCCGTCGAGGCACTGATCATATAGAGCACCGTTACGACGGCGATGATAATCATTTGGGTCGAGAACGCGTTTGGTACGTTCGGAATCAAGAAGTGAATCCCACCGGCAATTTGCTGGGCCCCGAAGCCGAGCGATGTCGCCACACCGAACGCGGTCGCGATGATGGCCAACACATCAACCGTTCGTTTGACCGGTCGTTCGTAGCGGTCATTGACGAGCGAGCCAATCGTCTCCCCAATCGTCGCCGGGCGACCTTTCCGGAACGTCGAGTAAGCGATTGCGAGCGCAATCATCGCGTAAATCGCCCATGGATGCAAGCCCCAATGGAAGAACGAATAGCGCATCGCGGTGCGCGCATCGCCTTCAGGGGAGCCTGACTCGAATGGCGGCGCGTGGAAATGAGACAACGGCTCCGCTGCCCCCCAGAACACGAGTCCGATTCCCATCCCGGCGCTGAACAACATGGCGAACCATGACAGATAGCCGAATTCCGGACGATCCGTATCTTTTCCGAGTCGAATTGACCC
This sequence comes from Exiguobacterium chiriqhucha RW-2, assembly GCF_000416965.1. Lineage (GTDB taxonomy): Bacteria > Bacillota > Bacilli > Exiguobacteriales > Exiguobacteriaceae > Exiguobacterium > Exiguobacterium chiriqhucha. The sequence goes on from NZ_ATCL01000020.1 coordinate 804,069, forward strand.
GAACCTCGAGAAGATTAAAAAGATGGCGACGAGTAGAATCCCGGTCGCACTGAGTAAATAAAACCAGCCAAAGCCGTTCGAGAGCCAGCCCTGCAGTTTCGTCGTCACATTTAAGAGACTGGCGTTACCGAGGATACTCTCAGGGATGACACCCCAGATCGTGAATAAGACCGTAATGATGGCTGAAACGAGAAAAACGGTCGTCACTTTGCTTTTCCTTTCCATAATCTCACTCCTATTCAATTTTCTTATTTTCATATACGTTTTCCACCGTAACATAGTTTGTAAACCCGACTCAACCCCGCGACGCGCTCGGCCGGCCAAGTCAAAAAAAGTGACGATGGCATGTCGTCACTCCGGCGGTTTCGGTTCCAAGGACACGATTAACGTCTCGTCAACGACGTAATAAGGCCGTTTAGGCAGCACTTTCAAATAACCACCCTCACGTAATCGAGTCAAATCCAATTGCAGTGTCTGTTGAAATTTTCGAAACGGTATTTTTTTTTCTTGTTCAAAGTATAAATCGAGCGCCCGCTGCACTTGATCCATCTCATAAACCAATTCCCGCTCGTCCTCGGGGACGATATGAAACGTCTCTTTTGACATATAAAACCGCTGTCTCGGTTTGCCGGGCAAATGTTTCTTCAGGCGTGTCAAGTCGATTTCTTGCGCCTCGTCGAGCAAGACCGTGCGATTGACGCCTTTCGGTAACGTCTGCTCATATTCATGGATGGCTACTCGCAACTGTGGAAGCGTGAGGTCGATCTCTTCCTCCGGCACTTCCTCTTTTTGCGTCAGCCGTTGCCACCAGTTTTTTCCTGAATTCGTCTGTCGTTCCATACACTCCCCCCTCTCCCCATTCTGTTCCCGATATGAGACATCCTCTCACCTCATATTCGCACATTCACAAAAAAAACCTTCCTTTTTGCAAAGGAAGGTCGGTGGGCTTACTTCAATTTGTTGCGGAGAACCATCTGAAGGATGCCGCCGTGGCGGTAGTAATCGATCTCGACTTCAGAATCGAAGCGAGCGACGACTTTGAACTCCGTCACTGTGCCATTTTCATGCGTTGCTTTGACGTTCAGGATATCACGTGGGCGGACTGACTCGTCAACTTGGATGTCGATCGCTTCTTCGCCTGTGAGCCCAAGTGAGTCGGCCGACTCCCCGTCCATGAACTGGAGTGGCAACACGCCCATCATGACGAGGTTCGAGCGGTGAATCCGTTCGAAGCTTTGTGCGATGACGGCCCGGATGCCGAGCAAGTTCGTTCCTTTGGCCGCCCAGTCACGTGACGAGCCCATGCCATAGTCGTTTCCAGCGAAGACGACGAGTCCCGTGCCTTGCTCTTTGTACTTCATGGCCGCATCGTACATCGGCATGATTTCGCCCGTCGGCCAGTACGTTGTGAATCCACCTTCCGTGCCTGGTGCCACTTGGTTACGGATCCGAATGTTCGCGAACGTACCGCGCATCATGACTTCGTGGTTTCCGCGGCGTGAGCCGTACGAGTTGAAGTCAAGCGGAGCGACACCTTTCGATTGGAGATATTGCCCGGCTGGAGTCGTTTTCGAAAACGCTCCGGCTGGTGAGATGTGGTCGGTCGTGACCGAATCCGCAAACTTCCCGATGACGCGGAGTCCGTTCAATGCATGCACTTCTCCTGCTTCCGGCTCGAGGTTTTCGAAGAACGGTGGGTTTTGGATATACGTCGAGTCGTCTGAGAAGTCATACAAGTTGCCTTCTGGGACGTCAAGCGCGTTCCAACGTTCATTGCCCGTGAACACCGTATCGTACTCTTTACGGAACGCTTCCGGTGAGACGACGTCTTGAACGACCATCTTGATTTCATCGTTCGATGGCCAGATATCTTTGAAGAAGACTTCATTGCCATCTTTGTCCGTTCCGAACGATTCGTTCATGATATCGAAGTTGACCGACCCAGCGAGTGCGTAAGCAACGACGAGTGGCGGTGACGCCAAGAAGTTTGCTTTCACGAGTGGATGGACGCGGCCTTCGAAGTTACGGTTCCCCGAGAGGACCGACGAAACGAGCAAATCGTTCGATGTGATCGCTTCTTCTACTTCGCGGTCGAGTGGACCTGAGTTTCCGATACATGTCGTACATCCGTAACCGACGGTGTTAAAACCGAGTTGGTCGAGGTACGGCGTGAGACCGGCTTTGTCGAGATAGTCGGTAACGACTTTCGACCCCGGTGCGAGCGACGTCTTCACGAATTTCGGAACCGTGAGACCGCGTTCGACGGCTTTCTTCGCTACAAGACCCGCTCCGACCATGACGTATGGGTTCGACGTGTTCGTACAGCTCGTGATGGCTGCAATCGCCACGTCACCCGTGCGCATGTCGACAGCGCCGTCTGTGTAGTTGATAGCTGCCTTCTTCTCAAGCTCGGCACGATCGAGACCGAAGCCGCTGTGTCCGGCTGGTGCCGTCACGCTATCGACGAAAGCTGACTGAAGGTCTGATAAGTTGATTCGGTCTTGTGGACGTTTCGGTCCAGCAAGCGACGGTTGCACTTTCGACAAGTCGAGTGTGAGCGTCTTCGTGAACGACGGGTCCGCTTGGTCCGGTGTATAGAACAAGTCGTTCGCTTTCGAATACGCTTCGACGAGGTCGATCAATTCTTCTGGGCGACCAGTTGTACGCATGTAGTTGAGCGTTTCCGTATCGACTGGGAAGAAGCCACAAGTCGCACCATATTCCGGCGCCATGTTGGCGATCGTTGCCCGGTCTGAGAGCGGCATCGTGTGAAGCGATGGACCGAAGAACTCGACGAACTTGCCGACGACTTTCTCGTTACGGAGCATCTCTGTGACGACGAGCGCGACGTCTGTCGCCGTGACACCCGGATTGACTTCACCGATGATTTTGACGCCGACGACGTCTGGTACCGGGAAGTAAGACGGTTGTCCGAGCATGCTCGCCTCGGCTTCGATTCCACCGACACCCCAACCGAGGACGCCAAGACCGTTAATCATCGTCGTGTGCGAGTCAGTTCCGACGAGCGAGTCTGGATAGGCGACATTGCCCGTTCCGTCATTCTTCTCGAGGACGACCGAAGCCAAGTACTCCAAGTTGACTTGGTGAACGATTCCTGTCGCAGGCGGAACGGCGCGATAGTTGTCGAACGCCGTCTGAGCCCAACGCAAGAACTTGTAGCGCTCTTCGTTACGCTCGAACTCGATGTCCATGTTTTTCATGAGTGCGCCGGCAAAACCGTACGCATCGACTTGAACCGAGTGGTCGACGACGAGGTCAACCGGGATTTCAGGATTGATTTTGTTCGGGTCTCCACCAAGGTCAGCCATCGCCTTACGAAGCGAGGCAAGGTCAACGACCGTTGGCACACCCGTAAAGTCCTGGAGGACGACGCGAGCCGGTTTGAACGGAACATCGATATCTTTCGAAACTTCGGCAGTACCCCATTTAGCCAAATTCTCGACATGTTCTTTCGTGATGGCGCGGCCATCCTGTTGGCGAAGCACCGATTCGAGCAATACGCGAATCGAGTACGGAAGTCGACTAAGTTCCGTCACCCCTTCTTCTTCGAGCTTTTTAAGCCGGTAAAAATCGTACGCCTGTCCATTGACCTCGAACTGCGTCCGAGATTTAAAAGCGTCTAATACGTTCGTCTGTTCCATACGATATCCCCCTTTTTGAAAGCGGCGACTTCGGCACGTGCCGTAATCGCTTACTTATCACATGTTTATCATAATACAACTATAGCGTGACGTAAAATACATTCCGTCACAAATTAGTCATAAGTAAAACTTATCAATAACATCAGACTCACTGAAACAAGAAAAGACGGCCCTTGGACAAGAGCCGTCTTCAATCATTATTCTGCGCCAATCTCGACGTTGACGTCGAGGGCATCGACGAGCGTGAGCTCATCTTCATACCGTTCTTTGAAGCGGTCGAACGTGAACTCGTTGGCGAACAAGAACACGGGACGCTCCCAACGATCCGTCACGAGCATGTTGCGTGAGTCCTGGAACGGCTTGAGCGCCTTCAATTCCTTGTCCTTCACCCAACGTGCGACGCTGTACGAAACCGGCTCCATGCGAATGTCGACGCCGTATTCGTTGTTCAAGCGATACTCGAACACTTCGAATTGGAGTTGACCGACCGCACCGAGATAAATCTCGTTGTATTCGTTGCGATATACTTGAATCGCTCCCTCTTGGGCGAGTTGCTCCACACCTTTGTGGAAGTGCTTCGATTTGAGCGAGTTGATCGGCGAGACGCGCATGAACAGTTCAGGTGGGAACGTCGGTAACGCCTCGAACGCGATTTTCTGTTTCGACGTCGTGATCGTGTCGCCGATTTGGTATGTCCCCGAATCGTAAATCCCGATCACGTCCCCAGCGAACGCCTGATCGACCGTTTCCCGGTCGTTGGCCATGAGCTGCGTCGACTGACTCAACTTGATTTTCTTTCCTGTCCGCGTGAGCGTGACGTCCATGCCGCGCTCGAACACGCCCGAACAGATGCGGACGAAGGCTATGCGGTCACGGTGGGCCGGGTTCATGTTCGCTTGAATCTTGAACACGAAGCCGCTGAACTCTTCTGACGTCGGGTCGATCGGACCGACGTTCGACTTACGGGCTTCAGGGGCCGGTGACATGGCGAGATAGTGGTTCAAGAACGATGTCACGCCGAAGTCGACGAGGGCCGTCCCGAAAAAGACCGGAGTCAATTTCCCGTGCTGAATCGCATCGACTTCGATTTCATTGCCGGCACCGTCGAGCAAATCGATTTCGTCTCGGAGGTTCGTCAAGTTCTCTTCCGTCAAATAGTCGGCGAGAATCGGGTCATTGACGCCGTCCTCGTTCAACGTGAGCGTCGATTTCTCGCCACGGAACAAGTGGACTTCGTTCTTCAGGCGGTCGTACACCCCTTCGAACTGCATTCCGCTCCCGATTGGCCACGTGACGGCGACTGAAGGCATGCCGAGAACTTCTTCGAGCTCTTCCATGAGTTCGAGCGGGTCTCTCGCTTGGCGGTCCAATTTGTTCATGAACGTGAAGATTGGAATTCCCCGCATCCGACAGACTTGGAATAGTTTCTTCGTCTGCGTCTCAATCCCTTTGGCCGCATCGATGACCATGACGGCACTGTCGACCGACGTCAACACGCGGTACGTGTCTTCCCCGAAATCGTTGTGACCTGGCGTGTCCATGATCGAGACGACCTTGTCTTGATAGACGAACTGCATGACGGACGAGGTGACCGAGATTCCACGTTGTTTCTCGATTTCCATCCAGTCCGACTTGGCATGCTTGGAATTTTTGCGGGCTTTGACCGTCCCCGCCTCACGGATGGCGCCCCCGTGAAGGAGCAACTTCTCCGTCAGCGTCGTCTTACCGGCATCCGGGTGCGAGATGATGCCGAAAATCCGACGCTTCTCAACTTCTTGTTTTAATTGATTCATGTATGGCTCTTTCCTTTCTGGACAATACGATTTATACGATGTCTTGCTCATTGCAACGCTATCTATTCTAACGAAATCGGCCCGTTTCGTCCATCTTTATAGTAGGGAGTTAATAGCTGTAGCTTTTGTATCGCGTCCCTTTTTTGTATACTTAGCTTGAATGATCGTGAAATGACAGAACGGGGGAAAGACGATGCCAGAAAACTTGATGATGTATTTCATTGTCTTCTGGGGATTCGTGATGATCGGGTTAATGTCGATCGGCGGTTACTTTATGTTCCGTAAATTTTTGAAACGAATGCCAAAAGAAGATGGGCGCTCACTCCTCGACATCGAGGATGACTACATCGACAAGACACGCCACTTATGGACGCCGGAGACACGAACGTTGCTCGACCGCCTCGTCACGCCGGTACCAGAGCTGTTCCGCGACGTCGCCATCCGCAAAATCGCCGGTAAAATCGGACAGTTCGCCCTCGAGACCCGGGCCCGTGAAATGACGACTGAACTCGTCGTTAAAGGTTATATCGCGGCGACACCGAAGCGGGACCATAAGTTTTTAAAGAAGGCACTTGAAGAAGAGCAGATCGACTGGAAAGTGTATCAACATTACTTCCAACAATGAGATGAGATGTCAGGCTATTTGCCTGACATCTTTTTTTGTCCAACACGTCCTGTCGCCTCGGCGCAGCCGACTTATTATGTCTCCCGTTCGCAAAATTGTGCCATACGACTAGTAGGTCAAAAGTACCTTTTTCACGAGTAGTAACTATTCAAAAATAATGTTCATAATATAGACAATATTGAAAACGCTTACATTAAAGTGGTATGACCAATATTAGTATAACAATTTCGTTTTACGCAATAAAAAAATGGATAGCTTTTCCTTTATTTACATTTCTATAATGTACGTATCTTGATGCCGAAGGAGGTTTTTATATGCATGATGTCACACATGTCACGCAAACCGACAGTACCCGCTCCGCCGAAGCGATTGTCGAGAGCCAGACGTTCCACAAACTGATGCGAGAAAAGAATCGGTTCATTGTTCCATCCATCATCTTCTCTCTTATCTTCTACTTCACGTTGCCAATCTCGACAAGTTACTTCACCTTTTTGAATATCCCGGTCGCCGGAGACATCACATGGGCCTGGGTGCTCGCCTTCGCCCAATTCTTTATGACCTGGACGTTCTGTGTGATGTACAGCCGCCGGGCCCGTCGGTTTGACGAACTCGTCACCGCCATCAAACAAGAGGAGGACGACCGATGAACTGGACCGCTATTTTATTATTCCTCGCGATTGTCGGGCTCACGCTCGTCATCACGTTCTTCGCCGCTCGTAAAACGAAGACCGCGAGCGACTTTTATACGGCCGATGGAGGGTTGACCGGTTTCCAAAATGGGCTCGCCATCGCCGGGGACTATATGTCGGCGGCTTCTTTCCTCGGGATCGCCGGGATGATTGCCCTCGCCGGATTTGACGGTTTCTTCTATTCAATCGGCTTCTTAGTGGCTTATCTCGTCGTGCTCTATCTCGTGGCCGAGCCGCTCCGTAACCTTGGCAAGTATACGATGGCCGATATGATTGCGGCTCGATTCAACAAACCGCGCGTGCGCGGTGTCGCCGCCATGAACGCCATCGTCATCTCAATTTTCTATATGATCGCCCAACTCGTCGGGGCCGGCGCGCTCATCGAGTTATTGCTCGGCATCCCATACACGACGAGTGTCGTCGTCGTCGGGATTTTGATGACGGTGTACGTCGTCTTCGGAGGGATGACCGCGACGTCATGGGTACAGATCACGAAAGCTGTGCTATTGATGATCGGGACCGCCATCATCTCGTTTCTCGTGTTCGCTCGCTTTGACTTCTCTGTCTTCACCATGTTCTCGGAAGTAAGCAAGGCAACGCCGCTCGGCGACAGTTTCTTAGACCCGGGCAACAAGTTCAAGCTCCCGCTCGACACGATCTCGCTCAACTTGGCACTCGTCCTCGGGACGGCCGGTCTGCCCCACATCCTTATCCGTTTCTTCACGGTCAAAGATGCACCGACAGCACGCCAATCGGTCGTCTATGCGACATGGGTCATCGGTGCGTTCTACATATTGACGATCTTCCTCGGATTCGGGGCCGCCGCATTCGTCGGCTCGGATGCCATTATCGCCGCCAACCCGGCCGGCAACATGGCCGCACCGCTCCTGGCCCAAGTGCTCGGCGGCGACTTGTTGTTCGCCTTTGTCGCGGCAATCGCATTTGCCACAATCCTTGCCGTCGTCGCCGGTCTCGTCTTGTCGGCCGCCTCGGCGTTCGCCCACGACTTCTATGGACATATCGTCCGTAAAGGGGAAGCGACAGAGAAAGAACAAGTCACGGCGGCCCGCATCGCTTCGATTGCTGTCGCCCTCGTCTCGATGGGACTCGCGTTTTTCGCACAGTCGATGAACGTCGCTTTCCTCGTCTCGCTCGCTTTCGCCGTGGCCGCCAGTGCGAACTTGCCGGTCATCTTGTTCACGATTTACTGGAGACGGTTCAACACTGGAGGAGCCGTGTTCGGCATGATCGTCGGCTTGTTCTCGTCACTCTTCCTCGTCGCCATCAGCCCGAACGTATGGGCGCCGGACGGTTCCGCCATCTTTATCGGCGAGGCACTGTTCCCGCTCACGAATCCGGGCATCGTGTCTATCCCACTCGGGTTCCTCGCCGCTATCGTCGGGACGTACGTGACGAAGTCAGATGAAGTCGCTGGAAACTTCGAACGGATCCTCGTCAAGGCGAACACCGGAATCGATGCCGAGACCGAGGCAGCCATGACCAAAAAATCTTCTTAAATCGACAAAACGGCGTCCCTCGCAAGGGACGCCGTTTATGATGCTACGATTTGTTTGTACTTTTGATACATGGCGATGCGCCACGGGACAATCATGCCCCAGGCGATCAAATAGAACAGGCCGCCCGTCGCGAATATGTTTACCTCGTCCCCGAGAAACGCCTTCATGACCGTCCGGATGGCCAATAAGACAAACACGACGATAAAGAACGCTTTCGAACGGGATAGATAAACTTCCCCGTCACGTTTCTCGAAATTCGACGTCTTGATGAGGAACACGCTGAAAATCAATCCGACGATCAGCGCCTCTCCGACCTCGAGCCAAGTCAGCCGAAACGCCGGGACGAGAAATTGTAACATGCCCGTCGACATCGCCAGCGGCGGAATCAAAATCTTTTTCGCATTCGTCGGACGTGCTGACGCTTTGACGCGAACGAAGCTCGCAATCAAGCCCATCATCAGTGCGACGAGGGTCGATCCCCAAAATATCGACATTCGGTCAACCCCTTTAAAATCCGGTGAATCCTACTAATTCGCTCATCCAAGCAGCGAAGCGGTTCATGCCATCAAAATATAATACGACGCCGAAAGCCATCATCAAATAGCCTCCGAATCTTGCTACCTTGGCGCTATTGCGTGCCAAGTACTTGATTTTGCCGACAAAACCGGCCATAACGAGGAATGGGATGGCAAAGCCGATGACGTATGCCAACATATAGCCCATTCCCTGACTCGGGTTCGACGCCGCGAGGGCGATGACGCCAGCAAGAATCGGTCCGGTACAAGGTGTCCACCCTGCTGCGAATCCGATTCCGATGAGTGCCGTCCCAAAATAGCCGCTCTTGCGCTCTCCTAATGCGAGTTTTTTCTCGCGCATCATAAAACGTGGTTGCCAGAGACCTGCCAAAAAGACACCAAATACGAAGATAAGGATGGCACCGAACATGCGCAAACTATCTTTGTATTGAATGAACACGTCGGCAATCAGCGAGGTCGACAAACCGAGCACGAGAAAGACGATAGAGAAACCGAAGAGGAATGAGAACGTATGAAACCATGCCGTGCGCTGCCGCAGTCCTTCGCTCTTCAAATCAGAGACAGAGACCCCAGTGATATACGATAAAAAGACTGGATACAACGGTAGCGTGCACGGAGACAAAAATGACAAGACGCCCGCCCCAAATGCGAGCCAAAGGGTAACTTCCATGCGATCTTCCACCTTTCAGCCCCATTATAGCGAAAACCTTTTCAAAATGCTCGCATCTTTTTCTGCAACGATTGTTTGATTGAAATTGTAATCTTTGAAATGGAAATGAAACTTGTAAACAGTAGTGTTAGATGCTAAGATTTGGATATTCCTAAGTAACACTTTTGACTTTATAATGATGGGGGAAACACCGTGGCGGTCATCACAGCTGAAAACTTACATTATGCCATTGAACAGAAACGCGATGAACTGTACGAAATCGCTTCGCAGCACAGTTGGACGTCTCCTGAAGTGATTCACGTCAGCCAAGAGTTAGACAAGCTGATCACACGTCACGTCCTGGCTATACATGCTTCAGAACACCTAACTTTTTAAATGAACGGCTCTCCGCATCTCATTTGCGGAGAGCCTTTTCCATGGAAAAAAGACGCCGGTATTGGCGTCTTTTTTTGTAATTTATGACATCAGACGTTGGCCTGATTGAAGTTCATACATCTTTTTGTAGAGCCCGTCTTGTTTCAATAACGATTGATGATTACCTCGTTCGACGATTTCACCACGATGGAGGACGAGTATCAAGTCGGCATCTTGAATTGTCGAGAGTCGGTGTGCGATGGCAATCGTCGTCCGACCACGTCTCATCCGCTCGAGGGCGAGTTGAACGCGTTCCTCGGTCTCAGTATCAATCGAACTCGTCGCCTCATCCAAAATCAAGATTTTCGGATCGCGAGCGACCGTCCGAGCAAACGCGAGCAATTGCCGTTCCCCACTCGAGAACGTCGCCCCCCGTTCACCGACCGTATGCCCGTAACCGGCCTCGAGTTTCTCGACGAACGTATGGGCTTGGACGAACTCAGCTGCTTCCCGGACTTTGTCAGAGTCGATTGTCGGGTTAAATAGTTTTAAGTTGTCCTCGATCGTCCCCGTGAACAAAAACGGGTCCTGGAGCACAAGGCCGACTTTGGCTCGAAGCTCGGCTTCCTCGAACTGCTCGATCGGATGCCCATCAATCGTGATTTGTCCTGATTGATACGGATAGAACCGAGTCAACAAGTTGATGATTGAACTCTTCCCGCTCCCGGTATGACCGACAAGTGCGACCGTCTCGCCCGGCTTGGCGACGAACGAGATATGTTTCAATACGTCGACTTCCCCGTCATAGCTGAACGTGACGTTCTCGAAACGCACTTCCCCGGAGCCAATTTCAGCCGTTCCCTCTAAGCTCTTACCTGGGGCCGGTTCATCCGTGTCCAAGACTTTGAAGACTCGGTCCGCCGAAACGACCGCCTGTTGAAATTCACTCAATCGTTGCATGATATCGAGCACGGGACGGAAGATTCGTTCGATATAGCTGATAAAGGCGTAAACGACCCCGACCTGTACTTGCTCGGTCGTTGACAAGACGCCGTAATAACCGAGCAGCCCGATGATGGAGAAGGCGAGCAACAATTCGATGATCGGTCGCAACAACATACTGTCGAGCTTCAAGTTCCGATAACGTGCTTCTTGGTGGGCTTCGTTCGTCTCTTCGAATTGGCGGACAAGCCGCTCTTCTTGACGAAACTGTTGAACGATTCCCATCCCGTTAATCGACTCATTCAACTGTCCGTTCAATTGTGACAGCAGATCACGCACTTGCGCGAAGTACTTTGTCGAGTAGCGACGATACACCCAGATGATGAGCCAGAACAACGGCACGAGCACAAGCCCCATCGTTGCGAGCGTCGGTTCGAGGATATAGAGAAACACGTATGTCCCGAGCAGCTGCACGGCCGATTGGACGAACGTACTCATCACCCCGACGTACAGCTCCTTGACCGCCTCGGTGTCGTTCGTAATCCGCGAGACGAGTACGCCTGCTGGCGTCCGGTCGAAATAGGCGAGCCGCATGCCCATGACGTGACGGAAAATATCCATCCGAATGTTTTGAACGATTTTTAAGGCGATTTTTTGGAATGAAATTGACTGTAAATAGTCGAAGATGATCGCCGACACATGCAAGACCAAATAAACGACGAGCAATGTGACGACCCAGTTCGTCGGATAGACGCCTGGCGTCACGAACTCATCAATAAAGACCTTGATTAAAAACGGTCCCGCGAGCTTCGCACCGGTGGCGAGCAACAAGAACACGAAAGCGAGACTGAGTGGGCGTGAGTAACGATTCGTATACGCCAATAGACGTTTGATGACCGCCCATTCCTGAACGTCATGCTTCATGGTGGCCACCCCCTTCTACGATTGCTTCGAGCTGTTGACGATCATACGTATCTTTGTACCATCCCGGTTCGCGAATCAAGTCCTGATGCCGGCCCCGTTGGATGATACGACCGTCTTCGAGAACGAGAATCTCGTCGGCGTGCTCGACCGCAGACAGTCGGTGCGCGACAATCAACCGAGATTGATCGGGATTCCCGGCCCGGAAATGCTCGATGATCGCTTCTTCCGTCTTCGCATCGACGGCGGAGAGAGCATCGTCTAGAATCAATACGTCCGCCTCGATCATGAGCGCACGTGCAATCGAGATGCGTTGTTTTTGGCCGCCCGATAGCGTCACGCCCCGTTCGCCTACAAGCGTGGCATAACCTTCTGGTAACCGCATGATGTCATCATGCACTTCGGCGATTTTAGCTGCTTCCATAATCTCGTCAAGTTTTGCTTCCGGTTTGCCGAACGCGATATTGTTCGCAATCGAGTCGCTGAACAAGAAGTGGTCTTGCGGGACAACGGCGACCTTGTCGAGCAGAAGTGACTTTTTCACCTGTCGGATATTGATGCCGCCGATTTTAATCGTGCCGTCATGGACGTCATACTCCCGCGTCAACAACCGAACGATTGTCGTTTTACCGGAGCCGGTCCGTCCGACAATTCCGAGCGTGCGACCGCGTTCGATTCGGAACGACACGTCTTGTAAGACGGGTGTCTCATCATAGCGGAAAGCATGAATGTCTGCCTCAATCTCCGAATGGGCAAGTTTCGTCGCCGCCATCGGATCATCTTGAATCTCAGGTTTGACGGCGAGCATTCGCTCGATTCGGTCATAAGACGCACGACCGCGTTCGACGATATTGAACAGCCAGCCGAACGCGAGCATCGGCCATGTGAGCAAACTGAGATACGCCGTGAAACTGACGATTTGACCGATTGTCAGCTCGCCTTGTTCAATCAAATAGGCCCCATAGCCAATCGATAGGATATACGAGAGGCCGACGATTCCGAAGATGGTCGGGTCGTATAGGGCATCGATTTTGGCGACGCGGACGTTCTTCGCCATGACCTCGTCGGATAACTTCTCGAACGAGTCGACGTCGCGGCCGACTTCTCCGGCCGATTTCAATACCCGGACACCGCTGACGCTCTCTTGGACTTTGTCATTCAGTTCGGAGAACGCCGCCTGAGCGACCCCGAACCGATTATGTAATAGTTTGCCGTATCGTGTCGTTAACGCGACCATGATCGGCAGCGGCAACAGCGCTACGACCGTCAACTTCCAACTAATCGTCGTCACCATCGTGATGATGACGAACGTCCCCATGGTAATGCTGTCGACGAGTGTCAAAATCCCCGCACCCGCCGTCGTCGAGACGGCTTGGACATCGTTCGTCGCATGGGCCATCAAATCCCCGACCCGCGACTTCTTATAAAAGCGTTGATCTAAATCGGTGAAATGGCGATAGAGCTGACTCCGCAACATCCGACCGAGCCGAATCGATGCTCCAAAGATGAAGTACCGCCAGAAGAAGCGGGCCACATAGTTTCCGATGCCGACGGCCGCGAGCCCGCCGAGCAACATCCACAATAAATCTGTTTCGAGCGATTCTCGGTTGATCTCATCGACGATTCGGCCGATGATGCGTGGCGGCACGAGTTCGAGCGCCGCAACGAACATGAGTAGGACGATACCGAGCGCATACGTCCGCCATTCGAGCTTGAAGAACCAAGCCAATTGTTTGAATACACGAATCTGAAACACCCCCTATGTTGTCTTGAATTCAGACTATTCTTTTAGATTAGCGAAAGTTTGTTCGATTGTCTAACAAAAAATGGATACAAAAAGCACTTTGCGGGCGCAAAGTGCTTCGGTCGATCCGGTTTATTTCTTTTCGTTCTTCATTTGAACGTTCATGGCGCGCATCACTTGGTTGACTTTCTTCTGTGACGGCTTTTGACCCATTTGCATCATCAATGTACGAATCATATCTTCGTTGATCGGTGGGTTCTGTTCGAGGTAGTTCATCATGTATTTACGAGCGATAAAGAAACCGATCGCAATACCCCCGATTAGTGCTGCCACGATCAGAAGAATCCAGAATAATGTACTCAAGGCTTAACCTCCTCTACCATATGAAACATCGTTTTTTACTATACACTATATTACGCTAATTCGCTAGTCGTCTGTAAAAAAAGTGGTGACCCAAAACTCCGGGCCACCACTGATAGTAAGCGATTAAAGTGATTTGACAGCAGCGACGACGTTGTCGACCGACATGCCATATTCTTTCATGAGGAGATCCCCAGGGGCAGAGGCACCGAACTTGTCGATTCCGAGTACTTTACCGCCGAATCCGACGTATTTGTACCAGCCGAGTGTCGCGCCCGCTTCAAGCGAGACACGCTTCGTGATTGACGAAGGAAGGACCGCCTCTTTGTATTCTGCTGACTGTGCTTCGAACAATTCCCACGAAGGCATCGAGACGACAGCCGCGTTCACGCCGTCAGCCGCGAGTGCTTCGCGAGCTTCGACGAGGACGTGTACTTCAGAACCTGTACCGAGAAGGAGGACGTCCGCCTCGCTCGAGTTACCGGCGACGACGTAGCCACCTTTGGCCGCTTCTTCGATCGACGTGCCTTCGAGTTCTGGCAACGCTTGACGCGTCAAGACGAGAAGTGACGGTGATGATTTCGTCGTGATTGCTTGCTTCCAAGCCGCAATCGTCTCTTTTCCGTCAGCCGGACGGAGAACAGACAAGTTTGGCATCGCACGGAAGCTCATCAAGTGCTCGACCGGTTCGTGTGTCGGGCCGTCTTCGCCGACCGCGATTGAATCGTGTGTCAAGACGAACGTCGATGGGATTCCCATGAGGGCCGCGAGTCGTACCGCTGGACGCAAATAGTCTGAGAAGACGAAGAATGTCGCGCCGTAAGGAAGGACCCCACCGTGGAGTGCCATACCGTTGACGGCAGCTGCCATTGCGAATTCACGGACGCCGAACCAGATGTTACGGCCTGCTGGATCTTCATCGAAATCCGCAGCACCTTTAATCATCGTGTTGTTCGAGCCTGCGAGGTCAGCCGAACCACCGAAGAGTGTCGGCACCGCTTTAGCGATTGCGTTCAATACTTCACCGCTCGTTTGACGTGTCGCTTTCTTCGAACCGATTTCGAACGTCGGCAACTCGCTGTCCCAACCTTCTGGGAGCTCATTGTTCACTGCACGCTCGAACTGTGCACCGAGTTCAGGGTGTGACGACTTGTAAGCCGCGACGAGTTCGTTCCAGTCCGCTTCCGCTTTGGCACCTGGCTCAACGACTTTCTCGTTGAACAAGTCGTACACTTCGGTCGGTACGTAGAAGTTTTCGCCTTCCCACTTATAGAACTGCTTCGTGAGCTCGATTTCAGCTTCGCCGAGCGGCGCGCCGTGTGAGGCCGATTTCCCTGACTTGTTCGGTGAACCGAAACCGATGACCGTCTTCACTTCGATGAGGGTCGGTTTCGACGTTTCCGCCTTCGCTTCGTCGATTGCTTTCGCGATTGTATCGATGTCCGTGCCATCTTCAACGCGAATCACTTGCCAGCCGTAAGCGTTGAAACGATCTTCGACGCTTTCTGAGAACGACTTGTGAAGGTCGCCATCGAGTGAGATGTCGTTTGAATCATAAAGGACGACGAGCTTTCCGAGTTTCAAGTGACCAGCGAGTGAGGCAGCTTCTGCCGACACGCCTTCCATCAAGTCACCGTCTCCGCAAATCCCGTATGTGAAGTGGTCAACCACTTTGAACTCATCACGGTTGTAAGTCGCTTCCAAATGTTTTTCAGCCATCGCCATACCGACTGCCATGGCAATCCCTTGGCCGAGCGGTCCAGTCGTCGCGTCGACACCAGCCGTGTGACGGTACTCTGGGTGTCCAGGCGTCTTCGAATCCATTTGACGGAACGATTTGAGATCGTCGAGTGAAAGGTCGTAACCAGATAAGTGAAGAAGCGAGTACAAGAGCATCGAACCGTGTCCTGCTGAAAGAACGAACCGATCGCGGTTGAACCAGTTCGGGTTTTTCGGGTTGTGACGCATCTTATCCGTCCAAAGTGTGAACGCCATCGGAGCCGCACCCATCGGCATCCCCGGGTGACCAGAGTTCGCTTTTTGGACCGCATCAATCGAGAGCGTCCGAATCGAGTTAATCGCTAATAATTCTTTAGTAGTTGTTTCCACTAATTTCATCCTCTCTGTTGTTACAAAGTTTCTACCCGTCATATTTTAGCATACTCATTCGTGTGTCACAACTAATTAATTAGTATAACACATTGAATGGAATCGTTTACTTCCTTTCGTCCAAAATCAGTCCAATAAGTCCCCCTGATCCCCGTTCGCGTATAACAAACATGCACACCCTATATGAAATAGGATGTGCATTCGTGGTCACTCCGAGCGATGTCGTTTCTGCTCGTCTTTCAATTTTTCAGGCGTTACATCGTTCCCGTCCGGATCGACGACCTTCATCCCCATCATTTGTGATTTGAATGATTGGCGGAACGCTTGCAAATATTGTTGGCGCAGCGCTTGCTGCTCGTCCATCTCTTCTGATGACAGTCCATCTGTCTTGGCTTTGTTGGCGAGAAAATTGATTCGCTCCAACTGTTCAGGTGCTAGCATCAGGCTCGCCCCCTCTCTACTGAATTTGTTCTTCTACTGTACAAAATCAGCGAGCAGGAATCAAGTTTCTGGCACTGATACGTGCTCCAAATAACGACGGTTCACGGTCGCTTTCGACACCTCATAGCCAAAACCACGTAGCGTGGCGGCAATTTCAGCGAACGTCAGTCCGCGCTCGCGCAGTTGGACGATCTCTTCGATCGGGACTTCGATTCGGCTCCGACCGCCTTGATCGTGATGTTGGATGTTGCGGTGCGGGTTGAACCCGTTCGCGACCGCCCGACGCATGCCGCGTGAGATTTTCGCATTATGGATTTTACGCTGGTACTCCTCGACGACACTGACGATTTCAAGCACCATCTTCTCGGCATCCGAGACGACGTATTCATCGGACGATTGCATCGTCAACAAGCGGACGTTATGTTTCATGAGCGTATGCAAGATGGCGATTTTCGCGTTCCCTCGTCCGAGGCGGCTGTCATCGCTCACGAGCACGGCATCGAGATTAGACGTCGAGACGTGCTCCAACAAATCGAGCAACCCCGTCCGATTGACCTCATACCCACTCTCTTGCTCACTGATCACATCGACGATTTCAGCGTCAAGACGTTTCGCCATCCGCGTCAGTTCGTCCGCTTGGCGACCGAGTGACGTCTCTTGCGTGGACTTGTTCGTCGACACGCGACAATAAATGACGACTCGCATCCCGTCACTTCCTTTCTTTCCATTCGCCCTCTACGATACACAGGTTCGGGGGCTGTTCGCAATCAGAAAAGATTATTCGGCGGCGAACCACGTCGTCTTGTCGTCTTCTTTCTCAGCGCGTTCGGCGAGAAGCTGTGCCTCGAGCGACTCGGCCTCCGTCAAGGCGACTTCTTCTTCGACGCTATGCTCGATCACCGGTTCGGTCGCGACGACATCGACGTCGTGGCGCATCTCCCCGACCATATAAAACGCGAACATTCCAAGTGCCAACATGCCGACTAAAATGATTCCATTGATTGTGTCTCTCATAACGATTACCTCCTGGGAATAAGAATACACGTTCTCGAGAACGTCTGTTCGTTTATCTGTTCTCATCATAAAACAAGAACTTCTGTTCGGTCAAGTAGAAAAAAACGAACGAATGTTTGTGCGCTCATGTGTTCTTGTGTTAAACTAAACCCATAAAGAATAGGATGCGTTCGCAGGTTATTCGACATAATCGAGGTGAAATCCATTGAAAAAAATGTCAGCAAGACAACAACAGATTCTTGATTTTATAAAAGCCGAGGTCCGGGCGAAAGGGTATCCACCTTCCGTTCGTGAAATCGGAGAGGCAGTCGGACTCGCATCGAGCTCGACCGTCCACGGCCACTTGGACCGTCTAGAGAAGCGTGGATTGATTCGACGTGACAAGACGAAGCCACGTGCCATCGAAATTTTAGATGAAGAGATGTCAGTCGTGGAAGACCATGATGCCGTCATGTACGTGCCGGTCATCGGGAAAGTCACGGCCGGTACGCCAATCACGGCAATCGAGAACGTGGAAGAGCACTTCCCGCTCCCGGCCCACGTCGTCGGTTCCGACAACGTCTACATGCTCTCGGTATCGGGAGACTCGATGATTAACGCCGGCATCTTGGATGGGGACCGTGTCCTCGTCCGCCAACAGAACACGGCCGACAATGGAGAGATTGTCGTCGCCATGACGGATGAAGGCGAAGCGACAGTGAAGCGGATTTATAAAGAAGCTTCGAAAGTCCGTCTTCAACCGGAGAACGACGAACTCGAAGCGATGTATTTCGATAACGTGTCGATTTTAGGGAAGGTCATCGGTGTATACCGTACGATTCACTAATGGCGAGTGGCAAGACACATACCCGTACGAATCTCGTGGCAATCGGTGCTCTTGCGATTGCCACGCCTTTTATTGACATCGATATTCCGACAGTGTTCCTATTCGGCGCCCTAATCGGGACGTTCTGGCTCTCCCCGGACCTTGACTTAAAGTCGGACGCCTATTATCGATGGGGACCACTCCGAGGCTTTTGGCTCCCTTACGTGAAGATTATGCCCCATCGGTCGTTATTCTCGCATCTGCCGCTCTTGAGTGATTTGATCCGGGTCATCTATCTAGGCTTCCCGCTCACGCTCGTGCTCACGTTCACGCCGTATGAGGAAGCTGCCAGATCGTGGCTCGACCTGAACGGGGCCGCCTGTTTCTTCGGACTCGTCTTCGCGACGACGTTACATACGACGCTCGATTATGCGTCGACGTTCTTCAAACGTGCCTTTTAAGCCAAACATTTATGCTATGCACCTAAAAGGGCAACCCGTCTACTAGACTGGGTTGCCCTTTCTGAACTGTTTATTATATAGAAGCTCAATAACTTTTATGCAACATGACATGATGTTCTGCCACTTCTCGTCCATTGACCAGCAAAACGACACGATGCTCCCCTGAATAATGCCGACGAGTCGTCAAATCTGCCCAACTGTGCATCCTGTTCGCTACAAGTCGCGCACCCCCGGGGACGATTTTGTTCGCTAGCAGAAAAGCTTTACGACTCGCTTTCCCGTTCGCTTTTATGAAATCGATGGCGTATTCGACCCGAATATAGGCGGCATCTCCTGGACGAATCGCCAAATCATACTGAATCTCGCACGCCTCACCTATGCTGAGCACATTCGGATGTATAGTAATCGATGAGTTGACGGTCAAATCCGTTTCTTGCGTATAACCAAACAATGTTAACGCGTCCGGGTGTGCGGATTTAATTAACGTTCGGCACGCGTGTCTGATGACCCAGTCGGTATGGGGATGTTCGCCTTGCCATCGACGCGAGACTTCGAGCACGGCTTCCGGGTGATCTTTCGAGATATCGTTGAGATTGTTGGCGACACTTTTCCTTACATATAATGATGGGTCTTCTTTTAATAACTCTAAAACTGCCAACACTGGAGCCGGATTTTCTCTGAACATCGGTAATGACTCCGCCCACGGAAGACGAGGACGACAGCCTTCACTTGCCAATCTCCGCACATGCTCATTCAGATGCTTGGCCCATGCCATCATGCGATCCATCACTCGCGTCGAATCACGAAGCAGAAAAGCTCTGATTGCGAATTCGGAAGACGATTTCTGCGTGAAGAGTTCAAGTGCTGACATCGAGCGTTCCCAATGTTCTTCCGCCTGTCCATACACTTCTACGAAGTCGGGAAAGAATAAATATGGAAAACCGATACAATCGTCTGCAATGTTAACCAATACGTCCAAAGCGGACTCGTAATCTTCAGGTAAAAACTGGCCGAGCTTTGTCGAGATACGGCGAGTCCGCGCTTTGAGTGCTAACGCTTCCCATGACTCATCAACGATTGATGCGACAAATGCTTGTATATCAAACGATGGGTACACGGATTGAATCCGTCGCCCAAATTCTAATAAAAACCCCTCATCATACACGTCTTTTAATGGCGTTGCCATTGCTTGGCCCCCTCTATCTGCTTCGATTACGCTCATATTTTCAATAACCGCTTTTCATTATATTGATTAATTAGAATGAATGACACAAAAAGAGCTCTGAATGAGCACTTCTTGCGAAGACTCATTCAGAGCTCTGGTTTTTAAAGGGGATATCCCTTATTAGTCGACTTAGTAGAGCGTCATGTACTGATCGCGTTCCCACTCCGTCACTTGCGTGCGGAACATATCCCACTCGATTTCTTTCAACTCGAGGAAGTGCTCACCGATATGCTCGCCAAGCGATTCCATGACGACTTTGTCAGTACGGAGTACTTCGAGCGCGTCGAAGAGCGTAGCCGGAAGATCGTCAATCCCGTTAGCAACACGTTCTGGCTTGTCCATGACGTAGATGTTGCTGTCGATTGGCTTCGGTGCTGTCATATCTTTCTCAATTCCATCGAGACCTGCAGCCAATAGTGTGGCCAAAGCGAGGTACGGGTTTGCTGCCGGGTCGACCGAACGTACTTCGATTCGAGTCGAGAGACCACGGGCCGCTGGTACACGAACGAGTGGTGAACGGTTGCGCGCGCTCCATGCTACGTAGCAAGGTGCTTCATAACCAGGAACGAGACGCTTGTACGAGTTGACAGTCGGGTTACAAACAGCCGTGAATGCACGGGCATGCTCGAGAATCCCTGCCGTGAAGGCGCGAGCCGTGTCAGAGAGTTCCATTTCGCCGTTCGGATCGTAGAAGACGTTCGTGTCACCTTTGAAGAGCGACATGTTGGCGTGCATCCCTGAACCGTTGACACCGAAGAGTGGCTTCGGCATGAACGTCGCGTGAAGACCATATTTCGCTGCAATCGTCTTGACGACGAGTTTGAACGTTTGGATGTTATCAGCCGTCGTGACCGCATCTGCGTATTTGAAGTCGATCTCGTGCTGACCTGGTGCGACTTCGTGGTGTGATGCTTCGATTTCGAAGCCCATGTTTTCGAGCTCGATGACGATCTCTTTACGGCAGTTCTCGCCGAGGTCGACCGGTGCCAAGTCGAAGTAACCGCCTTGGTCGTTAAGTTCGAGTGTCGGTTGGCCGTTCAAGTCTTTCTTGAAGAGGAAGAACTCAGGCTCTGGTCCGACGTTGAATGCTGTGAAACCGAGCTTCTGCATGCGCTCGAGGTTACGCTTCAAATTGCCGCGCGGGTCACCGCTGAACGGTTTTCCGTCCGGAGTATAAATATCACAAATCAAGCGAGCGACTTTACCGCTGCCGTCTGTCCACGGGAAGACAACCCATGTGTCAAGGTCTGGATAGAGGTTCATGTCTGATTCCTCGATGCGTACGAACCCTTCGATTGAAGAGCCATCGAACATCATCTTGTTATCAAGTGCTTTGTCCAATTGGCTGATCGGAACCTCGACGTTTTTGATCGTACCGAGGATATCCGTGAATTGAAGACGAATAAAGCGTACGTCCTCTTCTTGTGCGATGCGTTTGATGTCTTCTTTCGTGAACGTTTTTCTGGCCATGGTGAAATGTCCCCTCTCACATTGTGTAATGGTTAGTGTACTGGCGTCATCGATAAAAACGTGACAGCTCACCTTGAATGAGCGACGTCTTATTGAAACGGCCAGCTTCTTGAAGCTGTGTTTTCAATAATTTGTGTAACTCTTGTTCAGAGATCTTCGGTGCTTCATCGACCGGTGCCTTTGGTGATTCCGCATCTTTGGCGTCCGTGTTGTCGAGCATATGACGAATCGCCGCCAAGTTGAAGCCTTGGTCGATAAAATCCTTGATCGTGAGTAGACGTTCGACATCATTAAAGGAATAGAGCCGTCGTTTCGATTCCGTCCGACTAGGCGAAATTAGACCCTGTTCTTCATAGTACCGAATCTGTCTACCTGTCAGCTGTGTCAAATCTTGAACGATTCCAATCGGAAACAACGGGTTGGAGCGACGAAATTGATCGGCCATCTCTTACCCCTCCTTTTCTGTCTCACACTGTGAGAATAATACATGACAACTTACCTGTCAATAGATGTTAAGAAAGTTAACATGACATTTCGGTTACAACTTCTGTGAGATATTGTCACGGTCAAATGTGACGAGCTCTTTCGTCCGCAATTGGCTCAAGGCGAGCATGAGCGCGACCTTGACGTGGGCGTAAGTCAATCCGCCTTGAACGTAGGCCGTGTAAGGCGCGCGGAGCGGACCGTCGGCCGACAATTCAATCGACGAGCCTTGAATGAACGTCCCGGCCGCCATGATAACGTCATCCTCATACCCCGGCATATAGGCCGGTACCGGTAACGCATGCGCATTGACCGGCGACGCCATCTGGATGCTCTGACAGAACGCAATCATCTTGTCGCGGTCGCGGAACGTCACCGATTGAATCAAATCGGTCCGGGGCGTCGTATAATGCGGATCGGTCTCGAAACCGAGCAATCCGAGCAGGCTCGCCGTCAAGTGCGCCCCTTTCAACGCTTGGGCGACCGTGTGCGGCGCCATATAAAACCCTTGATACATCTCTTGTAACGAATAGAGCGACGGACCGGCCTCGCTGCCGATGCCAGGTGTCGTCATGCGGAACGAGCAGCGTTCGACGAGTTCTTTCGTCCCGGCGATATAGCCACCCGTCTTCGCCAAGCCGCCACCCGGGTTCTTGATGAGCGAGCCGGCCATGAGATCGGCCCCGACGTGGGTCGGTTCGATCGTCTCGACGAACTCGCCGTAACAGTTGTCGACGAAGATGAAGACGTGCGGGTGTGCCGCCTTGATTTTCGCGATCGCCTCACCGATTTCTTGGACCGGAATGCTGCGTCGGTTGGCGTAACCTTTTGAGCGTTGGATGCCGACGAGCTTCGTCTCAGGGCGAATCCGTGCGATGACGGTCTCGACGTCGATCTGGTCGTCTTTCAATTCGACCGTGTCGTAGCCGACTCCGAGCTCTTTGAGCGAGCCACGGCCGTCTCCCCGAATCCCGACGATCTCTTCGAGCGTATCGTACGGCTTGCCGGTGATATAAAGCAGTTCATCCCCTGGCAACAACACACCGAACAAGGCGATCCCGATGGCGTGCGTCCCAGAGATGATTTGCGGACGGCACAGGGCGAGGTCCGCCCCGAACACGTCAGCATAAATCGACTCGAGCGTGTCGCGTCCGATATCGTCATAGCCGTACCCGGTCGTCGGATTGAAATGAAAATCCGACACTTTATGCTTTTTGAACGACTCGAGGACACGGTATTGGTTGAACTCCGCCGTCGCCTCGATTGTTTCAAAATATGGTTTTACCCGTTCTTCCGCCTCGGTCACGAACGGGGCCAATTCATCATAATACGCAATCTTTTCTTGCCACATCATTGTTTCACACCTCAAATTGTTTCAGCGTCGCATATAGACGCGTGTCTTCTCTCATATATCCAACGAGTTCGACCGAACCGTCATCGAGGAACTTCTCCTCGAGACGATACATCGAATCTTTGGCCGGATGGTAATGCTCGAACGAGCGGACCGGCAAGATGACGTGTACTTTCGTCAACACATCCGCAATCTTATCTTCGATCGCGCCGATGAGCGTCTCGATATCGTTCGAGTCGAGCGCCGAGATGACGAGCGGTCCGCCGACGAAGTCTTCGGTCAACCGGTCTTTCTTATTGTATACCTCGAGCTGCGGCAACTCACTCGCGCCGAGTTCCGTTAAGACCGAGTTGGTCGTGTCGATCTGGTTCATGTAGTGCGGGTTTGACGAATCGATGACGTGCAAGACGAGGTCAGCCCCGAGCACTTCCTCGAGCGTCGAGCGGAACGCGGCGACGAGTTTCGTCGGCAAGTCGCGAATAAATCCGACCGTATCCGTGATGAGCACTTTCCCGCCGCGCGGCAATTCGAGCTCACGCGTGAGCGGATCGAGCGTCGCGAACAATTCGTCCTGTTCGTACGTATCGGCGTCCGTCAAGCGGTTGAAAATCGTTGATTTTCCGGCGTTCGTATATCCGACGAGCGCGACTTGGAACACACGGTTCTCTTTCCGACGTTCGCGGTAACGGTCACGGTGCGCGACGGTGCCTTCGAGATTTTTCTTAATCTCATCGATGCGGCGCTTGATGTGCCGGCGGTCCGACTCGAGTTTCGTTTCACCCGGTCCCCGTGTCCCGATTCCGCCACCGAGACGTGACAGTTGCGTGCCTTGTCCGATTAAACGCGGGAGCAGGTAGTTCATTTGGGCGAGTTCGACTTGGAGTTTCCCTTCTTTCGATTGGGCCCGTCCGGCAAAGATGTCTAGAATCAATTGCGTCCGGTCAATCAGTTTCATCTCGTCCGGGTCGTTCAGCGAGATGCGGATGTTCTTCGACTGGGCTGGCGACAGCTCGGCGTTGAAGATAACGATGTCCGGCTCAAACTGTTCGATGAGCACCGCGAGCTCCTCGACCTTCCCTTTCCCGATGAACGTGCGGCGGTCGACTTGTTGCCGTTTCTGGTCGAGACGGGCGACGACCTCACCTCGTGCCGTATCGACCAATTCGACGAGTTCCCCCATCGATTGTTCATATGTCCAATCGTCGACAGTCGGTAATTGACATCCGACGATAATGACTTTCTCTCGTTGCATAAAAATCCCTCATTCCTATAAGTCTCATCCTCCATCTTACCACGAAACGGCGAATGGAGAACGTCCGTTTGTGGTACGATATGAGGAGAAGGAGGAACGTCCATGACGAAACGTAGAAAAGAGTATCCATTGCCTGAATATATCGAGGCGTACTTGTTCCATCTCGGCGCGAGCGGCCGCCAACCGTCGACGCTGAAACGCTATCGATACGATTTGATTGATGTGCACAAATACTTTCATGACCATAACGTCGAGCTCGAGGCCCCAGAGGCGTGGCTCGCCGTCCCGCTCGAATCGTGGAAGACGTTCGTCAACGACTTCCTCATCGAAGAGAAGCAATACCAACAGGCGACGGTCGCCCGAATCGTCACCGTCATCAATAGCTTGACCGTCTTTTTAAATCCGCTCCGCAAAAAGATGCTCGCCTATGCCCAACCGGCCCATACGCTCACCGTCGACCAGATTGCCTTGCCCGCCGAGTTCAGCAAACTCGTCCGGACGATCCGCTCGACAAGCGGGTTGAGTGAGAATCAGCTTCAGGCGCATCCGTATCTCGTCAATCGGAACGAGCTGATCGTCACGTTGTTCTATAAATATGGGCTCCGGGTGCACCATATCATCCGCCTCCGGATGAACGACCTGCATCTCGCGAGCCATGAGTTCGACGTCTATGACCGACTCGGCAACCGATTCACGTTGAAACTCAGTCAAGAGGACCAGACGCTCCTTATGAACTATTTGGCCGACATCCCGACGCCCGTCCGTCCGCGTTGGTACTCGGACGACCCCGTCTTCGTCTCGTTCGACTTCTCCCGGATGACGTTCCGTTGGGTGTATGCGAAGAACCAGCCGAAACAGCTGACGATCGTCATGATCACGAAGATGATGCGCCAGTTGAATGAACGCAGCGGCCTTACCCGTTCGGTCACACCGTCGATGCTCCGGAACGCCCACGTCTTGAAGACGTATGCTACCGACATGACGTCACTCGAGCGGATGAACGTGACGTGTATGCATAAAGAGTCATCGCTCAGGCGTTATGAGCAGGCGTATGCGGAGTTCGGCGCGACGCTTTTCGAGTCAGGCAGAGTCACCCCGTAACGAGTCGTCATCTTTGAAGGTGACGACTTTTTATATAGGACGCCTCGTTTTTCCCATACTTACTGTCAGAAAGGTGGTCGTCTTATGCTCTTTCAGAAAATCCAGTCCGCCCTCATCAGTCTATTCATTATTCCAGTCGTGTTGCCGTTCTTATTCCCCGAAGCGCTCGGGCTGTCATATGGACCTAGTGTGGCCATCTATCTGCTTTATGCGATTCCGATCGTGTTCATCTACGGGACGTTCACGTCGCTACTATCCGAGTATATCAGTCAAAAGACGCCATTCCGTTCGAAACGGATGACGTCTTTGGTGTTTCATCTTATCGCTGGCTGGTTGTTTGTGCTTCCATACGGACTAATGTTCGATCCATCCATCTTCGAGACAGGCGTACTTAATTTCGCATCGTTACTCGGAATATGCAGTGCCCTCGTTTTTTATACGGTCGACCAACTGCTCGGCCATCATTTCAACACGTTGTAGTCAGTGGGCCCACTCGTCTCGCAACAATCCGTACACGACGTGATCGACGTAATGGTCATAGAGCCACTCCGCATTGCGGAGCACCCCTTCTTCGAGGAAGCCGAACCGTTCCGGCAAGGCCCGGCTCTTCATGTTTCCGGTCGCGACCCGAATCTCGATTTTATCAAGTTTCAAGTCACGGAACCCGTAATCGATGACCGTCTCGAGTGCTTGACTCATAATGCCCTTCCCTTGAAACTCTTGGCCGAGCCAATAGCCGACCGTCCCGCACTTGATGCCCCGGTCGATGTCGTTGAAGCCGATTGTCCCGGCGAGCTCGCCCTGATACACAATTGCGAACGATTTCGGATACCCGCCCGTCTCCATCAATCCTTTAATTCGTCCCTCGATATTTTGTCGCGAATCCTCGACCGTCTCGGTATAATCGAGCCAACCGAGCCACTCGCGAAGGTATGGCTTCGACGCCATCGTCAATTGGAACAACGCCTCCGCGTCGTTCACGTTAAACATCCGTAGCGATAAATCCTCATTTACTTTATAGTCGAGCATGTTTCCCCCGTCCTTTCCCTGTTTCCAATATTGATGTAACGATTTATTCCTTTGCATGTGGATACGTGACAGCAATCTTTAACGGATGGATGGTCCGTTCACTCAACTCACTAAACGTGCGAATCAAGTCGTCTCGTTGAATCTCCATGTCAAAAATCTGTTTGACATATTCGGCCTGCTGAACCGATTCGAAATACCACTGAAAGTGTTCCGGATAGTCCCAGCCGTCACTCGACCCCATAACCTGTAACTCTTTTTCATAGAATTCAGGTTGAAGGACGAGCGTCTCTTTATTCCCGTCCGATAACACGCAAATCGATTGTCCCGGTTTCACGGCTTGCTGGAGTAAGGCAAATGCAGCATTGCTCGCTGAACACTCGATGCCGGAGTCATAGCAGTCGAACCCCACTTCGTTCGGCACGTATACGGTCGTTACCCCAAACGCTTTAGCTAGTTCTCTCCGAGCAGGGTCCGGCTCAATCGCATCCACTTTTACCACTCCATAAAAGGCCTTTAAATAGTAAACCGCAAGTAGACCCATCGTGCCCATGCCGGCGACAATGACCGCATCGGTGGGCGAAGGGTTCAATTTTCTAACCCCTTTGGCGGCATCACACGACAAGATGGCTAACAAGGCCGATTTATCATCAATCTCTGCCGGTACGTGGAACGCTTTATGTTCAGAGACGATGCCATATGATTGTTGCCCATAAAATGCGAGTACTCGATCCCCGATATGAAGCGATGTGACTTCGGTTCCTACGTTCATGATGACGCCATAACTTTCATAGCCTACTTTTCGCGGATAGTCAGGCGACGGGTCGGTCAGGTCGGTCGCTTCATATTGGGGGAGTTCGGCACCTATGCTGACAGAAGTCGTGATTGTCTGAATCAACACTTCATCCGGCGCTAAAGCCGGTAGCTGATCTGAATCCCAACGCAGTTGTTTTTTCCCCACTAATTTTAACGATTGTTGAATCATCTGCCCCTCCTACGAATTACAATTTTATCCACACGTTTAGTTTACATAAATAATCATTTTTTGTATAATTATTTTAATATTATGTAGAGAGCGGTGTAAATATGTAATTCGACATCATGTCATCCACCCAAAATTGAATAGTTCTGGAGGAGAGTCATGATGAAGTCGTTTTACCTGCTGCTGGTCAGTCAATGGCTGGCCAATATCGGCGACGTTCTCTATATTGTCGCCTTGATCGCTTTGTTATATCAACAGACCGGTTCCGCTCTGGCCGCCGCCAGTTTCCCGATTGCCGTCACGATCGGCATGACCGTGAGCGGTCTGTTCTTTGCCCGCGTCTTGTCTCGGTTCACCCTCGGTCAGACGTTGCTCGTCACGCAACTGTTGAAGACGGTCTTGCTCGGGGCCGTCATCTGGTCGGAGTCGATTCTCGTCCTCGGACTCGTCGTGCTCATCGCCTTCTTCGACGGATTCGCCCGACCGGTCCAAGCGTCGTTCATCCCGCGGCTGACGACGAATCGTCAACAAGCGAACAGTCTCGTCCAAGGATCGAACCAGTTCATCCAGCTGGCGATGTGGCCGCTCGGCACAATGGTCGTCGCTTCCTTCTCGAGCGCACTCGCTCTTACTATTGCGTTGATATTGTTCATGATTTCGACGATCGTCACGTTTCAATTCGTCCGTTCGCTCGACCGCGACGTGACAGTAGAAGATGGCGAATCAGACATATCGCTTAAGGACAGCCTCGCCTTCGTGTGCACTGCTCCTTTCGCCAGGTTAATCACGGTGTTCGTCACGTTCGAGTCGTTCGTCAGCACGCTCTGGATCTCGGCGCTCTTGCTCGTCTATCTGGAACGCCACCTCCACATCGATACGGGCTGGTGGGGCACGATGAACGCGAGCTTCTTGGTCAGCATGATTCTGGCCAGCGCTTACCTGTATCGTGCAAAGCGCAACAGCCCCCTCGCCGTCAGCTCCATCCTGTCGGTCGGGGCGGCCTTATTGTTCGGGGTGACGTCCCATATCGTGTTCGCGCTCATCGCGCTCGCGGTTCAAGGATACGCCACCCAGCTCCGTATTATTCAAACGAACACGGTGCTCCAAGAAACGACATCACCCTCGCAACTTCCTTACGTATATAGCGTCCAACAGACGGCCTACACTCTCGCCTTCAGCATCGGCAGCCTGACGTTCGGAATGCTCGCGGACGGATTGCCAATCGCCATCGTCTATTTGATTGGCGCAGCGTTGACCGTTCCGCTCGTCTGGCTCGGTCGACAAATCGATTTGACGGAAGATGTGGTTCAATCTGCATAACAAGATGGCGCCTTCTCGGTCAGAGAAGGCGCCTGTTTGCTGATATGAGTGCTTCTTACGATTGCTCGTAATAATGCTTGCCTCCAAAATAGTAACTCGGGCTGCTGCGACGGATACAATTCAATCCGATTGCCGCCTCGACAGTCGGGTCCGACATCGTGATGATTTCGAGGACCGTGTCCAATCCGTATATCCGATAGTGGCAAAATGTAGCGACGTCCGGTTTGATGTACTCCCACAATTGGAAACGTGTTTCTTGGAGTTGCTCGAGATAGCCTGATCTCATGTAACGTATGATTTGATGTCCTTCAAACTGGTCATGAGGCGTGATCACCACCCCATCGGCATACGATTCATCGATGACTTCCAAGTAGATAATGTCTTCAAAGCGGAGCTTCACGTTCAACATCTCGCTTTGCGGAGGAATCCCATTCGCCTCGAGCCGCTCGCGGAACGAGGCGTTCTGGTTCTTGCGATGGTCGAGAAGTTGAAGCTGGAACGTCAGGTGCTTTGGACCAATATCATAATTAAAAGCAAACACCTCCATCATCCCGTCATACAAGAACAAATCTTCAAATCTCATTGGAAACCACCTCTCCATTATGTTCATATTGAAATACTCCAAATCCATATCCTTCTGTCAAATCGCCTCCGATGAACAACGAGACGATTCCGGTTTCGGTTGGGATTAAAAATCGGAACCCTTCCCACTCTTCATAATGTTCCAAGAGTGACTCAAGTTGATGAACAGCTTGCACTGGTTGTCGGGAGACATCACAGCTTACCTTATACGTCTTCGACCACGTCCATTTTCCACTAGATTCAATTGTATGATCGCTTCCGGTCCGCTTCGCCCAAGACTCAAGATGAGATAACAATTTATTTTTGGATAAGACGACTTGGAATGAAGTGACACCGAGTGCGATGAATAAGTCCGCAATGAATGCCGCAGGGGCTTTCACTTTCGGTAAACCGAGCTCTTTCCATTGGCTGTACGGTGAGAGGCCGTAAGCATGTTCCATTTTTAATGAATACGAATCAGGGTCATGAAACGTCCCGCTATGCGCCAATATAAAATCGAGAAACAAAACATCGTGTGTTGCTAGCTCAATGGGAACAACTTTTTCTGTATGTAGCTTCCGATGATACGGGTCATACAAAAACACGAGCTGTTCATTCGAATAGATGCCGAACGGTAACGTCAAATCAATCCATCGAAGCTGAAGTAATTGTGGTTTGGCAAGTTCCATATCTAGCACACCATAGTCAATCACGCGATACGAACCGAGCGGCAAAACGTCTGACCAAATGGACTTGAGCAAGAACAAATCAATCGTCTGGAACGTCTGCGCATGTAGATGCTGAACATCTAAGGCATCGAAATTCACTTGGCATTCCCCTTTCCATGAACGGCGTGCTGAATCAATCACAAGTGATGTCGTATACTGAAAGAAACCTTGGAATGGAGTGATTAATGATGTCCATCCTTTCACACGAAGAAACAACCGAATTATTGAACACTCTTGAAGCGCGCTTTATCACCCATCCGGAACGACATGCCGATACCGCTTGGCCTGACGTATTGAAGCGTCTCCAAGCTGACGAGCGGAAACTCGTCGTGCTTGCCGAGATGGAGCGGACCGGTGGCGAACCTGATGTGATTCAACTTCCAGACGGTGACCTCACTTTTTGCGACTGCTCATCGGAAACCCCGAGCGGACGACGCAGCCTTTGTTACGACGAGCAGGCGCTCGCGGCGCGGAAGAAGAATAAGCCGGACGGGAGCGCCGTCGCGTTGGCTGAAGAGATAGGCATTGAGCTACTCGATGAAGCAACGTATCGTCATCTGCAGACGCTCGGCACGTTTGACTTGAAGACGTCGAGTTGGATTTTAACCCCGGAAGCAATCCGCCAAAAAGGCGGCGCCTTGTTCTGCGACCGCCGCTATGACCACATCTTCGTCTATCATAACGGAGCCGACTCCTATTATGCGGCCCGTGGATTCCGCGGCATGTTCATCCTCTAAGCAAGGCTACGTGCCTTGCTTTTTTATGTAACAAGCCAGTTGAAGACAACGGGAACAT
The DNA here is from genome assembly GCF_000416965.1 of Exiguobacterium chiriqhucha RW-2. Taxonomy (GTDB): domain Bacteria; phylum Bacillota; class Bacilli; order Exiguobacteriales; family Exiguobacteriaceae; genus Exiguobacterium; species Exiguobacterium chiriqhucha. The sequence goes on from NZ_ATCL01000020.1 coordinate 835,006, forward strand.
ATTTGATAAAGAAGAGGCTTACGAAAAAGAGCGAGGGTACTTTTAGAAACCACATATACCAGACATTGTCTTTACGCATCCAGAACAGAATGACGGCATGAAGCAGCGCATGCTGTGTGACGTTCGGTCCGTTTATCATTTGATTTAAGAAAGCTCCCCACCCAAGGAAGGAATCCAGACCAAACGATGCCGTGAAATCCGGTGATGTATCATATTTGATGCGTACATACCACGCCATCGCATACAGAGAGACAAAGAACGAAGCGACAATCGTCATCACTAAAAACGCCAAAAACTCTTTCCATGACTCCGCATCGAGATAAAACACAACGAACAAAGCTCCAATTGCAAAAATAACCTGAATGATAAAAGCTGGAGAAATCGTTAGGACAGAAAACTCTTCTGCCGTCCAAAGGGCTCCCATCACAATACTAGTGTCGTCAATCATATTAAATCCTCACTATTATCTAAATATTAGGCCGTCATCGCCTCGCTATCAATCGTATGATGACAGCTACCTCGTTAATCCATTCATTGTGATTACATGAACAACCAGTTGACCACGACCGGGATGTATTTGATGAAAAAGAGACTTACAAAGAAAATGAAGACGACTTTTACCGGCCACATGTACCAGTCATTGTATTTTCGCGTCAGAAACAGAAAAGCAGCATATGTGATCGCATTCCCAGTGACATCTGGCTCCTCCATACTTTGTGCCAACAATTCTTTCCATCCTGGAAATGGACCGGGCGCAAACGAGGCCGCAAAGTCCGGCGTGATATTGTATTTTACTCGCACATACCAGGCAAATACGTACATCGAAATGAAGAACAGCGACCATATTGTTACAACAGTATTGAGCAATCGGCCTTTCCAGCTCTTGCTTCGGGAACAAATCACGACAACCAAAGCCACAGCACTGAAGATGACGTTGATGATGAACGGCGGTGAAATCGTCAAGATGGAGAATGTTTCCGCGGACAGGGTTACGCCCATCACTAAATGTGAGGCTTGCATCATCGTCGCGTCGCCCTTTCTTTTATATAATAAATTCGGTAGTTGAAATAATATAAACGTTAATCATTTGGTTTACCTTTTCAAATTTTAGAGTCATTCCACCTAAATGTCTACCAAAATTTTCAAACTAAAACAGCATACCTGAATCAGGCATGCTGCAAGTCACTTATTAACGGGTTGAAGCTTTACTTGACCAATGCCTTCCACAATCAGCATCAGTTCTGGACCGGCATCTCGTGACGTGAACGGCACTTGGAACACCAGATTTGTTTTTCCGGCACTGACCGATCGACTATATCCAGATTCAATGTTGTACACGTTCCCATCCGCATCACGTAGCTTCACGTGGTCGATAAAATAGTTCTCATCGTAATCATCCCCGTTGACGGTAAGCTCGATTCGCATCGATGTCAGGTCGACAACCACATTCCCGACTTCAAGCGGGGAGACGGCGTCGTCAGCTTCATAACGGATCGCGGCTTGCATCGTCACCTGTTCAATCGGTAAACGCCAGTCACCGTTGATTGTATCGGTCTCCCCGTCACGGAACAGCCGAACCGTCTCAATCTCAATCGTCGCTCCTTCCAGTGACGGAATGTCTTTGTCGCCCGCCTCGCTCAACACTTCATATACGAGTGATCCGCTCTCATCGACCATCACGTTCACTTGATGGCCACGCATTCCACCGTCCCCCTTCAACGGCAACGTATCCGATACCATCTCGTCGACATACGATCCGTCCGCACTACGAACACGATAGTCGAGACTCAGATCCGTGACGTCTTTCCATGGTATTTCCTCTTTTGTCAGGACGAAACGGAGCGCGAGTTGATGGCGGTCGGCGATGACCCGCTCTAACTTGATGTGAACGTCTTGATCTGTGGTGGTCGCGACCGGTCGCTCTCCTCCGTTCGTCAACACGACTTGGTCGATGCCACGGTCTCCGAACTTAAATAAACGATCGATGGCGGCAAGCGCTGAACCGTCAAACGCCAGTATGAACACGAGCAACGTCGCGGCCGCCATCATGACCACCCCGCCGACACGGCGCCGGCGTCTCCGACGCGCCCGGTTCGCCTGTTCCCTGACGCGGGCATAGCCGGCATCGAACGCCTGGCGCGCCCCGCTCGATAGATTGGTTTCATTATGTAATTGTGTCAATCGCTTGTCGAACTCTTCATTCATACCGATTCACGCTCCTGTCGATAGTACGTCTGCTTCAACTGTTCTCTCGCCCGCGATAACCTTGCTTTGATTGTTCCTTCCGGCGTGCCAAGCACGTCTGCAATCTCACGGGTCGTCAGTTCCATCACATAGCGCAACGTGACGACTTCGCGATACATCGGGGCAAGAGCGTGAATCGCCTCGTCGAGTTCAAGGTGATACGCATCGTTCACCGCCGTTTCTTTGATGATGCCGTTCACGTTTGTCTCTCGCTCTCGCTTGCGGATGAGACGATGACATTCATTCAGCATGATTCGGTACAACCACGTATGCAGAAATTCAGCGTCACGCAACGTGTGCAGTTTCGTATAGGCGAGGAGCACCGTCTCTTGCATCACGTCGGCGACATCTGCTTCATGGCGCAACATGCGTAGTGCGCCGCCATAGAGAGTCGACTCATAGTGTTGCATCAAGGTGATGAACGCCTCTTCATCGCCCTTTTGCGCCCGCTTGACGAGGCGTCTTCGTTGTTCCATCCGGTCGACCCCCTTTTTCTTTGTCATACATTAGAGTCGACAGCCTCGCGTTTCGTTGCATGAAAAAACTGCAGACGAGTCGTCTGCAGTTTCAAGCTTATGCGTGAAGCGTGACGTTCAGTTCTTCCGCGACCGCCTTGAAGGCAGCGAGCGCGCGTTCGAGGTCGTCGCGCGTATGTTCCGCCGTCACGATCGTCCGAATCCGGGCCTTGCCTTTCTCGACCGTCGGGAAAGCGATGCTCTGTGCGAACACGCCGTGGTCTTTCAGCTTATCCGAGAATGTGTGCGCAAGCGTCTCTTCGCCGAGCATGACCGGCGTGATCGGTGTCGTCGCATGGCCAATATCAAAGCCGAGGTCACGAAGACCCGTCTTGAAGAACTCGGTGTTCGCCCATAACTTGTCGAACAGCTCTTCCTCCTCTTTCATGACACGGATCGCCTCACGGTTCGCCGCGACGACCGCTGGCGGGTGTGACGTCGAGAACAAGAACGGACGTCCCTTTTGAATCAAGAAGTCACGGATGTCGTTCGAGCAGGCGACGTAGCCGCCGAGGACACCAATCGCTTTCGATAGCGTCCCGACTTGGATTGCGACCCGTCCGTCGAGCCCGAAGTGGTTGACCGTGCCGCGACCGTTCTTCCCGAGCACGCCCGAGGCGTGGGCGTCGTCGACCATGACCGCCGCATCATACTTCTCGGCGAGCTCGACGATTTCTGGGAGCGGCGCGATATTGCCGTCCATCGAGAAGACGCCGTCCGTGACGATGAGACGTGTGCGGTAGTCTTGCGTCTCTTTCAACGCCGCCTCTAAATCGGCCAGGTCGACGTGCTTGTAAATGCGGCGAGCCGCTTTCGTCAACCGGATGCCATCGATAATCGAGGCATGGTTGAGCGCGTCACTGATGACGACGTCTTCCGGACCGAGCAGTGCCGACAAGACGCCGAGGTTCGTCGCGAAGCCCGACTGGAACACGAGCGCCGCTTCCGTATGCTTGAACTCGGCGAGCTCGCGTTCGAACGCCTCGTGCATCTCGAACGTCCCGGCAATCGTCCGGACCGAGCCTGTGCCGGCGCCGAACTGTTCGACCGCTTCAATCGCCGCTCGTTTCAAGCGCGGATGGTTGGCAAGCCCGAGATAGTTGTTCGAAGACAACTGGACGAGCGATTTGCCGTCGATCGTGACTTCGTTCGCTTGCGCCGACTCGAGCGGCACGAGTGAGCGGAACGTGCCCGCTTGTTTCATTTCATTGACTGCTTCTGTAATATGTTCAAATGCCATATCGATTCCCCCTGTTTATGGTAATAAGACCACTTTACCGCACTTCCCGGCCCGCATGAGCTCGAAACCTTGCTCGAACTCCTCGAGCTTGAACACGTGCGTGATAATCGGTTCAACGTTCAATTGACCTGTCGCGAGTAGCGTCGACACTTGACCCCACGTCTCATACATCTTACGTCCGGTGATGCCTTGTACACGCACCCCTTTGAAGACGACGTCACGCGTCAAGTCGATTGCGACCGGCTTGGCTGGGAGTGACAACACATTGACGTCCCCGCCGGCCGTGACCATCTTGAACGCCTGGTCGATGGCGACCGGATGCCCGCTCATCTCACAGACGACATCGATGCCGTCCCCATCGGTCTGATCCATGATCAGCTCGAGCGGATTTTGTTCGAGGCTATTGATGACGACATCCGCCCCCATCTCCTCGGCGAGCTTCAACCGATATGGATTGACGTCAATCGCATAGACGCGGCTTGCACCGGCCGCCTTGGCGACTCCTACAGCCATGAGGCCAATCGGGCCGCAGCCGACGATAGCGACCGACTTGGCCGACACGTCACTCGCGAGCACCGTGTGAACGGCGTTTCCGAGCGGCTCTTGAATCGAGGCGAGCTTGGCCGGCATCGACTCTGGATTGACCCACAAGTTCTCTTCGGGCATGACGACGTATTCAGCGAAACAGCCTTGCGTGTCGACACCGATGATTTTCGTGTTCTTACAGATGTGATACTGCCCGCGCAAACACTGTTTACATTGGTGACAGACGATATGCGTCTCGGCCGATACGGTCTGTCCGATTTGGATGCGTTTCGTTCCTTCCCCGAGCGCCACGACTTCCCCCGCGAACTCGTGACCGAACACGTATGGCGGTTTGACCCGGCTCTTTGCCCAGTCGTCCCACTCATAAATGTGGACATCGGTCCCGCAAATCGATGTCGCTTTCACTTTGATTAACACTTCCCCGGCTCCTGGTGTCGGGATTGGCACTTCGACCAATTGGGCCCCGAATCCGGCCGTATGTTTTTGAATCGCTTTCATCACAGGTGTCGTTGCTTCCTTCTCTGTCGTAGACACGAGCTGTTCCATTGAAAACGTCCCCCTCTTCATCTCTTAATCGAACTTCACGTTCTCTTTCATCTTGTCATAAAATGACGAACCTGAGAAGATAGAACGTCGATTTTCCAGACAAAAAAGAGAAGCCATCCGCGCCGATGGCTTCTCTTACAAGAATAGGACCTATGTCCCGACCGCAAGCTCATCTTGGTTCGATGATGAGCTTGATTGCCGTTCGTTCTTCTCCGTCAATCATAATATCGGTGAACGCCGGGATGCAAATCAAATCCAGCCCGCTCGGCGCGACGAAACCACGCGCGATCGCGACCGCTTTGATGGATTGATTGAGCGCTCCAGCGCCGATTGCTTGAATCTCACACGTTCCTTTTTCACGAAGTACGCCAGCGAGTGCACCCGCCACGGAGTTAGGATTCGATTTTGCCGAAACTTTGAGTACGTCCATTCTTGTTTCCCCCTCGGGTAGGTTGTTCAATCAAACCATACGGTCTGATCATCTAGGTGTATGCGTTCGATTTTCGTGGCTCGTTTCGATTGGTCATCGATTGTGATTAAAACTCCATTTAGTTGTTCCCGTCCCTCGGCAACTTCAAACCGGACCGGGAGCTGGGTGATGAATTTTCTTAAGACGACCTCGGCATCCATGCCGAGCACCCCGTCGAGCGGACCCGTCATCCCGACGTCGGTGATGTACGCCGTACCGTTTTGTAGGATGCGGTTGTCAGCCGTCTGGACGTGCGTATGGGTGCCGACGACGGCTTGGACGCGTCCGTCAAGATGATACCCCATCGCAATCTTCTCACTTGTCGCCTCGGCGTGCATGTCGACGAAAATCGCATCGACCTCGCCGCGAATCTCTTCGACGAGCGCGTCGACGGTGCGGAACGGACAGTCGAGCGACGGCAGGAACACCGTCCCCATCGCGTTGATGACGGCGAGCTTCTTCCCGCCTTGTTTCAACACCATCATCCCGACACCGGGCGTACCGGCAGGATAGTTGGCCGGGCGGACGATGCGGTCGGCATCATCAATCCAGTCAAAGATGTCACGGTTGTCCCAAGTATGATTCCCCATCGTCACGCCGTGGAATCCAAGCTCGAGAAATTGTTGATAGATTTTTTTTGTGATACCGCGTCCGTTGGCTGCGTTTTCACCGTTGACGAGCATGAACGTCGGGCTATATTTGCTTTTTAAGCGTCCAATTTGGGCGCTCAAGATGTCGCGACCTGGTTTTCCGACCACGTCGCCGATAAATAAGATTTTCATAGTCTTGTCCTCCTCCAATAGAAAAAGCGGAGAATGTCTCCGCTCTTGTTACTTCGCATAATCGACGGCACGCGTTTCGCGAATGACCGTCACTTTGATTTGGCCTGGATAGTCAAGCTCATCTTCGATCCGTTTACAGATGTCGCGGGCCATCTTGTTCGCCACGACGTCATCGACGACGTCTGGGCGGACGATGATCCGGACTTCACGTCCCGCTTGGATGGCATATGACTTCTCGACTCCTTCGAACGACTCACAGATCGCTTCGAGGCGCTCAAGGCGTCGGATATAGCTTTCGAGCGTCTCTTGACGGGCTCCTGGACGCGCCGCTGACAAGGCGTCAGCCGCTGCGACGAGAACCGCAATCGTCGATGTCGCTTCGACGTCCCCATGGTGCGAGGCGATCGAGTTGATGACGACCGGATGCTCTTTGTACTTCGTGGCGAGCTCGACACCAATCTCGACGTGGCTGCCTTCGACTTCGTGGTCGATGGCTTTCCCGATATCGTGGAGGAGACCCGCTCGCTTGGCGAGCGTGACGTCTTCCCCGAGCTCGGCGGCCATCATGCCGGCGAGGTGGGCCACTTCGACCGAGTGGGCGAGCACGTTTTGACCGTAACTCGTCCGGTAACGCATTCGACCGAGCGTCTTGACGAGGTCCGGGTGGACGCCGTGGATGCCGGCTGAGAATGTCGCTTCTTCTCCGTATTCACGGATGCGTTCATCGACTTCACGACGTGATTTCTCGACCATCTCTTCAATACGGGCCGGATGGATCCGACCGTCTTGAACGAGTTTTTCGAGCGTCATCTTGGCGATTTCACGACGGACCGGGTCAAATCCAGACAGGATGACCGCTTCCGGCGTGTCATCGATGATGAGATCGATGCCGGTGAGTGTCTCGAGCGTGCGGATGTTACGTCCTTCACGTCCGATAATCCGCCCTTTCATCTCATCACTCGGCAAGTTGACGACTGATACGGTCGTCTCGGCGACGTGTTCGGCCGCATAACGTTGCATCGTGAGAGACAAGAGGTGTTTCGCTTTTTTATCAGCTTCTAATTTTGCTTTTTGCTCGATTTCTTTTTGAAGGAGAGCAGCATCGTGAAGCGCTTCCTGCTTCGCTTCGTCCATGATGATGGTCCGTGCTTCTTCTTTCGACAAGGCTGCCACGCGTACTAGTTCTTGGCGTGCCTCCTCATATAATTCCTCCACTTTGCTCTCGAGCGTTTCCGCTTCACGCTTCCGTTTCGCGAGTGCAGCCTCACGTTCATCCAACGCGTCTTCTTTCCGTTCAAGCATGTCTGCTTTCCGGTCGAGAAGCTCTTCCTTTTGGACGAAACGATTTTCTTTCACTTTCTGCTCTTCACGTCGTTCGCGCAATTCTTGTTCGGTTTCATTGCGAAGTTGAATCATCTCTTCTTTTACTTCAAGCCGTGCTTCTTTTTGCATCGCTTCCGATTGTTGTCGCGCTTGCTCTACAATCTTGGTCGCTTCCGTCTCGGCACCTTGAATCTTCGCTTCGGCGATCGATTTACGCACAAAAAAACCTGCAACAAAAGCTATCGGCAAAAGGAGGATCAGAATAAGCTCTAATAGCCATTCCATCATGTTCACCTCCCTTTCGCAAGGTTATTTTATTTTTTCATGAATGAAAACGCGAGCGAGCCCGCGTATAGCTTTATTGTACTTATTTACCTGTTAGAATGCAATGCACGGACAGGATAGAACTACCAATTCATCAAAAAAATTATACTAAAAAAATCTCGCCTGAACCATGTCAGGCGAGAAACGTTACTTACTCTTCGTCTAAAAGTGAGAGGACGTCATCGTTGTCAGCTTCGACTGTGACCGTCTTTTCACCGTTGAGACCGTAGTGGTCGCGAATCCGTTCTTCGACCGATGCGGCCACCGACGGGTTCTCTTTCATATACTGCTTCGCGTTCTCACGGCCTTGACCGAGACGCTCCTCGTTGTACGAGTACCACGCGCCGCTCTTTTGAACGATATCGAGGTCGGCCCCGATGTCGATGAGCTCGCCTTCGCGCGAGATTCCTTCGCCGTACATGATATCGACTTCTGCCGTCTTGAACGGTGGCGCGATCTTGTTTTTGACGACTTTGATTTTCGTCCGGTTCCCGACCATGTCTTGGCCTTGTTTGAGCGTTTCAGCACGACGGACTTCGAGACGGACCGACGAATAGAACTTGAGGGCACGACCACCAGGTGTCGTTTCCGGGTTACCGAACATGATTCCGATTTTCTCACGGATTTGGTTGATGAAGATGACGATTGTCTTCGACTTGTTCGTCGCACCAGACAATTTACGGAGCGCTTGGCTCATGAGGCGGGCTTGAAGACCGACGTGTGAGTCTCCCATCTCCCCTTCAATCTCGGCTTTCGGAACGAGTGCCGCAACCGAGTCGACGACGAGGATATCGACCGCACCAGAGCGGACGAGGGCTTCCGCGATCTCAAGGGCTTGTTCCCCTGTATCCGGTTGTGATAAGAGCAACTCATCGATGTTGACGCCCAAGTTTTGTGCGTATTTCGGGTCGAGCGCGTGCTCGGCGTCGACGAAGGCAGCTTGTCCGCCGCGCTTTTGAACTTCAGCGATAGCATGAAGCGCCACCGTCGTCTTACCTGACGATTCAGGTCCGTACACTTCGATGACACGACCACGTGGATAACCACCTGCACCGAGGGCGATGTCGAGGGCGATTGAGCCTGACGGGGTCACCGAAACTTGCTGATCTGTATTTTCACCGAGGCGCATGATTGAGCCTTTACCGAATTGTTTCTCAATTTGGCGTAATGCCATTTCTAACGCTTGTTTACGATCACTCATAGATTAATGAGCCTCCTTTGATTGATACTTTCATTATAAGCGAAGCGAAGACGATACACAAGTTTTTTGCGAACGTTTATTCGCCTTTTTTCATTTGTTGCAGGAGCGCCCACATTCCGTCTTTCGTAGCCCGGGCTTGAATGACATGCCGCTCTTGATGCGGGTAATCACGTTCGATCACGTCAATCCCGTCCGGTGACCGGATGCCGATGAACACTTTTCCGACCGGCTGACCCGAATTTGACGTCGGACCGGCCTCGCCGGTGAACGCCAGCCCATAATCCGTTCCGGTCTGACGAGTCAGACCGAGGATCATTTCAAAGGCGACTTCTTTTGAGACGACCGAGTGTGAATCAATTGTATCAAGGGACACCCCTAAAAACCTATTTTTTAGCTCGTCGGAGTACGTGACGACTCCGCCCTTGAACACCGAGGATGCTCCTGGAACGGCCGTGAGCATCGCTTGGGCTTGACCGCCCGTGAGCGACTCGGCAATCGACAGCGTCGCCTTGCGCGCTTGTAACTCGTGAATCAGCCGTGCGGCGAGCGTATCCTCGTCTGAACCGAAGTAATAGTGACCGACCCGCGCCAAAATATCCTGTTTGACCCGTTCAATCATCTCCCGCGCCACGGTCTCAGTATCGGCGCGGGCGCTGATGCGCAGTCGTGCCTCGCCCGACTCGGCGTACGGGGCGACCGTTGGGTTCGACCCGGTCATCAAATCGACGACGGCCGCGTCGAGCGCCGACTCACCGATTTCATAAAAGCGCAACGATTCAGAGACGATGGTCATCCCGCCGAATTTTTCTGGGAACGTGGCGTCGACGATCGCTTTCATCTCCCACGGGACACCCGGTAACAACAGCCATGTCGGTTCGTCCTCGATCCACATCCCGGGCGCGAGACCGACCGGGTTAGTGAGCACTTCGGCCCCGGTTAAGACATCGGCTTGCCGCGCGTCCCCTTCGTTCGGCTCGCGTCCGCGCGAGGCGACGAAACGATGGATCGTCTCGAGCGATGCCTCGTCACGGATGAGTGGACGACCGAGCACCTCGGCGAGTGTCGTCTTCGTGATATCATCCGCCGTCGGCCCAAGGCCGCCAGTGACGATGACGAATTCACTTCGTGATCGCGCTTGTTCGAATGTCGCTCGCAAACGTTCCTGATTATCTCCGACGACTACATGATACAGCACGGACAACCCATATTTCGATAGCTGTTCTGATAAGTAACGGGCGTTCGTGTTCGTGATTTCCCCTAAGAGCAGTTCAGAGCCTACCGCAATGATTTCGGTGCGTTTCATCCAAATTCCTCCTCCCAATAAAAAAACGAGCTGTTCGGCCAAGCTGAACAACTCGTCTATGCCGATGGTTACATCGACTTTACAATGATCTTATAGTTTTGTGCGAAATATTCGGCCCCTGAGTAAATCGTCAAGACGAGAGCGAGCCACATGGCCCATTCGCCGAACGGGATGCCGACATAGCTGAAAATCGGGTTGCCGAACAGCAGGAAGATGATGGCAAAGAGTTGGACCCATGTCTTCGCTTTGCCCGACTTCCCGGCCGCGACGACGATTCCTTCATCGGCCGCCACGAGACGAAGTCCCGTCACCGCGAACTCACGCGAGAGAATGACGACGACGACCCATGCCGCGACGAGATCCATCTCGACGAGCAGGACAAGTGCCGCCGTGACGAGTAGTTTGTCAGCGAGCGGATCCATGAATTTCCCAAAGTTGGTGACCAAGTTGTGCTTCCGGGCGAGATGCCCGTCAAGCCAGTCAGTGATAGCGGCAATCGTAAAGATGACCGCGGCGATGAATTGATGGAGCGGTACGTCCGCCCCGAGGAAAGCGATGTCTCCCCAATCAAAATCTACGGCGAGTAAGACGACGAACACGGGGATGAGCAACACCCGTAACATCGTCAAACGGTTAGGTAGGTTCATCGAGAACTCCTCCTCTAGAAGGAGAGTCAACTTATTCTGCGTCGACTCTCTTTACAAATATATTTTGTGTGACCGGCGAGTCGGCTAATTCAAGCTCCCGGCCATTGACAACAATTTTCTCGACCCCACCGATCAAGCCGATTCGGATGCGAAGCGTATCCGTCTCCGCGTCCTCGATGACAATCGGGTTTTGTTTCGATTGGTTCGGATATTCCGGAGCGAGGAACGCTCCCTCGAGTGAGGTGTCCCGAACACCGACATATGTCGCCGGCGACTCTTTCACATGAATCTCCGTCGTCAGTTTATCGGTCGTCGCGATCTCATATGTGAGGTCTGCCCCGTTCGTCGACGCGACCGCAATCGGTCCCGTCTCTTCTGCCGGTTCTTCTTCGACCGGTTCTTCAGCCGGCGGTTCTTCTTCGACCGGCTCTTCTTCCGGCACGTCCTTGTTTTGATCAATGGTTACACCCGAGTTCGTCTGTTCAGTCGGTGACGCGTTTTGGTCGCCGAAATCAAGGTTTCGGACGACGTAATAGACGGCCGTCATCAACAGGAACGCGACGAGCACGAGCATGACTTTCGGTACCCAACGCGAGACACGGCTCGACGTCTCGGACGCTTTCGAATAGGTTTGCTTTCGCGATAATTGAACGGTCGGTTGCGGCTCGATTTTCGGCAAGTCTTTCGCATACGTCTCGTACAGTTCATCGACATCAAGTCCTAACGATTCCGCATACGTTTTAATGAACGCCCGTGCATAGAACGAGCCAGGGAGATTTTTGTAATCACCTTCCTCGATCGCGATGATATAGCGTTTTTGAATCTTCGTCGTCTGCTGGATTTGGTCGAGCGTCAAACCGCTCGCCTCACGCCTTTGTTTCAAAAAAGTCCCTAGTTCTGTCACAGGGGTCCACACCTTCCATTCAAGTAGTTATTCAAACCATTCTGCCTCACGATGTGTCTCTTGAGGAATGATAATCTCCTCATCTTGTGAGTTCCTCAGTTCGATGATGTAATCAAAGTCTTCGAACACGCAATCGGTGTTGCGCACGTATAGGTCCGGATGCTCGATGACTTTCACGGACGGCAACCGCATGACTTCTCGAATCAATTGACGATGGCGTTCATCCATCGTCCGCGTCGAGACGGCACCGTCGATGATATAGACGTGGTCCCCTTCGCGTTCTTCTTCGAACAACGAGGTCCTCACCGTCTGCTTCATGAGCGTCGATGACAGGAACAGCCAGCGCTTGTTCGCACAGACGCTCGCCGCAACAATCGACTCGGTCTTCCCGACACGCGGATTGCCGCGCACCCCGATCAACAAGTGCCGTTCTTCTTTCATCAGTTCGGCGACGAAGTCGACGAGGACACCTAAGTCCTCGCGGACGAATTTGAACGTCTTCTTGTCGTCATTGTCGTGCTCGATGTAGCGCCCATGTCGAATCGCGATTCGGTCGCGAAGCTTCGGTCGCCGGAGCTTGATGACGACGATGGCTTCCATCTTGCGCAAAATATGTTCCAGACGATGGACGTGATCCGCGGCCGGGGCCTTTAACAGCATGCCGCGGCGCTGGAGATCGACGCCGTTAATCGTCACGATTGAGATTTGAAGCATCCCCATCAGGGAAGCGATATCCCCCAGGATACCGGGCCGATTTTGGCAAAGTTCATATTCGAGATACCATTCTTCGAACTTATGATCCATCTCGTCCACCCTTTCCGATGTGTGCTCGCTACCTTGTTCATTCTAAATTATTTTAGAAGAATTGAAAAGAACTCGTTTCAGTCGTGGCGACAAAGTTTCACACCCAACCGCCATCGATACGAAGCACGGCACCGGTCATATAGGCTGCAGCCGGGGAGCAGAGGAAACGAATCGTCTCCGCCACTTCTTCAGGTCCGCCTAACCGGCCGAGCGGAATCTCCTCACGGGCCGTTTGTTTCGTCTCTTCTACCGTATCATTCATCGGAGTGTCAATCCACCCCGGTGTGACCGCGTTGATACGGACATGAAACGGTCCCGCCTCACGCGCGAACGCTTTGACGAATCCGAGTTGGGCGGCCTTGACCGTCGAATAGAGGACTTCCCCGGCCGCACCGACCTCACCCCAGACGCTCGAGACGACGACGATATCTAGGGGGCGGTCGTACGCTTTTTGCCCGACGACGTGCTGCACGAGCCGGACCATCGAGCGGACATGAATTCGGTACAGCCGATCGAGTTCGAGGAGCGACTGGTCGACGAGCAACCCGTAGGCATGATTGCCGGCGACGTGGATGATGCGGTCGACCGGTCCGAGTGTGTCGAGCCAAGCCTCGAGCCCGGCCTCATCATCGAGGTCACACGTGACGACGTCAGCCGTCAGTCCTTCGCTCGCGACGAACGCACGGAGCGATTCCGCCTGCGTATGCGCCTGCAAGATGAGGTCATCGTCCCGGAACGACAGGGCGACGGCACGACCGATTGCCCCGCTCGCTCCCGTGATGAGCGTCGTCACGGCTTCTTGACGATGCAGACGGTCCGTTGATCGGCTTGGAATAGACGGTCATACGCGGCGTACAGATCGTCGAGTGAAATCGCATCGAGCAGATCAGGGATGTCGAACATATTACCGCCACTGAGCGCATAGCGTGAGAACTGGTTAGCAATGAACTCAGGTGAGTTGAGCGCCTTCAAAAACTGCCCTTTCATCATGCGCTTCTTGCGATCGAGTGTCTCGACGCCGAGTTCGAGCGGACGCTCGAGGGCGGACGTAATCCGATCGACGAACGTCTCGACGTGTGGCGTCTCCATCGACAGGACGGCGAAGGCGAACGTCTCTTCTGACGTATAGTCGAACGAGAACGCGTCATCAATCAATCCTTCGGCATACAGTTCCGCATAGAGCGGTGCCGTCGTGTCGAACAAGGCATGCATGAGGAGCTCGACGATGAGCTCTTGCTTCATGCCATCCTTGCCGGCAAGCGGCATGTCTTTATACCCAATCATCACTTTCGGCACCGATACGTCCATCTCGATAATGCGTTCGGCCAGATGCACCGTCTCCGGCTCCTCGATTTCTTCCCGCGCTGTCAACAGCGGCTGTGGGAACGTCTTCGCCGCCTGATTGGCGGTGATTTCCGCTAGGATGGCGTCCGGGTCGATATTCCCGACGACGAACAGCACCATGTTGCTCGGATGATAGAACGCTTGGTGGCAACGATACAAATCGTCCGCCGTGATGGCACTGATCGAGTCGATCGTCCCGGCGATATCGATTTTTACCGGGTGTTCGGCGTACATCGCCTCAATCAAACCGAAGTAGAGCCTCCAACCTGGATTGTCTTGATACATCTGAATCTCTTGACCGATGATGCCTTTCTCTTTTTCGACCGATGCTTCTGTAAAGTACGGCGCTTGGACGAAGTCGATTAACGTCTTCAAGTTCTCACTGACGTTCGACGTCGCACCGAACAAATATGCCGTCCGGGTGAACGACGTGAACGCGTTCGCCGACGCACCGAGGCGTCCGAATTGTTGGAACACGTCGCCGTCCTCTTTCTCGAACATCTTATGCTCGAGGAAATGGGCGATCCCGTCCGGTACGTCGACCCAGTCCTCTAGCTTGAACCGACGATCAATCGACCCGTATTTGGTCGTGAACGTGGCGTACGTTTTCTCATAGCCGGTCTTTTTCAATAAGTAAACCGTCAATCCGTTCTCGAGGACGGTATGATGAAGCGTCTCTCCGACGTTTGGAAAATCGAGTTTCATGCGGTTCCCCCCTTTAAACAATAGACGGCCTGTAGCGTCAATCGGTTCGCGAGCGCGGCCACGTCTTGACGCGACGTCCGTTCGATAATCGCCATCTCTTCGTCGAGCGAGAACGGACGGATGTCCGAACCGCTCATCCAAGCGATCAATTGGCGCGGATTGTCGCCGAGTTGACGACGCTGATGGAATAACATCGCTTTCGTCTGTTCGAGCGTCTCATCCTCGAACGTGCCGGCTTGAAGGTCGGCTAGCTGGTCGGCGATAATCGCCTCGGTCTTGGCCTGGTTCGAGGCATCGATTCCGGCGTAGACGAACAACATCCGGCTGAGCGAGCTATACTGCGAGGCCGCGTAATAGGCCAAGCTCTCTTTTTCACGGACATTCATGAACAGTTTCGAGTGCGGGAAGCCGCCGAATAAGCCGTTGACGACTTGCATCCGGACGGCGTCCTCACTTCTCGGGTCGATGTCGACTTGATAGGCGAGGTGCAACTTGCTCTGATTGATGGCTTGATGTTCCTCGAGCCGTTGAAACTCACGGTCGACCGGCTGGGGATACTCCCGAACGAGACGTTCTCCGAGCCCTTCGAGCGGGGCGAACGCGTCCGTCACTTGTTCACGACTGACGTCCCCGACGACATAGACGTCGACGCGGTCGTGACGGATCATCGCTTCATACGCCTCGAACAACGTCCGAGGTGTCACGTGCTCCAACTGGTCAAGTGTCCCAAGCGATGGGATGGCGAGTTCTTCGCCGAGCAGCTCTTGTAGACGTTGTTGGGCAAAGCGCATCTTGTCATCGTATACCGATTCGATCCGTTGACGCTGTAGACGAGCCTCTTGCTCGACGATGAGCGGTTGGAACGCCCCGTCATAGGCGTTCGGACGAAGTAGCACTTCCTCGAGCAGTTTGATGGCTTGAGCGAGCACCGGTTCGCCGACGAGTTCATCGTTCACGACTTCAAGCTGGAACTGGATGATATGCTCTTTGCCGACTTTTGAGGCCCCGGCGTACAGGCTTGCGTCATACAGTTGTTCGAGCGGTGTATGGAACAGTTCGATCGACGGATAGGCTTCCGTCGCCTTCTCCATCACATACGGCAACAAGGCGCGGGCTGCAATCGTCTCAGGCGACAATGGCGCCGCGAACGAGACGAGACATGTCGTCGTCTTGAATTTTTGGGTCGGGTAGACCGAATAGTGCAATCGCTGTTGAAATTGTTCGATTCCTTTCATAACTGGATCTACTCCTTCTTCTTTTTCGTTTTAAAGACATCGGCACCGCGGGCGTACTCTTGATCAGGCACACCGGCCACGACGTTGGCGTAACGGGCCGCAGTAAATAAGTAATCACTCAATCGATTGTAGTACGGGAGTTGACGGACGGCTGCATCGACATTGACAAGTTCTCGTTCGACACGGCGACAGACGGTGCGCGCCACATGCAGGCTTGCCGCTCCGACACTGCCTCCCGGCAAAATGAACCGGACGAGCTCAGGACATTTGGCCTCAAGCTCGTCAATCCACGTCTCAAGCTCCGTGACGATTACTAAATCGACTTGTTGCGGCGGGTCTTGTTTATACATCAGCTCCGAGCCGAGATCGAACAAGTCGTGCTGGATTCGTGTCAATTGGGTCCGGAGCGTCTCGTCCGTCTGATGGGCGAGCGCGAGACCGATCTGACTGTTCAACTCATCTAACAGCCCCATCGCCTGGATGTGGGGATGGACTTTCAAGACGCGTCCACCAATGAGCGACGTCTCGCCCTTGTCCCCGCCTCGTGTGTACAGTTTCATGTCATTTCCTCCTTTATGCCACAAATGGTGACCCATAGGAGTCACCATTGTCGTTATGCCTGCGGTTGCGTGTACGGGAGACGGATTGTGAACGTCGTCCCTTCGTCGAGCGCGCTTGAGACGTCGACCGTGCCGTGATGGGCATCGATGACGTTCTTGACGATGGCGAGACCGATACCGGTACCCGCCTTGCCGCCGCTCGTCCGTGCTTTATCCGCTTTGTAAAACCGTTCGAACACGAACGGTAAATCTTCTTTCGGGATGCCGCTGCCCGTGTCAGACAGACGGATCATGAAGCCGGTCTCTTCTGCGCTCGCTTCGAGTCGAATCGAACCGGACTCGGTATGTGCGATGGCATTGCCGATCAAATTCGTGAACACTTGTTCCAATCGGTCCCCGTCCGCCTCAATCGTGTGACGCGGAGCCTCAGTCGAGAGGGTGATCCCTTTCTCGTTCGCCATCTGGTTGAACTTGCGCATGACGCGCGGTAAAAACTCACCGAGGTCGAACGTTGCGAATTGCATCGTCTCTTTGCCTGATTCAATCCGTGCCAAGTCGAGTAAATCGTTGACGAGACGGGCGAGCCGGAGTGACTCATCATAGATGATGGACGCGAATTCTTTCGTCGCATCATCACTCTCGGTCATACCGTCGATAATCGCCTCGGAATACCCTTGGAGCGTCACGAGCGGGGTCCGGAGTTCATGGCTGACGTTGGCGACGAAATCGGTCCGCATCTTGTCGAGGCGATGGCTCTCTGTCGTGTCACGGATGACGACGACGGCCCCTTCGAAATCGTCCTCGCCAAGAAGCGGTGTCACGGTCAACGTGTAGTAATGGTCGAGCTGTTTCACTTCGATCGTCTTCTCCGGAGCCCCGGCGACGACGTCCTCATAGAGCGACAACACGACTTCGTGCGGTTGCTCGTCAATGAGGAGCGGTTGGGCCTGCGGATTCGTCACGATGACGTTCGCATGGCGGTCGAGGGTGATGACCCCATCGGCCATCGACCGTAAAATCGAGGCCAATTGTAGCCGTTCCCGATCGAGCGCGTTCACATACGTAGACAGCTGGCTGCTCATCGCGTTGAACGAGCCGGCCAGTTCGCCGATCTCATCGTTCGACTTTTGAACGAGGCGCAGGTCGAACTGCCCTTCCCCTGTCTTGTTGACGGCGTCGCGCATCTCCCGGAGCGGTGCCGTGATGCGCGTCGATAAGAAGAACGCGAACACGGTCGTGACGATGATGGCCGAGGCGACCGTCCAAAAGATGATCGTCCGGGCCCCTTCGTTCGCACTCGAGATCGCATCAAGCGGTTCAATCAAATAAAGCGTATACTCGCCCGTCTCGAGTGAGAACGTCGTCCGGTATGCGAGCGCGGCCTGGTCGTCAAACGACGAGAAGTTCCCGATCGACGTCTCTCCGACGGCTTGATACGCTTCCCAGTCTTGACGTCCGAGTTCGGTCATGAGCCCATCTACTTCGGTCCCGAAATTCGAGCGGACCGTCCCGTTCTCCAATATATAGTTGGCGCCGTACACTTCGATGATTTGATCAACCGTCCGCGATGCGTCCCCTTCTTGGAGCAGTACGGATTGAACTTGTCCCCCGAGTTTGGCCAAATGGCCTCGTTCCTGATCAATATGAAACGAGTTGAAAAACTCGAGCATCAGAACGGAGACGATGAACAAGATAAGACTGACCAACACGAGAATCGTCAACCACAGCTTTGTGACGATGCTATTGCGGCGAATCATCACTCACTGACGACTTCGAACTTGTAACCGACACCCCATACCGTCGTAATCATGTGCGCGGCTTCTGGAGAGACCCGGTTCAACTTTTCCCGGAGTCGCTTCACGTGTGTGTCGACCGTTCGAAGGTCTCCAAAGAATTCATAGTTCCAGACCTCTTTTAATAGCTGTTCCCGTGAGAACACTTTGTCAACTTGCTTGGCCAAGAAGAACAACAATTCATATTCTTTCGGCGTGAGCGCAATCTCTTCTCCGTCGACCGTGACACGGTGCGCGTCGTTATCGATCGTCAAATGCGGGAAGACGATTAAGTCTTTTGATTTTTCAGCCGTACGTAAATATTTGGTCGATCCTGAACGGCGGAGGAGCGCCTTGACGCGTAGGACGACCTCACGCGGGCTGAACGGTTTGACGATATAATCGTCGGCCCCGACCTCGAACCCTTGGACACGGTCGACTTCTTCCCCTTTCGCCGTCAACATGATGACCGGCGTCGCTTTCGATTTGCGAAGTTCGGTACACACCTCGACACCGTCCATTTTCGGCATCATCAAATCGAGCAAGATGACATCGAAATTATGCTCGAGGGCGAGCTGTAACGCCTCTTCCCCGTTCGTCGCTTCGACAATCACGTACTGTTCCCGTTCCAAATACATTTTTAATAGGCGGCGAATTCTTTCCTCGTCGTCGACCACTAAAATTTTTGTTTTATTAGCCATCCACTAAACCTCCTAATCGAACCATTACAAGATGTAGCGATTGTTGCACAATTGTGAACATTTCGCTCTCTTTCATAACTATACCACTCTATTATTTGGCTTCACAACGGTCAGTTGATAGCGCCATGAAAAAAGAAGCCACCGGAGTGACTTCTTTGTTTACGCATATGAATGCAAACCGGCGATGACAAGGTTGACGAAGACGAGGTTGAACATGATGACGGCGAATCCACCGACACAGAGCCAAGCCGCTTTCGTTCCCGTCCAGCCACGCTGGATCCGCATATGCAAGTAATAGATATAGATGAGCATCGTGATGAGCGCCCACACTTCTTTCGGGTCCCAGCCCCAGAAACGGTTCCAGGCGATTTGGGCCCAAATCATGGCGAAGATGAGGCCCCCGAGAATGAACACCGGCAAGCCGATGGCGATCGAACGGTAACTGATCTCGTCAGCGAGGTCGAGGTCGACCTTTTTCGCGAGCGGCTGTAACGCCTCGGCGACGCGCTTGCGTAAGATGACGAAACGGAGCAACACATAAATCACGACGCCGGCGATGACCGACCAGATGAGTGTGTTCAATTTCAACGTGTTGATGAACGTCGGCAACTCGAGTGACAAGCCGCTGGCACCAGAGACAAGTTGCGCCCCTTCCGGTACGAACAGCATCGGCATGAAGTACTCATACGACTCTTGCGTTCCGCGATCGTTCGTGAACTCGACGACGCCACCGGCGCCAATCGCCTTGAAGAGCATCGAGACGAGAATGAAGCCGAGCGTACACATGAGTACGAACATCGTGACTTCAAGCCACGTCCGAGACTTCGACTGCTCGCGCATCGATGTCTCGTTTAGCAAGAAGATGAGGCCTGATGCAAAGCTGATGGCCAGAATCCCTTGTCCGAGCGCTGCGGTCGTGACGTGAATCTTCAACCAGACACTGTTCAAGGCTGGGATGAGCGGTGCCACTTCGCTCGAGAACATCGAGGCGAACGCGATGACGAGCAACGCCACCGGCATGGCGAACAACCCGAGCACATCATTCTTATAAATGCCATACACGACGAGGAAGCCAAGCACCATCATCATTCCGAAGAACGTCGTGTATTCGTATAGGTTCGATACCGGCGCATAGCCGACCCCAACCCACCGTAAAATAAAATATCCCATTTGGGCAATAAAGCCGATGACCGCCAGCATGAACGCATACTTTCCATAGGCGATACGGTTGACGTTGCGGTCTTTGCGCATCCCGCTGACCGCGATCGTGAACAACACGGTCGCGACAGCATACAGGATGAACGCGATGAAGAGCAAACGACTGCTCCACTGAATCCACTCCATTATGATTCCCCTCTTTCATTGGTTGAGTTGTCGTCTGTCTTTTTTTCAAACCGTGCCTGATCTTCCCAGATCGGCAGGCCATGTTTCTCTAGGAGCGGTGTGATTTCGCGGTTAAGTGAAGATGGGTTCTTGTTCGTGAAACCGGCGACAAGCACGTCCGTCTCGCCGTGACGGCGAATCCAGATGCGACGGTGCGGCCAATACATACCCATCACGATCCCGACCATGAAGATGATTCCCCCGACGATTAACACTGGATACGTCGAGTCACTCTTGACGCGAAGACCGCTCGTGCTCGCCATCTCCGTCCCGGCGAATTGGACCGCATAGCGATTCTCCTCGTCGGCAACGTTCAAGCGAATCCCGATCAAGTTCGATTCGGTCGTGCCGTCCGGTGTGTCAATCGCCATGAAGAAGGCCGGGTTGAGCGCCCGTGGCGATTTCGTGTTCGGCTGGCCGTCCTTGACTTCAAAGTCCGGGTATAAGTCGTTCAGTTTGACCGTGACGTCACCGAGGTCGTATGTCGTCTCCGGATTCGTCAAATCGACCGTGAACGGTCCATACACGTCGCCTGTCTCTTTATCAGCGACGTTGAATGACATTGACAAGAACTCTGGACGACTCGAATACTGTTCTTGATACACTTCATATTTTTCAAACTTGAACGGATGGTTCACTTTCGTCGAACCGGTATCGACTTCCTCGAGTTGCGGCGATCCGTCCTCGTTCGTTCCGGTCTTCTTGAACAGCGTCAATTCCGTCTCATAGTTTTTTGGGACAGCACCCGCTTTTTCGATTGCCTCGGCAAACTTCGCATCTTCGGCGTTGTTTTCCGGATCATACATCTCTAAAATAAATTGATCGTTGCGGAGATAATATTCATCATCCGTCGCCTCGAGCGGAACCGTATCGCCTTCGCGCACCCATTCGAGCGTGTCCGTATGGAATGCCGGAAAGACGCGTAGCATCGCCCCGATGAAGAAGATGACGAGCCCGATGTGGTTGACGTATGGGCCCCAACGGCCAAAACGGTATTTTTCGGCGAGTAAGGCGTCGCCGTCACGCTTCACTTGATAGCGCTTCGCTTTTAAGGCGTCGCCGAACGCATCGATTTGTTCGTCCGAGCCTTTGCCTTCCCCAATCAGACGTTGTCCGCGCATGAAGCGATCGGTACGTCGGACCGGCTGGTTTTTCAACGCTTTATATAGCGGGAAAAATCGGTCGATTGACACGACGATGAGCGATAACGTCAGCATGACGATCAACGTGATGTACCACCACGATGTATAGAGGTTATGGAATCCTAACGTGTAATAAATCGTTCCCGGTGTCCCGTACTCGTCCGTATAATACTGGCTCGCCGGCAACTGTTGCGGAATATACATCTCTTGCGGGAAAATCGTTCCGATCGCCGATCCGACGATGATGAGCCCGATGAGCCATAGACCGACCTTGACCGATGCAAAAAAGCTCCACACCCGGTCAATCCATGACCGTGGACGACGCTTCGATCGTAAATCGGCGCCGTCGTATTTCATATCTAGCATATGTGCGCCCCCCGTTCGCTTACAATGACTTCTCGGCCAACTCCATCAGTTTCTCTTTCGTGAGTTCACCTTCGTACTTTTCAATCACTTTGCCATCGGCATCGATGACGAACGTGACCGGCAAGTTATAAATCCCGTACGCCTTCTCGACTTCGCTGCGCGTGTCCATCAAAATCGGATAGTCGAGCTTGACGCCGAGGTCGTTCACAAAGTTATCGACTCGGAGCGGTGTCTCACCGACATTGACCGCCCAAAAATCGACGCCCATGTCTTGAAGGGCCGCATAGTTGTCCTGGACGACCGGCATCTCTTTCTCACACGGTTCACAGAACGTGCCCCAGAAGTTCACGAGCAGCCCTTTGCCGTCGTATGTCTCGCGCTCGACCATCGTCGTCCCGTCTAAACTGACGAGCTTGAAGTTCGGCGCATCGTCACCGGCCTCGACCCGTCCGTCGTTACCGGCTTGTTCAATCAATTGCATGATGACGACCGCTCCTGCGAACAGGACCATCGTCATGATCATGAGCCGCCAAAATGACCGTTTTTTCTTATGGGCCATCGCCTGATTCATGCGATCACCCGACTTTGTTTCTTTCGTCATGAGTTCACACCATCCTTCAGTTGTTATTGTACTGAAAAAACACCAAAAACGCACATTAACAGACTTTTTTCATCTTTTTGTCACACAATCTCCACAAACTAAAAAATCATCCTATCTCAGGACGATTTTTTAGTTGTTATTTTTTCTTTTTCTTGCCTCGTTGTACAGGGGGTACGGTCGGGTTGGCAAGTTCACGCAACTTGGATACTTCTTTGCGTGACAGTTCACGCCATTCGCCCGTCGTGAGACCGTCGAGCGTCAAGAAACCGAACTGTTCGCGCTTCAATTTGATGACTTCCGAACCGACTGCTTCGAGCATGCGGCGGATTTGACGGTTATGGCCTTCCGAGATGACGATTTCTAGAATGGCCGAGTTTTTCTTATGGTCGACCGTCTTCATCTTCACTTGGGCACTGCCCGTCTTATATCCGTCATCGAGCTCGACGCCCGACTCGAGTTGTTTCATCGCGATATACGAAGGAATGTTCTTCACTTTCGCCACATAGCGTTTCGGGATTTTGAACTTCGGATGGGTCATCATGTTCGAGAACTCTCCATCGTTCGTCAAGATGATGAGTCCCGTCGTGTTATAGTCCAGACGTCCAACCGGGAAGACACGTGATCCGGGTGGGACGAGGTCGGTGATGACTTTACGACCTTTATCGTCTTCGACCGTCGAGACGTAACCGCTCGGCTTGTAGAGGACATAGTAGACATGCTCTTCTTGTTCGATTTTCACACCGTCGACTTCGACTTCAGACTTCGGTCCGACTTTCGTCCCGAGTTCGCGCACGACTTTCCCGTTGACGCGGACCCGTCCATCTAAAATCATTTCTTCGGCTTTGCGCCGTGAGGCGACACCTGCTTGGGCAATCACTTTTTGTAAACGTTCCATTTATTCATTCTCCAATCTATCTTGCATAATCGCAGACGGCTGGCCGAAGAACAAATCGCCTTCGTCCGAGAGCTCGTCTTCAAACGTTAATGGGGGCAATTCATCAAGTGAATTAAACCCGAAATGGTCCAGGAAATGCTCGGTCGTGCGGTACAACTTAGCCCGTCCGATCGTCTTGGCACGGCCTGCCGACTCAATCAACCCTTTTGATAACAGCGTATGAATGACGCGTTCGACTTTGACGCCCCGAACTTCTTCGATATCGGCCCGGGTGACCGGTTGCTTGTACGCGATGATGACGAGCGTCTCCATCGCGGCCCGAGACAACGCTTGTTCGGCCATCGTGCCGACGTAACGCTGAATATACTCGGATACCTCGGGGACCGTCACGAGCTTGTACACGCCCGCCGATTCAATCAATTGGAACGGGCGACCGGAGTCTTTAAACGATACTTCTAGCTTACTCAACTGTTCGCGGGCGGCGGCTTCCGAAATGTCGAGCGTATCCGCGAGGGCACGCACTTCCATCCCTTCTTCGCCGACGACGAACAGTAGACTCTCAATAATCGTTTCATAAGACAGCAACGGCTTCATTCCTTTCCTTTGATGATTCGACGAACGAGATTTGAATGTCCCGTTCTTCTTGTTTGGTCGTGACGACACGCAACTTGATTAGCTCAAGCAACGCCATGAACGTGACGACGAGGTCGGAGACATCGGGCCGCTCTTCAAAAAACGAAAAGAACGAGGTCGTCCCTGCTGCCGAGACGTGCTCGTGCAACCGCGTCATCTGCTCCTCAAGCGTCCGTTCTTCGCGCTTGATCGTCTTCTTGCGGCGTTCTTTCCACCGCTTGCGTTCGACCATCTTCGAATAGGCGTGCAACAAGTCCGAGAAGTTGAGCGGTCCGTCATACGGTTGGACGAGGTCGGACATATAGCGCGTAAAATCTTCGCCTGGACGGCTGTACAGTTCGAGCCGAGACTCTTCCTGCTCGCGCATGAACACGACCGCTTCTTTATAGGCCTTATATTCAATCAACTGTCGAATCAACCCTTCGCGGGTCGGTTCTTCGCCGAAGTCAGGAATGTCATCCTCTTCGACCGGTACCGGTGGCAACAGCTGCTTGCTCTTCAATTGGAGCAACGTCGCCGCCATGACCAAATACTCACTGGCCACATCGAGCTCAAATTTTTGCATCGTCCGGATAAAGGCGACATACTGGTCCGTGACCTCGGAGACAGAGATGTCCGCGATATCGAGCTCCATCTTGCCGATCAAGTGGAGCAGCAAGTCGAGCGGACCTTCGAACGTATCGATTTTGACGTTGTACGCTTCCATAGAGACACCTGCCATTTACATTTTTGCGCTTTAGTATAACATGTTTTGTAGTACCGTGACCACGAAAGGAGAAATTTGATGTCAACGCCTTTAATCCAGTATACGCTCTTGTTTGAATGCCATGCCGATTATTTCGAATGCCACGAAGTGCTCGAGGAAGCATGGCAAGACGGAGGCCGTCAAGATTTAGGTTACGCCGCCTTGATTCAGTACGCCGTCGCCCATTACCATGCCCGCCGCGGCAATACGGCCGGTGCGAAAAAGAGCATCGCGGCGTTACAACAGAAGCTTGGGCTGGCCGCGACCGAGCTCGAGGGGCACGGCATCGATGTGGAAACGTTCGCCAAGGATTTGGAGTGTTGGCCGCTCCCCGAGACGTTGCCGCTCGACAAATCGACGCGCCGACAAATCGAGCGCTTGAAACCGACATTCGAACCGACCGCGCTCACGTTTGACGAGCTCGTCCATAAACATATGTATCGAGACCGGACACCGGTCGTCACCGAGCGGCTCCGGGCGCTCGAGGCACGCAAAAAAGCTAGGCGCTGAGCCTAGCTTTTTTTAGATGACGACTTGATTCCATTTATCGAGCAAGTCCCCGGTCTTGCCTTGACCGACGAGCTTCAAGTCGAGCGGCAATAAGTTCCGGGTCTCATCGAGCAGTTCATAGGAACGTTTCTCGCCACGGAACGACGGAGACAACGCAATATGATGGATGAACATCGTCGTCTCTTGTTGCTCCATCCCGATGATCCCGACGAAGTCTTCCCCGACTCTCCAGAGATAAAGGAATTTGGCAGGGTCTTCTTCGTAGGATCGGACGAGTTCGAGCAAGGCGAGCGGAGATTTGTCGCTACATGAGAACGCGAGCAAGCCCATCGCCGTCTTTTCGTACGATTGTTTATATTTCACCAGCATCGCTGGTTTCACCACCTTTAGTCATTCATGTTTCACTAAGTGAACACGTGAGAGACATGGCTCATTGTGTCATAACATTCAGGCAGAAATCAATTCTCGTCCCAAACTTTGACTTCGGCCATCTTCGTGCCTTGACGAAGTTTGACCGCGTGCTCGAGGCCAGACGTCACTTTTCCGAAGACCGTGTGGACGCCATCAAGGTGCGGTTGTGGCTCATGGACGATAAAGAACTGTGACGAGCCCGTGTTGCGTCCAGCGTGCGCCATTGAGAGCGAACCGGCTTCATGCTTGTACGGGAACGACGTCGACGTCTCACATGGGATCGTGTAGCCTGCGCCGCCCATGCCTGTGCCTTCTGGGCAGCCGCCTTGGCTGACGAAGCCTGGGATGACCCGGTGGAACGTCAAACCGTTATAGAAACCGCTGTTCGCGAGCTTCTCGAAGTTTTCAACCGTGATCGGTGCCGCATCGTGGAACAAATCGAATTCGATCATTTCGCCGTTCTCTAATTTCATTGATCCTTTTTTCATATCAAGTTACCCCTTTATGTTCATATTGTCTTTCTCACTCACACATTGCCCATTCTATCAAAAAAAACCGTCTGTCTCCACTATTTTGTGGAAACAGACGTTCTGACTTGCTACTTACTGGATGACAGCGTGGACGAGTGGACGGGCCTCCGGCTCTGTCGCACCGATCGTATACGCGTGGTCCATCCGCTCGAGCGCAGACGTCATATCTTCTTTGTTCGAACGGAGCACGGCGATCACGTCACCGGCTTCGACCTTGTCACCGACTTTCTTCTCGAGCGTGATCCCAGCCGCAAAGTCGAGCTGATCATCTTTTGTCGCCCGACCTGCGCCGAGGAGCATCGCTGCCACACCGACTTCGTCAGCGATAATCGACTCGACGTAACCCGCTTGTTTCGCGACGAACGTCGTCTCATACTTCGCTTGCGGAAGTTTCGACAAGTCATCGACGAGCGACGCGTCGCCACCTTGTGCCGCTACGAACTGACGGAACACTTCGAGGGCATGACCATCCGCCATCCGTTTCTCCAGGTCAGCGTACGCCTCGTCGAACGTCGGATAGAACTCGCCAAGTACAGCCATATGGCCGGCGATCGTGAGGGCAATCGTCTTCAAGTCGTTCACGTCTTTGCCCGATAGGACTTCGATCGCTTCTTTCACTTCATTCGCGTTCCCGATTTCGAAACCGAGCGGCTGGTCCATGTCCGTGATGACGGCGACCGTTTGACGGCCGACGTTCTTCCCGATGGCGACCATCTCTTCAGCGAGCGCTTTTGCATCATCGAACGACTTCATGAACGCGCCTGAACCCGTCTTGACGTCGAGGACGATGCTGTCGGCACCGGCCGCGATTTTCTTCGACATGATCGAGCTCGCGATGAGCGGGATTGAATCGACCGTCGCCGTCACGTCACGGAGTGCGTAAAGACGTTTGTCGGCAGGCGTCAAGTTACCCGTCTGACCGATGATTGACATCTTGATATCGTTTACTTGCTTCGTGAACTGTTCTTCCGTCAACTCGACGTTGAAGCCAGGGAACGATTCGAGCTTATCGATTGTCCCGCCCGTGTGGCCGAGACCGCGCCCGCTCATCTTCGCGACCGGAATGCCGATTGACGCGACGAGCGGAGCGACGATTAAGCTGATTTTGTCACCGACACCGCCGGTCGAGTGTTTATCGACTTTTTTACCTTGGATGTTCGAAAGATCGATGACGTCACCAGACTTGACCATCTCCATCGTCAAGGCTGCCGTCTCTTTCTCTGTCATGCCGTTAAAGTAAATAGCCATTGAAAGGGCCGACATCTGATAATCAGGAATCGTCTCGTTCGTGAAGCCTTCGATGATGAAGCGAATCTCCTCTTCGTTTAATTCGCCACCGTTACGTTTTTTCAAAATCAAATCGACCATGCGCATAAGTTTCGTCCTCCTAATTGGGTAGTGGTTACATGCTTTGAATCGTGCCGCGTACGAGTGAAAGGAAGTCTTGGCGGACGCGTTCTGTCGTCTCGATGACCTCTTCATGGTTGAGCGGTTGATCTAAAATCCCGGCTGCCATGTTCGACACGCACGAGATGCCGAGCACACGCATATCCGAATGACGGGCCACGATGACTTCAGGTACCGTCGACATGCCGACGACGTCGCCGCCGAGGAGGCGTGCCATCTTCACTTCAGCTGGTGTCTCGTATGTCGGACCTGTGTTTCCGAAATAGACGCCTTTTTGAATCGAGAGGCCGAGCTTCGCAGCGACACCTTCCGTCAACGTGACGAGCTCTTTATCGTACGCTTCTGACATATCTGGGAAACGTGTCCCGAAGTCGCTCGCGTTCTTGCCGATGAGCGGGCTCGTGCCGAAGAAGTTGATGTGATCCGTGATGATCATCAAATCGCCCGGGTTGAATGACTCGTTGCAAGCACCAGCCGCGTTCGTGACGATAAGCGTCTCGACACCGATCAATTTGAGGACGCGGACCGGGAACGTGACTTGTTCCATCGAGTAACCTTCATAGAAATGGAATCGTCCTTGCATCGCGACGACGCGTTTTCCTTCGAGGTCACCGAAGACGAGTTGTCCAGCGTGTCCTTCGACGGTCGATACCGGGAAGTGCGGGATGTCCTCGTAAGGGATTTTGACCGCGTTTTCAATTTCATCAGCGAGGACGCCGAGTCCTGAGCCGAGGATGAGTCCGATTTCTGGTGTTCCGTTCATGCGTTCCTGTAAAAATGCCTTTGTTTCGTTCCAATTTACCATGAGTAGTGCCTCCTCAAATTTCGTTTAAGAAACTCTTTCCGTGTACTGGTGCATCGACATCGAAGTTATCCGCGACTGTGGCGCCGATGTCGGCGAACGTTCCTCGAATCCCGAGGTCGACTGCTGTCGCGCCGTGATGATGAACGATGAGCGGCACGTATTCACGCGTATGGTCCGTGCCTGGTGCCGTCGGATCGTTCCCGTGGTCGGCCGTGATGATGAGCAAGTCGTCTTCACGCAACTTCTCCATCACTTCTGGTAGACGGGCGTCATACTCTTCAAGCGCGATCGCATAGCCTTCTGGGTCACGGCGGTGACCGAAGAGTGCGTCAAAGTCAACGAGGTTCAAGAAGCAGAGTCCTTCGAAGTCTTCATCGAGCGATTCGACAAGCTTGTCCATCCCGTCCATGTTCGACTTCGTCCGAATCGCTTTCGTGACGCCTTCGCCGTCGTAAATATCGCTGATTTTCCCGAGGGCGATCACGTCTTTCCCGGCCGTCTCGAGCGTGTTCATGACCGTCTTGCCGAACGGTTTGAGCGCATAGTCGTGGCGGTTCGACGTACGGACCCAAGCGCCAGGTGTTCCGAGGAACGGGCGGGCGATGATGCGACCGAGCATGTACGGGTCTTCGCGCGTGATTTCACGGGCGTATTCGCAGATGCGATACAACTCGTCGAGCGGGACGACTTCTTCATGCGCCGCGATTTGAAGCACAGAGTCAGCCGACGTGTAGACGATCAAGGCGCCCGTGTTGACGTGTTCTTCACCGAGCTCATCCAAAATCTCTGTGCCTGATGCCGGCTTGTTGCCAATGATGTCACGACCGCTGAACTCTTTGAGACGATTGATCAAGTCATCCGGGAACTCTTCGAAGACGCGAAACGGCGTATCGATATGAAGGCCCATGATCTCCCAATGGCCGGTCATCGTGTCTTTACCTGCTGAAATCTCTTCCATGCGTCCGTAGGCGCTAGGCGTCTCCGATGATTCGATTCCTTCAATCGGCTTAATGTTCGACAAGCCGAGACGGCCCATATGCGGCATGTTTAAACCACCATGCTCACGGGCGATATGTCCGAGCGTGTCCGAACCGACGTCGCCGAACTGATCGGCATCCGGGGACTCCCCGATTCCGACCGAGTCCATGACGACCAAGAAAATACGTTTAAATTTCTTCACAAAAAGTTCCTCCTTTGGTGTCGTTACGCACGCGGGTGATGTTTTCGATAGACATCATGAAGTCGTGCCTTATTGACATGTGTGTAAATTTGAGTCGTGGAGAGGTCTGCATGCCCGAGCATCTGTTGGATGGCCCGAAGGTCGGCGCCGTTCTCAAGCAAGTGTGTCGCGAACGAATGCCGGAGCACGTGCGGCGTGATCTCTTTTTGAATGCCAGCCTCTTTGGCCCGTCGTTTAATCATCTTCCAGAATCCTTGACGACTGAGCCGGCCGCCACGTCCGTTCAAGAACAACGCCTCGGTCTCCCGACCACCGAGCCCGTTACGCGCCTGCTGGATATAGCGTTCGACAAAACTTTGGGCGACCGATGACACCGGGATAATCCGGGCACTCTCGCCTTTGCCTTCACACTGTAGATACCCCAATTCGAACTGTAAATCATCCAAATCGAGCCCAAGAAGTTCACTGACGCGCATGCCCGTGCCGTAGAGCAGTTCGAGCATGGCCCGATCGCGCAGCGCAAGCGGGTCTGACGTCGGAACGCTGTCGAGTAACCGCTCGACTTCGTCTTGCGACCACGTGTCCGGCAGATGGCGCTCTGCTTTCGGCGTCTCTAAATAGAGCGCCGGGTCAGTCGTTGCCCCACCCGTCATCTTTAAATGATGATGGAACGTCCGAATCGAACTGACGGCCCTCCGCAATGATGAGGCGGCCCGACCGGCTTGCGACAACTCTTCCATATGCTTGACGATATGTGCCCGC
The DNA here is from genome assembly GCF_000416965.1 of Exiguobacterium chiriqhucha RW-2. GTDB lineage: Bacteria > Bacillota > Bacilli > Exiguobacteriales > Exiguobacteriaceae > Exiguobacterium > Exiguobacterium chiriqhucha. The sequence continues at coordinate 865,541 of NZ_ATCL01000020.1, forward strand.
GTGACTTCATTCCATTCGGTCACCCCGAGTTGGGTCAACGTCGATAAGTACTGGGTCAAATCGCTCGCATAGGCTTGTCTCGTGTTCGTTGACATTCGTTTTTCTACCGTCATGTACTGCAAAAATGACTCGACTTGCGAACGCATGACATCCCCCTCCTTTCTCGTTACACCTGAATACGCTTACATCATATCACTTATGTAAACCGTTGTGAAGACGTCTGACCTCATTTTTTTTAAAGCTTTTTTGTGACGGATTTTGGTGAGGTTTTTACGCTTTCCTTCCGATTGGGGGCTTACGAATCTCGTCACAATTTGATACACTCAAGTCGACTTATTAAACCAATTTAAAAAGTTAGGAAGGAGTCGTCCATGGACCAGACCACTACTAATCTGACGGTCGCCGTCAGACGGCAACTCGTCTTGAACGGCCGCTCGACCGTCGCCGCCATCTCGGAGGCGACCCGGCTCAGCTTTCCGACCGTCAAGAAGCAGTTAGAGCAGTTGATGCAAGCCGGTGAAGTGTTCGAACACGGATTTGAGGACTCACGCGGCGGACGCCCTGCCAAACGTTACATCTATAATGAGCGGTTCACGCACGGATTGACGCTATACGTCGAGAAGACGGTCGTCCGCTATCGTCTCATCGATTGCAAAGGCGCAACGATTGACGACGGGACGCAAATGATTCTAGACGGGGACCACCTTGGTGCGCTCGGTGCGGTACTCGATCGACAGTTGGACCAGACCTCCGACGTGAGTGCGATCTCCATCGGTGTCGCGGCGGCCGTCGCGGACGGGACGGTCATCTTCGCCCCGGACTATACGACGTTCGCACACCTCGACTTGAAACATTGGGTCGAGTCACGCACCGCTCGCCCTGCCGTCATCGAGAACGACATGAACGCGGCTGTCTATGGATACGGACACACGCACGAACTCACTGGCGACCAGTCAATCGTCTACATCTATCTGGGAAAAAACGGACCCGGTGCCGGGATTCTCATCAACGGACAGCTCATCCGTGGAAAGACCGGGTTCAGCGGGGAGATCTCGTTTCTACCGCTCTATGACGACTCGACGTTTCATGACCGGATAGCGAGTGAGCGGTCGGCCCCGGCCCCATTGTCGGACGCCGCGCTCGATGCGCTCGGTCGGCTCGTCGCGACCTTCACCGCGACACTCAATCCGCACGCCATCATTTTTTCGGACGTTGATCTCGTCGATACCGAGTTGGAGGGGATTCGGCACGCCTGCCAGCGTCATATTCCGGCGGCTCACACCCCAGATTTATTGATCGGCATATGGGAGGAAGATTATTTCGCAGGCTTAGCTCGACGTTGCGTCGGGTTGATCCTTGAATCGATTTGAAGAGGTGAACTATGACAGGATTTTTATTATTGACCGTGATTTACATTGCCTTTATCAGTCTTGGCCTGCCCGACGCCTTGCTCGGTGTCAGTTGGCCGTTGATGCACGTCGAGTTCAACGCCCCAATCTCGATGGCCGGATGGATTTTTATGACCATTGCTGCAGGCACGATTTTATCGAGCCTACTCAGCGGTAGGTTGCTCGAACGTTTCGATACGAAGCAAGTCACGTTCGGCTCCGGACTCGTGACGGCAATGTGCCTGCTCGGCTTTTACGCGGCCCCGTCCTTGATTTGGCTGTTCGTCCTATCGATTCCACTCGGACTTGGTGCCGGGGCGGTCGATGCCGCGCTCAACCATTACGTCGCAGAAAACCATCAGGCGCACCATATGAACTGGCTCCATTGTTTCTGGGGCGTCGGAGCGACGGGCGGACCGCTCGTCATGGCCGGTGTCTTGACGGAGAGCGGTTGGCGTGACGGCTATTTAATCGTCGCGTTGATTCAGTTCGCGCTCGCCTTCCTCCTGCTCCTGTCGTTCCCGCTCTGGAAGCGCGAAAACAAAACGGAGCCCTCCACGCTCGAACGACAAGAGACGGCCGTGACCGCGCTCGAACGAAAGATGCCGAAAGGCCTCTCGTATGCGCTAGCCACGTTCCTGCTCTATTGTGGGATTGAGGCGCTCATCGGCCTGTGGGCCAGCAGTTATCTCGTCCAGATGAAACAGTTCTCTGTCGCGACGGCCGCGACGTGGGTGTCAATCTATTACGGCAGCATCACGCTCGGTCGCTTCCTGAGCGGGTTCCTCTCGTTCCGCTTCACGAATCGACAAATGATTCGGCTCGGGCAAACCTTCGCTTTAATCGGTAGCCTCGTGTTTCTCATTCCGGCGACCGGAGCGATGTTGATCGGATTGATTTGTATCGGGCTAGGCTTGGCCCCGATTTACCCGAGCATGCTTCATGAGACGCCGCAGCGGTTCGGGAAGGAACGGGCAAAACGGTTGATGGGCTTCCAGATGGCGTTCGCCTACACGGGCAGCACGTTCCTGCCACCGCTATTCGGACTCATCGTGTCTCAGACGTCGCTCGGCCTATTCCCGCTCGTGACCGTCTTGATCATGCTCGGGATGCTCTTGAACACGGAACGCTTGAACTCGATCATGCACCAACCATCAAAGGAGGAACTCACATGAAAATCGAACACATCGCCATATGGGTGAACGACCTCGAACCGATGCGCCGCTTCTACGAGACGTACCTCGGGGCAACTGCAAACGACAAGTATACGAACGAACAAAAACAGTTCGAATCCTATTTTCTGACGTTCCCTGATTCGACATGCCGGCTCGAGTTGATGCGACGCCCGGACGTCCAAGGCACACCACGCGAAACGATCGGCTACGCGCATATCGCGTTCGCGCTCGGTAGCAAAGAGGCGGTCGATGCGTTGACACGACGACTCGAAGTCGACGGGTATCCGCTCATCGACGGACCGCGGACGACGGGAGACGGTTATTATGAAAGTGTCCTGCTCGACCCCGAACAAAATAAACTTGAATTGACGATTTAAGGAGATGAGACGATGATTCAGGCGATTTTACTCGACCTTGACGGAACGTTATTGACCGACCAGAAGATGATTTCATCGCGCACGAAACAGATATTGCTCGACCTCCAGGCGGAAGGCAAAAAAGTCGTACTCGCCTCCGGCCGGCCGAAACGGGGCATCGAACCGTTCGCCGAAGAGCTCAGACTGCATGAATACGGGGGACTCATCGTCTCCTCGAACGGGGCGTGCGTCACGGATGCTGCGACGAATGAAACATTGTTCGAACAGGCGATTCATCCGAACGACGCTCGTGCCATTTTGGATCATTTGACCGGCTTCGACGTCATTCCGATGATCAATGACGAGACGTATATGTATGTCAATGACGTCTTCAACGGCATGCTCGAGTTGAACGGTGAGCCGTTCAATATCATCGAATATGAGTCGCGCGGCGGTCGGTTCCGATTACGGGAAGCACCCCGTCTCGCCGACGCCATCCATTTCCCCGTCTATAAGATTCTCGTCGCGGGACAACCTGACTATCTGCAGGCGCATGCCGCTTCTCTCGCCGGACCGTTCACGGACCGCGTCACCGGCATGTTCACGGCCGCCATGTACTATGAGTTCACGGATCTCGGAATCGACAAGGCCCGGGCACTTAATCATGTGTTCCGGGAGATTGGGATTGACCGCGAGCATGTCATCGCGTTCGGTGACGGGCATAACGACCGGTCGATCATCGAGTATGCCGGCATCGGCGTCGCCATGGGCAACGCCGTCGAGGACATCTTGACCATCGCCACGGAAGTGACGACATCGAACAATGAAGACGGGATCGCCACCGTCTTGTCCCGTTACTTGACGACGTGACGACATACAAAAGACAGGCAGCCTTTGAGGGGCTGCCTGTCTTGCTTTATCCGTTGATGACTGCTTTATGACCCTCGAGCGTGACGCCTTTGGCTTGGCAAACTTTACAGATGCCGTGAAACGTCAAGCGATGATCTTTGATTAAAAATTCGTATTTGCTTTCAACTTTCTTCTCGACGTCGACGAGCAAGTCTTCCATGATCTCCTCGACCGAACCGCACTCGACACAGACGAGATGATGGTGCGAATGGTTCGCGCCTTCTGGTCTGAGGTCGAAACGGGCGACGCCGTCACCGAAGTTGACTTTGTCGACGACACCGAGCTCCGTCAATAGCTCCAGCGTCCGATAGACGGTCGCGAGCCCGATTTCCGGTGCGATGCTTTTGACGAGCATGAACACGTTCTCTGCGCTCAAATGGTCCGTCTCATTCTCAAGTAGAATCCGGACAGTTGATTCTCGTTGCGGTGTCAATTTATATCCTTTGGCGCTCAATTGCTGTTTGATCCGTTCAATTCGCGTTTCCATAAGGCGCCCCCTCTTAGCATAATTCACTATTCAAAGCATACCGAAGTTCGTCCGGTTTTTCAAATTAAAATGATTCCTATGTAAGTGTAACATAACTCACTCTAGTTTAGAATCATTTCAATTTAGATAATTGCCACCACTGAATCGCCATAATCGTCTTCGCGTCAGTGATGCGTCCACTCGCCAGCAAGTCGACCGCCTCGTCGAACGTGAAGCGTTGGACTTGTAAAAACTCGTCCTCATCAAGGTTCATCGTACCGGCCGTCAAGCCGTGGGCGACATAGACATCGACCCGTTCACTACAAAAACCGGGTGCCCCGTAAAATGAGAAGATTTTTTCGAGCGTCTCGGCCGTATAACCGGTCTCTTCTTCGAGTTCGCGCTTCGCGCTCGCGAGCGGTTCCTCACCGACTTCTAATTTACCGGCCGGAATCTCGAGTGACATCGATTCAAACGCTTTCCGGTACTGCTCGACGAGGACGATGCGATCGTCTTCATCGACGACGAGGACGGCGACGGCCCCGTTATGGTAGACGAGCTCGCGGACCGAGGTCCCTCCGTTCGGGAGCGAGACGACGTGTTTCTCAACGTTAAAGATCTTTCCTTCGTAAATGACTTCCCGTTCAATCGTTTTCTCTTCCATTTGTATGTACCCCTCACTTTTCCTATATACTGTGATTATGATTCATATCGTCAGACGGAACAAGGAGGAATTATCAATGGCAGAGTTAGGATTAGGAACCATGTCGATTTTAAAACACGGGGAAGCAGAAGGTCGTCGGATTCTAGAGGCCGCCTACGACGCTGGGATTCGGCATTTCGATACGGCCGACGTCTACGATCACTTCGAGGTGGAACGTCTAGTCGGTTCGACGTTTGCCGGACGCCGGGACGAGCTGTTCTTGACGAGCAAGGGCGGGAACGTGCGAACGGAGGATGGGATGCGCTGGGATCCGAGCGCCGCGTATTTGGAGCAGGCGCTCGCCGATTCGCTCGAACGTCTCCAGACTGACTATTTGGATTTATATTACGTCCATGGCGGCACGATCGAGGACGACCTCGATGAGACGATCGCCTTCATGCGCCGGCAAAAACAAGCCGGGGTCGTCCGACAAATCGGACTGTCCTCGATTCGTCCGAACGTCATTCGCTATTGGCTCGAGCACGGTGAACTCGACGTCTTGATGACACCCTATTCGTTGCTCGATCGTCGCGTCGAATCACTCGACCTCGACATCCCGATTGTCGGGCGCGGACCGCTCGCCAAAGGACTATTGACCGCCGAGTGGTCCGAGCGCTTGACGGACAAAGGCTTCGAAGCATGGACTGCATCAGAGTTACGCGACGTGTTGCCGACGATCCCGACGCCGATTCAAGCTTACGCCCTTGCCGCCGCGAAACGAACGTGTGCCGTCGTCCTGCCGGGTGCCTCTTCGGTCGATCAATTGAACGAATTGATTGCCGCCAATCAAGCCGACGTCGATTCGGACAAACTTGATGAGCTGTTGGCACGGCTGCCTATTCACCCCTACACAAAACATGCGACCTGAACGTCAGGTCGCATCGGTGTCACGTTGTTTCATTTGTTCGATGGCCCAATCGGCCCAACCGGCGTAGTTTTCCATCATCCGAATCGCATACTCGCTCGTCAGTAAATAGCCGAGCGTATCGGCCTCGGACTGATGGGCCGCTTGAAACGCCCGGATTTGATGGGCGACTTGCTCGTGATGCGCTTTCGTCTCTTCGACGTAGCGAATCGCCTCGTCGAGCGGGAGCAACTGCAACAGGCTGACCCGGAGCAAGTTCTCGTCTTTCATTTTCGGTTGGTACGAGGTCGGTTGCCGCAACCAGTCGATCAACTCTTGACGTCCCGTGTCGGTGATCGAGTAAATCTTTTTGTCCGGTAAATCATGTTGGGCCACATGCTCAGAGGAGACGAGTGCTTCGTCTTCCATTTTTAACAGTTCACGGTAAATCTGTGTATGATGGGCGTGCCAAAAATGAATCATTTGCGCTTTGAACGTCGCGTTCAAGGCATAGCCGGTAGCGGGTTGATGGGTCAATAACCCGAGTAGTGCATGACGTAACGCCATAACCATCACCTATCCCTTGCGGTTCTATTTTTATTAGTGTATCACATATTGCAGCGCGACCGAGAATGCCAATCGGTTGACGCCCATTGCGATTACACAGACAATATACGTGAAGGGAGAGATTTTTTATGAAACCGATTCAATCCGATCAGCAATTCCAAGAAGCCATTCAAGATAAAGGCATGGTCGTCTTCACGACGTCATGGTGCCCTGACTGCCGTCGACTCGACATGTACGTCGACGAGCTCGTCAAAGACTACCCACAGTTCAACTGGTACGTCGTCGACCGCGACGAATTGCCGGAACTGTCGGACGCGCAAGAAGTACGGGGCATTCCCTCGCTTCTCTTCTATAAAGAAGGCGTCAAACAAGAGCATCTCCACTCGGCGAACGCCAAGACAGAGATGCAAATCCGCTCGTTCCTCGATGCGTTGAACGACTAAACAAAAAGACGACCGTCATGGTCGTCTTTTTTCGTTCTTTCAAGTAAATCGTTCGACGTAGCGTCGGTCGATTGTCCGTTTCAACCAAAACGGTAACCGCCCGTGCCACGTCAACTTCCCGTACGTCAAGAGTGCTTGTCCCGGAGTCGTCAGCAAGATGTTGAGCGATGTCCGTGATTTGAACGGCCGCTTTGTGCCCAGCAGCAGACGTGCGACGTGTCGGCCCGAGCGGACGGCATCGACGCCGCCGTTCAATCGGGCTGCCATATCGCCCGTAACAAAGATATCGCGATAGACCGGGTGCCGTAAATCGTCTTCGGTCTCGATGAACGCCGCTTCTTCCGCCAGTCCGGCCGCTGACCACCAGTCGTCGGCGACGACACCGGTCGCATCCAAGACGAGTCCGTCCCCTTGTCCGGGTTGGAACGGGCCCAGGATGATCGTCACGCCGCTCCGGACGAGACGACGTGCCATACGCTTAGCGACGCGCCGTGGGAGTTCAGGCAACAGGCGACGCGCATACAATGTCACGCGTCGCTTTTGTCGGATGCATGCGAAGGCGAGCTCGACCCCGGCCTTGCCACCGCCGACGACGGTGACCGCCTCACTGTTGACAATGTCGTCCAACACATATGACGTCATCGGTTTGAGGCCCGTCCCGAGTCCACGACTTTTCGCACCGGTCGCGAGCACGAGGAGATCATATCCGACTTGCCCGTGTTCGGTCTCGACGATTCGGGCATCCGGATCGAGCCCGATGAGGCGATTGGCGACCGGCGTGACGTCAGGGCGCAACCGTGTCGTCGCCGATTCCATCTCCCCGGCGATCACTTGCGGGAACGCGCCCGTGTATATCGTTTCGCGTCCCCCGATATACTGGACGTCATACCGTTCATGGAGCGCGTCGAGCCGAGCGAGAATCTCAAGTTGCCCGTGACCGAGTCCGACGAGGACGAGACGCGGCTTCATCGTAAAATCCGCCGCGCTTCTAACAACCGCTGTAAAATGGTCGACACTTCAAGGACGAGGAAAATCGTCGCGATGACGCCAATCCATGTCGGGAATAAAATCATGAGCGTGAACAAGATGAAGCATTCCGTCCGTTCTAAAATACCAGGTTGGTAATAAAACGACTTCTCCGACCGACGGGAGCTGCTCGCCCCAACGGCGAGGAACAATGTCATCGCCACGACGAACGACCCGAGCAACAGCAGAAAGACCGGCATATGCTCCGGATGGCGTAAGGCGAGCGCGATGACGACGGCAATCTCGACGATGCGGTCGAACACGAGATCGAGTACCGTCCCGAAGCTAGTTTTTTGCGAGCGACGCGCCATCGTCCCATCGAGGACGTCGAACAGACCGGACACCCATAATAGCAAGACGGCCGTCCACAGCATGTCGTTGTAAATGAAGAGACCGACCGAAACGCCGATGATGCCCCCGAGGACGGTCACCTCATTCGGGGTGAACTTCCATTTCAAGAGCCGGTCGGCCCCACGTTCGATGACGGGACGAACGAACCGGCTACCGTATGTGTCTAACATCATATTCCTCCTTGTCTCTTACGTAAATAATACGTCTCACCGTCTCGGAACGATTCATCCCGTGGCAAGATGACGTAGTCCCCCTGGCCGCGGCGATATTCGCCGAGACGATGCCCGAATCGCGTGAACGACCGGATCAGCACGACCGTCTCGTCCGTCGGGGAGTCCGTCACCTCGATATGAAGCGAGGGATACAGACTGCCACCCAGTTCGATAAAGTCGCCGAACGTCGATTCCGTCTCGGATAACGCTTGTGGGGTGCCGCTCGCGCGGACGAGCCCCGCTTCGAGCAGGGTCACCCGGTCAGCGACGAGCATCGCTTCTTCCCGGTCATGCGTCACGAGGAGCGCCGTCAATCCAAGTTCACGAACGAGGTCGCGAATCAAGCGTTGCAACTCGTATTTGAGCTCGGGATCGAGGTTCGTGAACGGCTCATCGAGCAGAATGAGCCGCGGTGAAGCCGCGAGTGCCCGGGAAAAGCTTACGCGTTGTTGTTCTCCGCCGGAAAGCTCGTGAATCTCAGCGTCATAGCGACCAGGCAGCCGGACGCGGGCGAGCCACGCCTCTGCTTCTTGGCGCGATCGGTTCGGTGTGGCGAGTGTCACGTTCTCCCCGACCGTCAAATGTGGGAACAAGAGCGGGGATTGTGACAACATCGTGATCCGGCGCAAGTGAGGTGGCACTCCGTCAAGCGGCGTCTCCTCCCACGTCACTGTCCCGGAGTCGTGTGTCTCTAATCCTGCGATGATGCGGAGCAACGTCGACTTCCCGGACCCGCTCACGCCGACGAGAGCATGAATCTCGCCGTTCGGAATTTCTAAATCAATGCCGCGTAACACGTCACGGTCTTTAAAGCGTTTATGAACGCCTGATAATACTAAGCTCATTGCAACCGTCCTTTCACCAATCTAATCCAGATGCCGAACAGTCCGCCGAGCCCAAGATAGAGGAGGACCGGAACGAGGATGAGCACCCATGTATTCTGTAACGCCAGCGAGACGTCATTGCCTGCATAGGACTGATAAAGCCGCGTTGTGACCGTCGGGACGAGCCCTGCCCCGATTAATTGAACGAGCACGAATTGACTCAAGACGATAACCGTCGAGAACAAGACGATCGTTCGAATCGTCTCTTTCAAGAGCGGGAATAGCACGAGACCGAACCGGGTCCACGGGGCGAGCATCAACGTCTGTTCAAGAAGCGTTCGGCCAATCACATACATGGCGTTATATGCCAGCCGGATGGAATACGGCAACGTCGTGACGAGCAGGACGAGGCCAACTCCAATGTGCGTGCCGACAAGGCCGAGTTGCGCCAAAGCGATATACATGCCGAACATGCTGGCCATGACCGGGATGAACAGTGGAAGGAACGTGAACCATTCGACTGAAGTTTTCCATCTCGACTCGGTGAACATAAGCCACCAAGCCGTACCGATACCGAGCCATACGTTGATGAAGCCGAGGATGATGACATAGATGACCGTGTTTCCGAACGCCTCATCCCAACTGAACGCGGCCGGGAACGCCAAAAACAGCCCGATGAATGGGAACAGGATCAAGCCAGCGGTGAGAATCCGACTCATCGTCTCACCCCCCGTTCGATACGTCGTCGTCGTTTCGCCGTCACCGCATAGGAGCTAATGACACCAATAAAGATGAATAGCGTCCAGATGAGGGCGACCGCATACGACTCGTACGCATTTAAAAACAACCCGGTCGTTAATCGTTCGTAGGCGAGTACCCCGAGCAGTTCAGGGAAGGTGACCCCTAACAAGGCCGGCACTTCATAGGCAAACGAGATAAAAGCGACGAGCACCCAAAACGAATCGAGGAGCGGTTTAACGAGGAATGGCCATTCCGCCACTTTAAATTGTTTAAACGGCGTGAGTTGAAGTGTTTTCGCCATATCCAAATAACCCCGATTCAATTGGGCATACGTCCCAATCACCATCAAAAACACGAACGGCACTTCTTTCCAAACATACGTGAAGATGACGACGAGATGGTGGCGTTCATTCGCCTCAATCAATCCATAGAATGGGAAGACGCCTGAGAACAACAGATAAAATAAATACGCGGCTGCGACGTGCGGTATGAACATCGGCCACCTGAGAAGTGACGCGAGCCACGTCGACCGATGTCGATACACCGAACGGGCGAGCCACGTCCCGATGACAAGTGAGAGGACCGTCGAAACGACTGTCACATACAGCGTCACGGCGAGACTGGCACGCCACGCCGCGTCGTTCAATTCAGACCAGTCGAACCCTATGGTCTCGTAAATCAGAAAAGCAACACCGGTGAACGGTAATGCCAGAACGAACAGACTAAGCCATAGACTACTTCGCGACACGGTCCCACTCCTCACGAATCGCATCGATCACGGCTGGCCCATAGTCAGGGATCGAGCGTTCGGCGAGACGTTCCGGGTCAGGATAAGTGACACCTTCATCGAGCTTTAAGAATGCGTCACGGTCTGCCGTATCGAGTTTGGTCAAATCGAGCGACGTCCCGTCTCCCCAGTACGTCGAGTCTTGTTTGGCGAGCTGGGCTTCGGGCGACAACAACTCATTGATGACCACGAGCGCACCGTTCGGATTTTTGGCGTTAAATGGAACGGCGAGAAAATGCGTCGAGGCAATCGAATGTTCGAGCACGAGTGCCCGTGTCCCACTAGGAAACACGCCATTTTCACGCTCGGCCTCGGCGCGTCGTTCATTGAAGCCCATCGTCATCCAGACGTCACCCGCGGCGTACAACTGGTCGAGCTGGGCCAGCGATTTCGGATACGTCGTCCCTTGTTTCCATTGGGTCGGCGACCACGTCGCAAGCTTCTCCCAGAACTCGTCTGGAATCTCACCGTCACCGCCCGCAGTCCCATACTCGGCGTAGAGCAGATGGCGGACGAACGCGTTTCCTGTGAAGTCTGTCACTTCAGGATACGTGAAACGGCCAGGATTTTCTTCGGTCCAACGATGTAATTCGTCGAACGTCGTCGGCGGATTTTTGACTTTGTCCGCATCATAGTGCATGACGAACTGCACGTTCCCCCAAGCGACTTCGAGCCCGTTCGTCGGAGTTCCCGCATCGGTCGCTTGCGCTTCCTCGTTCAATAACTTGGCGTTCGGGATTTTGCCGAGCAGGTCACCCTGCAACAAATCCGCCTCGGCAGCGTTACGGAAATTGTCTCCATTGATCCACATGAGGTCGATCGTTCCTTCTTCTCGATTCGCCCGCTTGTCGAGCGACAATTGACGCACGAATTCGGCCGTGTCCATCGGGACGCGGTTCAACTCCACGTTATACGTCTCTTTCAGGCGGGGCGCGACATACTCATCGATATAGCGATTGATGCCATCATCTCCTCCCCACATATAAAAATTGACCGTCGACTGTTTCGCTTCTTCGGCCGCCTGTTCGAACGTCGGTGCGATTTCGGCGCGCGTCGTCCCGCAGGCAGCGAGGAAGATGAGTGACAGCATCAAGCCAAACTGTTTCAATCGGCGCATCGTGTCTCCCCCTTTTTTTCTCTATGTTGACGCATTTACTTTTTGTCAAATCCCCGTTTTGCGAGCCGTTCGAACATGACCGGGCACATTGCGTACAGTTTCGCGCCAAGTTCCATCCACCACGGGGCGTTCACTTCACGTTTCGACGCCTCACATGCCGCGACGACGCGTTTCGCGAGACGATCGGGATCGAGCATAATCGATTTCACACTCGCTTCGTAACGTCCACTCTTGTCGGCCCGGAGAAAAAACGGCGTCGCAATCGGTCCCGGGTTGACGGTCAATACATGAATCCCAGCCGGCTTCAGTTCCAACCGGAGCGCGTTCGAGAACTGGAGCAGCGCCGCTTTCGATCCGGCATAGACGGCCGATTTTGGGGTCGGGACTTTTGCCGCTTGCGAGCAGACGTTGATGATCGTACTGCCACGGCGCATCGTTCGCGCACAATCACGCGCGAGCAACATCGGTGCGGTCGCGTTCAAGCACATCGTCTCCTCGATGACGTCGGTCGTTTGATCGACGACCCGGTCGAACTCGCCGATTCCGGCATTGTTCACCCAGACGTCGATTGCTCCATATGTACGTTCGACTTGGGCCACGAGCGTGTCATAGTCGGTACAGACGTCGGCCACCATCCAATCGGCCGATAACTTCTGTCCGAGTTCGCGCAACCGCTCCTCGTTCCGTGCAATCAACGTCAATCGGGCACCCGACTCATAAAAAGAATGCGCCAGCGCGGCCCCAAAGCCGCTCGACGCACCCGTGATGACAATATGTCTCATTCTACGATGTCCTCCACTCTCACATAAATCCATTTTCCATCCGTCAACTGTTTGACGACGCGCCCACGTTCCTCGAGTAACGTCAACCGGGCGAACACCTCACTGAAGACGAGCGGCATCGCCCGCCGCATCTTGCGTCCATACAGGCGCATCGACCAATCGAACACGCTCAAGCCGTCCACCCAGTCGTTCAGGAGCAGTTCACTTCGCTCATAGCGCTGACTGATGCGGGCCTCAATCAATGGACGCGGTTTGTGAATCGGTTCCCCATGCCCGCTCACGACGAGCTTCAAGTCGACCGACTGCAATTTCCGCAGTGAATCGAGATACAGGACGACCGGCGAAGCGAACCCTTCCTCTTCGTACGGCTGCTCGATGAGCGGGTTCGGTTCGACCGCATCGATTAAATGGTCGCCCGCGATTAACACGCCACCCGGACCGAGCAGTCCGAGCTGGTCACTCGCATGCCCAGGCAGATGGATCGTCTTCCACGCCCCGTCGCTCGTCACGTCCTGTCCATCCTCGAATGTCATCGTCACAGTCGTCGGACCGATCCAGCGCAGCGCCTCCCGATAATCGGGCAATTTGTTCACAATCGTCTCCGGGGTCCCGAACCAGTGCGCCAGATCGTGCAAAAACTGGTTGCCCCGTTTGATGAAGTTCGGTGTCTGTTCTAAATAGCGAACGAGCTTCTCATGTCCGTAGACGGGAATCGAGGCGTCACGCAGACGCCACGCCTGACCCGCATGGTCGGCATGATGGTGCGTCAAAAATAAAAAATCAATATCCGCGAGCGTCAACTCGAGCTCGGCCAGTTGTGTCGTCAATGAGGTCCACGCCTCTTCCGTATCTGGTCCGCAATCGACCATAAAGAAACGGTTCATGTGTTCGACGACATAAACGTTTACGTTGCCGACCTCGAACGGCGTCGGTATATCGAGTCTTGCCAGTTGGCTTGAAATCCAGTTCGCCACGTCCCCACAACCCCTTCCACCTATCTTCACTCATTATACCTGTCCGAAAGAATGGATTTCAATCACACAAAAAAAGGAGAGGATTTCTCCTCTCCGATGTCTTATAGGTTGATGACTGTGACTTTATCTCGTGTCATCGTCTCGAGGCTGCGTCCAATCCCTTGAACACCGAGGCCTGACTGTTTCACGCCGATGAACGGGAAGTGGTCTGGGCCACGTTCCGTGCGGCCGTTCACTTGGACCGTACCGACGTCGAGCTTGTCGGCGACCGTGAAGGCGCTGTTCACGTTTTGCGTGAACACACTCGCTTGAAGACCGAACTCAGACTCGTTCGTGAGTTCAATCATCTCGTCGAGCGAGTTGACGCGGATGATCGGTAAGACTGGTCCGAACGGCTCTTCCCAAGCGACACGCATTTCACGTGTGACGTGGTCGAGGAGCGTCGGGTGCAAGAGGTTGCCGTCGCGCTCGTTTCCGTGGACGACCGTCGCTTGCTTGTTGACGGCATCGTCAATCAAGCCTTGGACGTAATCCGCCGACTTCTTGTCAATGAGTGGGACGATAAAGCTGTTATCGACCGGTGACCCGACCGTGAGCTTCTCGACGCGCTCTTTCAACATGCCGACGAGTTCGTCTGCTTGGTGCTCGAGCACGAATACGCGCTTGATCGCCGTACAGCGTTGTCCTGAATACGAGAACGCCCCGCTGACGATTTGATCAGCCGCGAGCGTGAGGTCTGCGTCTTCGAGGACGAGCGCCGGATCTTTCCCGCCAAGTTCAAGCACGACAGGTACCATCGATGCTTGTTGCGACAAGTGTTGACCTGTCCCGGTACCGCCCGTGAACGTGATCATGTCGATGCCAGGGTGTGACGTCAAGTAGTCACCGATGACCGACCCGCGCCCTGTGACGAGGTTCAATAGACCGCTCGGAAGACCTGCGTCTTGGAGTGCCTCGATCATCTTCACACCACTGATGGCACCTTGTGTCGCCGGTTTGAAGACGACCGCGTTACCTGTGATGAGCGCCGGTGCGATTTTGGCTGCTGCCAAGTTGACCGGGTAGTTGAATGGTGAAATCGCGAGGACGACACCGAGAGCTTCTTTCTTGATGATTGCCATCTTGTTCTTCGAACCGCCAGGGAATGAGTCCCCTTGCATGAACCCGCCCGTGAAGCGAAGACCTTCTTCGGCCGTATAGCGGATGATTTCCGCCGTCCGGACGACTTCTTTCTTCGCGTCGCTCAAGTTCTTCCCGACTTCGCGCATGATGATTTGACCGATCTCATCAACGCGTTCTTCGAGTTTGTCCGCCCAAGCGTACAACAGTTCGGCACGCTTGTTGACCGGAAGCGCCGCCCATTCCTGTTGTGCGCTTTTCGCGCCGTGAATCGCCTCGTCGACTTCGTCGCGAGACATCGCCTGGACGTGCCCGACGACTTCATCTGTATAAGGTGAAACGAGTTCGATTGTTTCGTTCGTTGTCGATTCCTGCCATTGTCCATTAATTAAATATGGATACGTGTTCATACTCATAATCTCTATCTGCCTCCTGAGTAAGCTTTGATATCTCGTTGCCACCCCCATTGTATGCAAAATCAAATCGGTTGAACAACTATAAAGATTCAGTTTATGTAATGTAAACGGTTACTCGTCAATTTTTTGTCAATTCCGCCTCGACTTTGCCACTTTCAACTGAAGATGTTCATCAAATCGACCGATAGAAGAGATGAGAGTACGTGAACTAGGAGGGACCACCAGTGAGCATGGATCATAATATTTTACTTGAGGCAGGCACGAACGAATTAGAGATCGTCATTTTCCAGTCAGGCCCGTTCATTTTCGGGATTAACGTCATGAAGGTACGTGAGATCATCACGATGCTTCCCCTCACTCCGCTCCCGGGCACTCCGGAAGCAATCATGGGATTGATTGAGCTCCGTGGTGAGGTCATGACGGTCATCGATTTACCGATGGTCATCGGACATCCGCGTGACGTCGGAGACAACGATCGCTTGATCGTCTGTGAGTTTAACGGAGAGAAATCGGTGCTCCGCGTCGATCAAGTGACAGAGATTAAGCGTATCTCTTGGGAACAGATCGACACGCCGTCTGATCTCGCACGCGGCATGCAAGGAATCACGAACGGGGTCGTCAAGACAGGCGACCAGATGATTATCCTTCTTGACTACGAGCGCATCGCCCTCGAACTGTCCCGTAAAGACATCATGGCCCGTGAATCGGTCAAACGACTCGGTGCCCGGGAGCGCTCGAACAAACACGTCTGGATCGCGGAAGACTCGGAGATGTTGCGGACGCTCATCATCGATACGCTCGATGACGCCGGCTATTTCAACACGACGATTTTCAATAACGGGAAGGAAGCGCTCGATGCGTTCGAACAGAGCGACGTCCATTGTGACTTGCTGATCACCGATATCGAGATGCCGCAAATGGACGGCTTGCATTTGACGAAACGACTCCGTGAGATGGATCGTTTCGCCGACCTGCCGATTATCATCTTCTCTTCGCTCATCTCGGACGACTTGAAACATAAAGGCGACGCGGTCGGGGCGAACGCCCAAATCACGAAGCCAGAGATTGGCATGTTGATTGCCACACTCGACGAATTTTTAGCCTAATCCGAAAAACGGGACTTCGCCTTGCGGCGAAATCCCGTTTTATTTATGATAATGCATTCAAGCGCGCTTCCCATTCTTGGTCGAAGCGGCGCATATCGGCTTCGATGTCGTCGAGAATCGGTTCGAGGTTCTCGGTCTCGTTCGTCTCTCCAGCCACTTCGAGCTGATGGAACCGGGCGGCCGTCTCGTCGAGGCCGACAGAATAGGAGGCCCCTTTCAACAAGTGGGCGAGCTGTTCGATTTGTTCATGGTTTCGTTCCAGCACCATGCGTCTCAATTCCGGGAATTTCGCCTCAAATTGGCGGATATATGTCTCGGCAATCTTTTTTAAGAAATCTTTATTTCCGCTAGCGATTTGATGGAGCTCCGCCAACTTTTCTTCGTTAAACAGAGCATTATGGGGCGTTTGTGACAACTCCATCCCTCCTTTGCTTCAATCCTACTAACATTCCTACCCACTGTAGCATGTTTTCGAGAAAAAACAAAAAAACTCCTCCTTTTCCGATTGCACTCTCCCATTCGCCTACCTATAATTAGGTTGAGCTAAGGTAGGAGGAACATTATGCTAACGATTTACCGTACCGACGCATCTGGGCGTGTCGACGAAATCGAAGACTTTGACAAAGGGAGCTGGATTCAACTCGTCAATCCGACGAAAGATGAGGCCGATCAAGTCATCGCCGCCTCCGGCATTCCTGAAGATTTCGTCTACGACCCGCTTGATATTGAAGAAAAACCACGATTTGAAAAAGATGATGAGGGCCTCCTCATGATCATTGACGTCCCATATGTGGAAGAAGACGACACAGGACGCGCCTATAATACGATTCCACTTGGGATTATCGTCACGGGACGACACTTCATCACCGTCTGTTCGCGTGACCTCGACGTGCTCAATTTGTTCGCCAACGGAAAAGCCCGTTTGTTCCGGACGAACTACCGGAGCCGGTTCGTCTTTCAGATTTTGCACCGAGTCAGCATGACGTACTTGCGCTTCCTTCGCCAAATCGATCGGCGCATGGACGAGCTCGAGCAAGAGTTGCAACGTTCGATGCGAAATCAGGAAATCTTTCAATTGATGAACTTACAGAAGTCGCTCGTCTACTTCATGACGTCGCTCAAAGCGAACGACAGCGTCCTCGACCGCATCGTCAAGACACCGAGTCTCGAGAAGCACGAGGAAGACGAGGAGTTGCTCGAAGACGTGTTCGTCGAGCACCGTCAGGCGATGGAGATGGCGTCGATTTATAACGATATCATCAGCATCAAGATGGACGCCTTCGGTTCGATCATCTCGAACAACGTCAACTTCGTCATGAAGTTCTTGGCCTCGATCACGATCGTACTTAGTATTCCGACGATGATCTCTGGAATATTCGGGATGAACGTCCAAGTGCCGTGGGAAGGACAACCAATCGGCTTTGTGTTCGCCATTACGATGATGATCGGTTTCTCAAGCCTCGCCTTTTACATTTTGTGGCGCAAGCGATATTTCTAAAAAAAGATGGTGTTGCCCGTTGCGGCGACACCATCTTTTTACATCAATTTGACTGTGACGAGACACAAGTCATCGTCGATCTCGATTTTAGGGACGAGTTGTTCGGCGACGTGACGCGCGTAGTCAAGCCCGTATGACGCGACGTCCTTCTCGAGCCAGCGGATGCCGTCGTCGATGTCTTTGCTGTAACATTCCATCAATCCATCTGTATACATATGCATCGTCATCCCCGGTTCGATGTCGATGACCTTCGACTCAAAATTCGGCTCCTCGAACATGCCGACCGGGACACCGGTCGTCTCGAGACGGGTCACACCCGAGTCCGACGTCACGATGACCGGCGGATGACCGGCGTTGACGTACTCGATTTGACGCTTCGTCGTGTCGATATAACAATAGACGGCCGTGAAATAGCTCTGCATGTCCTCTCCCGAGAACAAGAACGTCATCTGACGGTTCAATTCACTCATCACATCGACCGGGTATTGGACGTTGCTGACGAGACCGGGCAAAATCGACCGAATCCCCATCGTAATCAACGCCGACGAGACACCATGCCCCATCACGTCGAAGATGATGACCCCATAGCGATCCGGTGCGACCTGGAACCAGGCATACATATCCCCGGCCAGTTTTTTAGACGGCAAGTAGAGGGCCCGGACGTCAATCTCATCGTTGCTGATGGGCGGGGTCAACGCGCTCTGTTGAATCTTTTGCGCGAGATCGAGGTCATATTGGAGCCGCGCCTCATATTTTTTGCGTTCATCGACGGCCGCTTTGTAACGGAGTGCGGAGCGGATGCGCGCGAGCAGTTCCGTGATTTTAATCGGTTTCGTCGTATAGTCGGACGCTTCAGCGTCGAGACCTTCCGCGATTTGCTTTTCCTCGGTGCGACCCGAGACCATAATCACGGGAAGTTCCTCATAGCCGCTCATCTGTCGAATCCGTTTACACGTCTCGATTCCAGAGATTCCTGGCATCTCGACATCAAGCAGGACAAGGTCGTATAGCGACGGGGCTTGCGGGTCCATCAGGAGCGCGAGCGCATCTTCACCACTCGAGACTGAAATCGTCTCATAATCATGTTGATGCAATAATTGTTCGAGAACCATCGTATTGACCGGTTCGTCGTCCACAATCAAAATCGCCATAGTCATCCCTACTTTCTCTGTCAGTGTTCTTCTGCATATTATTGTATCATATCTAATCGCTTCATTAGGTATTTCAATGCTGTGACAGTTCGAAGTGGTTCAAAGATGGAGAATCTCGTTCGTTTTTGGCATACTGGAAGTACGAAAGCGAGGAATGCCGCATGGGATGGATATTCGCTGTGAGCGGTTTGATTATTTTGCTCGTCTTAATCGCGTCAATCGTTGTCATTCAAAAAGGATATGCCTATAAAGACAACAAGGACGACATCGTGCTCGATTACGATGAAATCAATCGCCGCATCACCGAAGAAGAACAGCAGAAAAAATAGAGCCATCGGCGGATGGCTCTATTTTTTATTTAAATTCGAATCGAAGTGCCCCTTTTTCAAGGTAGAGCGCGGCATCGAACGTCTTGTCCCCTTTTTTGAACGTGTGCACGTTCGATTGCCCGCCGTTAATCATCTGTTTCAGTTCATCTTTGGCAATTCCGACGCCGAGTACTTGTTTCGACATCGTAAATTTGCAACCTTCGCGAAAGCCGCTACAACCGATGAATTTCGCATGCTCGACGAGTCCCTTGCCACAGCTCGGGCAGACGCCGAACGATGCTTTCGGCCGCGCCGCCGACTTCTTCCCGAAACGGCGGGCTTCAATCGTATAGCCTTCCGGGTTCGCCGTCTCGACTCGCGCTTTCGCCTCTTCGACGAGATGAATCGACATCTTTTTCGCCTGGTCGATAAATTCGGCGGCCGAAGCCGATGCCTGCCCGATTTCGTTGAGACGTTTCTCCCATTTGGCCGTCATGGCCGGTGAAGCAAGGATACTGTCACCGAGCACGTCAATCAACAAGCGCCCTTTATCGGTCGGGACGAGTTCTTTCTTTTGTAGGTCGACATAGCCCCGCTTCTTCAATCCGTCGATAATATTGGCTCGTGTCGCCTCGGTTCCAAGCCCCTCGACTTCTTTCATGATATGAATCAGTTCTTCATCATCGAGCTGCTTACCGGCCACCTTCATCGCCATGATGAGCGCGCCTTCTGTATACCGTTTCGGTGGCTCCGTTTGTTTCGATAATACTTCGACTTTCTTTTCCGTCAACGGCTCCCCGAGTGTGAGCGCCGGGAGTTCGACGTCTTTGGACTTCATCTCGACAACTTGACGATAGCCGGCACTGACGACGACCGTCCCTTTTGCCCGGTACAGGTCGTCGCCGTCCATGAGGTCGACCGTCGTTTTCTCAAGCTTGGCCGGAGGGGCGAACGCCGCAAGAAAGCGACGGTTAATCAAATCGTATAGTTTTGCCTCATCCCCGCTAAGTCGGGCCACATCGCCACACGCCTCGGTCGGGATGATCGCATAGTGATCACTGACCTTTTTCGCGTTGACGTAGCGGCTGTTCCGGGACGGGTTCTCGGTCAACACGTCTTTCAACTCGGCATAGGCCGCCGACTTCAATAGTCTTGCTTTCGTCTGTGGGAACAACGTCGCCTCGTCCGGTGTGACGAAACTTGAGTCAGTCCGCGGATAACTGATCCATCCTTTCGTATATAGCTTTTGAGCGATGTCGAGCGTCTTCTTCGCCCCGAAGCCGAACCGCTTGCCGGCTTCAGCCTGCAAACCCGATAAACTGAACCAGAACGGTGGGTGTTCCGTCTTCTCTTCCTTATCGATCGATTGAACGACCGCTGTTCCGGTCGCTCGGCTGACGACCGCGTCGGCTTGTTCGCGAGTCTTTAGTTTCGTCGTCTTACCGAGCGTGTATTTCGCTTTGAACGTGCCGCGTCCTTTTTGAAGCGTCGCCTCGACCTCAAAATACGGCTCTGGGACGAACTGTTTAATCTCACGTTCGCGATTGACAATCAAAGCGAGCGTCGGAGTCTGGACACGGCCTAGCGAAAACACGTCCTCGACGCCGATCGTCTTCAACAGCGTTGTATACGCTCTTGATGCGTTCATGCCGACGAGCCAGTCGGCACAGGCGCGACTCATTGCTTCGTGATAGTACGGGACCGTCTGGTCGCCTGGTAGCAGTGCGGCGAAACCACGGTCGACCGCCTGCTCGGTCAAACTCGAGATCCATAGGCGCGACAAAGGTTTTTGATTGCCGGCGAGCCGTAAAATGAGACGGACGATGGCTTCTCCTTCCCGCTCGGCATCGGATGCGATGATGACGTCGGTGATGGACCGGTCGTGCAGCCATTTCTTAATCGTCTGGAACGGTTTCGACTTGCCTTTCGAGATGCGATAGTCGAATCGGTCCGGCACGATTGGGAGCGACTCATATTTCCAAGACTTCCATTCCGGCTTATAATGGGACGGTTCTTGCAGCTCGCATAAGTGACCGACCGCCCAGACGACGATGGCGCCTTCTGGGAACCGGGCACATGAAGCGATCTCAATCTCCTCTTTTTTCTTTTTTGATGGATACGGCGCAGCCAGTTTTTGGGCCTGCGACGGTTTCTCCGCAATAATTAATCTCATAGGATCCCTACTTTCACAGTCATCCGAAATCTCGTCGGAACGACACTTTCGAGAAAGAATGTATTTTCTTATCTATTCTATAATATCATTAGAAGAGTATGTACAACATAAAGGGGGATGTCTCTTGTCTTATCTTATCTTATTCGCCGCCGTCTTCTTCTTATCGACGAGCGTCTTGTTCGTCAAATGGACGTCCGCACCGGCCGAGACGGCCGCGTTTTACCGTATGCTGATCACGTGCCTGATGTTGTTGCCCTTCGTCGATTTCAAGTCGCTCCTCGGGACACGACTCATGACGCGATATGCCTTGCTCCTCAGCGGGACGTTGCTCGCGTTCCATTTTTGGCTCTGGTTTTTATCGCTCGATTATACAACCGTCGCTAGCTCGACGCTGTTCGTCACTTCGAGCCCGATTTTTGTCTTAATCGGGAACGCCTTGATTTTTAAAAAGAATCCGACCCGGAAAGGGTTAGCCTTCTCGCTCATCGCTGTCTTCGGAGGTATGCTTGTCGCGGCAGGCGACATTCAACTCGGACGTGAAGCGCTGTTCGGGGACTTGCTCGCTTTAATCGCTGCTCTGCTCATCGCCGGCTATTGGCTCGTCGGCCAACACGTCCGGACCGAGATGAACACGAATACATACTCGTTCAGCGTCTATCTCGTCGCAGCGGTCGTCCTCTGTTTCATGCTTCTCGTCCGGGGGACGACGTTCACCGCGTTCGAATCGGTCAACTGGTGGTATTTCCTCGCCCTCGCCTTCTTCCCGACGATTTTAGGACATAACTTGTTCAACTATGCGCTCGCCCGTGTCAGTGCGACCGTTGTCAGCATCACCATCCTTGGCGAGGCATTGTGGGGCATGCTTTTCGGGTTCGTCTTCTTCGACGAGCGTCTCGGCGTGATGCAATGGGTCGGTGCGGCCGTCCTGCTCGGCGGAATTTACTTGTTCCTAAAAGAAGACGCCCGTTCCACAAGAACGGACGTCGCTTCATAAATTGGTTGCTTTCGCTTCGATTTCGTCTTCTGACGGGCGGAATAAGAGCTTGCGATCCCAAACAGCCATCCCGACCGCTGTCAGGAAGGTCATCGCATCAGCGATTGGGAATGCGAGCCAGACACCGAATACGCCGAAGAAGTTCGGCAGGATGAAGACGAGTGGAATCGTATAGAGCGTCTGCCGCGACAGCGACAAGAACATCGCGACCCGGGCCTTCCCGAGCGATTGATAGATGCCGTTGACGAGCATTTGGACGCTCGGGAGGAATGAGACGGCGAACAACACATGAATCGCCGTCACGCCGCCGGCAATCAAGTTGGCGTCGGTCGTGAACATGCGCATCAGTTGTTCCGGAATCAACTGGAGCGTCAACCAGATGATGACGGCGATGGCAATTCCAGCCCGCATTGCCGTCCAAATCGTTTCCCTCATCCGGTCGAATTGTTTGGCGCCGAAATTGTAACCGACAATCGGCTGCATACCTTGGACGATACCCATAATCGGCATCCCGACGAGCGCCATGAATTTATTGATGATCGCAAAGATGGCAAGTTCCTCGGTCCCACCGTACGTTCCGAGCATGACGTTGACCCCGACGAATAAAATCGACTGGGAGACCATCATGATGAACGAAGATGAGCCGATCGCCATAATCTCCTTCAATTCGCCGAACCGTAATCGAAACTTCCGCCATTGGAAATCGAGCTCGGTGCGGCGATTTTTTGAGAAGAAGAAACGGAGCATGAGCACAGACCCGACGACTTGAGCGAGCGCCGTCGACCAAGCGGCCCCGTAAATGCCCCAGCCGAACGTGAAGATGAATAGCGGTGTCGTCACCAAGTTGACGACAACGGTCGTGAGCATCACTTTCATCTGATAAGGCGCCTGTCCTTCAGCCCGTACCATCGCGCTCGCCGCGAGTGTGAACATGAAGAACGGAGAGCTGATGAGCACGACCGATAAGTATTGTCGGCTCAGTTCCATGATGGCCGACGTCGCTCCGAACACTTTCAAGATGTCATCCAACATGAAAAAGGCGGAACTGACCGCAAAGGCGGCGAACACACCGACGAGGACGAGCACGTTCAAAAACGTGACGGCGGCACCGGCATCGTCGCCTTTGCCGAGTTTCCTTGAACTGATGGATGCCCCGCCCAACCCGACAGCGCTCGAGACGGCCATAAGAATCATTTGAATCGGAAAGGCGATCCCGATGGCAGCCACGGCAGTCGACCCGATGCCACGGGCGACGAAGATTGTATCAATGATGTTGTACAGTGCCGTCACCAGCATCCCGATCATTGCCGGTAGCGACAGTTTGAACAGCAGGCGTCCGATTGGATCGGTCCGGAGCTGCTCCGTATTCTGATTCATGCTTCCATCCCCTTTGTCGTCTATGTTAACAGGTTAGCAAGATTGGATGGAACGGTCGACTATGTTGTCTTGTCGGATGTGTCAGACCGGGCTCGGCACAGGCGTGTTCACGACGCCGGCTTTTCGCTTGCGCATGATGAAATCGGTCGCGACCGGTTGCTCGACCTTGACACGTACCGTCATCATCGCCTGGTTCGCCGTCTCGAGGCTTTCTCCCGACTCATCGTACAGCTCATCGATGCGCTGCGAGAAACGGACGAAGCCGGGACCGAAGAACTCGACTTCTTCCCCGCGCCGAAAATGGTTTCGTTGCTCGAGTGTCGCTATTTTTGTCGTCGGTTCATACGCGATGACGCGTGCCGCGAATGCATATTGCGGGATGGCGCGCGGCTTACCGAATAGTTGCTCGTTCTCGGTCGGGACGCCGTAATAGAATCCGGTCGCGAGTTCTCGTTGTGCCGCTTTCCAGATTTCTTCTTCCCACGCCGGATTAAACTCGAATCCCTCGGGGTCATTACAGTACGCGTCGATGACTTGACGATAGACGTTACAAACGGTCGCCACATAGTGAATCGATTTCATCCGTCCCTCAATTTTCAAGCTGTCGACGCCAGCGTCGACCAAGTCCGGAATGTGACGTACCATCGCCAAGTCGACCGAGCTCATCGAGAACGGTTCCTCGTCGCGTGCTGCCATCTCGTCAGTCAACAGTTCGTCCGCCTCAAAGAATCCGTACTTCCAACGGCATGACTGGGCACAGCCACCCCGGTTCGCATCGCGGAGCGCCATATGGTTCGATAAGGTGCAACGTCCCGAGTACGAGATGCACATCGCCCCATGGACGAACGTCTCGATTTCGACATCGACTTGCCGTTTCATCTCTTTGATTTCTTCCATCGATACTTCGCGGGCGAGAACGATTCGCTCCAATCCTTCCTCTTGCCAAAAGCGGAGCGTCTCATAGTTCGTCGCTGACGCCTGCGTCGACAAATGGACCGGAAGTCCCGGCGCATCCGTGAGGCATACCTCAATCATGGCCGGGTCGGACACGATGACGGCATCAATGCCGATATCGCGAAGCTTGCAAAAGAACTCGCCCGCGCCATCGATATCGCCTTCATGGGTCACCATATTCGCGGCGACATACACTTTTGCCCCGCGCGCATGGGCGAACGCGACGCCTTCGGCCATCTCGTCATACCCAAAATTGCCGGCCCGAGAGCGGAGTCCGAACTGTTGTCCCCCGATAAAGACCGCATCGGCCCCATACAAAATCGCCATCTTCAATTTTTCTAAGTTGCCGGCCGGTGCTAATAATTCTGGACGTTTTTTCATCTCAATCCCTCACTTGATCTCTTCTGGATTTCGTAACAATAGTCCCGTCCCGAGCCGGAATTGTTCCGGCTGCAGTTCGGCGAGACGCCGTTCCATGACGAGACGGTCGAATCGACCGTTCAATAAATCTGAGCGGGCCTTATCGAACAAGCGGACGATATCAACGAATGCATCACCCGCGTGCCAACCCTCGAGCTTCCACGTGTGTAGGCCGCCTGTTATTAAAGTGGGCAGTTGTCCCATAAGCGTCAAATCCTCAGAGAACACATGCGTCCCGTTTTCGTCTTCATACACCGGATAGCGGCTGTCCGCATCCGATGGTTCGCTCACATAGTATTCGCGTGCTTCTGCCAACGTGTTCGATCGGCCAATCTCATTGAAGTAGTTCGTCAAGAGCGGACGTTTCGAATGATGGATACACGTCGGTCCGTACACTTGGACTTCGACCGGCAATCCGATTTGCTGTTGAATCAGCCCGAGTTCAGTCAACGTCACTTCACGGGCCGCGATTGCCCCGATTGCATCGCGTTTGCCCCAAAATTGAATGTGTCGGGCCGACGTGACGAGCGTTTGAGCATCATACCAATAGGGGATATTTGCATTACGGATTAAGCGGATGGCGCCCGGGTCACCGGCCGTCACACTGTCAACCCCGATTGTTTTTAAAGCCGATAAATAGTCAGGCAGCGTCTCAATCTGATGATTGTGCATCAAATTATTGACGGCGACGGTCACTTCTTTGCCATAACGGTGGGCAATCGCTGTGACTTCTCGCACAGCCTCCAACGACCAGTCTCCCTTATGGCGTAACCCGTATGTTGCTTCTCCGATATAGATGCGGTCAGAGCCCGCCATAATCAGCGCTTCTGCTTGCTCGACGCCCTGTGCTGTAGTCACTAGCTGTATCATCATCTGGTTTCTTCTCCTCACTTTGTGAGTCTAATCACATATTCTTGCTATACTCTAGCATACGTTTTGACGTCGCGGCCGAGCAGGAATTTAACAACTCGTGAAGAAATCAGTAACAATGTATGACTTTTTATATCGAAGGAGTGGACGATTTTGACAAAAACAGCCTTAATTACTGGAGCCTCGACAGGAATCGGACTCGATCTTGCCGTGTTAGCGGCCCGGGATGGATTTGATTGTATCCTCGTGTCTCGCAACGAGCCTCGGTTGCACGAATTAAAAAAAGTACTGGAGAAACGTTACCGTGTCAGCGTACACGTCTTCGCCCTCGATTTGTCTGAACACCAAGCCGTAAAACGATTGACGAGTGCAATCGCCGATGCCGGACTGACGGTCGACTTTTTAATCAACAATGCCGGTTTCGGAACGGCCGGCGAGTTTATCGAGCTCGATGCCGAGACCGAGGCCGAAGAGGTCCGTTTGAACGTCAACGCCTTGACCGAATTGACGAAAGCTTATTTGCCGGGCATGGTGGAACGGAATCATGGCTATGTGTTGAACGTCGCATCGGTCGCCGCCTTCCAACCTGGTCCGTAT
The DNA here is from genome assembly GCF_000416965.1 of Exiguobacterium chiriqhucha RW-2. Lineage (GTDB taxonomy): Bacteria > Bacillota > Bacilli > Exiguobacteriales > Exiguobacteriaceae > Exiguobacterium > Exiguobacterium chiriqhucha. The sequence goes on from NZ_ATCL01000020.1 coordinate 892,189, forward strand.
ATGGCGGTCTACTACGCGACGAAGGCCTACGTGTTATCGCTCACCGAGGCGCTCCATGCCGAAGTGAAAGGAACAGGCGTGCACGTGAGTGTCCTCTGTCCAGGTCCAACCGATACCGGATTCTTCAATCGGGCCGGCAGCGAGATGATGGTGTCAAAAATGCCTTCTCATCTCGTCGCTTTCTTCGGCTATAAAGGCGTCATGACCAACAAACGCGTCATCGTGCCGGGTGTGTCGAACCAACTGCTTGTCGCCGCGGCCAAGCTCATGCCACGCGCAGTCAGCCTTGAGATTTTGCGCCGCTTCCAAAAACCATCAGATGCTGGATCGGAAGACGTCTCGACGATTTAACCCATGTATGCACGTTAAAAAAGGAGGAGGTCCCCCGGGGGACTTCCTCCTGCTTTATGTGATTTGATTATGACCGCGCCAACTGAATCATGCGCCGGATGAGTGTTATGCCCGGAATACACACCATCAGTGTCGTCGCCACGACGACCGACCAAGCCAAGGTGCTTTCGAGGGTGAGCGCCCGTTCCGTCAGCCCGCCGAGGACGCTTCCACCTTGGACGGACAAGACGATCATGAGTGCCGGCCAAACGCTGGCCCCGAGGATACTGAGCATCCCGTAGCGCGTCCGTAGCAGCTGACGTGACATCAAAAACAGATTGAGCCCCATAAACAACAGTCCGATGAAAAGAAACCAACCGATTTCAACCAGATTGACGTATCCGCTCATGCAAGTGTCACCTCACTCGTGTGATACCTACTTGTTACCCGTCTTCCCGCACAAATATGCGAACGAACAAGTCATGCAACAAGATGAGGAAGACGGCGTTCCCGATGCCGTGGGCCACATCGAACGGTAGACTGAGCACGAGCAGTTTGACGAAGTCGGCCCCGATGACCTCCGCGAACGAAAGATTGGCCGTCCAGCCGAAGAGAAAACCGGCCCCCAGACCTACGAAAGCTAGGAGCCACCGCGAGTGACGAAGCAGTGGTTTAAGTAAAATGACGACGAGTACGACGAGAAGCCATCCTAAAAATTGAAACAAGACGAACGGACCGAGTCCGAGCAACAGTCCCGATAAAATCGGGACGAACAACGCCAGCATCGCGGCGCTCGTGAACCCGAAATACAAGGCCGTCAACATGAGCAACGCCGTCGACGGTTGCACGTTCGGGATGGCCACGAATAACCAGCGCCCGATGACGGCAAGCGCGAGAATCTGTGTCAGAACGGCGATCGGGATGTCCGTCCGCTCAAATCTTGACATGATCGCCGCCGCAATGATTAGGATGAGGACGTATGTGACCATAGCGCACTCCGTTTCCTATACTCGTCTAAATCGCCATCGAAGACAATCGTACCGTTCGACAGGCAAAGGATACGGTCCGCCGCCTGAATCAGTTGCTCATCATGTGTCGCACACAAAACATGTGCCGTCATGGCTTTCTCGGTTAACGCTCGTTCAAACTGAGAGCGCTCTTGCTCGGTCAAGCCCACGCTTGGCTCATCCAACAAGAACAGCGAAGCTTCGGAATCGAAGACGGCCTGCAGTTGAGCGACGCGACGATTCGCCGCATGCGGGAACGGGCCGTACTCTTGCTCGGCCGGTAAATAAACCGGCCGCTCTGCCCATTTAACCTTCCCATACAAGGGACGCACGCTTTTGGCAATCAATTCGAGCAACGTCGATTTCCCGCTCCCGTTCGTTCCGATACAGATGGTCAGTCCTGCCTGCTTCGCCTCGTATGACACATGCTCGACCGCATAGGAAGCCTGCAACGGATGGCGATAGGACACGTCCGTCACGATAAGTTGGGGCTGATTCATGGTCGGATTGACGTGAAACGGGTCGGATGGGGTATGTTCGCGCGCCCTGTCCGTGTATGCAATCCGAACGCCGAGCCCGGTCAACCTGCTGAGCAACATCGTCAAATGCTCGACCCGAAACCGATCCAAATGTCGAAACGGCTCGATTAAGACGATCGCCTCGGATGAATCGGCCAGGGCGTGAGCGATTCGGACGAGTTGCCGTTCCCCACTTGAGCACTCGTCGAATCGCTTATGAAATAGATGATCGATTTGAAGAATGGCAGCCAGTTCGGCTCCTCGCAGGGCGTCACTCCCAGAAATGAGTGTTGCGACTTTCCCAGCAAGCGGAGTGTCGAGGCGAACGACTCGCGCTTGTTCTTCCCTCACCCACTCCTCGAATTCATCATGTCCGTCTGCCAAGGATAACCAACGCATCGCGCACCCCTCCCTTCGTCAAATATGGATACAGAAGCCAAACGACCGGTGTGACCATACCCGCAATCGCCCCGAAACTAGCGAGGACGAGACATTGGACCCAGTCATGTCGTTCGAAGCGTCTCATCCGATTCGTCACATATACCGGCTCGAGGCGTTGGCTGTCGATGCCGACGACGACGGCCTCTTGCCAGTCACGTCGCGGATGACTGGCCAACGATAAACGGACCGCCCGTTCCATCGTCGGGACGAGCGCCCAACCGCCGTACAGCAACCTTGTCGAACGAGGCCATTTGTTCAAGAACGGCAATAAACGCTCGAGGCGCATGAATCGATTGACCCAAATCATACCGAACAAAAAAGTCGCGAGTGGAATCAATTGATTTGTGACACCACCGACCGAAATCCTCCAACCGAGAACGAACGGGGCAAGTGAAATCAATAAGAACGCGAGGATAACACCGAGCATCGCCAGTGGAAACCGTCGTTCCATCAGTAACAAACCGAACAGACCGAGGAGGAGCCAAATCGAGTCATTCAAGTATGTCAACACGTACAAATGGACGAGTAAGAAGAAAAGGAGCGTGACCGGATGTCTGCGCTCCCAATCTGCCTCATTCGAAGAAAGAAATCGCATCTTCTTCGAACCGCCATTGAATGATGTCGGTCGATTCGACTTCTTTGGCTCCGGCGCCTTCATCGCCCGGGCTACCATTGAAGGCGTAAACCCAGCCTGAGGATTGTCCGGCCGACTTCTCTTCAATCCCGTCAACGGCCGTGACATAAGTCATGTCTCCGTCGCCGACCGATTCAATGTCAAGCTCGGTCGCTTCAAGGGCATCGAGTACCGTCGCCCCTTCTTCTAAGCAGACACTCTTCTCATTGAACAGCGTCTCTTCGGTCGCCGCATTGTAAACAGAAATCGTCGGCTCGACATCACAAGCCGCTTCCTCGGTCGATGTCGTATCTCCTCCGCATGCGGTCAAAAGCGGGACAAGTAAACTCATCAGAAGCAATTTTTTCATAAATCAGTCAAATCCTCTCGTTGATGGATAGAGTAGTTGTATAGAATCGTGTATTTCTCACCCGTCGTCCGCCCTTGCTGGCTCAATCCCGACAATTGAATGCTGTTGGCGAGCACCGGCTCGCGTTGCAACCAGAACTTGACGAGGCGATTATCCCGATTGATCATGAGCATCGACTCGTTCTCGAACGTGTACATGTCGTACAGCCCATCGAATGAGAACTGGAGGAACGGGGCATCGACTTGTGTCTTGAATTCAGACCAGGCCGGTTTCCGGATCGCGTCGAGCATATGTTCAAAGTCGACGAGTTTCTCGAAGAACGCACTTCCCGAATCCTTATTCAGTTCGTCGACTTGACGATACGTCAGCTCGCCCGATTCGTCGTAGTTGATTCGAATCTGTTGATACGAATTTGCGCGTTCGACCATGAGCAAATATTCGAGCGAACGGAGTTCACCGTCCTCGCTGAAAATCATTTTGCTTCGGTCGAGTTTGATGGACTCACTGTTGATCCGGCGCAGAATGTTGTCCGTCATCTCGTCAAACGTCTCGTCTTGAATCGACACCGTTCCAATCTGTTGTGACTCGGCCCGGAATTCGGATTGATCAAAGAGTGGGACGAACAAGAGGACGATGAAGAAAAAGAATCCGACGAGCGCCCCGTACCATTTATAGCGGCTATTGCGTTTCGGGAAGAATAAGAACGACATCAGGAATCCGATTGGAATATGAAAGCCACCAATCGGGAATGAAACGATCCCGAGCAATGAGAAAAATAAAAATTTGATAAGAAAGTTTGGTTCCGGTTCTTTCAGTTGATTTAAGCGTAAACCTAGCAACGTACTGATGACGAAAAAGCCTAGCCATACGTATAGTTGTACTGTCACGTTAATCCCCCACTGTAAACTCGAAGAAGTCAGTCGCTACATGGCTGTCTGGAAACACGGTGCGCACTTCATCCACAAACGCCTCGTCTCGACCTTGATAGCGGGCCGAGATATGCGTGACAATCAAACGGCCAACTTGCGCCGTTTTTGCGAGCGTTGCCGCCTCAACTGTCGTCGAGTGGCCGTATTGACGGGCGAGTTTCGCCTCTGCTTGCATGAACGTCGCTTCATGAACGAGCACGTCGACGCCAGTGGCGAGGATGGCTGCGTTCGGACAAGGGACCGTATCGCCTAGAATCGCCACGACCGGTCCGGCAACCGTGTCAGTGACGTATTCTTTAGAGGCGTACGTTTTCCCTTCAAACTCGAACGTGTCAGACTGCTTGATCGTCCGATAAATCGGTCCGCTCGGGATGCCGAGCGCCTTCACTTTTTCGACGAGCAATGCGCCCGGTCGTTCCGGCGCTTCGATGCGGAATCCATAAGACGGAAAGCGATGTTCAAGCCGTCTGACCGTGACGATGTGCCCGTCCTGTTCGAACGTATCGCCGTCCTCGTACTCGACAATCGTCAAATCATAGCCGAGATAAGAACCGGTTACTTTCATCGTCAACTCGAGCCATTTCTTGATGCCTTTCGGTCCATACAAGGTGAGCGGGCTCGACCCGTCGAGTGCCGAGCGCGTCGACAGAAACCCGGGCAGACCGAAGACGTGATCCCCGTGAAGGTGTGTCACCCAGACGGCTGAGACTTTGCGCGGCTTGACTTTCGTATGCAACATTTGGTGCTGGGTCGCCTCGCCACAATCGATAAGCCACGTCTGTTTCGCAAGCGTAAGTGCCAACCCCGAGACGTTCCGTTGTTTCGACGGCATACCGGAGCCAGTTCCTAAAAATTGTAACTTCATAAATAATATTGTCCTTTCTTGTCGTCCATTCCATGCTATACTGTAGGCAATCGTTGAAAAAGGATGTGATCCGTGATGAAGAAAGTTGAACATTCCGACTCGATCTATCAACAGATCCGGGAACGGGCGACTTCAATGAATCGCAAACACCAACAAGAATTAGGCACCTCAATCCTCATTCACGACATAGCGATGGAACTTCACTGTTCAGACGAACTCGTTTTAGAATCGTTGGAGTTCGCCGCATAATAGCTCGAACACATAGGAAGAGCCGACATCACGTCGGCTCTTTTTCATTTCGTTTTAGGTGTCGCGACGAGCTCGACAATTTGAACGACATATTCAACCAACTTGTACAGTTCGACGAGTGGCATACGCTCGTTCGTCGTATGAATTTCTTCATATCCAACAGCAAGGTTGACGGTCGGAATCCCACCGCCGGCAATCACGTTGGCGTCAGAACCGCCGCCCGAATGCAAGATTCGAATTGGACGGCCAATCGCTGTCGCGGCTGCTTTCGCCACTTCGACGACTTCGTCCCCTTCTTCGAACTTAAAGCCTGGGTACATGATGTCGATGTCGACTTCCGCACGTCCGCCATGTTCTTCAGCTGCGTCAAGATACGCTTGTTTCATCGCTTCGGCTTGTGCTTCCATCTTTTCATGAATCAATGAACGCGCCTCGGCGAGGACTTCGACGTAGTCGCAGACGATGTTCGTGGCACGGCCGCCTTCGAAGCGTCCGATGTTTGCCGTCGTCTCATCATCGATGCGGCCTAACTTCATCTTCGCGATTGCTTTCGCCGCGATTTGAATCGCCGATACACCTTTTTCCGGGGCTACACCGGCATGAGCCGTCTTGCCATAGATTTTGGCGTTCACTTTCGCCTGAGTCGGTGCTGCGACGATAATGTCGCCGACCGGGCCATCCGAATCGAGCGCGAAGCCGAACTTCGCATCAATTTTCGAAAGATCGAGCACTTTTGCCCCGACGAGCCCAGATTCTTCTCCGACTGTGATTACGAACTGGATTTGACCGTGCGGAATCGCTTGTTCCGTCAACACGCGAACGAGTTCGATCATCGCCGTCAATCCGGTTTTATCATCCGCCCCGAGGATCGTTGTCCCATCCGTCACGACGTAACCGTCTTGAATACTTGTCTTGATCCCTTTACCTGGTGTGACCGTATCCATGTGAGCCGTGAAATAGATCGGGTCGACGTCTTGCTTCGTCGCCGGTAGCGTAATAATCAAGTTGTTACCTGAATGAGCCGTTTTCGTCGACGCATCGTCTTCATAGACGTCGCATCCGAGCTCTGTGAAGACCGCCTTTAAATGCTCACAGATGACTGCTTCTTCTTTCGTCTCTGAGTCGATCCCGACCAGTTGTAAAAATGTGTCAAGCACTCGTTTCTCGTTTACCATGAAAACATCCCTCCATCCAAACATTTCTAGGTTATTATAACAAACTCGTGCCGTTTGCACGAACCTTTTCCATTCTGTACAATGAGGACAAACACATTTGGAGGAACGTCATGAGTAAGAAACAGAAAAAGCGTCAACGCATCATTCAAATCGGTGTCGTCGTCATCGTATCCATCTTTTTATTGAGCACGTTTTTGTCCGGGGTGGCCATGTTCCTGTAACAGCAGGATATACCGCTCTTTTAAAATCAAGTAGCTCTTCACGTCCGACAAAATATTTAATAACGATGAACGTACCTCAAATTCCTCACGCGACGTGGGGAGGGGTACGTTTTTTCGATAATGCTCAATCGTCTCTTCGAGCTCCCGTAGGAACGTCGAAGCGTCGGCCCGTTGGTTGACGTTGTCGCCGACGCGCCGAAGGAACGTCGCGACCGGTTTGGCCTCATTGACGACCATCGTGATCTCCCGTGAGTTCTCGGCGATGCGCTTCAAGATGTCATATTGCCGCTCCCGCATTCGGAAGTACAGGTAATCCATGTCCTCGTTCCGCTTCCCAATCGAGTTCCCCATGCGACGGAGCGCGAGGTCTTTCCCTTGTTTCAAATAATCCCGCGTCTTCAAGAGCATCATCGAATGGTCGTTATAGACGCCCGTCTCGACACAGGCGGCCACATCATAAAAGTGAACGGCGAGGGCCCGGTCGATATTGTCTTTGATGCGCTCGATCTCTTTATCAAGTGTCGGCATATACATGTTGACGACGAGTCCGACCCCGACGCCGATGGCGATCAATAACAGCTCGTTCACGAACAAATCGAGCGAGAACTGCCCTTCCGTATATAGATGGGTCAAGATGACGACACTCGTGATCATGCCGTCCTGCAGTTTGAGCTGTTGAACGAGCGGGATGAACATGACAAAATAAAGTGTGAGCGTCGCCGGTGAATAACCGAGCAAGGTGAACATCAATGCCCCCATGCCGATTGCAATCAGGCTGGCCATGACCCGCTCATAGGAAGCCCGAAACGACTTTTTCCGTGTCTCCTGAATACTGAGGATGGCGATGATGGCTGCGAAGACGTAGTAATCGAGATGAATCGTCTCGGAGATGAGCATGGCGATCCCGGCTGCCGCCGCAGTCTTGAGCGTGCGTGATCCGATTTTCATAAATATCTCCTCCTCTCTCACAAAATTGTTCACTAGTTTGTTCCGTTTGGCAATCCATATGTTTGGAAGTGATCGTATTGAAAAGAAAAAAACGTGGCGTGATTCCCACGCTGCTCACGCTCGCCCTCGCCGTTTTAGGTTTCCTTTGGCTCCAAGACCGTCCGAGCGGCTCGTATACCGTTCAGACCTATGACAGCGGGGACGTCTCGACCCGATCATTTGAGTCACTCGACGAGGCGCGGGACTATATGGAACGTGGGGGCAACCGGGCCCTGCTCGATGCGTCAGGCGACGTCATCGACTTCATAGGTACCGGTATCGCCGTCACCCCGACCGACCGAATCACGAACTTGTATCAAGACGCCGAGTTTAAGAAACGGCAGTCGTATGTCGCCGGCGGGACCCGCCTCCGTCTCGTGCAGACGGCCGACAAGCATTTGTTGGTGAACATTTCCGGCGCCGACGTCTACGTGAAGCCGGCCGACATGACGCTTTATCCGGACGCCGTCGTCGAGCGTCGCGGCTTCTATCAGATGCGGGACGGACAAGTGTTCCATACCGTCGAGGCGAACGGCAACTTGGCCGGGACGTTCCTCGTCGGACCGGCGCCGCAACAGTCGTCCGACCGCTATTATACGGAGGACGTGCGCGACGTGTTCGATTCGCCATACCAGTTCGCCTCGATCGCGTCGAAGGCACCGTATTCGGCTCGCGAGCTCGACGCCTTCCTCGGCTCACTCGACGACAGCCCGCTCGCTGGTAAAGGCGACGCCTTCAAAGATGCCGAGGCAGAGTTCGGCATCAACGCCTTGTTCCTCATGGCCGTCGCCGGACACGAGTCCGGATTCGGTACGTCAGCCATCGCCCGGGAAAAGAATAACTTGTTCGGCTTCCAGGCGACCGACAACGACCCGAGCGGAAATGCGGCCTCCTATCCGTCTGTCGAGGCGAGCATCGATGCGGCGGCTCGTTTATTCGCCGAAAAGTACGTGACGGGCGCCTATGACCGAGGACCGTTCCCTGGCAATAAACAAGAAGGCGTCAACGTCAATTACGCCTCGGACCCGTATTGGGGCGAGAAAGTCGCCGGGACGATGTATCGCATCGACCGTGAACTCGGATTGACCTATTTAGAGCAGTTGAAGTGATGGCCCAACGGCCGTCACTTTTTTTGCAGGAATCCCCCCTTCGCTGAGCGAATACATAAACTGAACGACCATTCATTTCAAAGGGGGATTTGTATGAAAACGATTTGGATCACAGGTGGCTCATCGGGGATGGGCAAGGCGATGGCGCTAAAATTCAAGACCGAGGGCTGGAACGTCGCCATCAGCGGCCGCAACGAGGAGCGGCTACAAGAAGCGATGGGCGAACTGGAGACCATCGGGGCCGGAGCGGCGATAGCCGTGCAACACGATGTGCGTGACTATGAGGGGTGTGCCGTTGCGCTCGATCAAATCATTGAACGGTTCGGTCCAGTGCACGCGCTCGTTAACAACGCGGCCGGTAATTTCGTCTGCCCGACGCTCGACTTGACGCCGAACGGATGGACGAGCGTCATCGACATCGTCTTGAACGGGACGTTCAACTGCACCCACGTGCTCGGCAAGCATTGGGAACGGGAGCAACTGCGTGACGGCTCCATCATCAACATGGTCGCGTCGTATGCCTGGCAAGCGGGCGCCGGTGTCGCACCGAGCGCGGCCGCCAAGGCCGGTGTGCTCAATTTGACGCGAACGCTCGCCGTCGAATGGGGATATCAGTTTGGGGCGCGTGTGAACGCGATTAGCCCGGGGCCAATCGAGCGGACAGGTGGAGCCGACAAACTAGCCGTCCACGTCAAAGAAGTCGAGCGCATCCGCCGCAATGTGCCGCTCGGACGGTTCGGGACACCGGAAGAGATTGCCGACCTCGCCTTTTGGATGGCGTCGGACGAGATGCGCTATTTGAACGGGGAATGCATTTCCCTCGACGGTGGCCATTGGCTAAATAAACATCCGTTCTAACCAAAAAACGGCCGAGGGATTCCTCGGCCGTTTCATATGTCTTGCCCTGTCCATTCCGCTTCGAACCGTTCCAAAAAAGTAACCATGAACGCGTTGCGGTCCCGGGCGATTCGTCTCGCCCGTTCCGTATGCATTTGATTCGCGAGCCGGAGCAACTTCTCCTCGAAATGAGCGATCGCGCTTTTCGAGTCACCCTCGCCGTGGAGGCTATTGCCACGTGCGCCGGCAAATTGGAACGTCCGGGCGATGCCGATTGCCCCAATCGCGTCGAGCCGGTCGGCGTCTTGCAGCATCGCGCTCTCACGTGACGACGGGGACCGTCCTTTTGAAAAGGACGACTCTTCAATCATCGTCAGGACGTGAGCCCGTTGTTCGGGGTCGATCGGTAACGTGTCAAGGTGACGTGCGACGAGACCTTTATCACGTCCAAGCTTCTCATCCTCGACATCATGCAAGAGCGCCGCGAGCGTCAAAGCGAGACCGTCGACCGCTTCGCCTTCCGCGAGATGCGTCGTCAAACGGCGCACGCGGTCGAGATGGGCCATATCATGGCCGGTATGGTCTCCGGCATGCAGCTTCGCCACGTACCGTTCGGTCTCGAGCACCGCTGGATGCATCATCAAATCTCAATCGTCGTGTTCGGCTCAATCAAGAGACCACGTTGGTGCAATTGATCGCAGAACGCCCGTGCGTCTTGTTTGATGGGCGGGAACGTATCAAAATGGATTGGGACGACTCGTTTCGCTTGGAGCCAGTGCGCCGCATCGAGTGCGTCGACCGGTCCCATCGTGAAGTTATCCCCGATCGGGAGGAAGGCGACGTCAATCTCGAAGCGTTCGCCGTACAGTTTCATATCCGAAAATAGCGCCGTGTCCCCGGCGTGGTACACCGTGAGTGCGTTCGTCTCGATGATGAACCCGCCCGGCATTCCCATATAAACCGGGATGTCGCCCATGTCGAGACTCGAGCTATGGAACGCCTGCGTCATCGTGACGCGGCCGAACGCGAACGAATGGCCGCCCCCGATGTTCATGCCGTGGACCGAAAAACCCTTCTTCTCATAATATGTCGCCAGCTCGTGTGTCGCGACGATCGTTGCGCCCGTCTGTTTCGCAATCAATTCGACGTCTTCGATATGGTCAAAATGGGCGTGGGTGAGCAAGATATAGTCTGCTTTGACACTCGCCGGGTCGACGTCCGTATGCGGATTGCTCGTCAGGAACGGATCGATTAAGACGGATGTCCCGTCGATATCGAGTTGCACGGTCGCGTGGCCATAGTAGGTGATCTTCATAGAAATCCTCCCTTTCTGGTGTCAGATGGATCGTTTCAGTTATAAGACTTTTTCTAAGAAGCGTTTTGCGCGGTCGGTCTGCGGATTGAGGAGCAGGTCGGCCGGTTTGCCTTCCTCCATCAAGATGCCTTCGTCGAGGAAGAGGACGCGGTCTGCCACTTCACGGGCGAAGCCCATCTCGTGCGTGACGACGACCATCGTCATCCCAGACTCGGCGAGCCCTTTCATGACATCGAGCACTTCGTTGACCATCTCTGGGTCGAGCGCTGACGTCGGCTCATCGAACAACATGACGTTCGGCTCCATCGCGAGCGCCCGGGCGATCGCGACACGTTGTTTTTGTCCACCCGACAGTTGACTCGGATAGGCGTCGATTTTCTCGGACAATCCGACCCGTTCGAGGAGCTTTTTCGCCCGTTCGATCGCCTCGGCCTTGCTCACTTTCAAGACGTTGATCGGCGCGTATGTCAAATTGTCGAGCACGCTCATATGCGGGAACAAGTTGAACTGTTGGAACACCATCCCGATATTTTGGCGTGCCTTCGAGACGTTCGCCCCTTTTTTCGTGAGCTCATAGCCGGCGACGCTGACCGTTCCAGACGTCGGCACCTCGAGCATGTTCAAGCAACGGAGGAACGTCGATTTCCCCGAACCGGACGGACCGATGACGGCGACGACCTCCCCTTTCTCAATCGATGTCGTAATGCCTTTGAGGACCTCGAGGTCACCAAATTGTTTGTATAAATCGTTTACTTGTATCATCTGCCATCACTCTTTCTAAGCCGTTTTTCTAGACGTTGACCAAGATACGTCAACACCATCACTATTGTAAAGTATATCACACCGGCAAACAGGAGCGGTTCAAAGTAGATCGCCTTTTGCCCACCGACGATTTGCGCCCGGCGCATGATGTCGAGCACACCGACCGTCGAGACGAGCGCCGATTCTTTCGTGAGCGTGATCATCTCGTTGACGAGGGCCGGCAAGATGTTTTTGAACGCCTGCGGCAAGATGATTGATCGCAGTTGTTTGACGTACGGGACGCCAAGGGCATCCGACGCTTCCCACTGGCCTTTATCGACCGCTTGAATCCCGGCCCGAATGATTTCCGAGATATACGCCGCCGAGTTGAGTGAGAAGGCGATGACGGCCGATTGGTATGGCGTCGTGATATATCCGGTCAACTGCGGCAATCCGAAGTGGATGATCGCGAGTTGCAAGATGAGCGGGGTTCCGCGGAACACGGCCGTATAGGCGTGCCCGATGAAGTTGACGAGACGGTTTGGGACGATTTTGAATGTGGCGACGACGACGCCAAGCGTAATCCCGAACAAGGCCGAGACGAGCACGACTTGGAACATGACGGGAATCCCTTCGAGAATATACGGGATAGAATCATAAATCCGACTAAAATCCATTGTGAGTTCCTCCTAAAAAAGGCTGACTGATGCTTTCAGTCAGCCTTCTACAATCTTTATTCAGCTGGTGCAGCTTCTTGTTCGAACCATTTTTGAGCCAACTTCTCGATTTCTCCTGAATCGATCATCTTGTTCAACTCTTCATTGAACTGATCACGGAGCTCGTCGTCCTTACGGAAGGCAGCGGCTGAACCGGCCTCTTCCTCGTCGACGATTTCAAACGTCGTGAGTTCGCTGTCTTGATCGAGATATTTCTTCGCGACCGTGTCCTCGATGACCATCGCATCGATGCGGCCGGTCTTGATTTCTTGAATAATCTCTGGAATCTTGTTCAAGGCGACGATTTCAGCACCCGGGATTTGCTCTTTGGCAATCCCTTCTTGAATCGATCCGAGTTGGACCCCGACTTGTTTCCCGTCCAAGTCCTCAAGCGACTGGATGGCATCCCCTTTTGACAAAATCAAGTTCTTCGCCGTGAAGTAGATGTCTGAGAAATCGGCGTTCTCTTTCCGTTCTTCTGTCGGTGTCATACCCGCCATGACGAAATCGACACGACCGGCGTTGAGCGCCCCGAGCAGGCTCCCGAAGTCCATGTCTTCAATTTTCAATTCGTAGCCCATGTTCTCGGCCACTTGCTTGGCGATATCGATATCGAATCCGACAATCTCATCCCCGTTCGCCGTATCGACGAATTCATATGGGAAGTAGTCCGCACTCGTCCCCATGACGATGACTTTGTCATCTTCATCGGTCGATGTCGAACCTCCTTCGTTCACGTCTGCCCCACAGGCTACAGTAAAAGCGGCTAGGCTTGCGATACATAATGCTAGAAAACTTTTTTTCATGTTCATCGTCCCTTTCTTCAATAGGATGAAATTATCAGAACTTTAACAAAATTATGACATATATGTGAATGTTGCTCAACTGTTCTCTGACTCATCATATGTCCGACTTGTTCTTCAACCACTATATACACATAATTATTACTTGTAAAGTATATTCATGCATAAAATCTAAAAAAAAATACGGTCACATTCGCTCGTAAGCAAAATAAGTGACCGTACCATTGTCCCGAGAGCCGTAGGGCTGCACTCGTTTGACCGAAGCGATGGGAATGGCGCTATACACGTGGGGATAGCGTTCCCCGTCCTCGTCAAACTCATAGTGGAGCAGGCTGCCGAGACGTCCGACATGGAACGAGACGAGCACGACTCGCTCCCCATGATAATGTCGACGCACGAATTTCCCGATCTGTTGCGGGGTGCAACAACGAATGTACCCTTCCGTTTGGAGGGTCGGCTCGTTGATCTCGCCGCGCGACAAAGCAATCGTATATTCGGCCTCGCTCATGATTTTGACGACTGGTTCCATCTCATCGATCCCTTCTTAAGGAAAAGCGCAAAGGCAATGCCTCTGCGCTCACTTCTTAGGCGTAGTAAATATCGAACAACGTCTGTAACTGCTCGACGAGCTCTTCGGCCGTCGATGACTCGATTGTGCTCCGTTCGACCATCGTGACGATATTGCCGTCTTCTAACAGCGCGATCGATGGTGACGACGGGGCGTAACCTTCGAAGTATTCACGGGCGCGGTCAGTCGCTTCACGGTCTTGACCCGCGAACACAGTCACGAACTGGTCCGGTTTGACGCCTTCCATCTTATTCACGTACGCTGCTGCCGGACGAGCGATGCCACCGGCACAGCCACATACCGAGTTGACGAGCACGAGCGTTTTGCCTTCTTTCGTTAACGCCGCGTCGACTTCTTCCGGTGTCGTGAGTTCTGTGTACCCTGCAGAGCGTACCTCATTGCGAGCTTGTTCGACTACATCTTGAAAGTATAGTTGAAAATCCATATTGTTTCCCCTTTCGACTTGCGTCTGTTCTTTCTTATTTTACGTCTAGTGGATCGGTTAGGACAAGTCTATCGCTCAATTGTCCTTCGAGGAACGGTGTCGCGTTCAACAGCGTCTTGAAGGCCACATAGCGGCCCCGCGCTTCAGCGGTCGCTTCCCGGTTCGTCAAATAGGCCCGGATGAGGATGTTCTTCGGCGTGTGCTCCATATCGATGAACTCGAGGAGTTGCGCCTCATAGCCGACGAGTCCAAGTAATTCGGCCCGAATCGAATCGGTGGCGAGCGCCGCGAACCGTTCTTTGACGAGTCCATGCTGCAACATGACGTCAAGGCTCGGTGCCTCAAGTTGACGGTTCAATTCTTTTTGACAACACGGCACGCTCAAGATGACTTTCGCCCCCCAACGCACGGCCCGAGCGAGCGCCATATCCGTTGCGACGTCGCACGCATGAAGTGTGACGACCATATCGACCGCCGTCTCCCCTTCGAACTCATTGATGTCACCGACGAGGAACTCGAGACGTTCATACCCGAGGTCGCGCGCAATCCCGGCACATTCCTCGATGACTTCTTTCTTCAAATCGAGCCCGGTGATATGGACGTCATAGCCTTTCATCTCATGCAAGAAGTGATAGAGGGCGAACGTCAAATACGACTTCCCGGAGCCGAAATCGAGAATCCGGATGGTCCGGTCGGTCGGTAAATGTTTGATCGAGTCTTCGATAAATTCGAGGAAGCGGTTGATTTGCTTGAACTTGTCATACTTTTGGCGTTTCACTTTCCCATCCTCGGACTGGACGCCGAGTCGGATGAGGAACGGTACCGGCTCATCGAGCGGCAACAGGTACTGCTTCTCGCGGTTATGACTCAGCTTCACTTGTTTGACGGCCGTCTCGCGCTCCTTGAACGTCACTTTGAACTTTTTAGACAGTTGAAAGTGGAACTCGGACGCCTTCAACTGGAACTGTCCTTGGCGGAACGTCTCGAGCAATTCATCGAGTTCGATGACCGCCTCGTCCGGTGTGAGATTTTTATGTTTCATTACCCGTTCAAATTGGTATTCGAATTGTATATGGTACTCGCCTTTCAACAGGACCGGCTTCAATTTGACCCGGCGTAAATCGTTCGACTTTTGACGCGGTTGACTGATTGTCGCTGTGACGAGCTCGTTCTGGCGAATCACATCAGCCAGCCGTTCGGTTAATGCTGTATATTCCACTGCGTTCATCCTTTTTTCAATAGTTTCGAAACTTTTGTTCACGTGTATTCGTACATACTATTACACGAACACGTGCAAACGTCAAAGGAGGATCATTGTATGTTCAAAAAGTTATTATCATCGATTGGAATCGGCGCCGCGACGGTGGATACGCGACTCGAAGAGAGTGCCTGTGTGCCAGGCGGGACACTGAATGGTGTCGTCCATATCAAGGGCGGTAGCACCGAGCAATCGGTCGACCGGATTTACATCTTCTTCAACACGCTCTATAAGCATGAGGTGAACGACAAGACGACGTATTCGACGTTCACGATCGAGAAGATTTTGTTGAACGAAGCGCCGTTCATGATCGGTCCCGAAGAAGTGAAGGAAATCCCGTTCACGATTGACGTGCCGTTCAACACGCCGATTTCGGTCAGCCAATCGAAATCGTGGATCGAGACCGGTCTCGATATCGCCCAGGCCGTCGACCCGAAAGACGAGGACTCGATTCTCGTCAAACCGAACCAGGCCCAGCAGGTCGTCCTCGACGTGCTCGACGACATCGGCTTCCGCTTGAAGAAGGCCGATACGGAGATGCTTCCGGCCCGCCATCGTTCCGGCCGTCTCCCGATTGCCCAAGAGCTCGAATACTCGCCGAACGGGACGAGCTACGGACGTAAACTCGATGAGCTCGAAGTCGTCATGCTCCAAACAGAATCGTCGTTAGACTTATTGATTCAAGTCGACAAGAGCGTCCACAATCTCGGCAGCCTGTTCGCCGACTTGACCGGGACCGACGAATCGACACACCGCCTCAGCTACACGAACGCCGAGCTCACTTCGCCCGAACGCATCCGCCGCGATATCGAAGCGTTGATTGAACGTTCCATCTGAACCATGTTGCCACGGACAATTCCGTGGCTTTTTTATTTTCCATATGAAAAATCCTGCCTTCGACTGAAGGCAGGACGTGAATCAATAGAGCGTATACGTGTCTGGGTCGATCGATTCGAGCGACTGCTTGATCGCCTGCAAGAACTGACCGGCGACGAGACCGTCGAGGACACGGTGGTCGACCGACATGCACAAGTTGACCATGTCACGCGCCGCGAACATCCCATTCACCCAAACCGGACGTTTCACGATCGACTCGACCGACAGGATCGCCGCTTGTGGATAGTTCAAGATCGGTGCCGATTGAATCGAACCGAACGCACCCGTATTGTTGATCGTGAACGTGCCGCCACGCATCTCGTCCGCTTTCAAGCGGTTGCCGCGGGCACGGGCCGCGACGTCTTGAAGTGCGACGGCGAGCCCTTTGATGTTCTTCTCGTCCGCATGCTTGATGACCGGGACGTAGAGGGCGTCGTTCGCCGCGACGGCGACCGACAGATGGATATCCTGATGGACTTTGATGTGATCGCCTGCCCATTCCGAGTTCATCATCGGATGCTTCTTGAGCGCCTCGATCGCCGCCTTCATGAAGAACGGCATGAACGTCAGTTTGACACCTTCCCGTTTGAAGAACTCGTCTTTCAACTTGGCCCGGGCCGTGACGAGGTTCGTCACATCGACCTCGATCATGAGCCACGCATGCGGGGCCTCATGTTTCGAGCGGACCATGTTGTTCGCAATCGCTTGACGGACACCTGCCGTCGGAATGAGTTCGACTCGGTCCGACGACCCGTCGGTTACCGGCACAGATGGTGATACGGAAGGTGCCGCGGCCGTCTCAGGTACGTCGAGCTTCGTTTGTGTCATCGTCTCTTGGACCGGCACTTGCGTCGCCGCTTCCGGCTTGACCGGACGGCCTTCCGATAAGTAGCGGAGGACATCTTTGCGCGTGATGCGACCACCGAGGCCACTGCCGTCGAGTTCGTTCAAGTCAATCGCGTTCTCATTGGCGAGTCGGATGACGGCCGGCGAGAAACGACCGTTATTATTCTGTTTTCGTGGTGCGGCCGACGCTACAGTGACCGCTTGCTTCGTCTCGACCGGGGCCGCTTCGACTTGTGCCGGTTCTGCTACCACTTCTGCTTTCGCTGGCGCCGAATCGGCACCTTCGACTTCCATGACGAGGACCGGTGTGCCGACGGCGACCGTGTCGCCTTCACTGATTAAAATCTGTTTCACGACACCGGCACTCGTCGCCGGAATCTCAGCGGTTACTTTATCGGTCATGACTTCGGCGAGCGGCTCATACTCCTCGACGCGGTCACCTGGTTTGACGAGAAACGTTGTGATCGTCCCCTCAGTGACACTTTCCCCGAGCTGTGGCATTTTAATTGTCTGTTCCATATGACCCCTCCTTAAAAGGCGGCGAGCTGACGTGCCCGCTCCGCGATTTTTTCAGGGGATACGATGAAGAACTTCTCCATCGGTGGTGCATACGGCATCGACGGAACGTCCGGTCCCGCCAGACGCTCGATCGGCGCATCGAGTTCGAACAGCGCTTTCTCCGCGATGATGGCCGCGACTTCCCCGATGATGCTGCCTTCCTTATTGTCCTCGGTGACGAGGAGCACTTTCCCGGTCTTCTTGACGGCTTCGACGATCCCTTCTTGGTCGAGCGGATAGATCGTGCGCAAATCGAGGATGTGCGTGCTGATGCCTTCGGCTTCGAGCGTTTTCGCCGCTTCCTGGGCCATGTGGACGCACAGACCGTACGTGATGATTGTGATGTCGTCACCTTCCCGCTTGACGGCGGCCTTGCCGATTTCGACCGTATAGTCGTCAGTCGGAAGGTCGGCTTTCAAGAGGCGGTACGCTCGTTTATGTTCGAAGAAGAGGACCGGGTCGTTCGAGCGGATCGCTGCCTTGAGCAACCCTTTCGCATCGACCGGGTCAGATGGGATGACGACTTTAAGTCCAGGCGTCGAGTTGAACATCGCCTCGACCGATTGGGAGTGATAGAGTGCGCCATGAATCCCGCCGCCGAACGGTGCACGGATGACCATCGGGCACGTCCAATCGTTATTTGAACGGTAGCGGATTTTTGCCGCTTCGGAGACGATTTGGTTGACCGCTGGCATGATGAAGTCGGCGAATTGCATTTCGGCGATCGGACGCATGCCATACATGGCCGCCCCGATCCCGACACCTGCGATTGCGCTCTCGGCGAGCGGCGCATCGATGACGCGGTCCTCGCCGTACTTCTCAATCAAGCCTTGCGTCGCGCGGAATACACCGCCTCGGACGCCGACATCTTCCCCGAGCACGAAGACGTTCTCATCGCGATCCATTTCTTCATGGATCGCTTCATTGATCGCTTCAATAAACGTTTTCATCACATTTCCCCCTCGTACACATGGTCCATCGTCGATTCAGGAGACGCATATGGTGCCTTATCGGCGTAAGCAGTCGCCTCATTGACTTCACGATCGACGTTCGCCTCGATCTCTGCGAGTTCTTCCTCGGTCATGACGCCATCTTCAATCAAACGCTTCCGGAACAATTGATTCCCGTCACGATTCTTAAGGTCGGCCAACTCTTCGACCGAGCGATACGCTTTGTCATCGTCATCCGACGAGTGCGGTACGAGACGTTCGACTTCGGCTTCGATGAGCGTCGGGCCTTCGCCGCGAAGGGCGCGGGCGCGGGCTTCTTTCACGGCGACATAAACGGCAATCGGATCTGTCCCATCGACCGTGACGCCTGGCATCCCGTAACCTTTGGCGCGGTCCGATACGCGCTCGCAAGCGAGTTGCTTCGAGAGCGGTACCGAGATGGCGTACTTGTTGTTCTCACAGAACAAAATCACAGGCAACTTATGCACGCCCGCGAAGTTCGCACCTTCGTGGAAGTCACCTTGGTTCGACGAGCCTTCTCCGAACGAGACGAACGTGACGAGCTCTTCTTTTTTCAGTTTGGCGGCGAGCGCCACACCGACCGCATGCGGCACTTGTGTCGTCACCGGAGACGAGCCCGTCACGATGCGATGCTGTTTCGAACCGAAATGGCCCGGCATTTGACGGCCGCCTGAGTTTGGGTCTTCCGCCTTGGCGAACGCCGACAACATTAAATCGCGAGCCGTCTGTCCGAAGTGGAGGACAACGGCGACATCGCGGTAATACGGAAGAATATAGTCCGTCCCTTTTTCGAGCGCGAACGCCGCCCCGACTTGGGCCGCCTCTTGTCCTTGACACGAGACGACGAACGGGATTTTTCCGGCACGGTTCAATTTCCACATGCGCTCATCGATTTTACGGGCACGGACCATCGTCTCGTACATCGCACCGAGGTCTTGTTTCGTCAATCCTAGTTCCTCATATGAATTCACAGTCATCTGTTCCATTCTGTTTCCTCCTTAGGCGTGAATCGGTAATCCGTCAACGGCCAGTGCCGCTTCTTGGAACGCTTCGCTCAGCGCCGGGTGAGGATGGACGAGTTGGCCCATTTCCCATGCCGTGGCGTTCAAGACGAGAGCGAGTCCGCCTTCTGTGATTAGTTCTGTCGCTTTTGGTCCGACGATATGCACACCGAGCAGGTCGTCCGTCGTCTTGTCCGACACGAGTTTGACGAATCCATCCGCTTGCCCTTCGATACGGGCCTTGCCGAGGCCGTTGAAACGATACGTGCCCGTTTTGACTTCATGCCCCGCTGCTTTGGCACCTTCTTCGGTCATGCCGACCGATGCGACTTCCGGGACCCCATAGACACAACGCGGGATCAAGGCGTAGTCGAGCGGAGTCGGCTCGTGACCGAGAATCGTCTCGACCGCCTTCACACCTTCCGCCGAGGCGACATGGGCGAGTTGAAGTTTGCCGATGCAGTCACCGATGGCGAAGATGTGACGTTCTTTCGTCCGATACTGTTCATCGACTTGGATGACACCGTTCTCGACGACAATCGATGTGTTCTGTAACCCGAGATGCTCCGTATTGGCGACCCGTCCGACCGAGACGAGTACACACTCGACCGAGATCGTTTCTTCGCCGACCGCGAGCGAGACGGCATCGGTTGCTACTTCTGTACGCTCCGGGTCGACGGTGACGTTCTTCAACACACGGACGCCCCGCTTTTTCAGGAGTCGCTCGACTTCCCGTGACACCGCCTTGTCTTCGAGCGGCAACAGACGCTCTCCGACTTCAATCAGCGTGACCGCGACATCAAGGTCGATAAGCATCGAGGCCCATTCGACACCGATGACCCCACCGCCGACGATGGCGATGGATTCTGGCAACCGTTCGAACTGGAGCAGGTCGTCCGAGTTCAAGATGCGTGTATGGTCAAACGGCAGGCCTGGCAGTTCGCGCGGAATCGACCCTGTCGCGATGATAAGCTGGTTCGGCAAGATGAGCTCGGACTCCCCGGATTCGTCTTCGACCGCGACCGTTCCCGGCTGCGGCGAGAAGATGCTCGGTCCCAAAATCGATGCCTTTCCGCGAAACACCTCGATTTTACCTTGCTTCATCAAGTGCTCAATACCTTTTTCTAGTCCCGCGACCAAGTCGCGTTTGAACGACTGGGCCCGCTCCATGTTGAACGAAACGGATCCCGTCTCAACACCGTACGTGCTCCCGTGTTTTGCCGTCTGATAGACGTGGGCCGCTTTCAACAACGCCTTCGTCGGGATGCAGCCTTTATGTAGACATGTCCCGCCGAGTTTCTCGGCCTCCACGATTGCGACAGTTTTCCCGGCTTGGGCCGCCTTGATGGCTGCGACATATCCGCCAGGACCGCCGCCGATGACGACGATCTCAAATTCTCGTGCCATGTGTATCCCCCTCATATTCTCGAACTGCTTCCTCATGTCGGATGGCCCGGAGTGCGCCTTCGGCGAGTGCCTTCAGCTCATCTTCGCCCGGATAGATGTGAACCGGCGCCAAATAGCCGACGCGCGCACTGATTTGCTCGGTCAGCCAAGTCGAATAGGCGATGCCACCCGTCAACAGAATCGCGTCGACGTCGCCGCGAAGCGTGGCGCCATGTTTGGCGATTTCCTGGGCGACGCGGTATGCCATCGTCTCGTAAAGAAGAGCGGCCTGTTCATCGCCATCTGCCATGCGCTGTTCGATCTCGATCGCGTCGAACGTTCCGAGGTGGGCAAACAGCCCGCCTCGTCCGACGATTTTCTGTTTCATTTCCGACTCTTTATACCTGGTACTATAACATAGTTCTACTACCTGTCCAACAGGAATCGAGCCTGCCCGTTCCGGTGCGAGCGGCCCGTCGCCGTCAAGTCCGTTGTTCACATCGATGACTGCCCCTTTGGCGTGGGCACCGACTGTGATACCTCCTCCGAGGTGGGCGATAATCAAGTTAAGCTGTTTGTAATCGCTTCCATTTTCGGCTGCGAAACGTTTTGCGACCGCCTTTTGATTCAAGGCGTGAAAGATGCTGCGACGATTGATCTCCGGCATTCCCGTCGCACGCGCGAGCGGGCCGAGCTCATCGACGACGACTGGATCGACGATGAAATTCGGTACCTGAAATAATTCACCGAGTTTATAAGCGAGTAGTCCGCCCAAGTTCGAGGCATGCATCCCGAAACGACCGCTCGCCAAATCTTCACGCATGAGCGGGTTGACAGCGTACGTCCCCGATGTCATCGGGGCCAGCAATCCCCCGCGACCGACGATTGCGGACAAGTCCTCGCCCGCAATGCCCGTTTCGGCCAATAAGTCCCGCACTTCACGTTCTCGATGCGGGAGTTGCTCCGGAAGTGACAATCCTGTGACGTCGGCCTCGTGACGGACGGTACGAGATAAAATCTCGTCCGCTCCGTCAAACAAGCCGACCTTCGTCGAAGTCGAACCCGGGTTGATGGCGAGAATGAGCTGTCGTGTCATCTCAGCGCCCACCGAGTAAGCTCTTTTCGACTTTCAAGAACTGGCTGCGCGAACGCGACATCATCTGAATCCGCTCCTCTGCCATCTTCTCGGCGGCGACATGCGTCGGTACCCCGTCGCGCTCGGCGATCTCGAAGACGCGCTGCATGTTGTCATAGATGAGTTCGACTTTCTTCATCGCCCGCTCACGGTTATAGCCTTCGAGCTCGTCGGCCACGTTGATGACACCGCCCGCGTTGATGACGAAGTCCGGCGCATACAGAATGCCTCGCTCCTCGAGCACGTCCCCGTGACGATCTTCAGCGAGCTGGTTGTTGGCCGCACCGGCGACGATTTGAGCCTTGAGTAGCGGGATCGTCTTGTCATTGATGATCGCACCGAGCGCACACGGGGCGAAGATGTCACAATCGACCGCATAAATCTCGTCCGGTTTGACGACCGTCGCGCCGAAGTCCGTCTCCGCGCGTTTGAGCGCCTCTTCGTTGATGTCGGTGACGACCAAGTGGGCCCCTTCTTCATGTAAGTGACGGCACAAGTTGTAGGCGACGTTGCCGACCCCTTGGACAGCGACCGTCTTGCCGGCGAGCGAATCCGAACCGAACTTCCATTTCGCTGCCGCCTTCATGCCGCGATACACGCCATACGCCGTCACCGGCGATGGGTTGCCGCTCGATCCGAACGCCGGGCTGACGCCGGTCACGTAATCCGTTTCCATGTGGATGAAGTCCATATCGGCGACCGACGTATTGACGTCCTCGGCCGTGATATAGCGTCCGCTGAGCGATTGCACGTAACGACCGAATGCACGGAACAACGCCTCTGATTTGTCCGTCTTCGCATTGCCGATGATGACGGCCTTCCCGCCACCAAGGTTGAGTCCCGCCGCCGCGTTTTTGTACGTCATCCCTTTTGCGAGACGAAGGACGTCCGTGAGCGCTTCTTCTTCCGACGCATAGTTCCACATCCGCAGCCCCCCGAGAGCCGGCCCGAGTGTCGTGTCATGAATGGCGATAATCGCCTTCAGTCCTGACGCCTGGTCTTGGCAAAAGACGATTTGCTCATAGTCCTCGGCCTGCAAGACGTCGAAAATTCGAAAGCGTGGTTCCATGTTTGTTTCCATCATTGATGATTCCTCCATAAAATTTATTTTTTAGCGTGCAAGAGCGCGAATGCGAGTGAGTACAGTTTGGCCTCGGCCGTATCGGCCCGGCTCGTTAAGACGACCGGTGCGGCTGCGCCGACGACAATCGCCGCCACGCTCGCTCCGGCAAAGTACATCATCGACTTATAAAGGACGTTGCCGACCTCTATGTATGGGACGAGCAATAGGTCGGCTTGTCCGGCGACCTCACTCTCGATGCCTTTTTGTTTGGCCGCGACCATGTCGACGGCGTTATCGAGCGCAAGCGGTCCGTCGACGACACATCCTTTGATTTGGCCGCGACGGTTCATTTGGGCGAGCAGCGCCGCGTCTGTCGTGGCGGCCATCTGTGGATTGACCACTTCGACGGCGGCGATGGCAGCGACACGCGGTAGCTCGTACCCGATGTCTGTCATCGCATCGACCGCATTGGCGATGATGTCCACTTTCTCTTCGAGCGTCGGCGCGATATGGATGGCCGCGTCGGTCACACCGATTAATCGTTCCCGGTTCGGGATTTGAAATAAGGCGATATGGCTGAGCGTCCGGTTCGTCCGGAGTCCTGCCTCGCGGCTGAGCACAGCTTTCATGAACGTCGACGTCGCGACCATTCCTTTCATGAGCACATCCGCTTCTCCTGTCTTGACCGCGAGCGTCGCTCGTTTGGCAATCTCTTTATCGCCTTTGACGTGGATGATATCGACCGCGTGATCTTCGATGCCGTGCTCGTCGCATAATCGTTTAATCTCCCGGGCATCTCCAATCAATTTAAATCGAGATAGACCGTGATCGGTCGCGAGTTTGACGGCGCGAATGACCTCCACATCGGCGGCCCCGGCAATCGAGACGGTGCGCCCGTCCAACTGCTTCGCCTTTTCGAGCATCCGTTCAAAATTCATGCATGTCCCCCCTTGCCTGTCTTCATCTACTAACAAGCAATTTTGTTTCCACTTTTGAAAGCGCTTTAATAGGTCGTATACTCTGCACTTTTTTGCGTGGTATGAAAAAAAATGCAGGTAATTTATTGCATACGTTCAAGTTTATTATACAGCGTCCGAATCGAAATGTGTAATCGCCGGGCGGCCTCTGACTTGTTGCCGTCCGCCTCTTCGATGGCCCGTTCAATCAAATCACGCTCATAGCGCGACACGGCATCCTGTAACGACAGCGCGTCGGTCGGTCGGGCCGATGCGACGCGCGGTGACAACTGTAGGTGGTGCGGCGCGATCCACTGCTCGGAACTCGCCATATAGATGATCGCCCGCCCGAGGACATTCTCGAGCTCTCGGACGTTGCCTTTCCAATATTGATTCTTCAACAGCTCGGTCGCCTCGCGGTTCACCCCGCGCACGCTGCGGCCGTACTCTTGATTCAGCTTGCGGACGATGCGTTCGCAGAGCGGCTCGATTTCTTCGAGCCGGTCCCGGAGCGGCGGGATGTGGATCGGCATCCGGTTGATCCGATAATATAAGTCTTCACGGAACGTGCCGTCCGCCACTTTTTGTTCAAGGTCGGCGTTCGTCGCCGCGATGATGCGGACGTCGACCGGAATCGCATTCGTACCCCCGACCCGCACGATTTCATGCTCCTGCAGGACACGGAGTAGTTTGACTTGGACATCGACCGGCAGTTCGCCGATTTCATCTAAGAAGAGTGAGCCGCCATCGGCCTCTTCGAAATAACCGACCTTCCCACCACGTTTCGCCCCACTGAATGCGCCGTCCTCGTAGCCGAACAACTCACTCTCGAGGAGCGTGGGGGAGATGGCCGCGCAATTGACGCGGACGAATTTCTTGTATTTGCGCGGGGACTCACCGTGGATGGCGTGGGCGAACAGTTCCTTGCCCGTCCCCGACTCCCCGCGAATAAGGACGGTGACCGGCGTGACCGCGGCGAGGCGGGCCTGTTCGATGACGAAGCGCATCGCGTCGCTCGACGCGATGATGTCGGCGAACTGGTATTTCGCCTCGAGGTTGCGGATGCGTGTCTTCGCTTCTTGCAGCTCGTCACGGAGCGCTCGGATTTGAGACACGTCCCGGATGACACCGACCGACCCGCGCAACTTCCCTTCGACGATAATCGGTTCGGCATTGACGAGAATGTCGCGCCGCGTCGCCCCGATTTGCATCCGGATATCGCGGACTCCTTGCCCGGTCGACAGCACTTTCAAGTGGACACTCTCCTGCATGCCGATGTCGGCCGTCGCCGGCTTGTCGACGACGTCTTCTTTCTTGAATCCCGTCAGTCGCGTATAGGACGGGTTGATTAAAATCGTGTTCCCGTTGTGATCGGCGACCGAGATGGCCTCGCTCGTACAGTCGATAATCGCCTCGAGCATCTGTTGATTTTGCTTCAGCCGTTCGACGACGATGCGGATGAACTCGCCGGGCAAGACGACCGCGTCGGCGAAATGTCCTTTCAATTCATCGAACGTCTCGGAGCGGCCCGTCGTCTCGATCACGAAATCGAGACGCTTGTCGGCACATGCCCGCCAATCCTCCGCCGTCATAATCCCCTGGTTCCGCGCGAGTTGCATCCCTTCGGCCGTCTGTTCCGGGTCGATGACGGCGACGACGGTGACGAGCGGCGAGTCGAGCAACATTTTCAGCACTTCGGTCCCGCCTTTTCCCGCACCGACAATCATCAATCGTTTATTCATTCTGAAATCCCCCAATTTTACCGTTCTGCATTCATGCTACTGAACCTGAACTGATTTCGCAACCTCACAAAAAAGGCCGTGTCGAGCTATGTGTTTTCTGGTAAACTTATGAGTGTTAAGGAGGAGATCCTATGCGCATCATCGCACTGTTGATCTTAATCATCCCTGGCCTCTTCGGTGTCTATGGCATCAAGTTACTTCGCGACAGTTTCTTCCTCAAGACGAGCGTCCCGTTCTCTTGGATCGAGTCGGTGGCAGCCGCCTCGATGTTACAAGGAACGTTTGGACTGTTGATTGCGATGGGCGGGATCGGTTTCGTGGCAGGTTATATCTTCAATCGTGACAAGAAAACAGGCAAAGTCCCACGAATAGATTCTTGAACACAAAAAAAGGTTCCCTAACTTGACTTCATTTCAAGTGCGGAACCTTTTTATTCGTATTGAATTGTGATCACTACGGATGATCTCCTCTCCTACTTGCTACAATCTTGTGACATGAGGGTCCAATGGTCTTCTTAATGAAGAAGTTTGAAAGAAATTAGTAACTGCCGTCTTGCGTGAACGGAAACGTACCCATTCGAGTTACTAACGATTATTCATCGGGTCATGTCGAACCATCCATCGTGAAGTCGAACGCTTGCCATAAACTGTTCAACGGTTGACAACACTCCTTTTGGTCAACTGAACGATTCGTTTTCCCCGGTCACGGTCCCTAGCTTCGAACTCGATGCCGGAATCGCCTCGCGAATGAGCGTACGTCGCGACCTCTCGTCGGGACGATGACGATTTGAGATGTCGTTCCCACCTCTGAGCTATTGACGGATAGCGGTCCGAGATGATTTCTTGCTCTAACACGTTCCGGAACACGTTAGAAAGCGTTCATCTGACGCTCGTCCAAGTAACTTGGTACACCTTTATTATAACAAGTTCCGCATGATTTGCAAGCGCTTTCTTTCACAAAGTAAAAGAAAATCAGGAGGCGGGCCTCCTGATCGATTATTGCTGTTTAAACGATTGATACGTGACGAAATACGAGATGAATTCCGAGTTTTTCGGACTGCGCTCGCGCTCGGGGCGACCGTTGAACATCTCGTGGTCCCGCATCCCGTTCTCCCACGCCGTCTTGATGGCGTGGCGCATCGCCCGCTCGACGCGGGACGAGGTCGTCTCATGCTCTTTCGCGATCATCGGATAGAGCTCCTTCGTAATCAATCCGAGCAGCTCCTGACGCTCTCGGACGTAGACGACGGCTTGGCGGATATATTTGAACCCTTTGATGCGCGGCGAGATGCCGAGTTGTTGCAGCAAGAGCGAGATGTCGAGTTCTTCCGGCGACATCGCTTCGAACTCACGGCTCGAACCGGCAGCGAGTTCGCGGATTTTCGTGATCAATTGTTGAATGTTGAACGGCTTGACCAGAAAGTAAGAAGCGCCGAGTTGAACGGCCTGCTTCGTGACTTCATCTTTCCCGAACGCACTGAGCATAATCACTTCTGGTTTAGCGTGCGCCAATTCCGTCTGTAACCGTTCGAGGACGCCGATGCCGTCTAAGTGAGGCATGATGATGTCGAGCAACAGCACGTCCGGCTGGTGTGTCTTGACGACGTCTAAGCATGCCTCGCCGTCGTAGGCGGTCCCAACGACTTTTAAGTCGTCTTCGGACTCGAGTTGGCGGGTCAACAAATCGACGATTTCTCGATTGTCGTCCGCGATGCATAATGTAATCAATTAAGACACCCCTTCGATAAACTTCCGTTTTAATTGGAGAGACATAGTGAGCAGTTCCTCCACGTGTTGTTTCGTCAATTCCGTCATCTGCGCCCCAGCAATCATCCGTCCGAGCTCATCGACCCGTTCGGCATGCCCGAGCGTCGAGACGTTCGTCTTCGTGCGCTCATCCGTCTCTGTCTTCGTGATATACAAGTGTTGGTCCGCCATGGCGGCCACTTGAGCCAAATGGGTGATGCAGAGCACTTGTGACCCGACCGACAACCGGAAAATCTTCTCGCCCATCGCTTGAGCGACCCGTCCCGACACGCCTGTGTCGACTTCGTCGAAGATGATGGACGCGACACCGACCGTGCGCGAGAAAATCGACTTCAACGCGAGCATGACGCGGGATAGTTCTCCGCCTGAAGCGACTTTGGCGAGCGGCTTGAACGGTTCGCCGACGTTCGTCATCATATAGAACTCGACTTGGTCGAGTCCGTCTGCCTTGAACGGCCCTTCTTTGAACCGGACTTCGAACTGGGTCTTCTCCATATACAATTCCTTCAATTCACGCTGAATCGCTTTCTCGAGCTCGGTCGCCGCTTGTTTGCGGGCCGCCGATAACGCCAGTCCGGTCGTACGCACTTTTTGTTCGAGCTGGGCGAGCCGGTCCGATAGTTCTTGCAAGTGTTCTTCCCGATTCGTCATCGATTTTAACTCGTCGGCGATTTTTTCCCCATACGTGATGACCTCGTCAATCGTGGCCCCGTATTTCCGTTTCAACTGTTGGAACAAGGCGAGCCTCGTCTCAATTTCATCGAGCCGAATCGGATCAAATTCGAGTGAATCGAGCTGATCGCGCAACTGGAATTTGGCGTCCTCGAGCAAGAAATAAGCGTTCGAGATCGTTTCGGCCATCGGCGCGAGCGAAGTCGACAATGAGGAAGCTTCCTCCATCTCGCGCATGGCGATCCCGATTTGATCGAGACCTTTCGCCTCATCCGCGACGGCCTCATACGATAACCGGACGTGCTGATGAATCCGCTCGAAGTTGGCGAGCTCGTTCCGTTCCTCGGTGAGCGCCTGTTCTTCCCCGACCTTCAGTTCGGCCGCCTCAATCTCATTCGTCTGGAACGCGAGCAGGTCCATGCGCTGGGCCAGTTCTTGTTCGCTTTGACTCAATCGTTTCAACTCGTCGGCGACGTTCTTCCAATCGACGTAAGCCTCTCGATAACGTTCGAGGAGCGGGGCGAGCTCGGTTTCGGCAAAACTATCTAAAATGCCGAGATGGTATTCGGCATCCATCAAGTGCTGGTGCTCATGCTGGCCATGAATATCGACGAGCAGCCGTCCGAGCTCGCGAAGCGTCGACAGCGGCATCATCTTGCCGTTGACACGGCAAACACTCTTTCCGCTACTATGTAGGTCGCGGCGCAAAATGACGGTCCCTTCTTCAATCTCGATGCCGTATTGGGTCGCCGCCTCGATGATCGGATGGTCTGGTTCGACGTTGAACAGCCCTTCGATCTCCGCCTTGTCTTGGCCATAGCGGACGAACTCGCTCGAGCCGCGGCCCCCGACGAGCAGGCCGATCGCATCGAGCAAGATTGATTTCCCGGCTCCGGTCTCACCCGTCAATACGGTCATCCCACGTTTGAACGTGATATTCAGTTCATCGATGATCGCAAATTGTTTGATCGATAGTTCTGCTAACATACGATAGTTCACCTCATAACATTCCGAGTAGTCGTTCGATGATTCGCTTTGCCTGGTCTTCGTCGCGGGCGATCATCAAAATCGTATCATCGCCACACACCGTCCCGATCAATTCATCCCATGACAAATGGTCAATCAAGACACCGATTGCATCCGCATTGCCCGGTAATACTTTCATGACGACCAAGTTTTGGGCCGAGTCGACCGAGACGAAACTGTCGCCGAGGATCCGTTTCATCTTGCCGTACGGGTTGAAGCGTTGATCGGCCGGAAGGCTATACTTATAGCGCCCGTCGTTGAGCGGTACTTTCACGAGATGGAGCTCTTTGATGTCCCTTGACACTGTTGCCTGGGTCACTGGATATCCAGAGCGATGCAGCTCGTCGACGAGCTCGTCTTGCGTCTCGATTTCACGGTTTGTCACGATTTCTCGAATCTTAATCAAGCGCTGTCCTTTATTCATACTCGCTGACACCTCATTTTATGTTTCACATACTCAGTATCATTCTAAAGTATTGTCGAAAAAAGGTCTAGCATTCACAGGATGATTTCCCCAGTCGGTCGCATTCGCGCATGAAAAAGCTGCAGACGAAACGTCTGCAGCTCAAGCGTTCTTCTTTAATTGCGCGTGCGCGGCGTCGATGACCGCGTCCACGTCGATGGCTGGGTCGACACTGCCGACACCGGTGAAACGGGCGAACAATAAGAATTCGATATTCCCATCCCCACCGGTGATCGGTGAAAAGTCGAGTCCCGCGACTTCGAATCCTTCCGAGGCGAAGTAACGGACCATGTCGTCGACGACCCGTTCATGGATGGCGCGGTCCCGGACGATGCCTTTTTTGCCGACATCGGCCTTCCCGGCCTCAAATTGCGGTTTGACGAGCGCCATGACGATGCCGTTAGGCTTCAAGATCGTCTTCAACGGCGGAATCATGAGCCGAAGTGAGATGAACGAGACATCGATCGTCGCGAAATCCGGCGTCACCGGGAACTGGTCAGCGGTCGCATGGCGGAAGTTCATCCGCTCCATGACGACGACACGGTCATCGCTCCGAAGTTTCCACGCCAACTGGTTATAGCCGACGTCGACGGCATACATTTGCGTGGCCCCGTTTTGGAGCGCACAATCGGTGAAACCGCCTGTCGATGAGCCGATATCGATGCCGATGTTACCAGCCACATCGAACGGGAAGACTTGGAGCGCTTTTTCCAGCTTCAGTCCGCCCCGTCCGACGTATGGCAACACTTGGCCTTTCACTTCGAGCGGAATGTCGTCGAACACTTTGTCGCCCGCCTTGTCGAGCCGTTCGGTCCCGCTATAGACGAGCCCGGCCATGACAGACCGCTTCGCCTTCTCTCTCGTCTCCGCTAAGCCGCGGTCGACGAGGAGCACATCTAATCTAGTTTTCTTTCGTTTTTCCATAGTTCCTCACACATTCTGTCGATTTGTCACTTGAACGAACTGCTGAACCGAGTCAGCGATTTGCGTCGGACGGAGCCCGATTTCTTCGAGTAGCTGATTGACGCCGCCGTGTTCGATATAGCGGTCCGGAATGCCGAGTCGGAGCACACGCGGGAACTGCCCAGCATCGCTCGCATGTTCGAGCACGCTGCTGCCGAAGCCACCGGCGAGCGCCGCTTCCTCTAACGTGACGATCGGGATGCCTTCCGCATATAAAGCAGAGAGCATAACATCGTCGAGCGGTTTAATCGTCCGAGCGTTGATGACGCGGACGCTCACTTGTCCTTCAAGCAGTGCGCGTACTTCGAGCGCGTCTTGCACTTGTGGACCGAACGTCAAGATGGCGACGTCCGTCCCGTCTGCAACCGTCTCCCAGACGTCGAGCGGCAATTCGCGGAGCGTCTCGCTCATCGGTGTGCCGATTCCTTCACCACGCGGGAAGCGGACGGCAATTGGACCATCATCATACTTCAGCGCTGAATAGACAAGATGTTGCAACTCTTCCTCGTCTTTCGCCATCAAGATGCGAATATTCGGGACATGACGCATAAAGGCGATATCGAATACCCCTTGGTGCGTCTCCCCGTCCGCTCCGACGAGACCAGAACGATCGATTGTGAAGACGACGTTCAAGTTTTGACGGCAAATGTCGTGCACGAGCTGATCATAGGCGCGTTGGAAGAACGTCGAATAAATCGAGACGACCGGCTTCAAGCCTTGTGTCGCCTGTCCTCCGGCCAATGTGACCGCATGCTGTTCGGCGATGCCGACGTCAAACATCCGCTCCGGGAATTGCTTGTTGAAGCAATCGAGTTTCGAGCCGACGCTCATCGCGGGTGTGATGAGTGTCACGCGCTCGTCCGTCTCGGCAACTTTCGTGATCGTCTCAGCGACGACCTTCGAATAGCTCGGTCCTTTGACCTTGCCTTTGATGACTTCTCCCGACTCGATTTTATACGGTCCGAGGCCGTGCCACGTGCCGACACCATCGAGTTCGGCCGGGCGATAGCCCTTGCCTTTTTTCGTGATGACGTGGACGATGACCGGTCCATCGATTTTCTTGGCATATTCGAGCGTCTCAAGCAGGTCGCGTAAATCGTGACCGTCTGTCGGTCCGAAGTACGTGAATCCGAGCTCTTCGAAGAACGTCCCCGGGATGAGCGCTGATTTCAACATATCCTTCACACGTTCCCCGCTCCGTTCGAGCGAGTTGCCGACGATCGGGATATGTTTGATGAGCGTTTCGACTTCCTCACGGGCGTGTTTCAGTTTACGAGACGAGCGCATCCGACCGAGCATATTGTGCAAGGCACCGACGTTCGGGGCGATTGACATCTCATTGTCGTTCAAGATGACGATGACGTTTTGTTTCTCGGCGCCGATATGGTTGAGTGCTTCGAGCGCCATTCCCCCTGTGAGCGCCCCGTCCCCGATGATGGCGATGGCCCGGTCGTTCGCGCGCCCTTTCAATTCGTTCGCGATGGCGATTCCCATCGCGGCCGATAAGGACGTCGAGCTGTGCCCCGTCTCCCAGACGTCATGATCACTCTCACAACGCTTCGGGAACCCGCATAAGCCGTTGTATTGACGGAGCGTGTCGAACTGACTCGTTCGTCCTGTCAAGATTTTGTGGACGTAGGCTTGATGCCCCACATCCCATACGAGTTGGTCTTTCGGACTGTCAAATACACGGTGCAAGGCAAGCGTCAATTCGACAACCCCTAGGTTTGGTCCCAAGTGCCCTCCCGTTTCAGCCAATTTTTCAATCAAAAACCGTCTGATGTCCGCTCCGAGTGCTTCTAACTCGGGTACCGACATCTTTTTTAAGAATGACGGGTCTTGAATGGATGTCAAGTCCATGATGACCATCCTTTCTCCTGTCTTATTACTGATTCGTACCTTACATTTTACAAGAATGTGTCCATAGATGCTATACATTCACAAAAACAAAGGTGACACGATGTGCTCATCGTGTCACCGAGATTAATGATTGCGCTGCACGACGAAGTCGAGAAGCTCTCGTAAACGGGGGGCCTCGACCGATAGTTCGGCCAATGCGGCCTCACTTTCCGTGACTTCCCGTTCGAGCGCTTGCTTCGCCCCATCGAGCCCGAGCAGTTTCGGATACGTCGCTTTATCGTTGCCTTCGTCCGAACCGACCCGCTTCCCGATGAGCGCCTCGTCTCCTTCGACGTCTAAAATATCGTCTTGGATTTGGAAGGCGACACCGAGATGTTTCCCGAAGCGAACGAGCGCCTGTCGGTCCGCCAATGGGGTGTCCGCCAAAATCGCGCCTGCTTCGAGGGCATATACGAGCAGTGCCCCCGTCTTTCGCTCATGAATCGATTGCAAGGTCGACAGCGACACGCCGGCGCGTTTTTCGGCGAGCATGTCATCGAGCTGACCACCGACCATGCCGGCGCTACCGGCCGCTTCACTGAAGCGGGCGATGAGCGCGACGCTCTTCACTGGTTCGAGCTCCGCATGGGCCAGAATCCGAAACGCGTCCGTCAATAGGGCGTCGCCTGCGAGAATCGCGGTCGCCTCATCGAACTGACGGTGATTCGTTGGACGCCCACGCCTTACGTCGTCATCATCCATCGCCGGAAGGTCGTCGTGGATGAGGGAGTACGTGTGGACCATCTCGAGAGCGACGGCCGCTTCATGACCGAGCGCCCGCGGACGTCCGTATGTATCGAGGACGGCATAAAGGAGAGCCGGACGAATCCGTTTTCCCCCTGCCTCGAGTGAGTACGTCATCGATTGGAACAAACGGTCCGGCATCGACGACGCGTCAATGAGACGGCGTGTCGCCGTCTCGACTTCCTGTTTCCACTCTTGAAGATAGGCTTGCGCGCTCATACGGTGCCACCCTTTTCACGGAGCGTCCCGTCGAGTTCGAGAATCTCGTCCATCTTCTGTTCCGCGGCCATCAGTTTGGCCTGACAGAGTGCCGACAAGCGGACACCTTCCTCATAGAGGGTCATCGCTTCTTCAAGGGCGACTTCTCCTGTCTCGAGTTGCGTCACGATTTCCTCGAGGCGGGCGAGTGCCGCTTCAAACGTCTGTTCTGCTTGTTGTTTCGCCATCATGTCTCTCCTTCACTTCCGCAACGGCTTGGCCATCCCGAAACCGGATTGTCACCAGGCCGTCATGTAGTTGTTTGACATCTTTCACGTACGTCCCATCCTGCTCAATCAACGTATATCCTCGAGCGAGCACGGCGAGAGGACTGACCGCGTTCAAGCGACCGACTTGGGCTGCAAAGCGGTCCGTCGGTCGTTCGAGTGGGCGGATGCGCTTGAGGCGACCGTCGAATTGTCGGTGTGTCTCCTCGTTGCGACGAAGCGTCTGCGCCAGCTTTCGGACATCGAGCTGTTGTCGGGACTGGGCAAGGCGATGTTTGGCATGTGTCACTTGTTTCGTGACACCTTGTTCGAGCCGAATCTCGGCTTGTTCGAACCGCTCCCGCTTTTGTGTGAGCGTGAAGCGGGGCGACTTTAAGCCGTAACTGTTCGTCGCCCGACCGAGCCGTTCCCGAATCGAGGACATCTGATTCGTGACGGACCGGGTCAACTGGGCCGTCAATCGTTCGACGTCTTTTCGTTGCGCCTCGATCGTCGCTGTCGCGAGCTCTGCCGCCGCTGTCGGTGTCGCGGCCCGCACGTCGGCGACAAAATCAGCCAACGTGAAATCGGTCTCGTGCCCGACGGCCGAGATGACAGGAATCCTAGATTCGTGAATCGCTTCGACGACGACGTCCTCGTTGAACGCCCATAACTCTTCAATCGATCCGCCACCTCGGCCGACGATTAACACGTCGCAATCGGTGCGTTCGTTCATCCACCGAATCGCGCTCGCCACTTGCGGGGCGGATTGATCGCCCTGGACGGCGACGGGCGCGAACGTGATGGCCACGTGCGGCGCACGTCGTCTGAGTGTCGTGGCGATATCGTGGAGGGCCGCGCCTTTCGGCGAAGTGATTATCCCGATTCGCTCCGGGAAGGCCGGCAGCGGACGTTTCCGTTCCGCTGCGAACCATCCCTTCGCCTCGAGTTCACGTTTTCGTGCCTCATACCGTTCGAACAAGATCCCGATGCCGTCCTGTCGCATCAGTTCGACGTACAGCTGGATGTCGCCTGTCGACTCGTACATCGTCACGCGGGCGACGACGATCACATTCATCCCGTCTTTCGGTTCGAAGTTGAGCGTCCGGGCGTCACGAGAGAACATGACCGCCTTCATCCGCGACGATTCGTCTTTGAGGGTGAAATAACAGTGCCCGGAGGCGTACCGTTTGAAGTTCGAAATCTCGCCGATGACGGCAAGTTGTTGCAGAATCGGGTCATCGTCGAGCTGTCGCTTCACGTAGCGGACGACTTCGGAAACTTGAATCGGATTAGCCACGAGAGGCGACCTCGACCGTGTTGTGCATGAGCATCGTAATCGTCATCGGGCCGACACCACCCGGAACAGGGGTGATGGCGCTCGCGACATCACGGACACCTGCAAAGTCGACGTCCCCGACGAGACGACTGTCGACGCGGTTGACACCGACATCGATGACGATCGCCCCAGGTTTGACCATGTCAGCTGTGACGAGACCGGCCCGACCGACGGCGACAATCAAAATATCGGCCTGCCGTGTCATCGCCCCGAGATCATTCGTCTTCGAATGGCAGTAGGTCACGGTCGCGGATTCGTTCAAGAACAGCATCCCGACCGGTTTCCCGACGATTTGGCTGCGACCGACGACGACGACGTGCTTGCCGACCAAGTCGGTCTGCGTCTTGACGAGGTGCAGAATCCCGTGCGGTGTACATGGCAATAGCGTCTCGAGACCGAGCATCATCTTTCCGACATTCGTCGGATGGAACCCATCCACGTCTTTGTCCGGTGAGATGCGCATAATGACGCGATTCTCATCGATATGCTTCGGCAACGGCAACTGCACGAGAATACCGTGCAACTCGTCGTCCGCGTTCATCGAATCAATCAGTTCGAGCACTTCACGTTCTGAAATCGTGTCATCGAAGCGAATCACTTGCGAATCGATGCCGATGTCAGCCGCTGCCCGTTCTTTCCCCCGGACGTAGCTGTGGCTCGCCGGATCATCCCCGATTAAAATGACTTTCAGTTTCGGTACGATGCCGCGTGCGCGCAGCGCACTGACCCGTTCCTTTAACGTCTCCCGATATGATGCTGCGATTTGTTTCCCGTCGATCACTACTGCCATCTCTCTCATCCCCCGTTGTCTTAGGTTTCTCTGTAGTTGGTGTGGTGTCTTCTCTATTTGTTTAACAGACCGTAATGCTTGTCTTCGCTTACGCTTTGATGATGTTACCGAGCACGCCGTTGACGAGCTTGGCCGCTTCTTCATCGGCGAATGATTTGGCGAGTTCGACCGCCTCGTTGATCGTCACTTTGTCCGGAATCGTCTCGACGTAGAGTAACTCGTACGTCGCCATGCGAAGAATCGTCCGCTCGACATTTCCAAGACGATCGAGTCTCCAGTTTTTCAAGTTTTCGATGAGCAATTCGTCAATCTCATCTTTCTTTTCTAACGTCTCAACGACGAGTTGTTCGTAGAATGGATCCGACTCCATGCCATCGAGGGCAAATTCGATGGCCTCGTCTACCTCAAGTTTTGATACTTCGATTTGAAAAAGCGTTTGAATCGCTTTTTCCCGTGCTTCATGACGTTTCATTCAGATACTCTCCTTTTGCATGCTTTCATTGTGATAGTTTAGCATAAAGCCTCCATAAATTCAGTACAAAAAACCAGGAAGCCCAAATAATGTTCGGGCTTCCTGGTCAAGGTCATTTCGTGAGCGTCATTTCTTTTTCGACAAATTTCGTGTCGAACGCCCCTGTTCGAAAACGTTCATGGGCCATGACTTGTTGATGGAACGGGATCGTCGTGTGGATGCCCGATACGGTGAACTCGTCGAGGGCGCGAAGCATCTTCGCGATCGCCTCTTCCCGCGTCGGGGCATGGACGATTAGCTTCGCCACCATCGAATCATAGAACGGCGGGATGACGGCACCGGCATAGAGACCGCTGTCGACCCGGACGCCCATGCCGCCAGGAACGATATACTGATCGATTTTCCCGGCCATCGGACGGAAATCTGCAAACGGATCTTCCGCATTGATGCGACATTCGATCGAGTGACCACTAAATTTGATGTCCGCCTGGCTGATGGCAAGCGGATGTCCAAGCGCGACTTCGAGTTGTGCTTGGACGAGGTCGAAGCCGGTGATCATTTCGGTGACCGGGTGTTCGACTTGGATTCGCGTGTTCATCTCCATGAAGTAAAACTCGTTCACTTCCGGTACGTAAATGAACTCGATTGTACCCGCACCCGAATACTGAATCGCTTTGGCCGCTTTCACGGCTGCGTCGCCCATCGCTTGACGGGTCGTCTCATCGATTGCCGGAGACGGCGCTTCCTCGACCAACTTCTGCATCCGGCGCTGAATCGTACAGTCCCGCTCCCCGAGGTGGATGACGTTGCCGTATTGATCGGCGAGCACTTGCACCTCGACGTGGCGGAACGACTCAATGTATTTCTCCAAATAGACGTCGCCGTTGCCGAACGCCTGCTTCGCTTCTTTACGTGTGTCGGTGAGCCCTTTCACGAGCTCAGACTCGTCGAAGGCGACACGGATTCCACGTCCTCCGCCTCCGGCCGTCGCCTTGATGATGACCGGATATCCAATCTCGCGGGCGAGTTCGATCGCTTCCTCGTCGGTGACGACACCACTCGACCCCGGGACGACCGGAACGCCCGATTCGATCATCGTTCGTTTCGCCTCGTCCTTGATGCCCATCTTCCGAATCGCATAGCTACTCGGTCCGACGAACTGGATGCCGCACGCCTCACTCATTTCGGCGAACTCGGCGTTCTCGGCCAAGAAACCATAACCTGGATGAATCATCGTCGCATCGACCGCGCACGCGACCGACAAGATGTTCGGGATATTCAAATATGAGTCTTTCGACGGGTTCGGTCCGATGCAGTATGCCTCATCGGCAAGACGGACGTGCAGCGCCTCGCGGTCCGCTTCCGAGAAGACAGCGACCGTCGGGATATTCAACTCTTTCGCGGCCCGGATGATGCGGACCGCAATCTCTCCACGGTTAGCAATGAGTAGTTTCATACATACCTCACTTCACGCTGAAGAGCGCTTGGCCGTATTCGACTAAATCGCCATCTGCGACGAGGATCTCGACGATCTCCCCGCTGATTTCCGTCTCGACATCATTGAACAGTTTCATCGCTTCTAAAATACAGACGACCTGTCCGGCTTCGACGCGGTCGCCGACTTGAACGTAAGCGTCTTTGTCCGGTGCCGGACGCGAATAGAACGTCCCGACCATCGGTGACGTGATCGTGCGCAAATTGCTCGGCGCAGGTGTTGGTGCCGCTTCTTGTTCTGTCTCGACGACTGGCGCAGGTGCTGCGACCGGGGCCGCGTGCACGATCGGTGTATGAGTAGCGGCGAATTGTGGGGCCGCTTCCTTTTTCAATGAAAGTTTAAACTCCGGCGTCTCGAGTTCCATCTCGTGAACGGACGTCTGATCGAGTAATGTGATCAGCTCTTTAATGTGTTCGATTTGCATGAAATAACCCCCTGTTTATACCTGGTACTAATCTCTACTCTACTATAACTGGTCAGACCAGTGAATGCAACGACAAAAAAAGGGCCCATTCCGAAGAATGGACACCCTTGGTTTACCCGTTATAGCGGCCCGTGAACTCGCCTGTGCGCGTGTCGACCGTTACTTTTTCGCCTGGCTCGATGAAGAGCGGCACTTGAATGATGTGGCCCGTTTCGACCGTCGCGTTTTTCTTCACGTTCGATGCCGTGTCGCCTTTGACGCCTGGATCAGCTTCGACAATCGTTAAGACGACCGTCGTCGGAAGCTCGATTCCGAGAATCTCACCGTCGTAGTCAGCGATACTTACTTC
Source organism: Exiguobacterium chiriqhucha RW-2 (assembly GCF_000416965.1). Taxonomy (GTDB): domain Bacteria; phylum Bacillota; class Bacilli; order Exiguobacteriales; family Exiguobacteriaceae; genus Exiguobacterium; species Exiguobacterium chiriqhucha. Next base: position 931,086 of record NZ_ATCL01000020.1, read on the forward strand.
CATGTTCTCGAGCATGTACGGGAGCGCCGCTTTCACTTGCTCGCCCGTCAATTCGAGCTGTTCATACGACTCTGTGTCCATGAACACGTACGTATCGCCCATCGGATAGAGGTACTGCATGCGTTTCCGTTCGATGTGCGCACGTTCGATGCGCTCGCCACCACGGAACGTCGTCTCTTGAATCGCGCCTGTGCGTAAGTTACGCATTTTCGTGCGGACGAAGGCCGCGCCTTTACCTGGCTTGACGTGTTGGAATTCGATGACTTGCCAAATCGAACCGTCAGACGTCTTGACCGTTAAGCCTGTTTTTAAATCGTTTACTGATACCATGTTGATTTCCTCCTAAAATGAGCTGAGACTCAAGCCTCAATCGTAATTAACTCTTTTGGCGACTGCGTGAGACGGATGTTGCCCGTCTCCGTGACGACCACGTCATCCTCGATGCGGCAACCGCCGATCCCGGCGATATAGATACCCGGTTCAATCGTGACGACCATCCCCGGCTCGAGCACCGTCTCCGAACGGAATGACAAGCCTGGTGCCTCATGCACTTCCATGCCGAGACCGTGGCCTGTCGAATGTCCGAAGTACTCACCGTAGCCCGCGTCTTTAATCACGTCACGCGTCAATGCGTCCGCCTCGATTCCCGTGATGCCAGCTTTCGTGCCCTCGACACCTGCGAGTTGAGCCCGGAGCACCGTATCGTAAATCGTGCGCAACTCGTCCGAGATGTCCCCGATAGCGAGCGTACGTGTGATATCCGAGCAGTATCCTTGATAGTAGGCACCGAAATCGAGCGTCACGAGTTCTCCCGCCTCGATGACCTTGTCGCTGGCCACACCGTGCGGCAATGCCGAACGATGCCCTGACGCAACGATCATATCGAACGAAGATGAGTCCGCACCTTGGGCCCGCATGAACATTTCCAGTTCATTCGCGACTTCTTTTTCGGTCCGCCCTGGACGGATGAACGTCTGGATGTGTGCAAACGCCGCGTCCGCAATCGCCGCGGCTTCCTTCATTATCTTAATCTCTGACTCATCCTTAATCAAGCGTAGCTTTTCGACGATACCTGACGTCTCGACGAGCTCGGCTGCGACTTCTTTTTCATACGTCCGGAACTGGCCGACCGTCATGTCATCTTGTTCGATGCCGAGGCGCTTCACCGCTTGCTCTGTCACGACTTCCGCCACCGACTTGATGAGCGACGTCTTATGCTCGATGATGTCGAAGCCTTTTACTTGGCTAGCGGCTTGTTCCGTGTAGCGGAAATCCGTGATGAAGCTCGCCGACTGCGCCGTGATTACGAGGACACCGCTCGACCCGGTGAAACCAGATAAGTAGCGAATGTTTTCCCGTTTCGTCACGAGCAATCCGTCGATGCCGTTCGCTTCTAGCTGACCTTGCAGTTTGTTGACCCGTTCAATCATGTCGATTCCTCCAATGTACGAGCAATGCCTGCAACGCGAGCGTATAGCTCGTCAGGCCGAAACCGCTGATGACACCGAGACAAACGGCGGCAAGTTTCGACTCATGACGAAACGACTCCCGTGCATGCACGTTCGAGATATGTACTTCGACGACCGGGGCTTTGATGGCGGCGATGGCATCACGGAGCGCAATCGACGTATGCGTGTACGCCCCCGCATTAAAGATGACTCCCGCATAATCGTACGCTTCATGGAGCGCGTCGATCAGTTCGCCTTCATGGTTGGATTGGACGAACGTCAACTGAACATCCTCCGGGGCGGCGAGCAATAGCTCCGCCGTCAATCCCTTCAACGAGACGTCCCCGTATACGTCCGGTTCCCGCTTCCCGAGCAGATTCAAATTCGGTCCATTTAAGACGAGTATATGCACAAGTCTTCCCCCCTGTTCGTCAAGTCGCCTCTATTGTAACAAATTTAACGGTTCGTGCGACAATCGACGTTCGTGAGGTTTCGTTTTTTACGTGAATCACGGTATAATTCAACTATATAACTGTAGGAATCGAGGAAATGACATGAAAACTAAACCAATGATTCCCGTCGGTGGCCAGGCGCTCGTGGAAGGCGTCATGTTTCAAGGACGCGCCGAGAGCGCTTCGGCGATTCGACGGAAAGACGGGTCTATCGAGACGTTCCAGCAGCCCCGCATTCTCGTCCCGTGGGTCCAATCGTTAAAAAAAATCCCATTCCTGCGTGGTGTGGTCGCGCTATACGAATCACTCAAAAATGGTTCGGCCCATATGACGTTCGCAAGCGATCGTTATGACGTCGACCCGAGTGAGGACGAGGCAACGAAACCAGAAGAGAAAAAACAGAACATCTTGATGGTCGTCATGATCGCCATCGTCGGCGTCATCTCATACGTGTTCGGGAAGCTGATTTTCAACGTCACCCCGGCCCTTCTCGCCGCCATGTTCCAAAGCGTGCCCGCATTGTCCGGTCATGTGATTCAAAACCTCCTCGAAGGGGGAATAAAATTAGTATTGTTGCTCAGTTACCTTTATTTGATTTCCTTGACGCCACTCATCCGGCGCGTGTTCCAATATCACGGGGCCGAGCACAAGGTGATCAACTGTTATGAGTCCGGACGACCGATTACCGTCGATAACGTTCGGGCAAGCTCACGCCTCCACTATCGCTGTGGATCGAGTTTCATCCTATTCACCGTTTTCGTCGGCATCGGCGTTTACATGATCGTCCCGATCGACCCCCTCTGGGTCCGACTCGTCAGCCGCATCGCTTTGTTGCCAGTGGTCATCGGCATCTCATTCGAGGTGCTCCAATTCACAAACCGCTTCCGTGAACATCGCTTCTTGTCCGTTCTCGGCAAGCCTGGGTTGTCTTTACAATTGTTGACGACGCGCGAACCGAATGACGAACAAATCCGTGTCGCCATCGAGGCGTTCGAGACATGGGAACGTTCAGAACTAGGTCAACCGGCCGTGCAAAGAGAGGGATAAAGAGGAGGAAAGCACCATGATCAGACAAAGAATCGGCTCGACCGCAGCCACGATCGTGTTCATCTTAGGCTTCATCGGTGTCGGACATATGCTCGCGACCGACCCTGGTCGATTGTTCAGACAGTTGCTCTTCATCGGGATTTTCGGGTTGATTTTCTATGTGATTTATCGAGTGTTCATGGCGCCGAAAATCTCGGCTGAGGATATGCGTTACCGGAAGACCGCTCAAGCCTCGAAAAAACGGATGCAACGCCCAGGTGCGAATCCGAAAGTCAAGCCGTCCACTGCGGCCAAGAAGAAAGTGAAGCCCAGTTCGAACGTGACGAAACTGTCGAAGCGTCCGACCCGCTCGGCCCATCGCAGTGACGCCCCTCACTTGACCGTCATCGAAGGCAAGAAAGGCAAGAAGAAAAAGAAAGCCAATATGTGAAAACGAACCAGGCCATATCCGGCCTGGTTCGTTTTTCATTCTGTCTCGACGAAGCCGATGTACGGCAGATTGCGGTACTGTTCGGCATAATCGATGCCATACCCGATGACGAATTCATCTGGAATCTCGAAACCGACATAGTCCGCATCCAACGTGACGAGCCGGCGGGCCGGTTTATCGAGAAGTGTACAAATCTTCAATTCTCCCGGTTGATGTAACGTCATGTGCTGGCATAAAAATTTGAGCGTCTGTCCCGTATCGATGATGTCCTCGATGATGACGACGTACTTTCCTTCGACATCGAGATCTAAATCTTTACGGAGTTGGACGTTCCCACTCGAGACCGATTTCTTCCCGTATGACGACGTCGCGACCGTGTCGAGTTGGACACTGCCCGTCATCTCGCGCATCAAGTCGGCTGCGAAGACGAGCGACCCTTTCAAGACGGCCACGAGCACGATTGGTGTCCCTGCCGCATCGCGTTCGATTTGTTGGGCGAGTTCCGCCACACGTTGTTTAATCTGCGCTTCGTCAAACAGTTTCCCTTTGATTTGAATATTCATAATGTCGGCGATTGTTCGCCGTCACCCCCTTATCTTTCTTACCAGCACCCATTCTATCATAAAAACGGCTTAAAAATAGACTTTACTTAAAAAATATGAAGTCATCGTTCGGTTTTAGGTTAGATTTATGTAAAAACGACCGCTTCCGATTCGATTCATCGGTCGCGGTCGTTTACATTCACTCGTCTTCAGAGCGGTTCACCTCTTGAAATGCACGAAACTGTGCCATCAGTTCCGGTTTGTCTTCGAAAAATTCGACGAATTGGGTCATACAGTCGAGCGTATTTGAGCTTAAGTGGTGTTCAATCCCTTCGACATCCTCATAGACGTGAGCTTCGTCGACGCCAATCAAGCGTAGAAATGACTCGAGCATCGCATGCCGTTCGACAAGCCGTTTCCCGATTTTCTGGCCTTTGTTCGTCAGCATGAGACCTCTATATTTCTCATAAATCAAATAGTCTTCCCGGTCGAGCTTTTGCACCATTTTCGTGACAGAGGAGGGATGCACCCCTAAATGTTCGGCGATATCGGATACGCGAGCGTATCCTTTCTCCACCATCAGCAAATAAATTCGTTCTAAGTAATCTTCCATACTCGGTGTCGGCATGGGCATAGCCTCCCCTTATGTTCCGTTCTGCAATCTCTATTTTAACGCAACCATTTAGAAACCGAAAGCAGAACGGGGAAATCCATCAGTCAATCATTGTCTCATGACCTTAAATTCTTTATAATGGATGTTGGTGAAACTTAATAGAGAAAGGGAGAACATCAATGGGAATCGAAACTATCCTCGTCATCATCCTATGGGCTGCGCTCATCGCATACATCGTCTGGCGTTTCTTGCCGGCTCGCGGTTTGAAGAAAATGAAGCAAGAAGAGTTCCGTGCATCGCTCCGTAAAGGTCAATTGATCGACGTCCGTGAACCGAACGAGTATAAGGGTGGCCACATCGTCGGCGCCCGTAACATCCCGGTCGGACAAATGAAACTGCGCATGAAAGAACTTCGCAAAGATCAACCGATCCTCATGTATTGCCAAGGCAAGTCACGTACGAACCAAGCGGCCAAGCTGCTCATGAAAAATGGTTATACGGACATCTACATGCTCGACGGCGGCTTCAAAAACTGGAAAGGGAAAGTCAAAAAAGACTGACCCGTTCACTACGTCCACTCCCTTTAGCGGAGATGGACGTTTTTTTGCGCCAAAAAACCCGCTCGCTTATAGCGAACGGGTTCGGATTCAATTGATGGACGACGGTTGGCGTCGTTCGTATTTGAGCACCGGCTTGCGAGCAGCGAGCGTCTCGTCGAGTCGTTTGACGACCGTCGTATGCGGGGCCGTCTGAACGATTTCCGGATTCTCTTCTGCCTCTTTGACGATTTGGAGCATCGCGTCGCAGAAGGCGTCGAGCGTCTCTTTCGATTCCGTCTCCGTCGGTTCGACCATGATGCACTCCTCGACGTTGAGCGGGAAGTAAATCGTCGGCGGATGGTAGCCGAAATCGAGCAATCGTTTGGCGATATCGAGCGTACGCACGCCGAGCGCTTTCTGGCGTTTACCAGATAAGACGAATTCATGTTTGCAGAACGTGTCGTACGGCACATCGAACGCATCTTTCAAGCGGGCGAACATATAGTTGGCGTTCAATACCGCTTCGCGTGAGACGCGCGTCAACCCTTCCGCACCCATCGTTTTGATGTAGCTATAGGCACGGACGTTAATCCCGAAGTTGCCATAGAACGGTTTGATGCGGCCAATCGATTGCGGACGATCATAATCGAGCGTGAAGCCCGTTTCGGCACGGCGCGCAATCGGCGTCGGCAAATACGGAATCAAGTCGCGCTTCACCCCGACCGGTCCAGATCCTGGACCGCCACCACCGTGCGGGCCCGTGAACGTCTTATGCAAGTTCAAGTGGACGACGTCGAAGCCCATATCCCCAGGACGGGCGATGCCTAGAATCGCATTCGAGTTGGCTCCGTCGTAATAAAGTTTGCCGCCGGCCTCGTGGACGACTTTGGCAATCTCCAAAATGTCGGCCTCGAACAAACCGAGTGTATTCGGGTTCGTCAGCATGAGCGCTGCCGTATCGGCCCCGACTTTTGACTTCAAGTCTTCCAAATCGACGAGCCCACGCTCATCTGATTTGACGGTCACCGTCTCGAAACCGGCGACGACGGCCGAGGCCGGGTTCGTTCCGTGTGCCGAATCCGGCACGAGTACTTTTGTCCGTTCCATATCACCGTTGTGATGGTGGAACGCCTTGATGAGCATGAGACCGGTCCATTCCCCATGGGCCCCGGCTGCCGGTTGAAGCGTCACTTCGTCCATGCCGGTGATTTCGGCAAGTTGTTCTTGCAGGTCGACCATGAGCTCGAGCGCCCCTTGAATCGACTCGACCGGCTGCAACGGATGGATATGGGCGAAGCCAGGGAGGCGGGCCATATCTTCATTCACTTTCGGGTTATATTTCATCGTGCACGAGCCGAGCGGATAGAAGCCGGAATCGACACCGTGGTTGCGTGTCGACAGCGACGTATAATGTCGCACGACATCAAGTTCCGATACTTCCGGAAGCTCGGCCGCTTCTTGACGAATCATCGAAGCCGGTAAGAGTGTGTCCAAATCGACTTCCGGCACGGTCGGTGTCGGCAAGTTGTAGCCCGTTCGTCCTGCACGTGACACTTCGAAAATTAATGTTTGTTCGTGTTGCATCACTTCATCCCCCCAACCACTTCAACAAATTGATCGATTTCTTCTTTCGTCCGAAGCTCCGTCGCACAGAGCAACATTTGCGTCTGCCGTTCTGTCTCATACGAGCCGAGTGGCAAGCCGCCGATGATGCCGGCCTCGAGCAGATGACGCGACACATGTTCCGCATCGACTCCGAAGTCGACGACGAACTCATTGAACATCGGCCCTTCATCGACTACTGTGTACCCGGCAGTCTTGAGTGCTTCTTTCATGTAATGGGCCGTTTGAATGTTACGGACGGCCATGTCACGAATCCCGTACTTCCCGAGCGCAGACATCGTGATCGATGCCGCGAGCGCATTGAGCGCTTGGTTCGAGCAGATGTTTGACGTCGCTTTGTCACGACGGATGTGTTGTTCACGGGCCTGAAGCGTCAAGACGAAACCGCGCTTCCCATCCTCATCGACCGTTTGACCGACGAGGCGGCCTGGAAGTTTGCGCATGAGTGCTTGTTTGACGGCGAAGTATCCACATGAAGGACCGCCGAAGCTTTGCGGGATTCCGAACGGTTGGGCGTCACCGACTGTGATGTCGGCACCGAGCGCACCCGGTGATTCCAGAATACCGAGCGCGAGCGGATTGCTCGACACGACGAACAAGGCGCCGGCGTCGTGCGCTGCTTTTGCGAGGGCTGACAAGTCCTCGACACGACCGTAGAAGTTCGGATATTGGACGACGAGACACGAGGCGTCCGTCAAATCGATGTCAGAAATATCGGTCACCCCCGCACTCACGTCCGTATATTCGACCGTGAGCCCTGGCCCACCGGCGTATGTTCGGATGACATCCTTCGCTTCCGGATGGACCGCTCCTGATACGACGACACGTTTTTTCTTCGTATGGGCACTCGCCAGATACGTTGCTTCGGCGAGGGCGGTGATTCCGTCATACATTGACGAGTTGGCCACGTCCATCCCCGTCAATTCGCAAATCATCGTTTGGAACTCGAACATCGCTTGGAGTTCACCTTGCGAGATTTCAGGTTGATACGGCGTATAAGCTGTATAGAACTCGGAACGGAGAAGCATATGGTTCATGACGCTCGGAGAGAGGTGATCGTACATCCCGGCCCCGAGGAAACTCGGAGTCGATTTCGTGTGCACGTTTTTCTCAGCCAGCTTCGTCATATGACGAACGAGGTCAACTTCCGGAAGCGGCGCACCGATGGCCGCTAAAGAAGCCGTCTCCCGGAGCGATGCTGGAATATCCTCGAGTAGGTTTTCAATCGACTCTACGCCAATCGTCTGCAACATGTCACGCTCATCTTGCTCTGTCATCGGTAAATAACGAAACTCCATTCTATTCATGCTGAATCCCCCTGTTTCATTTACGTTTATAAAACGGTGTCGGTACACGTTCGGCTTCTATTTTTTTACCCCGAACTTCAACGATAAAGTGTGTCGCCTCCGCGAAACGGCGATCGACGCGCGCCCAGGCAATTGATTCGTTCACCGTCGGCGGCATCGTACCAGTCGTGACGACACCAATCGTCTCACCGTCAACTTCGACCGTCGCGCCTTGACGAGCGATACCGCGCCCGAGCAGACGCAAGCCGATCAATCGGCGCGGGATGTCTTCTTTTTGCTTCACGAGGGCATCCTTACCGATGAACTCAGTATCGAGTTTGACGGCGAAGTTCAAGTTCGCCTCGAACGGAGTGACCGTCTCATCGAGCTCGTGCCCATAGAGTGGGAGGCACGCTTCAAACCGGAGCGTGTCACGCGAGCCGAGCCCGCATGGCGTGACGCCTTCAGCTTCTAACGCTGACCAAATTGCGGCTACGTCTTCGGCACGGGCATACAATTCAAACCCGTCCTCCCCCGTATAGCCGCTGCGTGAAACGATGGTCGACACGCCGGCCACGTCGCCGGTCATGAACCGGAAAAACTTGATGTCGGCCAGCGGCATATCCGTCAAACGGCCGAGCACTTGTTCAGCCACCGGTCCTTGGATGGCGATTTGACCATAGGCGTTCGACTCATCCGTCACCGTGACGTCCCCTGTGACATATTCACGGACGTGCGCCACATCTTTTTCGATATTCGAGGCGTTGACGACGAGCCAAAATGCGTCTTCATCGAGTCGATAGACGAGCAGGTCATCGACGACACCGCCGTTCGGTAAACAAAACAGATTATACTGCGCCTGACCGATCTGTAATTTTGACACATCGTTCGTGACAAGACGTTGCACGTTCTCGAGCGCATCCGGTCCTTCGATGCGAATCTCCCCCATGTGTGACACATCGAACATCCCGACGTTGTTGCGAACCGCTTGATGCTCTTCTTTAATCGATGAGAACATGATCGGCATCTCAAACCCCGCAAAATCCACCATCTTCGCCTTTACGGAAATCAAATCATATAAAGGCGTACGTTTTAACGATACTTTCTCCATATTATCCCCCAATCCCGAACGTAAATAATGTATTTCGTGAAATATTTCGTTTTCTATTCCACTTTATCAATTTTTTGCGGCTCTGCCTAGCCAAAATGGGCAAAAATAAAGAGGATGGAAAACGAAAACGTTTTCATCCTCATTATTTCATATTTTAGTCTCAGTGGAAACGTCTGGGCGTTCGATTCCAGCGGTCCGTTTAATTTCTTTCGTCAAGCCGACGGTCGCTTGTTTCAGCTCCATCGTCTCGTCCTTCACTTTCACCGAATAGGCTTTCATCTGTTTCACCGATGCATTGACCGTATCCACGTGCTGTTTAATCTCATTGACGAGCCCTTGGATGACGTCGGCACGGATTTGGAACCGTTCCGTCAAGCGCTTCACGCGACGAAGGTCTGCCTTCATTTTATTACGGTACAATAAGAAGCCATACAAGCCGAGCCCGACAAGTGCGAGTACGATAATCCCAAGATTAATCCAAATCATCCTTCTACCTCCTTCAACTGATTCAATGTATGCGCGATGGCCTCTGTGCAGAGCGAAGCGTCAAGCACATGATTTGCGCGCGCATAGAGCGGTCGACGACGTTCGTACAACGTGTGAACGGCCGCTTTTCCGTTACGAACGAGTGGACGGTCCGAGTCTTTAATCCGTTCCCAACAAGCTTCAAACGGCAAGTCGAGCGTGATGATGACACCTTGCTCTCGCATCCATTCCATATTCGCTTCCCGTTCAACAATCCCTCCGCCCGTCACGATATAGTCAGCGCGCGCATTTTGTAACAGTCGACTCTCTTGGAGACGAAACGCTGCTTCGCCGTAACGATCGAAATATGCCGGGATGTCCATACCGGTATGTGTTTCAAACAACTCGTCCAAATCGATGACGTGATTCGATTTTGCAAGATATTGTTTTAAGCTTGATTTACCTGTACCCATAAATCCAATGATGTAAAACGGTTTAGTCATCGAAATAAATCACCTCTTTATGTCGTTCACCGGTCTGAAGGCGTACGTCGACCTCAATCGTCCCAGTGCCGAGCGGACGGCACTGGATCGTGCCGGTCGGTCTCGTCAACGCGACCGCGGTCGACCCGCACGTCCGCTCCGCCACCATCACGTGAGCCTCGAAGCGAATCGCCAAGGCATCGAGCGCCAATTGTTCAGTGCTTCGTTCGATATCAGTATACCAAAACATCGCCCCGCCGAGTAACCACGTCAATACGATTAACGTCGACATCACAAAGTATCCGCGCGCATGCACATCACGTTCTTCTCGCGCGGCCCGGTCGCATCGTTCCATTGAATTCGAAAACCTTCTCCTACCGGTTCGACCCGGTACGCCTCGATCCCTCTTAAAAATAGCAAATTCCCTCCCCCGTCTCCGACCATGACCAAGTTCCGGTCGATTTGTTTGAGCGTCCACGTCCATGTCGTCCCGTCCGGACGCACGTGCGTACCGACGAGACGGCCCAACACGACGTCACAATCGCGGCTCTCGAACAGTTTCCGCACCATCAGTTGCGGCGTCGTCTGGACTTTCGCCCGAGGTTGTTCATAAAATGCTTGTCCGAGGACGAGGAAGTGGACCATCAACCCGATGAAGAGCGGGATGATCAACATCGTGAGACTCACTTCGAGCAAGGTGAAGCCCGAATCAAAGCGTCGGCAGGCAAAGGTCGCCGTCACAGATTGTTTGGCGCCCGCTCGGGTTCGCGGCATCGCGCAACACCTCCCCTTGGAGCCGTTCATACGTACGGACGGTCGTCTCGAGGCGCTCGACCCGTTCCGTCGCCGCCTCGATGAATGGGGCAACGACACCGACCCAAGCCAGTAAGAGCGCCAGACTGAGGCAAATCTCCCAAAATGTGACTCCTTGCTCATTTCCCTTCAACGCGCAACACCTCCGGCTCGTACGTCCCCATCCTGAATTTCAACGTCACCATCGTCGTTCCTGAATAGAACTTCCACTGTCCCGCATACGTCGCTGCCGTGCGTGAAAAGACGATTTCACTATTGGTCGGCAAACTCAGATTGACCCCTTCCGGCACCACGCGGGACACGATCGGTGTCGTCCCGCAAGCGATTTGGTAGCGCCGTTCTTTGAGATACCAACGTAAACGCGGCACACACGAGCCGTCGGCGGCGACGTAGGGCGCTTGTCCCACTTCGGCGATGTCACTCACGAGCGCCTCCGTGAAATCGAATAATGCCAACCGGTCCATCGACCGGACGACCGGGGTCGCCATGAGGAGCAGGAGTGCCAAAATGACGAGGACGGCCGCCGTCTCGATTAACGTATAGCCGTCTCGCCTCACTGTTTCGTCAACGTACCGGTCGTCGGCGCATACGTGTACACGAGCGACTGACAACTGTATTCGAGCGGACTCTCAGTCGTGGCACGGTCGATCGCCACTAACGTCTCAGGGTACGCTTTATGTTCCGCGTAATACAAATTGATTTCGGACTCGACGATGCGCACACTGCCCTCGCAACTGACGCTGTCCGCTCGTGACTTCCCGTCTGACATCGACGGGACGAGGAGCAAGAGCAACACCGAGATAATTAGCAAGACGGCGGCCATTTCGACGAGCGTGAATCCTTGTTCTGATTTGAAGCGTGTCATAATCAGATTCCTCCTTGTCATAGTTGAGACATGATTAGTTTGACCGGCAAATAAATCGTATAAAAGATCATCGTGACCATCACCGTTAAAAATCCGTATAACATCGGTTCCGCCTTGGCGATCAGCTGCTTCCAATACAGCTCCATCTCTTCGAACACGAGATCCCGATGAATCATCATGATTGATCCGAGCTCCCCGCTCACCGTCCCGACGCCGAACAGACTGACGACTTCATGTTCGAGCAAACGCTCTTGCCGCGCCGCCGCCTCGAGTTCGCACCCAGCCGACATACGCTCATGCATCCGTCTCGCGATGCTCGCCACTTCACCGTCGCCTCGTGACAGCCGCTCGATGATGTGACGGACCGAACCCTGTCCTTCACTCAACAAGGCTAACTCACTGACGAACAAGTACGTCACGTACAGCCGTCTGCCTCTCTCGACGACACGTAGCGGCACGAGTCGGCCGCGTCGGCCGTTCCAATAGAGGCCGGCCCCAGTCACGAGCAATCCGACGAACAGACCTGGGAAAAACCATCGCGACAGAAGAATCGCGTTCAGCCCATCGAGCGTATCGACCTCTACCATTGTCAACAGCTTTGGGAAGATATACAGGGCGTAAATCGCACCGAGCCCGAGCAGCATCGTCAAAATCACGAGCGGGTACCGTGCCAACTGGCTGAGTTCTTGCCGTAGATTGCGGCGCATCGTCGATAAGACGAGCACTTGCTCAAGCCCTTCCAAAAAATGATGACCCCGTTCGGCTGTGACGAGCATCTCTCGCATCCTCGGGTCGGTGACGAGTCCCTCGAACACGTTGGCGAGCGGGCGTCCTTGCTCAAGTTGATTCCGCATCTCACGGATGGCTAGTTTCATTTTTCCACGTTCATGCAGTTCGAGCGTCTCGAACGTCTTCTTCAACCCGACTCCACGTGACTGGAGTCTGAGGAAGCGGCGAATGATGGCCAACTCCTTGCTCAATTGGTCTCGGACCACGTACAGCTCACCTCGTCTTCCCGGTGCAGGATGCACCAATGCCGTGTGACTTCCATCTTCCCCGTGAGCTGTTCGAGTCGCCGTTCGCCATCGGTCACACTCGCCGTATGGAACGTCGCAATCGTCATATGACCGCTGAGTGCCGCATCATGCGCCACCCTCAACTCCTCACTCGTCCTGATCTCTCCGATGACAATCACATCCGGATCGGCCCGGAGCGTCTCTTTCAGCAACGTGCGATGGTCGAGTCCCGCTTTCGGATTGACTTCGAGTTGAATCACGCCCGGCACTTGCTTCTCCGGAGGGTTCTCAATCGTGACGATGCGTCGACCGGCCAAACTTTGTAAAAACGCATATAGGACGGTCGTCTTCCCCGCCCCGGTCGCGCCCCCGATTAAGAGCAGACCTTGCCGAAACGTCGACCATTCGTTGAACCGATGGACGTCCTTGTCATCTAACAACTCCGCTAAGTGGAACGAGGCGTTCGGAAGCCGCCACGACATGAGCGTACGGTCGAACGATGGTAGGAAAGTGACCCGGATTGCCTCAACTGACCCGGCGTACATACCGGACTGGGGCACGCGATGATCTGTTTCCGTCAACGAGCACCAATACTTCATATGTAAGGTCAATCGTTCATAGTCTGTATGTGTCATCATCTCCAATCGTTGCAAGTGTGCCCCATGCCGTACTTGAATCATCACCTCGTCCCCTAACGGCATGAAATGGACATCACTTGCCTGCAACGTACGTGCCGCATCAATCACTCGCTCAATCATTCGTATCATCTCCGCCACCTCAACTTGAGCATAAAAAAAAGCCCACTCGTTGGAAAGTGGACTTGTGTCATGAAACGTTTGCAGTTGTCGATTCGAAACGGCGGGCATACGCCTCGATTGTCGCCTTGTCATAACCGACAATGACTTCGTTGCCATCCGTCAAAATCGGGCGTTTCAATAGTTTCGGATTTTCGCTCATCAACTTGAGCAACTCGCTCAGCTTTAAATCTTCGACGTCAATGTCTAATTGCTTGAACGCCTGACTTCTCGTTGCAAGAAGCGAGTCGACTCCGTTTTCGCTCAGTGCCAATAGCGTCTTCAATTCGTCCACGGTCGGGGCGTTGCGGAAGATATGGCGCTCGCTAACCTCAAGGTGCTGCTCCTGTAAAAACGCTTTCGTCTTACGGCATGAAGTACAGCTCGGGTACGTGTAGAACATCAATTCATTTGCCATTTCAATACCTCCTCATAATGTGTGGAACGATTCGTTCGATGTGTGTAAGTTGATTATACAACCTTATACCCGTTTTGTACATAGTTTGTACAAGTTTTTTTATTTTTTTGTACAACCTTGTCCAACGTTTTTATTTCACATATTTTTCACGATTATTTTGCTCAATTCACACGTTTTCATAGCATTTTTCTGAATGTGTTGGTAAAATAGTGAATGAGAATGGAATAATGCACGTATGGGGGGATTAACATGGCGAGAATGTTCCGTGTCCTAGGCTTTTGGACTGGGTTGATCGCGGCGCTTGCTTTTGTAGGCGCACTCGGTGGAGATCAAAGCAGTAGCGAACATAGTGGTGACTTCGTCGTAATGGGTCTTGTCTTTTTAGCTCAAACTATTTTCTTCGTCGCACTAGGCTACTTGAAACTCACTGAAAAAACGTATGTATACGTGTTCGGCGCTTATTTGACTGTCTTCTTCGTCGTCTTCACGTATTGGAGTAACTTCCAAATGTAAAAAAAAGATTGTCTCCTCGTGAGACAATCTTTTTTTTAGTTATCTGTCGAAAAACGGATTCGTCCGAATCTCGGCATCGAGCGTCGTCTTCGGTCCATGACCTGAATAGAGCACCGTTTCACCCGGTAATAACTGACGCATGCGATCGATCGATCCAAGCAACGTCGCTTGGTCACCACCGTACAAATCGGTCCGTCCGACCGACTGTTTGAAAATCAAATCCCCACAGAAGGCGATGCGTTCGGTCGGGAAGTGAAGCGTGACGCTGCCCGGCGAATGACCCGGCGTGTGATGCAACTCGATGGTGAACGCACCGATTCCGAGCGTCTTGCCTTGGTAGATCCGTTCGGCCGGTCGCATCGCCGCACTTGGCAGATGAAACTTCGCCGCCCCGTTCTTCTCGTCGTCCATCAGCCACGTCCGTTCCGCTTCATGGACGTAGACCGGGACGTTGTAACGGTCACGCAAGGCATCGATTCCCCCGATATGGTCAAAGTGGGCATGTGTCAACAGAATGGCGTTCAAGCCACCGAATCGTTCCACTGCCTCGAAGAATTTCGGGTCATCCGTGCCCGGGTCGACGATGAGGACCGTGCCTTCTTTTTCGAGCACGTATCCGTTCTCTTGGGCCAGGCCCGATGTGATTCTTACTATGTTCATCCAGAACACCTCCCCCATCATTCTAATCGATATTGTGGCAAAATTGTAGCGGAGGCTTTCTTTTCTCGACAGCGTCTACATTATCGGATAAAATAATAATGATATTTCAGTGAAATTTTTATGAATTTCATGACGTATAATAAAGGGGGAACTCGTCATGCATTTGTATGAACCATTTGGATGGATCTCGCTCATCGTTGCACTCGTTGCAATCTGGGGAATGGCCCGTTCGTTTAAGAAGCGCCAATTCTTTCCACTTGCTTTCGCCGCGGTCACTGTACTCGTATTCGGATTTTTCGGCGTCGCGACATTGATTTACGGTGGAATCCCAAGCTAATGAGCACGAAGACGACTCTGGTCGTCTTTTTTTGTATAACCAATAGCGCCGTCCCGGCTAAGCGGGACGGCGCTATTGGTTATTGTTCGGTCTGCTCTTTGAAGCGGAGCAAATCTGAGTAAATCAAATCATCGTTCATTTGGAGAATCTTCTCTGCTTCTGCGCTATCTGGTCCACATAGCGAGACGTCCTCGACGACTTCACCGCTCGAAGCGTCATAGCATGTCGATTGCGTCCAGACGTATTCGTCGGTGATGACGGTGCCATCCCGGAAGATGGCGCGGCTCGTCCGGTCTTCCGATAACAAGTCATTTCCGAAACCTACCGTGTCCGAAGTGTCGATCCCGAGCAAGTGCAAGATTGTCGGCTTCATATCGACATGACTGCCGATCGTCTCGTGCACTTCACCCTTGTCTTGTCCCGGTAGATGAACCGCGAACGGGACGGACTGGAGCTTGGCGACGTCGTATGGCGTCAACTCGTCTTTCCCGAGCAGATCAGCCATGGCGTCGTTGTGGTTCGTCGAGATCCCGTAATGGTCACCGTAGACGACGAAAATCGTGTCGTCCCACATGCCGTTCGCCTTCAACTCATCGATGAACAAGCCGAG
>NZ_ATCL01000021.1 GCF_000416965.1 Exiguobacterium chiriqhucha RW-2
ACTTGCATGTATTAGGCACGCCGCCAGCGTTCGTCCTGAGCCAGGATCAAACTCTCCAAAGAATTTGATATAGCTCTTTAAAAATGACGAAGCTTGCGCTTCATTCAAAAATTGTAAATCGTTTTTGCCTCATCGTTCAGTTTTCAAAGTTCGTCTGTCGCTCTTGGCGACTTCATTAATTTATCACGTCGTCTATCTCCGCGTCAACAATTTTTTTCACAAATTGTTTTACTGAAATAATCTTTTGCCGTGACAACGTTTATAACTATAATCTCTATTTACCACTTCGTCAATAGAAATATTACAAAAAAATAAAAAAGGTTGAGCCCCCGTCATGAGGCCCAACGCTTCAATCTTTCGCTAGCGGCACATAGCCCGTCCGCTCCACCAATGTCTGCCCTTCTTCAGATGTCATCCAATCTAAAAACGGCTTATGCGTTTCATAGTTCTCTTCTGTCGTGATGGCATAAAATTCAGAAGTGATCGGATACGTCCCGTCAGCGATGGTTTCGACCGTTGGAGCGATTCCATTCACTTGAAGTAATTTAATGTCGTGATCTTCGACCATCTCGGTCGCATAGAAGCGGAAAGAGAACCCAATCGCATTTTTATGATTAGTGTATGCGGCCGTCTGTTCGATAATACCGCCCATACCTTCCGGAACATCTTCAACGGGTGCAGCCATCAATTTACGATCACCCATCACCCGCTGCAAGGCCGTCTGGCTCCCGCTTCCTTCTGGACGTTGGAAGGCTCGAATCGGATCATTCTCGCCTCCGACCTCACTCCAATTATCGATGTCTCCGGCATACAATTGTTGAATCTCGTCTAATTTAAGCGAGTCAACTGGATTGTCTTCATGTACAAAGAAGACAAACGCTTCGCGCCCGATCGGTGTCATGTTGAACTCCACACCAGCCTTCTTAGCCGCGGCCACTTGAAGATCTGATGGTCCGGCGACAAAGATGATGTCCGTCTTCCCTTGAATCAACCGATCATACGCTTCTCCCGTCGTCGTTGAGACGACAGGACTCTCCTCCGTACTATACGGATTATATTCGTCAGAAGGATAAACCGCTTCGACAAAAGACGCATACAGTGGATAGAGTGCCGTAGCACCATCGAGGCGTGGGAGATTTGAATCGATTTTAAACGAAGATGGCGCATCGAGCTTAGCTAAATCGGATTCCTCTTTAAACGGTTGATAGTCAAACAACTCAACACCGCGTTCTTCAATCCGCAAACCTTCTGTATACACGTAGTACCCTTTCACTGAACCGAAGAACACGACTCCAATCACGGTTCCAATCAATCCGACTCGTTTGAGTTGCCCCTTCGTTAACGACGAGAAGTCATATAGCGCCATAATGAGAATTAATAAAGCGGCAACGTACCAAATTGTCCAAAGGATCGGGCGTCCTCCTGCAATCGGATTGCCCATCGTAAAGAGTGCTGTAAAGACCGATATGACTGCGGTCACAAGCACAATCAACACACTACCGAATATAAACTTGACGATTTTCATCTGATTCAACTACTCCATTCGCTTATATATAGTTAGGCGATCTCATAGGCGATGGCTTCCACCCCAACACCTTTTGTCGGTCGCGCGACCGAACGGACGTATCCTTTGCGGACAAGGAACCCGACGATGCTACCTAGGTCGACTTTCAATGCTTGCAAGTTCGGGTGTTCCATTAATTCCGAAAACGGCCACGGTTCGTCGCGTTGTTGCATCGTTTGCAGTAGCAGAAGCGTGCCCGGCAACACTTTTGATTGAATCAAATGTTCCATTCCGATAATCACCAAGTGAATCCGTTGTTCAAGCGACTCATGTCCGCTCACGAGTTCCTCGTGGAGTTTATATATTTCTAAATCGAGTGTGCGTACTTGTTTCCATAATACGATTTCAGGATGAATCCCGGCCTCTAAGACCGATAATCTGGCCAAATGAGTCAAGGCATGATGAATTTGGGTGAAGGCGTCTTGGTGTTCCTCTTGCAAAAATAAGCTTCGGCCGTCTTCAAAGCGTCGCAGCAATTTCGCAAAAGCAAGCGATAGTTGCAGACGTTGCTCATCGTTTGAGAAATTACGAAGACGTTGTCGCAAGTCTAATAAAAACGTATTTCGTTCAAACAACACCATTCCATCTTCAATCCAGTGGATGGCCCGGCGATTCTCGTTCATCAAAATCCAGCGGTCCATCATCGAATCACTCACCAAATGGAGAATGATTTTTTCTTGTCCGACCTGATAGTGTTTCACTGTCCAGAACGGTTCTTCTTTGGCTTCAATCACAATCAACAACCGGTCCGATTGGTCGGTCAACGGATCGCGTGGTCGTTTCTTCTTCACTTCGATGATGCCAAGCGTCGTCTTCAAGGCTGCATATTCCGAATAGATCGTGCGTGTGGCATACTCCATAGTCACCTTGATACCTTCTTTCTATATGATGAACTTCAAACGTCCACCCAATAATCTGATACGAAAATGATTCGCCTTCTTTTAAAATTCTCCTGCCAGCGATTGTATGAACTTCTCACGATCGAGCAGATGAGCTATAGTAAAGACAGACATGGAGGGATTACGAAATGAAAAAACGGGGGAATAAAATCAACCGCGCTCGAAACCTTGCGTTGTTGCTCGTCTTTGCGGGAATCGGGGTCATGTATCTCGGCCTGTTGGCGAAAAGCATCACATGGCTGATGATTATTTTCATGTTGCTCGGCTTCGTGATGGTGTTATCGAGTTCAGCGCTCTACTTTATTATTGGGATGGCATCCACGAAAGCCATCGTCGTCACTTGCCCGAATTGTGAGAAACAGACAAAGATGCTCGGTCGGGTCGACTTATGTATGCATTGCGACGAACCGCTCACGATCGACCAATCGCTCGAAGGTAAAGAGTTCGACGAAAAATATAACAAACGCCAATCACATTCACACGAATAAAAAAACATCCTCAGGCAGAGGATGTTTTTTTAATGTTTATGCGCTTGTTCAGCTTGGCACGCCGGGCATGTCCCGTATACTTCGAGACGATGGCGGTCGACTTTGAACCCAGTCAATTGAGATGCGACCGATTCGATTTCATCGAGGACCGGGTAGTTGAAGTCAACGACTTTCCCACACGCATCACAGATGATGTGGTAGTGACGCGACGTCACGAAATCAAACCGGCTCGATGCGTCTCCGTAATTCATCTCTTGGACGAGACCGACTTCTTTAAAGACGCGCAAGTTGTTATAGACGGTAGCGACACTCATGTTCGGAAATCTCGCCGAAAGTGCCTTATAAATGTCATCCGCTGTCGGGTGACTGTGCTCCGTGACGAGGTACTCCAAAATGGCCTGGCGCTGAGGCGTCATTCTGACTCCATGTTCTCGGAGCGACTGAACAGCATGGTCAAGCATTTCGCTTCCCACGTCAATCCCTCATTTCTTCTATAGAATTCATTCGAAGTGTTAGTAGTAATTAACCTATTTCTTACATAGTAATCTTTATAAATAGTGTACTGATTTCTGGAACGGTCGTCAAACGTTGAGCTTAAGCGGTTGACGGCTGTGATACAATAAGTGCGAATTTGTAAAAGGAGGCAATACATATGGCAACATCATCTACACGCAACAATTCAGACGTTTTGTATACCGACGCCTTGACGCATATCGTCGGCGGGGTCAACAGCCCTTCCCGCTCATTCAAGGCAGTCGGCGGAGGTGCACCCGTCTATATGGAACGAGGAGACGGCGCCTATTTCTATGACGTCGACGGCAATCGTTATATCGACTATTTGGCGGCGTACGGTCCGATTATCACGGGCCACGCCCATCCGCATATCCATAAAGCGTTAATCGCGGCTTCGTCTAAAGGACTCCTTTACGGGACACCGCATGCGCTTGAAGTCGAGTTCGCGAAAAAACTAAAGGCGGCCATCCCGTCAATGGACAAGGTCCGTTTCACCAACTCGGGGACCGAGGCGGTCATGACGACCGTACGTGTCGCCCGTGCTTACACGGGACGCGAACTCGTCGTCAAATTCAGCGGTTGCTATCATGGCCACTCGGACTTGATGCTCATCGCAGCAGGCAGCGGACCAGCCACGCTCGGCTCACCAGATTCGGCCGGCGTCACACGGGCCACGGCGAAAGAAGTCATCACCGTGCCGTTCAATGACGTCGAGGCGTTCCGAGACATGATGCGCGAATGGGGCAGTCAAATCGCCTGTGTCCTCGTCGAACCGATTGTCGGAAACTTCGGCATCGTCGAGCCGAAACCTGGATTCCTCCAGGCCATCAACGACATCACCCATGAACATGGCGCCCTCGTTATTTACGACGAAGTGATCACGGCGTTCCGCTTCACATACGGTAGTGCCCAGCAAGTATATGGCATCGAGCCGGATATGACCGCCCTCGGGAAAATCATCGGCGGAGGCTTGCCGATTGGTGCCTATGGAGGTAAAGCTGAAATTATGGAGACGGTCGCTCCGCTCGGTCCAGCTTATCAGGCCGGAACGATGGCCGGTAACCCGGCATCGATGGCAACAGGGATTGCTTGCCTCGAAGTACTCGAGCAACCGGGTGTGTATGAAAAGCTTGACGCGCTCGGTGCCCAGCTCGAGGCCGGGATTCGTGAAGCCGCTGAAACACACGGCGTGACCATCACATTGAACCGTCTAAAAGGCGCACTTACGGTGTACTTCACGGACGAGGTCGTGACCGACTATGAGGGAGCCGAGAAGTCGGACGCTGAAGTGTTCGGACGCTTCTTTAAATTGATGCTCGAGAACGGTGTCAATTTGGCCCCTTCTAAGTATGAGGCTTGGTTCTTGACGACTGAGCATAGCGAGACAGATATCGAAGAGACGATTGTTGCGGTAAACCGCGCCTTCGCCCAACTATAAGTAAAAGGAGATGCCGCGGCATCTCCTTTTTGATTACACCGAAGGTCGGATCCACAACTGGTCGTAGCGTGGATGTCCGAATATATCGACCGGCACGTCGCCTAGAAAACTCGGGAAGCTCCGCTCCCGCTCGACATGGTATAGCGGAATGACGAGCGCCGCCTCCGTCAGATAGCGTTCCACCTCCCGATGGAGCATCGGCCAAGCGCTCATATCGGTTTGACGGTAGCGGTCCATCATCGTTCGGAGGTCCGTTTCATGTGCGACGAGCTTGCCGACGAGCGACAGTTCACTCGTCAAAAAGGCGAGAAACGCCAAATCCAAGTCTTCGCTCATCATCTCCCCGCATAAAATCAAATCGGCTCGGCGAAGTGTCTCCTCTTGCAGTAAACAACTGAGCGCATACGTCTCCGTCTCGACGGTGAAACCGGCAGCCCGCAACTGTGATGCGACAAGCGCCGCGTCTTCCGTCGCCACGTCGAACGGCAAGTGTAATAGTCGGAGCGGACGCTTAGAACTCTCGCTTGGCTCGGCCAGTGGAATCGGGCGACTCGTTTCCGGGAAGAAGCCGTGGGCCACTTGATGACGTTCTCCCCCCAAATCGACGACCGCTTGTTTATCGATCGCCCGTTGAATCGCTCGTCGCGTCGCCATATCTTCTTTCAGCCAGGAGTGCTGTAAGTTGAACATGAGATAACGAGCCCCGGCCTCGGCAATCCATTTCACGACGCTATGATCGTCCCGGGCGCTCCATTTGGCGTGATCTGCTTCCGAGAACGTGACAAACTCAACCACGTCCAATGACGGACGCGGGCGCAACCCCCGCTCGAACGCCCGTAAACGCACGACGTCGTCGGATTGTTTCTCCAATTTGAAAGGCCCCGTCCCAACAATCCCTTCTGCTCCTTCATACGTAATGGATGCCGGTGTTTGAGCAAGCAAGCGCTCGATGTAGGCCCGATGTGCTTTCGTATAGAGGTCGACCACATACGGTGCGGGCGAGTCGACCCGATCAATCGGTGCGAACAACCAAACTTGTTTGCCGCGAGCCAAGAGTCGGCTCAATGAGTAGACGACGTCTTTGCCCGTTAACGTCATCCCGTTGTGGAAAGTGATCCCTTTACGGATGTAACAGCGAAATCCAAATAGCGTCTCCTCCATATGATGGGCCAGCGACGGTTGAACCGTGGTCCCGTCCCATTCGAACAGGCGGTCGAAGACGTGACGCGATAACGACGCCTCCATTGCGATGTGGATATCAAGCGGATCAAGTGACTCGAGTGTCCGTGTTCTCGGGAAAATAAAACGGTCTTCTTCCGTCTGTTCGAAGCCAAATCGGTTCCAAATCCGCGCTTGGATCAGTTCCCGTAATGCGGTTGGCCAATCCCACTCCAACCTTTTGGCCGCCTGCGCCATCGTAGCCTCAGAAAATGAGGTTACGACCCACGCCTGGAGCGTCTCGTCAAAGTCCGACTGAAAACGAAGCCTCGATTCATGGCCGCGCCCTTTGCCAGCTTGATAGGTCACCCACCCCATCGCCTCCCATGCCTTGATATCGCGCTTAACTTGTTTCTCACTATAGCCGACCACCTCGACGGCTTGCCGGAGTGTCACGTCCATTTTGTCCGCCTGTAACGCATAGCGATAAATTGCCACTAGTTTTGCATTCATGTCATTCCCCCTAAAAGTGGACATGTCCAAATAATTTGTCTCTTTTTACCAAGTGTAGTCCACGTTTAAAGTAGTGACAAGGAGGTGCTCACATGAAATTCAAAGATTTCCCAACTAACGTCCGACTTCGACTCGTCTGTGGATTTTTCATCCGCATCGTCGGCTCGGCCATCTTTCCATTCATGGCTTTATATTTTTCAGAAGAACTCGGCAAAATCGCTGCCGGGATCATCATGACGTCATTCGTCATCGTCGGGTATGTCACCGGCTTGTTCGGTGGGTACTTCTCCGACCGCTTTAATCGCAAGCACGTCTTACAGATTGGCCAACTCGTCCAAATTCTCTGCTTCATCGGAATGACAGTCGCGATTCACCCATCGAACAACTGGGCACTCGCCGTAGCCATCTTGTATTTCGGTCACGCCGTCGCCAACGGCTTGAACTATCCGGCTCTCGAAGCGATTGTGATCGACTCGATGGAACCATCGAATCGAAAAGCGATTTATGTATATGATTATTGGCTCGTCAATTTAGCGATCGCCGGCGGTGTCATGCTCGGCGGTGCGTTCTATCGCGACTATCGGTTTGGTTTATTTATCGGTATGACGCTCGTATTGACCATCACAACGGTCGTCTTGCAACGCTATCTCGTCGATTCACATCAAGGTAACCGGTCGACGCCGGCCAACCCGATCGTCGGCGTGATTCAAAACTATCGGATTGCCTTGAATGACCGACGCTGGATGCTCTTCGTGCTCGGTAGCATGCTCGTCTTCTCGACAGAGTTTCATATGGCAAACTATATCGGCGTTCATTTGGCCGAATCGTTTCAAGAACGTGCGATTATCGGCGTGCCGTTCGACGGTGTCCGGATGATGGCGTTCATGCAGCTCGAGAACACATTGCTCGTCGTCGCCATCACGTTCGCCGTCACCGGCTTTGTGAAACGGTACCGGGAGAAATACGTATTTTTCATCGGCTTGTCACTCTATATCACAGCATATGCGGCCATCACATCGATGAACTCATTTCTGATTCTCGCCGTCTTGGCCATCGTCTTCACGGTCGGGGAGTTGCTATACTCACCAATCCGCCAAGTGAAGCAAGTCGACCTGCTCGACCCAGAGCGTCGCGCTTCGTATCTCGCTTTTGGAGGACTCACATTCCATGGGGCCAAACTCGTGGCCGCGGCCGGCATCGTCGTCGGGGCGTTCATCGGACCTGTGTTCATGAGCGGCTACATCTTCTTGTTCGGGGCGCTCGGGGCGTATCTTTATTACGTCTCGCTCTATAAAATGGAATCGCTGCGCCAGCTTGCCGCATGACGTTTGAACTGACTCCGGAACGGAAACAGGCAAGAGTGAAGGAGGCGAACCAAATGCCAGCCATTGTATTGTTTGATGGAGACTGTAATTTTTGCGACGCCAGCGTCCAATTCATCCTGAATCGGGACACAACAGGGAATTTCCACTTTGCCTCGCTTCAAGGCGACGCTGGGAAAGCGTTACGCGAACGTCACCGCATCAGCGACTCGGTTGACAGCATCGTCTTGATTCGTGACGGCGTGCCTTATATCAAATCCGACGCGGCCATCCGGATTGCAGAAGGATTGGATGGGATGTGGCGATGGCTCCGGTTCGTGAAAATCGTCCCAAAACCGATTCGCGACTTCGGCTATGATGTCATCGCCAAGCATCGTTACGAATGGTTCGGACAAAAACAGACGTGTAAACTGCCGACACCGGAAGAACGAAGCCGGTTTCTCGATCAACAACCAAAACCGCCGACTCGATGAGTCGACGGTTTTTTTAGTCCATACACGTCAAGTACGTCCAATGGCACTCCGGCATCGGATTGCCCATGAAACTGACACCGAGGTCATCGGCCCGGTGAATCGTCGTCCACGGGGCATCCCCGACTTGAAGATACACTTCATGGTGCGGCGATTGCGTATGACTACCGGACAGTTTGAACGTGGCAGTGTCCTTCAATTGTGCGACAATCGTGTACTTGATGTCCGGCGCGATGACGAGCGGATTGCCGACCGAATGGTGCAAGCGGTATGCGGTCCGCCCCCGGTCAATATCGATATCGTCAAGATACACTTGATCGACCGAAGCGACATCTTCTCCTGTCAGTTGATGACGGGCGTTGTATCCGCGCGTCACTCCGGCATCTTTTTTGATAGAGACGATCGGAATGTCGTGCATCCCTTCGACTTTCACTTCCGTCCGCGTCCGATAGTCGTTCGCATGAACGTTGTATGGTCGTCCATCCCCTTCAAAATAAGGGTGAGGCGACAATAAGTTCGGATTTTTAATCATCGGCGGACGAATGAACGTCTGGACGCGAAGCTGAATCTGATTGACCGTCTCCAAATCAGGACGGAGCGGACTGACGAGAAAATACATGACGAACAGTTCTTTGTCGCGCCGCGTGTCCGTCTTCAATTCTTTGGCGAGTGACATTGCTTTGCCGACAGCGTGAATGAGACGCGTCCCCGGTTTCGCGTCTCGCTTCACCGGGCGGAGCGCCCGAACTTCATACATCGTCGGTTCGTGTAGCGGTGTGTCGTCCAAATAGGCGTTCCCGACGACCTCGGCGATTCGTCGTCCTTGTCGATAGATCGCATACGTCTCGACGTCAGGAATCGGATCCCATTGGAGATGGGTACCGGTCGACGCGACGACGGCCGATGTGAGATGTCGATTCCAATACAAATCATCGCTCGGGTCGACGGCGGCCGTATACACTTTCGCCACTTCCCCTTGCTCATCCGTGAGACGATAGGCGACTTGCTCTCCGACGGCCGTCTCATGGTCGACATAGTGCTGGTCGGTCCCTTCATACACATACTTCCCGTTCCGCGTAAGCCGGACCTTCCCCTCCACTGACCACGTCAGCTCGAGCGCGTCCTTAAGCGGTTTTACTGTGATTAAACCTTCCCCGTTCATCATTGGACTCTCCCCCTTTTGGCATGTCGTTTCTTCATTCCCGTCTCACTGTCACGGAAAACAAAAAAAGGCCCCGAGTCTCCTCGAGGCCGCGTCTCATTCGACGACTGCCAAATCTTGAATCATATACAAATCGTAATAGGCTCCGCGGCGACGCATCAGTTCTTCATGCGTCCCGGTCTCCATAATTTGTCCGTTATCGACGACGACAATCTTATCGGCATCGGTGATGGTCGACAATCGGTGCGCGACGATGAGCGTCGTTCTCCCTTTCGTCAAACGCGCGAGCGAATCCTGAATCATCGCCTCACTCTCAAGGTCGAGCGCACTCGTCGCTTCGTCGAGAATAATGATTGGCGGATGTTTCAAGAAGACACGGGCGATGGCAAGCCGTTGTTTCTGACCGCCTGACAGTTTGACACCTTTTTCCCCGACCGGCGTATTGTAGCCATCCTGCAAGTTCGAGATGAACTCATGTGCGTTCGCTGCTTTCGCGGCGGCGATCACATCTTCGTCACTCGCTTCCGGATTCCCCATCCGGATGTTCATCGCGACCGATTCACTGAACAGAACCGAATCTTGCATGACCATCCCGATTTGATCGCGCAGAGCCCGCAATTTGAAATCACGGACATCGGTGCCATCGATTTTGATGCTGCCCGACGTGACGTCATAAAACCGTGGAATCAAGCTGACGAGCGTCGACTTTCCGCCACCGGACATGCCAACGAACGCAACCCGCTCTCCAGAGCGAATATGCAGGTTGACGTCACGGAGGGCGCGGGTACCGTCTTTCTCGTACGCAAAGCTGACCTGATCGAGTTCGATGTCGCCTGCCGTTTTCACGGGAACGAACGCACTCGATTTTTCTTCGATGTCATACGGCTCATCGAGGAACTCGAAGACCCGGTCCATCGAAGCGACCGACTGCGTGAGCGTCGTCGCCGAGTTGACGAGACGGCCGAGCGGTGCGTAGAGACGATCGATATACGCGATGAAGGCGACGAGTGTCCCTAGCGAGACGTCCCTTTGCAGGACGAGCCAAGAAGCCGATGTGAAGATTAAGATCGGGGCGATGTCCGTGATCGTCGAGACGACGACGTACGTCTTCGCGTTCCACCCCGTATGACGGAGCGCGGCCTTCAAGAAGCCACCGTTCTGTTCTTCGAACGCCTTGTTCTCATACGGTTCGAGGGCGAAGCTGCGGATGACGGCCATCCCGTTGACGCGTTCGGTCAAATGACCTTGAAGGTCCGCAAGGGCGGCCGAGCGTTCCCGCGTAAGCCGGCGCAATCTTCCGTAGAAGTAGCGGACGGCGATGGCGTAGAACGGGAGCGGCAAGATGGCGATGAGCGTCAATTGCGGGTCAATCGTGTACATGATGGCGATCGCGATTAAAATCGTGACCATATCGAGCCAAATGTTCATCAAACCGGTGATGACGAAGTCTTTCGTCTGTTCGACATCGTTGATGATGCGCGAGATAATCTGTCCCGTCTTATTGTTCGAATAATAGCGGAGCGATAGTTTTTGGACGTGGTCGAACAATCGGTTCCGGACGTCGAACAAAATCCGCGTCGCTGCCCATTGCGCCAAATATTGGCGCAAGTATTCAATCGGCGGCTTCAAGACGAGGAAGACGAAGAAGACGATGCTGAACAGCCAGACGAGCTCGGTATAATCCCTCGCCGGTTCCGGGTCTGTCAAATAGTTATCGATGACATATCTATAAAGGAGCGGCAACCCGAGCGGGATGGAAAATTTCAAAATCCCGACGAAAATGGTCAGCGCGATTTGTTTCTTATACGGTTTAACGAACTGTAAATAACGTTTAATACTACCCATTAGTTCCTCCTTCAAGAAAAAAAGCGGAGATGAGCGATCATCTCCGGTAACGTGCTTCGTATTCGCGATACCATTCATCGACGAATGTTGGGTTGAACGGCCCTTTCCGTCCTCGAATCCAGTTAATAAGTTCTTGAACGTTCTGTTTCAAGATTCGATCAATCGCTTTCGGATAATTCATCTCGCGACGATGCCGCTCATATTCATCCTCATCTAAAATCGTGTACGACATATCCGGGAACACCTTGATGTCCAAATCGTAATCGATGTACTTGATGGCACGTTCTGCCCCATCGAACGTTGTCGGCGAACCTAGATTACAGTAGTAGTAAATCCCATCTTCGCGAATCATGCAGATGACATTGAACCAAAACTCAGATGAAAAGTAGCAAATTGCCGGCTCACGTGTTCTCCATTGCCGGCCGTCTGACTCACTGACCATGATGCGGTCATTGAATCCGATCATATCCGTTTTTGACGACTGAAGGACGAGCGTTTCTTCCCAAACGCGATGCAAAGTTCCGTTGTGCTTGTAGCTCTGTATCTCGATCTTGCTACCTGCTTTGGGAAATAAGCTCATAAGCTCCTCCTTTCCGCTATGATGCTATACAATTCTCATATTTAATTATAGCGACTTTCAGAACCAATGAAAAAGGAAATCTCTTATTTTCACGAATTTAGTGTTTTTTGGAATGCCTCGGCTCGCGCTTTGAACATCGGCCGGAGCACGAAGTACTCGACGAGGACAGTCGGCACGTAACTGTCGAACGTGACCTCATCGACCATAACGGCTTGCCCGTCCACTTGTTCGACGCGGTGGACGTGACTGAAACGACGGAAAGGAAACGGCAACTTTACGCCTTGATCACAAAAGGCACGGTCTCCAGCCAATGTGATGACGCTATTCCAAGGCAAAGAGACCGGCCCAACCCCGATACGGAGCTGAACGACGTTCCCCTCGACCGAAGCCCCATCTCCAACGAGAGTCACTTTCGGGAAGGACGTCAGTTTTGATAAGAGCGAAGCGTCTTGAAGCAACGTCCATAATGTGTCCACAGACGTGTCGAATGGTGTTCGTACGTCAAACTGTCTCATCTTTCGCACCTGCCATCTGCTCTAATTTTTGTTGGGCGACCGATACCGTCACCACGTCGCGTGCCTCTTCGTCGAGCCAAGCCCACTCGCCGTCCGGTAGCGTCTCGACCTCGTATAGGTCGATGTACCAGACGATATGGGAAAACACATGTTTCACTTGTCCAATATAGGTTCCGTTTAACTGTTCCCCCGTTCCGCGGTCTGTAAGCGGATATTGCCACATTCCAGCGAGAAGACCGGCATCCGGGCGCTTCACGTATGCGGTCCGGCCGTCCTGGCGACAGTAGAGCGCATCATACATCTCAATCCGAGCCGCCCCTTTTTTCGTCTTGACCGGGAGTTCATCTTGAACGTTATGGGTATAACCATAACAATCGTCTTGAACGGGACAGAGCGAACACATCGGGTTTTTCGGCGTACATACCGTCGCCCCGAGCTCCATGATGCCTTCGTTAAAGTCTGAGGCATGCGCCGGGTCCATGAGTCGGCGCACGACTTGCTCGAACAGTTTTCGCGTTTTCGGGACGGCGATGTCGTCATAAATCCCGAATTGACGGGACATGACGCGCATGACGTTGCCATCGACGGCCGGTTCCGGCTGATTGTAGGCAATCGATAACACCGCCCCAGTCGTATACGGTCCGACACCTTTCAGTTTTTCGAACCGTTCTTTTTCCTCGGGGACAATCCCGTCGTACACGGCAACGACTTCTCGGACGGCTTGATGAAGGTTTCGAACCCGTGAGTAATAACCGAGTCCTTCCCAATATTTGACGACCTCATCGGGTTCGGCCGCTGCCAATGCCTCAATCGTCGGGAACCGCTCCATGAAACGGTTATAGTATGGGATAACGGTATCGACGCGCGTCTGTTGGAGCATGACTTCGCTCACCCAGACCCGATATGGATTTTTTCCGTGACGCCATGGCAAATCACGCTTTTCGCGATTGAACCACGTCACTAAATTTGTGTTGAATTCTTGAATATTATAATTTGTGAACAATTTATCAACATCGAGCATTTTGTTTCCCCTCGTTTTAAAAATATTGTATGATGTAGTGGATTAAAATATGCGGTTTTTCTACTTTTATGGAGGTGCTGAAGCACATTGGATACTGCTACTCACATTGGGATGGGACTAGGTTTAAGTGCAATCGCGACACTCAGCCCGGAGGTGTCAGGCGACGCACAAATGTTTCTAGCCATGACAGCGACGGCGCTCGTCGGCTCACATGCTCCGGACTTTGACACGGTCTTCAAACTAAAAGGAAATAGCACGTATTTACGCCAGCACCGCGGTCGTTCACACGGAATAACCGCACTACTCGCCTGGCCGATCATCGTCAGCGCCGTCATCGGACTCGCGCTTGGCGTCAACCCCGCTTCATTATGGGTCATGGCACAAATCGCCGTGTTGTTACACGTTACGGTCGACTTGTTCAACGCCTACGGGACGCAGGCCCTCCAACCGTTTTCGAAAAAATGGATTGGCTGGGGCGTCATCGGGACGTTTGATCCGTATTTGTTCTCTGCCTATTATGGGGCATATGTATTATGGCTTATCACAGGGGCGACTGTCCCGATTTTTGCACTGCTCATTGCGCTCGTCATCAGCTATTACGCGATTCAATTCAAGTTGCGTAACCGCGCCCTCGCCACGGTCGCCCGTCACTTCGCTGGTGCACACGAACTGTTCATCTCGCCAGGTATCGGTTGGGATGACTGGCATGTCGCCGTTCGATTCCGCAACGGTTTAGGTGCCGTCAAAGTGAAAAAGGGAACGGTCATCGAATGCGGTCGTTTCCGTGACAAGCCGATGCCAGGTGAAGATGACTTTCACTTCGTGGAAGCCCGTAAAAATGCGGATCTTCAATCGTTCCTCGAATTCTCGAAGATTCACACGTATACGGTCACGCGTCACAACGGTATGATCGAGTATCGCTTCACGAACTTGCGCTATTTCGCGAAAGATATTTATCCGTTCGTCGCCGTCGTCATCGTCGACGAAGAATCGAATGAAGTGTTGTCTTCATTCACAGGCTGGGTGTTCAGTGAAGAGAGCTTGCAAAAGAAATTGGCCTACGAACAGTAAAAAGTCGCTCACAGGAGCGACTTTTTTTATGCCTCTGACTCAGTGAACTGGAGCTCAAAGTCAAATTTGACTTTTTTATCGACGAGAACGCCACCCGCTTCGAGAGCCTGGTTCCACGTCAATCCGTAATCTTCTCGGTTGATTGACCCGTCCCCGGTAAAAGCGTGTTTCATATTGCCCCACGGATCTTTCGCGCTTCCCTCGTACTCGACTTCGAACGTCTCTTCCCGGGTCGTCCCGCGAATCGTTAAATTCCCGGTCAATTCGAATTCACCGCCACCCTTTGAGCGGAACGATGTCGATTCGAACACGATGTCCTCATGTTGCTCCACATCGAAGAAGTCTCCAGACCGCAAATGGTTGTCGCGGTCACTGTTATTCGTATCGATCGATGCCGCCTTGATCGTCACCTTCACGCTCGCGTTCGCGAGATCGTCCGGTTGTCCGTTCGCCTCGACGTGAAAATCTTTGAACTCCCCTTTTACTTTCGAAATCATCATATGCTTGACCGTAAATGTAATCGAACTGTGTGCCGGGTCGACTTGATATGTTTTTGCCATGAATCTATCCACTCCTTCGATTTGGAATTGATACTAATATGATGTTTACCACAAATCTTGACTTCAAAACATTTCCGTTCAAATGTGACAAATTATTGTCGAAAAATTTTGACTTTTATCACGCCGACCCGTTACGATGAAAAAAGGGAGCTGTTGACTTACAGTAAAATGTAAGCGCATACATAGAATCCCTATACTTTACGGAAAAGGGAGGAACGACCATGATTTATGAAGTCCCAAACTCGACAGGCACGAAAGTTCACTTTAAAGACCGCTATGAGAATTACATCAACGGAAAGTGGACCGCGCCTGCAGGGGGAGAATATTTTGAGAACACCTCTCCGGTAAATGGTAAAGTTTTATGCGAAGTCGCCCGCTCAACGAAAGAAGATATCGAGCTCGCCTTGGATTCGGCCCATGCCGCCAAAGACGCCTGGGGCAAAACGTCGGTCACTGAACGCTCTGTCATTTTAAATAAAATCGCCGATCGTATGGAAGCGAACCTCGAAATGCTCGCATACGCCGAGACGTGGGAAAACGGGAAAGCCGTCCGCGAGACGCTCAATGCCGATTTACCGCTCGCTATCGATCACTTCCGCTATTTTGCGGGCGTCATCCGGTCACAGGAAGGCGGCATCAGTGAACTCGACAACGACACGGTCGCTTATCATTTCAATGAACCGCTCGGTGTCGTCGCCCAAATCATCCCATGGAACTTCCCGATTTTAATGGCGGTCTGGAAAGTCGCGCCGGCTCTCGCTGCCGGAAACTGTATCGTATTGAAACCAGCCGAACAGACGCCGGCTTCGATCATGGTGCTCATGGAATTGATTGAAGACCTACTCCCGCCAGGCGTGTTGAATATCGTCAACGGGTTCGGACTCGAGGCCGGCAAACCGCTCGCGTCGAGCGACCGCGTCGACAAAGTCGCCTTCACGGGTGAGACGACGACAGGTCGACTCATCATGCAGTACGCCTCACAAAACATCATCCCGGTCACGCTCGAACTCGGTGGGAAGTCACCGAACATCTTCTTCGCGGACATCATGGATGCGGATGATGATTTCTTTGACAAGTCGATCGAAGGGCTGGTCATGTTCGCTTTGAACCAAGGCGAGGTATGTACGTGCCCATCACGCGCGCTCATTCACGAGTCGATTTATGAGCCGTTCATGGAACGGGTGCTCGAACGGGTCAAAGCCATCAAGCTCGGCAATCCGCTCGACCCTGACGTCATGATGGGTGCCCAAGCTTCGAATGAGCAGATGGAAAAGATCTTGTCGTATTTGGAGATCGGAAAGTCGGAGGGCGCGGAGTGCCTCATCGGCGGCGAACGCAACATGATGGACGGCGAACTCGCCGACGGCTATTATGTGCAGCCGACCATCTTCAAAGGCCATAACAAGATGCGCATCTTCCAAGAAGAGATCTTCGGACCGGTCTTATCGGTGACAACGTTCAAAGACGACGCCGAGGCGCTCGCCATCGCGAACGACACGTTATACGGACTCGGTGCCGGCGTCTGGACGCGTGACATGAACCGCGCCTACCGGTTCGGTCGCGAGATTCAAGCAGGTCGCGTCTGGATCAACTGCTATCACCAATATCCGGCCCATGCCGCGTTCGGCGGATACAAGATGTCTGGGATTGGCCGCGAGAACCATAAGATGATGCTCAACCATTATCAACGGACGAAAAACATGCTCGTCAGCTATAGCGAACAAAAACTCGGGTTCTTCTGAGATGGTGAACCGCGTCGAGGCCACCCCCGCCACGCTCGCGCTCCTCGAACAGCTGAAACGAAAACATGGACCGCTCTTGTTTCACCAGTCGGGCGGTTGTTGTGACGGGAGCTCCCCGATGTGTTTCCCGCAAGGCGAGTTCATGATTGGAGATCATGACGTCCTGCTCGGCGAAATCGGCGGTTGTCCGTTCTATATGCACGAGAAGCAATACGACTACTGGAAGCACACCCAGCTCATCATCGACGTCGTCGAGGGCCGGGGCGGTATGTTCTCGGTCGAGGGCGTCGAAGGAAAACGGTTTTTAAGCCGTTCCCGCGTGTTCACGGACGAAGAACGGGCCGAGTTGCAACAGAGTTGAATGTAGAAGACCAGCCATCTCGAGGGCTGGTCTTTTTTTAGTCAAAGGGCACCCTTTTCTCAAAATCACATTTCCAATTTAACCCAAAAACCAACCTAACAATCGACTCGATTCGATATAGTAAAAAGAGACACGAAAGGAGGCAGCCTATGTCCGAGCTTCTCACGAGCATGCTTAACGGTATGATGATTTCATTGGTCAGTCTATTCGGTCCTCTGTTCCTGGTGATGAGCGGTATATTGTATACGAAGGTCAAGCGTTATAAACGGAGCCGCTATTTCGCCCAGACCGGACACAGCTATTTCAAAGTCGTTCAAGACACCGGCTTATACGGCGAATATTTATGTGTCGCCGCCATCGAGGAGCGCGTCCCGAATCCCTTCATCTTGACGAATCTATATTTGCCCCATCCAAAAAATCGAGAGCGTACGACTGAAATCGATGTGGTGTTCATCAACCAGAGCGGTGTCCACGTGATTGAGTCGAAAAATTATAGCGGCTGGATTTTTGGACATGAACAAGAACGGCATTGGACCCAATCGATGCCGAACCGAAAGAAGTTCCGGTTTTTCAATCCGATCAAACAAAATGAGTTACATATGAAAGCGATGGAACAAACGCTTGCTGTGGAGCGGAGTCTATTACACTCTTGGATCGTCTTCAGCGACCGGTCGACCTTGAAACGCATCGACGTGGCGGACGTTCCCGTGTTGAACCGGAAGACATGGAAACAACAGATTGCCTTGCCAGGTGAGGCCCGGTTGACGTTGGCGGAACAGACGGCCATCTACGAGCACCTGCTCCAATTCGCATCTGCTGACGAAGCCGTCAAGGAAGCCCATATCGCCGCCAAGCAACGGGTGACGTGATGGGCTGTCCCATCCAAAAAAGTCCCGCTCACGGTGAGCGGGACTCCTTTTATTTACTCTGCATTTTAAAGCGCAAGTATAGTTCGTTGTAGTACGCGTTCATGCGTTTGCCTAAGTTCTCATACACTTCGAGCTCATCCGTCACTTCTTTTGTCGGATAAAAACGTTCGTCTGACGTCACTTCTTCATCTAAAAATTCAAGTGCCGCTTCGTTCGGTGTCGAATATCCGACATAATCGGTGTTTCGGGCCGCGATTTCCGCGTCAAGCATAAAGTCGATGAACTGGTGCGCGCCTTCGATGTTTTTCGATGTGTTCGGAATGACGAGGTTGTCGAACCAGAGATTCGTCCCTTCTTCCGGGATGACGTACGTCAGTTCTTCGTTCTCGTACATGATTTCGGAGGCGTCACCTGACCAGACGACGGCCGCGGCCGCTTCGCGATTGGCCATGAGCATCTTGATTTCATCGCCGACGATCGCTTTAATGTTCGGCCAGAGCGTCTCGAGCTTCTTCTCCGCTTCGAGCAACTCATCTTTGTCCGTCGTGTTGAGCGAGTAACCGAGTGAGTTCAGACCGAAGCCCATCACTTCACGAGTCCCGTCTGCAAGCAAGATGTCATTCTCGAGCGGCATGTCCCATAGGTCGTTCCACGACGTAATCTCACCGTCGACGAGTTCAGGGTTATACACGATGCCGACCGTCCCCCAGAAGTAAGGGACCGAGTACGTGTTGCCCGGGTCGAACGACTTGTCGAGGAAACGTGGGTCAATGTTATCGAAGTTCTCGAGCTTGTCATAATCGATCGGCAAGAGCAGGTCTTCTTCAATCATTTTACTGATGGCGTAATCCGATGGGACAGCGATGTCGAACGCCGTACCGCCTTGCTCGATTTTCGTGAGCATCGCCTCGTTCGAGTCGAACGTCTGATAGATGACTTTCAAGCCCGTCTCTTCCTCGAACTCTCCAATCAAGTCTTCATCGATATAATCGCCCCAGTTGTAGACGACGAGCGTGTTATCGCCGCCGAACCCTTGCGCCATATTGATTTGATACACCCAGAGCAAGAGGCCGAAACTGACGACGACCGGTACCGTCAACATGATGACCAATTTTTTCATCGTCTTACCTCCTTCGCTTTACCACCGCGTTGGGCGAGCACATAATACCCAAGGACGAGAATGAGTGTGAACAAGAACAAGATGGCTGACAAGGCGTTAATCTCGAGCGAGATGCCTTGACGGGCGCGTGAGTAGACTTCAACGGCAAGTGTCGTGAAGCCGTTTCCGGTCACGAAGAACGTGACGGCAAAGTCATCGAGCGAATACGTGAGTGCCGTGAAGAACCCGGCAAAGATACCCGGTGTGATGTACGGCAAGATGACTTTCGTCAAGACGTCCCACGTACTTGCCCCAAGGTCACGCGACGCATCGATGAGCGTCGGACTCATCTCTTGCAGCTTCGGCAAGACCAAGATGACGACAATCGGTACCGAGAAGGCGATGTGCGCCAATAGCACCGAGTAAAAGCCGAGCTGAATCCCGAGCATCGTGAACAAGATGAGGAACGACGCCCCGATGATGACGTCCGGGCTGACGATCAACACGTTGTTGAGTGATAAGAGTGACGTCTTCGTGAAGCGTTGTCGCGCCGTATAGATAGCGAGCGCCCCGATGACGCCGAGCACGGTTGAAATCGTCGCCGACAGCAAGGCGATGACAATCGTGTTCAAGACGATAACGAGCAGGCGCGTGTCGGTAAAGAGCGACTTGTACCAATCGAGCGTAAAGCCTTCAAAGTTACTCATCGTCCCGCCACTGTTGAACGAGTAGACGACCAAATAGAGAATCGGTGCATAGAGGATGAAGAACACCGCCATCAAATAGAGGTTGGCTAATTTAAATTTTTTCGGTTTCATCGACGCACCGCTCCTTTCGCGCCCCAGTCACGTGTGATGACCATGACGAGGACCATCGCCAAAATCAAGAACACGGCAATCGTCGAGCCCATGCCCCAGTTTTGCGTGACGAGGAATTGTTGTTCAATCGCCGTCCCGAGCGTGATGACACGGTTCCCAGCAATCAGTCGAGTGATCATGAAGAGCGACAACGCCGGGATGAAGACGATTTGAATCCCTGACTTCACACCGTCGAGCGTGAGCGGGAAGATGACCCGGCGGAACGTCGTCCAGTTCGAGGCCCCGAGGTCGCGCGACGCATAGACGAGCGACGGCGGGAGCTTCTCGATGGCGTTATAAATCGGCAAAATCATGAACGGGATGAAGATGTAAACTGACACGAACACGAAACTGAAGTCCGTAAACAAAATCTGTCGTGTCCCGATGCCGATCGCCTCTAAAAACTGGTTCGTGATGCCGTATGTCCCGAAAATGCCGAGGAACGCATAGGCTTTGAGCAATAGGTTGATCCATGATGGCAAAATGATGAGCAAAAGCCAAAGTTGCTTATGCTTTGTCTTCGTCAATAAATAGGCGGTCGGGTACCCGATCAAAAGCGAGAAGAACGTAATCAAGAACGCATACCAGAAAGAAGATAACGTCATCGTCAAATACGTCGACGTGAAGAACATCTGATAGTTCTCTAAACTCAAGTTCCCTTCGATATCAAAAAACGAGTAGTAGACGACGAGCAGGAGCGGCGCGATGACGAACAGCGCAATCCATAACCAGTAGGTCGTCAAATAGACCGTCTTCGCGGTTTGACTAGTTTGATTCATGAGCGACCTCCTCATAGGACTCGAGACGACGGTCGAACTCTTCCTCCGTCTCTCCTAAGCGCATGACGTGAATCGCCTCATCATCGAACGTGAGGCCGATTTTCGAACCGACGACCGATTTTTTCGTCGAATGAACGAGCCATTCGTTGCCCTCTTGGTCATAGCAGCAAATCTCATAGTGAACGCCTCGGAACAGTTGCGAGTCGACGTCGACGACAAGTTTCGCAGATTCGACCGATGTCATCTCTAAATCTTCCGGACGGATGATGACCTCGACTTTCTCGTTGCGATCAAACCCTTGGTCGACGCAATCGAATGTCTTCCCGGCGAACGTGACGACGTTGTCTTCTGGCATGACGCCCGGTACGATGTTCGACTCCCCGATGAAATCGGCGACGAAACGGTTGATCGGCTCATCGTAAATATCAGTCGGTGTCCCGCTTTGTACAATTTTCCCGTTATTCATGACGAAAATCTCATCCGACATCGCGAGCGCTTCTTCTTGGTCATGCGTGACAAAGATGAACGTGATGCCGAGACGCTGTTGCAATTCGCGGAGCTCATATTGCATCTCGGTCCGGAGTTTCAAATCGAGCGCCGAGAGCGGTTCATCAAGCAAGATGACTTCCGGTTCGTTGACGATGGCACGGGCGATGGCGACACGTTGGCGCTGCCCGCCTGACATCTCATCGATTTCACGTGACTCATACCCTTTCAAGTTGACGAATTTGAGCGCCTGTTCGACTTTCGTCTTCACGTCCGCTTCTTTCATCTTCTTGATGCGCAGACCGAACGCGACGTTCTCGAACACGTTCAAGTGCGGGAAGAGCGCATAATCTTGGAACACGGTGTTCACTTGACGTTTGTTCGCCGGGACGTCGTTGATGCGTTTCCCGTCGAACTGGATATCGCCTGCTGACGCATCCGTGAAGCCGGCGATCAAACGTAAAATCGTCGTCTTCCCACATCCAGATGGCCCGAGCAACGTGTAGAACTTCCCTTTCTCAATCTCGAAGCTGATGTTTTCTAAGACGACGGTGTCATCGTAACGCTTCGACACATTGTCAAAGCGAATAATCGTTTCTGGGTTCATTTCAGTTCCTCCCTTATAAATATGAATGGGTCGCGACGATTAAACATTCACTCTCGCCGTCGTAGTCATTGACGAGTTGATGCGAATCGGAGGCGACGTAATAGAGTGTTTCTCCGGTCTTGGCGAAGTACGTATGATTGCCAAGTTTTAGCGCGATGTGCCCCGATAGGACATAGACAAACGTCTCCGATCGCGACGGCTCATATCGTTTGAACTCGCCCTGCTTCGAGAACGTTAGTAAAATGGGTTCCATCTCTTTTTCGTTCGATTCCGGGATGAGCCATTCAGTCCGATATTTCCGCTCCTCGTCGACGTAGACGGTCCGATCGTCCTCGGTATAGATCACTTTTTGATTCACATCTTCATCAAAAAACTCTTTCGGCGAACATCCGAGCACTTCCAACAAGTCGAATAGCGTCTCAAGCGAAGGTGAACTCAAATCACGCTCGATTTGAGAAATGTAGCCTTTACTCAAATCCGTGCGCTCGGCCAACTCTTCTTGCGTCAGCCCTTTCTTGACGCGGAGCCGCTTGATTTTTTGACCGACTTCCAAGTCACAATCCCTCCTTTCAGCTTTGATTCAAGTTTAGTGAAAGATGATTCCAACTAAAGAAAGTTTATAAATACTTAACTACAAAGCGAACTAATAGCGACCTTTATTATAACGGATTGTGTGCAGTTTGCAAGTAAAAAATCACGCCGATTTCCGGCGTGATTTTTAATGGATGTCGCGCTTAGACATCAAATGTTTGAACTTCTCATTTTTTGTTTGAAACAGGTGGAGCTGGGGGCCGTACGCATCGATTTGTTGCACGACATATTGGAACGATTTTGCTTCCCCAGGATACGGTTCGCCGGCACGGGCGAGCGTCGTCTCAAAATCCTCCCACAGCACTTCAACCCACGTCAACGCCTCAAGCTCGCTCAAGACATCGTTTTTCTGTTTCAAGATTTCGGCCAAGCGCTCGTATTGTTCGGTCCGGTTCATGCTTTCACCTCCGACAACTCCGAGAGCGGAATCGCATGTTCAGCCGTCTCCCCTTCAAACGTCCCCCAGCCCATGACACCGTTCACGAACTTCAAGCGGAACGGGCGCTCGTTATAGTTGACGATATACGTCGCCCCCGGCTTGAACGATTTCGGGTCAATCAAATAACTCTCGGCAATCGCGATCCGTCGCAAGACGACCTCAATCTCACTGACCATGCCCATCTGTTCGGCTTTCCGCTTCCGTTCATGGAGCGCTCGAATTTCTTGTTCAAGCTCATATTTTGATAAATCGCTTAATCGTTTTTCCATTTCGCTCACCTCTCTTGTAGCGTATCAGATTTTTCGTGGAAAAGAAAAAGGCGAAACTGAAACGATGTTCAGTTCGCCTTGAAGTTGTAGAGCGGTTTGATGATTTGATTGATGGTGACGGCCGGCTCGATATAACGGACGATTTCCTTCATCGACTTATAGACGAACGGTGACTCGTCAATCGTCGATGGTCGGACCGAACTTGACCAGACATCTGCCATCGACTTTTTAAATTCGTTGAAGTCGACGCGTTTTCGCGCGGCCGAGCGTGACATGACGCGACCGGCGCCGTGTGGTCCCGAGAAGTTCCAGTCGGGGTTGCCCTTGCCAGTACAGATGAGCGAGCCGTCGCGCATGTTCATCGGAATGATGACCCGCTCGCCGTCCCGCGCCGAGATGGCCCCTTTTCGAAGCATCATCGCGTCGTGATCGATGTAGTTGTGGACCGTATCGAATTGATCGACGACGTTCCAGTTCATCGCCTCGACGATGACGTCGGTCATGGCGAGACGGTTGGCGGCCGCATATTGCTGTGCGATGCGCACGTCGTGCATGTAATCTTCCATCGCTTCCCCTTCGACGTAGGCGAGGTCGCGGAAACGTTTCCGTGCCTCGCGCTCCGTCTCGAGATAGGCCGAGATGTCCTGCTGCCGCCTCGTTGCCTTCATCCGTTCAATCTCGTCCCGAATGTCGACCGTGTTCATCATGTGCTCGACCGCCAACTGTTGATAATGGTCAGCGATTTGGACACCGAGGTGGCGTGAGCCGGAGTGGATGACGAGAAACGTGCGTCCGGCTTCGTCCCGGTTCACTTCGATGAAATGATTGCCCGAGCCGAGCGTGCCGACTGAGCGGAGTGCCCGGTCCAGCTTATACGGCGCCCGCACGTCCTCGAGCGGGAGCTCAGAGGCGTACGGGTGTGCTGTATCCCGGATGCTCATCCCGCTCGGTACGTATTGATGGATGACGTCATCGAGCCGTTGAAAGTCGATTCGCTTCACCTTGATTTCCGTGCAGAGCATGCCACACCCGAGGTCGACGCCGACGAGGTTCGGTACGACCTTGTCGTGAATCGTCATCGTCGTCCCGACGACCGACCCTTTGCCGGCATGCATGTCCGGCATGATTCGAATCGAGGCGCCTTGCGTGAACGGTTGGTCGACAAGCGTTTGGATTTGGGCCCGCGTCGTATCGTCAATCCGTTCATTGAATACTTTGGCCCGGTTATGCTTTCCGATAATCTCCATAAGACCTCCTCAACTGATGGCTTGTTGTTTACTTTGCAGCTCATGCATCCGGGCGTAAACGCCGCCTGCCGCGATGAGCGACTGATGGTTGCCCCGCTCAATGATGTGACCGTGGTCGAGGACGAGGATTTGGTCCGCTTCCCGAATCGTCGAGAGACGGTGCGCGATGACGAACGTCGTCCGTCCGTACGTGAGCGTTTTGAGCGCTTCTTGGATGAGCGCTTCCGTCTCTGAATCGACGCTTGCCGTCGCTTCGTCTAAGACGAGGATGGCCGGGTCGAAGACGAGGGCGCGGGCGAAGCTGATCAACTGGCGCTCTCCGCTCGAGAGCGAGGCGCCGCGTTCGATGACCGGCTCGTCTAGCCCGTGTGGCAACTGTTTGACGAAACGATCGGCTCCGACCGCCGTCAATGCGCGCCATACGCGGTCGTCCAAAATCGTCTCATCGCCGAGCGTCACGTTCGTCCGAATCGAGCCTGTGAACAAGAACGGGTCTTGAAGCACGATGCCGAGATGGGCCCGGACGGCTTGGGTCGGTAGTTTCGTCACGTCCATACCGTCAATGTTGAGCGTTCCTTCTGACGGGTCATAGAAGCGCATGAGCAAGTTCATGATCGAACTCTTACCGCTGCCGGTATGTCCGACGAGCGCCACCGTCTCACCTGGTGCCGCATGGATATCGATGTGTTGGAGTACCGGTTTCCCGGCTTCATAGCTGAACGACACATCGTCGAACACGACCTCACCTTTAAAGCGAGCGATTCGTTCCGCCGACACGTCTTCCCCTTTCTCGTCAAGCAACTGGAACATCCGGTCTGCCGAGACGAGTGCCTGTTGGAGCGGAGACAGCTGGTTCATGATTTGCGTCACCGGCTCGAAAATCCGTGACACGTAATCGATATAGGCGTACAAAATCCCGAGCGTGAGCACGCTCCCCGTTCCGAGCGTCTGCGCACCGACGACCCAGATGAGTAAGGCGAGTGCCATGTTGCGGAAGAAGTTGACCAAGTTGTGCGACATGAGTGCATCCAGTTTGAGCAGCTTCCGTCTTGTTTGGAAGTTGTCACTGTTTTTCTCGTTGAACTCGTCATAGACGAGATCTTCTTTGACGTACGACTGAATGATCGGCATCGTTTGGATGCTCTCATTCAATTGGGCGTTCATATCCGCGACGAGGGCGCGGACACGAAAGTTGTTCCGGGTCGACAGGCGTTGGAACAATTTAATCCAAACGATGACGACCGGGATGATGATGAGCGAGACGAGACCGAGGCGCACGTCCAAGAAGAACATGGCGATCAAGACTCCGATCATCATGACGACGCTTTGGAAAACACGTGCGAGGACGCCCAAATATAGGTCGCGAATCGTCTCGGTGTCGTTCGTGACCCGGCTGACGATTTTCCCGATTGGTGTCTGGTCGAAGTAACGGACCGGAATCGTCTGCAAATGCCGCATGACGTCAAGGCGCATCGTTTTGACGATGTTATGGGCCGAGCGTTGGAGAAGCATCTGTTGCCCCCAGTTCAACCCTGCCGCGATAAGAAGCAAGACGACGTACAGACCAGACAGCAACAGCACGGCCCGCAAATCCGTCTCGTAAAAACGGAAGACGTCGGTCGACGAGAGCGGCACGATGTTGTCATACGTCGCCGTCTCTTCGCTTCGCGTGATGGTGAGCACGTCATCTTCGACCTCACGGACGCCACCACTAATGACGGCGTCAGGGACGAGATAATAGCCGTCTGTCGTCTGCACAATCGAGACGGGACGGACGACCGTCTCTCCGTCAATCCTCGTCTCTTTTTCATAGGAGTTTCCGTCAAAAGCGACACTCCCGCCTGACTCGACTTGTACCCAATCCCGCTCAATGGCGACAATGTGGTCGTCGATGATGATTTTGGCGATGTACGGTCCGGCCAATTCGGCGCCGACCGCTAAAAATAGTAAGGTCAAACCGAGGAAAATCGAGCGTCTCACTTGTTTGGCATAGCCGACGAGTGAACGGATCGTTTTCTTCCTGCGGACTGGATCTAATTCATATTGATCGATCATGAGAGATTCCCCCTTTCCCGGATTACTCCGACTCTCCTTGTCGAACGTATTGTTCATAATACCAACCGCGTCGTTCCATCAGTTGGTCATGCGTGCCCCGTTCCGTCACACGACCGTCTTGTAACACAAGAATCTGGTCGGCGTGGGCGACAGCGGACAGGCGGTGCGCGACGATGAACGTCGTCTGTTCGGCCCGGCTCGTCCGGACCGAATCGATGATGCGCGCTTCCGTCTTGGCGTCGACCGCTGAAAGCGAATCATCGAGCAAAAGGATCTCTGGATCTTTCAAGAGGGCGCGGGCAATCGAGAGCCGTTGTTTCTGACCGCCCGAGAGCATAACCCCTTGCTCCCCGACGACCGTGTCGAGACCGTTTTCCAAATGTTCGATATCGGTATCGAACGCCGCGAGCCGGATCGCCGTCTCGAGATCTTGTGCCGACGCATCGTTTGAGCCGAACAAGATGTTGTCGCGGACCGTCTTCGAGAACAGCAAATGTTCTTGCGAGACGTAACCGCTCCAACC
Source organism: Exiguobacterium chiriqhucha RW-2 (assembly GCF_000416965.1). Lineage (GTDB taxonomy): Bacteria > Bacillota > Bacilli > Exiguobacteriales > Exiguobacteriaceae > Exiguobacterium > Exiguobacterium chiriqhucha. Next base: position 27,044 of record NZ_ATCL01000021.1, read on the forward strand.
GCGTACCGTATCGAGTTTGATGTCGTGAATCGGGACACCGTTGACGAGTAACGAGTCATCAATCGGATACTCCCGAAGCAATTGACGCAACAGCGTCGTCTTGCCGGCCCCGGTCGGTCCGACGACCCCAATCGTCTCACCACGCGACACGTGCAAAACGATGTCTTCGAGCGAGGCGCGGGTCGATCCTGGATATTGGAACGACAATGATTTGAACGTGATTTTCTCCGGGACGCCGACTTCGACCGTGCCGGTCGAGACGACATCCGGTGTCTCGTTCATCGTCGCTTCGATTCGTTCGAGGCTAGCCGTTCCCCGTTGTACGACGTTAATCAGTTCCCCGAACGCGTACATTGGCCAAATGAGCATCCCGAGATAAATATTGAACGAGACGAGCTGTCCGAGCGTGATGTCATTCGTGAACACGAGGTACGTGCCGAACGACAACCCGATCAAATAGCTCAAGCCGACGAGCAGTTTAATAACCGGTTCGAACAAGACGTCGATTTTGGCGACGTGCATGTTTTTGGCCATGACGTCGTCGGTGATTGTATCGAACTTTTTCGTATCCGCGTCTTCTTGGACGAACGAGCGGACGACCCGAAGGCCTGAAATCGATTCGACGACTTGGTCGTTCATCACGCCAAACGCATCCTGCGCCGCTGTGAAGCGGGCATGGATTTGGCGGCCAAGCTTATTCATCGACCAGGCAAGGAGCGGCATCGGCAGGAGTGCCGCGAGCGTCAATTTCCAATCGATGAACACTCCCATGATGGTGAGAGCGATGAGTGTCATATTGAACGAGTCGACGAGTGTCATGACACCGAATCCAGCCGTCCGTTCCACCGCTTTTAAATCGTTCGTCGCGAGCGCCATCAAATCACCCGTGCGGTGCTGTTGATAAAAGCGCGGTGTCTGCCGGAGCAGATGTCCGAAGAATCGGGCCCGCAGTTTTTTCTCGAGCAGGAACGCCGTCCCGAAGAGGCGGGCAATCCATACATACGAAAGGACGTACGATAATACCATGATGCCGAGCAATGACCCGACAATCATAACAAGCCGTTCTGTCGTCAGGCTGCCTTCGCGAATCGCATCAATCGCCTGTCCGATGATCCACGGCGGGAGCATATCGACGACCCCGGTGATAATCAACAAGATGATGGCGACGATATACGTCCGCTTTTGTCTTTTAATAAACCAATCTAATTGTTTAATCAGTTTCATGACTGATTCCCCCTTTCGTCCTTTCCGCGCACGCAAAAAAGCGCACGTCACCTGATTGTGCAACCAATCGGATGAAGTACGCTTCTGAGTCTTCAGTCTTTTGCATGGTCAGGGAAAGGACACTACCCCTATCCAGCTGCCAAATTATGCAGTCAAATACGAGTAGCCATATGATGTTGTGTGTGTGCGTTGTAGTGTTGGGATGTACTTCATCATGCTGGCTCCTCTCTGTTCATAGTTTGAAAATCTACTAAAACCTTAGCAGACTGTTCAGAAAATTGTCAATATTATTGTCGTAAATAATTTGTAACTTTTTACAAGAAGAATGCAGCGAGCATCAAACCGACAAGACCGGTCGCTGTCACGTAATAAATCATTGGCATGAGCGTATAGCGGATAATAGTTCCTTCTTTTCCGAGGAGCCCTGCCACTGAGGCGACTGCGACGACGTTCAAGACGCAAATCATGTTACCGGCGTTCGCCCCCGCCATCTGCATCGACAAGGCAAGTGTCTCGTTGACTCCAACCGACTCGGCGACATTCGTCGTTAAACTCGAGAACATCATGTTCGAGAACGTAGCCGACCCGGAAACGAACGCCCCGAGCGCACCAATCCAAGGTGCGACGAGCGGCCAGACGCCACCGAACGTGTCGGCCGCAGCCGTTGCGAGTTCGACCGGCATCGAAGCGAGACCTGCCCCACCATTTTCCGAATGAATGAAAATCCGAACCATCGGCACGGAAGCAGCGAGCGTGATCGCCGTCCCGACGACACCGAGCGTCGTCGCTTTAAACACCGAGGTCACTTGCGACCAACTCATGTTATGGAGGAAGAACGTCGCAATCATCGTCAAGATGAACATGAAGCCTGGTGAATAGAACGGTTCCCACGATGTCGAGATGCCTTCGATACTCAAAATGTTCGGCAAATCGATGCGGACGCTACGCGTCAGTTCGTTCAAGAACGGCACGGTCCGCGTCAACACGAGGAAAATCGTTAAAATCAAGTAAGGGGCCCACGCTTTCCATTGCGGAAGCTCGCGTTTGCCTTTGCCGACGGACGGCTTCTCGAGCGGTTGATCGATTTCATCGGCATAGCCGTCGAACGTCCATAACCGTTTCGGCATGAGGATGCCTTTGCGTGCCATCGTGACGAGAATGATGAGACCCGTCAATGCACCAAGCATACCCCCGAACTCGAATCCGAGGATGAGCGTCCAGATGTAGGCCGGGATGCTATAGACGAGCGCCGCGACGATCGCGATCGGGAATACTTCGAGCGCCGGCTTAATCGATTTTTCTTTACTGAAGAATCGCGTCAGCATCAAGATTAAAATGAATGGGATAAAAAGACCAACGAACATATCGATGAGCACCGTCTGCAAGACGACGGTTGTCAAAAACTCAATCGTCTCGGGTTGGTTGACGTCAAGTGACAGCCCGTTCCCAATCCCGATTAAGGCCGGTGTCCCGACCGCGCCGAACGTGACGGCCGATACGTCTGCCGACAAGGCGATGACAACGGCAGCGATCGGCGGGAAGCCGAGTGCGATTAACAGTGGTGCCGCAACCGTGGCCGGTGTACCGAAACCAGATGCGCCTTCGATGAATGAGACGAACAACCAACCGACGATGAGCACTTGAATCCGGGGATCGGGCGTAATGTTGATGAAGCCGGAACGGATGGCGTTCATGCCGCCGCCCTCTTTCATCGTATTCATCATTCCAATCGCACCGTAGACAATCCAGACTGTCGTGATGGCGATGACAAGTCCTTGTAGCGTCGCCGCCATGATTCGCGTCGCGTCGAGCTGCCAGACGAAGAACGCAAGTCCAGCCGTCAAGACGAGAGATAGTGGCATCGCAACCGACGCCGGTAAACGCATAATGACCAATAAGATGAGCACTGCCACAATCGGCATCAGTGCTGTAATCCATTCAAAAATCGTCAATGTAGACCCACCTTTTCAGATTTTTCCCCTACCGTAAAAACATCTCCCATTATGACTCTTGTTCAGCGAGCCTCTCTAACGCCCTCTCAATCACCTCATACGGAAAACCTTTGCGACGAAGCTGCATCTTCATCCGTTGTTTCCGCTCATATGGGGCGTACCCGCTAAACTTTCGATTCAGTTTTTCAGCCTGTGTCAGACAAGCTGAAAGTTCAACGTCCTCATCCTCGTTCTCCCAAAACGTGAGAATCGCCTCTGAAATGATATCAAACGAAAATCCCCTTTGCATCAGGGTTTGTTGAATTCTTTGTTGCACTTCTGTGGCGGAACGGCGATTTGTTTCCATTTGTTTCCGATTTACGAACTTTCCGGCCTTTTCAAGCTGGTCTTCGTGCGAGATGGCGGCGATGACGTCTTCGATAAGATCCGGAGCGATTTGAAGCTGAGCGAGTTCTCGTTTGATTTTCACGGGTCCGCTCGGGCTCGTATTGAACTTTGTCTGGGTGTAAGCTTTGGCGAACTCGGCATCGTTCAAATAGCGCTGTTCAATCAAGCGTTCAATGACGCGTTTGATGGCTGACTCATCTATCTCTTTCTTCACGAGGTAGTCACGCACCTCTGAGACGGCACGCATTCGATACGATAAATAGTTGACGGCCGCTTTGTACGCTTTCTGTTCTTCTTCCGCTTGAAGGACGTCCCGGACGAAATCGTCCTCGAGTTCCATCCCTTTCGTCAATTCGTATTTGATGAAGACGTCGAGGTCGATGGCAAACGCGAATTCCTCCCGTCCGTCCTTTTCGACAAAGACGTTCAATCGATCTTGATTTTTCTTCTGGGTCGTAAACTTGGCGATTTTCACAAAATCCCTCCATTTCCTGCTTCTAACATATCACGTTCCCCGTTCGGGCAGGATTTTTGATAAGTTAGAAGAAGGGGTATTATCTGTACAAGACATTCCTATAGTCCTCATACCCGTTTTGAAATCGCTTAAAGGATATTGGAGGGAGACCCATGAAAATAGCAATCACTGGTGGTACCGGATTGATTGGCCGACCGCTCGTACGCGCGCTCGCCGAAGCCGGACATCAAGTCGTCGTATTGACGCGCCACCCACGTCCGCGGCAAGGAGGGATCTCGTTCGTCGAATGGATGACGCCCGATAGTCATCCTGAATCCGAGCTTCAAGACGTCGATGCCATCGTCCATTTGGCAGGAGCCTCGATCAACGACGGACGTTGGACGCACAAACAAAAGCAAGCCATTCTTCAAAGTCGGATCGATGGGACGAAAGAAGTCGTCCGCATCATTAAAAATATGAAACGCAAGCCGAGCGTCGTCATCAGCGGGTCCGCCATCGGGATATACGGTGAAGATCGATCCATCACGTATTCGGAAGCGACACCGCTCCCCGACCGAACCAACTTTTTAGGCAACGTCTGCGTATTGTGGGAGAAAGAGGCGCAACCCGTTCAAGACATGGGCATCCGTCTCGTCACGATGCGGACCGGTGTCGTCTTATCGAATGACGGCGGCGCCTTCCCGCTCATGAAGTTGCCGTACACGCTTGGTATCGGTGGACGACTCGGCTCCGGCAAGCAATGGGTGCCGTGGATTCATTTAGACGACCTCGTCCGTCTGTTCGTCCATATCCTCGAGACGAGTACGATCGAGGGACCCGTCAATGGCACGGCACCGACGCCTGTCACGATGGACGAATTCGGGAAGACGCTAGGCCGGGTGATGCATCGTCCCCACTGGGCACCCGCCCCGGCGCCGCTCCTCAAGCTCGCACTCGGAGAGAAGAGCGTCATCGTCCTCGAAGGAGCGAAAGTCGTTCCGACGAAAGCCCTCAACCACGGTTTCCGGTTCCGTTATGAAACGTTAGAACCCGCCCTGAAACAACTACTTCATTTGACTTGAAAGGAGCTAGCACGTGAGTAATTTGTTAATTCGTAACGCCCATATCTATCCGATCACCGCACCACATTTTTACGGGGACCTTCGCGTCAAAGACGGCAAAATCGTCGAGATGGCGGACTTGTTGGACCCGCTCGACGGAGAGACGGTCATCGAAGCCGAAGGCAACTTCTTGTTCCCCGGCTTCATCGATGCCCACACCCATCTCGGACTGTATGACGAAGGGACGGGTTCAGTCGGGAACGATGCGAACGAGACCGTCGAGGCGATGACCCCGCACGCACGGGCCATCGATGGCGTCTATCCGCTCGATGAGGGCTTCCGGGAAGCGCTCATGGCCGGGGTGACGGCCGTCCAAGTCATGCCTGGCAGTATGAACGTCATCGGCGGCGTGACGAGTGTCATCAAAACCCATGGCCGCTTCATCGAGGACATGGTGCTCCGCCGCTATGCCGGCCTGAAACTCGCGCTCGGCGAGAACCCGAAGCGCGTCCACAGCATGGGGAAATCCGGCGAGTTGACCCGGATGGGAATCATGGGCTTGTTACGTGAAGCGTTCCGGACCGTTGATTCGACAAAGACGATCGGCACGTTCGGTAGCCAGATGATTCAACTGGCGCTCGATCGCAAGATGCCGATTCGTGTCCACGCCCACCGCGCCGACGATATTTTATCGGTTGTCCGCTTCGCACAAGAGTTTGACCTCGATTATCGGATCGAGCACTGTACGGAAGGACATCTCGTCGCCGAAAAGTTGCGCGAACTCGGTGTCAAACATGTCACCGTCGGACCAACGTTCACACGGAAGTCGAAAATCGAGCTCCAAAACAAGACGTGGGAGACGTACCGCATCTTACATGAGCACGATATGATCGTCTCCATCACGACGGACCATCCTTATACGCCGGTTCAATATTTGAATTTGTGCGCCGGTCTTGCTGCCCGCGAAGGGCTTCCCGTCGACGTCGCGCTCCGCGCCATCACGATTCATCCGGCTGAATCGCTCGGAGTAGACGACCGCATCGGCTCGCTCGAAATCGGCAAAGATGCCGATCTTGTCCTATGGAGCCACTTCCCGCTCGACTACATGTCGAAGCCGATTATGACCATCGTCGACGGTCACATCGTTTACTCGACGAGCCGCTCGAAAACGCATCACGAGATGTGAGTGACACCAGTCGTGAAAGCGCTCTTATTATTTTTTTGTGAAGTTGCATTTTATTTACTTGCTTTTTTAAAAAAACTATATAAAATAATCTTGTAACTTCATAAAAGGGAGCAGCCAAGGCAAGTTCGAACAACGAAGCCAGAAGTATGCTTTCGTTACAACTATTCTTCAGCGGTCTGAAATAGGAGGAGGAATGTAAAGGTGCTCAAATTTCGTGAGCTTACCGACTGCGCGGAGTTGTTCGAACTGATGCAACACCCAGATGTCTTTCCATATGTCCGTCAAAAGACGGTCCACTTTGACGAGTTTTTATTTAGCACGAAGCAAATCATCGAGCTAGAAGAGCAAGGAAACATCATCTCACGTACCATCACGAACGAGTTTGGTACCCCAATCGGGACAATCAGCTTGTTCGATGTGGAATCCGGCTATGGATTCCTCGGGACGTGGCTTGGCAAACCGTATCACGGCAAAGGTTACAATCAAGTCGCGAAAGAAGCGTTCTTCTCAGAACTTTTCTTCGAACTTGACATTGAAAGTGTATTTTTGAAAATCCGTCAATCGAATGAGCGTTCAATCGCGGCGGCGGAAAAACTGCCGTACGCTTTCTGCGCCAATGAGATTCGGTCTGAATTACTAACTGAAATCAATCAAGGTGATGTCGAATACGTGCTGTATGAAGTGTCGAAGTCGAGTTTCCAACTTTACTTGCACTCACTCCATGCGCCTGAATTTGACCATACGTACGAAGCCCAGCTCGAAGCATAAGCCAATTCTGACAAAGAATTGGCTTTTTTGTGGCGTTTTTGTGTGGATTTCATGAGGACAACTTTACGACAATGAATATTTCTGTTCTAATTCGGAGAGATAGGTATGATAGAAGTATGAGGGAATTATCACACGTCCCCGTTAACCGTTTTGTAAAGGAGAATGCCCAATGTCAGAACCAACGTTTCGCATCTTAGTGACCGATGATGAAGAGCAAATGCGGGATTTACTCGTTTCGAACTTAGAGAAGGAAGGATACGAGACCGTCACAGCAACGAACGGTCTCGAGGCAATCGACTTATTGAAAGAACAGTCGTTCCACCTCGTGCTGCTCGACGTGATGATGCCTGAACTCGACGGCCTCACGGCATGCATGCGCATCCGTGAGTTCTCGAACGTGCCGATCATTATGCTAACGGCCCGCTCAGAAGAACTCGATCGCATCCACGGCTTGAAGATTGGCGCGGACGACTATATCACGAAGCCGTTCAGCCCCCGCGAGTTGCTCGCTCGAATCGAAGCGACGCTTCGTCGGACGCATAATTTCTCAAAAGAACAAGAAGCGACGTTCGATACCGGCGTCTTGTCCATCGATATCGATGGCCGTGCGGTCAGCGTGAAAGGCAAAACGGTCAACTTGACCCGGAAAGAGTTCGATTTGCTCTACTTGTTCATCACGAACGAAGAGAAAGTGTTCTCGCGTGAACAATTGCTTGACCAAATTTGGGGGACCGAGTATCACGGCAACCTCCGAACGGTCGACACCCATATCAAGACACTTCGTCTCAAGCTCGGCGAAGCGGGTGGCTACATCCAAACCGTCTGGGGGATCGGCTATAAGTTCGAGGCGACCGTATGAAGCAATACACGATCCGGAAGCGGATTTGGATCACCATCTGGACCGCAAGCCTCTTCTCCGCGTTCGTGTTCATCATCATGACGTTTTACTTGTATGACAAGTTTTATATTCAGACGCAAGAAGAACTGCTCATCAACCGCGGAGAGAAGCTCGTCACCATCTATAAGGCGGACGGCTTCTCTGACGCGTTTTCCGACAGTATGACGTACACGAACGAACTGACCGAGACGAAAGTGTTTCTCTCGTCCGTCCGGGAAGACAGTCTCGGATCGGGCAAGACGTTTTTACGGGAGCAGGACCTCGCCAAGTTGCAAGACGGCTATGCGATTTCTGTTACCCGCAAGCACCCGACCGAAGACGTCGACATCCTCATGTCCGCCTTCCCGCTCATCCGAGACGGCGAACTCGATAATGCGCTCATCCTGTATATGGAGCTGAGTAAAATCAGTGAACCGTTCCAACCGATTCGGCTCATGATCACGTTCTTGCTCATCTTGATGATCGTGAACTTACTCATTTTCGGCACTCAGATTATCGATACAATCATCCAACCGCTGATTCAAATGAAACGAGCGTCCCAAGTGTATGCCAAAGGTGATTTCTCGCACCGCATCCCCATCTATTACGATGATGAGATTGGTGAGCTTGCCGAGACACTGAACCGGATGGCCGAATCGCTCGGTCTCGTCGAAGAACAACGGAAAGAGTTCTTGGCGAACGTGAGCCACGAATTGCGGACGCCACTGTCGTATATTCGCGGTTATACCGAGATGCTTCAAGACCCGTCGCTCGATGACAAAACGAAAGATCAATATTATGAGATTATCGAGAACGAGACCGAACGGTTGCAACGGCTCGTCAACGATTTGCTCGACTTGGCCCAACTCGAGCGTGATTCGTATCCGATGACGAAAGAACCAGTCGTCTATTCGCAAGTGCTCGAAGACGTTCTCTATCGCTTCGAGCCGATCGCGCGGGCGAAAGGCGTCACCATCGAGACGGACCTCGACTTCGACTTGATTATTCTCGGGGACCACGATCGACTCGAGCAAGTCGTCGGGAATTTGCTCGATAACGCGCTCCGCTATACGGAAGCCGGCAAATCGATTCATGTGAAGACGTATGCGACCGCGAACAATGCCGTCACCGAGATTCATGACGAAGGCCGGGGCATTCCGAAAGAAGACCTCGATCAATTGACGAAACGATTCTATCGCGTCAATAAGTCACGGACACGCGAAGACGGCGGGACCGGACTCGGGCTCGCCATCGCCAAACATATTATGGAGCGCCACGGCGGCTCGATGCACTTCGCCTCAGAAGTCGGCAACGGGACGACCGTCACACTCACGCTCCCCCTTTTACCGGACGAAGATATTTAAAAAACAGACAGCCGCGATGGCTGTCTGTTTTTAGATGTCCTTCCCTTTATAGGCATCATCTGATTCATTCATGAGACGCTCCCGCTCAGCGTGCGTCTGCGGAAAGCCGTTCGCTTGCCACTCGGCCCGGTGATTCGAGTCAAGTTGAGTGAGACCCGCTTCCGCCTCGTCTTTATCTGAATCGACACTTTCCATGCGATCCATCTTGCTCCATGTATCCTCATCGTGGTCTTGCGTCAAGAGCGCTGCCACTTTCGGCGCGACGAGCGCTGCCCCGGCCACACCGAGTACGATTCCCATTAAGACTTTCTTATCCATCCGAATACCCCTCCTTAGTCGCTATGTACGGATAATTCCACTGTTCCGCGAAATCGAAACCCGTTTCCTAAAGCGTTTACACAATTTAACAGAGTGGAATAACAATCAACACAAGGAGGCGATGAGGATGAAGAAATCACAGAACCCGTCAAAGCGACCGTTCGATAATCCGGATGCTGTCGATACCGACAAGGAGAGCATCTTCGACCAGGAGGGCATGGAGACCGTCGACCCGATTCCGGTGGAAGAGCTGAACCAAAAAGTGAAGGATGAAAAACAGAAACGACACTCGAAGGACGACTCGGCCAGCGAGAAAAAATATGACGGCAACAAATAAAGATGCGGACGAATTCGTCCGCATCTTTATTTCACGTTAAATCTTTTGGCGAGAAGCCGTATGGTAGCATCTCTTCTTTTGTCATCACTTTCGTCTCTCCGGCCATGTTCGCGAGAATCAACGTAAAGTCGTCACTCGCAAACTCGGCAATGACTTGACGGCAAGCGCCACACGGCGAGATTGGGCCCGCTGTGTCTCCAACGACAACGACCGTCTCGATTGCCTTGCTGCCTTCCGATACCGCTTTGAAGATGGCGGTCCGTTCTGCACACATCGACAACCCGTACGAAGCGTTTTCGACGTTGCAACCCAAAATTTCTTTGCCGGTCTCGTCAATGACGACGGCCCCGACATTGAATTTCGAATACGGTGTATAGGCACGCGACCGTGCATCAATTGCTTTATGGACAAGCTCGTTCACTTTTTCTTGTGGGATCATCTGATGTTCCTCCGCTTCTTAACGTTTATCAAAAGAAGTCTGACATCTGAACTATAGCGTGAAAACACTGTTTTTGCAAGCGTTTTCACAACCCCGTCAATACTTTTTCTTTTTCTTTTTCTCGAAGACGACGATTGACTCGACGTGTGCCGTCTGCGGGAACATATCGTACGGCTGGATATAGTTGATTTTATAGTCGGCTTTCATGAGTTGATCCGCATCCCGTGCGAGTGTCTGTGGGTTACATGACACGTACACGATGCGTTTCGCTTTCGATGAAATCATTGCATTGAGGAGTTGATGATCGACACCTGTGCGCGGCGGATCGACGACGATGACATCTGGAATCCAACCGTCCTTGACCCAGCGCGGAATCCAATGTTCGGCCCGGCCTTCAACATAGGTTGCATGGCTGAACCCGTTCTCACGCATGTGCGCATTCGCATCTTCGACTGCTTCTGGGACGACTTCCATCCCGCGAATCTCTTTTGCATGTGGCGCGAGCCATAGCCCGATTGAACCGACACCAGCGTACGCATCAATGACCCGTTCTTCACCCGTTAGGCCAGCCGCCTCGACGACTTCCCGATACATGACTTCCGTCTGAGCCGGGTTAAGCTGGAAGAACGCGCGCGGTGATAAGTGGTAATGGACGTCGTCAAGCTGTTCGTCCATCTTGTCTTGGCCGGCGATATAGACCGTACGGTAACCGAAAATGACGCCTGAACGGTTCGAGTTAATATTCAAGTGGAACGACACGACGTTCGGCAACGCCATGATGCGGTCACTCAGTTCGTCCAAATGCGGGACGTCCTCGTTTCCGACGACGAGCACGACTTGGACGTCGTCCGTCTTGTAGCCCGAGCGGACGATGACGGTACGGGCAAAGCCGACGTCACGGCGCGCATCGTATACAGGGATGTCGAGTTCGTTCAAAATACGGACGATGGCGTTGTTGATGTTCGTCGTGTCTCGCTGTTGCACCATGCAGTGTTCGATTGGCACGAGCTCATTCGTGTTCGGCTTGTAGAGCCCTGACACGATTTCACCGCGGCGCGTCGAGAGCGGGAATTGTGACTTGTTGCGGTAATACCAAGGGTTGTCCATCCCTTTCGTACCACGGATATCCGATTTGTCGACGTTCAATTTCGTCTTTTGACGGAAGGCGTTGCGGACGATTTCTTCTTTATAGTCCATCTGCAGGCGCGGACTCATATGTTGAATCTGGCAACCGCCACACTCGTCATAAATCGGACACGGCGGTTTGACCCGGTCCGGTGAATCATTATCGCGCTTGATGACGCGCGCCTCGGCGTAGTTCCGCTCGACGCGCGTAATTTCGACTTTCGCCTTCTCTCCCGGCAATAAGTTCGGAATGAAGATGACCATGCGATCAATCGTCGCGATGCCCTCTCCGTTAATGCCTAGCCGCTCGGCTTGGGCGCTTGTGTATTCTCCTACGATCAGTTTCAATGTGTTTCATCCTTTCGAGATACTTGTTCTAAATCTTTGGCGTAACGTACGACTTTCGCACGTAAGGAATCAATATCAGCTAACAATCGATGCAAATCCTCTGGCGTCGTGAATTCGTCCAACGTATTGACTGATAAGCACAGTAATTCCGTTCTCGATTTTAACACGTTCATTTTTCCTGCCGTATCTGTTCGTGATTTACCCATCTCGTGATCGCTCCTTTGGTTCGTGACAAAGAGTTGTTATTATAGCATACTATTTCGTGTGACTTGATGAAAAGGTGGAATTGATATGCAAAACATCTCGACAACGTTTGATCCGTGGGAAGCATACCTCGATCAAACCGAGTTCGGTCGCCTCGTCCTTTCGAACGTCGAAGTGACGACGACCAAGCTATGCAATATGCGCTGCGAGCATTGCGCGGTCGGCTATATGCTCGACCAGACAGAAGAACCCGAAGTCCCACTCGACTTATTGATTTCGCGTTTGGATGAAATCGAGCATTTACGCGCGTTTTCGATTACGGGCGGCGAACCGATGCTGTCGATGAAATCGGTGCGCAACTACGTCGTCCCACTCTTGCGTTACGCTAAGGAGCGCGGCGCCCGCACGCAAATCAACTCAAACTTGACGCTCCCGCTCTCTCGCTACCATCTTATTACCCCTTACCTCGACGTTTTGCACATTTCGCATAACTGGGGAACGGACGCCGACTTCTTAGAGGGCGGTTTCGCGATGATGGACCGAAAACCGAGCGCGGAGGCACGTTTGAAGATGCTTCAGACGATGAAAGACAACGCCCGTGCGCTTACGGCCGAGGGTGTGATCGTATCGGCCGAGACGATGCTCAACAAACGGACGATTCCGCACTTGAAGGAAATCCATGAAGAGATTGTCGCACTCGGCTGTCAACGTCATGAAGTGCACCCAATGTACCCCGCCGATTTTGCCAGTGCGCTCGAGTCGGCGTCGCTCCCTGACACTCGCCAGGCGATTCACGACCTGCTCGATGTCCGGGACGAGAACGTTTGGATGCTGTTCGGAACGTTGCCGTTCTATGCTTGTTCCGAGTTACCGGAAGACCGCGCTTTATTGAAACGGCTCCACGAGGCGAAGAACGTGACCGTGCGAAACGACCCGGATGGCCGCTCACGCCTCAACACGAACATCTTCGACGGCCAAATCATCGTCACCGACTTCGGCGATGAGCTCGGCACGCTCGGGACGTTGTATGACACCTCGTTCCAAGACGCGTATGAGGCGTGGACGAACAGCAGTTTGAACGCCACACTGTCCTGCCACTGTCCGGCTGTCAAATGCCTCGGCCCGAACGCACTCGTCAAACAAGCGTACTATCCTGAAGTGAACTTCCGGGAACGTGTGGCCGAACCGTTTTAATTACTTCGATTCGGGAAATGTTCAGTATATAAACTGAATCGAGGTGTTTGAAGATGACAGCCATCTATGTATTTATGATCACCGTCATGGCCATCATCATTTTCGGTGGTGTGCTCAGCATCTTATTGACAGCCGCATTCGTTTCAGACAAAGTAGACCGTGATGAAGTATTCAGTCAAGGCAGTTGGGACGATGAACTCTTACACTTGAACCATGTACCCCAACCGATTGACGAGCCAAAAAGCTGAGACTCTTCTCAGCTTTTTACTATGCAATCAATGATGAGGTGAACTATGCAACGCTTTCGATTTTCAATTTTATTACTTGTCGTCTTTATCTCCGGCTTGATTCAAGGTGCGCTCATCCCGCTCTTGTCGACACTCATCGAACGGGACGGCAACCCGGCCTGGTTGAACGGGTTGAACGCGACCATGCTCTATCTCGGGGTCATCGTCTCCGCCCCGCTACTCGAACGGTTCGTCCGCAAGTACGGATTTCGTCCGACCATCGTCCTTGGCATCATCTTGACGGCGCTCGCTACGTTCTTCTTGCCGCTCTGGCCGTCCCTGCTCATGTGGGCGCTCATGCGTTTCGTCATCGGCTTCGGTGACTCGGCGCTCCATTACGGATCCCAAGTGTGGGTCACGTCTGCGAGCGACAAGCGGAGCCTGGGACGAGCAATGGCGTATTACGGGATGGCGTTCAGCCTTGGTTTCGCGGTCGGTCCGCTCATCGCGCCGCTCGTCGACCTTCACTTTTGGCTGCCGTTCCTCGTCTTGATCGTCTTCTGTCTCGCATCCTTGTTCTTGATCTTCAAGGTCGACAATGAGTATCCTGAGGCCGAGAAAGTGAAGACCGACTCGAAAGGACGCATCCGACTCGTCCTCATCGGCGGCGGGTATACGCTCTTACCTGCTTTTACATACGGGTTCCTTGAAGCGAGCTTGAATGCCAACTTACCGATTTTCACAGTCCGCAACGATATCGGGCTCACGCAGACGAGCACGCTCATCACGACGTTCATCGTCGCCTCGATTGTCGTGCAATTACCGCTCGGTCGGCTCGCCGATCACTTCGGGAAAAAGCGGATTCTTCAAATCGTCCTGACACTCGGCACGCTCGTTTTTGCGATTGCCAACCTGGCCGTCGACCATTACGTCTGGCTCCTCGTCTTGTTCGCGCTCGCAGGCGCCGGGCTCGGCTCGACATATTCGCTCGGACTGGCCCATATGACGGAAGTGTTGCCACGTTCGTTGTTACCGACCGGCAATATGCTCTATAGCATCTCGTTCAGCGTAGGTTCGATTAGCGGACCGATGATTGGCGCATTTTGGATCGCGTTACCAAAAGAAGTGTATTTCTTGATGTATACGCTCATTCTTGGGATTCTGGCCGTCAGTTTATTCACGGCGAAAGCCAAGCCGATTGACATCTAAAAGGGAGGGTCTCCGCCGAGACCCTCCCTGTTTCACGTTATTCTTTCACCGGACCGAGCCTGACATCGTTTCGTTCGAACGCCCGCATGAACACCTCATCGAGCGCGAACGGTTCCGTCTCGAGCGAGGCCAACACGTCGGACTTGAGCGTGACTTCAATGACTCGATCATTGATTTGCCATTTCGTCTGAATGTCTTCGCCATGCCTCATAGCACGCGCGTCCACTTGCTCATGATGTTCCTTCAACCCGCGACTTACGCACTTCATCACGTATTTGACATACTCGTCTCGCGGTTGTCGAGAGATGAGTATGTTTCGGACGATTGGATTTCTTGCCACGGTAGCACCCTCCTTTCTTTTCGATTCGCACGCAAGTCTTTACAACGAAGACCGATTTCAACTGAAAGAATTCAGAATTTTTAATATATTTTGCCATGGGAACAAGATTCCGTCAACCATGCCTCTCCCTCACTTTGTCATCGCACTCCCCGATTCGCTCGTCCTTGAAAATATGTGGAGAGATAAATCCCAGCGATGACGAACAACAACCCGACAAGCGCGTTCCATGGAATCGTCTCCCCGAGTAACATGCTCGATAGGACGACACCGAATAAGGGAACAAAGAACATATAGAGCGATACCCGGCTGACCGGATTATATTTCATCAGCGTATTCCATAATGTGAACCCGACCGCCGACAAGAGGGCGAGATACAACAAGAAGAAGAGGGTTGTCACGGTGTAAGGCAGGAACACATCCCCTGGCGCAAGCACGTAACCGACGATGAGTAGTCCGAGCGAGCCAATCACCATCGCCCAAGCCGTCATCGGAGCGACGTCATGCGAGCGCGAATAATCTTTGGCAACCAAATTCCCGAACGCGCCTGAGATCATCGCCATAATCAGCAGAATCTCTCCAATCCCAAACCCGACTTCCGCGCTTGCCGTCGGCCAGTTGGCGATGACGATTCCGGAGAATCCGAGCGTAAGGGCAATCCCTTTCAAGCGATTCAAGCGATCATCCTCATAACGAAAATGAGCGAGTGCCATCTGGAAAAATGACGTCGACCCCGCGATAATCGAGCCCTGCACCCCCGTCGAGATCGAAAGACCGATATAGAAGAACAAATATTGTAAGAACGTCAGAAATGCCCCTAAATGCGCATACGCCTTTAGCTTTTCAGCAGTTAAGCGAATCGGACGCTTGAAGACGAGTCGACTGATGACGAGTAAGAGCAGACCGGCCAATAAAAAGCGTTCCCCGGCAAAGAACAGCTGTTGCCCGTATTCGTTTTCCTGGATATCGAGCGCTTCGTAGCTCAGTTTGATGAACGGAAAAGCGCTCCCCCATAAGAACGTGTTGAATAGGGCTAAGAACGTGACCGTCCAAGGGCGTTGAAATACATTCGGCATGACACAAAAACTCCTTAATCTTTTAGTTTGTGAGTGATTACGTTTGGTGCTAAAATAGACTTACACGATAATCATTATAAATAAGGGATTCACCTTTAATTCGCGTAAAACCTAATAATATCAACAATAGATAATGATAATCATCCTCATTCATTATCATTTAACTGATATATATTCTCAATTAGAAAGAGGTGCTCACATGAACACATCAACCGTCACACACGAAAAAAGCCACGTCTTCAAACGGGCCAGCTGGGTCGAACATATCGAGCTCATCATGGCGCTCATCAGTGGTGTATTGATTGTACTCGCATATATCGCGGAAAGACAAGACGGAGCTCCTGCGCTCTACGTCACTCTGTATTTGACCGCCTTTTTAATCGGCGGATATGCCAAAGCCAAGGAAGGCTTGACCGATACATGGGAGACGCGCTCCTTGAACGTCGAGCTACTCATGATTATCGCCGCCATCGGTGCTGCTTCAATCGGGTACTGGATGGAAGGCGCCATCCTAATCTTCATCTTCGCGTTATCAGGCGCCCTTGAGACGTATACGATGAATAAAAATGAGCGTGCCCTTGAATCGCTCATGGAACTCCAACCTGAGCAGGCGACCCGATTGAACAGCTCGGGCGGCCTCGAGGTCGTCCATATCGACGAACTGCGCGTCGGTGACCACATCTACGTAAGACCCGGCGAGCGCATCCCGGTCGACGGTCGGATTTTGAAAGGTAGCGCCTCGATTGAGGAAGCCGCCATCACCGGTGAATCGATTCCGGTCGACCGGAACGTCGGCGATGAGGTATATGGATCAAGCGTAAACTTGAACGGTGTCTTGACGCTCGAAGTGACAAAGCTCGCCACAGAGACATTGTTCCAAAAAATCATTCAAATGGTCCAGCAGGCGCAAGAAGAAAAATCACCGTCCGCCCAGTTCATCGACCGGTACGAGGGACGCTACGTTCAAGTCGTGCTCGCTTCCGTCACGGCAATCATCTTGCTAGGCCCGGTATTGACGTCATGGTCGCTCGAGACGAGCATTTACCGCGGGATGATCCTTCTCGTTGTCGCTTCGCCGTGTGCCCTCGTTGCCGCCATCACGCCGGCGGCACTCGCAGCCATTGCCTCGTCTGCTAAACACGGGATTTTATTCAAAGGCGGTGTCCATATCGAAAATATGGGACGTTTGAAAGCCGTCGCGTTCGATAAGACCGGTACGCTCACAATCGGTAAACCAGAAGTCCAAGCGGCGTTGATTCATCCCGATACGACACAAGAACACGTGTATCGCATTGTCAGCTTGATTGAAGAACATTCGATGCATCCGCTCGCCGAGGCGCTCGTTCAGTACACGGGCAGTTATACGGGGGCGATGGAACACTTTAAAGACGTGACCGGGTCTGGGATTGAAGCGACCATCGACGGTGTCGCTTACCGGGTCGGTAAACAGAAATTCGCCGATCGCAGCCACGACTTTTTCCGCGACGAAGTCGAACGTTTGAAAGCGGCCGGCCACACACTCGTATTCATCAGTGACGAAGAGAAGACAATTGGGGCGTTCGCGCTTCGAGACACGTTACGTCCCGAGGCCAAGCAAGCGATCGAGCGACTCAACCACCTCGGCATCGCCACCATCATGATCACGGGTGACAACGAGGCAACAGCACGCGCCATCGCCTCCGAGGCCGGCTTGACCCGCTATATTGCCGAATGTCTTCCGGAAGAGAAAGTCGAGCACATTAAACGATTGAAACAAGAGTATGGCAGCATCGGCATGATTGGTGACGGGATTAACGACGCCCCTGCCCTCGCGACGGCCGATGTCGGGATTGCGATGGGAGAAGGGACGGACGCCGCTCTCGAGACGGCCGACGTCGTCTTGATGAAGAACGACTTGAACCGCCTAAGCTCGGCCATCAAACAGTCGCGTAAGTTGAATCGGGTCGTCCTCCAAAACGTCGTGTTCGCATTAGGGGTCATCCTCGTCTTGATTGCGACGAACATCTTCGAATTGCTCGTCATGCCATTCGCCGTCGTCGGGCACGAAGGATCGACCATCCTCGTCATTTTGAACGGCCTGCGCTTGCTCAGCACGTCATGGGACTGACAAAATTCGACACCTTCCGAAACCGTCATTGAAAGCCGTTGGCGATTTCGCTATAATTGAAACAATGTGTCTAATTAGACCGGAACTGATTAGGAAGATTGGCTAAAGGTGGTACAGTGTATGAATACGATAGCAGTAATCGGCAAAGTGTTTGTCGATATTAAAGGAACCTCGTTCGCCCCGCTCCATAAAGATGCCAAGAACGTCGGTGACATCGCGTTCTCAAACGGCGGAACCGGCCGTAACGTCGCTCAAAATTTAGGTGTCCTCGGCAATGATGTCCGTTTCGTGTCGACCGTGACGAACGATCAAATCGGAATGGGTGTCCTCGAGGAACTCCGCGGTTTGAATGTGAACGTCGATCACGTCGATTTGCTCGATGACAACGGCATGGGCATGTGGCTGGCCGTCATGGATAACAACGGCGATCTTCAAACGTCGATCTCGAAGCAACCGGACGAGGCGATGATGGAAGAATGTATCCTTCGTCGCATCGATACGGTGTTCGCCGAAAGTCAGGCGGTCGCCATCGACCTCGACTTGTCGGTCAACGTGCTCAACGAGACGATTGAGCTATGCCGCGAGATGAAACTCCCGCTTTACGGCGTGTGTGGCCATCTGTCTGTCATCGAACGGAACCGCCATTTGCTTCAAGGCTTCACCGGCTTCATCTGTAGCCGTGAAGAAGCAGAGATTTTATCTGACATGTCGATCGTCACGGTGGACGATGCGTTACGTGTCGCCGAAGTGCTCGCCATGAAAGGTGCCCCGCTCACAATCGTCACGATGAGTGAACTCGGTGCGGTCTATGTCGACTTGCGTACGAACGAACAAGGCCACGTCCCGACGACGAAAGTGAAAGTCGCCGACTCGACCGGTGCCGGTGACTCGTTCTTCTCCGCTGTCATCTCCGAGTTGATGAAACGTCATCCGATTGAGGATGCGCTCCGACTCGGCATGCGCGTCGCCGGGAAAGTCATCGCCTCGCACGATAACGGCCTGACGCCTGATATGTATGCATCACTCGAACAACCAGCAGCAGATTAACCAAAACGCATCGGCCGCGAGTCGATGCGTTTTGTTCACGATTCGAAATCGAAAGGAACGATTCCATTGGTCAGAACGAAATTACGCAGTGCCATCATCCTCGTGAATGAACATGACGAAGTCGCGCTCATTCGCCGAGAAAAAGAGAACCTCTTGTATTATGTCTTCCCAGGTGGCGGAGTCGAATTCGGCCATACCGCCGAAGAGACGGCCGTCCGTGAGGCGTTCGAAGAGCTCGGCGTCCACGTCGAACTCGAAGGGATCGCCGCTCACGTCGCTTTCAATGGCGAGTTGAACCCGTATTACTGGGCTCGCGTGACCGGTGGCGAATTCGGCACCGGCACGGGCGAAGAGTTTCAAGCCGAACAGACGAACGGTTCATACACACCGATGTGGGTGAAACGCAGCGCGCTCAGCCATTTGCCGGTACGACCGCCGTCACTCGCCGACTTGCTCGCGAACGAGGCCGAGCGCTTTTTCAATAAAACGCTGGCCGAAGACTGATTTTATGTGTAGCCTCCTGACATTTCGGGAAAGAAAGTTTCTAACGATAACGTTCAGGAGGCTCATACATGGATACTACAGAAGTGAAAGAAAAAAAGAATTGGTTCGCCTTCGGGAAGGAGCTGCTTCGTCGCTTCAAAGAACATGATGTTCAAGATTACGGCGCGACGCTCGCTTTTTTTTGGTTCTTATCGATTTTCCCGGGCATCATCTTCATTCTCGCGTTGCTGTCGTTCTTCGACATTTCCCAGGCATCGTTCCAAGAACAGTTAAACAACTTGGCACCCGGGGCGGCCGCGACTGATTTTTTGACCGGGATTTTTGACGCGATTGGCGAACCGCGCGGCGGACTCCTCTCAATCGGTGCGATTTTGGCGATTTGGTCGGCCGCTAAAGGGGTCGAACGCTTGATTAACATGGCGATTCACGCATACGGGGAAGACAACGAACGAAATTTTTTCGTCAGCAAAGGCATCGCGCTCGGCTTGACGCTCTTGCTCGGTGTCGGCGTACTGTTGCTCATCGTCTCGAACGTGTTCGGTTCACAGATCATCGACTTTTTGATGCGCTTCATCCCCATCTCAGGGGCTGACGTCATCTTGATTAACGTGTTCCGCTACGTGTTGACGACCGTCATCTTGATTTTGACGCTCTCGATTTTTTATAAGATTGCTCCTCAACAACACGTGTTTTGGAAGAGCACGATTCCAGGCGCGATCTTCGGCGTCATCGCCTGGCAGCTCGTCTCGCTCGGATTCAGCCTGTACGTCTCGAACTTCGGCAACTACGATTCGACATACGGTTCACTCGGGGGGATTATCGTCACGTTGCTCTGGTTACAATTGACCGGCATGATCATTTTGATCGGGTCAGAAATCAATGCTACTTGGCAACGTTTCTTCAAAACGCCGAGCGAACGTGAGTACGAGAAAAACTATAAGAAAAATAAAAAGTCCAAATCGAAAGATTCGGACGAGGACGAGTATAAAGACATTCCCGTCAACACATACGGGTAACCAAAGAAAGGCGGTCTCTGCAGGAGAGACCGCCTTTTACGTTATGCTTCGACGACATCGAGACGTCCCGTCGCCGGATCGATGACGAATCCGTGGACGTTCGTGCCCGGTGGCAAGAGCGGATGATTTTTGATGAGACTGACCGAGTTGACGACGTTCGCTTCGACCGAGTCAAACCCGTGTAGCCACTTCTCCAAATCCATACCCGACGATTTGAGCGTCTGGAGCGTTTGCGGTTCGATCCCGCGACGCTCCATTTCGCCGATGACCGCGTTTGGGTCGATGGCCGCCATCCCGCAATCATAGTGCCCGATGACGATGACTTCTTCCGCTCCGAGCGCATACAGCGCGACAAGAATGGAACGCATGACCGAACCGAACGGATGTGATAGGACAGCACCCGCATTTTTTATAATTTTAGCATCCCCGTTTTTCAAACCGAGAGCTTTCGGCAGTAACGCCGTCAGACGTGTATCCATACATGTTAAAATGACAATTTTCTTATCGGGGAACTTGTCCGAGACGAACTCTTCGTATTGTTTCTCCGAGACGAATTTTTCATTGAACGCTAACATTTCTTGAACGACTGACATATGGTTCCCTCCTTTTATTTACGCGATGAATCGCGCGACCATCAAACCGATGACCATCCAAGCACCGAACAACGTGTTCACTTTTGCGGTCATCGCCATCGCTGGCATCAATTGAGCCGGTTCCTGTTTGACCCAAAAGCGTTTCACCGCCCGAATCATAATCGGAATGGTCAAGAGTGACAACAGCACCCAAGGCGTCACGCCAAACCCGACGACAGCGACGATAATGCCAATCAACGCCGCGATAAAGAATCCAGCTAAGACGAGAACCGCACGTCGATGTCCGACGAGACAGGCAATCGTTTTGCGCCCGTTCACTTTATCGTTATCTAAGTCGCGAATATTGTTCGCGAGCAAGATGGCCCCGATTAACAGCGCCATCGGGAACGACACGAGCAACAACTCCGTCGTCACCGTTCCGATTTGGATGTATCCTGAAATCCCGATAATGACATACCCCATGAACAGACCGGCGACGAGTTCACCGAACGGCGTATAGGCGATGGGAAGCGGACCTCCTGTATAGAGGAACCCGACGACCATCGACAACACGCCGATCCAAATCAAGTGCCAGCTCGTCGAAGCGGCGATATAAAGACCGAGCACGGCCGCTACCCCGTACATCCCAAGGGCAATCCCGAGGACTTGGCCCGGTGTGAATCCATCGCGTACGATTGAACCGCCGATTCCGATCGATCCTTCATGGTCGAGCCCGCGCTTATAATCGTAATACTCATTGAATAAATTCGTCGCGATTTGAATCAAGACCGAGGCGATGAGCATCGCTAGGAACAGTCCCCATTTCAATTCGACTTGCCCGAGGACGATGAACGTCCCTAACAGCACCGGTATGAAGCTCGCCGTCAATGTGTGCGGACGAATCATGCGCCAATAGGCACCTTTCTCTCTCTTCTTCATGCACTTCCCTCCCTTCGTTAGTTTACGTCTCTTTAAAAAAATCTGTCAATGCCAGTCGCTCGAACGGTTCCCTTCACTTTCCCGAGCATTTGACGGCCAGTTCTGCCGTGAAGTCATGATACACTAAAGAATGAGAATTCCATTGGATTGAGGAGGCTTTTCTTACATGCCAGATACTCAAACACACATTAAACAACGAATCGAGCAAGCCCATAAACGGGCACGTGCTTGGCAACGGCCGGTCTTGGCCTCCTACACGTGGGAGATCCCTTCGTTCGACGCGTTTCATATCATTCAAAATACCGAAACGTCCCATTATTATTTTTCGACACCCGACCGCTCCCTCGAGATGCTCGGATGTGCCGATGCGCTCGTGTTGACGGCTTCTGGCCCGGAACGGTTCCAACGGTTGCAATATGATTGGAGCCTGCACCGCCGGGACGTCGATGCGGTCATTTATGCGTTCTCAGGCTTCTCGTTCGACACGTTCATCCGCCCCCAGAAAAATATGTGGGAAGCGTTCGGCGAAGCGTCATTGGTCGTGCCTAAATTTTTATATCGCCGTTCGGGTGACAAACACACGTTGACCGTCTCGACACTCGTCTCCGCGAAACGTTCAGTCGAACAATATTTGATTCAACTGGCCGATCAGCTCGCCCAGTTCAACGCGTTGCACGCTCCCGACGAGCAGGCACCGACCTACTCTCAAGTGAAAGATGGCGTCGACCACTTCAAGTCGAGCTTCCAACAAGCCAAATTGAACATCTCGGAAGAACGTGTCGAGAAAATCGTCATCGCCCGTGAAGAGATTTATCAAACATCAGAAGATCCGTTCCCGTTCGCGACAACGTTACGCCATTTGTCAGAACATCAAACGGGCAGTTACGTCTTCTTATATCAACCGAAGCGCGAAATCGGCTTTTTCGGGGCGACCCCAGAGCGCCTCGTCAAAAAGCAAGGACCGTATATCGAAACGGCCGCTATCGCCGGGACGATTAAACGACCGGACACAGAAATCGAGGCGGATGCTGCCAAACAGACGCTGTTGCACGACGCCAAAAATTTAGAGGAACATCAAATCGTCGTGAAGGACATTAAAAATGCCCTCACCCCATACGCTGCTACCATCAAGGCACCCGAGACGCCGCGTATATTAGAAAATCGCTCGGTGTTCCATCTGCATACACCGATTCAAGCGACGCTCGACACGAATGCGTCCTTGCTGTCCATCATCGAGTCGCTCCACCCGACCCCCGCGCTCGGCGGTTCACCGAAACGGACGTCTGTCCGCTTATTGCGTGAGATTGAGCGCTTCGACCGCGGTTGGTACGGTTCGCCGTTCGGCTGGTTGAATACGGAAGGAGAAGGCGAATTCGTCGTCTCAATCCGATCCGCCCTCGTGCATCACCAATTCGTGGCGCTATACGCAGGCTGTGGAATCGTCCAAGAGTCTGAGCTCGAAGCGGAACTCGCCGAGACGGAAATCAAGCTCAGTCCAATCAAGCAAGCACTCGGGTTGGACAAAGTAAGCGCAGGAGGCAATCAAGCATGAATGAAACGTTAACGGATTGGGTCGCCCAGATGATGAACCGGCTCGTCGAACAAGGCGTCGAGGATATCGTCATCAGTCCCGGTTCGCGCTCGACCCCGCTGGCCATGGCCGCTTATCTTCATCCGAGCGTCCGTCATCATATCATCGTCGATGAACGTTCGGCCGCCTTCTTCGCTCTCGGCTTGACCCGCTCCACCTCATCGTTGCGACCGGTCGCGCTCATCTGCACGAGCGGCACCGCCGCGACCAATTACTTTTCTGCGGTAGCCGAGGCGAACATCTCGCAACTGCCGCT
Organism: Exiguobacterium chiriqhucha RW-2; assembly: GCF_000416965.1. Classification (GTDB taxonomy): domain Bacteria; phylum Bacillota; class Bacilli; order Exiguobacteriales; family Exiguobacteriaceae; genus Exiguobacterium; species Exiguobacterium chiriqhucha. The sequence goes on from NZ_ATCL01000021.1 coordinate 51,163, forward strand.
CATCGTATTGACGACGGATCGCCCGCACGAACTACGGAACGTGGGCGCCCCTCAAGCAATCGATCAAGTCCGACTGTACGGCGAACACGTCAAAGCGAGTATCGACCTCCCTGTTCCTGAAGCCGCCAGTCAGCGTTATATGGAACAAGCGGTGACCCGAATCGTCCGGACGAGCCTGCACGCCCCGTTCGGGCCGGTCCACATGAACATCCCGTTCCGCGAGCCGTTAGTGCCGGACATCGAACGCTTAACGTCACTGCTTGACGGGAACGCCGAATGGTCTGAACCGACTTATCTCAAGCCGACAACAAGTGACGTGAACCGGTTCAAACGAGAAATCGATGTCGCGCATCTCGCCTTTCTTGTCGGTCCTGGGACGCCGACGTCATGGCTCGAACCGATTTATCAGACGGCACGGACGTATCAAATCCCGATTTTCGCCGACCCGTTAAGCGGGATGCGCCGATTTGATCACGTGCTGACGAACTACGACACGTGGCTCGCGAGCGAGCATCGGACGGAATGGACGCCTGACACGGTCGTCCGCTTCGGCGCCGCTCCTGTCTCGAAACGATTGAACCAGTGGCTCCAGGACGTCCCGTGCGTCTTGATTGAGCAACCGGGCTCGTTCCGCGACCCGTCAAATCATGCTACGGTCGTGTACGGAGATGCGATTGATTATGTAGCCGCCATCAACAAAAACTATGACGTCGACTTATTCGATCGGTTCGCGTTGTTCGAACAGATCACCGAATCCGCGAAACCTGCTTTGAGCGGAGAAAGTGCATTGACGCGTCATTTGCTAGCGTCACGTCTCGAACGCATCTTCGTTAGCAATAGCATGCCGATTCGTGATATCGATACGACACTTTCAGCCGGTCAGTCGATTGACGTCGTCGCCAACCGCGGGGCGAATGGGATTGACGGCATCATCTCGAGCGCGCTCGGTGCCTGTCACGATACGGACAAGGCCGCCCTGTTGATTGGCGACTTGGCGTTTTATCATGACAGCAACGCGCTCCAGCTCGTCAGATCGCACCCAGGTACGTTCTCCATCGTCGTCGTCAACAACGACGGGGGCGGCATCTTCTCCTTCTTGCCACAAGCTTCGATTGCACCGCAAATGTTCGAGGACTTGTTCGGGACGCCGCTGCAGTTGAATCTACGTGGGTTCGCTGACACGTACGGGCTCAGCTATCAACGGCTCGAGCAGCCTGAAGACGTCACGGCCGCCATCGAGGCGGGCGTCCAACTCATCGAGTTCCCATCCGACCGTACGACGAACGTGGCGGAGCACCGTCTTTGGACTGCCTCGCTCACGGACCGCTTGGCGACGGGGAATGAGTCGTGATGCGTCCGCTGCGAGGCGTCTCGTACGAGGTGCTCGAACGCGGCAACGGGCGGCCGGTCTTGCTGTTGCACGGCTTCACAGGAAACGCGGGATGGCTTTCCCGCTTCCCGGAACTACCCGTCCGACTCGTCGCCCCGACACTGTTGCAACATGGTGAAACGGGCCATCAGCCGGTCGAGCGTGCCAAGATGAGTCAACAGGTAAAAGACTTGTCGGCGCTACTCGATACGGACGAAGGTCCGTGGACGGTCGTCGGTTACTCGCTCGGCGGACGTATCGGCATGACACTCGCCGCCTATGATGATCGGGTCACCCATTTCATTGGGATTAGCACGACGCCCGGACTCAGTGCGGCCGAACGTCGACAACGCCGGCTTCAAGACGAAAAGCTCGCCGAATTCATCGAGCAAGCAGGACTGGAGGCGTTCGTCGACCGTTGGGAACAGCTTCCGCTCTGGCATCAGACTGATGAGATGCGTGCCGCACTCCGTCCTGAGCGGTTGGCCCAACGTCCAGCCGCACTCGCGGACAGCCTCCGCGCCATCGGGACGGGTAGCATGCCGTCGCTCTGGCCGCTACTCGACCGTTTACCTCGCACCGATTTGATCGTCGGAGAACACGATGTGAAGTTTCAACAGATTGCTAGGAACATGCAGTTGATTCGTCCCGATATTGAAATTCATGAAATTTCGGACGCATCTCATGCTCCACATGTCGAGAATGCCCAACAATTTGGTACAATGATAGAGAAATTGATTTTAGGGGGAATTTAAATGGAATCAGTAGCAAACTGGACATCGGTCCGCACGTACGAAGATATCAAGTACGAGAAGTGGAATGGCATCGCCAAAATCACCATCAACCGTCCGGAAGTACGGAACGCGTTCCGTCCACTCACGGTAAACGAGCTCATCGACGCGTTCGCACGCGCCCGTGACGATAAAGAAGTCGGTGCCATCATCTTGACTGGTGAAGGCGATCAAGCCTTCTGCTCAGGCGGCGACCAAAAAGTACGAGGCCACGGCGGCTACGTCGGTGACGACGAGATTCCACGCTTGAACGTCCTCGACCTTCAACGCTTGATTCGCGTCATCCCGAAACCAGTTATCGCCATGGTAGCCGGTTATGCGATCGGTGGCGGACACGTCTTGCACGTCGTCTGTGACTTGACGATTGCAGCCGACAACGCCCGTTTCGGTCAAACTGGACCAAAAGTGGGCTCGTTCGATGCCGGTTACGGTTCAGGTTACTTGGCTCGCATCATCGGCCACAAGAAAGCACGCGAAATCTGGTACCTCTGCCGTCAATACGACGCACAGCAAGCGCTTGACATGGGACTCGTCAACACGGTCGTCCCACTCGAGCAACTTGAAGCCGAGACGATCCAATGGTGCCAAGAGATCTTGCAACACTCTCCGACGGCACTTCGCTTCTTGAAGGCAGCGATGAACGCCGACACGGACGGACTTGCAGGACTTCAACAGCTTGCCGGCGACGCGACGCTTCTCTACTACACGACAGACGAAGCGAAAGAAGGACGCGACGCTTTCAAAGAAAAACGCGACCCAGACTTCGGTCAGTTCCCGCGTTTCCCGTAAATCGACAAAGAGTAGCGACTTCGCTACTCTTTTTTTGGAGGTCCTGATGATGAATCGTTATGTGACACAACATCGACGTGATGCCATGGCACTCGTCACCGCGTCCGTCAGTTTGACCTGGGCCGAGTTAAGCACGGAGAGTGCCCGTTTGGCCCACTTCCTGGAAAGGGTCGCACCCGAAGCCCGCCATATCGGATTACGCGCTGCGAACAGCGCTGATTATGTCATCGCTGTCCATGCCATCCAGTTACTCGGAAAAGTGCTCGTTCCGCTCAACACGCGGTTGACGATGAGCGAACTGGCAGGACAAATCGAGACGGCCGATATCGATGTATTGCTCGTCGATGAACCGATTGAACTGTCGATCACCCAATTCGCGTTGACGTCACGAGATGAGGCGTCACTCGCCACACCGCACGAGTGGGCAGACGATGAAGTCATGTCGCTCATGTTCACCTCAGGCACGACCGGTCGAGCCAAGGCCGTAAAGCAGACGTTCGGCAATCACATCGCGAGCGCCGAGGCGGCCAAGACGCGCCTCGGATATGGGATGAGTGATCGGATGCTCATCGTGACGCCACTCTTCCATATGAGCGGACTCGCCCAAGTGTATCGGAGCGCCCGTTTCGGTTCGACATTATACGTCGAACCGAAGTTCGATGTCGTCCGGACACTCGAGTTGATTGAGACGGCAAGAATCACCCACATCTCGCTTGTCGCCGTCATGCTTCAGCGTCTCCTCGACGCAGGTCTTTCCCGCCATCAGCTACGACTTCTGCTCGTCGGTGGTGGTCCCGTACCGCGCCCGTTGCTCGAAGAAGCCGAGCGGCGGCAGTTACCGGTCGCCCAGACGTACGGAATGACGGAGACGTGTTCGCAAGTCGCGACGCTCTTGCCATCCGAGGCGCTCGCCCACATCGGTTCGAGCGGTCAATCGATTGCGCCGACCCAACTCCGTATCAATGCGGATGGGGAGATTGAAGTGAACGGACCGACGGTGACCCCTGGTTACTATAGACAGCCAGAGGCCGACGCCTGGACGCCCGACGGCTATTGGCAGACCGGTGATCTCGGCACAATCAAGGACGGTTACTTGTACGTCCATGACCGTCGCAGTGACTTGATTATCTCTGGCGGCGAGAACATTTATCCAGCCGAAATCGAGAGCGTGTTATTGCGTTGCCAGGGCATTCAAGACGTAGGGGTCGTCGGTCGTCCCGACCCGACTTGGGGAGCGATACCTGTCGCCTTCACGGTCGGTACGTTCGATTTCGATGAGGCAATTCAGCTGTTGCACGACCATCTGGCGTCTTATAAACATCCGAAAGCATGGATTGCCGTCGACGAGTTGCCTCGTAACGCCAACGGTAAATTGATGCGTCATCGCTTAAAGGAGGCTGACCATGATTCGTCGCGCTGAACTGTATATCGTCCCCCTCACGTTCAAACATCCGATTGTCACCGCCCACGCCGTGTTGACGACGAGACGGACGGCCATCCTCCGTCTGGAGACGGTCGACGGTGTTGTCGGCTACGGGGAAGGTGTCGCGTTCGAGACGCCATGGTATACGGCTGAGACCGTCCGCTCCGTCATCGATACGTCCGCTTTAATTATCCAACTGTTGAAAGGAATGACGTTGTCCGCCGCCTCGTTCGGTACCCATGTCAGCTCCATCATCGGCCACCCGATGGCGAAAGCGATGTGGGAGAGCGCTCTATGGGAAGTGGAAGCGGCCCGCGCGAATCAGACATTAAAACAATACGTCCAAGCCGGCGACACCGTGGCCTGTGGCCGGACCATCGGCATCGGTCTGCTCAGTCAAACATTGAACGCCATCGAGTCTGCGCTCGCGTCCGGATTCGACCGGATCAAGTTAAAAGCGTCCCCGCATGAACTACTCCCTGCGCTCGGCGAAATTCGGAACAATTTTCCGGACGCCCCGCTCATGATTGATTTGAACGGAAGTGGCTCCGAGCAACCGCTTGACTGGTTTGAGGCGTTAGATACCTACCGTCTCTTGATGATTGAGCAGCCTTATCCGAGCACACATTGGGTCGAGACAGCAGACTTGCAGGCACGGCTCGCCACACCGATTTGTCTCGATGAATCGATTAGCTCGGCTCAAGACGTGGCGACGATGCATCGACTTCGAGCCGGTCGCATCGTCAATATCAAACCGGCCCGCGTCGGCGGCTGGAGCGAGGCACTCGCGATTCGCGATAGCGGCACCCCCTACTGGGTCGGTGGTATGTATGAGTCCTCCATCGGCCGTTATCACACGCTCTTATTCGCCTCAATGAGCGGAGCCGCCTACCCGGCCGATATGGCCGGGACGAGCGTTTACTTCGAGACCGATTTGCTCGATACCCCGCTCGAGGTCGAGAACGGACAGTTGATGCTTCCCGATCAAGTCGCACCGGATTGGACGACAATCGAGCAACTGAGCGAACAGACGATTCGACTCCTGTAAAAACTCCGCAAAAAAGGCGGCAGACCTCGCGTCTGCCGCCTTTTCATCGTTAACGGAATGTGCCCGTCAACACTTCATAGCCGTCTTTCGTGACGACGACCGTGTGCTCGAATTGAGAGACGAGGCTGTTGTTCGGGGTGAACAACGACCAGCCGTCTTCTTCCGATTGATAGACGATTTCGTCTTGCGTCGAGATGAACGTCTCGACGGCAATAACTTGACCTTCTTTCAAGATGTCGTTTTCTTCACGACTATAGTAGTTCGAGATCGTCTCCGGCTCCCCGTGAAGGGTGCGCCCAAGACCATGGCCCGCCAAGTTGCGGATGACCGTGAAGCCGTTCTTCCGGGCATCGGCATAAATCGCCTTGCCGATTTGGTTGACCTTGACGCCCGCCTTCACTTTACTGAGACCTGCTTCGAGCGAGGTCAATGATACTTCGACCAAACGCTCGTGTTTAGCCGATTTCGGCGTGCCCGCGATGACCGTACGCCCAGTGTCGGCATAGTAGCCATCCTTCACGGCCGATACATCGACGTTGACCACGTCCCCGTCTTGGATGACAAGGTCGCCCGGAATCCCGTGGGCTGCGACTTCATTGATGGAGATGCACGTGTAGCCTGGGAACTCATACATCGTAATCGGGGCCGAGGCGGCCCCTTCCGCTTCCAAAATACGTTGTCCAATCTCATCCAACTGTTTCGTCGTCATGCCCGGTTTGACCGCTTTCGCCATCTCGTCGCGCGCCAAGGCGACAATCCGTCCAATCTCACGCAATGCATCGTAATCATAATCTAACATCGTTTTCCCTCTCAATCTAATAGTCGATTTTGATATAAGAACTCTTCTGATAAATCCGCAAACAAGAACATGCCATCCGGTAACGGATAACTGAACGTCCGTGTCACTTCGTTCGAGCTGAAGTCACGATAATCCTCGGACAAGTAGCCTCGTCCGCGCACGTCCATCGCCGCCATCGTGCGAATGAAGTACGGCCGGAAACTCCAGTTATAGCCGCGATACGTATTGTCGACCGTCCAATTCGACTGCGCCTGATAGACGTTCGCGCTCGTCTGGAACCCGGTTTGGTCCGTCAAATAGTAACGGACGAACGTTCCTTCGAGTTTCGGCGCAATATGGAGCAACCATTCATCTTTTTTATCGCGCGACCACTTCCCGCTTTGGACGAGGTCGTGAATTTGTTTATGGAGTTCGAACTCAAGCTCATACAATCGCTTAATCCGCTCTTGATCGTGCAAGAAAAATGACGGCACTTCTTGTGTCAAGACGCTCATGCCTTTCGCTTCGCGCGGCGGTGTCGCATCACCTTGACCAAGGAGTCCACCCATATAATAACGTCCGCCGTGACGCCACGCATAACGCAGCTGTCCGAGGTGATCAATCGATTTGTACAGGAGCGGTGCCCCGAGACGGGAAGCGATATATTCCATCGTCTGAAGCATTTGCGGATACGTGACCGATAACGTCTTCTTCTCGACCATCGTCGCCAAATCGACGAGTAGCATCTCAGGCGCCACCGTCATGATATCTTCAATGCTTGTCGACTCAGCGAAGTCGAGCGCGACTTTGACACCGGACGAACGATAATATTGGACGACTCGCGACAAACGTGACACGTCGACGAGATCGGTCCCTTGAAGCGTCACATAAATGCGATGGAGCGGGAAGTTCAACTCCCGCAGCGGGGCCAAAAACGCCTCGCCGCCTTGATCGAGAATCCATTCCGACCGACATCGGAACGTGACGAATTGCGTTTCGTCCCGCAACTGTTCGGCCGCAAGACGCTCCATTCGTTTAGCGATATCGAGCTGGTACTCAAGCGGAACGTCATCGTCATAAAAGAAAGGCGTGAGCGACTCGCCCCTGAACTGCCCATGCACCATATACCCCTCTACTTGAAAGGTAGCAGCCCCGAGAATCGGTTCAAATGTCACTTCGACTTCCTCTGGGTTCATCATCACATCCACTGCATCCACCTTGATCACCTCGTCTTTTTTTCTAAACACGAAAGCGAGCTGGGCTCAGCTCGCTCGTGTATGCACATACATATAGGCACCGAAACAAGCAATGAAATATACGATACTCATCACACCGTACCCGATTCCCATCTTCCCACCGACGCCGATGGCCATCACCAGCCAAATCATGGCGCCGAACAGGAGCGTGGCGACCGGGATATATCGGAAATTCGGACGCTCGGTCCGCGTTATAATCGGTTTCAAAGCCAGGACGCACGCCAATAGTATGACGAGACCAAAACCTAGTTCAATCATCCGTTGACACCTCATTTTTCTGTCTCTACTCGTTTAGTGTAGCATGACACCAAAAAAAAAACCGCAAATCCACTTAGGGAGATGCGGTTTTGGGTTATTGATTAGTCACGCGGACGGCGTGGGCCACGGTCGTCTGAACGACGACGGTCTTCTCCACCCGTGCGTTTGCCACGGTATCCACCGCCGCCACCGCTGCGTCCACCACGGTCACCGCCGCCACGACGTTCGCCGCCGCCACTGCGATTTCCACGGTATCCACCACGGTCGTTGCGTCCACCTTGACGTTTGACGCGAACTGGTTCTGCATACGAGATTTCAACCGGAGTTGAATCTGGCTCTTTCGTCAATCCACGAAGTGCCGCTGCGAGAAGCTCGACTGCTTCGTACTCTTCAAGAAGCTCAGTCGCAAGTTGCGTGTAAGCTTTGAAGTCGCCCGCTTGTACACGTTCGATCAAATCTTCAGCCGATTGCTTTTGGTTGCCCTCAAGCACTTCTGCGATTGTCGGAACGTGACGACGGTTCATCTTCTTGTTTGTTACGCGTTCGATTGCTTTGACTTGACCGAATTCACGTGGCGTGATGAACGTAAGAGCTGTACCTGTTTTACCAGCACGGCCTGTACGTCCGATACGGTGCACGTAGCTTTCCGGGTCTTGTGGGACGTCAAAGTTGTAAACGTGTGTAACGCCTGTGATATCAAGACCACGTGCCGCTACGTCTGTTGCGACCAAGATGTCAATCGTGCTGTTTTTGAAGCGACGAATGACTTGGTCACGTTTTGATTGCGTTAAGTCACCGTGAAGACCATCAGCCGTGTAACCACGTTTGATAAGTGCTTCTGTCACTTCGTCAACACGTTTCTTCGTACGAGCGAAGATGATGCTGAGTTCTGGTGAGTCGATGTCGATCAAACGGCAAAGCGTATCGAATTTTTGGCCTTCGCGCAATTCGAGGAATTGTTGGTTGATGTTCTCAACTGTCATTTCCTTCGCTTTGACTTTGATGATTGTCGGCGACTTCATGAAGCGCTCAGCAATCTTCTTGATTTGTGGTGGCATTGTTGCAGAGAAGAGAAGCGTTTGACGTTCAGCCGGAAGGCCTTTCAAAATCATCTCGATATCTTCAACGAAGCCCATGTTGAGCATTTCATCTGCCTCATCCAAGATCACTGTTTGGATCTCGTCGAGTTTGATCGTCTTGCGTTTCATGTGGTCCATGAGACGTCCAGGTGTCGCAACGACGATTTGTGGGTTCTTTTTCAAACCACGGATTTGGCGGTCGATTTGTTGGCCACCGTATACTGGAAGTGCGTAAACGCGCTTCGCTTCACCAATTTTGTTCAATTCTTCTGCAACTTGAATCGCAAGTTCACGTGTCGGTGCAAGAACAAGTGCTTGGACTTGACGTGCCTTTGTATCGATTCGCTCAATTGTCGGAATACCGAAAGCTGCTGTTTTCCCTGTACCTGTTTGCGCTTGACCTAATACGTCCACTCCTGTGAGTGCGACAGGAATTGTCTCAGCTTGGATCGGTGTAGCTTCTTCGAAGCCCATTTTGAGTACACCTTTTACTAATACTTCACTTAACTGTAAATCTTGGAATTTTGTCAAATTATATTCTCCTTTTTTCATACAAAAAACGTCTGAGGTTTAGTTCTACAGACGTTTTTACAATGTTTCCTCGTAGTCAACTCTTACTACTATAACGCATTTGTTTCTAAAATGAAAGAAATACATTCTAAAACTTTTTATAGCCACCTGGACATGAGTTATCTTATTTCAATTTATAGCCATTGTCGAGTTTTTCAACTTGCTTTTCTTTCAGCAGTTTCCCGAGCGCCCGTTTGAACGCTGCTTTACTCATCCCGAACTCACGATCAATCACATCCGGCGCCGTCTTGTCGCCGTAAGGCATTTGGCCGCCGCGCTCTTCAATGTAGGCACGGATACTTTCCGCATCCGGGTCGATCGCCTCATAGGCCCGAGGTTTCATTGAGACGAGGACCGTCCCGTCTTGCTTCACTTGTGTCACGCGCACCGTCAATTGCTCACCGAGGCGCGGCCAACGTGTCATCTCTGCTTCATGTAGGAAGCCAAGCGACTCGTTCTCGACCCAGACGTTCACACCGACGTCGCGTCGATTGACGACGATCGCCTGCACATCTTGGTTGCCCCACTCTTCTTTGGCGGGACGCGCCAATAAGTTCAAGTACGCATAATGAGCCGGTTCGCCGAGGAGGCGGCTCTTTTGGTCGTACTTGAGACGAATGCATAGCTTGTCTCCTTCTTTCGGCCAATACGACCGGTTCTCAGGAAGATCATCTAATGAGACGAGTACATCTTTTTGAATCCCGATATTGACGAACACACCTGTGTTATACCGGACCCCTGTCACTTCATACCATTCATAGTCATCGAACGTGACACTAGGAATCGTCATCGTCGAAGCGAGACGTCCTTCCGAGTCGTGATAAAGGAAGACGCGTACCGTCTGTCCGACCGCAACTTCTTCTGTTTGTTCTTTTCGATGAAGGAGTACCTCTTCGCGACCGTTACCGATAAACACTCCAAAATCAGCTGAACGTTCCGCGACCAAGTCTACTACTTCTCCTGCACGTAATGCCATACAATCCACATCCTTTTTCATCTATTACTGTCAGTATACCTACCTACACACGTTCCTAATCATATCATGTTCGATTTCATTGCTCCGCTTAATTGTGTCTAAATTGTGAACGAGAGACGAAGACGCATATGACCGATTGGCGAGCATTCTAACGTCTTTATTTCAAATTTTGTGACAATTTTGTGAACGTGCATTTTCCATCTAGTATCCACATTTTGAAAACGTTATTATTAAGGAAGTGTTGTTTAACGAATTAGGTTTCAGCCATGGCCGAACGGGGGATAATAAATGTTTGATGTTCAATCTCGATCATTTGCGAAGCGCTTTATGAAAGGCTTATTGATTGCTTTCTTCGCGCTACTCGCTTCACTTAGCTTCATTTTCTCAAACGGAGTCGATACAAACGTATCTTCATCCGTCACGATGGTCCAAGAGTAAACGCCCTCTCCTGACAGAAGGCGTTTTTTTGTTTTGTTCCGACAAAAAAAGGGATTTTTTGTGCAGCTGTCGAACGAACATAACGTTCGGCTTTTACTATTGAATCATCTGGGAAGGGAGAGCCACTCATGCTATTTTATTTTCTCACCACGATTCTTTCGGTCGTCGGTTTGTCCGTCTCGCTCCAAACCGGTTTTTTCAAAGACCCGATCGGTACATTCCTGTTCGCCGTATTGCTCGCCATGGGCTTATCTTCATTTAAACAGTTAGTCGCACAAACGAACGTCTTATTGATTGAACGCCGCAACCAGAAAAAAATCAAACGCATCGTGGCACGTATGCATTCAAGTACACGTAAACGTTCTACATAACACTCGTCTTCACCCTCCACTTTTGTTATTCTATTGTAGACAGAGAGCAAAACGGACTCAACCCGTAGGAGGCACAAACACGTATGAATGAAATCCCTTTATCGAACGAATGGCTATTACGTTATTCACCTGTCATGGAGCTATGGCTGAAAGAAGACGGCATCTTGCTCGTCGACGATGACAACCGGATTCGACTCACCCTCGAAATCAGCACTGATCACGTCATGCAGTTCAAGAGCATCGATCAAGACGGGGCTTACTTTGCCGTGGACCCGGTGAATAAACGAATCACGTTCGAACTCGAGGAAGAAGAAGAGGAAAGCGAATCTCGCTTCTGGGAATAAGGATTCATGCCGAAGAGTCGGATTCTCGCTTAGAGAAGAAGACTCTTTCTTCGTGTCCAGACTAACAGTTGTACGATTGAAAGGAGAATGACTCATGATCCGCACCGCCATCTGGTTTATCACCTTTTTTGCCGTCTTACCGCTGACGCTTCCGTTCTATCCGAAAGCGAAACGGCTGACGCCGCCCGAACGTTACGCGTACGTTCAAACCGTCGCCTATACATGGGCAAGCTTTCTACTCCGGATTGCCGGCGCTCGCGTCCGCGTTCATGGCCAAGAGAACATTCCGAATGAACCGGTCGTCTACGTCGCGAACCACCAAGGGAACTTCGATGTCCCGATCATGATCACGGCGACGAAACATCCGAAAGCGTTCATCTCAAAAATCGAAGTTCAAAAGTTCCCAATCATCCCACGTTGGATGGAACTAATGGGTTGTATCTTCATCGACCGCAGCGACCGCCGCCAGTCGATTAAAGCCATCCGCTCCGGCGTCGAGACGATTCAATCCGGCCAATCGATTATCGTCTTCCCGGAAGGCACCCGCTCGAAAGGCGGGCCGATTAAAGAGTTTAAAGCCGGCAGCCTGACGCTCGCCACATCAAGTGGCGCCAAGATTGTCCCGGTTGCCATCAAAGGCAGTCATCATTTGCTCGAAACGAAAAACCGCATCACCCCTGGGACGGTCGACGTCACCTTTTTACCGGTCATCGATCCGGCCGACGTCCCGAACAAAGAAATTGCCGCGCTTGCGGAGACGATGATTCGCCGCGTTGTTGAAGGAGAAGAATCATGAGCTTATTAACGATTGAAGGTATCCACAAAGAATTTGCAGATAAAGTGTTATTCGATGACGTCACGATGACGATTCATCCAGGCAATCGCATCGGTGTGATTGGAGTCAACGGCTCCGGAAAATCGACGTTTTTAAAAATCGTCGCTGGCGTCGAGACGGCAGACCGCGGTTCGATGCAACATCCAAACGACTATCGGATTCGCTATTTGACGCAAACGGTCGATTTCGATCCGGGTCAAACGATTTTGGACGCCTTGTTCACGAGTGACACCCCATCCGTTCAAGCATTGAAGCAATATGAACTGGCCCGCCAAGCACTCGAGGCAAACCCGACGAGTGAACAGTGGTTGGGACGCTTCATGAAAGCCCAACAAGCAGTCGATGCAGCCGACGCTTGGGAGACAGAGGCCAAGTTGAAATCGATTTTGAATCGGCTCGGCCTTCCGGATGTGACGGCGGAAATCAGTTCGCTCTCCGGTGGACAGCAGAAACGGGTCGCTTTGGCCGCCGCCCTGCTCGATGAAGCCGACCTGTTGTTGCTCGATGAGCCGACAAACGAACTCGACGCCGATACGATTGCTTGGCTCGAGACGGTTCTGGCCGATTATCGAGGCGCCATCTTACTCATCACCCACGACCGCTATTTCTTGAATCGAGTCACGAACCACATTCTCGAGATCGCCGACGGGACAAGTTATTTTTATGACGGGAACTATGAACTCTTCCTTGAAAAACGCGCCGAACGAAAAGCCCGGTCGCATTCGATGGAGCAGAAACGCCAAAACATCTTGCGCCGCGAGCTCGCCTGGTTGCGCCGAGGCGCCAAAGCCCGGACGACGAAACAGAAGGCGCGTATCCAACGCGTCGAAGATTTGAAACACCAAGAGACGCTCGCCGAGGATGAGGCGCTCGAAGTGTCCGTCGGATCACGTCGTCTCGGGAAAAAAGTGATTGAAGTCGAGAACTTATCATTCGGCTACGACGACAAGTTGCTCATCCAAGACTTCACGTGGTTGTTCGGACGACGTGAGCGGTACGGCATCGTCGGACCAAACGGTAGCGGGAAGACGACGCTCATGAACTTGCTCGCCCATCGCCTTCAACCGACGCAAGGAACGGTCGTCCATGGCGAGACGGTCCATCTCGGCTATTACGGGCAACAAGTCGAGTTTGAGGACACATCGCGCCGCGTCATCGATGAGATTGAACGCATCGCTCAAGTCATTTATACGCCGGACGGCGAGACGATCACGGCCAGTCAGATGCTCGAACGGTTCCTGTTCACCCCGGACGCGCAATACAAACCGATTGCCAAACTATCCGGTGGCGAGAAACGCCGCCTCGTCTTGCTCCGTATCTTGATGGACGAGCCGAACGTACTGTTTTTGGATGAACCGACGAACGACCTTGATACGGAGACACTGTCCGTCCTCGAGGACTACTTGGAGTCGTTCCCAGGTACGGTCATCGCCGTCAGTCACGATCGCTATTTCTTAGATCGGATTGCAGAGCAGCTCATCGCCTTCGAAGATGGGACGATCAACGTCTATCACGCCGAATACAGTGATTACTTGGCCACACTCCAAGAACAGACGAAGCAACAAGTGAAGAAAGAATCGAAAGAAAAGAAAGAGCGTGTCAAAGTCGACGTCGTCAAATTCACTTTCAAAGAGCAGAAGGAATGGGAGACGATCGAGGAAGATATCGCTTCTCTCGAGTCCGAGATTGAAGCAGCGGAAGCTCGGCTCGCTATAGCCGGAAGCGACCTCGGCAAAGTGAATGAACTGTACGCCGAAATTGCCGCGTTGAAAGAAGCACTCGATGCGAAGATGGAGCGTTGGGAATATTTATCGGAGATTGATGAACAAATTCAAGCACAGAAGAAATGAAAACAAGGATCACGCGTCGGCGTGATCCTTGTTTGTCGTATAGCCATATACATGCACATCGTGCGCGCGGTCGCCTTGTCGCATATAGTGACGGAGCGTCCCTTCCCGCGAGAAGCCGTTCTTTTCGAGCATTTGTTGCGACGCGACGTTCTCGGTGAAGACGATGGCCCCGACCCGTTCCATCTCGCCTGTCTGCGCGGCATAGCTTAACGCGGCCTGGAGTGCTTCGGTCGCATATCCGTGACGCCAATAGTTCGGGTGAATTTCATAGCCGACTTCGGCACGTCGATGTCGCGGCGCTCGGTTATGGAATCCAATCGTTCCAATCAAGTCAGACGACTCTTTCGTCACGATGCCCCAGCGCATCACCGCACCGGATTCAATCCCTTCGAGCATACCGGCTAGCATCTGTTGCGTCTCCACGATGGACGTGTGAGGTTCCATTCCGTAGTAGCGCAAGACGTTTGGGTCTGAAAAGATGGTAAACAGCCGTTCAGCGTCGGTCACGTCGAGTTGTCGTAATCGGAGCCGTTCCGTTTCAATCGTTGGAAGCATCCCGTTCACCCTTTACTGACGATGTTATGTTGAAATGCATAGACGACAGCTTGCGTCCGGTCATAGACGTCGAGCTTCGTCAAAATGTTGGAGACGTGCGTCTTTACCGTCTTCAACGAGATGTATAGTTCATCGGCGATGACTTGGTTCGACTTTCCTTCTGCCATCAACTGCAAAATCTCACGTTCCCGGGCCGTTAGACTCTCGTGCAACGTCTTTTCCGGGTGACGGAGCCGCTCGAGCATCTTGCCCGTCACTTGGGCGGCCATGACGGGATTGCCCGCTGCCGTTTGACGAATCGCATCAGCGATCTCATTGGCGTTTGCCGTCTTCAAGACGTAACTCATCGCCCCGGCCTCGATGACGGGATACACTTTCTCATCATCTAAGAAGCTCGTCACGACCAAGATTTTAGCGTCTTTCCAACTCGCCTTGATCCGTTTTGTCGACTCGACCCCATCGACAGGTTCCATTACTAAATCCATCAAGACCACATCCGGCTTTTCTTGGATCGCGAGTTCCGCTCCAGTCGCGCCGTCCGATGCCTCTCCGACGACTTCGATGTCAGGCTGCGTCGACAAGAACGCCGAGACTCCGGCCCGCACCATCTCATGGTCATCAATCAATACGACTCGAATCATTGTAACCCCTCCACTTGTTGTTTCACACGCACTTCAATCTGAGTACCGACGCCGGGCACACTGACGAGTCGTAACGTCCCGCCGACCTCAGCCGTCCTCTCTCTTATCGATTGTAAGCCATATGAGGCGACTTGTGTATCATCGACATTAAAGCCGATGCCGTCGTCGTTTATTTTTAAGATGACCGTCTGTTGCACGGTCCGCATTTCGATTTCGAGTCGCTTCGCTTTCGCATGTCGAAGCGTATTGCTGATCGCTTCTTGAACGATACGGAACAGTTCATTTTCGGTGTGACGCGACAACTCGACTTCTTCGAGGCGCCAGATAAGTTCGGTCGACTGTTTGCGCGACAGCTCTTCTAACAATCGCTCGATACCCGTCTTGAGCGTCATCCCTTCAAGTTCGACCGGACGAAGTTGCAATAAGAGCGAGCGCATTTCGGCCTGAGCCGTTTGCGCCATCACTTCGACTTGTTCGATTTGTTTGGCGGCCACGTCCGGCTTCGCCTCAATCGTCTGCTTGGCTGCCGTCGTCATCATCGAGATGGCGTACAGTTGCTGGCTGACCGAGTCATGTAACTCTCGGGCGACACGGCGCCGCTCCTCAACGACGGCTTCACTGCGCGCTTCCTCGACACTGACAGGCCGGTCACCGACCCGTTTCGCCATCTCGACCATTTCTGCGCGCTGTTTCGAGATGCGTGCAATCCGTTCGAGTGTATCGCGATAAGGCGACAGCGGCCGGAACGTGATTTCTTTTTGATTCTCGAGCTTCCATAAGGCAATCGCCACTTCCCGGAAGTCACGGCGCAAATAAAAGTACGAACCGACCCCGAACACGCTACCAATCAAGACGGCGATGACGAGGATAGACACACCGAAAGGCAACCCTTCTTCACGTGTGAACAAATCTCGGAGTGAAGTCGAGTCACCTATTAAAAATGCAATCGTGACGAACAGTGCCGTCAAGAGGCTACTGAACAGTTGATGCCAGACAACGGTCCTTGGATACGAGTCCTTCTTCATACAGTCATCACCTCGACACTTCCGCTCATGAGCACGATATGAATCCGGACTTTTCGCGTCGCTGACGCGTAATCGTCCGATGCCGTATAAAAGCGACGATTGAACACGGGCGAATAATTCGATTCGTCGACTTGAATCTTGCCGAACCCGATCGAGGCGTCAATCGAGTAATCGTAACCTGCCGGAATGAGAATCCGGATATCCCCGGCGAGCCCATTCAACAGTAAGAACGTCTCTCCTTCCGGAATAATCGCGCGCGACAAGTCGAGTTCGACGTCACGCAACAAGAAAAATTCATTCGTGTCTTGGAGCACGTAGTGACCACTTTCCTTTGTTCCGAACGTAAACGCCTGTTCTTGCCGGATGTGCGACTTGAATCGGCTCGATTCGAGCGGACGGTTTTTATACAGCCGATAACCGAACATGAGCAATAGACCCGACAACACGAAACCAAATGCCGCCGACGAAAAGATGAGTCCGACGAGCATGATGCCGCCAATCCCGTAAAAGATATAGCTGACCGGCTGATTGCCTTTGCGGCTGAAACGTCGTCCGATATAAAGCAACAATAACGGGACGACCATGCTGAAGAGGACGCTGTTTCCACCCGTCACGATATCGATAAATAGTCCAATGGCAAACAAAATAATCATGAATCCGATGATTTGGCGTGTGTTCCAACGTTCCACGTTGCTTCCCCCTCTCTGACAGTATGTACAATGAAGCAAAGAAGCGATGGCCCAACTCATTCGCCGGACCATCGCTGAACCGTTACGTCAGTCTTGTTTGAATCGACGCTCAAGTTCTTTTAGTTTTGCTTCGAAATCATCTTCGTCCGCTGCATCGATTTTCTCTTCAGCGGCCGGTTCTTGCTTCTTCTCTTCTTCCGTGAACGGATGAGTCTTCGACGTCTCCGCTCCGAAGATTTGATCGAGCGCACCTTTCAATAAATCCAGGTTCTCTCGCATCGCGAACTCATAGCGTTTGTTTTGCATCTCATCGAGTTTCAGTCGCATCTCGAGGGCACGGCGCTCGAGGGCATCGAGTTCGCGCGCTCCTTCGTCGAGCAACCCTTCAAAGTAACGATACTGCTCACCGTAATGCTTCGACTCGAGCGCGGCCCGCTCCGCGAGTTTTTCTTCGCCCGCTTGTTTGGCGAGCTCGGTCTGCTCGTAACGCTTATCCGCCATCAGTTTAGCGTCATCACGTTTTGTCGCCAGCTCATCGAGGAGCGCCTTTTGACGTTCGACGAGACGTTCGACAGACATCGCTTCTTTTTCAGCACCACGGATGTGGCGGTTCAACTCGGCCTCCCCGCTCGAACGCGGTGCCGAACGTGGACCCTCTTTATCTTGGAACTTCTTCATCTCTTTCGACAATTCTTTCGTCAACTCGTTAGCTAAATCACGAAACTGGTCAAATGGTGTTTTCATCATAATATCCTCCTTGTGAAGCTTAGCGACGGTTTACAAACTTCTGCCACACTTGATCAAACGATTGAAAGCTGCTCCGGTTCGCACGCGAGCCGTCCGCATTCAAAATCTCGACGTCTTGTTTTTGGTTGGCATACATCATATACCCTTTAAACAATACCCATGCCACCACAATTCCGATCAACGCCCAAATATTCGATAAAATTGTGATGATCCCGATCACGGCAAGCGCGCCGTAACCGATTTTTGCGCCGACATGTGTCACGGCCATGAATCTGACTCCAGCCCACAGTGCTAAGAGCGCCCCCAAACCGAACATGATCATATTCGGTAAAAAGCCGATTAGAACGAGAACTAAAGAGATCGCGGCCACGATGAACAACACTTGTTTCACCTGGCGATTCATCTATCATCCCTCCTCGTTAAGTACACTCTTATCATAATACGTTATTTTTTATAGCGCGACGAGCGCAAGGCCCGTTTTCCCTCGGTCTATAGACTGAGATGATAGCGTTCTCAAATCCTGTGCTATACTAAAGGCATCGAACAATGAAAGGATGATGTTTTATGAGCACCGTATTCAACGCAGTATACACCTTGTCAGCCAATCGGAGGGCGACTGTCCTCCATCACTAAGAGGAGGATTCTATTTGAATCAAACAACAATCACAACGGGGCGTGTCACGGCACAGTTCCAACATATGTACACGGTCACGACCGAAAATGCAGCCTACACGTGCAGCGTCACCGGGAAATTCCGACATGAGGCTGAAAGCGAGCGCGACTATCCGGTCATCGGTGACTTCGTCGAGTTCACCGTTCGCGAACACGGTCAAGGCGTAATTCGACGTCTCCTTGAACGGCGCACTGTCCTATCACGGGCAGCCGCCGGCAACGAGACGCGCGAACAGCTGATCTGTGCGAACGTCGACTTTATCTTAATCACGATGGCGTGCGGACACGATTTCAATCTGCGTCGGCTCGAGCGTTACTCGCTCGCCGCGTGGGAAACTGGCGCCACGCCGTTCATCGTCTTGACGAAATCGGACCAAGTCGACAACGCAGATGCACTCGTCGACGAACTTACGTTGACAGTGCCTGGGGTCGACGTCTTCCCTGTCAGTTCAGTCACTGGTGACGGCGTCGAAGCGTTGCGAGCCGCACTGCCGAGCGGAAGCACCATCGTGCTCGTCGGCTCGTCCGGTGTCGGGAAATCGACGCTGACGAACGCGCTCGCCGGGACGACCGTCGCCGAGACACAGGCCGTCCGCGAGAGCGATGAACGCGGCAAGCATACGACGACGCATCGCGAACTGTTCCAGATTGACGATTTGTTCGTCATCGATACACCGGGGATGCGTGAATTTGGCCTTTGGGACGGGGCCGATCACCTCGACGATACGTTTCGGGATATCGAGGCGCTCGCCGAGGCGTGTCGGTTCCGGGACTGTTCACACCAGACCGAACCCGGTTGTGCGGTCCGCAAGGCGATTGAAACCGGGATGCTCGACGCGAAGCGCTATCAAAGCTTCGTCAAGCTCGAGCGTGAACTCCGCTACGCCGAAAAACGACAAGCGGAAGCGGCTCGTCTCGCCGAGAAGAAGAAACGAAAAACGAAAGCTTAATCTACGAAAGGAGTCACAGAAAAACTGTGGCTCCTTTTTTGACCTTCCTGACCTAGCACCAAGTCCTATCAGCAATCCGACATTTGTGAACAACCGTTCAGAAATAGTTCGCCCAAATGCAGGTAAAACCCTCGAAAGTAAGCGGTTTCTCCGTTACAATGGACTCGTATTGTCACAGATTAAAATCGCTAATTATAGGGAGAGACTTATGAAAACATTGAACGAACGCGCACTCGAGATGCATGCCTTCCATCACGGAAAATTGGAAACGACACCGAAAGTCGACGTCGACACGAAAGAAGCACTCAGCCTCGCCTATTCGCCTGGCGTCGCCGAACCGTGCCGTCGCATCGCCGAGGATAAAGAGTTGTCGTATGACTACACGCTCCGCGCCAACACGGTCGCCGTTGTCTCGGACGGGAGCGCCGTGCTCGGTCTCGGCAATATCGGTCCAGAAGCCGCACTGCCGGTCATGGAAGGAAAAGCCGTCTTGTTCAAAAGCTTCGCTGGCGTCGATGCGTTTCCCATCTGTCTCGACACGCACAACGTCGATGAAATCGTCCGGACGGTCGAACTGCTCGCACCGACGTTTGGTGCCGTCAACTTAGAAGACATTAAAGCACCCGAGTGTTTTGAAATCGAAGCCCGTTTGAAACAATCGCTCCCGATTCCTGTCTTCCATGACGACCAGCACGGGACAGCCATCGTCGTTTTGGCCGGTCTCGTCAACGCGTTGCGCCTCGTCGATAAAACGATGCCTGAACTCCGTGTCGTCATGAACGGTGCCGGGGCCGCGGGCATCGCCATCGCCAAACTGTTGAAGCGTTTCGGTGTCGAGGACCTCGTCATCTGTGATACGAAAGGCGCGATTTACGAAGGACGCGTCGAAGGGATGAACCCGTTCAAAGATCAAATCGCCAAAGCGACGAATCGGAAGCAACACGAAGGATTGCTCGCCGACGTGCTTCAAGGTGCCGACGTCTTTATCGGTGTCTCGGCGGCCGGGGCCGTCACGGAAGACATGGTCCGCTCGATGGCCGTCGATCCAATCATCTTCGCTCTGGCGAACCCGATTCCGGAGATTATGCCAGACCTCGCGACAAAAGCCGGGGCGCGTGTCGTCGCGACCGGCCGTTCCGATTTCGCCAACCAAGTGAACAACGTCCTCGCCTTCCCAGGTATTTTCCGGGGCGCACTTGACGTTCGCGCCAGCGAAATCAATGAGGAGATGAAGGAAGCGGCCGTCCACGCGATTGCCGATTTATTGACCGAAGAAGATTTGGCGAACGGTGTCGTCATCCCGAGCCCATTCGATGAACGAATCGCACCGGCCGTGGCGGTCGCGGTCGCCAAAGCCGCCGTCGAGACCGGCGTCGCCAAACGTCCTCTCGATGAGGCCGCCATCCGTCAGCACGTCAGTCAAAAACATTTGTAATCCAAAAACTGCGCAGACCATGATGGTCTGCGCAGTTTTTTAAACGGTTCCTTGTAAAATCCCTTCCGCCCATTCGACTTCTTCCGTCGTCGGGGGTTTAATTCCTTTGAGCGGATAGTCGAGACCGAGCGCCTCCCATTTATAGACGCCCATCTCATGGTACGGCAAAATTTCGACTTTCTCGACGTGGTCGAGCTTTTGAATGAACGCTGCCGTGCGGCGGAGCGCTCCTTCATCAAGTGTCCATTCCGGGACGAGGACGTGGCGAATCCACATTTTCGTTCCGCGCTCGGATAAATGTTCAGCGAGCGCGAGCGTGTTGACGTTGCTCCGTCCTGTCAGTTTCTTACACATGTCATCGTCGATATGTTTGATATCAAGCAACACGAGGTCCGTATGGTCTAAAATCGCATCCAAGTTAGGGGGACGGAGTGCACCGGACGTGTCGAGTGTCGTATGAAGCCCGTGTTTCTTTGCTTCACGCAAGAGCGCCTCTAAAAACTCTGGCTGCGCGAGCGGGTCGCCCCCAGAAATCGTGATGCCGCCTTTTGACGCTTCCATGAACGGACGATAGCTGAGCGCTTCTTGAATGACGTCCTCGGCCGAACGATGGTTATTCTTTTTGAAATCCCACGTGTCAGCATTGTGGCAATACAAGCAACGAAGCGCACAACCTTGTAAAAAGACGATAAAACGAATTCCCGGGCCGTCAACGGTTCCAAACGATTCGACCGAGTGTACATATCCCATTGTCATCGAAATGACCTCCTAACGAATGAGCGGCCCTCGAGTGAAGGCCGCCAAGCCTTTGTTTACAATGAACCGTGGAACGTCCGGTTGATGACGTCGATTTGTTGCTCCCGTGTCAATTTGATGAAGTTGACCGCATAGCCAGAGACACGAATCGTGAGCTGTGGATATTCTTCCGGGTGCTCCATCGCATCGAGCAACGTCTCACGGTTGAAGACGTTGACGTTCAAGTGATGTCCTTTATGCTCGCCGCCCATATAACCGTCAAGGAGTGCCGCCAAGTTGAGTTCACGGGCCACTTCTTCTTTACCGAGCGCTTTCGGTACGATTGAGAACGTGTATGAAATTCCGTCTTGTGCGTGTTCGAACGGGAGTTTCGCGACTGATGAGAGCGACGCAGCTGCCCCTTTCGTATCGCGGCCATGCATCGGGTTCGCACCAGGTGCGAACGGTTCGCCGGCGCGACGTCCGTCCGGTGTGTTCCCTGTCTTTTTGCCGTAAACGACGTTTGATGTGATCGTCAAGACCGATTGCGTATGGAGCGCATCGCGGTACGTTTTATGCTTGCGTACTTTTTGCATGAACGACTCGACGAGCTCGACGGCAATCGCATCGACACGGTCGTCGTTGTTGCCGAATTTAGGGAAGTCGCCTTCTGTCTCGAAGTCGACGGCAATGCCTTGCTCGTTGCGGACCGGTTTCACGGTCGCATATTTGATGGCTGACAGACTATCCGCCGTGACCGAGAGGCCGGCGATGCCACATGCCATCGTCCGTAAAATCTCAGGGTCGTGGAGCGCCATCTCGATTCGTTCGTATGCATATTTATCATGCATGAAGTGGATGACGTTGAGCGTGTTGACATAGAGCTCGGCGAGCCAATCGAGCGTCCGGTCGAAGTCGGCATACACTTTGTCGTACGTGAGCACGTCCTCGGTGTTCATCTCCCAAACCGGTGCGATTTGGTCGCCGCTCTTCTCATCACGGCCTCCGTTCATGCTATAAAGGAGTGCTTTCGCCATGTTGGCGCGGGCTCCGAAGAACTGCATCTGTTTCCCGATTTTCATCGGTGACACACAGCAGGCGATGCCGTAATCGTCACCGAACTCTGGAAGCATGAGGTCATCGTTCTCATATTGGATGGCGGACGTCTCAATCGACATCTTCGCACAATATTGTTTGAAGCCTTCTGGCAATTTCGTCGACCAAAGCACCGTCAAGTTCGGTTCTGGTGCTGGTCCAAGGTTCGAGAGTGAATGCAAGAAGCGGAACGAGCTCTTCGTCACGTTCGAGCGTCCGTCTTCGCTCATCCCACCGATTGACTCGGTCACCCATGTTGGGTCACCCGAGAACAATTCGTTATAGTCTGGTGTGCGTAAGAATTTGACGATCCGGAGCTTCATGATGAAGTGGTCGACGATTTCTTGAACATCCGACTCGGTCAAACGACCCGCTTCGATGTCACGCTCTGCGTATACATCGAGGAATGTCGAGACACGCCCGAGTGACATGGCGGCGCCGTTCTGTTCTTTGACGGCTGCGAGATATGCAAGGTATACCCATTGGTACGCCTCTTGTGTATTTTCCGCCGGACGGCCGAGGTCAAACCCGTACGCCGCACCGAGTTGTTTCAACTCTTGGAGGGCCCGGAGCTGCTCAGACATTTCTTCCCGTGTCCGAATATCTGCCTCTGATAAGAAACCGCCACGGTTCGCCAAATCTTTTTTACGTGCGGCAATCAAGAAGTCTAACCCGTACAAGGCAACGCGACGGTAGTCGCCGATAATCCGTCCACGGCCATAGGCATCAGGAAGTCCTGTGATAATCCCTGACTTCCGTGCTGCTCGCATCTCAGGTGTATACGCATCGAAGACACCTTGGTTATGCGTTTTGCGGATTTCCGAATAAATCTTTGTGATTTCAGGGTTCGGTTCGAAGCCATACGATTCAAGTGCAGCGTCGACCATCCGGATGCCGCCGTTCGGATGAATCGAACGTTTGAACGGCTCGTCCGTTTGAACGCCGACCACTTTCTCGAGCTCTTTGTTTAAGTATCCCGGTCCGTGCGAGACGATTGTCGATGGGTTGTTTTGATCGACGGCCCAAACACCACCGCGTTCCCGCTCTTCTTTCGTCAATTCCATCACTTGTGCCCAAAGACGATTCGTCGCTTCGGTCGGTCCGACGAGGAAACGGTCGTCTCCTGTGTACTCATGTCGGTTCAAACGGATAAACTCACCGACGTTCACTTCGTTCGTCCACTGCCCAGGTACAAATCCTGACCAGGCTGATTTAATTTCGGTTGCCATTGTGGGTCACTCCTCATAGTTGAGATAACTGCGTGCTTTCTATAAGTTGAGTGTACGTGAAAACGTGAACATTATGTTTTACATTCTTGTGAAAGTTGTAACAATCTCATGAACGTTGGCTTAAAGCCATTTTTGTAAGCGCTTTAAAATCTGTTATAACGCATTTCTCATTCACTATGAAACAGATAATTCACGTCACGATAGGATTTACGTCGATTCTGTATCATCTCGATTCGGATGTGACGATTTATACAGTTTTTAGTGTGATGTATATCACGACTCGGGGATAGAACTTGAATTTTTGCCTTACATCGGACACAATGAAGGCAGAACATTGTAGAAGAGGAAGGGGTTCTTCCCATGACGTACGAATTATTGACAGCTGATCACGACTTGAAAGCCGGTGACCGCATCTCCCTTAAAGTAGAAGCGAACGGTGAACAACGTGATGGATTTATCACAGAATTTGAAGACGCAGGTTTTTGGATTCGGTTTGACGACGACATCGAAAACGAGGATTTCATCGACTACCGCGATAACTTGCTCGTTGCTCTCATCTCGCGCCCGATTGACGTGGCAGCGACGTATCCAGAGCTCGCTTCATACGAACGGTTGACGAAAGAATTGCAGTATCGTGTGTATCAAGGCTTCACCGTCGAAGGCGTCGAGGCGTCGGCTGACCAAATCGATGTGCACATCAAACTCATCGAGGACGGACAGACGTTCACACAGACACTCCGTTCTTCATTCGACCAAGATACTGAACATGTTCGCTATATCTAAGACAGGGAGCGCTTATGCTTCCTTTGTTTTTGCCCCACGATAAGGAGAATTGATATGAACTTTACAAAACCATTTATTAACGAAGCCTGGGATCGCCTTGGCTTTACTGAACCAATGCCGGTCCAAGCCGAAGCCTTCCCGCTTCTTCTTGACGGAAAAGACGTCACGATCGAAGCGCCCACAGGTACCGGGAAGACGCTTGCTTATTTGTTACCCGCCATTGAAAAAATCGACGCCTCGAACGACCGGATTCAAGTCGTCATCGTCGCGCCGACGCGTGAGCTCGTCATGCAGATTCAAACGGTCGCGCAACGCTTCACCGAGAAAGGTGATGTCCGCATCGCTTCATTTATTGGCGGTGTCGAATTGAAACGTCAAATCGATCGCTTGAAGAAAAAGCCCCATTTGATTGTCGGGACACCGGGCCGACTCGTCGAACTGATCGACAAGAAAAAATTGAAGCTTCATGAGACGCACACAATCGTCCTCGATGAAGCTGACCAAATCATCGATAGCGGATTAACAGAAGCTGCCGAACGCATCATCAAGCACACGGCGCACGAACATCAAATCGCCCTCGTATCGGCAACGCTCACAGACACGCTTCAAGCATGGGCTGCCCCGTTCTTGAAGGAGCCGGCACACGTGAAAATCGAACGAGCTGTGAGCAGTCAAGTGACGTACGGCTATATGTTGACGACACGCCGCTATAAGCCGGAATTGCTTCGTCGTTTGTCACACGTCAACGGCGTCAAAGCGCTCGCTTTCATCAACAACCGCTCATTCTTGCCACCACTCAGAGGCGAACTCGATAAAATGAAAGTGAATTACCGGATGCTCGACAGCCTAAAAGGGAAACGCGAACGCGTGGAGACGCTCCGTGAATTCCGGAAAGGCGACTATCCACTTCTCATCACGACGGGTCTCGCGGCCCGTGGTCTCGACATCGAAGAAGTGACGCACGTCGTCCACTTCGATTTGCCAGAATCGATTGATGACTTCATTCACCGCTCGGGCCGGACGGCACGCGGGAATGCGGCCGGGACCGTGCTCTCGCTCGTGACGGATGAAGACTTGACGCACTTGAAATCGTTCGCTCGCCAGCTAGGCGTGGAATTGAAAGAACTCGAGATTTATCGTGGCGATGTCATCGAGAAACGGATCGAAGATAAACCGCCGGTCGTGAAGCGTCCTGCGAACAAACGAGGACCGCGCCGATGAAAAAAGACCGGAAAGTAATTCCATTCCCTTTGCTTGTAGAAGAGTCCGAATTGCTGGCCGAGCTGAAAAAGTTGTATGAGCAAGCCGCGCTCGCTCGCAGCACACATTGGACGAACTATATTCAAGAAATCGCCTCGGAAGGCACGTGGCAGTTGAAAGACGCCGAGCTATTCCGCGACCTGTTCATCGACTGGGCCGTCTTCTTTGAGACGGACGAGGACGGGATGACACCGCACGGCCGCTATTTGGCGGATCAAAAAGCCGACATGTCCCCTGCCTTGTATCACGCGCTCCGTGGCTTGGCGGTCCCGCGTTGTTCAGTGTTTGAAGTGACCGAGGAAGGACTGCGCGATTGGGAGACGAAAGAGACGTATCGCGTCAACCTTCCAGAAAAACGTGAGGTCGGCGACATTATGCTCGGCAAGCTGCTCGATATCCGAGGCAGCTGGCGTTTCGGGTCGGCGTTCCTCGCTCTTCCGGCGAAAATGGCCGGTAACGTATCGGACCTGTATATCGACTTCACCGATGAGGTCGGTCCGGGTGCGTTCCTCGATCAGTTCCCAGAGTTCTGTGCAGAACTGATCGACATGTTGCTCGATTTAGAAGACGGGGTCATCGTCCCGAAACCATCAAAATAACCGAGAGGCGGTCGCCTCTCGGTTATTTGTTATTCCACGTAGAATTGCGTGCTCGGAAGCAACGCTTTCGCTTCGTCGTTCGTCGCTTTCACAACGGCGCTCGAGATGGCTTTTCCATCTTGATATACATCGATGACGGCGCCCTCTTTTGTCGGACGGGCATGGTACAATTGGTCGCCAACGTAAGAGGTCGTGCCGACCGAACCATCGATGACTTGACGCGTCGATTGTTTACCCGTCTTCAAATCGACGACAAGTTCGGTCCCACCTTCTTGTAACGCAATTAACTGATCCTCATAAACGGTCGCATTCCACATGTCACCATCTGGCATCAATTCAACGACTTGCTTCGTTTCCACGTCATACGCATGAAGCCCCGCTTTCTCTTGCTCACTCAAATACGTTTCTCCACCCTCTGTAACCGATGTCTGTTCGGTCATGCTGACCGGGATGAACCGATTGTCTGCGTCAATCGTTGCCACGTATGGTCGGAATGCCCAAGAAGTGCCTGTCACAGACGAAATGGCTTCATCTTGCAGTTTCACGGTTTCGATCTTGATTTGTTTGGCGCCTTCATCGATCATGGCAATTTTTGTGACTGGATTTTCCCCGTACCCGTCGCGATAAATGACATGTACGTTTCCTGCACGAACGAACAGGCCGGCCCAAGGGCTATCCATGAGTTCAGACGCACCATTGACGTCTGTCCCAAAGATTTGTTTAGTCACATCCTGACCGTTCAAGCGAAACACAGCAATCTCTTTATTCCCGTCCTGCCCGATCCCGATATAACCGTCAGGCGTCTGAATCGATTGCACAAAACTTAGACCTGAGAGTTGCCGATAAAAGTCGCGCACGGACGAGTCGACCTCGTCGTCATACGCTAACGCCTGTTCGATATAATTCAAATCAGTCGTCACCTGACTTTGGTCGATCGTCACTTCGAACCGTTCTTTCTCGCCTTCTTCCGTATTGTAGTACAAGTTCACTGTTTGATCTTTCCAAACCTCAGGATTCGTCGTGACGGCCAAGTCCCATTCTGCTTTCGTGTCCCTCATATCAAAAGCAAACGTCCCGAGACCGATGACGATGACCGCGCCGAGCGCGGCCACATTCCACATTCGTTTCATCTGCTCACCTCACACACTTAGTTTTTTCGTCAAGTAGAGACGACTTAACCATACCGTTACACTCATCCATCCCATCAGACCGAGCCCAACCACAACCATCATCTCGTCCATGAACAATCGACTTTCTAGGAAAAAGAACGCCGTCACTGGAACGGCAATCAACGCCCCAAGCATCAATATCGCAATAATCGGTGACCACAATGTGCGTTGCCATAGACTCCGCTCAATCAACACGAATGCGAAGATGAATAAAATGACGAGCACGATGAGCACTTGATGAATCAGGAAATTGACGAAAGACGCAGGATACATCGGCGAGAGAGCTCCATCGAAGCGAATCGCTTGTTCGAACGACCCACCCACCGGAATCATCTGCGAGTCCAACCAACTCGAAAACGCTATGTACTGGAGTTTGAGCGCAATCCACTGGACGGAGAACAAGCCAAGGATCATCAACATCATCGTCACTAGCTTCGCACCGAAGACGATCATCCGTTTTTGCGGCATGAGCAATAGGCGCATCATGAACGTCCCACGGCCTTGGAAGTCACGGTACCAAATCCAAAAACTGAAGAATACCATCGCCGCGACCGCCACGCCGATTGACAAGATGAACGGTGTCCCTCCGAGATAATTGGCAAACGTTAAGACGTAATCTGGCGTCCCGGTGCGACGAATCTCTTCATACATATTCGTCTCGCTCCATAAAAAGAAGCCGAGCCAAGCGAACTGTGCGACAACAAGCAATGTGATCAAGATGAGATACGGTTTCGTCGCCCGCTCCACTTCCCACCCGAGTAATTTTAATAGGTTCACGCGCCATACTCCTCTCTCATGACATCGACAATCGACTTCCCATGAATGAAGCGGACGTCCTCGACATCGAACTCGCGAACGATCCGGCCGCGGTTCAACATGACGGCCTTGTCGACCAAGTATTCGATGTCTTCAATCTCATGCGTCGTAATCAACACGCCGCGGTCTTCCATAATGTCACTCGAGAACAACTCGACAATTTGTTCTTTCGAGAACACGTCGATCCCTGAGAATGGTTCGTCTAGCAACAAATAGTCCGGATCTTGGGCAATGCCGAGCGCCAAGTTCACTTTCGCGAGCGTCCCTTTCGACAGTTCGTTCAACTTGTCCTCCGGGAACAGCTTGAACTCATCGACAAGACGGGCAAACAATTTCGGGTCGAACTTTGGATAAAAGTCGCGCATGAACGCCTCGCACTGTTCAATGGTGAAATGGATGGGAAACGTCGAATGGTCCGGTACGAACGCGACACGATTCAAATCGATCGGTTTGCCGTCGACAAGCACCGTCCCCTGGTCGAACGGCGTCAGTCCCATGATGCCTTTTAAAATCGTCGATTTCCCGGTACCGTTCAACCCGATCAAGCACGTGATTTCCCCTTTTTGGGCCGTGAACGACACCTCTTCGATGACTTGTTTTTTGCGGTAACGCTTCTTAACTCCCAGTACTTCGATCATTAATATTCCCCTCCCCGTATTGCCGTTTGATTTTATCGACGAGCTCATCCATCGTGACGTCAAGTTCTTGAATCGATTCGACAAAGACAGCGACTGCCTCATCGACGAGTTCCGTGCGGATGCGTTTCAATACATGTTCATCGGTCGTCACGCGGCTCGGACGGTTCCGTTCGGTCGTAATCAATTGTTGTTCCTCCATCTCTTTGAACGCCTTTTGGACGGTGTTCGGATTGATTTTCAGTTCGGTCGCGAGCTCACGTCGCGACGGCATCTCTTCGCCCGCCTGCAGTTCGCCAAGCGCCATCTTCTTTTTGAAGTAATCGACGACTTGAATGTAAACCGGGGCTCTCGTGTTGAATTGTATGATCATGTTGTCACCTCTCTAAGTGTATGATGCGAATAATACACTATCTAACTGTATTATCACCATAGTACACTAACGGAGTCAACAGTTTTTTCCAAAACAAAAACGCATCCCCTATAAATGGATGCGTCAACTAGATGGAACGATTTGATCGGCCTGGGCTTGCGGGTTGATCGTTTTGATGTAATGCGCTTCTCCCGGCCAATACCGGCGTTCGTACTTAGCAAGCCGCTCCGACAAGTCGCCGATATACGTATCACGATTCAAGACCCGTTCATACCGGACTTCCCGCGGACAGTCGAGATAGACGATGTAGTCAAAATAAGGACGCCACTCGTCCCGCAATAAGAAGATCCCTTCGATCAAGACAAGTGTGTTCGGAGCAATCTCAATTGTTCGCATGTTGACCGCGTCCTGGTCTCGCTCATAATACGGCAACATCAGATTCGTCTGCCCTTCCCGAAGCGGTTTGAACAAGGTCTCCACGAGCAACTCGACGTCCCATTGGAGCGCATAATATTCCATCGCCTCTGACTGTCCCGTCGCGTAACGTCGGTGCCGCTCGACGATAAAGTCGTCAATATGTAACACCACTTCATTCGTTGCAATCCCGCGTAGTTGTTCGACCATCGTCGTCTTCCCTGCCCCGCTCAACCCGTCGATCGCGACGAGGAACGGCCGATCCGGCTCGCGTCTAACATATTCACGGTGAATATCTGCACGAAGTAGCTCCATCTTTCCATCTCCCCACATGAAAAAGTCAGCCCCGCTAGCGAGGCTGACTTCAGTTTACCAGAGCACCCAACCTTTCGCTCCCGGCGGCGCACTTTCAATCAAGTGCCAAATCGGAATCGTATAGGCGAAGGCAATTAAAACGAACGTGACCGTAATCCAAAGCTTCCAATTCTCGAAGAAACGCGGTGTCTCCATCGCCGCCTCTTCGGTCTCGGCGAGCGGGAACTCCTCTTCTCCCTTCGGAGCGAGGAACGACAAGTTGAACATTGAATAGACGAAGATGAGGACCGAAATCAAGAGGATCGTCCCGCCAATCGCCATCGCGATGTGGTATGGAATCCACTCGCGCGTAAGCGCATCCGAGAAGTACGTTGCCGGACCGGTCCGACGCGGATTACCTTGCAGTCCTGAGATGTGCATTGCGTAAGACATGATCGACATTCCGAACGCCCACGTGCCTGCTTGAATTAATCCGATTCGATTCATCTTTTTCGTTAGAATACGACCGCGCAATACCGGCACGAGCCAATATGCCGTTCCGAAGAACGTCAAGGCGACGGCCGTTCCGACCGTGATATGGAAGTGGCCCGTGACCCAAAGTGTGTTGTGGACCATCGCGTTCAATTGGTGCGATGCGTTGATGATTCCGCCGGCTCCAGCCGGAATGAAGAACAACATGCCGACGAACGGAGCGAGGAAACGGACATCCCCATATGGCATCTTCTTGACCCAACCAAATAAACCGCGAGCTCCGAGTGCGCGGCCGCGCAGCTCGAACGTCGCAAACAGCGAGAACGCCGTCATAAACGACGGGATGACGACGAGGAACGTCAAGATGACTTGAACGAACTTCCAGAACGGTTCAATCCCTGGTTCCGTCAACTGGTGATGGAAGCCGACCGGGAACGAGAATAGCAGGAACAACAGGAATGCCATCCGGGCGAGCGCATCGGAGAAAATCTTTCCGCCGATGACTTTCGGCACGACCGTATACCAGACAATATAGGCCGGCATGAGCCAGAAATAGACGAGCGGATGACCGAAATACCAGAAGAGCGTCCGTGACAACTCGATTCCGACCGTGTCTTTCCAACCAAGCGAGAGCGGGAGCAGTTGGAATAAAATCGTTCCGGCGACACCGAGCGTGGCGATGACCCACAAGAGCATCGTCATGATACTCATATACGCCGGAAGCGGCGGATGAATACCTGGGTTCTCCCGTTTGTAGTCCGCATACATCCGGAACATGGCGAACGCCGATAACCACGTACCGACGACGAACAAGACGAGACCGATATAAAACACTGGGTCGGCCATGAGTGGTGCGTAGAACGTATACAAAACGGTCGCTTTATTGGCGAGCACCATGATCGTGACGAGCACGGCGCCGGCGATAATCATCCAAAACCCGAGCCAAGCAACCCTCGTTGGGAACGACTCAAAGCGTCCGAACGACTTGGCGAGGAGCGCGTAAAGCAGACCGATGATGAACATTGTCGTGAAAACGAGACCGAGCATGATGCCGTGTGCAGTCAACAGTTGATAATAGCCGAACACTTCCGGGATGACACCGGTCCGGATGAGCGTCTGCATGAGTCCGGCTAGTCCACCGATTAAGACGGCGAGGACCGAGATGACGACGTGGGCATAGGCGAGGCGTGCTTCTTTGACACCGATACTCGGTACCGGTACGCCGCGTTCCATTTCCCACTGCTTTAGTTTTGAGGCTACGTCATTCATTTAGTCCACCACCTTAATTTTTGTCGACATCATGTGATGTCCGGTACCACAATATTCGTTACAAAGGATTAAAAATTCGCCCGCCTCATCGAACGTATACGTGAGCGAGTTGATATGACCAGGTACGACCATCATATTGACCGGTGTGCCCGTCAACTGGAAACCGTGAACGACGTCCGGTGACGTGACGAGAAACGTGACTTTCGCCCCTTTTGGAATCTCGACGTTGCCCGGCGTGAACGTGAACGCTTGCGCGACCATGACAAGTTCATATTCGTTGTCGTCAATTTTATGAAGTCCCGGTTTGTCGAACGGTGCGGTTTGATGTACTTTCGCCGGATCGATTAAATCCGCGTCCGAAGCCGGTTGATTTCCTGCCGCAAAGGCAGAGATACCAAGCACGGTTAAAAACACACCTAATAAAATGATGCCGAATACAAGCCAATATTTTTCAAGTTTATGAATATGCATCTGTTGCTCTCCTCCTGCTCGTTATCGCGTCATAAATAGGTAAAACACTGACGACCACATGGCAATGATGACGCCCGCGACAATCATGACCGATGTGAACGTGCCTTTTAAGTTCGGTTCTTGTCCATCGTTTTTCTCCACGTGAAGGACCCCTTTCCCTGTGATTTCCACTTTTATTGTATGAAATGGGATGGGGATTAATATGTGACATTTATCACTCCAAAAGTGACAATCACATCAAATTTGCGTAGTTTCCACACATAAAGTTCACATTTGGTATAAAGGCATACAAAAAAGGCGATTGTCCCGACACGAATCGAGTCAACCACCTGTTCGGTTTCACGCGCTTTGACAAGGTGAAATGTTGCAGCTCTCTTGAAAGATTAAAGCCGACAGATACCGGCGGGACAGCCTTCGCAGTAACATAGTTCTTTCAAGAAATCGATGTCATGCAAAATCATCTCTGTCCCCGTCGTCGTCAACATGCCTTCCTTCCGCCACTGGTTCATCATCCGATTCACCGTCTCGCGAGGTGCGCCAATCAGCTGACCGAGCTCCCCGTCTGACGGATGTTTCGGCACGACGATCCCTTCTGCTGACTCGACGCCGTCCATCGCCGCCATGCGTAATAACGTGGAGGCGAGGGCACCCGGTTTCCCATATAGCAGCAAGTCACGGAGTTTCATCTCGGACTGCTTGCGCATCATCGACGTCCACCGCAATACTTCAGTGGCCAACTGCGCATCGCGCCGAACGAGTTCATCCATCTCTTGCTTCGAGATCCAACCGATGACACTGTCCGATGTCGTCTCGATGCTATACGAACTCGGGAACACCTCGTCGATATCGAACTCCCCGAAGAAGTCGTCCGCCCCATAGATGAACATGATGAGTGCGCTCCCTTTTTTCGTCAGCTTCGTGAATTTGACGGAACCGCTCTTCAAATAAAAGAACTTGTTGCACTTCTCGCCTTCCCAACAAACGATGCTCCCTTTCGAATGATCTTGAAACGTCATCATCTCGAGCAAGAGCTGTTTCGTCTCTTGCGAAAAGACAAAGCTGTTCGGTTTGGTCGTTCCGCATTTCATAGTCATGTTATCTGCTCCCTCCACTAATCGTATATCTGATTAAGTCTCGTACGTCATGTGTATGGCTATATTATACAAGAGGTATGTAGCTAGTTTCATAAAAGTATGTGACATTTCAAACAATCTTCTTATTCTTTGCCCACAAAAAAAGACTGCAGGCTCCCTGCAGTCTAGTCTGGTCAACGGTAGACGAGTCGAATCAACTTCTCGGCCGCTTTGAAGTTCGGATAACGAATTGGTAAATCAAATTTCGTCGTGTTTCGTAAAATCGATTTGGCGTGACTAAACGTCTCAAAACTGTAACGTCCATGGTACGAGCCCATCCCGCTCTCGCCGACGCCGCCGAACGGCAGGTTCGGGTTCGTCAAATGCATGAGCACGTCATTGACACAGCCTCCACCGAACGTGAGGTGTTTCATCACGGTCTGCTCCACGGCTTTCGTCTCGGTGAACAAATAGAGCGCGAGCGGATGCGGACGCGATGACACAAACTCAATCACTTCGTCGAGTTGGCGGTACGTGAGGACTGGTAGAATCGGTCCGAAAATCTCATCTTTCATCACGTTCGCGTCCTCCTCGATATCCGTCAACACGGTCGGGGCAATCTTCAATTCGTCCCGGTCCGTCTGGCCACCAAAGAAAATGTCTCCTTCTGTCAAATATGCGGTCAAGCGGTCGAAGTGGGTCTCATTGACGATTCGTGTGAACCGTTTCGTCCCGACGCCGTTTCCGAACATCGTGAACGCCTCCCGTTTGATGGCCTCGAGGAATGCCTCTCGTTTAGATTCGTGGACAAGGACGTAATCCGGAGCGACGCATGTCTGCCCGGCATTCATCCATTTGCCCCAGGCGATGCGCTTGGCTGCAATTTCGATATTGGCATCTTCATGGACGATGGCCGGTGATTTCCCACCAAGTTCGAGCGTGACGGGCGTCAAGTGCTTCGCCGCCGCTTCCATGACGATTTTCCCGACTGGCGTCGACCCTGTGAAGAAGATATGGTCCCATTTCTGGGCAAGCAACTCGGTCGCAACGTCCTTATCCCCTTCGACGCTGACGACGTAGCGGTCGGTGAACGCCCGTTCGAGCACTTTCGTGATCATTTGGGCGACGTTCGGTGTCAATTCCGAAGGTTTCACGACAGCCGTGTTGCCTGCGGCAATCGCTCCGATGAGCGGCGCCATCGCCAATTGAAACGGATAGTTCCACGGAGCGATCACGAGTACCGTTCCGTAAGGTTCATACATGACCTCACTTTGCGTCCCCAGATGGATTGAGGCGCCACGGACACGTTTCGGGCGCATCCAACGCTTCAACTCACGTGTCGTCCGTGTGATTTCGTCATAGACGAAACCGATCTCCGTCGTGAACGCGTCGAGTTCTGATTTGTTCAAATCCTGCTCCAACGCTTGAAGAATCTCTGCTTCATGATGCTTGATTGACTCTTTTAAAAACGTCAACATGCTGAGACGGAATGCGAGCGACTTGGTCGCTTGCGTCCGAAAGAAGCGACGCTGTTTACGAATGAGCTCTTCAATGGTCAACTGTTCGATTGGTGCGAGCATAAATCTGCCTCCCTTGGATGATAACGCTAGCTTCATCTTATCATCTTCACTCGGTCAGCGACCATTTTGAACCTTCGATATGCGTCCGTCCTATCTGACAGGCACGTCCCGTTTCTTCGTTTGTTGCATGACGACAAATATCAAACCGGCGACGAGCAGGATGCCACCTGTCAGCGCGAATTTTTGTGTCAGCGTAATCGAGAGCCAGCCTAACAATGCCGAGCCCGTCACTGTCCCGAGCGAGAAGAACGCATAAAAATAGCCGTACGACTTACCACGATTGGCCTGATTCGTCGCTTTAATCAACATCGTATTGATGGCTGGGAATAAGATGGCGAACCCGACGCCATACAAGGCGAGGACAGCGTACAAGAGGAGCGACGTCTCTGATTGGCCAATCAACAGTTGGCTCACACCGAGAATGCCGACACCGAGTGCCGCGAGCTTCGCTGGTTCGATTTGGTCGAACAGGCGATTCGTCGGCAACACAAACACGAGCACCGCCATGATACCGAACGTGCTGAGCAATGTCCCGCTCAGACGAGAGTCATACCCGAGCGCCTGCACGTAAAGGGGAAGCAAGTACGCGATTGCCCCTTGCGAGAACATCAAGAGGAAGGCGCCGATATACGCTTTCACTACGTCTCGTTCCAGGCGCGACGTCCCTTCATCTGTACGATGGGAAGGTTCAAGCGTTAACTTCGACGGGCGCAAAAAGACGAGTGCGAGGAGCGCGACGGCTACCCCGAACAGCGCGACGTACGTGAAGACGATCGGCACGGTCGTCTGGCTGGCCATGATGCCGCTGAACGCCGGACCGACGATGGCTGCCAAACCAACAAAACTGCCGGTCAATGCCACTTTTTTACCTTGTCGGTTCGCGGCAGTCAGATTGGCGGACAACGTGAACGCGGCTGGGACAATCAAACCCGCTACAAAGCCGTGCACGATCCGGACAATTAATAGCGTCGTCGCTGTGTCGACGAGATGATACGACAAGAGACTGAGGCTCGACAGCGCAAGACCAACGAGCAAGATGACGATCGGACCAATCCGGTCGGTCCAAATGCCGGATAAAATGTTGCCGAACGTATTCGACAACGAGTAGACGGCGATGACGAGCCCTGCGATGAACGGTGTCGCACCAACCGATGTCGCAAACGTGCTCATGACCGGAAGCTGGGCGAATAAATCAAAGAAGGCAAAAAAGACGATACTATAAATGACAAAAGCGGACGCTTTATTCATGATGACAACTCCTTGATCCAGCCCGATACGGGAACTGTTCGTTTCAGCTTCAGTCTAGCCTGCCAGTTTCACTTTGTATACAAGACAAGGCGCGCGGACACAAAAACGCCTTACAAACCAATGGTCTGTAAGGCGTGTTCATTAGTTTGTGACTTCGACCGCTGTATCGAGTGCGACACGAATCATTTCGTCAAACGTCGATTGACGCTCTTCCGATGTCGTCTCTTCACCTGTCAACAAGTGGTCTGAGATTGTGAGGATCGTCAACGCATTCACTTTGTGTTTCGCAGCGAGTGTGTAGAGACCTGCCGCTTCCATCTCGATGGCGAGGCAACCGAAGTCGGCCCACTTCTTGAAATGGTGGAAATCATCCTGGTAGAACTGGTCGGCTGTGAAGATTTGACCGACTTTGACCGGAATACCAGCCTTTTCGGCGTTCAAATATGCACGATGTAGGAGGTCGAACGTCGCTGTCGGTGCATAGTCCATGCCGTTGAAACGAACCCGGTTTTGGGCCATCTCACTCGATGCACTCATCGCGATGACGACGTCACGTACTTTGACGTCTTCTTGAATTCCGCCAGCCGTACCGACACGAATCAAGTTTTTTACGCCGTATGACATAATCAATTCGTTCACGTAAATCGACATCGATGGAACACCCATCCCAGTCCCTTGAACGGAAATACGTTTTCCTTTATATGTTCCTGTGAAGCCATACATGCCGCGGACTTCGTTGTATAACTCAACATCCTCGAGGAACGTCTCCGCGATATATTTCGCACGCAACGGATCTCCTGGCAATAATACCGTTTCTGCGATTTGTCCTGCTTCTGCCCCAATGTGTACACTCATGATTAAATTCCTCCTTCAAGATAGTCGTTGGCACTGCTCCCGATATTCATTCGGGGTGATACCAATCTGTTTTTTGAAGACTTTCCGGAAATACTTATCATCCGAAAAGCCGACCGCTTGGGCGACTTCATAAATACGTTGTCTACTCGTCTCAAGGAGACGTTTCGCCTCGAGCATCCGGATCGACAGCAAGTATTCGGATAAGTTGACGCCGTACTGCTGTTTGAAGCGACGCGATATGTATTCGCGGCTCAAGTAAAAGCGCTCGCTCATCCCTTGTAAGCTGAGTTCTTCCGCATAATGGCGTTCGATGAACGCGCCAATCTGTAGAATCGGATCGTCTTCGTCAGGAATGACGTCGGCGAGGGCACGTGCGAGCGTCTCGTTCAAGACATCCGGGTCAATCGGTTTCAGCAAGTAGTCGAAACTGCCTAGCTGGATCGCGCGCCGCATGTACGAATATTCGTCATAGCCCGTCAAGACGATCAGTTTGGCCGTCTCCGCCTCCATATGGACCCACTCCATCAACTCGATGCCGTTACATCGAGGCATTTGAAGGTCCGATAAAATCAACGCCGGCCGTTCTTTGACGATAATCCGTTTCGCTTCTTCCCCGTCTTGCGCCTCAATCACTTTCGTGACGCCGAGCCGGTCCCACTCCCCGAGCAGTTTCACCGCTTCCCGTACCGGCGATTCATCATCAACGATCAACACTTTCGTCATGACGCATCCGCCTCCTTTACGGCCGGGAAACGCATGACAATACGAAATCCGCCTGTCTCTGGTGTAGCCAACATAAACTGAGCCTCCCGATTATAGTTTAACATGAGTCGATCCCGAATGTTCTTTAAACCGGTACCTTCCGCCCCATTCAATGGCTCGGTCGATACCTCGATCCGTTCTTTCAATAGCGTCAACTCTTCATCCGAGAGATCGCGTCCGCTATTCTCACAATGAATCACAAGATTTTGTCCCGACTGATGAATTCGCACGGAGAAACGGTTGGCCGCTGTCGCACCGTCGCGCTCAAACCCATGCTTGAAAAAGTTCTCGGCGAGCGGCTGCAAAATCATCTTCGGCACAATCAAATCGAGGAGCGGCTCCGGCACATCGACCTCAATCTCAAATTGATCCGGGAACCGGACTTGTTGCAAGCGAATGTAGGACGTGAGGTGATCGACTTCTCGCTTTAGCGTCACGAGCGACTCATCAGGGTGCATCGTATAGCGCATCATCGAGGAGAGCTGCGTGATGAGACGGTACACCGTCTTGCCATCGCCTTTCAATGCGAGCGTCCCGATTGACTGCAAGGCGTTGAACAGGAAGTGTGGGTTCGTCTGGGCTTGGAGCGCCCTCAGCTCATTCGTCCGATTCTCGAGCGCCAATCGGTACTCCCGTTGAATCAAATCATCGATTCGTTCAATCATCCGCTTGAACTGCCGTCCGAGCACGCCGAACTCATCATTTCCGAGGGAATCGAATGAGACCGTCATGTCCCCTTGTTCGATTCGCCAAATGTTCGACGTGAGCGTCTTGATTGGAGTCGTCAAACGCATCGAGGCATAGGTCGCCCCAATCAATGCCAATACGAGCGACACCATCCCGACGACAAAGATGATGAACGACGTCCGCGACGCCGGCTCGGTCAACAATCGATCCGGTATCGATTTTCCGACGTAGAACGTCTGGTTCTCAAACTCGAACGATTTGACGATACGGTGATGCTTTCCATCGCTCGACAGCGAGTTCGTCGATACATTTTGCGGGATTTCACCGTCACCGAGTTGTGCGAACACTTGATTGCCTCCCCCGACGAACCAGAGGCTCTCGCTCGGATTGTTCTGTAGTGAGGCGAGTTGGCCGATGAAAATGTCCTCCGGAATATCAATCGACAATATCGCGAGTGGCTGATCCGTCTCGATTTTGTCGAGTCGGAAATGGAGTGTGACGACCTGCTCTTCCGAGACGAGCGGCCCGAAATCATGATAGGGCACGAGCGGATGCGAGGCCTCAAGCAGGACGCGGCTCTCCTCATATTTCAATAGTTGTTGCTGAATCTCACTTGGCTGCCGTTTCGAGCGCGGGGACACTTTCATCTTATAGGCGGCGAACGAATCCATATCCTCAAGCATGAGCAGTTGGATTTGGGCCACATCCTCACGGGATAAGTACATCCCGAGCAGCGCCCGTCGTACCTCGAGTTCAGTCTGTTCGAGCGACAGTCCCGGGCCGTACTCGAGAATATCGAGCACATCCCGATTCGCATACAGACTCGTCGGCAAGCGACTCAAGTCCGAGACATACCGTTCCATCTGTAGTGTGCCTCGCTCAAGCGACCATTCCGTGAGCTGAAGCCCCCGTTCCCGCTCCCGGTCTTTGACGTACCAAAAGGAAATGATCGTCGCCAAAATGACGGGAACGATAATCGTCAATGCGATCATTCCCGTCAGCTTCGTCCGAATGCTCATCCACGTATCGCCTCCTCGCTGTCATTATATCACGGCTTATGCAAGCGTTTGCAATACTTGAAAATAAAAAGGTCTATGACCTTTGTTCCGGCCATAAACCTCGTTATTTATTCGTATGATTGAATCAATTCGATGATGCCTGTCGGTTGCCCGGAGTCAGCTGCGAGTTCGGCCGGCGTCATGCCATCCTCGTTCTCAAGCGAGACGTCGGCGCCGTTCTCAAGCAACAACCCAACCGTATCGATGTCCACGCCTTCATTATAGAGCAAGTTATGAAGCGGCGTGTCGCCGTACAAGTCTTGCGTGTTGACGTCAGCCCCGTCTGCCAGTAAGGCCTCAAACTCTTCGTACGTTGCGGCGTTGTAGGCAAGTTCTTGAATCGGCTCTTCTGCCATGGCATCAAGAGAGCCGAACCCTTCTGAGAAGCCAGTCAATCCGTCGCTCGTGAACAACCAGGCGACAATGGCCACATTGACAATGACACTCAATACAATCGTCCCGATAATCGACCCTTTGACATACCCTGCCGTCTTGAAGACCGGAACGTTCGTCTCACCGGCGTTCGTCGCGATGGCCGCAATTCGTTTCGGGAGTGGCGGATGTGTCGATAACAACTCGCTCAACTTGGCGATAAATCCGTTCTCACGACTCGCTTCATATAAGTAGTCAAACTCGCTCACTTCTTTTGCCAATTTCCCACCAATCGCAAGAATCGTGAGAGCACGTTTCGATGCCGCCTGATCTTGAATATGATGGGCGGCCATACGGTCACACGTAAACTCACAAGCACGCGAATAAGCCGACCCTAAAAACGGAATCCAACCGCCGAGCATCATCGCCCATTGTTTTTGGACATGATTCCGGCGAATATGTGCCAACTCATGGGCAATGACAAATTCAACTTCTTTCGTATATCCGTCACGTGACAACTCGACGACATCCGAATACAGAATGACCATGTTCTTTTGGAAGAAACGAGTCGCAAAAGCGTTCAAGACGCCTCCGGCTTGAAGAATGTACACGTCTGGGAGTAAGCGAATTCCCATTTCCTGCCCGACACGCTGATACGTCTGATACAGGTCGGCGAATTGACGCTCCGTGACTTTGACGCCGTTCGTGCGAATATATCCGATTTGGAGCCAGTGTGTGAATAGAGACAGTGCTAAAATTGATCCGATCACCCATAAAAAGATGCCGAGCGAGGCAATCGTGAAGACGATTCCTAGCACCACCGTCAACACGCTGGCGGCGACGAGCAGTCCAAAATACAATGTTTCGTTCTTATGTACCAATTGCGATTGTTTCATGTAAAAATCCCCTTCATTTTCCATATGAAGTCCATTATACCGGATAAATGGATGTATTCAACAAAAAAATAGAAACTGACACGTATGTCAGTTTCTATTCGATCGTGAGGCGATACAGCTGGTCGTCCCCACTTCCAGGGTTGCCACGTCCGTCCGTATTGTTTGTGATGTAGTAAAGTCCGTCGTCTTCCAACCAGACGTCACGGATGCGACCTTTATCCTCGACGAGCGGGATGACCTCACGTGATTCCCGGTCGATGGCAACGAGGCGATTCCCGCGCAGCGTCGCCATATACACGTAACGGTCGTCGGCAACGATGCCCGACGGTGCCCACGACGTCTCCCCGACCTCGAACCATGGTGTCTCGAGCCCATCTCGTTCTTGGTCTGCCTCGATGAGCGGCCAGCCGTAATTGTTACCCTCTTCGATGATATTCACTTCATCGTGACCGGACGCCCCATGTTCACTCGCATAGAACGTATCCTCGATTTTCGTCAAACCTTGAGGATTGCGGTGCCCGGACGAATAAATCCAATCGGTCGGATTGCCCGCTCCGGATAATGGCACCCGTAACACTTTTCCGGCAATCGATGTCTCGTCTTGAGCAAGTTCCGGCACGAGCGCATCTCCGGTCGTGACCCAAAGCACGTCACCGTCGAGCAATAACCGTCCGCCGTTATGGAACTGGGCCCCTGGAATCTCATCGAGCACGACGTCCGTCTCTTCAAACTGATTGCCATCCCACGTCAACTCGACGACCCGGTTTTGGACGTTCCCGGGTGTCCCGTACGTATGATAAGCGTACAGTTGGCGTGACGTCGCAAAATCTACGGTCAACGCGAGTCCGAGGAGACCGCCTTCTCCGATTTCAAGCACGTCTTCGTCCAAGACGACCGCTTGTCGGTCGAGACTCCCGTCTGCATCGATGACGGCAATCGTGCCGCCGCGTTCTGAGACGAGCCAT
This sequence comes from Exiguobacterium chiriqhucha RW-2, assembly GCF_000416965.1. GTDB lineage: Bacteria > Bacillota > Bacilli > Exiguobacteriales > Exiguobacteriaceae > Exiguobacterium > Exiguobacterium chiriqhucha. The sequence continues at coordinate 93,182 of NZ_ATCL01000021.1, forward strand.
CCGTCATCGGTTTTTGCGATTGACCACGGTGCCTCTAACTGTTCGACAATCGATTCGGTCGCACCGGTCGACACGTCGCCTTCTGGCTCAGTTGGTTCCGGATCAGGTGCCGTGTCAGACGGTGCTTCTTCGGTCGACTCTTCGACTGGTGCCTGTTCAGGTTCCGGCGCCTCGGTCGATTCCGAGGCACAACCGGCAACAAATACGAGCGACAAGATGAACATCCATCGTCTCAACATGATCGCCTCCTTTTCACCATCATACCGTGTCTTTAGTTATCGCGTGAAGGTTCGGGTGGGCTAACCGGTAAACGCAGCGCAATCAACAGTGCGATGAATGCGGCAAGTGCCGCACCGATGAAGACCGTGTTCAATCCTGTGGCGATGAGTTGCTCGCCTTGGAGCCGGACTGTCGCGTTTAGCGCCTCGGTCATACTCCGATTGAAGAACGATTCGAGTGACACACCGCTTAACCCGGGCTCGTCACGGAAGCCACTCAGGACGATGAAGTTAAACACGGCACCGAATACGGCGACACCGAGCGTCTGACCGACGGTACTCAAGAAGGAGTTTGCCGCCGTCGCGGTCCCGCGTTGACGATAAGACACGACCGTCTGTAAAACGACGATGAACATCGGCTGTGACAAGCCGAACCCGACGCCGATAATGGCGACAGCGAGGTAGACGAACAGGTCTGGGCTTGATTGCGTGAGCAGCGTCAAGATGATTGTCCCGATCAACAAGAGACTCATTCCTGTCACGGCCCGACGCCGTGGCGAGGCCGCTCCAAGTGTACGGCCGCCGATAATCGACGTGAACGTCCAAGCGACCGAGAGTGGCATCAGCATGAATCCGGCTTCCGTCGCCGATTTACCAAGTACGGCCTGGGCCCAGATTGGGATATAGGCCGACATCGAGACGAGCACCCATGCCGCGAAGAAGACGGCGCCATTGATGGATGCGATAATCGGTTGTTTCAATAAATCGAGCGGTAGTAACGGTGTTTTCGCACGCCGCTCTGATAAAAAGAAACTGGTAAGCAGAACGACACTGAACACGGCACTGACGATGATCGATGGTGTCCAGACGTTCGTTTCGCTGAACGTGATCAGTCCATATAAGAATGCCGTCGTACCGAACGCGAACAACAGCGCCCCTTTGACGTCAATCCGCTCCGTCGTCTCGGTCACCGTCTCTTTATAGAAGACAATGATCATGATGAACGATAACAGTGCGAACGGTACGTTTAAGAGGAAGACGTAGCGCCAAGACAACGTCTCGACCAAGAACCCGCCGATGACCGGCCCGAGCACGCCCGAGACCCCCCAGACCGCGCTTAAGATGCCTTGAATCTTGCCACGTTCCTCATACTTATACAAATCGCCGATGATGGTCATCGAAATCGGCAATACCGCCCCGGCACCAAGTCCTTGGAGCGCCCGAAAGATAATCAATTGCTCCATCGATGTGGCGAGACCGCATAAGAGCGAGGCAAGGGTGAACAAACCGATCCCGAACAGTAGGACCCGCTTGCGACCGAACAAATCGGCCACTTTTCCATAAATCGGTGTCGACACCGCCGTGAACAGCAAGAAGGCGGCGAACACCCAACTCACGAGGGCGGCCCCGTTCAACTCGCTCGCGATGACCGGCGTCGCGACCGAGACGACCGTCCCTTCAATCGCCGCTAAAAAAGTCGCCAACAACAACGCGACCGTGACATTCTTTCTCATATCTGTCATCTCCCCAATAAAATAGTGGTGCCGGAAGGTTCCGAGCACCACTTCAACTGTCTATTATTTTGTGCGAGCGACGCCCGTTTGACAAGCCTCAACTTCCGATTCGAAAAAGAAACGTTTAATCTCAGCGTAGGCCTCCGTTTCGTCCGTTACGATAACGCGACCGGCGACCCGACCGTCCTTGAGCATCCACACTTCGTCAGCAAGCATCGCTGCGACGTCGAGCTGATGTGTCGAACAGACGATTGTCGCTCCACGCGCCGCTTCATCCCGTAACAGACCGCCGAGCAGATGCATCCATGTTGGGTCGAGTCCGTTCGTCGGTTCGTCGAGGAGTAGGATGTCTGGTTTGGTTACGAGCGCCTGCGCGAGCAAGAGCCGTTGTCGCATCCCTTTCGATAGCTTCCCAACGTGACGATGCCTCAGTTCATCGAGACCGACTCGCTTCAACAGTACCTTGTCCGGCTTCACACCTTGCCATAAGGCGTAATAGGCGTACGTCTCACCGACGGTCCAAGACGGGTCGAACGCAAAATCGTCTGGCATGTAACCGAACGTCTGATGGTACGCTTTCCCGTCACCAATCGTTCGACCGTTCAACGACACGCTCCCGACGCTTGGGGTGATCGTGCCGTTCATGAGATTCAACAGCGTCGATTTACCTGCCCCATTGCTGCCGCACAAAGCCACGATTTGACCCGCTTCTATCGTTACGTCGAGCGGATGGAGCGCCCATGACTCGCCGTAACGTTTCCCTACTTGCTTAAGCTGAATCATGTCGACCCTCCCGTCGTAACCACCAGGCTGAAGCGGATAGCATCCAAAGAATAACCGTTGCGATTGTAAAACCGACGACGGCCGTGCCGATTGATCCATCGAGCCAATCAATAAACGTCTCATAGATGGCGCCGAACAAATCAGGTGCTGCTAAAACCGCGCTCACCCAGACACGCAACAGTTCAAATCCGTTCAAGAACAAAGCACCGATCATCGCTTCCGCCTGAATCCCATACGGCATCCAAGCAATGACACTTACGAGTATCGTTGGCCACAATAAAATCATGACGATCCAGATGAGGAAAGACAGAAGGACGGCTTGAAGTCGATTTCGACCGATAACGCCAACGAACGTCCCGAGCGCCGCCCCATACGCGATGAGTCCGATTGAATAGGTCCATAAGACGAACCATGTGGTGAGGGGCATCGATACGACGAATGAGGCGAGTGCATAGGCGAGCGTCACGATCAAAGCTTGCGTCGCGAGAAAAGCGCTGTATCGCATCCAAATGAGACGAAACATCGATAGCGGGTACGTCGTCAAGAGGCGCAACCGTTTTGACTCCCGCTCTCCTCCCCATTGGAGTGCCGTCGTCAACATGACGAACAGCGGCAAGACGAGACCGATAATCGTGAGCAGTGACGCGTTGACGTTCGTGTAGGCAGACGCTACCGGCAGTGCTTGTCCAAGACCACCGAGCAAGACGAGCGTCACCATCCAAGTGAACAGGAAGACGTAACTCTCTTTTTGACGCAACGTGCGCGACCACTCGATCCGCCAGAGCATCATTTACTGTCCGTGGCCTTCTGATGAATCACTGTCACTCATCTTGTTGTCATCACCCGTGTTCATTTTTTTATGTTGGTTCATCTCACCACGTTCCCATGAATGCTCTTTCAAGTCGTCGAAGTCCATGACCGTTCCGCCGTTCTCATCCGCATATGCCTCAGCGTCCGCTTTTTTTGCGAACGAGACAATATTGTATGCCATCGGCGTCTTCGACATCTTATCGTGGACGAACGTTCCTTCCTCGAGATCGACCCATTCTTTCGTGTTATAGTCTTTGACGTACATGGCCGCAATGTCTTCCTCGGTCTGTTCCGGATACCAGTCCCGCATCAAACAACCGATGTCATCGAACGCATAGCCTTTTCCGTTGTCCATGATTGCCTCGGCAGCGAACTGTTCGTCCATGATTTTCATGTTGCACACTTCACATTCGGTCTCGCCCCATTTGATGTCGAACGGTTCCGCTGCCGCACTTGAACACGCCCCTAGCGCGAGTGTCAATCCAGATACGGTAAGTAATCCTGCCATCTTCTTATAAGTAATCATCTTGTTTCCTCCCAAATCGCCATAATAACATCAATAATCCACTTAACACGGTCGCCCCGACTGTTCCTTGCCACGTAAACTTGAAATTCGTCACAAGTGGCGCCGTGTCAATGAGCGTGACCTCATCGGGACTTCTGAGGGCACGCTCGAGTACGGTCAGCCCGGGGGCCCCGTACAATAATTCAAACGCTTCATACGAATCGGCGAGCAAAAACAAATACGGGTCAGCCCGATACGGAATCTCGCTCTGTCCGTCCTCGGTCAAATCAAGCGTCAGCCCGCCCCATCTGTTGCCGGTAATCACGTTGTCAGCCGCTTTGAACGATATGACCGGATAGCGATTATGTGTCAAATCATTCCCGGCCAGGGTCATCCCGGTAGCCCGCTGCAACCGCAACGCGATATCATTTCCGTTCACTCCGTTATGATGGATTGCCGTCCACTCCGATTTCTCGGCGTAAATCCCCACGCGGTTCCCATGAATTGCATTCGCACGAACGGTCGTCTCGACCGCCTCGAACAGCATGAGCCCCATCCCCGTCGCACCTGTCTGGTCATGAATTTGTCCATTTTCGATGCTGACGCGCTCGGTTCCCATCACCATCGCGCCGGTTTCGTTATGGTGCAGGATGGGTGAGGTGATTGAAACGTCCGTCGGGAACATGAGATGAATGCCGTACCGTGAGTTCATAACGAGTGGCCGAACCAATTCATGTCCGCTCCCATCTTCGATGTAAATCCCGTCTCGGGCGTGGTCGATGATGGCACCTTTAATCACCGTCGCTTCACTATTATGTACGGAGATGCCTTCTCCCCGACCTGTCCCGGTCACGTTCGGTCGAATCAACCGGACCCCATGACTGTCACTGACGGCAATCCCGGTCCCGGCTGCTTCGATTCTCGCATCGATGACTTGGTGGCCCAACCCCTCGACGAGCACCGCGGGTACAGTCGTCCGTTCGCACTGTTCGATCTCGACGTTCTCGAGCACGGCCCCGATTCCTTCGAGTTGGAAAGCGGGTCGTTCACAACTGATGAACCGTTTTCCTGCACCGTTGAACGTTTCGTTCGATTGAATCACAATCGGTTCTTCGAGCAACACCGGTTCTGTGTCCGCTTGAACAGCTATCGGTGAGAAGAACCATAACGCGAGTAACCAGCTTAGTCGTCTCATAACCCCTCCTCTTGATGAATCGCTTACAGAACATATTGTACGAAAACCCACGGGGGTATGTGTGTCGTTTTTATGGGATTCGTGTGACAGTTTCTTCATAAAAAAAACACAAGCGGCGAAGGGGTCATTTCGCTGCTTGTGTTGCTGTTATTTTGCCTTATCGGCCCATACTTTTGTGAAGTCTTGGAGCATCTCGTCTCCGGTCTTTTGACCACCGACGTACGCTTGCATCAACGCGCCGTACTCGTTGACCGCGCCATCCGGATACTTGAACCAGTTCCATGAAATCGTCTTGCCTTCGTTCGAATAAGCCAAGATGTCGTCAGCAAGCGGACCGAGGTCGTTCGCTTCGATCGACTTGAACGCCGGAATGAATTTGAATTTGTTGACCATGTAATCTTTACCTGTATCAGATGTCGCCATCCATTCGAGGAAGTCTTTCGCTTCTTCTTTATACTTCGAGTTTTTATTGACGACCCAGTTGTTCGGGACGCCGACCGGGAGACGATCCATCTTCTCTTTGTCATCGTTGATTGGGATTGGGACGAAGCCCATCTCAATGTCCGGATTCACGTCGAGAATCATCTGTTGCGCCCAGTTCCCTTGCTGAAGCATTGCCGTCTCACCTTGAGCGAACTGTGTGACTTGCGTGTTATAGTCCGTCGTGAGCGGGTTCTTATTGCCGTATTTGATGGTGAGGTCAAACAGTTTCAAGAATTGTTGGAACTGCTCATTGTCCTCAAATTTTTCTTTATTCTCGTTGAGTGCCTGGATGAACGCATCCGGGTCGTCTTGTTGCGCCATCGGAATGTTGAGCAAGTGAATTCCGAGAATCCAAAACTCGGCATAACCGACCGAGAACGGTGTGATGCCTGCTTTATCCAACTTCTCAGCCGCATCCGTCAACTCAGACAACGTCTTCGGCAACTCACTGATGCCCGCCTTCTCGAACAGCTCCTTGTTGTAGATGAAGCCGTATCCTTCCAAGTTCATCGGCATCCCGTACAGTTTTCCGTCCATCGTCATCGGTTCCTTGGCCACTTCCGTCAAATCCCCGACCCACTTCTCGCCTGACAAATCTTCCAATTTGTCTTTCCATGTCTGAGCTTCGGTGAACCCGCCGTTATTGAAGATGTCCGGCTCGTTGCCTGACGCGAACTGTGACTTGAGCGCAGCGCCGTAATCGGCTCCGCCGCCGACCGTTTGAACGGTCACTTTGACGCCCGTCTCTTCCTCGTATTCTTTCGCCATCGCTTCAAGATCTTTGGCGATTTCCGCTTTAAACTGGAAGACGTTCAACGTGACGTCTTGCTTGTCCCCGTTATCCGCGTTCGCATCGTTCGATCCTTCATCTTCCGTAAGCGACCCGCCGCCACAGGCCGCAAGCGTCAATACCATCCCTGCCGTCATGACGGCAGTTGATAATTTCCATTTACGTTTCATTTCGCTTCCTCCTAAGTATAGAGTCGACAATCCTTCATCATTCGGTACACCCTAACTTTAGATGAAAACGCTTCCATTATGTAGGTGTCAAAATTGACGTGTAGGGTGGAAAATGTTGCACAGAAAACCAGGACTTTCTTATTGAAAAGAAAGTCCTGGTTTTAGTTTCTTCTATATAATTACAACAGGCTGATTCCAGCTTCTTCACATGCTGTGATCATCTCACTCGGCCAGACCGAAGATTGGACTTCACCGATGTGACGAGCACGAAGCAAATACATGGCGACACGCGATTGCCCGATGCCACCCCCGATTGTAAGCGGGAGACGTCCTTCGAGGACCGCTTGGTGGAACGGGTACTTGCGTTTGTCTTCAGCTCCGGCTGTCACCAACTGCTCGGCAAGCGCTGTCTCGTCGACACGAATTCCCATCGATGACAGTTCGAACGCCGATTCGAGTTCCGGGTGCCAGACGAGGATATCGCCGTTGAGCGACCAGTCGTCATAGTCAGCCGCGCGACCGTCGTGCTTATCGCCCGAAGCGAGTGCGCCGCCGATTTGCGAGAGGAAGACCGCACCGTACGCTTTACAAATCGCGTGCTCACGCTCTTTTGGTGTAAGATCCGGGTAAAGGTCTTCTAACTCTTGGCTCGTCAAGAAGTGAATCGACTCTGGCAAGATCGCCTCAATCCCGTACATCGTTTCGACCGTCTGTTCCGTCTCGCGGAGTGCCGCGTAAATCGTTTCGACCGTCGCCTTCAAGTACTCCGTCGTCCGGTGTTCCCGAGCGATGACACGTTCCCAGTCCCATTGATCGACGTGGAGTGAGTGTGTCGCGTCGAGTTCTTCATCCCGACGGATGGCGCGCATCTGTGTGTACAACCCTTCACCGACTTCGAATCCGTAGCGGCCGAGCGCTTCACGTTTCCACTTCGCGAGCGACTGAACGATTTCGAGTTCATGCCCTGGATACTGCGTATCGAACTGGATGATGCGTTCGACACCGTTCAAGTGGTCGTTGACACCGCTCGCCGATGTGACGAACAGTGGGGCCTGAACTTGTGTGAGTCCGAGCGCCGTGCTGAACTTGTCTTCGAATGTCGCCTTCACTACTGTAATCGCCTGTTGTTTTTCCTTCATCTTGCTCATTGCTGTTGTTGTCATGTTTTCTTCCTCCAATTGTGGGATTTCGGGATGGAGCAATAGAAAAAAGCCCTCCAATCCCATGGACTATGGGACGGAAGGCTTCAAGCTCCGCGGTGCCACCCAAATTAGTAGACGAATCTACTCACTTTTTCGAGACGAACATCTCGTAGTTCCGATAACGGGGAACAGTCCGGCTACGTCTACTTGCAAAGCGTTCGGGTAGCGACTCCAGGAGGTTCTTCGACAGAGATTTCAGTCCGGGCTCTCACCTTCCCCGGCTCGCTTTGCTTACGTCTTCTGTGTACTCGTCCTTTCAATGTCGTTCACAATTGAATTGACCCAATTATTATCAATATTCAGACGAATGTCAACCACTTTTCCAAAAAAAAATTCTCCCCCGTGTAGCGAACGGGGGAGATCCCTTGGGCAGGGTTATTTGATCGAGCCGCTCGTAATCCCTTTGATAATATGCTTTTGCATACCGAAGAAAAAGACGAGGAGCGGAACGATCCCAAGGACTAAACCAGCAAGTGCCAAATCCCATTGTTTTGTATATTGTCCGAAGAAATAGAACGTCGCGAGCGGAATCGTCCGCAGCTCGATGTCTCGGAGGACAAGTGAAGGTAAGAGAAAGTCATTCCAAATCCAAAGGCTGTTCAAGATGACGATTGTCACCGTGATTGGTTTGAGGAGCGGGAAGACAATTCGCCAAAACACGCCCCACGTCGAGCAACCGTCAATGATGGCCGCTTCTTCAATCTCTTCCGGAATCGACTTCATGAAGCCATGATATAAGAATACCGAAATACCAGACCCGAAGCCGAGATACATGACCATCAGTCCCCAATGACTGTTTAAAAGACCGAGCAGGCTCGACACTTTCACGAGCGGAATCATGATTGACTGAAACGGGATGACCATCGCCGCGACGAACAAGAAGAAGATGACGGTCGAAATCCAATGTTTTGTCCGGACGAGCTTCCAGGCCGCCATCGAGGTGAACAGCACGATGAGAAGGTTCGCCCCGGCCGTGATGAGAAGCGAGTTCAAGAAGACGCGTCCGTAGTTCATCGCCTCCCAGGCTTCTGTATAGTTCGACGCGAGCCAGACGCTCGGCAAGGCAGACGTGTTCGTGTAAATCTCGGCAATTGATTTGAACGAGTTGACGATGACGTAATAGAACGGGACGAGATATAACAGTCCAAGTAGAATCGCCACCAGTTCGACGAGACCGAGACCGGCCGTATATCCACCCGCCCGCAGCGGTTTTTGCGGTAGCAATCGCTGGGGAGATGAATCGACCTTCGCTTCGATGCGTTCAATTTTTTCTGTCGTCATGCCTCCACCTCCCGCTTTTTCGTCAAGTAGACTTGAGTGACGGTAATCGCCGCGACGACAAGGAAGAAGATGACCGCTTTCGCCGAGCCGAGCCCGTAATTATTATTCACGAATGATTCTGTATAGATGTTCAAGGCGAGCATCTCTGTCGATTTGAATGGGCCACCGTTCGTGAGCGACAAGTTCGTGTCGAACACTTTGAACGACCAGGAAATCGTCAAAAACAGACAGATGGTGATCGACGGCATAATCATCGGTAACGTGATGTGACGCAACATCTTCAACCGATTCGCCCCATCGATTTTGGCCGCCTCCAGCAAATCCGTCGGCACGTTTTGAAGCGCTGCGATGTAGATGACCATGACGTAGCCTCCGCCTTGCCAGATGGCGACGATGACGATGCCCCAAAAGGCTGTCCGGGCGTCACCGAGCCACGGCAGTTCGAACAGACTCCATCCGGTCAGTGCCCCAATTGATTCAAAGCCCTTCACATAGATAAACTGCCAAATGAATCCGAGAATGAGCCCGCCAATCAAGTTTGGCATGAAAAAGACGGTGCGCAGGATATTGCGTGTCTTGATGTTCATCGTCAACAGTAAGGCCAGTAAGAAACCGACGATGTTCGTCAAGATGACGGCCACAATCGTGTATTTCGTCGTAATCCAGAACGAGGCGCGGAACTGTTCATCCTCGAATAGAATCCGCTGATAATTGTCCCACCCGACTACGTTCAACTGACCCGTCACACCGTTCCAATCCGTGAAGCTGTAATAAATCCCGTTTATGAACGGTATGAGCACAATCGCCACAAACGCCAAAAAGGCCGGACCGACGAATGCAATAAAACTCGCTGGTTTCTTCCAATTTCGTCTTCGCTTGTGTTGTTTTGGTGTTTCTGTCATCTTCATCGCCTCCACTATCAACTTACCTTCAAATAACCAAAATGAAAACGGATACATTTGACGGAAAGGGTGGAATATATTGCACTCAATGGGTGAATTATACGAGACGATGCGTTATGATAAACTCAATGACAACACGAACGAGTCTTCCTGAATGAAGAATTAAACCTTGATTCTAAGTCGATTCACGAATGAAATGAAATAAACCGATTACAATGTTCGAAAGTGGAGGGATTTTATACATGACGACGATTAAACCGTTATCCGACCTAACGATTGCCCAACAAGCCGAGATGTTGCCCGTCAAAGAGATTGCGGAAAAGCTCGGATTACAAGAAGATGACCTCGACCTATACGGGAAATATAAAGCCAAGTTATCCTTCGACGTCATCGATCGGATGGCGACTCGCGAAGACGGGAAGCTCATTCTCGTCACGGCAATCAATCCGACTCCAGCCGGTGAAGGAAAGTCGACCGTGACCGTCGGGCTCGGCCAAGCGCTCAACCAACTCGACAAACAAGCGATCGTCTGTTTGCGAGAACCGTCACTCGGGCCGACAATGGGCTTAAAAGGCGGTGCCGCCGGCGGAGGATTCAGCCAAGTGTTGCCGATGGAAGACATCAACCTTCACTTTACAGGCGACATGCACGCTATCACCGCGGCCCACAACACGATTAGCGCCATGCTCGACAATCATCTCCATCAAGGGAACGACCTTGGCATCGATGTCCGGAAAATCGTCTGGAAACGTGTGCTCGACTTGAATGACCGGGCGCTCCGTCACGTGACGATTGGCCTTGGCGGCAGTGCCCATGGCGTACCTCGTGAAGAAGGCTTTGATATCACGGTCGCGTCTGAAATCATGGCCATCCTCTGTCTCGCCGATTCGTTGACTGACCTCGAGGCACGCATCAAGCGAATCGTCGTCGCATACGATCGGGACAATGAGCCGATCACGGCCGAACAAATCGGTGCGGCCGGTGCCGCGACACTGCTATTGAAAGAAGCGTTCAAGCCGAACTTGGTGCAAACACTTGAACAGACACCAGCCCTCGTTCATGGTGGTCCGTTCGCCAATATCGCGCACGGATGCAACTCATTGATTGCGACGAAAACCGCGCTCAAGCTCGGTGAATATGTCGTCACCGAAGCTGGTTTCGGAGCCGATCTTGGCGCCGAGAAATTCTGTCATATCAAGTCACGCATCGGAAAATTGAACCCGGACGCCGTCGTTCTCGTGGCAACAGTCCGTGCTTTGAAAATGCATGGCGGTGTCGCCAAAGACCAACTCCACGTCGAGAACGTCGGAGCTGTCGGAAACGGGTTAAAACTTCTCGCCAAACATGTCGAGACGATGGGGAAACTCGGTTTGCCGACCGTCGTCGCCCTCAATCGATTCAATTCGGATACAGCCGAAGAGTTGGCGGCCGTCCTCGATTGGTGTGAAGCGAACCACATTCGAGTGGCGCTCAGTGAAGTGTGGTCGAATGGTGGACAAGGCGGTCGTGCCCTCGCCGAGGCCGTCATCGACACGATTGAGTCGAATGAGAGTTCGTTTACCCCGCTCTATGCGTTAACCGATTCCATCGAACAGAAAATTTTGACGATCGCCCGTGAAGTGTATGGAGCGGCCGACGTCACCTTTACCGCAACCGCGAAAAAACAGATGGCACAAATCGAAGCGAACGGCTGGCAGAGCTTGCCGATTTGTATGGCGAAGACGCCGTTCTCGCTCTCGGATGACCCGACGAAACTCGGATACCAACACGGGTTCACCGTGACGGTGCGAGAGTTGAAACCGTCGGTCGGCGCTGGCTTCCTCGTCGCCTTGACAGGTAACGTCTTGACGATGCCGGGTCTGCCGAAACAACCGGCCGCCTTGAATATGGGGATTGATGAGACTGGGAAAGCGATTGGCTTATTCTAATCAAGACAACGGAGGGATAGGGATGGACGTCACGGAACATACGTATGCGGACGGATACCGTACACAACTATTGCACGTCAAGGCCAGACAACCGATTGGAAATTGTTTCATTTTCCATGGGATGCTTGAACATCATCAACGTTATGTCGAATTCGCTGATTTTTTGTCAGAAATTGGTTTTAATGTGTTTCTGTGCGACCTTCGCGGCGCCGGTTCCTTGGCCCGAACCCAGTCCACTTACGCTCATCTATCTCCACACGAAGGATTTGATCAAATGGTCGACGACGCCATCTCGCTCCTCGATCACTATCAAGATGAATTGCCGACCGTCGTCCTCGGCCATAGTTTCGGCTCGTTGCTCGCGCGTCGACTCGGTCAACAGTTAGGTCATCGCTTGGCGGGTGTCATCGCCGTTTCCCCGCCCCCGCATTCTGGATTGATTGGACGTGCCGGACTGTATGCGATCGATTTGGCCATTCGGTTCAAAGGGAGCACCCATGAATCCCGTTTATTCGAACGCTTGTTGTTCGGACGATATAACTTGAAATTCTTACCCGCCACGACCGAGAGCGATTGGATTTCTAGTGTCCCCGAGGAAGTGACCGCCTATATGAACGATCCGGACTGTGGTGGGATTCCGACGCTCGGATATTTACACGAGGTAGCAAAAGCGTCACTCGATGTGACCTCTGCCGCCCGGATACAAGAACATCCGAAAACACTACCAATTTTGTTCGTCGTAGGTGCCGATGATCCCGTCGTACATGACGGAGAAGGACTCTCCGGAATCGTCCGCAAACATCAGGCCGCCGACATCGAATTGACCGTGCTGTCTTATGATCAGGCTCGCCACGAAGTGCTTCGTGAGCGCCAACGCCAAGACATCTGGACGGACATCGGCGACTGGATGCATCAAACGATACGAATCGCAAAAAGAACCTCCATTTCCTAGGAGGTTCTTTTTGTTTACCAAAATCATACAATAGGATTCTAATTCATTTACCTTTTTTGTAATTTAGATTCTTCTTTCCAATTTTTAAGTGCGCTATACTTAGACCGCACACTAAAAGAATACACATATTTTGATACGTATTCACCGAAAGGGGTAACACATTGAAGCCAACGATCACACGATTGAGCACGGCCGTCCTCATCTCTAGCACGGTGTTGAGTACGCTCGTCCCCGCTCATTCATATGCAGCAACATACGAAGGAACAGTGAATACATCGATTTTAAATGTTCGTTCCGCCACATCTACCACTTCGGATATTGTCGGGAAATTGACCGAAGGCGAAACCGTTCAAGTGTATACGACGAACGACAACTGGGCTCAAATTGAATTCGAAGGCGAAAAGCGCTACGTATCGTCGACTTATTTGACACTCAAATCGACCGTCACGAAAACGGCGACGACCGCCTCGACGACGGCGACGTCTGCTTACAAGGCTGATGCGAACGTCAACTTGCGCTCATCGACATCGACGTCTGCCACCGTCTTGACGACCATCCCGAAAGGCGCGACCGTCACTTATATTTCTTCGCATGGCGCAACCGGTTCATGGATGAAAGTGACGTACGGCAAGTACACCGGTTACGTCGTAGCTCGATACTTTACGCCGTCGGCTCCTGTCGAAACACCGTATTACGCGAACAAGACAGCAGTGCTATACAACTCGACCGGTTCGGGCGCGACGAAACTCGCGACGATTCCGGCTGGTGCCAAAGTGACGCATCTCGCCTCACTCGGCGCGACCGGCTCATGGTTTAAAATCCAATATGGCACGAAAATCGGCTACGCTCCATCCCGTAACTTCTCGACGTCACTATTGACTCCAGATACGTCGACGCCTGAAACGACGACGCCTTATTTTTCAATCACAAACGTCGCCCTTTATAACAGTTCGGCCTCAGGCGCGACGAAGATCGCGACCATCCCTTCGGGGGCCCAAGTCGAACAAATCGCAATGGCAGGACTCAGTTCGTCCTGGTTCAAGATTCGTTACAATGGCGTCACCGGCTATGCCGCAGCCCGTAACTTCTCGAAGACGAAGCCGGAAGTCGTCGTACGAACGCCTTATTACGCCGCTCGCGATCTCGTCTTGTATAAATCGTCTGCCTCGGGTGCAGATCGTCTCCGGACCATCCGCGCCGGCAGTAAAGTGACACAAGTGTCGGATGCTGGACTCGCGAGCTCATGGTTTAAAATCGAGTATGACGGTGTCACCGGCTATGCCGCCGCTCGCAATTTCTCGACGACACCACCAGAAGTGATTGTCATCAAGCCTTATTACGCGATTCGGAACGTAGCGATGTACAGTTCGTCCGCCTCGGGCGCAACGAAAATCGATACGATTCCATTCGGTGCGAAAATCGAACAAATCTCTCAAAGCGGATTATCGAGCTCATGGTTCAAAGTCCGCTATGACGGGAAAACCGGTTATGCCGCTTCACGTCACTTCTCAGTCGAAAAACCGGAGGTGATTGTCGTGACAGATTACTACACGACGCAACGAGTCGTCCTCTATGACCGGTCGGCATCACCGAAAACAAAAATCGCAGTCATTCCGACAGGGACAAAAGTTCAGCAAATTTCTGAGGCCGGATTGACCAGCTCGTTGTATAAAATCAAGTACGGCTCGCTCACGGGCTATGCGACCGCGAGTTACTTTGCGGACAAGCCGCCAGTGCCAGAAGAACAGCTCGAATCAGAACGTGAAGTCGAGGTCGTCGTCGCGAACAACGGGACGCTGAACGTGCGCAATAAAGCAGTTGATGGCGCCGTCATCGGGACGCTCGCGAACGGGACGGTCGTCAAAGTGAAGCCAATCGTCGGTAGCGACTGGGGGGTCATCTCATATCTCGTCAACGGCTCGCTCGTGAAAGGGTACATCTCCCTCACTTATACGAAACCGTACACACCGCCTGTCGCCGGCAGTAAGGAAATGGTCATCACCGAAACGGCCTATCCATACACGCTCGCATCGATGGTGACGACGCAACGCAACGTGTTCGCCCAGTCGGACGCCTTCCGGGCTGCGAACGCCTATGTACCGAAAGCGTATATCACTCGCGCGACACCGACCGCCACGACAGGGACGATCAGTTCGACGGAACTCATGACGACTTCATTCCAATATTTGAAGGCAACCGCTTCAACAGCCGCAGCAAACTTGGGCGGCTTGTCGACGAATACGAAACTTGAGTACCTCGGCACACAAAAAGTCGGTTCGACGACTTGGTATAAAGTAAAATCGGGTATACTGACCGGATACGTCAGCGCCGCCAACGTCGCTGGTAATGTCAAGGTATTGAAAGACGCTTCTATGACAGCTCACTCGTTCGGGGTGCTCAACCCAGGTGAGACGGTGAGCATCACTGGTGAGCTCGGACAATATTACACAATCAGCTACTATCGCCCGAGTGGATACAACATTCGCGTCTATGACCGGTCTTGGCGTCTTGCGACGGATGAGGAAATCACACGTCACGTGTCACCGTCTTCGTTCGCCACGACGTCACGGGAATATTTCCAGTTCCTCGATTTGTCGAAGGGAGCCGATTTGACGGCGCCGGTCTTGAACAAGTCGCTCGTCGGTAAAGGGATTTTAGATGGACGCGGTCAAGCGTTCATCGATGCGTCACGTACGCACAACGTCAACGAAATTTACCTATTGTCGCATGCATTGCTTGAAACCGGTCATGGGACGTCCGCCCTCGCCACCGGGACAGTTGTCTCGAGCGTCGACGGCAAGGCCGTCACACCGAAGACCGTCTACAATATGTACGGAATCGGTGCGATTGACGGGAACGCCCACGTCAAAGGGGCTGAGCGCGCTTATAAAGAAGGTTGGTTCACACCGGAAGCCGCCATCATCGGCGGTGCCAAGTTCATCGGGGATTCGTATATTAACAACCCGAGCCGGAAACAGAACACGCTCTATAAAATGCGCTTTAATCCATCAAATCCTGGGACGATGCAATATGCCACGGATATCGCTTGGGCGACGAAACAAACCGCCAACATCTACAACATGTATCAACAGCTCGACGCCTACACGCTTTACTTCGAAGTTCCAAAATTCCAGTAAGACACAAAGAGACACGCAGCCGACGTTGGCGCGTGTCTCTTGTTATGTCCATTCAATGGAGTCGATAATCGATTCAATCTCTACTTTTTCATTCGTCACTTCATCGGCGACGTACGTCAAAAACAGGAGTCGTTTCCCGTCTGTGAGTGACCAGACGTCGAGATGCATCCCGTCCTCGATTCCGCTCGCATAGGCCGTCGTCATACCGCCTGCCTCCGTCGTGACGCTCGGGGCGACTTTGACGTCAATCGGGAACTCGCCTAAAAATGTGTTCAACTCTTGGAGAGCCGCGTCGCTCGGCGCTTGCTCTTCCTCGGCTTCATAGATGGACATCTGAAGCGTCCCTTGGGCGTCGGCTTCTACCGAATAAAAGCTGACATGGTCTTCTTCTTCATTGTATTCAAAGTGTTCTGGGTAGGATAGACGGATCCAACCGTCAATCTCGTATTCCTTCATGCTGTTTGCTCCTTCGTCTTCTTAAATGCTAGACCTGTCACCATCTTCGCTTGGAGCGCATATTTGAGGCGCTCGGTCACGTAAAGACGTTGACTGTTTTGGTCTTGGGCAATCATGTGCCCGAATAAGTTCAATCTTACGGTTTGATGTGATAAAAAATAGAGTCGGTCCGGGTCTAACGGTCGATATTCGCCTGAATCTTCGAGATGCTCAATCTCGAAGCGACGCAATACGTTGAGCGCGCAATATTGATCCGTCTTCCCGGTGCTCGTGTGCAACTCGACTCGAACAAGCTGAATATCGTATGGGCATAGGTTCATAAAAATTGGACCGATTCGTTCATGGATGAGCAACACTCCCATATCCGTCTCAATCAAATCGGGGAGTGCCTGCTTGTCTTGTGAGATGCTCAAGACGACATAAGGACGTTCAGTCGGTGCGAGCAATTCCCCTTTAAAAAAGCGGAATCGTTGGATGCCGGTCAATACACGGGCTCGCCAGGCACTGCCCCGAGCTTCCGCTTCAATCCGATATAGCCTTTCTCGACTCACGACTACTCCCCCTTCAATTGTTTGAGCGACGCGACGAATCGTTCCCACTCCTTGTCGTCACAGACGACCTTACTTTCAATTCCCCATTCTTCCTCGATCTTCAAACGTACTTCGTTCGTTTCGAGATGACGCGTGAGCTGAAGTGCCCCAATTTGAACGGATAGCGGTTCGACGATGAACTCATTCGTCGCCGGGCCGATCCATTTCAATCGTTCCGTTCGAAGAATCACCTGCCAGTCCGACTCGCGATTAATCGAGAACATCCATTGGCGAAGCTTCGTCTCGTGGTTGAGTTGTTTGGATTGTTTCATCATCCGAAACCCTTCGCTCATCATCTGTAAATAGGATTTACGCTCACTCATGCCCCATCCACTCCTCTCCTCTATTATCTTAGCAAGACGACCTAGCCGCAACAACCAATGTTTTTTCAAAAAAGGGTTTGCAAAGCTAAAATCCTGTGCTATTATATTACCGTAACGTTAAGCGTTTCGCGGGTGTAGTTTAATGGTAAAACCTCAGCCTTCCAAGCTGATGACGAGAGTTCGATTCTCTTCACCCGCT
>NZ_ATCL01000022.1 GCF_000416965.1 Exiguobacterium chiriqhucha RW-2
ACTTGCATGTATTAGGCACGCCGCCAGCGTTCGTCCTGAGCCAGGATCAAACTCTCCAAAGAATTTGATATAGCTCTTTAAAAATGACGAAGCTTGCGCTTCATTCAAAAATTGTAAAACTTTTTTTGCCTCATCGTTCAGTTTTCAAAGTTCGTCTGCCGCTCTTAGCGACTCATTTATAATAGCACCTGCATTCTCTTTCGTCAACTATAAAAATAAAATATTTTAAAAGAATAAAAAAACAGAGTGCTCCTTCTTTGCACTATATAGAAGGAACACACTTTCTATTATTGAAATGCGATGATTCGTACTTCGTCTAAACGAGTTAAATCATACGTTTCTTGCGTCGGTTCTGATACGACAATCGGTTGTTCGACACTCGGTGTATAGTGATGAATCTTCCCGCGAACCCCACTACTCAACAAAACGGTTCGACCCACTTCATAAAAGCCGAGTAACGTAGCTAACAGTGTGAGCGCCTCTCCATCGTACGCTTCATTTTGCCACATATAGAAGTAAGCTTCTTCCGGAGTGAGTGCAGCTCGGAATGTTCGCGGTGCCGTCAACTGACAAAAACGATCTGCCACGATAAACAGAGGAGAGGCAGGATGAAGCGCTCGCTCTTCAAGACGATTTGGGAAGCCCGATCCATCGAGCCGCTCATGATGTTCGGCCACTAATTTACCGACACGCTGCCGTAATGTCCGATCTTCAGGTAACATCGCCATCGATACGAGTGGATGTTGATACAGAAGCTCACGCTCCATTTTTGTAAAATAGCGCATATGTGACCATTTGCGGATTTTAGCGTAACTGGCATCGGCGAAATAAGATGCGATTCCATAGTCAAACTGAAGCCGATGTTCGTCCCCCCGATATTTCGATAACGTTTTTGCGACGAGCGCCCGATAAATCGCATGATGAATCACATGATTTTTACGTAACGGTTGGTTCGTGAAAAACTTGACGATTGCTGATAAAGGATAATCTTGGCGAAATAACTGATGAATAAATTCAAGAGCCTCATATGGATTCGGTGATATCCGTTCTTCCCATTGATTGTAGTGACGTTCATACTGAAGAATCTTTTCGCATAAGTCGTGTTCTTCCTCATGTGTAAAGGGACGGCGTTCTACCGGAGCAACTTCAATCGCATCAACTTTCAAAAAGCGGAGCAAACGTAAATGTTCGTTCGTCAGTCTAATCCCGGCCTCTAATGAAGAAACAGATGTTAAGAGCGTCATACCTACGTGCACGTTTGAAATAGCGAGTCGCATGCTCATCCCTCCTGATCGTATGAAAACAGGTCGAACGGAAGCTCCGCTCGACCTGTTTCGCCTTATTCGGTCACTTCAGACGATAGGTCGGTTTCTGGTGCTTCACCATCAAATCCATTCTCCATCTCATCTGCTGATTCCTCTTCTAGCTCATCTTTTTTCAATTTAGCAATTGTAGCCAAACGATCGCCGTCTTCGATGTTCATCACTTTCACACCGCGCGTACTGCGACCCATTTGCGAAATCGTCTGTGAATCGATTCGAATGGCGACACCGAGCTCGGTCATGAGCATGATATCGTCGTCCTCATCCACGACTCGCATACCGACGACGGTACCGCGGTCAGTCTTGATTCCGATAATTCCAGAACCGCCTCGACCTTGCGTGCGGAATTGCTCCATCGGTGTTCGTTTGCCATAGCCTTTTTCCGTGATAATCAATACGTCTTGCGTCGGGCGTACGATTTCCATCGAAACGACTTGATCGTCATCCTTCTTCAGACGAATCGCACGGACACCTCGGGCGGTACGGCCCATCGACCGTACTTCACTCGCAAGCGGGAAGCGAATCGACATCCCTTCACGCGTCACAATCAACATTTCGTCATCGCTCTTCGCAAGACGGACAGTAACCAATTCGTCCGTATCATTCAAGCTGATGGCACGAAGTCCGTTTTTATTGATGCGGGCGTAAGCCGAGAGCGGTGAACGTTTGACGAGTCCTTGCTTCGTGATAAACACGAGCGACAACTGCTCGTCTGCCACTTCAGCTTCCGAATCTTCACTTCCATCCTCAACGATGGCTTTGTCTGCCAAGTAACTATTGAAGTCGACCGGAATCATCGTCTCGACTTTTTCGCCTTTATCGACTTGTAGCAAGTTAATAATCGGCATCCCTTTCGCAGTCCGGCTCATCTCTGGGATTTCATACCCTTTCAAGCGGAAGACGCGACCGAAGTTCGTGAAGAACAGGATCGTATCATGCGTCGAAGCTGACAAGAGACGTAACACGAAGTCCTCGTCATTCGTACCCATCCCTTGCTTGCCTCGTCCGCCTCGTCGTTGTGTACGATACGAGTCGCTTGGGATTGATTTGATATAACCTTCGCTCGTGAGCGTGATCATCATGTCGCGAACTGGAATCAAGTCTTCATCTTCAAGCTCGATGATATCCGTACGGATGACTGTCCGACGTGCATCGCCATAACGCTCTTTGATTTCTGTCAACTCGTTGCGAATGATTTGAAGCAAGAGTTCTTCGTCGCCTAAGATGGCACGCAACTCTTCAATCAAGGCGCGAATCTCGCGATACTCGCCTTCGATTTTCTCACGCTCAAGTCCAGTCAAACGTTGAAGACGCATATCGAGAATCGCTTGCGTCTGCTCGGTCGACAACCCGAAACGGGCAATCAATTTCTCACGGGCCTCGTCACCGGTCCGCGTGCTGCGGATGATGGCGATGACTTCATCCAAGTGATCGAGGGCAACGCGCAATCCTTCAAGGATGTGTGCACGGGCCTCGGCCTTGTCGAGATCGAACTGCGTCCGACGGCGGACGACTTCTTTTTGGTGCTCGATGTAGTAATAAATCGCTTGCTTCAAGTTGAGCGTCTTCGGTCGTCCCCCAACGAGGGCGAGCATGTTGACCCCAAACGTCGTTTGCATTGGCGTTTGTTTATACAAGTTGTTCAAAATGACACTGGCATTCGCATCGCGGCGTACTTCAATGACAACACGCATCCCGTTACGATCCGACTCGTCGCGAAGATCAGTGATGCCTTCGATTTTCTTGTCGCGTACCAAATCGGCAATCTTTTCGACGAGGCGCGCTTTGTTCACTTGATATGGGATTTCATGAACGAGAATCCGTTCACGACCATTTTTCAACACTTCGATTTCAGCTTTGGCCCGCATCGTGATTGATCCACGACCCGTCTCATAGGCGCGGCGAATTCCGCTACGTCCTAAAATTTCGCCGGCTGTCGGGAAGTCAGGCCCCGGGATATACTGCATCAACTCGGAGATGGTGATATCCGGGTTATGCGTCAACGCAAGAACGCCGTCAATGACTTCGTTCAAGTTATGCGGCGGTACGTTCGTGGCCATCCCGACCGCGATTCCACTCGTCCCGTTGACCAAGAAGTTCGGGAACCGGGCTGGCATGACGACCGGTTCTTTCTCTTCTCCGTCAAAGTTCGGTTGGTAATCAATCGTGTTTTTGCCGATATCACGGACGAGTTCCATCGCGATTTTCGACATACGTGCTTCTGTATAACGCATCGCTGCGGCTGAGTCTCCATCGACCGATCCGAAGTTTCCGTGACCATCGACGAGTTCATAACGATAACTGAAATCTTGCGCCATCCGAACCATCGTCTCGTAAACGGCAGAGTCACCGTGCGGGTGATACTTACCGATAACGTCACCGACCACACGGGCCGATTTTTTATGGGGCTTGTCAGCACGAATTCCAAGTTCGTTCATCGCATATAGGATACGACGGTGAACCGGTTTCAGACCGTCTCGTACGTCTGGGAGGGCACGTGACACGATAACGCTCATCGCATAGTCCATGAACGAGGTGCGCATCTCTTGGCTAATATTTATATCCTTGATATTTTCTTGTTCTGCCATTCGTTATTGCCTACCCTTCTTTTTAAATATCGAGGTTTTTCACGTAATGCGCATGTGATTGGATGAAATCACGTCGCGGCTCGACATTGTCACCCATGAGCGTCTCAAAGATCTCATCCGCCTCAATGGCGTCTTGAAGGTCGACACGAAGCATCGAGCGTGTCTCTGGATTCATCGTCGTGCTCCACAGCTGTTCAGGGTCCATCTCACCTAGACCTTTGTAACGCTGTACGCTGTAACGAGCATTCTCCGGAAGCTGTTTAATCGCTTCTTGCAATTCACGGTCGTTCTGCACGTAAGTGACGTCTTTCCCGTGCTTCAAGCCGTAAAGTGGTGGTTGCGCGATATAGACATACCCGCTCTCGACGAGCGGACGCATGTAGCGATAGAAGAACGTCAAAAGCAGTGTGCGAATGTGGGCGCCATCGACGTCGGCATCGGTCATGATAATTAACTTATGATAACGAGCCTTCCCGAGATCGAACTCTTCCGCAATCCCTGTCCCGAGCGCTGTAATAATCGTACGTACTTCTTGGTTGGCTAAAATCTTATCAAGTCTCGCTTTTTCGACGTTGATGATTTTACCTCGGATTGGCAAAATCGCTTGGAAGTGACGATCGCGACCTGATTTCGCTGAACCGCCGGCCGAGTCACCCTCAACGATGTACAGCTCAGACTTCGATGCATCTTTCGATGAACAGTCGGCTAGTTTCCCAGGCAATGAACTGACTTCAAGGATCCCTTTACGGCGTGTCATCTCACGAGCACGTTTCGCTGCGAGACGGGCACGGGCCGCCATCAAGCCTTTGTCGACGATCAATCGACCGACAGATGGATTTTCAAGCAAGAATTGCTCGAACGTGTCTGTGAAGAGCGAGTCTGTGGCTGTACGCGCATCGGCGTTACCAAGTTTCGTCTTCGTCTGCCCTTCGAACTGTGGCGACGGGTGTTTGACCGAGACAATCGCCGTCAATCCTTCACGTACGTCATCTCCTGACAGGCTACCATCAGCCTCTTTCATGAGACCGAAGCGTTTTGCATAGTCGTTGATTGAACGCGTGAGCGCCGTTTTAAATCCAGTCTCGTGCGTTCCGCCCTCATGAGTCGGAATATTGTTCGTGAATGAATAGATGTTGCTCGCAAATCCTTCGTTGTACTGAAGCGCAATCTCGACTTCAATTCCATCCTTCGTGCCATGTACGTAGACAGGCTCGTCGTGGATTGAGGCTTTCGAGCGGTTCAAATGTTCAACGTATGACTTGATTCCACCCTCGTAGTGATAATTGCGTTCAATCGTCTCATCGCTGCGCTCGTCTTTGGCGACGATGCGGAGTCCTTTATTCAGGAAGGCAAGTTCGCGCAAACGTGTGGCGAGTAAATCAAAGTCATATTCGAGCGTCTCTTCGAAGATATCCCCATCCGGGAAGAAACGAACAGTTGTACCAGTCGTATCGGTCGTACCGACGATTTCAAGTTCGCCTTGTGGGACACCGCGTTTGAATGACTGATAGTAGACGTTGCCGTTACGACGGACGAACACTTCAAGCTTCGTCGACAACGCGTTGACGACCGAGGCCCCGACACCGTGTAGACCACCTGAAACTTTGTATCCGCCGCCGCCAAACTTACCTCCGGCGTGAAGGACGGTGAAGATGACTTCGACGGCAGGACGGCCCGTTTTCTTTTGAACATCGACTGGAATCCCGCGTCCGTTATCTTCGACAACAATTGAGTTGCCTGGTTCTACTGTCATCGTGATCGTGTCACAGTGGCCGGCGAGCGCTTCATCAATCGAGTTGTCGACGATTTCCCACACCAAGTGGTGGAGTCCTCGTGAACTCGTTGAACCGATATACATCCCCGGGCGTTTACGAACGGCTTCTAACCCTTCAAGCACTTGAATCTGATCAGCACCATAATCTTGCATTTGTTTTTCGTTTTCGTTACTCATCGGTTTTGTTCACCTACTATACATGAATTGGTGTTCATATGGATTGGTCTTACGTTATACAGATTCCGTTTCAACTTCGCCTTGTTTCACGTGAAACACCTTCGCTTGTTGAATCGTTTCGTGAGCGATGCCATCAATGTTGGTCGTCGTGATAATGGTTTGGACTTTTTGGCCCATCGTGTCGAGCAGATGGGTTTGGCGATGGTCGTCTAATTCAGATAACACGTCATCTAACAAAAGCAATGGATATTCCCCGACCTCTTCGTGGATCAGTTCAATCTCCGCTAACTTTAAAGACAAAGCCGCTGTACGTTGCTGGCCTTGTGAACCGAACGTTTGGACGTTGCGATTGTTGACATACAATTCAAAGTCATCTCGATGCGGACCAAATAACGTCACGCCTCGTCTTCGTTCGTTCTCTCTTATTTTATCAAACTTTTGACGATACGTTTCAAACATCGCCTCTTTTGGGTAACGTTCTTTTTGGAATGTATCCGATACGTATTGAATCGTCAGTGTCTCCAAGTCACGTGTGATGCCGGAATGGATGGGTCCCGCCCATTTTTCAAGCTGATCGATAAAATGATGACGTCGCGAAACGATTTTCACGGCAAGCTCAATCATTTGATCGGTGAGCACCTCTAGTAGCGTCTCGTCTCCGCCTTTGATGGACAGTTGCTTCAACAAGGCGTTCCGTTGCTTCAGTGTCTTCAAATACTGATTCAATTCATGTAAATAGACAGGACTCACTTGCCCGATTTCCATATCTAAAAACCGTCGTCGTCCTTGCGGGCTACCTTTGACGATGGCAAGGTCTTCGGGTGCGAACAGCACGACGTTAAAAGCGCCGACATAATCGCTGAGGCGGCGTTGTTCGAGATGGTTCAATTTCGCTTTCTTCCCTTTCGGTGAAAACGTGAGCGACTGGACCGTCTCCCCGGTCCGTTTATGAATCCGTCCCTCGACCATCGCTGCATCCGCCTCCCAGCCGATCAGTTCACGGTCTTGCGTCGTCCGATGTGACTTTGCGAGCGCAAGTACGTAAATCGATTCGAGCAGATTCGTTTTCCCTTGGGCATTCTCACCAATGAGAACGTTCGTCTGTTCTGAAAAATCTAGCTCGAGGGTTTCGTAGTTGCGGTAGTTTTGCAATCGGATCGACTTTAAATGCACGTTAGTTACCCTCGATTTGGAAGTCTCCGAAACCTTCGACCTCAATCGTGTCCCCATCGCGTAGTTTGCGTCCGCGACGTTGATCAACCTCACCGTTCACTTTCACTTGAATGTCCTCTAAGAAGAACTTCGCTTGGCCTCCGCTTGAAATGATATCAGCCAACTTCAAAAATTGTCCGAGCGTTACATACTCGGTTGTAATCGACACTTTTTTCATGTCGTCACTTCCTTTCTTTCATACTTAGTACAAAAAATCGCCATACTTATTAGTTTATCGAAAAACGTCGAATAAGGCAAAAATGGGGATGACAAGGTGAAACACCTCATCATCCCCGAATCTGCTCAGTCTGACTTAAGACGTGCGGACTGGCAAGATCAACTGTAGGACGCTATCTTGCTCGACCGGACGCAAGATGAACGGACGCATCGAACCCGTGAACTGGATTTCGATCTCTGAAGCATCAAGCGCACGAAGCGCATCCATGACAAATTTCGAGTTGAATGAAATTTTTAACTCTTCTCCTTCAAGCGACAGGATGCTGACGCGCTCTGACACTTTCCCGACTTCTGGAGAATGAGAGGAGACTTCGACCGTCGTCGCTTCTTCAGCGACAAACTTGATGACGTTATTGCGATCAGCGCGTGCAAGCAATGACGCACGATCGATAGCTTGGAGGAAGTCCTTCGCGTTCATGCGGACCGCTGTCCGGTATTCTTCCGGAATCAAGCGTGATGTATCTGGGTATGCTCCGTCGAGTAGACGCGAGAAGAACGAGATGTTTTTCAAGCGGAACAAGATTTGTTGGTCCGTCAACACGATTTCGACTGGCAACTCTTCCCGATCAAGCAATTTTGCGAGTTCGTTCAATGAGCGGCCTGGGACGACGACATTTTGGAACGTCAAATCGTTGTCTGTCTCAAACCGTGCCCGGCGAAGTGCCAGACGGTGGCTATCCGTTGCGACACACGTCAAGAATCCTTTTTCGGCAGAGAAGTTGACCCCTGTCAACACAGGACGTGTCTCTTGTCCAGAAACAGCGAAGCTCGTTTGACGGATAATCGTCTTCAACAAATCGGCCGGCAAGTAGAAACGACGCTCGCTTGATAGTTCAGGCAGGCGCGGGTATTCATCTGGATCGAGTCCGTTCAAATGGAACTCGGCTTGTCCCGATTCAATTCGTGTCATAAAGTTCGGAGACACTTCGAGTGTCACTTCATTCGTCGGCAACTTTTTAACGATCTCACCGAGGAAACGTGCATTGAGCACGACGCTACCTGCTCGTTGAATTTGAATGAGTTCGATTCCGCCTTCTTCAATCGGTATTAAGCGTTCGATTGAAATTTCCGTATCGCTACCTGTGAGCGTCAACCCATCGGCATGGGCTTCAAGCTTTAATCCTGTGAGGATTGGAAT
Source organism: Exiguobacterium chiriqhucha RW-2 (assembly GCF_000416965.1). Lineage (GTDB taxonomy): Bacteria > Bacillota > Bacilli > Exiguobacteriales > Exiguobacteriaceae > Exiguobacterium > Exiguobacterium chiriqhucha. The sequence continues at coordinate 8,449 of NZ_ATCL01000022.1, forward strand.
CGTCGTTCGGGAAGCAACAGCTTTTGATACATCTTGTACGGCTTGCATGAATACATCTCGCTGAATCGTTAAATGCATGTGGATAATTCCTCCTAAGTGAACTGAGTCATATAGTTAATAATAATAGTATTATTTAAGTCATAATAGTAATAAGGGCTGTGGATACTGGGGATAAGTCACTTTAACCACTGGTGTTGAGCCATTACGCCTGTGAATAACTTGTGGATAACTATGTGGGTTTATCCACAGGATATCCACAATGAAATTGAAGCGTTTTATGACAATGCTTTCTTTAACGTCTGAATCGTCTCTTGCATCTCCGGATCGTGCTTGAGCAACGTACTAATTTTCTCATGGGCGTGAATCACTGTCGTGTGATCGCGTCCACCGAACTCTTCCCCGATTTTAGGAAGCGAGCTTTCCGTCATCTCACGTGATAAGTACATCGCGATTTGACGAGGGAATGCGAGCGTCTTCGTCCGTTTCTTCGCCTTCAGTTCATCGACTTCAATATTAAAGTGACGGCCCACGATTTCTTGAATGTCCCGAATGACAATTTTCTTCGCTTCTTGGACCGGCATGATGTTGTGCAACGCTTCAGCAGCGACATCCGGGTCAATCGGACGACCGACGAGCTTGGCATAGGCCACGACGCGCGTCAACGCCCCTTCGAGTTCACGAATGTTCGTGTCGATTTGGTTGGCAATATACAGCATGACGTCGTTTGCGATATCCAGTCCTTCTGCCGTCGCTTTCTTGCGTAAGATGGCAATCCGTGTTTCAAGGTCAGGCGGTGTGATGTCTGTGATAAGACCCCATTCGAACCGCGAACGAAGACGATCTTCGAGCGTCGGAATCTCTTTAGGCGGTCGATCACTCGAAATCACAATCTGTTTCTGATCGTTATGAAGCGCATTGAACGTGTGGAAAAACTCTTCCTGTGTCTGTTCTTTCCCGGCTAGGAACTGAATGTCATCGATTAAGAGAACATCAATGTTCCGATAGCGGTTGCGGAATTCTTCGGTCTTATTGTCACGAATCGAGTTGATAAACTCATTCGTGAACTTTTCAGATGATACGTAAGCGATCCGTGCGCCAGGCTTCTGCCCTTTCACGTAATGACCAATCGCATGCATCAAATGCGTCTTGCCGAGCCCGACTCCTCCATAAATGAAGAGCGGATTATAGGCGCGCGCCGGCGCTTCTGCGACAGCGAGCGAGGCAGCGTGAGCAAATCGGTTACCCGACCCGATGACAAACGTCTCAAAAATGTACTTGTCATTCAGCTGTCCGAGGTTCCCTTCCTCTTTTGGTAGTACCGGAAGCGGCTGTTCTTTCATTTCTGTGGCAGCAATCGTCTCTTTCGATCCATCCGCAGGTGCATACTTGTGTGCTTGTGATTCCTCGATAAAATGAATCTCAAGCTTGTTGTTCGTTACTTCTTCAATCGTATCTTGTAACAATGACAAGTACTGACGCTCAAGCCAAGTCACAATGAAACTGGCTGGCGCGGACACGACGAGTGTCGTCCCCATCAACGAAATTCCTTCTGTTGATTTCAACCACATATCAAAGCTGGCTTTTGGTGTTCGTTCCTCTTCCTCAATCAGAGATAAAACATTTCTCCAAATCTCGCGAGCATTCTTCAATGAAAGACCTCCTTTACTCACATGTTGGCGAAACTTATTCACACGATATACACATACACTATTCTATAGTAGATAATAGGGTTATCCCCAGAGAACAAAAACTGTGGATAACGTTATCCACATGGTGTTGATGTTGGGGATAACAGTTATCCACAGCCTGTGTATATCTTGGAATTGCTAAAAGTTCATCCACAAGTTTGTGCACATTCAGTTTATCAAAATAAAATAGACGTGGCAACGGTTTTTGATATTTATCCACAGACTGCAAAAAGAATCCACAGGCAGTTATCCACATGCTGTGTATAGTGTGGATAAACTGTGGATATGTTGTGGATAATTAGCAGTGAGATAAGATATAGACAGAAAAGTTATACACAAAAGAGGAAGAAGGAATTGTGGAGAATATTTTTTCAAGAGAAGAAAATGAAAAATTAAAAAATGGAATCGTAAAATTGTTGAAAGAAGAGGAGTTATTCACATATAAGTGTGGATAACTCTTGGGATATGTGGATAAAATGGCTTTAGACAGCTATTTGTAAAAAAGTCACTGGCGGATTGTTAATTCTCCATGTGATTCATTACTTCCGTTTCTTCTAGATCATGCCATCCGGAGGTGATTGTCCCCTTCCCGTCCGAAGGATTTCATCCTAATTGAAAACCTAGCGAAAACTCATTGACAATCTAGACAACAGTTTATATAATCTTAAAGACTGCCTTAAATGAAACTATAACTTGCTAATAGAGCGTTAACCTTGAGGAGGTGCTTTAACAATGAAACCAACTTTCAATCCTAACAACCGTAAGCGTAAGAAAGTCCACGGATTCCGTGCACGCATGGCGACTAAAAACGGCCGCAACATTCTTGCAGCTCGCCGTCGTAAAGGCCGCAAAGCCTTGACTGTCTAATACAGATTATGAGATTGCCCGAGGAATCCTCCTTGGGCAATCTTTTTTTGTATCGTCACAGAACTCACACAAACGGACGGAAAAAGCTGATTCACTCTCGTTGAAACGAATGGGATATGGTATGATGTTAGTTGACGATTTTTGAAGCGAAGGATGGAGTGAGAATTTTGAAAAAAGAATACCGCCTGCAAAAGAATGAAGAGTTCCAAGCGGTGTTTCGTGAAGGACGCTCCGTGGCCAATCGTCAGTTTGTCGTCTACACGCAGAAAGCGGATCAAGCGCACTTCCGGGTTGGACTTTCGGTCAGCAAAAAGCTGGGAAATGCCGTGGAACGAAACCGGATGAAACGATTGATGCGTGAATCGCTTCGCTTGCTCGAACCGAACGTGGCTCCGCACAATTATGTCATCATTGCGCGCAAACCAGCGACGTCGCTTACGCAAGATGAAGTGACAGAAAGCTTGAAACACGCATTCAAACGGGCTAAAGTTTGGAAGCAGAGACAAGTCGATCGATCATAACAATCCGAGCTCGTTCTTTCATATATAACGCGAACTAATTAGGATTGACCGATAGACGTGTGATGAAACAAAAGAATCGATAAAGAAAGCGTAGGGGGAACTATGAGCAAAAAGCTAAAATTAGGATTGTTGGCTGTCATGACCGGCGTCATCATGTTGATGGCTGGCTGTGTCGACCCATCGACGATCCAAGGAGAGCCGATTACGGCTGAGACGGAAGGCTTCTGGTCGCAATACTTTGTTTGGCCACTAGCATGGTTGTTGAAAGAAGCGGCTTACTTAATTGGTGGGACGTGGCAGTACGGTTACTCGATCATCGTCGCGACGATTATCGTCCGCCTCTTGATTTTACCGCTTATGATCAAGCAGACGAAGAGTATGGGTGCGATGCAAGTGTTGCAGCCGGAAATGCTCAAGCTGCGTGAGAAGTACAGCTCGAAAGACCAAGAGACGCAACGTAAACTGCAAGAAGAAATGATGAAAATGTATCAAGAGTACCAAATCAACCCGCTCGCGGGCTGCTTGCCAATCTTGATTCAAATGCCGATTTTGTTCGCGTTCTATGATGCGATCCGTCGGACACCTGAAATCTTTGAAGCACAGTTCCTCTGGTTCGACCTCGGGGCACCAGATCCAACGTTCATCTTGCCGATTCTGGCAGCGATTTTGACGTTTGTACAGCAAAAAATCTCAATGGCGGGCCAAGAACAAAACCCACAATTGAAAATGATGCTCTACATCTTCCCAGTGATGATCTTCGTCATGTCGATCACGCTTCCAGCCGCCCTTTCGATGTACTGGGTCGTCGGTTACATCATCTCGATTATCGTGACGATGGCAATCATGCTCCCGATGCGTGAGAAGATGAAAGTTCAAGCTGAAGCGAAAATCGCTGCGAAAGAAGCAGAACGTGCCGTACTCGCAGAAGAAGAAAAAAAGGCAAAAAAGAAAAAACGTAAATAAACGCTAAGGCTGTGGATAACCAATCCACAGCCTTTTTTGTCGTTCGGGATAGATCAACCTTAAATCCGGGAATAAACAAAGCAGTGGTCGAAATCGTCGAATCAGAAAGGGGTCTTTCATATGGAGACGCTCATCAAACGGTTGGAACGGTCGACGTTCATTCAAGCGGCGCTTTACGTGGTAATCGGGTTACTCATCATCTTGTATCCGCGCATCTTTTTTGATGCGATCGTCTATTTGGTTGCGGCTTACTTTGCCATCATCGGTCTCGTCGCCATCATTCAAGGGTTGCGGCACAAACGGGACGGGCTCCCAGCCGGTTTTTTATGGGAATCATCTATTTATTGATCGCGTTAATCGTCTTTTTCTTCGCTGAAACGTTGGCAAGTCTGCTCCCGATTTTTATCGGCGCCTTATTCTTGTTTGGTGGCATCATCCGGTTGATTCAAGCCGTCGGATTTCGCCGGACCATCGCCAATCGGTGGATGTACTTCATGCTCAGCAGTCTATTGTGGATTGGGATTGGCCTACTCATGTTGGCGAACCCGTTTGACAGCCTGCTCGTTTTGTTCCAATTGTTCGGCGGTTTTCTCATCGCCGTCGGGGTGATCGAATGGGTGCTCTATTTCACACTCCGCTCCTCGAGACGCCAGCAAGCATAAACGAAAGCCGCTCACATTAGGAGCGGCTTTTTTCACGGATGACGAGTCGGTCGAAAAACGGACGAATCACTTCGAACGCAACGGTCGTCTCGAAGAAGGGACGCTCGACTTCGAGACGGGAGATATACCATCGAGCGGCTGTCGCATGATGGTCGGGTGTCAACGCTTCATAAAAGGTCCGGATTTCAATCCGCTGTCGGGCGGCCACGTCTTTCAACCCGAGTGCGGCCCGTTCGGGTTCGTAATGAGCGGCGAGCACATAGGCGAAATGACTCATGCCTTGCCGAAGCATCTCGACGGCCCAGACATCGTTGCCGCGGTCACGGGCTTTCATATATTGGAAAAAGAACCAAATCGCATCAAACACGTGTCCGCTTAAGTCTTCATCCGACAAGGTGAGCGAACTCGAGTGATGTTGCAGTCGATGTTCCGGATCATACAGCACCGTGATTGTGTCTTGATGGTTCAACGTGTCCGCCGTCACCGTGAAGAAGTCGAGATGCAAGAAATCATCATAGACGACGATCAGTTGCGGGGCTACGATATCGATTTCGTCCTCGAGTAGAATCGGGCGATATGTGGCCAGATGGTCGCGGCGGCGCGACAAGAACTCATTCAGGCTGTCAGGGGCGACCATGACGTACAAGTCGACATCGGAATGTTCGTCCGCTTCACCACGCCCGAACGATCCTTTCAAGAAAATGGCCTGCACGTCCGTATCGGAGATGAGGCTGGTAGTCAATGTGGCGATGGCATCTTGCTGTCGCATTTTATCACGTCCTCCATGGAAATATATTCCTTTATTGTACTAAAGTAATTCCTTAAAATGCAACCGTTGCTCGAGAGGTCGGACTCTTTCGTTCGAGACAAATATCGTGTATAGTAGGTGCGTTATGCATAAGATAGAGGAAGTAGTAAGAAGTATGGGAGGGAAAGATGATGCTAGAGTTTGACACGATTACGGCGATTTCGACGCCGATGGGTGAAGGGGCAATCGGAATCGTCCGCTTGTCCGGTGACCGCGCCGTCGAGACGGTGGGCCGTGTGTTTTCTGGAAAAGATTTGACGAAAGTGGAGTCACATACGATCCATTACGGAAAATTGAAACGTCCTGGCACGGACGAGGTCGTCGATGAAGTCATGGTGAGCATCATGCGCGCACCGAAGACGTTCACGCGAGAAGACGTCGTCGAAATCAATTGCCATGGAGGAATCGTCGCGGTCAATCGTGTCCTCGAACTGATTCTTGAACAACCGGACATCCGCTTGGCAGAACCGGGCGAGTTCACGAAACGCGCCTTTTTGAATGGACGGATCGATTTGTCGCAAGCCGAGGCCGTCATGGATTTGATTCGTGCCAAAACGGATCGGGCTATGAACGTCGCCATGTCACAAATGGAAGGACGTTTGTCACGGCTCGTCCGCGAGTTGCGTCAATTGTTGCTTGAGACGATTGCGGCGGTCGAGGTCAATATCGACTATCCGGAATACGACGCCGAAGAGATGACCCAGGCCATCGTCGAAGACAAGGCGGGCGAAGTGAAGCGCGTGCTCGAGCAGCTACTTGAGACGGCGCGACAAGGCAAGATTTTACGAGAAGGGCTCGCGACAGCGATTATCGGTCGACCCAACGTCGGCAAGTCATCGCTCATGAACACGCTCGTACAAGAGACGAAAGCGATCGTCACGGAAATCGCAGGAACGACGCGCGATACGATTGAAGAGTATGTGAACGTCAAAGGCGTTCCGCTCAAATTGATTGATACGGCAGGGATTCGGGAGACGGAAGATATCGTCGAGCGGATCGGTGTCGAGAAATCGCGCAAGGCGCTCGCCGGGGCGGACTTGATTTTGCTCGTCTTGAACGGGCACGAAGGTCTGACTGTCGAGGATGAGGCCTTGTTTGAGGCGATTGCTGGTATGAATGCCATCATCATCATCAATAAGACGGACTTGCCACAAAGTATGGATTCTTCTAAGCTGGAGAAACTAGCGGCAGGTCGCCCGATTGTGGCGACGTCTCTCTTATTAGAAGAGGGAATCGATGCATTGGAGAAGGCGATCTCGAACTTGTTCTTCGCCAAAGGCGTCGAATCACAGGATATGACATATATCTCGAACGCACGACACATTCAGCTCATCAAACGGACGATCGAACAAATCGATGAGGCGCTCGGAAGCGCCGCCATGAATTTGCCGATTGATATGGTCCAAATCGATTTACGACGGGCGTGGGATACGCTCGGCGAAATCAACGGGGACACCGTTCAAGAAAGTTTGATTGATCAACTCTTTTCACAGTTTTGTCTTGGGAAATAATAAGGAGGAACAACTATGGCTTACACGGCAGGCGAGTTTGATGTCATCGTCATCGGAGCTGGTCATGCGGGAATCGAGGCCGCGCTGGCTTCGGCGCGCATGGGCGCGAAAACGGCGATGCTCACGATGAATCCGGATATGGTCGGATTCATGTACTGCAACCCATCGATCGGTGGTCCCGCGAAAGGGATCGTCGTTCGCGAAATCGATGCCCTTGGCGGCGAAATGGCGAAGGCGATCGATGCGACGTACATTCAAATGAAGATGCTCAACACATCAAAAGGTCCAGCAGTGCGCGCATTACGGGCGCAAGCGGACAAATTCCAATACCAAAATCATATGAAGAAAGTGCTTGAAGACGAACCGAACCTATTGCTTCGTCAAGCGCTCGTCGAACGACTTCTCATCGAAGACGGAAAAGTCGCCGGCGTCGTCACGAATACTGGTTCGGAGTACCGCTCGAAAGCGGTCATCGTCACAACGGGTACGTTCATGCGCGGTCAAATCATTATCGGCGAATTGTCGTATGAGAGCGGTCCGAACAACCAGATGCCTTCGGTCGAATTGTCGAAGCATTTAGAAGAGCTCGGGCTCGAACTCGTTCGTTTCAAAACGGGGACACCGCCACGCATCGACGGCAAGACGATTGATTACTCGAAGACGGAGATTCAACCAGGGGACGACAATCCGTCGCTCTTCTCCTACACATCGAAAGACCTCGACCCGATCGAGCAAATCCCGTGCTGGCTCACCTACACGAGCGAGCGGACGCACCAATTGATTGATGAGAACTTGCATCGTTCGCCAATGTACTCAGGTGCCATCAAAGGGACGGGCCCGCGTTACTGCCCATCGATTGAAGATAAAGTCGTCCGGTTCAACGATAAACCGCGTCACCAAATCTTCCTCGAGCCAGAAGGTCGCGACACGGAAGAAATTTACGTGCAAGGCTTCTCGACGAGTATGCCGGAAGACGTTCAGCATCAAATGCTCCGGACGATTCCAGGGCTTGAGAACTCAGAGATGATGCGCCCTGGATACGCGATTGAGTACGATGCAGTCGTACCGACGCAACTTTGGCCGACACTCGAGACGAAGACGGTTGGCGGATTGTTCACGGCAGGTCAAATCAATGGGACGAGCGGCTATGAAGAAGCGGCCGGACAAGGCATCATGGCCGGAATCAACGCCGCATGCCAAGTGCTCGGCAAAGAGCCGGTCATCTTGGACCGCTCACAGGCGTATATCGGCGTCTTGATTGATGATCTCGTGACCAAAGGGACGAACGAGCCATACCGTCTGCTCACATCCCGCGCCGAGTATCGGTTGCTTTTGCGCCACGACAATGCGGACCTTCGTTTGAGCGACATCGGCCACGAGGTCGGTCTATTGTCACCAGAGCGTCATGCCCACCTTGAAGACAAACGAGTCGCCATCGCGGCAGAAGTGAAGCGTCTCAACGGACTCGTCATCAAACCGTCCGCTGACGTGAACGCCGTGCTCGAAGAAGTTGGCGCGAACCCGCTCAAAGAAGCGACGCATGCCAGTATTCTTTTGAAGCGGCCAGAAGTGACGTACGCGACGCTCATGCGCTTTGCACCGGCACCGATCGAAGTGCCGTTTGAAGTGGCGGAGCAAGTCGAGATTCAAGTGAAATACGAAGGCTACATCTCGAAGCAGCTTGAGCAAGTCGAGAAGATGCGTCGGATGGAAGAAAAACGGATTCCGGAGAAACTCGATTACGATGCAATCGGTGGTCTTGCGACGGAAGCGAAACAAAAACTAAAACAAGTTCGTCCGCTCTCGATTGGACAAGCGTCACGTATTTCCGGGGTAAACCCGGCGGACGTTTCGATTCTTCTTGTCTATATCGAGCAAGGACAATACGCGACAGTGGAGTGAAACGATGAACCAATCCCAATTTATTGAGGCGCTGCAGGCAGAAGGGTTTGAATTGAGCGAGAAACAACTCGCTCAGTTCGAACTGTATTTCGAGATGCTCGTCGAGTGGAATGAGAAGATGAATTTGACGGCGATCACGGACAAGGAAGAAGTGTATTTGAAGCATTTCTATGACTCGCTCAGTGCGGCGTTCCATTTCGACTTCGCAAACGTGGATACCGTATGTGATGTCGGTGCCGGGGCTGGATTCCCGAGTTTGCCGCTCAAAATTCTATTCCCGCACCTTCACGTGACGATTATCGACTCGCTTAACAAGCGGATCACGTTCTTGAACGAACTCGCGCTCGCGCTCGGGTTAGAAGGTGTGGCGTTCCATCACGGACGCGCCGAAGAGTTTGGAAAAAATAAAAAATTTCGTGAGCAATTTGATGTCGTAACCGCCCGTGCGGTTGCCCGGATGACGGTGCTCGCCGAGTACTGTTTACCGCTCGCAAAAGTCGGCGGAACGTTCGTAGCGCTCAAAGCAGCGAAGGTTTCCGACGAGCTTGTCGATGCGAAAAACGCCTTGGCCGTGCTCGGTGGGAAAGTAAAAACGACACACCAGTTCCTATTGCCAGGAGAGATGAGTGAGCGTAATATCGTAATTGTAGATAAATTACGAAAAACGCCTGGGAAATATCCACGTAAAGCGGGTACCCCAGCGAAAGAGCCGCTAATCTGAGCAATAGTGTTTCACGTGAAACTAAAAGCAGATTCCGGTAGTGGAATCTGCTTATTTTTTACATAGAGGGGTGCCGACGTTGAAGAAAACATTTGCTAAACTGTTCGGAAGTCGTCCAGAAGTGGCGGTTACAGAAATCGCAGAAGTCAAACCGAATGACGCGGTTCAAGACATCGCGTTATCGTTGCTTCTCCCGAACCGTTATCAACCGCGTAAAGTATTCGAGCCGGCTAAAATCGAAGAGCTCGCTGTCACAATCGATGAACATGGTCTCCTGCAGCCAATCGTCGTCCGAAAAGCAGAAGAGGGACGCTACGAGATTATCGCTGGGGAACGCCGCTTCCGCGCCGTTAAATCGCTCGGCTGGTCGGTCATTCCGGCCATCGTCCGGGAGATGGATGACGATACGACTGCCGCTCTGGCATTGATTGAGAACTTGCAGCGCGAACAGCTCAGTCCGATTGAGGAAGCGGAGGCGTACGATCGTCTGCTCGCCATGAAAGGTCTGACACAAGACGCGCTCGCGAAGAGTCTCGGCAAGAGTCAGTCGACGATTGCCAATAAACTACGCCTGTTGAAATTGCCGAACGACGTCAAGCAATGTTTGCGCGACCGCCAAATCAATGAACGTCACGCTCGGGCGCTTTTGCCGCTCAAAGAGGAAGGACTCCAGCTCCAAGTACTCATGGAGATTATAGAGCAGGACTTTAACGTCAAAGAGACGGAAGAACGCGTCGCCTTCTTGACGACACCGATTGAAGAAGAGAAGCGGAAACCGAAAAAGCAACGCCGTCGGACGAAAAGTTTCGCACGTGACACGCGAATCGCCCTCAATACGATCCGGGACTCGGTCAGTTTGATCGGAAAGACCGGGATTGAAGTCCAGACCGAGGAAGTCGAAGAAGACGAATTTGTTGAAATTCGAATTCGAATCCCGAAAGCACGGCCACAAAAGTGAGCCTGTGCTTTTTTTATAGCTATCAGTCAGAAGGAATGGAGGAATCATGATGGAACGGTTACCGGTTAAACACATTCGTCCCAACCCGAACCAGCCCCGTAAGCAGTTCGAACCAGAAAAGCTAGACGAGCTCAGGCAATCGATTGAACGTTATGGTGTGTTGCAACCAATCGTCGTCCGTAAAGCGAGTGGGTTTTATGAAATCATCGCCGGCGAGCGTCGGTTTCAGGCTGCTCAATTGGCCGGCAAGACGGATATCCCGGCATTGATTGTCACGGCCGACTCGGACCGCGTCATGGAACTCGCCTTGATTGAGAATATTCAACGTGCCGACTTGAACGCGATCGAAGAGGCGCTCGCCTACGAACAGTTGATGCAAACGCTCGGATTGACCCAGCAACAACTGGCCGAACGCGTCGGCAAGAGTCGGAGCCATGTGACGAACAGCCTGAGACTGCTTCGGTTACCGAGTGCGGTCCAGCATGCGGTCATGGTCGGTGAGTTGACGATGGGCCACGCCCGGGCCATCACCGGCATGAAATCGGTTCAGGCGATGGAACAGATTGCCCGTCGCGTCATCGCCGAGCAATGGACGGTCCGCCGACTCGAGCGCTATTTACAAAAAGAGCGCATTGAAAAAAAGACGCTCAAACGCTCGGACGCCGACGTGGAAGCCGTCGAGGCGGTGCTAGCGGAACGTCTTCAAATGGATGTATCGATTCGCCCGCGTCGAAAAGGGGGCGTCCTCGAGCTGAAGTATTTCTCGCAAGACGATTTGGAACATCTATTGACGTTGTTATCGCCTCAAGATTTCGATTCGTCACGAGACTGACGAAGTCGGGTGATGGCCGCCTCTTCTTGATGGAGCCGCCCGATGCGTGAGTCGAACTCGACGAACCCGTCGGTGATGAAACGGGCCAGCTCATAGACGAGGTGGAGGCGCGTGTTTTGCAAAATCATCATTTCCATGAAGCCACTTACGTTGACGACGGCTTTAATGTTGTATTCGCCGACCGAAGGGAGTTCTTTTTGAACACCGGCACCTGGGGCGAGCGGTCCTTCTGAGAAGAAGATATAACCGACACTCGACAAGCGACCGAGGCAAGCGTCGATGGCGATGATGAGGGGGCGATGGAACCGTGTCTGAATCTCATGGAGCGTCTCGACAAGGTTCAGCGCATGGACCGGTTTTGTCAACGTGCCGTACACATGGATATTGCGGACAAAGCGCTCCTCAAGGAACGTGCCGACGAGCGGTCCGAGCGAGTCACCGGTGGAACGGTCGGAGCCGATACAAACGAGGACAATCGGACGATGCGTCTCCTTTGCCAACTGATCATGCAGTTGATCGGCAAAGAGCTTGGATCCACTCCGTTCGGTATGTTCGATGAAAAAAGAGTATGGTTTATGAGGTTTTAGGCGAAACGGCATGAATCTCATCCTCTCTTCTAAGCTGCCTGCGTCTAGTTGCAATTGCGGAATGAAACCGTATTATCCCATTCCCGGAACACCAAAACTTATAACGTCCGGATGTAGGGTTTGAGAAAAGTCGTTAATTATGGTTTGATGGGTTAGAATCTATAACGCTAGAGGTGACAACATGGCTTCACAAAATACAGATACAAACTTAAGCACGGTAGCCGACGAAACGATGGATAGTGTCAATCGGTTCGTCGCCTATTTCCAAGACACGGAGATGTGGATCGGTCTCGGTATCAAATTGACCGGTGTCGCACTCATCATCTTGGCACTTTATGTGGCGTCACGTATTTTGACGTCGATGGTCCAACGCGTGTTCGCACTGCGTAAAATTAAAGAGCACGATATTGTGACGCAACGGCAAAATGAGACGCTATCGAAATTGGCCCAAAACACGATTCGCTATGTGCTCGGCCTGATCATGATTTTGACGGTGCTCGGGCAGTTTGGCGTCAATATCGCCGGTTTAATCGCATCGGCCGGGGTTGCCGGTCTGGCCATCTCGTTCGGTGCGCAAAACTTGGTGAAGGACGTCATCACAGGTGCGTTCATCATCTTCGAGAACCAGTATAAGAACGGGGATTACGTCAATTTAAACCAACAAGTCGACGGCACCGTCATCGAAGTCGGGATTCGAACGACGAAGTTGAAAGGGTTGAACGGACAAGTGACGATCATCCCGAACGGACAAATCATGCAAGTGACGAACTATTCACTCGAAAACAGTGTCGCAGTCGTCGATATCGGTGTCGCGTATGAAGAAGACATGGCTAAAGTTGAGAAGGCGTTGAAAGAAATCGCCCATACGGTCGAGGAGAAGTATCACGACTTGTTCATCGAACCAATTACGCTCGCTGGTGTGCAGTCGCTCGGACCATCGGAAGTCGTCTATCGTCTCATGGCCGAAGTTCCACCGACACAACACTTCGCGGCCGGTCGGATTTTGCATAAAGAGTTGAAGGCCGGGCTAGATGAGCGCGGAATCGAAATCCCGTATCCGCGTACCGTCATGATGCCGCCAACCACAACGACTAAAGGAGCGCCGGAAAATGCAGGCTAAATCGTATGAGTTGAACGATTTTGTAGAAATGAAGAAACCGCATGCGTGTCAGACGAACCGCTGGCAGGTGACTCGGGTCGGAATGGATATTCGCATCAAGTGTCAAGGATGCGGGGCGAGCGTGCTCATGCCGCGTCGCGACTTTGATAAGCGATTGAAAAAAGTGCTTAAACAAGAGAACGCCGCTGAATAAGTGGCGTTCTTCTCTATGTTGCAACCGTGAGTTGCGGTTTAATCGAGGACTAACTATAATTGTGAAGGATGTGACGGTGTGGTGTACTGAACGTACCCACTCCACAGACGGATCAACATTTCCCGGGAAAGCCGGATGAGGAGGACATACAAGTGGGATTAACAGCAGGAATCGTCGGATTACCGAACGTCGGGAAATCGACATTATTTAACGCCATCACGCAAGCCGGTGTAGAAGCAGCCAACTATCCGTTCGCGACAATCGACCCGAACGTTGGGGTCGTCGAAGTGCCGGACGCACGTCTCGATCGGTTGACAGAACTCGTCAAACCGAAGAAGACCGTACCGACCGCATTTGAGTTTACAGATATCGCCGGAATCGTGAAAGGTGCGTCAAAAGGAGAAGGTCTTGGAAACAAATTCCTCGCCAACATCCGTGAAGTCGACGCGATTTGCCAAGTCGTCCGTTGCTTTGAAGACGACAACATCACGCACGTAGCAGGAAAAGTCTCACCGATTGATGACATCACGACCATCAACCTCGAATTGATTTTGGCCGACCTTGAGTTGGTCGAGAAACGCATCACGCGCGTTCAAAAAATGGTCAAGTCGAAAGATAAGGGTGCACCTCAAGAACTCGAGGCACTTAAAATCGTTCAAGCCGTCCTCGAATCGGAGCGCCCGGCTCGCGTTGCCGAGTTGACAGAAGACCAGCTTGCGATCGTCAAACACTTCCAATTGCTCACGATGAAGCCGATGCTTTACGTCGCGAACGTCAGTGAAGACGAAGTGGCGGATGCCGATCAAAACCCATACGTCCAAGCAGTTCGTGAACACGCGGCGACAGAAGAGGCGAAAGTAATCGTCATCTGTGCCCGCATCGAAGAAGAAATCTCAGAGCTCGAACCAGAAGAGCGCCTTGAGTTCTTGCAAGACCTCGGCATCGAAGAATCAGGTCTCGATCAATTGATTCGTGCCGCTTACTCGACGCTCGGTCTCGCGACTTACTTCACGGCCGGTGAGAAAGAAGTACGCGCCTGGACGTTCAAGCAAGGCATGAAAGCCCCACAATGTGCGGGCGCCATCCACTCGGACTTCGAGCGTGGATTCATCCGGGCAGAAGTCGTCTCGTATGAAGACTTGTCAGCTGCCGGCAATATGACGACGGTCAAAGAACAAGGGAAACTTCGCTCAGAAGGAAAAGAATATGTCTTCCAAGATGGCGACGTCGTCACGTTCCGTTTCAACGTTTAAGCCATTTTACGGAAACGTATTGTAAAACGAACAGAAGTTTGATAGTATATTATGACGTGAGTAAAACATTTGTTTGCTCCTTGCTCCTACAACCGGTAGGAGCCGTTAGTCCAAGAGGAGGTGAAAGATAATGCGTAAATACGAACTTCTTTACATTATCCGTCCATCAGTTGATGAGGAAGCTAAGAAAGCTTTAATCGAACGCTTCAACAACGTCATCACTGAAAACGGTGGTACTGTTGATAAAACAACAGACATGGGTAAACGTCGTCTCGCTTACGAAATCAACAAGATGCGCGAAGGACACTACGTTCTTCTCAACATCACTGCTGAGCCTAAAGCGATTCAAGAAACAGAGCGTCTCATGAAGATCTCTGATGACGTTGTCCGTCAAATGACAACTAAAGACGAGCGTTAATTCTTAACGCTTCATATTGCGAAAGGGGAGCTTTGAGATGATTAACCGAGTTGTGTTAGTTGGTCGATTGACACGCGATCCAGAAATGCGTTACACGCAGAGCGGGATTGCCGTAACTCGCTTTACTCTCGCTTGCGATCGTCCATTCACTGGACAAGATGGGAAGCGCGAGGCGGACTTTATTGATTGTGTCGTTTGGCGCAAACAAGCAGAGAACGTGGCACAATATTTGAAAAAAGGCAGCATGGCCGGCGTAGACGGTCGCCTTCAAATCAGTAGTTACGAAGGTCAAGATGGCCAACGTCGTTACCGGGCAGAAGTCGTAGCCGATAGCGTACGCTTCCTTGAACCACGCGGTGCCTCAGGGCAACGTGATACAGCACCGGCTGGAGATGTCTTCGGTGGTGGTGAGTCAAGTGGGTCAGGATGGGGCGCAGCCGCTTCTTCGACTTCATCTCAGTCCTCGAACTCAAACAAAGGTTTTGAAGCTGACCCGTTCTCGGGTGGCGGAAAAATCGACTTATCGGATGACGATCTGCCATTTTGATCGCGTCGATTCGAAAACTAAACTAAAAAGGAGGTCTTCACATGGCACGTCGTCCAGGAGGTCGTCGTCGTCGTAAAGTATGTTTCTTTACGTCGAACAACATCACCCATATCGATTATAAAGACGTAGAATTGCTCAAACGCTTCGTTTCGGAGCGTGGTAAAATTCTTCCACGTCGTGTGACTGGTACTTCAGCGAAATACCAACGTCCACTTACTGTCGCTATCAAGCGCTCACGTCAAATGGCTTTGCTTCCATACGTTGCAGAGTAATTTTTGACACACGGCTTATCCCTCGGGATAGGTCGTTTTTTGTTTTCTGAGCCGATGTAGGAGTGTAAGTGAAACGGGCGGATATGGTATGATAGAGCAGAAACCATTTAGACATCATGGGTGGAACACCACTCATTTTAGGAGGCACACATGCACAGTGGTGAAGCAATAACATCAGTGAAGAACCAGTACGCGCGTCACGCCGTTCCATATGTGATTGGAATGTTGGTCGCGTTAGGATTGGCGTTCTACAGCATTGTGGCGGCAATCACCCTGTTCGTGGGCACGCTGATTTTTTTCATCTATCAGCAAGTGACGATTCGACGAGAGCGCAAGGCATGGGAACAATACGTTCATTCCTTGTCGCATCGGATTGAAGATGTTGGGAAAGAAGCGCTCACCGGCATGCCGATCGGGATTCTCGTCTTTGACGAAGCTCGTCGCATCAGCTGGTTCAATGAACAGTCTCGACTCATCTTTGAGCTCGAGATGGAACTCGGAATCTCGATTGACTCGATTCACTCGGCGTTCACCGAATTGATTGAGGAAGAAGAGGACGAGGCGACCATCGAAGTCGGAGACCGCGTTTATCGGGTCCTCTACAATAGGGAGTATCAGACACTTTACTTGTTCGATATGACGGATGAGGCAGAGATTGAACAAAAATACTCGGAAACACAGACGGTAATCGGCGTCTTATACTTAGACAACTATGACGAGATGTCGACCGCTGTGGATGAACAGGTCCGGAGTGAAATCAATCGACGTGTGACTGTCCTCTTGAACCAATGGGCTCAAAAATACCACATCTATATGCGCCGGACGGCAGCCGACCGCTTCTTTCTCGTCATGAACGAACGGACGCTCTCTGAACTCGAGAACAACCGCTTCTCGATTCTCGATGAGGTCCGTGAGGCGACGAAAGAGCATAAGATTCCGCTCACACTCTCCATCGGGATTGGTTGCGGAGAGACGACGTTGACGGAACTCGGCAACTTGTCGCAATCGAGTCTCGATTTAGGGCTCGGACGCGGCGGTGACCAGGTCGTCGTCAAGCGTCATAACGGGAAAGTCCGCTTTTTCGGCGGCAAGACGAACCCGACCGAGAAACGGACCCGGGTTCGAGCCCGCGTCATCTCGAACTCGATGCGCGATTTGATTCGCGAGTCGAGCCGTGTCCTGATTATGGGGCATAAAAACCCCGATATGGATTCACTTGGGGCTTCGATTGGCATCATGAAACTGGCTGAATTTGTCGGTCGCGAGGCGTACGTCGTCATCCCGGCCGGCGAGACGAGTGTCGGCATCCAACGTCTCGTCAATGAAGTCGAAAACGACGAAGACCTATATAGCCGTTTTTTGACAGAGTTCGAGGCTCAACCGCTCATCGACGAACAGACGCTCCTCGTCGTCGTCGATACGCACCGACCGTCGCTCGTCATCTCACGGGACATTTTGGACCGGGCGGAACGGGTCGTCGTTATCGATCACCATCGCCGCGGCGAAGAGTTCATCGAGGATCCGGTCCTCGTCTATATGGAGCCGTACGCGTCATCGACGTGCGAACTCGTGACGGAGTTGATCGAGTATCAGGCCGGGACGCGCAAGCTATCGATTTTAGAGGCGACGTCGCTCCTCGCAGGTATGGTGGTCGACACGAAAGGATTTACTCTGCGGACGGGATCGCGGACGTTCGACGCCGCTTCCTTCCTTCGGATTCAAGGGGCAGACACCGTGCTTGTCCAACACTTCATGCGTCAAGACCTTGAATCGTATATCGAGCAGTCCCATATACTCGAAAACACGGATATTTATTCCGATGGTATGGCGATCGCCGTCGCTTCGGATGATGAAGTGCATCATCAAGTGTTGATTGCCCAATCCGCTGATCAACTCCTCAATATGGAGGGTGTTAAAGCGTCGTTCGTCATCGCCATCTTGCCAGACGGCCGGACCGGCATCAGTGCTCGTTCGCTCGGCGACGTCAACGTCCAAGTCATCATGGAGATGCTGGACGGAGGCGGCCATTTGACGAATGCGGCGACGCAATTGAACGTGAGCCGGGAACAGGCGAAGACATTATTGCAAGAAGCGATTGATCATTACATGACAGACGAAACAGAGGGAGAGGATTCTGAATGAAAGTCATTTTAAAAGTAGATGTTAAAGGTCAAGGTAAAGCTGGTGACGTCAAAGACGTCGCGGACGCTTACGCAAAGAACGTACTCTTTAAAAAGAACTTGGCGGTCGAAGCGACACCGGGTAACTTGAAGGCGTTCGCCGCGAAAGAGCGACGCGCTGAAGAAGCGGCCGAAGAAGAATTGAAGCAAGCCCAACAGTTGAAGGACAAGCTTGAAAAAGAGACGATCGTCGTCAAGACGAAGTCAGGTGAAGGCGGTCGCGTCTTCGGATCGGTCACGAGCAAACAAATCGGTGAGGCGTTGAAAGGAATGGGCTACAAGATCGACAAGCGTAAAATCGAGCTTGAACACCCAATCAAAGCGCTCGGGTTCACGAAAGTGCCGGTGAAGTTGCATCATGACGTCACGGCTTCGTTAAACGTTCATGTTCAAGAAGCGTGAAGGTGAGGTAGACAACGTATGAGTGATGCGATTCAAGTCAACACCCCGCCACATAGCGTCGAAGCGGAACAAGCTGTCCTTGGGGCCGTCATCCTCGATTCTGACCGGCTGATTACGGCCTCGGAACGGGTCGACCCGGACGACTTTTATCGTGTCAGCCATCAACGGATTTTTGAGGCGATGCTGAAGATTAACGACCGCGGCGAACTCGTCGATTTGGTCACGCTCAGTTCGGAGCTTCAAGCCCAAGGCATTCTCGATGAAATCGGTGGGTTGAACTATTTGGCGGAAATCGCCGAAGCAGTTCCGGCCATCGGCAACATCGGTTATTATTTGAACGTCGTCGACCAAAAGGCGGCGCTTCGCCGCTTGATTCGGACTGCGACGAATATCGTCTCGGACGGGTATGAACGCCAAGACGAGGTCGATGCCGTCCTGTCAGACGCCGAGCGGAACATTCTAAAAGTCTCGCAACGTAAAGGGCAGTCAAGCTTCCATCCGATCGGCTCGGTCTTATCGGACGCCTACTCGACGATTGAAAAACTGCACCAATCGAGCGGCGAAATCACCGGTATCGCGACCGGATTCAGCGATCTCGACAAGATGACGGCCGGTTTCCAACGCAACGACCTCATCATCGTCGCAGCCCGTCCTTCCGTCGGGAAGACGGCCTTCGCCTTGAACATCTCGCAAAACGTGGCCGTCCGTACCGGCGAGAACGTCGCCATCTTCAGTTTGGAGATGGGTGCCGAGCAGCTCGTCATGCGGATGCTCTGTGCGGAAGGCAATATCGATGCCCAGCGTCTACGGACGGGACGGCTCGAGGCCGAGGACTGGGGGCGACTCTCGCTCGCCATGTCGTCGCTGTCACAAGCCGGTATCTATATCGATGATACGCCGGGTCTTCGCGTCAACGAGATTCGGGCCAAGTGCCGCCGCTTGAAACAAGAGCACGGCCTCGGCATGATCATGATTGACTACTTGCAGCTCATCGTCGGGAACGGCAAGCCGGGCGAGAACCGACAACAAGAAGTCTCGGAAATCTCGCGTACGCTCAAAGCGATCGCACGTGAGCTTCAAGTGCCGGTCATCGCCTTGTCACAGCTCTCACGTGGTGTTGAGAGCCGTCAAGACAAGCGGCCGATGATGTCGGATATCCGGGAATCCGGGGCGATTGAGCAAGATGCCGATATCGTCGCGTTCTTGTACCGGGATGACTATTACGACAAAGAGAGTGAAGACGCCAACACGATCGAGATCATCATCGCCAAGCAGCGTAACGGTCCGACGGGGACGGTCAAACTCTCGTTCCGAAAAGAATATAACAAGTTCGTCAACATGGAGACGCAAGCCTTTGCGCCACCGATGTAGGACGAATGATTCTGCCAAAGGCGACGTCTCATGACGTCGCCTTTTTGGTCGGTCTTTAGACCTAAACGTATCTTGATTTTGAAGAATTTCATCATTGAACGAGAAATGACACGTCAATAACGAACGAAAGGTTACAACTTAAAAATATCGTTCGGTATTAGGTTGACTTTCAACAAGAGCAAGTGTACACTTACGGATGGTTTGAATAGAACGTTTATCTACAAGGAGGATTCATTATGTCATCAGTAGTCGTAGTGGGAACGCAGTGGGGCGATGAAGGTAAAGGGAAAATCACGGACTTCTTATCGAAGCAGGCCGAGGTCGTCGCGCGTTATCAAGGGGGAGACAACGCTGGTCATACAATCGTCTTCAACGATACGAAGTATAAACTTCACTTGATTCCATCGGGGATCTTCTACTCGGACAAAACATGTGTCATCGGGAACGGGATGGTCGTCAATCCGAAATCACTCGTCACGGAGCTCGCGTATTTGCACGAGCGCGGTGTGAGCACGGATAACCTCCGCATCTCGAACCGGGCCCACGTCATTTTGCCGTATCATCAGTTGCAAGACAAGCTCGAAGAGGACGCGAAAGGCGACGCCAAAGTTGGGACGACGCTCAAAGGGATCGGTCCTTGCTACATGGACAAAGCGGCGCGTATCGGGATTCGCATCGCTGACCTGCTCGACAAAGAAGTGTTCGCCGAGAAGCTCAAGACCGTCCTCGCGATTAAAAACCGCATGTTCGTGAAGATGTACGAAGTCGATGCGATTGAATTCGATGACATCTTCGAAGAATACTACGCGTACGGCCAACAGTTCGCCAAGTACGTATGTGATACATCGGTCGTGTTGAACAACGCGCTCGACGAAGAACAGAAAGTGCTCTTCGAAGGCGCGCAAGGTGTGTTGCTAGACATCGACCACGGAACGTACCCGTTCGTCACATCATCGAACGCGGCTTCAGGCGGCGTATCGAGCGGTGCCGGTATCGGTCCATCGAAGATCCATCACGTCGTCGGCGTCTGTAAAGCGTACACGTCACGTGTCGGAGACGGCCCGTTCCCGACCCAACTTGACGATGAGATCGGTCACACGATCCGTGAAGTCGGAAAAGAGTACGGTACGACGACAGGACGTCCGCGTCGCGTCGGTTGGTTCGACTCGGTTGTCGTCCGCCACTCGCGCCGCGTCAGCGGCATCACAGACCTTTGCCTCAACTCGATTGACGTGTTGACAGGTCTTGAGACGCTCAAGATTTGTACGGCATATGAGTTCGAAGGCAAGCTCCTCGACGAGTACCCACCGAACTTCCGCGTGCTCGAACAGTGCAAGCCGGTGTTCGAAGAGCTCCCAGGCTGGACAGAAGACATCACAGGCATCCGCAAGTTCGAAGACTTGCCGGTGAACGCGCAGAACTACGTCAAGCGCATCGAAGCGTTGACAGGTATCGAATTGTTGACGTTCTCGGTCGGACCGGCACGTGAGCAGACGGTCATCTTGCGTGATATTTACGAAGCATAAGATAGAGAGCCCTCGTGGCTCTCTTTTCATTTCCACGGAAATGGACCACGCTTTCTAACCTATAGAAAAAGAGTTACAATGTAGACATGTACGTTTAACGATAAGAGGAGGACTCACTGAATGGATCGTACGATTTTAGTGGTAGATGACGAACAACCAATCGCAGATATATTGAAGTTTAAGCTTGAAAAAGAGGGATACCAAGTCCACGTCGCGTATGACGGGGAAGAGGCGCTCGTGAAAGTCGAAGAAGTCAAACCGGATTTGATTTTGCTCGACATCATGTTGCCGCTCAAAGACGGCATGGAAGTGTGCCGGGAAGTCCGTAAGAAGTACGACATGCCGATCATCATGTTGACGGCGAAAGACTCTGAAATCGATAAAGTGCTCGGACTTGAGCTCGGTGCCGACGATTACGTCACGAAGCCGTTCAGCTCACGCGAGCTTTTGGCCCGCGTCAAGGCGAACATGCGCCGTCACGCAACGGCTCCGGCCCCAGAGACGAAAGGTGCCAATGACAACGATATCGTGATCGGTGATTTGACGATTCATCCGGATTCGTACATGGTCACGAAACGGGAAGAGAAAATCGAATTGACACACCGTGAGTTCGAGCTCATCCATTACCTCGCCCAAAACATCGGGCAAGTCATGACGCGGGAGCATTTGCTCCAGACGGTATGGGGCTATGACTACTTTGGCGATGTCCGTACGGTCGACGTGACAGTCCGCCGGTTGCGTGAGAAAGTCGAAGACAATCCATCGACGCCGACGTATATCATCACGCGCCGTGGTGTCGGGTACTATTTAAAAGCAGGAGAAGAAGACTGAACGATGAAACGGACGAACTTCTTTAAATCTATCCAGTGGAAGCTCGTCGTCATCTATGCGCTGCTCATTCTTGTTGCGATGCAAGTCATCGGAGTGTACTTCGTACGCTCCCTCGAACGACAATACATCAACAACTTCTCGCAGTCGCTCGTCGATCGGGCCAACCTTCTGAGCTATAACGTCAGTGAAGGGATCGCATCGAACGGTGGTGACTCGACCTCGGACCAGCAGTTGAACCAGGTACTGGATCAACTGCTGTCTGAGTTTACGGAGAGCACGACGCTAGCTGACGACATTCGCGAAGTCCAGATTATCGACACGAACAGTGTCGTCCGGGCGACGTCGAACCCGAACAACCAGAGTCTCGTCGGACAACGGACGGCGAACTCGTTCATTCAAAAATCATTCGCGACGAGCGGGGCGCAAGAGACGCTCGTCTATGAAGACTCGAACGAACGCATGCGCGTCGTTGCCGTTCCGGTCAAATCAGAAGTCGATGGGACGACGACCGGTATGATTTATATCGAGGCGTCGATGCAGTCCATCTACAATCAGATGGAACAAGTGACCCGGATCCTCGCGACCGGGACGCTCATCGCCCTCATCATCACGTCGATTCTTGGGATTTTGCTGTCACGGACGATTACGCGACCGATTGCGGATATGCGTCGTCAAGCCGTCGAGATGCGAAAAGGGAACTTCTCGCGAAAAGTTAAAGTCTATTCCGACGACGAGGTCGGCCAACTCGCCTATTCGTTCAACGAATTGACCGATGAGCTGATGGAGGCGAATGCCACGACCGAGGCTGAGCGACGCCGCTTGACGAGCGTCCTCGAGAATATGTCGGACGGTGTCGTCGCGACGGACCGCTCGCTTCGGGTCATCTTGATGAACGACCAAGCCCGTGACATGATTGGGCTCGCCGAAGAAGAGGCGATGGGTGCGAACCTACAGAACCTGCTCGAGTTTGACGACGAGATCGTCATCCCGGAAGACGGGACGATGCCGCCGAAACTAATCGACCTCAGTACGGACGAAGAGCTGTTCCTCGTCCGCGCCTACTTCTCGCCGATTCAAAAGCATAGCGGACCGATCACCGGTCTGATCGTCGTCTTGCACGACGTGACCGAGCAAGAACAAGTCGAGCAAGACCGCCGTGAGTTCGTCGCGAACGTCAGCCACGAGCTGCGGACGCCGCTCACGACGATGCGGAGTTACCTCGAAGTGCTCGCGGAAGGCGCATATAAGGACGACGAGCTCGCCCCGCGCTTCCTCGAGACGACACAAAACGAGACGGAGCGGATGATTCGCCTCGTCAACGACTTGTTGCAACTGTCGAAGATGGACAGCAAAGAGTATACGATGCAAAAAGTGAAGTTCGATTTTATCCAGTTCTTCAACGATATCATCGAGCGACATGAGATGACGAAAGGCGAGACGATTCAGTTCCGCCGTAAGCTCATGAAGCGTCGCGTGTACGTCCATGCCGATCAAGACAAGATGACGCAGGTCATCGATAACATCATCACGAACGCCGTCAAGTTCTCGCCGGAAGGCGGGACGATCACGTTCCGGACGATGCTCCGTGCCAAGCGGCTCGTCATCGGCATTAAAGATGAAGGAGTCGGTATCCCGAAATCGAACTTGAAAAAAATCTTTGAACGGTTCTATCGGGTCGACAAGGCCCGGGCCCGCAATATCGGCGGGACCGGACTCGGTCTATCAATCGCCAAAGAAGTCGTTTCTGCCCATGGCGGCGACATCTGGGCCGAGAGTGAGTTCGGGCGTGGGACGACGATTTACTTCACCATCCCGTTCGATACGATCGTGGAGGTGAATGACTGATGGAACGACCACGCTTCTTGGCGAAGCCAGAACTAGTGAAATCGCTCGTCTTGCTCACCTTGATCGTCACGTCCATCGTCCAAACGGTCATCCTCTGGGATTACCATCCGAAGTATCAGTCGGTCCAATCGGAGACGCAAGTCGCGACGGTGGATGAGTCGTTGCAGCGCCAGGCGCGTCAAGTCATCGTGCCGGCCCAAACGGTCGTCCATGAGAACAACGCCGTCTTTGCCACGAAGAACACGCCGAAGCAAATCATGCGCGTCATCCGGGAATCGTTCGAAGCGAGCGAGTTCAAACCACTCGCCGTCAAGAACGTCCCGAGTTTGTATGCGGGCGTCGACGAGGCCGTCGAACTGATTTTACCGGAAGCGTATTATGCGGACACGCTCAGCTACATGCTCCCGGGCTCGTACAGCCTATCCGGGAAAGTGCCGCAACGGGCCCTCATCTTCATGAAGGACGACACGTGGCGCATCCGTACCATCATGAGCGACCAGTCGCTCTGGGAAGGCCGCTTGTCGAAAGTCGGCCAAGGGGACGTCAACAGCCTGTTCTTGAAAGATTCGGACCGGTCGATGCGACGTGTCACGTACACGGATGAACGCGTCAACTATATCCCGGTCGTCGGACCGGAGATGAATGAGCTGTTCGCCTATGACGTGTCTCAAATTCAAATCTCGGCGCGCCTCGACTGGATGCGCGATACGTTCTTCCCGGGTGACCCGAACGTGCAGGAAGTCGATCCGGCCAGCTCCGTCGGCGCCCTCACGAACGGGATTAGCGTCGCCGAATACGATGCGAACCTGAACGCGAGCCGCTACCGTAACTTGTCGCGCAATAGCACGGAACAAGAGTCGGTCATCGGGCTCGACACGATCGTCGAGTTCGTCAACTTCCACGGAGGTTGGGTCGATGAGACGTCGGAGAGCCAAGGGTTGTCGCTTCGCTTCGATGCGATTACCCCGGCCAATCAAGGGTTTGAGACGACCGTGTTCCGGTTTCACGTGAACGGTTTCCCGGTGTTCAGTCAACGGGAGGCGTTCATCAACAACGACGCCGTCGATTTGTCGACGCTGCGTGTCGAGAACGACGGGACGCAAGTCCGGTCGATCACCCGGCACCATCTCGAAATCGATCGTTTGATCTCGGTCGGGACGACGCAGCTCGCGGATGGACAAGATGTGGTCGATACGCTCGTCAACGCAGGACGATTTGAAAACGTGACTGAGATTCGTCTCGGCTATGAGATTGAATACAATGAAGACACGAGCCGTTACGTCACGTTCTCCCCGAACTGGTTCGTTCGGGAAGCCGGAAGATGGATTCCATTCGATCAACCGGAGGACTGGACAGAAAGGATGATGTATCGTGGACTGGAGTAAAGCGAAAACGATTCTCCTCTTCGCCTTCCTCGCGCTGAACATCTACCTGTTGTTCCAGCTCTTGACGGAAACGTGGGCGACGGAGGTCGTGACGAACGACAATACGTCAATCGCGCAAATCTTGGACCAACGCAACGTCGATGCGTCGAAGTTGCCACGGATGGGTCGGGACATCGGCTATTTGACGGGATCGTCGGAACAGATGTCGGCCTCGATGATCACGCAGAATCGGGAAGCACAACTGGCGACGACACTCGACAACATGCAACTCGAAGTCGAGCTCAAACAGCCCGTCCCGCTCGATCAAAACGATTTGCGGACGACCGCGGCGACGTTCGTCTCAGAGTACGTCCCGTTCGGTTCCGAATATGCGTACTGGCGATATGACGCCGAGACGCGTCAAGTCGCTTTCGTACAGACGTATGAAAATAATAAAATTTTCTCGAACCCCGAAATCAACGGGGAGACGGAACAGTACATCGGTCCGTCGCTTTTATTGCTTCAACTGAACGAAGCGTTCGAAGTGACCGACTATAAACAACGTCATTTGACGAACTTGTCCTCGAAGTCGCAAGACGATCTCGTTTTGACGGCGAGCGAGGCGATTTCGCAACTCGCGGCCCGGAAATACTTCCAGCCGAATCAAGAGATGCGAGCCATCAATACAGGCTTCTATAGCCTGCCGCTCGACAGTTCCGGCAGCCTGATTATCATGCCGCCGCTCTGGGCAATCACGATTGACGAGGACGCCTACTTCGTCAATGCGATCGACGGGACCGTCGAACGAGTCGAATTTGATTCAGAAGAATGAAAGGAGTGATCGAGTGACTTTACGCTATAGTGTGCTTGCGAGCGGTTCGACCGGGAACGCCCTCTACATTGAGACGGAACGGGCGAAATTGCTCGTCGACGCCGGATTGACCGGGAAGGCGATGCAACAACGCATCACCGAAATCGGCCGATCGTTTGACGGTATCGATGCACTGCTCGTCACGCATGAGCACTCCGACCATATTAAAGGTGTCGGGATTCTCGCTCGAAAATATAACTTACCGATTTATGCGAACGCGAAGACGTGGGACGCGATGGAATCGTTGATTGGAAAAGTCGACCCGGCCTTGAAGTTTCACTTCGAGGTAGGGGAGATTAAACAGTTCGGGGATATCGAGATCGAGTCGTTCAACGTCAGCCATGACGCAGCCGACCCGATGTTCTACCAGTTCGCGCATGACGGCAGACGCCTCGCCCATATCACCGATACGGGCTATGTGTCCGATCGGATGAAAGGCGTCATCCGCGGGGCCGATGATTTTATTTTCGAATCGAACCATGACGTCTCGATGCTCCAAATGGGACGTTACCCGTGGAGCGTCAAGCGCCGGATACTCGGGGACTACGGTCACGTCTCGAACGAAGACGCGGCCATCGCGATGAGCGAGGTCATCGGGGATCAGACGAAACGGATTTATTTGGCTCACCTCAGTAAAGATAACAACATGAAAGAGCTCGCTCAAATGAGCGTCTCGCAAACACTTGGGACGCGTGATGTCGACCTCGGTCGCATCAAATTGTGCGATACCGACCCATCGACCCCCACTTCGCTCGTTTCTTTATAAGCGAACTTGGGAAAAGACAGATAACACACTGTCTTGAAGGGGGGACGCGTCGTGAATGAAGAGAGACACCATGAGTATGAACCTCAAGACGTCGAACCTTTAGAGCACGAAGCAGATACAATGAACGATGTAAAACCGACGTACCCATCTCGTAGCGAGTGGCGCCCGAAGCAAGAAGAACATGTGCGCCATAAGCCGCGAGTGAACTTAAAACCGTTGTTACTCGGAGGGGTTGGCGGATTCTTAGGAGCGGCTTTGTTCTTTTTGGCGATGATGCTCTGGGATTCCCCAACCTCTCGTTTTGTGACGAATGAACTGATTCGGACGGAACAAGCCGTCACTGTCACGGAATCTGACATCACGAGCGCTGTGACGGGCGCTAAGACGTCCGTCGTCAGCATTACGAACATCCAGCGGGCGTTCACCTCGGACTCGCAGTGGGAGGCCGGAGCGGGCTCTGGTGTCATCTATAAGGTCGACGGCGACACGGCGTATATCGTCACGAACTTCCATGTCATCGAAGAAGCGGATGAGATCAACGTCGCGTTTTCTGATGGACAAGTCGCTTCGGCGACGATTCTCGGAGAAGACCCGCTCAATGATTTGGCTGTCGCATCGGTCAAACTACCGGCCAATATCGACGTCGCCCCGATTGCCCTCGGGGACTCGACCGTGCTCCAGGCAGGCGAGACGGTCATGGCGATTGGGAATCCGCTCGGCGTCTTTTCAAACTCGGTCACCCGTGGTATCGTCAGTGGTGTCGAACGCACCGTGCCGGTCGATACGAACAGTGACGGCCTCATGGATTATAACGCCGAGGTCATCCAGACCGATGCAGCCATCAACCCGGGTAACTCCGGCGGGGCACTCATCAACATCCGCGGCGAGCTCGTCGGCATCAACTCGATGAAAATCGCCGAGGCGAGCGTCGAAGGGGTCGGCTTCTCGATTCCCGTCAACGTCGCGTTGCCGGTCATCGATATGCTCGAGCGTGATGGGGAAGTGACGCGGGCCCAGCTCGGTGTCACGATTCAAGAAGTCATCGCCGTACCGGGTAACGTCAGGGAAGAGTATGGGATTAGTTTTGATAACGAAGACGGGGTGTTCGTCGAGGCAATCACGCCCGGCAGTCCAGCCGAAGAGGCGGGCCTCCGCGTCGGTGACGTCATCGTCAAAATCGGCGACCGTGACATCAAACGTTACGTCGATTTGCGAGACGCCCTGTACCGAGACGCCACGGTTGGGGATAAGGTCACGATTGAATATACACGACGCGGCAAGGCAGGCAAAACCGAGGCCACATTAACTGAAGCAACCTAAAGGAGCGGCGACGCTTCTTTTTTAAGGAGGAAACATTGTGGAAAAAAAAGTATGCAAGGAACATGTTGAAATCGCTTTAGATATCATTGTGGATGAGACGGGGGAATACCCGTTGCTCGAAGAACTATCCACAAGTGGACAAGTGACATGTGAGTTCTGCGATGCCGACGCAACATATGTTGTGTCAAGCAAAAAATGATTATCAACATGTGGATTTGTGGATAACTCTGTGGATAACCCTATGGATAACTCCAAAAAAACTGTGGAAAAAGGAAGAATTGGATGAATATTTCAATTATCACGGTCGGCAAACTAAAAGAGAAGTATTTGAAACTAGGGATTGCCGAGTACACGAAACGCTTGTCATCCTATGCGAAAGTGCAGGAAATCGAGGTCGCAGACGAGAAAGCGCCCGAGCATTTGAGTGAAGCCGACATGATTCTAGTAAAACAAAAAGAAGGCGAGCGAATTTTGGCGAAAATCAGTCCGGACACGCATGTGATCGCCTTGGCCATTGACGCCAAACAACGAACGAGCGAAGAGTTCGCCCGTGAGCTCGATCAACTCGCAACGTACGGCAAGAGCAAAATCGCTTTCGTCATCGGCGGCTCGCTCGGCTTATCGGACGATGTCATGAAACGCTCGGATGATACGATCTCATTCTCGAAGATGACGTTCCCGCATCAATTGATGAAGCTCGTCTTGTGCGAACAGATTTATCGGGCGTATCGGATCAACCGGAATGAGCCTTACCATAAATAAATGAAGTCTAATAAAAGGTTGATGAGCTAATGCTTATCAACCTTTTATTTTGTTCTTAAGACACTTTCAAATAGAGATTAAGATCCTAATACAGTCTTATTTCTTGTATACAATTTAAAAAGGATTGTAGATAATTAGTTTCGAATTTACAATATAGATAAAAATCATCAATAAATGGTATTTTTTATAAAAAATCATCTTTAAACGCAGAGGAGCCTTCCATAATGGAATCAAAACGAGAGCGAACGACACGACGAACATCATTTTTTCAAAGATATTTAATCCCAATCACAATCGTTTCGTCTGTAGTTGTATCTGGTACAGTCGGGTACTTTGTCAGCCACTTCAACACGAAAGAATCGTTTGCTCAAGCGGAGATGCAATCTCGTGTCGACGATATGCAAGAAGAGTCTGTCACTATCATTGAAAAAGAGATATCACAAATTATCGAAGATTTAGATGAATACGATCAGGATTTAGCCCAGCTCGTTCAACAAGTCGATTTATTAAATCAAAATATGGTCCCTGTTCGTAAAGGATTGGACTATATCAATGGGGCGACACTTGTTATTTCGGGAGTCAACAGTGTAGTCAGTAACCCGATGTTAGGTAAAATGAGTTCCTCTTTAAGTTCTGCCAACAGCACGTTGAATGAAGTAGACGCCTTTCTATTCCGGTTAGAGCACTTGTCGAGTGTCAAACAAGAGATGGGTGAGACGCGCAAACAGATCAGTGAATTGTATGAGAAATATCAAACTAAGAATGATCCGGCATTACTATTAGAAATGGAGCACGAATTGGATACGGAACTTGTATATCAAATTGAGGATGTTCGAACGGCAACGATTGAAGCGAGGGAAGTACTAGAATCATCTGCTGGTGTAGTAATGGCGACGAACAATACCATCTCTATTTACCAAAAGGTCAAAAATGCGAGCGGGAAAGCCTTCGAGACACTTCAATTCTGGAAAGAAGAAAAAAACGAAAATAAAATTGATCAAGATGAATTTGATCGAATTGAAAAAGAACTTGCGGATTCGAGGGAGCGTCTGAAAGATCTGCCTGAGGAAATGGCCGAGCGATCAAAAGAAACGATTTCATCCATCAATGAAGTGAAAACGGAGCTTCAAGTCATAAGACTAGCTGAAGTGATTCAAGCAGATTAAAAATGATTGAAGTTGCTAACAGGGGATAAAATTGAACGTGACTGCAGGCGTAATTACACTCCATTCTAATCTAGAGATTCTTATAAAAAAGGACCGGCCATCGAATATCGATAGCCGGTTTTTCTCAATGAGTAGCCCCATTCTTTGATGTCGTATTGCCGTCAAAAAACCGATGTGATAAAATCACAGAGCAAATGATTATCATTATCAATTATCGAAAATGGGGAGAATTTAATCCAATGAACAATATCGAATTATATAAAACAGCCTTTATCAACGGACTCGATGTCGAGCCAGACGCGTCATTCGAAGAAATGAAGCTCGGTGTCACGAAAGAGTGGGATTCGATTGGCCATATGACATTAATCGCAGAACTCGAAGACGCCTTTGACGTCGATCTCGATTCCGATGTGATCACAGATTTCAACACGTATCAGTCTGGTATCGACTTATTGAAACGCTTGGGTGTGGACTTCGGTTAATGAAGCGCTTCGATACGATTGGTCAGTATGGAGAACGCACCGCCATTTATGCGGATCGTGCGTATTCATACGACGAGATGATAGAGGCGGCCGACGCGATTGCGCGTGAGGTCGGCGATCGAACGCTCGTCTTTTGTTTATGTGCCAACACCAAAGAATCAATCTTCGGCTACGTCGGATTTCTCCGCGGGCGCATTGTGCCGCTCCTGTTGGATGCAGCGATTCATTCGGAACAGCTGCAGAACTTAATTGACCGCTACCGACCGACGCACATTTGGGCGAATCGGGAGCATAATCAATTAGCGCAGGAGATGGACACGACTTACGGGTATGGAGACTATGCGCTATTTGAATGTCCTCATGTGATTGAGCATGAACTGCATGACGAGCTCGCACTCCTGTTGACGACGTCCGGCAGTACGGGCAGTCCGAAGCTGGTACGGCTCAGCTACGACAACCTGTTCCACAACGCAGCATCGATCGTGTCGTACTTAAATATCAATGAAGACGACCGTCCGATCACGACGTTGCCGATGAACTATTCGTACGGCCTATCGATTATCAACAGCCACCTCGTGTCCGGGGCGACCATCGTCGTGACGGAAGCGTCCGTCATGCAGAAGGAATTTTGGCAGTTATGTCGCAATCAGCATGTGACGACGTTCGGCGGTGTGCCGTTCGTCTACGAGATGCTGCAACGGCTCAAGTTCGAGACGATGGAGCTGCCGAGTTTGACGAAACTGACGCAAGCCGGCGGAAAATTGAATCCGGATTTAGCGAGTGCGTTTACTGGTATCTGCGAACGAAAAGGCATTCAGTTTTTCACGATGTATGGTCAAACGGAAGCGACGGCACGCATGTCGTATTTGCCTCCTGACCAGAATCGGGAGAAGGCGGGTAGCATCGGTATCGCCATACCAGGCGGTGAATTGACGTTACGCAAGGAAACGGGCGAACTGATCACTGCGCCAAACGTTGTCGGTGAGTTGGTGTATCAGGGAGCAAACGTGTCGCTCGGTTATGCCGAAGCGTTGTCCGATCTCGCGAGCGGAGATGAGAACGAGGGCGTCCTCTACACAGGAGATTTGGCGTATATGGATGAAGACGGCTATTTCTTCATCGTCGGCCGCATCAAGCGGATGATTAAGATGCATGGGAACCGGATTAGCCTCGATGAAGTGGAGGACCTGTTACGAGCACACGGACATGAGTGTGTCTGTACAGGGACGGATGACGAGCTGTACGTGTACACGTTGCACGACGACCGTGCCGCCATCAAACAAGTCATCAAGGACATGATGCATACAAGAGGGGTCACGATTCTACAAATCGATGCCATTCCCCGGAACGAATCCGGAAAAATTCTGTATGCCGCATTACCGAAACGAGAGCTCGTCACCACCTGAACCAATAAGCGGGTGCAAGTGAAGCCTTTGTTGAAAGCTGTATAAGTTTAGAATAATCAGGTGAAGCTATGACGTTTATTTCAATCGAATTTTTACTGTTTCTCGCCATTTTAGTGGCGATATATTATGTGGTGCCACATCGCTTCCGATGGGTACTGTTACTGGCGGCCAGTTATTTGTTTTATGCGACGCTCAGTATCCAGTTCATCCCGTTGTTGCTCGTGAGCACAGCCTTTACGTTCGTCACGGGACTCCTGATTGAACGACAAGACGAGAAGCGACAGAAGAAACGCCTCATGATGATCGGTGTCTCTACCCTGGTGTTGTTCCTCGGCTGGTTCAAATACTTTAACTTCGTGAACGACTCGTTGCGCACCATGGCGATATCGATGGGGTGGAACTACGACATCCCGTATCGAGATGTCGTCTTGCCGCTGGCGATTTCGTTTTATACGTTCCAGGCCATCAGTTATCTCGTTGATCTATATCGCGGAAAGCTGAAAGCCGAGCGCCATTATGGCTATTTCTCGATTTACTTTGCCTTCTTCCCGCAGCTCGTGGCGGGACCGATCGAGCGAGCCAAGAAGTTGCTACCTCAATTTAAAGCGGAGCAACGGTTCGACTATGAACATGTCAGCTATGGAATGAAGCGGATTGCCTGGGGCTTCTTCAAGAAGACGCTCATCGCCGACCGGTTGGCGCCGATGGTCGCGAGCGTGTTTAGTCAGCCAGACCCGACCGGCTCCGAAATCGTGCTCGGGACGATGCTGTTCTCGCTTCAATTATATGCCGACTTTTCAGCCTGCAGCGATATCGCCATCGGGACAGCGAGACTATTTGGCATCAAGTTGACGGAGAATTTCCGACAGCCTCATTTCGCGGTATCAATCGCCGACTTTTGGAACCGATGGCACATCTCGCTCTCCATGTGGCTCCGAGATTATATCTTTATCCCGCTATGCAAAGGGAAAAAGAAACGACATCAAATCTATGTCGCCATCATCATCACATTTTTGGTGAGCGGCATCTGGCACGGGGCCGCCTGGAGTTTCGTCTTATGGGGTCTGATTCATGGCCTGTACCGCGTGTTCGGGGACGCGACGAAACATCAGCGGGAACAGATGGCGTCCTTCGTTCGATTGGACCGGACGCCCGAGCTTCATAAATGGCTGAAGATTGCAGTCACGTTCCAGTTGGTCTGTTTCTCGCGCGTCTTTTTCGTATCTGACTCGGTCGCCCAAGCGTTTCACCATGCCCGGTTGTATGTGACACCTTCGTCATGGGCACCGGTCGACATGCTGCAGGCACTTGAATTATTCTCGTTACTCGATTTACTCGTGTTCCTCTTCTTCTTTACGACCGTTCAGGTGTTTCAGTATATCGAACGGACGAAAGGTTCGGCTTGGGACTGGCTGTCCGAACGTTCAGCCTTCACGAACGTGGCGATTCAACTGTTCGTGATTGTGTCGGTCTTGGTGTTCGGCGTGTCGAGTGAAGGGTTCATTTATGGTGGGTTCTAAGTGAAAGGAATGGCTATGAGAAGTGTATGGATGAAAATTTCAGTGGTGTTGATCATCGTTGCGCTCTTGTTGATTCCGCTCAACGACTTTGTCAAACAGTCGTGGGCGTACAATAACAACCGCGGTGTGTTGGCGTTCCAAGATGACCCGTCCGAGCTAGACATTATCAACTTGGGGACATCGCACGCGATGTTCGGCTATGCGTTCAAACCGCTCGGTCTGTCGCATCTCGATTTAGCGTTGCCGAGCCAAACGATTGAATACGACTTGAAGATGTTGAAGCAGTATGATGATCATCTGCGTCCGGGTGGGGTCGTCATCGTCTCGCTCTCGCAAATCACGTTTAGTAATGCGGAGATTGGCCGGAAAGAAAACTATTATCAGGTGTTGGACCGGGAAGACATCGAACCGGTCAGTACGTTTGATTATTATACGTACACGTCGATTCCTGCATTGAACAGTGGGAGCGTGTATACGGCGCTGTCGCGAGAAATTCGCGATTTCAGATGGGAGTCTCATAAACCGTGGGTGAACAATGGCCAGAATTATTCGGAACGAAAATACGAGATGGTCGAAGCGCAGTATAAACAGGCTGTGGAGAATCGTGACATCGAGCAGAATATGGAACGATTGAAAGACATCATCGCGTATTGTCAGGCGAAAGACTATCGCGTCGTGTTGGCGATGGAGCCGGTCCACGCATCCTACAACGCCTATTTTGATCAAGCGGTCATGGACCGACTCGTTTATCAACATCTGGCCTCGCTCGAGTTGGACGTCCCGTTCTTAAACTATATGGATGACGAACGGTTCATCCATCAGCGTGAGTACTTTCATAATCCAGATCATTTGAATGGGAAGGGGAGAACGCTCCTATCTTCTCTCGTCTATGAGGATTTGAAACGACTCGGCTATCTATAAGAAAAGGAAATCTACAGCAGCGTAGATTTCCTTTTTCGTATTGCTCCTATTACGAAACAATCTCGTTCATCAACGCATGCGTGTTACCCTCGGAGTCTTTGAAAAAAGCCATCCATGTCTCGAGGTTCTCCATTTTCGCGACGAGGTGCGGCTGGTCGATAAACTGAACATCTTTCGCCAAAAGCTGTTCATACGCCTCAGTGAGGTTGTTCACTTGGAGATATAGCACGGAGCTCGCTTTTGCAAAATCTTCATTCTCGGGACGCGACAACATGAGCCGAACGCCGTTGCATTCTAGAAAGGCGAGGCTGCCTGTTTGGAATAAGAGCGGAAGTTGAAGCGTGTCCCGGTAGAAACGTACCGCGCGATCCAAGTCGTGCACCGGTACGTAGATTTGTCTGATTTGCTGAATAAGATTCAAACGATATCCCTCCTAAAGTGGCATCTGTGACCGTGTAACGCATGTATTCTTGGTTAACGCGTTTGGCGAATCCGTTGAGCGGTGAACATCCCAAGCGCCAGAAGGACGGCAAGACCAATCCATGTGAAGACGTAGATCAATGGCGACCCAGTCGTCCCGAGGGTCACCTCGTTTTGAAGCATAGTGACGTTATCCGCCTCGGCGATGATGTCGGGTGTATAATTGAGCGTGCGGATGAAGCCGATTCCGAACGTGGCGACAACATAAATCACATGGAGTGCTGCGGATAGAAGAAGAGCGAGTCTGATTGTTTTCAAAATGGTGCTCCTTTTTGGATATAATCATGTATAACGATAGTATAACTAGAATTGCCTAAACCTGACAGACAAGGAGTGAGACTGATCGAAACCGTTTATTTAGCAGGTGGCTGCCTCTGGGGCGTCCAAGCGTTCATCAAGACGTTACCCGGTGTCATCGAAACAGAGGCCGGACGGGCGAACGGAGCGACGGATACGCTTGACGGAGCATATGACGGCTACGCCGAATGCGTCAAAACGACGTTCGATCCGAGCATCGTCACGATGAAGGAGTTGATGAATTACTTATTTGAAATCATCGATCCGTATAGCGTCAATCGCCAAGGCGAAGATGTCGGCGAAAAGTATCGGACCGGCGTCTATAGTGCAGACCCACGCCATTTGGAAGTCGCACGCACATTGATTGACAACCGAAGCGATGCGGACCGAATCGCGGTCGAGGTATTGCCGCTCACGAACTACGTCCGAAGCGCGGATGAGCATCAAGACCGGCTTGAGCGATGTCCGGACGATTACTGCCATATCCCGAAGACATTATTAGAGAAGTACAAACAATGAGCCGACACGATGCCGTGTCGGCTCATTTGTTATGCGCGCTCGAGGACGTTCACGAGCAAGCGATGCACGACCTCGTGGTCGCGCACGTCATGCAATTTGTAGTCTTTCCCGGGCAATGTGTACCACTCGGCCGCACCGACGTACGTGATGGCGAGCTCGAGCGTGCCGTCTTCCTGGCATGTCGTCCGTAATTCAAGATCTCCACTGATGACGCCGACTTCCTCGGTCATGACGCCGTGAGTGGCTTTAAATACTGAAGATTGCTGGTTCATCGTAGACTCCTTTCTGAATCAATAGACGCAAGCATTGATGGCCGTTTGAAGAGCCGTCTTTTCTGTAGATTGGAGGCTGAGACCCCAGCGGCTCTTCGTCTCGACCCACATCTTCGCATAAGCGCAACGTGCACCGGTGCGTGTCGGTTGCCATGTTGACGGGTCTTGGTCCCCTTTTGAACGGTTCGAGCTGGCCGAGACGGCAATCAGCTGTGGTCCGGTCAAATCGTTGGCGAAGCTTTGACGTTTCGTCGTCGTCCAGCTGTTGGCACCTGAACGCCACGCTTCGGCCAACGGTACGACGTGGTCGATATCCAAATCAGATGGTGACGTGAACGTGATACCGTCATAGTAACTGTACCATGACCCTGATGTGACCGGACAGTCACCGACGTACGAATCGGCGTCGCGTTTCAAGACGACTTGACGCGTGTCGCAGCCGTTCCCTTGTCCGCTCCAATGCGGGAACAAGTCACGGCTATAGCCGGTCATCGTTCCTTCAGTTTTAACGGTCAACGCGTTCAACTTCGTGAGCGCACTCGATTTCGATGGAATATTGGGCGGGAGTGCCGAGGCGGTCGGCGTCGTGAAGTGGAGCGACGTGGCGACCAAGATGATGGCGAATAACGAACTGATGCATTTTTTAAGCATGTGTGTGCCTCCTATTATGTATGACGACTGAACGACGCGCATCGTAAACGCACGATGCACATCGACTATACATGGCAAGGAAGTGAGAAATACGCAAATTTACAAAAAATGAATCCAAAGATTATAAAAGTTGAGGTCAGGGACATGATACATGACATCAGACGTCCCGGCTTTAGCACTACCGGCATACGCGCAGGCACTAACTATTGGTATAATGAAGTCGGTTTGTAGTAAAGGACGAAGGAGTTGGGATGAATGAATCAAAAAGACATCGCGGCGATCCGCAAGCATTTCAAATTGAATGCGGAAGCGGTCAAAATCGCTGACATTTATAATATTTATATTCGCCAAGACAGCAACGAGATTTTTTACGAGGAGTTACGCTCGTTCCCGTTTGTCGAGCAGGAGCACCAAGAGTTGTTCCTCGCCAACTTCAAGAAAGTGCTCGGCGGCAAAATCGATGAGAAGCTATTCGAAGTGAAGTTTCAACATCCGGAGCCGGGCCAGACCGACCATACGCAGACGTTGTTGTATGAGGCGCTTCGGACCGATGAGATCGAAGAGTGGGCCGGTATGATGCAGCGGATCGCGCTCAAGATGGTCCAGGAGGCACCGTTTGAGAAAGATATGGTCGTCACGTTCATTCGCTTCAAATACAATAAGCCGACACGCCGTCACTCGGAGGAGACGGAAATCGATATGCGTGACGAGGTATGGACGTCACGATTCATCCTATGTAGCATCAACCAGACCGAGCTCCCGAAACAGTCGCTCGTGTTCGATTATATCGAGCGGGAGTTCAAGTCGAATATCTTCATCAATCCGGTCATCAAACTCGATGCCCCGATTGGTGGTTTCATGTTCCCGTGCTTCACGGACAACGCCGCCGACGTCAACCATATCTTGTATGCCGCGCAAAAGGCGCATCAACCAGACTTTGGCTTTATCGAGAACGTCTTGAACGGGACCGAGATTGTGACGGCGGTCGAGGAGAAGGCGATGTTCGAGGAAGTCGTCAAGACCGTCATCGGTGAAGAAGTGAACGTCGGGACGCTCGCTACCGTTTACGATGAAATCAACCAGATGATTCTCGCAGAAGCGGAACGCGAGGACGAGGAAGAGAGCGTGCCGATGATTGACGCCCGCACCGTCGAAATCGTGTTGAAAGCGAGCGGGGTCGAGGACGTGACGACGGAGAAGGTCGAGCAGGCGTTCCAACAAGTCGTCGACGACCGCCAATATGAGATGAAGGCGAGTAGCGTCGTCCCGAAATACACATCGAAATCGATTAAAATCAATACGAAAGTCGCCAATATCTCAATCAGCCCGCAAGACTTGAAGTACGTTAGACAAGTTAACGTGAAAGGGAAACGTTGCCTGTTGATTGAACTAGAAGAAGACACGGAAATCGAAGGATTCAAGTTGATCTCGGAAGAACTGCTCGACTGACTCTAAGCGGACGGAGGCGAGCGGGTTCACCCGTTAAAAATCGTTGAGCGGATGACCGCCCTTGCTGTCCTCCTGTCGAGACATCGTTCGATTCGAGAGGACAAGATTGATTTTCTTCATTTGGAAGACTGAGGTTCAGACAATCGTCTGAGCCTTTTTTTGTCAATCACGTGAGGATGGTTGAATTTCGGAACGGTTATCGGTATGATGCTCTTGAAAGCGTTCTCTCGATGAGTCTTATTTTTTTAAAGTTTATCGAAAGCGCTTTCGGTAATGTTGATTAAACACAAAAAAGGCCCGGAGAGATCTTCCTCTCCGAAACCTGGATTGTTTATTTATGGGCTTTACTAACTTTTAGTTTTTTACCTTTAATCGGTGTCGATTCCATCGCCTGAAGGACGAGTGAGCCTTTGCCGTTCAAAATGTCGACGTACGTCATCTGATCATTAATTGTGATGATGCCGATGTCGTCTGCTGTCACACCAGGAATTTTGGCAATCGTACCGACGAAGTCGATGGCGCGGAGTTTTTTCTTCTTCCCGCCGCTGAAGTGAAGCTTCATGATGTCTTGGTTGATCCGGGCCGTCTTGTTGTTGCGAACGACACGTCGACCGCTCAACTTCTCTTCGAATGCGGCTTGGTTGCGCGCGACTTCTCTTTCAGTCGGTGCATCCATCTCCGGGATATCGAACTTGATGAATGCTTCGATGGCGCGAACGAACTTGCCTTCATGCGGCGTCGCGAACGTGATCGCTTTTCCGGCGTTGCCAGCACGGCCTGTGCGTCCGGTCCGGTGCACGTAGCTCTCTTTTTCCATCGGCACGTCATAGTTGATGACGAGGTTGACGTTATCGACGTCGATTCCACGTGCTGCGACGTCGGTCGCGACGAGATAACGGAAATTGCCCATCTTGAACCCTTCCATGACGGCGAAACGGTCTTCTTGCTCGAGGCCACCGTGGAGGCGTTCGCACGAGTAACCGGCTTGATCGAGCTCGGTGTAAACCGTGTCGACATGTTCTTTCGTCCGACAGAAGATGAGGCAGCTGTCCGGATTCTCGACGACGGTCACATCTTTCAGCACGGCGAGCTTGTCTTCTCGGCGCACTTCAATCAAGCCGTGTTCGATCGTCGAAGCGGTGACACCGCTCGATTCGATGGCGACGCGGATTGGTTCGTTCATGTGCTTCTGGCACAGGCGCTCGATATCGTTCGGGAACGTTGCCGAGAACACCATCGTCACACGGTCGCGTGGCAATTCTTGGAGGATCGCCTCGACGTCAGCGAGGAAGCCACGGTTCAACATCTCGTCGGCCTCATCGATAATCAAGTAATCGATTTTATCGAGAACGAGTGTCTCACGTTCGATGTGGTCCATGACGCGTCCCGGTGTCCCGACGACGATGTGCGTCTTCTGCTTCAATTCTTCACGTTGTTTCGAGAACGGTTCTTTCCCGTAGACGGCGGTCGCCTTGATACGTTTGAAACGACCGATGTTTGTCATATCCTCACGGACTTGGACGGCGAGTTCGCGCGTCGGTGTGAGAATCAGCACTTGCGGCTTGTTCTCTTCCCATTCGATGAGTTCTGTGACCGGGATACCGAACGCTGCGGTCTTTCCGCTACCGGTTTGGGCTTTGACGACCAAGTCTTGACGCTCGAGTGCGAGCGGGATGACTTTCTGTTGGACTTCAGTCGGTGATTCGTATTTCATGATGCCGAGCGCGCGTTGGATGTCTTCGCTCAGGCGATAGTCTGAAAAGCGTGGTTGATTCATAGGTTTACCTCTTTTTCGTGTAAGAAACTTCTATTCGAGAAATTTTCATTAGCAATTTGGATTACGCTTCATTATACACGAAACGAAGCGGTTCGTCGTTCATGCACGAAAACGGTCAAGACGAAAGCCGCTCAAATCGAACGGTGTCTGTCCGTCTAGCGTGAGCTGGCTCAACACTTCGCCCATGACACTGCCGAACTTGAAGCCGTGACCGGAGAAGCCGCAGGCGATGAGCACGTTAGAGTGCTCGGGATGAAAATCGACGATGAAATCATGATCATCCGACATCGTGTACAGGCACGTCTTCGCTTGATTTAAGTGGCCGTTCGCCTCTGGCATATAGGTCGCGAGAAACTGGCGCAAGTCGCCTTCATCTGACTCGAAGTGCCCAAAGTTTTGCGTATGTAGGTTCGGGTCGATGGCCTGACCGCCGTCGGTCCGTCCGACTTTGAGCCCGGCCCTGTCAAGACTTGGGAAACCGTAGAACATCCGGTCACCGTCCTCGACGAAGAACGACGGGAGCGTCGCGTCTGAATAGAGTGTCTCGTCCGCATCGAACCAGCCGACGACTTTCCGGGTCGGTGCGAGCGGGAGCGATAGGTCGGGGAGCAGTTGTTTCGCCCAGGCGCCGACTGTGACAATCACTTTCTTGGCGTAAAACGTCGCCTCGGACGTGACGAGGGTGACCCCGTCCGAATTGAAATCGAGCGACTTGACGGGCGTGTTCATCACGAGCTCGGCGCCATTCGCGACGGCTCGTTCGCGATACGCTCGAATCGCGTTCTCGCTGTAGAGCAGTCCTGACTCGGTCTCATAGCAACCGATATAGTCGTCTGGAATCGAGAGTCCGGGCCAACGTGTCTCGATGTCTCGTTTAGACAAACGCTGGAGCGGCAAGTCATACTTTTCGGCCGAGGCAATCGTCTCACCGAGAAACGCCGAATCGCGTGGCCCGATACCGAGGACGCCTGTTTTCTTGAAAATCGGATACTGCGACGTACGGTCGAGATCTTCCCATAGCGCTTGGGCCCGTTTGACGAGTGAGACATAGGCGCGACCTTCCCCGTAAGCGTGGCGAATCATCCGGGTGTCCCCGTGATGGCTACCTTTGTTATGAGGCGGGTCGAACGCATCGATGACGAGCGTATGGGCACCGCGTTCCGTTAAAAACGAGGCAGCTGACATGCCCATCGTGCCGGCGCCGATGACGGCGACGTCATATCGTACTGATTGTGACATATGGACATCGATCCTTTCTACTGGAGCATTAGTAGAATGGTATGGAAAAGCTGGATAATTGTCAATTTTTTCTTGTTGAGTAGGACGAATCAGTAAGGAATCAGGGAATTGAATCTACGTGTCAATTTTGCCTATGGAAAGGGGACTACATATCATGTTGAATTCACGTGAGACGTATCGTGTATTGTCAGAACAACTCGAGACAGCTCGACAAGTCCACACAATAGACCGTGTCGAGACAATCATCAAACCGATTCCCGACTCGGATGTCAGCGGGGATTTGGACCCGCGCGTCCTGGCCGTCATCCAAGGCTATGCCGCATCCGAGCCGGAGACGTCATTCGACTTGGCATCGGCCCGTGCCAGCATGGGTTGGCCGAACCAGGACATGACGACGACGGACATCACGACAAATCATGTTATGATTCCGAGCGCTGACGGTGACATCCCGGCGCGTCTCTATCGACCGCGCACCGAAGAGACGTTACCGGCCATCCTGTTCTTTCACGGTGGCGGTTTCTTTGGAGGGACGCTCGATACGGTCGAGAACCCGTGTAAACTGCTCGCGGAGAAAGCGAACGCTCTCGTCGTCTCGGTCGATTACCGGCTCGCGCCGGAGCATCCGTTTCCAGCCGGATTGAACGACTGCTTCCGAGCCGTTGAATGGGTATACGACCAGGCCGACGAGCTGAATGTACGGAACGAACGAATCGCCGTCGCCGGCGACAGTGCCGGCGGCAACTTGGCGACGGCCTGTTGTCTGCTCGACCGCGCCAAACAGCTGAATCGGATTAACTATCAAGCGCTCGTCTATCCGGTCGTCAATCTAGGCTCGATCCCGACAGACGATTACGAATGGAAACTCGACGATTATGAGATCAAGCACCACCACGACTTGATTCGTGGCGTCGTCATGGCGCTCGGTGATTCGGACGGTTTGCTCAACCATGTGTACTTACAGGGCAAGGCCGAACTGACCGACCCGCTCGTCTCCCCGTTGTTCGCGGATGATGTGACCGGCCTTCCGCCAGCGCTCATCATCACGGCCGAATATGATTACCTTCGTCTCGAAGGCGAGGCGTACGCGCATAAACTCGCACGCGACGGTGTACCGACGCGACTGATTCAATACCGCGGGATGGACCACGCCTTTATGGACAAGCTCGGTGACTACCCGCAAGCCGAAGACTGCATGATTGAAA
Source organism: Exiguobacterium chiriqhucha RW-2 (assembly GCF_000416965.1). Classification (GTDB taxonomy): domain Bacteria; phylum Bacillota; class Bacilli; order Exiguobacteriales; family Exiguobacteriaceae; genus Exiguobacterium; species Exiguobacterium chiriqhucha. Next base: position 50,891 of record NZ_ATCL01000022.1, read on the forward strand.
TCGCAAATGGAATGAAGGAGATGACACGATGAAGACTTACACATTGAACTGGGATACATATAAACAATTGGCGCGGACAGCCGTCGCAGAAGGGGCCGTCCTCTTGAAGAACGAGCACGCGACGCTTCCGATTCAAGCAGGGACAACCGTTTCTGTGTTCGGACGCAGCCAATTCAACTACTACAAGAGTGGCACGGGGTCAGGCGGGATGGTCAACGTCTCGCATGTGACGAGTCCGCTCGAGGCGCTTCAGGCGACCGAAGGGGTTCAATTGAATGCATCGCTTCTTGAGACGTATGAGACGTGGGTCGAGGCGAACCCGTTCGACCAAGGTGTCGGCTGGGCCGGAGAACCGTGGTCGCAGCCGGAGATGGAAGTGACGGACGAGCTCGTGACAGCGGCGGCTAAGGCTTCCGACGTGGCACTCATCTTTATCGGACGTACAGCGGGGGAAGACCGTGACAATACGGCTGACCCAGGCAGTTACTTGCTGACGGACATCGAGCAGTCGCTGATTGAAAAGGTATCAAAAACATTCACGAAGACGGCTGTCGTCTTGAACGTCGGCAATATCATCGACATGGACTGGGCGCACCAGCCGAGCGCGATTCTTTATACGTGGCAAGGCGGTATGGAAGGCGGAACTGGACTTGTCGACGTCTTGACGGGTGCCGTCACGCCATCTGGAAAGTTGACCGATACGATTGCGAAATCGATTGAGGACTACCCGTCGACGAAAAACTTCGGACATGCGGACAAAGGCATCTACCAAGAAGACATCTATGTCGGCTACCGTTATTTCGAGACGTTCGCCAAGGACGCGGTGCTCTATCCGTTCGGCTTCGGCTTGTCATACACGACGTTCACGACCGACGTCGCGACGACGGGCGAACAGGACGGCATGATCACGGTGACCGTCGATGTGACGAACACGGGCGCCGTTGACGGAAAAGAGGTCGTCCAACTCTACGTCGAGAAGCCGCAAGGCACGCTCGGCAACCCGGCACGTTCACTCGTCGCCTTCGATAAGACGGACACACTCGCACCGGGGGAACGGGCGACGCTCACACTCAGCATCCCGGCCACGGACTTCGCGAGCTATGACGACAACGGCGCGACAGGGCACGTATCAAGCTTCGTTCTCGAGGCCGGGACATACGAGCTTCACCTCGGGACGGACGTCCGTTCGGCGCGACCTGTATTTACGTATAATGTAGATTCGCTTCAAGTCATTGAGACGCTCAGCGAGAACATGGCCCCGGTCACTCCGTTCGACCGGATCAAGCCGGTCGTCGGCGAGCATGGCTATTTGGTCGAGTACGTGCCGACGCCGCTCCGTGCGGTCGATGTCGAGGCACGTTACCTCGTCGAACGTCCGGTCACGCGCGACTACGTCGGTGACAACGGCTTCACACTGAAGGACGTTTATGCGGGCAAGGTCGAGCTCGATGCGTTCCTCGATCAATTGACGGATGAGGATCTCGCCTGCATCGTCCGGGGACAAGGGATGAACTCGCCGCGCGTGACGCCGGGGACGGCCGCCGCGTTCGGTGGCGTATCGGACCGCTTGACCGACCTCGGTATCCCAGCGGCATGTTGCGCGGACGGCCCGTCCGGCATCCGGATGGACATCGGGACGAAGGCGTTCGCCCTTCCGAACGGGACGCTCCTCGCCTCGACGTTCAACGTCGAATTGGTGGAAGACCTGTTCGAGATGACCGGACTCGAGATGCGGAAAAATCGTGTTGATACGCTCCTCGGACCTGGGATGAACATCCACCGCAACCCGCTCAACGGACGGAACTTCGAGTACTTCTCGGAAGATCCGCACGTGACCGGCAAGATGGCGATCGCTCAATTGAACGGGATGCATCGCGTCGGTGTGACGGGAACGCTCAAACACTTCAGCGCCAACAACCAAGAGGCGCACCGTCACGATATCGACTCGATCGTTTCGGAGCGGGCGCTGCGTGAAATTTACTTGAAAGGGTTTGAGATGGCCGTCAAAGAAGGCAAGGCGACATCAATCATGACGACGTATGGCGCCGTCAACGGCGTCTGGACGGCCGGGCTCTATGACCAGAACACACGTATCCTCCGGGACGAGTGGGGCTTTGACGGTATCGTCATGACCGACTGGTGGGCGAAAGTGAACCATCATGAAGACGAGCCGGCGAACCGTCAGAACACGGCGGCGATGGTCCAGTCGCAGAACGACTTGTATATGGTCGTCGACCGTCCGGACACGAACTCGTTCGATGACAACACGGGCGCGGCGCTCGCGGCCGGGTCGCTCACGCGCGGGGAACTGCTCCGGAGTGCGGCGAACATCTGTCGTTTCGTCTTGCAGTCACCGGCGATGGAGCGCGAGCTCGGCATTCATGACGGCACAGTCGAAGTGATCGGACTCGACGAGGAAGCCGGACAAGCCATCGATTTCGATGTGACGTATCGCCACCTCGAAAACGGGGAGAGCGTCAGTTTGAGTGACGCCGACACATCGACGGGGAACACGCACGTCTTTGCCGTCTCGGTCGATGAGACGGGCACATACGACGTGACGATCACGGCGAAGTCGGACGCAGGCGAACTCGCCCAGATGCCGGTCACGCTGTTCGCCAACAACATCCCGGGCCCGACGTTCACGTTCAACGGGACGGACGGGGAATGGGTGACGCAGACGAAGCAAGTATTTTTCCTGAATCAACATAACTACTTGCAGCTCTACTTCGCCCTCGGCGGTCTCGACGTGAAAGACATCACGTTCACGCTCGTCGACTCGTTCAGTATGAAAAATGGATAACGAAAGAATCGCCGTCTCGTTTTTGAGACGGCGTTTTCTTGTCTTTACAAAACCTATACAGGATTGACTCGGTGTTGAAAAAGCTTCTTAACAAATTTCCTTTAGTCTACAAAAGTCTAGAAACGCAATACATATTCGGGAGGGACTAAGGAAATGAAGAAATCCATGAAAAAAGTGATTCCATTGGCGGTCGTGTCGACACTCGCACTTGGTGGACTAATCGGGATGCAACAACAGGAGACCGAGGTACAAGCGAAAGACGGCAAGAATGGCAAAGCAAAAAACGTCATCTTCATGATTGGGGACGGGATGGGCGTACCATATACGACGGCACTCCGTTACATGAACGACACGGAAGGCGTGGACATGCCACAGACGGCATTCGATCCGCATTTGGTCGGCTTGCAGTCAACGTATCCGGAAGATGAAGAGGAGAACGTGACGGACTCAGCGGCAGCGGCCACGGCGATGAGCGCCGGCGTCAAGACGTATAACAACGCCATCGCAGTCGATAACGATAAGACGGACGTGAAGACCGTGCTCGAGCAGGCGAAAGAGAACGGCATGTCGACCGGAATCGTCGCCACATCTGAAATCACACACGCGACACCGGCTTCATATGGTGCCCATGAAGAAGAGCGCAAGAGTGAGAACGCCATCGCCAACGATTATTATGATGAGTTGATTAACGGTGAACATAAAATCGATGTCATGTTGGGCGGCGGGACCGACTTCTTCGAACGCTCGGACCGCAATATCGCGAAACAGTTCCAACAAGATGGATATAGCTATGTAAAATCGGCAGAAGAGATGAAGCAGGACAAGAATAAACAAGTGCTCGGTCTGTTCGCCGAGGTGGGACTCGACAAGATGATCGACCGGGACGATAGCCAGCCGAGCTTGGCCGATATGACGACGTCGGCGCTCGACCGCTTAGAGGACGACGAAGATGGATTCTTCTTAATGGTCGAGGGCAGTCAAATCGACTGGGCCGGTCATGACAACGATGTCGTCGGTGCGATGAGTGAGATGAAAGACTTCGAGAATGCGTTCAAAGAAGTCGAGGAATTCGCAAAAGAGAACGGAGAGACGTTGGTCATCGTCACAGCCGACCACTCGACAGGTGGCTTCTCGATCGGTTCGGACGGGAACTACAACTGGGATGCGGCTCCAATCCAAGCCGCGAAACGAACGCCGGACTTCATGGCGAAACAAATTGAGTCAGGAAAAGACGTCGAAGCTGTCTTGAACGAATGGATTGACCTTGAGCTGACGGATGCTGAAATCAAATCGGTTCAAACAGCGGCCGAGACGAAAGACGTGACGAAGATTGACAATGCGATTGAAAAAATCTTCGACACACGCTCAGGAACGGGTTGGACGACAGACGGTCATACCGGGGACGATGTGCCGGTCTATGCGTACGGTCCTCAAAAAGAGCAATTCACGGGCATGATTGATAACACGGATCAAGCACAGCGTATTTTTGAGTTGTTGGAGAATCGTGGGAAAATCAAATAATAAAATCGGATTTATAGATGACGCGGACAGTTGCCGCGTCGTCTTTTTAGTTATATTTAGCTTGTATGTAGCACTTTGATTGCGTGTCGCAACGTCTCGACGTCCTCGTTTCTCCAGCCGAGTCGATCCACGGCATTGATGAACTGACGTGTCGCTTTGATGAGGGCATCTTTCAATTCCTCAAGCGATACAGTCCCCATAGGCGTCTTAGCATGACCATCATCTACAAAGGTGAGCTCAACTTCTGTGGCGGTCACCCTTTTAGCGGTTATCCGGATCGGGCCTTCCATGAATTGAAACGAGTATGTCTCATACAACGGTGCGAATAAGAGGGCACGGCAACTGTCGACCCACCATTTCAAGACGATGGCGACGAAATCAGACCATCCTTGTCCCGGGAAATAATTATGAAAGTCCAGAACGAAGGCGATATTACCGACGACGTGGTCGGAACAAGTCAACGAGTCGAGGTCGATGTCGATTGAAAGATGTGGGGGCATCTAGTGCTCACCTCCATAAAAATTGGTCATGCCTAGCATACCAAAGAATCTCTCGACCGATTTGACTGGATAAAAAAGTAAGTGTGTGGTGGGCAAAGAATCGTATGATAGAGAGAAACAATAGTTTCGATTCACGAAGGGGGATTCAGAATGCAGAAAGCGATTATTTTTGATATGGATGGAACGTTATTTCGGACGGAGACGATTTTAGAACGAGCACTCGATGAAGCGTTTGAACGGTTACGGAGCGAGGGACAATGGAAAGGTGCGACACCGATTGATACGTATCGCAACATCATGGGGGTGCCGTTGCCTGTCGTTTGGGAGACGTTACTCCCGCACCATGAGACGGCAGTGCGAGAGGCGACAGATGCCTACTTCCTGACGCGTTTGGTCGAGAACATTAAGAGCGGGAACGGAGCTTTGTATCCGGGCGTGACAGAGCTCTTGGAGCAACTGAGCGCCATGGGGTACACAATATTCATCGCGAGCAACGGCCTCATCCCGTACTTGGAGGCGATTGTATCGCACTATGGCCTGCACGACTGGATTACGTCAACGTACAGCATCGAGCACATCAAAACGTTGGATAAAAGTGATTTGGTCGCTCACATCGTGACAACCTATAACATTCAAGACGGTTTCGTCGTCGGTGATCGTCTTTCAGACATTTTGGCGGCCAAAGCGAATGATCTCGTTGCAATCGGGTGTCGGTTCGATTTTTCTCAAGACGACGAGCTGCGACAAGCCGATCATATCATTGATGGATTGGCAGAGATTCCAGACATTCTTGCCACGCGTCACGTATCTCGGTGAACGAATCTGAATCATTTTCGGGTATTGTCTCGTATAGAAGGAACAATACCTAAGTGGAGGGATGACAATGAACACGCTCTACATGAAACAGAAAGTATTTAGCTTGCGCGGGCGCTTCACCATCAAGGACGCGGATGAGAACGATTTGTATTTCGTCGAAGGGAGCTTTATGAAGCTACCGAAGTCGTTCACGATTTCAGACAAAGAAGGTCACGAGATTACGACAATCACGAAAAAGACGTTCAGTTTCTTGCCGAAGTTCTATGTTGATGTCGAAGGCCAAGAGACGGTCACGATTTCGAAAGAGTTTACGTTATTCAAGCCGCGATATACGATTGATGCGGCCGGAATCGATGTGCAAGGCAACTGGTGGGACATGGACTTCCAAGTGATGCAGAACGGTCAAGTCATCGGCAGCGTCCAAAAGAAATGGCTATCATGGGGCGATAGTTACGAGATTCAAGTGATGGACGAGACAATGGAGCACATGCTCATCTCAATCGTCGTCGCAATCGATTGTGCGAAGGCAGACCAAGCTGCAGGTGCTAGCGCGGCAACATAAAGGGGATGGAACGATGGAGTTTTGGGATGTGTATGATGTGGACCGCAAGAAGACAGGGCGGACGTGGCAACGGGGCACCCGCCTCGAGACAGGTGATTATCACCTCGTCATCCACGTCTGCATTTTCAACAAAGACGGACAGATGTTGATTCAGCAACGCCAGCCGTTCAAGGACGGTTGGGCGAACATGTGGGACATCACCGTCGGGGGAAGCGCTACAGTCGGCGATACGAGCCAACAGGCGGCGATGCGCGAACTTGAAGAAGAGATTGGGCTGAAGCTCGACTTAGCCCAAACACGGCCGCATTTGACGGTCAATTTTGACGAAGGATTCGACGATATCTACCTCGTCGAGACAGAAGTCGATTTGAATCGCCTGACGCTTCAGGAATCGGAAGTGCAGGCCGTGCAGTGGGCAGATGAGGCGACGATTCTTGAGCGAATTCAAGAAGGGACGTTCATCCCGTATTATGAATCGATGATTTCGCTATTATTTTCGATGCGCAAACAGTGGGGCGCCATCTATAGCTATGAAAAGAAGGAATCGAGCCGTGCCTGAACAAGTGGAGTTGTGGGACGTATATACGAAACATCGAGAACGGACGGATCGTGTTTGGCGACGCGGTATGCCACCGAACCAAGATGATTGTCATCTGGTGGTACATGTCTGTTTGTTCAATCGACAAGGCGAGATGTTGATTCAACAACGGACATCGGATAAAGAGAACTGGCCGAACGGATGGGATGTCACGGTGGCGGGCAATGCGCTGTCAGGCGAGACGAGTCGACAAGCAGCGATGCGTGAACTGGAAGAAGAAATCGGGTTCGCGATTGACATGACGAACATGCGCCCGCATTTGACGTTCCATTCAGACGGTGTGTTCGATGATATTTATTTAATTGAGACTGAGGTCGACATCCATGCATTGACGTTGCAACCGAGCGAGGTGCAAGCAGTCCGGTGGGCAGATGAGCAGACCATCTTCGCATTGATGGAGCTGGGACATTTCATTCCATACAAACGGGCGATGCTATCTTTATTGTTCGCGATGCGGCATCGGTACGGATCATTTCGGCAAGTAGATCAAGGAGGACAAGTGAATGTGGAGAGCGTATCAGTGGATTAATGAACCCTTTGATGTGAGCGCCGGTGAGCGTCTGACGTTCCAGACGGCACCCGACACCGACTTTTGGCGGAACACCCATTACGGCTTCAACCGGATGACGGCACACGCTTTGGTGACAGACGTGTCGGCCGAGCGGTTCACATGCCGGGCGACGATTGAGATGGAACCGAGCCATACATACGATCAGGCCGGCATCCTGTTGTACGTCAACGACGACCATTGGCTCAAGACGTCCGTCGAGTATATCCCGGACGGACCATCACACCTCGGGGCCGTCGTCACATCCTTTGGTTATTCGGATTGGTCGACGCGGGATTTCCCGAACAAGGACATTCACGGACGGTTGACGTTCGAACTCGTCTATACAGATGGGGATGTGGAGGTGTTCTTCGAATACGAGGATGGTACGCGTGAGCAGTTGCGGATTGCTCATCTCCATGACGTGTCGACGTTACGCGTCGGACCGTACGCTTGCAGTCCGGATACGGAGGCACCTGGGTTCAAAGTCACGATTTCAGATTGGACCGTTACGGAAGCATCGACTTGAGTCATCGGTCGATGCTTTTTTATGTCATTTTCATTTCACTTCAAGAAAATGGTTGAATCGAGGCATGGGAAAAATTTATAATAAGATTACCGAAAGCGCTTTCGGAAAGCGGTTTCAATTTGTACGTCACTAAAAGAGGCAAGGTCGATTGCATCGTCCCTGCCTTCATTCATGCCAGAGGAGGAAATGTAATGAAGAAATGGGTCGCACTTGCACTCGGGACTGGTCTTGTCTTGTCTGCCGCACAAGGCGCATCTGCCGAAAAGCCGGAGAAAAAAGACAACACGAAATGGAAGCTCGTCTGGTCGGATGAGTTTGACCAACCAGAAATCGACCAAACGAAATGGAACTTTGACACGGGGAACTGGTTGAAGGATCAAGACGGTACGCCGGTCACACCGGGGTGGGGAAACAATGAGAAGCAATTTTACACGGACAAAAACGAAAACGCTTTCGTAGAAGACGGAAACCTCGTCATCCGTGCGAAAAAAGAACAAGTGACAGACGAACTTGGGTCATACGATTACACGTCAGCGAAGTTGACGACCAAAGGTAAGTTCAGTCAAACGTACGGCCGTTATGAGATGCGTGCGAAGCTCCCGACCGGCAAAGGGCTATGGCCGGCGTTCTGGATGTTGCCGGAACAGGACCGTTATGGCGCCTGGGCCGCGTCTGGTGAAATCGACATCATGGAAGCATGGGGCAGTCAGCCTGACAAGGTCGCCGGAACAATCCATTACGGCGAGAACTGGCCGAACAATAAATATACCGGCAAAGACTACCACTTTGAAGAAGGCGACGGCATCGACAAATGGCATACATATGCGGTCGAGTGGGAGCCAGGCGAGTTGCGTTGGTATGTTGACGGGAAATTGTATCAGACACAAAACGATTGGTACTCGAAAGGGTTGAACCAAGCGACGAAATACAGCTATCCGGCACCGTTCGATCAAAACTTCTATTTGATTATGAACTTGGCCGTCGGCGGCTGGTTTGATGGAGACGTCGATGCGACGACACCATTCCCGGCTGATATGAAAGTCGATTACGTTCGCGTCTTCGATTTGAAGAACCGCGACTATCGCGAAGCAGTCGAACCGGTGTATACGGATGAAACGATCGTGCTTCCGGATGGAGCGAAACAACCGTCTGAAGACGGCAACCTCGTCTACGATCAAGACTACACAGAGCCAATCACGACCGTGACAAACGGTTCGCAGGCACTTGACCCTGTGAATTGGAACTATGTGGCGCTACCGGACTTCGGTGGAGCTGGATCCATCGACGTGATTGAGCAAACTGGTTCGCGCTTCGCGGATATCTCGATTACGCAAGCGGGCAGTCAGCCTTACTCGCACCAATTGATTCAAAACGTGTCACTCGGCAAAGGCGGTCACTACAAAGTGTCGTTCGATGCGAGTGCCGACTCGGCCCGCTCAATCGCTGTCAAAGTCGGCGGTGGACCAGACCGTGGTTACGCCAAATATTCGGATGAAGGTTCGTTCGATTTGACGACCGACGTCCAGACGTACTCGATGACGTTCGACATGACAGAAGACACGGACCTCGCGGCACGCCTCGAGTTCAACGTCGGCCTCAGCACGGCAGGCGTTCAAATCGGGAACGTGCGCGTCGAACAGACACCGCGTGAAGCGCTCGACCCGAACGCGACGAAACCGGCGCTCGGAGACGGCAACCATGTCTATAACGGCACGTTCGATCAAGGGGCAATGGACCGCTTGACGTACTGGCAGTTTGACCCAGGCGCAACGAAAGGCACAGGCACAGTTGATGAGGAAGCTCGTCACTTCGAGTTCGTGACGAACGCGAAGAAAGGGCAACCGGCAACGCTCGTCCAAAACGGCATTCAATTGACGGAAGGCCGTGAGTACGTGCTTCGGTTCAACGCGAAGTCGGAACGCATCAAATCGCTTCAAGTCGGCTTGAATGGATTGGACGGACAAGCGTATCTCCCGCTCCAAGACGTGGCGTTGACGCGCGACTTCCAATCAATTGAAATCCCGTTCACGATGGAACAAGAGTCGGATTTGTTGAGCCAACTCCAATTCGTGCTTGGTTCGGCTAAAGGTGAAATCACACTCGACGATGTGCAATTACTGGATGTGACACCGGCCGATGTTGATCCATCACCTCTCAAGAACGGTTCATTCACTGAAGGATTGACGCATTGGGGCTCGTACGTCCACTTTGACGCTCAAGCGGCGGTCGAAGCGGTGAACGAGGCGGCTCAATTGTCAATCACGCAAGAAGGACAAGAGCCGTGGAGCGTGCTCATGGAGCAGGGTGGTCTCGAGTTACATGCAGGTCAAACGTACGTCGTGCGCTTCGATGCTTCGTCGACAGTGGCCCGCAACATGGAAGTGACGATCGAGAACGCAGCCTATACGCGTTACTTGAGCGAAATCGTCCAAGTTACTCCTGAGACGAAGTCGTACGAGTTCGAACTCACGATGGGGCAGACAGACATGACAGCTATGAAATTCTTGCTCGGTCGCACGGAAGGCTCGCCGCTCGGCGCGCACGATGTGACGATCGACAACGTCAGCGTGACCGTAAAATAATCGAAAGCAAGAGCGCCTCGCATGCGAGGCGCTCTTTGACGTTTTAAGATTCTCGTTTCCGGCTGATCAACCGTGCCGTCCTGAGCAAGGACGGGAGCAGTTTCCGACGCTTGCGGATGGCCAAATATCTGGCTTCCCACGTCGGTGTGAACTTTCGTTTGAATTGACGGAGCCCGCTGAACGGATAGATGTAACTGATGTTCTCGAAGATGTCGGCCGCAATCCGCTCTGGCCAGTACGCGAATGTGTGCTCACCGACCGAGGCGAGCGGTGCCATGCCGAGGCCGACGTGGGCATAATCGTTGTCCCGTGCCCACTCGATCACGTGCAGAATCAGCACCTCAATCGATCCGGGCAGGGCGTCACCGTGAGAGCGCATCAAATCGATGGAGACAGTATCACTGCCGCGGAGCAACGTGATGAAGGCGACGACTTGTCCCGTCTCGTCACGAAGGAGGGCGACCGGATAGTGGGACAAGGCCTGCTCGTTGAAAAAGCCGAGCGAGAACCCTTTCTCACTTCGATTACCGAGCCAGTCTTCCGAGATGCCGCGCAATGATGCAGTTAGCTCGAAAGACGGATTCATGACGATGTCAGCCGTATAGCCTCGCTTCGTAAATTGGTTGTGGAGCGAGCGCATGTTGGCACGCTTTTTGCCAGTGAGCGAGAACGTGGCGACATCAACCGTCGCCTCTTCACCGAGCTTGAAGAAGGTGAACCCGGCGTCGTGCAGGCGCGGCATCCAGTCCGGGGTGACTTGATAAAAGAGCGGGATATAGCCGAGCCGGTCCGTTTCTTCGATAAAGGCGAGCAATAGGTGTGACGCGGCGTCTCGCGCTCCTTGCACATCCCCGAGGACGATGGCGTGATTGCCAGATACGGCGAACAAGAGACACGCCTCGTCGTCCGGCCCATAATAGACGAGTTTGTCGTTCATATAGGCCAAGTCGAACGCGCTCGTCGTCGCATGCGTGGCTTGAAACGCCGCGAAGCGGGACGGTTCAAACGACGTGCCGAGCTTTGGACGTTTCAACCGGTTGAACAGCGTGAAGATGCCAATCAACAGCAGTCCGGACAAAACGACGGCGGCGATGCTCAACGCGGCGGCAGCTTCCGGATCGAAGAAAATCGTGTCGGTCTGACTGAACGACTGCAGCAGGAACGCATGCGTACCGACATAGAGGCCGACATAGGCGACGTTGCGGACGAAGCGGCTGACGGTCACGATGGAGCGATAGCGTTTGTGCTGGGTCCGGGTCAACCAGACAAACAAGGCGAACCCACCGACGACGAACGCTTCAAACAGATTGAAGCCGCGCGCGATGACACCGATACTGGCAATGAAAACTGCGACCCCGACGAGCCAGAGCACACGCTTCGTCCGAATGTACATCCCGAACGTGGTCAGTAGCGTCAACAGACCGGCCGTGAACAGCGCGAGCGTGCCAACCCACTGTAACCAGAGGGCGGTCGAATAGAGCGGTGACACGCTCGGTAACAGCGTCTGGAACCACAAGACGAGGCTCGTCATCAATGCGATCAGGCTTCCGGCGAGCCGTCCGGTCTTGGCGAGTGTGCGCGACACGATGCGCCAGACGACGGTTCCGATTTCATAAGACGACCCGATGATCGGCTTATACTCGATCTGTTTGACGACCTGGTCCCCGAAGACGAGAGCCGCCAAGAACAGGCCGATCATGAACGGGACGATGAAGTAGACAAAGCGATAGACGATCAAAGAAGACAAAACAATCTCTTGGTCGATGCCGAGCTGGGTCATCCCGACGAGGTATAATAGATCAAACGAACCAACACCACCCGGGACGAGCGAGACGACCCCGACGATAGTCGCGACGATGAAGACACCCATCATGGCTGTGAGCGGTGCTTCGCCTCCGAGCAAATGCAGGGCATACAAGGCGACGAGTCCGGCCGTCACCCATTCGGCGAGCGACGTCGCGATATAGCCGAGCAATGTCGTCCAATCTAAGTTCGAGCGTTTCCGCGTCACGTATATGTAGAGCGGCAGGACGGCGAGTGTCGCGAGGAGCACGGGCCAAATCCATTGTTTCGTTCCGGTGAGCACGCCGGCCGGGAAAAGTCCGATGAGCACTCCTGCGGCAAGCAGCGACAAGCCGCTGATGAGCGTCGGGGTCATCCAACCGATGGCCCGGAGCAAACGCTTCGTATCCGTATACGGTCGATACAGCGACGTCCGGAGCGCGATGCCGATGACGCCGCCAAACCCGATCATGCCGTTCATCGCGTTAGTGATCCATGCCGCGCGAAGCAGCTTCGAGAGCGGGAGCTGGACGTCGAGCGAGCGCAGTAGAAAGTAGTCGTATCCGGTCATCGTCAAAACGGCGACGAGTCCGAGTCCGATCAAGGCAATCTGTTCGAAGCCCGTCAACGCCTCTAACGTTTGAAACGCCGCGGCGAGCGACAGGTTTTGGAGCTCCTGACCGCTCTGATAAAGAATCAATCCAATCAATAGGAATGGAAGCAACCATTTCAGTTGTTTCCAGGAAAATCGCTTTTGCATCGTATGTGCTCCTTCTGACAAACTATCGAAATCTTGATTAGCTAAAGTGTACTCAATTGAGTCGTGTAATCATAGTACGAGTCAGACGGGAAGACGGATTCAAAATAAATGAGATTCGTGAATCGCGGGAATGTAGACTGTAAACGCAAGAAATAGGACGAGTGAACGAAAATCAATCTGATACAGTGGAACAAAGGGGGTGACGAGATGCTGACGTTTGAAGAGAAGTGGGAGAAAGTGCTCGCCTGTGACGCGACATATGACGGACAGTTTTATACCGCAGTCAAGACGACCGGGATTTACTGTCGGCCCTCGTGCCGCTCGCGGAAGCCGAAGCGGGAGAATGTCGATTTTTATGAGACGAAAGCGGAAGCGGAGTCATCTGGCTTTCGGCCGTGCAAACGATGTCAGCCCGAGGTCGACCGTAGTCCGGCGAGCGCGCTCGTCCATGACGTGACGGCGTTCGTGCTCACGCATTACAAATGGCCGCTCAAGCTTGAGGAGATTGCCGAGCACGTCAGCTTGAGCCCGTTCTACGTCGAGCGGACGTTCACGCAAGCGACGGGCGAAACGCCGCGCCGTCTGCTCGAAAAGGTTCGCATCGACAAGGCGGCCCATCTGTTGCGGACGACGGACATGAGCAATCTCGCCATCTGTTATGAGGTCGGCTTTCAAACCCCATCCAACTTTTATCGCGTCTTCCGACGGCTAAAGGGTTGTTCACCGAGCATGTATCGAAAGGGGGGGGCCGATGAGTCGCTCATCGTTCGAGATTCACGTCACCGCTCCGTTTGATTTTCAACAATGTCTGCAGTTTTTGCGACGCTCCGACGATGAAGTGATGCATGTCGCCCGCGAAACGTCCGTCTCCAAGCTGTTCGACGTCGACGGACGGTTGCTGCTAGGGGATATCATGGAGACGGCTCATGGCCTAGTCATCGCGTTCCCGGAAGACGACATCACGAGCTCGGAACAGGAACACGTGGAACGATACGTCCGCGACTGGTTCGACCTCGACCAAGACGTCGCAGCGTTCGTGCGAATGGCCGAGACGGATGAACTGTTGCGTCCGCTCGTCCGAGAGTACGAGGGGCTACGTCTGATCGGCTTCCCAGACTTGTTCGAGGCGCTCACGTGGGCCGTCATCGGTCAACAGATCACACTGTCGTTCGCCTATACGCTGAAACGACGGTTCGTCGAGCAATACGGACCATCTCGGGAAGTGGACGGCGTGACGTACTGGGCTTTCCCGACCCCAGAGACAATCGCGCTGCTCGACCCGAGTGAACTGAGACCGCTCCAATTCAGTACCCGGAAAGCAGAATATATCATCGGCATCGCCCAGGAAATGACGGACGGACGATTGTCGAAACAGCAGTTGCGCAGCGAGCCACCCGACGTGATGCATGAACGGTTGTTAAGCTTACGTGGTGTCGGGGAGTGGACGGCCGCGTATGTCCGGATGAAGTGTTTCCAAGATCCGACGGCGTTCCCGGCTGCGGATGCTGGTCTGCATCAGGCGTTGAAGCATCATCTTGGGCGAAGCGACAAGTTGACGGCAGACGAAGTGAGGCAGTACGGGGAACGCTTTGCCGGGTGGGAAGCGTACGCCACATTCTATTTATGGAGGTCATTGTATGGAGACGTATAGACTGGACTATGTGAGTCCGATTGGGATTCTGGAGATTGTCGGGACAGAGATGGCCATCCGTTCCATCCTGTTCGTCGAACGTACTGACGTCTGCTATGAAGCGGGTGAGACGACACCGGACGTGTTGAATACGTGTTACCGAGAAATCGAGGAGTATTTCAACGGACGTCGCCAATCGTTCACGTTCCCGTATGAGGTGATGGGGACGGTGTTTCAACAGGACGTGTGGCAGGCGCTGGTCATGATTCCATATGGCGAGACGACCTCGTATCGCGAATTGGCCATGACACTCGGCCGGGACCGCGCTGTGCGTGCCGTCGGTAGCGCCAACGGGCGAAACCGATTGAGCATCGTCCTCCCGTGCCATCGCGTCATCGGATCGAACGGGACGTTGACGGGCTATGCGGGCGGACTCTGGCGAAAGGAATGGTTGCTTCGACACGAGCAAACAAACGCATATTCGGGCCTGGCAAAAAAACATCTACCCCTCCATATCTGATACAATGGAGAAGTCCTATCGTGACGTCTGAATCGACGTAGTGGTCTAGGACGATTCTCGTCATTTAAGGGCGATTATTTGGAGGGTACCATGATAAAATTACTAGCAGATTCAACTTGTGATTTATCCGATGAGATTTTAGCAAAATATGAGATTGGCGTCGCACCGCTCATCATCACGATTGACAATAAATCGTATGAGGACCGTGTCGACATCCAGCCCGATGAGTTTTACGGAATGTTGGAAGCGCTACCGGAATTCCCGACGACGGGGATGCCGAGCCCGGCGACATTTATGAAGCTGATGGAAGAGGCCGTCGAGAGCGGACATGACGAGATTCTTTGCATCTGTATGTCGAGCGGGACGAGCGGGTCGTATCAATCGGCCGTGCTCGGAAAAGAATACTTCGAAGAGGCGCATCCCG
The DNA here is from genome assembly GCF_000416965.1 of Exiguobacterium chiriqhucha RW-2. Taxonomy (GTDB): domain Bacteria; phylum Bacillota; class Bacilli; order Exiguobacteriales; family Exiguobacteriaceae; genus Exiguobacterium; species Exiguobacterium chiriqhucha. Next base: position 66,465 of record NZ_ATCL01000022.1, read on the forward strand.
ATTCGACGGTGAAGATTCATATCGTCGACTCACGTTCGATGAGCCACGGGAGCGGCTGGTTGTTGATGAAGAGCGCCCAGATGCGTGAGGCTGGGGCGACGTTCGAGGAGCTCGTCGACTTCAACGAGAAGTACAAGATGAAAGTGAAGCACTTCTTGTCGGTCGACGACTTGGACCATTTGATTAAAAGCGGTCGTATCTCGAACGCGAGTGCGATCATCGGCAAGCTGTTGATGGTCAAACCGATCATGAGCATGAAGAACGGCAAAGGGGCCATCGTCGCGAAAGAACGGGGAACGCGTAAAGTGCTCAAGCACTATACGGACGAGTTCATCAAACGCTGCGACAAGGACATCACCAATTTCGTCATCATCGGCTATACGTCAGATCAAAAGATTGCAGAGAACTTGAAGGCGAAGATTCAAACCGAATCCGACTTCAAAGGTGAGATTTACCTCATGCAGATGGGCGTCTCGGTCGGGACGCACGTCGGCCTCGGAGCCATCTCAATGTTCTTCGTAGAGAAATAAAACGAAAGCCGTCTCATCTGCGAGACGGCTTTTTCTGTGGATAACGTTATCCACAGGTAGGGACGGACCAGACACGTTCCACGGACCAAGAGTTATCCACAATATCGAGGCGATAGACGTCGGGATTGCTGAGATTGCGCCACGTGTCGAAGTCATAGCGGTTATCCACATGTTGAAGAAGCAACGCGAGCAGGTTTCCGTGCGTCACGAGGACGGTCGTGCCGTTTATGTCGTCGAGTGGTTCGATGACGCTCAAAATCCGGTCCGTCGCATCTTGACCCGACTCGGCGCCCGGCAAACGGAACGAGGTGTCGGTGAACGAATGGCGGAGCAGTTCGAACCAATCGTCGCGCGGTTCAAGCGAGAGGATGCGTTCGCGCAACTTCGGATTCGTCTCGATGGTCAGCTGCTTGGATGTGGCGAGCGGTGCGATCGAGGCAGTAGCTCGCGTATAGTCGCTCGAGATGATGCGGTCGACGGGAATGTCTCGAAAGAAGTCAGCGAGTGCGAGTGCTTGTTGTTCGCCGGCTTCGGTGAGTGGGGCGTCCGGCTCTTGGCCAGTCGCCGAGCAATGACGGATGAGATAGAACGTAGACATGGAGTTCCTCCTTGATCATTTTTATGCAGAAGATAATAATGAAATATATGTAAAATAAAATACTGGTATTGAAATTATTTGAATTTAGTATAAATCATGTTGGAGGTACATATGACTCATTTTACAGAACAACTCAAAAATTCGTTAGAAAAGGGGTTCATTGATAAGCATCATCATCACGTGAGTCCATTTAAACCTGAGTTATTAATGAATGAAAAACATAAACGACAAGATGTACTCACTTCGCTTCTAGACGAACTAAAGGGATGCCAATCTTTCTTATTCTCTGTTGCGTTTATTACGGAAGCTGGCTTAGCTACGTTAAAATCTACGCTTTCCGACTTACATGACAAAGGTATCCGTGGAAAAATCATGACCTCAACGTACCAATACTTTAATCAACCTAAAGTCTTTAAAGAACTATTAAAACTGAAGAATGTAGATATTCGCATTTCAGAAGTTGAGGCATTCCACTCTAAGGGATACATTTTTCAACACGAAGAGTACTACTCATTAATTGTTGGAAGCTCTAATTTGACGTCTGGAGCGTTAAAGACAAATTACGAGTGGAATCTGAAGTTGACCTCTCACGAGAATGGAGAAATTGTCGGACACTTCCTCGATCAGTTTGAAGAAATGTGGAGTGTTTCAGTTCCATTGACACTTGAATGGATTTCAGCTTACGAACGTTCGTATCGTCCAGTCTTTGGAGAACGTGTAGCTGAGTTTCCAGACTCGTATGGAGTAAATCGATTAAAAGAAGCGTTACAAGTAGAACCTAATTCGATGCAACTAGCAGCTTTAAGTGGGATTGAGGCCGTTCGTGCGCATGGAAATACAAGAGCGCTCGTCGTATCAGCGACGGGCACGGGAAAAACATATTTAGCCGCTTTTGATGTTCGTCGCTATCGACCGAAGCGAATGCTATTCGTAGTGCATCGCGAACAGATTTTGCAAAAAGCAAAGAATGATTTTCATCGAGTCATTGGTGGTGATGAAAGTGATTTTGGTATCCTGTCAGGTTCGAGCCGAGCAATGGGGGCCAGGTATGTCTTTGCAACGATCCAAACAATTTCTAAACAAGAAACATTAGATCAGTTTGACCGAGACGCATTTGACTACGTATTGATTGATGAGAGTCACCGAGCAGGAGCGGTTACATATCAACGAATTATAGAACATTTCACACCACAATTTTTATTAGGAATGACAGCAACTCCTGAACGTTCAGATGGATATGATTTATTTAAGTTGTTTGATTACAACATTGCATATGAGATTCGGTTACAAGAAGCGCTTGAAGAGGACATGTTGTGTCCTTTCCACTATTTTGGAGTGACAGATCTTGAAGTGAGTGGAAATCAAGTTGAGTTTGATGTATTCACTCAGCTCGTGTCAGAGGAACGTGTAGAACGGATTATCGAGAAGATTGATTACTATGGTTTTTCTGGAGAGCGTTTATGTGGTTTGATGTTCTGTAGTTCAAAACGAGAAGCGAAACGACTTTCTGAGGAATTGAATCATCGAGGTTTTAGAACATGTGCTTTAACGGGAGATGATTCGCAAGAAAAGAGACGAGTTGAAGTGACTAATTTGGAAGAGGGTCGTCTAGATTACATTTTAACAGTTGATATATTCAACGAAGGTATTGATATTCCAAGCATTAATCAAGTCGTCATGTTGCGACAGACAGAATCAAGTATTATTTTTATTCAACAACTAGGACGGGGATTAAGAAAACACAGCTCAAAACAATACGTGACCGTTATCGATTTCATTGCTAACTACAAAAATAACTATTTGATTCCAATCGCTTTATCCGGAGACCGCTCTCAAAATAAAGATTCGATTCGGAGAAAAGTAATCGATCGTAGCTATATTTCTGGCACGTCGACCATTAATTTTGAAGCCATCGCAAAAGAGCGAATTTACGAATCGATTAATCAAGCAAAACTAACGGACTTAAAAGTGTTAAAAGAGGCTTATCACAATTTGAAAAACCGTTTAGGCCGACCTCCGATGCTAAGTGATTTTGTTGAACATTATTCAATGGATCCAATTGTTATTGGAACAAAGAAGGGTCATTACGGTGCCTTTTTGAATATAGTGGAGCCTGATCTCCCTGATCTTCCTTCCATTCATTCGAAAGTTCTGTTGATGGTGACCCAAGAGTTATTATCAGGAAAACGAGTACATGAGGCATTGTTAATGCAACTTCTGTTGGAGCAGGAAAGTTTGAACAAACAAGATTTTATTCATCGCTTGCGTGAGCAGGGCATACGAAGTGATAAAGCTACCATTCACTCTTTAGAAAACGTATTATCACTAAACTTCTTTAAAGATGCTGATCGATTGAAGTATGGAGGACACGCCTTAATTTCTTGGGAAGGTGAGGTGTATAGATTCTCATCTCATATGCACTCTTTATTAAAAGATGAATGGTTCACTCAGCTGTTTAAAGATGTATTAACAGCTTCCTTAGCTAGAGGTCAACGATACGATCAAACAAAACCATTAACCCGACTTGAAAAGTACACGAGGAAAGATGCTTGCCGCCTATTAAATTGGGATAAAGAAGAACAATCGACGATGTATGGCTACAAAATAAAACATCAAACTTGTCCGATTTTTGTCACATACCATAAGGGTGAAGACGTTGAAGCTAGCGTCAATTATGGAGACTCCTTTATTAATCCAGAAGTGTTTCATTGGTATACGAGAAGCAGAAGAACGACAAAATCGGAAGAAGTACGTAAAATCATTGAAGCACAGGAAAGAGAAATCGATATTCATCTCTTTGTGAAAAAGGATGATGATGAAGGCGGAGATTTCTACTATTTAGGTGAAGTCAAACCGGATCGCGAATCTGTTCAAGATACGACAATGCTGAATCAAGACGGACAGGAATTGTCTGTTGTTACGATGAACTTACTCCTCCAAGAACGTGTCGATCAGCAAATTTACGACTACTTACACGAACAAACGCATTAATAAAAGCCGAGACGTGATTGTTACACGTTCTCGGCTTTTGTCGTTTGATTAATGACGTCGTTGACGGCAGGAATATCTGCTGGGGCCCACACAAGGGAATGTAAGTTATCGCGTTTTAACCAAATTAACGCATCGTGTTCTGTCGCGGTAGGCGTTCCTGATTTTAACTCAGCACGCAATGAAATCAATTGAATGATGAACGTTTCATATTCATGTACATGTTCATTAATCACTTCGTGCGCAGTGATTTCGCAAGCTAACTCTTCAGAAATCTCACGTTCAAGTGCTTCTTGCAAATTCTCACCGTCTTCAACTTTTCCACCAGGAAACTCCCACATGTTTGGAATCATCATATTTGTTGAGCGAAGGGCGCAGAGAATTTCTTGATTTTCATTTTCAATCACTGCTGCAACTACTTTTACTTTCTTTTTCATTATAGCTACCTCATTCTCTTAAGTATTGATTGTATTCATCATAACATCTCTAGTTCCGCGAGATGACTTCGTTAGAATCTCTAAAAGTTTTCCGTACTTAACCCTTATCAAACATCACAAAAGCGTTATAATCAATATAACAATTATAAACGGGGCGATTCGGCGAATGGGGATTTACCGAATCGTCTCATACACAAATCCAGGGGAGAAGGATGGGGTTTTCATGAGCAGTGTTCAAAAGAGAACAGACGTCATTTTGATTGGTGCAGGCATCATGAGTGCGACGCTCGGGTCGCTCTTTAAAGAGCTCGTACCAGAGTGGGAAGTCAAAGTGTTTGAGAAGCTCGAAAGTGCAGGGGAAGAGAGTTCGAACGAATGGAACAACGCCGGGACGGGACATGCCGCCCTCTGCGAGTTGAACTATACGACCGAGAAGCCGGATGGTACGCTCGACATCTCGAAAGCGATCAACGTCAATGAGCAGTTCCAAATCTCGCGTCAGTTTTGGGCGCATCTCGTCAACAAAGGCTTGATTCGAAACCCGGAAGCGTTCATCCGTTCGATTCCACATATGAGTATGGTCCAAGGCGAGAATGATGTCCGCTTCTTGAAGAAACGTTTGGAAGCGCTAACAAATAATCCGTTGTTTGAAGGGATGGTTTTATCGGATGACCCGGAACAACTCCGTGACTGGATGCCGATTGTCATGGAAGGACGTTCCGTCGATGAGCCGATCGCGGCGACGAAAATCGATTCAGGTACCGACGTCAACTTCGGTGCGCTTACACGGATGCTGTTTGACCATTTGACCGGCCAAGGCGTCGAGGTCAATTACAAGCATAGCGTCGAGGACGTGAAACGGTTGGCGAACGGTTTGTGGGAAGTGAAAGTGAAAGACATCGAGGCGAACACGATTGAGACGCACACGGCGCCGTTCCTGTTTATCGGCGGCGGTGGCGGTAGCCTACCGCTCCTTCAAAAGACGGGCATCCCGGAGTCCAAGCACATCGGCGGATTCCCGGTGAGTGGTCTGTTCCTCGTCTGTAAGAACCGTGACGTCATCGAACAGCACAACGCGAAAGTATACGGCAAAGCGAAAGTCGGCGCACCGCCGATGTCGGTGCCGCACCTCGACACGCGCTTCATCGAAGGGCGCAAAGAATTGTTGTTCGGACCGTTCGCCGGCTTTACGCCGAAGTTCTTGAAGACGGGCTCGAACCTCGATCTCATCCAATCGGTCAAACCATACAACGTCGTGACGATGCTCGCGGCTGGGGCGAAAGAGATGCCGCTCACGAAATATTTGATTGAGCAGGTGCTCTTGTCGCACAACAAACGGATGGACGAGCTCCGCGAATTCATTCCGACCGCGAAGAATGAGGACTGGGAAATTGTCGTCGCCGGACAACGCGTCCAAGTCATCAAAGACACGCCAGACGGTAAAGGGACACTCCAGTTTGGAACGGAAGTCGTCAGCGCCGAAGATGGATCGGTCGCAGCACTTCTCGGTGCGTCACCGGGCGCATCGACGGCCGTGCACGTCATGTTAAAAGTACTCGAGCAGTGCTTCCCAAGCCGGATGCCGGAATGGGAACCGAAAATCAAAGAGATGGTGCCGTCTTATGGCGTATCACTCTCCGATCACCCGGAACTGTTCAAGACGATTCACGAATCGACAGCGATGGCGCTCGGCTTGAAAGAGAAAGGCGTCGTCCACAATTGAATGATGTACAGGCGAGGATATGAACATATTCTCGCTTTTTCTTTTGAATTGTAAGACAATTAATCCATATATTGGTTAAAAACAAATGTGAGTCTACATAAAATTAGGAGGTGCTGCATGAATAAAATCATTTTATCTGAATGGGAACGTAAGAAGTACGGTGATTATGTCGACAAACTTCGAAAGTACCCGGATTGCTTCGAGTATTGCGTGCTTCCCAACTACGAAGATCATATGGAGACGGAACAGACGGAATGTATCCAATTGGACGATTGTTTCGCAGTATTGATGAGGCATGCAGGCCACTATATCCTTGTTGCTCTCCTGTTCGATGTCGAATGGGAAACGAGACAAGTGCTAGAATGGCTAGACCGTTGGGACGTCCGTTGCATGAGACAGACAAACGAGACACTTCTGATCTCACATGCAAATGATGTGGTTGAACAAATCAAATTCAAAGACCATCCACTTCTCTTGATTGAAAAAGGATCTAAGACATTACTTTTAGATCCAGAAGAGCTTATTGATGTAGCGGATGTCTATGAGCAGTACAAAAAAATCAATAACACAGGGCTAGCGGAAGATGTCATTGTCGAGAGTGATTAAAGGAGGACATGATTATGCAAACAAATGAACAGCTACATACATGGATTGAAGTCCATTCCCATGACATCTATTTTCGTCCATTCGTCAGTAAATCACCTGATTCAAAAGGGAATGTTTTCATAGTGGGTATCAATCCGGCCACACCAATTTCAAAAGATGCGTTTTCAAGTGTCGAGGACTATATTCAAACACTTTGTAATCGTGAACGCTTCATTGAACAAATAAAGATGATTCGACTATCACAAGGAAAGAGTCCTTTATCCCGTACAAGAGTCGGTTTAAATCAATTTGTGAAAGATTTAGAAGAGAGGTCAGGGGAGAAGATTGGCATCATTGAGACGAATATGAACGCGTATCCGACAAAGCGTGCGAAAGACTTGCTTCAAGTGAAAGATGAGTTAATTCAGCACGGTAGCAGAGTATTTCGTGAGCTACTATCTCTCTATCAACCAAAAGTGATTATTGTACACAGTAAGCAGGCGCTCGGGGAATTGCTTAATTTGTTGGAGGCAGAACAGATGAAACCATCTGAGACGTTCAAAAAGAAAATTGCGTTGAAAGACTGGATTTCTAAAGGTCCGATTACATTTACGTACGATAATGGGACAGTCGGGACGATATTCTGTTCCAAGCATTTTATGTACCACGGACATGTGGGGCAAAGTTTCCAGCCGCTTAAAGAACAAGTGTTGGCACAATTCGAGGCATAAAAAAAAGACCTCTTCGCACGGAAGGGGCCAATCAAGTAGTGGCGACAGGTTCTTCGCTCAAATAAGCAGCAATTTGTTGATCGATAATTTCTTCCGATAATTCAAGCGCGAGCGAAAGTTCTTTCACGAGGATCGTTTTAGCGTTCTCTAGAATCTTACGGTCCTGTTCATATAACTTTTTGTTCAACAAGAGAGCTTCGCTTTGGCGGCGAGCAAGCGTGTTGATGACTTGAGCGATCTCGTGACGGTTACCCGAGTGCACGACGTTCAAGAATTCGCGATTGCGGTTGTTCGGATGGGGATTCCATTCGACACCCGGCGAGCGGAACGATTCGAGGATCTCTTTTGCTTCTTTCGCTTCAAGGAGCGTCAACATCATCACTTTATCACTATCGACGGGGATACTGATTTGCAACTTCTGTGCGTTATTGATGGGATGGAGCGTGTAGTACGACTTCGTCTCACCCGCGACCGTCATGTCGGAAATGTCGTCAATGCGGCAAACTCCGTGGGTCGAATAGATGATTAAATCACCAGTTTTGAACAAATCGATCACCTCTTCCTTTCATCAAGTATAGTAGTTCATGACACGAAATGTCAACTCGGTTGACATTTGAGGTGAGATATGACACAAAAAAATCCCTCCCAATCGTTAGGAGAGATTACAAATTCCAGTCGGCTTTCAACAACATTTTCAGTTGTCGGAACGCGTCATCACCGAGTGAATCGGCTATTTTTTGTTCGAGTTCGGCTTTCAGTGACTCGTTCTGTTCGTAGCAACGGACCCCGAGCTCGGTCAGCTCGATACATTTATCTTTTCGACTCGTCGGATGATCGGTCACCGTGACGAGTTCTTTCGCTTTCAAGTTCTTGATGAGCTTATGGATCGCTTGACGGGAGATGTGGACGTTGCGCGTCACTTCGGCAATGGTCGGTTTTGTTTGATAAATCCGGGCGAGCACGTACCATTCGGAGTTGGAGATGTAGATATCGTGTTGCTCGTTCCAAGCCCGCTCGCTAATGCGACGGATTTGGTCATGTCGCTCACTGAGGAGGTCGAGGAGTCGTGTCGTCGGTTCTGTTGGAGTCAAATTGGTCACTCCTATTCGTTTTGTCGTTCCTAACTATACAAAAGCGGATGTGCCGCGTCAATGCGCGAAATGAGTTCGCCATCCTCTGATAGGATTTGGCGGTTTGGGGAAAGAACAGAAACAGAGGAGGGACAATCATGCCGACACGTACCGATTTATTTCAACGCTATAAACAACATATTCTCGAACTGCCCGACCTGGAGGAGACGACACTGAAGAGTGAACCGTTCCTGCTCGAGGAGGACCCGAACAAGCAACTCACGATTTATTATGCGCCGTTCGAATACATCAACCCGAACGCCAAAGTCGTCATCGCAGGGATTACGCCGGGACTGTATCAAATGCGGCAATCGTTCGAGGCGATTCGTGATTTGGCGGACGCACCCGACGAGGAGGCGCTCCGAGCTGTCAAACAACGAGGCAGCTTCTCCGGACCGATTCGCAAGAACTTGGTGACGATGCTCGACGACTTGGAGTTGCATCACCACCTTGGGATTCCGACGACGCTCGACTTGTTCGGCGAGGCGAACCATCTCGTGCAGAATACGGCGGTGCTGCCGTATCCGGTCTTTTATAAAGGGAAGAACTACAACGGGTCGAGTCCAGACATGTTGAAGACGGATTTATTTCGGTCTTATGTCGAAGGAGGGTTCGCCGACGAGATGGCCGTCCTCGAGGACGCACTCATCTTGCCGATGGGGATTAACGTCCGTCGTGCCGTCGAGACGCTCGTCGACAAGGGCATTATCGCGCCAGAACGCGTCGTGAGCGGATTTCCCCATCCATCAGGGGGGAACGGCCATCGACATCGAATCTTTGCCGAGAATCGTGAATCGATGCGGCGCCACATCGCTGAGCATTTCAAACAGCACCCGTTAAAGTGAACCGCCACGTGCGGTTCTTTTTTTGTGAAGCACCTCACCTGACAAGTCTGCTTTAGTTCGCTAAAATGGGTTACGAGGTTGACCCAGTTTTCCCATGAGAGAAAGGAACCATCTATGATCACGTTAACGAATGTCAGCAAACAGTTCGGCCGCGACGCAGCCGTCCGTGACGTCTCGCTTCAAATCGAGCGTGGCGAGGTATATGGCATCATCGGCGCGAGCGGAGCCGGCAAATCGACGTTGCTCCGACTGATGAACCTGCTCGAGACACCGGATACAGGGCAAGTCACGATTGATGGCGATGAGTTGACGGGCCTGTCGAGTCGACAACTACGCGAGAAGCGTCACGTCATCGGCATGATTTTCCAACAGTTTAATCTCGTCGCGAACAAGACCGTCTTTGACAACGTGGCCGCCTCGTTGAAGCTGGCCGGTCGACCACGGGCGACGCATGAGGCCCGGGTGCTCGAGTGCCTGCGTTTCGTCGGGCTCGAGTCGTTCAAAGACAAATACCCGGCACAACTAAGCGGTGGTCAAAAGCAGCGCGTCGCCATCGCGCGGGCGCTCGCGAACGAACCGCACGTCTTGTTATGTGATGAGCCGACGTCGTCGCTCGACCCGAACACGACGGCCGAAGTGCTCGGCGTGTTGAAGTCGATTAACGAGCGGCTCGGCGTTACCATCGTCATCGTGACGCATGAGATGGACGTCATCAAACAAGTGTGCGACCGCGTGACCGTCATGACGGACGGTTCGGTGTATGAGACGATTGACGTCATTCCGAGCGGGGTCGCAGAGATTGACGACAATCCGTCCTGGTTCGTCAATCAACTGAAGAAGGCGGGTGAACCACATGCCTAATGTGCTCCTGCAATATCAGACTGAGATTTGGCAATCGATCGGGGAGACGTTCATCATGGTCGGCGTCTCGATTCTCGCGGCCGTCCTCCTCGGTCTGCCGCTCGGGACGTGGCTCTACTTGTCACGAAAAGGGCAACTGCTCGAAAATCGGGCCGTCTTCTCCGTGCTCAACTTGATCGTCAATATCGTCCGCTCGTTCCCGTTCCTGTTACTCGTCGTGTTTTTGATTCCATTTACGCGGCTCATCATCGGAACGGCCATCGGGACGGCGGCGGCAACCGTGCCGCTCGCCATCATCGCCATCGCCCATTACTCGCGACTCGTCGAGCAGTCACTCCTTGACGTACCGCGCGGCGTCGTCGAGGCGGCCGTGTCGATGGGGGCGTCCATCAAAGACGTCATCTTCAAGTTCTTGTACGTCGAGGCCCGTTCCGGTCTCGTCCTCGGGCTCACGACGTCAATCATCAGCTTCATCTCGTACTCGACTATCATGGGGGTGGTCGGGGGCGGTGGCATCGGTGATTTTGCCATCCGCTACGGCTATCAACAGTTCAAGACGGAGCTGATGATGTACATGATTCTCATCATGCTCGTCTTCGTTCAGATGATTCAGTTCACCGGTACGACGGTGGCTCGGCTCATCGACAAACGCTAATTACCTACAGAAAGAAGGAGAACTTATGAAAAAATTATTGGCGCTTTTCGCCTCACTCACACTCGTCCTCGCGGCGTGTGGGAACGATTCAGAAACGAACACGACGGAAGCCCCGTCAAACGAGCCGCAGACGCTCAAAGTCGCATCGCTCATCCCACCGATGACGGATATGCTTGAAATCGCGAAAGAGCAACTCGCAGAAGACAACATCGAGCTCGAAATCGTCGTCCTCGGTGACAACGTCCAACCGAACACGGCGCTCGCAGCAAAAGAAGTCGACGCGAACTTCTTCCAACACGTCCCGTACATGGAAGAGTTCAACCGCAGCAATGACGCCAACCTCGTCCCAATCGAACCGATTTACTTCGCCAACTACGGTGTCTACTCGAAAGAGTATGACAACATGGACGATATCCCGGAAGGCGCGACGATTGCCATCGCGAATGACGTCTCAAACATCGATCGCTCGCTCTCGTTGCTCGCACAGCACGACGTGATTGAGCTCGGTGAGAAGAACGGTTCGTATTACACGCAAGCCGATATCACCGAAAACCCGAAGAACCTCAAGTTCGAGGAAGTCGATTTGCTCATGCTCGCGCGTGCGTATGATGACGTCGATGCGGTCCTCATGACGCCGGCTTACGCGGCTCCACTCGGTTTGACGCCGAAGAGCGATGCTCTCTTGACGGAAGGTGTCGAGAACGACTTCGCCATCACGCTTGTTGCTCGTGAAGACAACAAAGATGAAGAAGCGATCCAGAAACTCGGCGAAGCACTCACAAGTGACGAAGTCCGCGCGTTCTTGGAAGAAAATTACGAAGAAACGGCGATTCCGGCGTTTTAACGAGAAAAGATTGAGCCCAGACGGCTCAATCTTTTTTAGTATTCCTCGTATTCTCTCGGGTCTTGGTTGTCGATGCGGCCATCTGGCTTTGTCAGCGCGTTGAGTGTCTCCATCTCGTCCTCGGTCAATTCGAAGTTGAAGACGTCGAGGTTCTCTTTTTGGTGCAACTCGCTCGACGAACGGGGGAGCGGGATGACACCGAGTTGGACGTGCCAACGCAGAATGACTTGAGACACGGTCTTGCCTTTTTGTCTTGCTAGTTCCGCAATCGTCTCGTCATGCGTGACAGTCCGGGCTCGGCTCAACGGACTCCATGCCTCAGTGATGATGCCGCGCTCTTTGTCAGCTTGACGCTGTTCCACTTGGGAGAAGTATGGGTGGAGCTCGATTTGGTTGATGACCGGTGTCTCACCCGTCTCCTCAATCAAACGGTCGAGGTGCTCAGGCATAAAGTTCGAGACGCCGATGGAGCGGATCCACCCGTTCTCTTTCGCTTGGATGAGTGCGCGCCACGCCTCCACGTATTTGTCTTGTTTCGGGTTCGGCCAATGCAACAGGAACAAGTCCCAATAGTCGAGGTTCGCCCGATAGAGTGACTCACGAATCATCTCGAGTGCATCATCATAATTAAAATATTGAGCCCGCAGCTTCGACGTCAAAAACAGCTGCTCGCGCGGGATGCCAGATTGGCGGACGGCTTCGCCGACGGCACCTTCATTGTCATAGCGAATCGCCGAATCGATGAGACGATAGCCGTTGCGGATGGCGCTCGTGATGGCGTCGACGCCCGGTTCACCTCGTAAATAGACGGTGCCGAGCCCGATGGCCGGAATCTCGTAGCCATCATGTAGTTTAATGGTTGGGATGTTCATAAAATGCCTCCTCATTCAAAATCCGTTCTCTTGTCCGATATTCCACTTTCCCGGGGAATCAAACGTTTGAATCGGTTGGAGTAAACCAAAATGAAGTTGCTCATTTTCCTGTTTTTGGGATAATCATAGAGAGGTGATGGGGATGAAGTGGTGGTGGATGTTCGGGATATTGGCCATTGGAGGAATGATGGTCGTCAATGAGGCTTGGTATGGAAACTCGGCGGCGTTTGGAACGGCGACCAGTATGATTATCGTGACGTTGATTGGCTTAAGAAATTTAGAAGGCCGGAATCGTATACGAATGGGAATGATTTTTTCACTATTGATTGCTGGAGCGATTTACTTCGGGTTGCCGAGTTATTCGGTCGCCGAGGCAGAATATAACCTGAAACAAGTACATAAGATTGTGAACTATGTGGACGGTGTCGGAGTGGTGAACGAAGGCTGGAATCCGTTTCAACCAAACCGTGTCTATTTATTTGAAATTGATTCAGGGGACCGAGTCTTGTTTTTACCCGATTCGGGAGACATTATAAAAACGCGTCCTCCAATGTGAGGACGCGTTTCTGATTAGTTGCGAATCATATAATCGAAAGCACCGAGTGCGGCAGTCGCACCAGAACCCATCGAGATGATGATCTGTTTGTAGGCGCTGTTCGTGCAGTCGCCTGCTGCGAACACACCTGGGACGTTCGTCGCGCCATGACGGTCGACGACGATCTCACCGAAGTTGTTGCGTTCGACCGAGTCGAGCCAGTCCGTGTTCGGGACGAGACCGATTTGGACGAAGACGCCTTCGAGTTCGATGTGATGCGTTTCGTTCGTCTCACGTGACATATATGAGATGCCGTTCACTTTGTCCGTACCCGTGATTTCTGTCGTCTGTGCGTTCGTTACGACGGTCACGTTCGGGAGGCTGTGTAGACGGTCTTGAAGCACTTGGTCGGCTTTGAGTTCGGCAGCGAACTCGAGCACCGTCACGTGTTTGACGATTCCAGCGAGGTCGATTGCTGCTTCAATTCCAGAGTTACCGCCACCGATGACCGCGACGCGCTTGCCTTCGAAGAGCGGGCCATCACAGTGCGGGCAATAGGCGACACCTTTGTTTTTGAACTCGGCTTCACCTGGGACGTTGACGTTGCGCCAGCGAGCACCCGTCGACAGGATGACACTTTTACTCTTCAAGACGGCGCCGTTCTCAAGTTCGACTTCGACGAGTTCTTTCTTCTCGAGGCGCTTCGCGCGCTGAAGGTTCATGACGTCGATGCCGTACTCTTTCACGTGCTCTTCTAAGCTCGCGACGAGTTTCGGGCCTTCTGTGTAAGATGTGCCGATGAAGTTTTCGATTCCCATCGTGTCCATCACTTGACCACCGAAGCGTTCTGCGACGATGCCGGTCCGGATGCCTTTACGAGCCGCGTAAACCGCTGCGCTCGAACCGGCCGGGCCGCCACCGATGACGAGGACGTCATACGGGTCTTTGTTGTCGAATGCTGAAGCGTCAGGGCCAGTGCCGAGTTTCGCCAAAATCTCTTCAAGTGACATGCGTCCGTTGCCGAACGCCTCACCGTTCAAGAAGACGGTCGGGACAGCCATGATCTCTTTCGCTTCAACTTCTGCCTTGAACGCACCACCGTCAATCATCGTATGCGAGATGTTCGGGTTGAGCACGCTCATGACGTTGAGTGCCTGGACGACGTCCGGGCAGTTGTGGCAGCTGAGGCTGATATACGATTCAAAGTGGTACGTGCCTTGAATGTTTTGAATCTGTTTGATCGCGTCCGCGTCGACTTTCGGCGCCCGGCCGCTCACTTGGAGCAACGCGAGGACGAGTGACGTGAACTCGTGACCGAGCGGAATGCCCGCGAAGACGATCCCTGTCTCTTCAGACGGACGGCTCACGCTGAAGCTCGGTGTGCGAACGAGCGTGACGTTCTCGACCGAGATGCGTGACGACATGCTCGCGAGTTCGTTCACGAGGTCGAGCATCTCTTTTGAGACCGCGTCGTCTCCAGCGCTGACACGGAGGACGACGTCGCCCTCCATGAGCTGGAGATATTGGTCCAACTGTTGTTTAATATCTGCTTCTAACATGAAATCCGCTCCTTACAACTTGCCGACGAGGTCGAGGCTCGGGCGAAGTGTTGCAGATCCTTCTTCCCATTTAGCCGGGCAAACTTCGCCTGGGTTGTTGCGGACGTATTGTGCCGCTTTGACTTTGTTAACGAGTGTGCTCGCGTCACGGCCGATGCCGCCTGCGTTAATTTCAACTGTTTGGATGACGCCGTCTGGGTCGATGATGAACGTACCGCGGTCAGCAAGGCCATCTTCTTCGTTCAAGACGTCGAAGTTACGTGAGATTGTGTGTGATGGGTCACCAATCATGATGTACTCGATTTTACCGATTTTCTCAGACGTTTCGTGCCATGCTTTGTGCGTGAAGTGTGTGTCAGTCGATACTGAGTAAACTTCGACGCCGAGGTTTTTAAGTGTCGCGTATTCGTTTTGAAGATCTTCAAGTTCAGTCGGGCAGACGAATGTGAAGTCAGCTGGGTAGAAGCAAACGACGCTCCATTGACCTTTGAAGTCGTTGTCTGATACTTCGAGGAATTCACCTGTTTGGAATGCTTGTGCTTTGAAAGGTAAGATTTCTTTGCCGATTAATGACATGGGATATGTCCTCCTTGGTTTTTTACTCTAGTGGACTTTCGTCTCTACTAGAATAATTATAATGTAATACTAACTTCATATAACCCGCCAAAAATGTCAAGGCGTTTGCATGTCTGGTAAAATGTTGATATATCAACGTTAAATGGATAAATCGCTTGATGAAAGGAAAGAAAACGATTACAAAATAAATGTGCTTTTGTTTTCAATAACCTATGCAAAAAAAATAAAACCTAATTCAGAGACATAGGTTCGATGAAGAAATGAATCCTTGATTCTCGTCATAAATCACTAGATTATCAATTACAAATAAAAAAACCTTAATCTGAAGGCAGATCAAGGTTGCTGAATCTTATGGATGATGTCTTGATTAAATTCTACTCGATCTATGCCTTTATGGAGGCGAGCGTGACAGTTCGGACAAACTGCTACAACTTGGTCAGGTTGCGACAAGCCATCATCGGATTCTTTGTAGAGCGAGTGGAGCTCGAGATAAGGTCCGTTTTCCGTTTCAAATGGAGCTGGTTGCTCACAAGCTTCGCAACAGTTATTGGCACGAGCCAGCACATAATAATGAAGCGCTGCTGTTTGTTCGCGAACTTGTAACTTTCGAGCGGACATACTTAAACCAGTTGCTCGTTTTGGGTCGCGAGATGCAATTTCCTCTAACTCTTCAATTGATTTATAACGCATCGTCGATGAGAACTGATGGGCTTCTTCCTGAATTACATGCAGTGGTTCAAACGCAAAGACGATCACTTCTCGTTGATTGTGATATTTATCAATTCCAAATTGAATATCAAAACCAATTAAAATGAGTTGATCGACAAAGCGGTAAGTCCCTCGTCCAAGCGATTCGAATAAATAAACGTCTTCGCCATTTTCTACATGGTTGAGTAGAGCTTTATTTCCGAAAGAAAACGATTGATTCCCTTCCTGTCCTTCTCCGCTGTAATAGTAGAGACCGTCATCTTCATTCCAGCCATTTTTATAGCCAAACTCTTCATCCATTCCACTATCGAATATAAAGATGAGTTTATGTTTGTTTGGGGTACTAATCCCTCGTTGTCGACTTCCACCATAACGATCGTGAAGTTCAGAGCGTTTATACAACTTATTTTTTTCGAACAGCATATGACACCTCAATCCCAAGAATTTCTTCTACGTTAAATTGTATCACGTCTTCATACGAATAAATGAAAAAGACAGAGGTCGCCCTCTGCCTTTCAATTATTCTGCCATCAACGCGCACACCGCGTTCGAATAGGCGACCGGGTCTTCAATCGGTAGCCCTTCGATGAGGAGTGCCTGCTGATAGAGCAAGTCCGTATACTGTTTCGCTTTCGCTTCGTCTTCCTTATAGATGCGCTGTAACGTCTGGAAGATGGCGTGATCGGCGTTCACTTCAAGAACTTTCTCGGCTTTCATGCCGCCGCCGTTCGGCATCGTGTTCAAAATCTTCTCCATCTCGATTGAGACGTCGCCGGCGACCGTCAAGCAGACCGGATGTGACTTGAGACGTGTCGAGGCGCGCACTTCTTTGACGCGGTCGCCCAGTTCTTGTTTCATGAAGGCGAACAAGTCCTTGTTGTCCTCATTGAGGGAATGGGCCGCCTCGTCATCAAGCCCGAGGTCACCGCTCGCGATCGACTTAAACTCTTTGTCGTCATACGACTGGAGCATCTTGATGGCGAACTCGTCGATTTCTTCAGTGAAGTAGAGAATCTCGAATCCTTCTTCTTTCAAGCGTTCCGCCTGTGGTAACAGGTCGATGCGGTGAATCGATTCGCCCGTCGCGTAATAGATGTACTTCTGGTCGTCTTTCATGCGCTCGACGTACTCTTTGAGCGTGACGAGCTTCTTCTCGTTCGACGAGTGGAACAAGAGCAAGTCTTTCAACTCGTCCTTGGCGGCACCGAACTGATCGTAGACGCCGAACTTGAGCTGGCGACCGAACGATTCATAAAATTTCTCGTAGTCCTCGCGCTCGTTTTGGAGCATCTTCTCGAGCATGCCTTTGATTTTCGACTTCACGTTTTTGGCGATGACGCGAAGTTGGCGGTCCTGCTGCAGCATCTCCCGGGAAATGTTGAGCGAAAGGTCTTCCGAGTCGACCATCCCTTTGACGAAACTGAAATAGTCCGGAAGCAGGTCAGGCGACTTCTCCATGATCAAGACGCCGTTCGAATACAGCTCGAGCCCTTTCTCGAACTCTTTCGTGTAATAGTCGAACGGGACCGTCGATGGGATGTAGAGAATCGACTGATACCGGATGGAGCCGTCGACGTTCAAGTGAAGGTGTTTGAGCGGCTCATCGAAGCCGTAGCGCTTCTCGTGATAGAACGCCTTGTAGTCCTCCTCCGAGAGCTCGCTCTTCCGTTTGCGCCAAATCGGCACCATGCTGTTGACCGTCTCTTCTTCAATATAGTCCTCGTACTCTTCTGAATCGTCTTTTTGACGGTGCTTCGTCACGTCGAGCTTAATCGGGTAGCGGATGAAGTCCGAATGCTTCTTGATGAGCGAACGGATCTCGTACTCTTGGAGGAATGATGAGTATGTCTCGTCGTCCGTGTCAGCTTTCACGTGCAACGTGATCTCAGTCCCGATGTCGGTCTTATCCGTCGGCTCGATCGTGTAACCGTCTGTGCCTTCCGACTCCCACAAGTAGCCTTGTTCACTGTCGACCGAGCGGGTGCGGACTGTCACACGGTCTGCCACCATGAACGCCGAGTAGAAGCCGACACCGAATTGGCCGATGAGGCTGTGGTCTTCTTCCATCTTCGTCGCCTGCTTCATCGCGAGCGAGCCGCTCTTGGCGATAATCCCGAGGTTCGATTCGAGTTCGTCGGCCGTCATCCCGATTCCGGTGTCACGGATGGTGATTGTGCGGGCGTCTTTGTCGAGCTCGACTTTAATGAAGTAGTCGTCCTTGTTGAAGTCGATTGCCTCATCTGACAAGGCCCGGTAATACATCTTGTCGATGGCGTCACTCGCGTTCGAGATGAGCTCACGGAGGAAGATGTCCTTATGCGTATAGATTGAGTGGACCATCAACTCTAAAATTCGTTTCGATTCGGCTTGAAACTGTTTCTTTGTCATGATCGTTCTCCTTTTTAATTGTTCGTTTTTGGCACTCTGATGATAAGAGTGCTAACACTATTGATTATCCTAATTTTTAGGAAGATGTCAACCCGATTCAAACAAAACGTTGACGCGGGGCTCAGATTCACCTATAGTTGAGTACATGCGATGAGCTGGTCTATGTAAGACGGCGGACATTCCTTCGGGAGCACGTTGTGGAGCGTGGTTCGACGCGGTAGACTTTTCGAGAGCACCTCTAGTGAGAGGTGCTCATTTTTTTGTATATGGGGGATTATGATGCAACTACATACCATCCATCACGTGGCGATTATCGCTTCAAATTATGACGAGGCGAAACGGTTCTACATCGATATCCTCGGTTTCGACGTCATCCGCGAGCATCAGCGTCCGGACAAAGGCGATCACAAGATCGACCTGCGGCTCGGTGCGTACGAGCTCGAGCTGTTCATCAAACCGGACAGTCCGAAACGGCCGAGCTTCCCGGAGGCGTGTGGACTCCGTCATCTCGCCTTTAAAGTCGACGACATCGAGGCGGTCGTCGCTGAACTGAATACGCACGGTGTCACGACGGAACCAATTCGGTTTGACACGTTCACGGGCGAGAAGATGACGTTCTTCTTCGACCCGGACGGTCTGCCGCTCGAACTGCACGAATAAAGCCCCTTCACGCGAAGGGGCTTTCGTTATGGGCGCACGTAAGACAAGAGCATCTCTCGCAACACCCGCTGTTGGATGAGGGGCTCGATGTCGTCCTCTAAATAACTGATGTGAGACTTCAAAATGATGTTGTTGCCGAACGTACCGAACGCGTTGATGATGGTGACGACGGTTGCTTTCACGTCGAGATTGCTCCGGAGCGAACCGTCCGTCTTCCCGTCCGCGATGAGCGGTTCGAGCGTCTCCATGATTTCGCGCTGCAATTCGATATAGTCGTCAATCCCGGGAAGGGGACTTGCGACGGACGAGGCATAACTCTCGAACGCCTCACGGAAACGAGAGTGGCTTGTACGCTTCACTTGTTGGTCGAGTAAATAGTCGAGAATCGCTTCGAGTCGCGAATAGGCATTTCCCGGCCGGCTCGTCAGTTCTTTGAACGCATCGAGCGTCGGTGCCAAATTGCGCACGGCCGCGGCAACGATCAACTGGTCTTTTTTCGGAAAGTACCGGAACAACGTCGCGACCCCGAGCTCGGACGCGTCAGCGATATCCTGCATTTGCACCCGTTCAAATCCGTCTTGTAAAAAGAGCACCTCGGCTTGCTCGATGATGCGATTCATTCGTTCTTCTTTATTTTGTTGTCGTTTACTCATGAAATCACCTCTTTGTATCTCGTTATTATACCGTGTCGAAGCAGTTTCGTTGAGAATCGAATGTGCATCGACTACTATAATGATAGTTAGACTATCATATTTAAAGAAATGGAGTTGGGATTATGCGGTTAACGGGGAAAGTAGCGGTCATTACGGGGGCAGGCAGTGGTATGGGAGAAGAGACGGCCAAGTTGTTCGCACGAGAAGGGGCGACCGTCGTCGCGACAGACATCAATTTTGAAGCGGTGACGCGCGTCGTGGAAATGATCCGGTCAAACGGAGGAGAAGCGATCGCGCTTCAACACGACGTCACGTCACGCAACGATTGGGAAAACATTTATAACGAAGTCCAGTCCGTGTGCGGCAAGCTCGACGTGCTCGTCAACAATGCGGGCATCGCGCTCGCAAAACCGTTCTTGGATCAGACGGAGGAAGACTGGGCGCGCACGTATCGAATCAATATCGATGGCGTCATGCTCGGAACGCAATATGCGATTCCACTCATGGAGCAAAACGGCGGCGGGTCGATCGTCAACATCTCGTCCATCTCAGCGCTCACAGGTATGGCCGGTGCCGGTGCCTATACGGCCTCGAAAGGAGCCGTCCGGTCGCTCACGAAAGCGGCAGCCGTCGATTACGGCAAGCACAACATTCGCGTCAACTCGGTCCATCCGGGCTATATCGTGACACCGATGAGTGCGCCGCATATGGAGCACCCGGACTATAAACAACATTTCCTGAATCAAATCGCTTTGCCGAATCTCGGTCGGGCTGAAGAAGTGGCGACGGCCGTCCTCTTCCTCGCGTCGGATGAAGCAAATCACATCACGGGAATCGAACTTCCGGTCGATGGGGGCGTCACAGCAAAATAAGCAATACAACACATGCAGGTCGGAGGAATTTTCCTCTGACCCTTTTTTAATTATTTTTCGAAAAAACCATATTAGAGATAGACAAATCGAGAGTTTCCTAAAATAATGAAATTAAGTGATTTTTTGTAGTTAATTGTTGGAACCTTCAAGCCATTATCACGTATACATGAATTGACGGATCCGTCGGTTGAAGCTTTGGACATATAGAAATGAGGAGAACAGATGAAAGCAACATGGAAACAAGTTTTATCATTCGTCACGGTGCTCATGCTCGTATTGGCATTGATTCCACCACAAGCGAGTGCGGACGCTGGAGCGGGGATGCAAGAGGCGAAGACGCTCAGCCCAGGAGTAGAAGTCACATTCGAAACCGGGACAGACGCCACGAATACATACTGGTTCAAAATGGAACGGGGGACTCCATCGGCGATGACGCATATGGAAGTTCAGTTCGATTCGACGAAGCTCGCGAACATCTCGGTCTATCCGAGTGCCGATTTGGCAGCGAAGGACGAAACGTTCGAACAGTATCGTTCGAGCGCGACACAAGAAGACGGACAGCAATCGGCGACGATTCGTTTCCCATATGCATGGGAAGGTCCATACTACATCAAAGTGGAGTATCTCCCGATGATGGAAGAAGAGACGGTGTCGCCTTCAGACATCAAACTCGTCTACAACCCGGTTAAATTGCCGGTCAAGTATGAAAACATCGAGACGGAGGCGGGCATGTGTGCCGTCGAATCGATTTTAAATCCGGCACCAGAGCGCGACTCGATGTTGAAACTCATCCGTCGCATTCAGACGGAAGTGTTGGCACAATCGGAGTCAGGCAACGATTTGGCCGCCTTGTACTATCGGACGTCGCCATACCTCATCAAAGCGATGGTGAAAGACGGCGCGAAACGCCAACAAGCGTACAATGATTTGAAGGCGTTACAGCCACTCATGAACGCGCTCGTTGATCGGAAATCATACACGCTCACGCAAGCGGATGAAGCGGCCATCGAACGGTTACAGACGCTCGTGACGTCAAGTGTGCCGACAGCATTGCAAGCAGAAGTCGACAAGGTAGCAGCTAAGCTTGGAACGGGTACGCTTGCCGGAACACCGCTCCAAGATGTAATGGGTAAATTCGGGGTATCGATTGAAGTCGATGATGCGCCGCGTTATATCGTCAAATACAAATCGTCACCGAGCAAGTCGCTCGGTAAGATGAACGCTTTATCGAACGTCTCAGCAGAGAAAGTCGATCTTGGTCGCCCAGGTGACCACTTCGCGGTCGTCGACGTTGAAGCGGCGAGCACGAAAACGCAAGCGACGGCCAAGTCGACGCTCGAGCGTGACGCGAACGTCGAGTTCATCGAGCCGGTCCAGACGTATCAAGCGTTCATGGCCGACACGAGTTACGACTATCAATGGTCACTCAATTCAAAATCGGTATTGGCGCCGTTCCAAGATGCTGGAATCGGTATTGACGCTTACGAGGCACTCAACTTACCGGCTCGATCGGTCAAAGTGGCCGTGCTCGATACGGGTGTCGATTATCGCCTCCTGGACTTTAAAGGACGTGTCGATATCGCCAACGAGAAGAACTTTGTCGACCCGAACGGGGAAGGCAGTGCCATCGATGACCACGGCCACGGGACACATGTCGCCGGCGTCATTGGTGCGATTCAAAACAACGGGACATCGATGCGCGGCATGATGCCGGCCGTTTCGATTCTCCCGGTCAAAGTGCTTGACGCGAGCGGTTCTGGAGACACAGAACAAATCGCGCTCGGCATCAAGTATGCGGTCGATGCGGGTGCCAAAGTCATCAACATGAGCCTCGGCGGCAGCGAAAGTCGGACAATCGGCTACATGTTGAAGTACGCATATGACCGTGGTGTCGTCGTCGTGGCGGCAACCGGGAACGACGGCGATTCAAGCCTGTCATACCCAGCTTCATCGAAATACACGATCTCGGTCGGTGCGACGAACACGTTCGGCATCGTCTCGGATTACTCGAACCACGGATACGGCGTCGACGTCGTGGCACCGGGAACGAAAGTCGCGAGCCTCGTGCCAAACGGTAACGTCGTCTATATGGACGGAACGAGCATGGCGACACCGCACGTCTCGGCCGTCGTTGGTTTGTTGTTATCGACACGTCCGACACTCAAAGTGGAAGAAGTACGTCAATTGCTCCATCGCACAGCGGAACCAGTCGCCTTCTCAGGCGGCGATGCGACCGAAGGTATGAGCTATGAAGACGGACTTGACTATTTCATGGAAGATTCGGAAGAAGAACTTCCGTTCAACTATGATTACATCAGCGGCTATGGCAAAGTGAACGTGCATTATGCGGCTTCGATGCTGCGTCTCTATGCCAAGCCAGGAATCGTCCGTGACAATTCGACCGTATTTGCCGCTAGCGTGCAAAGCGGGACGACAGTGACGGTCTATAACGGCGAGAAACGTCTTGCGACAGGAACGTCGAAACAGGCTCGGGTCGCCTTGAACATCGGAGCACAAAAAGCAGGCACGACACTCCGTGTCGTCTATAGCAACGGCAAGCTCGTTTCGAGCGAACGTCTCCTTGTCACAACAGGAGCTCGTCCGAAACAGCCGGTCGTCACGACACCGCGTGCGAACGCGAAACAAGTGACGGGTCGCGCCGACGCTGGAATGACGGTCATCGTGCGTGATGCGAAGCGCCGTGTCATCGGGAAAGGGACGACTGGACTCACAGGATCGTTCGTCACGAAGACACGCACGCTCAAAAAAGGAGAGCGTCTCTCGGTTCATATCGAAGATGCGAAAGGCCGCGCCAGCCAGATGAAGCAAGTCATCGTCAAATAAGTGCGCAATCAACAAGGAGTTCGCCGCGGCGAACTCCTTGTTTTGTCTTCTATTCGAGGATGCCGAGGAGCTCCATGACGAGTAGGACGAACAGTCCGGAGCCGAGGACGGCCGCGAAGAAGACGAGCACGGCGTACTCTTTTTGTTTCAAGATGGCCCACCATCCGGTCACGAATGCTCCGAGGCCGAGGACGGAGAACGTGGTCATATAGCTGAGCCGAAGCATGTTCGCGGCGTTGTCGCTCCAAAGCGTCGAATGAAAGGTCGTATCGAAGTTATCGAGCAGGAGGAACGGCACGTACATGGCCAGGAACAAGCCGATGAGGATGATCGACCACTTGCCGACCGAGGTGCGAGGAAACAAGGCGCCATTCATGACGATTCACCTCTTTTCGTTGCGAGATCATCTGTATAGAACTATTCCCGTTTTGGCGAAAAGTTGACGGATTTCGTGGAAACGACATGATATAGTCGAAATGAGAGAGCGAGGGATGGCGATGGTCAAGGCGGGAACGCAGCTTTCAAGTTCAAGACGACGATGGGGCAACTCGATGACTTATGCGCCCAACTCAAATGCTTTATCCGACGAGAGACCGACCATGTCGCATCGCTCTATGAACGATGACAAGCCCAGACAAAAGCGTCTGGGCTTGTTTTAATACCATTCTTTCGGTTCGTAATTCAATTCGCGGAACAACTGCTCGCGCTCTTTCTTCGACAGGTCGCGCCATTGTCCGGGCGGGAGCTTGCCGAGCGTGATGTTCATGACACGTACGCGCTGAAGACGGTACACCTCGTAGCCGAGCGCTTCACACATGCGACGGATTTGGCGGTTGAGTCCTTGCGTCAGCGTGATGTTGAAATCGAACTTCGACAGTTGGTGGACTTTACACGGCAACGTCTTCTGGCCGAGGATTTTGACGCCGGCTTCCATCTGTTCGACGAACTCCGGGGTAATTGGCTTATCGACCGAGACGATGTATTCTTTCTCGTGCTCGCCCTCGGCGCGAAGGATTTCGTTGACGATATCACCGTCGTTCGTCATCAAGATGAGCCCTTCCGAGTCTTTATCGAGACGGCCGATATTGAAGATGCGTAGCGGGTGGTTGACGAGGTCGACCAAGTTGCCCTTGACCTTCTTCTCGGTCGTGCTCGTGATCCCGACCGGTTTATGGACGGCGATATAGACGTTGTTTCGTGCGACGCGGGCGGCCGAACCGTTGACGAGCACTTCGTCTCCTGGGTTCACTTGGTCGCCGATTTTCGCTTTCTTCCCGTTGATGGTGACCCGTCCTTCTTCGACGAGACGGTCGGCTTGGCGGCGGGACGCCTTGCCGGATTCACTGATGAATTTGTTGATACGCATAGATCCACGTCCTTTTTTTGGCTTCGTCCTCTCACTATAACGTATTTTACATGTGCCTGAAAGCGGGAAACGACCGAGTAGAGAGGATGTGGCACGATGGATCAGGCACGTGTGCTATTGCAAGACGCAATTCGATTTCAACAAGCGCTCATGACGTCGTCGTTTCAGGCGGAACTGATTGATGGCGCCTCGCCGGTCTTATGGTATGGACGCCCGACGCAGCAACAGTGGCTCACCGTCGGGACGAACCCGTCGCGCGGCGAATTTTATGAACAGGACGGCACCGTCAGAAGTGGGGAATCGCAAAAGTTCTATTGGCGTGACGAATCACTCGATACCTACTTGCAAGATGAAAGTGCGCTCGAAGCGACGCTTGACTATGCTGCGACTTACTTTGAGGGCGGACGGGCGACGACGAGTTGGTTCGGCAAACCGGGCGGGGCGAAGCTCGAGGCTCTGCTTGAAGGCATGGGACGCTCATTCTACGATGGGTCGGCGCTCCATATCGACTTCTTCAAATATGCGACGTCGCGTCAGATGGGCCAATTGCGGACGGGACGCCAGTGGATGGAGCACCCAACATCGCTCGATTTGCTCGAACGGACGATTCGTTATGTGACCCCGTCCCGTTTGATCGTCCTGGGGCGGGATAACTGTGCGGCATTTACTGGGTTCACGCACAGTGAACGGCTCGACGCGTATCCAAGTGCCTGGTTCGAGCTCGGTTATCATGCGACGCTCCATGTCCCGATGGTCGGACTGCATTTCAAACCATCCGAAGTGTTCGTCGGTCTCGGGAACGGTCGAGACGCGTTCGGGCTCCACCATGGCTCGTATGCGAAACGGGAGCATCTGATGCAAATCGGGGCGGCCATCGAAGCGAGCGCTCGTCGTTATTTTGGCTGAACGTCAAGCTTTGGCGGCTGAACGCGTGTGATACTGCCCCAAAAGTTGAACTCGTTGAAATCGATATAGCGGATGTCGCGGGAGCGGTTATCGAGCACCTCGAGCAAGATGACGTCGGGAAAGCCTGGCTTGTGGAAGATGATGTACCCGATTCCGGTCACGGAGTGATTTTTATAAAATCCGTTCGCCATATTCAAGATGAAGGGGCGGTCGGCCGCGAGTTCGCGCTCGAATGTCGACCATTTCCATAAATAACGTGAGCTGCTGTTCCCTTTGTAGCCGTAATGGGCCCATAGTTTCGTGACGATCGTGCTGATTCGAGTCGGCGGTGTGCCTTTCTCGTCTTTGAACTGATGAGTGAGCGCAATCTCACGCGCGTCTCGTTGAATCTCGATTACGTCCTCTGGGATGCGCTCATAGCCAAGGTCATGGTAATAGCGGAAAATGGCCGTCATCGAGGTGAGTGTACAATTGTTCTTGCCCCCGTTGAACGCTTTTTGAAGCAACACTGGAACCCCGCTGATGCGCTTCTCGCTCTTGACCGTCCAATGGCCGTGATAGCGGTCGTTCACGTAGGCCTCAGGGTCGATGATTCCAGCGTAGCCTTTCTTCGCTACTTCGAGCTGTCCGGCATAATGTTCGTCCATGACGCACCTCCCTTTTTCTTTATTATACAAACAACGCCCGTCCTCTGGAATGAGAGAACGGGCGTGTCGTCGTCAAAAGATGAGATGGGCGATCCCGACGATAATCGGTAACGTGATGATCGTCCGCAACAAGAAGATGAGAACGAGATCGAAGAACGAGATTGGCAATTTTGAGCCGAGCAACAATCCACCGACCTCAGACATGAAGATGAGCTGGGTGACGGACACACAGGCGATGACGAATCGCGTCAACTCGCTCTCGATACCGCTACCGAGCACGGCCGGCAAGAACATATCGGCGAACCCGACGACCATCGTCTGGGCCGCGGCCTCTGCTTCGGGCACTTGCAACAGCATGAGAATCGGTTCGAACGGTTTGCCGAGAATCGTGAACAATGACGTGTGCTCGGCGATGACGAGCGCAATCGTTCCGACGGCCATGACGACCGGCAAAATGCCGAGCCACATGTCGAGCACGTTTTGGAACCCGTCTTTGAACGTGGCGCCGGCGCCTTTACTCGATTTTGATTTGAGCAACGCTTGACGCAGTGCCCAGACGCGCATCGGGACGTTCGCCGGTACCGGCTCTTCCGGTTTCAATTCCGTCTTTTCATATGCCGTGTCGGGCTTACGGGACAACGGATAGATGCGCGGCATGATGAGCGCGGCGACGATACCAGACAAGATAATAGTTCCGTAATAATGCGGGAAGTAGGCGTCGAGTTTCATGTACGACAAGATGACGATTGTGAACGTGATCGAGACGACAGAGAACGTCGTGGCGATAATCGAGGCTTCCCGTTTCGTGTAGTAGCCTTCTTCATATTGTCTTGTCGTTAATAAAATTCCGATTGTGGCGTCCCCGACCCAAGACGCGAGCGCGTCAAGCGAGGCCCGACCCGGTAGACGGAACAGCGGGCGCATCACTTTGATGAGCATCGTACCGACGAACTCGAGCAATCCGAAGTTCAACAGGAGCGGCAATAACATCCCGGCGAACAAGAACGTCGCGAATAAAATCGGAATCAATTGATAAAGCAACAGGCCGCCCGTGAACTCGGACGTGATCGCCTCGGGCCCGATGACGAGTAACGTCATAAAGCCGGCGATGAAGCCGATGACGCGCATCACAAACCAAAACGGTGTGACGTTGAACAACGTGTTCAAATGAGGGCGCTCTAAGATGAACGCCGGTTTGACCGCATACGCGATGAGTGAGCCGACGACCGAGATGCCCATCATGATGACGGCAATCGTCGGTACGATGCCGCCGATCAAATCAATCAGCCAGTTCGATAAAAAGGCGACGGGAATGGTGAACCCGTCACCAGACGGGATTGGGACGATGAAGAATAGAATCCCGATTAACGATGGAATGATGAATTTCATGTAATCTGCTGACGTGAATCTGGGCCCGTCATGACCGGACCGGTTTGGTGTGTGATTCATTCAATTTACCCCTTTTCCCCGAAAGTGTAGTGTGCGCTTCACTGGCACGTCCCCATCGTGCGTTACGTGAATTGCTATGAAGGAATAGCTTCTTCTCGTTCATTATAGAGAAGTGAACATCCAGCAGGCAACAACCCGTTGTAATTTTCTGAAAAAAGAAAGCGTTCTCAAGAGCGAACTATTCGTATTCTCCGGCTCACTTTAGTATGATGACGGCGAGTCTTACAAAATCGAGATATTCACCATATATACTTTAGGAACGGAGCGATACAGATGAGATTAAGTGTATTGGATCAAGCGCCGGTGACATCCGGACATACGTCAGAACATGCGTTACAAAGTGCGGTCGAACTGGCCCAATTGGCAGAAGAGCTCGGCTATTACCGGATGTGGATGGCCGAACATCACGGCGGCATGTCGTTCGCCAGCTCGGCACCGGAAGTCGTCGCGGCTTATATTGCGGCCAAGACAGAACGAATTCGTCTTGGGTCAGGTGGCATCATGATGATGCACTATTCACCGCTCAAAATGGCCGAAGTATTCAAGACGCTCAGTGCGCTCGCACCGGGCCGCATCGACTTTGGAGTCGGGCGGGCACCGGGTGGAGACGCCAACGCCATTTACGCGATGTCGCAAGGGCAAAAACCGATGATGGACGGCCTGTATGAAAAACTCGGGACGACACTCCAACTCATCAACGATGAGGCGCCGGAAGAACGATGGTATAAGAATACGCCGGCAGCGCCGACGGGGGTGAAGCTCCCTGAGGCATGGCTCCTCGGGTCGAGCGGGAACAGCGCCATCCAAGCAGGACGGATGGGGCTCGGCTATTCCTTCGCTCAATTCTTCAATGGGGAACTGAGTGTCGCGGCGCTTGACGCGTATCGTCAGCACTTCACCCCGTCCACTTTCATGGAGAAGCCGGACATCAGCGTCACGTATCTCGTCACGACGGCCGAGACGGAAGAAGAGGCCGAGTATTTGGCACGTCCATCCGATCTATCGCGCCTGTTCTTGATGAAAGGCCAGCTCCGCCAATTGATGAGTCCGGAGGCAGCACACGACTATCCGCTCACCGAAATCGACAAGATTCAAATCGCCAACAACCGAAAAATCCATCTCGTCGGGACACCGAAGCAGATTGCGACGCAACTGCAGGAAGAATCAGCCCATTATGGATTTGATGAGGCGATGATTTGCAGCATCCAGCATACACAAGAGAGCCGCTTGAACGTCTATCGGTTGCTCGCCAAAGAACTTCTATGACGAACACTGCACCGGTCCTAACGGGGACCGGTGCAGTTTTTGATTAGAGGAACAGTTGCATGAGCACGAACAAAGCGACAAGCCCGCCAAGCGAGACGGTAAAGAAAACGGCGACCGAACGTTCGTGATTGCGTAAGATCGTATACACCCCCACGACGAACGCACCGAGTGCGGCGGCGATGGCCAACATCGATACGATAGCCGCCCACGTGTTGTCGAATAACGTGTCGAAGTTGAACGGTTGAGCGGATTGGACGATGAGAGCAGACACGAGTAAGAGCACGAACACCGCAAGCAACAAGAGGACCGACCATTTTCCGGGCCGTGTCTGTGGATAGACGTTTCGACTGAGCATGATGGTTCACCTCACTTTTGCGACTTTTACTTATCTATACCCGATTATTACCCGCTCGTTAAAAACGTCTTCCCCTTTTTTTAAACGGTTTCGTGAACAAGACCGGCTAAAACCACTAAACTAGAAGAAACGGAGATTGCCTGGAGGTACAGTATGCAGCAGATGAAGATCAATCCGCACTATTTGTTTGACGTATTCGTTCAATTATACCGGATGGTGTTTTTGATGGAAGTGACGCCTGAGGGATATCGGTACGCACGCGTCAGTGAACAGGGGAAACTGGCGTCCTCGCTCCCGGACGATGTGAGTGGCTTGTATTTACATGATATGTATGCGGTCGATGTCGCCAACGAGTTAATCGTGCATTATGACGAAGTCGTCGCGACGCGCGCACCGGTCTATTTCATGTCACAAATGAATATCGAGACCAATACGGCCCGTTTCGCGTCCTCCGTTCTCATGCCGCTCGAAGATGAGGCGGGTAACGTGCGCTATGTATTAGGGCTGACGACCGATTTGTCGGAAGAGGCAGAAATGAAGTTATTGAGTAGCATCGAGAACATCGATTATTTGACCGGGATGCCAAACTTGATGAAAGTGAAGCTCGAGCTTGAGAAGCTGTTCACGAAACAAGAAGGAGCGGAAGCGACGAGTGTCATGCGCTTGCACATCAATCGCTTTAAAATCATCTTATCTCTTCAAGGCGTGGAACAGTCCCATCGCCTGATTAAAGAAATGACGCGGCACTTATCGGACCTGTTGCCGAAAGGATCGATTATCGGACGCGTAGACGGGGAAGATTTTATCGCTGTGCTGCCCTACACCTCAATCGAGACGGCGACGATACATGGGGAACGATTGCTTGCGGCCATCGCAGCGTACACGTACCAAGTGGCCGAGACCGAGTTCGCTTTATCCGGTTGTCTCGGAATCAGCGCGGGGAGCGAGGACGCCGACCGGGTCATCATGAATGCGTCAACGGCGCTCCTCGAAGCAAGACAAGCGGGCAAGCAAATCATCAAAGTGTACGAAAAGGACGATTACGTCCAACATTATATCGATGAGATGACGATTGAGATGGAACTCATCAAGGGACTGAAAGCAGGTGAACTGAGCGTCGTCTATCAGCCGAAAGTTGGCTGTCAGGACGGGATGGTTCATTTTGAGGCGCTTGTGCGGTGGCATAGCGCGGCGCTCGGTAACGTCTCACCGGAAACGTTTATTAAGATTGCCGAGACGTCGCTCTTGATTGAAGACATTACCGGGTTCGTTTTCGACCGTGTCTGTCGTGACATGATGGAGCAACCGGAGCTGTTTGCAGGGCGACGTGTCGCGGTCAACGTATCCCCGGTGTTGTTTCGACAAGACTATATCAAACAGTTATTACAGGTGCTCGCGACATACGGGTTGAGACCAGAACAGTTCGAGTTTGAGATCACGGAACATACGCTCATGCAAGAACCGCTCCTTGGCATTCAGACGGTCGACTATTTGAAAACGAAAGGCTTTCGCGTGTTGATTGACGACTTCGGCGTCAGCTACTCTTCCCTCAATTACTTGAAGATGTTTGAGATTGACGGCATTAAAATCGACCGCTCATTCATCAGTCAATTAGATAAAGACAACGGCCTGAAAGAATATGAAATCGTCAAATTGATTGTCTCACTCGCTAAAAAATTGAATTTAGAGGTCACGGCCGAGGGGGTCGAGACGGAAGCACAGTATCGGGTGATGGAACAGCTCGGGTGTGATGAGATTCAGGGGTATTTCTTCAGTCGTCCGCTCCCGCTGAATGATCTCCAACAGGCACTCGATGCGCTCGTCTATCAACATGCGGCGCTACGGCAACTCGAGTTGGCCACGACTTCTCCGTCGACGGTACTTGATGAACAAGAAGCTGAGCGATTGAAGACGATTCTGCGCCTTGAGATTTTAAACACTCCGCGAGAGGAGCGCTATGATCGGATTACGCGACTTGTCGCGCGCACGCTGAACATGCCGGTCGCGCTCATCTCGATTTTGACGACAGACCAACAATGGTTCAAGTCCTGTGCGGGTCCCTTGCTTGAGAGCCCACACGTGGACCGGGAATGGACGCTGTGTGATCGAGTCGTGACTGGCCAATCGTCGGTTGTCATCGAGGATGTGCAGACGTCTGAGGCCGGGACAAACAATCCGTTGCTTGAAAACCTCGGTTTTTATGCCGGTGTTCCGCTCAGGACGCGAAGCGGACATGTCATCGGCACGCTTTGTGTGACGGACGAACGAGCTCGCACGTTTGACGAGGCAGCGTTGCAGTCGCTTGAAGATTTCGCGCGTTGGATCATGGCTGAAATCGAATTGACGGAACAGACACGGGCCCAGGCCCAACGTCAACAGACGCTCGAGTCACTTTATGAGGTGACGGCACTTCATGAACCGTTCGGCAATAAACTAAAACGGATTCAGACGGTGCTCCGCGGCTGGATCGGCTATTCCCATGCCGTCGTCTTCTCGACGGAGTCGAAACATCGCGTCTTATCCGAGGACGGGGAAGGCAAGCTCGACTGGACGAGTGATGCCCTGCAACAACTTCATGCTTTGACGACAATCGGGCACCAAAAATTAGGTCGTGCCGAACTTGTGATCGATGGAATCGAGTTTAGCTCGATGATCAGTCTGCCGTTGTCCAATGATGGCAAGACGTTCGGTTGGGTCGTGTTCTTGGCCGAACAGGGCAGCTTGAACGACGTCGTCGACGCAGCGACGATCAACGAGATGACGGATACGATATTGCTCGTGACCCGGTGGATGGAGAACGAGATTCGGCGCGAACGTAAGCATCAGGAAGTCATCGAACTCATCACCCAAGACAGTTTGACGAAACTGGCGAACCGGCACTCGTTCATGACCGACATGAGACAAAAGATGAATCGGAAGCAGTCGGTCGTGCTGTTGTTCATCGATTTGGATGATTTTAAACAAGTAAACGATTCCTACGGTCATCTGATCGGGGACGAAGTGCTCATCGAGACGGCACGACGGATTCGCTCGTTCAGTCAAACGTATGACGGGAAGGCGTATCGCTTCGCAGGCGACGAGTTTTTAATCGTCATCGATGCGGAACGAGAAATAGTTGGAGCAGACCGATTTGAGGAGTTGAATCTTATCATTTCCCAGGAAATGAACGTCGGAGATGGCTTGTCCTTGCGGTTGTCGGCCAGCATAGGCGTCGCTTGTTCGAAAGACCACGCTTCGCTCGATGCGATGATTCATCACTCGGATGCGGCGATGTACGTCGCTAAAAATTGCGGTGGGGATGGGTATTACGTGTACGACTCCCATCAAGAAAATTGATACGGAGGTATCATATGAGCAAATTATGGCTGATTGAAGGATTACCAGGGAGCGGGAAGACGACGTTCGCGAAAACACTCGCTGCGACACCAGGCTATACGTTTTATTCGGAAATCGATGCGTCACATCCGGTCGATGTTCATGACGTCTATTGGGTCGAAGCAGACGGTATGACGGAAGGCGAGGTCATCGATCAAGATGGGACAGGTCGATTCATACGATACCGTCCGAACGAACGTCGTTCTGGAGTCGACGTCTATGAGCTGCCGTTCGATATACATGTTGAACTGATGGTCGGCCGTTGGCGTCGTTTCGTGGAGCGGGTCAAAGGAGAGGACGGTACGTACGTATTCGAATGTGCCTTCCTGCAAAATCCGTACACAATCGGCATGGTGGCCCAAGACGTCCCGAACGAGCAGATTGAAGCCTACATCGAGACGGTGGCAGATTTACTGGCCCCGCTCGACCCGACCGTCGTCTATTTAGAGACGGTCGACGTTCCGACCGTGTTTCGCGATGTCTATGCGGAACGGCCGACAGAGTGGCAACGTGGTTTCGTCGAGTATTACACGACTCGCGCTTACGCTCAGGCAAACGGATTGGGCGGGATTGAAGGGACGATTCAACTGTTGAAAGACCGGCAACGGCGTGAATTGAGCTTGTTAGAGCGTTTGCCGGTCCGGACGATTCGCCTCGTCAATGACGAACGGGGGGCGTTCGAAGCGTTCGACGCATTACGGAGTAGAGAGGAGGCCGATCATGCAGACACTTAAGCAGCATTCGGACAGATTTTGGTATATGGACCCGGTCGCGGAGACCGACCGTCCCATCTTAGGGGCCGTCGTCGGCGACACCCATACGCTCATGATTGATGCGGGGAACTCTGAGGCGCACACGAATTTGTTTCTAGACGCCTTGACCGAGCGGGGCATCAAACGACCGTCAATCGTCACGTTGACGCATTGGCATTGGGATCATATCTTTGGATTGTCGGCGCTGACCGACATTGTCTCCGTCGCAAGCACGGCGACAAAAGCCGGGATGGAACGGTTGCTGCCCTATGCGTGGGACGATGCTTCCTTAGCCGACCGGGTCGAAGACGGACGCGAGATTGCGTTTTGTGCGGAAGCAATCAAACTCGAATATGGTGCGGAGCGGTCGATGCGCGTCGTCTTACCGACGCTGACGTTCGATGATACGCTCACCCTCGACCTCGGCGGGGTACACGTCATTCTGAAGCACGTTGGTGGAGATCACGCTGCTGATGCGGTCGTAGCTTACGTGCCAGAGGAAAAGGTGCTGTTTTTAGGGGATGCCCTCTATGCGAACTTGTACGCGCCGTCTTGGAGGATGACCCCGACCCGGACATTGCGTCTTTTAGATGTACTCGATCAGTTCGAGGCCGAGGCGTACGTCTGGTCGCATGGCCAAGTCGTGACCCGTCCCGAATATGAGAAAGACCGAGACATTTTACGCCATTTGGCCCGAATCACTCTCGATTTCCCAGGAAATAAAGAGGCGATAACCGCTCAATACGAACGTCTGACAGGTCGGACCGTCGACGAAGAAGCACAAGAGCTGATTTCGTTCTTCGTGAACGGTTCGAGCGAGGAAGCGTGATGGACATCAAACGAATTCATGATGAGGACGAAGCGTTTCAACAATTTTTGACGAGTCGATTGCGGATATTCAATGACGCTCATTCGGTACACCATCGCGAGATCCGCAACGCCGACGTCCCGGTCGTTCAGTTGAAAGTGGAACAGGACGGGGACGTGATCGCTGGGTTGTTCGGGAGCGTCTATTGGGGCTGGTTCGACTTGGACCGACTCTGGGTCGCGTCAGAACATGCGGGGACCGGCCTAGGGAGCCGTCTGCTCGAGGAAGGGGAACGGTTGGCCCACGAACTCGGGGCGACGCGCGTCAAGTTGACGACGTTCTCGTTTCAAGCGAAAACGTTTTACGAGCGCTTCGGCTATCAAGTCGCCGGCGTGCTCCATGATTATCCGCCGGGATCGGACTACTATATGATGACGAAGCAACTGACAACTGATTGAAAAAAGGCGACTCGCGCGAGTCGCCTTTTTTCAATATACTTTATCCCCGTTAAAGATTGAGTTTTTCACCATGACGTAATCGACGGTGCGCAATGCATCGAGATTGTCCCCACCCGAGTAAGAGATGGCCGATTGGAGGTCTTGCTCCATCTCGGTCAACGTGTCCTGGAGCGCCCCTTTATGCTCAACGAACACTTTCTTGCCTTCGACGTTTTTCCGTTCCCCTTTTTGGAATTCAGAAGCCGACCCGAAGTATTCTTTGAGCAACTTCCCGTCCTGTTCGAACGTCTCACCCGGAGACTCGTCGTGTCCGGCAAACAGCGAACCGATCATGACCATCGATGCCCCGAAGCGAATCGATTTGGCGATGTCGCCATGTGTCCGGATGCCCCCATCCGCGATAATCGGTTTTGTCGCCGCCTTGGCACACCAACGGAGCGCGGCGAGTTGCCACCCGCCCGTGCCGAAGCCCGTCTTGATTTTTGTGATACATACTTTCCCTGGCCCGATGCCGACCTTCGTCGCATCTGCCCCGGCATGTTCGAGTTCTCGGACCGCTTCTGGTGTCCCGACGTTACCAGCGATCACGAACGAGCTTGGAAGATGGTGTTTGATATGTTGAATCATCCGGATGACCGCATTCGAGTGGCCATGCGCGATATCAATCGTAATGAATTCCGGCGTATGTCCGGCTTCCGCGAGCATCTCGACGAAACGATATTCGTCCTCTTTCACACCGACGCTAATCGATGCATACAAGCCACGCCCATGCATGTCCTCGATGAATTGGAGTCGCGTCTCTGGGTTGAAGCGATGCATGATATAGAAATAGCCGTTCTCGGCAAGCGACCGAGCGACGTTCTCATCGATGATGGTCTGCATATTGGCTGGAACGACCGGCAGACGGAACGTGAAGCCGCCGAGCGTCACGCTCGCATCACATTCAGATCTGCTGTCGACGACACATTTTGCGGGAATTAATTGAATATCTTCATAATCAAATACTTTATCCATGTTGTCACACCCCTATTTACGAACAATTTGGTTTGTTGAATGATAAATACTTCGCCCATTCGGTAATGTAACGTAAATTAGAGCATATGTCAAAGGGATATGGCGATAAAAGGCAAAAATTCTGGATGATTGCTGGTTAATCATCTCTAATGTTCGTGTTTAGGTGCTTTTTCTATGTTTCACGTGAAAAAAAAGACCGCTTAGGAGCGGTCTTCAAACAAAGCGTATTGATTGCGGCCGTTAGCTTTCGCCTGATATAAGGCCAAGTCGGCTCGTTTGAGCAACAGTTTTGTCGACATGCCCGGTCGGTACGGGGCCACGCCGACGCTAGAGGTCGTAACGAACGAATGGTCTTCAATCTGCCACGGGCGCTGAAGAGCGGTCACGAGTTTTTCGGCCACGCGTTTTGGCGCGTCAGCTTCCGTGTAGCGGATGAGTACCGAGAATTCGTCACCGCCAAAGCGGGCGACCACATCTTGATTTCGCAATACGTCGGTCAAACGAGTGGAGAATTGGCGCAACAACTCGTCGCCAATGTCATGGCCGAGCGTGTCGTTGATTTGTTTGAAACAATCGATATCGAGCGACAGGATGGCGAGTGACTCGTCTTCTTCCTCGAACCGGGCCAACGTCTCTTCTAAATAGGCGAGGAAATAGCGCCGATTCGGTAAGTCGGTCAACGTATCATGGTAAGCCAAATGCTTGAGCTGTTTTTCAAGCACTTTTCGCTTCATGATTTCACGCGTGACGGTCAAATAGTGAAGCAGTTGCCCCGTATCGTCATAAATCGCTTGAATCTTCGTTTCGAGCCAAATCCAACGACCATCTTGATGCAGATGACGGAATTCGAGGGTGAGCGGCTCGCTCGTCGCTGTCATCGTCCGGAGTTGTTGTCTCGCCGGTTCGACGTCATTCGGATGGATGAAGTCGAGCGTGTTCTTGCCCTCGTAGAACGACGGGGCATATCCGAGCACGGTTTGATGGGACGGCGAAGCGTAGCGGACTTGACCGTCACGCTCGAGGATACAGACAAGGTCGCTCATATTCTCTGTGATCAGACGATATTGCGTCTCGCTCTGGTGCAGGGCACGCTCCATCTCACGTTTCTCGGTCACGTCACGCAATAAGGTCATGACGGCGGTCGTTCCTTCGTAATCAATTAACAGGCTGCCGATGTCCATATGCAGTTTTCGACCGGCCGGCGTGACGAGCACGATCTCTGTATCTTGGACCGGATCGCCTTGGCGCAACGCCTGAAGGCGTGCCTTGGTCGTCTCATGATATTCCGTGGCGACGAACGTGAAAATCGATTCGCTCTCGATGTACGTCTCGCCAATCGTTTCTAGCGCCAAGGCGTTGGCGTATAGAATCACGCCGTCTTTATGAACGATGATCCCTTCAGGAATCGTCTCAATCAATTGGCGATACCTTCGCTCGCTCTCCTGAGTCGCCCGTTCGGCATTCTTCTCCGGGGTGTGGTCGATAATGATGGCGAACAGTCCCGTGATATGCCCCCCGACTTCAATCGGAATATTCAAGATGGCCAAATCGAGCCAGTTGCCCGTCTTTTGCGGAGCGGTCATGCCGTATTTGTGCGGCGTGCCAGACAAGGCAGAGCGGAGACCCTCATCGACAAGGGCCCGTTCTGACTCGGGCAACCATGACAAAAAAGACTCCCCCAACAAATCGGCTTCCTCGTAACCGGTAATCTGTGTGACGGCAGGATTGACCGATTGGACGCGAAACGCATCGTCGAGAACGAAGATTCCGTGCGGTGAATAGCGTTGGAGCGATTCGTGCTGATCTTTCAAGATAGACAACTCGAGTTCACGACGTTTCCGTTCCGTCACTTCCCGGACGACCGAGATGACGTGCGTGCAGGCACCCGCCTCATCGAAGACCGGCGTCACCTCGGACTCGTAGTAATAAACGGGTAAGTGAATCTCGTGTGAGACGACTGCTGTCGTATAAGATGGTTCGGCCAGGCGATAGTCCTCGAAGACGAGACTCTTTCGTTCTCGTACCGCCTCGTCATAATGGCGCGTGACGAGAGCGGCCGTCTCGGGTGGTACCATGTCCTCGACACGTTTCCCGATATCGGCCTCTGTCCAGCCGATCGCCTGTCTTCCCGGTTCGTTTACAAATACGTAGCGATAAGTTGAACCGTCCACTTCCATGAAGAAGACAAAATCAGAGATTTTGTCGAACGTACGGAGCAGGACGGAGGAATAGTGTTGGATGGTCTGGTCGGCGTGCATCATGTCCCTCATTTCAATCAAAAACTTTTCGGCGCGTCATTCTCATATTACCGTAAGTTGTGACAAAATGTGTGAACATTCAAAAAAAGACAGGACGATGAAAAGTCCTGTCAGGCAGCTTGTTTCATTTCGGTCCGCTCGCGGCGGCCGTTCATCAAGTAATAGAGGAACACGGTAAAGAAGACGACACCGGCAAGTAACAGATACAGTGTCGAGAAACCGGTCAACGGAATGAGCAAGCCGATAAAGTAAGGGCCGAACCCGAGTCCTGCGTCGAGGGCGATAAAGAACGTCGACGTGGCCATGCCCATCCGATGAGGGTCCGCCGCTTTCACGGCGATTGCCTGCGTACCGGACTGGATATTCCCGAAGCCGAGACCAATCAGCGCCCCGGCGAGTAACAGCATGACGGCGTTGTTCGCCTGGCTCAAGACGAGCATCCCGACGGCAAAGAGAACGATGGCCGGGTACATGACGATATTGGCGCCGCGCGCGTCCATCAGACGACCGGTGATCGGCCGTGAGATGAGGACGGCGATGGAGTAGACGAGGAAGAAAATACTCGCCGCTTCGACGAGGTCAAGCTCGCTTGCGTAAAAATTGATATAGGACAACACGCTCGAGTAGCTGAGAGCGGCGACGCCGATGATGAGCGCGATTGGTAACGCCTTCGGCTCGACGAATGCACTGAGCGAAAGCCCCCGGACGACTTGCGGGTTGTCAGATTCGGGCACCGTCACGAATAAGGCGCTACCGAGACTGATGAGACCGATGACGAAACAGGCGAGAAAGATGACCGAGAAGCTCGTGTATTGGCTCATCATCAAGCCGACGAACGGTCCGATGGCAGTGGCGAGCGTCGAACTCATGCTGTAGTAGCCGATGCCTTCGCCTTTTCGAGAGCCGGGAATGACTTGGGCGACAATCGTTCCGGTCGCCGTGCTCGACAGTCCCATCCCGAGACCGTGGACAAAGCGCGTAAACAGTAAGAAGCCGATGCCAAAGTCGAGGAAATAGAGCAAAATCGTAGCCGTGAAGAACGTCAGGCCGATCAGGAGCGTCTTGCGACGTCCAATCGAGTCGATCAAGCGCCCGATAAAGAGTCTCCCGACGAGGGTCCCGATAATGAAAATACCGGTAACAAGGCCGGCCTCGCTCGTCGAAGCCCCATATGCTGAGACGGCGTGGACGCCAATCGTCACCATCAATAAGAAAAAGATGAGTGTTAAGAAGAAGTTGACGAGAGAGATGATGAGGAAATCTTTCGTCCATAGTTTTTGTGCGGTCAGTTGCATCTGCAGCCCGCCTCCTTATCCGTTTGATTCTAAATAGTTAATAAACATAACTAAAGGAGTATATCAAACGAGAGAAAGTTTGTCAGAGTCAACGCATTTCCAGCAAAAAACCGATGCGCGTGCGCGCATCGGCAATCGTTAAGCGAGCTGACGTCGGTACCAGAGGACGAGAGGGACGAGAATGAGGGAGACGACCCCACCGAGGAGCGACAAGGTCAAATAACTCGACTGGGCAGCGATGACACCGGAAAGCATCCCGCCGGAAGCGCCGGATAGGGCAATCCATACATCGACTGAACCTTGCGTCTTCGCCCGTGTCTCGGTCGTCGTCGCATCGACGAGGATGGCCGTCCCGCTGATGAGCCCGAAATTCCAACCGATCCCGAGTAGGACGAGCCCGACGATTAAGAAGAACAAGGAATCCGCTGGGGCAAAAGCGGCGACGACACCGGCGAGAAACAATGTCACGCCCGAAGCAATCGCCATCACTTCACGGCCAATCCGATCGACGAGAATCCCGGTCACGAGAGAAGGCAAATACATGGCTCCAATGTGAAAGCCAATGACGAGACCGACCGCACCGAGTTCATGGCCGTGGTGGCGTATATGGACAGGAGTCATCGTCATGATGGCGACCATCACGATTTGGCTGAGGACCATGACGAACGCACCGACATACACGCCGCGGTGACTATGCGCAGCTTCGACCGGTTGTGCCGTCGAAGTGGCCTCCTTCCGTTTCGCCTCGATTGCGCGGGCGACGAGGAGCGGGTCAGGATTCAAAAAGACGAGTAAGATGAGACCTGCAAAGAGATAGGCCACACCTGCAAGCAAGAATGGTCCAGAGAGTGTCGGCAACCCGAGTCCGGCGGCAACACGTCCCATCGGTTCGACCAAGTTCGGACCGGCGACGGCCCCGAGCGTCGTTGAGACCATCGCGATGCTGACGGCCGTCGCCCGCTCGGTCGCATTCGCCAAATCTGTGCCGGCATAACGGGCCTGAAGGTTCGTCGCCGTGCCGGCCCCGTAAATCAGGAGCGAGAGAAATAAGAGCGGTACGCTCTCGAACGTCGCGGCAACAATGACACCGAATGCGCCGACCGCACCGGTCAAAAATCCTGTCGCCAGTCCGAAACGGCGTCCGACTCGTTGTGACATCAATCCAATCAAAAACGCAGCGGCAGCAGAGCCGAGCGTGAACAGGGCCGTCGGGACGCCTGCATAGGCATCGGTTCCGAGTAAATCACGTGCCAATAAAGCA
Organism: Exiguobacterium chiriqhucha RW-2; assembly: GCF_000416965.1. GTDB lineage: Bacteria > Bacillota > Bacilli > Exiguobacteriales > Exiguobacteriaceae > Exiguobacterium > Exiguobacterium chiriqhucha. Next base: position 107,269 of record NZ_ATCL01000022.1, read on the forward strand.
CCAACCGTAATCCCGGCGGCGAGACCGGCACCACCGAACACTTGCGAGAGCACGACGATGACTAAGGTTCGTTTATATAACTGTCTTTGGTGCTCGAGGCTTTCCACATATGTAGCCATCTCTTTTCGCATCCAGTCATTCCTCCTTTACGCTATATACCCCACCAAGTATATCGCTAGAGAGGAGGAGAGGGGAAGCACGTAAAAAGGATTCGACCCGTCGATTTGGGTCGAATCCTTGAACTGTTCACGTTAGGCGCGGTCCCAGAACCGGCCTTTCGCGATACCGTCGATAAACGTATCGAAGCCATCGAGACTATGTTGTTTGAACGTGTAGACGCCAGGCTGATCTGTCTTCACGCGGCAACGGTCGAGCACTTCATCATGATGCAGATGCAACGCGAGCGGTTTGAAGTGTTTATACGTGTTCTCGATGAACTCGAGCACGTCGTCTTCGACCGAGGTCGCGGTGCTGACGAGGAAAGCCGCATCGAACAGGCTCGAGTCGACCGTGTCGTACGTCTCTTTCACTTTAAGATCGCCGAGCGTATATGATTTCTTGCCGACGAGGCTGTAATTGACCTTATGATCGGCGAGCGCTTGCACCCACGCCTTCACTTGCGCGGCATCGACGTCTCCGGCCAAGAGGACGGCGACGCTCTTCGTGTCCGGCTTCGCAATCGTATTGGCCATGCTGAGCGCCGGTGAGGCCTTGTCCGAGACGACTTCATTGTTCTCGGCCGGGAGGTCGACACCAAGATTGTCGGCGACGACCGAGGCGAGATGACGGTCGATGCGATTCAACAAATCGACGGCGTTCGCTTTGACCATGTCCGATTCACATTTGCCGAGCTCGAAGCTGCAGGCGTCTTGGATGTGCTCTTTTTCAACGTCGGTCATGCTGTTATAAAACATCTTCGCTTGCGAATAGAAGTCGAGGAAGCTATCACTCCGGCCTCGAATCTTATGACCGTCGACTTTTTCTTGATAGTGCTCGAACCCGCCTTGATCGGCCGGGACGGGCTCGGGTTGATTGTTGTTGAGCGCATTTTTATGGTAGCTCGTCTGTCCTTTGTGGACGGCCATCTGATGCATGCCGTCGCGTTGGTTGTTATGGAACGGACAGACCGGCTTGTTGATCGGGATTTGATGGAAGTTCGGTCCCCCGAGACGTGACAGTTGTGTATCCGTGTACGAGAACAGACGACCTTGAAGGAGCGGGTCGTTCGAGAAGTCGATGCCCGGCACGAGGTGACCCGGGTGGAACGCGACTTGCTCGGTCTCGGCGAAGAAGTTGTCGACGTTGCGGTTGAGCATCATCTTCCCTACAAGTTTGACGGGCACATCTTCTTCCGGCCAAAGTTTCGTCGGATCGAGAATGTCGAAGTCGAACTTGAACTCGTCTTCTTCCGCGATGATTTGAAGCCCGAGCTCCCATTCTGGATAATCGCCTTTATCGATGGCCTCGTACAAGTCGACGCGGTGGAAGTCGGCGTTCTTACCGAGCGCTTTCTGCGCCTCGTCCCAAACTTGCGAATGGACGCCGAGTTTTGGTTTCCAATGGAACTTGACGAAATGCGCCTTGCCTTCCTTGTTGACGAGGCGGAACGTGTGTACACCGAACCCTTCCATCATGCGAAGGCTGCGCGGGATGCCCCGGTCGCTCATCGCCCACATGATCATATGGGCCGTCTCATGGTTCTGGCCGACGAAGTCCCAGAACGTGTCGTGGGCACTGCCGCCTTGAGGCACTTCCGTGTGCGGCTCCGGTTTCACGGCGTGGACGAGGTCAGGGAACTTGATGGCGTCTTGAATGAAGAAGACCGGCATGTTGTTCCCGACAAGGTCATAGTTGCCTTCGTCGGTATAGAACTTGGTCGCGAACCCGCGGACGTCGCGCACGGTGTCCCCAGACCCACGCGAACCTTGCACCGTCGAGAAACGAACGAACACCGGCGTCACTTTCGACGGGTCGTTCAAGAAGTCGGCTTTCGTATAGTCGGCGAGCGACTCATACACTTGAAACTCCCCGTGAGCCCCGACGCCGCGTGCGTGCACGATGCGCTCAGGAATCCGCTCGTGGTCGAAGTGCGTCATCTTCTCGCGGAAATGGAAATCCTCGATCAATGTCGGTCCCCGACGTCCGGCTTTGAGCGAGAACTCGTCCTCGGCCATCTTCAGCCCTTGGTTCGTCGTGAGCCCGGCTTGCTGCTCGTTATCAATCGTATGTTGTTTTAACTGCTCTTCTTTCTTGTTCCCCATGTTGTTGCCTCCCCTTTAAGTATGCGCACACGTCGTAAGCCACATTTTGGCCTACTTTACGAATGTTCCCTAACACTTCAAGAAAAAACCCCCATTTTTGAAATGGAGGTTAGCGTAACATCGATAAGGTTTTCGTCTTGCCGTCCGACAGTTTGTAGCGCACGACATAGTGGCGTGACGTCGTCTGGACCGTGACGGACGTGATTTTGGTTGTCTTCTCGCCGATATGAATCAGCGTCAAATACTCGACTTGCTTGCCACGCTTTGTCGTCACGACTTGATTGCGGCGTTGCCAGTCGTAGTCCCGATACGACACATAACTCGCACCGACGGCGACTTTCGGCGTCGTGCCGACCTCGAGTTGTAACAAATGGATCGAGCGGTTCTCGTTGTCTTTATACATGGCATGACGGCTGCCGCTCGAGACGCGATTCAAACCGGTCCCGAGATGGAATCGCTGGACGAACGAGGTCGTGGTCGGGCTGGTGATGTCATCGTATACGAGCACCGTCCCGTCGCGGTCGTAGGCGATACGACGCGTGTGCGTCATCCCGTTACCGAGCAGCCCGCTCGTTCCCGCGGCCGTCCATTGCGTCGACGCGGCACCGACCGATGTGATTTGGCTTCTCTGTAAGTTGTTCGTCGTCAAGTTAAAGCTCTTACCTGCCACATGGACGGTGTTGTGGGCCGCGGCCTGCATGACGACGCTGCGCTCGGGACGGTTCGTATAGGCGTAGCGTCCGCTCTCGACGAGGAAGTCGCGGCCATAGCCGTACAGGTCAATCGACAAATCGTCGGCGTGCTTATGGATGTTGCTATGATAGCCGGCCGTCATCATCACTTGGACTGCGTCCCGGAATGGACCAGAAGCCCCGCCCCAATGTTGACGGAAGAAGGCGTACTGGTTCGATAGCTTACCGACCCGTGTCGACGGTTGGGTTCCCGATTTCCCTTGTGTCATCGCGTAATTCAAGTGCGGATAGCGATTGATATACGGAATCGCGTCCGTGCGGTGCGTGATGGACGGGGTGTCGCCAAACATCGGCAGGGTCCCGTTCGGTTTCAACATATACGTCAGCGCGCTCGGCATATCTTTGACGTCACGCATCCGGCTCGATAGGGCGAAGCGGTTGGCGGCCGCCCAGTCGTTGAACCGGGCGAGCGTGTCGTACAGATAAATTTGATAGAACGGCGAGTGCTCGAGATGGACGCCGTCCGTGCTCAAGCTGTGGTTCAACTGCTGGGTGAGCCGGTTCATCGCGAGAGAGCGCCAGGCCGAGGAACGATAAAAGCTCCGATGTGTCTCTGCGACGGCGGTTAAGGCCATATCTTGGAACATGCCGTGATTGTTGTTCGGTTTATAAAAGCTTGGCGTCGCCAGCAGTGCCGCGTGTTCATACAGTGTCTTGGCGAACAGCTGCGAGAACGCCGGATCGGTGTTCACTGCGGACGAGCGGAATTCATTCCAGAAGTTGAGCAAATGGAACGTCCGGATGGCGGTGCCATGGTCGTGATACGGCCAACGGTAGCGTGTATAGTTCGCAGCCGGGTATTGCTTGGTCCAACTCGTGACGATTCGCTTCCCGTAGCGGAGATAATCGTCTCGTCCGGTGGCGGCATACGCTTGCGTCAACTGGTTCAACGTCGTGAAGTAATGGATTTGAAACTTGAATGACGTCGAATCGACCGCAGGGACGCTGACATCAAAACGGTATGTATCGATGTTCGGGACACGCAACTGATAGGGCGGGGACGGGATATACCAGTTCCCCTTCATGGCGGCGTCGGCCCGGGCGATGGCCGTCTTGGCGGTCAACTCATCGTAATAGTAAGGCGTCTGTCCCCGGGTGAGCGAGCGCATATACTCGTGCGTCAGCCGTGAGTAGGTCGAACCGGAAAACGTCGTCAGCGACAAGTTCGTCGCCACTAGTGTGACGGCTTGCTTTTTTACGTAGTAGATGGTTCTTCCGTCTTGAATCTTATAATAGTGACCGGACGTACTGAGCGCCTTGAACCGCTTTGCCGCGCGCAACGTTCCTTTCGGCTTGAGCGTCTTTCCGACAAATTGATAAAGCGTCGTGCCGGTAGGCGCACTCACCTCATAAGGTGAAATTGATGCGGCGTCGACCTGTCGCGGCGTCAAAGTGGCACCGATCATAACCAGAAGTAGGCATAAAAGCATCCATCGTTTCATAACGTCTTCCTTTCTCCGACCGTTCAACGGTTACATGTATACAATTAGTATACAATTATATATTTAGCCAAAGAAAGGAAAATTCGTACTATCTTTTTGGATGAATCAGGTTATAACGCGGCCCAGACACTCTGCTTCAAGACGATACGTTGGACCGTTTCGGGATTGAGATCATATTTCGTTGAAACGGTTCGGGTCACTTTCGCTTTCAAGTCAGGGTCGTCCGATTGCTCGGCCTCGTAGACGCGATTCCAGACTTGCCAGACGCGCGCTTCCTTGTCCGACAGTTGCGTGTCCCATTCTTTCTCTTTCAATTGCCAGCCGAACGACATCTCCTCATAGGCGCCGGGTTGGACCGTACTCGCCAGGCTCCAATCGCCTTCAGGGGCAAATACGGCTTCGCCGAGTGGTGATTCGGTACCGATATAGGCTTCGTGATCATAAAAACGGAGGAGGGCGGCTTGGAACGTATCACGCGCCGTCACCTCGTCCATGACATCCTGACTGATGGACTGGAGCGTCTCGACGTCAGGTTGTCCGTGGACCACGATGTCATACGTATAGCGGACGGCCTCGTCTTCTGTCACAGCTTGTCTCGTTTCAATCGTGTAGCGTTGCTCGTCGTCTGTTGCCTCTGCTTGCGTGACGGTTTCCTCTGGCGTTTCTTCGGCCGGCTCATGCGGCCAGACGTAGACGGTCAAGGCGATGGCAGGGATGAAGAGAAGACCGCGCCTCAGGCGATACACCCATTTTGGTTTTTGTTTTGTTGTCATTTCACTCACTCCAATGCGTATGTATAAAAAAATCCCCTGATGTCAGGGGATTAACGTGTCCGATCTAATCGTACGATTCGAGCATCTGGATTGTCGATGCCGCGGACCAACTCGCTCAAAATTTTAGAACCTAACATGCTGTAGACCGTGCCGTTGCCCCCATATCCGAGTAAATAGTAGAGGTTCGGACGGTCCGGATGTTCCCCGATAAAGGGTAGCTGGTCGATTGACTCACCGAACAGGGCCACCCAGGCGTATTCAACTGTCAAATCATACATCGGGAACAGAGCTTCGACTTCTTGGCGCAACCGCTCGGCCCGTTTTTGAATGAGTGCCTCGCTATGCGGGGTCTCTGCTTTTTCTTCATCGAGTCCGCCGGCGATGATGCGGCCGTCGACGGTCGTCCGTAAATAGAGGTACGGCCGTTTCGTTTCCCAAATGAGCGCCTGACCTTCCCACTCGTCGAAATCAGGGACGGGATTCGTCGCAATCGCATAAGAACGGTTGAGTTCGATCCGATGCGTGTCGAGGAGCGGGGCCGGACGATAGCCGGTCGCGAAGATGACGTGGCCCGCTTTGAACGTTCCTGTGGGAGTCAAGACGAGCCAGTCGTCTCCGTCGGCGACGACTTCTGTGACGTCCGTCTCTTCGAAGATGGGGACGTTTTGGGTCGACAAGTAGCGGACGACCTGACGGCTGAGCGTGAGCGGATTGACCTCGGCATCGCCGTTCGTAATCAAGCCGGCCGGTTTATCGAACGGATAGCGTTCTTGTAACGCCTCCCGGTCGAGCCATTCGGCCGCGAGTCCGTGTTTCGTCAGCATCTCATACTCTCGTTCCAATTTGGAGACATCCGCTTCGCTGCTGGCGAAGCAAAGACTGTCACGCCGGATATAGACGTCCTTGGCGTCGACTGTCCCGGCGACCTCGTCGAGCGCATCCACCGCCTCGGCACACAGTTGATAGAAGCGGACCGCGTCCTCTTCACCGATTTGTTCGGCCAGTTCGTGCAACATGATGTCGTTCGAGTATTGAATGAGCCCTGTGTTCGCGGCCGTACTCCCGGCTCCGACTTTCCCTTGGTCGATGACGGCGAAATCGACACCGTCCTTGTAAAGCGTATAGGCTGTCAGCGTTCCTGACATTCCCGCGCCGATGACGAGTACGTCGTAGCGCTCTTTCTTGATTGGTTTTTGTAAGACGATCTGTTCCGATTCTGTGGTCGGCCAATATAAGTTCCCGTTGTGCATCTCCATGACGTCATCCTCCGATAATCAGCATCTTCTACTTAATCCCCGAATTTCACGAATGAAAACGCAAAAGGCCGCAGACAATCTGTCTGCGGCTTGCGTATTCGATTCAATCGTTATTTTTTGATGACGACCGTGTTCGCGGATGCGCCTTTCGTGTAGCTGATCTGTTTCACATTCTCTGCGCCACGGATTTCAGCCAAGTTCGTTCCATCAACAATTACTTCTTTGACAGTTGCGCCGTCGAAGTCGATGATGGCACCGGCTTCTTTCGGTTTCACTTGAACGACGATGTTTTTGAGCGGGTCACCTGTCAATTCCGTGTAGGCGCCGCGTACGAAGATGCCGTTCTTGAAGTTTGTGCCTTTGCCGATCGTCACGCCGATGAAGTCATCTTGGAGGACGAGGCGTGCAGCCTTGTTGTTCTCGACCGTGTAACGCGTCAATTCCACTTCTGGCTCCGGAGTGAGGTCGATTTGTGCGAGGACCGGATCGTGGTCACTGGCGCGACCCGACATTTCCGTGAAGTCAGCGTTGACGTGAATCATATCGATTTCGGTCGTCGCCGCTAAACGGTTTGACACGAGGATATGGTCGAGCACTTGCGAGTTCCCTTGATAGACGTACGAGTAACGGTCGACAGCTGGGACTTTCTCGACCATGTTCGTCATCAAGTCGCCTTTGAAGATTTGCATCGCATCCGAGAATTCGAAGTCGTTGAAGTCACCGAGGGCGACGACGTTCGCGTCAGGGTTGTCCGTTTTCACGTCAGCGACGAAGTCATGGACGATTTGAGCGATTTGTTTACGTTGGACTTCACTGCCGAGCACGACCGGCTGTTTCGAGCCGAAGAAACCAGTGTCGCCACCTTTCGAGTTCCAGTGGTTGGCGATGACGACGACGTTCTCGCCTTGGAAGTCGAACTGGGCCGCGAGCGGTTTACGTGAGCTGTTGAACGCCGGGTTGAGCGGGTCGATGCGGCCCGGGTTGTGCGTCAACTTGCCGTTTTCATAACCGACAGCTGTCGTTGCGTCACCGGCAGGGATGCCTTCTGTGAGCGAGACACGTTCCGGGTCATACAAGAAGCCGACACGGATGTTGGCATTTGGTGCGCCGCCGTCTTTATTGTACTCAGGATCGATATTGACGTACTTGTACGATTTGCCGCCAATCGAGACGATATTGTCAATCAAACGTTGGTAGCTTTGGTCGGCCGCAGAATCGCCTGTGCCTTCCCCGTTGTTATCTTGGACTTCGGTCACACCGATGATGTCCGGGCTGTTCAACTCCTCGACGAACGCTTTCGCGAGTTTGAGGGCTTTCTCGTCCGACGTCTCTTTGACGTTGTTCGAGAAGTTCTCGAGGTTGTAAGAGGCGATCGTCAATTTGTCCTCTTCAGCTTCGATGAACGTCGCCTCACGCTTGGCATCACCTTTGACGAAGGCAGCCTTCATCTCATCAAGACCTGCTTGAATCTTATAGTTGCCGTACGAGTATCCAACGACACCGACGATCGGGCCATTGAAGCGGTCACCGGTCGCGACATCGAAATCACGAGCGTCGGCATTCGGTTCGAGACGGAATTGAATCCGTTCCGGGTTGGCATCATCTTTTTTCAACAGAATACCACCGTTGAACGTCTCGGTCGGTGTTGCTTCGAGCACGGTCACGAGGTCGCCGTTCTGTTGCGGTGACACCGATTTGAGGTTGCCCGTCTCGACGCGCATCCCTTCAAGGCTCTCCCAGAAGTCGATGGCGTCTTTGTCCGGGTTGAAGACGGCGAGGGCATCGCTGTCGATGAACTCGGTCGGCAAGTTCGACGCGTCGATTTTCAGCGGCGTCGGGAGTGTGACACCGCTCTTGACGACGTTGACACTTCCGTTGCGTGTATCGATTTGCGTCATCTTCATATCCGTCTGTTGACGGTCGCTGTAGCCTTCGATGGCGTACTCGCTGACGAGACCTTTCACGTTGACAAGGTCACCGACTTGGATGCCCGCGATCGAACGGCCACCATACAAGATGATTCCTTCTGACGTGCGTGCATCTTGGTCGGCTTCCATGTCAGGCGTTTGGATATAGTAATACGTCGTACCCATCGAGACGAACGAGTACGTGACGACGCCTTCGACGCCTTCAACAGTCTGTCCGTTCATCGGTGACGTGTGGCTTGCGCCTTGGATGTCATGGATGCGGATTTTGTCCGTGATTTTATAGTCGAACGTCGTCACGGCGCTGAACGCATCACCCGATTTGACGGCAACTTTGAGCGTTTTCGTCTCCTCGATGCGGACTGGTGACGTATAAAGGGTACCGTTCACTTTCGGGTCCGACCCGTCGAGCGTGTAATAGATGTCAGCGCCCGCTGTCGTCGTCGAAAGTGTCACGTCTTGTGGACCGACGAACGTGCCCGCACCTGGCTTCGCTGTCGCCGGACGGAGTACCGATGCGTCGATGACTGTGTCAGATACGTCGCGCGGAATGATTTGATACGTATTATCGAACTGTTGCACGATACCCGTGATTGACGAGTAGTTGACGTCTGTCTGTAAATCGAGAATGCCGCGCTCATCACGCACGACGAACTCTTTCGTTCCATCCGTCGCCGTCAAGTTTTGCCCGCTACCTGAGAGGGTGACGTTATTGACGGTGACGAGTTCAGACTCGACGTCCTCATTGATTTGTTCGCCAGTGAGGACTTGCGCAGCTGGGACGCTCGCCGCTTGTTTTGACACGACGACGGCGCTGTTCAATTGAAGCAATTCACGATACGAACCGATGGCACCCGTGACGACGACTTCATCACCGACGTTGACGGCAAGTGACGTCGGACGGACCGAGAGTCCGCCTGTCGCATCTTGAATCGAAATCGTGTTGGCCAGTTTCGCCGTGACGACTCCTTTAATCGTGACCGTTTCACCTTCGGCTTTCGTACGGGCGTCACTGATTGAAATCGGAGTGACCGGCGCCGGTGGTTCTACCGTACCGCCATCGCCGTAGTCGACGCCTTGGAACGTGTGTGATCCGAGGTTCGTGAACGTATCGATTGGTTGTGTGTTCCATTCAGTGGCCGGGTCGAACGCATCCGCGCCGTTCGCATCCCCTGTCGTGACCGTATCTTTCCGAACCAACGACTGGTCAGCCGTGGCTACCGTCGTTCCCCATTTCGTACCCGGATCGAATCCGACTTGACCGAAGACGTCGAGCACCGTGTCCCCTTTTTTCAAGACGAGCGTGTCGTCGCCGTTAAAGTTCGTCACACCGCTTGTCGTGTTCGACTTCGCTTTCAAGGCATCACTTGCGCTGGCGTTGACGATGACATACGTGCCACCTGGCTCGAGCGTACCTGTCAAGTTGAGGGTCGTGCCTGGAGCCGTACCGCCGTTTGAATACAGTTCAAGTTTATAGGCCGAGAGGTCGATGGCCGCATTCGTTCCATTGAACAGTTCAATCGCTTTATTGTTGCTCGAGCCTTCAACGTATTCCGAGATGAATAGGTCTGAAGCGTTCAGCGTCTCTGCGTGTACGTTTGCCGCGATCGGCGTCATGCTGCTGACGATGAGTCCGGCTGATAAGGCGAGGCCGGTCATTTGTTTGAATGAACGTGCTTGTGGTTTCCCCATGTGTTAGTCTCCCTTTGATTATGTAGATGGCCGATACGATGTCCCAGTTCGTGTGGTCACTTGCTTGAGCGGATGCCCCCTTTAGGCCAAAACGAAATGATAGCGCTTACATTACTCGACTTAACGTAAGGAAGTTGCGTTCGTACTCCCTCCATCGATTGACGGATTTCACTATCATTTACCAACTTTTCAACTACATGTTAAACATAACCAAGCAGACGTCAGAACTCAATCCACTTATTGCGAAGTTCATATTACAGTTTGATTACAGACTTGAAGAGAACTGAGCAAGTAGGCAATCGGGTTGACGGGACGTCCCCCAACTCTTACAATTCATTAATACAATTAAGTGTATCGGTTAACTGTGGATTAAATGGGGAGGAAACGAATGACGACAATTACTTATCCGGTCATCCCGGGAGCGGGCGCGTTTTATTATGAAGGAAATGATATCGGCATCTTGTTATGCCATGGCTTTAACGGGACGCCTCAAAGTGTGCGTGACGTCGGAATCGCCTTGATGGAGAAAGGATTCACCGTCTTCGCACCACGGCTCAAAGGACATGGGACGGATCCGGAAGAGTTTCGGCAATCGACACGCCGCTGCTGGTATGAGTCGATGGAAGCCGGTATCCGTCTCTTGCGTGAGCGATGTCGACACGTCATCGTTGTCGGGCAGTCAATGGGCGGGACGCTGGCGATGAAGGCCGCTTTGGCCGGGCAGGCCGATGCAATCGTCACCATCAATGCGGCGTTGTCCGTGCCAGGCTATGCCTGTCACGCCACGGACGATGTCTGTCGTTTCATTGATGAAGACGAACCGGATATCTGTGCACCGGGCGTGTACGAGATCGTCTACGACAAAGTGCCGACGTCAGCCATTCGGGAATTACTCGCGCTCATCGAGGAAGTGCGACCGATGGCGGCCGAGGTGACCGTGCCGACGTGCGTCATCCATTCGGCCATCGATAACGTCGTGCCGCCCGAGGACTCGATGTGGTTGTACGAGACCGTTCAAGCCCCAAAACAACGAGAGGTGCTCGAACAGTCGTATCATGTGGCGACGATGGACCATGACCGGGAGCGGTTAGCGGACGTCATCGGCGCATTCTGTGAACAAGTTGCGACAGCCCCAAAAATGTAGTCTCCGGACTACATTTTTTTATATCTCATTATTTGCAAACGCTTGCACAAGTGCTATTGTAGGATTAGATTCAGCCTAAAACAGGTATTGCTGTTCAAGAATATAAAATATAAATGATGAGATGTAGGAGGCAAGCGGCGTATGGAGTCAATGGTCAGCAGAGAACAAGTGGCGAAAAAAACGGTTACCCGCACGTGGTGGAAAGAAGCGATCGCGTATCAGATTTACCCGCGTAGCTTTAAAGATTCGAACGGAGACGGGATTGGTGATCTCCGCGGTATTATCGAGAAGCTCGATTATTTAGAAGACCTTGGCATCGATGTGATTTGGCTATGTCCGATGTACAAATCTCCGAACGATGACAACGGCTATGATATCTCGGACTATCAAGACATCATGCAAGAATTTGGGACGATGGAAGACTTTGACGCCTTGCTCAAGGCCGTCCATGCACGCGGCATGAAGCTGCTCTTGGACCTCGTCGTCAACCACACGTCCGATGAGCACCCGTGGTTCGTCGAATCGAAACGCTCGAAAGACGACCCGAAACGCGACTGGTATATCTGGCGCGATGGGACGGATGGGGGACCCCCGAACAACTGGGCGAGCATCTTTGGTGGTTCGGCGTGGGAGTACGATGAGACGACCGAGCAATACTATTTGCACGTCTTCTCCAAAAAACAGCCGGACTTGAACTGGGAAAATGAAGACGTGCGTGGTGCCGTCTACGATATGATCAACTGGTGGCTCGACAAAGGCATCGACGGATTCCGGGTCGATGCGATCAGCCACATCAAGAAGATGCCAACCGAGACGATGTTGCCGTCTCCAGACGGAAAACCGCACGTCACGGCGTTCTCGATGTATTCGAACATCGATGGCATCCACGACTATCTCCAAGAGATGAAACAAGCGACGTTCGCCAATTACGATATTATGACGGTCGGCGAGACGAACGGGATTGAACCGCAAGCCGCCGATCTATGGATGGGACCGGAAAACGGGGCGATGAACATGGCGTTCCATTTCGATCATGTTGACATCATGCGTCAATCACGTCTAGCGCCGCTCGATGTCGTCGAGCTGAAGCGCATCTTTGACAAGTGGCAACAAGGCTTGCTCGAGACGGGATGGAACGCCCTCTATATCGAGAACCATGACATGGTCCGTGCCGTCTCGCTCGTCGGGGATGAGAACCACTATTGGCGTGAGAGCGCGACCGCCCTCGGCATGATGTATTTCTTCATGCATGGGACACCATTCATCTATCAAGGGCAGGAAATCGGCATGAAGAACGTGCCGCTTCCGTCCATCCATGACTATGACGATGTGGCGACGAAAAATGAATACTTCGAACGGATTGCCAACGGGATGAGCGAAATCGATTCGATGCAGCACGTATGGGGCACATCACGCGACAACGTCCGCACCCCGATTCAATGGGACGCGTCACCGAACGCTGGTTTCTCGACAGCGTCGCCATGGATGCCGATTCATGAAGAGTATGAGACGCTCAACGTCGACGCCCAATCGAAGGATGCCCATTCGATTCTTTCGTTCTATAAGGCGATGATTCGTCTTCGTCGTACGGAAGACACGTTCACGTACGGCAGTTACCGCGATTTGTTGCCGGAACATCTGCAAGTGTTCGCCTATGAGCGCACGTTCGAACAACAGACGTTTTATATCATCGTCAACTTGACGGCAAACCCTGCCGAGACGACGCTGCCTGGTCTCGACAAAGCGACGCTCGTGTTAACGAATGAGATGGATCCTGAGACAATCGAGACGGACACGTTTATGCTGCGTCCGTTCGAAGCAAGACTGTACCGCTTATAATGAGAAGACACCTTCCCGGCGAAGGTGTCTTTTTAGGAGGTAGGAAGATGCAGCATCAAATAGAGATGGGAAACGATGAGACGACATTCGAGTTCGTCATCGCGGAAGCGTCACGCGACACGTTACGACTCGTCCATGCACAAGTCATCGAGACGATCCGGACGGAGGAATATGTCCAATTCGCACGAGACTTGACCCATGCCTTTCATACGCTACAAGGAGTCGCCCGATTACAAAATGAGGCAGGACGAGTGATTTTGACAATCTCGTTCGAACGAGGCCGCGTCGAGGTCGAGACGGCTTGGGGACAGGGGACGAACCGATTCGAGACCGATCAAAGTTATTTGACGAGGACGGTCGGACAAATCGGCATCGTGGAATAGATTGTGACAAACGCGGGAAAAGAGCATATGATAGAGGTTGACTATACGGAAAGGGGTGTCGGGTATGGATGGCACGAAACGCGCGGACATTCGCCCAGGGCTCCACGTCCAGATTGTCCTAAAACAAGATCAGCGGAGTGGGAAGTTGACGTCAGGCGTCGTCAAAGACATTTTGACGAACTCGCCGCGTCACCCGCACGGCATTAAAGTACGCTTAAGCGATGGACAGGTCGGTCGGGTGAAAGTGATCGAAGCTGGAGGTGAATAACATGACTGAAAAGAAATTAAGTTTTCAAGAGGCGATGAAGCAAAAACTCGCTGAAAAGAAACAAAACGAGACGAAAGTGCCGACAGGACTTCGTGGGACGAAGCAGAAACCGTTGACGAACCAGTTGACGAAGAAGCCGAACAACCAGAAGAAACGGACAGGCGTTTAACAAGCAGCCGCTCAATGAGCGTCTGCTTTTTTTATTTCCCAAATGAATAGTGAAAGGAAGCGGTATGTTCTATACATACAAATCTATTCACAAAGCGAATAGTTTGAAACAAGTTGAATGAGGACGTCAAAAAACAGCAGGGAAATAAAGATTTATTATTTCTTTCAAATAACTTTGTAAGCGCTTTAAATAAAGCTATAACTCAACTTTTGTTATATAACATATGAAATAAGTGTGAACTGACCTATAAAAAAATTATTGATAATTGTCAGAATCTTTGTATAATTCAAAACAAGACATTATAAAAAATCTTAACAACTTTAGATTCACACAACAGGGAGGAACTTATTTATGGAAGCCGTGCAAAGCATGTTACAAGGAAGCGTCGATTACATGAACAACATCTTATGGACGTATGTTCTCATCGTCGCGCTCGTCGGAGCAGGGATTTACTTTACAGTGAGGACGCGCTTTATGCAGTTCCGTTACTTAAAAGAGATGTTCCGGGTCGTTACTGAAAAACCAGAAGTCACAGACAGCAAGAGCATCAGTTCGATGAAATCATTCTTCATCGGTGCGGCCACACGCATCGGGACTGGTAACTTGGCCGGTGTCACTGTCGCCGTGACGGTCGGTGGACCAGGAGCGGTATTCTGGATGTGGATCGTCGCGCTTCTCGGTGGAGCGACAGCGATGATTGAGAGCACGCTCGCTCAAGTATATAAAGTAAAAGATGACGTCGCTTACCGTGGCGGTCCAGCATACTACATTGAAAAAGGACTCAACAACCGGGCCCTTGGTATCGTCTTCGCCGTCTTAATCGCGGTGACGTTCGGTCTCATCTTCAACTCAGTGCAATCGAACACGATCGCGGCCGCGTTTGATAACGCGTTCGGCATCGATGCCGTCGTCGGTGGAGCCATCCTCGTCGTCTTGACTGGATTGGTCATCTTCGGTGGTGTACACCGTGTCGCCAACTTCTCGGCAATCGTTGTACCGATTATGGCTGGATTGTACTTGGCAATCGCAGCTTATGTCGTCGTCGTCAACATCACAGAAATCCCAGGCGTGTTCGCGATGATCTTCCAGAGCGCATTCGGTCTTGAGCAAGCGTTCGGTGGATCGGTCGGAGCAGCCATCTCGATGGGTGTACGTCGCGGTCTCTTCTCGAACGAAGCAGGTATGGGTTCGGCACCAAACGCGGCAGCAGCTGCTGAAGTTTCACACCCAGCGAAACAAGGTTTCCTTCAAGCGCTCGGCGTCTTCTTGGACACGTTGATCGTCTGTACGGCAACAGCGGCCATCATCCTCCTCTCAGACAGCTATGCTGCCGGTAACGGAGAAGGAATCGTCATGCTTCAAAATGCATTGAGCGAACAAATCGGATCGTGGGCGCCAGCGTTCGTAGCTGTCAGTGTCTTCTTGTTCGCCTTCAGTTCAATCGCAGGTAGCTACTACTACGGTGAAACAAACATCGAGTTCATCAAGAAGAGCAAAAACGCAGTTCTTGGTTTCCGCCTTGCGACAATGGCGTTCGTCTTCATCGGAGCGGTCGCAAGCCTCGGCTTCGTCTGGAGCTTGGCTGACTTGTTCATGGCAGGGATGACGTTAATCAACATTGCAGCCATCACATTGCTTGGTGGCGTCGCCTTCAAAGTCCTTCGCGACTACGAAGAGCAGCGTGCCCAAGGGCTCAACCCACGCTTCTCGGCCCGTAAACTCGGCATCGAGAACACGGAATGTTGGGACGTCGAAGAAGAAGAAGTCGCACAAGGTGCAGTCCAAGCGGCTGCTGCCGATACGACAAAAGGTTAATTCGTTCAATATGCAACAACAGGGGCCCTGCGCATCGGGGCCCCTGTCTTTTTATGCTTGTTGACGGATGGATTCGATTTTCGTATCGGCTGGCTTGGCGTTCAAATGGACGTACGTCCCGGCGACGAACAAGGCACCGCCCACGATATTGCCGAGCGTGGCGAAGACGAGGTTATGCAACGCTAGACTGACGTTAATCGCCTCGGACGGGACATAATAGAGCACGAGCCCGAAGATGCCCATATTGGCAATCGAGTGCTCGAAGCCGGCGGCGAAAAAGACGACGACCGGTAGCATCGTCAGCATGATTTTGGCGACATCATTCTTCGTTTTCAGTGGCATGAAGATAGCGATACAGACGAGGATGTTACACAAAATCCCTTTTAAGAAAATCGCGAGCGCCTCGCCGCCCATCTTTTTCGCAGCGACGACGGACAAGAGATGATCCGTGTCGACGTCACCCATGCTGTGGGCACCGATGACGAGCCCGACGAGGATCAGTGCACCGACGAGGTTACCGAACCAGCTGATACCCCAGACGGCCGTCAAATCGCACCAGTCGACACGTCCGCGTTTCGCACCCGTATACAGATACATCGTGTTGCTCGTGAACAGCTCGCCGCCCATCCAGACGATGAAGACGAGCGCGACCGAGAAACTCATCCCGGCGAACAACATCGTCCCGGGCACATCGATGAACATGTTACCGACCGAAAAGGCAAAGACGACCCCAATCCCGATTAGAAAACCAGCGACGATGGAGCGGAGTGCGTAGTGACCGAACGCATGACGCAACAGCGTCGCTTTTTTATAGGCGGCTTCTTCCATATACTCGACAGCTTGTTTTTCCATTTGAACACGGCCTCCTTTAGACAACTTAAGTCTAGGAGGTCCAACAAAAGTTTGCAATTGTTTTCACAAACTTTTTTGAAAGCCGTTTCAACTGTTCACATCGTTGCCACGAGTTCGACTTTCATGCGGTCGGGATCCTCGAAATAAAGAGCGATATAGTTCGGACCACCGGCATAAGGGAATCGGTCGGCATAGAGCTCCGTGAATCCGTGCTGAGGCAATTCCGAGCGCAGTCGCTCGAGTTGCTCCAATGAGGCGGCATGAAAGGCGAGGTGGTTCAACCCTGTCTTTTTACGATGATACGGCGGTTCGAGGTGGTCGGCCTCAGTTTGGACGAAGACGAGATACGTGGCGCCGAATCGATAACTTCGCCCTTCGTCCCATTGTTGATAGACGGTATAGCCGAGTTCGGTGAGAAGCCAGTCCCAAGCGTTCAGGCTCTTCGTTAAATCGGAAACGTACAGTTCGACATGGTGCAGCATCGGTCTCATCCTTCCGTCGGACGTTTCAAATGTGTCCGTTTAGTATAATGGTTATTATATAACGAATGCAGGGGGAACCATATGGACAACACGGGGCTTGTCTCGAACATATTGATCGCGGGGAAGACCGGGGTCGGGAAGAGCGCTTTTTTAAATTACATTTATGGGCGTGACGTTGCCGAGTCACGTGCCGGCAGCCCGGTGACAGCCGAAGGACTTCACGAATACGAGTACTACGATCTCGAGCGCGGTATCCTGTTCCGTTTCTTCGATACGTGGGGACTCGAGGCGGACCGATCCGACGAATGGCATGAAGCGGTCCTCTCCATCGTCAACAAGCGAGAAGGTGCGCTCGATATCGCCGACTGGTTCCATACCATCTATTATTTACTCTCGATCAACTCGGGGCGCGTCGAGGCGTACGAACTCGAATCGATTCTCAAACCGCTCTACGCGAAGCGAAGCAATGTCACAATCATCTTGACGAACTATAACCCAGACAGTGCGATGAACGTCGAGAAGGCGGAAGCGATGGAGGACGTGCTCATACGCGAACTCGGAATTTCACGAGATGCGATGATTCGCGTCAACAGTGTCGAAAAGAAATTGCTCGGCGGACAAGTCGTGCCGCATATCGGCTATGAGGCGGTGTGGCAACGTAATCGGACCAACCTCTGGAAAGACGTCGAACGAAAACTACCGCATAACTTGACGCGTCATTTATTGACCGAGTTAGAGGCGTGGCGCGCCCGGAGCTATCGTTCGGCTGAGACGATTCGCATGATCACCCCGCAAGTGATGATCAGCTGGAAAGCCCGCCAAATCGAAAAAGACTTGGAACGAACGCTCGAAGCGGCCGCTGAGACGACAGAGGCGGCGATGGCCCAAGGCGTTCGGCATTATATTCAATTGATGGAACGCTACCCGCTCGTCGGTGCCCCGTCCGACCTTGTCTTTAAAGCGCGTCGGGTCGAGCTCGGGTTTGATTATTCGTTTAACCGGACCGTCCGAAAGATGGTGCTCGGCATGATTCCGGGCGTCCATTTCATTTATTGGGCATTCAAACGGCGAACGGCGGAGCGCGGCATCAAGAAAGCCGTCAATCAACAATACGAGCTGGTCAAACAGACGATTGAACTGGACGTGCACCGCGGATTCGAGGAAGAGATGCGACGGCTCGGCCGGACGCTCAATCAATGAGGAGGAACGGACATGGATAAACAGACCCCATTCAATTTTGATACGTACGATTTGAAGGAAGAGCTCGACCGCTTACGCGGAAAAGTCAAAAAGCCGAATATTTTCATCGCAGGGGCGACCGGATCGGGCAAGAGTTCGGTCGTCAACCACGTGTTCGGTCGCGACTTGACGAAAGTGGCCGCCGGTGAACCGGTGACGCGGGGGATTCATCAGTTCATGAGCGATGAGATTTCCATCGTGCTCTATGACAGTGAAGGGTATGAGATTGGGAGCGACCGGCAGCAAGCGTATGCCGATGAAGTCATCGGTTTCGTTGAGCGGGCCCAGACGAAAGGCGCTGCCGAACAGATTCATCTCGTTTGGTACGTCATCAACGCCTCGATGAAACGGGTCACCCCGCTCGACCGTGCGCTCATCAAGCAGTTAAACGAAGCGACATCGGTCGCCGTCCTGTTGACACAAATCGACCAAGTCGATGTAGATGAGCTCACGGCCCTCCGACAGGAATTAATGGATGTGGTACCGGAAGAGGCCGTGTTCCAAGTCAGCGTCGCCGCCGAGCTGTTGAATGACCCGGAATTACGGGCCCATCTCGATTGGGAACGTCTTGTCACGTGGTCGGTCGAACAGCTCGACCACTCGCTCCAAGAAGGGTTGCTCATGGAGATTCATGCCGAGAGTGAGGCGATGCTCAAATTGAAGCGGAAGAAGGCGAACCGCATCATCTCGGGTTATGTCGCCAGTGCCGGAACGGCGGCCGCCGTGCCGCTTCCGTTCGCTGATGCGATCGCGCTCACACCGATTCAAGTGACGATGAGCGTTCACTTGTTCCGCTACTGGGGCGTGAAAGCGAACGACGATATGCTGAAGACGCTGATCGGCAGCACCATCATCCCGCAAATCGGACGGGCGCTCTCGAAGACGATTTTACTGAACGTCATGAAATTCTTCCCGGGGGCGAACGCGGCGGCGAGCGTCATCAATGCGACTGTCGCATCAGGCATCACGTGGGCGATCGGCCTCGCCATCAACGAAGTCGCGTACCGGAACGCGATGGACTCATCGAAGACGATTGAGCAACTGCTTGACAGTGACTTTGGCTCGTTGTTCGAAAAGTTCATGGAACAAAATCCAGTGACGAAAAAGAAGTCTTGATCGAACCGGTTTGATACACTGGTCGAGACGAGACAAAAGGGGGAAACGATATGAAGAAACGAATTTACATCACGAGACGATTACCGGAAGAGGCTGTGGCACCGCTACGGGACAAGTACGAGGTCCGCATGTGGGAAGAAGAAGCGAAGAGTGTCCCGCGTGACGTGTTAGTGGAAGAAGCGGCGTCGGCACATGCGCTTTGGACGATGCTCAGTGACACGATCGACCGGGAACTGATTGAGCAAGCCCCACAGCTCGAAGTCATATCGAACTTGGCGGTCGGCTATAACAATATCGATATCGAGGCGGCGAAAGAACGTGGCATCATCGTGACGAACACGCCAGACGTGTTGACCGAGACGACGGCCGACCTCGCCTTCGGATTGATGATGATGACGGCACGCCGGCTTGGGGAAGCGGAACGTGATTTACGGGCCGGGGAGTGGAAGTCGTGGACGCCGATGGGGTACGTCGGCATGGACTTGTATCGGGCCAAGCTCGGGATTATTGGAATGGGACGTATCGGCGAGGCGGTCGCACGCCGGGCCCGTGGCTTCGACATGGACGTGTTGTATCATAATCGGACGCGACGGCATGAATCGGAATCGATGTATGGGTTCGTCTACGCGGAACTCGATGAACTGCTCGAACAATCCGATTTCGTCGTCGTCCTTGCGCCCCTCACCGAGGAAACACGTGGGATGTTAGGGGCGGAACAGTTCGCCAAAATGAAACAGACGGCCAGCTTCATCAATGTCGCCCGTGGCGAGATTATCGATGAGGCGGCGTTGTACGAGGCGTTAAAAGAACAGCGGATTTGGGCGGCAGGACTTGATGTGTTCGCCAAAGAGCCGGTGGCGATGGACCATCCGCTCTTGACGCTCCCGAACGTGACGACGCTCCCGCACATCGGCAGCGCATCGATTCAGACCCGACTCGCGATGATGGCGCTCAACCGAGAAGCCATCATGAACGTGCTCGATGGGGAAGAACCGAAGAACCGCTTGACGTAAAACAAGGACCTGACCGGGTTGCGGTCAGGTCCTTGTTGCATCCGTGGATTAGAAACGGCGAATATTATCCGGATCTTCATAGTCGTTACGGAGTGCCCGATCATCGAGTCCGCGCAACTTGTTCTCGCGGTCATTCAAATCGGATTCTTTGTCCAATCGATCCTGTTCAGGGTCGACGGCTCGGTTCGGGTCATCACCGACCGATTCATTGAACGGTTTCGAATCGACCTCTAAGCCATCAGATGACGGGCGGTCAGAACGGCTCGCATCATGTGTGGCATGTTTCGGTTCATTGTATGGAGTCGAATCGATTTCTAAGCCGTCAGACGACGGGCGGTCAGAACGACTCGCATCATGTGTGACATGTTTCGGTTCATTATATGGAGTCGAATCGATTTCAAGACCATCAGCCGTATGGTGGCCTTGATGGCTCGAGTCGTGTCTCGAGTCGTTATAAGGCGTCGAATCGACCGTCAGTCCTTCATTGTGGCGACGTTCGAAATCTTCGTCCACATAAATCAAGATTTTTCCGGCCTCGACATCGCTATAGTGGCGATTTACCTCTTCTTCGCTCAATCCCATATTTCGAAGTCCCGCGTGGACATCCTCATGCCCGCTCAAGAACGCCCGAACTTTATCGAACCATCCGGTATGGTGTGACGCTTCGGTATGGACGTCTGTCTGACGACGCAAAATCGAGACATTGTCCTCATGCTTGGCGACGACATAGATATCTGAATCTTTGTAGCCTTTCGCACGCAACTCCTCGACTTTGCCGAGTGCCGCGTCTTGCGTGTCATACATGCTGATGAATCGTTTCTCACTCATAGTGTCTTCCTCCTTATAATCGGCGATGGTCTTCTAAACCAGAATGTCCGCGGACGATCGGGTCCTCTTTCGTGCCACGTGGTTCTTCGTCGTGATCATTGAACGGTTTCGCATCGAAAGCGATGCCATCCGCTTCTTCCCCTTTATCATGGTCGAGCGCACTATCTTTTTTGTACATGTTCGGATAGCGTTCGTACGAATGCTTATCGACGTAAAGCAGTAATTTGCCGGCGTCGATGGACGTGTAATATTCTTCCGCCTCCGCGTCACTAAGCCCCATATTCCGCAACTCATCGCGAATGCGGTCGCTTCCGTGAAGGAACGCTTTCACACGGTCCAACCAGTTGACATCACGAATCCCCGATTCGGCATTCACATCGGTGTGGTAACGCAAGGCAGAAATTTCCCCGTCCCGCTTGGCTACGACGTGCATGTTTTTCTCTGCTTCCCCAGCTTGCTTGAGTTCATTCACCTTATCCATGACTTCTTGCTCATTATGGAATAACCCAATGATTTTGCGATCCGACATGTTGTGCCTCCTTCGTAATCGTTTATTTGTTAAATTGACGTCACGCTATTAGTAATTTCCGTTCTAACAAAGGTTCAAACAAAAAACGCCATCTCAAGGCGAGAATGGCGTCATCAATAATAAATCATTAATGTTTCGTTTCCGAGATGGCATCGCGTGTTCTTCCAAACGAACTCGACGAGTGTCCACATGGCCATGAACCCACTGATCGCGAGCAGAATGAGCGCATACACAGGCGTCAATTGAATCAAGAATGACCATCCGAGCGAGAACAGGATGGGCTGGGTCAATAAAACGAACCCGACGTATACGGCAATGATGAGCAAGGCGAATAGAATCCGTCGTCCTAACGTCTGAAAGTGATGGCGAAACCGCGTCAAAAGTCCAAACACGGCACCAGTCAACAACACGGGGAGCACGAATCCGAAGTAGTCGAGCGGGTAAGGCGTGGCCGGTGCCGTGAACAAGCGCAAACTGAACACGTCATCCATGACGAGCAACAGATTCGCATAGGCGAACGCTAAAATCATGCCGAGCAACCAACCGAATTGATTCCAGACGCGACGCGATGATTTGATGGCCTCGATTTTTGTATAGGCCAAAAAGGAGACGTCACGCATCTCGACATCTTGAAGCTTGACCTGGACGTCGTTGAGCCGATCGATGGCCCAGTCGAATTCCCGATTGGCTTGAGTTTTCTCATGCGATTTCAATTCTTCTGACGCCTCGATCATCGTATGGTAGCGGCGGCGATACTCTTCGTTCGTCGTCGGTTGTTCGATTAAGAATAAGGCATAATCCTTCGGGTTTTGCTTGGTCAGCCCCTCTAGCGACTGTCCATTCTTTTCCGCCTGTCGAATATAGCCCGCTAAACTGTCGAGCAACCGATCGGCTTTCGTCTCATCATTGAGCAGGTCGTGCAAGTGCGTTCGGACTTGATCGTAAAACTGTTGAACGATTGGATCGTTCGATACGTGTGATTTCAGAAAAATTCCTCTCTTCTCATAGTTGGATTATTCCGGGGGTGGGTCGTTATGCGATAGCGTCAATGATTCGAAGTCACCTTGTTCGATGCTGCGGATGAGAATCTCACTGCCTCCCATATTCGTCGCTAGCGGGATCGAATACACGTCACAGAGACGCATCAAGGCGCTCACATCGGGTTCGTGCGGCTGGGCCGTCAACGGGTCACGGAAGAAAATAATCATGTCCATCTCGCCTCGAGCGACGGCGGCACCGATTTCTTGGTCCCCGCCAAGCGGTCCGGATTGAAAACAATGGACCGGTAAACCGGTCGCCTCAGCGACGCGCTTTCCAGTCGTACCGGTCGCGAATAATTGATGTTGTTTCAAGACGTGGGCATAGGCTTTTACGAGCACAATCAAATCATCTTTTTTCTTATCGTGGGCAATCAGGGCGATGTTCATCTTGATTCCTCCTCAAAAGACTTCTTCTTTTAATTCGTATCACATTTACTGGAGAAAGACACGACTTCTTTCTTATAAGAGCACTTTCTAAAAAACATTTTTCCGAGAATCATTTTATAGAGGAATAGGAAATGGCAAGGTTTAGGCAAATGCAAATGTTGGTATTTATACAAAGAGTCAAATAAAAGAAATCATTTCAAAAAGAGATTGGAGGAAGATGTTAAATGAACGATACTACTTACAACTTCAACACGTTCATGTCATGGCTGCCTGAGCTTTTGCTTGCATTGGTCATTCTTGTCGTCGGATTCATTTTGGCGAAAGTTCTTGAAAACGTGACGCGCAAAGCGCTTCGCAAAGCACGTCTTGACGATCGTGTAGGTGTGAAACAAGAAGGTGAACCTGGAAAACCTGGAAGAGAGGAAAAGCGGTGGACACCTGAACGCATCATCGCGAAAGTCGTCTTCTTTGGCGTACTGCTTCTCGCATTCTTAATTATCTTTGAATTCTTGAACGTACCGGCTGTCGCTCAACCGTTCAGCCAAATCTATACCGGCTTCTCTGGCTTGATCACAGGCGTCATCAAAGCGGGTCTCATCCTGCTCGTCGCATGGATTATCGCCACGCTCTTGAAGAAAGGTATTCAAATGGCAGGTCATCGCCTCAACTTGAACAAGTTGATGGAGAAGACAGGCCAAGAGTCGACAAGCGTCAATCAGACGAAATGGGTCGACACGGTCGCCAATATCGTCTTCTACCTTGTACTATTGTTAGCTCTTCCGGCTGTACTTGATGCACTTGGATTGCAAGGCATCAGTGGACCATTTGAAGACTTGTTGAACAGTTTCCTTGCTTTCATTCCGAAACTTGTCGCTGCGGCTCTCATCTTCGCGATTGGTTATATCGTTGCGAAAATCGTCCGTGACATCTTGACGAAGTTCTTGGAAGCAGCAGGTCTTAACCGCTTCGCCGAGAAACTTCACTTAGCTGACTACGTGAAAGGCTCTAGTCTTGCGAAAGCGGTTGGAACAATCGTCTTCATCTTGATTATGATCCCGGTCACGATTTCAGCGCTTGAAGCACTTGATATTCGTGGAATTTCGGACCCGGCCATCTCAATGCTCAATGACGTCTTGGCGATGATTCCGAACATCATCGTAGCAATCGTCTTGATTCTCGCCGGTGTGTTCATTGCCAAGTGGTTGAAAGGTGTCGTCGTGTCTCTCCTTGAGAACTTGGGCGTCAACTCACTCGCTAGCAAAATGGGTCTCGGTGGCCGCTCAACGTCATCGACATCGATTGCACAAGTCATCGGAACCATCGTTCAAATCATCATCATCTTGTTGTTCGTATCAGAGGCACTTCAAGTCGCGAACCTCGACTTTATGGCTTCGCTCGCAACAGCAATCTTCGCATACTTGCCAATGGTCATCGCAGCCATCGTCATCTTGGCGGTCGGTTTCTGGCTCGCGAACATGGCAGAGCGTCTCGTCGGTAGCGTGCTCGTAGATGGAGCTGGCCAACCGAGCGTCTTGCGCCACGTCGCGAAATACGCGATTCTTGGAATCGCCTTCTTCATGGCAATCAGCCAACTTGGCATCGCGCCAATGATCGTCAATACGGCATTCTTGCTCATCCTTGGTGCAGTTGCTCTCGCCTTCGGCCTTGCCTTCGGTCTTGGTGGACGTGAGACAGCAGCTCGCTACTTGAAGAAAGCTGAGAAGCGAATCGATGAAACAGAAGTATCGAAAGAAGGTCTCGAGCAAGAAAAAGCACAGATGAATCAAGAAGCCGAAGCTGCGAAGCAACAGGCGAAACAAGGTGTGGAACAGTCGAAACGTGAAGCGAATCAAACGAAACAAGAGTTGAAGCGTGAAACGAATCGTCCCCAAGCCCCACAATCTGATGTGACGAACGTAGACGGTCCAGAACCGAACCCGTTCCACGACAACATCACACCAGATCAAGATAACCGTTCACTTGATGACAACGAAGGTCCACTTCGTCCATAACAGTGAATGACGGGTCCCTGTATAGGGGCCCGTTTTGTTTTGCTGTAAAATAGTGTCACTTTTGTCGATATAATAAGAAACAGGTCGGTAAGAAGGCAGGAGTGACATGCATATGTTCAAACAGTTTCAACGTACGCTCATTATGAACTACATATGGGGATCAGGCATCGCCGTGTTCGGGGTCGGGGGACTGTTTATTTTTCAGACGCTCAGTCTGTCCCAGACCGAGATGCTCATCTTGGCCGTCATCATGGGGATGTCGGGCATGACGATGATCGGGCTTGAATTACTCCTCTATCGGCGTCACATTCGTCCTATCTATCACGTGTTCCATACGGATGCACCGACCTATGAGGCGTTACAACAGGCGTTCAATCAGACGAGTCACTTTCCCACGTTGACGGTAAAGCGGATTCTGGGTCCACACTTATTCGGGTTATCCGTTCCGGCGATGAGTTTGACGGCGTTTGCCATTCACCAAGGCTGGATCGACCTCCCGTATCGGTTGATTGGTTTGGCGGCGTTCGGCGCCATCTTGATTGCCATCTTACACGCGCTTATCGAATTCTTTTTGACGTACCGGTCGGTGGAACCGCTCTTGCTCCAATTGCAAGAGATGAGCCATCGTCTACATCAACGTCCGCTGCAAGCGACGTATCGGTCCATCAGCGTCCGAACGAAGTTGTTGATTAGCATGCTCGTCATCGGGGTCTTCCCGGTCGCATTGTTCATTTTAGCGTCAGGAGTGCAGCTGTCGACGGTAGAACAAGCCGATGCGTATTGGCAGTGGGCGGCTTTGATTTTGGTCGTCATCATCGGAGTTGCGACGTTCAGTAGTTT
This sequence comes from Exiguobacterium chiriqhucha RW-2, assembly GCF_000416965.1. Lineage (GTDB taxonomy): Bacteria > Bacillota > Bacilli > Exiguobacteriales > Exiguobacteriaceae > Exiguobacterium > Exiguobacterium chiriqhucha. Next base: position 133,326 of record NZ_ATCL01000022.1, read on the forward strand.
TTTGTTGTATGACAACATCAAGCGTCCAATCGGGGCCTTGACCGAAGGGGTCGCCGCATTGGATGCCGGGCGGTTGAACACAATCGACAACCCTTACTCCGATGAGTTCGCCCAACTCGTCACGGGCTTCAACCAGATGGTGACGAACGTCACGTACCGTGATCAGGAAAACGAGCAACTGTTAAATAGCCTGTTTGTGTTGTTTGCCGCGACACTCGATGCCCGCGATTCGTATACGGCCGGACATTCTGAGCGGGTGGCCGCCTATTCCGTCGAATTGGCGCAGGCGCTTCAATTGCCGAATGAACAGATTGAGCTGCTCCGCAAATCGGCGTTGCTGCACGATATCGGAAAAATCGGGATTCGCGATGATGTGCTGTTGAAAGAAGGGAAGCTGACGGACCACGAGTTCGCTCAGATTCAAGAGCATCCGACGATCGGCATTCATATATTGAATCAAATCGCCTTGCCCGAGTCACTGCAACCGATTATGGCCGGGGTCCGGTCTCACCATGAGCGGATTGACGGGCGCGGATATCCGGACGGATTGGTCGGGGAAGGGATCCCGCTCTTCGGTCGCATCATGGCGATTGCCGATGCGTATGACGCCATGACATCGGACCGTCCGTATCGGAAAGGGATGCCTGTCGAAAAAGCACTCTCGATTCTCGAGAGTGGACGTGGTACCCAGTGGGATGCCGCATTCGTCGACGTGTTCGTTCAATTACGACGTCAGGCCGTCTCTGCCTAAACAAACAAGTCCGCCCGATTTGGGCGGACTTGTTTGTTAGAGGAGCGCATCCACGAGATACACCCCGGCAATGCCACCGATGACGACGAGCATCAAGTTGGCCCGGAGTAATGCGAGCGCTGCGGCGACGACCCCACCCGCTAAAGCGGACGTGAGACTGTTCGTCGCCTGTAGGATGCCCGGAAAAATCAGGCTGGCGAGCACCGCATAAGGCGTGAACAGTAAAAATCGCTTCAAGAACGGCGGCAACTTGACGTCCCTGAGCCAAAGCAACGGAACGAGCCGCGGGATGTATGTGACGAACGCCATTGCCAGGACGAGCAAGAACAGACTGATCATGCCTCATCCTCCTTGTATACCAAAGCGCCGATGCCGGCTGCGACCATCGTGGCCAAGATGATGCTCAAACCGGACGACAGCGGGATGAATGGAGAGACGCCGAAGTAGAGAATGGCTTGAGTCAAGACGGCGATTGCAGCCACGACGATGACCGGTTTGCGGGTAAGGGATGGGACGAGTAGGCCGATGAACATGGCGTACAAGGCGATGCCCATACTCGTTTGGACCGAGGCGGGCAAGCCGAAGGCGAGAAAGACGCCAATCCATGTCCCGACGTTCCAAGCCAAAAAGGCGATTAGGTTTAGTCCGAGCACGAAGTGGCCGCGCGTCGACTCGTCACGCGTCGAGGCGACACTGAACGTCTCATCGGTCACACCGAACGCGATGGCGGCCAGAAATCGATTCGAGGTCGTCTCGAGCCGCTGGGACAACGACGCCGACATCAGGAAATGCCGTAAATTCAGGATGAACGTCGTCAAGATGATTTCCCAATACATCGACCCGGCCATAATCAACTGGACACCGATGAACTGACTGGCGCCGGCAAAGATGAATAATGACATGGCGAGCGTGATGACGTTCGGCATGTCGAATGATTTCGCAAGCAGGCCGAAGGCGATGGCAATCGGGATGTAGCCGACGGCGACGGGAATACCGGCACGCATGCCGGAACGGAAGGCGTCCTTGTTCGGGATCGGTGTCATTTGCGAGACCGGAGTTGCCATGAGACCTCCTCCATTTCATAGATGATTTAATGTGGATTCGAGATTGGGTCACGCTTTCCTGCTCGAAGCTAAAAAAAATAGGGTATATATAGGCGATAAGGAGCGTGAATGTATGAGTCGAGCTGAAGAGTTTATCGCATCGTATCATCGAATTGAGGATTATTTGAGTCGAGAGATGGGAGACGGCCAGCATTTCAGTTTCAGCAACATGGTCAACCGTCTCGCCAAACACAATCCGATTATCGAACGGTATAAGGAAGATTTACATCAAATGAGTCAGTTGCGGAACGCCATCGTCCACGAGCGGCGGGAGCCGGACTTCATCATCGCCGAACCGCATGAATCAATCGTCAATTTGATTCTCGAGGTGGAGAAAGAACTGCTCCATCCACGTCAAGTCATCCCGCTGTTCCGAAAAATCGTGACGACGTTCGACGCCGATGACTCGTTGGTCGCCGTGCTCGGCGAGATTCGAGACAAGAACTATTCGCAGTTCCCCGTCTATAACCAAGACGGGTCGTGGCGTGGGTTGTTGACGAAAAAAGGAGTGACCAGTTGGCTCGCCGAAACGGTCGACGGGCCGCATGTGTCACTCGAAGGCGTTCAAGTCAAGGACGTGCTCCATCACGACCCGCACTTGCGGCGGTACCGGTTTATCGCGCAAGAGACGTCGGTCATCGAGGCGCACCATCACTTCATCAGTATGAAAGGCGGCGTCCGTCTCGATGCCTTGCTGATTACCGAGACGGGTCAAGACGATGAGCCGTTGCTCGGGATCATCCGACCACAAGATATTTTATACGTCATCGGTTGAAGCGCCGTGCTCGATGGCGACCTCATATTGGGTGACCGTGTTTCCGAGGACGATGGGCTTCACTTCAGAAGTGCCGTCGTCCCGTTTTTTATGGGCATGCTTATACGCACCGCTATCGCGCCAATTCTCAAAGCTCGCCGCGTCGCGCCATGTCGTCATGATGACGACTTGATCTTTCGTCTCATCCGATGTATCCGTCAACACCTGCATCCGGACGAACCCGTCCATCGACTCGATGCCTTTCGTCGTCTGGAAACGGGCGGTGACCGCGTCGACCTTTCCTTTTTCAACGTCTAGTTTGTTCATGACAATCCACATGCACATGTCCTCCTCTGCGATATCGTACGCATCCATTATACATGGAACGACAACGATGCTTCGCTCGAGATGCTCGCGTCAACGTGTGGCCCACCACTCCTCGAACGTCCAATTTTTTTGTTTCATCGTCGTCGCTTCTTTCACGCCGACGTAGCGAAGGTGCCACGGCTCGTAGTTGTAGCCGGTGATTTTTTCTTTTCCTTTTGGATAACGAAGGATAAACCCATAACGGTGTGCGTTCTGTAGCATCCATCTGCCTTCCGGGGTCTGGTCGAACGAGGCATAGAGTCCCATCTGCATGCGTGCACTCGTCATATCGACGGCGAGGCCGGTTTGATGCTCACTATATCCAGGACGGGCGACATATTTTGAGGCGTACGCCGTGCCGCGGGCATTGACCCAATACGTGTAGAGTGATTTCTGGCTGGCGTAGGAACGATAGGCACTGAGCGCATAAAGTGTGTGTCCTTCTTTTCGACCGGCGTAATAGAGGCGGGCTAGCGCGTGAGCGGCTTCAGCGGCCATGAGGGTTCGCTCGCTTCCTTTCGTGTAGACGGTCGGAATGGTCAACGTGACGAGTTGCCGCGAACGATATGTGCTCGAGAGGCCGTGTTGTTTATTGACGAGTCGAATCCGTTCCGCAGGCGCAAGTTTCGGGATGCCAGCTTTCAAGTTGCTCGATGGGGTATAGTAGCGCGTGCCATTGAGGTAAACGTTCGACCAGCTGCGATTGTACGTGTTGTATTGGACAGGTGTGTTCGTGGACAGCGTCTTGGCGACCGGAGACGCTTGCATCGCCCGCCAGTACAGTTTCGTCGTTTTAATCGTGTAGCCTGGCTGGGGTGACGGGGTTGCGGCGGAAGTGGACATGACAGGAAAAATGAGCATCAAGACGAGGAGTACGCGGATTAGTTTCATAAGGATGACCTCCTTTTGAGTCGGTGCTCTTCTTTTCCCTTTTTTTCAAATGATGAAAAGATAACGAATCAGGGAATAAGAGAGAAATCGTCTCCGTCTCTTGACCTGAAGCGTGTACTGCCTGAGCCCGATGTGCCGACAGCCCAAAAACGATACACTTATCGTGTAGGGAAGAGATGGATCGAAGTATCGAAAGGAGTGAGCACATATGGAACTCATTTTTGGTTTACCATTGTTATTGCTTGTCCTATTCTTTGCCTTTTTGTATTTCAACATCAAAGGGCTATCGAGTATGTGGAAAGATTACAATCGGACGAAATCGATGATTCCTCTCGGATTTTTCATCATCGGGATTATCGGGATCTTCACCGGCGTCTGGACGTGGCTCGTCATCTTGATTTACTATGCCGTCCGTCCGAAAGCCTGACCGGACACCGTGTGCGAAAGCGCATGGTGTTTTTTTGTTATACTGAGGACGAGGTGTTGTCATGGATAAATTGATTAAAGCGTGGTTCATCATCACGCTCATTACGTTTGTACTCTTTAAGCTCGGTGAGACGATGACCGCCGCCTATACGGAATCGGCGGGCGAGGGGAATCCATACGTGCTCGTCTTGCTGGTCGGTTGGCCGTTCATCCTATTGTTCATTTGGATCACGATTCGGCTCGCGCAGCGCACCGTCGCGTCGGTAAACCGTTTGGCGCGAATCGGTCTCTTGGTGGGGAGTCTCGTCATGGCGGGAGTCGGTTTCTATATTAACGCCGAGCAGGCCGCTTCGCTCCGCGCTGGCATCCGTGCTTCTGAGAACGCGGCCTATGCGTCAGGATGGAATCAGTTCACGAACATCATTTATGCGAACCAATTGACGTTTTTCGTCCTGACGGTCAGTTGTATGGCGCTTGGAGTGGCGTTTTCCTTCGTCACCCGCAAACAAACAAACGAGGAACGGCTCAACTAGCCGTTCCTCGTTTGTTTGTTTAGCGGAGTTTACTTTGATACAGGCGGGCGTAGCGGTCGGCCGCGATGATGGCATCGGCGACTTGTTCTGGGGTGACATCGAATCCGCTATGAATCGTCTCGCCTTCGGCGGTCGCGGCTTGGCCGACTTTTAAGATGTCCTCGCGAGAAGCATCTTTCAATTTCACGTCTTCAAGCGTGACGGGTAACTCGAGCGCCATATACAAGGCGATGTAGCGGTCAAACTCTGCCTGGGTCCGGCCTTCGAGTGCGAGTTGGACGAGTGTGCCGAAGGCGACTTTTTCGCCGTGCGTCAAATGGTGAATGTCGCCATGCAAGGCCGTGAATCCATTATGGATGGCGTGCGCAGCGGCTAATCCACCACTCTCGAACCCGAGACCGCTCAAGAGCGTGTTCGCTTCGACGACGGACTCGAGTGCCGGCGTGACGACTTTGGCTTTTACGGATTCGTAAGCTAGAATCCCGTAATCGAACAGCACTTCTTCACAGCGTTTGGCAATTGCCTCTGCGGCAATGGTCGGGACACCGCCCGCCATCGTTTTTCCGCCAAACGCAAGGACACTTCGAACCTCGACCCATGTCGCGAGCGCGTCGGCAATTCCTGAGGCGAGGAACCGAGCCGGGGCCTCAGCAATCAGTTTCGTGTCGACGAGAACCAAATCTGGATTCTTTTTATAGAACCGATACGTCTCAAAGTTTCCTTCATCCGTATAGATGACAGAGAGGGCACTCGTCGGCGCATCCGTCGAAGCGATGGTCGGCACGATCACGATGCGGGCGTCCAGTTCGTCAGCGACGGCTTTGGCCGTATCGAGCGTTTTCCCGCCGCCCATCCCGATGACGACTGCGGTATGGCTCTCTGCGGCCGCTTTAGCAATCCGTTCAATCTCGTGACGGGAGGCCTCACCGACGAAATCGGCCTTCTCAGCGTTGACGCCGCTCGCTTTAAGTGAATCGGTCACCCGTTCCCCAATCAAGCGCCAGACGATGTCATCGGCGATGAGCAACGCCTGTGACCCGAAGTGACCGACATGGTCCCCGATTCGATCGATTGTATTCTTGCCTTGCACGTACTTGGCTGGACTGATAAATACGCGTTCTGACATATTCAACATCCTTTCTGAAGTAGCGATCACGACAGGACAACAGTAGATTTGTTCCCGATTCAACCCTAGCTTCAAACAGACATCCTTGTGACAGCTCGGTGAATCCGAACCGAACTTCTTTCACAGCCCACTCATCATCACGAGTAATACAATCAAGACGGCGACGGCAAGAAATCCCCAATCGAGTACGTATCTCATCACAATCGTTCCTTTCTGCCAGCATGTAATGAGTATAGACGGTCGGCAAGCGAAAGCCATTTCCAAAATCGGACCAGGTCAAAAAAATAACGACGTCGCAGGTCCGGAGGTTTGAATGGAACCAGAGCGGGAACAACTCTTTCGTATGCTTAATTTAGAAGGAGGAGTTTTCAATGTCTAAACATGTACTGATTGTCACGACGTCTGCCGATCAATTAGAGAACGGTCACGCGACAGGGCTTTGGCTCGAGGAATTCGCTGCACCGTATCTTCAATTCGAGAAGCAAGGTTATAAAGTCACGGTGGCGAGCATCGAAGGTGGAGACGTGCCAATCGATGCGAACAGCTTAGAGGGCGAATTGCCGCAAGAGGTGTTGGATACGCAACATCTATTGAAAGACACGGCCCGACTTGACCAAGTGGCGGATGACACGTATGACGCGGTCTTCCTTCCGGGTGGGCATGGGACGGTCGTCGACTTCCCGAACAGTGAGACGTTACAGCGTGTCATTCGTGACACGTATGAAGGTGGAAACGTCGTCGCAGCCGTCTGTCATGGTCCGATCGGTCTCGTCAACGTCAAGTTGAGCAACGGAGAACCGCTCGTCAAAGACAAGCGCGTGACAGGATTCACGGACGCAGAAGAGCGCGAGATGCAGCTCGACTCAGCGGTGCCGTTCCTACTTGAATCGGCGATGCGCGAGCGTGGCGGGAAGTTCGATAACGCCGACAACTGGGCCGTCAATGTAGCCGTGGACGAGCGCCTTGTCACGGGTCAGAACCCGCAGTCGTCAGAACAAGTTGGCGCTGAAATCGTCAAATTGCTCGGATAATCGTAAAGACAGCTTAGGAATGATTCCTAAGCTGTCTTTTTTTTCGGACATATGTCCTTTTCAAAGCGTTCCATCTCACGTACAGTCAGACGAGGAGATAGGAGGGGAACTTGTTTGGGAATTTTATTTGCCGTGCTCTCGGGCACGTTCATCGCGTTGCAAGGTATTTTTAACGCTAAGCTCGGTTACGCGGTCGGCGCCTGGTTGTCGGTCACAGTCGTCCATCTCGTCGGTCTCGTGCTCGCACTCCTCATTTATGCGTTCAAACGGGATGCAGATTTGACGGCGTTTCGGCGCGTGCCTTGGTATTACAGCCTCGGCGGTTTGTTCGGAGTCTTCGTCGTCTTCGGGGAATTGACAGCCATTCAACAGCTCGGTGTCACATGGGCCATTTGCGTTTTGCTCGTCGCCCAATTGATTGGAGCGTTTTTGATTGATGTGAACGGATGGTTCGGGGTGAAACAGAAACCCGTCAATCAAGGTCAGCTTTTGGGGCTCGCTTTAATGATCATCGGGATTGGGATTTACACGTTCACGTAAGGAGGAGCCAGATGAGAGTAGAAACAGCGTTAGCACGGCTCGGGTGGGCCCATCTGTTTTCAGGACAAACGTTAGAGGCGTCGACAATCATGACCTATCCGTCCGGGGCGATGCTCTGCACGAATGGTAACCCGATTGAGTCACTCTTCGTCGTGTTGTCGGGACGTGTCAAAATCTATACGTTAAGTGAGGAAGGCAAGTTGCGCTTACTGCGTTTAAAGATGGCCCCGACGTTGATTGGAGATATCGAATATGCGAGTGGACGCAACGTGCTCCACACGGTCGAGACGGTCGGCCCGGTGACGTGTTTGCGCATCCCGTTCGATGTGTTGCGCACACATAACCGGACAATCGAATTTACGGAGCACCTTCTCCGTGGCGTGTCTGAGAAGTTGTTTATCGAGGCGAACGCCTCATCGAACCATCTCATGTCGACGCTCGAAGAACGGTTGGCGGGTTATCTCGTCTCGCTCAGCGAGTCAGGGAATGAGTTGTTCCAAGATGAGATGAGCCAGTTGAAGCGAAAAGAAGTCGCGGAATGGCTCGGGACGAGCTATCGCCATTTGAACCGGACGTTACAGGCGTTCGCGGATGAGGGACTCGTCGAGAAAACACGGACGCAAGTGACGATTTTAGATGCGACTCGATTAAAAGAACGTGCCAATGGCATGTTGTACGAATAAGGAGGAAATTCATGATAGTAGGAATCATCTGTTCGGCAGTGGCCGGCGCATTCATAAGTGTCCAAGCGGCGGTCAATGCAAAAATGAACGTCTATTTAGGAGCCTGGGCGACGACGGTGCTCGTCTTTATCGTCGGGTTGCTCGGTTCGCTCGTTCCACTTGTTCTATTTGGCGGTAATCTGCAAGGGCTGTTTGACATCTCGCCGATTTATGCGCTCGGCGGTCTGCTCGGTGTCGGTGTCGTCTTCTGTGTCATGCGAAGCATTCAATTGCTCGGGCCGACTTTATCGGTGTCGATTATCCTCGTCTCTCAATTGATTTGGGCACTCGGTGTCGATTTGACGGGTGCGTTCGGGATGCCTCAGTTGTCACTGTCCCCAGGTCAGGTCATCGGACTGATGGTGTTGCTTCTCGGTGTCATCGTCTTCAAGCAGTCACAAGCAACGGCTCTTCAGCAAGAAAGCTCAAAGGAAGCGACTTCACGTTGAAGTGGCTTTTTTCTTGAGCAAAACGGGTACAGATGGATAACGAATCTCTGATAGGATAGAGAGGGAAGCAGTACGAAATATACGCAGAGGTGATGAAAACGGTGGATTCTTCCATAGTAATCGATTTACTAATTGTTTTATTCTTGATTGTGTTGAACGGGATTTTCGCGATGACGGAGATCGCGCTCATCTCGTCTAAACCGGCCAAACTTGAAGTCGAGGCGAACCGCGGTAAGCGCAGTGCTGAAATCGCACTCAAGTATTCAAAAGATCCGACCGACCTGTTATCGACGGTCCAAGTCGGAATCACGTTAATCGGGATTATTAACGGGGCCTACGGGGGTGCGCGTTTTTCGGCACCGCTCGGCGAATTGTTCGCACAGCTCGGAATGAGTGCCCAATACGCACCGACCGTCGGTTACGTCGTCGTGGTCACGATTATCACATACTTGTCGCTCATCATCGGTGAACTCGTGCCGAAACGGATTGCCCTCGTAGCACCGGAGAAAGTCACGATGGCCATCATTCCAGCGTTGGATGTATTCAGCAAAGTGATGCGACCGTTCATTTGGATTTTATCGAAATCGACGTTGTTCCTCTTCAAACTGCTCGGCTTGAAAGCGGAACAATCGAGTGGCGAGACGGAGCTCGAGATTAAGCAACTCTTATTCGAAGGGGCCCAACAAGGGGCGTTCGCCCACGAAGAAGTGCAACAGGTCGAGCGCGTGTTTGCGTTTCATGACCAGTTGATTTATGAGTTGATGCAGCCGCGGACGACGCTCGAATGGGTCGACCTCGAAGATGATATGGACGATATCAAGAAATCGATTTATGAGAGTAAACACAATAAACTCCCGGTCGGTCGCGATACACTCGATGAGTTTGTAGGTTATATCGATGTCCGTGATATTTTGACGTTACCGACGCTTCGGGAGCCATCGCAAATCTTGAAACGAATCAAACAACCGCTCGTCGTGCCAAAACAGCGAGAAGCGAGCCAAGTTTTGCAGATGATGCAAAAGAATGGCGTCGAGATCGCCTTCGTGCTCGATGAGTATGGTGGGTTCCTTGGAATGGTCACGTTGTTCGATATTTTGGAAGAAATCGTCGGCGAAGTGATGATTGAAGAAGAGACACCGGAAGTCGTGCGCCGTGAAGACGGTTCGTATTTAGCCGACGGTTTGCTCGGCATCGAAGATTTGAAGCGGACGTTTGGGATTCGAGACAATCGTTTCGATGAAGGACGCAATTCCTATCATACGCTTGCCGGTCTCGTCATTTATTCGCTCGGGGACTTCCCGAAACGGGGAGATGTCGTCGAGGCGTACGGACTCCGGTTCGAAGTCGTCGATATGGACGGAAAACGTGTCGACCAAGTGCTCGTGTCGATGCTATCTGATCAAACAGAAGAAGACTGACGCCGCGGCGTCAGTCTTCTTTTTTGTGCATGTTCCACGTCTCGAACGCCGCCTGCATGAGGATGCGGGCGGTATGCAGCATCGCCCGTTCATCCACATCGAACCGAGGGTGATGGTGCGGGAAGACGGCTCCGACTTCCGGGTTGCCGGCCCCTGTGAAAAAGAAACTACCGGGGACGTGTTGCATATAGTAGGCGAAATCTTCTCCGACCATGAGCGGTGCCATCTCGATGACGCCATCCGTCCCGACGACACGCGCGGCACTGCGACGCACATGGTCGGTCTCGGTCGCATGGTTGATGACAGCGGGATAGCCGCGAATGTAATCGAGCTCATAATGTGCCTCACTCGCCGAACAGATGTGGGCGATGGTGCGCTCCATCTCGGTAATGATGCGCGTCTGTGTCTCCGGGGTGAACGTCCGTACCGTGCCGGACAGTTTCGCCTCGTCGGCGATGACGTTGAACGCTTGACCGGCGACGAACGTCCCGACGGTCAAGACGGCCGGTTCGAGCGGGTCGATGCGGCGGCTGATGACTTGTTGCAACTGGCTGACGATATTGGTTCCGACCATGACGGCATCGACCGTGTGTTGCGGGATGGCCCCGTGACCTCCCTTGCCTTTGACGGTCAGTTCGAACCGGTCGGCCGCCGCCATGATCGGTCCGGTCTTCACACCAACCGTGCCGAATGGAAGCGGCGTCCAAATATGAGAACCGTAAATGTAGTCGACCCCGTCGAGGCAGCCATCTTCGATCATCGGTTTGGCCCCGCCTGGTGCGAGCTCTTCCGCGAACTGATGGATGAGGACGACATCTCCGGGAAGATCGATTTCCGTAAGGGCTTTCGCCAAGACGAGCAGCGTCGCCGTATGGGCATCATGGCCGCAGGCGTGCATCGAGCCGTTCACTTTTGAACGATACGGGACATCTTTTAAATCTTGAATCGGTAACGCATCGAAGTCGGCACGAAACGCGATGGTTGGACCGTCACCGCCATGAATCCGTCCGACGACACCGTTGCCGCCGACGTGTTCGCGCACGTCGAGCCCGAGCTCACGTAAATAGGCCGCAATCGTCCGCGGTGTCTCCCGTTCTTCAAAGGAGAGTTCGGGATGTTGGTGGAAGTGGCGTCGAAGCGACACCATCTCTTCGTATAACTCAGTCAATCGGGAATCGAGGTCAGTCACAAGCATAGCAAGCACTCCTGTCAGTTGATTGTTTTTGTTTGAATCAAGGTCCATACGTCATGTGAATCTAAATCATCGAGAATCGGTTGAAGTAACATCTGTCGTACTTCATCAGCCGTCACCCATCTGGCATCGCTATGCTCTTCAGAGAGAGTGATGGTTGTTGCGACGGGATGAGCCCAGTACGTCATCAGGACGACTTGACGATTCGAGTCGGTCAAAAATGTCGTGGCGTACAGTAAGTGTTGAACCGTTACGCGTAGCCCGGTTTCTTCGAATACTTCCCGTTCTAGGGCCTGTTCGAGCGTCTCGCCAAAATCGAGCTTGCCGCCGACAAGCTCCCACGTGCCAGGATAGATTTCATCATCGGTTGCCCGTTTGATGATGAGGAGCCGATCGTCTTGCACAATCACTGCCTTCACAGCGACGACGATGGATGGAATAGACATCGTGACACTCCTTTGTATGAAATCGTGAGAAAGCTCACTGTAGATATGAATCATTTACTATATTTTCCTAAGTTATGCTTATGGTATACGACGAGAGGGAATTAATACAGGAGAAAATCATGAAATGAGGTGTCGAAATGGGTTGGATTATCGCAATTGGGATTATCGTTGTCTTGGCGTTCGTCTATTTCTCGATGTACAACGGACTTGTCAAATATCGAAACTGGGTCGACGAGGCGTGGGCACAGATTGATGTACAGTTGAAACGGCGTTACGATTTGATTCCGAACTTGGTCGAGACGGTGAAGGGCTATGCCAAGCACGAGCAAGAGACGCTGGCGAAAGTCGTCGAGCTCCGGAATCAGCTCGGGTCGAAGACGAGCCGTCAAGAACAGATGGAAGTGAACGATCAATTGAGCGGCGCGCTGAAAAACTTGTTCGCGCTCCGTGAGGCATATCCAGATTTGAAAGCGAACGAGAACTTCAAGATGCTCCAAGAAGAACTGACGCAAACCGAAAATAAGGTCGCCTACTCACGACAGTTGTATAACAATACGGTTATGAAATATAACACGAAAGTCGAATCGGTCCCTACGAACATCATCGCCTCCGTTCACAACTTCGAAAAACGCGACATGCTCGAAGCTCGTGAAGAAGAACGCGAAAACGTGCGTGTTTCATTCTAATGGATTGGAGTGGCGACGATGATTTTATATGAACAGATTCGGAAAAATAAAATCAAGACCGTGTTCATCGTGGCCGGATTCGTCCTTCTCGTCTTAGGGGTCGGAGTGGTCATCTCGTATTTGAATTATGGTGACCCGCTACCGGGCCTCATCTTCACGCCCGTGTTCTCTCTGTTTTATATCGGAATCGTCATCATGTCGAGCACGAATATCGTCATGAAGATGAACCATGCCCAAGAAATCACGTCGGTCGACCAGCACCGGTTTCTTTGGCACACCGTCGAGAATATGGCGATGGTCGCGCGCGTCCCGATGCCGCGCATCTTCATCATCAACGATGCGTCGCCGAACGCGTTCGCGACCGGCCTGAAACCAGAAAAGGCGGCCGTCGCCGTGACGACCGGACTGCTCGACCAGTTGACGCGAGAAGAAATCGAAGGTGTTATCGCCCATGAAGTCGCCCATATTAAAAATTACGATGTGCGACTGGCGACAGTGACGCTCGCCCTCGTCTCGGTGATCGCCATCATGAGCGATATCGGGTCGAGGATGCTGTTCTTCCGGAGCGTCGGCGGCCGCCGTGACAACAACCAAAACCCGATCTTCATGATTGTCGGGCTCGTGTTGTTGATTCTCGCACCGCTCATTGCCACGCTCGTCAATTTGGCCATCTCACGGAATCGTGAGTTTTTGGCGGACGCGAGCGGGGCCGAATTGACGCGTAATCCGGATGCCCTCGCGTCGGCGCTCGAGAAAATCGCCAATATCCAGACACCAGTGAAGGAAGCCTCACGTGCCTCGGCGTCGCTCTACTTTTCAGACCCGCTCAAGAAAAAGCTAAGTGGCCTGTTCTCGACGCACCCCAATCCGGCCGAACGGATTGCGAGACTTCGCAGTATGTAACAACATCGCGAGAGTCCTCTTTTTAGAAAGAGGGCTTTTTCATGTGAGTAGAACTAGATTCATATACACATCCCGTTTGAATCGATTGCGAATGGGAATAATAGGAAGAAGAGAGAATGGAGGGGTCTCATGTTTGAATCGGCACTTGAGTTAGGCATTGTCATCTTCTTATTGATTTACTCGATCACGGTTTCGCTAATGTTGATGTCAGTCAAAAAGAAGAGCTGAGTGAACGACAATTTTATTAACATATGAGCCAAGACAGCAAAAAGCCACCTCGCGCATGAGGTGGCTTTCGTCAGTTACCCGGCGCGGTGGCTCCGGAGTTTTTCAATCTCTTCGAGGACGAATTGGACGTTCGTTCCGACGATGACTTGAATGTGGTTCGGGCTGACAACCTTGATACCAGGGATGCCTGCTTTCTTGATTTGGGCTTGGTCGACCGTATCCATGTCTTTCACATCGACACGGAGACGCGTGACACACGATTCGATGCCCGTGACGTTTTGATCGCCGCCGAGACCATCGTAAATCATCGCTGCCATGGCAGAGTACTGTCCGCCGGCTGCGACTGGAGCCGTGCGTGTTTCACCTTCAGGCGCTGTTTCCGTTGCAACCGCGTCAACCGTTTCGTCTGATTCACGACCTGGTGTCGCCAAGTTGAGCTTGACGATCATGAAGCGGAAGATGACGTAGTAGATGGCACCGAAGACGAGACCTTGAACGAGCAACATGTAAGGCTGGTTCGCAAGTGGTAGACGCGAGCTGAGGACGAAGTCGACGAGACCGGCACTGAAGCCGAACCCGGCCGTCCATTGGAACGTCGCCGCGATGAAGAGGGAAATCCCTGTCAAGACCGCGTGCACGAGGTAAAGAACTGGTGCGAGGAACATGAACGAGAATTCGAGTGGTTCCGTGACACCTGTGAAGAACGATGCGAACGCTGCGGCGAGAAGAAGCGAGGCCGCTTGTTTCTTACGTTTCGTTTTTGCTGTATGGTACATCGCAAGAGCTGCTGCCGGAAGACCGAACATCATGATCGGGAAGAATCCGGCTTGATAGCGACCAGTGATTCCTTTCACGCCTTCGCCTGACCAGAAGTTACCGATATCATTGATGCCGGCAACATCGAACCAGAACACCGAGTTCAAGGCATGGTGAAGACCTGTCGGGATCAACAAGCGGTTGAAGAATCCATAAAGTCCAGCACCGATCGCGCCCATTTTCGAGATTGTTTCTCCGAATCCGACGAGTCCTGTGTAAACGACCGGCCAGACGAAGTAGAGGGCGACCGAGACGAGAATCATCGAGAACGCTGTCATGATTGGGACGAGACGCTTGCCGCTGAAGAAAGCGAGCGCGTCTGGAAGTTTCACATGGCTAAAGCGGTTGTACATTTGAGCGGCGACGATACCTGACAAGATACCGACGAACGCGTTGGCAATCTTACCGAACGCTGGGTTGACGGCTTCGACGTCGACACCTTGGAACAAGGCGACCGTTGCCGAAGACAAGAGTGTCGTGACCGTGAGGAAGGCGACAAGTCCGCTTAGAGCGGCTGAGCCGTCACGGTTTTTCGCCATCCCGAGGGCAACCCCGACTGCGAAGAGAATTGGAATGTTATCGATAATGGCTGCACCGGCTTTGATCAAGAATGCGGCGGCGATGTTTTCAGAACCCCAGCCGACGGGATCAATCCAGTAACCAATCCCCATGAGAATGGCAGCTGCAGGAAGTACGGCAACTGGCAACATGAGGGAACGTCCGAGACGTTGTAAAAAGTTCATCATTGTGAATTTCCTCCTTTTTGATGGTGTTGATCTTGCAGGCGTTGAATGTGGAGCGTAATATAACCAAGCTCTGATTCGGGCAAGACGATGCCGTATAAGTCTTCCATTTCGTTTGCGACGTCAGACGCACATGCATAGGCCGACGAGAACTTCGTTTGAATCATGAGAAGCATATCTTCGTCGATCGTATGGTGATCGTAATGGTTGACCCGATCCATGACGAATCGTAAATGAGTTAATAAGCGTTGATAGGATAAGTCATCTTCTTCTATAGATAGATCGAGTCGTCTCGAAATCGATTGAATCATGTCACGTACGATTGTCGTCTGTTTGACCGTCTTGCGTAAATCACCTCCCTTCACTTTTAGTGTATGGATGTGCAGCGCGATGAAGGCTGCCTCATCTTTCGGCATCTTGACGCCGAGTTTGTCCTCGATGAGGTGAAGCGCCCATAGTCCAATCTCGTACTCGTTTCGATATAAAATCTTAATCTCGTTCAACAGTTTATTTCGGAGCGAAATGCCTTCTTGCTCGCGCTCGATGGCGAACGAGATGTGATCGGTGAGGACGATATGGATGTGTTCGTTGAACGTCGTCTCGAGCCGTTTTTCCGCATGCGAAATGATTTCTTCTGAAATCGTGAAGTGCTCGATTGGAATCCGCGTCAGCAGTTGTTGAAATTTATCGTTCTCCGACATGACGAACAACTTTTCAACTTTATGCGGATTGACGATATCGTTGCGTGCCTTCTTGAATGCGACGCCCGGTCCGATGGCGATTTTCTCTTCACCCTCGTCTGAGACGATGACCGCGTTGTTGTTTAGAATCTTTTTGATTTTTAACATGTGTCCTCCTATCGAGGAGTCATTGTTCCGCTTGAGCGACGACGGTCTTCCCAGGAAGCGATGGGCCGCCTGCATGGAACGAGTATGGCTGTTCCAAAGCGCCTCCGTTCGTGATGACCATTGGGGTGACCGTGTCTTTTCCGGCTTGCCGGATTTGTTCCAAGTCGGCTGTCAACAGTGGCTGTCCGGTCGTGACCGTGTCACCGACTTTGACGTGGACATCGAACGGGCTTCCCGCAAGCTCGACCGTATCGAGTCCGACATGAATCAAAATTTCAGCTCCGTCTCCCGAACGGAGTCCGATGGCATGCTTCGTCGGTGCGACTTGGACGATGGTCCCATCAGCCGGGGCGACGACGGTTCCGTCCGTCGGCATGATGGCGATCCCGTCGCCCATCATCTTCTCGCTGAAGACAGGGTCGGTCACTTCCTCAAGTGGAATGATGTCTCCTTCCATGGGTGCATAAAGTGTGAGTGTATGTCTCTTCATCCACTTATTCAATAACATAATCAAATCATCCTTTCGCTTGAAAAATGATTGTGAAAAAACAAAACAGGCATGGAGTATAGACGGGTGGCCTGAGCCTTTCGTCTTACCCCATGCCTGATCGAATCAGTCACATGTGATCATTATTCGTTTCGTCACCCTCAAGATAGCACGCCGATGTATAGATATCAAGACCTAATTTGAAAGCGTTCTCTAGAAATTTTACTTCTTCGAAAATCTGTTGTATAGTTAGGGCGAAACTGAATGAGAAAGGTGTTGCATGTTAATGAGTGAGGTTGTATCTGCCTAACGAACTGAAAAATGTTGGATGACACGTCTTTTTGTCATGCCTTCATGTTCTGTTACAGATACCGCCCTTCATAAACTGCCAGACACCGGTCTGTCTTTTTGCGTTGGTCGTCATCGGCCGACGCTTTTTGTTTGCGCGGTATCTCCATCCCATTTTTAAGGAGACTCCATCATGAATGAACAAACTTTAGACAAACTACAATATAACGACTTGATTCAACACGTCGAACGCTACTGCATCAGCGGATTCGGACGCAACTTGTTACGAAACCAGCGTCCGACGAGCCATTTGCAAACGGTGAAAAAACGGCTCCAAGAGACATCGGAAGCACGCGCGATTCTCGACGCGACGTCACACGTCCCCTTTATCGGGGTATCCGATATGGAACCACTCATCGGTAAAATCAGCCGGGGCATCCAGCTCGAGGCAAGCGAACTCGAAGCCGTCGCCGAATTTTTCCGGGGTGCCCGGAAACTGAAGCGGTTCATGGCCGAGCAGGCGTTCTTTGCACCGCTCTTGTCCCTTTACGCGGGAGAGATGAGCGAGTGGCGCAGTATCGAGGAAGACATTATCCAGTCGATTCGCGGGGGACGTGTCGTCGACGAGGCGTCCAAAGAATTGAAACGGGTTCGCAAACAAATCGACATTCTCGAAGGACGAATCGAGGAGCGGTTGAGCAAGTTCTTGAAGAGCGCTGCGAACCGGGAAGCGATTCAAGACGGCTTTGTGACGAAGAAACAAGACCGATTCACGATTCCGATCAAAGCGTCGTATAAACATAAAGTCGCTGGGGCGATCATCGACACCTCGAGCCGCGGCACGACTGTGTTCATCGAACCGGAAGCGGTGGCGAAGCTGAACGCGGAACTCGTCGTCAAACGAACGGAGGAAGCGGTCGAAATCTATCAAGTGCTCGCCACGCTCACCGGCATGGTGGCGGAAGCGTTGCCGACCATCGAAGCGACGCTCGACGTCATCGCCCAATACGATATGGTGTTCGCGAAAGGGAAGTATAGCCAAGCCATCGATGGTATCGCTCCGCGTGTGAACGGTGTCGGGAACATTCGATTGAAACAAGTCCGCCACCCACTCCTCGAACGGGCGGTCCCGCTCGACTTCTCGCTCGGGGACACGTACCGCGGTCTGATTATCACCGGACCGAACGCCGGCGGGAAGACGGTCGTCTTGAAGACGATCGGTCTGCTCAGTTTGATGACGATGAGCGGACTTCATATCCCGGCCCATCCGGACACGGACATCTCGACGTTTGACGACGTATTCGTCGACATCGGGGACAACCAGGACATGGGTTCGGCGCTCAGCACGTTCTCGGCCCATATGCATAACGTGGCGAACATCATGCAGAAGGCGGGGAAACGGTCGTTACTGTTATTCGATGAGATCGGAAGCGGAACTGAGCCGAACGAGGGAGCGGCCCTCGCCATCGCGATTTTGGAAGAGGCATACAAACGGGGCTGTCTCGTCGTCGCCTCGACCCATTACGGCGAAATCAAAGCGTACTCCGAGACGCATCCTGACTTCATGAACGCGGCCATGCAGTTCGACCCGGACACGCTCGAACCGAAGTATCGGCTGTTGATTGGGCAGTCCGGCGACAGCAACGCCTTATTCATTGCCCGGAAAATGAAATTGCCCGAATCGATTTTGAGGCAGGCGGCCCGCTATATGCACGACAAGACGTACGACCAGTCGCTCCTTGATGCGACGCGACTGACACAAGAAGTCGTCCGCCCTGTCGTCGAACCTGACCAAATGCTAGTGAAAGGTGACCGGGTCCGCCTGCTCGAGACGGATCAAGTCGGTCTTGTCTATGCGATGGACGAATCGTTGCGCCAAGTCACCGTGTATGTCGATGGTGTCTTCAGTGAGCAACCGCTCCGCCGCGTCCGACGCGAGGCGAAAGCGCTCGACCTGTATCCAGCTGGTTATGACCTGGAAACGTTATTCATCGATTACCGGGACCGGAAAGAAGCCCATGACTTTGCTCGCGGTTCGAAGAAGGCGCTCCGTCGCGTCGAGAAAGAGATTCGGGCGCGGCAACGTGCCGAACGAGGCGAATGAGTGTATCCGGGAGGACACTCGGGTAAGGAACAAGGACCGGGAGTCATCACGTACAGTTCGGCTTTCGGGTAACGTGTCGGAGGTGACTGGATGTTTTGGTTAAGCTTGTTGTTCGCCATCGGATTTGCCTTGATTCACTACTTTTCAGGACAGTTGATTCACGTGCGCGAGACGCCGCGGAGCCGGTTTCTGTCACTCGCCGGCGGAGTCGCCGTCGCCTATGTGTTTCTTCATCTCTTGCCTGAACTGAACGAATATCAACAAGAACTCGAAGGACATCTCGAGAGCGGACTGTTCGCTTCAATCGAGAATCATATCCTCGTCGTCAGCATGCTCGGTCTGGCCGTGTTTTATGGCTTGGAACGGTTGGCCACGCAAATGAAACGGCGTGGCAACGGCAGCGTTTTTTGGATTCACATGGCGTTGTTCATCGTCTACAACTTCAGCATCGGCTACGTGCTCGCGGAGAGCGAGTTCGATACGGCATGGGCGATGACACTCTACTTTGTCGCATTAGGGATTCATTTCATCACGGTCGACCAGGGTCTGAGGCATCACCATCAGGAGTCGTACGACAGGCGAGGCCGATTGTGGTTGTCGTTGGCTGTGCTTGCCGGGTGGGGCGTCGGCGCATTTTCAGTGCTCCATGAAGTGACGCTGTCGATGATTGTCGCGTTCTTGGCCGGGGGGATTATTTTGAACGTCATGAAAGAAGAGCTGCCGGAAGAGCGAGACAGCAGCTTTCGTGCGTTTGCTGTCGGGCTCATCGGATACGCTTTACTGTTATTGGCCATATGAAAAGGCAACCGCGAGGTTGCCTTTTTGCTTACAGTGAATTGGTGCTCTGATTGTCTACGTTATCATTGGCCGCAGGTGTGTCCTCATCTTGGTTCGGTCCACCGAATTGACCACCGTGATGAGGGCCATGCCCACCTCCGTGACGTCCACCGCCAAAGCCGCGCATGTCGCCTAAGTCGTCGTAACTCGTGACGTCAGCAAAACGTTCTTCGTGGTTGGCAAGAATCGCGTCGGCCTCATCTTGCGTCAAGTCACCGGATTCGACGGCTGCCTCAAGTTTCGCTTCATGAGAAGTGATGATCGCCTCGATGAACTGTTCGATGGTGATCCCTTTTTCTTCCGCGAGTTCAGGAAGCGATTGTCCTTCTTCTCGCGCTGCCTCCACCTCGGCTTCGGTCAAACCGAGCGCCTCGAGCAAAGCGGCCTGCCCGGCGGCCCGGTCACCGAACATACCCCGCTCGCCGTGTTCTCCGCGTTCGCATTGGGTCGTCGTTTCCGTTCCGTCGGTTGTTGTCGTATCGTTCGTGGCGGCATAGACGCCGGTTCCTGAGACGGCAAGTAGGCCGGCCAGGGCGATGGCTAATTTAGATGAATTCATGTCAATCTCCTCCTTTACTACTTCAAGTGTAGGACGTGAACGTTCAAAAGTTGTGAGGGAGTTGCAAGGTTTCTGCAAATTGTCTTTGGGAAATGATGGGTTCGTTTCGCGATGCGATATAATGGGGGTGGAGGCGATAAAGATGAACGTACTCGTAGTCGAAGATGAACCGAAATTAGCGGACGGGCTCGCCCGCTTTTTAACGTACGCGGGGTTTCATGTCAGTGTGGCCGGCACGCTCGCCGAGGCGAAACGACAGCTCGAGCAACCGTTCGATGCAGTCTTGCTCGACGTTCGTCTGCCGGACGGGGAAGGATGGACGCTCATTCCAAAACTGAAGGCGCTTAAGCCACGGCCGGCCATCATCTTGGCGACGGCACGAGGAGAGGCAGATGACCGTGTGTTCGGTCTCGAGCTCGGGGCCGACGATTATTTGGTCAAACCGATTGTGTTAAAAGAACTCGAAATTCGTCTGAAGCGTCTCGTCAAACAGACGGACGAGATTTCGTTCGGCGACATGACGGTGGACGCACGTTCGCGCACGGTGACCGACGCCGGGCAAGCGATTCGAATGACCAATAAAGAATATGAGTTGTTACTTTTCTTTTTGAAGCATAGCGGAGAAGCGCTCGATCGCAACCGTCTACTCGACGAGGTGTGGGATTACACGTTCGCCGGGGACACGCGGACGGTCGATACGCACGTCAAACAGTTGCGGGATAAGTCACCGACGATGAAACAGCAATTGAAGACGGTGCACCGCGTCGGTTATCGATTGGAGGAAGTCTGATGAGCCGTTTGATGAAAAAATTGCTTTGGACGGCAATCCTTCCGCTCGTCGTCATGGCGTTGCTCACGTTCGGCCTGACGTCGCTATTGATTGGACGTTTCGCTGAGACAGAGAGCTATGACCAATTAGCGCGTGAGGCGGATATCGTCTACGAGGCTCTCGTGGATGGGCGCGGCATACCCGGACAGCTCGATGTCCTCGTGTTTCAAGGCGGGGAGGCGGTCAATCTTGAACGGGGAGGTAGGATGCGTCGACAGATGACGCCGATGCTCGACCCGGACGGATTGTCCGAACGAGACGAGGTCAGCGTGAACGGGATGCGGCTATTGACGTTCCTTCGGGAAGAAGGAGATGTTCAAATCGTGACGTATGCACCTATCCCGCTGTCGAACCCTCAGTTTCGCCAAATTTATGTCATTCTTGGCAGCGGTTTTTTGCTCGCACTCCTCGTCGCCGTCGGTGTCACGTATTGGATGGGTCGGCGTTTGACGTCCCCGCTCATCGAGCTGAAGCAGGCGACCGCGTCCATCATGTCGGGTCGGCATGATCTCACGTTGCCACCGGTCACCGACGACGAGATTGGGGATTTGACGGAAGCGGTCCGTCAAATGAACACGTCGCTCGAAGAGAAAGAGCGACTGCAAAACACGTTCATCTCCGGAATCACGCACGACGTCCGCACCCCGCTCGCCATCGTCCGAAACGAGGCGGAGATGCTCGAACTCGGTGTCGTTAAACAAGAAGACGTGGCCGCGACGGGACGTAGCATGACCGAAGAAGTCGATCGCATCGACCGGCTCGTCACCCAGATGCTCGAATACTCGAAGCTATCGGCAGGCAAGCTGGCGCTCACGATTGAGACTGTTCACATGAATGAATTGATTGAAGCGACGGTCGCGCGGATGGAGGAATGGTTCCGTCACAAGCAAGTGACGGTCACACTTGAACTCGTCGAGGACGCGGTCGTTCAGGCGGACCGGTTGGCGATGGAGCGCATCCTGTCAAACTTTCTTCAGAACGCGTATCATGCGAGTCCGATTGGCGGAATGATTACAATCAGGCTCACCGAGCGACGGCTTGAAATCGAGGATGACGGTCCGGGCATCACAGCATCGATGCGTGCCAACATCTGGGACATGTATGTGAAAGGCGACCGCTCGAACGGGCACGGGCTTGGTCTGGCTATCAATAAGCTGTTACTCGAGGCACAAGGGCTGTCGTACGGGATTGAGTCGAGAGAGGGGGCACTGTTTTGGATCGAATGGGAATAAACTTATTTTTGCGGGGTGTGCGCTTGGAACGGGACCGGATTGAGACACCTGGCTATCCGTTCTCGCTACCGATTTTTGAGGGGTTTGATGAACTGACGATGACGAAGTCGGTCACGTTCTTGGTCGGCGAGAATGGGAGTGGAAAATCGACGTTGGTCGAAGGGATGGCCATCGCCGCCGGATTCAATCCGGAAGGTGGGGCGACGACGTTCCGTTTTGAGACCGAGGCAACACATAGCCCGTTGTTCGAGGCGCTCCGTCCGATTCGGGGTGCCTATCGACCGAAGGACGGATTTTTCCTCCGGGCCGAGACGGCATATCAATTGTCGAGTTATGTGGATGAGATTGCCCGGACGTCGCCCGACCCGGAACGGTTCTATGCGTCTTACGGCGGTCGATCGCTCCATGAGCAATCGCACGGGGAGGCGTTCTTGTCGCTCATGCTCCATCGTTTCCGGGATGGCGGGCTCTATATATTGGACGAGCCTGAGGCCGCCTTGTCCCCGATGCGGCAGTTGACGATGCTCGCGCGGATGCATGAACTCGTCCAATCGGGCAGTCAATTCATCATCGCGACCCATTCACCAATCCTCATGTCGTATCCTGACGCCGACATACTCCAAGTCGAGACGGGACTCCGGCCGACGACGTTCGACGAACTCGAGCACGTCCGTGTCATGCGTGATTTTCTAGCGGCACCAGAACGGATGCAACGCATCCTGTTCGAGTGAAAACGGTCACGGTGTAAGCGTTTTATTTTTATGTTGACGTCAAGATTTCAAGGGAGTATGCTAGTAGCGAGAAGAAGAAAATCCATTTTGGGATTGTTACTGGTCAAGCAGGCAAAACCTAAATTGATGCCGATCATCCAAATTTGGGCGGACCGGTGTGAATTTAGGTTTTTTTCTTTTCACTCGAACTTGAGCGGAGGTGAATTGATTCCATGCAGATTTCAAAAGTGTTCAACAATAACGTCGTGGCCATTCAAGCGAACGGTCAAGAACAAGTCGTCATGGGACGGGGGATTGCGTTTCAAAAACGTCCGGGTGATGCGATTGATCAAGCGCGGATCGAAAAAGTCTTTACGCTCGAGAGTAAAGAGAGCCACGAACGGTTCGTTCATTTTTTGAATGAGATGCCAGCGGCGGAGATGGATACGGTCAAAGAAATCGTCAAGTTGGCGGAGACGCGGCTTGAGAAGTCGGTCCATGATTCGCTATATGTGACCCTCGCCGACCACATCCATTTCGCCCTCAGTCGGTATCGGGATGGAATCATCATTCGGAACCCGCTCGTTTGGGAAGTGAAACGATTTTACGGACCCGAGTTCACCATCGGGAAAGAAGCGGTCGCCCTCATCAATGAACGGCACGACGTCAAATTAGACGAAGACGAGGCGGTCGCCATCGCGCTCCATCTCGTCAACGCGACGATGTCGGGCGCCAAAGGTGAAAATTTGCATCTCGTCACCGAGATGACACGCGCCACACAAGCAATCCTCACCATCATCACGTACCACTTTCAAATTGATTTGGATGAAGAATCATACGCCTATTCACGATTCTTGACCCACTTGAAGTATTTCGTCCAACGGCTTGCCTCAGGTGAGAAGATTAAGCAGGGGGGCGACGAGACACTGTTCGAGATGGTGAAGCTGCGCTATCCGGATGCTTACGAATGTGTCGAGAAAATCGCCGGTCTAATCGCCACGAAGTACAATTACGAGGTTTCGACCGATGAGCGGTTGTATATGATGATTCATATCGAAAACTTAATGAAAGAACGACGATCCTAAGGATGGTTACTGATGATGCAGGCCAAACCTAAATGACGGCACCTCCCGTGTGCGTTCATTTAGGTTTTTCTTTTTACCCAAATTGAAGGAGTGAACAGTATGAGCCAAACAAAAACGCTCGCCGCGGACATCATTCGTCACGTCGGCGGGAAAGATAACGTCAAAAGCGTGTTCCATTGTGCAACACGGCTACGTTTTAAATTGAAAGATGAACAGAAAGCCAATCCTGAAGCGTTAAAAAATCATGACGGCGTCATCACGGTCGTCCAAAGCGGCGGTCAATTCCAAGTCGTCATCGGCAACAACGTCCCATACGTCTATCAAGACGTGGTCGAGGCGGGTGGATTCCAGACGTCATCGAACGACGATACGGAAAAAACGGGCGTCTTTAACCGTTTGATTGATGTGATTGCGGGGATTTTCACCCCGATTCTCGGTCCGATGGCCGGTAGTGGTCTATTGAAAGGGTTGCTCGCCATTCTCGTCGCCCTCGGCTTACTGACACAAGACATGGGCACATACATCGTCTTGAACGCAGCGGCCGACGCGCTCTTCTACTTCTTACCGGTCATCCTCGGCCATTCGGCAGCGAAGAAGTTTGGCGGCAATCCGTATATTGGGATGATTATCGGGGGTGCGCTCGTCTATCCGGCTATCGTCGCGATACAAGGTGCGGGCGAGTCACTCTCATTCCTCACGGTGCCAGTCGTCTTGATGAGCTACGCGTCCTCGGTCATCCCGATTATCTTGGCGGCGTACGTGTCATCGAAAGTCGAAACGTTCTTCAACAAACACACGCATGAGGCGGTCCGTAACTTCACGACCCCGATGATGGCACTCTTGATTGTCGTCCCGCTCACGTTCCTCGCCATCGGTCCGGTCGCAACATACGCGAGTCAAGGTCTCGCCGGCGGCTACTCGTTCTTATATGAACTCAGTCCAGTCGTCGCCATCGCTTTCATCGGTGCATTTTGGCAAGTGCTCGTCATGTTCGGTCTCCATTGGGGGCTCGTGCCGATTATCATCAACAACTTGGCAGTCGTCGGCATGGACACGATCGTCGTCGGAGTCCTCATGGCGACATTCGGTCAAGTCGGGGCAACGCTCGCCATCACATTGAAGGCGCGTGACCCGAAGACGAAAGGACTTGGTACCTCGTCGACGATCGCTGGTGTGTTCGGTATCACCGAGCCGGCGATTTACGGATTGACGCTCCCGCGTAAAAAACCGTTCGTCTTTGGGATGGTTGGCGGCGCGGCCGGCGGTGTCGTCGGCGGTATGCTCGGGACGGCCGCTTATGCGATGGGTGGTCTCGGCGTGTTCAGTATCCCGGTCATGATTCCGGCAACGGGCCTTGATATGACATTCTATGGTGCGTTGATTGGGATGGCAGTTGCGACGCTCGTCTCGTTCGGACTCACGTTCGCATTCCATAAAGAAGTAGCATCGGAAGAAACGTCGCCGCGTGTCGAATCAGCACCTGTCTTGACTGATCACGTCGGTACACCGGTCTCCTCACCGGTCAAAGGGGAAGTCGTCGCACTTGAGACCGTTCGCGATGAAGTGTTCTCGAGTGGCGCGATGGGGAAAGGAATTGCCATCATGCCAACGGAAGGCGTCGTCTATGCGCCGTTCGACGGGGAAGTCGTCACGGTCTATCAATCGAAGCACGCAATCGGACTCCGGTCGCATAGCGGTGTCGAAGTATTGATTCACGTCGGGCTCGACACGGTCCAGCTCGGGGGACAACATTTCGAATCGTTCGTCACAGACGGACAACAAGTGACCGAAGGCGACGTGTTGGTGAAATTTGATTTAGAAGCCATCGCTCAAGCCGGTTACGACACGATAACTCCGGTAATTGTCACCAATACAGGGAACTACTTAGATGTCTTGCCGACACATAGCGGCATCGTCGAACCAAACCACGGCGTCTTGCGCGTCTTAGCCTAAAAGGAGGAAATGGATATGAAACAAGTAGCGAAAAACTTTTTATGGGGTGGCGCCACAGCGGCGAACCAATTTGAAGGCGGATATCAAGAAGGTGGCAAAGGACTGTCGATCGCGGATGTGATGCCGGGCGGCAAGGACCGGATGAAAATCATCCATGACCCGACGTTCGATTTCGAGCTACATGACGAGTATACGTACCCGAACCACGAAGGCATTGACTTCTATCATCACTACAAGGAAGACATCGCTCTCTTCAAAGAGATGGGCTTCAAGACGTTCCGCATGTCAATCGCTTGGTCGCGCATCTTCCCGAACGGTGACGAACTCGAGCCGAACGAGGAAGGTCTTCAATTCTATGACCGCGTCATCGACGAGCTCGTCGCGCAGGGGATTGAGCCGCTCGTCACAATCTCGCACTATGAGTTGCCGCTCCACTTGGCGACAGCATACGGTGGTTGGCGTGACCGCCGCCTCGTGACATTTTTCGAGCGGTACAGCCGTGTCTTGTTCGAACGTTACCAAGGCAAGGTCAAATATTGGCTCACGTTCAATGAAATCAACGGGGCCCAATTCATGCCGATGCTCAGTCTCGGGATGGCGATCCGTGAAGGGGACGACCAGTTGCAATTGACATATCAAGGGTTGCACCATCAACTCGTGGCAAGTGCGCTCGCGACAAAAGCGGCACGCGAAATCGACCCGTCGATGCAAATCGGCTGCATGCTCATCGCGGCGCCGGTCTATCCGTACAGCTCGAACCCGGAAGACATTTGGTACGCGCATGACGCCGAGCGCATGATGAACTTCTTCTGCGGCGACGTTCACGTTCGCGGTGAATATCCGTCGTTCGCGAAACGATTCTTCCGTGAGAACGGGATTGAACTCGTGATGGAAGATGGCGATCTCGAGACGCTAAAAGCACACACGGTCGACTTCTTCTCACTCAGCTACTATATGTCGCGTACCGAGAAAGCGGAGAAGACAGAAGACGAAGCAGCAGGGAACATCATGAGCGGTGTGAAAAACCCTTACTTGAAAGCAAGCGACTGGGGCTGGGAAATCGATCCGATGGGACTTCGCGTCATTTTGAACAAACTGTATGAGCGTTATGAATTGCCGCTCTTCATCGTCGAGAACGGTCTCGGGGCTTATGATAAGGTCGAAGCGGACGGTTCGGTCCATGACGATTATCGGATTGAGTACTTGCGTGACCATTTGAAAGCGATGGTGGAGGCGATTGAAGACGGTGTCGACGTCATCGGTTATACGAGCTGGGGCTGTATCGACCTTGTCAGCGCATCGACCGGGGAGTACAGCAAACGTTACGGTTTCATCTACGTCGATAAGCACGACGATGGGTCAGGGACACTCGAGCGTTCACGGAAAGACTCGTTCTTCTGGTATCAAGACGTCATCCAGACGAACGGGGCAAGCTTGTTCGAGGACGAGACGGTGAAATAATAAAAGAGCGGCCGCGGCCGCTCTTTTATTATGCTTTCGTGATTTTTCGCAAAACGATTATGGCGAGACTGACGCCGCCGGCAATCAACATATACGTGAGAATCTCCGTCCAGGCTGCCATCAGACGTCATCTTCCGCGAAGACGGCCAAGTCTCCTTGAGGCATGGCGACGAGTAAAAAGTGCTCGCCTCCGAGCGGGCGGGCGTCCCCGGCCTGCCAACTCTCGTACTGCTCATGATAACCGTTCACGAACAGGACTGATCCGGATTCAAATGTAAGTTCAAGGTTGGGGTTGTCTTCTGTTAAACGGACGGAGCGGACGCGTTCACGTCGCAGTCCGACGAGGTGATGGAGTTGTTCGTCTTCGTTGAACGACGGACCCGATGAGTGGACGTACCAGGGTCCTTCGATTGAGAGCCAAGACTCGTTGCCGTCTCGTTTAAAGTAAAGTAGGTGATGGTTTGGGCCGGAACCGAAGTCGATTCCGACGAAGGAAGACGCGTTAAATAGATGTTGTAAAATCCGTGTAGCTTCTAGATGTTCGGTACGGGTCACGCTTCCACCTCGCTTAAATAGGTTAGTTAATTCCATCATTCCACGTTACTCCACTAAAGTAAACGAAAGGATTATGTGAAATCACTCATACGAGAGGTAGATAAAGACGTTCGACATCTTATGGAAAATACTTCAAGGAAGTTAAAAGTTTGGTCAGTGATTGGGCGAATTCGGTCCCGCCTTCAAGGATTCGATTTATAATCAAATGTATAGATGAATCGATGAAACGAGGGGTAACCATGGTTTATGGCTTATTGATTGGCGGCACTGTCCTAATCACCATCGTCCTCAACATCCTCCGGTTGATGACGACCCCCGCCCTGAATCGCTGGCTGCTCGCCGGGACGAGCAGTCTCGTCGTGATTTGGCACGGGGTGTTGTTCGACTTTTATGATTTGCATTGGTCCGTGCTGTTGTTGATTATGACGGGACTCGTCTGTTTTCACTGGAAAGGCATGACTGTTGCAATTATGGTCAGCTGGCTTTTAGTATACAGTCAATCCGGGATACTATCCTTTCCACTGTTGCTCAGTTATGTCTTCTTTGGATTAGGCGCGGCGTTGCTCTTCGGCTACGTCAAACAGTTGAAGCGTGAGCGGTCGGGACGGTTACGGATGTTGACGGCAAGTTCTCGTCAATTGAACGTGTTTCGGGAAGTCAGTTTTACAATGCAAGACACGCTCGATCCGGACCGGTTGCTGCAAACGATTTTGACATCGGTGACGGCGGGGCATGGGCTCGGGTTTAACCGTTCAATCATCTTTTTTGCGGATTTGGAAAAAGATAGCATTTACGGAGTCATGGGGACAGGACCGATGAATCCAGAAGACGGCTTTCAAATTTGGGAAGAAATCACGAGACAACACATTGATCTTCAAGGACTGATTGATGAGAAGGAGACGGACTCGACGCACGATGAACAGTTGAACGAACGAATTCAGAAGATGACGATCCCGTTTCATGGCAACCACCTGTTCAAACAGACGCTCGATTCAGGACGACCGCTCCATGTCTACGCGAGCATCGCCGATGACCCGGTGCTGCGGATGCTACATACCGATTTACAAATGGATGAGTGTACGATTTTCCCACTTCACCATCAAGGAATCCCTTACGGACTCCTCGTCATCGATAACGTTGTCAACAAAAAGCCGATCACCCCTCAAAAGATTGATAGTGTCCGTCCGATTGCGGAACAAGCCTCGCTCGCGCTCCATCAAACGATGCTGTATCAACGTATCGAGACATTGGCGCTTCGTGACGGCTTGACGCGTCTTAAAAACCATCGCTCGTTCGAACAAGATTTGGACGTCTTGTTCCGGGAGTGCGAAACGGACGAGCTGTCACTGATTGTCATGGATATCGATCATTTCAAGCACTTCAACGACACGAATGGGCACTTGGCTGGAAACGAGTTGTTGACGCGACTCGCGAGTGTCATTCGACGAAGCGTGCCGGATGAACAGATGGCTTATCGGTTCGGTGGCGAAGAGTTCGTCGTGCTATTGCCGCAGTATGACGAGGTCGAGGCGGCACAGGTGGCGGAAACGATCCGCAGCGCCGTGCTCGGAACGAACTTTATGAACGGAGAGCGACAACCGGGTGGGCAGTTGACGCTCAGCTTCGGCGTCGCTTCAAAGCATACCCTTCATGAACAGTCCCTCGAACAGTTGATTGAGTGTGCCGATCAAGCCCTCTATGCAGCCAAATCAAAAGGGAAAAACCAAGTTTGTCGTTGGGAAGGGGTAACGTTATGACCGAATTCAGTGTCATGATTATGACCGTCGCCTTTATCGGTTCGATTTTATTGACGAGTCAGCCGTGTTATCGTTTCGTGACAGGCAACCTGGCGCGACGCCACGCTACGGCACTCGGTGTCTCATTGAAAGATGTCTCATTCTCGTTCGATCAAATGGTATATTTCATCGCGTTGCCGACGACGATTCCGGAAGTCCGGGATGCGGCGAAAGCAGAACTGGTCGTCGAACCGTATTATGAATCTTATTTCTTTCCAGAAGTGAACGGCGTGCAAGTCTCTGTGAAATCGGGATCCGCCGTGACTCCTATCGCCTATTTGCCGATTGACGACTTCAGCCTTCCTGTGTTGGATCGATACTTAGAGGCCGGAAAGATTAATGAACGCGTCAACCGGACGATTCGGGAGCATATGATTGTCCATGACCGTACGCTCGAAGCGATTCGAGACGAGGTATATCATCACCTCCATGAAGATCGCCTGGCACAATAAAAGGGTTTCCATCACAGACTCGTGGTGGAAACCCTTTTTTCACTGCGCTAACATGTGAAACCGTGCGGCCCCGATCAAGTTGGCCTCGTTGAAGTGGGCACACGTCTCGAGATCGATGTGGAACGTCCCGAACGCGTCACAGAGCGCATCCAAGTGTCGTTTGATGCCGTCTCGGACTTCCGGACGGCGACTGATGCCGCCACCGATTAAAATCCGCTCCGGGTCGAGTCCGAATTGAAGATTGTACATGCCGATTGCGTTCCAGCGATAGAAGCGCTCTAATTCCGTTTGGATGACCGGATCGGTTTGAAGCGCGAACACGTCTTTTCCGGTGAGCGGGCGACCGAGCTGTTCGCTGCAACGCTTGACGAGGACGGCCGTCGACCCGATGGCGCTCCATGTTCCATCTGGATGCGGCAAGTTCGGGTCCAAAATCCAGTACCCGTACTCACCGCCGTGGAAGTGTGACCCGACCATGAGGACGTCCGAATCGACGAAGGCACCACCGATGCCTGTACCGATGACCACGGTCGCATAACGTTTCACGGATGCGGCCGCACCGTTCCATCCTTCTGCGAGTGCTGCCGCATTGGCATCATTCAAGACGGTGACCGGTAAGTCGTAACGGTCTTCGAACGCCTGTAGAAACGGACGATTGTGGATATACGGCAATGCGCTGATGCCATGAATCACACCGGTCATCGAGTCGACGGAGCCGGGCGCACTGAAGGCGATTCCGTCGAGCGGGGCCTCGAGGGTAGCTTCGTTAAAAATCACATCGACTTGATCAAGCAGGCCGTCCCACGTCGCTGGGGTTGGGACGTGTTTGTTCGACAGGAGGTTGCCGTCGGCTTGGACGACTCCGTATTTGATACTCGTACCACCGATATCGATGGCTAAATAATGTTGCATGTCTTGTTTCCACTCCTTATGGCAAGAACGCGGCCCCGATGACGCCAGCGTCGCCATGCAGTTGCTGCAGGACGAGGGGGGTCGCTCCTCTCAAATGAGGGTATACTCGCATCGCGACCGCGTCTTGTAACTGATTCCAGTATAACGGAGCCGAAGCCGTCACGCCTCCTCCAAGAATAATGACGTCAGGATCGACCGTGTGGATGATATTGGCGAGACCGGTCGCTAAATCCTCGACGAACGTGCTGCGTTCGATTTCGTCTGTCAAAAGCGTCATCGAATCAGTCATTCCTTTAGTGCGGGCACGTTCGTGAAGTGCCGTTCCACTCGCATGCGTCTCAAGCGCTCCGACGTTCAGCGTCGGATGTGCTGGTCCGTCCGTACGAATGATCATATTGCCGACTTCTCCGGCGCTACCATGAGCCCCGCTAATCAAATTTTGCTTATAGACGAAACCGCCGCCAATACCTGTGCTGACCGTGACGTAAAAGACGGAGTCGACATGACGACCAGCCCCGAATTTCGCTTCGGCGAGCGCTGCCGCGTTGGCATCATTCTCTAACGTGACAGGTAGACCGAGCAGAGTGCATAGCGGCTCCACGATCGTCTGATGGTGCCAGTTCGGGAGGTTCGGCGGGGTCAAGAACGCACCTCGTTTTAAGTCGAGCGGACCAGGTGCCGCGATGCCGACGTGCGTGATGTCATATTCGAGTTGGAATCGTTCGACGGCAAGCTTGATTTGGTTCAACAAGGTGTCGAGCGCAAGGTGCGGCTGTGTCTTCAATTTATATTGTTTCTCGAGACGCCCTTCTGTCGACACGACGGCGATTCGTGTGTTTGTGCCGCCCAAATCGATGCCGATGCGGGCTTTTTGTTTCGTTGGAGAGGATACACCGGTGACGAGGCACGTGGCCGTTCCGTCTAACTGAAATGACTGACCCGCTGGCAAAAGCAACGTCGCACCAATATCGAAGGACGAACCGTCAATCTCAAGTGTCCCTTCGACGACCGAGAGCAAACGGAACGTGTCCGTCGAGACGGATTCTTCGCGTTCGATCGTCCATTTTTCGACGAAGAAATACGGATTGCGCGTCAACTGCGTCCGGAAATGATTCAGTGACAGGGCAGGTTCCACATAGTCGAGATGGGGTGCGAAGGAGGCAAGGGTACCTTGATTGACGTGGAGATCACGTGTGCGGCCCGTCGTCGGTTCAGTGCGTCCGTAATCATAGAGACGGTACGTCGTATCCGAACTTTGTTGAATCTCGAGAACAGATACGTCTTTCGTCAAAGCGTGGACAGTCCCGGCCGGCACGTATAAAAAATCGCCGCGGCTAACAGGTCTTCGAATTAAACCGGACATGACATCACCGGCTTCAAGCGCCTGTTGTAACGTCTCTTTCGACTCGAACGTATGCCCGTAGATGATTTCTCCCCCTTCTGGCGCGTCGAGGATGTACCAGCATTCATTCTTTCCATACGGTTGACCCTCGAGCGACTGCGCGAGCTCGTCATCAGGATGCACTTGAATCGATAAATCATCGTTCGGGTCAATCCACTTGATCAATAACGGAAATACAGGTGAGTTAATGCCGAACAGTTCTGGATGCGTGGCATAAAGGTCGTCTAGCGTTGTCCCGATATGCAATCCGGCAGACACGACGGAACTGCCTTGCGGCAACGCCGAGGCGGTCCATGCTTCGCCGATCGAGACTTCATCAAAACAAAAACCAAAACGCTTTAAGCGGTCGCCTCCCCAAAGACGATATTGATAATGCGGCTGTAACGGGATGATTTTCATCGTCAATTCCCTCACTCTCATTTATTATCGTATACACTTTTAAATTTAAAAACTAAACAAACTTTAAATCAAGTATAGACATGAAATAAATCATGTGTATAATAAAACTTGTAAACGATTTCAAAAAAGGAGTGGTCGAACATGAAGAAGGTATTACTTGCTTGTAGTTCAGGAATGTCGACGAGCCTGCTCGTCACGAAAATGCAACAGCACGCGGCGTCAATCGGGGACGAAGCGAAAATTTGGGCAGTCGGTCAAGACCAGGTCGGTAAGGAGATGGAAGAAGCGGACGTCATCCTCATCGGACCGCAAATGCGCTTTTTGCTCGACAAATTGAAAGCGCAAACATCGAAACCGGTCGAAGTCATCGACATGATGGCCTACGGAACGGCGAATGGGAAAGCAGCGTATGAGCAAGCAATCAAATTGATGGGGTGAAGTCATGGAAGGAACGGAAGAGTTAACGTTAGAACAGATGGCGTTCATGATGATTTTGCATAGCGGGAACGCTCGGAGCACGATTCAAGAAGCAATCCAAACGTATAAGAACGGTTCCTACGAAGCGTTTGAAGCGCAGCTAGCGACAGCACGTGAACAGTTAAAAGAAGCGCATCAGACGCACTTCGGTCAAATTCAAAAAGAGGCGAACGGGGAGAAGACGGACATGTCACTGTTGCTCCTTCACGCCGAAGACCATCTCATGTCGACTCAGACGATGCTCGATTTGACGGCAAGCCTGATCGAGATGATGGAGCAAAAGATTGTAAATCCTAATCAAGAAGGGTGAATCCTATGTCACAGGACAACAAAATGTTCTTATTGATCAGCAAGTTGCTCATGCCGATGGCGACTTACTTGAATAACAGTCGGTATTTGCAAGTATTACGGGATGCGTTCATGCTCGCGTTCCCGATTACCATGTTCGGTTCAATCGTCGTCGTTATTGCCAACTTGCCGTTCTTAGACAAGTTCATGTCGGAAGGGACGCTGAATGCGTTCAAATCGTCACTCGGTAACGCCCCATCGGCCACGATGGGAATCATGTCAATCTTCGTCGTTTTCGGTATTGGCTATTATCTTTCGAAAAGTTACAACGTCGAAGCCGTCTTCGGTGGGGCGATTTCGCTCGTATCGTTCCTCTTGTTGACACCGTTCCTCATTGAAGTCGAAGGAATGACAGAAGCGGTCGGTAACGTCCTCCCGCTCGATCGTCTTGGCGCCAAAGGAATGTTCCTCGCCATGATTACAGGTTTCCTCTCAGGTGAGATTTATCGATTCGTCGTTCAAAAGAACTGGACGATCAAAATGCCGGACGGCGTACCGCCGGCGGTTGCGAAGTCGTTCTCGGCGCTCGTACCGGCCTTGTTGACGCTCACGGTCTTCTTGCTCCTCAACATCGGTGTGACGAGCTTGTTCAATACGAACTTACATGACGTCATCTTCAACGTCGTGCAACAGCCGCTCGTCAAATTGGGTAACGGTCTCGTCCCAACGTTGATCGCCATCTTCTTCGTCCAATTGTTCTGGTTCTTCGGGCTGCACGGACAAGTCATCGTCAACTCGGTCATGGATCCGATTTGGAATACGTTGTCGCTTGAAAACTTGAACGCGTACACGGCGACCGGAGAAGTACCGAACATCATCAGTAAGCAGTTCGTCGAAATCTATACGGTCGGCCTTGGTGGATCCGGCTCGACGCTTGCCGTCATCGTAGCGATTTTGTTGTTCTTGAAATCGAAGCAGTTGAAACAAATCGGGAAACTGTCACTCGGACCTGGGATCTTTAACGTCAACGAACCGGTCATTTTCGGTCTGCCGATCGTCATGAACCCGCTCATCATGATTCCGTGGATTGTCGCTCCACTCATCACGGTCACAGTCACTTACTTTGCAATGTCGACAGGGCTCGTCCCGCCGCCGACAGGGGTCGCGGTACCTTGGACCGTCCCGATGTTCATCAGCGGGATGATGGCGACGAACTCACTTGCCGGCGGATTGCTACAACTCGTCAACTTCTTGATCATCTTGGCGGTCTGGTTCCCATTCCTTAAATTTATTGACCGTTTGAACTTGAAGAAAGAACAGGAAGAAGCCGCTAACCATAAAGACGAAGCGGTATGAATGAGAAATAGAGAATAAGGGAGAGAAAGTTTATGACGAACCCGACAGAAACGAAAACATCAGCAGCAGTGACATATCAATTCCCGACCGATTTTTGGTGGGGGACGGCCTCTTCGGCGACGCAAATGGAAGGTGCGGCGTTTGAGGGCGGCAAAGGCTTAAATATTTGGGATTATTGGTATATGCAACAACCGAACCGATTCTTCAATGGCGTCAGCGCGACGGAGGCGTCTAACTTCTATCATTTGTACGAGCAAGATATCACACTCATGAAGGAGCTCGGACATAACACGTTTCGTTTCTCAATCTCGTGGTCACGTCTATTCCCAGACGGCGTCGGTGAGGTGAATGAAGAGGCGATCACGTTCTATAACAATGTGATCAATTGCCTCATCGATCATGACGTCGAGCCGTTCATCAACTTGTATCACTTCGACATGCCGATGGCGCTTCAAGACCAAGGCGGTTGGGAGTCACGTGACGTCGTCAACGCTTACGTACAGTTCGCGAAGACGTGTTTCGAACTTTTCGGAGACCGTGTGACGACATGGTTCACCCATAACGAACCAATCGTACCGGTCGAAGGCGGCTACTTGTACGATTTCCACTATCCGAACGTCGTCGATTTCAAGCGTGCCGTTCAAGTCGCTTACCATTCGATTTTATCGAGCGCGCTCGCTATCCAGGCGTATCGGGAGCAGGGACAATCCGGTCAAATCGGAATCATCCTGAATTTGACACCGTCGTATCCGCGCAGCCAACATCCGGCCGATCTGAAGGCATCGCGCTTGGCCGACGCCATCTTCAACCGCTCGTTCTTGGACCCGTCCGTGCTCGGGACGTTCCCTGAAGAACTCATCGACGTGTTACAGGAACAAGGCGCGATGCCGGAGATGCAGCCGGGCGACTTGGAACTCATTCGGGCGAATACGATCGACCTCCTCGGCATCAATTACTATCAACCGCGTCGGGTCAAGGCAAAGGCGTCGCTACCGAATCCTGATGCGCCGTTCCTGCCCGAGAATCTGTTCGACTTCTATGAGATGCCGGGTCGCAAGATGAACCCGTATCGTGGTTGGGAAATTTATGAGCAGGGCGTCTATGACATCTTGATCAACTTGAAAGACAACTACGGCAACATCCCGTGTTTCATTTCTGAGAACGGGATGGGCGTCGAAGGAGAAGAGCGTTACCGTGACGCCGACGGCAGCGTCCAAGACGACTACCGGATCGACTTCATTCGTGAACATTTGAAATGGACGCATCGGGCGCTCGAAGAAGGTGCGAACGTGAAAGGGTACCATTTATGGACGTTCATGGACAACTGGTCATGGAGCAACGCCTATAAGAACCGCTATGGGTTCGTCGGTGTCGACTTAGCGACCCAAGAGCGGACCGTTAAAAAGTCTGGTCACTGGTTCAAACAAGTGATTACCAATCATGGATTTACAGAATAATAGGAAAAGCTGACAAGGACCTACTCTTTGTCAGCTTTTTTTGATATATTATTTGTATATGTCTATACATGAGGTGGAATATGTCTACAAAGAAAAAACCAAAATATGAATCGATTGCGGATGAGATTCGGCATCGGATCAATGAACAGGCTTATGAACTCGAAACACCGCTCCCAGATGAGATTCAATTGGCAGAAGAATTTGGTGTCAGCCGTATGACGATGAAGCGCGCTCTCGAAATTCTCGTGATGGAAGGCTTGATTTATCGGAAGCGTGGCAAAGGGACGTTCATCTTGCCGGCCAGTTTCCAAAAAGAACGCATCAATATCATCAGTAAAGAGACGAGAGGATTGACGCAAGTCATCGGCGACCGCAGTTTGCGCAGTGAAGTGCTCGATTTTGAAGTGAAGTTCCCGACCCAGGAAGTCGCTGACCATTTGATGATTGAGCTGACGGAACCGGTCTATGAGATTCGTCGTGTCCGCTATGTGGACGAAGAGCCGTACGTCATCGAATTGACGTACATGGTCGCCAATCTAATTACAGGACTGTCGCGTAAAATTTTAGAGAAGTCGGTCTATAGCTACATCCAACAGGAGCTCGGTTACACGATCACGAGTTCACACAAGATGATTCGAGCCGACAAACCTGACGAGTACGATCAACGCTACTTGAAGAATGACATTACCGACCCAATCATCGAAGTCGAACAAGTCGTTTACTTGAGTAACGGGAAGCCGTTCGAATATTCATTCGCCCGGCACCGCTATGACAAGTTCGTTTTCTCTTCGGTCAATATCGTTCGATGATGTCGCCTGAAAAGGCGACTTTTTGCGAAGGAGGTTCGAATGGACGTTCACATTGAACAAGCCGGGTATGAACGCGGTGAGTCGGTCATTGAGAACATCGAATTTGAGGTCCGACCGGGCGAAATCGTTGGGATGATTGGGTCGAACGGGGCCGGGAAGAGCACGACGCTCGCCTGTCTCACCGGAACAATCCCGTGGATGCGTGGAACGGTGAAAATCGACCGCTACGCCTATATCCCCGAGCAACCGGTTTACTATGATTATTTGACGCTCGAGGAACATATCGCTCTCGTATTGGAATTGACGAGTGTTCACACTCGCGAGCGGACAGACGAATTGCTGCGTCTGTTTCGGCTCGAGACGGTCCGGTACGACTATATCGCCTCGTTCTCAAAAGGGATGAAGCAAAAAGCGATGATTCTGTTGGCGCTCATTCAAGAGGCGAAGTTTCTCCTTGTCGATGAGCCGTTCGTCGGACTCGACGCGACGACGACGATTCAGTTGCTTCGTTTACTTGAAGCGGAACGCCGTCAAGGCACCGGGGTGCTTCTCGTCACCCACGTCCTCGACACGGCAGAGCGGTTATGCGACCGCTTCGTCTGGATCGATGACGGACGCATGCTCGCAAGTGGGACGAAAGATGAATTGCGTCTCAGCCTGCAAACCGAAGGCGAGTCGCTGTTCGATATGATGGAAGATGTGGTTATGCGATGAATGAACATCAGCTGTTTGCTAGACGTGTCCGCACCCATGTGACCAAGCAGTGGAAGACGTGGCGGCTCATCTTGGATTGGACAGTCGTTCTGTACGGCGTCATTCCGTTCGCCATCTTTCTCGGGTATCAATACCGATTGCTTTGGCAAGGCGAAATCGAGGGGGTGAGTCAGGTGCCGACGCTCGTTTGGGCGCTTGGAATTGGAATCGTACTCCTTAGAAATCAGTTTTTCGTCTGGGTCGAACGGGCGGACGTGACGCTGGTGGCCAAACGTTCTTTGGTTCGCAGGTTGAAGCACGATTCGTTGCTTTATCACGCCATCAAACTAGGTTCAACGCTCCTCTTTGTCCTATTGATGTTCATCCCCGTGCTTTGGCTTGACGGTTGGCCCGTTGTCTCCATATCCGCATTTGGGATCAGCCTCCTGTTTTTGACCGGGCTTCATACGTGGATCCGTTATCAATTGACGGTCCGGCGCAGCCATTGGATGTTACGAGTTACGGTCACGTGTGTGACGTTCGTTTGTATGTATGCGCTCCTCAGCGATTCGCCTTTAGGGGCGGTCGTTCTCGGCAGCGGCCTCGTGGCGGTTGCGATATATGTGGGAGAGGGGTGGATGACGCGTCATCCATTTCTTAGCCAAGAACTCGAACGTAGTGAGGCGCTGCGTACCGCTTTTGACCGGGCATTATTATCCACGTCGGGCGCAATCGAGAAGCCGAGCCGGCGCAAGCGTCCGCTCTATCGACCGAGACCGAATCGGTTTGGGACCGCCCGGCGTACGTCGGCCATCTTACTCTATATACGGACGCCGCGTCATCGGAACTTATGGCTACGTCTCATCCCGCTTGCCGTCACAGGGATGCTCCTCGTGCCGAGCTGGTTCAAGTTGCTCATCCCGCTCTATGTCGGCTACGTGATGTGGCAAGAACGACAGGCGTTCAAACAAGAGATGGAGCGTCATCCATTTTTCCGCGCCATCCAAGAAAGGACAGATTTATGACTGAACAAGACTATGAACGATTGCTTCAAATCGAGACGGCGAAACCGCAACAAGGGTTCCCGGCCTCGGCCGAATACCACCGCTATGAACCGACTCCTTATGAGGCGCTCGACTTGTTGCGTGACGCCTATCCGCTCGCGGCCACGGACACGGTCGTCGATTTCGGTTCGGGGAAAGGGCGCCTCCCGTTTTATCTCGCCTATACGTTCCGAGTTCGGGCCATTGGCATCGAGATGGATGGCGGCTTCCACGAAGCGGCACTTGAGAATTGGATGAACTACGCCAAGAAACACCGGACGCGTGGCAGTGTTCAGCTCGTCCGCGGCTACGCCGAACAGTTTGAGGTGCCGGCTGAGGCGAACCGCTTTTATTTCTTCAACCCGTTCTCGGTGAACGTGTTCCGGCAGGTCGTCGCGAATATCATCGACTCGGTCGAGCGAACGCCGCGTCCGGTCGATCTCATCCTCTATTATCCGGCCGATGAGTACTTACATTTTCTGAACGATGAGACGCCGTTTCGCTACGTGCAGGACGTCCGATTGCCCTTGAAGAATCTTCATGAGCGCTTTCTCATTTATCGTTTTGATATGATGGAGTCATCTTGGTGAATGGGGAGTGGATCATCGTGAAAAAAGAAGAGATTTTAGACGCGTATCGTTGGCGTCAAGCGACGAAGGAGTTCGACGCGGACCGCAAAATCGATGAGGAAGATTTCGAATTCATCTTGGAGACAGGCCGCCTGTCACCAAGTTCGTTCGGTTTCGAGCCTTGGCAGTTCGTCGTCGTTCGTCGCGAAGACTTGCTCCAAAAGATTAAAGACCATGCTTGGGGAGCGCAAGGACAGGCGTTGACGGCAAGCCATTTCGTGTTGATTTTGGCACGGACGCCTGAAGCGATGCGGCATGACTCGGACTATATCCGTCATATCGTCACGGACGTCCAAGGACGGACGGAAGACGAATACGCCCTTCGGGTAAAACGTGTCCGTGAGTTCCAAGAACAAGATTATCAACTGTTGGACGACGAGCGTGTGTTCCAAGAATGGATTAAACGCCAAACTTATATCCCGCTCGGCAACATGATGACGGCCGCTGCCCAAATCGGCGTCGACTCATGCCCGATCGAAGGATTCAATCAAGCGGAGATTGACGAATTATTGATTTCAGAAGGCGTCATGGAACGAGGCGCCTGGTCGCTCTCGGTCATGGTCGCGTTCGGACATCGGGCCCGTGATTTCGCGCCGAAGACACGCCGTGACTTCAATGAGGTCGTCAAATACATCGGATGAAAAAAAGCTCAAGCGCCTCGGCGCTTGAGCTTTTGCTTATTTCCAGTCTGTGATGCGGTCGATTGGGAAGCGGACCGATTGGTAACCGTCTTCCGCGGCTTTTCCGATTGAGAGGAGCATGACCGGAAGGTAGCGCTCTTTCTCGAGGCCGAACGCTTCCGCGATGTTCGCTTTGTCATAACCACCGATCGGGTTTGTGTCGTAGCCGTGAGCACGGGCGACGAGCATGAGTTGCATCGCGACGAGACCTGAGTCGAGCAAGATGCTGTCTTTGATCGATTCTTTCGGAGCGTCTTTGAAGATGCCTGTAATCATGTCGACTTGGCGGTCACGGACGTCTGGAGGCATGAGGCCACGTTCAACGGCCGTATCGAAAATCTCTTCTGTGTAATCGGCCATTTGATAATCGGCGAAGATGGCGATGACGGCAGATGACGTCTCGACTTGGCGTTTGTTGAAGCTTGCGAGCGGGAGGAGCGTGTCTTTCCCTTCCGCGCTATCGATGACGACGAAGCGCCATGGTTGCAGGTTAAGTGAAGACGGAGCCGTCGTCGCTTCCTCCAAGATTTGTGTCATCTCTTCTTTCGAGATTTTGACGTTCTCATCGTATACGCGAATCGAGCGGCGTCCTTTGACGATCTCCATAAAGTCTTTTTGTGTAGTCGTGTTCATATAAGGGTCTTCCTTTCGTGTTGAATGTTGGTTTGTAATGTATTTAACAATTCGAGTAGCTGTTGTTGATCCTCTACCTTCATGTTTACAAAAAGTCGGTCCGATAAGCACTTCTTTTGCTCGGTCCAATGTGCAATCCGCTCGCGACCGTCATCCGTCAAATCGACAAAGATGACCCGATTGTCTTGAAGACATCGTTCGCGCGTGATTAAGCCTTGTGTCTCGAGTTGTTTTAAGTGACGCGTAATGGCGGCATGGTCGACTCCGACCCGTTGTTGCAGTTCACGTTGACGTAACGGTCCGACGTGATGCAAGTTGCTCAAAATATCGAAGCGGGTCGAACTGAGTCCGTCCATTTCCGTATCGAACAGTTGGGCGAGTTCTTTTTGTACGGTGATGACGTGGTAAAGGATTTCGTCGCTGAGCGAACAGGCGTCGCGCATGAGACATCCTCCTTAAAACTAATTGATAAATCAATCATTGATAGGTCACACAATTCATCCTAATCGGTTTGAAGAGAGAAGGCAAATAAAAAGATTCAAAAAAACTGTTGTCAAACTGTTATATAATAGTCTATATTATATTCAACTGATATATAACAATTATTCGGGAGGATGTGATGGTTTGGAACAATACGTAAGAATCGGCACATACCGTGTCCATCGTACGCTGGTCGACTTGATTGCCGAGCGGGTGTTGCCCGAAGAGGCTTCACGGCAACAGTTTTGGGTTGGGGTCGGTCAAATTTTAGACGACTTCACAGAACGGAACGAGGCATTGTTGCGAGAACGAGAAGCATACGAACGACTGTTACAGAACTGGTACAAGGAACATGGACCAACCTTCGATCAGCACCAATACAAACAATTTTTGCAAGACATCAATTACATCGAGCCAATCGTTCCAGACTTTACGATCGACGTCACGAACGTCGACGCAGAAATCGTCCAGGCCGGTCCGCAACTCGTCGTCCCGCTCGATAATGCGCGCTATGCGTTGAACGCAGCAAATGCTCGCTGGGGCAGCCTATACGATGCTTTGTACGGAACGGACGTCATCGACACGGACGAGGAGCCGACGGCTGGATATAATCCGGAACGGGGGGCGAAGGTCATCGCCTATGCCAAACAGTTTCTCGACGATACGTTTCCGCTCGGGGAAGGCTCACATGAGGAAACGGACGGCTATCTCGTGTCACAGGGCAGGCCGTACGCCATCATCGCAGGGAACCGCATCGCGTTCCAAGACGATTGTCTCGTCGGTTATGTCGGGGAGGCGAGTGATCCGAAGAAGCTCCTGCTCGTCCACAACGGGATTCACGTCGAGCTGAAGTTTGACCGGAACCATCCTATCGGAAAAACAGATCGAGCGGGACTTGTCGATATCGAGCTCGAATCAGCGTTATCGGCCATCATCGACTGTGAGGACTCGGTCGCGGCCGTGTGCGCCGAAGAGAAAGTCCAGCTCTACTCGAACTGGCTCGGTCTCATGGACGGAACACTCGAGGCGACATTCACGAAAGGCGGGAGACGACTCACACGGAAGTTGAACCCGGACCGGCACTATATCGGACCGGAAGGACGTGAAGTCACGCTACCGGGACGGTCGCTCTTGTTCATTCGCAACGTCGGACACTTGATGACGACGGATTTGATGCTTGATGAGGCAGGGCGTGAAGTGCCAGAGGGCATCCTGGACGGGATTTTCACAGCGCTCATCTCGAGCCGTCATCTCGACGCTAGACAAAATTCTCGCGAACGTTCGATCTATATCGTCAAACCGAAAATGCATGGCTCGAAAGAAGTCGCCTTCACGAACGATTTGTTCGACGCGATTGAAGACGCGCTCGAGCTGCCGCGTCACACGATTAAAGTTGGTGTGATGGACGAGGAGCGTCGGACGTCGCTCAATCTAAAGAACTGCATTGAACGAGTGAAAGAGCGCATCGTCTTTATCAACACAGGCTTCCTTGACCGGACCGGGGATGAGATTCATTCCTCGCTCACGCTCGGACCGATGCGCCGAAAAGGTGAGATGAAAGCCTCGGCTTGGCTCGACGCGTATGAACGGTCGAACGTCCGGGTAGGACTCGACGCCGGATTCCACCGAAGCGGACAAATCGGGAAAGGAATGTGGGCCATGCCGGACCGTATGGGCGAGATGATGCGCGAAAAAATCAATCATGTCCGATCCGGGGCGACGACGGCCTGGGTCCCATCACCGACGGCGGCCACGCTTCATGCGCTCCATTACCATCAAGTCGACGCCTTTGACGTCCAACGCGAAGTGGCCGCTCGTTCGTTCGATCATGTGATGGAACGAAGTCGGTTGCTTGAGATTCCACTTGCCACGCGTGACTACACGGACGAAGACGTG
This sequence comes from Exiguobacterium chiriqhucha RW-2, assembly GCF_000416965.1. Taxonomy (GTDB): domain Bacteria; phylum Bacillota; class Bacilli; order Exiguobacteriales; family Exiguobacteriaceae; genus Exiguobacterium; species Exiguobacterium chiriqhucha. The sequence continues at coordinate 176,800 of NZ_ATCL01000022.1, forward strand.
AACGAGGAGCTCGAGAATAACTTGCAAGGCTTGCTCGGATATGTCGTACGTTGGGTCGAACAAGGTGTCGGCTGCTCGAAAGTGCCCGATATTCATCATGTCGGCTTAATGGAAGACCGGGCGACGCTCCGCATCTCGAGTCAGCACGTGGCCAACTGGTTGTATCATGGCGTCTGTAGTCGAGAGCAAGTGGAAGCGACGCTCGTCCGGATGGCCGGTGTCGTCGACGCGCAGAACGCGTCGGACCCGCATTATCGTCCGATGACGCCTGACGTGGAGCGTTCGATCGCCTATCAAGCGGCGAAAGATTTAGTGTTCGAAGGCGACGAGTCGCCGAACGGATATACGGAACCGATTTTGCACCGGCGCCGTCGACAGTTTTTACAACAAGTGACATTAGAACCGAATTTAAAAGGAGGAGCATCATTATGACAACGAAAAAAATTGAAAGCGAACAGTTAATTGAACGTTGGGTCGTCCGTCGAATCATCTCAGGGGAATCGACAGCGACGCTCGCGAACACGGCGTTCGTCTATGGGAACGATTTGATGCGTCTCGTCCTCGATCGGGCCGACGGATCGCTCCAAATCATGAGAGAGCCAGTCGAAGAAGTTGTCGTGTTCCGCAAACCGGAAGAACGTGATGAAGAAAACGTCTGTCGCTGCTGCGGCATGGAACACTCGTCCTTCAAGTCGGCGCTTGAGTGCTGCGCATACTTGGATTAAGCACGCACCATCTGTTATATAACAAATAATTAAAATGTGGATTAATATAATACAGGAGGAATGGTTATGAACGAACAACGCGCACAAGTTGAGGAAATGATACAGTCGGAACGATTTACTGGGGTCGAACGTCCATACGGAGTTGAAGACGTGATGCGACTTCGGGGATCGGTGTTGATTGAACATACGCTCGCGACAAAAGGAGCGGAACGGTTATGGGAGTTACTCCACGAGCGGGACTACGTCCACGCGCTCGGGGCGTTGACGGGGAACCAGGCCATCCAGCAAGTAAAGGCTGGTCTTGAGGCCATCTATTTGAGCGGTTGGCAAGTTGCCGCCGACGCGAACTTGTCGGGACATATGTATCCGGATCAAAGCCTATATCCGGCCAATTCGGTGCCGAGCGTCGTCAAACGAATCAATCAGGCGCTTCAACGCGCCGACCAAATCCAAACGGCGGAAGGAAAAGGCGATACGCATTGGTTCGCCCCGATTGTCGCTGACATGGAGGCCGGTTTCGGCGGTGTGCTCAACGTGTTCGAACTGACGAAGGCGATGATTGAGGCGGGGGCAGCCGGTGTCCATCTTGAGGATCAACTGTCGTCGGAGAAGAAGTGCGGACATCTCGGCGGAAAAGTGTTGCTACCGACACAGACGGCCGTGAAAAACTTGATTGCCGCTCGGCTCGCGGCAGACGTCATGGGAGTGTCGACGATTATCGTCGCCCGGACGGATGCTCACGCGGCGAATTTGATTACGAGCGACATCGACCCAATCGACCATCCGTTCATCGTCGGTGACCGGACACCGGAAGGGTTTTACCGCACCGAGGCAGGCATCGAGCAGGCAATCGCGCGTGGTCTTGCCTATGCACCGTACGCCGACCTCGTCTGGTGCGAGACGTCCGAGCCCGATTTGGATGAGGCACGCCAATTCGCAAATGCGATTCACGCGAAATATCCGGGCAAACTGCTTGCTTACAACTGCTCACCTTCGTTCAACTGGAAGAAGAAGCTGTCAGACGAGGAAATCGCAACGTTCCAACAAGAGATCGGTGCGATGGGGTACAAGTTCCAATTCGTCACGCTCGCTGGCTTCCACTCGCTCAACTTCGGAATGTTCGAACTCGCCCGCGGATACAAAGACCGCGGGATGGCTGCCTATTCCGAGTTGCAGCAAGCTGAATTCTCGGCGGAGCAGCATGGTTATACGGCGACACGTCACCAGCGCGAAGTCGGGACCGGGTACTTTGATGAAGTGTCACTTGTCATTTCTGGAGGCCAGTCGTCAACGACGGCACTGGCCGGATCGACAGAGGCGGAGCAGTTTGAAACGCCTTCCCATTAATCGATGCCCCTCACAAAATGAGGGGCTTTTTTGTGTCCAAATTTGGAACGAGGCAATCCCGTTCACCTAAATGTGACGTATTTCACATTTTTGTCGTCAAACTCTTGCTACGCTAAACATGTCAAAACGAATATGGAGGTTATGACAGATGACACAGACATTCACGGGCGATACGCACGTATCTGAAATCGTCAAACAGTGCCCGCAAGCAGCAGACATCTTCAAACGGAACCGAATCGATTTTTGTTGTGGCGGCAACCGACCACTCGCTGAAGCGACTGACAAATCGAAACGGTCGACAGAAGATATTTTAGAAGAAGTCAATGCGCTCTATCAACGCAAGCAAGAGATGAACGAGAAGAGCATCGATTGGGATGCCGCTTCTTCTTCGGAATTGATTGAGCACATCATTTATAAGCACCACCAGTTTTTGACGGACGAATTGCCTCAGCTCACACCATATGTGACAAAAGTGTTCCGGGTTCACGGACAAAATCATCCGCACCTCGGTCGCATTCACCAATTGTTCAATCAATTGAAAGTGGAACTTGAACAACATATCGTCAAAGAAGAGACGGAAGACTTCCCGACGTTGCTTCGTCATGAGACGGCACCGACAGCTGAAACGAGACGGGAGCTTGATGACATTTTGGCTTCGCTCGAGTCAGAACATGCAGCAGCGGGTGACATCTTGAAAGAGCTTCGGCACATCACGAACGACTATACGCCGCCTGAAGGTGCGTGTGGGACGTATCGTCTTGTCTATCAACGGTTAGAAGCGCTCGAATCGGATACGTTCGAACATATTCATCTCGAGAACAACATTTTATTCCCGCGGGCGCGCACGTTCGCTTAATAAGGGCACACCTCTACTGACGTAGGGGTGTATTTTTGTGACGTTTGATACAGATGGGAGGCGAAGCAATCGCTACGATAAAAGAGAAGCAAAGGAGTGATCAATCATGAAACGGGTGAGTGGAGTCATCGTAGGGATGGCAGTCGCCTTATTACTAAGTCAAGTCTGGTCGAGTTCAGATTCGGAGGACACCGTTACCATCCTAGCAGCGGCGAGCTTAGGACCGGCTTTGGAAGAGGTCGAGCGACAACTTGAAGCGGAATTCGATGGGATTGATGTTCGGGTCGTGACGAACGGGAGCGGCGCTTTGCGAGCACAAATCAATCACGGGTCTCCGGCAGATATCTTTTTAGCCGCGAGCGTTGACGATGTCGACCGATTACAAATCCCGATTCTAGAGCGGGATATGTTCTTGCATAACGAATTGTGGCTCGTAACACCGAAAGGGAAACCGTGTGCGGAGACGTGGGACGACTTAAATACATGTGCTCGCATCGTCATCGGTGATCCGATCAATGTCCCGGCCGGTCGTTACGCAAAAGTGGCGCTCGAAGGGGAAGATGTGTGGGAGGAAGTGGAGCCGCGAGTCATGTTCGCCCAAAACGTGAGACAAGTGCTGACGCTCATCGAACAAGGTGACGCCAATGCGGGATTCGTTTATAAAACGGAACTCACGACGGACATCGAGTCGATTCAGTCGGTCCCATTTGAAGCGACGGGTGCGATTTCGTATCCGGCAGTTCGCTTAACGCATGATCCATACGTCCGCGATATCTATGCGCGTTTGTTTGATGATGAGATCCAAGCTCACTTTTTGGCGAAAGGATTTTCCAAATGATGCAATCTCCACTTCAACTCACATTCGAAGTCGGGATGGTGGCGACGGTGAGCGCCTTCGTCCTCGCCTTCGGAGCGGCCTATTTCATGCATCACCGTCAATTTAAAGGAAAGCGGCTGCTGGAGACAGTGTTTTTACTGCCGCTCATCTTGCCACCGACAGTGATCGGACTATACGCCTTGATGGTCCTCGGGAACAACGGGATCGGTGGGCTCTTGCCCGTCACCATCTTGTTCACCAAACAGGCGAACGTCATCGCGTCCGCCTTGGCCGCGTTTCCGCTCATCTACCAAACGATTCGTCTCGGGCTCAAACAACTCGATGCGGAATGGTATGAGGCCGGACGCGTGCTCGGTGGGTCAGAGCGTCAACTGTTCACTTACGTGACGATTCCACTGCTGCTACCTGCGTTGACGAGCGGTTTCGTCCTTGGTTTCGCACGGTCAATCGGCGAGTTCGGGATCACGATGATGATTGCCGGGAACATTCCGGGCGAGACGATGACACTTGCCACTGCGATTTATATGGCGACAATCAACGGCGATATGAAGCAAGCGCTCATCTGGAGTGGATGGTTGGTTGGCCTGGCGTTTTTAGTCCTATGGCTGAGCGAACGTTACGGCAAACGTCAATATTAGTCGATCACAGCGACTTTTTTCACATAAGACCGGTTCGGAGTATTCAAAATACTTGGGCCGGTCTTTTTCCAAATGTGGACGTGGTCCCCGACAGCGATTTGTTCGAACGTCGCCTTCACTTGAAACTTGAACCAACTTACGTCTTCCGGTTCACTTTGCGCGAAAAGAGTGTCAGGAGAGAGAGCGGCTTCTTCTGCAGTGATGCCGCTGATGACGAGAGCGGTGCGGTCAGACTCATTTATTTCAATCACATATCCTTCGACGTCTGGCTCGGTCGTCGCCCGGTTAGCGAAGACAAACCCGATGGAAAAGACGACGAGCATGGCCGCGATGGTGAGGAATAACATGATTTTGAATGATGATTTCATAAGGGAACGCCTCCTTCGTTCATTATTCTGTCACGTCTCGAATCGCTTATCTGTGAAAAAAGTAACAGTTAAGTCGAGATGTCATCTTTATGATGAAACTATGAAGTCGCTCGGAAAGAGAAGGGGGAACACATATGTCCGATCGTTATTTTTATTCGACCGCTGCAAAGCGGTCGTTCGTAGGATTCACCGCCTTGGTGCTCTCGACGTGGGTCGCGTCGGCAGGATTTGAGCACGTGGACATGGCGTTGTTCGGCTACTATATCGCCGCCGTCATTTGCATGATTGGGATGGTCGTTCGTTTGACGTTATTCTTTGCACGGCCGGCCACTTCGCAAGTATTGAAGAGGAGCTTTAAACAAATGAAGGCAGAAAAGAAACGGGCCGGTAAAGCCGTCGCCACGACAACTGTCAATAACATCGTCTTACAGAAGTTCATCTGGGAACGTGGCTGGTACCGCTGGACCCAACATATGTTGATCGCCTGGGGATGCCTCGGGTCGTTCGCCATCACGTTCGGCTTGACGTTCCAATGGATGCGCTTTGATTTGATTGATATTGAGACGTATCAAATCGTCGTCTTCAACATCCCGACCATCAAAATGGCCGCGCATGGGTTGTTCGCCGAGCTTGTCTACAACGGCTTGAACATCACCGCGCTCATGTTGCTCGTCGGCGTGCTCATGGCACTCTATCGCCGGATTAACGACCAGGACGTGAAAGTGACACAGCGGTTCGAATTTGATATTTTACCGCTCCTCATGTTGCTCATCGTCACCGTATCAGGTCTCTTGTTGACCGTGTCGTACGTATTCTTCGGCGGCTTCATTCATCATGAACTCGCCTTGTTCCATCAATTGACCGTCATCATCTTTTTATGCTACTTCCCGTTCGGTAAACTGTTCCACTTGCCAGTCCGACCGATGGCAGCCAGCGTACCGATGAACTACCGGGAAGTCGAAGCGGATGAGACGCGTGTCTGCGCTGGGTGTGGCACACGCTATGCAACGGACAATCAAGTCGAGGACGTCCAAGCGATTTTACAAGCACAGACGATTCAGCTCGGACTCAGTGACGGGACCCAGCTGTCGGATTACTGCCAACCGTGTCGACGTTCGATGCGTGTGAAGATGCAGTTGAACTTGATGAATGGACAGTTGTCGACGCACCCGGTCGATACGAATACCGGCATGTCGATGCCAGGGTTCGGCCGGCCGAAGGAGACGAAAGATGAGGCAAAAGATGAGACACCTGTGCGTTAAATGCGGAGAACCGACCGGGACGCTTGAAGAAATCGAGCAAGTAAAACAAATGCTCGAAGGGTCGGACCAACTCGTGAAAGTCGATGCGGCACATACGGTCCAAGATCTCTGTCACGCCTGTCGTCGTCGGGCCCGGCTCGATTCGGCGCTCGGGCGGCCAGGAAGTGACGGGATGCATTATCCGCTTCAAACGATTAACGGCTATCACGTCAGTGGATTTTCAAAACGAAGAGCGGAGACGTTCTATGGAGGGGAAGACGATGAGTGACTTTTTAACGTCGCCAGAAGTACAGAACTTAATCAAACCTGGTGAGAAACTGATTACGACCCATTGTTGCTACTGCGGGATGCAGTGCGGCATGCATATCCGGGTCGATGAGAAGACCGGGGCCGTCAAAGGCGTCGAACCACGCTACGATTTCCCGGTGAATAAAGGCAAGCTTTGTCCGAAAGGCGTCACGGCCTATCAAACGATTGAGCATCCGGACCGTATCCTCACACCGCTCATCAAGCGGAATGGCAAGTTTGAGAAAGCGACATGGGACGAAGCGCTCGACGTGATCGAAGCGAACTTTAAACGGATTCAACGAGAGCACGGAAAGGATGCGGTGTCTGTCTTCGGCGGCGTCTCGATGACGAATGAGAAATGTTACCTCGTCGGTAAGTATGCGCGGGTCGCACTCGGCACACGATTCATCGACTATAACGGCCGCTTCTGTATGTCATCTGCTGCCGGCGGTTTCTTAAAGACACTCGGGATTGACCGCGGGGCGACGCTCCCGTGGACGGAGTTCGAGCATGTCGACACGTTCTTTGTCGCCGGTTCGAATATCGCCGAATGTCATCCGACGACGACGCAGCATATTTGGAAAGCGAAGGACAAAGGCGCGAAAATCATCGTCGCCGATCCGCGTGAGATTCCGATGGCGCGTGTCGCCGATGTCCACCTCGATTTGAAACCGGGGACGGATGCGGCGCTTGCGATGGGACTGCTCAACTTTTTAGTCGAACACGATTATGTCGATCAAGCGTATGTGGATGAGCGTTGCGATAACTACGAAGAGTTGAAGGCGTCGGTCCGTGACTGGACGCTCGAACGGACGAGTGACGTGACGGGGATTGCTATCGAAAAACTTGAAAAGGCAGGCCACATTTACGGAAAGAGCCCACGGTCGGTCATGTTGTTTGCCCGTGGTGTCGAACAACAGTCAAAAGGCGTCGACAACGTCTCGCTCTACACGTCGATGGCACTTCTGCGCGGCATGGTCGGAAAATTCGCCTCGGGTGTCGCTACGATGACCGGGCAAGGGAATGGCCAAGGCGGACGGGAACATGGACAAAAAGCCGATTTGTTACCGGGCTACCGGAAGTTAACTGACCCGAAAGCCGTCGAATATGTGAGCGGTGTCTGGGGGATTGATCCTTCTGAGATGCCAAAACCAGGTGTGTCTGCATTCGAAATGTTCGATGAGATTCAAGCGGGAACGATTCGGGCGATGCACCTCATGTGTTCGAATCCAGCCGTCTCGGCACCGAACCTACCGTATGTGTGGGACAGTTTCAATAAGCTCGATTTCTTCGTCGTCAGCGACTTCTTCATGTCAGAATCTTGCGAGTTCGCGGACGTCGTTTTGCCGGCTTGTTCGTGGGCCGAAGATGAAGGGACGACGACGAACCTAGAAGGACGCGTCATTCGGATCCGGAAAGTGCGCGAACCGCTCGGAGACTCGCTCCCAGACTGGGAAATCATGAAGCGAATTGCTGAACGGATGGGGCGCGGACGGTACTTCCCGTACGAGACGGCGCGTGACATTTGGGAGGAGTTCCGCATCGCGACAAAAGGTGGAGCGGCCGACTACTCTGGGATCACGTGGGAGCGAATCGACGACGAATATGGTGTCTTCTGGCCGTGTCCGTCTGAAGACCATCCGGGCACACCGACGATGTTCAAAGAACGGTTTGGGACAGCAAACGGGAAAGCGAATTTGCCCGTCGTCACGTATCGACCGGCCGGCGAATATGCGAATGAAGAATATCCGGTCACGCTCACGACGGGCCGTGTCGTCTTCCATTACTTGTCGGGCAACCAGACGCGTCGTGTCGATTTCTTGAGCACGATGTCAAAATTGCCGTTCGTGGAGATTCATCCCGAGCTCGCCTCAAGTTATGGCCTACAAACGGGTGACAAAGTCGAACTGCGGACACGCCGCGGAGCGATGGTCGTCGAGGCGCGTTTGACGAAGGCGATTCGAAACGATACCGTCTTTGTCCCTTACCATTGGGGCAAAGAGCTCGCCATCAATCAATTGACGAATCCGTGTCTCGATCCGATGTCACGCATGCCTGAGTTCAAAGTATGTGCGGTTCAATTGAAGAAGTTACCGGCGAATACGCCGCTGCACATTAACCCGTTGACGGTGCCACTCGGTTCGAGCGTACCGTTCATGGCGGACCATGCGATTGCGACGAGCTGTCACGTCATGGATGAGGAGGTTCATACGAAATGAATAAAGTCATGTATTTAGAATTTGAACGCTGTATCGGCTGTCGAGCTTGCCAGGCCGCTTGCCGGGAATGTGGCGATCATGACGGACTTGAGCGCAACTACGTGGACTATATCGATTTCTCGGAGAATCGTCAGACGTTCCCGATGATCTGTATGCAATGTAAAAATCCAGCTTGTGCTCAAGTGTGTCCGGCCAATGCGATTCAAATCACGCCAGAAGGTGTCGTCTTATCGGCTTCCGAAGAAAAATGTATCGGCTGCCGGAACTGTACGTTCGCCTGTCCTTTCGGAATTCCGAAGTTCGATTTTGAGAAGAACAAGATGTATAAATGCGACATGTGTTACGACCGCTCCAAACATGATATCGCGCCGATGTGTGCGTCAGTTTGTCCGTCAGATGCGATTCGTTTCATTGACCATGACGAGATGATGCAACTGCGTCGTCAGCGCGTCCAAATGAACATGATTGAAGGGAAAAAACCTTCACAAGACGATAAATGGAATTACGTCCCTGAATTCTTTGGCGTCTATTCCGACTGAGACAGAAAGGAAGATGACTTATGTCGAAAGATTCAAAAGAGCGGGAACGGTTATCCGCACTTGTCGATAACTTGAGTCGGGCCGATGATGTGAAACTGAATCGACGGGCCTTCATCAAATCGACGTTTGGGGCCGGCATCGCGCTCGGTCTCGCGACGGTCCCGTTTAATATCGCGACTTTCGTCCGCAGTGCACCGAGAACCGATCGTCAGTTCATCACGACGGTCGCGGCGCTTGAGCGCGGGAAATCACTCGAATTCGAATATCCGGGCACGGAACCATCGTTGCTTGTTCATTTAAAGACCGGTGAGTTCGTCGCCTATAACAACAAATGTACACATCTGCAGTGTCCTGTGTTTTATGTAGAGGAAGAAGATGTGCTCCTCTGCCCATGCCACCGCGGCTACTTCGGTCTGGATGGACAGCCGCAAGCGGGTCCGCCACAACGGGAGCTTCCTAAAATCCTACTGGAGATTGAGAATGGGAAAATCTTTGCGGTCGGAAGAGAGATTCATCATGGGGCGTAACGGTTGGAGTTTAATCGGACTGGTCGTGTTGCTCGCGACGAACATGGTGCTGTTGCAATATACAATTGAGAGCTATATGGTGTATGATCATGCCTCGATGCGACTATATATGGCCATCGCCATCATCAATGTCGGATTGATCGCCTTATTATATCGATATTGGAAAAAAATTGAATATCGTACGAAAGAATAGTCGTCCCCTTGAAACGCTTCCAAATGTTGATTGCGTTTCGAGGGGGTTTGTGTTTAGAATGAAGGCAAGCTTTCATATGGTGCAACGTGTTTTTAAGGAAGGTCGGTGGAAATGGCTCATTCAAGTAAATCGATGGTGCTCGAGGAAACAAAAAAATTGGCACATCGAATCATTCATGTCCCAAAAGGCGGGTTTCTGTTCCGGGAACAAGAAGACGCATCCGAATTTTATATTGTAAAGAGTGGACTAATCCAAATTTCGAAATTGACGGAAAATGGAAAAGAATTGACGTTACGTTGTTTAAGCGCTGAGGCTTGTTGCGGAGAATTGACGTTGTTCGCAATCGATCCGAAATATCTGTTTAACGCGAAAGCGTTAGAAGACAGTGAAATTTATGCGGTCAAAATCGAACGGATTGAAACGATGATTTTGTCATCGAATCCCGAGTTCGTCCGCGAGTTCATGATTATGATTAACGAACATATGCGGAAGCAGCATACGAAATTTAGAGACTTGGTGTTGAACGGGAAGAAAGGGGCGCTTTATTCGACGCTCATTCGCATGGCGAACAGCTATGGGGTGGAAGTCGAAGGTGGCATTCTCATCGACTTGAAACTGAAAAATCAAGAGCTCGCCAACTATTGCGGAACGTCGCGCGAACGCGTGAACCGCATGTTGAACGAGCTCGCCCAAGAGGGGATTTTGTCGCTCCCGTCTCGTCAAATCATCATTCATGACCTCGACCGCTTGAAACAGCTCAACCATTGTGAGGACTGTCCCATTTCAGTCTGTGTCATCGATTGATCACATCACGGCGGCAAGTGATAGCTCGCCCTCGAAATGTTCTAACCCATCGGCCTCGATTGTACAGGCCGATACATAAAAATCGCCATCTTCCATCAACTCGTAAGACCGAAGTACTCCTTCGGCTAGCTTGACCCCGTTAGCACGGACTTCGACGACGACACCTTCCATCGAGCGAACGCGCGCTGCGGACAAAAAGTCCAGCCAACGTTTGAAGTGGCGATAGACGGTGACCACCGTCCCGTCCCCTAGGTAGCCGATGACCGCCTGGGTATCATCGATCGTCACGTCGTGGTTTGTATCGATTCGGACAAGCAAGTCATGCAGGGCTTGCAGTTCTTCCATCGGACTTTCCAGTGGGAACGTGACGGTGATGCCCGTCTCCGTGAACGCCGCTTCGGCAATCGAGACACCGAAGACGCGGAACACATGGGCCCCATCTTGACTGAAGAAATATGGCTGCAGCGCCAAACGAGCCTCGGATGCGCAATGAATTTGAATAAGATGTGACACAGTTATCCCTCCTCTATTCCTTACGATAAGGAATCGGGGAGGGTTTTTCTGTGTTCAATGTCACAGAACCGAAAGAAAGGCGATTTTGTCACAGATTGATGACAAGCCGATAAAAAAACTCAACATGCGAAATAAGTGTGAAAGAAGGCACACTTTTTTAAGGGAGGGGTCGATAGGATGGGATTAGGATACGAATTGAACCGTTTAGAGGAGGAATAGACAATGCAACAATTAGACAAAGGGTCGCATGCACTCGCCGAGTGGAAGCCAGAGGACGTGGGGTTCTGGGAAGGGACGGGGAAACAAGTCGCCAATCGCAACCTACTTGTCTCAGTCCCGGCCCTGACGCTTGCGTTCATCGTTTGGCAGATGTGGTCGGTCGCGGCCGTCCAATTGAATTCGATTGGATTCAGCTTTACTCAAGGCCAATTATTCACGTTGGCCGCACTGCCTGGACTTGTCGGGGCGTCGTTGCGCTTTTTCTACACGTTTGCGAACAGTATATTCGGCGGGCGGAACTGGACGATCTTCTCGACGTCGATTTTGTTGTTGCCGCTCCTTGGTATCGCCTACGCCGTGCAAAACGTCAACACACCGTATTGGGTGTTCATGATTTTGGCCGCTCTTTGCGGACTAGGTGGGGGGAACTTCTCGTCGTCAAACGCCAATATCGGTGCGTTTTATCCGAAAGCGAAAAAAGGGACGGCGCTTGGGATTAACGGAGGCATCGGGAACTTGGGCGTCTCGCTCGTTCAATTGATCACACCGCTTGTCATCACGACGAGTATATTCGGATTCATTGGCGGCAACGCCCTCGTGACTGAGACCGGGCAACAGATTTGGCTCCAAAACGCGGCGCTGCTTTGGGTCGTGCCGACCATCATATTGACAGTCTGTGCCTACTTGTTCATGGATAACTTACCGACGGCACGCCAATCGATTCGAGAACAGGCGAGCGTGTTCAAAGACAAGCACTTTTGGATTCAAACGTTGCTCTACACGGCGGCCTTCGGTTCGTTCATCGGATATGCCGCTGCGTTCCCGATGATTTTGAAATTAAAGTTCCCTGAATCGGACTTGTTGGCACTCGCCTTCCTTGGTGCGTTCCTCGGCGCTTCCTCACGTCCATTCGGAGGTTGGATTAGTGATAAGGTCGGAGCGGCCAAAGTGACATTGGTCGTGTTCGGTGTCATGGCGCTCGGGACGATGAGTGTCATCCTGGCCATCACGAACGACAACTTGACGATGTTTTTCATCTCGTTCGTCGTTCTGTTCATCGCGACCGGACTCAACTCCGGTGCGACGTTTGCGATGATTCCCCACGTGTTTGTGGCAACGAAGACACCGGCCGTCGTCGGATTCTCGGCAGCGTTTGCCGCTTACGGCGCCTTCTTCATTCCGAAAATGTTCGGCTGGTCGCTCGAACTCGTCGGTTCGTTCAATGGCGCGTTGTTCGTCATGCTCGGACTCTACGCGATTTCAATCGTCACTACAATTTATTACTATTTGCGGAACGGTGCTGAAAAGCCGATTCGCTGACTTTTGGGAAGGGACTTAGGAGGTCCCTTCTGTCGTTGATAGAAAGGATGAACCCACATGACACCATGGACCGATCGTCGGAGACGACCGTTGGAAGATTTGCGTATCTCGGTGATTGATAAATGTAACTTCCGATGCCGGTACTGCATGCCTGAAGAAGCGTTTCGCCACCACCAATTTTTAAAGCGAGATGAGTTGTTATCATTCGATGAGATTGAGCGATTCGTTCGGATTATCGCTCCGCATGGCGTGAAAAAAGTACGCTTGACCGGAGGCGAACCGCTACTTCGAGCGAATCTCGATGAGTTGATTCGCCGCCTGCGGGCGGTCACGACCATCGAGACGATCGGGTTGACGACGAACGGCGTCTATTTAGAACGGATGGCGAAGGCGTTGAAGCAAGCCGGGCTTGACCGGGTCAATGTGAGTCTAGACGCTTTATCAGCCGAGACGTTTGGGATGATGAACGGGCGCGGGACGTCGCCCGAGACGGTGTTACGAGGCATCGATGAGGCGAAACGACAAGGGCTCGAGGTGAAAGTGAACATGGTCGTCCGGAAAGGTTGGAACGATCATGAAGTCGCCCCGATGGCCGCTTATTTTAAAGAACGGAACATCACGCTCCGTTATATCGAGTTCATGGACGTCGGCACAGCGAACGAGTGGAACGTTGAACATGTCGTATCGTCTGAATCGATTCTCGGCGTGTTGCGCCAACAGAACGGCTTGCTCGAACCACTTGCTCCCGAGGCGCTCGGGGAGGTGGCCAAACGTTACCGCTACGATGATGGAGCAGAAGTTGGTTTTATCTCTTCGGTCAGTCAACCGTTCTGCGGGACGTGCACACGAGGCCGGCTATCGAGCGATGGCAAATGGTATACGTGCCTGTTCGCGGAAGAAGGGACAGATATTCGCGAGCTGCTTCGCAGCGGAGCGAGTGACGACCTCATCGCGATGACGTTAAAAATGGTATGGGAAGTGCGCGACGATCGCTATTCGGAAGAACGATCACGAAATGGGAACCGGACACGCAACCGGATTGAAATGAGTTACATCGGAGGGTGAAGACCATGCAGACACACAATCACGTACATGAAAATACAAAGCGTGTCCGGGCCGCGATTTTAACAATCTCGGATACACGCACGCTCGATACGGACGTTTCGGGAGAACATATTTGCTCATTGTTAAAAGCAGAGGCCCACACAGTCACATACCGTGAAATCACGAAAGATGATCCGATAGAAATTGAGGCGGCCGTCAGACGAATGGTTGATGAGAAGATGGATGTCATCTTGACGACCGGTGGGACGGGAATTACGAAGCGCGATGTCACCATCGAGACGATTCGACCACTGCTCGACCGGGAGATGGTCGGCTTTGGCGAGTTGTTCCGTCACGTCAGCTTCACGGACGACATCGGACCGGCCGCGATGTTGTCGCGCGCTCTCGCCGGACGTATCGGGGATACAATCATCTTCTCGATGCCAGGGTCACGGGGCGCCGTCGACTTGGCGATGACCCGTTTGATTCTCCCCGAGCTCTCGCACATCGTCTGGGAAGCGACGCGATGATCGGCATCGTTTTGGCGGGCGGCCAATCGCGTCGGTTCGGCTCCCCTAAATGGCAAGCTCGCTACAAAGACGCCTCGTTTGAAGAACGAGCAAGGAACATCCTTGCCACGACGACGGCGACCCAGTGGAGCGTCGTTCCGGCCGGACAGTCGACGACCCCATATCAACTCGAAGACGACACGGAATGGCGAGGCATGGGCCCGATCGCAGGCATCGTCACCGTCATGCGGCACGTTACGAGTGATTGGTACGCCGTCTGTGCGTGCGATACGCCCTTGGTGCCAGCAAGTGTTTATGAACGCCTAGCGATGGAGCGAAGAGATCAACCGGTCGTCGTCTACGCCGACAATCGAATTCATCCGCTCATCGCCCTCTATCCACGGGCGATGGAATCGCAGTTTGTGGCTGCCTTACATCGAGGTGAACGGGCGGTCATGCCTCATTTGACCGAGGCGACCATCGTCTCGTTCGAAGAACGGGATTGGTTTAAAAATGTGAATACGCCAAATGATTATGAAGCACTGCTCGGAAGGAAGTGAAGTGATGGAGAAGGGATCGACCCTATTTCGAAAGCCGCTCGCCGTCGACGAGGCGATTGCACTCGTCGAAGAAACGTCGGGACGAGCCAAGACGGAAACGGTGCCATTGTATCGAGCGCACGGAAGAATTTTAGCGATGGACCTCGTCGCGACGCATGACGTTCCAGCGTTCGATAAATCACCGTATGACGGCTTTGCCGTCCAGTCCGCGGACTTGTTGACTGCGAGTCGCGACGAACCGGTGACCTTGCCTGTTCAATACGTGCAGGGAGCTGGACACGTCGGAGAACCGCTATGTGCTGGCCAAGCGATTCGCATCATGACCGGAGCTAAAATCCCAGACGGGGCGGATGCGATTGTCATGCTCGAGCTCGTGCAAGCAGATGAACGAGTCGTGACGTTCAAACGACCGGCCCGTGATGCCAATATCTCCTATCGCGGAGAAGATGTGGCGATGGGGACGAATATCGTTGACCGAGGTACCCGCATCAATCCGGGCGTGATCGCCTTGCTCGCGACGTTCGGCTACGAACAAGTTGACGTGTACGTGAAACCGCACATCACCGTGTTCGCGACCGGAGACGAGCTCGTCGAACCGGGACGCAAGAAAGGCGACGGTCAAATTTATAATTCGAATGCGTATATGATTCTTGCTCAGATCGAGGAGCTCGGTGGCACAGCGACATATGGCGGCATCTTGCCGGATACGTTCACTTCGACGAAGCGGGCGGTCGAAGAAGCGCTTCAGTCGAGTGATGCCATCGTCACGACAGGCGGGGTATCGGTCGGCGATTTCGATTATTTGCCCGATGTGTACGATGCGCTCGGAGCGACAGTACTGTTCAATAAAGTCGGGATGCGGCCAGGGTCCGTCACGACAGTCGCGCACCTCGAAGGTCGGCTGTTATTCGGATTATCTGGCAATCCGTCGGCCTGCTTCGTCGGCACGGAACTATTTGTCGGGACGTATATGAAGACGTTATTCGGGCAAGCAGAGCGTCCGGTCGTCGAAGCGACGCTTGGTGCTGATTTCCCGAAAGCAAATCCGTTTGACCGATTTGTACGTGGACATATAACAATCGACGCGGTCGGACAGGCGGTCGTTCATCCGAGTGGTAAAGATAAATCGGGAATCGTCTCTTCGCTCGCGACGTGCAATGCATTGATTCATTTGCCGGGCGGGACGAGAGGGTTTCAGAAGGGGGACACGGTGCGATGTCGAATCATCGATCAGCTTTGATTTTACAAGTGGTCGGCTATCAAAATAGCGGCAAGACATCGCTCGTTTCTGATTTGACAGCGCGGTTGTCGGCGAAGGGTCTCCGTGTCGGCGTCATCAAACATCACGGTCATGGAGGAGCAATCGACGTACCGATGTCGGACTCGCATCGTCACGCCTTGGCGGGTGCGGTGTTATCGAGTGTGATTGGTGAAGACAGCACGTTCATCGAATGGCAAGCTGGTGACACGTTCGAACTACTCTTGAACTTGTATGAGGCTCATGTCGACATCTTACTCATTGAAGGTTATAAGCAAAAAGATTATCCGAAAGTGGTGCTCGTGCGAGACGGACAGGAACAACCGATTGGTTTGACGAACGTCATTGCACGCGGAGATGCCATGGCAGACCGGGCACGCTTGCTGGATATGGTAGAAAGGTGGATGGCAGATGAAGTGGTATCAAGTAAATGAACATCCGCTCGAGCCGATGGCACTTTACGAAACGGTCCGACATCGAAATGTCGGGGCGGTCGTGCTCTTTATCGGAACGGTGCGGGAAATGACCGGTTCTAAACAGACTGAGCTTCTCGAGTACGAATCGTACGTACCGATGGCGGAGAAGATGCTCGAGCAAATCGGGCATGAAGTCTCAGAACGATGGCCTGGTGCGTTGACAGCCATCCATCACCGAATTGGACGTCTCGATATCCTAGATGAAGCAGTCGTCATCGCGACGAGCTCTTCCCATCGAGCCGACGCGTATGAAGCAAATCGCTATGCTATCGAACGGATCAAAGAGATTGTCCCGATTTGGAAACGGGAGCACTGGACCGACGGCACGAAATGGATTGGTGACCAAAAAGAACAATTACCCGGACGCCCGGAAGGAGTGACGTACTCATGATAGAAGTATTATGTTTTGCCCATGTGGCAGAGGAGCTCGCGATGCGGTCTTACACGGTATCGGCACCGACGACAATCGCTTCGTTGCGGGAAGGGTTGATGGAACGTGGCGTATCGGGAGCGGAACGTCTCATGTTCGCGGTCAATGAACGTTATGAGACAGATGATTACATGATTGAAGACGGAGACACGGTCGCCGTCATTCCGATGGTGAGCGGAGGGTAAACGATGGAATTAACACATATGAACAATCAAGGACGGGCGCAGATGGTCGATGTATCCGGGAAAGTAGAGACGACACGGACGGCTCGGGCCCGTACGTCGGTTGAACTGAGTCGTGAACTCAAACAGCTCATCACAGACGGCAGTCTTGCAAAAGGAGATGTGCTCGCCGTCGCCCAAGTGGCTGGCATCATGGCCGCTAAAGAGACGAGCCGCATCATCCCAATGTGTCACCCGCTCGCCTTGAAAAAAGTCGACTTGACGTTCGAGTGGGACGGGACGCAGCTCATCATCGAGGCGTTCGTGAAGACGAAAGGTGATACCGGTGTCGAGATGGAGGCGTTGACGGCCGCGTCCGTCGCCGCCTTGACCGTGTACGACATGACAAAAGCCGTCGATAAAGGGATCGTCATCGGACCGACGTATCTGCTCGAGAAACAAGGTGGGAAGTCAGGGGATTACGTCCGATGACACACGTCTCGAAGCGCTATGCGCGGCAGGCCCGGTTCCACGGCATCGGAGCGGAGGGCCAAGAACGTCTGATGGAGAAACGGGTGCTCGTCGTCGGTCTCGGTGCGCTCGGTGCGGCCGTAAGTGATCAGCTTGTGCGGGCCGGTGTCTCGCTTGTCCTCGTCGACCGGGATTATGTCGAGGTGACAAACTTACAGCGACAAACGCTTTACGTAGAACAGGATGCGCTCAGTGAGACGCCAAAAGCGATTGCCGCGCTCGAACGTCTACGGGCCATCAACTCGGACATCGAGTTAGACGCGCAAATCGTCGACGTCTCGTGGGATTGGCTTCGCGCCTTGCCTCACGTCGATCTCGTCTTGGACGCAACAGATAATGTCGAGACACGGCTGTTGTTAAACGATTTCGCACTCGATCGCGGCATTCCGTTCTTGTTCGCCTCGTGCGTCGGGGCGTACGGCATGAACTACACGGTGATGCCGGGAGAGGCCCCATGTCTTCGCTGCCTCATGCGTCACTTACCACTAGCTGGACAGACGTGTGCGACAGCGGGAGTGGTGGCACCGATTGTACAACACGTGGCAAGTCGTCAAGTCGTCGAGGCGTTGAAGTTTTTGACGGGTCGTCCTGAAAAGATGGAACGTCGGCTCTTGATTGAAGACATGTGGGAAAATCAGTCGCAGCGACTCGATGTCGCGCGGCTCATCGACGTGTCTTGCCCGTCTTGTCAGACGCATGACTATCCGAGCCTTGTGTCAAATCGACAGCAGACGTCGCTTCTATGCGGACGTGACGTCGTTCAAGTCCGTCGGTCCATCGAAGGACTGGCCCCAATCGCCAATCTGCTCGAACGTGCTGACATTGCGGTGAAGCGAACACCGTTCACGTTAGAATGGCGCTGGCGGAATCATCGGATGCTCTTATTCAAAGACGGCCGTGTACTCGTCCACGGGGTCAATGACGCGCATGTCGCGGTCGCGATGGTCGATGAATGTCTTGGCACATAAAAGAAGTGTCCGCGGAATGTATGGCGGACACTTCTTTTTGGTTAGCGCGGAATTGTAAGCACTTGTCCGACGTAAATCAAGCTCGTGTTCGTAATATTGTTGGCTGCGGCAATCTTGGCGACGGTCGTGTTATACAGCGTTGCAATCTTATAAAGCGTGTCGCCCGATTTGACGGTGTACTTCACTGTGGTCGGAGTTGTTGTCGTACCAGGGATGACGAGCACTTGTCCGACATAAATCAAATTGTAGTTTGTGATTTTATTGGCGGCGGCGAGGGCAGAGACGGTGACGCCATAGGCGCGAGCGATGCTATAGAGGGTATCACCTGATTTGACGGTATACGTTTTGGCAGTCGAAGTAGAACGATAAGCAAGGAGTTGGGAGACGGTGACGAATTTATAGCCCTTCGCTTTCAATTGCGAAATCATCGTCGGCAAGGCGAGCGGTGTGCCCGGAGCGCCAGCACCGGTGTGCATCAAGACGATTGAGCCAGGTTTGATATTCGCTTGAACTTTCGTATTGATTTGGCTTGCAGTGACGCCTTTCCAGTCTACTGTGTCGATGTTCCATTGAATCGTGTAGCCGTAGCCTGCTGCACCGACCCCGCTCAACACGGCGCTGTTAACGGCGCCGAATGGGGCCCGGAAAATTGGTTTTGTTGTTTTACCGGTAATCGATTTGACTTTTGCTTCTGTCCGATCGAGTTCTGATTTCATTTGCGTGGCGGTCAACTTCGTGAAGTCTGGATGGGTATACGAGTGGTTACCGAGTTGGTGACCTTTAGCGGCGATGTTTTTGATGTATTGAGGATGGTTATTGGCGCCCGATCCAGTCAAAAAGAAAGTGGCTTTGACATTGTTCTTGGCAAGTATGTCCAAAATCTTATTCGTATTCGCACCATCCGCTCCGTCATCGAACGTCAACGCGACGACTTTACTCGTCGTGCTCACGCTCGTAATGAATTTCGAAGCAGCGGCATCGGCCGATTTTGGATAAGCGACTAACGGTGCCAACATGATCAACAAGGCCATCAATACACGTACAAACTTGCTCTTCATTTTGGTTTCGCCTCCATTCTGGGGTGTATGTATCTTGATGTTAAGGCTTTCCATATATTGAGCTGTGTATATATTTTATATACCCCCTTTTGATGGCAAACACCGTCCAATCCTAAAAATAGGCAAAGGATTTTTTGGATAATATCTCTCAAAATTTGTGTTCAATTTATGAGTGACAAACGTGGCAAATCTCACACAATCCTCACACATTTCCTAAAAAAGGGTGCTATCATGAACAATGTGTGAAGAATGTAAGCGATTGAATAGGGGGATTCAACATGAACAACATGATAAAACGGTTTGGCGTGACGTTTGGGCTTGTCGGTCTATTCGTTCTCGGGGCATGCGGGACAGATGAGGCAACAAAAAGTGCCGAGACCGCACCGTCGATGGAGCCAGTAGAGGCAGAATTGAACGTACCGGCGACAGCCGACAAAGACGAGGCAGTCACGTTGGCGGTTCGCGTCACGCAAGACGGGAAAGCGGTCGATGACGCCGACGAGATTAAGTTCGAAGTCTGGAAAAATGGTGCCAAGGAAGCGAGCGAGACGACCGAAGCGGCGCTCACAGAAGACGGAGTGTATGAGGCGGAGACAACGTTCTCCGATGAAGCGGTCTACACGGTACAAGTGCACGTGACTGCTCGATCGATGCACACGATGCCGACGACGAACGTGACGGTCGGTCATCCGGAGACAGCGGCTGAAGCCGAGGCCGAGGAAGATCATCATAACCATGCCGGAGCGGACATCGTCCTTGATCCGACGCAAGCTGTCGCCAAGGAAGTCCAATCGTTTACAGTCAACGTCGAGATTGAGCATGAGGCGTTGACGGGTGCGGACGTTCAGCTCGAAGTGTTCAAAGACGGAGCGGACAAGCACGACTGGGTCAAGCTTGATGAAACGGAAGGCGGAAGCTATGCAGGTGAGCATACGTTCCCTGAGGCCGGTACGTACAATGTCCAAGTCCATGTGACAAAAGGCCACGACATCCATGAACACATCATGGAGACCGTCGAGGTCAAATAAAAAACGATCGGCCGCGGCCGATCGTTTTTCTTATGCGTTCTGGTAGAGTGATTCGACTTGTTGTTGAAGCGATTCGTTCTCGAGGAACTCGTCATACGTCGCTTCTTTGTCGACGATCCCGTTCGGCGTCACTTCGATGATGCGCGTGGCAATCGTCGAGATGAGCTGATGGTCATGCGAGCTGAAGAGGAGTACGCCTTTAAACGTCTCGAGACCGTTGTTGAGCGCCGTAATCGACTCGAGGTCCAAGTGGTTCGTCGGATCGTCAAGAACGAGGACGTTCGAGTTCGAGAGCATCATTTTCGAGAGCATGCAACGCACTTTCTCGCCCCCTGAGAGGACAGACGCTTTCTTCATGACTTCTTCGCCTGAGAAGAGCATACGACCGAGGAAGCCGCGAAGGAACGTATCCGACTCGTCTGCTGGTGAGAACTGGCGTAACCAATCCAAGATGCTCTTATCCGAGCCTTCGAAGTATTCTGAGTTGTCTTTCGGGAAGTAAGACTGTGTCGTCGTGACGCCCCATTTGATTGTACCTGTGTCAGGCTCCATCTCACCCATGATGATTTTGAAGAGTGTCGTGATGGCGACGTCCGAACGGCCGACGAATGCGACTTTGTCCGTCTTGTTCAGTGAGAACGTGACGTTGTCGAGTACTTTGACGCCATCGATTGTTTTCGAGACGTTGTCGACGTAGAGTACGTCATTCCCGATTTCGCGCTCCATCGAGAAGCCGACGAACGGATAACGGCGTGATGATGGACGGATATCGTCGAGCGTGATTTTATCGAGCAACTTCTTACGCGACGTCGCTTGACGCGCCTTCGAGGCGTTCGAGCTGAAACGGGCGATGAAGTTTTGAAGTTCTTTGATTTTCTCTTCTTTTTTCTTGTTCTGGTCGTTGGCCATACGTGAAGCAAGTTGGCTCGACTCGTACCAGAAGTCGTAGTTCCCGACGTACAATTGAATCTTACCGAAGTCGAGATCGGCCATGTGCGTACATACTTTGTTCAAGAAGTGACGGTCATGGGATACGACGATGACGGTGTTCTCGAAGTTGATTAAGAACTCTTCGAGCCATTGAATCGCTTTAAGGTCAAGACCGTTCGTCGGCTCATCGAGGAGAAGAATGTCAGGTTTGCCAAACAATGCTTGCGCAAGGAGAACTTTAACTTTCTCGCCACCTGTGAGCTCACTCATGAGCTTGTGGTGTGACGCGTCCGTGATGCCGAGTCCTTGAAGGACCATGGCAGCTTCTGATTCGGCTTCCCAACCGTTCATCTCAGCGAATTCGCCTTCGAGTTCAGCAGCGCGCATACCATCTTCGTCAGAGAAATCTTCCTTCATATAGATGGCGTCTTTTTCTTTCATGACTTGATACAAGCGCTCGTGGCCCATGATGACCGTCTCGAGTACCGCTTGATCTTCGTACGCATAATGGTCCTGTTTAAGGACAGCGAGGCGTTCGCCAGGCGAGAAGCTGACGTCACCTGTCGTCGTGTCTTGCTCACCGGCAAGAATTTTTAAGAATGTTGACTTCCCGGCGCCGTTCGCACCGATCAAGCCGTAACAGTTGCCTGGTGTGAACTTGATGTTCACGTCTTCGAACAACTTGCGTCCACCGAATTGGAGACTTACGTTATTTACTGTAATCATGTATAGGATCCCTCGTTTTTCTGATTAGTTTACGACGTGTATTGTATCACGTTTTTTGAAAACGCGCAGTCGTGGGTAAAAATGAAACAAACAGCAACCTGATTCGTATAGAGAATAAAAGGGGGAATCAGTCATGAAAACAACGCTCCCGCTGAAAGAAGCGTGGTCGAACTATTATCGTAGAGATTTCTTCCGTCTATGGGTCATTTTCCTCGTGACGGGTATCGGGTCGTATTTCTTGTTTCGATCGTTCATCGCACCCGATCAAATAGACGAGATTTTAGCGCAGCTCGGAGATACGTTTGAATCGAGGGGCTTGACGTTCGATTCGAGCGCCCATGAGACGATGATTGCCTTGTTCGTGAACAATACGCGTGTCACGCTGTTCGCCTTCCTGCTCGGGATGATTCCACTCTTCATCCCGTACGTGTTCGTCGTCATCAACGCCGCGGTCATCGGGCTGGTCGCCATGCTCGTTGGGTTTGCCGGCGAATCCGTGATTCGGGTCATCGTGCTCGGCATTTTACCCCACGGTGTCACGGAGATATCGGCCATCTTACTCGGAGCGGCGATGGGATTATCGCTCAACCGTTACGTGTGGAAGAAACTGCGCGGGAAAGAGACGGACGTCACGTTCAAGGCGCTATTTGTGGCAGGCGTGAAGATGTTTCTCTTCATCGCGGTGCCGCTCCTCGCCATTTCGGCCGTCATCGAGGCATACGTGACCCCACTGTTATTACAGTAAAAAAGCCATCAGCGATGGCTTTTTTACTTGAAATGATTCGTTGTCTCAACACATCGGATCAAACGAATCCCTTCTCTGGACAGTTCGCCGTTCACTTGCCAAATTTCTAATCCATTCGTGATCGCATCGCGAATCAGCTGACGAATCCGCGCGTCTTGTTTCCGGTTCGGGTTGCCGGTGAAGACGGGCGCATCATATAAAAAGACATACAGCAGGACGGCCCGTTTGGTTGCAGGCAACGTCGCAATCAACGTCTCGAGATGGCGAATTAATCGATCGGTCTCGATCGGTCTCGTCACCGCACGGCGTTCAAAGCGGGGGAGAGGCGTCACGAACAACTCGGTGAGTGGTGCCTTCACTTCCATATAGACACCATCAACTTTGAAATCGAGTCGTGACGTGCCAATGACTTGCTCGCGTTCCACATGTTTCGAGTAAGGAAAGACCGGTAATGCGTCCGTGTTCAAACAATACGCGACGAAATCGTTGGCGCGACCTTGATGAATCCCAATCCATTGTCGGTCTGTATCAATCGAGATGGCTTCTACTGTGAAGGCGGTGTTCCGTCGCGGATCGTTCGTTGTCGAGATGAGGCAAGGCACCCCGTCAAAGACGAGGTCACCGATGCGGCCTGTGACCGGACAGTGGCAGGCGACGACGGTGTCGCCGATCAATACATCCATCACGAACCGATTGCGTCGTTTCAATATGATGCCTTCTTGCAGGTCTAGTGCGAAGCGATACATCGTCAGTCGACGCGTGTGACCGTCGTGCTGAGCTCGAACGTGACGTTGCCGGCCAAGGCGCGTGAAATCATGCAACCGTCCTTGGCTTTCTTGGCGATCCGTTCGACGAGCGTGATATCACGGTCTGTGGCATCTGTCGGCACGTTGATGCGGGTCGTGTAGCGAATCGTCTCATACGTGAAGACACCGTTCGTCACGTCGACGATGCCTTCGGCGTCAATCGTGATTCCGCTATGTGGCAGTTCGCTTCGCCCGAGCATAGCCGCGAGCGTGATGATATAGCAGGTCGCCGCAGCACCGAGCAACATCTCATCGGGGTTCGTCCCGATGCCCGGACCATCCATTTCCGGGGGAATCGAGATTTGTGTCTTTAACCGTTCGGCCTCAATCGTTCCGACGTCGTTGCGTCCGCCGGTCCAGTCGAGGTTCATTTGAAACGTATGCTTCATAAAAAATCGCCTCCAATGTCTCTATTCTAGAAGAGAACGATTGGAGGCGCATGTGTTATGCTCGCGCGCGTTCAGCGAACGTGCGGAGCGTCTGGATGATGACGTGGGTCGCTTTTTCCATGTTGTTGACGGAGACGTACTCGAACTTGCCGTGATAGTTCTCGCCGCCCGTGAAGATGTTCGGGGTCGGGAGTCCCATATACGACAGTTGCGAACCGTCCGTCCCACCGCGAATCGGTTCGATTTTCGGTTCGATTCCAAGTTCGCGCATGACGTCGGCGACCGTATCGACAATGTGTTTCACTGGCTCGATTTTCTCGGCCATGTTGTAGTATTGGTCGTCCATTTTTAAGTCAACGCGCGCTTCGCCGTACTTCTGTTTCCATTCGACGACGAGCTTTTCAAGCAACGCTTTGCGCGCCTCGAACTTCGTGCGATCGTGATCGCGGATGATATATTGCAGCGTCGTCGTCTCCACGTCGCCAGAGAAGCCGTTCAGATGGAAGAAGCCTTCGTAGTCGCTCGTATGCTCTGGGGCCTCATCAGCCGGAAGGCGGTTGTGGAATGCCATCGCCAATTTCATCGAGTTGACCATCTTGTTTTTGGCACTGCCCGGGTGCACGTTCGTCCCATGGAACGTGACCGTGGCACCAGCGGCGTTGAAGCTCTCATATTGGAGTTCGCCGAGGGGACCGCCGTCCATCGTATAGGCGAAGTCGGCGTTGAAGCGAGCGACGTCGAACTTGTGAGGGCCGCGTCCGATTTCTTCGTCCGGTGTGAAGGCGATTCGGACCGGTCCGTGCGGAATCTCCGGATGGGCCAATAAGTATTCGACCGCAGTGACGATTTCGGCCATACCGGCTTTGTCATCGGCACCGAGCAAGGTCGTGCCGTCTGTCGTGATGAGCGTATGTCCGACGTAGCCGTCGAGCTCCGGGAAGTCACGCGGCGACAAGATGACTTGGAGCGCCTCGTTCAAGACTATATCGCCACCCTCGTAATGTGCGACGAGTTGCGGGTTGACGTTCGTCCCGGTGAAGTCGGTCGCCGTATCGACGTGGGCAAGTAAGCCGATCGTCGGTACATCATGGTCGACGTTACTCGGAAGTGTCGCGAACAAGTAACCGTACTCATCCGTCTCGACGTCCTCGAGCCCGATTGCTTTCAATTCGGTCTCGAGATGGCGAATCAAATCCCATTGTTTCGCCGTCGACGGAGTCGTCTCACTCGTGAAGTCGGACTGTGTATCAATTTTTGTATACGTGATTAAACGTTCAATCAATTTCGATTGCATGGTCTGCCTCCTCTGATGAATCTGTGCTCATTTAGTTTAGCATGAGAGCCGTTTTGAAAAGTATCGAAATTGTTTGAAAATAAAAAGAGAGGCACGATGGCCTCTCTTCGTGCCCGATTTCTTCCCGAATCAAAACAGAAGAGGAAGTAGAAATGGCAACACAAATGACGTAAAGATGGCAGACAGACCCATCGCGGCCCCACCTGTCGCACCGGATAATGGGTGTTCCGTCGCGGCTTGAGCCGTCCCGATGCCGTGGCTGAGCGTCCCGAGCGCAAGTCCGCGCGTGAACGGGTCGGTCACGTTGAAGCGCGTGAGAATTATCGGACCGAGCATGGCCCCGAGGATCCCACAAGCGACGGCGACCGACGCGGCGAGTGCGGCGTCACCTTGTAGTTGCCGCGCCAATTCTAAGGCAATCGGTGACGTCACTGATTTGACGGACAAGGCGAGCAAGACGTGATCCGTCAATTTGAGCGCGGTCCCTAACCCGACAGCGACGAAAATCGTCGACAGCGTCCCGAGTATAATGGCCCCGAGCGCCCGTTTCGCACGCGCGAGCAAAATGGGCAAGTTGCGATAGAGTGGTAATCCGAGTGCGACCGTTGCTGGTCCAAGCAGCGTCGTGATGGCGTCTCGAGCCGGGACGTACGTGTCGTACGTCTGTCCGGACAAGAGCAAGATGACAATCAATGTCGCTGTACTCAAGAAGACGACGTTTGTGAAGGGGGACGCCCATTTGAACGATAGTTTGCGGCTCAACATGTAG
Organism: Exiguobacterium chiriqhucha RW-2; assembly: GCF_000416965.1. Lineage (GTDB taxonomy): Bacteria > Bacillota > Bacilli > Exiguobacteriales > Exiguobacteriaceae > Exiguobacterium > Exiguobacterium chiriqhucha. Next base: position 203,138 of record NZ_ATCL01000022.1, read on the forward strand.
ACGCCGATGGTGACGAGCACCCAAAATAATGTCATGATGCCTCACCTCGTCTTCCAGAGATGAGTGCGGTGACGATGAGGCCAACGAATAGACTGATGATCAAGGCGGCAAACAGTGGCACACCTTCCGCCTTCAATAAATCACTGTAAGACATGAGTCCGACCGCAATCGGGATAAAGAAGAAAGCGAGATGCTTTGTCAAAAAACCAGCGCTGTCTTCAATCCATTCGACACGGATCAGTTTGGTCATCAATAAGAGCAGTAAGAGGACCATTCCGATGACGCTTCCAGGAACTTTTAAATCAAGCGCAGCGACGATCCAATTGCCGAGTGCGCTCAAGCCAAACAAGAGCGAAAGGCCGATGATCCATTTGATGAGACGTTGCATATGTGACATCCTTTCGCGAATAAGTTCAAAACGTAAGAATCTTCTCAGACTTTGTGGGACAGGTCAAGGCAGAGCCTACTTCCCAACCGTGTGAGTCTCTTTTAAAGAGATTCGACAAAAGACCAATCATTCATGTTCGATGAAGAAATTTTATAGAATGCAAAAAAAGAGAGTTGACCCCAAATCGGGTCAACTCTCTTTTCCGTTACACTTCTTTATTTTTACGGAACCGTGCGAAGAACTCATACACGATTGGGACGATGAGGAGCGTCAACAGCGTCGAACTTGTCAGTCCGCCGATGACGGTCACACCGAGACCTTTCGAGATCAAGGCGCCGCCTTCAAGGCCGAGGGCGAGCGGTGCGAGGGCACCAATCGTCGCGAGAGCCGTCATGAGGATCGGACGGAGACGCGTACCGGCTGCTTCGAGCAAGGCATCGCGTGTCGAGAGACCGGCCGCTTCTTTATGAATGACGCGGTCAATCAAGACGATGGCGTTCGTGACAACGATCCCGATCAACATGAGCGCACCGATTAAGGCAGATACCGAAATCGTTTCGCCTGTGATGAGGAGAGCGACAAGTCCCCCGATAATCGCGTAAGGGAGCGAGAATAGGACGACGAACGGCGTGACGGCACCACCGAACGTGATGACGAGCACCAAGTAGACGATGGCGACGGCCGCGAGCATGGCGAGACCGAGCTGGGTGAACGATTCTTGAATCTGTTCAGTGACCCCACCGACGTCATACGAGACACCAGTCGGGAGTTCGATGTCAGACACACGTTCCTCGATGGCAGCCGAAGCTTCCGTCGCTTTGTCGGTGCTGAGCTCGACGTTGACGCGAGCAAGGAGCTTCCCGTCACGTTGGACGAGCGTATCCGGTGTCGTGCCTTCCTCGACTTCGATGAAGTCCGAGATTGGGCGAGGGCCGAACGGTGTCGTCACTTCTTGTTCCTGCAAGTCTTCAATGCTGTCGTACGTGACTTGTTCCGTCGGAATGATGACGTCGAGCTGCTTGTCATCGATCGTCACGGTCGAAAGCGGACTTTCTTGCGCTTGGAACTGTCCAATCGTCTGGGCGAGCTGAGCGGCCGAGACACCTGCCTCAGCAGCAGCTTGCTGGTCGACGTTGAACGTGTATTGAACGTACGATTCGCGAAGGTCAGACGTTGCTTGACGGACGTAATCCGTCTCTTCTTCAATCGTCTCAATGAATGTCGGGACGATTGCTTCAAGCTCTTCAAGTGAGTTGGCATAGACGTTATACGTCACACCGCTCGTTCCGGCGCCGCCGGCGAAGTCTTGTTCTTTCCACTCACCGCCTGAGGCGAGTTCATTCAAGCGTTCGACGTCGGCGATTTTGACATCGGCGAAATCTTCCGTGTCCGGATCGTACTGGACGATGAAAATTCCTTGTTTGTTGTTCCCGGGGTTAAGCGGGTTCTCGCCACCGACCGTGAATTGAACGTCGGTCGCGTTCGCTTGCTCTTCCATGAAATACGTCTCGGCGATTTCGGCCGCCGCAATCGAATCATCAAGCGTTTGGCCCGGTTCTGGGTCGAACGTGACGTAAAGCGTCTTCTCAGACTCTTGGTTCAAGAAGTTGACCCCAATGGCTGGGACGAGGGCGAAACTTCCGATTAAGAGAAGCGTCGCTAATCCAAAGACGACGAGTTTATGGTTGAGCGACCAGTTGAGGACGCCGCGATACCATTCGGCGAGCTTCCCTGGTCCTTCTTCCGGTTTCAATTTGTCGCGGTTCTTAAAGAACGAGTCGGCCATCATCGGTACGACCGTGATCGCGACGAGTAGCGACGCGAGCAAGGCGAAGACGACGGTCAAGGCGAACGGTAAGAACAGCTCGCCGACGAATCCTGTGACGAAACCGAGCGGCAAGAAGACGGCGATCGTGACGATTGTCGACGACGCGATCGGAATGAACACTTCCTTCGTCGCAGCGATAATCAGTTCTTTGCCGCGCAATGTCTCGTTCGGACGTGTGAGGCGACGGTAAATGTTCTCAATGACGACGATGGAGTCATCGACGACCCGCCCGATGGCGACGGTCATCGCGCCGAGCGTCATGATGTTGAGCGTGATGTCGAGCTGTTTCAAGACGATCAACGCCATCAAGAGCGAGAGCGGGATGGAGATGACCGCAATAATCGTCGAGCGGAAGTTACGAAGGAACACGAGAATAATCAAGATGGCGAACAGACCACCGAGTAACGCTTTCGACACCATCGTCTCGACCGATTCTTCAATCGGTTGGCCTTGGTCGAGCGTGACTGTGACGTTGGCCGTGTCATAGTCGGCTTCGAAGTCGGCGAGCACATCTTTGACGGCGTTGACGACATCGACGGTGTTCGCGTCTTGCGTTTTCGTCACTTGAATCCCGATGGAACGTTCCCCGTTCGACCGTGAAATCGATTCCTCGACGCCGCGGTCTTCAATCGTCGCGAGTTCGCTCAAGGCGACGGTCGGTACGGTTGTCGGGACGTTGGCAGGTGGGACGGCACCTGGCACTTCAGTCGGGACTTGTGGGGTCTCGCCAGTCGGAAGTTCCGTTGGCGCACCTGGCACCGGCTGTTCCGTTTGTGCGGGTGAATACGGAATTTGGAGGTCGCGGAACGCTTCGAGCGTCTCCGACTTCCCGTCGATGACGACGGCTTGTTCCGTATCACCGAGTTCATATAGGCCGAGCGCGATGCGGGCATCGTTCGCTTGAATCAACTGTTTGACCGTGTCTTCCGTCAAGTTGTATTCGGCGAGTGCCTCCTCATCGAACTGAAGTTCGACACGACGAATCTCTTGTCCGGCGATTTGGACGGTCTGAGCGCCTTCGACCCCTTCAAGGGCCGGTTGCAACTCATCTTCGACCAATTTCGTCAATTCGGCCAAATCGAGACTCTCATCTGAGACGGCTGCCCCGATGACCGGGAATGCGTCAAAGCTGAGACGCGACACTTGCGGGTCTTGGACGGATTCCGGCAACTCGACGTTGCTGAGCGCGTCTTTGACGAGTTGTTCAGCTTCTTCCATATCGGTGCTGAAATCGTAATCGATTTGAATGTTTGAAGCGTTCTGGAACGAAGACGATCGAACTTGTTCGACGCCGTTCAAGCTCTTCAAGCGCTCTTCGAGCACGGTGCTCACTTCATCGAGCACTTGTTCAGGTGAAGCACCTGGGTAAATCGTCGTCACCGAGACGGTCGGTGTCGTGATGTCAGGCAACGTTTCTAGTTTCATCGTCAAGCCGGCGAAAATTCCGGCGGCCGTCAAGATGATCGTCATCAACCAGACTGCGAACTTGTTGTTGACGGAGAAGGACGTGATTTTCTGCATGGGGTTCATTTCTCCTCTGATGGGTTAGTCTGTTTTACCCGAATCGATGTTCCGGGCTCGCTCGATCAAGCGAGCGATAATGTCTTGTTTTAGGGCGGGAGGGGCGATGCCGACGTTAAAGTGCTCGGACATCATCATCCCTTCGAGTGCATAACGGATAATCATCGTCTCGACGGGATCGCTCGTCTGTTGAAACGCTGCGAAGAACGTGTCGAGGTCGTGCTTCCACCGTTCGGCGTATTCCTGGTCGACAGCGAATAGCGTCAAGAAGGCAATCATTTTCTCGGCGTCGATGTGAATCGGTGAACGCTCGGGATGGAGTTTCGTCTCGTCAAACAGGCGAACGAACGCTTCGACAGGACCGTTGCCGTCGGCTTGAAGCGACTCGTACAACTCGTTTTGCTCGGTTTGGAGCCGTTCGACGATTGCGGTCAACAGCGCTTCTTTGGATGGATAATGATATAGGAGACCACCTTTCGAGACGCCAGCCGTCTTGGCGACTTCATCTAATGTAAGATGATGTACACCATGCTCCATGATGATATCCGTCGCGGCATCCAACAATTTCTGTTTCGTGATCATTGATCGGTTTGTCATGTCACGCCTCCTTTCTGTACCGACCAGACGGTTTGTTCTCTTTCACTATAGGGGGCTAGTCATTTTGAAGTCAAGACATGATGATGTTAAAACTGTTAAGTTATGTGTTTATAACTATGGTAAACGATTTCAAAAAAAGGTTGACGTGAGAATGATTATCAGTGATGATAGTAACTGAGAGTAATTATCATTACCAATATTAGAGACGAATAAGTGGGGGATTATGAAATGAACAAAAAGTACATGGCACTTGGCCTTTCGGCTGCGCTCACGACATCACTTCTTGCGGCTTGCGCCAGCACAGAAGAAACGACAACTTCAAGCGACAACGAGACAGCAGAAGAGTCAAAAGTCGTCAATGTTTACTCGAGCCGTCACTATGATGTAGATAAAGAGCTTTACAAGCAGTTCGAAGAAGAGACAGGCGTGAAAGTCAACGTCGTCGAAGGGAAAAGCGATGAGTTGCTCGAGCGTTTGAACACAGAAGGCGACAACACGGAAGCCGATCTCTTCATCACAGCGGATGCAGGGAACTTGTATCAAGCCAAAGAAGCGGGACATCTGCAAGCGGTCGATAGCGATGTGCTTGAGTCAAACGTCCCTGAGAAATACCGTGACACAGACAAAGAATGGTTCGGTCTCACGAAGCGGGCCCGTGTCATCGTCTACGCCAAAGACCGCGTGAAACCAGAAGACTTGTCAACGTATGAAGCACTCACAGAAGAACAGTGGAACGGCAAAGTTCTCGTCCGTCCGTCTGAGAACATGTACAACATCTCGCTCCTCGCCTCGTTCATCGAAGTGAACGGTGTCGACCAGGCAAAAGAGTGGGCGAAAGGTATGGTCAATAACTTTGCACGCGACCCACAAGGAAACGACCGTGACCAAGCGAAAGCAGTCGTGGCCGGTGAAGGTGATGTCGCCATCATGAACACATACTATATGGGTCTCATGTTGAACTCGGAAGACGCGGAAGAGAAGAAAGTGGCTGAGCAACTCGGCGTCTTCTTCCCGAACCAAGACACGACGGGGACACACGTGAACATCTCAGGAATCGCGATGACAAAAGCATCGAAGAACTCAGATAACGCGAAGAAACTCATGGAATTCATGTCTGATCCGTCAGCACAAGAACAGTTCGCTAGCGCGAACTATGAGTATCCGGTCAACGAATCGGTTGAACCGAACGAACTCCTCCAATCATGGGGTGAGTTCAAAGAGCAAGACATCAACCTCTCGGCACTTGGAGAACATCAACAAGAAGCCATCCGTCTCTTCAACGAAGCGGGCTGGAAATAAGAAGACTTCGGCTTGAACAAACGTTCAGGCCGAAGATTTTTGCGTTTCTCGACACGCTAGCGGTACAACGAGAGCGTTGAACCTGATATGATGGGACAGGAAGTGACTGAACGAAAGAACGGGAGTTGTACGACATGAACTGGTACGCGCTGAAACGACAACTGAATGGATGGGCCATCCTCAGCTTTATCGCGCTGGTGTTCATCGTCCTGCCAGGCGTCGTCGTCTTGGTCGAACTGTTCGCACCGGTCAACGACAACTGGCAACACATCCGCGAGTACTTGTTACCGACTTATGTGCGCAATACGCTGTTCATCATGCTCGCGACCGGATTGTTGACGACCATCATCGGGACGAGCTTGGCTTGGTTCGTCACCGTCTATGATTTTCCGTTCCGTCGGTTCTTCAAATGGGCGCTCATCTTACCGCTCGCTATCCCGCCTTATATCGGGGGATACACGTATCACGGAATCTTGAACTATACGGGCGTCATCCAGACGACGCTGCGCAATGAGTTCGGCATCACCGTCGACCAGACGTACTTCAACATCATGACGATTCAAGGGACGGTGTTCATCTTCACGCTGTTCTTGTATCCATACATTTATACGATCACGCGGGCCTTCCTGCACAATCAATCGTCCTCGATGATTGAGAACGCCCGCATCCTCGGCCGCGGCTCATGGGACATCTTCTTCACCGTCGTCATCCCGATCTCGCGCGTCGCCATCATCGGTGGGGTCAGCCTCGTCTTGATGGAAGTATTGAACGACTATGGGGTCGTCAAATACTTCGGGATTCAGACGTTCAGCACGGCCATCTTCAGTACATGGTTCGGGATGAAAGATACGTCCTCGGCGCTCAAACTCGCCGGGACGCTCATGATTCTTGTTATCGCCATCTTGACGATGGAACGGCTCGTCCGGGGGCGGAAGCAGTTCAGCTATGCGACGACAAAAGTGAAGCCGCTCAAACCGAGACAATTGACCGGATGGCACCGCTACGCCGTGTTCGGCTATGTGGCGACCATCTTCGCCGTCGCGTTTCTCATCCCGTTCGTACAACTCGTCGCTTGGACGGTATTGACGTTCGAGCAAGTGTTCACGGCCGAGTTTTTCCGCCTCGTCTGGAACACGGTGAGCGTGGCGTTCATTGCGACCGTGATCATTCTCGTGTTCGCGCTCATCATCGCGAACTACACGCGCCTGTTCCCGTCGAACATGACACGCATCATCTCGAAAGTGACGACGCTCGGCTATTCGATTCCGGGAGCGGCCATCGCCATCGCCGTCATCACGTTGTTCTTGTTGCTCGATGAGTGGGTGCTGAACGTGGCGCTCGCCTTGGACTTAGGCCAGACATTCGTATTCAGAACGACACTCATCATGCTCATCTTCGCCTACGTCATCCGCTTCCTCGCCATCGGCTATAACTCGATCGAGAGTGGATTTGAGAAAGTTGGGAAATCATTCACGGAAGCGTCGCGCATGCTCGGGTGGGGGACGGTACAGACGTTCTTCCGGGTCGATATCCCGATGATTAAAGGGGCGATCATGAGCGCGTTCATCCTCGTCTTTATCGATATTATGAAAGAATTGCCGCTGACGCTGTTTTTACAGCCATTCAATTTTTCGACGCTCGCCACACAGGCGTTCAAATATGTCAGTGACGAGAAGATACATGAGGCCGCGCTCGCCTCAATCGTCATCGTGCTCATGAGCGGACTGTTGATCTTTGTGTTCCATAAGGTGCTTGATAAGGAGGCCGACTAATGTTTGTTCAAATCAACGATTTACACTTCAGCTATAAAGGTGCGCAAGCCGAGACGATTAAAGGATTCTCCATCTCGATCACGAAAGGTGAAATCGTCTCGCTTCTCGGTGACAGTGGTTCTGGGAAGAGTACGATTTTACGTCTCATCGCAGGGCTTGAGATGCCGAATCAAGGCGTCGTCGTCGTCAACGACTGTGTCTGTTGCGACGATTGCCAGTTCATGCCGCCTGAACAGCGTGGTGTCGGGATGGTGTTCCAAGACTATGCGCTCTTCCCACATATGACCGTTGAGAAGAACATCCGCTTCGGTCTGCATAAATTGAGCCGGAAGGAGCGGAACGAGCGTGTCGAAGAGATGCTGACGCTCGTAAACCTGTCCGAGTTCCGTCACCGCTATCCGTATGAGCTCAGTGGTGGTCAGCAACAGCGTGTCGCGCTCGCGCGTGCGTTGGCACCGAAACCATCGCTCCTCATCTTAGATGAGCCGTTCAGCAACTTGGACACGTCGCTCCAACATCGCATTCGGGACGATTTGCGCCGCCTCCTCAAACAGACGGGGACGACGACGATCTTCGTCACCCACGATGAAGAGGACGCGGAGGCGCTCGCTGACCGTATCGTCTATCTCGGAGAAGGCAAAATCAAAAAACAAATCATGACGGAGAACAATAAGACGTTCAACCCGCAGATTCCATGCTTCGTGTAAAACGTAAGAACCCGCAGACATAAATCGTCTGCGGGTTCTTTTGTAGTTACTTCGTCTCTTGAGAAGGACTCGACTCGTTCCCGAGTTGATCGATCGCTGTCACATAATAAGTTGCCTGCTCGTTCGTGACTTCGATGCTCTTCCGGGCGTGCGACGGGATACTTTCGATATGTGTCGCTTCACCGTCGACCATTTCGTAGACACGATAGCCGATGACGGCGTCGTCACGGACGGCGTGCCACGTCAATAAGTTCCCGCGGAGTTCGACGCTCGTTGGTGCGTCGAGTTCGACTTCGGTATTGATTTCGGTATCGACAAGTTCGGTATAGACGACGAACCGCTCGTCGTAACCGCCGTCACCGAACGTACCGGAACACGTGATCAAGTTCAAATGTCGACTCGAGGTCGCTCCGAAGATGTCTTCAATTGGTGCGTTTTTCGTATCATAACTCTCTGTTTTTGTGACACGAAACGTCAACGTGTTGCCGTTCTCGTCGATAATCGTCACGGCATCGCCTTTCTTCAATTGATCAAGGTCATAGAAGACGGCAGGGCCAGTCTTGCTGTCGACGTGTCCTGCGATGACGGCATTTCCTTTACTACCAGGTTTGACGCCCGGCTCGAACCAACCGACTTGGTTCTCGTCTTTTGGGACGCCCATCTGTCCGTTGTCGAGCACACCGACTTGTTCGATTGCGGTGTCGACCTTGATTTTGGGAATTTGAAGTTGGACGGGTGTCGCGGCCTTGGCACTTTCCTCTTCCTCGGCTAATCGGAGCTTCTTCACCTCTTCCTGTAGAAGTGAGAATTCAGCCGATAAATCTGGGCTCTCCTCTATTTGTTTTTCTTCTACAGGTGGTGACGACGATTCTTGGGCGCTCGTCCACGTCCAGAAGCCAAAACAAAAGAGAGAGAGCGCCAGAAACAAATGGCGCTTGTTCATGGGGCTCCCTCCTTATTGAATTATTGTTCAGACACTTTACGGTTGCGAAGCGTTACAAAGGCGAGCAAGATTCCGCCAAGTACAGCAAGGCCAGCGTAGAGCGTGTTCATTGATTGTTCTTGTGCACCACCGAGACCTGTTTCAGGCATCTCTTCAGGCATTGTTGTTTCAGCGAACTTGTCAGGCATTTGTGTCACGATCGCGTTACCGAGTGTCTCACCAACACCGAACATGAACGCGTATCCTTCACGGAATGACATCCAAGCGGCATCCGCGTCACCAGCTACATACTGATCGAACGTTTGAAGCACGAGGGCCTCATGTTGTTTGATGGCTTCTTGGCCAGCTTCTTGTGGCAAGTTACCTTCTGTCGCTGCATCGAGGAATGTGCTGAAATCGACAGCGAACTGGTCGAGCTTCATGCGTGCTTCTTCAATTTTAGCTTCATCGCCTTCGAGTGTAGCGGCAACGATGTCACCTTGGGCTGTGATGTGGTTCCCGTTCCATACTTTTTCGAATTGGGCCGCACCTTCGTCACCGTAGACTGAACCGATGGCTGCTTTGAAATCGAGTGTGTTCTGATCTTCAGCCCAGCTCACGTAGTCGAAGTCTTCTGCTTGATCGTAGCCTTTTTGCATGCCGATTGCTGCGAGGGCGAAGTGTTCACCAGCAAGGCTGTTCAATGTTGAACGAAGCTCGACGGCTGGTGTGTCAGCAGCAGTTTCAAACTTGTCAGGCATCTGTGTGACGATTGCGCCTGAGAGGGCTTTACTGATGTCGAACATGAGCTTGTACCCTTCACGGTACGTCATGTATGCCGACTCGTAGTCACCTGCGACATAGTTGTCGAATACTGAGAGAACTTGGTCTTCGTGAAGCTCAAGTACGTCAGCAGCAGCGTCTTTCGGTAAGTTACCTTCTGTTGCTGCATCAAGGAATGTTGAGAACTCTTCGACGAATTCATCGACTTCAGCTTCTGCGTCAGCGCGAAGCTCTTTGTCTTCTGATTTAGCCGCTTCAACGAAGTCAGCTGAGTAGTCGTTGTGACCAGCGAAGATTTCTTCGAACTGGGCTGCGCCCTCATCTCCATAAATTGAAGCGATGGCCGGTGTCATGTCGAGTGCGTTTTGATCGAGTGCCTTCATCGCGACTTCAGCGTCTGGTGCTCCATCGTAAGCTTTCATCATCGATGTGACAGCTAAGACGTAATGCTCAGACAGTAATTGGTCGAGCGTGGCTCGTAAGTCACCTGCTGGTGTGCTTGCTGTCGGCGCGTGATCCGCTGCCTGTGCATTCAATGGTACGAGTAAGCCGAGTGCGAGTGCCGGTGCTACAATCTTGTTCATTGTTTTCTTCTTCATGGGTAATCGCTCCTTTTTTTGAGTGGTTGTCGTTGTTTACACCCATCTAACGGAGCGGTTCAAAAAATGGATCACTCTTTTTTTATTTTTTTTCGTTTTTTTGTTGAAGTGTGCGATAGACCCCTGGTGCGACGCCATATTTTCGTTTAAAGATACGATGAAAATATGGATAGGAGCGGAATCCGGACAGCTCGGCAATCCGTTCGAGAGAGTGTTGGGTATACTGCATCTGTTCTTCGGCGAGCTGGAGTCGAATCGATTGAGCATAGGCGACAATCGTCATACCGGTCACTTCTTTAAATAAGTGGACGGTCCGCGATACACTGAGCCCGACCGCGTCGGCGACGTCCGCCACTTTGAAGTCGCTTGTAACATTTCCTTCTATATAACGCATCATGCGTGACACGACAGGTGGTCGCACGTTTGCTTGCACTTCTTGGACTGAACGGTCGAGCATGAGGAGCAAGGCTTCAATCAGTGTTTCAATCAAGTCCGGACTTTGTTCAGTCGTCGGGCGTCGCGCCTCTTCGGTGATATGCTGCCAGAGTGACAACAAACGAGGGTCGATCGAGATGGACGTGATGCGAGAACGATCGACCGCCATCCACCATGCATCGAGGGTCGGACCGTCACAGAAAAGATGATAATCCCCGCTTGCCGGGGTATCGACATGCAGTTCGTACTCGTCACCAGGTTTAACGAGCAACAGGTCGCCAGGCCGTGCCGTATACGTCTTCCCATTGACGACGATGCGCGCCGTGCCTTCTGTCTGCAAGCGAATCAAATACGTCTCCAATCGATTGGGAAAAGGAAAAGTATAGGTCGTTGTATGATACGAATAGCCACAAAAGCCAATTTCCATCGAATCATCCTTTCTTAATAGCAAAATCGTGCATATTTTCATCATATCATGGATAGAAATCAAGGCGACGAGCGGGTACGATGAAATCGACAGAACGTATGAGGAGGATGAAACATGAAACAATGGTGGAAAGAAGCGATCGTCTATCAAATTTACCCGCGTAGCTTTAATGACTCGAACGGTGACGGGATTGGGGACATCCCTGGAATCACCGAGAAGATGTCGTATTTGGCGGAACTCGGCATCGATGTCATCTGGCTATCGCCGGTGTACGATTCACCGAACGACGACAACGGATACGACATCCGCGATTACCGGGCCATCATGGATGAGTTCGGAACGATGGACGATTTCGATGCGATGCTCGAAGAAGCACATCGTCACGGCATCAAAATCATGATGGACCTCGTCGTCAACCATTCGTCGGACGAACACCAATGGTTCATGGAGTCGCGCTCCTCAAAAGACAGCCCGTACCGGGACTACTACATTTGGAAAAAAGGCGAGAACGGTCAGCCGCCAACGAACTGGGGCGCTTTCTTCGGAGGGAGTGCGTGGCAATACGATGAGGCAAGCGACGAATACTACTTGCATCTGTTCAGCAAAAAGCAACCAGACTTGAACTGGGAGTCAGAGACGTTGCGCCGTGAAGTATACGATTTGATGACGTACTGGCTCGATAAAGGAGTCGACGGTTTCCGAATGGACGTCATCAACATGATCTCGAAAGATCCGAGCTATCCAGACGGCGAGACGCGTGGGACGGGTTATGGGGACGGCACACCGTTCTTCTTCAACGGGCCGCGCATTCACGAGTTCATGCAGGAGATGAATCGTGAGGTCTTGTCGAAATACGATACGATCACGGTCGGTGAGATGCCGGGCGTCAGCGTCGACGAGGCGAAGCTTTATACGGGAACAGACCGTGACGAGTTGAACATGGTGTTCCATTTCGAACACGTCGACGTCGGCAACGGCAGTTTCGGCAAATGGAATCCGACGGACTGGAAGTTGACGGACTTGAAGACAATCTTCTCGCGTTGGCAAGAAGGTCTTGAAGAAGATGGCTGGAACAGTCTCTACTGGAGCAACCATGATCAACCGCGAGCCATCTCACGGTTCGGGAACGACTCGGACGAATATCGTGTCGTCTCCGGTAAGATGCTGGCGACGCTCCTGCACATGTTGAAAGGGACGCCTTACATTTATCAAGGTGAAGAGTTCGGGATGACGAACGTGGCGTTCGACTCGATCGATGAGTACCGCGATATCGAGACGCTCAACGCGTATCGTGATTACACGACGAACGGACTGTTGACGCATGATGAGATTTTCCGCGGCATTCACGCACGTGGGCGCGACAACTCACGGACGCCGGTCCAGTGGTCGGCCGAGGCGCAAGGCGGATTCACGTCCGGCACGCCTTGGATCGGGGTCAACCCGAACTATGTGACCGTCAACGCGGAAGCGGCACGACGCGATCCGGACTCGCTCTTCCATTACTATCGCCAATTGATTCAGCTCCGGAAACAACATCCGATTGTCGTTTACGGGAAGTATGAGTTGTTGCTGCCGGACGATGAAGCGGTATACGCCTTCACACGTATGTTCGAAGGCGAGACGTGGCTCGTGCTCTGCAACTTCTCAGCTGAAACGGTGACGCGGGAGCTGCCGTATGACGTGACAGAACGCGTCATCGGCAACATGGAACCGATCGAGCCGTTCACGCTTCGTCCGTACGAAGCGCAAGTGTATAAAGTGTGACGAAAAAAACTCGCCTCCGTGGCGAGTTTTTGTTGTGTCGTTAGTAAAGATGACCCGTTTCGGGAATAGGGATAGTAGAGTCTGACCGAAAGGGGGAAACACGATGAATACGTTAATTGCTTATTCGACCCGCTACGGGACGAGTGAGAAAGTCGCCCATCTGTTGGCGGAGCGGCTTCCGGGAGACGTCCACATTCAAAACGTGGTTGAAGCACCGGACGTCGAGTGGGGGACGGTCGACCATGTGATTGTCGGCAGCTCAATCCGGATGGGTAAAATTCAAGACGAGATGACGGCTTGGCTGCACATCAACGAAGCTCAATTGCTCAAACGACCGCTCGGCCTTTATTTATGTGCCGGTACGCCGACCCCAGCCGAACGACAACGGGAGCTCGAGGACGCGTATCGAGAAGTGTTGCGTGCACACGCTTATTTTGTCGAGGTCGTCGGCAACGGCTATGATTTCGAGCGGATGGGCTTTCTCGACAAAGCCATCGTCCGCATGATGGCAAAACAGACGGTGAGTTCGCTCAATTTAGACGAGACGATGCTCGATGAACTCGTCGAGGCGGCTCAAACCTCGTTGCGTACGCGATCTGAGAACCCGTAAGCAAACAAGTCGTGAGCCGCGATTGGACTACTCGTGGAGATGAGCACATCTCCACTTTTTTGTTCGCCTTCGATTCGCTGGAGCGTAATATTCGTCAACTGGCCACCAATTTTCAATGCGACCGGGGCCGAGTTGCGACAGATAACGTCCTCGATCGTGACGTGGTCGGTCCGGTTATCGCCGCCGAACAGTTCAATGTCGGCCCGACCCGATGCAAATCCGCTCGTCGCAATCCGTTTCAAACGTACGTTGCGAGATTTATATTGGACGGCGAGGGCTGGATTGGCGCGATAATCGTAATCCGGATTGCCGATGGCCGTAAATCCATGAATCAATACGTCCTGATACGCCGACACGACGAGGCTGCGTGCCGAAGATTTCGTATACAGCTTTGAGCGGACCGGTTCCATCGACACGAGATTCGTGCCCGACAGGAAGCGGGCCGTCTTCGACTGCGGGTCATCGGCCAAGTGATGGCTGATGTGCCGGAAGTTAAACGAGCGATTGTCGTGATACGAGAAGTGTCCGAATATGTGGACGTCGTGAGCGGCTGAAGACGTCCCATGCGCTTTCACTTCGACGCCCCCGAAACAACCTTCGCTCATATTATTGACGAGTGTGACGTGGCGCGACCCGTCATCAATCTCGATTCCGTTCGAGTTCGAGAAGCCATGGGCGTGGGTCCGTCCGTGTGGATGATGGCAGTAACAGTTCGTGATATAGAGGGCGTCGCTATGATGGGTCGTAATGCCGTCGTCTCCGTAATTCGTTGCTTCGCAATGGTCGAGCCACACGTACCGGCTCCCTTTTTTGGCGCGAAGCCCGTCCCCTAAATAATGATAATGAGGAGATGTGATGTCGAAGGCATGCAGTCCCGCGTTTTTCGCCGTGACATGGTGAATCCAACCGAATTTGACGTGCGCGAACGTCAACGCGCTCGAAGCGGTATCGCCACTCGAGGTCCGGTCGACGTCACCGAGGCGCTCCACGTTCCAGTCGAGCGTCAAATGTGCGACTTCGATATGGTGGTTTCCGGCGAACGGAGTTGCATTTCGAAGCAACCGCCGATGTTTCGGAGCTCGGTCCGAGAGCTTGATGATCGTTTCCTGCTGGCTTGCCCCTTCAAGCACACAGTTCGACGGGATGCGGATGCCGCGGACGACATACACGCCGGCCGGCACGTGGACGTGGCGGTTCGACCGGAGGGCGAGCCGGAAAGCGAGCGTGCAATCCGTCAAACCATCCCCGACGGCCCCGTAGTCGGTGACGTCGACATGTTGGCGTGTCGCTTGTCTCAAGTTCAAGTGCTCGGCATCGAGCCGGCGCATCCACACCGGGCGGACGATTCCATCGACCGTCTCGAGCGGCAAGGAACTTGTCACTGGAACGATGCGTTCAGTCATCGGCAGGTGAGAGAGATAGGTTTTCGCTTGGTCGGGATAGTGGGCCTGTCGTGTCGTCTCATGCCAATCAAGTGTTTCTTTCAATAGATCACCGAGCGCCCAGTTCGAATGGTGGGCGATGGTGGCAGCGATATTCGAGCGATCAATGTATGCGGTCATATGGTTCATCCTCCTAGCGTTCACTACAATTGAATGTACCCGTTTTAAAAGTATTTTTAGCAAACCGAAGTATTTAGTAGACAGAAGCATTTATCCATGGTATATTCTATATGTGCTTAATTAAGAATAGCTGGAAACATAATTCACAAAACGCTTTGGATTATTTTTCGTTTAAGATAATCCTAGAGGTTTGTGATTTTTTATTGGTCAGTTTTTTCTAGTAAGGCACTACTAGAACGCACAGCGTTTATTTCAGGAGGGTTCATTATGAACACAGGTAAAGTAAAATGGTTTAACTCAGAAAAAGGTTACGGCTTCATCGAAATGGAAGGCGGAGACGACGTATTCGTACACTTCTCAGCAATCCAAGGCGACGGCTTCAAGACACTTGAAGAAGGCCAAGCAGTAACTTTCGAAATCACTGACGGAGCTCGTGGACCACAAGCTTCTAACGTTGAAAAAATCTAATCTTCCTTTCTAAGGAATTTTATAACCTGCTCGCTTCGGCGAGCAGGTTTTTTGTTGTCCGCGTGTTTAATCACTTGTCCCAGGGGAATCAATATACGAGTGACTACCACAAGGAGGTTTTTCAGAATGGATGCAATGCAAACGGCAAGACAGATTTTAGATCATAGTAACGTGGGCACGATGGCGACGGTCTATAAAGGCAAGCCGCATAGCCGTTATATGACTTTTTTCCATGATGAGCTGACACTCTACACGGCAACATCGAAAGACACGGATAAAGTCGATGAACTGAAGAACAATCCGTATACGCATATTCTGATTGGCTATGACGGCGATGGCGTCGGGGACACGTATCTCGAGATTTTGGGGGAGACGACGGTATCCGATGACGAATCGATGAAAGAAAAAGTATGGAACGAGAAACTAGAAGGCTGGTTCGACGGTCCAGATGATCCAAAACTCGTCATCTTAAAAATCTCGCCGCAATCGATGCGCGTGATGAATAAAAAAGGACAGCCGCCTCAAGAAGTGAACCTGTAATTCAAACAAAGACGTCCCGAGTGGGCGTCTTTTGTAATTGACCAATTTCCAAAAAGTGACTGACCTGTGACACACATATGAACGAAACGTGAACTGTTGTCCTAACCTATGTGAAAAGATGAACATGGATGGTATATTGTGAATGTAATCACATATAAGTCATCATTCACTCATTCTAAGGAGGAATTATCATGTTCACAAAATTTTGGCAGAACCACAACGTCGCCACCGGTATTTTGACAGTCCTTCGCGTCTGGCTCGGCTATCACTGGCTCACAGCAGGTTGGGGCAAGATCACAGGCGGATTCGGTTCAGAAGGTTTCCTCAATAACGCACTGACACTGGCGACAGGCGATCACCCAGCTGTAGCCGGTTGGTGGGCAGCATTCCTTGAAAACTTCGCCATCCCGAACGCAGCCTTGTTCGATGTGTTGATCCCATACGGGGAGTTCCTAGTCGGTCTTGGACTCTTGGTTGGTGCCCTCACACGTAGCGCAGCCTTCTTCGGTCTCGTCATGAACATGGCGTTCTTGCTCTCAGGTACGGTCAGCACGAACCCGACGATGTTGATTGTCTCAGTCCTTATTCTCGTCGCGGGCTACAATGCTGGGAAACTTGGGGTCGATGGGTTGTTCCTTCGCAAGTTCGTGGAAACAAAAGTCATGCATCGTTCACCAAATCGTCAAATAGCGTAACGACTTTATGACGTTCTCCTGTGACAAACATCACCTCTTTCGGCTACGATGGACGTAGCATCGATTGAAAAGGAGAACGAATATGAACGCGACACGTTTTAAATGGCTCGGATACACAGAGGGGATGTCTTTCTTACTCTTGTTGCTCATCGCGATGCCGCTCAAGTACTTGGCGGGCATGCCGCTTGCCGTCAGCATCGTCGGCGCGGCCCACGGTTTCTTGTTCGTCGCTTATGTGGCGGCAGCCGTCTATATGGCATGGCGTTTCAACTGGGGCTTCAAAGTGTTGGTCCTCGCTGTCATGGCATCCGTTATCCCGTTCGGACCGTTCTTGTTAGAGAAACGAGTCCTTCCATCTACAGAAAAGACATCGAACTGAATCGTTCGATGTCTTTTTGCGTTCACGCACTTTCTGCTTTCGCTGACACAGCGGCTTTTTCGGCAGTTATGTCGTGCCGGATCCGATACATCGCGAACAACGTGATGGTGAGCAGGCAGAGCATGCAAATCGTATAGAGTGAAGCGACCGGCATCCATTCGCTCAATAGGCCAAACACGATGAATCCGAATGGTGTGATGCCCATGGCGAGGGATTCGAGAACACCGATCACGCGACCGAGATAACTTGGTTCCGTGTTCGTCTGTAAATAGAGCTGAATGGGGATATTGATGCGGATGATGAAGAATCCGCTTAATAAGGCGAAACCAGCGAAGAAGACGATAGCTGGTGTGACTGAGAAGTCAAAATAGAGCGGGACGGCCGGTCCGATAAAGAGGCAACTCATAATGATCAGCGCGGTTCGGGTCGTGGCTAGCCGATGCTTGATTTGAAAGACCGGCAACGCATGGGCGAGCGAGGCGACTAAAAATCCGACGGCGAACATGCTTTCTAAAAAGCCGAACTGGAGCGGACTGACGCCGATTTCTTGTAGGGCGGCAATCGGGAATAGTACTTCTGCCGCAACGAAGAAGAAGTTGAGCAATGCTGCTAAAAGGGTCAACGTCCAAAGTACGTGCTGGCGTTTCAAATAGTGGAAGCCAGATCGGACCTCGTTCCAAGTCGATTGGTCGGAAGAAACGCGTTCATGTGTTTGGAATGTGAGGCGCGAGGCGACAAGGGCGGCGATGATAAACAAGAGCGACGAACTGAACAAAAATGCCGAGACGGGCAGCAAAGTGAACAGAGCCCCGGCGAGCAGCGGCGTGCCGATGCTTGAGATGGAAATGGTGCTTTGAATAAGCGAGTTTGCGCGTTGGAGCCCGTCTTCGTCAAACAAGAGCGGAATCGAACTCGACAACGTGACCGATAAGAAAGTCGAGACGACAGAGAGCAGACATGTGATAATCAAGAAAGCAGGGACGCCGAACGTCCAGACGAGACTGGCGATTCCAGCAGCTAAAAATAATAAGGCATTCACCGACTCCATCGTGATAATCACACGTTTGCGATCCAGTTTGTCGGCGAATGCTCCGGCAAACGGTGATAAAAGCACACGCGGCACTGTACCGGCGAGTAAGACGAGGGCGAACTGTAGTCCTGAGCCGGATGTTGTCAGGACGGTCAATCCCGCGACGAACGTGAAAAGACTGGATGCAAACAACGACATGAATTTTCCGAGCAACAATACATACAAGTTTGATGAGGTGGTCGTCATATCGATTCTCCTTTACAGTTAAGTTCAACCTGATTTAACTTTATAATAAGTGATGACGACCGATTTGTACACAATAAGTTCAATTAAATTTAACTTTTAAGAGGTGGCCTATGATTGGACAACGGATTAAAGCGTTACGAAAAGAAAAAAAGTTGACGCAAAGTCAACTCGCAGAAGGCATCATCACAAAATCGATGCTCAGTATGATTGAGAACGGCAAAGCAGAGGCGTCGATGCGCAGCCTTCGTGAAATCGCGAAACGACTGGACGTGTCGGTGCAGTCATTGCTCGTCGATCCGCGCGAGGTGGAACTACAGAAAATTGTTGAGGAGATTGAATATGCGCAATTGACGCTTGATCAGTGGACTGAGAAAGCTACGCATGAAGCACTCACTCCGTACCTAGAGCCTGAGATGAACTCAGTATGGCAAGGTCGTGCCTATATCATTATGGGAGACCAATTGAGATATAGCGACAAACGGGCCGAATTGTTAACGTTTTATGAGCGTGCCATTACCTTATTTGAGCGACTTGGGGAAAGAGATGAGCTAGCGATGGCGCTTGTTGGGAAAGCATTTTATCACATTTTATGGAATGAGTTTGAGGAAGCTAGCGCGCAAATCGATCGGATGGAATGGTTAGATGTGCGAAATATGTCTTCGAGAACCCGAATCGAATATGCGATGCTACTCGTTATGAAAGAGCTGACGTATGAAGGCGATTTGTCAGGAGCAATTCGTCATTTAGATGCTGCCCTCGTTCATATGCACCAGACGAGAACATATTATCGAGCGGACGATGTATATCGGACCATCGCGTTATGTTCGCTGTATTTGAAGGACGAACAACGAATCGATGAAGCATTTGTGAAAGCGAGACAATACATTCAGTTCACTGACGATCACGTCGCAAAAGTAAGACTCGCATTGTCAGAAGCTCTCTATGCCATCCATTATCGTCGTGTCGAACACCTAGGGCGACACATCGAAGAAATGGAACGACTGCTAGCTGAAGATTACCCATTCATCGCCGCGATTGAAATGTCAAAAGGCGTCTACTATGCGATGAAAGGGGACAAAGAAGCAGGGGACAAGGCGTTCGACCGTCTATGGGAAGGAATGGATGATTGGAAGGCACATAGTTTGATTGACCAGGCCGTGTATTTCGAAGGTGTGCTGATTGGGGCGAGCTATGGATGTGGGGAGAAGTTAATCCCGTTTATACGTGAAGCCGTCGAAAAGCTCCCAGAAGGATTCTACCGGACGCATTTGACTGAACTATTACAAAAAATCAAGGGCTGACGCGTCAGCCCTTGAACGTTTGAATAAGTGTCCCTTTGCCGTCCTCAACTTGAATCGAGGCGTGGGCACCGTTGACGAGTGTCATTTGCGGCGGGACGTGCCCGCAATCGATATCGTAAATGACAGGTACGTCGAGCAATTCCTGTAGTTCCGCATACACGTCTTCTGCCGTGTAGCCTTGGACGGGCTGTTGGGCCGCACTGCGCCCGAACAGAATGCCAGACGTATGATCGAACCAACCGGCCCACTTCATTTGAAGCAGGGTCCGTTTGAGTGCGGGAACATCGAGCTCGGCGTTCTCGAAATACCAAAGAATCGGCTCCCCGTCCAAATGGTTCTGTTGGAACGTCGCGACATCTCCATACGGTGTGCCGATCGTATGCAACAAGACATCGATACAGCCGCCGAGCAGTCGCCCGGTCGCCTCTGTCCCGCCGAGTGATTTCCACTCCGTCGGTTCGGTCAAATGATAGACGTGCGGGCTCGGGTTCTCATGCTGCCACTCTTTTTGGAACTGTTCCGAGGCGAGCTGGATGACCGTCTCGCCTTCTTTTGCGGATACGACATCGAGCCAACGCGAGCTTGTCGCGTCCCATTCTTCGCCGCGCAGGTCGACGAGGTTCGTCCCGTGGGCCGAGGCGATGCCGGTCTTGAGCGTATACACGAATAGGAATAAGCTGACGTCCGAATAGCCGAGCACCCATTTCGGTGGGAGCGTGTCCCACTCGATAGCGTCTAGCAACTCAATCAAGAGGACGCCGCCCCATGGCGGGATAATCAAATCGATGGCGTCATCGTGGAACAACCGCGTCAATTCATCGGCCCGCACTTCTGCTGGTGCCGATTTTGCTTTGTCTTGTGTCCAGACCGATGGCTCGAATTGGAGCGTGAACCCGTGGCGGGTGAACGTCGCCTCGGCCTCATGGAGTAGTCCATGTAATTCAGCGGGAACGCCAGACGAAGGGGCCGTCACACCGAAGTGATGTCCGGTCAATTGTGGATAACGAATCATGTGAGCCTCCTGTGGATAAGTGATAGATGGGAATGCGGAAACGGGTTATCCACATGTGGACAATTATTTTTGACGCATACGTTCTGCGTGTTGGATGCCCCAAGCGTTCATCGTCTCGAGCACCGGAATCAACGTCTTCCCATACTCGCTCAAGCGATAGTCCACACGAGGCGGAACTTCGGGATAGACGGTGCGGATGATGATGTCTTGCTCCTCTAAATCGCGAAGCTGTGCCGTCAAAATCTTTTGACTGATATTTGGGAGCGAGCGTTTCAATTCGCTGAACCGTAACGTGTCTCCATTAATGAGCGCGAGTAAAATCGACGGTTTCCATTTCCCCGTGATCAACTCGAGCGCGGTATCGACTTCGCAACTTGAAATCAATGGCATCAGTCTCACTCCTCTCTACAGTATCCTTGAGGTAACTATACCACCTTTTTGTGCCGTCTTCTGTCGATTCTACTTAGCGGGTATACTGAGAAAGAGGTGATCAATGATGAACTTAACAAACATTAAACTCGGCGCCGTCACATTGCGCGTCAACGATTTAGAAACGATGAAAGCATATTATGAGCGCGTCATCGGAATGGATGTACTCGAGACGTCAGAACATCGCGTCACACTCGGAACGAAGGAAATGGCGCTCGTCGTCTTACATGAAGTGAGCGGCGTGCGTCCAAATCCACGAACAGCTGGCTTGTTCCATATGGCGATTCTATTGCCAAACCGCGTCGAACTCGGACGGATTCTCCGTCATTTGATTGAACAACGGATTGAAGTCGGACAAGGAGATCATTTGGTCAGTGAGGCGTTCTATTTGAGCGACCCGGAAGGTAACGGCATCGAGCTCTACGCCGATCGTCCCCGCGAGCAGTGGGAATATGAAGCGAACGGTCATGTGAAGATGTCGACGGACCCAGTTGAATATGAATCGATGCTCGAGGCGGCGGCCGACCGTCCGTTCACGGGCCTTCCGAATGGGACGACGATGGGGCATGTCCACTTCAAAGTACGTTCCCTAGAAGCGGCAAAATTATTCTATCAAAATCGTCTCGGTTTCAAGGTGACGACCGATTCGTATCCGGGCGCCTTATTTTTAGCGGCCGACGGGTATCATCACCACATCGGCGCGAACGTCTGGGCCCGACCAAGCCAGCCGATGGGACAAGAGGCCGGTCTGGAGGCGTGGACGCTCTTGGTCGATACGGCCACGAATCGCGAACTCGGCGGGACGACATCGGAATGGTCGCTCACCGATGACGACGGCATCACGGTCAATATAAAAAGCGTGGACTAATGTCCGCGCTTTTTTAGCGTGCTGAAATTTTCTTTTGACTTGAATCAAACGAGAGGCGAATGCCGCGCTTTTGATACGCTTGTTCGACACGTTTTGAATTGATACTGAGCTCAAGATGAGCGAGTTTCAAGTGTTCAAGTTCTGGCACCGTGACATCGAGACGGACGAGCTCCATGTTGCGCTCGGCCTTTTTACGTGTGCGTCTCAAGTTACGGGGCACTTCTTCTGACGTCAGTGCCGCGATCGTTTCATTGATCAATTGTCGTTTGTCGCCTTTGACGCTGAGCGCCGTATAGAGCTTATCGAGCGAACCGAAGCGTTTGATTAACTGGACCGATTGACTTTCGTCTAATCCGGCCACAGGTGGAATCCCGTCTGAACGGTCTCCTGTCAATGCTTTGACTGCTGAGAGCTGTTTTGGCTTCAATCCCTCGTACAATGCCGCAATCTCCTCAGGGCGAATCTCGAGATGTCGCTTGAGCGGGAGTGGGCGATTGTCTTTGATGTCGCAACGAGCCTGCATTTGTTGCAGCTCTTGCGTTTGAAGCCAGACGGTGATGCGTGGGCTCACGAGCTGAAGCAAGTCCTTGTCTTTCGTCATAATGACGACAGGGGCGCTACAGCTGAACTTCCGAGCGATATGAGCAATCAAATCTTCACCTTCATAGCCTTCGACTTGATATTGCGGAATGCCGCTCTCTTCAAGCAATTGGCGCATGAGTTCCATTTGTGCTTTCAACTCGGGTGGTGTCTGGCGGCGACGGCGTTTATAGCCTGGATAGAGCTCGCGGCGCCATAATGTTTCACGTGAGACGTCCCACACGACGACGAAATGAGTCGGACGATGTCTGCGTAGAATCGTCCGGATGAGGCCGGTCATACCGATGACGGCACTCCGATCGTTTTTAGATACCTCGCGTCCTTTTTTCGTTCGGCTCGCGGCGGCACCATAGTAGGCACTGGCCAGCATGGAGTTTCCGTCAATTAAAAATAGTTTACGTTCCATGCGTAACCTTCTTTCTGTAGTTGTTGGACCGAACATTGATGAACTGTTCGGTGATGTTGTGTCAATGAGTGACACGCACTCAAATTAGCAACATATGTGCAGTATATCACGACAAGACATGAAAATATAGCGACAGTTCGACCGCTCCACGAAAAGCCCTCCCCGAAAAATCGGGGAGGGCGGTCCATTGAGTCAGTCGAGTTCAGGTTGAATCTCGTCTTTATGGGCTAAAATCAAATCGACGAAAACGACGCGGTGATTGTCGATTTCACGGACGATCAGTTCATGTTCGCCCGGTAAGACGAACCGTTCACCGGTGCGGGCATTCGCTTTTTGCGATAAGACGAAGCCGCCGATTGTATCGACGTCATCTTCGATTTCGATGCCGAACCGTTCTTCAATCTCTTGCGTCAAGACGAGACCGGACAAGCGGTAATGACCGGGTGTGACCTCGGTGATTTCAGCCTGTTCGTCACGGTCGAACTCGTCACGAATCTCTCCGACGATTTCCTCGAGGATGTCCTCGATCGTGAGAAGACCGGCCGTACCGCCGTACTCATCGATGACGAGACACATCATCGTCCGCGCGTTCTGCATTTTCACCATCGCTTCTTGGAGCGGTGTGAATTCCGTCACGAGCGGCAGTTGATGAATGAACGTCTCGAACGGGGCGTCACTTTTGACGAGTTGAGCGGTGAATAATTGTTTGGCGTTGATGAAGCCAAGCACGTCATCGCGGTCGCCATCACGTGTGACCGGATAGCGGGTGTATTGATGTTCTTGGACGGTAGCGATAATCGTCTCAATCGAGTCTTCTTCGTCGATGGTCACCATGTTCATTCGTGGGACCATCGCGTCCTTGGCGATTCGTTCGTCAAAGGAGAAGATATTTTGAACGTAGGCGAGCTCATTCTCGTTGATTTCTCCGCTGCGGAAGCTCTCGGTCATGATGATTTTAAGTTCTTCTTCCGAGTGCGCCGTCTCTTGCGCGGTCGTCTGCACGCCGAACAAGCGCAACGTCAACCGGGCTGTCCCGTTCAACACATGGATAAACGGATACAGTAATTTCGTGAAGAAATAGAGCGGTCGGGCGACGAGTAACGTCAAGCGCTCGGCTTCATGCACAGCAAGCGTTTTCGGGACGAGTTCCCCGATGACGACGTGTAAGAAGGCAATCAGCAAGAAGGCAATCAAGAAAGATAGGATGGTCGCGAGCGACGATGAGACGTTCAAGCGGTCGACGAGCGGTTGAATCATCCCTTCGATTTGGTCCGCGCCAATCCAGCCTAGCCCGAGGGCGGCGAGTGTGATGCCAAACTGTGAGGCCGATAGCGAGTCATCGAGATTCTCAATCACTTTCTTGGCGACAGAGGCCCGTCGGTTCCCTTCGAGCACAAGTTGGTCGAGTCGGGCACCGCGCACTTTGACGATGGAGAATTCGGCCGCCACGAAAAAGGCGGTCATAAAAATGAGCAAGGCGACGATCAATAAGCTGAGTAACATGGGACTGTCCAAAAATTCCCCCAAAAATCGGGGAGTCACCTCCATTAACGTTAAGTCGTATGTCGTTCAGAAGAAATCCTGAAAACGAATAGTTTGTTTCAGTATAGTAGATTTACCAAAAATATTCAAAAAACAGTCGGAAAGGTTTCACCAAGAGGGGAATGAGGGAACTACAAATCGAGAAGAGACGAAGGAGGAATTGATATGGCTAACTATCCAGAACTAAAAGGAAAAGTCGCGGTCATTACCGGAAGTTCGAAAGGACTCGGGCGAGCCATCGCGGAACGGTATGCGAAAGAAGGTGTCCATGTCGTCCTGAACTATCGCAGTAGCGAGGACGAGATGAACAAGGTCATTCAAGGCATCGAGGCCGCTGGCGGGAAAGCGGTCGCGGTCAAAGGGGACGTCGCGGAAGAGGATCTCGCCGAGAAGATGATTGAAACGGCCGTGTCTGAGTTCGGGAAGATGGACATCTTCGTCAACAACGCTGGCGTGCAGGTCGAGGCGAAGACGCACGAGATGGAGCTCGATAACTGGAAGAAAATCATCGATACGAATTTGACGGGTACGTTCCTCGGTGTGCGTGCCGCCCTCAAATACTTTGTCGACCACGAGATTCAAGGAAACATCATCAACATGTCATCGGTGCATGAAGTGATTCCACGTTCAGGCTATACGCATTATGCGGCGAGTAAAGGTGGCGTGAAGATGTTCACGAAATCGGTCGCCCTCGAGTACGCACCGAACAAGATTCGTGTCAACGGCATCGCGCCAGGTGCCATCGATACACCAATCAACGAAGAGACGATGCAAGACCCTGAAGAGAAGAAAGGGCTAGAGGCACTTATCCCGACCCATGAAATCGGACGTCCGGAACAGATTGCGGCCGTTGCGGCATGGCTTGCTTCAGATGAGTCATCGTACGTTACCGGTGCAACGATTTTCGCGGACGGGGGCTTGTCGCTCTATCCATCCTTTGGTCCTGAAAATAAAGTGCAATGACAACAGGGAGGCTCCGCGTCAAGCGAAGCCTCCCTTTGTCTATTAACTGCTTAGTTGATTTTCCATACTATATTTCGGCAAGAGGATGGTAAACGTCGAACCATGGCCGATGCTCGAATCGACACGAATCGTTCCGCCGTGCCCTTCGGCAATCTCTTTACAGATGGCGAGGCCGAGGCCCGTGCCACCGATTTTACGACTGGCCGAATTGTCGACGCGATAAAACTTGTCGAACAGTTTCGGCAACGCCGACATCGGGATGCCGATGCCAGTGTCCTGAATCGAAATCTCGATGACGTCTGACTTGTCATTCGTGACACAGACGGCGACTTTGCCGCCTTCCGGTGAATATTTGATCGCATTGTGGAGCAAGTTCGTGAACAGTTGACTCAGGCGATCCCGATCACCGTATACATACAGATTCGTATCACATTCGAGGGAGAGCTGATGATGTTCGCTCGCACCTTGATGGATGGCGATCGTTTCTTTTAAAATCGTATGCAAGCTCTCGGGTCGGCTATGGTACGTCTGTTTGCCGGACTCCATCCGTTGCACGTCGAGCAAGTTGGAAATCAAGTCCTCGAGACGGAGCGTCTCTTGGTGAATCATCCCTAAATATTGATCGATGCGCTCTGCAGGCATCGTCCGATAGCGAAGCAGCTCGGTGAAGCCGATGATGCTCGTGAGCGGTGTGCGCAGTTCGTGCGACACGGTCGACACGAGTTCCGTTTTCAAGCGGTCGACTTCGGTCTCTTGCGTCACATCCCGGAAAACGAGCATCGTGCCATGACGGGTGCCACGCAAGTGGATTTTCTCGGCATACATCTGGATGAAGCGTTCTTCTTGATTCATCGAGAACGTCACGCTTTCTTCCATGCTCTCGCCATCAAACGCACGGCGCATGAATGAGAAGAACGAGTCTTTCTGATCGACTTGAAGACCGAGTTCCTCTAAATCAGCATCCAAGCGGTACAAGTCCATCTCGTTCCGTTTCGTGGCGGCTTGATTGAACATGATGAAGAGGGCCTGGTTGGCGAACTTCTCATGTGTCGTATGCTCGACATAAATGACCGCATCACGAATCGAGTGCAGGAGGCGCGCCGTCTTCTCACGTTCTTCCTCGACTTGGTTGCGTTGTGTCGCGAGCGAAGAGGCCATTTGACGGAATGAGTTCGTCAATTGTCCGACCTCATTTCGCGAAGAGACAGCCGCTGGAATCGGAATGATCCGTTCATCCGCCAGTCGATCACTGTTGATAATCAAGTTCTGCAGTTGACCGGTCAATCGTTTCACATAAGGGCGAGCAGCGATAAAGAGGACGAGCAACACGGCGAGGAGGGAGAGGAGCCAGAGCACTTGCGCCCACTTTGTATGAGTGGCGAGTTGCTCCCGCAACTGATTCTCTTCTTCATTCAACGAGTTGCGGTATTCGGTGAACACCGTCTCCATATCGACGATGCTCGCGCTCATATCTGCGGCACTTTTTGAGTTGATTTTGAATTTGCGGTCGGCAGGCGGTTCCGCTTGCGGCGTCACTTTGCCAAGTGTCGGCATTTTCAAAAACGGTTCGGTGACCGTCCCTTCGCGTTTGGCGATGACATATCGCTCTAGGCTCGGCATGACGCGTTGTTGATAAGCCGAGAATAGCGTCCGTGCGTCGCTGGCATACGTCTTCTCTTTTTCAGTGACCGCGTTCGTCTCGAACCATGCGGTCTGAATCTCAATTAAGTCTTGTTTTTCTTTCACGCGGGCGAGCATCGCCTCGTCGCCGAGGATGACATAGCCACGCATTTCATATTGCATCGACTGCCACGTCTCGAATAGTTCGGTCGCGTTCGTGCGACGTTCACTAATGTTCTCGAGCGATGACGTCGTCTGTTCGATTCGGTTTTCCGTATACATGTACACGGCGAGTGAGGTCAGGAGGATCAGTCCGATGAATAAATAGAAGACGAATAAAAACTGTCTTCCGATCCGCTGGTCAATCCATGCTTTCATAAAGACCGTTCCTTCCTGGAACTGCGTACATTCCTGCTGTGACAAATATCCTACGAGTATCGTTCCTTCATTGTACAGATTTAAACCAGTTGTTTCCACCAATCAAGAAATAAGCGGAAATTTAACTATTATCTATTGAATAATAGTGAATGATGAGCTATTGTTTAATATATAGTAGAGGAGGCGAGGAAATGAATCCTCAGTTCAAGAAAGGTGTGCTCAATTTGTGCGTGCTCGCGCTCGTCGAGACGCATGACCGTTACGGATACGAGCTCGTGCAAGCCATCTCGGCAAAAGTCGCCATCTCGGAAGGGGCCGTCTATCCGCTCCTGCGGCGACTCACCTCGGACGGGTATTTCACAACGTACTTAAAGGAGTCGGCAGAAGGACCACCGCGAAAGTACTACACGATCACAGAGCAGGGGAAAGCTCATTTGGCAGAACTACGTGCGGAATGGGAAGCGTTCACGACCGGTGTCAACGAATTGATTGAAGGGGGAACGGACAAATGACAGAAGAACAGTATTTATTGGAACTCGAACGGTTACTGATGGGCATGAGCGTCATCGAGCGGGTCGATATTTTACGGGATGTGTCGGAATACTTTGCGAGCGGACGGGTTGACGGGAAGACAGATGCGGCGATGATTGAAGAACTCGGGGCGCCAAGCGCGCTCGCGAGCGAGTTGCTCGAATCAAACGAGCTCTCGTCTGAGGTACGCAAAGAACCGGCCGTTGTCAAAAGCCAGAACGTGGCGTTTCGCAACGTCTCGATTAACGTCCTGCAAGCGCACGTCCAAGTCGTGCCGTCTCATGACGGCTTTGCCTACGCCACGCTCGAGACGGAACGAGACCACGGGGTGACGATGGAGATTGTCGGGGACACCCTGGAGATTCGAATCGAATCAGAGCGCCGGTTTGGTCTGTCGAACTTGTTCGCCTGGGCGGTGACCAAGGCACCGGTGTTACACGTCGAGTTACCACGCCATGCATATGAGCAAGTCGTCTTGAAAAATCGTCTCGGCTCCTGTGACGTGCGCAATCTCGAGGCCGCATCGGTCGAAGTTGAGAGTGAGAACGGGAGCATCACGGCCCATACTGTTAGCGCCAAGCGAGGCTCGTTCCGCTCTTCGAACGGGAAAGTCAGTCTCACGTCGATGACAGGGCAGGACCTTGACGCGCAATCGTCGAACGGACGCGTGGAAGTGCTTGGCTCGACTGTGGATCGTCTCGAGGTTCAGTCGTCGAACGGCCGTCTCGATATCCATGACGTGACAGGGGCAGTCGAGGCGAAGACATCGAACGGACGCATCGACTGTGTCATAGATGTGCTCGAGCATCCGGTCCGTCTGAAAACGAACAACGGACGCATCGATGTGCGTCTGAAGCGAGATCCGCGTGACGCCGTCATCCGGGCCAAGACGAGAAACGGCAAAGTCGAACTGTTCGGCGACCGGGCGAACGAGCGGACGTTCGGGGACGGGACGGTCGAACTCAAACTGACGAGCTCGAACGGGAGCATCACCGTCGAATAAGCATGAAAAAGACTCGCGCGTGAGCTATTCACGCGCGAGTCTTTTTGTTTACAGATCGTGGACAAGCAAGTAGGCGACACGGACCGGTCCGTGCACCCCAACAATCAAATTCATCTCGATATCGGCCGAGTTCGATGGACCTGAGATGAAGTTGACCCCGTTCGGCGAGTTGAGCTCACCGGAGCGGTCGAGGTCGGCTAGTTGTTTGGCCGCCTGCGTCATCCGCGGGACGAGCACCGATTTCGGGATGATGGCGATATGGTCGCGCGGCAATAGGCTGATTGTACGTGACTTGCCGGGTGCTGCGTATTGAACGATGGTTGCACTCTCGGCGAGGGCCTGGTCGGCAATCGTGATGCCGATATCGGCTTTTATGGCGAGGGAACGGCTGTCTTCCGGTCGCTCCACATCCCACCAGTCAAACGATTCGCTCGTGTTTGGGGCCCACGCCTGAATCCGGTCGTCATGTTCAGCGATGATGGCTTTCCCTTCATACCGATCAATTAACAGACGGAGCGTATCATCGAGGTTGGCCGACTCGCATTCGACGACGTCGGTGTGGATGCGTGTCGCGACCATCCGGAATGTCTCGAGCAGTTCCTCGTCGGACGCATCTTTCAACACCTCGTCTTGCGGTCGATGCTTATACACTCGTTTCGGCGGCGTCAAATCGACGTCACGTCCGAGTTGCCCTGCGATTCGTTTTAGAAAATCCTCGCGATTGGTGATCGTGCCTGGATTCATTCTGCATTCCCCCGTTTCTTGAACCAATCCCGCACCGTCTGCTTGGCCGGTTGCGGTAAGTCTTTCGAATCCGTCCATGCCGGTAACCCTTTATCGATTTGTCCCGCTTTCGTGAACGGGGACGATGCGAACGGCGCGATGTGTTCGGCCGCTTCAAATAAGAACGGACTCGAGGACGTGACGGCGAAGCCTTTCATGGCGATGCGCTCGACGAACGGTGATTGTTTCTTCTCTTCGACGATGACCCGGCGATGCTCAATCAACAGCTCGTGAAGCGGGATTTTGACCGGACAGGCTTCCGTACAGGCACCGCATAGGCTCGAGGCGTATGGTAATTCTTTGTAATTCTCGTATCCGTCGAGGAGCGGGGCGAGCACGGCACCGATCGGGCCCGGATAAATCGAGCCGTAGGCGTGACCACCAATATGGCGGTAGACTGGGCAGACATTGATACAGGCCGCACAGCGGATGCATTGGAGCACAGACTGGAACTGTGTGCCGAGGATACCAGAGCGTTTGTTGTCGACGATGACGAGATGGAACTCCTCTGGTCCATCGACTTCGCCGTGACCGCGCGTGCCAGCGAACGTCGTGATGTACGAGGTGAGTCGTTGACCGACGGCGCTCCGACATAGCATATTGACGAGCACCTCGAACTCTTCATACGATGGCACGATCCGTTCCATGCCCATGACCGAGATGACCGTGTCCGGAAGCGACGTCACCATGCGACCGTTCCCTTCGTTCGTCACGAGCCCGACGGCACCGCTCTCGGCGATGGCGAAGTTACAGCCCGTGATGCCGACTTCTGCTTTCAAAAAGTCTTTCCGCAACTCACGGCGAGCATAACGCCCGAGCTCGGTCGGGTCGTTCGATCCTTCATAGCCGTGGGCCGTGAACGTCTCGTGGACGGCGTTTCGGTCTTTGTGCAAGGCCGGGGCGACGATGTGCGACGGTGGATCGTTGTCGAGCTGCAGAATCCATTCCCCGAGATCGGACTCGACGACCGTGCATCCTTCCTCATGGAGCGCCTCATTCAACCCGATTTCTTCTGTTACCATCGATTTCGATTTGACGATGTGCTTGGCATTCTTGGCGCGAACGACTTCCCGGATGTAACGGTTCGCTTCTTCCGGCGTCTCGGCGAAAAAGACGTTGCCGCCCCGTTTGGAGATATTCTCGCTCAATTGATACAAGTAATAGTCAAGATGTTCGAGCACATGTTGGCGAATCTCTTCCGAATGGTCCCGAAACGCTTCCCAATCCCCAAGCTCACCTGCCGCGTTCAGCCTTCCGTCACGTAATCGGTTCTGGGCCGAACTTACGGCTTGGCGCATGAATGGATTATCAATCCCGTCTTTGCGTCGATCTTGAAACTTCTCATCTAACCGAATCCCCATGCTCATGCTTGTTTCACCCCTTCGTTCAACACTTCCGCGATATGCATCACTTTGATCGGATGACCTTGTTTATGCAGGCGTCCCCCGATATTCATCAAACACGAGGCGTCCGCCCCGATGAGCACCTCGGCCCCCGAGTTCAAGATCGATTCAACTTTCTCATCGACCATCTGCACCGAGACGTCTGGCATCTTGACGGAGAATGTCCCCCCGAAGCCGCAACAGTTGTGGACATTGTCGAGCGGGAGCATCGTCAAGCCGTCGACATTTTTGAGCAACTGCCCCGGTGCCGCCTCGATGCCGAGCAGGCGCGTCATGTGGCACGAGGCGTGGTACGTCGCCTTGGCGGAGAACTTGGCCCCGACGTCCGTCACTTCGAGCACGTCGACGATGAACTGCGTCAATTCGAACGTCTTCGCCGCATGGGCCTCGGCCCGCATCTTCCAAGCCAGGTCATCTTTGAACAAGTGCGGATAGTCGCGCATCATCATGACACATGAACCGGACGGGCCGACGATATAATCGGCATCGGCCTTCTCGAACGTCTCAATCATATGCTTCGCAATCTTCTTCGTCTCTTCATGGTAGCCGCTGTTATAGGCGGGCTGACCGCAACACGTCTGCTCAAACGGGAAACTGACGTCACAACCTAGATGTTCTAATAGTTCGACCGTCGCTTGTCCTACCGATGGGAACAACGTATCAGAGAGACAAGTGACGAACAGTGCCACTTTAGGCATGTCCATTCCTTCTTTCCTGTTCATAGTTTTATTCGTAAACGGTTTCACAGTTATTATTCCATAACAAATAGCCACAAAACAGAAAAATGGGACGAATCTCTCAAATAAATGTAAAATCCTACCTAATTGAGAACTAAATGATAATGAATCAAGATTCAGGATGGAACTGATATACGACAGTGTTCCCGTGCTGAATAACAGAAAAACCCTCGTCGGTCGACGAGGGTTCGAATCTAACTTATAAGAAAAACATTTCCAAGATGAATAGCGCGCCGAACAAGTAGATGAGCGGGTGGACCGTCTCTTTGTTCATCGCTTTAAAGATTGGGTACAGGATGAATCCGAAGGCGATCCCGCGTTCGATACTGCCTGAGAGCGGCATGATGAGAATCGTCATGAACGCCGGGAAGTATTCGCTGAAGTCCGTCCAGTCGATATAGCGGACGTTCGTCAACATGAGTGCTCCGACGATGATGAGCGCCGGCGCCGTGATGGCGGCGACACCAGAGATGGCACCGATGAGCGGGCTGAAGAACAACGTCAGTCCGAACAAACCGGCTACGACCGCTGTCGTGAGACCGGTCCGTCCGCCTTGGGCGACACCGGCAGCTGATTCAATGTAGGCCGTCGACGGGCTCGTCCCGACGAGCGAGCCACCCATTGTCGCGAGCGAGTCGGCGAACAAAGCGCGGTGACCGTTCTCAATCGTCCCATCCTCTTTCAACAGGTTGGCCTGTTTTCCGACACCGACGAGTGTTCCCGTCGTATCGAATAACGTGACGAGGAAGAATGACAAGACGGCACCGAACAAGCCGTATTGGATGACGTCTGAGAACGCCGTGAGCGGATTGACCATCAGTCCTTCCGGCAATGTCGGCATCGCCGTCACGCCTTCAATCTTCAAGAGACCCATGAAATAGGCGGCGATTCCGGTAAGTACCATCCCGATGAGGAGCGAGCCTGGGACGTTCCGAGAGAACAAGAGCGCCGAGACAATCAAGCCACCGAGGACGAGCAAGACACTCGGCGATGACAAGTCCCCGAGCCGGACAAGGTTCGCCTCATCCGCAACGATGAGACCTGACAACTTCAATCCGAGCGAGGCAATGAACAAACCGATACCGGTCGTGATGGCATGCTTGAGCGACGCCGGGATCGCTTGAATCAGTTTCGTCCGAATCGGTGACAGCGACAAAATCAAGAAGAAGACCGACGAGACGAACACGACGCCGAGCGCGGCTGACGGAGCAATCTGTTGCTGGGCGACGAGTGTATACGCGAAGAATGCGTTCAGTCCCATCCCTGGTGCAACGGCGATTGGGAGGTTGGCGTAGAACGCCATGAGTCCGGTACCAATCAAGATGGCGATGATGGTCGCCGTGAACGCTTGTGCGAACGGGATGCCGGCATCTGACAGAATCGCAGGGTTAACGACGGAGATGTATGCCATCGTCACGAACGTTGTGATGCCGGCCATCACTTCTTGTTTAACGTTCGTCTCATGTTGTTTCAATTGAAAAAAGTTCATGAATAAAACTCCCTATCATTAGTAATTTCCGAACAATAATGTTCGTTAATCTTCGAATTAACGTTATCAACTTGATGACTATACAAAATGAGCTGGCTGTCGTCAATGATTTTGAGTGAAAATACCTAAAATATTCTCATGTAAGCGCTGAATGTTCGGAAATAGACAAAATAAAAATAGTACTTGCTCTGAAACGCGTTTCAGACTGTACGGTTAAGTCAAAGGAGGGAAAACTCATGAATCCGACAACGTGGAAGACATGGTGTAGTGGGATCGTCTACGAACTCGTCATCAATCAGTTGTATACGCCGCTCGGAAGAATGTTGTGCGCCCGTTTCCAAGACGAGTTTCTTCATCTACCCGTCGAAGAACGGTTTCGTCTCGTCCAAGCCATCCGGAAACAAGTGATTGCGAAAGGTGACAGTCAGGAGTCAGAGTGGGTACACTATATGCAAAGACTGACAAATTGAGGTGAGACAGGATGGCGAACATTCGAGATATCGCAAAATATGCGGACGTATCCGTGACGACGGTATCGCGCGTGCTCAATGAGCATCCGTACGTGTCGAAAGAGAAGCGGGAACGGGTGCGACGGGCGATGGCCGAACTTGGCTATTTACGGAATCAGCAGGCGCTGACGTTATCGACCGGTCGCACACAGCGTTTCGTCGTCGTGTTGCCGTATTTGGATCATCCGTATTATGGACTGTTCGTCAACGGGCTCGCGAAAGCTGCCCTCCAAAGAGATTATCGACTCGTCATGTGGCAGACAGAATATCAACTCGACCAAGAGCGGCAAGCGCTTGATCTATTGAAGCACCGTGAAGTCGATGGGGCGATTCTGTTATCCCATACGATGACATTCGATGAGATGGAAACGTATCGACAGTTTGGTCCGATCGCGGTCGCGACCGTCGGAGCGCCGCAGACGATTTCTTCGGTCCACGTCGATCATTACACCGCGTTCGTCGCCGGGTTGCGCGTGTTGGCGCAAGCGGGATATGCCGAAATCGGCATCGTGTTGTCAAGACAAGATAGTCCAAGCTCGATCGCGCGTCAGCAAGCGTACTTCGATGAAGTCGAACTTGCGCGTGAGCGGTGGGTCTGGACCGGTTACTTGACGAGCGAGGACGGAATCGGACTGGCCGATTCGTTT
Organism: Exiguobacterium chiriqhucha RW-2; assembly: GCF_000416965.1. Taxonomy (GTDB): domain Bacteria; phylum Bacillota; class Bacilli; order Exiguobacteriales; family Exiguobacteriaceae; genus Exiguobacterium; species Exiguobacterium chiriqhucha. The sequence goes on from NZ_ATCL01000022.1 coordinate 237,931, forward strand.
CTGCGTCAACAAGAGCGTCCTCGAGCGCTCTTTTTCTCGTCGGATTATGTGGCGCTCGGTTTTTTAGGGGAATTACGCCGTCGCGGTGTCAGCATCCCCGATGAAATCGCCATCCTGGGCTTCGATGGTCATCCGATCGGTCAGGCATTCGGTCTGTCGACGATGCACTCGCCAAATGAAGACATCGGCCGGACGTTGTTCGACGTGACGTTCGAGGAAATGAACGGTGCAGCTTCGGTCACAAACAGTTTAACGGTCACGTATTTGCCGGGGACGACACTCTAGGCAACTTCCTCGCTCGTCTTTTCTGAAACGATTAGAATGGAGACAGAAGTCGAGAGGAGGATGACAGATGAAGATTAACGTGACAGAAGAAGCACTCCAATTTTTTAAAGATGAGATGGAGGTCGAGGCAGGCCAGACGGTGCGTTTATTCGCTAAATATGGGGGTTCGACCGATTTGACGCACGGTTTCTCAGTGGGGGTCATCACAGAAGATATCGACAACGCGGCGGTCGAAACGGAAGCGGACGGGATTCGCTTCGTCGTGGCTGAACAGGATGAATGGTTGTTCCAAGGACAAGACGTTAACGTCGAGATCCGTGGCGACGAGGTCGTCTTCGTTCAAGCGTGACATCACAGTTTGTTAACAGTAAGAATACATCCGTTTGAAGCCATCCAGCTCGGGGAACAGTCTACGACATGACAAAACCGAAAGGATGAGACAGATGTCAGAACAAGATAAAAAGCGTGAACAAGAAGAACAAGAGAAGTTGAAACGAGACCAACCGGATATTTCGCACGAAGAAGATTCAAAAGGGGATCATTCGGACCTCGAAGAGACGGACGAAGACGAACAAGCGTAAAGAGCCCTAGTGGCTCTTTTTGTTTGGGAATTGAAAGAATGAGTATAGACGTTATAATGGATAAGGGAAAACTATCATAGTGAGGAGAATGTATGATGAGTACAGTACTAGTCTTTGGACATAAAAATCCAGACACAGATACGATTTGTTCGGCGCTCGCTTACGCGGAGCTCAAGAAAAAGTTAGGGATGGACGCTGAGGCAATCCGTCTCGGTGAAGTGAACGGGGAGACGCAATATGCGCTCGACCACTTCCGTGTCAAGGCACCACGCCTCGTGGAACGCGTCTCAGACGAAGTGAACTCGGTCATCTTGGTCGACCATAATGAGTTCCAACAAAGTGCGGAAGACATCGCAGACGTGCGCATCCTTGAAGTCGTCGATCACCACCGTATCGCCAACTTCCAAACAGCAGATGCCCTCTACTATCGGGCAGAGCCGGTCGGATGCACGGCGACGATTTTGCTCAAACTCTATAAAGAGCACGGTGTCGAAATCGCGCCTGACATGGCAGGATTGATGCTATCGGCGATCATCTCGGACTCGCTCTTGTTCAAGTCACCGACATGCACGGACGAGGATATCAAAGCGGCAAAAGAACTCGCAGCTATCTCAGGTACAGACATCGAGACATACGGTCTTGAGATGTTGAAAGCTGGAGCTGACCTTAGCCAAAAAACGATCCCAGAACTCATCTCGCTCGACGCGAAAGAGTTTGCGATGGGTGACTACCGCATTGAGATTGCTCAAGTGAACACGGTCGACGCGAACGATGTGTTGAGCCGTAAAGCTGAAGTCGAAGCGGCAATGGCCGTGAAGATGTTAGACAAAGAACTCGATTTGTTTGTCTTCGCCATCACGAACATCTTGACGAACGATTCAGAAGCACTCGTTGTCGGTAAGAAGACGGATCTATTCGAGCAGGCGTTCAACGTCAAATTGGTCGATGGTCTTGCGACACTCCCTGGTGTCGTCTCACGTAAAAAGCAAATCGTACCGGTGCTCACAGCAGCGGCGACGAACTAAGAAACGAGAAAGGCTCGAAGCAGATCAATCTGCTCCGAGCCTTTTTTTGATAATCGATTAGACAGTTAGCGATTTTTTCAAGTAATACTGCTGGTGCTCCGGTGTCGGATGGCCGTGAATCACACCGACGACCTCATAGCCGAGGGCGATGTAAAATTTCGGTGCCTGAAAACTGAACGTATCGAGTTGAATCAGTCTGCAGGCTTGGTCGATGGCCAATTGTTCGATGTCACGCATCAATTGTTTTCCGTATCCTAACCCGCGAACGCTCGCATCGAGCCATAAAAAGTTGACGTGCAGCGTCTGCCAAAAGATGGTTCCCGTCACACCACCGACGATGTCTTCATCCTCATTTCTCATAATGAAGCTGACTTGTTGGACGGGGTGTTTGATTTCTTCGGGAAGTTGAGCTGAATTGTATTCGATTAATCGCTGCCGAATCCATTCACTATCTTCCTGATTCCACTGTTTCGTGATGTTCATGTCATGATTCCTTTCTCCATGGAGTTATGACCCTGTACTGGCGAACGACCGAAGCCCGAACAGCCAAAATCGATAGGCGAGGATGAGACTGAACGCAGCCACGAACGGTGTTGCCAGTGCGAACAGTGTGAAGCCGCGACCCTCGAAAAAGTACATGGCCGGATAGAACGCGGTGAATCCAAACGGAATCACATACGTCAACACGAACATGATGACTTTCGAGTAAATCGTCATGGGATAGCGGGCGAAATCACTCAAGCTGAAGACAGCGAAGACGACAGGCAAACTGTCAATCATCCAAAACGAGAACGTCGCGAAGAACAGATTGACGGCGATATAAATCATGCCGCTCGCGAGCACCATGACAAGCAAAACGAGATAATCAATGACATTCCACACCATGCCGAGCTCGTTCGAGGCGAGCCAGAGGACGCTTCCGCCAATCAACAGCTGACCAAAGCCGTCTTGTTGCACACGCTCGGCGATGATTTGAAAGAGCGGATTGACCGGGCGCATGAGAATCCGGTCCAAGTTTCCCGTCCGAATGTACTGCCAGCCAATCGTCCATAAGTTATCGAAGAAGATGTGGTGGATGGCCCGGCCTAGAAAGGCGATGCCGTAGATGAATAAGATTTCATAAAAGCCCCAGCCATTCAGTGACTCGATATGACGAAACACGATCGATAAAAAGAAGAGGGCGGCGAACTGTTGACCAAAGACGGACAAGACCCCAATCAAGAAGTCCATCCGATATTCCATCATCACTTTGAAATGATTTTTGGCATATAACCAATATAGTTTTGCGTATCGTTTCATCCTCCGAACACCGTCACTTTCCGAACCGCATAGGCGAACAACAGACGCACGAAGATGAAGAACGCCGCGACCCATCCGAGTTGGATGAGGATGGATGGCCAAATGCCGGATGCAGCGATTTCACCCGTATAGATGGCGACCGGGACATAGACGAGCGATGCGAACGGCAAGTAGAGGCTGACCGTTTGAAACCAGTCCGGGAAGAGCGTCAACGGCACGAGTGCGCCCGACATGATAGTGATGACGGCTTCCTGTAGGACGGACAGCCCCCAAACGTTGACCGTGTAAAATGATAACACCCCGACAAGCAGATCGATTAACGTCGCGAGCAGGACGGCGAGCACGACACTGACGGCGAAAGCGGACGCGGCCTCCATCGATGTCGGCGAATCGACACCGATGAACACCATCGCGATGACGAGGAGCGGCAACGTCGCCCGAAAGAACGTCGATGTCTTGGCACCGAGGTCTTGGGCGAGCAATTTATCGAGCAAGTGATACGGACGCAACAACTCGATGGCGACACCACCATGTTTAATCAGATGGGCGAGCTCACGGCCGGCACTGCCGCGAAATTGGTCTAGCATCGTCGCGAGGATGGCATACGTCAACATCGTCGAGAGCGCAATCCCCGAGACGTCTGTCTTATTCTCATAGACGGCCTGCCAAAAGAAATAAAGGATGAACAAGCGCATCGTCACTGAGAACATACTGGCCCAATACCAAGCGGCATACGCCATGTCGACTTTGATTTGTGATACGGCGAGCGCGATATATTTTCGTAGTCTCATGCGCTCACCCCGGTCTTATACAAGTTCCGGATGAGCGCCTCCATTTTCGGCACGACGACGGACAGGTCTTTCACTTGATTGCAGTTGACGATTTCACGAATCAGTTGTCCGCTCGAGATCTCGTGGTGGTTGAAGGCGAGCTGAATCGTCTCATCCTCTGTCTCGAGTCGCATGACGCTTCCTGTCACAGCCGGAGGCAACTCGAACGTGCTTCCTTCGTCGAGTGTGATTTCGAGCGTACGCTCGTTATTGAACGTCTGCTTGAGGGTCTCGATGCGGTCGTCATAGATGATTCGCCCCTCATCGAGCACGATGACCCGGTCACACACTTCCTCGATGTCTTGCATGTCATGCGTCGTTAAGATGACGGTCGTTCCCCAAGCATCGCTAATCTCACGGATGAACGCCCGAATCGTCTCTTTGATGTCGATATCGAGACCGATTGTCAGTTCGTCCAAATAGACGACGCGCGGGCGATGTAAGAAGGCGGCGGCGAGCTCGCAGCGCATCTTTTGTCCGAGCGATAACTGGCGGACCGGGACGTCGAGCAATGGTTCAAGTTGCAACCGTTCGATGAACCAGGCGACCGTCTCTTGAAATTCGTCACGCGGTACTTCATAAATCTCGCAAAGCAAGTCGAAGGATTCGCGGACCGGGATGTCCCAGAACAGCTGCGTCCGCTGACCGAACACGGCCCCGATTTGCCGAGCGTTTTTGACCCGTTCTTCATGCGGGTCGATTCCATAGACGTGGACCGAGCCGGCATCAGGCCGCAATACACCCGCTAACATTTTAATCGTCGTCGATTTACCGGCGCCGTTGAAGCCGATATAGCCGACGCGTTCACCAGGCGCAATCGAGAGGTCGATGCCTTTGACGGCCTCTTTGATGCGATATTTCCGCGTGAAGAGCGCCTTGATTGCGCCTTTTAGCCCGGCATCGCGTTCCATGATTTTGTATTGTTTGACGAGGCCTTTCACCTCGATGGCTAACTGTGACATACGTTCCTCCTTGTTTATGCAAGCGTTTTCCTCAATTAGGATAGCATGAGTTTCTGGGATTTCCTACCTGCATAAAAAAAGACCGGACAAGAAAGTCCGGTCTGATGATTATTTAGCCTGTGTACCATACGTTCCAATGCGCCATAGTTTCTCGAACGGGCCGTATCGATGCGATTTGAGCCACCACATCGAGAAGAACGCCTGGGCAATCAAAATCGCGATACTTAAGAACAATCCTTCCGTCAACGACAGGCGACCGTAGTAGCCGAGAGCGATGACCGGCAGGACGACGACGAGCGTGTGCGTCAAATAGTTCGTCAGCGCCATACGGCCGAGCGCCTGCAGCGGACGGAATGCACGTCCGTTGCGAACGGCGATCGTGAACAGACAGACGTACACAGTCGCAAGCAGTTTGCCCGAGATGAGGACGGCGGCTGAGTTTGTCGAACCGTATGCCGCGCCGCCTCCGTAGTGATGCCAAATAATGACTGCGAAGAACGGTAGGGCTGCTATCGTACAGATGATGGCCGTCCGTGTCAATCCTCGGATGCTCCACGTGAGGAGTTTCCGTTCCCGTCCGATATAAAGTCCGAACAAGAACAGGCTGAAGATTTCAAAACCGGCGAACAACGAGTTGACGAACATATCGAAGATTTCAGTTTCCAAGCGATAGTCGAACCAAGGTCCGAATCCGGAATTGAATGCAGTCGGGAATGGTCCTGCAATAGACGTATACCCTAATGCCCATTCCAGATAGATTGATGAGCCATAAAACAATACAAAGCTTGTGATCAACAAACCCCATGCCCACGTTAAAATCGCCCGGTTGCTTAATCCATAAAACAACGGGAGCAACAAGCCCCACATCGCATACGTATGTAAGATGTCACCCGACCAAATGGCCAGGTGAGCGAGTCCGAATAGAAACAAGATGACGATGCGGCGGATATAACGGCCGACCGAATCCCCGCGCGCATACGAGCGCTCGAGGAAAATCGAGAAGCCGATTCCGAATAAGAGCGAGAAAATCGTGTAAAACTTCGTCTGGATGAACAAATCGAACAGCGTCCGGACGAAGAGGTCGCTTCCCTCATACATCGGATTACCGAAAATCCAGTCGCTCCCGAGCATGCTTGGGATGTTGACGAGGAAGATGCCGCATAGGGCAAACCCTCGAATGATATCATACAGAACGATGCGTTCGTTTACTTGAATCGGGCCAGCCATACGCCACTTCCTCTACACGGATTAGAATACTTTTGTCGTCCACGATTCACAGTTCCAGACGTCGGTGACGATGTCTTGATAGAACTCCGGTTCGTGACTGATGAGTAGGATACTGCCTTTATATTCTTTCAACGCGCGCTTCAACTCTTCCTTCGCGTCGACGTCCAAGTGATTCGTCGGCTCATCGAGGAGGAGCAAGTTCGATTCGTTGTTTTGGAGCTTACAGAGACGGACTTTCGCCTTCTCTCCACCACTGAGGACCGCGATTTTACTCTCGATATGCTTCGTCATGAGACCGCATTTCGCGAGCATGGCACGGACTTGTTGCTGGTTGAGTGATGGGAACTCGCTCCAAATCTCTTCGATACATGTGTTGTTGCTGACGGCCGCTTCTTGTTCGAAGTACCCGATCTCCAAGAACTCACCGCGTTCGACGGTTCCTTCAAGCGGGTTGATCATGCCGAGAAGACTCTTCAACAGCGTCGTTTTCCCGATCCCGTTCGCACCGACGAGGGCGATCTTCTGACCGCGCTCCATTTGGAGGTCGAGCGGGCGTGAGAGCGGCTCGTCATAACCGATGACGAGATTTTTGGCGTCAAAGATGAGACGACCTGACGTGCGTGCCTGCAAGAACCGGAACTCTGGTTTTGGACGTTCCGCACTCAATTCGATGACGTCCATCTTATCGAGTTTCTTCTGGCGCGACATCGCCATGTTCCGTGTCGAGACGCGTGCCTTGTTGCGGGCGACGAAGTCTTTCAAGTCGGCGATTTCTGCCTGCTGGCGTTTATAAGCCGATTCAAGCTGCGAGCGTTTCATCTCGTACACTTCCATGAACTTGTCGTAGTCCCCGACATAGCGTGACAAGTCTTGATTCTCCATATGGTAGACCAAGTTGATGACGCTGTTTAAGAACGGGATATCGTGCGAAATCAAGATGAAGGCGTTGTCGTAGTTCTGGAGATAACGCTTCAACCACTCGATGTGGGCCTCGTCCAAATAGTTGGTCGGCTCATCGAGGAGAAGGATGTCCGGCTTCTCAAGAAGCAATTTCGCGAGCAATACTTTCGTCCGCTGACCACCTGAGAGGTCCGTGACGTCACGGTCGAGTCCGACATCTAAAATACCGAGACCGCGTGCGACTTCTTCGACTTTCGCGTCGATGATATAGAAGTCGTTCGAATCGAGCATTTCCTGCAGTTCGCCGACTTCGGCGAGCATGTCGTCCATCTGTTCAGGCGTCGCATCGCCCATTTCCATGTAGAGCTCACCGATTCGTGTTTCGGTGTCAATCAAGTATTGGAATGCGCTCTTTAACACGTCCCGAATCGTCATCCCACGCTCGAGGACAGCGTGCTGGTCGAGGTAACCGACACGGACGTTTTTCGCCCACTCGATTTTGCCTTCGTCTGGTTGGAGCTTACGTGTGATGATGTTCATGAACGTTGATTTTCCTTCACCGTTCGCTCCGATGAGGCCGATGTGTTCGCCTTTCAATAGACGGAAAGACACGTCGTTCAAAATGGCGCGGTCACCGAAACCGTGGCTCAAGTTTTGTACTGTTAATATACTCATATTTCTTATTCGTTCCCTTCAAAGTTGACTATCCGATATTGTAGCATGGATTCAAAAAAATTAGTACGCCAGCCCGACTGATTGGCGGACGAAGAGTTGGTCTTCAACGGCGTTCAGCATGAACTGGGCGACATCGGCCCGTGAAATCTGTTTTCCGTTGTCTGGAATGCTGTCGATAGACGTTCGATACACCGAGGTCCGGGGACCGTCCGTCAGTTGCATCGGCCGCACGATCGTGTAATCGAACGACGAGTTGCGCCACAAATCGACCGCGGCCCGGTGATCACGGAGCGGCTTCCGGAGCATGAACGTCACGACCGTACCAGCGATTCCGGGAATCTCTTTGTCGATTCCGGCTGAGGCGAGATAGACGACCCGAGTGACGTCATTTGCTTTCAGCGCCGGGACGAGTGCGTCGGTGACGCGGGCCAAGAAGTCCGAATCGCTCAAGTCGGTCCCGAGACAGCTGATGACGGCGTCATGACCAGCGAGGGCATCTGTCAAAGCGGCGCTGTCTGTGACGTCGCCTTCGATGATTTCAAGTTGCGGGGTCGGAATCAATTTTTTCTGTTCCCGCACGAAGGCGGTCACATGGTGGCCATGCTCGATGGCCTGGTCGACAAACTGATGACCGGTCCGGCCGGTGGCACCTAAAACGAATAGCTTCATAATGGATGTGGCTCCTCTCGTTTTTCCAGTATCTTTAGTATACAGCAGTTTCAGAAAAATCGAACTTTTAGCCGTCTTTTCCAAAACGGGTTGCAATTTATTAAATATCGTCTAGAATAAGTCCTATCTTATATAAATAAAAGATTCGCACTCGTATATCAGCGGGAATATGGCCCGCAAGTCTCTACCGAACCACCGTAAATGGTTCGACTACGGGTGACGCTTGTCGTGTGCATTCGTTTTGTTTCCATGCGGTTCGTCGTCCCCGGGTTGGGGTGACGAATCGCATTTTTTTATTGGAGGGAAAACAATGAAGCAATTAGAAGACAAAATCAGAGATGAAGGACAAGCGTTGTCCGAACACGTATTGAAAGTCGATGCCTTCTTGAACCATCAAGTCGATCCTGTCTTAATGCAAGCCATCGGACGCGAGTTCGCAGACCGGTTCCGTGACGCGGGAATTGACCGCATCGTCACATTGGAATCGAGTGGAATCGCTCCGGCCATGATGACGGCGCTTGAGATGAACATCCCGTTCGTTTTCGCACGTAAACGTAAATCACTCACGCTCCAAGACGATCTCGTTGAAGCGGACGTCTATTCGTTCACGAAACAAGAGACGAACCGCATCAGTTTGAGCCGACGCTTCGTCCAACCCGGGGAGCGCGTGCTCGTCATCGATGACTTCCTTGCCAACGGGGAAGCCGCTCTCGGTTTGACGCAACTCGTCGAATCCGCCGGGGCGGTCGTCGCCGGTGTCGGCATCGTCATCGAGAAGTCGTTCCAACCGGGACGGGACAAGTTGCTCGAACGAGGCTATCAAGTCGAGTCACTCGCCCGGATCGCAAAGCTTGAAGCGGGTGAGATTTCCTTCGTGGAGGTGGTCCGATGAATACGTTTAAAACAGCCAGCCTTGGTTTCCAACACTTACTCGCCATGTACACGGGCGCGGCCATTGTCCCGCTCATCGTCGGTGGCGCCATCGGACTCGGTCCGACGGAACTCGCGTATCTCGTCGCAATCGATTTGTTCATGTGTGGTGTCGCGACGCTGTTACAAGTATGGACGACTTGTTTTACCGGCGTTGGTCTGCCGGTCGTGCTCGGTTGTACGTTCACCGCGGTCGGTCCGATGATTGCCATCGGTAGCTCAAGCGGCATCACCGCCATCTATGGGGCGCTCATCGCGAGCGGGATCATCGTCATCTTAATTTCAGGTTTTGTCGGAAAACTGGCCCGCTTCTTCCCGCCGGTCGTGCTCGGCTCAGTCGTGACGATTATCGGTCTCTCGCTCATCCCGGTCGCCATCAATGACATCGGCGGCGGGATGCCGGGTGAGCCTGGCTTCGCTTCGATGCAAAACTTGGCGCTCGGTGGCTTGACCATCGGCTTGATTCTCGTCTTGAACCGAATCGGTACCGTGTTCACACGGGCGGCCGCCGTCTTGTTTGCGGTCTTGATCGGCACAGGTGTCGCCGCATTCCTCGGTCTCGTCGATTTCAGCCCGGTCCGTGAGGCCGGTTGGTTCCAAATGGTACAACCGTTCTACTTCGGGATGCCGACGTTTGATGTCTCGGCCATCCTCGTCATGACGCTCGTGGCCATCATCTCGATGATTGAATCGACGGGTGTCTTCTTGGCACTGAGCGATATCACGAAAAAACCGATTGGCTCGAACGAGTTGACGAAAGGATATCGGGCCGAGGGTGTGGCAACGATTCTCGGAGGGATTTTCAACAGCTTCCCGTACACGACGTTCAGTCAAAACGTTGGACTCGTCCAATTGTCAGGCGTCAAATCGCGTCGCGTCATCTTCTGGACGAGCGGTCTGTTGATTTTACTGGGCTTCTTGCCGAAAGTCGCGACGTTCACGACATTGATTCCGAAACCGGTTCTCGGTGGGGCGATGCTCGTCATGTTCGGCACGGTCGCCGCGTCAGGGATTCGGATTTTGAGCCAAGTTGATTTTGCGAAAAATGAGAACTTGATTACAATCGCCTTGTCGATCGGTGTCGGGCTTGGCATCACGGCCAACCCGGCCATCGTCGCAAATATGCCGGAAGCGGTGCAGTTGTTCACGGACAGTGCCATCGTCGCCGGATCGTTCACTGCCTTGTTATTGAACGGGTTCTTCCGACTCGTCGACCGGTTCCGTCCGGCCGAGGTCGTTGCCGATAACCGGCAAGTCAGCTAGACTGAAAGGAACTACGTAACTAGGGGGAACAAGCATGGGGAAAACTGCACTTGTCGTTGGCGCTACCGGATTGATTGGACGCGAACTCGTCGAACAGTTGCTCGAACAAGAACGGTATGATCAAGTCTGGATAATCGTCCGCCGCTCGAAACGATGGAGTCATCCGAAACTGCATGAAGTCGTCGGGTTCGAAGGAATGGACGAGGCGTTGCCGCACATTGATGATGTCTACTGCGCACTTGGGACGACGATTGCCGTCGCCGGTTCACGTCAGGCGTTCAAACATGTCGATCTCGACTTGCCGCTTGAAGTGGCACGTGTCGCGAAACGACACGGGGCGACACGTTACGCCGTCGTCTCGGCGCAAGGCGCGTCACTTCGGTCACCTTTCTTCTACAACCGCGTGAAAGGGGAGCTCGAGAACGGGCTCAAAGTGTTTGGCTTCGAACACTTGATTATCGCCCGTCCGTCGCTCTTGCTCGGAGATCGCGAGGAGTTCCGTCTCGGCGAGAAAGCAGCCGAGGTCGTCAGCCGTCCGCTCCAACCGTTATTGCTCGATAAATTACCAGATGCTGCACCGATTCAAGCGCTCCATGTGGCGCGCGCGTTGATTATGGCCGCGGAAGAAGGACAAGGCATCGAAGTATTGACGTCTGGCATGATGCAGAGGATGAGCCAATGAACCCATTAACGAAGAAACGGACCAAAGCCGTCTTGATTGACGGTGTCATTGCCGGATTGCTAAGTTTTGGTGTCGAGCAGCTCATCCGCAAGAAAGTGAAGAGCGAGTTCGTCCATACCGTCATCACGCCGACACTCATCGCCTACGCGCTCGAGGCATGTCAGATGCGCCGTGGCGGACAGACGCTCGGGTATAAGCTGATGGGTCTCGAGTTGAAAAATGACGATGGGACACCGGTGACGGCCGAGCAAGCGTTCAAACGGGCGCTTCACCGCGACACGATCTCGATTGCCGCCTACGTCAAGGACCGCGCACACTTCGAGGCCGAAGACGGTGCCGTCTTGCCGCACGACGCTGCGTTCCATATGCACGTAACCGAAAAAAACTGACCTCACGCGAGGTCAGTTTTTTTAGTCTTTGATACGGCTGAGGATGGCTGTCGTCAAGGCGACGATTGTTCCGAGGACGAGTCCGTTCGAGAACACGGTCGCCAAGAGCGGCGGCAAATCGTTCATCGCCCCAGGTGGGAGCAACATCGCGCCGGCCCCAATCACAAGTGGAAGACCGACAGTGAGTGACGCCGTCTTTTGGTTCAATTCGAACGCTGCCTCGTTAATCCCGATGATAATCATCGTCGCGATGAGCGGGGTGACGATGGCGTATCCGACGGCGGCCGGGATGCTCGCGATGAGCGAGACGAACGGACCGATGAGGGCGAGCAACATCATCACAGCATGGGCCACGAGATGTGGTGAGCGATGAACGCTCTCCGTCGAGGATAAGAAACCAGCCGTTCCAGAGATGGCGACCGGTCCCGGTGTCCCAAACATGCCCGCCACCATTTGACTGATCCCACTGACGACACCAGATGCCGGGACGTTGCCTTCGATTTGACGCTTCTCACGCGAGCTGACGATGCGTTCAATCAATTTGATATTGGCAAGGACGTTCGTCATGAGAAGGAGCGTGATGACGAACGCAGTCGGAAGCAAGTTCCAATCCCACACCCACGTTCCGAACGGGAACAGTTCAGGAACAAGGAAGAATGACTCGGAACGGACAATCGGGTTGCCGAGTCCGAGCAAGTTGAACAACCAAAATCCGGCGATGAGCGTCATGACGAGTCCATACTGTTTGAACCGGCTACGCTCGAGTGTGAGCGCGAACAACACGAGACCGGCCGTCGCGACGGCTTGAACGATGTTAATGCCGTCCTCGGTCACGCCAAAGCCGCCTTTGATGACGGCACCCGACAGTTGCAGGACGAGCAGAATCATATAGACCCCGAGCACTTGTGGGGTGAACAACGACAGCATCCGTCGCAACAGGCCGGTGACAGTCATGACGACACCGAGCACACCACTTAAGAACAACATGAAACCGAGCGCTTGGAGCGTCTCTTGTCCGCTCCCATAAAGTGCTGGACCGATGGAGGCATAGAGTGTGAACACGCCCCACCAAATCCCGGCTGGTCCTTCTAAGATTGGCAGGCGGTGGCCGAGAAGCGTCTGGATGATGCTGAAGAGTGCGAAGACGAACAGTGAACGTGAGATGAACGTCATCGTCTCGCCTGGCGACAGTTCAAATAAGGCAGCGATCGAGAGCGGTGGTACAATGTTTGTAGCTAAAATAAAAATAAACCACTGAATCGTCGTGGTTACAGAACTTTTGGTCATGGTGTCCCCCTGGTATTTCCCTTTTTTAATACTAGTGTACCGTGACGGGGAAGTGGATGCAAATGGAGGTATATAATGAAGAAAAAACTGAAGTGGATTGGCCTTGGTCTATTAGGAGTCATCTTGGTCGCCATCATCGGCTTCCTCGTGTGGACACAACTGACGTACGGACCGACGGAAGAAGCGCGCGGTTACGTGGCTGAGGCGAGGGAAGTGGACAATCGTCTCGAGTTCGGGCAGACGGACAGCGAGGTTGGTTTCATCCTGTATCCTGGAGCGAAAGTCGAGAAAGAGGCGTACGCTTACTATGGCACCAGACTGGCAGAAGAAGGTGTCTTCGTCGCCATCCCATCGTTGCGCTTAAATCTCGGGATAGCAGATATTGATGCTGCGGAGACGATTATCGCCGCCCATCCAGACATCGAACGTTGGGTCGTCGGCGGTCATTCACTCGGCGGTTCGGCGGCGTCCGGTTTTGCGCTCGAACACGAGGAGCAAGTCGAGGGGGTGATCTTCCTTGCCTCGTATCCGATCAGTACGATGGCGGATAGCAATCTGCGTGTTTTGTCCGTCTCCGGGGAGATTGACGGTCTGGCCACACCGGCTGATATCGAGGCGAGCCGTGACAACGTCCCGGATGAAGTCGTCTTCCATCAAATCAAAGACGGCAATCACGCCAACTTCGGGATGTATGGCCCACAGGACGGAGATAACGATAGCCCGCTCAGCGCCAAAGAGCAACTCGACGAGACGATTGACCAAATTATCGAGTGGCTCTAAAAAACAGCGTGCCCACATCATGGGGCACGCTGTTTTAACGTTGGTCGAGCTGATGACTGACCGCGGTCAGTAAGGCTGTCACGAGCGCGACGGCGCCGGCGACGAGGGCGAGCGTCATCACGGGTGCGTTGGCATAGACAAGACCACCGAGCGCCGAACCCATCCCGATGCCGACATTACTTGCGACCGGCATGAGCGATGACGCCAGTCCTTTAGCGTCCGGATTGAACTTCTCGGCCAAGTCGATCAAGTAGATTTGCGTCGATGTCGTCAGTAGAATCGCCATGAACGACATGAGCGCGATATTGATTAGACCGAGAGTCACGTTCGACGTCGTCACATACAAGGCCGCCAAGACGAGCGCTTGGATGAGAAAGACGAACCGGAGACGTCCAATCGGATTATGGCTGGCGATTTTCCCGGCCGCCATATTGCTGAAGATGGAGATGAACCCGTAAGCAAACAGGATTGGGCTAATCCAGGCGACCGGGACGCCGAGTACACCTTTCAAAATCGGGACGAGATACGTATAGACGACGTACGTCGCGCCGAAGCCGAACGCCGGGATGAAGAATGCGATTAAAATCCGCGGGTTCGTCAAGAGGCGCAATTGATCGGCAATCGACGTTTTAACGCTCGTTAATTGACTTGGTACGACGCGGTAGACGGCGAAGAACGCGATGACACCCAAGGTGGTCGTCAACAGGAACGTCGTCTCCCATCCGGTCCGTTGGCCGATGAACGTGCCGAGCGGAACACCGAATACGTTCGCCATCGTAAAGCCACCGAAAATGAACGAGACGGCAATCCCGCGCTTCCCGGTCGGCACCGATTCACTGGCGACGAGCATGGCGAGCGAGATGAGCACACCCGTCACGACGGCGGTCATCATCCGGAGGACGAGCAATATCCCGTACGTTGGAGCGAGGCTACTAAACAAATTGAAGACGATGAACGCAGCGGTGAGTGTGAGCATCAGTTTTCGTTTCGGCAAATGGCTTGTGAACGACATCGTTAGTGGTGTTCCAATAGCGAAGGTGATCGCGAACGCCGAGACGAGCGTTCCGGCCGTGGCAATCGAAATCGATAGGCCATCGGCGATATCGGGTAAAATCCCGACGATGACAAATTCACTCGTCCCCAGCACGAACGTGAGCAAGGCGAGCGATAAGATAAGCGTCCAGTCGGTCCGACTGAGCGATGGGGTAGTCGTCAAAATAAAATCACTTCTTTCGTTCAAGGTTGTTAGACTTCAGTCGTTTTCAACCATACAGGATTTCCACGCAAAGCAAAACCCTTTTCCCTTCCGTGAGGAAAAGAAAAGGGTGCCATTTACCGCCAAAATGCCGTTGCTTCGACACCGGCATGATCCGAGACAATCGGACCGTTCTCGCCGTCAAAGACGACGGCATGGCGTGAGACGTGGATTGGGGCGTTCGTCAGCATCAAGTCGATGCGAAGCGCCTGCTTGTTCTCGTCCCAGCCGGCAATCTTGCCTTGGACGGTCGCATCGCCTTCACGCTCGGTCGCCAAATGGAACAAATCCTGGAGACCGTGCTCAATCAAGTAATCGTACCCTTCGCCACGGATGAAGGCGTCGTTATTGAAGTCACCGAGCAACAAGGCGCGGTCGTCGTCCTCGACGCGGCGCAACAGTTCATCGAGCTGATGGCGCACCGGTTCATCGGCATCATGCCACCAACCGAGGTGACAGGAGTAAATCGCCGTCGGCGCGTCCATGCCGTCCACGACCGCCTTGACGATTTTCCGAGATTTGTAATCGTTCGGGTCGATCGTCTGGGAGACGAAGAACGATTCGGTCGACACGAACGGAGTGCGCGATAAAATCGCGACGCCCTCCTCGTAGATGTCGTATCCATAATGGGCGAAGTCCCACGTCATGTAGTAATCGACGCCTTGCTCTTTCAAACGCTCGACGAGCACATAGGCGAAGTTGTTCTCTCGAATCAAGCCGTCGATGAGTGGGGCCTCTTTATGTTGATTCACTTCTTGGAGTGCGATGATGTCATATTCCTCGCTCGCGATCCGTTCGACGATCGAGTCGATTTTCTCTTGTTGACGGTCCTCTAACCAGGCGTGACAGTTCAGCGTTAAAATATTCACGATAGTCCTCCTTTAGAAAAAACAGGCCAACTCGAGCGAGCTGGCCTGTTAATTATGCACCGATGACGTCTTGAATATCAGACTTCAATACGTCGGCTTTCGGGCCGTAGATTGCTTGAACACCGCGGTCTTTCAAGATAAGACCCATGGCGCCGTTCTTTTTCCATTCGCTCTCTTCTGAAACAAGCGACATGTCTTTGACTGTGACACGGAGACGCGTCATGCAGGCATCGACGTCCTCGATGTTCTCTTCCCCACCGAGTAAAGCGATAATCCCCATGACCTGTTCGTTGCCTGTCACGTTCGATTTCTCTGTCACTTCTTCCATATAGTTCCCGTTACGACCTGGCGTCGGAAGGTTCATCTTCTTGATGAAGAAGTTGAACACACCGAAGTTCAAGAAGAAGAAGGCAGCCGAGACGAGGAAGAAGTTAATCAAGTCTTGCAAGAGTCCCGCTTTGACAATCATCGGGATGCGTGTGAGCAATTCAATCGCACCGAACGCGTGGACACGAAGGTCGATGACATCTGCTAAAGCGAAGGCGGCACCGGCCATGAGCGCGTAGACGACGTAAAGGACTGGAGCGACGAACATGAACATGAATTCGATTGGTTCTGTGACACCCGTCAAGAAGACGGCGAGACCAGCCGACAAGAACATCGGTTTGTATTGTGCTTTCTTGTCTTCGTCGACGTTGCGGTACATCGCGTAAGCAGCACCGATCAAGGCAGCGAATGACAAGATGACTTGACCGACTTTGAAGCGGGCCGGTACGACGTCAGCAAGCAAGGCGTTGTAAGCGGCTGTATCACCAGCGGCGCGAAGGTTAACGAGGTCAGTGACCCAAGCCAACCAGAGCGGATCTTGACCCGCAACGACCGAACCAGCTGTCGCACCTGTCAAAATCGTGTACGTGCCACCGAGCTCCGTGTAGTTCATCGGCACAGTGAGCATGTGGTGAAGACCGAACGGCAAGAGGAGACGCTCGAGCGCACCGTAGATGAACGGCGCAAGGACTGGTGCCGTGTTGCGTGACGTGGCGATCCATTCACCGAAGCTGTTGAGCGCGCCTTGAATCGTCGGCCAAATGATTGACAACGCGATGGCGGCAACGACCGAACCGAGGATGACGACGAAGGGCACGAAGCGCTTCCCGTTGAAGAACGAGAGTGCGTTCGGCAATTTGTTGAAGTTATAGAACTTGTTATAAAGGGCTCCACCAAGGAAACCGGCGATGATCCCGACGAACACACCCATATTGAGTGCTGGTGAACCGAGTACAGATGTGAAGTAGTCGGCGACGACAAGGTCAGCCCCGAAGAGAGACTGGACTGTCGCTTCTGGGTCTTGGAGCATCGCTCCGTTAACGGCAAAGATGGCGCCTGTGACACGGTTGATCAAGATAAAGGCAATCAGTGCAGCGAAGGCACCGCCGGCTTTATCTTTCGCCCATGAGCCACCGATGGCGACTGCGAACAAGATATGTAAGTTGACGATGATTCCCCAACCGAGGTCTTCAATGATGCGGGCCGTCGTGAGCAAGATGCTGACGTCTCCGGCTGACATACCAATCAATTTACCGATCGAGATCATGAGACCTGCGGCCGGCATGACGGCGATGACGACCATTAAGGCCTTGCCGAGTTTCTGCCAAAAGTCGAACGAGATAAGTTGTTTCATGTGATACGCTTCCTTCCTATACGGAACTTTTTATCTGTCTATGGCGACTGTCAATGCAATCGCTTGCATAGATGATTGTAATCGATTGCATAACTTTGTGCAACCGTTTTCCTGATTTTCATAGATTTTCATAATCGAACCCAATTTGACTCGTTCCTCCATTAGCTTGTCAGTCGGAACGAATCTCGCTACAATACTAGAGGTTGAAAGGGGCGAGAACGATGGGATGGAGACAGACGACATCGGCATTATCAAAAGAAGAGCAGACGGCCATGCTTGAGGAGTTGTTGCAGTCGGGCCTGTTATTAGAAGAAGACCGACTGCTATATAGCATGTTGATGCCAGACCGGGTCAAACGGATGCAAGAAGTGTTGGAGTTACGGACGAACCATATCACGATTTTGACAGAAGGGGTCGATGATCCGCACAATCAGTCGGCCGTGCTCCGTTCGGCGGACGCGTTCGGTGTCCAGACGTTGCACGTCGTCGAGGGCCGGGCCAAGTTCAAGCCGAATTCGATTATCGCCAAAAGCGCCGATCGTTGGGTCGACGTGGTCGAACATCCTTCGATCGAGGATGCGATTGATCGGTTGAAGGCGGATGGTTATCAAGTGCTCGCGACGGCACTCAGTGAAGAGGCGGTCCCGCTCGAGGATATCGACGTGTCAAAACCGACCGTGCTCTTGTTCGGGAACGAACATCACGGCGTATCGGAACGAGCGCTCGCCAAGGCGGACGGCAATTACTTGATTCCGATGCAAGGATACGTTCAAAGCTTGAATATCTCGGTCGCTGCTGCCATCTCGTTGTACGATGTGACGACGCGGGCGCGTCATGTCGTGACGGACGGCTATGGACTGAAGGCGAAAGACAAGCAACGCATCTTAAAAAATTGGATGGTGAAGAGCCTTCCGAAGCGGTCGCTCGGCGTGTATAAGCAAAAAGGTTTGACCGCTTTTGCGCGCGAGACAGGAAAAACGGAGTAAACGGCGAAAGGTACAGGCGTACGAACAACTTGTCCATATTCGGAAAGGGGATGGAAAGATGAGTACGACCAGTTCATTTATCGTGAAAGATGTGACGACGAATTTCAAAGACTATGAAGAGGAATTCTTTAACCTGTACCGCACGCTTTACGGGGACATCGATCAACTTCGTTTTAAAGAACGGCTGTATCGCCATGCGAACCCGCTCGTGTTGCTCGCGTTTTCAGACGAGCGTCTCGTCGGGTTCAAAATCGGTTACGAGGCCGAGCCATATCGCTTCTATAGCTGGGCCGGCGGCGTCCACCCTGAGTTTCAAAAGCATGGCATCGGCCGCAAGCTGATGGACACGCAACTCGAGTGGGTGAAAGCGCAAGGGTTCCATTCGATTCGAACGAAAGCCCGTAACACGAACAAAGGGGTCATCATCTTGAACCTGTTGTGTGGCTACGACATCATGGGGGCGTATACAGAGGATAACGAGCCTCGCATCATGATGGAGAAACAATTGAACTGACAGCTGAAGCCGTGGCTTATGCCACGGTTTTTTTGTGGGCATGAAACCAAATGGGGCCGCATCCGTATTATAGAAAAAAAGGGGGATACATCATGGTCCATGCGTTTGCATTTGGAGAAGAAGTATACATCGATTCGACGGGGATGGGGGATTCGTTTTTCGAAGGGATGTTCGGTATCTTCCCGATTGTAATCATTAGTATCATCGGATTGATTGTGTTCGCCGTGATGGCAGGCATCCGTAATCAAGTGAAGACGAATAGTCTCTTGAAAGACATGCAACAGTTCGCGTCAGACTTGGCCGACCATCCGAGTGACGAGTCGGCGAACCGTCTAGCTGACTACTTGCGAGACGTGACGTCGTTCCCGGTCGAGCGGACACAGATGGAGCCGTTCCGGGTCGCGCTCGGCAGTTACCATTTGGTCATGGAGTCGCCGCACGTACACGACGAGACGAAAGAGCGGATTGACCGCCAATATAAACGGCTCGGTATTTTGGATGGGGAGAAGTTCGCCGACGAGCCGGCTCCGCGACGTAGTTCGAGCACGCATCATAATCACCACATGTAAAACGCGTCGGGAACGTTCCCGACGCGTTTTTCTTACATATAGCGGCTTGCATCAAAGTCGATCTCGGTCCGATGGTTGGCCGTCTCGATGGCGCTGGCGATGCGGTTGGCCCGCTTCTCGACGTCACGGGCTTTCAACCGATACAGCTCAGGGTCATAGAGAGCGTGTTTGATGATGCTCGTCCCTTCTCCGTAACCGGTTCGGAATTCGCGCTTCGGACGTTCGGCCAAATCCTGATACATCCGAGCCTGAGCCCGCAATTGAATGGCGAACTCCATCGCTTCGACGAGCGGGAGCGGTCCGTCATTCGTCTCGACGACGGTACGCAAGTTCGCCTCACAGACGAGACGATCGAGGCGGCGCATGTCACAACGAATCGACTCGAGCTCGACTTCGATATCCTCGAGCGACCGGGACTGAATCGTCGGGAGCGGTTCATCTTTCTCGAGTTCGATGAACGCGACGCGTTCGACTTCTTCGAGCAACTTATCAATCTGCTTCAGCAGCAGTTGTTTCAGTTTAATGGCGTCTGCCAAATACATAGGGATTCCTCCTTCTGCTTTTTCTAACCGTACCATAATGTGATTCCTAAAAAAAGGAAGGCGTTACTTTTTTGAGACGAGGCGATATGATGAAAGAAAGAGAGGAGGGCGACCGATGGATAAATGGAAAACCCAATGGATCATTGCCGTCGTCTTGCTCGTATTCGGTACTGTGACGTTCCTTTATCAGTGGATCGACTTGCGTCCGAGTGAGATTCGAGATTATATCGTTCAATTCGGTTGGCTCGCCCCGCTCGTATATATTTTATTGTTCACCGTTCGTCCGTTGATTTTATTTCCGACGTCCGTCTTGTCCGTCGCCGGTGGGTTGGCGTTCGGGACGTTGCCCGGTGTCGTCTATACGGTCATCGGGGCCACGCTCAGTGCGCTCGTCGCCTACTATATCGCGATTCGCTTTGGTGACCGCTTTCTCCATCATTTCGAGACGAGCAGCTATGAGAAGGTGCAGCATAAGATTGAAGAGGACGGGTTCTTCTATGTATTGATTTTACGCTTGATTCCGCTCGTCAACTTTGACTTGGTCAGTTACGCCTCAGGACTCGCGAAAGTGCGCCTCCCAGGTTATATCTTCGCGACCACGGTCGGGATGATTCCAGGAGCGTTCGCCAACAACTTCCTCGGCAGCAGTATCGCGAGTGGAGACTTTAAGATGATCATCCTCGCCCTCGTCGTCTTAGTCGTTCTGACGCTCGTTGCAACCGTGTTCCGCGAACCGATCAAACGACAAATTAATCGCTATAAAAAGAAGTAGGCGCTCAACGGGAGCGCCTACTTCTTCAATTTATCGGTTGTCGACTGTCTCAGGATACAAGTCGTGATTGAACAAACGATGTTCAGCCATTCTTTCGTATTTCGTGCCCGGTTTTCCGTAGTTGTAGTACGGGTCGATCGAGATACCGCCGCGGGGCGTGAACTTGCCCCACACTTCGAGGTAGCGCGGCTCCATCAACTTGACGAGGTCTTTCCCGATGACGTTGATGCAGTTCTCGTGGAAATCGCCGTGGTTACGGAAGCTGAACAAGTACAGCTTGAGCGATTTCGACTCGACGAGCTTCTCGTCCGGGATGTATGAGATGTAAATCGTCGCGAAGTCCGGTTGGTTCGTGATCGGGCAGAGTGACGTGAACTCCGGGGCGTTGAACTTCACGAAGTAGTCGTTCTCCGGGTGACGGTTCGGGAACGCCTCGAGGACGTCCGGTGCGTATTCAAAAATGTATGGGACGCTCTTCTGTCCGAGGAGCGACAAGTCTTGTAAGTCTTCTGGTCTCATAGTTATTCTCCTTAGACGCCACGTTCGTTGGCGTACAGTAATGTGTGCAGCTGCGGCAGGACACGGACGCTTTGCCATGACGGGTCACGGGCGACGTCTTCCCACAGTTCTTTTAAGCGACGGAGCTGGGCGTCGGTGATGTCGCCGTCCGCACCGGGCTCAGGATTGCCGGCCGATAAGTACATGACGTCCGGGGTGTAGCGCATCTGGACCGATTTCGCATAGGCGAGGTCAATCTCGTCGAAGACGGCGACTTTGAACGTTGTTTGTTCGGGGCGCAGCCGTTCGACGATGGCGTCTAGTTTCTCCCAGTCGGTTGTCATGCCGGAAGACGGTGGTTTCGGGCTGAGCGTCACGTCGTCGATGTCAGCGAGCCAATCCTGATAGCGACTGCCTTGCGTCTCGACGGCGAGTTTGACGTCACGCGCCTTCAGTTTCGTCACCAAGTCTTTCATCGCGGCGATGAGGAGCGGGTTGCCGCCCGAGATGGTGACATAGTCGTACACGCCGAGCGCGTCGAGCCGTTCGATCACCTCGTCGGCTGTGAGCATGTCAGGTTTTTCCGAGCCGTCCCAAGTGAAGGCGGAGTCGCACCACGAACAGCGATAATCGCAACCGGCGGTCCGGACGAACATCGTCTTTTGCCCGATGGCGCGGCCTTCCCCTTGAAACGTCGGGCCGAACACTTCGAGGACAGGGATTTTCATCAGTCCACCAACCATTCGCGGCGGAACTCGGCGTACGAGGTCGGCGTCTCGTACAGTTTGACGAATTCGACGCGGACGTCGCGCTCGTCAGGCAAGTGCTTGGCGAGCTGCTCGAAAATCCAGTAGCACATGTTTTCGGCAGTCGTATTCATATAAGGTAACGACTCATTCAAATAACGATGGTCGAGGTATGGTTCGAGTTCTTCTTTAAAGATGGCTTTTAAATCACCAAAGTCGAGCGTCATGCCACGGTTATCGAGAAAACCGCTGATGCCCATTTGCAATTTATACGTATGTCCGTGCAGCGCGCGGCATTTGCCGTCGTAATCGAACAAATGATGGGCGGCATCGAATGTCACTTCTTTGACGATTTGGACGCGGTGCGGACAGTAGATGAGCGAGCCGTCTTGTTTAGCTTCAACACTCGTCGGGGCGAGGAATGGAGCGTTCTTCATACGCGCACCTCCTCATAAGCGGCGAGGCCGTTTTGACGGAGTACGCAAGCCGGGCATTCGCCACAACCTGATCCAAGGATGCCGTTATAGCACGTGAGCGTCCGTTCTTTGACGTAATCGAACGCACCGAGCTGATCCGCGAGTTCCCACGTCTGTTTTTTGTCGAGCCACATGAGCGGTGTATCGATGACGAACGGATAGTCCATCGCCAAGTTGAGCGTCACGTTCAAGGATTTGACGAACTGGTCCCGGCAATCCGGATAACCTGAGAAGTCGGTCTCACATACGCCGGTGACGATGTGATGCATACCGAGCTGTTTGGCCATGACGGCCGCAAAGGATAAGAATAAGTGATTGCGTCCATCGACGAACGTGTTTGGGACGTCCGCATTGTCGATGTCGAGATCATGTCTCGTCAACGCGTTAGAGGTGAGTTGTCCGAGTAAGGACAAGTCGAGGATGTGGTGCGGGACATCGAGTTCGGCCGCAATCTCTTTTGCGACCTCGATTTCCGCGTCATGGCGTTGCCCGTAGGCGAACGTCACCGCTTCCACATGAGAGAATTGTTGTTTTGCCCAAAATAGGCAGGTGGTTGAATCTTGACCGCCACTAAAGACGACCAATGCTTTTTCGTGTTGCAACGTGCACACTTCCTTTTTCGCTAGTTTTGATGTCGGAGGAGGTTACGAACTCCGGAGGTCACCCTCGAGCGTTTACTTTACCATAAAAAGACGTTTGACAGGGAAAAGAGAAGCAGGTATAGTAAAGAACATCACTGAAACACTTTCGCGCATAAAAGCGTTTAAGCGGTTAGGTAGAAAATAATGGAACTGAAAGGAGGGGACGTCGATGCAGATGAAAGGAAAAGAGGCTGTATTCGTCGTGCTGATGAGCGGTATTTCCCTGCTCGCACTGATGTTTTTGGCCAAAGCGACGCCACATATGGCGATCTTTGGCACAATGGTATTAATAGGGGGTTACGCGTATTATCGGACGCGTGATTTCAAACGAATTGAAGCGGCGATGATTAGCGGGATTCGTGAAGCCATCATGCCGGTCTTGATTTTACTGTTGATCGGGATGTTGATTGGCGTATGGCAAATGTCTGGTACGGTGGCGACAATCCTCTCCATCGGTTTAGATACAATTTCAGCACAATGGTTCTTGCCGAGCGTCCTGCTCATCACGATGATCGTCTCGTCGTTCACGGGTAGTGCCTTCACGACAGTCGGTACGGTCGGGGTCGCCTTGTTCGGAATCGGGATGGCGCTCGGGATCTCTCCGGCGCTCGCGGCCGGGGCCATCGTTTCGGGTGCACTCTTCGGTGACAAGATGAGTCCGCTATCGGATACGACGAACTTCGCACCGGCCGTGGCTGGTGTCAAACTGTTCGACCATATCCGCTTTATGATGGGGACGACCGTACCGGCCATCCTCATCACCCTCGTCTTGTTCACGCTTCTCGGTCGGAGCGGTCAAGCGGCGGATACGACGCAAATCGCTGAAGCGCAGGCGGCACTCGCTGGACGATTCAACTTGTCATGGTTGACACTGCTCGCGCCGGTTCTCGTCGCGGTGCTTGCGTTCCGTCGCATGCCGGTCTTGCCGACGATGCTCGTCGGGATGTTCGCCGGAGTGTTGACGGCTGGTTTCGTTCAAGGCAACTGGAACGTCACAAACTGGTTCGGTGTCATGCAGGCCGGGTTCAAGTCGGGTGTCGAGAACGAGACGATTGCAGCTGTGCTCGATCGTGGCGGACTCGAGTCGATGCTCTGGTCGGTCAGTCTCGTCTTGATTGCGCTCGCGTTCGGTGGCTTGCTCCGTGAGCTCGGCGTATTCCAAGCGATTGTCGATGCGTTGCTCGAACGATTGAAATCACCAGGCAGCTCGGTGTTGTCGGTCGTCCTCAGCTCGATTGGCGTCAACTTGCTCGCTGGCGAACAGTACTTGTCAATCTTGCTCCCAGGTCAAGCGTTCAAGCAAGGGTTCATCGATCGCGGCATCGATCCGCGCTACTTGTCACGTGCCCTCGAAGACGGTGGGACGGTCATCAACCCGCTCATCCCATGGGGCGTGTCGGGTGCGTTCTTCGCGGCCACGCTCGGGGTGCCGGTGCTTGAATACGCACCATTCGCCTTCTTCCTCTGGCTCAGCCCGATTTTCTCGATTATTCTCGGATACGTGAAGTTGGGAAAGCAGCGTGAGACGATGCGAATCGCATCTTAATCGAATCACTCAAAAAAACCATCCAGGACAATTAGCTGTCCTGGATGGTTTTTGAGTGTCTCAGATAAAAGAGTTCTCGAGTTGCCATAACGCATCCCCGAACTGGTCGATGAGCGCCTGAGCCCTCGATTCGATGTCCGATGGCAAGTCAGCTCTTGAGAAATACTGCAAGTCCAGACTTTCTCCGTCGTTCATGGCCAACGTCCCTTGCACTCGTTTGGCATGGAAGAGGTTGATGACACTGTGCGTCTCATCCCCGTTCGGATACTTGAAGTAAAACTTCGGCCCCGAACAGACACCGATGAGTTCAAATTGATTCGTTTCAAGCCCAGTCTCTTCATTCAATTCACGAGCGGCCACTTCTTCTAACGTCTCATTCAACTCCATCGATCCCCCGGGCAATCCCCAATCATTCGTATCGGACCGGTGTTGGAACAACAGCTCCCCGTATTCATTCAACACGAGGATGGTCGCCCCGACACTGATGAGCGGCCTGCTCCCGACTGTCTGTCTTAACTCTAATAGATACCCCACCTTGTTTCGCCTCACTTTCTCGTATGTCATATAGTTCGGCTCTCATCATGAAATCCCTTTGATCAGAAAAGGCATCTTCTTTGTGTCACCCCGTCTTCATTTGAGAAAATAAACCGAAGGAGGGATGACGATGAAACGACTCGATCCATCATTTTACGAGCAACCGACGATTGAATTGGCACGCTCATTGCTCGGTCACTATCTCGTCCACGATCATCTAGACGGACAAATCGTCGGAAAGATTGTCGAGACCGAAGCGTATCTTGGTGCCGTCGACCGGGCGGCCCATAGCTTCGGGGGCAGACGGACGAATCGGACCGAGGTCATGTTCGGATTGCCGGGACACGTCTATACGTATCAGATGCACACGCATACGCTCTTGAACGTCGTGAGCGGTCCGGTCGGCACGCCGGAAGCCGTACTCATCCGAGCCATCGAGCCGATTGAAGGACAAACCATCATCGACATGAATCGTCCTGGCATCAAACGGTTCGATCAGACGAACGGTCCCGGCAAGCTGACGAAAGCGCTCGGGATCACGATGGACCTGTATGGGCATTCGCTCCAACATGAACCGCTCTATATCGTCGAAGGGGACGTCATTCCAGACATCGAGGCCGGTCCGCGCATCGGCATTCCTAACACGGGTGAAGCGCGTGACTATCCGTATCGTTTCTTTGAACGCTCGAATCCGTACGTCTCCAAGTTTCGCTGAATGTTTATGCTCCGGTTAGGTGTGGAACACTCCCTATGTGCATAAAAATAATGAGGGAGTGTTTCAATATGGCAAAAGTAGCAACGCTAATCACAGACATGTTTGAAGACGTAGAGTTCACGGGTCCACGCGACGCATTGGTGGAAGCGGGGCACGAAGTTGTCACGATTGAAAAAAAATCTGGGAATACAGTCGAAGGCAAACAAGGGGAGTCGAAGGTCACAATCGACAAAGCCATCGACGACGTCTCACCAGAAGACTTTGACGCACTGCTCTTACCGGGCGGATTCTCACCTGACTTGTTACGCGAAGATGACCGTTTCGTCCAGTTCGCCAAGGCGTTCATGGACGCGAAAAAGCCGGTATTCGCCATCTGCCATGGACCACAGCTGTTGATTACGGCGAAGACGCTCGAAGGCCGCGATGCGACCGGCTACAAGTCGATTAAAGTCGACATGGAATACGCTGGAGCGAAGTATGCGGACAAAGAAGTCGTCGTCTGCCAAGAACAGCTCGTGACGAGCCGACAACCGGATGACATCCCGGCGTTCAATCGCGAGATGCTCAATCTGCTTAAATAATGTGCAGGCCACGGAATTTTTCCGTGGCTTTTTTTGTGCCAGCGGGAATAGACAAATAAGGAGGAGATGCATGATGAAACGAGCACGTTCACCTAGTTAAGTCGGTCGAAACGTTGTGTTGCTCGGCTGGATCCGTTGGTTCGATGCGCTTATCCCAGCCTACACGATTGAACGTCTGTTTTGGGAGTCACGGACGATCACGATTCAAGAGGTCGTCTATCTCGAAATACTTTACGCCGTCCTCGTCGTGATGCTTGAAGTGCCGACAGGTGTGTTGGCCGATCGCTTCGAACATCGACGTCTGATGCAGATCGGGGTCGGGTTGGAATGTCTATCGTTTATCGTTCTACTGTTGTCGTTCTCGTTTGTCGGGTTTGCTGTCGCCATCGCCTTGTCGGGCATTGGAGCGGCGTTTCGAAGCGGGGCCGAGAATGCGTTGCTGTATGAGACGCTTGAACAAACGGGCAAGACAGAGACGTTTGAACGCACGGTCGGTCGATTGAATGTCATTGGAATCGTCGCAGCCGTTCTCGCTGCCATCAGTGGTAGTCTGCTGGCGACACGCTTCCCGTTCGAGCTGAACTACATGCTGTCGATTGTCAGTTTGTTCATCGCGACAGCATGTAGTTTTGGCCTTGTCGAACCGAGACGAGTCGTGTCGGACGAGCGCTTGACGTGGGCGGACATCGCGGCCGGTTTCCGCTTCATCCGGCAGCATCGGCAACTGTTCATCGTGACGTCGTTGTTTGTCGTGACCATTAGTGCGTTCAATTTTATCGATGAGTTCTGGCAACTGTATGCGCGCGACGTCGCGCTTCCGATTTATTGGTTCGGGATGATGTCAACGATCCTACTGCTCATCCAAATACCGGGACAGTTGGTCGCACCGGTGCTGCTACGCTTCGCCACGGCCGAGTGTTGGCTACGCTGGATCGGTTGGGGAATCGGCGTTGGTTTTGTCGTTCTCGGGCTCTATCCGGGGCCGATTGGTCTCGTGATTATGGTCGGAATGGCCTGTCTCATCGGTATTGTTGAACCGCTCTATCTCGGTGTGTTGCATCATCGGGTCCCATCCGGAATCAGGGCGACGACGGAATCGTCCGTCTCGATGTTGTTGCATGGCGGGATCATCCTGTTCGGTCTGTTGTTCACCGCCGGGGCAGGTATGACGCTCTTTGCCGCCTTTTTGTTCATCGGGATCATCGTTTGTCTGCATCAATCGATTGTCACGGTCATAGCGCGGAGAGAGGATGCTTCATGAAGCGTCCTCTTTTTTACGCCTCAAGACCTAGGGCGGGTGAGGTTAAAGTTGTGTATGATAAGAAACAATACTGGAGTAGGAGATAAACAATGGAATGGTATGAATTATTTATTGGCTTTTTGTTAGGCGTCGTCGAAGGACTGACCGAGTTTGCTCCGGTATCGTCAACGGGACATATGATTCTCGTGGACGACCTGTGGCTCAACTCGAGCAGCTTCCTCGGCCAAGAGGTGGCGAACACGTTTAAGATCGTGATTCAGCTCGGTTCGATTTTAGCGGTCATCGTCGTATTTCGAAATCGGTTCAAGGAGTTGTTGAATCCGAAGGAATTGCTCGCGATTCGTAGCAGCGGGCCGACAAAGAAACTGAACTTGCTACATATCTTCATCGGGCTGCTCCCGGCAGGCGTGCTCGGGCTATTGTTTGAAGACTATATCGATGAGAACTTGTTCTCGATTAAGACCGTCTTAATCGGACTCGTCATCGGAGCATTCTTCATGATTGCCGCGGATTTGTCAGGCGTGAAGCGTCAAACGACAGCAACGCTCGATGAGATTTCGTATAAACAAGCGCTCGGTGTCGGCTTGATTCAATGTTTCTCGCTCTGGCCAGGTTTTTCACGCTCAGGGTCGACCATCTCGGGCGGTGTCCTCTTAGGGATGAGTCACCGGGCCGCGGCAGATTTTACATTCATCATGGCCGTACCGATTATGTTCGGTGCTAGTGCGCTGTCGCTCTACAGCAAATGGGAGTACTTTACGATGGCGACCCTCCCGGTCTTCGTTGTCGGATTCATTAGCGCGTTCTTGTTTGCGCTCTTGTCGATTAAGTTCTTCTTGAAGTTGATCAACAAAGTGAAGTTGACGCCGTTCGCGATTTATCGCATCGTGTTGGCGGCTGTGATTTACTTCTTGTACTTCTAAGAAAAAAAGCGCGTGTCAGCACATGCGCTTTGAAACCAATGATCCATCAAGTTCGTATAACCAAGTAGAGGTGAGAACATGGAACATATCGTTGTCGTATTGGGAACGTTAATCGGCTTAGGAGCTGTCGGTACATTATTGTACGTGACATGCCTTGCCTATGAATCATGAGAACGGATAGTGATAGAAGCGCTCACGTTGGAGTAACTCCATGACGTGGGCGTTTTCTGCGTTGTCGATGGCGCGTAACAGGCCTTCCGTCTGTGAACGGTGGGCGAGCAACGCTTCACGCTTCGCCGCGCTCTCTTGACCGACTTCGATGACGACGTGCGGGTTTCCGAGTTCGGCGTCGGTGCGATGGTCGAACGCGACTCCTAAAAATTCAGGACGCTTCGAGGCATCGATGTCTTGCAACGCTCGGACGACCGCACGTGCCGTCGCCTCGTGATCAGGGTGGACGGCGTAACCCGGATAGAAGGAGATAACGCGTGCCGGCTGTACTTCCTCGATTAAGGCGCTGAAACGTGCCGCGAGTTCCGCTTCGTCTTCGAATTCGACGGTTTTGTCGCGAAGGCCCCACATGCGGAGGTCGTCGATGCCCATGACGGCACACGCTTCCTCGAGCTCATGTTTACGAATTTTCGGCAACTCTTCACGTGTCGTGAAAATCGGCGAGCCCATATTGCGGCCCATCTCACCGAGCGTCAGGCAGACGTACGTGACCGGGAATCCGTGTTTATGGTGTTGGATAATCGTCCCGGCCGAGCTGAACGCTTCATCATCGGGATGCGGAAAAATAACGAGTAATGGTCCATTCATTGGCTTTCCACCTCCGAGGCTCCTTGTGGGAGCGGTTTGATGTCTAAGTGTAAGGCGCAGGCGAGACGTCCGAGACGGTCATGGCCGGCGAGCAGGAGCTGGTCTCCGTGCTGTTCGTAGTCGGTCAAACCTTCGACGTAAAGCCAACCGTGATCGAGCTTCAAGCCGACCCGGTATGGTCCATCGCCCTTGATTTGGCCGATGCTATATTCGATGACGACGTTGCGGATAAACATACCGGCGTTATGAAAATCAGGGTCGTTATGCGTCGCATACGCCCCGTTCGTCGTCTCGACATGGACATAGAGCGGCATGGATACATGCGCGTCCAAATAAGTCTGGATGGTTGTAGGTTGTATTGATTTCACGCGGTTCCCTCCAATGGAAACGATGACCCGAGACATGCGTCCCGGGCCACCCGTTATGATTGTGTTGCTAGTTTTTTGCGGTAACCGGTATGGTTCGTTGGCCCAACATATTGGTTGAGGCGGAACGAGTGACGAACCGCTTCCGTGATGAACTCTTTTCCGATTTCGATGGCTTCATCGACTGAATGACCGTTCGCGAGTGACGCCGCGATAGCTGACGAGAACGTGCAGCCGCCGCCGTGTGTGAAGGCAGGATCGATTTTCTCGCTCTCGAGGAGGCGATACTCGTTGCCGTCGTAAAGCACGTCAAATGCTGTGTCGAAGCCGAGCTTGCCACCGACTTTGACGATGACGATTTCAGCGCCGAGCTCATGGATCAAGCGAGCAGCCTCTTTGATTTCTTCCATCGTTGAAGGTGTCTTATCGAGGCCAGCGAGCATACGCGCCTCGAACAAGTTTGGTGTGATGATTTTAGCGACCGGTACGAGGTGCTTGCGCATCGCGACCGCGACGTCCGGGTTGAGAATCTCGTCGGCCCCTTTACATGCCATGACCGGATCGACGACGGCGTTTTGAATGCCGTACTCTTTGATTTTACGGGCAGCGAGTTCGATAATCTCTGGAGTCGGGAGCATCCCTGTCTTGACGGCATCGACACCGATCCCAGCGAGGACCGTATCAATCTGTTTCTCGATCAACGTCGTGTCAATTGGGAACACTTCGTGGTGCCACGCGTTATGTGGGTCTTGAGCCACGATGACCGTGAGGGCGGTCATGCCGTAAACACCGAGCTCTTCCATCGTTTTCAAGTCAGCTTGGATGCCTGCACCGCCACTCGTGTCCGAGCCAGCGATTGTTAAAGCTTTTTTCATCGTCATAGTCGTTCAATCCCCTTTGTCTGTTTGGATAGTTTCACTATAACGACTTTTTGGCGTTACGACAAATCCCGAGGTCGCATCCAGACCGGAATAAGTTTTGAAAATTGATGGCAGGATTTCAATCGTATTTGGGGAATAGTAATGAATAGGGTGTAGACCACTTTCAATTTGGCTAGGAGGAAAACCGCATGTTAGTGCATAGCTTATGCATTCCGAAGAAAGATGTCGTCACAATCAGTGAAAAGGCGACATTGCGCGAGGCGCTCGACACGCTCGAAAAGACAGGCTACCGTTGTGTCCCTGTGCTCGATGAGACGGGAACGTTTTTCCGCGGTAATATTTATAAAATGCATATTTATCGCCACGGGATGAGTGGGGCGAGCCTAGACGATAACGTCATGGAACTCATCAAGAACACGCAAAAGTACGTTCACGAGTCAGACGGCTTTTTCAAAGTCTTCTTCTCAATCAAAGAACTTCCGTATATCGCGGTCTTGAAAGACGAGAGCAACGAATTTTACGGGATTTTGCCACACGGGAAGATGCTCGGCATGCTCGAAGAGGCATGGAGCC
The DNA here is from genome assembly GCF_000416965.1 of Exiguobacterium chiriqhucha RW-2. GTDB lineage: Bacteria > Bacillota > Bacilli > Exiguobacteriales > Exiguobacteriaceae > Exiguobacterium > Exiguobacterium chiriqhucha. The sequence continues at coordinate 269,462 of NZ_ATCL01000022.1, forward strand.
GTGACACGGGGAGCTATGTCGTCACGATTGCACTCAGTGAGCAGGCAGGGGCGCTCGAGAAAATCACGAAAGTCATCAGCAAATATTCATCAATCGCCAGCCTCATGACGCTTGATGCCAAGAGCAAGGTGTTGCGTCGCGTGTTAATCACGTTGCCGCCGGACTGTGACGAGAAGACAAAAGACAAGATTGTCGCCAAACTCGAACAAAAAGGGTTCCGCGTCGTCGAAGTCGAGAATTTAAATAACTGACGAAAGGCCTTCCTCGATGCGAGGAAGGCCTTATTCAATCCAATCGTTTTTCCATCCGGATATCCGGCCAAAATTGACCGTCCCAGTACGTGAACGCTTCGATACGGGCAATTTCGTGATAACCGAGCTTTTGATAGAGGCGATGCGCCGCTTCGTTGAATCCGAACACACCGAGCTCGATGCGTGGCACACCTTGGGCACGAAGTCGATCTGCCAGTAACGTGAGGGCTGCGGTGCCGACGCCTTTCCCGCGACCGGTCTGTTCACCGATGACCAGACCAAGCCAAGCGCTGCCGCGTTCTTTGTCATACAAGTGCGGGGCGTCATAGATGACGTTCACCTCGCCGACGAGCCGGTCATCGTCGTAAATCAAGAAAATATCGTGCGTGTCCAGACGTTCCGTCAAGTCTGCGACCGTCATCTGATGCTCCGCAACGAGTTCGGCTTCGGATCGGGCCGGACGAATCAAATGGACGATGGCGGGATCATTATTCCAACGATTGAACGTCTCGACGATGGCGTCGGACGCTTCTCTCAATGGGACGAGAGAGATGGGCATCGAGTCCCCCTCCTTTCAGGCATACTTCTTCGCCCTCGAACTGAAAAGTCCCCATTTTACTGAATCGGCTTCAAGACGTTGAGGTGGCTCGGAAGCACTTCGAACGTGAGCGGGAGTTTACCGCCCGTATCTCCGTCGGCATTGACCGGAAGTGATTCTGGCGAGTCGACATGGACCCGTTTCGTCGTGAACGACGTGACGCTGTCCGTCTCTTTCAACTTGCCGGTGAAGAGGGCCGGCGCGAGTTGGATGGCGTCTTTAAAGCCGAGGTTCTCAAACAGATAGACGTGAAGTAACCCGTCGTTCAGTTCGGCGTCCGGTTCAAAGTTTTCAAACCCGCCGACCGAGTTCGTGAGGGCGATGACGACCAAATAGGCGTCTCCATCGAACGTATGCTCTTCGGCTTGGACCGACAAGGCGTATGGACTATGCTCACGGAACGCTTTGATGCCTTCAATCAAGTAGGCGAACGGGCCCCATTTTGTCTTCTCTTCAACACTGACCTCGTCGACAGCCTCGGCGATGAGGCCGATCGCGATGACGTTCATGAAGTAGCCGTTCTCGTATTTGCCGATATCCATCGGTGTCGGTTGCGCCGTCTTGAGTGCCTCGATGGCATCTGCAGGGTCGCTCGGGACGCCGAGCGCGCGTGCGAGATCGTTGACGGTACCGAGCGGGATGATGCCGAAATCAGGACGATGATCCGCTTCGGCGAGCCCCGTTACGGCCTCGTTCAGTGTTCCGTCGCCACCCATCGCGATGACAGCTTTATATTGTTTCGATGCCGCTTCTTTCGCAAAATGTGTGGCATCGTCTGCTTTCTCCGTGAACCGGACATCGACGTTTCCGTAACGCTCTCGCAAGACTTCCTCTGCTGCCGCGGCGTGTTCTTTCCCTAACTCTTTCCCCGACGACGGGTTGACGATTAACATGACTGTATCCATCAAAGCACATTCCCCTTTTCACATTCAGATATTGTCATCTATTCCCGTCCTGTGGCGAGGCTAGTCATAAAAAAAACAACACAGACGTGTTGTTTAATAATGGCGGAATGCCGACATATCGAGGTGGCTTGCATCTGATTCGTCGACGGCGAGTTCAATCTTCAAATGTTCATGGAACGGCGAGTCGAATGCACCCATGCAGGCGACCGGCTCATGGTCCGGGACGGGGGACTTACGTTTCGTTTTGACGAACAAATAGTCCTCACGCGACAACGTCAATAAAAAGCGTTCGACCGCATGGGGTTCGCGCGTGACGTTCGGCCATGGCAAGTGGTTGAATAGTAAAAAGACCGCGCCTTCTTTTTCGAGCGCATAGTCTGGGGCGATCCCTTCCCGGTTCAACAACTCGATGACCGTACTCAAATAGGCTTGTTTAATCGTCAATGATATCTCGTAATACTCACGCATACCGTCCACCCTTTCTAAAAATCGCAATAATTCCATTCTATACGTTTCAGACAGGGGCGACAACGAAGAAGTTTCTTGACGAAGCGTTTTTCCCACCGTATACTGCTCATGTCCTGCTATACTAAAGGTAAATGATGAACGAATTGAGGTGAAACCGACATGATTGAATCACTCGAATTGAAGGCATGGATCGTCTTGGCACGAGCGATGGACGCGATCAGTGACCGTGTGAAGGACGATTTACGACGCCACCAATTGAATTCAACAGAGTTCGGTGTTTTATCCGTCTTGTATAAACGAGGGGATACCCCGCTCCAGCAAATCGGAGACCAAATTTTGATTACGAGCGGAAGCGTCACGTACGTGATTGATAAGCTTGAAAAACGTGGCTTAATCGAGCGTGTGGCTTGTCCGTCTGACCGACGCGTCACATACGCCTCGTTGACAGAGGAAGGCAAGCGCTTGATGGACGTCGTCTATCCAGAGCACATCGAGATTTTTAAAGACATCTATGGTCCCCTTAGCGACCAAGAGACTGAACAGTTAATCGATTTATTGAAACGAGTCGGTTATAACGCGGCAGGCAAATAACGCCTGCCTGTTTTTTTTGACTATTTATCTTGAAGTTAAACTAATTGACTGCGAGATATACAGATGATATAGTTCTAACTGTTGTTACAAAATAGAGATCACACTTATGGAGGAACCCATTTATGAAAAAGGTATTATACGTATCGGCTAACCCGAAACCAACAGAATTGTCATACAGCAAACAAGTCGCAGAAACGTTCATGACGACACTCACGAATGAGAATGCGTCACTCGAAGTCGAAGCAATCGAATTATACGATGTCGATGTTCAAGAAATCGACGGCGACGTCCTCAGCGCATGGGGTAAATTCGCTTCAGGCGAAGCCCTCACTGACGTCGAAGCGGCTAAAGTCGCGACGATGAACGGCATGCTTGAGAAATTCATGGAAGCTGACATGTACGTGTTCGCAACACCGATGTGGAACTTCTTCTTCCCAGCTCGCATGAAAATGTTCCTCGACAGCGTATTGACTGCTGGTAAAACGTTCCGTTATACAGAACAAGGCCCAGTCGGCCTTCTCGAGAACAAACAAGCGATCCACATCCAAGGTACGGGTGGAATCTACACAGGTACAGCCCTCAACTTCGCAGACGCATACCTTCGTCAAGCACTCGCATTCGTAGGCGTGACAGAAGTGACGACACTTCCAGTTGAAGGAATGAACCAATACCCAGACAAAATCGAAGAAATCGTTGCTGACGCAAAAGCGAAAGCCGAAGCACTTGCGAAAGAAGTCGCAGGCGCGGTCACAGTATAATGATCAAGGGCGAGTCCAATCGGGCTCGCCTTTTTGTGTGCCATCGATTCGGGTATGATAAGACGGAAAGGGGAGAAACACATGGGAGAACAGTTATCAGATCGCCTGCTCGGGGATTGGAGCGACATCATCGCATCCGAGATGGCCGAGCCTTATTTTACTAACTTGAAAGCGTTCGTTGATGAGGCGTATGCGTCATCGACCGTATATCCGGCCCGAGAAGACATTTGGAATGCGTTCGTCTATACGAAGTTCAAGGACGTCAAATGCGTCATTCTCGGACAAGATCCATACCATGGGCCAAACCAAGCGCATGGACTGAGCTTCTCGGTCCAAGACGGTGTACGTTTCCCACCGTCGCTTCGAAATATCTTTCAAGAATTGCATGACGATATCGGCTGTCCCGTACCGACCAGCGGGAATTTAGAAGCATGGGCCCGCCAAGGCGTGTTGCTGCTCAACACCGCGCTCACGGTCGAAGCAGGCAAAGCCGGTTCGCATCGGGGACAGGGATGGGAGCAGTTCACCGACTCCATCATCGAGCGACTTGGGCAGCGGGAAGAGCCGCTCGTGTTCATCTTATGGGGGAACGACGCGAAGAAGAAACAGAAATTTATTGGCCCGCAACACGCCGTCTTGACCTCTGTCCACCCGAGTCCGCTCTCGTCGCATCGCGGCTTTTTCGGATCGAAGCCGTTCTCGCAAGTGAATGCGAAGTTGAGTGAGTGGGGTCAACCTGAAATCGATTGGTGTTTGTGACAGTCTGCAGATGCGGACTGTTTTTTTGTTGACGGCGTCCAAATCGTCTGTTATCGTTACTAGCAACAAGATACTTTAGTACTTAAAAGCGAATGTGCATAGAAGCATAACTGTATAACAGTATAAAAGCGATGACCGAACCGAAGTAGAGACATCTTCCCTGGCCCAGAGAGCGTGTGGTGCTGTGAACACGCCCATAGGATGAATCGAATTACAGTTCGCGAGCTCTCACGTGTTGAGCGGTCCCCCGTTATCGGAGTAGAGTGACTAGACGTCCGTCTAGTAATCAGGGTGGTACCGCGGCATCGTCGTCCCTATCGAGTGAATCGATAGGGATTTTTTTACGTTCAGTCAACTAAAGGAGGAAACATCATGCTCACACAAATCATTCCACGCCATTTGGCCCCTCATATTTCGCCACAGTTCTACGACGAGTACACGCCGACCGATCATGCTGTCTGGCGCTTCGTCTTACGACTGAACTTGCACACGCTTGAAGGGAAGGCCCACCCGTTCTACATCGAAGGGTTGAAAAAGACGGGGATGGGACCGGAGCGTCTCCCGAACGTCGAACAGATGACCGAAGAGATGCGGTCGGCCGGTTGGTCGACGGTCGCAGTCGATGGTCTCATTCCAGGCGTCGCTTTCTTTGATTTCCAAGGCAACGGGATGTTGCCGGTCGCGACCGATATCCGAAAAGTCGAGAATATTTTATACAGTCCGGCACCGGATATCATCCACGAGGCGGCCGGCCATGCACCGATGTTGATGGATCCTGAATTTTCACAGATTGTGAAGCGGTTCGGTCAGCTCGGGGCGAGGGCATTCATGAATCGAGAAGAACATGCCTCGTTCGCAGCACTTAAACGATTGACCGTCGTGAAGGAGAATGCGAACTCGACGGACGAGGAGATTGCAGCCGCCGAAGCGGCTGTTCATGCGGCCAAAGCCCAAGTGACCGGCTTCTCTGAAGCACAACAAGTCGCCCGCATCTTTTGGTGGACGGTTGAGTTCGGTCTCATCGGTGATGTAGACAATCCGCTCATCTACGGGGCAGGCCTGTTATCTTCGGTCGGAGAGAGCCGTCACTGTTTGACAGACGCCGTCACGAAGCATCCATTCAATTTGGAGCACGCCCTTGAGACGAAACAAGACGTGACGAATATGCAACGCGAGTTATTCGTCATTCCAGACTTTGAAGCGTTGAAGGATGCGCTAGACGAACTCGAGTCACGGATGGCGGTCAACCAAGGTGGGATCGCTTCGCTCGAGAAGGCGCTTGCGTCGGGCAGTCAATCGACCGTCCGACTGGAAGACGGGACGGACCGCGTCGGTGTGATTCGTCACGTGACACGCTCCGGGGCCCATGCCCTCATCCAATGGGACGACTGTGTGAACGTCAATCACGGTCAATTGACGAACTTGCATAATCATGGCCTGCTCGTGCTCGATGGACCGCTTCAAGACGTGTTGGCGACAGCGGACATTCGGTTAGACGGTCAAGTCGTCAGCGAGACGACAGAGGCGTTGCATCTCGAAGACGTCGTCGTCACCATCGAAGGACGACAGATTACACTGGAGACACTCGAAGTGAGACAAGATACGCTGCCGTCGATTTTCCCGGGTACCGAGATTGAAGAACTCGTCATCTTGGAGAAGCCGGTCCAGATCGAACGTGACGCCCGAGTATGGACGAACGATGACCCGATGTTCAATCAGGTCCGCAATATGCGGGAGCAAGGCGAGTCGATTGATGAGCTCGTGCCGACGATTCTTACCGATCATCCCGATGCTTGGTTGCTCCACATCGAATGTTTGGAGCTCGTCGAGTCTGATGCGCTTCGACAGGCGTTGACGGAACGGTTGCACGCGTTACGTGAGACGTCACCGTCGCGGCATGAGTTGATTGGCCGCGCGCTCGCATTGCTCAACTGACAAAAATAATCCCCGCCCAATGATGGGCGGGGATTATTTGTTAACGCGTCGTTTCACGCAAGAACGTGATTAAACGGCGATACGTTGCACTGGCTGCCGGCTTATCCATCTCAAAATGGTAGTCGTGGCCGAGTGTGTGCTCGTTTCGGTCATAAAAGACGCTCGTGACGTCCGCACGACCTGAGAGGATCGTCGCAAATTCTTTCGCTTGCGTTTCGAACGAACCGGTGTTGCCATCGGTGATAAACGTCGGAACGAACGTGGCCGGGATATTCACGAGCGGCGACGCTTCCGCGACGACCGGCAAGTCTTCCCAATTGTACGTTCCGAAGTAAGCCCAACCGATCCGTTTGAACAAGAAGCGGTTGACCGCCTTCGATGACTCGATGATGCTTCGTTTCAAGTCATAAGGACCTGACATGAGAATCGTGCCGAGGATCGACGTTTTCGGAACGACTTGATTCACTTCGGCCGATGGTGCGTAGTCGTCGTTCAATTGAATACCGACGAACTGAGCGACGAGTTGGGCCCCGTTCGAATCGCCCGCAAAAAAGACGCGGTCGAGGTCGAGACGGAAGCGGTCATTGTTTTCCGCGATATACGTGTATGCTTCTTCAAGCTGCTGGAGCGGGACGGGATACGTGACGTCAGGGGCAAGGGCGTAGTTGACGCTAACGACGTTATAGCCGTTGCTCGCGATTGACGTCGCATATTTGAAGACGTCGGCCTTGTCGCCACCGACGAACGAACCGCCGTGCACCCAAAAGATGGTCGGAACAATTTGTTTCTCGCCTTCATAGCGAATCAAGTCGAACGTCCCGTTCTCATAGGCTGAATGATAGTCGATATCTTTCCGGACCGATGTTTTTTGAACGACTTCGTCAAACCCTTTGATGGCCACTTCGTTCCCGCCGGCAAATGAGGTCTTAACGAGACGTGAGGTCGGTTTCGGGGACAAAAATACATAGGCGGCACCGGCGACAGCCGTACCGACCAGTCCAAGTCCTGCTCGTTTCAATCCTTTATTCATCGTAATTCCTCCTTGATTCAATCCAGTTTGTTCACTTACCGATCGACGAGGACCGTTCCCATGAACGTCTCAATGACGTGGGCAATCCCGTCTTCGTTGTTTGATTTCGTGATGAAGTCGGCTTTGCCTTTGACCGTCGTGTTGGCGTTGCCCATGGCGACTCCGAGGCCGGCCCATTCAATCATCGTGAGGTCATTGTTCCCGTCGCCACAAGCGATGACGTGGGCTTGCTCAATTCCGACGTGTTCGGCGAGGAAGGCGAGGCTCGTCCCTTTCGTCACACCCGCTTCTGTGAACTCAAGGAAAAACGGTTTTGAACGCGCGACAGCAAGTTTTCCTTCAAGTTCGACTTGCAGTTTCGTTTCGATTGGAGCGAGCGTGTCGCCGTCACCGAGCATGAGACATTTGACGACAGGCGTCGTGACCGCTTCTTTGAAGTCGGCGACATGGATAACCGGCATCCCCGTCAATTCACCTTCGATATCAGTATACGGGTTCGGTTGATCGGTTACGATTTCGTTACCGATGTACGTATGAATCGCGATTTCTTCCCGGACACTGATATCATGGAGATGGGCGACCGTTTCTGGAAGCAACGTACTCGAGAAGATTTCTTCATTCGTCTCACAATTGATGATTGAGGCACCGTTGAATGAGAGAATATAGCTACCATATTTGGCAAGTTCGAGTTCACGGGCGGCATCCCACATCGCGTATGTCGGGCGACCGCTCGCGAGCACGACTTTATGTCCGCGTTCTTGTACATCTAGCAAGGCTGCTTTCGTCTTGGCGGAAATTGTATGGTCGCTCGTGAGGAGCGTATCGTCCATATCTAAAACAATCATCTTGTAACTCATAATGGTAAGGAGTCCTCCTTCAGAATCTAATGACTCCATCCTAATACGATTTGAGGTCAATTGACAACCTTGTCGCAAAAACGTAACTATAATGTAGAGTAGTGAACTTCAGAAGAGGTGGATATATGAATCGAATATTAGTAGCCGAAGATGAGCATGCGATTCGCAGCTTTATCATCGTTAATTTAAAACGAGCCGGATTTGACGTCTTTGAGGCGACGAACGGTCGCGAAGCGGTCACAGCGTTCGACCGTGAGCCGTTCGATGTCGTCTTGCTCGACGTGATGATGCCTGAGATGGATGGATTCGAGGCATGCGCCGCCATCCGCGACTTAGATGAGAACGTCGGCATCATCATGCTGACGGCACGCACGCTTGAAGAAGATAAGATTGAAGGGCTCGGCAGAGGGGCGGACGATTATATCGCCAAGCCGTTTAGCCCAGGTGAGCTTGTGGCACGGATTCAAGCACTCCTGCGCCGTGTCGAGAAAGTGAAGCGTAAAGAAAAGAAACGGTTGAAGTCCGGACCGTTCGCCATCGATTTGGCGGCGAAGCAAGTGACGAAGTATGGGCAGGCGATTGATTTGACCCCGACCGAATACGATTTGATTTGTCACCTCGTCCAAAACGAGGAAGTCGTCTTATCGCGTGACGCGCTGTTAGATGCCGTCTGGGGCATCAATTACTTCGGGGACAGAAAGACGGTCGACGTCAACATCCGTCGTCTACGTCAAAAGATTGAAGACGACCCGAGTCACCCGGCTTATATCGAGACGCTATGGGGGCATGGGTACAAGTGGCGGAGACATGACGGATGAAGCAACAGCTCGTCATTCGGATTATGCTCGTCATGACGCTCGTGCTCGTCTTGCTCGTGAGCGTCCTGTCGTACGGAACGTACCGCTATTACTATGAATATGAATCAGAGGCACTACTCAGCCATGCGACGACGAGCGCCTATCTGTATCCACAGGCGCAAGTCGGATTCGAGACACCGAGCGCGTTCTCGGTGCTCGTTCGGACGTTCGGCTATCCCGGTACCGATTTGACGATTGTCGACCGGACCGGTCAAATCATCAAAACGACGGGACAGCGGGCGCAACAGGCGGCCTTTTCGACCGAACAGTTGCAAGATCTCGCTCGAGGCGAGTCCGTCGTCCAAGACTACGATGCCGATGGGAATCACTATTTGTCGGTGACGAGTCCAATCATCACGGAAGAGACGAGTGAATTCGCCATCAGCTTCACGCGGCCGCTCGCCGACCTTGACACGTTGATTCGCGAGATTTGGATGGCTGTCGTCATGATTGGCGTCTTGATTTGGTTGGTCGCGCTCTATGCTGTCATTCGGATTGCAGACCGCTTCGTGCGACCGATTCGAGACATCATTGAGACGGCCGATGAGATGGCGCAAGGTGATTTCGATGTTGAAGTCTATTCCAATGAAAAACATGAGCTCGGGGCACTGGCCCGGACGCTCACATATTTAGGTGCGAAAGTCCAGCAGCACCAGTCGACGCGGAATGAATTTCTATCCAACGTGTCGCACGAATTGCGGACACCGCTCACTTCGATTAAAGGGTGGACGGAGACGATTCGAGGCGGGGACGAGAAAGTGTCGGACGAGACTGAGCTCGGTTTGAGCATCATCCATTCGGAGACGGAGCGGATGATCGGGCTCGTCGAGCAGCTGCTCGATTACACGAAGATTGAAGAGAGCCGGCTCGTCTTGTATCGGCAAGAACTTGATCTCGTGTCGTTGTTACGGAAAGTGACGATTCAATTGAAACAGTCGCTCGAAGACAAACAGATTACGCTCATTGAGCGATATCCGCAAAAGTCGATCGGATTGTTCGATGAGAACCGGCTGAAGCAAGTGTTTTTAAACTTGCTCGAGAACGCCATCCGCTTCTCGCCAGAAGGTGGGACGTTGACGGTACGGTTCGTGCAATCGGAGCGAGTCGCGTTCATCTCAATTATTGACGAGGGACCTGGTATTTCACGGGAACACTTGCAACGCATCACTGAAATGTTCTATCAGGCGCAAGTGACGAAAGGGAGCAGCGGGCTCGGCCTGGCGATTGCTAAGGAGTTAATCGAGGCCCACGAAGGAAAGCTCGTCATCGAAAGTGAGATCGGTCATGGGACGACGGTGACCGTTCTCTTACCGCTCGACCCGAGCGAACTGCATTAAAAGGGTTAAACCTTCCGAATTCAGGATACATGTAATTGTATGTAGAATGAGGGAGGTTTTTTTCATGGCAACGAAATCATTGAAGCCATTGTCAGGTAGTCCGAACGCCGTCTCGACCGAAACGACAATCGAAGCGCTACGCATGGAGCCGCTCTCATACGGGCGAGACCGCGCCGAGAGCAGCGAGACAATCAAGATGGTGATGGGGCAACTGCCTCGGACCGAGCTCGTCAAGGAGACGGAGGACACGCTCCATTATGTCGTCACGACGAAACTGATGCGCTTTAAGGATGACGTCGAATTTCGATTCGACGATGAGACGAAACAAATTCACTTCCGCTCGGCATCACGACTCGGTCACTCTGACTTTGGGGTGAACCGGAAACGGATGCAAGACGTGAGTGAACGCTATCGGAGGTTGATGAGATGAAGGATTATCAATTGATTGTGATTGGTGGGGGTGCGGCCGGAATGACGGTCGCGGCCGGTGCCGCAAATTTAGGGGCGAAAGTCGCTTTAATCGAAAAGAAAAAACACCTGGGTGGAGACTGTCTTCACGTCGGCTGTGTCCCGTCGAAAGCGCTGATCGCCGCCTCGAAAGAAGCGAGCAGCATGATGCAAGCTGCCCGAGTACTCGGAGCCGAGTTTGACGGCCGCGACCATTACCAGACGACGAAAGCACGCGTCGACCGTGCCCGTGCCATCATTCAAGATCATGATGGGACGGAACGTTTCGAAAAACTTGGGGTCGACGTGTATATCGGCGAGGCCTCGTTCCAAAGCCCATACGAACTCAAAGTCGGTGACGATTTACTGATTGGGAAGAAATTCGTCATCGCGACCGGCTCGCAACCGACCATACCGCCGATTGACGGCTTGGACGACGTGCCATACTTAACGAATGAGCAAGTGTTTGAAGAAGAGACGTTGCCGGAGAGCATCATCGTCATCGGGGCCGGGACGATCGGTCTCGAACTCGCCCAGTCGTTCGCTCGTCTCGGTAGCCAAGTGACCGTGCTCGAGGCACAGGATACGTTTTTACCGCGAGAAGACGAGTCGGTGAGCAAGTTGCTCCGTTCGCAGCTCGAGATGGCGATGCGCCTTAAAATCGGCATCAACATCAATCAAGTCTCGGAAGTCGAGGGACGCGTTCACGTCACCGGCGAAATCGATGGCGAAACGGTCACGTACGAGGCGGACAAGCTGCTCGTGGCGACAGGACGGAAACCGAGAATCGATGAGCTTCGACTCGACCGGGCTCACGTCCACGTCAAAGACGGATTCGTCGACGTCACGTCGACGTACCGCACGTCACAACCTCATATCTTTGCGATTGGCGATACGATTAAGACGTTACCGTTCACGCACGCAGCTGGCGAGGAAGGAAAAGCGGTCGTGGCCAACGCCTTGTTCGGACTTTGGAACAAGGTCGACTACACGAAGATGCCGTGGATCACGTTCACGGAACCGGAAGTGTTCCACGTCGGCATGACCGAAGCTGAGGCACGGGAGCGTCATGGTGACGATGTCGAGGTGTTTGAAGCGAAACTGTCCGAGGTCGACCGCTTCGTCGCCGACCGACAAGAGACAGGTTTCGTCAAAATTATCACGCGCAAGAACGGCAAAATCATCGGCGGTCACGCCATCGGTATGACGGCCGGGGATTGGATGCAAATCGTCGTCTATGCGATGCAACGAGGCGATAAAATCGGCAAGCTGTCCCGCATGATTTATCCGTACCCGTCGCGAAGCGAGGCCGTGAAAAAAGTGGCCGACCTTTACTGGCGGAAACGCTTGTTCAACAGCCCGCTCACGGATTTGTCACGCAAGTACTTCGAATGGACCCGATAACGAAAAATCCCACTCTCAACAGAGTGGGATTTTTTATGGCAAGACGATTGTTTCGAGCATCTTCGGTGAGCCTTCTGATAAATCGACGAGTGGTTTAATCAACACTTCGACGCGGCGGTTTTTCGAGCGCCCTGCTTCGGTGTCGTTCGTCGCAATCGGTTTGTATTCTCCGTAACTGGCAAGCGTGAATTGTCCGGGATTCAAAGCATCGTTCGTCAACAGGCCGCGCATGAAAGCCGTGGCCCGGGCTGAACTGAGTTCCCAGTTCGACGGGAACCGGGCCGTGTTGATCGGGATGTTATCGGTGTGACCCGATACGACAATCTCACGGTTACCGGCTTTTTCCAGGATACCGCTAATCGAGCCGGCCACCGTTCTAGCCTCGGCGTCAAGCGTCGCTTCCCCCATACTGAACAAGGCTCGGTCTTGAATCGTCAAAACGAGACCGCTCGAGTTGATGGTCGCTTCAATCTCTTGTTCGAGCCCGTTCTTTTTGATGTATTGATTGACCTCTTCTTTTAACTCATCCAGTTTGGCGAGCTCATATGTCCGAGGATTCGCTGTCGTATCTGTCTTGTTCGTACGGCTGATGTCACTGTTCGAGGCGGTCGACGCTTGGAACACGCTCGTCCCGCCAGAGAACACTTGATTAAAGGATTGAGACATTTTCTCGAGCTTCGTCTGGTCGATGTTACTCGAGGCGAACAAGACGATGAAGAGGGCGAGTAAGAGCGTCAATAAATCGGCGTAAGGGATTAACCAACCTTCCGGGATATGTTCCTCATGATCATGCTTCTTTTTGCGCTTCATAGTCGGCTCGCTCCTTTGGAGACAAATACACAGACAATTTATCTTCTAACGTCTTCGGAGACTCCCCACTTTGAATCGAGAGAATCCCTTCAATCATCATCTCTTTGATGATGACCTCGCTCTTCGAATACTGCTTTAATTTATTGGCGAACGGGAACCAGAGGACGTATCCTGTGAAAATCCCGAACAACGTCGCGACGAACGCGGCTGAAATCGCGTGACCGAGCTTTTCGATATCAGACAAATCTTTTAGGGCCGCAATCAAACCGATAACGGCTCCAAGAACGCCGAGTGTCGGCGCGTACGTGCCGGCTTGTGTAAAGATGTCCGAGTTCGCTTTATGGCGTTGCTCCATGTTCTCGATATCGCGCGACATGACCTCGGCGATATATTCGGATGGTTGGCCGTCGATGACCATCATCATCCCTTGTTTCAAGAACGGCTCTTCAACTTGTTCGAGCGCTGTCTCAAGCGACAGGAGTCCTTCTTTACGCGCTTGCGTCGACAAGTCGACGAACTGTGTCAACAGCCCGGATTTACTTGGTAACTCCTGCTTTTTGAAGAGAATTCCGAACAACTTCGGTACGTTTTGCAGCTGTTCTTTGGAAACGGCGATACTGACCGCGGCCGCTGTCCCGACAAAAATAATGACGAGTGCTGCCGGGTTGATGAGCGGGGCAATCCCGGCTCCTTTCAATACCATCCCTCCGACGAGGGTGAGGAACCCAAGTATGAGTCCTACTAACGTGACGACATCCATGTCTATGTTTTCCACCTTTCTAAAAAAAATCAGGAGACAAAAAAAGCGAGAGACTTAACTCGTCTCCCGCAAATGCGTTCCCGATGGTTAAGCGCCGTTTTCGTCAATCAGCATTTGGATGCTGATATTTCGTTCTTCACGCTCTATATCGGTTAACACGTCGTATTTTTTTAATAATGCGTACAATTGATTCACAACTTCTTGATCAAGTGACCAATGTAGCAGTTCTTCGAGCTGGAAATAAAGATGGGCGGGCATGCATTGTGACTGACGCTCCAACCTTCGCGAGACATCCGTTAGCGAATGATCTACCGTACTAGGGTCCACGGTTTCATTCAACCTCCTCAACATTCATAAAGTCTATCTCTCATATTACCAAAAAATCTGGCAAACAGTTAGCGATACATTTTTCTAGTTGGCAATTTTATAAGTGAGGAGTAATATGAGCCTTAGAAAACTTGATTTGAAGGAGATAGCGAGATGCGACATCGATTGACCGTACGGGAATTGCGCATAAAACGAATTGAGGCGCTTTACCGGCTCGTGTTTGAAAAGCCGGCCCGTTTTATCGCGACAGGCTTTTTGCTCGCCATTTTTTTAGGGGCGACGTTACTCTATATGCCGTTCGCACAGACACAGCCCGTGTCCTGGATTGATTGTCTGTTTATCGCGACGTCGGCCGGAACGGTGACCGGATTATCGACAATTGATATTGGGACTTCCTTTAATACGTTCGGTGAGCTCGTCATCGTCGCCTTGATTCAAATCGGCGGTTTAGGTTTTATGACGGTCGCGCTCATGCTGCTTAGTGTGCTCGGAAAGAAAATCGGTTTAAAGCAGCGCATCTTGCTCCAAGAATCACTCAACTTGTCGGGACCCGGCGGCACGGTCCGTCTCGTCCGCAACATCGTCTTCACGACGCTCATCGTCCAGTTTCTCGGCATGTTGTTTTTGACGGTCGAACTGTACAGCACCGGTGAGTATCGCTTTGGTGAGGCGCTGTATTATGGCTTTTTCCACGCGGTCTCAGCGTTTAACAACGCCGGGTTCGCCCTATGGCCGGACAATTTGATGCAGTTCGAGCAGAACACGGCCATCGTCATCACGATCGCTGTGCTGCTCATGATTGGGGGTCTCGGCTTCACGACTATCGCGGATGCGACCGAGGTGAAACGTTGGAAACGCCTCGCCCTCCATTCGAAAATCATGATTGCCTCGCTCGTCATCGTCAACGGGATTGCCTGGTTCTCGCTCATGTTGTTTGAGTGGGTATCGAATGAGGGCGGACTGTATGGCCGTCCGTTCGGAGAAGCGATGCACGTCACCTTCTTCCAGGCTGTGACGACACGGACCGCAGGCTTCAATACAATCGACCTCACGACGATGGCGCCGATTTCAATCGGGGTCGTCTTGATTCTCATGTATATCGGTGCTGGAGCCGCCTCGACTGGGTCTGGGATTAAAGTGACGACCGTAGCCGTCATCTTGGCCGATATGTGGGCGTTCATCGTCGGGAAAAAAGAGACGGTCATCCTCGAGCGGACGATTGACGCGTTCCAAATTAAAAAAGCGTACATCGTGGCTATTACGAGTTTCTTCTTCATCTTATTGATTACCGCACTGACTATCTTGACAAACGGTCACATTCCGGCGACGGCACTCTTGTTTGAGACAGTCTCGGCCTTCGGGACGGTCGGGTTATCACTCGGGATCACGGCAGAACTGAACGATGCAGGTAAGAGTTTTATCATGTTCATGATGTTGCTCGGTCGTGTCGGCTCGTTGACGATCCTCTTCACGGTCGCACGCCAGATGGACCGGAAGATTCGCTATCCAAAAGAGAAGTTGTTAATCGGATGACACACAAAAAGCCCTGATCAGGGCTTTTTGTGTGTCTCGTAATAGGCAACGACTTTTGGCAGATAGTCCTTTAAATCCGGACAGACGATCTCAGTGCCGCTCAGTGCGCGGAGCGTCTGTGTCGTATCGAAATGGACTTGATGCTTAAAGTAGGCGAGCAGCTCGCGCGGAACGCCGTAACGTTCCGACAGGTGTAGCGCCGAGAATCCGGTCTCCGCGATCGCATGAGGAATCGTCCCGCGTGGAGGGCGACCGAACATCTCTTCATGAATCATGCGGTACACTTCGCGGGCCCCGTGTGGAAACGGGTCGGTCAAATGGAACGTCCGCTTCAAACCGACCGGAGCGTGGGCGAGGTAAGCAGTCGCCTCGACGACGTAATCATACGGGACGAGGTTCACCTCGATATTCTGTCGTCCAATGTAAGGCAGCGGGGCGCCTTGACGAAGTTGGTCCATCAGCTTCAAGACGAAATAGACCCCGTCAAACTTCTTCGTCTCGCCGGTCTCGCTATGGCCGATGACGATGCCGGGACGAATGATGGTCACCGGCATCGAGCCGAGCTCGCGCGAGACGATGGCCTCGGCCTCATACTTCGTCGCCTCGTAATGGTTTTTAAAACGGACGCGGTGCCATAACTCGTTCTCATAAACGGTCCCTTGACGGCGTCCAGACACATAGGCGGTGCTGAAGTAGACGTACCGCTTTAAATAGGGTGCCCGTTTCGCCAATGAGGTGATGTGTTTCGTCCCGAGCAAGTTGATGCGATACCCGACGTCATACGGGATGCTCAAGTCATAGGCGGCCGCCAAATGGAAGACGTAATTCACTTCGCGCTCGATGACGGAGCGCATGATCGGGTCGAGCACGACTTCAGGTAGCGTGATATCGGCCTCGACGAGCACGAGCTGATCATCTCGTAACGACGTCGCTTCCAACAGCTCTTGTTTTAAAGCGAATGCCCCGGAACGTTCGGTCGGGAGGTGGAGTGCGTAAATCGTCCCGATCTGATTCGGCAATGACGCGAGGTGCGTGATCATCTTTCCGGCTAAAAAGCCGGGGAAACCGGTGAAAGCGTAATGGTTCATAGTGTCTCCTCCGCTAAGTCCAACGTGAACGTGAATGTCGAGCCAACGCCAACGCTCGATTCGACCTCGATACTTCCGCCGTGCGATTCGATGATTTCCTTACAGATAGATAGCCCGAGACCCGTCCCGCCGATTTGGCGTGTATCCGAGTTGTCGACTCGATAAAACTTCTTGAACAGTTCTTCGAACGCATGCTCCGGAATCCCGATACCAAAGTCTTGAATCGAGACGTGGGCTTGATTTCGTTCTTTTCGCACCCGTACCTCGATTTCGTGATGGTTCGGCGAATACTTGATGGCGTTCGATAACAAGTTGATGATGACCTGCTCGATGCGGTCCTGATCGGCGATGAGGTGGAGCACTTCATCGGCATCATCGAAATGGATGGAGTGGTTGCTCGTCTCGCGGAAGCGTTCGACGACGTCACGGACGAGTTCGTTCAAGACGAAATGGTCTTTCTTATACTCTTGATTGCCGTCTTCCATGCGTTGAATGTCGAGAAAATCGTTTAACAGGTCGGTCAAACGCTTCGCTTCTTTCGCCATCGTCTTTAAGTAACGCTCGCGCTTCTCGGGATTCAAGTCGCGGGTAAGCATCAGCTCGATATATCCCGACAGTGACGAGAGCGGGGTGCGAAGTTCGTGTGAGACGGTGCTGACCAGTTCGTTTTTGATTTGGTCCATCCGCTCTTCCTCGGTTCGGTTGCGGAACACGAATAAGAAGCCGCTGTCCATTCCGATTTGGCGTTTTGTATCCATACCGGTCCCGTACATCTCGTAATACTGTTCATCCCGGTCGTTCGGTTGCGGGATGGAGAAACGCATCGACACTTCGCGGGCAGAGCCGTCGAGTAATAAGTCGATTTTTTTCAACATCTCGGTGCGGTCGCGCGTGCGGAACGTCGACAGGAGCGGGATCCGCTCTTGCATCTTGTTCGGGGCGATTCCTGGCAAATCGAGCAGGCGACGGGCGTGCACGTTCATGAACAGGACGCTGCCGTTCGATTCGGTCAAGACGAACGCTTCATTGGAGGCCTGTAAAATCGATTGGATGATATCTCGTTGCCGGGCGATGGCATTCTTCTCCCGCTCGAGCATCCGCTCGACTTTCTTCCGATCGCTAATGTCGCGCATGACGGCGACCCGGAGCGTCTGGCCTTGGAACGTCACTTCTTTTGGATACACTTCCATCTCGAGGAACGTCCCGTCCTCACGACGGCCGATGACCTCGTAAGGTGTCTGGATATGGTTCCGGATCCGGCGCAACACGTCGGCCCGATAGCCTTCTGCGATAAATTCAATCGTTTGGCGACCGACCATCTGTTCGGCCGGGATTCGGAAAATCGATTCGGCCGCCTTGTTCGCATCTAAGATGGTCCCGCCCTCGTGAAACAGGACGGCTTCGATGACCGATTCGGCGAACATGCGATACCGTTGTTCTTTATGCAGCAACTCGCCTTTCAAGGCGATTTCAGGACTGACATCGAAGACGAAAAAGAAAAAGCCGATGACGCGAGCTTGTTCGTAGACCGGATGCATGAACAGTTTTCCAACGAAATGGGTCCGGTCTTTTCGTTGGAACTTCCATTCACGGTCGCCACGGTCTAGTGCCACACGCAGCATCTGTTCGAATGACAACAACCGCTCTGTCTCGTCTTGATAATGGGTCCGTTTCTCGCTCAGCTCGCGCGACTCGAATAGACCGAACGGGGTCATTTCGTAGAGTACTTCATGCGGCTCGTAACCGAACAGCTCGGTCGCTCCTTTATTGAAGCGATTGATTAACAGATTGGCATCGGTCATAACCATCGCCATGTCGAGTTCGGTGTGCATCATCGCTTCGAACGCGTTATGTTGGACGGTCACCCGCGTATCGAGCGGGAGAGGTTCAATCGATAAGATATAGACGTCACCGTTCGGGATGGCGTGGATGCGAATTGTCGGCATCTCGTACGTCCAAGGCAAGCCTTGCTCCATTCGTCTCGATAGCTCCATCGTAATCGGTGATTGGTTGACCATATGAAAGATGTTTGTTCTCGTTTGTAAGTCTTCAGGGAATTGCTCTAAAAACGGCCGGTTCGCTTGGACGATTGTCCCGTCCGTCATGATTAACGCTACACCGTAAGGCAAGGCGTGCAGCAATTCGTTTTGGAGATGTCCTCGGTTCTCCATTAACGATGATCCCTCCTTCTGTATGTCACACGGGTACATCTTCAATACATTCGACAGCTCCCCCTTTGTTTTCCTGCCTCCAAACGGTAAAGTGAAGACAAGAACAGATAGAGAGGACGATAGATGTGAAGGGAATGGGGCTCAGCTTGTTGATCGCCATCGGATTATGGTGGGGAGATGCGCCGATATGGAGTATCGTCGCGTGTTTAGGAATCGGCCTGCTCTGGCTCATCTGGCGCATGCGTCTGTCGACGATTCACCGCATCGATCGGATGGACGGTCGTGAATTTGAATTGTTTTTAGAAGAAGTGTTCACCGCACTCGGTTACACGGTGACGGTGACGCCGGCGTCGCGTGACTTCGGGGCGGATCTGCTCCTTGAAGCGGAGGACGGATGGTCAATCGCGGTCCAAGCGAAGCGCTATGAAAAAGCGGTCGGGCTTGAGGCAGTCCAACAAGTCGCAGCCTCCGTTCCATACTATGGGGTGAACGAAGGTTGGGTCGTGACGAACTCCTCTTATACCGATAGTGCATACGAATTGGCGGAGCCAAATCAAGTTCGTCTGATTGCAAGAACGGAGCTCGAAGAGATGTTGAAACAGGCCGGTTTCAAGCGATAATATCAGGCGTGTTCACAAGTTTGACAGAATGGCGGATTGTGTCGAAGAAAAAGGGGTTGTCTTTTTCACGAATAGGTGCAATAATCATCTTCGTCATATGAAATATGTAGTCGCTGAAACGAGAAAAAGCGACGCGCAGTACCAATTTGGGGGTTTCATAGAAATACCAACCAAACACACACAAATCAACGGTTGGAACGTATTAGGAGGAAAAGCGGTGCGCAAATTAATTTATGTAAAAGGTTGCGTCTTTACGCAAGGAGAAGCGACCATTTATGACGAGACAAATGATGCGATCGGATCTGTTCACCGCGACGCGGAGGGCAGTGTTCAAGTGCACAACTTGTCAGGCCGTCAAATCGCTCACGGGAAGTATATCCCGAACTGTCAGAAGTGGGTCGTCATGAACCACGATGGACAAGCGATTGGTCAGTTGAAGGACAAATTCTCGTTATTCGGGAAAAAGTGTGAGTACAACGTCTACGAACGCGGTCTCTATACGATTCAATACGATGTCGAGCGTTACAAGTTCAGCGTTCGAGACAAAGCAGGTAAGCTTGTGGCGGAACTCCGCAAACAAGACGATGATTGCTTCTGCCTGACGAAAGAGGCCGACCAACTCTCGATGTTCGAGTTGTTGTCTGTCCTTAAAACGCTGACAGTCAAATCACGGATGCCAATCGCGGTATCGGTGTAACGAATATGACGAACACCAGTCACTGCGACTGGTGTTTTTTTCTAAAAAAAAAGCCTCATTCGACGAAGGTCAAATGAAGCGGTTCAAGTAATGTTTCGCCTCGATCTCGAGTGTCGTCACGCGATGGGCGTATAGACAGAGTTTGAGGACGTGCAAGATGTTCGGGTGGGTGACCCCCATCTTTTCGATCGAGCGCTTCGCACGCGTGTCTAGGAGCTCGATCGGGCTCGTCGACTTGGCGTACTCGGCGTAGAGGCGATAAAAGTCGATGGGCGAGATGAGGTCGTCCTCGTCGCGGTCAGGATTGTTGAAGATGAGTGCGAGGAGAGAACTCGTCTCTTCAAGTGAGAACAAGTGCTTCAAATCATCCAGCAAATAAATGATGGCCGCTTGTTGGAGCGAGTATTTCTTTCCGACCCGGGGAACCCCGATGATTTTACGGACTTCTCGCTTCGTCCAGTTCTGAATCGTGGTAGCGGATAAATGCTCTCCGGTCAACGTGTTCGCCAAAGCGACGATTTGATTGATTGACAGTCCGTTCTTTTCAATATGAAACAAGTGGATTTTGCGAAGTTCTTTCGGGAAATGCTCGCGTACGTCCTCAGGGAAGAGTGAGATGGCCCGGTCAACGTCGCCAACCCCCATATAGTGAAGGCAATCAGCCAAAGTTTGAATCGAAATTGCGTCGCGCATACAGGCATCCTTTCTATAGCCGCCTTCGTTCGTTGGCTATACAGTCATTTGACCTCATTCTACCAAATGTTTGAAAAGGAAGCTAGGCTATCGCTTGATTAAGGTATAATGAAAACGTACAAAAAATGTAGATAAAGGTGGTTCAAAGATGAATGAATGGGTCAGTTCCATCCTGTCCATCGTCATTGTCCTGGTGTTTCTCGTCGGTCTTGAACAGATTGGCAAACGCCTCGGCTGGACGGATGAGACAATTCGTAAAAGTGTACATATCGCGGTCGGCCATTGGTCGCTGCTTGCAGTTTGGTTAATGGAAACTTGGTACGTCGCCGCCGTGCCGCTCGTCTTTTTCACGTTCGCGAACGCGTTCCTTCTTTATAAGAGTCCGTCACCGGTTCATCAGACGGAACGTAAATCGCTCGGCACCGTCTATTATCCGATCGCCTTGCTTGTCATCCTGTTCTTCTTCTTTGAATCAGAGCCGCTCGCCTTTTTGGCAGGATCGCTCGTCTTGGCGTGGGGCGATGGCCTGGCCGCGCTCATTGGTCGGAAGTACGGGACAGTGACCTATGATTTATACGGACAGAAGCGCTCGTTTCAAGGTAGCATGGCCATGTTCCTCAGCTCGTATGCCGTCCTCTTTTTATTATTTTTGTGGGATGATATTCCACTTTGGCAAGTGGTAACATATGGATTCATTATTTCAATCGTTGCCACACTCACAGAAGCAATTTCGTATCGAGATTGGGATAACTTTACAATTCCTATCGTCGTGGCCGTTGCTACATCATTATTGTTATAAACCAATTCCTTCATTGTAAAGAAAACGTTGCTTGTCACCCCTGTCAAAGATTTGTATACTGTGTTTCGTACTGAAATCATTCAGTGACGTGCCTGCTTCTCTCTTGACGAACCGAGGCATGCTTTAAAATTGAACGTAAAGGATTGAGGCAACGCATGAGCTTTTTAAATCAACTACTCACTATCATTCCGGCCGATCGCGTGAAGCAAGATGAGCCGCTGTCGGCACACACGTATACAAAATTAGGTGGGCAGGCCGATTATTTCGTGGCCCCGCACACGTATGAAGAAGTTCAAGCCGTGCTTGAGCTCGCCCATCGCGAGAGCGTCCCATTCATGATTCTCGGGTTCGGGTCGAACTTGATTGTCCGTGACGGAGGCCTTCGTGGCATCGTCTTAAACTTGAACGAACTGAAAACGATTCGTCGAGACGGGAATCAACTGATCGCCCAAGCCGGTGCGGCCATCATCGACGTCTCACGTCAAGCGTTGACCGAAGAGTTATCTGGCTTAGAATTCGCCTGTGGCATCCCGGGAACGGTCGGTGGCGCGGTGTATATGAACGCAGGCGCCTACGGTGGAGAAACGAAAGACGTCATCACGAGTGCGGTCGTGTTGTCGCCTGAAGGGCAGCTCATGACACTTACGAAAGACGAGCTCGATCTCGACTACCGGACGAGCCGGATTTCGAAAGACGGGTTGATTGTGCTCGAAGCGACGTTTGAACTCGAGCCGCTCGGCTATGAAGCGATCAAAGACGTCATGGACGACTTGACGTACAAGCGCGAGTCGAAGCAACCGCTCGAGTACCCATCATGCGGTAGCGTCTTCAAACGACCACCGGGCTACTTCGCCGGCAAATTGATTCAAGACTGTGGCCTGCAAGGGAAGCGGATCGGTGGAGCGGAAGTCTCACTCAAACATGCCGGATTCATCGTCAATATCGATGAAGCGACAGCGACTGAGTACATCTCGCTCATCCGTCACGTCCAGGCGACGGTAAAGGAGAAGTTCGAGATTGAGCTTGAACCAGAAGTGAAAATCATCGGTGAGGACATCGCCGTCGAGAACGCATAAGCACACAAACGCTCGAACCGATCGGTTCGAGCGTTTTTTTATAGAGTGCCGACATCAAAAAAGCCGCCAGCAACAATGCCGGCGGCTTTACGTTTACGCTTGTAGTTGCTTCGTGATGGCTTCGGCTGGAGCGACAAACGTGTAGCCGAGGTCGCGGGCGACGGCTTCATACGTGACCGTCCCGTCGATGACGTTCAATCCTTTAAGCAAGGCTGCGTTCTCGCGGAGTGCTGGGAAAATCCCTTTTTGTGCGCACTCGACGATATACGGCATCGTCGCGTTCGTCAAACCGAGTGTCGACGTGCGTGGGACGGCACCTGGCATGTTGGCGACGGCATAGTGTTGAACCCCGTAACGCTCGTACGTCGGCGCGTCATGCGTCGTGATATGGTCGATGGTTTCGCAGATTCCGCCTTGGTCGATGGCGACATCGACGATGACCGAACCTGGTGACATCTGTTGGACCATTTCTTTCGTGACGAGCTTCGGTGCTTTCGCGCCTGGAATGAGGACGGCACCGATGACAAGGTCACTTTCAGCGACTTGTTTGGCGATGTTATAGCTGTTTGAGATGAGTGTGTTGATTGTGTTGCCGAACTGATCATCGATTTGGCGCAGGCGAGCCGGGCTGATATCCATAATCGTGACGTTGGCACCAAGACCAATCGCGATGCGGGCGGCATTCATCCCGACGACACCGCCCCCGATGACGGTGACGTTCGCACGTGGTACGCCTGGCAGGCCAGACAAGAGAATCCCTTTTCCACCGTGCGGTTTTTCAAGGATTTGGGCGCCGATTTGAGCAGCCATCCGTCCGGCCACTTCGCTCATCGGTGTGAGGAGCGGCAATGTGCGGTCAATCTCGACCGTCTCATAGGCGATAGCCGTCACACCAGAATCGACAAGTGCTTTCGTGAGTTCTGGTTCGGCCGCCAAGTGCAAGTAAGTGAAGAGGGTCAAGTCAGGACGGAAATAACGATATTCCGATGGTTGCGGTTCCTTTACTTTCAACGCCAATTCCACGTTTCCCCAAACGTCCGCAGCGGTGTCGACGATGGTTGCCCCCGCATCGACATACTCCATATTTGTGAAGCCGCTACCGACGCCCGCTTCCGTCTCGACGAGGACCTCGTGTCCAAGTTCAGTTAATACGGCTGCACCCATCGGCGTCAAGGCGACGCGGTTTTCGTTGTTTTTAATCTCTTTCAATACCCCGATTTTCATGTAAAGTTCCCCTTTCTCTACTGACACAATTTGTTCACACCTCTAGTATAGACCCATCCGAAAACGCTGTCTTTAGCATGGATTCTAAAAGTGATAACGCCCACTTTGTGAAAAAACACAAAGTAGGCGTCAATCGTCTTGGCGGTATTGACCGGCCTTAATGGCAAGATAAACGGCGGCCCGTTCAGGGAGCGAGACTTGGGTGATGTTCGTCAGTTCTTCAATCCGCCGAATCCGGTAGAGCACGGTATTCGGATGGATGTGAAGATGAGCGGCGACACGCTTGACGTTCCCATCAAAGTAGAAATACCATTCGAGCGTCGTGACGAGCTCGGTATGATGTGTGACATCATACGCCTGTAGGCGCTCGATGGTCGGATGCGTCTCGAGACGAAGCCCGATGCGTCGGGCCAAATCGGGTACGAGCTGATAAATTCCGATCTGTTCGAACGTGCGCGATGTCGCAAGCTCATACGGGAACTTTCGGCGAAGCGACGTGACGCGTCGTGCTTCTTCCATCGCCGCATAGAGCATGTCGCTCTCAAAAAAGCGTCGACTGATGCCAAGGCGCGGCTCCGCTTCAATGAACTTGTCTCGGAGCTGCGTTTCAAAGCGGTCTGCCCACTGCAAGAGCGCCGTTTCTTCCTCGGCCAAGTCCGATTTCATATAATGCCAGACAAGTAACTGCTGGCCATCGATCGCGTGCAGAACGACTTCAATCGCTTGCTGGGTCGCCAATACATAAAACAGTCGTTCCGCCAGTTGCGGGGTGACCGGCTGGGCACATTCAATCACGGTGAGGCGGCTGGCGACGGCAATCGGTGCGAGCTCATTCAAGCGATCGCGGTGGGATGGCGATAAGACGGGAGTGGCCAGCACTTCTAAAAAGAAGCGTTCCAATTCGGCGTCGATGCGCCGTTCGTGCATCGCGATGGTCATCAGCAATTTTTTGGCGATGTTCGCCCCTTCTTGTAGGACGGTGAGTTCTTGTTCTGAGAACGGCGTCGTTCGGGCCAGGCTCCAAATGTAACCGAGCACGTCACCTTGTTGCTTGATGACGACGGCCGCCCGCTCACCGAGACCGACGGCCATTCGGGCCGGGATGACGACCGGTTCGTCGCGGTCGATCACTTCTTGAAGGATTCCACTTTCCCACAAGTCCTCGATGACCGCTTCCGGGACACGGCGGCCGATAATCGTCGCGATTCGTGCCGGGTCGGTCGAGTCGGGGTGGGTGCTATAGGCCAGTAACTGATGGTGTCGATTCTCAATCGTGATGGGGGCCCGAATCGCTTGCCCGATTGCTTCGGCGAGCGTATCGAGCGACTCATAAGATTTCTGCAAAAAAGGCATGTCGATTCCTCCTCTCTTTCACTATACCGTCTCTGTTGTGAAAGTTCACAAAAAGATGGTGAGTTTTTAGAAGGGGGGAACGACATGCCTGCATCATTCACATTAAATTGGGAAAAACAGTCCGACCACGAAACCGAGTAAAGCCCCGACGATGACTTGGAACGGGGTATGACCGACCAGCTCATTTAAGATGGGCGTCTCGTGCTTGATTCCTTTGAAGTAGTCGTTCAACAAGCGGGCCTGGAATCCGACCGCCTGACGAACGCCGGTCGCATCGTACATGACGATCGTCGCAAAAATCAAGGCGAGCGCGAACATGCTGGAATCGAGCCCTTCGATTCGACCGATGACGGTCGCTAAGGCGACGACGGTCGAAGAGTGGGAACTTGGCATCCCACCCGAGGCAAACATGATTTCTAATTCAAAATCTCGTGTTTTAATGAGTTCGGTTACGAGCTTGGCTGCTTGTGCGATGAACCAAGCGAGCAAGGCGGCGAGTAAAGGTTCGTTAAAGAGCAATCGATTCACTTCCTGTCTGACAATGGTATCTACACTATACCCGATTCTGTCATCGGCTAGACGTAAAGTTTCTGTCAAAAAAACACCCCGAGCGTAGGCTCGAAGTGCTTTCTGGTCGATTTTTGTTACCCGACGACGCCTTCAGTCTGCTGAAGTTTGTCCGCGATATTCTCGATGATATAGCGGTTGCGTGGATGCTCCTGGCACTCTTTCGAGCATGAACGCATTTGTTTCGGTTCACACTCTTCACAACAGAAGTGTTGGGCATTACACACCGGGTTGGCACAATTAACGTAGCGGACCGTCTTCGTTCCGCAGTGCATGCACTCCGAAACCACGGACGGGTTGACCGTGTTGACCGGGACGTTGATGCGCTCGTCAAAGACGTAAAGCTCACCTTCCCAGTCTTCGCCTTTCGTGGCTTCGTCTTTGCCGTACATGGCGACGCCGCCTTTAAGGTGGAAAATGTTGTCGTGACCTTGGTCACGCATATATGCGGTAAATTTCTCGCAACGGACGCCTCCGGTACAGTACGTGAGTAACGTTTTCCCTTCGTAGAGGTCCTTGTTCTCTTCGAGCCAATCTGGCATGTAACGAGAAGCCTCTACATCGATTTTGATCGCGTTTTTAAAGTGACCAAGATCGTACTCGTAGTTGTTACGAACGTCGAGGATGACGACATCGTCGCGATTCATCATCTCTTTCCATTCTGCCGGTTCGAGGTATGCACCGTGCTGTTTAGGCACGTCGAACTCACCATCAAAGCGCCACGTCACAAGCTCTTTCTTATGACGGACAAAAATTTTCGAGAACGCATGCTCTTCGACTTCATCGATTTTGAACTCGATGTCGCTGAATAGCGGGTTCGCTTTCAAGTCGTTCATGTACTGCTCGGTCTGTTCCCAAGTTCCAGAGCACGTCCCGTTGATTCCTTCGGAAGAAATCAAGATGCGTCCTTTGATACCGAGGTCCTTGCAATACTTGAGGTGCTCTTGTGTGAGCGTTTCTGGGTCTTCGATATTGACGTACTTATAGTACAGCAAGACCCGCATTGGTTTTGTTTCCATGTGTGTTACTCCCCTGTGTTCAGTTTTTTGCAGGAAAACGAACGTTGGGTTGTGTCGTTCGACGAACGGACTTGCCTGCAACCACAAGTCCATATTATATGATAGATATCACAGCGGAATTTCGCAAATACTTTTTATTTTTTTACGGCGGTGGGCAGGGGGATGCGTCTTCCTGAGCGAAATCGGGTAAAAAGGGAATAACGAAAGTTGAAGGTGGAAACTGATATGCTGACATCACTCCAACAATATATTTTAAACTTGATTGAATGGCTACAAGGACTTCCGGGCGGACCTTGGGCAGGACTCGGGGCACCTTTCCTGGAAGCCATCTTTCCATTTCTCCCGCTCGTCCTCATCATCTCGGCGAACGCAGCAACGTACGGTTTTTGGCTCGGGACGTTATTGTCGTGGGTCGGAAGCTTGCTCGGGACGATTCTTGTGTTTGCAGCTGTTCGCTACGTGTTTCGAAAGCCGATGACGCGATGGCTCGAGAGGCATAAACAAGGCGTCTATTGGCTCGAACGCATCAATCATATGAGTCCGGTCTCGCTCGGGTTTCTTTACTCGCTCCCGTTCATTCCGGTCAGTTTGATTACGTATTTACTCGCCCTCATCCAAATGCCGCTCCGGACGTTCATTATGGCGGCCGGGTTTGGGAAGTTGCTCGTCGTCTTGATTTTCTCAGTCATCGGTGACCAGTGGGAAGAGTTTATTCAAAGCCCGTTCCGATTATCGATGCTCGTCCTGTTGCTGTTCGTCCTATGGGTAATCAGCCGCGGACTTGAAGAACTGCTCAAACGGCGTGCCTTCAGAAAACGTAACGAGCAGCTGAAACGTGAACTTGAAGCGAAACGACAAACGACCTTGTGAAGCGACTGCTTCACAAGGTCGTTTTCGTTAAGCGCGTTTTTTGAAACGCGGGAAGTTAAAGGCGATGGCCAATCCTCCGCAAATGAACAACAAGAACGGATAGAACATATACGGCACGAGCGCCGGCGACGCTGTGTTCGTCAGTTCGGCCGCAATGAGAAGCTGTGCCCCGTAAGGCAACAGACCTTGGACCCCACACGAGAAGATATCGAGTACACTCGCAGACTTTTTACGTTCGATGTCATAATCGTCGGCGATGTTCGCAGCGAGCGGACCAGCCACGAGAATCGAAATCGTGTTGTTCGCCGTCGCGACGTTTGTCGCACTGACGAGCCCGGCGATGCTCCACTCCGCGCCGGCCCGTCTTTTAATTCGGGACGTGAGCGCGTCACGCAAGTACGTGAGTCCGCCGTTATGCGAGATGAGTCCGACGAGCCCACCCATGAGCAATGTCAGGAGTGAAATCTCGGCCATGCCCATCATGCCGTCCGCCATGGCGGTGACGTACGTGGTAACGGCTAGACTGCCATCCAATAGACCGATGATGCCGGTCAGGGCGATGCCGCCGAGCAAGACAAGGATGACGTTCATTCCCGTCAAAGCGAGCACGATAACCGCTAGATACGGAATCAACTTATACCATTCAAACGCCGCCGGCTCGATGGTCGATTCTCCGCTCGATAGGGCAGCGAGTAAAATCGTTGTGATGACGGCTGCCGGCAAGACGATCCAAAAGTTGGTCCGGAACTTGTCGCGCATGTTCGTCCGCTGGGTGCGGACGGCTGCAATCGTCGTGTCCGAAATGAACGACAAGTTATCCCCGAACATGGCACCCCCGACGACGGCTGCCGCCGCGATAGCGATATTGACGCCGCTCTCCTCATGGATGCCGAGAGCGATCGGCGCCAGTGCGGCGATCGTCCCGGTCGACGTACCCATCGCCATCGAGATGAAGGCTGCGATGACGAATAGGCCGCTCAATAGGAGCGAGGGCGGTAGTAACGTCAATGCCGCATTGACGGTCGCGTCAATCGCACCGATTGCTTCGGCGACGCTTGAAAACGCACCGGCGAGCAAGAAGATGAACACCATGATGAGGATGCTCGGGTTCCCGGCACCTTGGGCGACGCGTTCGACCGTCTGGGTGACGCTCCCTTTCGTCATCATCGCCGCGACAATGACGGCAATCAAGGCCGCGATCAAGACGGGAAATTTATAAAAGTCGTCATAATAGATGCCTGCCCCGATAAAGAAGACGAGGAAGACGAGTAAGGGCAAGAGCGCCCATTTGTTAGCTGTTGGTTGTTCCAATCGATTCACCTCATTCATTAAAATAAAAAGAGAGCCTTCTGAAAAAAGGCTCTCTCGACAAGAAACACTTTTTTCATCTTTCGAGCAGACCGCTCGCTGGATTTGGCACAGGTTACCCGCTGCCGAGACGTCATCGGGCCAGTCCCTCAGTCTCTCTTGATAAAAAAGTTGTGATATTTAGTTATAAGACACGTTCCCTAACGTACCTGTTTCAAATCTGCTTGTCAATAGCAAACCCCCACGCGATGAACGTGGGGGCGAGTCAGGTCGTTAAGAAATTATAATGGGCGACGCGGTTGCGACCGGCGTATTTCCCGCCGACGTAGAGCGCGCGGTCGGCGTTACGAATCGTATCGTCAAGACGTTTGTCGCCGAACGACTGAATCGTATCGACACCGATTGAAGCGGTGACGGGTATATCGATTCCGTCGACGTGGAACGGTTTGTTCTCGATTTGTTGGCGGATGCGCTCGGCGATCTCGACGGCGGCCTCAACATCACAACGGTTTAAGAGCAAGATGAACTCTTCACCGCCGTAACGGGCGGCAAAGTCTTCGGTGCGGAGCACTTGACGAATGCGGCGACCGAATTCTTGGAGCACACTGTCTCCGACTTGGTGACCGTGCGTGTCATTGATTTTTTTGAAGAAGTCGATATCGAGCATCGCGACGGAAATCGGATACATCGAGCCGTCCGAGATCTGTTGAATCCCGTATTCATAAAAAGCCCGCGCATTGGCAAGCAGCGTCAAGCTGTCCGTCCGGCTCTCGGTATAGAGGCGGTCGCGTTCATGACAACGACTGATCGTCCGATTGAACGACTTGAGCAGTTTGACAATCTCGCGTTGAATGATGGGCGGATAGCCATAGACGTGCTCGCCCGTCATCACAATCCACGTGCGGATTCCTTCGATTTCCTCGGAACGGACCGAGATGAAGCTATGATAGTCTTCATTAAATTCGTTCGACAGCGGGGCGTCCCATTCGAAGCGCATCTCGTACTCGACCGAGGCTTCGTTCGGATAGGTTGCATCGAGTAATTCAAAGACGACATGGCGATCGATCGGCTGGCGCGTCTTCAAATCAAAGTAAAGTGTGCGATCAAACAGTTTGAACTCGACGTACCCTTCATCGTACTCGTTGAGTCGCTCACATTGACTGAGGAACACTTCGATGGCTTGTGCCTCGCTTTGCGATAGCGATACGGCTTCTTTTGCTTCATCATATTGTTCAATCAACGATTTGAAGGCGTCTTGTCGACCTTTTTGAATGATGAGTCGCTTAATAAAGAACGTGAGTGCGGCGGCGATACTGCTGACGACGAGCAAGTTCGTCTCTCGGAAGAGCGAGGCCGCCAAAATGAAGACGAGACTGACGATATACGTGTAAAACGCGATGCTTAAAAAGTCGCGGACCGGGATGTCGACGCGGAACCACCAGCCGACTTGATACTTTTGGACGACCGTGTTTAAAATGATGGCAATAATCAAACCGGCAAGCGGAAGGAACGAGTCTTGGGAATAGAATCCGAGACCGGTCACACCACCAAGTGCCAAGTAGACACTGGCCGGGATGGCGATTTCCAAAAATGATGTGATGGCATTCCACGGATACGTAAAACGGAACCGTCGAAGCGCGACGCGCGGTTTCAAGTTGACGAACTGGAAGACGAGTAGTCCAATCTGATTGACGAACAGCGCTGTCTCAAAATCAAAGAATAAAAAAATAATTAAGACGATACTTTCTGAAAAGGTAAAGTAGACGCCTTTCCGTTCAATGGAGTCCATTTGAAAAATAATGACGAGCAACGCGATCAAGATGAACGGTAACGGCTCGATGGCCGGCATGTTCAATACGCCTGTAGCGAACAAGATGAGCGTCAAACCGAATAGCATACTCCAAATACTCCAACCAAGGACGGACATCTTGCGGAAATGGTTCATGGTTCCCTCCTATGTGGGAAAAATTCAATTATGTATGGTAGGAGATTCGGCACAATCACGCCTGAGTCCTGCCTATCCATCATAATGGCGGAATTCTAGCATTGAGTCTATATGAAATATCCTCTATAATGAAATTGCTTTTCAACCACATAGACGAAAGTCGATGAAAAAGAGAGTAACGATCGTTCCGTCAACAAAGCGACCTAGGGATTGGTGAGAGCCTAGGCTGACAAACATCGCGAAACGCACTTTTGAGATGCTATCCGAACTTGAGTAGGCGTAGCCGGGGGACCCCCGTTATCACCGATAAAGCGGTCTGCGTCAAGCAGGCAAGAAGAGTGGTACCGCGGGCCATCCCGTCTCTTTGCATCTGTGCAAAGGGCGTTTTTTTTATGAACAAATGATAAGGAGGAATTAGAATGAGTTATGAACGCAAATATGCGGAAGCCTTGTCCCGTGTCATCGGGGACGAGTTGACGCTCGACCAGATTGAAGCATTGATTGAAAAACCGAAACATGAGGCACACGGGGACCTTGCTTTCCCGTGTTTCCAACTTGCGAAAGCCTATCGTAAAGCACCGGTCATGATCGCGACGGATATCGCGAACGACTTGAACGACGAGTTGTTCACGAAAGTCGAGGCGGCCGGCCCGTATGTGAACGTCTTCTTGAGCCGTGACGTCGTCTCACAAGAAATCATCAACACGGTGCTCGATGAACAAGCGGACTATGCGACGCATGCGACACGCAACGAGACAATCGTCACCGATTTCTCGTCACCGAACATCGCCAAACCGTTCTCGATGGGACACCTTCGTTCAACGGTGATCGGGAATGCCATCAACCAAATCGCCCGTAAAAACGGCTATGACGTCGTCGGCATCAACCACCTCGGGGATTGGGGCACACAGTTCGGTAAACTGATGGTCGCCTATAAAAAATGGGGCGACGAGGAAGCGGTCCGGGCACATCCGATTGCTGAGCTCTTGAAGCTTTACGTCCATTTCCACGAAGAAGCGAAGACACAACCGGAACTTGAGGACGAAGGCCGTGCGTGGTTCAAGAAACTCGAAGACGGCAACGAGGAAGCGACTGAGCTTTGGACGTGGTTCCGCGAAGAATCACTCAAAGAGTTCCAAAAAGTATATGACCTCCTCGGTGTCGAATTCGACAGCTTTAACGGGGAAGCGTTCTATAACGACAAGATGGACCGCGTCGTCGCCATGCTCGAAGAGAAAAACCTTCTCGTCGAAAGTGAAGGGGCGATGGTCGTCTCACTCGAGGACGAGAACTTGCCACCATGCTTGATTAAAAAGAAAGACGGCGCGACGCTTTATGCGACACGCGACTTGGCAGCTGCCGTCTATCGTCATGAGACGTACAACTTCGTCCAGGCGAACTACGTCGTCGGCGGCGAGCAGGCGCTTCACTTCAAACAACTGTTCTCAGTCCTGCGCAAGCTCGGCTATGACTTCGTCGATGGCATGCATCACGTGCCGTTCGGCTTGATTTTGCAAGAAGGGAAGAAGATGTCGACACGTAAAGGTCGCATCGTCTTGCTCGAGGAAGTGCTCAAAGAAGCAATCGAGAAAGCACAAGCGAACATCGCTCAGAAGAACCCGGAACTTGCGAACGCGGACGACGTGGCACGCATGGTCGGTGTCGGCGCGGTCATCTTCCACGATTTGAAGAATGAACGCATCAACAACATCGAGTTCGACCTCGATAGCATGCTCAAATTCGAAGGCGAGACGGGCCCGTACGTGCAGTACACGAACGCGCGTGCGAACTCGCTCCTTCGTAAAGGCAACTATGACGGCTCGACGTTCACTGGCGCAAACGACGACCACACGTGGGGCGTCGTGACGATGCTCAACGCGTTCCCACACGTCATCACACGTGCCCACGAACGCCGCGAACCATCGATCATTAGCCGTTACGTGCTCGATTTGGCGCAAGCGTTCAACAAGTATTACGGTCATGTCCGTGTCCTTGAAGAAGATGCAGGCAAACAATCACGTCTCGCCCTCGTCAAAGCGGTGACGATCGTATTGACGGAAGGACTCCGTTTGATCGGTGTTCAAGCTCCAGAAGAAATGTAAGGACGACAAAAGGGACCCGTTTCGTGGGGTCCCTTCTCTTATGCTTTCATCCGCGTGACGGTCCGAGTTTTCGTGTCATACAGACACCACTCCCGGTCGAAGATGACGGCGCCGACGTTGATGACGTAACGTTTTTTCTTTAGGACGAACGGCTGTCCGATTTCCCAGGGAATCGAGCGGCCTTTCCGGTAAATCCCCGGAATATGGCTGTGTCCGATAAAGACGAGCGGATACTTCCCTTTCTCGACAAGCGGTTCCCAGTCCGGACTCCATTTTACTTGGTGTCCATGCAAGAATAGCGCCTCATCGAGCGTCGTCTGCTCCGGTAATAAGGCGATTCGTGTCTTGACCGGATGCGACACCACGAGCACTTCGTCAATCCGCTCTTCTTGATTGCCGCGCAGACTTGGGAAGGTGAGGAGCGCCTCGTAGTCAGGGTCGTACGTCACGACATCGGACACTTCATGGAAGCGCTCGTTGCGCCGTTTCTTACCGATATGACACTCGTACAGATCGCCGAGGCAAAGGATGTGCTCCGTCTCGCGGCGGACCGACTCGAGCACGGCTTTCAAATCATCAAACGAACCATGTGGGTCACTGATGATGGCGAGTTTCATCGGTAGTTTGTGAATTGGGCATCGACGGACAATTCGAGCTCACGGACGAGCTGCATGACGGCTTGAAGGTCATCGCGCGACTTGGCTGTCACACGGATTTGATCGTCTTGAATTTGTGACTTCACTTTCAGTTTTGATTCTTTGATGGCGTTGTTAATTTTTTTCGCATCGTCTTTATCGATACCGCTCTTCAATTTGACGCGTTGACGCACTGTGCCGCCGAGCGCACGTTCCACTTTTTGATAATCAAGGTTTTTCGTCGGTACGCCACGTTTAATCAATTTCGTGATCATGACGTCTTTCAATTGCTCGAGTTTATAGTCGTCATCTGAGACGAGGACGAGGTCGCCGTTATCAAGTGACATCTCACTCTTCGAACCTTTAAAGTCGTAACGGTTCAAAATTTCTTTCTCGGCGATTTGAATCGCGTTCTTCACTTCTTCGAGGTTCATTTCTGACACAATATCAAAAGAATTGTCTTTTGCCATGTTTCATCCATCCTTTACAAGGGTTTTGTTATAATGATAGCAGATTTGAAGTAGTGAAGGAGTGAAAGAGATGGAACATACTATCGATCAACAGACAAATGTAGATTTAGACCATATGGCATATCACGGCAAAGACCTCGGGGTGACGTTTAAAAGTGACCTCATCCGGTTGCGGGTCTGGTCACCGGTTGCCGAAGAGATGACGGTAAAACTATACCGGACACCGCGAGCGCGGAAGTTCGAACGGTTGTCGTTAGAACGGGCCGAGAAAGGGACGTGGGTCATCGAACTCGATCGTGCTTTGTTTGAAGGTCAGTTTTATGTGTTCGAGGCGGTCGTAGCTGGGAAGCGTATCGAATCGCTCGACCCGTATGCAAAAGTCGTCGGGGTCAATGGGAAGCGCGGGTGTCTGCTCGACCCATCTACGCTCAACCCAGACCATTGGGTCAAAGAACGTCCGCTCTTCCACTCGTCACAAGAAGCGGTCATCTATGAAGCGCACGTCCGTGATTTGACGAGTCATCCGGACAGTGGTGTCATGCATCGCGGGAAATTCCTCGGGATGACCGAAGTCGGAACGAAGACACCGACGGGTTATCCGACGGGTCTCGACTATATTACCGGGCTCGGCGTCACGCATCTCCAACTCATGCCGTTCTTCGATTACGGTTCAGTGAATGAGTCACGCGAGAGTGAGGCGAATTATAATTGGGGCTATGACCCGGTCCACTATTTTGCCGTCGAAGGCTCATACGCCTCCTCAGCGGATGATCCGGCCGCTCGCATCATCGAGTTGAAAGCGATGATTCAAGCACTTCACGATCGTGGCATGCGTGTCATCATGGACGTCGTGTTCAACCATACGTATGATGCATTGACGACGCCGCTCGGACAGTTCGTACCGGACTACTATTACCGCTTGAACGAGGACGGTACGCTCGCCGACGGTTCGGCGTGCGGGAACGATACGGCGTCCGAACGGGCGATGATGCGCAAATTGATCGTCGAATGTGTGTCGTATTGGGCGAAAGAGTTCATGATTGATGGCTTCCGCTTCGATTTGATGGGACTCCATGACGTCAAGACGATGAACCAGGTCCGCAGGGCGCTCGATCGCGTCGACCCATCGATTCTCGTGACCGGAGAAGGCTGGGATCTCGACACGCCGCTTCCGGTCCGGAAAAAAGCGAACCAACATAACGCCCACAAGATGCCGCGCATCGCCCAGTTCAACGACGCGATTCGCGACGGTGTCCGTGGGGATGTGTTCATCGAAGACTTGCCAGGTTGGATCAGCGGCAACGCGGATATGACGGCGGACGTCAAACGTGGGATTGCCGGTGCAGTCACGAGCCAAAGCTTTGCTGACGAACCGAACCAAGTCGTGAACTATGTCGAGTGCCATGACAACTTGACGCTTTGGGACAAACTGGCCGTTACGAATCCGGACGACGATGAGACGACACGCCGCCGCCGGCATCGTCTCGCGACATCGATTGTGTTGCTCAGTCAAGGCATCCCGTTCCTGCATAGCGGTCAAGAGTTCTTCCGCACGAAAGATGGGGACGAGAACAGCTTCAATTCGGGGGAGGTCGTCAACCGTTTGGATTGGACGCGGGCCGAGCAAGAGACGCCGAGCGTCGAATATGTGAAGGGCTTGATCAGCCTGCGCAAACAATATCCGTTGTTCCGTCTTGAGAACGCGGAACAGATTCGTAAACATTTACGTTTCTTCGATGAAGAAGAGGGCGTCATCGCCTTTGAACTGAGTCGCCACGTCGAAGGTTACGTCGAACGCCATCTCGTATACCATAACGGACTCGAAGAAGCGGTCGAGGTGAAACTACCGTCCGGCAAGTTCGAGGTCCATGTCGAAGATCACACCGTCAATTTGACGGCACCACGTCTCCTCGAGGAGCGGCATGTCACGGTCGCGCCGTTATCGACACTCGTCGTGACGGAACGCCGTCCGGATTACAGCAAATATGCGGTCGCCGGTGGAGCTGCCTTGGCTATCCTCGGTCTCTGGTATGTTGCGAAAAAACGGAAACCGAAACAAAAGTAAGCGCGAAAAAAGGAGACGTCATTCCGTCTCCTTTTCCTCGTTCGTTTCAGTTTTGGCTGCCTCGAGCTCCATCATCTTTTTGACGATGATGTGTTTTGGCATATGCATGAGTTCCTCGAGTGGGACGTTTAGCTTTTTGGCAAGCTCAACCGCCGTCTCGGGAGAGAGTTGAAGTGGGCGCATGAGGGTTCCTCCTTTCCAATTACGGGTATGCTACTGCCAGTATACAGGAAAAGCGGACAGATGGAGAATGTGTTCT
Organism: Exiguobacterium chiriqhucha RW-2; assembly: GCF_000416965.1. GTDB lineage: Bacteria > Bacillota > Bacilli > Exiguobacteriales > Exiguobacteriaceae > Exiguobacterium > Exiguobacterium chiriqhucha. The sequence goes on from NZ_ATCL01000022.1 coordinate 306,050, forward strand.
GTGAACACATTCAAAATCGAAAAATGCGTCGTGCGTTGCTAAGCTGAAACTAGGAAGTGATCAAATGTACAAACAAGTAGCAGACTATCAATTTCATCAAACGGTTGAATGGTTAGAGCGCGTTGGTGGAGGATGGATGTTGTATTTGGCGCAAACCGGGTTTCTGTTTTTTGACGAGACGTTCCAAATCCGATGGGAACTCGAGTGGAAATGGGCACCTTGCGCACTATATATTGAACCACATGGTAGAAGAGCCGTCGCGCTATTTCGAGATTTGCAGACATACGGAGTCATGGATTTGACGAACGGGACGATGGAACGTCACCCAATTCCACGGACGTTCCATGACGATTGGTTCAGTAACCTGCACTACTGGTCAGGGGACGATTTGTATTTGTACTCGGCCGAATCAGATATCGTCGCCTTGAACTTGAACGATCACACGTTTCGGTATAGCCGTTACGAGGAGATCCCGGAGTTCGGGAACATCATCGAACTCGCATATCAATCGACCTATGATTTCGAACGATTCACGGCACCTGGCCTCGTGACCTTGTACGATGAACGGAATCAACAGTTCATGGTCGAGGACGTCGAAGCGGGCGCGCGTTGGAAGATTCCATACGGGGGTGACCGTGACTTGGTCATCGTCGATCAAATGGGTGTGACGACCGCCATCACCTCGATGACATCGTTCCAACTGTTTGAGCGCGATTGTGAAGTGTTCTCATCAGAAGTATGTGCCGAGACCGAATTGTTGAAAGTCGTCTTATTGGACGAGCCGGGCGACAGACTTGTCGTCCTATCGACGCCGCGTCGCTTCTGCCATAGTTGGCTGCAAGTGTTCGAGCGTTGACAATCCTGGACCAGGGCATGGTTCAGGATTTTTTTACGAAGGCTTACAGAATCTCGTCTAAAAACGGGAACAGTCTTCTTAGATGGAGAGGAGTGGACAGGGATGGAACGATTAGGACAAGCGTTAGTCCGATGGCGCTACGCTGTCGTGTTGATTTGGACGGTATTGCTCGCGGTATCGGTATATTTCGGATTACAGTTGCCAAGTGAACTGCGCGGCAATGGATTTGCGATTCAAGACGGGCGCTTCGCCCAAGTGGAAGATACGTTGAACGACCGGTTCGACCGGGCCGGGGCCTCGATGATCGTCTTGTTAGAAGGTGGCGACCTTGATACGGTCATCGAGCAGCAACGGGATCGACTGATTGACGTCGATGGGGTCGACGGCGTGATCACGCCAGCCGAGAATCCCGATGCCCGCTCAGGGGACGCAGCTTACTTATTGCTCGAGTTCGAGGATTACGATACGGCCGAGGCGTCAATCGATGACGTTCGCAACGCCTTGATTCGAGATACGGATACAGACGTGCGATTGACCGGAGAGCCGGTCTTCGCGGATGACTTGAATGAAGCGTCGAAGAATGACTTGATTCGGGCCGAGTTGATTGGAATCCCGGTCGCGTTGCTCGTCCTCTTGCTCGTCTTCGGGACGCCGCTCGCCGCGGTCATGCCGTTATTCGTTGGATTGATTACATTCATCGTGGCTGCCGGCTCGTTGTTCTTCTTTGCCCAAACGATGGAACTGTCTATTTTCGTCTTGAATGCGGTCGCGATGATCGCCATCGCGCTCGGCATCGATTTTTCCCTATTGCTCGTCAACCGTTACCGGGAAGAGCTCGCACATGGGAAGTCGCGAGAGGCAGCCATCGTCCGAACGGTCGCGACGGCCGGACGTTCGATTCTGTTCTCAGGGCTTTGCGTGTTCGTCGGACTGGCCGGGTTGTTATTCATCCAAGTCGACGTGTTCCAAGCCATCGCGCTCGGTGCGCTGATTGCGGTGGCGGGCGCGGTCTTATCAGCGCTCACGCTGTTGCCGTCCGCCTTATATATCGTCGGAGATGCGATCAATAAAGGGCGTCTTATCAAAACGAATGAGACGCGTTCTGAAGTACGGTGGCAGAAGTTGGCCCGTTTCGTCATGAGATGCCCCGTCACGATGACGCTCGTCGCACTCTTGCTGCTACTGCCAAGCCTCTGGTTCGTTCGTGACCTCGAACTGAACATCCCGGACGCCGATGCACTCCCGACCTCGTACGAGTCACGGGCCGCCCTTGAGCGGTGGGACGACGTGTTCGGGGAGACGTCGACCGATGCGGTGCTCTTGTTTGAGACGAATGACTTGACCGATTCGATGATTCTCGATGAATTGACTGCACTCACCGATGAGCTATCCGAGGATCCGATTGTCGACAACGTCACGACGTTCTTGACGGCATCCGGTCTCGAACCAGCCGAATTCCAACAACTCGCTGAAGCGGCACCAGAGCAACTCGAGGCGTTCGAACGTCTCGTCACGCTTGAAGGGAATACAGACCTTGCCCTCGTCAACGTTAGTTTCAACGTCCCGCCGAGTGATAAAGACGCGCAAGCATTCGTCCGAGATTGGCGCGAGAGCGGTTTTGACGTCGGGGGACCAGCCGCGTTCAACGAAGAAATTTATGAAGAGATTTATGACAGCATCCCGTATGCGGTCGTGACTGTCATCTTGGCGACGATGGTCATTCTCATGTGGGCGTTCCGCTCAGTCTTGATTCCAATTAAGGCGATCATCATGAACGTGCTCGGTCTCGGGGCGACGTTCGGTCTGCTCGTCATCATCTTCGAATCAGGCTATGTGTACGATGCCGAGACGATCAGTATCTTGACCCCGGTGTTCATCTTCTCGCTCGTGTTCGGCCTATCGATGGACTACGAGGTGTTTCTCGTCTCGCGGATTGAGGAATATTATCGGGAGACCGGGGATAACGATTACGCGACGGAGATGGGACTCGCCAAGACGAGTAAAATCATCACGTCGGCCGCAGTCATCATGATTGTCGTCACGGGGGCGTTCGCTTTTACCGGTGTTAGTCCGATCAAACAGCTCGGTGTCGGCATCGCGCTCGCGATCTTTATCGATGCGACAATCATCCGGATTTTACTTGTCCCGTCCTTGATGAAACTGCTTGGGGACTGGAACTGGTGGTGGTTCGGTAAGAAAGATTTACCGAAACGTAATCTACACTAAATATACATTTAATGAAATAGTCGTGAAAATGTGTTAAAATAGTTTCATTATTACGCGCAATTTGGGAAAGGAAGGTCTTTATGGATACCGAGAGGACATGGCCTCTGTTTCAATTACCGGACTTCTAGCGTTGAGTTTTTACAAGCGACATCAATGTAAAAATCAACAAACGGAAGATCGGAGATGGAACAGATGGAACCGCGGCTACGACTGAGGATCCTCCTCTCCGTTGAAAACGGGGAGGACAATCGGAATGAAACGAGTTGCTACCATAGTGCTCGGAACGCTGATCATGGCGTTCGGTTATTATTATTTGAATGAACAGTTTGGTTTGGCAGAAGGGGGCTTCGTCGGGCTAGCATTGCTCGGCCGCTATTTATTTGATATCGATCCGGCGATCTCGATGATCGTACTCGATATCCCCTTCTTTTTAATCGCCCTTTGGTGGAAAGGCTGGCGCTTCGTCGGGCAAGCCGTGCTTGCCGCGGCGTCACTGTCGCTCAGCTACGCCATGTGGGATCGGTTGGATTTACTCACGTTCGATATTCAAGTGTGGCCGGCGACGTTGTTCGCCGCCATCGCGAGCGGGATTGTGACTGGTTACGGTCTCGGTCTCGTCTTGAAATCGGGCGGGGCGACCGGGGGCGACGATTTATTCGCACTCGGCCTATCAAAATGGACCGGCGTATCGGTCGGGACGATTCTCATCATATTTGATGTCATCGTTTTGGCGATCTCGCTCATCTATTTGCCATTGTCGAATGCGCTTTATACGCTTCTCGCGGTCTCGATTGCAGGTCGTGTCGTCACGAAGATGTTGACGGACGATGTGGTCGAAATCACCGTGCCAAGTGTGACCAAACTAAAAACAAAAAACGATCTCGCGTGAGATCGTTTTTTGTTTTGTAAAATTTATCACAGTTTTACAGTCATCTTTCTTCTACACTACACATAGAAGGAGGGAGTCACATGAAATGGATGATTCCAAAACAGCACGGCGCGTGGTCGATGCTAATCTTACCGTTCTTACTCGGCGGCATTGTCGGAGGGTGGACGCTCGCGCACATCCCGTTCGCCATCGCCTGGTTGTTCGTTTATATGGGTACATTTTTCTTGTTCCAATACATTAAGCAACGGAAGAAGTCACAAGAGCTGTTGCGCACGGTCGTGACGTATTTGACGATTGCGATTGTAGCCGCCATCCCGGTATTTTTGTCCGAGTGGCGTCTTGTCTGGTTTGTCCTTGCTATGATTCCATTCGGTCTCACCAACGCCTACTTCGCCAAAATTAAGGATGAGCGCAACGTCTGGAACGACGTCAGCGCCGTCACCTCATTTTGCATCGGCGGGATGGCGAGCTATTATCTCGGGTCACATGCTTTGGACGGGACGATAGTGTGGATGTTCGCTTTGCCGTACTTATATTTCCTCGGAAGTATCTTTTTCGTCAAAACGATGATTCGGGAGAAGAAGAGCTTGTTTTATCGGAACGTATCATGGGGATATCACTTTTTGCTCGTCGCCATCTTCATCGCGTTTGGCTATCCGGTCTTGGCACTCGCTTACGTGCCGAGTCTCGTCCGGGCGGTCGCATTCTACGGCAAAAAGATCCCCATCATGAAGATCGGGATCGTCGAAATCGCCAACTCGGTGTTCGTGCTCGGTTGTCTCAGTTGGTATTTATTTAGTTGAGAAGGGGAAACCCTTCTTTTTTAGTCGCTCGAAGATGTGCTCGAAATGATAGCCACGGTCGCCGCTGCCGTGGCCGCCTGTTGCATGGCGAGCAGATGGGCGAACGTCCCGTGCAACAGTAAATCGCTCGCATCTTCCTTGATGTTGTTTGCCGCGACGAGTTGCAGGGCGACCGTCAACGCGTGGGTGTGGAACCAGCGATGCTTTTCCTTCTCAGCGTTCGTAATGTCGATCAGGTCGCGCTCGTCGTTGTCGTTCGGAGCCGCGACGATGGCCAAGAGGGCGAGCGCTGGCAGATGCTCATTTTTGACGGCGATTGCTTGTCCTTGGAGCCGCGCGCGCCACTCGAGCAGGCGGTTGATGACCTCGTCTGAAGGCAAGTCGCTAAAAGCAAGCAGATGGGAGACGAGTTGGAGCTCGTTTGAGCGGGGCAACTCGGCTTTCAACGCTTCGTAATACGTCTCAATCCGTTGACTCAACGTATCGTGGTCATCGAACGCTTGAACGAGGACGAGGGCAGACAGAAGGTCTTCTTCGCTCGTCAGCCAAGGATGGTTTCGTTTGAACGTTTGATAGAGTGCGCTCGCCTCGTCAAGCCGGCGCTCGGGCTCATCGACGTTAATCAGTTGGCTCGCGATGAAGGGACGCAACATACTGAAGCGGAAGTGTTTCCGGTCGAGCAACGTATCGAGCCGGAGTGCCTCGTCGATGGCCGGTTCGATGTCTTCATACTTGGCATCGAGAAACGACAGCCAGACGAAATTATTGCTGCCGCGAAACTTGGAGAAGGCTTTCGTTTTCCGTTTGACGGCCGCTTGAGCCTGCTCGAACCGCGTTTCATCGAACGGGGTGTCGTGTATGGCATAATTGATGGCCATCAAGCGTCGGAAATCATCGGTGAACCACTTTGTCGCTCCTCTGATTGCCTCGAGCGCTTCGAGGTAATGCGTATAGCGTGTCATCATCAGCAATTCCTCCTTTTTCTCCTTATACGTGCCCAATCGAAAGAATGATTCAAAAAAAGCCGCCCTGGATTCGTCCGGGGCGGCTGCTTGTTATTGGACTTGCGTATACAACTTCTGCATATACTCGTTCACTTCATCGGCCGCTTGGAACATCATGAATGAATGTTGCAAGATGATCTCTGGCGAGAAGCCGAGGTCGAGGTCGAGCGTCGAGGCGAGCGTGACATCACGGTCGCTGTCGAGCACGCAGCGGAAGTATTTGAACTCTTGGTTGAACTCGTTCAAGGCGTTCAGAATCGGTAGGTCTTCGACGTAATCCGGTACGTGTGTGACCGTCGCGGCATACAGTTCCGCATCTGTCGTCTTTTTATTGAAGGCGATAATCATAACGGGCTGAGCCCCGGATTTAGTCGTTTCACGCGTCAAAAATGTGACATGCGTTTCAGTTTCGCTCTCTTTGAACGTCATATTGCGTTCAGCGACGAGCGCTTTAAATGATTCTACTTTTTCTTCGAAGTTCACAAACAAGTCCCCCTTAAAAGTCGTTACTCTAACTTTCGCCCATTTGCGGAGGGAAAGCAAGGGGAACTAGCGTTTCATCAACATTTTGATGGCTTCTTCGACGGTTTCTGACGTATCTTCGCCATCTTGTTGGGCGGTGATGATGCACTGCTCCAAGTTCTTCGCGACGATGATGGTCGAGGCGCGGTCAAGCGCTGATCGAGCCGCACTCAACTGTGTCACGACGTCACGGCACTCTTTCCCTTCTTCCATCATGCGGATGATGGCCCGGATTTGTCCTTCGACCCGTTTCATCCGGTTCAACACTTTTGCATCGTATTGATACTGTTCCATTAGATTCACCTCTATATTCAAATCGTTCAGTAACCCAACTATTTATTGTGTAGTCTCATCTTAATACGTGGGGGAGTATGTGTCGAGCAACAACGTTTGATGTGAAAATTTTTCAAACGTTTACCGATTCGACAAACAAATCCCTTGCAATCAAATACCACAGGGGGTATATTAATGACGTGGAAGCGATATGTTCAACGAATCACAAACTTTCGTCGAACGCCCGCTACCAAGCTGACGAATAAATAAGTGAAATATTATAGATCAAAAGGATGGGTAAACAAACATGAAAGCATCTGCCTTGAAACGTCAAATGGATTTTGAAGTACCAGTCAACATCGTCGACGTTCGTGAACGTGACGAGTTCCAAGAAGCGCACATTGCTGGCGCGACAAATTATCCGCTCTCCGAAATGTCGGAATGGATTGAGACGCTCAATCCTGAAGAAGAGTACATCGTCCTTTGTCGCTCAGGTGCTCGCAGCACGCAGGCGACTTGGCAAATGGAAGCGAAAGGTTATAAAGTGGTCAATATAGAAGATGGCTTGATGAGCTGGCCAGGTGAAGTCGTCAAAGGAGGAAATGCGCAATGAGTAAAAAAATCGTAATCGTCGGTGGGGTCGCCGGTGGTGCTTCGGCAGCCGCCCGCCTTCGTCGCTTAAATGAAGAGAATCATATCGTCATGTTCGATCGGGGCGAGTATATCTCGTTCGCGAACTGTGGTCTTCCCTATTACATCGGTGACGTGATTCAAGACCGTCAAAAATTGCTCGTTCAAACCGTCGAAGGGATGAACAAGCGTTTCCAACTCGACATCCGTAACTTGACGGAAGTGACGAAAATCAACCGTGCCGAGAAGACGGTGTCGGTGAAAAACGTCAAGACAGGTGAGACGTACGATGAGTCATATGATGTGCTCGTCTTGTCACCAGGGGCGAAACCGATTCGTCCGAACATCCCTGGGATTGAAGAAGCAGAAGACATCTTCACGCTCCGTAACATCCCAGATACGGATAAAATCCGTAGCTACGTCGATGATAAAGCGCCAAAACACGCGACGGTCATCGGTGGCGGCTTCATTGGAATCGAAATGGCTGAAAACTTACGGGAGCGTGGCGTCGACGTCACGCTCGTCGAGATGGCCGATCAAGTCATGACACCGCTCGACCGCGAGATGGTCTCACCGGTTCACGAGCACATGCGCCTTCACGGCGTCGATCTTCAGCTTTCTGACGGTGTCGACTCGTTCTCTGAGAAAGGGAAACGTGTCCACTTGAAGAGCGGTCGCGTCATCGAGACCGATATGGTCGTCTTATCAATCGGTGTCGTGCCCGAATCGTCGATTGCAACGGAAGCAGGTCTTGAGACAGGTATTCGTGGCGCCATCCGCGTCAACGAGAAGATGCTCACGTCAGACCCGAACATCTACGCGATTGGTGACGCCGTCGAAGTGCTCGATTATATCTTTAAAGAGCCGACGGTTGTTCCACTTGCATGGCCGGCCAACCGCCAAGGTCGTCTTGTCGCCGATATCATCAACGGTCGTGACGTTAAATACAACGGAACGATGGGGACTGGGATTGCCAAAGTATTCGATATGACCGTCGCCTCGACAGGTTGGAACGAGAAGCGTTTGACAGCGGCCGGTAAAGAGTTCGAAGCCGTCCACGTGCACCCGGGTTCACATGCGGGTTATTACCCAGGATCGACACCCGTATCACTCAAACTCTTGTTCCATCCGACGACAGGTGAAATCTACGGCGCGCAAGGCGTGGGGATGAACGGCGTCGATAAACGGATCGATGTGATTGCGACAGCGATGAAAGGTGGCTTGACGGTCCTTGACCTTCCAGACCTTGAACTCAGCTACGCACCACCGTTCAGCTCAGCGAAAGATCCGGTCAACATGATCGGTTACGTCGCGTCGAACGTCGTCCTCGGCGATAACGAAGTCGTGCACTGGAACGAGATTGACGAGTTGGTCCAAAACGGCGCGACATTGCTCGACGTCCGTGACGAGTCAGAACATGAACTTGGCAAAATTCCTGGTTCAATCAACGTTCCGCTCAACTCGCTACGCGATCACTTGGACAACTACAGCAAAGACGAAACGATTTATGTGACATGCCAAGTCGGACTTCGCGGATATCTCGCATCCCGCATCTTGCGTCAAAACGGATTCAAGGTTAAAAACTTGAGCGGTGGCTACAAGACGTGGTCACAAGTAAAACGCGATTTCGATGCCATCGAGGCAGACGCATCGGCAGCAAATGAGACTGCCGCAACAGCAACGGAGGAGGCACCACCAGTAATGATGAATGAACCAATCGGGGAACCGATTTTCCTAGATACGTGCGGTCTGCAATGCCCGGGACCAATCTTAGAAGTCAATAAAAAAGTAGCCGAACTCGGCGAAGGCGAGACGCTCCGCGTCCTCGCAAGTGATCCTGGCTTCTTTGCGGACATCGAAGCATGGGCGAAGAAAACGGGCAACAAGCTCGTCTCGAAACAATTTGTGAACGGTCGCGTCGAAGCCGTCCTTCAAAAAGGCCAAGGCCCTGCAGCCGTCCAAGCGGGCGCACCGGCAGGCGACGGCGCATCGATGGTCGTGTTCAGTGGAGACCTCGACCGTGCACTCGCATCGTTCATCATCGCGCAAGGTGCAGCGGCAATGGGTAAAGACGTCACGATGTTCTTCACGTTCTGGGGACTCAACGTCATCCGTAAACCAGATGCACCAGAAGTGAAAAAGCAAGGCCTCGAGAAGATGTTCGGCATGATGATGCCATCTCATGCAGGTGAGCTTCCGCTCTCGAACATGAACTTCGGTGGCGTTGGTCAGAAGATGATGAAGAAAGTGATGAGCGACAAAAATGTCCCGTCACTCGATCAAATGATTAAATCGGCTCAAGAGGCAGGCGTCAAAATGGTCGCTTGTACGATGTCGATGGACGTCATGGGAATTAAAGAAGAAGAGTTAATCGACGGCATCGATCTCGGTGGTGTGGCAGCATACCTCGGGGCAGCCGAAGGTGGTAACTTGAACCTCTTTATCTAATCAAATGAGATAATCTAGTCGACCGGTCACGTGACCGGTCGCTTTTTTGTTGTTCGACACCGAAAATGAAAATTGTCGAAAAAGATTGCATTTTTTTAACGTTTTTCCTATAATTCTACTCATGTAAAGAAAGTTGACATAACTTTTTCTTATAACTTACACATACACGGAGGATTTAAAGATGGAGAAATTCGTAGAAGATCTCGTTACAAACGCCAACGACCTGCTCTGGTCGTCAGTGCTAATCGTTGTCCTTGTCGCCTTAGGTTTGTATTTCACCGTTCGCATGGGGTTCGTCCAGTTCCGGATGTTGCCTGAAATGTTCCGCCTCTTGTTCAAAGACGGCATGAAGCGTGAAAAAGGCCAAGTCTCGTCATTCCAAGCGTTCGCCATCGGGACGGCTGCACGCGTCGGGACCGGGAACATTGCCGGTGTCGCGACTGCCATCGCGCTCGGAGGCCCGGGAGCCGTCTTTTGGATGTGGCTGATCGCGCTCATCGGATCGGCTTCGGCATTCGTCGAAAGTACGCTCGCGCAAGTATATAAAATTCGCGACGGTCGCACATGGCGCGGTGGTCCGGCTTACTATATGGAACGTGCGCTCGGTCAGCGCTGGCTCGGGATTTTATTCGCCATCTTGATCACGTTCTCGTTCGGCTTCGCCTTCAACTCGGTTCAATCGAACACGATTTCGTTGTCAGTCAGCAACCAGTTCGGGATTAGCACGACGACAGTCGGTCTCGTCTTGGCTGTCGTGACAGCCATCGTCATCTTCGGCGGGATTCAATCAATCGCCGTGCTCTCGAGTATCATCGTGCCGATTATGGCTGGCGGTTACATCTTGCTCGCCGGGTGGGTCATGATTTCGAACGCCTCATTGTTGCCGGAAGTCTTCGGCTTGATTTTCTCAGAAGGAATCTTTGGACTTCAACAATTGTTCGGTGGTGCCATCGGAGCGATGGTGCTCCAAGGAATCCGACGCGGTCTCTTCTCGAACGAAGCGGGGATGGGTTCAGCCCCGAACGCAGCGGCGACTGCTGAAGTATCGCATCCGGTCAAACAAGGATTGATTCAATCGTTCAGCGTCTTCGTCGACACGCTTCTCGTCTGTACGTCGACAGCGATGATTATCCTGTTGTCAGGTGTCGCTGGTTCAGAGTCGTTCGCAGGTGTCGAATTGACACAAGCAGCGCTCACAGCAGAGATTGGTCCGATGGCGACATCGTTCCTCACGATCGCGATTTTCTTATTCGCGTTCAGCTCGATTCTTGGAAACTACTACTATGGTGAGACGAACATCCAGTTCATCTCGGATAAAAAGATTTACGTCACACTCTACCGCATCGGTGTCGTCGGCATGGTCCTCTTTGGAGCCGTCCGTTCGGCCGGTCTCGTCTGGTCAATCGCGGACGTGTTCATGGGTCTCATGGCACTCGTCAACTTGTATGCGATTTTCCGTCTCGCAAAAGTTGCCCGTCTCGTCCTCGACGATTACTTGGAGCAACGCCGTCAAGGTGAAGATCCGGTCTTCTACGCCGATTCGATTGAAGATCTGCCAGGTCGCGAGTACATCGAAGCTTGGGAATCAGAAGAAGAAGTCAAAACAGGCACGATCCGTTCATAAACGACAAACCGTCTACGAAAGCGCGTAGACGGTTTTTTTGCGCCCGAAAGATGGGTAAACTGAAGAAAAGGGGGGCGTTCAATGATGGAGACGACACACTATATACGCATTTCCCCGGAAGTATGGGTCTCGTTCGGCCAAGACCCGGAAATGATTTTAGATTGGCTGCTGCACGTGCACAGTCAACAACGTGACACGTATGAGACGTTGACGCTCCCTAGGATTGAACGCTTCCAAAAGATTCTCGGACAAATCGAGATTTATATCGATGGGGATGACACGTATAACTTAGAGATGGCCGTCATCGGGGAAGAGTTGATCGTCAATGAGAAGCAGGCGGTCGTTGTCGGGATTTTGACGCCGCAGCTCCTCCATATCGTCAAAGATGCGATGAACGCGTTCACGAAAGAGGATGTGGCCGATATGGCGTTCGTCGACCATGACGGGTTCGATGACGTTTGGCTCAAATGGACGCTGTTGAAACGATTCTGTGAAGAGGCGAGTGAGCGGGATGAGCTCGTGTTGATTTACTATGAATGAACAGGCTATGAAAACATCTTGAAAATTGGTAAACTATTACAAATGGTTTATCAAGGAGTGGACCTATGCTTGATTTCTTTGCCCAAATGACGTTTGTCATCGGTATCTTAAGCCCAATCTTCGCGTATCGGGCAGATCAGAAAAATGTAGGTCGAATCAATCTCGTCACCGTGTTTGCATTTTTGATTATATGGTTTTACGTCATCTCGACGGGTCCAGCCTATAATCATCCGATTTCGATGCTCTTCTACGCTTTGATTGTAGTGAACTGTGGCTTCGCCATAGGGAATAGTGTGCTCTTCCTACGCGAACGCAATCCATTGCTGAGTTTGAAGAAGCTGCTCGCGACGCTTCTCTGTTTGACGGTGCTCTGTTTCGTGTTCATTGAACTGATGTACCCGACGAACGTGATGAGCGATACGCTTCTTCAAACAGTGATGCTGACGGTGCCGATTTTCGTATGCGGCGTCATTTGGGCGAGGCTTCGACAAATCGACCGGGAACCAGAACACACATAAACAGCTCGACGCCAACGCGCCGAGCTGTTTTTTTTTTGAGACTCTTATTTCAATGCCGTCTCAAGCGCTTTGACGTTCTCGCGCATGAGGTCGAAGTAAGTCTTATCCATTTGCTCTTTCGTGACCGATTCCAAGTTGTAAATCGTCACCGTCTCCGCACCGATCTCGTTTTGAACGACCTGGGCGACTTTTGGTGTCACCGTGTCTTCGAAAGCGATGTGCGTCAAGTCGTGGAGTTGCGCCTCTTCGATGACGCGCTTCAACGCTTGTTGCGACGGTTCTTCTGAAGGTGTGAGACCCGTGATCGGGAGTTGGTCAAAGCCGTAGCGCTCCGCCAAGTAGCCGTAAGCCGCATGTGTCACGAGCAACTCAGACTTCGAGCCGCCATCGACTGCTGCTTGTAGTTCGCCATCTAACGTCGTAGCTTCTTCTTTGAAGGCGCTTAAACGATCCGCGAACTCATCTTTATAGTCCGGTGCCTGTTCGCTGAAGGCTGCTTCGACAGCTTCCGCCATCGAGACGGCATTCATTGGGTCGAGCCAGACGTGTGGGTCGTATTGGCCGTGGTTATGCCCGTCATCTTCGCTATGCCCGGCTTCTTCCTCGGCATGAGCGTCTTCCTCATGTCCGTGCTCGTCTTCACTATGCTCGTCTTCACTATGCTCATCCTCGCCATGGACGTGGACCGTGTCTTCTGCCGAAAGGAGCGTGGCATCTTCGGCCGTTTTCACGAACGTGACGTTCTCATTGGCCAAGCTCTTTTCCATCGACTCGACATATGGCTCGAGATCATGGCCGACCGTCAAGAACAAGTCCGCCTCGGCGATATCGGTCATCTGTTTCGAGGTCGGCTCGTACGTATGAGGATCAGCGCCAGGCGGGATGACCATCTCGACGCGGACACGGTCGCCTCCAATTTCCTCGGCGAACGATTTCAAGGCGAACGTTGACGCATAGACGGTCAACTGGTCACTCGTTTCCTCCGTCGCACCGCTCTCTTGATTACTGGCACATCCACCTAATAAAAGTGTGCCGGCAGCGGCAACACCCAATAACTTCTTATTCATGAACTCTTCCACCTGTCCTCTCTATGTGAATCCTTTAAATCGTAACCGTTACGTTCTGTGACTGCGAGTTATATTATAGGTGGCGAATCCGTGCACGTCAAGTCCGACTTCAGATGGATGGTTTTTCGAGAAAAAGGGAATATGATTAAAAAAAGAACGAGGAGTGGATGTATATGAGAAAGGAGACCGCCTGGTTCGTTGGTGGGGCGGCACTCGCGGCCGCCACGGCAGCTGGAGCCAGCGTATGGAACCAGTATGGATCGCTCGTGCGTTGGCAAGAGCCCGAGTTACCGGTGCGTCCTTCGACCCGGAAACGCCGGACGCACACGTACAAGATTGTCGACGACCGTCCGCTCCAGTTTGACGTGTATTATCCACCAGGGGATGGACCGTTCCCGGTCGCGGTGTATGCCCATGGGGGAGCTTTCGTGCGCGGGAATCGAGGAATGGTGACGTTGTTCCATCCGTTGCTCGACCATTTTCTCGCCAAAGGATTCGCGGTCATCAGCATCGACTATCGGTTGTTCGAGGACGGGGTCTATTTCCCGGACAACATCATCGACGTCTCCGATGCGCTTTGTTATCTGAAACAGCATGACGGTCTGCTCAACTTGGACATCAACCGGTTAATCGTCTGGGGCGACTCGGCGGGTGCGGCCCTCGTTTTAGCGACGGCGCTCGATCGAAGCAAACAGTTCACCGGTGAACTAGGTGATGACGTCCCGCCGATCAAAGGGGTCATCGCCCTCTATCCTCCGACGAATTTCTTGTTGTTCAAGTTCATCCAGACGTGGCTCGCGCATTTGAAATTTTATGAGGGGAGCCGGGAGGCGTGGCGCGAGCTGATGGTGAAGTGTTCCCCGGTCACACATCTTTACGATGATGCGCCGCCGATACTCCTCTTGCACGGAAAGAAAGATCCGATCGTCCCGTTCGGACAGGCGCTCCATTTCGTGGAACATGCGAGCGAAGTCGGTGCGAACGTGCAACTGATTTCCTTCCCGAACGGCACACATTCGTTAGCGAGCTTTCTCCAATCCGACAACCCGATCAAAGAAACGCAACTCATGGCCCGAATCGATCGTTTCATCGATGACGCGATGATGTGACGTTGCGCTTTTTCGCAAAGATGGTACGATGGGGTAGGATTTAGGAATCAAAAAGGAGTGACTCGCGTGACAGAACTTTGCTTGGTCCGACATGGTCAGACCGATTGGAACTTTCAAGAAATCATTCAAGGACGGGAAGACATCCCGCTCAACGCACTCGGACATCGGCAGGCCGAAGAGAGTGCGGCCTTTTTAAGTCAAGAATCATGGGACGTCATTGTGGCGAGCCCGTTGTCGCGGGCCGTCGATACGGCACGTTACATCGCGGAGGCGTGCGGCATCGACGAATCACATATCATTCAAGACGAACGTTTCATCGAGCGTGAATTCGGGGCCGCGTCGGGGAAACCGGTGCCGGGCATCTATGAAGCCGTCCAAGCCGATGACCAAGACCGTGTACCCGGTCTCGAGTCAGAAGACGAGATGCGCGTTCGCGTCTTGAACGGTATGCACGATCTCGTTGAGACGCATGCCGGCAAACGTGTCATCGTCGTCTGTCATTCACATGCGATTAAAGCCGCGCTATCGGCGATTGACGACACGTATACGTTCCGTCATGCCATGCGCAACGCCTGCTCGAACTATATCGAACATCAAGACGGTCAGTTCGTGGTCAAGGCGGTCAATGTCGCCGACCATATTACGAATGTGATCGTCGCAAAGTGAGGAGAAACTCATGACGACATTGCTCTGGATTTTCATCATCGCATCATTTATTGTCGCGTTCGCGGGATTGATTTATCCGGTCATCCCGAGCGTCTTGTTCTTATTCATCGGTTATGTGATTTACGGCTTCGGCTTCTCGTTCGAGCCGCTCACATGGACATTTTGGCTCTGGCAGATTTTGTTCTTGATCTTCCTGTTCGTGGTCGACTATATCGTCACCCGGGCTACGGTCGATAAACGGGGCGGTTCTGAACGGGCGAAATGGGGAGCGACGATCGGTTTGATTGCAGGACCGTTCATTTTCCCGCTCGTCGGGGTGCTCATCTTCCCGTTCATCTTCGCGTTTTTAGCGGAACTCACGCTCGGGAAGTCGACGCGTGAAGCGTGGAGTATCGGTGTCGGGACCGTACTCGCTTTCCTCGGCAGCACGGTGCTCAAAGTTGTGGGGATGACGATGATGGTCATCTTGTTTTTCATCTACATTTGAGGCGAAGAAATTTCTTCGCCTTTTTGGGTTGAGTTATTTATAAAAACGGGGAAAGAAAAACAAGACCGTTCGACTTATTCGAACGATCCTGTCTTGACGAGCTGTGTGAAGGCGGAACGGCTGAACGACTGCTGCTGTTCGACTTGTTTTTCGAAGAAGGACGGTTTGAGTTCGGCGTTCGCCACGCCTTCGGAAATCAACGAATCGAGTACTTGCTTGGTCGGGTCTTGTTTCGGCATCAGCATGAGCCCTTCCGCGACGAACGTGTGGTGGTCGCTGAGCGACCGTTCGCTCGTGAACGTCAGCGCGAGGGCGGCCGGGCGGTTCGCCGGTGACGTGATGACGGCTTCGGCAAGGAGCAGGATTCGCTTATTCAAATAGTGATGAAGCGTGACGGCAAATTCGGTCGGAACGAGCATCTCGAGGAGCCATTCGTTGTCATGCTCTTTCGAGATAATCAACCCATCGAGTAGTTCGACAGGGAGGTTCAACTCGTTACCATACTCGTCTTGGACGAGGCGAACTTGGACTAGGCGGAACGTTTTCATCGTATCGATCCCTTCCACATTTTCTTTAATCCATCTTAACATAGTCTGGTTCGAAGATTGTGTTACGATAGCGGGGAAGCGACGTAAAAAATAGAGGACAAGGAGGCATCAAGATGAGTTGGGTTGTTGGCATAATCGGGTATATCGCGATTCTAGCAATCGGTTATTATGGTGTCCTTTTCTTCAAAGTAAAGCAGGAGCGGAGTCGGGCCGGATATCGAATCTTTCTCTTGCTCGCGGGATTGTTTTTCGTGAGCGGGAGTGATTATATCATCGCGTTGTTCCAAGGGGATACGGAAGCGACGTTTTGGCAACGGACCGTTTACTTCATATTGATTTTGATCTCTCTTTCAATCGCACTTTACTTTCGGAGAAAAGAAGATAAAATCCATGCGAATGAGATGACGACGGCATAAAACAAGAGGCTACGGAAAAAAATCCGCAGCCTCTTGTTTTTATTTTGGAATTCGTGTTTGACGAATCATTTCGAGTTTCAAGTCCCAGAGCGGTTTGCTGAAGGTGACCGAATATACTTCCGGCAAGCGGAGGCGTTTATACTCTTCCCATAAACCGTTCATTTGCTCATGATGATACGCGCGAATGTCTGTCGCGTTCGGTAAGTCATAGACGCGTTCGCCGTCTTGGAAAATCGGGACGAGCAAACGTTTGACACTAAAGTTGCGTGTCTTGATGCGGAACGCTGGGTCACGCACGTCAATCAAGTCGATTTCGTTATACGTCTCGACCGGCTCGTCAGCTAGGGCGATATAATCCCCTTTGAATTTCCCGGTCTCGTTATCGATGATGCGATACAATTCTTTCTTGTGTGGTGTCGTCGTCTTCACTTTCGAAGACGAGACTTTGATGACCGGCTTCAGCTTCCCGTCGGCACCTTCGCGGGCGACGAGCTTGTACACCATGCCGAGCGCGGGTTGTTCGTAGGCCGTGATGCCGCGCGTCCCGACGAGGAATGTGTCGGCTTCAGCGCCCTGCATCCGCAAGTCTTGAATGACGTACTCATCAAGATCGCCCGAGACGACGATTTTGACGTAGTCGAGTCCGGCCGCATTCAATGCTTTTCGGGCCCGTTTCGATAAGTAGGCCAAGTCACCCGAGTCAAGTCGGACGGACTTCAAGCGATAACCTTTCGCCTCGAGTTCCTTGGCGACCGTGATCGCGTTCGGAAGACCGGACTTGAGCGTATCGTACGTGTCAATCAACAGGCTCGTGTTGTCTGGATACATCTCGGCGAACGAGCGGAACGCCTCAAGCTCCTCATCATGGAACTGGATGTCGGCGTGTTCCATCGTTCCGCCGGTAGGGACATCGAAATCGCGTCCGGCCGAAACCAAACTCGTGACGTCGAAACCGGCGATATAGGCGGCCCGAGTCCCGTAATACGCAGCATCGACGCCTTGGGCGCGGCGGGCGCCGCCTTCAAGTAGCGTCTCATTCGGCGCGGCTTGACGGATGCGCGCGTATTTCGTTGCGATGAGTGACTCATGGTTGGCGATGTTCAAGAGCGCCGTCTGGAACAGCTTCGCCTCAAAAATTGTCGATTCGATGCGGACGACTTGTTCATTCGGGAAGATGACTTCTCCTTCACGGACGCTATAGAGCGAGCCGGTGAACTTGAAGTTGCGGAGTACGTCCGCAAACTCGTCCTCGAAGTCGAGTTGTTGTTTCAAGTAACGGATGTCCTCTTCCGTGAACGAGACGTTCTCTAAGTAGTGGACGATGTTTTGCAGGCCGGCGAAGACGACATATCCTCCGCTGAACGGGTTCGAGCGATAATAGAGGTCGAACACGACTCGTTCGTTGTGACGGCCTTGTTTCCAATAGATATACATCCAACGTGGGAGGTATAGGTCGGTGTGAAGCGCTAAGTTGCGATGTAACATAATCGTTCCTTTCTGTTTTACGTCACTTCCCGGTCACAGTGGCCCCGAGTGTCGTGACAAAATGTTCGAGCGCCCAATCGTGGCCGACTGGGTTGAAGCTTTGGACGGCGTCGGCGTGGACGACGATTGTATAGCCGAGGTTGTACGCGTCGACTGCCGTATGGAGCACACAAATATCCGTGCATACACCGACGAGATGGATTTCCGTGATGGCCCGTTCGCGTAAACGCAAATCAAGGTCGGTCCCGGCGAAGGCACTGTAGCGTGTCTTATCGATCCAATGGTCGGCCCGCGCTGCTGCCGCTTTGACGGTTCCATACAGTTCACGGCCTTCCGTGCCGCGGATGTTGTGGGGCGGGAAGAGCGTCGTCTCAGGATGATACGTGTCGCCGGCGTCGTGGACATCGTTCGCGATGACGACATAATCCTCGTCCGCAAACTCCTCGATTAACTGGACGATTCGTTCTTCTATGTCTTGCCCTGGTTTTCCACAAGTCAAACGACCCGTATCTGCGATAAAATCAAACGTGTAGTCGATCACAATCAATGCTCGCATGGCGAGATCTCCTCTCTCATGTGAAGAATAGTTGGCTATCCTTTTTATTCTAAATCATTTTGCGTAAAGCGAAAAAGATTATTTTTGATTGCGGTCGGGTACTAGGTGTAAGAAGAACTGTTTGCGAAAGGGGAATCAGCACATGCTGCTGTCATCAACCGAACTGTCAGAGCAACTGTCCCGCTTAAACGGCTGGGACGTTGTCGAAGGGGAATTGCAAAAGACGTATCGTCTCGAGACGTTTCCAGAGGCGATTCAATTCGTCCATCTCGTCGCCGATTTGGCGGAGTCGCTCGATCACCATCCGAACATCTTAATCGAGTATCGGAACGTCACGTTGACCGTGTCGACGCATGACGAAGGTGGAATCACGGAGAAAGACATCATGCTCGCGAAAGGTTGTGAGGAGCTTGTCTAAGCTATTCATGACATTTGCCTCAGGTACGGTCGCTGAACGATTGCGTCAACAACCGGGTGTGCTCGTCGCAAACGGGACGGAAACGATTTTACTCGCCGAAGGGGACAAGTCTCCGTTCCAGAGCGGAAAGACGTTTCAAATCGAAGAAGCAGAAGGACAATTCGCCCCGAAAGGGAATATTGTCTATGCGAACATTCCGGTCGATTCGAACGCCCGGTCGCTCTTGTTCCATCGTTTGTTGAAAGACAAATCACGTCTTGGGTCTGGCCATAGCGGTTTTGCCGCCTATCGGCTCGGTGTCGACCCAGAAGACAACCACGGGGTTGTTTTCATCCAATTCACCGAAGGCGGGAATCGTTTTCGTGATTCGACCGACTACATCTTGTTCCAAGAATGGCTGAAAGAAGCCGTCGAACAAAAAGGAGCAGGTCCGATCATAAAACACTATGTCGTCGATGCAACAGATGACCTATAATAAACATAACGTCACGTTAGGGGAGGATTTTTTATGAACAAGAACTATTTCTGGTTAGGTATGGCCGCAGGTGCCGTCATCGGAGCCGGGGCATCGCTTCTCCACAGAGAGACGCGCGAGCAACAAGTTAGCCAGCTCAAGCATATGAAATCACGACTCAAGTCACACGATACGTCTACACAAGCTCATTCGGTCGGCCTTCAAGCCTCTTCGAAAGCGAGTTTGAAAGATCGCGTCATGGATTTGAAGGCGCTCTACGAAGAGAACCAAGATACGATTCAAAATCTCGTCGAGGACGTGAAAGACTTGGTCGATGCGCTTCAAGACGCTCGTCATAAAAATCAAATCTAAGTCATCTCCACGGTCCGGTGCTGTTGCACCGGGCCGTTTTTTCATGTTCTGGAAAGACTCTCTTTGTTTATTTTGTATAAAAATACAATTGACAGTATAAATATACGTATGTTTTAATCAATTTATTCTTTTAAGGAGGTTCGGCAGATGATCACTTGTGGAATCGTCGGCGTCACGGGGTACGCCGGGATGGAGCTATTGAAGCTCATCGGGAAACATCCCGAATTCACGCTCGTCCGGGCGATGAGCGATTCGAGCACCGGGTTGACGCTCGCGCAACTGTATCCGTGGTTAGAGATTGAGGATTTGACGCTCGAGCCGTTCCGGGTGGACGCATTGGACGACATCGACGTCATCTTTTTAGCAACGCCAAGCGGAGTGTCGGCGCATTACGTGACGCAGTTGACGGAATATGAAGGGGTCGTCATCGATTTGAGTGGAGACTTACGTCTGCCGGCATCGAGCTACGAGACGTGGTATGGCAAACCGGCCGTACCGGCATCGCTTCAAGCACAGGCGGTATATGGATTGACGGAATGGAATCGAGACGCTGTAAGGTCGGCCAATTGGATTGCCAATCCCGGGTGTTACGCCACGGCGGTCGCGCTCGGCTTATTGCCGTTCGTGAACGGAGGCTGGATCGACCCGAACGAAATCATCGTCTCGGCCTGCTCCGGAATTACGGGAGCCGGGAAGGGACTCAGCGCCAAGACGCACCACGCCCGCTCCAACGAAAACGTGCAACTGTATAAAATCCATACGCATCAACACATCCCGGAGATTGAACAGACGCTTTATGCAGTGAGCGGGACGCAAGCGACCGTGTCACTCTCGACACACCTGTTGCCCATCAATCGAGGCATCATGGCGACGATGAGCGTCGTCCCGACGCTTGAGCAGAGCGAAGCGGATTGGGTGGACGCATTGCGACAGGCTTACGCGGATGAACCATTTATCCGGGTGCAACAAGGCGAACCGGAGATTCGAACTGCCGTCGGGTCGAACTACTGCGACTTGTGGGTGTATCTCGACCAACGAACGAATCGACTGACCATCATCTCGGTCATCGACAATATGCAAAAAGGTGCGGCCGGACAAGCGATTCAAAACGCCAATGTCCGCTTTGGATTAAACGAAACAGCCGGGTTGAATGAACAACCCCAGTACATATAAGGAGGTAGAACGAATGATTGAAACAACGATCAGCCCTGTCGTCCACGTCGTCACGCCGAAAGGGTTTCAAGCGTGCGGGGTTCACGCCGGACTGAAACGAAAGCGTAAGGATTTAGCCCTGCTCGTCTGCGAACAGTTGGCTAGTGCCGCCGCGGTGTATACGACGAACCAATTTCAAGCGGCTCCGATTCAAGTGACGAAAGAAACGCTACATGCGTCGAGCGGGAAGATTCGTGCCGTCTTGATTAACAGTGGAAACGCCAACGCCTGCACCGGTCCGCAAGGGCTCGAGGACGCGTATACGATGCGCGATAAGGCGGCCGAACATATCGGGGTCAAACCGGAAGAAGTGGCGATTGCCTCGACAGGTGTCATCGGTCAACTGTTGCCGATGGAGACGCTCTTGAACGGGATCGATTTGCTTGAACCGATCCATGAGGAGACGGGGGCGGAGTCGTTCGCGGAAGCGATTTTGACGACCGATACGGGAACAAAATGTACGGGCGTCGAGTACACCGAAGGAGGCGCGACCGTGACAATCGCAGGTGTGGCCAAAGGCTCGGGAATGATTCATCCGAACATGGCGACGATGCTCGGCTTCATCACGACCGATGCCGTCATCGCGCCCGACGTGTTACAACGGGCGCTGAAACAGAGCGTGGACGCCTCGTTTAACAGCATCACCGTCGACGGGGACAGTTCGACGAACGATATGGTGCTCGCTTTGGCGAGCGGACTGACCGAGATGGATGAAATCATCGAAGGGACACCAGCCTATGACTGCTTCTGCCAAGCGTTGACGGACGTGTGCACAGATCTCGCCAAGGCGATTGCTCGTGACGGGGAAGGGGCGACGAAATTGATTGAGGTCGAGGTCGTCGGGGCGAAGACGGATGAGGCGGCTCGGATGATTGCGAAACAAGTCGTCGGCTCGTCGCTCGTGAAGACGGCCGTCTATGGACAAGATGCGAACTGGGGACGCATCATCGCCGCCATCGGTGCATCGGAGCAACCGATTGACGTGAACCACGTCGACATCCGCATCGGGTCACAGCATGTGCTGATGGAAAGTGCGCCGGTCTGGTTCGATGAGGCGCTCGCGACAGAAGAGATGGGACAAGACGTCGTCTCGATCCAAATCCGATTGCAGGACGGCACCGGACAAGGTCAGGCGTACGGCTGCGATTTGACTTACGATTACGTCAAAATCAACGCGAGTTACCGGACATGAAACAACGGAAAATCGTCAAACTCGGCGGGAGCGTTTGGGACACGCTCCATCCGGACTATTTCAAAGAATGGCAGGCATGGCTCGAGGCGGGACATGAACTTGTGATCGTTCATGGGGGTGGACCTGCGTTGTCCGCTTATTGCGAGCACCAACAAATCGAACCGGTGTTTCAAGACGGACGTCGTGTCACGACCGCAGACGTGTTAACGGGAGCCGAGCGTGTGCTCGCGGGGGAGATGCAGACCGAAATCGTCGCTGCCCTCGGACGTCATCAGATTCAAGCGGTCGGTCTCTCGGGTGTGGACGGACAGACGCTGACAGGAAAGCAGTTGGTGGAGCTCGGGGCGGTCGGCGAAGTTGACCATGTCGAGACAGACTTGTTCGAGCTGTTGCTCGCGAGTCGGTACGTGCCTGTCGTGACATCACTCTTACAAGGACCGGACGGCACGTTGAACTGTAACGGAGACGATTGTGCGATCGCAGTCGCGATCGCGTTGCAGGCCGACCGTTTTGAAATGATCACTGACGTCCCAGGTATTCGGATTGATGGGACGTTCCGTCAAACGCTGACACGTGAAGACATCCAAACGGCCATCGCCACAGGGGATATCTATGGGGGGATGATCCCGAAAACCGAGGCGCTCTTAGCAGCTCTAGCAGGAGGTATTGCAGTCGCCGTCATCCGTGACGGCAAGGACCCGGTTCATCCCGGGACAACACTACAGGAGGTGCACCATGTATTCACTACTACCGACATACGGACAACGACATATTGAGATTGAGCAGGCGAGCGGGTCCTACGTGACCGATACGGCGGGGAAGCGGTATCTCGATTTCGTCATGGGCATCGCCGTCTGCGGGACGGGTCATCGTCATCCGCACGTGAGCCAAACGCTAGAGGCGCAGCTTCAAAAAGTGTGGCACACCTCGAACCTTTACAACATCAGCGGGCAAGCGCGCGTCGCCGAGACGCTCATGTCAGGGACGCATTTGACGCATGCGTTCTTCTGTAACAGCGGAACCGAGGCGAACGAAGGGGCATTCAAATTGATTCGGAAATGGACGAACAAGACAAAAATCGTGACGTTCACGAAATCGTTCCACGGTCGCTCGTTCGCCATGCTCGGGGCGACCGGACAAGACAAAGTCAAAGCCGGATTCGGCCCGATGGTGTCTGATTTTGTACACGCGCCGTTCAACGACATGGACGCACTCGACATAATCGATGACGAGACGGCTGCGGTCTGGCTCGAAATCGTCCAAGGCGAGGGTGGGGTCGTCGTCGCTGACTCGGCATGGCTCGAAGCGCTTCAAGCGAAAGCGACTGAGCATGGTGTCAAAATCGTCGTCGATGAGGTGCAGACCGGGATTGCCCGCACAGGTACCCGTTTCGCGTTCGAACAGACACCGCTTAAACCGGACGTCGTCACGCTCGCGAAAGGGCTCGGTAGTGGTTTTCCTGTCGGAGCGATTTTGACAGCAGCAGGTGCGGAACACGTCTTCACGGCTGGCAGTCACGGTTCGACGTTCGGCGGCAATCCGCTCGCGATGGCCGCGGCGGAAGCGACGCTCGACATTTTGTTCGAGGCGGACGCACTTGCCCACGTCAATGCGATGGGCGCGCGATTACGAGCGGGCTTGGAACAATTTGTCGACGGAGAGACGTTCACCGAGGTACGTGGACTCGGTTTGATGCTCGGGCTCGTCGCGACGCAATCGGTCGCGGCATGGATCGAACAGTTGCGAGACGCTGGCCTCTTGGTCGTTGCGGCAGGTCCTGACGTGATTCGCTTCTTGCCGTCTTTGTTGCTTACAGAAGCCGAAGTGGATGAGGCGCTCGCAATCATTGGACATGTGATTACAAAGGAGATGGTGTCATGACGGGGACAGTGACGTTACAAAGCGGTCAACAGTTCAATGGGACGTGGGAGACGAGTGCGCGCTCGGCGAAAGGGGAGGTCGTCTTCTTCACAGGGATGACCGGTTATCAAGAAGTGTTGACCGATCCTTCGTACGCCGGTCAAATCGTCGCGTTCACATATCCGCTCATCGGACAATATGGGTTGACCGACGCAGCATCTGAAAGTGCGGACATTCAAGTGGCGGGCGTGCTCGTCCAGACGTTAGCTGGCAACGGGGCGGCGACCGACTTGAAGGATTGGTTGGAGCAGTCCGGAGTGCCGGTACTGTCTGATGTCGACACGCGCTCGCTCGTCCATGCCCTTCGTGAACATGGGGATCAGTGGGGCGTGATGACGTCTGAATCGGATGTGTCGTTCGATGGGGATCTACATCAGATTACGGAGACCGTTTCGACGCCACGTCATGTGCGTCACGGCAACGGGGCGAGCGGACATATCGTCTGTCTTGATTTCGGCGTGAAGGCGTCGATGGTTCAAGCGATGGTGGAGCGAGGGTACGCGGTGACAGTCGTTCCGTTCGATACGACGGCTGTCCAAGTCCATGCGCTCGCGCCGACCGGGATTCTCGTGTCGAACGGTCCGGGAGATCCACGTGATTTGGTCGACTACCTCGATCATGTGCGTGAAGTGGCATTGGCGTATCCGACACTCGGCATTTGTATGGGCCATCAACTGCTCGCGCTCGCGTTCGGGTGTGGAATTGAAAAACAGACGTACGGACACCGCGGATCCAATCATCCGGTCCGGAACGTCCAGACGGGTGAAGTGTGGATGACATCGCAAAATCACGGGTACGTCGTCAAACGGGACAGTTTGGAAGCGACGCCGCTCGAGCTACTATTTGAAAATGTTAACGATTTATCGGTCGAAGGGACGTTGCACCGGACGGCTCCAATCCTCTCGGCCCAGTTCCATCCGGAGGCCAGTCCGGGACCGAAGGAAGCACAAGCCATCTTTGACCGCTTCGACGAAATGATTCAGCAAGGGGTGAACGTCTATGCATAAGAAAGTACTCGTCATCGGTTCAGGTCCGATTATCATCGGACAGGCGGCCGAGTTTGACTATTCGGGCACACAGGCGTGCCAAGCGCTTCGGGAAGCAGGCTGTGAGGTCGTGCTCTTCAACTCGAACCCGGCCACGATCATGACCGATCCCGGTTTGGCCGATCACACGTACATCGAGGCGATGACGTTAGAGAAGGCCGAGTTGATTATCGAGACAGAACGTCCGACCCACTTGCTCGCCACGGTCGGCGGGCAGACCGCCCTCAATTTGGCGCTCGCCTTGGACGAGGCCGGCGTGCTCGAACGATACGGCATCGCTCTCCTTGGGACGTCGCTCGAGACGATTCGCGACGGGGAGGACCGCGAACGGTTCAAACAGAAGATGAACGAACTCGGGGAACCGCTCCCGGTCAGCACGACCATCGAATCGATCGAGGCCCTTGAAGGCTTTATCGCCGAGACAGGCGTCCCGCTCATCGTCCGTCCGGCGTTCACGCTCGGCGGTACCGGCGGCGGGATTGCGGAGACGATTGATGCCGCCTACACGCTTGCGCAACGTGGTCTCGAGGCGAGTCCCATCTCGCAGTGTTTAATCGAGCAGAGTATCGCCGGGTATAAAGAGTTCGAATATGAGGTCATGCGCGACGCCAACGGGACGTGTATCATCGTCTGCAACATGGAAAACATCGACCCGGTCGGCGTCCATACGGGCGATTCGGTCGTGTTCGCCCCGGCCCAGACGCTATCGGATGTCATGCATCAGACGTTACGGAGCGCCGCGTTCCGAATCGTCTCGGCACTTGGTGTCGTCGGCGGGTGTAACATCCAGTTCGCCGTTCATCCGACGGAAGACGCCTATTACGTGATTGAAGTGAACCCGCGTGTCTCACGTAGCTCGGCGCTCGCCTCGAAGGCGACCGGTTATCCGATTGCGAAGATTGCCACCCGTCTTGCCCTCGGGGAACGACTCGACGATTGCATCAATCCCGTCACGAACGGGACGATGGCGAGCTTCGAGCCGGCCCTCGATTATGTGACGGCGAAAGTGCCGACGTTCCCGTTCGATTTGTTCAATGGGACGGACCGGACGCTCGGACCGCAGATGAAAGCGACCGGGGAGAGCATGGCGATGGGCAAAACACTCGAAGAAGCGCTACAGAAAGCGTGGCGCGGTGCCGGTGTTGAGCAGAGTCCGCTCTATCCGAGTTGGATGGCGACAGCTGATCCTGACGCGCTCTACGCTGAAATTTCGGCACCGACCGATCGTCGTCTCCTGGCGTGCCTCGCGTTACTCGATCGGGGAATCGCCACGGCGTCACAGCTTGAAGCGCTGACGGGTATCGCCCCGCACTTCATGATGACGTTCGAGCGACTCGTGACGACAATCCGTCTGGACCTGTCTATGAAAGAAAACTTGTTGCGAGCGAAACGGTTCGGTTTCACTGACGCCCAGATTGCGCAACAGATGAACGTCACGGCCGACGCAGTCGCAGCGATGCGGCTCGAACACGACATCCATCCGGTCTATCAGATGATTGATACGTGTGCCGCCGAGTTCGAGAGCCACACACCGTACTTTTACGGGTCGTGGCACGGGACGTCTGAAGTCGTGCCGAGCGAGCGCCCGAAAGTCGCCATCATCGGGTCAGGGCCGATTCGCATCGGGCAAGGTATCGAGTTCGATTACAGTTCGGTGCACGCTGTCTGGGCCCTTCAAAAGCTCGGGGTCGAGACGATTATGATCAACAACAATCCGGAGACGGTGTCAACCGACTTCACGGTCGCAGACAAACTGTACGTCGAACCGTTGACGTTTGAAGATGTCGTCCACGTATTGGAGGCAGAAGGCTGTCAGGACGTCCTCATCCAGTTCGGCGGCCAGACCGGCATCTCACTCGCCCGTGCGCTAGAAACCAAAGGCTACCACTTGCTCGGGGCGACGGCAGACGTCATCGATCAAATGGAGGACCGGGATCGGTTCTATCAATTCCTTGACGAAATCGGGGTGGCCCACATCCCTGGAGAAGAGGTCGGATCAGTTGACGAGTTGACGTCCGCGATCGATCGTCTCGGGTATCCATGTGTCGTCCGTCCCTCCTACGTCATCGGTGGAAAAGGCATGTATATCATCCGGACTGCGGCGGAGTTGGCTCAAGTCGAACCGCACTTGACTTATCCGCTCCTCGTCGATGCGTATGTCGATGGACGTGAACTCGAAGTCGACTGTGTCACTGACGGGAAAACCGTCTACGTTCCGGCCTTGCTCGAACAGATTGAGGCAGCCGGTGTCCATTCGGGCGATTCGACGATGATTCTGCCGCCGATCAAGACGTCACTCGCGCAACAAGCCGAGATTGAAGCCATCGTTCAAACAATCGGGCGAGCACTCACGTACCGGGGCGCGCTCAATATCCAATTCGTTTTGAAGGGCGACGTCATTTACGTGCTCGAAATCAATCCGCGTGCATCTCGGACGGTCCCAATCGTCAGTAAAGTGACCGGGGAACCACTCATCGAATGGGCGACGCTCGCGGCGTTCGGCCATGAGTTGGCAACCGTCGTCCCAGAGGCACGTCCGGTATGGAGCGGCTATGCCATCAAGACACCGGTGTTCTCGAGTTTGAAATTGCCAGGCGTCGACCCGCTCACCGGACCCGTCATGCGCTCGACCGGAGAGACACTCCAATTCAGCATGACCCCTTACGTGTCCGAACGGTTCTGTTACGATGCGACGACGACGCGCGTCATGAATCGGACTGAGACCGTAGCCGGCCAAGGCTGGTCGTCATATAGTGATCAAACGCTTGATGAGACGACCGAGTTCCAAAACGTGTCGGTCCTATTCTCGAACGCACCAGAAGAGCAAGCGGCACGTGAGACGGCGGTCCGAAATGGCGTCCACGTCATCTCGGAGACACATCTTGCCGAATACTATCAACAAGCGATGCAAGCGGAACCGATGCGGGTCCGTTCACTTCAAACGATGCAGACAGGAGAGGGACTACCATTATGACGACGAAAACCATCAATCATCTACTGACACTCGAGGAACTGACTCCGTCCGCCCTCGACGACTTGCTTGGACTCGCGGCCGAAGTGAAACGACAGCCGGAAGCGTTCCAGTCGGCGCTCGCCGGCAAGAAAGTGGCGCTCTTGTTCGAGAAGGCCTCGACCCGGACCCGGATGTCGTTCGAGGTCGGTGTCGTCGAACTCGGCGGTTATCCGCTGTTCTTGAGCAGCAGTGATTTACAAATCGGGCGTGGGGAACCGCTGACGGATACGATACAAGTCATGAGCCGTTATGTCGATGCGCTCATGATTCGGACGTACGCCCACGCGACGGTCGAGACGCTCGCTTCGGCAGGTTCGATTCCAATCATCAACGGATTGACCGATTCCCATCACCCGTGCCAAGTACTCGCCGACTTGTTGACGGTCGAGGAAGTGTTCGGCACGAGAACAGGGAAGACGTTGACGTACATCGGCGACGGGAACAATATGGCCCACTCGCTCATGATCGGGGGCGCGCTCAGTGGGATGCACATCCGCATCGCCTCGCCAGAAGCATATACGGTCGAGACCGAGATATTCGAACGGGCGAACGAACTCGCAGCGACTACTGGAGGCAGCATCACGCTTTGGCAAGACCCGGTTGCTGCCGCCACGGGTGCGGATGTCATTTACACGGATGTGTTCGCGAGCATGGGGCAAGAAGCGGAAGCGGCGGAACGGTTGACGCAGTTTGCGACGTTCCAAGTCGATGCTTCGCTCATGCAGCAAGCGAAGTCAGAGGCGATTTTCCTACACTGCCTCCCGGCCCATCGCGGCGAAGAAGTGACGGCCGACGTCATCGATGGTCCGCAGTCGGTCGTGTTCAATCAAGCCGAGAATCGCTTACACGCGCAAAAGGCGCTCATGCTCACTTTGCTCGCCTAAACAAAAGAGAGGATTCGCCGCTCGGGCGAATCCTCTCTTTATTACTGTCATAAGAAGCGGGCGAACAAACCGAACACGGCCAGTCCGACGATCACGTAGAAAATCCATTTGCCTTCACCCGTATGAATGATGGGCGGGGAATACTTGCGTGGCTTGTACTTTCCGTAGCGGAGCGGGCGCGAGTATGGGACCGCGAACCGGGAGAGCGGGATTGCGAGCACAAATCCGGCGAGGAAACCATACACATGTCCCCACAGTGATACGTTCGCCCCGATGAGCGTGAACACGGCGCTGATGGCGACGAAGATATAGACGAGTCGCGCGTCCTGGCTATAGATGAGCGTTCGGCGGAACCGACCGATGTACACGTAGAAGCCAAGAATCGCTAAAATCGCACCGGACGCACCGGCTTGCAGATAAAACAGTTCACTCACTGTGAAGAACGTGAGCAGGTTGGCAAGCACACCGGCGACGATATAGAACACGGCGAATTTGATATGGCCGACCATGCGTTCCATGGCAGGTCCGAAGATAATCAAAGCGAACGAGTTGAACAGCAAATGACCGAGCCCTAAGTGGATGAAGTTGGCCGTCAAGAGACGGTACCATTCCCCTTGGGCGAGCGCGAGATGGAACGACCCACCGAGTGCGACGATTCGGAGGTCAGGTACCAAAGAATCGATGACAAACACGAGCAGTTGGATTACAATGAACAGCGTTACGAGCGGATACGCTCGGACGAACGTTTGAACATTCTCAGTACGACTAAACATAGCATCACCTCTTTCCTTAATTGTATAAGGAAACGAGTGAAAAAGGAAAGGAGCGAGTGTCCTGTGATTGTGGGAATCGGAATCGATATCGTCGAGCTCGAGCGGATTGCTCGCTCGCTCAAAAATGACCGTTTCGTCGCGCGTCTGTTGACCGAAGCTGAGCGGGCGCTCGCCGACGCCTATCCAGAACAACGCCGCATCGAATTCGTCGCTGGACGGTTCGCGGCGAAGGAAGCGTATGCCAAAGCGGTCGGGACCGGGATTGCCCGGGGCCTGTCGTGGCAACAAATCGAAATCTTACCGGATGAGGCCGGGCGACCACATATGACGGCGCCTTACTCAGGCCGGATTCATATGAGTATCAGCCACAGCGAGCAATACGCCGTGGCACAAGTCATCATTGAAGAGGGGGATCACGATGTTTCGTCCAAGTTGGATTGAAATTGATCGGGCGGCGATCAAGCATAACGTAATCGAAATCAAAAAACGGATCCCGCAAGCGCTCATGGCCGTCGTCAAAGCGAACGCTTACGGACATGGAGCCGTCGAAGTCGCGAAAATCGCACTCGAGAACGGGGCAACGATGCTCGGAGTGGCCTTGCTTGAAGAAGCCATCGAGCTCCGAGAGGCTGGGATTGAAGCACCGATTCTCGTCATGGAGGCCCAGTTCCCAGAAACTGCGGGCGTCGCGGCCGATCATGATGTGACGTTGTCGGTCTTTTCGGCCGACTGGTTACGTGAGGCGCGCACGCATCTATCTGACCGTCCGCTGACCGTTCATGTGAAAGTCGACACCGGGATGGGACGCCTCGGTTTGCGGACCAGCGCTGAACTTGATGCACTTCTCGAGGCGGCCGATGACCGTTTTATCGTCGAAGGGATCTATACGCACTTTGCGACAGCGGATGAGCCGGACAGTGAGCTTTACTATGAGCAGCAGGAGCGGTTCACTCAGTTGATGGATGGACTCCACTCGCGATTCCGTTACATCCATACATCGAACTCGGCCGGGGCGATCCGCATGGCCGGACAAGATGTGCCGTATAACTTGGTCCGGGTCGGCATCGCGCTCTATGGATTGTATCCGTCGGCTGAGATGGCTTCCTTCTATTCATTTTTACGTCCGGCCTTCACGTTGAAGAGCAAGCTCATGCAAGTGAAGCAACTCGAAGCTGGACAGACGATCAGCTACGGGGCGACGTATACGACGACTGAAGATGAGTGGATTGGTACCGTGCCGGTCGGATATGCCGACGGCTGGATTCGTAAAGCGAGCGGATTCGAAGTCGACGTAAACGGTCACCGTTGTCCGATTGTCGGTCGTGTCTGTATGGACCGCTTCATGGTGAGGCTTCCCGAGTCAGTTCCGGTCGGGACGGTCGTCACGCTCATCGGTGGACCGGTCGCGATTGATGAACTGGCCACGCATCTCGAGACAATCAACTACGAGGTCGTCTGTCAATTGACGAGCCGCCTCCCACGACGTTATGTGTAAAGCGGAAAACGTGTGAAATTATCTGAATTCTTTCGGGAATCCTCTATATTTTCCCAAACTCGCGTGTTATATTGGTAAAGAACGCGGGAAGATTTCCGCCAGTCATTGAAACGATTCTGGAGGTGTAAGATGTTGAAACAGCGAACTGCGGGTGCTTTAGCGTCCGTTCCAGATCGGTTCTCGCAACATGTGGGTCCGATTTCGATGAAAGATCGTGAATCATTGTCATTGAACGATGTAGTGACGTACTTGTCTAAAGAAATTGCTGATCGACAACAAACACTGCGCGAAGAATTGGCGAGGGGCTATCAAGAGATGGCCGCGTTTAATTTGAATATGGCAGAAGAGATGCTGATGATTGAGACGGAAGCCGAACATGCTCTCTTACGTCAAGTAAGCGGGGTGTGAGCGGAGTGATCGTAAAGCGTGGTGACGTGTTTTATGCGAATCTGTCGCCCGTAGTCGGTTCAGAGCAAGGTGGAGTTCGTCCGGTTCTCGTCATTCAAAACGATATCGGCAATCGCTTTAGCCCGACCGTCATTGTCGCTGCGATTACGGCTCAGATCCAGAAAGCAAAACTGCCGACTCATGTAGAGGTATATCAAGTCAAACATGGTCTCGAACGAGATTCCGTGATTTTGCTTGAACAGATTCGAACGATTGATAAGCGTCGTCTGACAGATAAAGTCACTCATCTCGATGATGAGACGATGCACAAAGTTGACCGAGCGCTAGAGATTAGTCTGGGATTAATCCCTCTCTAGCTTACATATAAAGAAACCGATACATGGGTATCGGTTTTTTTTCAAAAAAATCTTCAAAAAATAGTTTAGAATTCTGTAAAACGGGAATTTAGTTTAATCGTACTCAATTTTTCTGTACGCACATTAGGAGGGAATATACGATGGATTTAGCGATTCGCGAGCAAGTCATTGGAGAACAATTACACCTTTACGTATCCGGAGAAGTGGATACATATACCGCACCAAAATTGAAGGAAGTCTTGCACCCGGCTATTACGGAGCAGGATGTTACCGTTCATTTGGATGAAGTGGACTATATGGATTCAACTGGTCTTGGCGTATTTGTCGGTGCCCTTAAAATAGCCAAACGTAACGAGAAAGAGTTGTCGCTCGTCGGCGTCACCGACCGCGTCAACCGTCTCTTTGAATTGACAGGGCTGCACAAGTTGCTTTCGATCAATACAAACGTAAGAGGTGGCACGCAATGAGTAACATCGAACAGACGGTGATGACGTTCCCGGCCAAACCGGAGTATGTCGGTGTGGTCCGTTTAGTCGTCTCAGGAATCGCTAACCGTATGGGATATACGTACGACGAGATCGAGGATATTAAAATCGCGGTCTCGGAAGCCTGTGGCAATGCTGTTCAACATGCCTATGAAGATCAAGAAGGTGAAGTGAAGCTTACGTGTGGCGTCCATCAAGATCGTCTCGAAATGACGATCGAGGACTCGGGCAAAACATTTGCCGACGACGTGAAACGCCAAGCGGCACCAGTCGAAGAGACGGCTGAAATCGAATCGCTTCACGAAGGGGGACTCGGTCTTTTCCTCATTGAAGCCTTAATGGATGACGTCTCGATCAACAAGGACAATGGTGTCAAGGTGACGATGACGAAACTCCTTAACAGGGACGAGGTGGATCAGAGTGCCAGCAAAATCTCAACAACGCCATCACAGTGATGATGAAGTATTAGAGTGGATCGAGCGTTATCAACAGGACGATCAAAATGAAGAAGTCCAAATGCTCCTCATCAACCGATACTCGGACCTCGTTGAGGCGCTTGCACGAAAGTTTTCGCGAGGCCGGGCCATTCATGACGACCTCGTTCAAGTCGGCATGATCGGACTTCTCGCTGCCCTTCGTCGTTTCGACCCTGAGTTTGGACGCAGCTTCGAGTCGTTTGCCGTTCCGACGATTATCGGTGAAATCAAGCGTTTCATCCGTGACAAAACGTGGAGCGTCCACGTTCCGCGCCGGATTAAAGAGCTCGGACCGAAAATCAAGAAGACGGTCGAAGAGTTAACGACCGAATTGCAACGTTCACCACGCATCGATGAGATCGCCGATCACCTTGGTGTTTCCGATGAAGAGATTCTCGAAACGCTCGAGATGGGTAAGAGCTACCAAGCCCTTTCCGTCGACAGCTCAATCGAAGCGGACAACGAAGGTTCGACCGTCACGCTCCTCGACCTCGTCGGGAGTCAAGAACGTGGTTACGAATCGGTTGACCAGCGCCTCATCCTTGAAAAAGCGTTCAGCGTGTTGAATGAACGGGAACAGGCGATTCTGGAATGTGCTTATTATAAAAACATGAGCCAAAAAGAGACGGGTGAGCTCCTTGGGATTTCACAGATGCACGTATCGCGCTTACAGCGTCGTGCGCTCGAGAAATTACGCGAGGCCATCAAAGTCCCGCTCAATGAAGTATTCTCAAACGATGACTAAACGGTCATCGTTTTTTTGTAGTCCACGCGTGAGTTTGCTACACTTCAAGAGAGAAGAGAAAAGGAAGTGATTCGATTGATTACGAAAGTCGCAAAAGATTTGAAGTTGAAGACGAGTCAAGTCGAGACGGTGCAACAACTTGCCGCGGACGGAGCGACGATTCCGTTCATGGCCCGGTACCGTAAAGAAATGACCGGTAATCTCGATGAAGTGGAAATCAAAGCCATTCTCGATGCCTTACAATATGAAGAGAGTTTGCACAAACGTAAGACGGACGTCCTCGCCAAACTCGAGGAACTCGAGAAGGCGACACCAGAGTTGACCCGTGCGCTTGAAACGGCGACGAGCCTGCAACAAGTCGATGACATCTACCTTCCGTATCGTCCGAAGCGACGGACGAAAGCCGAACAAGGTCGAGAGAAAGGGCTCCAACCGCTCGCTGACTGGTATCGTCAACCAACACCATATTCAGTGACCGAAGCGCAGTCGTTAGCAGGGGACCTCTCGCTTGAAGAAGCACTTCCGTTCGTCCAATCGATTATCGGGGAGGAGTGGGGCGAAGTGGCGACGCTTCGACAATCACTCCGTACACGAGTCCGGAAAGAGGCGCTCCTTCGTTCACAGAAGAAAAAGCAGGCGGAAGATGAGAAAGAAGTGTTCGCCCAGTATTATGAATATGAAGAGAAAATCGCAGGAATCGTCCCACACCGAATCCTCGCCTTGAACCGTGGAGAGCGCACGGATGTGTTGCAAGTGAAGATCGTCTTCGACGAGACGGGTTTCATGCGACAAGCGCTCGGTAAGTTTGACCGCTTGCCAACGGAGAAACGCGAACTCGTTACGCTCGCCGTGAAGGATGCCTTCAAGAAGTCGGTGTTCCCGGCCATCGAACGCGAAGTCCGGAGTGAGTTGACCGAGACGGCTGAAGAACAGGCAATCGATGTGTTCTCAAAAAACTTGAAACAGCTCTACATGCAACCACCGCTTCGTGAGGTCGTCGTCCTAGGAATTGACCCGGCCTATCGTACAGGTTGTAAATGGGCCGTCGTCAATGAAATTGGAAAAGTCGAAGAGGTCGGTGTCTTCTATCCGACGGCACCGAAACACGATGTCGCGGGCTCAGAGAAAGTGTTGGCGTCGCTCGTGAAACGTTATCCAATCTCGGTTATCGTCATCGGGAATGGGACCGCATCCCGTGAAACGGAGCAATTCGTATCGAACTGGCTAAAGAAGGCGGAACGCGAGATAGCATATGCCATCGTCAACGAGGCGGGGGCGAGTGTCTATTCGGCTTCAGAAATTGCCCGATCAGAGTTCCCGGAATTGAAAGTGGAAGAACGTTCGGCCGTCTCAATTGCTCGACGCATTCAAGACGCGATGGCGGAACTCGTCAAAGTCGATCCGCAGTCTGTCGGGGTCGGGCAATATCAGCATGACGTCAGTCAGAACAAGTTGAAAGGATCGCTCGAGTTCGTTGTCGAGAGTGTCGTCAACATGGTCGGCGTCGATGTGAACCGGGCTTCGGAGTCACTGCTCACGTATGTATCCGGATTGAATAAGACGACGGCTAAAAACATTGTCGCGTATCGTGACGAGTTCGGCCGCTTTGACACACGGAAAGAAATCAAGAAAGTACCACGTCTTGGAGCGAAGGCGTATGAACAAGCAGCCGGCTTTTTACGGATCACGAACGGGAGTGATGTGCTCGACCAGACGGAGATTCATCCAGAGAGCTATAAACTGACACTCTCTCTATTGAAGGAACTCGGTGTTTCAAAGCAAGCGGTAGGCACGGCCGAACTGCGGGAACGATTAAAGACGGTCGATGCCAAAGTGCTAAGTGAGAAGCTAGATGCCGGATTACCGACAGTCGAAGATATCTTGAAGTCGCTCGCGAAGCCTGGACGTGACCCGCGCGAAGATATTCAGAAACCATTGCTTCGGACCGACGTTATGAACTTGGAGGACCTTCAAGTGGGGATGGAGTTCCAAGGGACGGTGCGAAACGTCATCGACTTTGGGGCGTTCGTTGATATCGGGGTGAAGCAAGATGGACTCGTCCATATTTCGAAATTGTCGAATCGCTACGTCAAGCATCCGCTTGATGTCGTTGCAGTCGGTGATATCGTCACCGTATGGATTGAACAAGTGGACGCCAATCGTGGACGGATCAGTCTCACGATGTTGGAGCCGAAGCGTTAAATAAGAAGGAACTAGTACCGGGCAAAATGTTTTTCATTTTGCTCGGGTTTTTTTATAAAAAAGTGTTGACGGTCTTTTCTGCCCGTGCTATCTTATAGAAGTCGCCGAGAGACGACATGGAATATTAAAGCTTTTCTAAAAAAGTGATTGACAGGTTTCTGGTTTGCGGTTACAATTTAAATCGTTACTTCGATAAATTCAAGCAACGTTCCGCAATAGCTCAGTGGTAGAGCAACCGGCTGTTAACCGGTAGGTCGTAGGTTCAAATCCTACTTGCGGAGCCA
>NZ_ATCL01000023.1 GCF_000416965.1 Exiguobacterium chiriqhucha RW-2
GGCCCGTTGGTCAAGCGGTTAAGACACCGCCCTTTCACGGCGGTAACACGGGTTCGAATCCCGTACGGGTCACTTACCTAAGCGAAAAGAAGCCATCTCACTCGAGATGGCTTCTTTTGTTATATCAAGGAGGCGGACGGATGACGAGAGTATTGGTTGCCGTGTCCGGTGGAATCGATTCGGTCGTCTTGTTGGATCGGGTCATTCGGAACGGTATGGAAGTGGGCGTGGCCCATGTCCATCATGGACTGCGTCCCGAGTCGGATGAAGAGTATGAATTTGTGCGACGTTTGGCCGACAAGTACGACGTGCCATTTCATGGCAAACGGCTCGCTTTCCCGAACGGCGGTTCGCAGGCGAGTTACCGGACGGCACGATATGCGTTCTTTGAACAGGTTATGCAGAAGTTCGACTATACACAACTGATGACGGCCCATCACGCGGATGACCAACTCGAGACCGTCCTCATTCAACTGCAGCGTAACGTCGTCGAAGTGACGGGGATTCCTGAGCGTCGTCCGTTCGCAGGAGGAGAACTCGTTCGTCCGCTCTTATCGGAACCGAAGCGGGAACTGATTGCCTATGCCAAACGATACGGACTTGAATGGAGAGAAGATGCGAGCAACGCCACGACCGAATATTTGCGCAATCAAGTGCGGCATCAGATCGTGCCCCAGCTCCTCGCGTCGCAACCGAATCTTGTTCAAGTTGTGAGCGAAACAGCTCGGCATCAACGCGAATTGTGGCGGACCCGCTACCGACAGATGGAGAATTGGATCCAGGACAACGTGCGACTCGAGATGAAAGCGTTTCACGTGAAATCGGATAACTTGATGTGTCTAAATCCTGTCGAACGATACACCGTCGGGCGCCTGCTATCAATGCGCTACGGGGTAGAGGTGGGGACCGCGATCGACCGTCTGTTAACGAGTGCCCAAGGTTCTGGCCACTTCGACTTAGAGGGGTCATGGGGCCTGCGGAAACAAGACGGGCTCTTATCGTTACAGGCAACTGGTCAATCGCTCCTAGCCCCACACAAACAAGTGGTAACGACCTTCCCAGCGCATGTAGTGTTCGGGACTTCATTATTCTCACTAGACGTTGAGGATGATACGGACGGCATCCCGCTCGAGGCGATCGAGTTGCCGTTGATCATCCGCTCTGTCGAGGCTGGGGACGCGATGAAACTGTCCATCGGGACGAAAAAAGTCGCCCGCATCTTCATTGACGCGAAGATTCCGCGAGAAAAACGGCCATTCGTCCCATTGATAGTTGACGCAACGGGACGGATTATCGCTATAGTAGGGGTAAGAGTTTCCGATTTTCCGGATAAGTCGGGTGCGATGTGCCCACGATTAATGGTAAAATGATGATTGTGTCGGATAAGAAAGAGGAGGATTTTAAGATGTCATTAATGAACGATATGGAGAAAGTACTGATTTCAAGCGAAGAGATTCAAGGTAAAGTGAAAGAACTCGCTACAACACTTAGCGAAGAATATAAAGAAGAGTTTCCACTCCTCGTCTGCGTGTTAAAAGGTGCGATGCCATTCATGTCAGACCTCGTCAAAGAAATGGACATCCATTTAGAAATGGATTTCATGGACGTGTCGACGTACCATGGCGGAACGTCATCGACGGGTGAAGTAAAAATTGAGAAAGATTTAAATACATCTGTAGAAGGACGCGACATCTTGATTGTAGAAGATATCATTGATAGTGGACTTACGCTCGGCTATCTCGTCGACCTGCTCAAGTACCGCAAAGCCAAGTCGGTTAAAATCGTGACGCTTCTTGATAAACCGACGGGCCGCAAGAACGGATTGTCGGCAGATTATAGCGGTTTCGTTATTCCGCACGAGTTTGTTGTCGGCTATGGTCTCGATTACGAAGAGAAATATCGTAACCTTCCGTACGTCGGTGTGCTCAAGCCGAGCATTTACGGGGGCTAACGTTTTTCTTTTGAAAATGCGTCGTGTTAAGATAAAAGAAATACCCAAAGTATACACATATACTGAATGGGCGAGAACATCGTTTCTCGGAATAGGAGGCAGAGAATGAATCGTGCAGTGAAAAACACCTTAGTTTTCGGTGTGATTTTCCTAGCCTTGATCTTGTTCCTTCAATATTTACAAAACCCGAATAGCCAGAGCGAGACGCTTACGTATTCGAAGTTCTTGGAATATGTGGAAGAAGGTCGGATTGAAACGGCAACCGTACAAGAAATTCCGGGAGCCATCTCAATTACAGGAGATCTAACAGGAGACGAAGATCAGCGTTTTGAAACGAATATCCCGGCCAACGAGGCCGAATACGCCGAAGTGCTCTCGTCACTTCGCGCGGATACCGACATCCAAATCGAAGAAGCAGAGTCGAGTGGTAGCTGGTTCAGCATCGTATTCGCGATCTTACCGTTCATCATCATCTTCATCTTATTCTTCTTCTTGCTCAACCAAGCCCAAGGTGGCGGTGGTGGTGGTCGTGTGATGAACTTCGGGAAATCGAAGGCGAAATTATACGATCAAGAGAAGCGCCGTGTGACGTTTGAAGACGTTGCCGGAGCGGATGAAGAGAAGCAAGAGCTCATCGAAGTCGTTGAATTCTTGAAAGACCCACGTAAGTTCTCGAAACTCGGGGCACGGATTCCGAAAGGTGTCTTGCTTGTCGGTCCTCCGGGAACAGGTAAAACATTGCTCGCTCGTGCAGCTGCAGGAGAAGCCGGTGTACCGTTCTTCTCAATCTCAGGTTCTGACTTCGTCGAAATGTTCGTCGGTGTCGGGGCGTCACGTGTACGTGACTTGTTCGAGAATGCGAAAAAGAACGCACCGTGTATCATCTTTATCGATGAAATCGATGCGGTCGGACGTCAACGTGGCGCTGGCCTCGGTGGTGGACATGACGAGCGTGAACAAACGCTTAACCAACTTCTTGTTGAGATGGATGGATTCAGTGACAACGAAGGGATCATCATGATTGCCGCGACGAACCGTCCGGATATTCTTGACCCGGCCCTTCTTCGCCCAGGTCGATTTGACCGTCAAATCACGGTTGATCGTCCGGATGTTAAAGGCCGTGAAGCAGTCCTCAAAGTTCACGCCCGCAACAAGCCACTTGATTCGACAGTCGACTTGAAGTCGATTGCGCAGCGGACACCTGGATTCTCAGGTGCTGACCTTGAAAACTTATTGAACGAAGCGGCGCTCGTCGCAGCCCGGTCTGACCGTTCAGCGGTATCAGTCGTGGATGTCGAGGAAGCGATTGACCGCGTCATCGCCGGTCCTTCTAAGAAGAGCCGTGTCATCTCGGAGAAAGAACGACAAATCGTCGCCTATCATGAAGCGGGTCATACGATTATCGGGATTGAACTTGAGAATGCAGATGAAGTGCATAAAGTGACGATCGTTCCTCGCGGTAACGCAGGCGGCTATGTCGTCATGCTTCCAAAAGAAGATCGCTACTTCATGACGAAACCTGAGCTTGAAGATAAAATCGTCGGTCTCCTCGGGGGCCGCGTGGCGGAAGACGTCATCTTCGGTGAAGTGTCAACAGGAGCAAGCAATGATTTCCAACGTGCGACTGGTATCGCCCGGAAGATGGTCATGGATTACGGGATGAGCGACAAGCTCGGGCCGCTCCAACTTGGGTCAAACCATGGTGGACAAGTCTTCCTTGGCCGTGACTTCCAAACGGAACAGAACTACTCGGATGCGATTGCACAAGACATCGACCTCGAGATTCGTGATATCATCAACCGTTGTTACGCGAAAGCGAAACAAATCTTGACGGATCGTAGAGACGATCTCGAACTCGTCGCGAAGACGTTGCTCGAAGTCGAGACGCTCGATTCGAAACAGATTCGTCACTTGATTAAGACGCGCGAATATCTTCCGCACGAACCGGAAGAGCCGTCTGAACCATCGAAAGATGATGCAAGCGACGAAGCGAAGAAAGATGAGGCGGCCGTCAAGCACGGACAAGTCATCGATCAGCCTGGAGTCGTTCAAGAAGCGAAGCCGGATGTTGTCCCTGAAGGCGATAAGCCGGAAGCGACACCGACGGAACGCCCGAACAACGAATCACGGTAAGTGTAAGAGACGAATGCCCTAAACAAGGCATTCGTCTTTTTTCGTGTTATAATTCGAGCGAACTGTAATTGACAACAAAGTGAGGAACGCTATCATGATTTTAGTGATTGATGTTGGGAATACAAATATTGTCCTTGGGATGTATGACGGCGAGACACTCGTCCATCATTGGCGCATCTCGACAGACCGCACGAAAACGACCGATGAATACGGCATGCTCGTGAAATCACTGTTCGATCATTCGAACGTCTCATTCGATCAGATTGACGGTGTGATTCTGTCTTCGGTCGTTCCGCCGGTCATCTTTCCGCTCGAGCAGATGTCGCAGCGCTACTTTAACGTCCGACCGATTGTCGTCGGTCCCGGCGTAAAAACCGGTCTCGACATTCATGTTGATAATCCGCGTGAAGTCGGAGCGGACCGCATCGTCAACGCGGTTGCTGGAATTGCCAAGTATGATGGACCGCTCATCATCGTCGATTTCGGAACGGCGACGACGTACTGCTATATTGATGAGAACCGCCGTTATCACGGAGGCATCATTTCACCGGGGATCATGATTTCGGTCGAGGCGCTCTATCAACGGGCGGCCAAGCTGCCGCGCATCGAGCTCGCGACACCGCCTACGGTCGTTGGGAAAAATACAATTCAAGCGATGCAGTCCGGGACGTATTACGGCTATGTCGCACAAGTCGATGGCATTGTCGGTCGTATGAAGCGTGAAGTCGGAGAAGCGACCGTGATTGCCACGGGCGGTCTCGCGCGTTTGATTAGCGAGCATGCAGAGACGATTGATGTCGTCGATTCATTTTTGACGCTCGATGGGCTTCGTCTCATCTATGAGCGCAACCAGAAATAAACTTAAAGGAGTTACTCGATATGATTCAACCAGAACAACAAGCATTACTTTACCAAATGAAAGCCGATTACCTCGTCCGTGCCCTCGGGTTCAACGGGGAAGTCCGCGCGTTTGCCGTCCGGACGACAAAAACAATCTTTGAAACGCAACTCCGTCACCAGACGACACCGGTCGCTTCAGCAGCGCTCGGTCGCACGATGACGATCGGGACGATGATCGGTGCGATGCAAAAAGGCGCCGCTCGCGTGACGCTCAAAGTCGAAGGCGATGGACCGATTGGGAAAATCATCGTCGATGCCGATACGGCGGGAGACGTGCGCGGTTACGTGTCACATCCTCGTGTCGAAGGCGGCACGTTTGTGAATGATCACGGTTTGACAAAGTTGAAAGTCGGTGAAGCCGTCGGACGCGGGACGATCTCGGTCATTAAAGACCTCGGTTTGAAAGACTTTGTCGGCGGCTCGTCTGAGATTCAAACGGGTGAGATTAGCGAAGACTTCACGTACTACTTTGCGACGTCAGAACAAGTACCGTCAGTCGTCGGTGCGGGTGTGCTCGTCCTTCCAGAAGATGAATCGATTCTTGCGGCCGGTGGCATTATCGTTCAATTGATGCCGGATGCGTCAGAAGAGACGATTCAAGCGCTTGAACAGGCGCTCAAGACGTTCCCGCCAGTGTCGGTCCTCATCGGTGAAGAGAAAACACCGGAAGAAATGCTCCATATGCTCCTTGGCGACAGCCTCGAAGTGTTGGATCAAAAACCGGTTCAATTTAATTGCACATGTGGCCGCGACCGTATGGAAAGCGCGATTATCGGGCTCGGTGCCGAAGAGATTCGTCACATGATTGAAGAGGATGGCGGCGCTGAAGCGGTTTGTCACTTCTGCGGCGAGAAATACCACTTCTCGGCGGAACAATTAGAAACGATGAAACAACAAGCACGTTGACCGCTTTACTCCAAATTGCATATTTTGAATCTGATAGGGTATGATTACAATATCGGAATAGTCGGAATTATGGAGGAGGAAATGAAATGCGTATCGT
Source organism: Exiguobacterium chiriqhucha RW-2 (assembly GCF_000416965.1). Classification (GTDB taxonomy): domain Bacteria; phylum Bacillota; class Bacilli; order Exiguobacteriales; family Exiguobacteriaceae; genus Exiguobacterium; species Exiguobacterium chiriqhucha. The sequence continues at coordinate 5,988 of NZ_ATCL01000023.1, forward strand.
AGATTCAGTAACAGACTTGATTGGAAAGACACCGATTGTGAAGTTGAATGGATTGACTGGCGCTGAAGATGCCACGGTTTACTTGAAATTGGAGTATATGAACCCGGGCTCTAGCGTAAAAGACCGGATTGCGCTCGCTATGATTGAAGCGGCTGAACGAGAAGGGGTCTTGAAACCAGGAGATACGATTATCGAACCGACCAGTGGGAACACGGGAATCGGTCTCGCCATGGTCAGTGCGGCCAAAGGCTATAAAGCGATTTTGGTCATGCCGGAAACGATGAGCATGGAACGTCGCAATTTGCTTCGTGGCTACGGTGCCGAACTCATTTTGACGCCGGGTCCTGAAGGGATGGGCGGAGCGATTCGCCGTGCGACGGAAGAGGCTGAACAAAACGGTTATTTCCTCCCGCAGCAGTTTAACAATGAAGCTAACCCGAACGTGCACGAGATGACGACAGGACCTGAAATCGTCGACGCGTTCGATGCGTCAGGCCTTCAAGTCGATGCGTTCATCGCCGGCGTCGGGACAGGTGGAACAATCACGGGAGCGGGTAAAGTGTTGAAAGCCCACTATCCGAACGTTCAAATCCTAGCGGTCGAACCGGTCGATTCACCGGTCTTGTCGGGTGGTAAACCAGGTCCGCATAAAATCCAAGGGATCGGGGCCGGGTTCATCCCGTCGATTCTAGATACGGAGATTTATGAAGGTGTCCTTCAAATCACGACCGATCAGGCGTTCGAATACGCACGTCTTGCGGCCAAAACGAACGGCGTGCTCGGAGGCATCTCATCTGGGGCGGCGATCGCAGCGGCTGTCGATACGGCGAAACGTCTCGGCAAAGGGAAAAACGTGCTGGCAATCATCCCGTCAAACGGAGAACGCTACCTCAGCACACCGCTCTATCAATTCGATGAAGAATCAGATAGCGTACGCTCGTAAACAAACGGCAGTTACCGGGAGACAACTTCTTTCGGTAACTGCCTTTTCTTGTGTACAATTAAAGGCATGAATCAGTGGAACGGGGGAATGTGGCGTGAGACAAACAGCGTTCAAAACCATGAGTATGACAAAAGAGAAGATGTACGACACATATATGACATTGACGGAAGGGAAGAAGCATTATGCGTGGTTAGAGAGCGGACGCGTCGGCCGCTATACAATGGCCGGGATTGAACCGTTCGCTACGCTTCACGTGAAAGATGGGGTCGGAACGTTCGAGACATCAGAGGCGACGGAAACACTTTACGGTGACCCGCTCGACATCGTCGAAACAATCCGGACCCGGTACGCCACCGAGCGGCCAGCTGGCGCTCCCCCGTTTTTTGGCGGGATGATCGGCTATGTAAGCTATGACGTAGCCCGAACGCTCGAACGTTTACCGCGGCAAGCGGCAGACGATTTGGCGACACCGGACGTCTCGTTCTTGCTGTTCGATGAAGTAGCAGTCTTCGATGAAGAAGAATCGCTTTTATACGTGATGGTCACGGCCGATGAGCAAGCGGAGGCGAAACTCGAGCGCTTTGCCGCCCTCTGGCGAACAGAAACACATTATGCGTTTCCGCCGCTTACGAGCGGAACGGTCGAGCGATCCCGTTCGCTGTCACAGGATGAATTCGTTGCGGCCGTGCAAAAGATTCAAGACTACATCGTCGAGGGCGATGTGTTCCAAGTGAACTTGAGCGTCCGGCAGTCGGAACCGCTACTCGCACACCCGCGTCACATCTACGACACGCTCCGGAAAGTGAACCCTTCACCGTATATGGGTTATTTCGTTGACGATTCGCTCACGATGGTGTCGGCTTCGCCGGAACTGTTGCTCGAGAAACATGGCGCCGCCATCTCGACCCGCCCGATTGCTGGGACGAGACCACGAGGACGAGATGAGGCGGAAGATCTGGAACTGGCTCGGACGCTGCTCGATAATGAGAAAGAGCGGGCCGAACACGTCATGCTCGTTGACCTTGAACGAAACGACTTGGGCAAAGTCGCGGCTTACGGGACAGTGCATGTCGATGAGCTGATGGTCATCGAGAAGTACTCGCACGTCCAACATATCGTCTCGAACGTGCGCGGTTTGATGCGGGACGGCATATCGGGAGCCGAAGCACTCGGCGCGATGTTCCCGGGCGGCACCATCACCGGGGCACCGAAAATCCGGACGATGGAAATCATCGAAGAACTCGAACCGGTCCGACGCGGGATTTATACCGGCTCATACGGCTGGCTTAGTTGGGATGATGACCTCGTGTTCAACATCACGATTCGGACGATGGTCGTCAAGGACGGAATCGCCCATGTTCAGGCTGGTGCCGGGATTGTGATTGATTCGGATCCTGAAGCGGAGTACGCCGAATCACTTTCCAAGGCGAAAGCGCTATGGACGGCGAAAGAAAGGACGGAGACGACGGTATGATTTTACTCATCGATAACTATGACTCGTTCACATACAATTTAGTTCAATACTTTGGGGAGCTCGGTGAACAACTCGTCGTCCGTCGTAACGATGACATCACAATCGAGGAAATTGAAGCGCTCGCCCCAAGTTATCTCGTCATTTCGCCTGGTCCGTGCACACCGAGTGAGGCGGGTATCAGCATCGATGCGATTCAGGCGTTTGCCGGTCGCATCCCAATTCTTGGCGTCTGTCTCGGACATCAAGCGATTGCTCAAGCGTTCGGCGGAAAAGTCGTCCATGCCGAGCGGCTAATGCATGGCAAGACGTCAGCGATTCAACATGACGGAAACACGCTGTTTAACGGCATCCCGCAACAGACAATCGTGACACGCTACCATTCGCTCGCGGTCGAACGAGATACCTTACCGTCGTGCTTGAAAGTCACGGCCGAGACGGGCCTAGGAGAGATTATGGCACTCCGGCATGAAACGTTACCGATTGAAGGGGTGCAGTTTCATCCGGAAGCGATTTTGACAGAACACGGCAAAGACATGATTCGTAATTTCGTCGAGGTGTATCGTCATGTGGCTTTGGCATAACGGCGAACTGCGGGGCAGCTCTGAAGTAACGATTCCGGTGGAAGATCACGGATTTTTATATGGGATGGGCCTGTTCGAGACGTTTCGAACGTTCAATGGCATCCCGTTCTTGTTTGATCTTCACTGGGAACGTCTCGAAAAGAGCTTAGTGGAACTATGGATTGATTTACCGTATACGAAACAAGAGATGGAGCAGGCGATTCAAGACGTCGTTCGTCAAAACGGGACCCCGAACCTGTATGTGCGCTTGAACGTGTCCGCGGGGGTGGCGCCACTTGGACTCTACGACGGACGCTACACTCGTCCGAACGTGACACTGCTCGTCAAGCCGTTACCGGAATCGTTCCAGCCCACGGAAAAACGGCTGGAAGCCATCCCGTTTCCGAGAAGTCGGCCCGAAGCAGCATTCCGCTTAAAATCCCATCATTATATGAACAATATATTAGGGAAGCGCATGCTCGTTGATCGGGAGGCGGAAGGACTGTTCGCCGATGACTCAGGACATGTCGTAGAAGGGCTTGTCTCGAATATCTTCTGGGTCGAAGCTGACCAACTTTGGACGACGCCGCTCGCGACGGGACCTCTGGCTGGGGTCACGCGACGTTGGGTGATGGATACGTTTGATGTGAAGGAACGTGATGTGACGTTTGCTGAACTTACACAGGCAGACGAGATTTGGTTGACCAATTCGGTTCAACAGATTGCTCCGGTCACAGACTATGCCGGGAACAGTTATCCAGGAAAAGACGGGGCAAAATTTAAAGCATGTTGGTCTGTCTTGTTGCATGCGATTGAGAGGGAAGAAACGCGATGACAAAAATCATGGGAATTTTAAATGTGACACCGGATTCGTTTTCGGACGGAGGACGGTATACGGCGCTCGAACAGGCGGTCGCTCACGCCAAGCAACTCGTTCAAGACGGAGCGGACGCGATTGATATCGGCGGAGAATCGACACGGCCGGGAGCCCGGTTCGTCTCGGCGGAAGAAGAAATCGAGCGAGTCGTTCCTGTCATTCGTCAACTGAAGCAAGAGCTCGACGTGCTCATCTCGATCGATACGTACAAACCGGTGGTGGCAAAGGCAGCATTAGAAGCCGGGGCCGATATCATCAATGACGTCTGGGGCTCGAAGTGGGGCGATCAATCGATGGCACAAGTGGCACGGGCGTTTAACGTTCCCATCATCTTGATGCACAATCGCGACAATCGAAATTATGGCCATTTCATTGAGGAGGTCGTCGGTGACTTGTATGAATCGATTGAAATCGCTCAAGCGGCAGGTGTGCCGGATGAGATGATTTGGTTAGACCCGGGAATCGGCTTTGCGAAAGACTATGCGCAAAACATGGAGTTGATGAATCGACTCGACGTGATCACGAACCTCGGTTATCCGGTGTTACTCGGAACGTCGCGGAAATCATTTATCGGGCAAGCGCTTGATTTACCGACCGAAGAACGACTGGAAGGGACACTGGCGACGACGTGTCTAGGCATCATGAAAGGCTGTGCGTGGATTCGGGTCCATGACGTACGAGAGAATAAACGAGCGTCACTCATGATGGACGCGATGCTGGGAGGCGGACAAATTGGATAAGATGTTTGTGAATGGGATGCGTTTTTACGGCTATCACGGTGTGTTTGCAGAAGAGAATCGACTCGGTCAACGGTTTAACATCGATTTGATGTGTGAGTTGGATTTGGCGCCGGCTGGACAATCGGATGATTTATCAGACGGGGTCAGCTACGCCGGTCTCTATCAATTGACGGAAGACATCGTCACCGGGGAGCCAGTCAATCTACTTGAGGCGCTAGGCGAGCGCATTACGACGGCTGTTTTGGCCCACAGCGACAAGATTCAAAGCGTCACCGTCAAAGTGATCAAGCCGGACCCGCCCATCCCGGGTCATTATGACTCAGTCGCAATTGAGATGACACGGAGACGGAACGTATGATGTACGTAGCGCTGGGCTCGAACATTGGGGAGCGTGCCAACTATCTGGCAGAAGCGATTCAAGCGATGGCGGTAAACGGTCTTCAGGTGACGAAAGAGTCATCCGTATATGAGACGGCACCGGTCGGATACACAGATCAGCCATCCTTCTATAATATGGTCGTCGAAGTCGAGCCGTCGCTTTCTGCGGAAGCAGCCTTGCTTCAACTCCAACAGATTGAACGGGACCTAGGGAGAGAACGACTATTCAAGAATGGACCGCGTACAATCGACCTTGACATCTTGGTCTATAACAGCGAAGATATACAATCGAAGCAGTTAACTGTTCCGCATCCACGGATGCATGAACGCGCTTTTGTCCTTGCCCCGTTCGCGGAGATTGCTCCGGCGGTCGAGGTAAAGGGAATGACGGTGCGGGCGTTGCTAGAAGCCCTTCCTGCGTCGGAACGACAAGATGTCGTCCGTCTCGGGCCGTTACAATCATTAGTCAGCTCGGTTTAACGTTAGCAAAGGAAGTGGAGAAGTGTCAGGGTTCAAAATTGGTAACATCGATATAAAGAACCGCGCCGTCCTTGCCCCGATGGCCGGAGTGACAAACCCTGCGTTTCGTTTGATCGCTAAAGAATTTGGCGCGGGACTCGTCTGTGCTGAAATGGTCAGCGATAAAGGGATTTTATTGGAGAACGCAAGAACGCTCCGGATGCTGTACGTCGATGAACGGGAAAAGCCGCTCAGCCTTCAAATTTTCGGCGGTTCGAAAGATACACTCGTCAGAGCGGCCCAGTACGTAGATCAAAACACGAATGCGGACATCATCGATATCAATATGGGTTGCCCGGTCCCAAAAGTCACGAAGTGTGAGGCGGGTGCCAAATGGTTGCTTGACCCGGACAAAGTTTACGAGATGGTGAACGCCGTCTCGAATGCGGTGGATAAGCCGGTCACGGTCAAAATGCGCCTCGGTTGGGACGAAGACCATATTTATATTCTCGACAATGTTCGGGCGGCTCAATCCGGAGGAGCGGCGGCGATTGCGATTCATGGTCGTACGCGGTCTCAACAATATGAAGGAACCGCAAACTGGGATTGGATTGGCGAAGCCAAGAAGATTGCGACGGTTCCGATTATCGGTAACGGCGATATCTCGACACCTCAAGAAGCAAAACATGCGATTGATCACTATGGTGTCGATGCCGTCATGATCGGGCGGGCAGCGCTTGGTAACCCATGGATGCTGTATCAAACGGTGCAGTATTTGGAGACGGGTGATCTTCCGCCAGAACCAGCGGCGCGTGAAAAAATCGACATCTGTATGTTGCACCTCGATCGCTTGATTGCCATCAAAGGAGAAGTGACGGCCGTTCGCGAGATGCGTCAACATGCGGCGTGGTACTTGAAAGGGTTGAAAGGCAGCGGCCCGGTTCGGAAGCAAATCAACGAAACGGAATCGCGAGATGCTTTTGGCATCGTGTTGTATCATTTTGTGGAACAGCTCGAGCGACAAATGCAAGAAGTGTGAACTAGTGAAAAAAATTGATTTGTGGTAAGCTTGTTTGGCGAAAAAGTGAACCACACAAGCAAACGGTTTAGGCTGTGCTGTTGGCCGTGAGGCTGACAGTTTTTTATTAGACATCCCCAATACGTATAGAGGAGTGAATGGAGTAGTGAGTCACGAGTTGGAAATGAATGACCAAATGCAGGTTCGGTTTGAAAAAATGACCGAGATGCGTGAACAAGGGCTTGACCCGTTCGGACGTCGGTTCGAACGTTCTGCCCACGCCGGTGAATTACATGAACAATATGAGGCAATTGAAAAAGAAGCCTTGGCCGAACAAGACGTCGAAGTGACGCTTGCCGGACGAATCATGACGAAACGTGGAAAAGGGAAAGTCTTCTTTGCCCACATCCAAGACGTCACAGGACAAATCCAAATCTACGTGCGTAAAAATGACGTAGGTGACGAACCGTTCGATTTATTCAAATCATCTGACCTTGGTGACATCGTCGGGGTGAAAGGGAAGCTGTTCAAGACGAACGTCGGCGAATTGTCGATTCATGTTGAAGAGTTCGAACTCTTAACAAAAGCACTTCGTCCGCTTCCTGATAAATATCATGGCTTAAAAGATGTTGAGCAACGCTATCGTCAACGTTATTTGGATTTAATTACGAATAACGATTCGCGTCAAACGTTTATTCTGCGTAGCCGGATCATCTCGGAAATTCGGAATTTCTTGAACCATCGCGGTTACTTGGAAGTCGAAACGCCGATGTTGCATACAATCGCAGGTGGAGCGGCGGCCCGTCCGTTCTTGACGCACCATAATGCACTTGATATGGAATTATATATGCGGATCGCCATCGAGCTTCATTTGAAGCGCTTGATTGTCGGTGGTCTCGAGCGCGTGTATGAGATTGGCCGTGTCTTCCGTAATGAAGGGATCTCAACACGTCATAACCCAGAGTTCACGATGATTGAATTGTATGAAGCGTATGCGGACTATAATGACATCATGGATTTGACAGAAGAACTCGTAGCTCACGTAGCCCAAGAAGTTCTTGGCACGACGGACGTTCAATATGGAGAAGATACGATTCATTTGGCTGTCGGTTGGAAACGTGCGCACATGGTCGACTTGGTTAAAGAAGAAACAGGCGTCGATTTCTGGCAACAGATGTCTGATGAAGATGCACGTGCGCTTGCAAAAGAGCACGGTGTCGAGATTCAAGACCATATGACATTCGGTCACATCGTCAATGAATTCTTTGAGCAGAAAGTCGAAGAAACATTGTTACAACCGACGTTTGTCACCGGTCACCCTGTCGAAGTATCGCCATTGGCGAAAAAGAACGATACAGATCCACGCTTCACGGATCGATTTGAATTGTTCATCGTTCGTCGTGAACATGCTAACGCCTTCACGGAATTGAATGATCCGATTGATCAGCGTGAGCGTTTCGAAGCTCAACTTCTTGAGAAAGAAGCAGGGAATGACGAAGCCCATGAATTGGATAACGATTTCCTTGAGGCACTCGAATACGGAATGCCGCCAACGGGCGGTCTTGGAATCGGAATCGATCGCCTCGTCATGTTGTTGACGAATGCACCATCGATTCGTGATGTTCTATTGTTCCCGACGATGAGACACCAACAGTAAAGAATCATTTTAACCTCTCGTTCTTACAGACGAGAGGTTTTTCTATGGAGAATGTTGCCGGTTTAAAGAGACTAAAAACTTTTTTAGAAAAACTTTTGCAAAAAGTCTTGCGTTCTATTTAGGGATGCGGTAAAGTAATAAACGTTGCCGCTGATGGCAGCGGAAAAGAATAAAAAAAGTGGTTGACAACTGTGTCGATGACTTGTATTATTTTAAGAGTCGCCAATGAGCGACAGACGAACTTTGAAAACTGAACGATGAGGCAAAAAAAGTTTTACAATTTTTGAATGAAGCGCAAGCTTCGTCATTTTTAAAGAGCTATATCAAATTCTTTGGAGAGTTTGATCCTGGCTCAGGACGAACGCTGGCGGCGTGCCTAATACATGCAAGT